>NZ_FRBR01000052.1 GCF_900142665.1 Roseovarius pacificus
CCATCTGTAGGGTTTTGGATTATCGTTATGCGCATCGATGAAGGCCATGATGTCAGCCTCCAATTCAGCGACGGATCTGTGCACACCACGCTGGATTTGCTTTCGAGTGAGTTCCGCAAACCAGCGTTCGATCTGGTTCAGCCAACTGGCTGATGTCGGCGTGAAGTGCACCTGCCAATGCGGCCTGCGGGCCAACCATGCTTTCACCTTCGGCGTCTTGTGCGTGGCATAGTTGTCCATCACCAGATGCACGTCCGGCCCTTCGGGCAGGTTGCGGTCCAACTCCTTGAGGAAGTCCAGGAACTCTGTCGCGCGGTGCCGCTTGTAACACTTGCCCACGACAGCCCCGGTCGCGATGTCCAGCGCGGCAAAGAGTGATGTTGTCCCATTGCGCAGGTAGGTATGGGTGCGACGCTCTGCGACACCGGGTGCCATTGGCAAAACGGGCTGCTCGCGATCCAGCGCCTGGATTTGGGACTTTTCGTCCAAGCACAATACGATAGCCCGGTTGGGTGGCGACATATACAGTCCCACCACGTCTTGCACCTTGTCCACGAATAGCGGGTCGGTGGATAGCTTGAACGTCTCCGAGCGATGTGGCTGCAAACCAAACGCGTTCCAAATGCGACGGATGGTCGTATGCGAGTATCCCGTCTCGGCCGCCATTGACCGAATTGACCAATGGGTTGCGTCCTTCGGTGTCGTTTCCAGCGTCTGCTTGATGATCTCGGCAACCTGCGCGTCGGAAATTGTGCGCGGACGGCCCGCACGATATTCGTCCGACAAGCCTTCTATGCGATGTTCGGCAAATCGCCTACGCCATTTCCCGACTGTATGCTCGGCATGACCAAGTTCCGCCGCGACCTCTTTGCTGGTCAACCCATCTGCGCATCGCAGCACAATCCGGCACCGATCCGAAAGCGACCGCTCCGCCTTGTGCCTGCGCAACTGCGCTTCCAGAAAACTCCGCTCCTCATCGCTGAGTTCAATCGCAACTGATGCCCGTCCACG
>NZ_FRBR01000051.1 GCF_900142665.1 Roseovarius pacificus
GGACCTCGGGTGAGTAGCGATTTGCCATTTTGCTTTTTGTCATAACCATCATCCTTACTTAAGTTGATGGTCTCCGACAAACTCGGGGCGATTCACACAAGGCTTCGATCATCGACGAGGTGGACTTCGAGCTGGAGCTCATCCGGCGCGACAATATCAATGTCGCCTACATTCTGGCTCTTCTCGCCTCGATTGCAGACGGTGGCGATGACGAAGATGCCCGCCAGGAGGCCGCATCCAAGAAGAAGGCCATCCTCGACATGCTGGGCTCCGAGGCCAGGCTCCGTAGTAAGCGTGAGCTCATTGAGGAGTTCGTCGCCTCCTACCTCCCGCATCTCAGCGACGGCGAGGGAACCAAGGAAGCCTTCTGGGAATACTGGAGCAGAAAACGCTCCGAGGCCTTCGACAAGATCTGCGAAGACGAAGATCTGGACTCGGAGCGCTTCGCCGACCTGATTGAGGCTTACCAGTTTTCGGACAAGGAGCCGTTGACCGACGAACTGATGACAGTGGTGAATACCCCTCCGGGCATCCTGGAACGAAAAAAGGTGGCGAAACGGATCGTGTCGCGAATGGTCGATTATATCGAGACCTTCGAGGAGAACATGGGGGATCTCGAAGCGGCCTGATACATTGCTGCCGAGCTGGGGGCGCAGTGGAACGACCCTACTCGGAAAATGAATCCGAAAATCGCCACTTCTCCGAAACCGCTGCATAGAAAATTAGTGTCGCCCACAACTGCTTGACGGCGGCGGGCGCCTAATTGCGAGGTGTGGAAGCTATGTTCTGATAGCGCCCACTCTCAAGTTAACGGCTGGCTCATATCAGGTGGCAGCGCGTTTAATCAAAGAGCCTTGTCGAAATACTGTAAGCGACGGCTGCAGGGCACGTGCATTTCAGCTTGACGAGTTGAAGTTCCACGGGAGGAGGTCGTCGATCTGGCTTTTGGGATGTCCCGCAGCGATGGCCTCGAGGGTAGCCTTGAGATAGGCGAAGGGCTCAACGCCGTTGATCTTCGCGGTCTCGATCAGGGAGGCGATACGGCCCCAAGCTTT
>NZ_FRBR01000047.1 GCF_900142665.1 Roseovarius pacificus
GGTCGTGTCGCGAATGCTGTGGAAATTCCCTGGCGGCGCGCTCCGGGCATATGAAGAGTCGGTGTTTTAGGCTGCGAGGTCAAGGGGCATGGGTTCGAGGGGCTGAGAGAGGGTTTCCCAGCCGTCGACCTTTCGCATCTGGATCTGACCGGAGGCGAGCAGCGCCCATAGCAGCATCGGCACGGTCTCGGCACAGGGCAACACGGTCTGGGTCTTGATGCGGCGGCGGAACTCCTCGTTGAGGCGCTCAATGGCGTTGGTGGTCCTGGCGGACTTCCATTGCGTTGGATCGAGGCGGGTGAATGTGAAGAGCCGGTCCCCCGCTTCCTCCAGGCTATCGGCGACAGCCCGGCACTTCAGGCGCCACTTGCGCAGGAACGCCCTGCGCCGCTTATCGATCTCGGCCGCGGTGTCGGCATAGATCATGTCCCGGTAGTCTTCGGTCAGCTCGTCATGCATGTGCTTCGGGGCATGGGCCAGAAGGTTGCGGTGCTTGTGAACCGTGCAGCGCTGGATCGGCAGATCCTCTCCCCACAACCCCACGAGCGCAGCTTCCAGCCCCGGGGCGCCATCAACGATCACGAATTCGGGCCGTTTCAGGTCTCGGGCATCAAGATCATCGAGGAACTGTCGCCATGCAGCGGTGCTCTCGCCGCCCATGTTTCTTATGGAAAGCAGCACCTTCTGACCGTCGCGCCGCACGCCGATGGCGGCCAGCACCGAGATGTTCGTGGCCTTCTTGTCGATGCGGGTCTTGATCACGGTGCCATCGAGAATGATGCGAATGATGTCCTCATCGGCGAGGCTGCGGGCGCACCACGCGTCCCAGTCGACTTTCACCTTGCGCCAGGCGCGGCTGACCACGTCCTTGCTGACGGCGCCCTCGAACAGCCCGAACAGTGCCCGCTTGACGCGCCGGGTATTGGTGCCGGAGAGATAGACTGCGGCGATCAAGGCTTCGGCCTTCTTGGTCAACCGCTGGTAACGGGGCAGCGCTTTCGAGCGCCATTCCGTCACCTTGCCAGCGTCATCCTCGATCCGGGCCCGCGGCACCCTCACCGTTTCCGTCCCGAAGGTGCCGGTGAGTTGCCGTTCGCGGTGCCCGTGGCGATAGCCTTTCGCAGCTCCGTCGCCACGGTCGTAGCGCAGGCGACCAAGAAAGCTGGCGAGTTCCTCCTCAAAAACGGCCTCGATGGTCGCGCGGACGTTCATCCGGAGCCGCTCCTCGATCGGATCGAACCCGGCCTCATGGGCCAGTAGCGAAAAGCTGGAAGTATCGGTATTCTTGGTCATGGCGTGATCTCCCTGGCGGTTGCCGCCGCCGGTTGGGTGGGTGGATGTTCACCCGGAGATTACGCCGCCTTCAAATTTCCACCAACTCCGAGACACGACC
>NZ_FRBR01000022.1 GCF_900142665.1 Roseovarius pacificus
ATCCGCGTAGATCACCACACCAAGCGACCTGAGAAACTCCGCCGTAGTCTCCATGGAGAAAATCCTTCCTGTTCAACAACAGGGATGACCTCGCACAAAACCAAACAGCAAAAAACGTGGGGCGCGGACACCGTTTACTTCCCGAACGATCCCCGCAGCTTTAAAGCCGACACTCACCCGCGAAAGGACAGCTCCCGGGGTGGTTCGGTGTGTGGTTCGCGCGGGCGGCGTCGGGGTGTGTGCTTTAAGGGCCGGGTTGGGGGGTGGTCACTATTCGGTGTCTGACCAAATCAATCCCTTGGTGTCGTCTACCAGCCCCGAGGCACCCTCTATGGTTCGCCCCCACAGACCGCCTGCACCGTCGCTTATTCGCGAATAGTAGCCTGACCAGTCGACGTCAGGTAGCTCGTAACTCTTAACCTCTTCAAGTGTCGGAATAGCGTTTCGCGCACTGTTCCAAGCATTCCCTGGAGATGCCTTGGCTATCTCCCATAGTTCTTCTCTCGTTGGCACACGTTGAGCGCATACTGTCTGCCGCTCATCGCTGTAAGTCGCATCCGGATCGAAAGCCCGGCGCAACTCGTCCATGTCCTTCAAGGTGTCGCATAGGTCTTTGAGCTCCAGTGCGGTTGCTCCGACAACGACTGCTATTCCGAGGTAGGGGATGGCTTCGCCCGCCATCGAACCAATTTCACGTGTTGATGTCGCGGCGGCTCTTCTCGAAATACGCTCGGCAGTCGTATCCACTGCCTCCTTAATTGCAACCTTTTGTCCCCGGTAGATAACGAAAGCTGGCGCTGCCTCACGTAGTTCCGATCGCAGCTTCCGAGTAGTTGTGCGTTCAACCTCAAGACTCTCCACCATATCTCCCATATCAGCACGAAGTTTTCTGGTCGTCGCTCGTTCTGCGGCCAAATCCCCGGTGACATCCGTAAGCTCACTTCTGGCTTGGCGTTTTGCCGCACGTTCTTGGGAAAGCTCGCTGCCCAACTCTGCTACTTCGTCTGCATGCTGCATGGCTACCGTTCGAATGCCAGTCATAGCATGGAATGCTGACGAAGCAGCGCTGTACGCCATACCTCCAATGAACATCAGAACGTTCAGAGATATGGACAGGACGAAGAACGCCACTAAGGCCAGACGCCAACCCCATCTGATAAGTTTCAATGAACTTCCTCCGTGCAATCACCTTCTAGGGTGCACGTTAACCGCCACATTTCGGATTCCCAAGGCTCATGGCGCCCCAGAGTATCGACCCCGGCCAGTTCTCCCCAGCCGGGGTCGTTCTCAGGGCAGCTTACGCGTCACGACGTAATCCGCCAACCACTGCCAGTACTGCTCCCGGTTCCGGAACCCCTGCTGACGTGCCGCGAGGTCTTCCGCCGCCGATCGAGACAGACCGCCGTCGTATTCGGCGATGGCGGCCCGTTCCTCGAACGCCTCGATGTCCGGGATCA
This sequence comes from Roseovarius pacificus, assembly GCF_900142665.1. Lineage (GTDB taxonomy): Bacteria > Pseudomonadota > Alphaproteobacteria > Rhodobacterales > Rhodobacteraceae > Roseovarius > Roseovarius pacificus. Next base: position 1,458 of record NZ_FRBR01000022.1, read on the forward strand.
TCATGACGGGAGCCATATCTGATCGACGATCCCGCGCTTCTGCTCGTCGGAGATACCCGCCGAATAGATGCCGTAGGTGATCCCGTTCTCCGACCGGGCGGACTTGTGCCCGACGAGGGACGCGGTGAAGTGCTCCGGGACGCCGGTCCGTTCGCACTGGGTGATGAACCACTTCCGGGTCGAGTGGAACACCAGACCGGGACGATCCAGCCCCAGCTTCTTCCGCAGGTCGGCGAACCGCTTGGTCACCACGTTGACGGTCAGGCCCGGAAACAGCGGCCCTTCGGAGGGAAGATCACCCAAGAGCGCCTCCAGTTCCGAGTGCAGCGGAACCAGACGTTCGGCGGCGTCGGTCTTGAGTTCCCGCAGCGAGTTCGGGCGCACCCACACGAACCACCCCAGATTCCCTTTCCGGATCAGGTCCTCGCGCAACAGCCCGACGGCCTCCCCGGACCGCATGCCGGTCAGAAGACAGACCTTGAGCGGGTCGTGGATCACGGGGTCCCGGGACGCCAACAGCTTGCGAACCTCGTCGTCGGTCGGAACGGCGTAGGGCGCGGGCCTGATCTTCCCCTCGAAGCGGACCGTCCGGAACGGGTTCTGACGAAGATGCCCCTCGTAGACCGCCCAGTCCAGAAAGTGGTTCACCTGCGACCAGATGCGCTTGCGGGTGCGGGCGGATATCCGGCGGTTTCCCCGATCCGACCAGATCACGAGTTGGTCGAGGCCCATGCGCCGGGTGTCCGGGACTTTCCCGATCAGCGGCGACAGTCTGGCGGTCAGGCTCAGGAACTCCCGTCCGTTATCGCGGGTCAGGGACGTGATCTTCCGGTCCGAGTGCTTGGAGACGAACAGACCTACCGAGTACCGAACGCTCTTGAAGCCGCCCCAGCGAAGCTCTCGCCCCCGCAGGTCCAGATAGGTTCGGGCCAACTCCCCGACCGTCGGAACATTAGTCTTTCCCAGGAACGAGATCGGCCCCTCGGCTTCCAGAGCGTTCCGGAGAGTGGCCAAGGCGGATTTGGATGTCTGAGCCCATGATGAGCCGCCGACGCGTGTCTCCACGTCACTCAGGACGTCTTCGGCCCCGGTTCGGATCTTGCGGACCAGTTCCTCGTACTTGGCGTTCACCTGCGCGGCGCGTGCGCGGGCCAGCTTGACGTCGCCGGTCTTCAGCGACTGCTTCAGGGCGCGCGCACCGATAACGGGGGCGACGTCCTTGGGATAGTTGCGGCGATAGAGCCACGTTTGGCCCTTGAGATAGGCGTACTTGATGTCGGACATGACTACTCCTTCCCCGGCGGAAGTGCCCCGGGGTCATTTCGATATTCGGTTGGAAAGAAGGGTGTTCAGGTGACGGCTGGGATGTTCCTAATCCTTGCCGACCACCGCCTTGACGAGGTCCAGAGGCGGCTCGCCGTAGGTTCCGGCGAAGGGGCCGCTGAGAGCCACGCCGGTCACGCGGTCGTCCTCGACCGAATGGACTTCGAACAGGTGTTCGGGAACGTCATCGAAGGCTCGGATGACGATCACCGTGTCGGGTTCCAGATCGGGCATGGGTTAGCCGATCATGACCAGAATGACGAACACCAGCAGGGCCCAGATCAGCAACTGGTCCTCACTGGCGGACGATCGACGGGTCTTCTTGGCGGGCGCGAACAGCCACCGCAATATGTTGATGAGCATGGGAATCCTCCTTGGTTGCTATCGTTATAGATGCGGAGGTTTCCTCGGTTTCTGGGGGGGAAGAAGTAACCCAAGCTGAGTTATTACAGGAGGAGCATCCAAAAATTTGACATTTGGCATTTGGCGTGTCGTGATCTTCGAAATTTCTGGAGATTATAAATGGTCACGCTGCGAAACATCGACTCTTTTGGACAAATAGCGGCCGAAGATGAACCTGTTCTCGAATACTTTTTGACGACTGATGCGGTCACCGACATCGAAAACGGAAAGGCATTGTTAGTACTAGGGCGCAAAGGTAGCGGCAAGACTGCCTTGGTGAGACATTTCACCGAAACCAAACCTGAAATGCATGGCCAGCCGCTTTCGTTGCGAAACTACCCTTGGAGCACGCACGCAGCCTTGGTGGACAAAGGCGCATCTCAAGCTGAAGCCTACGTGGCTTCTTGGCGACTACTTATCACGATTAGGCTCGCAAGTATGGTGACAGAGCTCGGGGCAGGTACTTATACTGATACGCTTGATGGGCTTAGGAAATTCTTGATGGAGAATTTCGGTACTATCAAACCGGAAACAAAATCAATTCTAACGCTACCTCAACTGAAGGTTGTTGGCCTTACTGTTGGCCCCCAAGTGGCGGGGATTTCACTTGGCTCGATTACCTTCGGAAGCCCTGAAAGAGAAAAGGTGCTTGGCCTTGAGCTAGATAGCCTCGCGAACTCTTTGCTGACTGATGTAAGCACAGCTATTGCTGAACTTAGTATTGAGAACCTGTACCTGCACTTTGATGAACTTGATCAAGGTCTTGATGAACTTGACGACACCAAGAAACGAATGCTGGTCGGTCTGATATTGGCTGCTCGTGAAATTAAGCGCTCGACAAACCTTCGAGCCAATATTTCCCCCATAGTTTATTTGCGCACGGATATTTGGGAGCAGGTCGCTTTCTCAGACAAAAATAAAATCTCGAGAGGGTCGACCGTACGACTGGTATGGGACGAACCAACTTTAAAGGCTCTCATCGAGTCGAGACTGAAATCAAAGCTTGGCGATAGCGTGACTTGGTCGGATATCGAGGATGGCGGCAAAATGCGAGGCTCGCAAGCTAAGCTCCAGCACATGCTTTCTAGGACGCTCCTACGCCCCAGAGACGTAATTCAGTTTCTCAATGAAGCCCTGAAAGTTGCCAAAAATAGACCTGATGATCCGCTGATATTTGAAAATGGCGACTTCAATGCGTGCAGAGAGGAATATTCGGAGTATCTGAGGGATGAGCTATCTGACGAGATTGACCCACATTGGCCGGATTGGACTGATGGGCTCAAGGCTTGCTCAAAAACGCAGACGATCACCTTTCAGAAAGATGATTTTCTCAGGAACTATGCGAAAATTCGGTCTCCGGGCAATCCATATGATGGAGATTCTACTTTGGAACAACTGTATCGTTTTTCCGTAGTTGGATACCTTCGTCCATCAGGTGGAGGTGGCTCATCGTGGTCCTTTAGGTATTCAGACGAAAACGCCGGGTGGGACGCGACAGCTTCACGGCTCAAGGTGCATGTTGGATTGAAGGAGCATGCTCAGCTAAAAGAAGAACGTGCAGCTAAGTAGTATCTCTTTGGTACGATGCCGTGCCGAAAACTGGCCATATGAACAAACTTTTGCGTTTGGCTATTTAGCGTCGGGGTTCTTGTGCGATGAGGCCGACAGGAGAGTTGGGACTCTTAACCACCCCCCAACCCGGCCCTTAAAGCACACACCCCGACGCCGCCCGCGCGAACCACACACCGAACCACCCCGGGAGCTGTCCTTTCGCGGGTGAGTGTCGGCTTTAAAGCTGCGGGGATCGTTCGGGAACGCGTGAGACAGCCGCCTTCGCCGTCCCCGGTCAGGTCACCTGCGGGACCCTTCCTTTCTGTTTTTCCGACCAAACCGCCCCCGGATAATGCCCCGGTCGGGAGCGTCGTCGGCGGTTTCGGATGGTTATCTTCGGCTTCGAAGGTCTCCTACCACCCCAGCCAGGTCCTTCCGAATGATCAACCGATGAACCGAGCGGGATACCCCTCGCTCGAAAGTGCCCCGAACAATGCCCCCGCTCCGGGTGTCTCGGGTGACGGGTTCGATCGGCCCGGCGGGGCCTGTCCCACGCGGTCGTCGTCAGAGGTAGTCCGGATCGGACCCGCAGGCCCGGTACTCCCAGTCGTCGCGCGTGTTGTCCTGCTGCGAGCCGGTGGTCTGGGATAGGAGCTGTCTCCGGGGAACTGGGGTTAGTATGGGAAAGCTCTCGGGGGATTAGGGATAAGTAATGGGAAGAGGAGTAAGAAGCGGTGATCCGGACTTCCCCCGTCCCCCCCCCTGTATGATGACTAACCCGAAGACGAACTGGGATAGGGGAACAGCTTCGTGCTAAGGGTCGACCATGACCCCGATCAACCCCCAACACTCCCGACCGATCGACGTGCACCGCTGGTCCGATCACCCCGAGGTGAACGGGCTGGTGACGGAGGTGTGGGGCCCTTCCATACGTCAGCTATCTTAGATCTTAGCCCTCGGCGATCGGCCCGAACGCCTCCTCGAACAACGCTCGCCGTTCCCGCGCCCCTCTGGTCGGCTCGATGCGGCGAACTTCGACATAGGAATCACGCCTTTCTTCCGGTAATTCGTCCCACCCCATCCAGTCACTGGCCATCGGAAGGACACTGCCGACTACGCGCCTCGAAGCGAGCCCCATGAGGAACTTCAGCGTCTTGGTTAGGCGATAGTCGATGATGAAGCTGTCGTGGACGCAAAGCACGGGAATCTCCCTTCCGACAGCCGACCGCAAGACGATTTCGGCGATCCGGGAATCCACGTTCATCAGGCGGATACCTTGGTCTCGAAACAAGGAATCTTCCAACTGGGGTGTTTGTTCGACGAACGCCGCCAACAGTCGTTCCAAGTCGCCGTTCCGAAACCTGCGCGCCGGATCGTCCGCAGGATAGTTATCCCGAAACGCCTGATAAGTGGCTCTGTCGCCGGTCGCGTTGATGGCAGTCAGGACAAGGGTCTTCAGATAGCCCCGCTGAGCCCGACGATCCACGCCTTCCAGTATCCCGTCGGTCAGGTCATAGGGATCGCCTGCCAGAGGCGTTCCCTGTTCCAAGCTGAGGATGTTCACATGCAGCGCCCGGAAGTCCACTTCGACCGTGGGAACGCCGTTGATGTAGATCGACTTCCGCGTAACGGAGCTGACTTGCTGCCACCAACCGCCGTAGAAGCGACCGTTGGAGGTCCAGTCGGCTCGGGAAAAGACCCGACGGACGAACTTGTTCTCCGGGAAGATCGGAACTCTGGTCGTCTCTCCGGCTCGCCGCCCGACGGTGATGTCACGTTCGATGTAAGGTTCTTCGACATTCGGAAGGTCGATGAAGGTTCGCCGCAGCAGGTCGTTGTAGTTCCGAAGCACCCGACGCATCTCTTCGGTCTCCGGGGTGTCCTCGTATTCCAGATCACGTCCGCTGTCGTCCCGGAGGATGATGCATTCCCGAGGCAGTGTCAGAAGAACCCGTCTTGCAGCGTCTTTCACGCCGCTCTACCCTGCGAGCATGGCCAGTAACACACCGTTCAAATACTTCAGAACCAGCCCTGAGATCATCCGCCTGGTAGTGATGATGTACGTGCGATTTCCGCTATCGCTGAGAAATGTCGAGGACCTGCTCCACGAACGCGGTATAGACGTCAGCCATGAATCCATCCGGTTTTGGTTGAACGGGTTTGGCCCGGAATTTGCCTCGGAGATCCGGCGCTGCCGTATTCAGCGAATGCGGGCCTGGTCGAACCGGCAATGGCATCTGGACGGGGTCTTCGTTAAAATAAACGGCGAGACCCATTACATGTGGCGCGCTGTCGATCACGAAGGCGAAGTTCTTGACGCCTTTGTTTCAAAGCGACGCGATCGTAAAGCGGCATTGAAATTCCTCAGGAAATTGATGAAACGCTATGGCCGGCCCGAACATGTCGTGACCGACAAACTCCGCTCCTATGGCGCCGCCATGAAGGAAATCGGCAATGCCGACCGGCAGGTGACTGGTCGCTGGCTGAACAATCGTGCTGAGAATTCACATCTGCCATTCCGACGACGAGAGCGCGCCATGTCCCGCTTCCCGCGCATGCGAAGTTTGCAGAAGTTCACCGCCATCCACGCCTCGGTTTCGAACCGCTTCAATCACGAATGCAGCCTCTCCAGCCGACAGATTTTCAAACTCAACCGGGCCGCCGCTCTTACTGAGTGGCGCGGTCTTTGCACGGAATAATGGGATTCTACCCTGCCCTAACTGAGACCGGTTAGAATCTGTCTGACAGCACATTTTCCAGAGCTGGGTGTGGTCGTACATGCTGAAATTTGAAAAACCAGCGGCTTGGACCTTCTTCACGACTTGGGCTGGCGGATAACTAAGACCGGGTAGAATCTGTCTGACAGCACAATTCGGGATATGCGGAGAAAGAGAGGCGGACCATGCTAAGTGAGTGGTGGTAGGGGAGGCACAATCCGCCTCTCTGCTGAGGCATTCTCGTTTTAGAGGCGTCCCAGCACTCAGAGAAGGCTTTACAGGGGGGCCTCCTCCTACGCTGCCCTGCAAAAGAGGTCAGCGATTCCAGGTTCTCGTCTATACTTGTCCACCCCTCCTTTCGGACAAGGCCCGGGCGGGCAGAGCCGCCCGGGAAAATATCGTGCAAACTTAGATCGCCGTGTCGTCGGTCAGCCCATCCAGCAGACCGCCACCGAGCAGACCGCCATCGAGCAGCCCGTCAGTCAGACCGCCCAGCAGGCCACCATCGCCTCCGGAGGGGTCGCCATCGGTGATCAGCACCAGGTCGGTCGCATCCGCCACCAGCCCTTCGTCACCGATCACCTCACCAAGCAGACCGTCATTGCCGGTCACGTCGCCCAGAAGGCCACTGTTACCCGTCACATCGCCGAGCAGGCCACCGTCAGAAACAACGCTGTCCAGCAAACCGGCCCCGTCGCTCAAACCTCCAAGCAAGCCATCAAGCGGGCTCTCCGCTCCGCCCAACAAGCCGTCGAGCGGGCTTTCTTCGCCGCCGAGCAAACCATCCGTTAGGCCTCCAAGCACACCGTCGCCTTCGCCGACCAGGCCACCGAGCAGACCGCCATCTCCAGTTAGACCGCCCAGCAGACCATTGTCGCCAGTCAACCCATCAAGAAGACCATCCAGCGGACCGTCACCACCCGGATCGTCACCCGGCATATCGCTTTCGCCGAGAACACCGGTCCCGATCAGGTCACCGATCAAGCCATCGGACCCAGTGACATCGCCCAGCACGCCAGTGTTGAGCAGCAGGTCGCCCAGAAGCCCGTCGGAGCCTGTCAGTTCGCCCAGCACACCTGCGTTCCCCGTCAGGTCGCCCAGAAGGCCCGTATCCGACACGACGCCATCCAGCAGACCGGTTTCGTCTCCCTGGACCCCGTCACCGAGAATCGGCTGACCGAACAGATCATCGCCAAGATCACCAAGCACTCCGTCGGCGCCGAGCAGACCGCCCAGCAATCCCTCCGACCCGGTCAGGTTGCCCAGCGGAGCACCATCACCGGTAATACCTGCCAGCAATCCTCCAGCACCAATCACCGGATCGAGTACCCCCTGCTGATCCGCATCGGCGTCAGCATCCGCATCGGCATCCGCGTCGGCGTCAGCATCCGCGTCCGCATCGGCGTCAGCATCAGCATCCGCGTCGGCATCCGCATCCGCATCAGCATCAGCATCTGCGTCCGCATCCGCATCGGCGTCAGCATCGGCATCGGCATCCGCGTCCGCATCTGCATCCGCGTCCGCATCTGCATCCGCGTCAGCATCCGCATCTGCATCGGCGTCAGCATCCGCATCTGCATCGGCGTCAGCATCCGCATCTGCATCGGCGTCAGCATCCGCATCTGCATCGGCGTCAGCATCCGCATCCGCGTCGGCATCCGCATCTGCATCTGCATCCGCATCTGCATCTGCATCGGCGTCAGCATCTGCGTCAGCATCCGCATCCGCATCCGCGTCAGCGTCAGCATCTCCGTCCGCGTCGGCATCAGCGTCGGCATCCGCATCTGCGTCAGCATCGGCATCTGTGTCGAAATAAACCTGTCCGCTACTCCCGCCACCACTGGTCGCAATTGCCGCAATGCCAAGCGCACCGAGTGCGGCAGCAGCGATACCTTCTTCGGAGAAACCGGCACCAAGACCGCCACCTTCCGTTGGATCGCCATCGACGACCGGGCCATTGCTGTAAACAATACTGTGTAACGAGCCGTTCTCCGTCGGAACGTAATAGCCCTGCACCGTCACAGTATCCCCCGTGCCCAGGTCGATTACCAGGTCATCACCGGATCGAGTGTATTTCTCTTGCCCCGTCTGATCGACATTCAGGAAAACTCGCACCTCATTCTGAGATGCTTGAACTATTCTATTCGCCACTGTTCCACTCCTTTCTTCATCCCCCTTCGCACAGCCCCCATAATACATTCTTAAGTCTGTACAAAAGACTTAAGTATGTATTTGATGTCTTTAAGTCTTAAAAGTCAAGCCGCGCGCATAGGGTATCCGTGGAAATGTAAATTTCGCCGGGTATTTTCTTCGCTGTTCCAGGCAAAAATGTCCGGCATACCATGCAACAAGAAACGCCCCGCCAAAGGCAGGGCGTTAAAGTTCCGATGCGGTTGTCTGGATCAGATGAGGGCGTCTTCACCCCCGAGAAGACCTCCAAGCAAGCCGCCTTCCCCTCCCAGAAGACTATCTGCAAACCCATCGAGAAGCCCGCCGGTTGCCGATGAATCGCCGTCCGTAAGCAGAACGAGATCTGTCGCCTCCGTGACCAGCCCTTCGTCACCGATCACGTCGCCGAGCACACCGTCATTGCCAGTCACATCGCCCAGCAGGCCAGTATTGCCGGTCACGTCACCAAGTATTCCGCCATCGGCAAGTACAGGATCGAGCAGCCCTTCCTGCTCGCTCCCTGGCAAGACACCAGTCAGACCTCCAAGCAAGCCATCCTCGCCGCCGACCAGACCACCAAGCAGCCCTTCGTCACCAAGCGCGCCACCGAGCAGCCCCTCATCACCGAGGACACCACCCAGCAGACCTTCGTTACCACCGACCAGACCTCCAAGCAGCCCTTCGTCACCAAGCGCGCCACCGAGCAGCCCCTCATCACCGAGGACACCACCCAGCAGACCTTCGTCACCACCGACCAGACCACCAAGCAGCCCTTCGTCACCAAGCGCGCCACCGAGCAGCCCCTCATCACCGAGGACGCCGCCCAGCAGTCCTTCGTCACCGCCGACCAGACCTCCAAGCAACCCTTCATCGCCAAGGACGCCGCCGAGCAGTCCCTCGTCACCGAGGACACCGCCCAGCAGGCCTTCGTCACCGCCGACCAGACCTCCAAGCAGCCCTTCGTCGCCAAGGACGCCACCCAGCAGCCCCTCGTCACCGAGGACACCGCCCAGCAGGCCTTCGTCACCGCCGACCAGACCTCCAAGCAGCCCTTCGTCACCAAGGACGCCACCCAGCAGCCCCTCGTCACCGAGGACACCGCCCAGCAGGCCTTCGTCGCCGGTCACCGCCCCCAACAGACCGTCGTCAGCCAGAACGCCTCCGACAAGACCATCCTCGGACAGCAAGCTGCCAATCAGGCCATTGTTTCCGAAAAGACCGCCGACGAGGCTGTCACCACCCAGCAAACCGCCGATCAAACCATCCTCGGCCAAAAGCCCGCCGACGAGACCATCGTCCACCAGAAGGCTCCCGACGAGACCATTCTCAGTCAACAAACTGCCGACCAGACCGTCAGAACCAAGCAACCCTGAAGTTAAGCCCGTACTTCCAAGTAGTCCGCCCAGAAGGGAGTTCTCGCCGAGCAATCCGTCGGTTACGCTGGCCAGCGGATCGTCAGACGTGGACCCGTCTCCGATCAAACCGGCACCAAGAAGCGACCCGACGAGGCCATCGCCCCCGGTAACCGCACTCAGCAGGCCGTCGTCACCTGCAACCATGCCAAGTAAACCTTCGGATCCGGTTATGGCAGCCAGGCCACCTTCATTACCCGTGACAGCACCAAGGATACCGTTATCGGCAATCACCGAATCAAGTATCCCAGTTGTTTGTTCGGGTTCCGGATCGGGTTCGGGTTCCGGATCGGGATCGGGATCCGGGTCCGGATTGGGTTCCGGATTAAGATTGACAGGGATGTTGTCATCATCGTCGTCCAGATAGGATGCCAGCGCTACCCCACCGATCCCCGCTGCGGCCGCAAGACCAGCGCCAAGACTGTCAATCGCGAAACCTTGCCCAAGGCCGGCAGCAGTCTCTTCACCGACAATGCCTTCAATTCCACTGTAAGTACCATCTGCATAGATAAGACGGTGCGCTTCACCATTCGCTGCTTCGTTATAAAAATCACTGATACGAATCTCATCACCGTTGGTTAATTCAACCGCCAGATCGTCTCCGGATCTCACGAAACGACGCACGTTATCTTTGCTTACCGGAATCTGAACGTCCACGGCATCCCCCGCCACCAGTCCACTCACTGCCATTTCTCTACATCCTTTTTCAAACGGCCCCCTGAGGCCAGAATCACAAACTTAGGAATGTTTCACCTGAAAGGTTCATATCAAAGGTATGTAGTATTATCAAACTTTTGATTGTTTCACATTCTTTTTATTATTGAATTACAGCCAAAACCATGCGGACATCCCCGAGCTACGGCAGGCTCTCTTCTCAGGAGAGAGAACTCGGAGACATTGAATCTACGATGCCGAGTGCCATACCATTGCGATGCAGGGCGTCCGGCTCATGCTAAAAAACCCAGGATGAAAGCATGCACGTTCGATGACGACTGAGCCTTCCCTACCGTCCACACACTCGGGCGTTGCCACGCGACCGATCATTCAAACCATCGCACGGATGATCGCGACGGACCGCCGTCCGTCCTTGTTGGCCAGCGAAAGCGGAAAGGTGTTGCTGGCCAACACGCCCGCGCAAAGGCTCAAACTCGATCAAGACCGGCTTCGTAAGGCACTGGACTGGCCCATGCTTTGCAAGCAGGCACATCGGGCCGGGAGCACGGCAGCCTCATTCTCACTCGGTTCAATGGAGCTGGAAGGAGAAGTCGTGCATCTCTCTCTCGACGGCCGTGATGGCTACCTGTTGCGACTGGCCGAGAATGACCACGAGGCATCCTGGCTCCGCAACCGGTCCCGTGCCGCCATGTTGATGCGCGTGGCGCATGACCTGCGAACGCCGATCCAGTCCCTGCTTGCGACTGCTGAAAAGGTGCTCGACGAGGGCGAACAAAGCACCGCCGCCGAAAAAGAACAGGCCCGGCAACAACTTCGACAATCCTCCGAATTAGCCCTTGATCACATCAGCAATGTGCTCGGCGTTATTCGCGGCGACAAGAGTCTGGCCGGCATCCGTCCCGACGAGACATTCAACATCACGGAAGAATTGCGCTCGCTGGTGATGATGATTGGCCCCATTGCGCGCCAACGGAAGGTGGCCCTGAAACTGTGGCTCGACCCTCACGAGGATACATGGGTGCACGGGCCGGTGCGGTTCGTGCGGGCGCTGTTCCAGAACATAATAGATAACTCTGCCAAGTACGGCGGCACCGAGGTGGAGATCGGCCTGACCTGCCGCCCTCTGTCCTCGCCAGACGAGCAGGACGAAAGCGTCAAGATCACGCTTACGGTAAAGGATCTGGGCGGCGGCCTGCCCCCCGAGCAGAAAGCCCGCCTGTTCGAAGCTCTCGATCAATCCGGAAAACTGAAGGAACGCGCCACATCCGGGCACCCCTCTGCGGGGCTCAATGTTTTGGCCCATGCACTGCATCAGCTCGGCGGCAAACTCGACCTCTCCGACCGGTATGCACAAAGCGACAAGACAAGGAGCGATGCCAGCAACGACGTGATTGGCACCGTGATCACGGTCACCTTGAACTTGCAGAAAGGTGAAAGAATCAGCCCACTTTATGATCCCGAGCGGGCTCTTCCCCTCCAGGATGCCCCGCTGAGCGGGCGTTCCATCATTCTGGTCGAGGATAGCCCGTCCAGCCGCGACTGGCTCACGCACATCCTCAGGAACGCGGGCGCACAGGTCTGGGCGGCGGGAAACGGGATCGAGGCGCTCTCCCTGCTCATCCGCCCGGAGATCCGGGACCGGCTGGACCTGATCCTCACCGACATGACGTTGCCCTACATGTCCGGCCTCGAATTCGCGGAACGCGTGCGCCAGTCTGAACAGACGCCCTGGACCGGCCCGATCGTCGCACTGACCGCACATGTGGCCGACGAGGTCGTCTCGGCCTGTCATGCGGCTGGAATTGTCGAGGTGCTTGAGAAGCCGATTCGCCCATCCCACCTGCGCAGCGCAATTCTTGCCGCGCTCAATACGCCAAGCGCCCCGGCAGAACCCGCCCCTGCCCCACAAAAGCCTGTTTCGAACAAAGACGATCTGCTCAATGACTACATCGTCAGCGATCTCCTGTCGCAACTCGGCGCGGACGGCGCGGTTTCTTTTATGCGACGCGCGCTTGATGAGGCCGCCGGTGTTTTGTCCCGGGTCCGTGAAGAAGGAAGCGGGGTCGATACGGGCCGTATGCTTCATGCAGCAACCGGTGCATGCACCCTGACGGGCCTCTCGGCGGTCGAGACCTGCCTGAGAGACATGGAGCATGCGTTCAACAACGGCAGGTCACTTGAGGCATGTCAAAGTCATCTGGAAAACGCTCTTTTAGAAACAAGAAAGGCGATAGAAGCGCTGACATAAATTCCTGGTGCCAAGCAGAGCCCGAAAGTGCGCCCGGATATAATTGCACCAGGGACAGTGCATACATTTTTAATGCGTTGTTCGGTCCTGGCATATAGTATTTGCTGCTGCTCAGCCGCATGGCATGCTTGCGACATAGGACGTTTGCAACAGTAAAAAGGAAGAAGCGCGTGACGACAGCCCAGCCTTCTGGTTCACTCCAGCCGGAGATCATTCGTGTTTTAATTGCCGACGACCATGCCCTGGTGCTCGAAATGTTCGAGCATTTTTTCTCCAATCAGCCGGATTTCGAGGTCACGACCGCACCGGATCTCGACGCGGCGTTGTCGATCATGGACAGTAATGGGCCATTCGATCTCGTTCTGGTCGATCTCAACATGCCGGGCATGAACGGCACCGCCGGGCTTGGCCAGGCCATGGAAAAGAACGAAGGGCGGCCAACCGGCCTTCTCACCAGCGACCCCTCGGCTCAAGTGATCTCCGAAATCCTCCAGATGGGCAGTTCCGGAGTGATCCTCAAAACAGCGTCGCTCAAAGACCTCGCCAACGAGATCCGCTTCATGGCCAACGGCGGGCGTTACGTCCCGGTGGAGCTTATCGACCAACAAAAACTGAAGTCGCGCGGCACGACGAAATCACCTCTCTCGGATCGCGAAATGGACGTCTTGGGATTGCTGACAGAAGGACGCCAGAATCGCGAAATCGCCGAGGCACTCTCGCTTGCCGAGGCCACGGTCAAGATGCATGTTAAATCGATCTGCACGAAACTTGGCGCCAGCAACCGGACACAAGCAGTCATCGTGGCACGGGACATGAATTACATCTGAAGCCGACCGAACCCACGCCCACTTGGCCTGCATCAGTTCAGCGTGACGAGTTTACCGACAATCGCTCCCACATCAGGCGTGGCCGGCAATGTATCGTCGCACAGTCCCAGCGACAGAAGAACGGAGTCGCCCTCACACATCTCGCTTTCGACCCCGACAATAAGAATATCAGGATACATCCGACGGGCCCACAGGCAGATATCGGCGGCATCTTCGGGAAAACCAAAGAAATCCTCGTCAATGATCAGGACATCGAGCGGCACCTGACATTGACGCATAAGGCCCAGCACCCGATCGGCATCTTCCCCGCGCACAAGCCACATGCGAAACTCTTGGCTGGGATGGCTCAATTCGTATGGCAGGTGATCCCAATCGAGCAGGGCAAGCACCCTACGCTCCTCGTTCGGAGAAGCCTTGGCAACGGGAACTGCGGACTCCGCTTGGAAATCTTGCAACAACATGTGAGATTCCTCTTCTGATCTTTCCTGCCACGAACTCTCTGTAAATTCCTGGCCTGAACGGGGCATCGACCGGGTATTCCAATTGCGCGAGACCATTGGAATTCGACGCCTGGATGTGCAGGCTTCCAGAAATGGCAGCATCCCGGTTCACCCGCAGGAACTTGATGACGTCTGCTGCATAACTGTTCGTCTGTTTCATCTCCCGATCCATGCGATGAAAGATGCGGTCTTCAAGACTGGAAACCTTTGTATTTCGAAGATGTTTTCGTTCTGTGTGAAACCATGACATTTTGCTACCAACTTCCCTCTTCGACCTTCGGATATCCCCAGCACCGAAACAAATTGCGCAACTCCCCGCAAAAATCGGCAAACTTATCCGATATACCTAAATACATACTTTTAGCATGTATACATTCTTTTGGCTATAATTTTGTCATTATAATATCTTTTAGTATGTTCACGCAGCTATGGCATCGACATCCCGTCCGCGAATTCTGCGAAATCTCTTTAAAAAAGACGTCTCGCGCCGCATGTGCCAAAAGCGGTCGCACCGCATGCACCGGGGTTGCGCGGCTTGATCAGAGGTGATTTTCAGTCATAGCCGTGCCCCGGCGCCCCGAAAGCAGAGATGCAAACATCCCGTCGATTCGTCTTGCACATGAAAAACAGGTGCCGGACCGACACCTGTTGACCGACACCGTATCAATCCAGAACGTTCAGAATTGCGTGCTCAGGCTTAAACCGAACACCTGCTCCTTGTCTCCCGCCTCCTTCTCGACAGGGAAGGCAACGAAAAGAGAAACAGGTGACTTACCGACCTCAAACGACAGCGAAAGCCCGACCGAACTGCGCCGATGGAAACTGTCGTCGATCGCGCCCCCCAGCGTGTTATCAAGCTCCCAGGCCCCGCCGGTCTGCCAGAAAATACCGCCGACCAGCGGCGCGTCGAACAGATCCTTCAGGTTCCTTTGCACTTCGATGGTCGAGACGAAGTACTTCTGTCCTCCCAACGCAACACCACCGTCTCGCGGGCCGATGCCGCGCGGCGCAAACCCGCGAAACTCATCGGCACCCGGCGCGAAACGATCCATGATCCGCGTTGAATTCCTGTCCAGGCTCGAGACCGTCCTCGCGTCCAGCGCAATCAACATACGCAGGTTCGAAGCAAGGGGTATGTAGGACCTGGTTTCGAGTCTGAAATCCGACAGTCGATCGTTGGTACCGAGGTTCCAGAAATAATGTTCCAACCCGACACTGTATTCCCACGAACCCCACCCTGTATCGCCGTTTTCCAATGAACTATGGTCCAGCCCCACCCTTACGTAAGGGGCCTGAACGCCCGAGGTTTGCTCCGCCTGCAACAGCGCGCTTGCGGTCGGCACGACATCGAAAAGCCGGTAGTCCCGGTATCCAAGCCCCGCCTCCAGACGCATCCTGTCGCCCGACCTCCAGGACAAGTAGGCCTCTGCCTGGTAAGTCTCCTGCGAAAAGGAATCGTTGTCCAAGGAGACGTCCTCCCACCCCGCCCGAAGACCAAGGTCAATGGAATCGCCGATCACATCCACACGGTAGAGCCGCCCCAGGGCACGTTTGACATCCGCATTGTATTGAAGACGCGCCGCCCCATAAGTGTCGGGCAGGAGGTTGTAACGCTCAAAGAACAGCCCCCCGATCAAACCGTCCTGCGATGCATAATTCAGCGACACCTCAATCCGCCCCGGTCGGGTATTCAGTTCCTGAACCTCAATGACAAGCATGTCGCCCTCGGGTATGAGCTCGACGCTCTCGAAGGCACCCGTCGACATGAGACAATCCTCAATCGCGCGCAGTTCGAAATTGAAATACGGCACGTCCGGCACCGCACCACAGGTCATCCTGATATCCTGCTCCGGAATGAACTCCGCGCCCCGTACCTCGACCGTATCGAAGGTCTGGCTTGGCTGTGCCGAAGCACCGGGTGCTGACAACGCCAAGGCTGACATAACCGCAAAGCGAAACGTCGTCTCCAGTACGGTCTGGAAGGAAACAGGATAAAGCGGCAGCATGATCGTCTTTCTTCTAAATACCCACTCGGATGCAGCTTCCGCCGCTATCAAGAAGGCCCCCCCGGAGACCCCGGAACCGCTCTTAACGCAGTCTGGCCCGGCTGAGCGGTCGCGTCAGGTAACTCAGGACAGAACGCTTTCCGCTTTCGATGTCCACTTGTGCAACCATCCCCGGTCGAATGGCGAATTCCTCGCCATAGCTCTCCAGGTAACTGGTTTCGGTCCGCACCATCACCCGGTAGAAATCCTGTTTTCCCTGGGCGGTTTCCTCCTCGACCGTATCTTCCGAAATCTGCTCCACGACGCCATGAAGATCGCCGTAGGTCGCAAAATCATAAGCCGTGATCTTCACGCTCGCAGGCATTCCCGGCGCGACAAAGGCCACATCCTGCGGCTTCACCTTCGTTTCGATCAGGAGTTGATCGTCGGTTGGCGTGATCTCCATGATCGGTTCACCGGGCTGAACAACACCGCCAAGAGTGGTGATTTTGATATTGTTGACACGTCCAGCCACAGGCGATCGGATCTCCGTTCTCTGGTACTCGTCCTTTTTCTGAATCAGGTCCTGCTGCAACGTCGTGAGCTTCGCACGACGGGTGGCAAGATCTTTGTACGCCTCCTGAACATAGGCGTTGCGGACTTCGTTGATCTTGCCATCGAGTTCGGCTTTCTGCTGGCGCAATTGCAGCAGATCTATCCGGCTGACGGAACCGCCTGCGACCAGCGGACTGGTGATCTCTATCTGGCTCTGGATGGTTCCGCGCTCTTCCTCGAGCGCGGCCAGCGAAGCATCGAGCTTCCTGCGCCGCGCCTCGAACAGGCGCAGCTCGGTGGCTTCTGTCTCGCTCGGCTCGGGCCCGAAATCTAGTGCCGGGTGTTCCAACACCTCGGCCTCAAGCCGCTTCACCTCAGCCGCAAGTGCAGTGATCTCTGCCTGCGTCGCGTTAAAGGCCGTCTCCGACCGTGTCGGATCGAGACGCGCGATCAATTGGCCTTCCTTGACTATATCGCCTTCGCTGACATGCAATTCGGCAAGAATCCCGCCCTCGAGACTCTGAATTGACTGCAAGCGCCGCAAAGGCACGACGCGGCCGTCTCCGCGGGTAATCTCGTTGATCTCCGCAAGCGCTGCCCAAGTGACGGCAATGATCATGGACAGCACAACTGTCCTTATCACCCACCGTGCCCGCCTGAGAGTCTGACGGCGGTAACTCCCGTCGATATGGCTGGTGGTCTCTAGTTCCGCGTGGCTCATGTCACTGCTTGCACCGGTTTTTTCTGCGCAGAGTTCGCGCGGGCAGAATTCAGTATCTGCATGAGGTCACCGTCACGTGCGATCCGCCCGTTCTTGAGAACGATGGCCCGCTCCGTCAAACCAAGGAGTTCACGCTTGTGTGTTGCGATGACGGTCGTCCGCCCCATGAGCCAGGTGTTCAGGTGCTGGATGACCTTCGCCTCGGTCACGTGATCGAAAGCCGAGGTCGGCTCGTCAAGCAATACCACCCGCGGGTCCTGCAACAGCACTCGGGCAAGCCCAATGGACTGGCGCTGACCGCCCGAGACATTCGCGTTGCTCTGGATCTGAAGATCGAGCCCCCGCACGTGCTGGCGCACGAAGGTCCCAAGCCCCACCGCGTCCAGCGCCTCCAGAAGCTCGTCGTCGGAATGCAGCCCGTGATCCAGCAGAAGGTTCTCCCGCAGTGTTCCCTGGAACAGGGCGACACTCTGCGGCAGGTAGCCGATCTGTCGGCGACGGTCGATCGGATCGATCTGACTCAGTGCAAGGTCATCAACCAACACACTGCCTGCCTGTGGATCGGTCAGCCCGGCCAACAGGCGCAGCATGGTGGATTTCCCGGCTCCGTTCCCGCCCAGCATCGAAATGCGTTCCCCGGCGGCAATTTTCAGTTCCGGAATGGCCAGGACCGGTGGCGCCTGCGGATCGTGGCGAAACACCACGTCCTGAATATGATAATCCCCCTTCATCGCCGTTGCGCGGACGAAATGGCGGTCCGTCGGCCGCTCGACCGGCAGCTTCATGATCTCGTTCAGACCCTCCATCGCAGCACGGACTTGCTGCCATTTAGCCAGAAGCCCCGCCACCTGCCCCATCGGGGACATCGTGCGCGTCGACAAAAGCGTGCAGGCAATCAGACTACCGACGGTCATTTGCCCCGCGCTGATCAGGTAAACACCGACGATCACGACACCGGCATAGGCCAGGCGTTGTACCGTACTGACCAGCTGGGTCATCAGGACCGTGATGTTGCGGGTCTTGATCGCCGTCGTGGCCATCGTAGCCGTCAGTTGGGCATACGAGCGTTGCAGCCGCCCCTCGGCCCGCGCCGCCTTCACCGTTTCCAGGTTGGAAATCGTCTCGAGCAGCAAACCGTTTAGCGCCGCCGCCTCGCGGGTGTTTTCTCTTGATGCGCGGGAAAGTTTCTTCTGCATTAGCAACCCGGGCAGGATCGTCAGGATCACACCCGCCAGCACGACCAGCGCAACAGGCCCACCTATGAACCAGATCACACCAAGGAAAATCACCACAAAGGGCAGGTCGCAGATCGCCGTGACCGTGTTCGACGTAAAGAATTCCCGCACGGTCCCAAAATCCCGCACCTGGTTGGCGAAGACCCCGGTCGAGGCGGGCTGATTGACCAGCCGCATGTTCGCCACCTTGTCGAAAAGCTGCGCCGACAGTTGCAAGTCGAGGTCTCGCCCCGACACATCCACCAGCGAAGACCGCATCAAGCGCAGCACAAGCTCCAGCACGATGGCGATCCCAACTCCGCTGGCAAGGATCCACAGCGTATCCATCGCATTGTTCGGCACCACCCGGTCGTAAACCTGCATCGAGAAAAGAGCCGTCGCCACGGCAAGAACGTTCGCCGCCAACGAGGCAATCATCACGTCGCGGTAGATCCACCAGTTTTCCCAGACCGGCCCCAGCAACCAATGCCCGCGTCCGGCCTTCTTGCCATCGAGCCGGTCAGATACGATGTCGATCGGCTTCGAGATCAGGACTCTGCCGTCGTGCAGGCGGTCCAGTTCATCAAGGGTCCAGACGGCCTTGCCGCCTCCGGACTCGGGCAGAACGACCTTGGCGCGCTCCCCCGTCAGCTCGTCGAGAATGATCGTGCGACCGTCCTTGAGGAAAACAAGGACAGGAAAGCTGTGTTCCGGCAGGGATCGCAGAGGTTCGCGGGTCGTCCGGCAGCTCATATTTGCCCGCCTCAGCGCCAGCGGCGCAAGGTCGGCGGTCAGCCGGCTCCCCGCTTCCCGTGGCAAACCTTCGGTCAACTGGGTGACAGAGGTCGAAACGCCCTGCAACCGGCAGAGTTCCAGAAGGCCCAAGACAAGCGGATCATGAGATGCCGAATCGTTCATGTGAGAGTTCCTAGTTCCATACGGACATCATTGCCCAACTGCCCCCGCCGACAGCATCGTACCCAGGACACCAAGCCTCCTGGCAGATTCATATTCGGTCCTCTTTCGTTCGTCGTACGTGTCGATTTCGTCGATCTGCGCATCGTAGAGATCGCGCCCCGTCGTCAGAAGATCGAGAAGCTCCCGTCGCCCCGCGATAAACTGCTCTTCATAGGAACTCAGCACTTTCTCCGCCTCGACAAGCTGACTGGCCTTCGACATCTCGCTCTGACGCAAAAGCTGCAACCGCTCCAACGCGGTGCCCGTCGTATTCAAAAGCTCGCGCTCCACCCCGCGAAGCGACGCCTTCGCCCCTTCGAGCCGAAGCCGCGCACTCTGGATCTGCCGTTGACCGAACCCGCGCGAATTCAGGTCGACCCCTGCTGAAATACCCAGCGCAGTCTGTGTATCGCCGCCGTTGAGATCCGCGCGCCCCTGCGCCTGCAAGTTGATCGTCGGAAAACGTTGCGCCTTCGCAGTGTCGATCCCCGCCTCAGCTTCATCGACAGACGCACGGGCCGAAGTGTATTCCGGCGAAATCCGGATCGCGGCCCGGATTTTCTCCACGGCGGCGTAATGCTGCGAGAACCGGATGGTGGGCGGCATGCGCACATCGCCCAAGGAGAGACCGACAAGATACTCGAGCTGAGCCAGCGCGATCTGGCGATTCGCCAACAGTTGCGACATCTGTTCATCGGCACGCGCAATTTCCAGACGGGCGCGCGCGACCTCGCTGTTGTCGCCGACCCCGCCCAACGCACGATCTTCCGCCTGACCGGCAAGGCGGCGGGCAAACATCATGTATTCTCTGGTATAAGCGATCTTGCGGTCCAACACTTCAACATCGAGAAAAAAACCGGCGATTTCGAAGGTCAGGCTTTCAATTGCCATCTTGAGATCGGAAATCGCCTGGACCCGAACTTGCGAGGCCTGTTTGATCTCCGCCCGCGTCTTGCCCCAGTCGAAAAGCAACTGTGTGACGCTCAGCACCACACCGGGTCCGTCGCTATCTGTCGTGCTGGTTTCACCCGACAGGCTGATCGCGGGAAAATAGGCGTCTCGCGCAGCGTCGATATCCACCGTCTTTATGGCGACTTCCTGGCGCAATGCTTCGATGCCGGGATCGTTCTTCGTGGCCAGCAAAACCGCCTCCTGAAGCGACATCTGCGCACGAGCCGACGTTGCAAGCGCAAGGAACAGCAGGGACGAAAGAGCAAGGCCCCAGGCGGTGCGCAAACTGTACCGCACCCGGACAGCGACGCTATCCGCAGAAAGGAATGACATGGAACGCAGACCGAAGCGGAACACTGGAGCGACCCTCACCTCGCACCCCCCGCGAAAGGCTCGAGCCACGGCCACCCCACAGCATGACATAGCATTTACGTTCATCATCCCAAGATACTGAAGGCACCACCCCACACAGAACGGATAGCGCCTACCCCTATATTTTCACCACCCCCAACTTAAACACACTTATTGGATAGAAATCAGAAGTTGTCGCCCCCAAAAGAACTAGTCAACACATAATACCCAAGAAATAGATTGTATCGCACTATGCTATTGCCGCCCAGTAGCTTGCAACCCTGGTGTTGCATTTCTCAGACACTATCATCTTGGGCAGAGAGCAGACCATCAAGCAGCGATGCATCCGAATCCAATGCGTTCACGATGCCATCTACCAAGCCACCCGTCTCCGCAAGCAGCCCGCCAACCTGAGTTTCTCCGCTCTCGTCGGCCTCGCCGAACAGCGCGTCAAACACCCCTTCCCCGCCAGTGACATCCGAACTGGAAGGCCCGAGAATCTCGTTCAGAAGAGCATCAACCTCACCATCCGCCAGAAGATCGGCAGTCTCGCCGATCAGGCCTTCTCCGGCAAGCGTACCCACAAGGCTCGTTTCACCGACAAGACCGGCATACAGATCGTCGAACCCATCCGTCGCGGTTTCAGGGACATCCACACCAAAGATATCCTCGTCACCGAGAAGGTCCGTCATCACGTCGCCAACCCCGTCAAGGGAAAGCCCCTCGAAGAGATCGGTGACAATGCCGGCCGCCTCGTCCGCAGCTCCCTCCGCCGTTTCGCCCAGCCCAAGAAGGTCGTCGAGAAAACCATCGTCTTCGGACGGCCCAACCGCCTCATCCGACGCGGCGCTGTCCTCGTCGTCGCCGCCGAAACCCAGCACCCCGCCAAGCGCACTGTTCTCGCCGAACACTACGCCGAGAAGACCGCCGGATCCGAGCAGGTCCCCCACGACCGGAATATTTCCGACAACCTCATCCACCAGACCGTCACCACCGAACAGGTCCCCGATCAGGCCGGGCACGATACCATCCTCGCCAAGCAGATCGTCGACCACACCACCGCCAAGCACCGGGCTCAACAGGCTGTCCAGGACGCCATCATCCTCTACCAGCGCCTCCAGAAGATCGCCCACGACACCGTCCTCCCCGACGATATCGGCCACGAGCCCCTCATCGCCCAGGATTACATTTATCGCGCCGCCTAAATAGCCATCCTCTCCAAGCAAGCCTTCCAGCACGCTGAGATCGAGAATGCCATCCTCACCGACAAGCGTGTCCAGCACGTCACCGAGGAGACCGTCCTCCCCCAGCAAGCCATCAAGCACACCGCCTTCGCCGACAAGCACATCGAGCAGGTTGTCGACAATCCCGTCATCACCGAGAACCGGCTCAAAAACGGACCCGGGCAGGCCCTCATCCTCATCCGAGTCGAAATCAAGCTCAACCGCTGGCTGCCCTGCTTCGCCCTCACGCGACAGAACCACCTCGTCGGCCTCGTTATCCGACAGCATGGCAGCGGTGGCAGATGCTGCCGCACCGGCATCGTCAATCCCTGACGTGCGCCCCGCGGCCACAACAGGACCCGACGCCGCCAATTCGGCATCGCCGACCGGATCGTCGGCATCTCCGCCGGACATCTCATCTGCAAGCGCGTCCTGAGGTGCCTTCTGCTCGTAAGGATCGCTTTCGACGGCATCGGGGGGCACCTCGCGGCGCTCCGCATCTCCTGCGTCATCCGGCACTCCATCGCCGCCGGTCGAAGCACGCGCCTCCATCGGCTGACCCTGCAAAACCAGCCCCATGCCAATGGCGCTGGCAGTCACACCATTCAGCCCGGATCTCTGGCCCTGGCGGTCCACCTCGGAAACACCCCCCAAGAAGGGAGGGGTATTCGCTTCCCCCGAGAGCCCTGCCGACTCATTTCGACCTTTCTTCGCCACCACGGCTACTGTTCTCCAACTCGCCGCTCGCTATGCGCGCAACCACATCCGGTTGGCTTGCGAGGGGATTGTGCCCGGACCCGGACGCATCCGATACTCGATAATACTATAAGCTCTTACATAACTCATGCCAATAGGTTAAAACATTATTTAGTATATGCAAAACATACCTAAGCCGTAATGGCGCCGTTTTCCCGCTATCCGTCGCTCAAACTCACCTTCCGCACCCCCCTTGGAACGGCCTCGAGCACTTCGGGCACAGGAGATACCCAGTCAATCAAGAGGTAATTTGCACCATCCACAACCTTCCTGACTCTCGGGGGTAATACATACTTTCGGATGGGTTCATCGGGGCGGTCCGCCGTTTTAAGGCCGACGCCCCCCGCAAAATTACCTTTCCCAGGGGCACTGCGGGGCGTGGGGCGCGGACCGAAGCCTGCGACACCAACCCTGCCTCATGCAGTAGGCCGAGGATTCTTGGTGCGCAAAGCCGCATCGGCATTATGTTCGAATCTCTACGGCGGCACCTGAAGCGACCAGTAGCACCATGGTATTTGATGATGGATTTATTCCAAACCTACTCCGGTTACAGCATTCGCTCCGACTTCGCGGGCTTCTGTCCTGAGTTCACAGGGCGCAACGCGCCGGGTGTCTTTCATAAGCGCAAATATCCACGTTCACCCGCCGGTGAGCGCAACATTTCGGAGTCCTGAGGCTCATGCCGTGCATAGATATCGACCCCGGCCAACACTCCCCGGCCGGGGCGGTTCTCAGGGCAATTGACGCGCCGCGAGGTCTTCCGCCGCCGCCCGCGAGGAACCGCCGTCGCCTTGAAAACCTCGATATCCCGCATCAGTATGGCGGGAGCCCCATCTGGTCCACGATCCCGCGCTTCTGGTCGTCGCAGATACCTGCCGAACAGATGCCGTAGGTAATCCCCTCGGATCGGGCTGAGCCCCGAAGCTCTCGGCGCTCAGCCCCAATGTCCGCTTTCCGGCATTCACCCGATTGCGGATGATCAAGCGCGCCAAACCTCTTCGGGAAAGGGCCTACTCTTTGCGACAGGGCCGCCTCACTCTTTCGGCATAAGCGCACGGATGACGTACATGCCGTCATCGCCCTTTTCCAGCATCATCATCACCTCGTCGCCGGCCTCCACACCGTCGATCTCGGCACCGTCCAGCACGGGCAGATCCATCGTCATTGCGGGCCAGCCGATCTCGGCGATGGGACCATGACTGATGTTGGCGGTGCCGTCGCCGATACTGTTGACCGTCGCTTCGGCATGAACGCCCGCCATGCCATCGTGCGAGGACATGTCATGGCCGGAGTGCGAATCGTCGCTGGCCAGGGCAAGCGCCGGGGCGGTCGCGGCAAAGGCGAGGGAAAGCAGGAATGTACGCATATCGGTTCTCCTTTTGCGCATATGGTGCCCGGTCATTCACCGGGCTGGGGGGAATGGAAGGGACGGACGGGTTGCAGCATCTGCCGGTTGACCCGCCCAAGGGTGAAACGTTTCCAGATGACAAAGATCGCCGGGATCACGAACAGCGTCAGGATCGTCGCCGTGGCCATGCCGCCGATCATCGGCGCGGCAATGCGCTGCATCACCTCCGATCCGGTGGCATCGCCATACATGATCGGGATGAGGCCGGCAAAGATCGTGGCCACGGTCATCAGCTTGGGCCGCAGGCGCAGCAGCGCTCCTTCGAACACCGCTGTCTCGATGTCGTCGCGATTGACCTCCCGATCCTGTTCCTTGGCGGCCAGAACACGCCGGTCCCAGGCCAGGTTGAGGTAAAGCAGCATCACGATGGCCGTCTCCACCGCCACGCCCGCTAGGGCAATGAACCCCACCAGCACGGCAACCGACACGGCATAGCCCAGGGTAAAGATCAGCCACACGCCCCCGGCCAGCGCCACGGGCAGCGCCAGAAGAATGATCGCCACCTCTGTGACCCGGTTGAAGGCAAGGAACAACATCAGGGTTATGATCATCAGCGTTGCGGGCGCCACGAGGCCCAGCCGCTCCTGCACCCGCTCGATATATTCGTACTGGCCCGACCAGGCGAGGGAATATCCCGGCGGCAGTTCGACAGCATCCGCCACCACCCGCTGCGCCTCGGCCACATAGCTGCCAAGGTCCCGCCCGGCAATGTCGACAAAGACGAACCCGGTGCGCCGGGCGTTTTCCGACCGGATCATGCCGGGGCCGTCGACCAGCTTCACCTCGGCCACGGCCCCCAGTGGAATATGCGCGCCCGAAGGCGTCACAATGGGCAGATCGTCCAGCCTGTCCGGGCTGTCCCGCCAGTCGCGCGGATAGCGCAGGTTGATCGGGAAACGTTCCAGCCCCTCGACCGACTCGGCGATGGTCTGCCCGCCGATGGCCGTCTGCACCACCTCCTGCACGTCCTCGATCGACAACGCGTAGCGCGCCGCCTCTGCGCGGTCGATGTCGATCTCGATGAACCGCCCGCCCACGGGCCGTTCGGCATAGGCCGAGGCCGTGCCGGGAATATCGGCCACCGCCTGTTCCACCGCAACAGCGATCTCCTCGATCACGTTCAGGTCCGCGCCCGAAACCTTGACCCCGACGGGCGTCTTGACCCCCGTGGCCAGCATGTCGATCCGGTTCTTGATCGGCTGAATCCAGACATTGGTGACGCCGGGCACCTGCACGCGGGCGTCCAGCTCGTTTCGGATGTCGTCCATGCCGACACCCGGCCGCCAGTCCTCCTTCGGTTTCAGCTGAATCGTCGTCTCGATCATCGTCAGCGGCGCGGGGTCCGTCGCCGTATCGGCGCGGCCCAGCTTGCCATGCACGGTTTCCACCTCCGGCACCTGCGCGATCATCCGGTTGGTCTGTTGCAGCACTTCCCGCGCCTTGCCGATGGACACGCCCGGATAGAGCGACGGCATGTAAAGGAAATCGCCCTCGTTCAGCTCCGGCATGAACTCGGTGCCCAGCCGTTGCAGCGGATGCGCCATCGAGGCCACCAGCGCAACGGCCAGCAGGACCGTGGCCCAGGGCCAGGCCACCGCCGCATCCAGGAACGGGCGATAGATCCACTGGCAGGCCACGTTCAGCGGGTTGCGCCGCTCGGCCACGATCTTTCCCCGGATGAAATAGCCCATCAGCACCGGCACCAGCGTGATCGACAGGATCGCGGCGGCGGCCATGGCGTAGGTCTTGGTAAAGGCCAGCGGCTTGAACAGCCGCCCTTCCTGCGATTCCAGAACGAAGACAGGCAGGAAGCTGATCGTGATGATCGCCAGCGAGTAGAACAGCGCCGGTCCCACCTCGGCGGCAGCCTCGCGCGCGGCCTGCCATCGCTCCTCGGAGGACAGGCGCCGACCCTCCATCTTGCGATGCATCGCTTCGATCATCACCACGGCGGCATCCACCATCGCGCCAATGGCAATGGCGATCCCGCCCAGCGACATGATGTTGGCATTGACCCCCTGCAAGCGCATCACGGCAAAGGCCGCCAGCACACCCAATGGCAGGAACAGCACGATCACCAGCGACGAGCGCAGATGGAGCAGGAACGCGCCACAAACCAGCACGACAACGATGAACTCCTCGGTCAGTTTCTTTTGCAGGTTGTCGATAGCCCGTTCGATGACGCCGGAGCGGTCATAGGTGGTGACGATCTCCACCCCCTCGGGCAGCGACTCGCGCAGGCTGTCCAGCTTCTCCTCGACCGCGTTGATCGTCGCCAGTGCGTTCTCGCCCCAGCGCATCACGATCACCGCGCCCACCGCGTCGCCTTCGCCGTTGAACTCGCCCACGCCGCGCCGCATCTGCGGGCCCAGCCGAATCTCGGCGACATCCCCCAGCGTGACCGCAGTACCCCGTTGGTTGACCTTCAGCGGGATCTCGGACAGGTCCTCGATACTGTCGACATAGCCAGTGGCCCGGACCATGTACTCGGCCTCGGCCATTTCGATCACGCTGCCCCCACTTTCACGGTTGGCCTTGCCGATGGCCGCGCGCAGCATGGACAGCGGAATGTTGAAGGCGCGCAGCTTGTCGGGGTCGACGACGACCTGGTACTGCTTGACCATGCCGCCGATGGTAGCGACCTCCGACACCCCCTCGACGGTCTGCAACTCGAATTTCAGGAACCAGTCCTGCAACGTGCGCAGCTGCGACAGGTCATGCCCGCCCGTGCGGTCGACCAGCACATATTGATAGATCCAGCCCACCCCGGTGGCATCCGGCCCCAGTTCGGGGTTCACGCCTGCGGGCAGGCGCGACTGCACCTGTGCGAGATATTCCAGAACCCGCGACCGCGCCCAGTAAAGGTCGGTGCCGTCCTCGAACACGACATAGACATAGCTGTCCCCGAAGAACGAAAAGCCCCGCACATCCACCGCACCGGGCACGGACAGCATGGCAGTGGTGATCGGGTAGGTCACCTGGTCCTCCACCACCTGCGGCGCCTGCCCAGCATAGGGTGTCTTGATGATGACCTGCACGTCCGACAAGTCGGGGATCGCGTCCACTGGCGTGCTGCGCAGCGCCCAGACCCCGGCCGCGCCCAGGAACAGCGCCAGAACGATCACGATGAAGCGGTTGGCAACCGACCAGCGGATGATGGCGGGGATCATTGGCCCGGCTCCACAGTGCCGGCGAGCGACAACGACATGTCCGCCCCCTGGATCAACAGCAGCCCGGTCTCCTGCCCCACCGGCAGATCGGCCGGATCGACACCCCCGGCGAGGGCGAAATCCATCGTCATGCCGGGCATCCCGATCTCGGGTATCGGGCCGTGGGTGATGTTGGCCATGCCCGCCTCTGCGTCGACGCCGTTGATCGTGCCGGTGACAATCATCGGTGCGGGCTTGGTCTCGACCGCGTTCAACACCATCGTCAGGCCATCGGGCCGCAGGAAGGTCAGGGTCACATCCTGCTCCAGGGGCAACTCCGCCGCATTGAGCCCCTCGGTCAGCGCAAAGTCCATCGTCATCGCCGGCATCCCGATCTCGGCGATTGGGCCATGGGCAATGGTGGCCATGCCGGTTTCGGCATCGACGGCCTTGATGCGTCCCTCGACGGTGATCGGCGGCGTGGCCTCATCTTGCGGTTCGACCGCGGCGATTTCGGACGCAGGCGCAGATTCGGCCTCCGCCCCCTCTGCCCGCACGGCCACGATGACGGCCATGCCGCCTTCGCCCACGGACAGGTCGAACGCAACCGGCTCGCCCAGCGGGATCGCGGCGGTATCGACGCCCTCCTGTACGTCGAGGTCCATCTTCATCGCGGGCCAGCCGAGCGCCGGGATCGGATCATGGCTGACGGTCAACTTGCCCTCGGGCGTGACGGCATGCACGACGCCCTCGCCGGTGGCATCCACGCCGTCATCCCGGCCCAGGCGGGTCAGCGCCATCAGCCCGTCGGCCCCGCGCACCGCCTCGAATTCCACCTCCTGCCCGTCCGTCAGGTTCCCCAGATAGACATCCGACCGCAGGGCGAACTCGGTCTCCATCGCAGGCCAGCCCAACGCCTCGACCGGCTCATGCGCGATCCGGGCTTGCCGCGTCTCGCGGTCCAGCGACAGCAGCAAGCCCTTGCCGGTGGCGGGTTCCGCCTCGGTGGGCGCGAACCGCATCATCCCGGCGTTCAAGGCGCTTTCGCTGTCGATCAGGAACTGGGCAGAGGCCACGACCTCGTCCCCCGGGGCCAGCCCCTGCACGATCTCGGTACGCCGGCCGTCGGCAAAGCCGCCGCGCAGCCCGGTCGTCACCAGCCGGGGGCGAAAGCTGCCGCCGGGCAGGCGCAGGATCACCCGCTCGACGCGGCCGGTGCGGATCACCGCCTCGGACGGCACGGTCAGCGCCTGCCGCGCCTCCTCCGGCACCAGCGCCACCTTGGCGAACATGTTGGGCCGCAAAAGCCCCTCTTCATTGTCGAACCGCAGCCGCACCCGCAGCGTGCGCGTTTCGGCGTCGAGTTCCGGGAAGATATAGTCGATCACACCGGCAAAGACCTGCCCCGGCAGGTGATCGAACCGCGCCTCGGCGCGCATGTCGACTGAAAGCTGCGCCATGTCCCGCTCGAACACGTCCACCAGCAGCCAGACCGTAGAGGTATCGGCCAGCGACATCGCCCGCGTGTCGGGGCGCAGGTACATACCGTCAGCGGCGTCGAGCGCGAAGACCACACCATCCTGCGGCGCATAGAACCGAACGCGCTGTGCCGGGCGTTCCGCCTGTGCCATCTCGTCGATCTGGCGTGCGCTGACGCCAAAATTCATCAGCTTGGTGCGGGCAATCGCGATCTCGTCGGCATCGCCCGACCGCGTGGCGCGCAGAAGCTCGGAGCTGGCGATGGTGATTTCAGGGGCATAGAGATCGAAGAGCAGGTCGCCCTCGGACACCTCGTCGCCCACGGCGCGCAATTCCAGCCGCTCGATCCAGCCTTCGACACGGGTGTGGATATGGCTGGTGGCGTGCGCGTCGTAATCGACGAAACCCACCGTCTCGACCCGGTGCGCGATATCCTCGACCCGAGCCACGGCAGTGCGCACCCCGATGGTGTTCACCTCGGCCGCCGACAGCGTCACCTCCTCGGGGTCGCCCGACGGCTCCTGCCCCTCGTACACCGGCACAAGGTCCATGCCCATCGGCGACTTGCCCGGGCCATCCTTGCGGAAATTGGGGTCCATCGGCGCGACCCAGTAGAGGATCTCGTCCCCTGTCTCGCCTGCGTCCATATCCTGGGCCATCCGCTCGCGTTCATACAGCACACCACCGGCGCTTCCTGCGGCAAGCGCCATGATCGCCAGCGCGAAATATCGTCCACGCATATCACATACCTGTCTCTTGGGGGGCCGCGGACGCACCGCGGCAACAAGGGGGCCCGGACGCGCGAAAGCGCCCGGACCGTTCCGGTCAAGGGATCAGGCGTGTTTTGGCGGTTTCTTGGCGCGCTCGGGCTCAGCCTGGGTCAGGCGGGCCTCCACGGACACGGCGTAACTGGCCGGCAGAAGCTGGGCGTCCCGCTGAATTGCACCGAAATCGGGCGCTTCGGAGAAACAGCAGACCGTCATCGTGCAGGCCGCATGGCCCTTCTGCATCGGCGCGCCGGTCTCGTCCATCGCCGGACAGTCGCTGCCGGACTGCGCTTCGTGGTCCATCATGTGGGCGGGCTCGGCCGTCGTCGCGGCCCCGGCCGCACCCATACCGAACGACCCCATGACGAACGTCGCCATGAGCACGACCATCAGGCACCGGGCAAGAGCGGACCGCAGCTGTCTCATGAGGCGCAAAAATACCGGGCTTTCCCCGGCTGTCCAGTCAAACCGTCGCCGCAATACAGAAAGCCGCCCCAATTTTTCGTGATCGGCGGGTCTTCGACCGTCCCTTTCTGATTTTTTCCGACCGGCCTTGACTCTCCAGTGACTGGAATCCCTACATAGGCTGGCACGGACAAGGAGACAGCCATGACCGGGCATGCAAACCACGATCACCCCCATCATCACGGCCACAATCACGGTGACGGGAGTCCCCCCGGCGCCGATACCGCAACCGACCCGGTCTGCGGCATGACCGTCCAGATCACCGACCAGACGCGGACCGAAACCTATGACGACCGGAGTTTTTACTTCTGCTCCGACGGCTGCCGGGAAAACTTCCGCGCCGATCCCTATTTCTACGCCTCCGGCAATGCCAGTCACGCCAGGGCCAACGTCGCCGCCGGCACACAATGGACCTGTCCGATGCACCCCGAGATCATCCGCGACGAGCCGGGGGCCTGCCCGATTTGCGGCATGGCTCTGGAGCCGATGGTGCCCAGCGACGAACCCAGCGAGGAGCTGACAGACTTCACCCGCCGCCTCTGGGTCAGCGCCGCAGCGGCGGTGCCGCTCATGGTCCTGACGATGGGCGAGATGGTCGGCCTGAACCTGCGCGACTGGCTGGGTCACCAGCTGTCGGTCTATATCGAGTTTGCGCTGGCCACGCCGATCGTCTTCTGGGCCGCCCTCCCCTTCTTCAAGCGCGGGATCGACTCGATCCGCAACGTCTCGCCCAACATGTGGACGCTGATTTCGCTCGGCGTCGGCGCGGCCTATATCTACTCGCTCTTCGCCACCTTCCTGCCCGAGATCTTTCCGCCGGAATACCGCATGGGCGACGGCGTCGGCACCTATTACGAGGCGGCGGTGGTGATCGTCACGCTGATCTTCGTGGGCCAGGTGCTGGAACTGCGCGCCCGCGAGCGCACGGGTGACGCGATCCGCGCGCTGATGGACCTCGCGCCCAAGACTGCCCGCCGCATCCTGCCGGACGGCTCGGAATACGATGCCCCGCTGGAAAACGTGGTCGAGGGCGACATGCTCCGCGTGCGTCCCGGCGACAGCGTGCCGGTCGATGCCGAGGTGATCGAGGGCCATTCCTCGATCGACGAAAGCATGATCACCGGCGAACCCGTCCCGGTCGAAAAGACCGAAGGCGACCACGTCACCGGCGGCACGATCAACAAGAACGGAACGCTGGCGATCCGGGCAACGCAGGTGGGCGCCGATACCGTGCTGGCGCAGATCGTCGGCATGGTCGCGGGCGCGCGCCGCTCCAAGGCGCCGATCCAGGGCCTTGCCGACAAGGTATCTGAGATCTTCGTGCCCACGGTCGTGGCCATCGCCGTGATCGCCTTCGGCACTTGGCTGGCGGTCGGGCCTGACCCGGCATTGGCCTTCGCCATCGCCTCGGCGGTTTCGGTGCTGATCATCGCCTGCCCCTGCGCGCTGGGGCTCGCCACCCCGATTTCGATCACCACCGCCGCCGGGCGCGGGGCACAGGCCGGTGTTCTGATCAAGGACGCGCAGGCACTCGAACGCATGTCCAGGGTCGACACGCTCATCGTTGACAAGACCGGCACCCTGACCGAGGGGCGGCCGCGCCTGACCGATGTCGTCACGCTGTCGGATCGAAACGAGGAGGACGTGCTTGCCGTCGCCGCCGCGCTGGAAACGGGCTCCGAGCATCCCCTGGCCGAGGCGATCGTGGCGGGTGCCCGCGACCGCGGGCTGAAACCCGCGCGGGCCTCCGGTTTCGAGGCCGTCACCGGCAAGGGCGTCAAGGGCCGGGTCGATGAAAGCGACGTGGCGCTTGGCAATCCGGCCATGATGGAAAGCCTTGGCATCGACACAGGCCCGGCAGAAGAAACGGCAGACACGCTCCGCACCGAAGGCAAGACCGCGATGTTCATCGCCATCGGCGGAGAACTTGCCGGGATCGTCGCCGTGGCCGACCCCATCAAGGAAACCACCGAAGCCGCGATCCGCGACCTGCACGCACAGGGCCTGCGGGTGATCATGGCGACGGGCGACAACCAGCGCACCGCCGAGGCCGTGGCCGCCAGGCTGGGTATCGACGACGTCCGCGCCGGCGTCCTGCCCGAGGACAAGAAGGCGCTGGTAGACGAGCTTCACGCTGCGGGCGCGCTTGTGGCCATGGCCGGTGACGGCGTGAACGACGCCCCGGCCCTCGCCGCGGCGGATGTGGGAATCGCGATGGGCACCGGCGCCGACGTGGCCGTGGAAAGCGCCGGCATCACGCTTCTGTCGGGGGATCTGACGGGCATCGTCCGGGCGCGCAAGCTGGCCCGCGCCACCCTGCGCAACATCAAGCAGAACCTGTTCTTCGCCTTCGTTTACAACGCCGCCGGCGTGCCCGTCGCGGCGGGCATCCTCTACCCGGTCTTCGGCCTCCTGCTCTCGCCGATGATCGCGGCGGCCGCAATGTCGCTGTCGTCGGTCTCGGTGATCGGCAATGCGCTTCGGTTGCGCGGGGTAAAGCTCTGACCCACCTTATGTAAACCGAAGCGGACGCGACCTGCCGGGGAGACTTCCGGCAGGTCTGCTTTTTCAAGAGCACGGCGACAGTCGATGCCGTTTGCCTGTTGTAGCTCACGCACATAAGCGACGATTGCGTTTACGTCCGCACGGGCAGCCCTGTCCTGCGCTGACCTGTCGCCGAATATCCAGTGATGCGCACGCAGCCCGTTCTGCACCGCCAGGTGCATTGCCCTGTCGCCGTGATGCGAGGGCTCAGGGCTTCCCAACCTTCCTCAAGGAAACCAAATTCCGGTTCAATACACGCGATCAGGACCTCTACAATATCCTCCTCAGATGCTGAGCTGTGGTAGGCCCTTCCACAAATACTGGACCGAAGTTCATTACTCCGGCCGATGGTCAGACACTGGATATTGGCAGTGTCTGAAGATACCCGGCTTGCGTCCATGATGGGCGCAAGTTTCCCGAACACCCCCGAATTTCGTACAAAACCCGCGTACACTTCGTACGTTTCGTACGAAACGCCACCCCACCCGATCGCCCCAAAATCACGCTCCATCTATCGGCGCAAACCTGGCGCTGGCCAATACTGAGCAGCAAATGACTCGTCGCTGCCCGAACAATCGCGCCGGGCAGTTACACCTGCCATTCCGTAGGCAAGAGCACACCATACCCCGCTTTAAACGCCTGAAAAATTTGCAGAAATTCGCCGCCGTTCACGCCTCGGTTTTCAACCGCTTCAATCACGAATGCAGCCTCTCCAGCCGACAGATTTTCAAACTCAACCGCGCCGCCGCCCTCGCCAAATGACAGTGCCTTTGCGCGGTATAATGGCAGCCCCCTGCCCTGACTGAGACCGGTTAGAATCCGTCTGACAGCACAGCCCGATCCTTGATTCGATGACAGTTCCGGCGGAAAACCGCAGGGAATTTGCCCCGATCGGTGCCCCTCCGCCGATGGCACCAGCATTTGCGCAACACTACGGCCATGCTGTCCGGCCCGACGGTTGCCATATGCACCGATTCCACCCCATGTGAGTTCTCAACGAAAGCTGTCACCGGAGGGCAGAGATCATGTCCAGCGCAGTTATCCTGATCGGTCTGGTCGCCATCTGCGGTCTCCTGTTCGCCTTGGCATGCTCGGTGGATCGGGATATCGGCTAACGCTCGCTCGGTGTAGCGAGGGCTGTTTCATGCCGTGTATCGGATGAATAAGTCACGCAACCGCAAGCCATTTCGATACCAGATGTCAAACAGGGCAAAGGCGCAGGCGCGTGACGGATTTGATAGTGCTACATGGACAGCAGTTATCCCGCACGTCAGATCGCGCTCACCCGCCGCCCACTGCATTCGGCTGATATTCTCGATGTTCCGGCGGCCATGGCAGGCAGGCCAATCAGCCCTCAGATTATCGCCACCAGCACAGACACCCCTAAAAGCACGAGCAAAACAACCAATCCGATCAGCCCGCCGACGGGCCTGACCGGCTGTGCCACGCCACATTGCGGGCAGATCGGTGTGTTGCGTTTCAGTTTGCTGCCACAGTTCAGGCAGTGGGTCTTGTCTGACATTCTCACATGATATGCAAACGGCCCAGACGGGTGAAGACCTCGATACATGGGGCCATCAGCGCGGTTTCGAAATATTCGTCCGTCTGATGTGCCATCGCCATCGCACCCGGCCCCATGATCAGGGTCGCCGGATCGCCCATCGCAGGTTTCAGCACCGAGGCGTCGGTGAAATATGTTGCGGTCCCGACCTCGGGCCGCTGGCCTGTCACCTCTTCCACCACGGAAAATACCTGGCTCATCCACGGATGATCGGGGTCGGTATAGACATGATCCATATCCGTCATCGGCTCGATATCCACATCCTCGCCAAGAAGTGCACCAAGCTGTTCCTTGATCTGCGCATTGCTCTGCCCCACGGTCGAGCGGATATCGACGCCCACGCGCGCCAGATCGGGAACCGAGTTGACGTTGAGGCCCGCATTCATGTTGCCAACATTCAACGAAGGTCCGCCCATGACGGCGTGCACCTCGACGCCGAAATCGAACCCGCGCAGGGCGTCTATCGACGCACAGGCGGCAAAAATGGCGTTCTTTCCCTTTTCCGGCATCGAGCCATGCGCTGTCACCCCCCTGTGGACAAGCGACAACCACAGCGCACCCTTGTGCCCGATGAACGGGCGGTTGTCCGTGGGTTCCGCAACGACCAGTGCATCGCATGTGCCCAACAGGTCCGGGCGTTCGGCCAGGGCCAGCACGCCCTCGCATCCGGTTTCCTCGCCGGCGCTGAAGATCAGTTTGACCTCTGCACGCCGCACCGGCTCTTGCGCCAGAGCGAGCCCCGCCATGATGCAGGCGGCCACACCGCTTTTCATGTCCGATGTCCCGCGCCCGTACATGCGGCCATCCTTGATCTGGCCGGCGAAGGGGTCTTCGCTCCAGTCCACCTGCCCAAGCGGTACGGTATCGAGATGCCCCGAATAAACGATGGCGCCGCGTGTCACCTCTTCGGTTGCGGGCAGCGTTGCGATCAGGTTGGGGCGCTGCGGCTGCCAGTCATGCCAGGTAATGTCAAAACCCGCATTTTCCAGCAGCCTCGCGATATAGCGTGCGCAATCGGCCTCGTTTCCCGGCGGGCTGATCGTGTTGAATGAGATCAGTTTGCGGGTCAGGTCCAGTCCGGTCAGGTCAGTCATTCTTGTCTCCGGCAAGATAGGTCAGCGAAGATGGCACGCGGCCATGTGCCCCGGCGCGACCTCGCGCAGCTCGGGCTCTTCCTTGAAGCAACGATCCACAGCAAAGGGGCAGCGGGTATTGAAGTTGCATCCCGTGGGCGGCTTCATCGGGCTTGGCACATCTCCCTTCAGCACTTTGCGCGACTTGCGCTTGCGCGGATCGGGAATGGGAACGGAGTCGAGCAAGGCCTCGGTATAAGGGTGCTGAGGTGAGCGGAACAGGCTTTGCTTGTCCGTGATCTCGACCAGCTTGCCCAGATACATCACGCCGATCCGGTGGCTGATATGCTGCACGATGGCCAGATCGTGGGCGATGAACAGATAAGACAGGCCCAGTTCCTCTTGCAGGTCCATCATCAGGTTCACCACCTGCGCCTGCACGGATACGTCCAGCGCCGAAACGGGTTCGTCGGCGATGATGATCTCGGGATTGAGCGCAAGCGCCCGCGCGATCCCCAACCTCTGGCGTTGCCCGCCCGAAAATTCATAGGGGAAGCGATGCATCGCATCCTGGCGCAACCCGACCCGCGCAAACAGGTCAGCCACCTTTTCGCGCCGTTCGGTTGGCGACAGATTTCCATAGTTGCCCAGGGGTTCGCCAACGATATCCCCTGCCCGCAGTCTTTGATTGAGTGACGCATAGGGGTCCTGAAAGATGACCTGCATCTGCTGACGATACGGGTGCATCTCCCGGCGCGAGATATGGGTGATATCCTTGCCTTTCAGTAAAATCTGCCCGCTGGTCGGGTCTTCCAGACGCAGGATCGCCTTGCCCGTTGTGGACTTGCCACAACCTGACTCCCCGACAATCCCAAGGGTTTCCCCCGCATTCACCGAGAACGAAACGCCATCCACCGCATAAACGCGCGCCTGCTCGCGGTTGCGCAGCCCGCCCCGGATCGGGAAATGCTTGGTCAGGTTCTTGACTTCAAGAAGAGGAGGCTCTGATTTCACTGTCATAGGGTCCAGTCCGGCAGGTTTGCGCTTTCCCAGCACGCGGCAAGATGGTCGGGCTTCTTGGGCTCAAGGGCGGGGTATTCCGCGCGGCAACGGTCCGTCGCGAAGGCGCAACGCTCGGCAAAGGTGCAGCCCTTCGGAAGGTTGGTCAGGGCCGGAACGATACCGGGGATTTCCGACAGCCGCTCCTGGCGTGCTTCCGAAAAATCCGTCGTCAGCCGCGGGACCGAGCGCATCAACCCCCGCGTATACGGGTGCTGCGGGCGTTCGAAGATTTCAGCAACGTCCGCCTCTTCCACCTTGCGCCCGGCATACATCACCAGAACCCGGTCGGCCATTTCCGCGACTACGCCCAGATCGTGCGTAATCAGGATGATCGCGGTTTTCAGCTTGTCGCGGATTTCCTCCATCAGAGCCAGAATCTGCGCCTGAATGGTCACGTCCAGCGCCGTGGTCGGCTCGTCCGCGATCAGCACCGAAGGGTTGCAGGACAGCGCCATGGCAATCATCACCCGCTGCCGCATGCCCCCCGACAATTGATGGGGGTATTCCTTGAGACGGCGGCGCGGTTCGGGGATATGCACGAGGTCCAGCATTTCGGCCGCATGGTCCATCGCCTGTTTCTGGGACAAGCCCTGATGCAGCATGATCGCCTCGGTCAACTGATCCCCGATGCTCAGCACCGGGTTGAGCGACGACATCGGGTCCTGAAAGATCATCGAGATTTCGTTACCGCGCACACGGCGCATCTCTTCTTCGCTGGCCTGCAACAGATCGCTGCCCTTGAACATGATCCGACCCGAGGCAAACCGCGCAGGCGGGCGCGGCAAAAGCTGCATGACCGATAGCGAGGTGATGGATTTGCCGCACCCGGATTCCCCCACCACGCTCAGGATTTCACCTGGCCGGACCGAGAAACTCAGCCCGTCGACGGCCTTCACGACGCCATCGCGCGTGTCGAAATATGTGCGCAGGTCTTCCACCTGAAGCACGGGGTCCGCTCCGGCATCCGCGGAGGGGCCGCGATCCAGAAGGGCGGTGTCTTCGGTCATCTTCTCAGACCCTCCTTTGCATGCGGGGATCGAGCGAGTCACGCAAACCATCCCCAAACGTGTTGATCGCGAAAACCGTCAGCGCCAGAAACGCCCCCGGATACAGGATGATCCCGACAGACTGGAAAAAGAACATGCGTCCCTCAGCCATGATGTTGCCCCAACTCGGGATTTCAGGTGGCGTGCCCGCGCCGACAAAGCTCAGATAAGCCTCGAAAATCACAGCCTGTGCACAGATGTAGGTGGCCTGCACGATCAGCGGCGGAATGGTGTTGGGCAGGATGTGCCGGATCAGGATACGTGGCGTCGAGGTACCACAGGCAATCGCGGCCTGCACATAAAGCTGATCGCGCAGCATCAGGACGACCGAACGCACCAGCCGTACCACACGCGGAATCTCGGGAATGGTCAGGGCCAGGATTACGTTGGGCACGCTGCTTCCCCAAAGCGCCACGAGGGCGATGGCCAGCAGGATCGAGGGAATGGACATCAGCGCATCCATGAGGCGCATGATCACCGCATCGACACGGCGCACGAACCCGGACACCAACCCTATGGCCAAACCGAAAATCGTGGCCATGGCAGCAACGGTCAGCCCGACCACCAGCGAAACCTGTCCGCCATGCAACACGCGGCTGAACAGGTCCCGCCCATACATATCGGTTCCGAACAGCGCCTCGGGAGACGGCGATTGCAGGCGGTCACGCGGGGATTGCTGCATCGGGTCGGGCAAGCCCAGCCACGGCGCCAGAAACGCAAGCCCGGCCATCAACAACAGGACAGCCACACCGAACAGCATCGTCGGATTGCGTTTGAAGGATTCCGCGACCACCCGCGCGCGATGCTTCAGGCGCGCGCCGAATGACAGGTCTTGCACATGCAAACTCATGGGTTTGTATCCTTGGACTTCTGGCTGACCGGCTCAGTACCGGATGCGCGGATCGAACAGCACGTAGCTCAGGTCGATCAGCAGGTTCAGCAGGACATAGGTAAAGGAAAACACGAGGATAACGCCCTGAATCACGGGATAATCGGTGCGCAAAACCGCATCGACCGTCAGTCGTCCAAGGCCGGGAATGGCGAAAACGCTTTCGGTCACGACTACACCACCGATCAGCAGGGCAACACCCAGGCCGATCGTCGTGCTGATCGGCACCATCGCGTTCTTGAGCGCATGTTTGACCAGAACCTTGCGCGTCGCCAGCCCCTTGGCATAAGCGGTGCGCACATAGTCCTCGTTCAGAACTTCCAGCATCGTGGCGCGCGTCATGCGCGCGATCAGCGCCATATAGACCGCCCCGAGCGTCAACGCAGGCAAGGTGATGTGAGACAGGAACCCCGGAACGCTTTCGAGGATGCTGGTATATCCCTGCACCGGGAACCAGCCGAGCGTGCGTGAACCTCCGAGGATCAACAGATACCCGATCACGAAAACCGGGACGGAAAATCCGAAAACCGCCAGCGTCATGACCGCACGGTCGATCCACGTTCCGACTTTCCATGCCGCGATGACGCCAAGCGGAATCGCCATGGTGATGGCAATCAGCATGGTGCACAGCGTCAGCATCAGCGTTGGCTCCAGCCGTTGTCCGATCAGCTTGGTCACCGGCAGTCCGGAATAGATGGACTGGCCCATGTCCCCTTGCAGCAGGTTGATCAGCCAACTCCCGAACTGGATATAAAGCGGATCGTTCAGGCCCAGTTGTTCGCGGATTTTCAGAATCTGCTCTTCCGTGGCGAAATCCCCGGCGATGATTGCCGCCGGATCGCCTGGGCTGAGGTGCAGCAGCATAAAGACAAACACCGCCACGATCGCCATGATCGGGATGGTCGCGACAAGTCGACGGATGATATATGCGTACATACCCGGCTCACCTTGTTGACTGGACGGCAGCGCGCACGGCGCGCGCTGCCTGATCAAACGACGATTACTCGACCGAGATGTTCCAGAAGAACGGAACCGGAGCCTCCAGAACTCCGCTCACGTTATCGCGGAAGGCCGTCGGCTGATAGTACTGCCCGGTCGGGATATAGGGCACGAAATCATAAAGTTCGGCCTGCAACTCCTCGATAATCTCCATCTGCTTCGCAGCATCTGTTTCCTTGGCGAAGGCATTGCGCAGATCTTCGATCTTCTGGTTTTCAGGCCAACCGAACCAGGCATTGTCACCCGAGGCCGCGACCGAGATATTGGTCACGGGGTTCAGCTGGTCGGCGGCCAGCCACCATGTCGGGAAGATGTTCCAGCCACCTTCCTCGGGCGCCTCACGAACGGCCCGGCGCGACGTCATCGTGGCCCAGTCCATCGCGACCAGCTTCACATTCATGCCAATCTCGCGCAGCGCCTGTGCCGTCACCAGCGACTGCCCATGCGCCACCGGAATATCCGTCGGATCGAGGATCAGCACCTCACGCCCGTCATAGCCGGACTCCGCCAACAGGGCTTTGGCCTTTTCGATATCCTTTTCGCGCAGCGCTTCGCTTCCGATATCGGTTTCATACGGGCCACCGCACATGAAATAGGCACCGCAGAACTCCTCGAAATAGGCCGGGTCGCCCATGATCGAGTACATGTAGTCGGCCTGTTGCACGGCCCAAAGCGCGGCCTGACGAGCCTGTTTATTGTCGAACGGCGGATACTTGAAATTGAAGCGGATAACGCCTTGCGTGCCAAGCGGGTCGACTGTTTCGACCTTGATCGACGAGTCCGACTGGATCATCGGCAACAGATCGACAGCGGGCTGCTCGTAATAATCGACCTCACCTGCCAGCAAGGCCTGACTTGCCGTCGCCGCATCGGGGATATAGCGCCACTCGACACGATCCACATTGGCCACCTTGCCACCCGCGGCATAGCTTGCAGGCTCTTCACGCGGCACATACTCGTCGAATTTTTCATAAACCACCTGGTTGCCCGGCTGCCATTCGTCGGCAACGAATTTGAACGGTCCCGAACCGATGATTTCCTCGACCTGCGCATTGGGGTCGGTTTCCGCCAGACGCTTGGGCATGATGAACGGCACGTTGGACGAAATCTTGCCAAGCGACTGTAAAACAAGGCCGTAAGGTTCCGCCAGTGTCAGAACGACAGTCTTGTCATCCGCAGCCTCAAGGCTGGCCGTCACGCGCATCAGTTTCTGGCCCATGCCGTCGCGTGCGCCCCAACGCTTGAGCGATGCAACAACATCTTCGGCGGTCACGGACGATCCGTCATGGAAGGTCAGCCCATCGCGCAGCGTGATCGTATAGGTCAGCCCGTCCTCACTGACGTCGTGACCCGCAGCCATCTGCGGCTGAACTTCGAGATTTTCATCCAGTGCGAACAGCGTGTCGAACACCAGATATCCGTGGTTTCGCGTGATATAGGCCGTCGTCCAGATCGGGTCGACATTGCGCAGGTCTGCATGCGGTACAATCTTCAGCACGGATTCTGCAGTGGCCGGCGCAGAGACCGCCATCAATCCCGCAACGGCAATGGGCGCGGACAGCACGGCATGACGTGCAGATTTCTTCAATACACCTGCAAATGCGTTCATAGGCATTTGTGACTCCCTGAGTTTGCATCGCGGCGGAGCAGCAAAAGCGCAATCTCCACCGCTGGCTTTTATTCGTTTTCATGGTCACACTGCGAAACAGCTGACACGGATCAGCGTAAGCTCAGGTGGCCAGTTCATGCAAGTATCTTGCATGCACTTACCTGCAAGTGGCCGGGTTTGCTTAATTTTAAAGCACAGTTAACAATGGAAACAGTCGGGAAAAGAACGGATAATCACAAATCACAGGTCGGA
The DNA here is from genome assembly GCF_900142665.1 of Roseovarius pacificus. Classification (GTDB taxonomy): domain Bacteria; phylum Pseudomonadota; class Alphaproteobacteria; order Rhodobacterales; family Rhodobacteraceae; genus Roseovarius; species Roseovarius pacificus. The sequence goes on from NZ_FRBR01000022.1 coordinate 42,298, forward strand.
AAAAGGTTGGGTACATGATCGGAGATCGAATTAAGTCGTTGCGCAGAATCCGAAAGATGACCCTGAAACAACTGGCGGATCTGGCGAAAATCTCAGAAGGGCACATGTCGAAGATCGAAAACGACAAGACCCAGCCATCCGTCGCCGTTCTGCACCGAATCACGCAGGCTCTGGATGTCACCATCGGCCTGCTATTCGATGAAACCAACGGCAAGGAACAAGTTGTCTCGCGCATGGGGGAACGTCCGGTCATTGACCTCGATCCGGTCCGGCGCGGTACCGGAATCTGCCTGGAACGCATCATTCCGCATTCCAAGGATCACATCCTGCAATGCAACATTCATATCATCGAACCGGACGGGTCCAGCGAAGATCATATTCAACATGTGGGCGAAGAAATGGGATATATTCTGGAGGGCGAACTGGAACTGATCCTCGACGATATCGTCTATCATCTTCACGAAAACGATTCCTTTCACTTCAATTCCAGCCGCCGGCATGCCTATCGCAACCCCGGAACGACACGCACGCGCGTGTTATGGGCAAACACGCCTCCGACCTTCTGAAAGGTACAGTCAGGCAACAACGATTTCCGGTGGATTTTTCTGCGGCCAGAACGTTGCCTCGTGATAGAGCGCGGCAATCTCCAGAAGCCGCCGGTCACTTCCTTTCCTGCCGATCAACTGGATGCCCATCGGTAACCCGTTCTCACCGAACCCGGCGGGCATTGCCAGAGCAGGCAGCCCTGCCAGACTGGCGGGCACCATCGCCTCCATCCAGCGGTGATACGTATCCATCCCGACCCCGGCCACCTCTGCGGGCCAACTCCAGTCCATCGGAAACGGCCACACCTGCGCCGTGGGCAAAACCAAGGCATCGTAACTGTCAAAAAGCGCCGCGGCCGCCCGGAACCATCCCGAGCGGGCCACGCTCGCCTTGTGAACATCCACGGCCTTCATCGCAAGGCCACGCTCGATTTCCCAAACGGCATCGGCTTTGATCTGATCCCGCGTTTTCGGATTCTCCAGAAGCGCCGAGAGCTTTGAGGCCATGGTCCAGCTCCGCAAGGTCGTCCAACTCTCCCACAAGGCCTCGCGGCTGTAAGGCGCCGCAACCGGCTCCACCCGGCACCCGAGATCGGCAAGAGACTGGCAGGCGGCCTGACACAGCTCCAGAATGCCGTCATCCATCGGATAGGCTCCTCCCCAATCCCCCAGCCAACCGATCCTGACCCCTGCCGGGTCGATCCCGGCCAGGCCCAGTTCGGGAACGGGCATACCGTGCGGCTGTCGCGGATCGGGGCCCGCCATGACCTTCAGCAACAGCGCAAGATCCTGCGGACTGCGTGCCATGGGGCCTTCCGTCGATATCTGATGCAGGAACGTGTCTGCAACGGGCTCGGCCGGAACAAGCCCCCAACTGGGCCGCATGCCGTAAACGTTGTTCCACCCTGCGGGGTTGCGCAGGCTGCCCATCATGTCCGATCCGTCCGCGATCGAAACCATACGCGCCGCCAAGGCAACCGCCGCGCCACCCGATGACCCGCCACAGGACACGCCGGAATTGTAAGGGTTGCATGTCGCGCCATGCACCGTGTTGAAAGTATGACTGCCAAGGGCAAACTCCGGCGTGTTCGATTTCCCGATCACGATGGCCCCGGCATCGCGCATGCGCGACACGAACAGATCGTCCTTTTCTGCGATCTTGTCCGCAAAAGCCGGGGACCCCATACTTGTCGGGAACCCCTTCGCATTGGCCATGTCCTTCACGCAAACCGGCAAGCCCGCCAAAGCACCACCGCCGGGCGTGACGTCAGCGGCGCGCGCCTCGGCCATCAGTGCATCGCCATCTTTCATCGACACGACAGCGTTCAAAACACCGTTGGTTTTTTCGATCCGTTCCAGTGTCGCGCGCATCAGCTCTTCGGCGCTCATCTGCCCGGCTCCAAGACAGGCGCGTAACTCAACCGCCCCAAGCTCCAGTATCTCGCTCATATCATGTCTCCCTGTTTTTTCAGCGGGTCGCGGGGTTTCTTCTTGCCGAAACATCCCGGGGGGTGAGGGGCGTCCCGGAAACGATCCGG
>NZ_FRBR01000023.1 GCF_900142665.1 Roseovarius pacificus
CCCCGATTGCCATGGAAGACGGCCTGCGCTTCGCCATCCGCGAAGGCGGCCGCACCGTCGGCGCCGGCGTCGTCTCCAAAATCATCGACTGATCCGACGATCATATCGGTTCGGAAAGGGCGCCTGTTCGGGCGCCCTTTTCTTTTTCCGGTGTGCGATATAGATTGAAGCACTTCGATGGAGGATATCGTGAACAAAGCTGCCTGACCAAATCCTTATGCCTTGATCCCGGTAGAGGCCGCTTTCCGATGCCCAATTCCTTTCCGCCTCCGCACCTGCGCCATCCACTGATCTTGCCGGACGGCACGACCCATATCGGCACGGTGTTCCTGAAGGCCGTCATCGACCACCCACGTATCGAGGTCGGCGAGTATACCTATGCCGATGCCTTTGATCCGCCCGCAAACTGGGCGGCGCGGTTGGCCCCGTACCTGCATCCGCAATCGTCCGAGCGGTTGGTGATCGGCAAGTTTTGTCAGATCGCCGATGGCGTGGAATTCATCACCGCGTCGGCCAATCACCGTTATGACGGAGGATCGAGCTATCCTTTCGCCCTTTTCGATGGTGGTATCGGCACCGAACGTGCCTCGTTACCCAGACCGGGGCCAGACACGGTGATCGGGAACGATGTCTGGCTTGGTCGTCGGGCAATGATCTTGCCGGGTGCGCAGGTTGGTGACGGGGTGATTGTCGGCGCGGGTGCCGTGGTGGCAGGTGAGGTGCCGGCCTATTCCATCGTGGCCGGCAACCCAGCGCGCGTGGTACGCCAACGATTTGCATGCCGAACTGCCGAACGCTGGCAGGCTTTGGCGTGGTGGGACTGGCCGATTGCCATGATCCTTGAGCATGAAGAGGCGATCTGCGGTGGTGATCTGTCTGTGCTCGAACAGGTTAGGCCGACCTGAAGGCAAGGCCTGAGCGATCCGAATGAACGGGGTTTCGGGCAAAGCTGGGTCAATCCGCCGCAATGTGCGGTCGGTGGATCATCGGGTTTTCAGGTGCAGAAACAGCCGGTTTTCCCGCTGCGTTTCTGTTGGAACAGATCGGATTTTTCCGATGTAAAACAATGCGGCTGCAAGTTTTCTGCATATGCAGTATCGGGGAATGCATACCATGGTATTCAGCTAAGTCATTGAAAACTTGATTTTTTTCCAACTTCCCGCAGGCTTTAGGGAGCAGCGGAGGAGAGGCTTATGGATCAGTTGAACGTCAAGGCCTGGGAGGGGCGGACCGATCACGAGGAAGGCTGCATTTCCGAGCGGCGGGCTGCGGAAATCCATGCGACGCTGGGTGCAGGGCACGGACCGGCCCCGCGCGAGGGGGAGGAGATGGGCCCGCTGTGGCATTGGTGTGCGTTCAACCCGACGGTTCCGCTGAATGAACTGGCGCGCGACGGGCACCCGGCGCTTGGGGATTTCCTGCCGCCCGTCCGGCTGGAGCGGCGCATGTGGGCCAGTGGCCGCCTGACCTTTGGTGCGCCGCTGCGTGTGGGCGAGAGGCTGAGCAGACGGTCCTTCATCCGCTCCGTGGCCGAGAAGGAGGGCAAGACCGGGCCGATGGTGCTGGTTTCGGTCGATCACAGGATTTATGGCGAGCGGGGGCTGGCCATCGAGGAACGCCAGGACATCGTTTACCTGGACATCCCCGACAGGTTCCGCCCGCCCGCCGAGCGGCCCTTGCCGCCCGATCCGGTTCTGCACAGGCGACAGCCGATCAGCGAGGCCTTGCTGTTTCGCTATTCGGCGCTGACCTTCAACGCGCATCGCATCCATTACGACCTGCCTTATGCGCAGGAGGTCGAGCATTATCCCGGCCTTGTGGTGCATGGCCCGATGCAGGCGACATGGCTGATTCAGGCCGCGTGCCGGTACAGGGGCCGCCGCCCGCGCCATTTCGATTTCCGGGCGGTGCATCCGGTGTTCCTGACGCCGGGGGACAGCCACGAGCTGGATATCATGGCGAGTGAGGATGAGACCGGCGCGCTTCTGCTGTGCACGGGGCAGGGTGGGTATCAGGGGATGCAGGCCACCGCGATGTGGGAGGAAACCGTATGACCCGGATTTTGAAAGGGATGCGCGTGGTCGAGGGATCGGCCTTTGTGGCAGTGCCGCTTGCGGGGATGCAACTGGCGCAGATGGGCGCCGAGGTGATCCGGTTCGACCGTATCGAGGGCGGGCTGGACGCGGGGCGCTGGCCGCTGGCGCCATCGGGGCGCAGCCTGTTCTGGGCGGGACTGAACAAGGGCAAGAAATCCATTGCCGTCAACATGCGCAGCCCCGAGGGGCAGGAACTGATCACCCGGATCGTGACCGCGCCGGGCGAGGATGCGGGGCTGTTCCTGACCAACCTGCGGGTGCGTGGCTGGATGGATTACGAGACGCTCAGCCAGTATCGCCGCGATCTGATCATGGTGACGCTGATGGGTGACAGGCATGGCCGGCCGCAGGTGGATTACACGGTGAACCCGGCGCTCGGCATTCCCGACATGACCGGACCCGAGGATCATGACGCGCCCGTGGCCAGTGCGCTGCCGGCATGGGACCTGATCGCGGGGAACATGGTGGTGTCCTCGCTGCTGGCCGCTGAAAGGTACCGTTTGCGCCACGGCGAGGGGCAGGAGGTGGAAATCGCGCTCAAGGACGTGGCGGCGGCGACCATCGGCCATCTGGGCATGATCGGCGATGCGGTTCTGAACGACGAGGAGCGCGGCAAGGCGGGCAATTCGCTGTATGGCGCCTATGGGCAGGATTTCATTTGCGCCTGCGGCCAGCGCGTGATGGTCATCGGCCTGACCGCGCGGCAATGGTCGGGGTTGGTCAAGATCACCGGGACCGGCCGGCAGATGGAGATGCTGGCCAAACGCTCGGGCCGCGATCTGCGCGATGAGGGTGTGCGTTGGGCGTTGCGCCACGAGATCACGGATATTCTGGCCCCGTGGTTCGCCGCGCGACGGGTCGGGGATTTTGCCGACTCGTTCGACAAGGCTGGTGTCACGTGGTCGATTTTCCGCAGCGTGAAAGAGGCGGTTCGGCACGATCCCGATCTGGGCGAGGCCAACCCGATGTTTTCCATGCTGGATCAGCCGGGGCTGGGCCGGTTTCCGGTGCCGGGCTGCGCGGCGGAGTTTTCGGCGCGGGCGCGCACCAAGCCTGCCCCGGCCCCGGACCTGGGCGAGCATACCGAGGAAATCCTGGGCGATGTGGCACGGCTGAGCGACACCGAGATATCGCAATTGTTCGACAAGGGCGTGGTGGAAAGCCCCCGTTATACGGCGCGGTCTGCCGCCTGAGCCGCGCGAAAGGGGGATATTTTCGGAAAAGCCGCGACAAAGTCCTGAAAGGCGGCTTGATTCCCGTGCGCATGTGCCTTAATTCGGCGCGAGGTACAGGGGTATAGCTCAGCTGGTAGAGCGACGGTCTCCAAAACCGTAGGTCGCGGGTTCGAACCCTGCTGCCCCTGCCAAAATCTCCAGCAGAATTGATGTTGTTTGTTGCGCCGGATCGCCCGGTTCCGCGGTTTTCCGGGGATTGTGTGCGCTTTGGAAACTGCGCCACGATTGTGGCCCGTGTCTGCCATGATTTTGCCCGATTTCGGCCCCACTAATACCGTGAATCGACTGGGTCGCGGCAGGTGTCTGTATTTCCGGATATTGCTGCGTTGGGGGTGTTGATTTGAATGAGTGCTGCCATGACCGATGTACCGGCGTCCAGTAAGCGCAGGGTGTCATACCTGCCGCATGATGGCGAGGAATTGCAGGGGAAAACCCCGGAAGACGCGTGTTCGCCCGAAGTGGCGGAGCAAACTGCGGATCGCCTGATCCAGCGCATGATGCTGGACCAGAAGCGCGAGATGAATCGCAAGAGCCTGCCCGAGATCGCGCCGAGCGAACCAGAGCCCGCGCCTGCCCCGAAGACCCGGCCCGCGCGGCACAGCCGGAATATTTCGAAGCAGGTGGCCGAGGGGATTTTCGATCATGGAGACCCCGAGCCGGATGCGGCGATCCCATCGCGCCTGCCGGGTATCCTGACCAGAGTGAAAGCCTACCGCCCGAACCGCCGGACGCTGGTATTGTGCGGGCTTGCCGCGATCGTGATCTGGCGGCCCCTGCTGATTCCGTCGCTGGTGCTTATCTTTGTTCTGGTCACGGCGATTGCCTATCTGACGCTTGGGCATGACCGGTTTTTTGAAATCCTGTCGGCGCGCTGGACACGCTTTGCCATGCGCCGCCCGGCAATGGCCGAAGGATTCAGGCGGCGGGCCGATGGGATGGCATTGCGTTGGGATGCGATTCTGGACCGGCTGCCGGAAAAATGGGCCGGGCGCCTGGCCTTGCCCGATTTCTCCGATGCCGGAGCGGATCAAATGAAACTGGACGATGCGCCCGATCCGTTCGACCGTCTGGCCGCCGAACGACATCAAGGCTGAAACGCCGTCAGCATTTGGATGCATGGATATGGCCAGGGGGCGACCCTTGGCCCTTGAATTTGTGCGCTGGCCCGCGTATGTGCCCCGTCAACCCGTATGAGAAAGAAGACAGCGCCCATGGCACGCACCAATCCGCTTCAATTCATTCAGCAGGTTCGCTCGGAAGTGGCCAAGGTTGTCTGGCCGACCCGCCGCGAAGTGCTGTTGACCACGGTGATGGTCTTTATCATGGCCGCGCTGACGGCTGTGTTCTTTGCCCTCGTCGATCTTGGCATTCGCAGCGGATTGCAGGGGATTCTGGCGCTGTTTGGCTGATCGGGCAGAAAATCCGGCCTTGGACCTTGAAATCAGGGGCGATGGGCGGTAATTGGCTGCACACTTCGGGACATGGCGCGCGGCGATTCGGGTTGCGCGCCGCTTTTTGTTTCGGAGACACGGGGTGAAACTCCCCTGAGAATTCTGGAATTTTCGGTCTTGTGGCCGGTAACGACAAGGGCATGGGTCGGACATGGCAAAACGGTGGTACTCGGTCAGTGTTCTCTCGAACTTCGAGAAGAAAATCGCCGAGCAGATCAGACAATCCGTTGCCGAGCAAAGCCTCGAGGATCAGATCGACGAAGTTCTGGTTCCCACTGAAGAAGTGATCGAGGTGCGTCGCGGCAAGAAGGTGACGACCGAGCGTCGTTTCATGCCCGGTTACGTGCTGGTGCACATGGAAATGTCGGATCAGGGGTATCACCTGATCAACTCGATCAACCGGGTGACCGGATTTCTTGGCCCGCAGGGCCGCCCGATGCCGATGCGCGATGCCGAGGTGAACGCGATCCTGAACCGCGTTCAGGAAGGCGAAGAGGCGCCGCGGACCCTGATCCATTTCGACGTGGGCGAGAAGGTCAAGGTGAACGATGGCCCGTTCGAGGATTTCGACGGCATGGTCGAGGAAGTGGACGAAGACAACCAGCGCCTGAAGGTGACGGTGTCGATCTTTGGCCGGGAAACCCCGGTGGAACTGGAATTCACTCAGGTCACCAAACAGGCCTGACGTGTGAGCCGTGGGAGGCGAGGGCGCCGCGGCGCCCGGACCGCACCACACAACTGAGACCCCGAGGGGCGCGCCCTGACGGGAGTTGGAAAGAAGGAGAGGCCAGATGGCCAAGAAACTCGCAGGCACGATGAAGTTGCAGGTGCCCGCAGGTCAGGCGAACCCGTCCCCGCCCGTGGGGCCGGCGCTTGGTCAGCGTGGGATCAACATCATGGAATTCTGCAAGGCGTTCAACGCCAAGACGCAGGAAATGGAGCCCGGTGCGCCGTGCCCGACCGTGATCACGTATTATCAGGACAAGTCCTTTGACATGGACATCAAGACGCCCCCCGCGTCTTACTACCTGAAGAAGGCCGCCAAGCTGAAATCCGGGGCAAGCACTCCGGGCCGCGCGACCGCAGGGTCGGTGACCACCAAGCAGGTGCGTGAAATCGCCGAAGCGAAGTGGAAAGACCTGAACGCAAACGACGTCGAAGCCGCGATGAAGATCATCCTCGGCAGCGCGCGTTCCATGGGCATCGAGGTGAAGTAAGATGGCAAAGCTTGGAAAACGTACCCGCGCTGCCCGCGAAGCCTTTGCCGGCAAGGAAAACCTGAGCGTCGAAGACGCCGTTGCCCTGGTCAAGGCCAATGCAAACGCCAAGTTCGACGAAACCATCGAGATTTCGATGAACCTGGGCGTCGATCCGCGTCACGCCGATCAGATGGTTCGCGGTGTTGTCGGCCTGCCGAACGGCACCGGCAAGGACGTACGCGTTGCCGTGTTCGCCCGTGGTCCGAAGGCCGAGGAAGCCCAGGCCGCCGGTGCCGATATCGTCGGTGCCGAAGACCTGATGGAAACCATTCAGGGCGGCACGATCGAATTCGATCGCTGCATCGCGACCCCGGACATGATGCCGATCGTCGGCCGTCTGGGCAAGGTGCTGGGCCCGCGTAACCTGATGCCGAACCCCAAGGTGGGCACGGTGACCATGGACGTGGCGGATGCCGTCAAGAACGCCAAGGGTGGTGAAGTGCAATTCAAGGCCGAAAAGGCCGGTGTGGTTCACGCCGGTGTCGGCAAGGCGTCCTTCGACGAAGGCAAGCTGGTCGAAAACGTACGCGCCTTCGTGGCCGCCGTTTCCAAGGCCAAGCCGACCGGCGCCAAGGGCACCTATATGAAGAAGATTTCGCTGACCTCGACCATGGGTCCGGGTGTCAGCATCGACGTGGCCAACGCCGCGTCGGAATAAGAATTTGCGCCGGTCCGGACGGGCCGGTGTGAATGGCGGGGCCGCGAACCGGCCCCGTCCTGTCCGAGATGGAGGGTTGGGCGAACGTCCAATAATTCCTTCCTGAGATGGGGAACGAGATGAGATTCAGCGAAGGTTACCGCCTTCGGGTGATCTTGGGCTCGGGACCCTGAAATTGGACCCGAACGGCGGGGCGACCCGCCAAACTTGAGCCGGGGGGAGACCCCCAAAACTGGAGTGAAACTGTGGATAGAGCCCAGAAAGAGAAAGTGGTCGAGGAACTCGGCCAGATCTTCGAAAGCTCTGGCGTCGTAGTGGTTGCCCACTACGCGGGTCTGACAGTTGCCGAGATGCAGGATCTTCGTGCGCGTGCCCGCGACGCCGAAGCCTCCGTTCGCGTCGCCAAGAACAGGCTCGCCAAGATCGCCCTAGAGGGCAAGCCGTGCGAAAGCATTGGCCAATACCTCTCGGGTATGACCGTTCTGACCTATTCCGAAGACCCCGTGTCGGCCGCCAAGGTCGCCGAAGGGTTCGCCAAGGACAACTCGAAATTCGAGATCCTCGGCGGTGCAATGGGGTCGGACGCTCTGGACCGTGCCGGTGTCAAAGCCGTGTCCGACATGCCGTCGCGCGAAGAGCTGCTTGCTCAGATCGCTGGTATGCTGGGTGCGCCCGCTTCGAACATCGCCGGTGCAATTGGCGCCCCTGCTTCGAATATCGCGAGCATCCTTTCGACCATCGAAGAGAAGGCGGAAGCTGCGTAAGCGAGCAACTGGAATATCTGCGTATGGGTTATTGCCCGACGTTGGAACACATCTTTAATACGGAAAGAGCTGAAAAATGGCTGATCTGAAAAAACTGGCTGAAGAGATCGTTGGTCTGACGCTTCTCGAAGCACAAGAACTGAAAACCATCCTGAAGGACGAGTACGGCATCGAGCCCGCAGCAGGCGGCGCTGTCATGATGGCGGGTCCGGCAGGCGACGCAGGCGGCGCAGCCGCTGAAGAGCAAACCGAGTTCGACGTCATCCTGAAGTCGGCCGGCGCCTCCAAGATCAACGTGATCAAGGAAGTCCGCGGCATCACCGGCCTGGGCCTGAAAGAAGCCAAAGAGCTGGTCGAAGCCGGTGGCAAGGCCGTCAAGGAAGGCGCTTCGAAAGAAGAAGCCGAAGACATCAAGTCGAAGCTGGAAGCAGCCGGCGCAGAAGTCGAGCTCAAGTAATCGGCTTTCCGGGGCAACCCGGAGCGATTTGTCAGGCTGGGTCCGGATTTCCGGGCCCAGCCGAACCTGTCTCAGAAAGGCCCTGACGGAACAGGGGTTTTCTAAGGCGAGGTTCACGCGATCGGGAGGCCCCTGGTGGGACAGGGGCCGGGAATGGATCGCACCCGCCATCTCGGATGGTTGCGCTGCTGGGGCCCGACAGCGCGCGCAGCCAGTGAGAAACGAAAGGTGACCAGACACATGGCTCAGACCTTCCTTGGCCAGAAACGTTTGCGCAAATATTTCGGCAAAATCCGCGAAGTGCTGGATATGCCGAACCTGATCGAGGTTCAGAAATCCTCGTATGATCTTTTCCTGAAATCCGGCGATCAGCCCGAGCCGCAGGACGGCGAGGGGATCAAAGGGGTTTTCCAGTCGGTCTTCCCGATCAAGGATTTCAACGAAACCAGCGTGCTGGAGTTCGTGAATTACGATCTGGAACGTCCGAAATACGATGTCGAAGAATGCATGCAGCGCGACATGACCTACAGCGCCCCGCTGAAGGTGACGCTGCGCCTGATCGTGTTCGATGTCGACGAGGATACCGGCGCCAAGTCGGTGAAGGACATCAAGGAACAGGACGTGTTCATGGGCGACATGCCCCTGATGACGCCGAACGGCACGTTCATCGTGAACGGTACCGAACGCGTGATCGTCAGCCAGATGCACCGCAGCCCCGGCGTGTTCTTCGACCATGACAAGGGCAAGACCCACAGTTCGGGCAAACTGCTGTTCGCCTGCCGGATCATTCCCTATCGCGGCTCGTGGCTGGATTTCGAATTCGACGCCAAGGACATCGTGTTCGCCCGGATCGACCGTCGTCGCAAACTGCCGGTGACGACCCTGCTCTATGCCCTCGGGCTGGATCAGGAAGGCATCATGGATGCCTATTACGACACGGTCGATTACAAGCTGAAGAAGAACAAGGGCTGGGTCACCAAGTTCTTCCCCGAGCGTGTGCGCGGTACGCGCCCGACCTATGATCTGGTCGATGCCAAATCGGGTGAGGTGATTGCCGAGGCGGGCAAGAAGGTGACACCGCGCGCGGTCAAGAAACTGATCGACGAAGGCGAGGTGACCGAACTCCTGCTGCCGTTCGAGCTGATCGCGGGCAAGTTCGTGGCGCGCGACATCATCAACGAGGAAACCGGTGCGATCTATGTCGAGGCCGGTGACGAGTTGACGATCGAGCGCGACAAGGATGGCGACATCATTGGCGGCACGGTCAAGGAACTGCTGGATGCGGGGATCAGCGACATTCCCGTTCTGGACATCGACAACATCAATGTCGGCCCCTACATCCGCAACACCATGGCCGCGGACAAGAACATGAACCGCGAAACCGCGCTCATGGATATCTACCGCGTCATGCGCCCCGGTGAACCGCCGACGGAAGAGGCCGCTTCGGCCCTGTTCGACACGCTGTTCTTCGACGCCGAGCGCTATGACCTCAGTGCCGTGGGCCGTGTGAAGATGAACATGCGCCTTGCCCTGGACAAGCCGGATACGCAACGCACGCTGGACCGCGAAGACATCGTCGCCTGCATCAAGGCGCTGGTCGATCTGCGTGACGGGAAGGGCGATATCGACGATATCGACCACCTCGGCAACCGTCGTGTGCGTTCTGTTGGCGAGTTGATGGAAAACCAGTACCGCGTCGGCCTGCTGCGCATGGAGCGCGCCATCAAGGAGCGCATGAGCAGCGTCGAGATCGACACTGTCATGCCGCAGGACCTGATCAACGCGAAACCCGCCGCGGCTGCGGTGCGTGAATTCTTCGGCTCGTCGCAGCTGTCGCAGTTCATGGACCAGACCAACCCGCTGTCGGAAGTCACCCACAAACGCCGCCTGTCGGCGCTTGGGCCGGGTGGTCTGACGCGTGAGCGCGCGGGCTTCGAGGTGCGCGACGTGCACCCGACGCACTATGGCCGGATGTGTCCGATTGAAACGCCGGAAGGGCCGAACATCGGCCTGATCAACTCGCTGGCGACGTTTGCCCGCGTGAACAAGTACGGCTTTATCGAAACGCCCTATCGCAAGGTCGATAACGGCAAGGTCACCGACGAAGTGGTCTATATGTCCGCGACCGAGGAAATGCGCCATACCGTGGCGCAGGCCAACGCCAAGCTGGACGATGACGCAAAGTTCGTGAACGATCTGGTTTCGACCCGTCAGTCGGGCGAATACATGCTGGCGCCGAACGAGTCTGTCGATCTGATCGACGTGTCGCCCAAGCAGCTGGTCTCGGTTGCCGCGTCGCTTATTCCGTTCCTGGAAAACGACGACGCCAACCGCGCGCTGATGGGGTCGAACATGCAACGTCAGGCCGTGCCGACGCTGCGCTCGGAGGCGCCGCTGGTCGGCACCGGGATCGAGGGCGTCGTGGCCCGCGACTCGGGCGCGTCGATCATGGCGAAACGTGCCGGTGTCATCGACCAGGTCGATGCGGCCCGTATTGTTGTGCGCGCCACCGAGGATCTGGAAATCGGCGATCCGGGTGTCGATATCTACCGGATGCGCAAATTCCAGCGTTCGAACCAGAACACCTGCATCAACCAGCGTCCGCTGGTGAAAGTGGGTGACAAGGTGCAGAAAGGCGAGGTGATCGCCGATGGCCCGTCCACCGATATGGGGGAACTGGCGCTTGGCAAGAACGTCATCGTCGCCTTCATGCCCTGGAACGGTTACAACTACGAGGACTCGATCCTGATCTCGGAACGGATCGCGCAGGATGACGTATTCACCAGCGTCCATATCGAGGAATTCGAAGTGGCCGCGCGCGACACCAAGCTGGGGCCGGAAGAGATCACCCGCGATATCCCGAACGTGGGCGAGGAAGCGCTGCGCAACCTTGACGAGGCGGGTATCGTCTATATCGGTGCCGATGTGGAGCCGGGCGATATCCTGGTGGGCAAGATCACCCCCAAGGGCGAAAGCCCGATGACGCCGGAAGAAAAACTCCTGCGCGCCATCTTCGGCGAAAAGGCCAGCGATGTGCGTGACACGTCGCTGCGCGTGAAGCCGGGGGATTATGGCACCGTGGTCGAGGTGCGTGTGTTCAACCGCCACGGCGTCGAAAAAGACGAGCGTGCGCTTCAGATCGAGCGCGAGGAAGTCGAGCGTCTGGCCCGTGACCGGGACGACGAACTGGCGATCCTTGATCGTAACATCTATGCGCGTCTCAAGTCGCTGATCCTGGGCAAGGTTGCCGTCAAGGGGCCGAAAGGCGTCAAGGCAAATTCCGACATCACCGAAGAGTTGCTGGAAACGCTGACCAAGGGTCAGTGGTGGCAGCTGGCCCTGAAGGATGAAAAAGACGCCCAGATCGTCGAAGCCCTGAACGAGCAGTACGAGCAGCAGAAACGCACGCTCGAAGCCCGCTTCGAGGACAAGGTCGAGAAAGTCCGCCGTGGCGACGACCTGCCGCCGGGTGTGATGAAGATGGTCAAGGTCTTCATCGCCGTGAAGCGCAAGTTGCAGCCGGGCGACAAGATGGCCGGTCGTCACGGGAACAAGGGTGTGATTTCCAAGGTCGTGCCGATGGAGGACATGCCGTTCCTTCAGGACGGGACGCCGGTCGATTTCTGCCTCAACCCGCTGGGTGTGCCGTCGCGGATGAACGTTGGTCAGATCCTCGAAACCCACATGGGCTGGGCCGCGCGCGGCCTTGGCATCAAGGTGGACGAGGCATTGCAGGAATACCGCCGGTCGGGCGATCTGACCCCGGTACGCGAAGCGATGAAACTGGCTTATGGCGAGGATGTCTATGACGAAGGCATCGCTGGCATGGACGAAGGCCAGCTTGTCGAAGCGGCGGGTAACGTGACCCGCGGTGTGCCGATCGCAACGCCGGTCTTCGACGGTGCGAAAGAGGCCGACGTGAACGACGCGCTCAAGCGTGCCGGGTTCGATGAATCGGGCCAGTCCGTTCTGTATGACGGGCGCACGGGCGAACAGTTCAGCCGTCCGGTGACGGTGGGTGTCAAATACCTGCTGAAACTGCACCACCTGGTCGACGACAAGATCCACGCACGTTCGACCGGGCCGTACAGCCTTGTCACGCAGCAGCCCCTGGGCGGTAAGGCCCAGTTCGGCGGCCAGCGTTTCGGCGAGATGGAAGTCTGGGCACTGGAAGCTTACGGCGCCGCTTACACCCTGCAGGAAATGCTGACGGTGAAATCGGACGACGTGGCAGGCCGGACCAAGGTCTACGAGTCGATCGTCAAGGGCGAGGACAATTTCGAAGCCGGTGTGCCGGAATCGTTCAACGTTCTGGTCAAGGAAGTGCGCGGCCTCGGCCTCAACATGGAACTCCTGGATGCGGAGGAGGAAGACGCGGAGTGATGTGCGAGCGGTGCGCAGTAAATGCGCACCCTACACCCACGCCGCAGGGTGTGCCCTTGGGGCGCACCTTCCCCCGCACCCTCTCAGAATTGAGGACATCAAATGAACCAGGAACTCACAAACAACCCGTTTAACCCGGCCGCCCCGGCCAAGGTGTTCGACGAGATCAAGGTCAGTCTTGCCAGCCCCGAGCGTATTCTCAGCTGGTCCTATGGTGAGATCAAGAAGCCCGAAACGATCAACTACCGCACGTTCAAGCCTGAACGCGACGGTCTGTTCTGTGCGCGCATTTTCGGCCCGATCAAGGACTACGAATGCCTGTGCGGCAAATACAAGCGGATGAAATACCGCGGTGTCGTCTGCGAAAAATGCGGTGTCGAGGTGACGCTGCAAAAGGTCCGCCGCGAGCGTATGGGCCATATCGAACTGGCTGCGCCCTGTGCGCATATCTGGTTCCTCAAGTCGTTGCCGTCGCGCATCGGCCTGATGCTGGACATGACCCTGCGTGATCTCGAACGCGTCCTGTATTTCGAAAACTACGTGGTGATCGAACCCGGCCTGACCGATCTGACCTATGGCCAGATGCTGACCGAAGAAGAATACATGGATGCCCAGGATGCCTATGGCATGGATGCCTTCACCGCCAATATCGGCGCCGAGGCGATCCGCGAGATGTTGCAGAACATCGACCTCGAAGCCGAGGCCGAGCAACTGCGCGCCGACCTGGCCGAAGCCACGGGTGAGCTGAAGCCCAAGAAGATCATCAAGCGTCTCAAGGTCGTGGAATCCTTCATCGAATCCGGCAACCGCCCGGAATGGATGGTGATGACGGTGATCCCGGTCATTCCGCCCGAGCTGCGCCCGCTGGTGCCGCTGGACGGTGGCCGTTTCGCCACGTCGGACCTGAACGATCTGTATCGCCGGGTGATCAACCGGAACAACCGCCTCAAGCGCCTGATCGAACTGCGTGCGCCCGATATCATCGTGCGTAACGAAAAGCGGATGCTGCAGGAATCGGTGGATGCGCTGTTTGACAACGGCCGCCGTGGTCGCGTCATCACCGGCGCCAACCGTCGTCCGCTGAAATCGCTTTCGGACATGCTGAAGGGCAAGCAGGGCCGTTTCCGCCAGAACCTTCTGGGGAAACGGGTCGACTTTTCGGGCCGTTCGGTCATCGTGACCGGCCCGGAACTGAAGCTGCATCAGTGCGGCCTGCCCAAGAAGATGGCGCTGGAACTGTTCAAGCCGTTCATCTACTCGCGGCTGGAAGCCAAGGGCATGTCCTCGACCGTGAAGCAGGCTAAGAAGCTGGTGGAAAAGGAACGCCCCGAAGTCTGGGATATCCTTGACGAGGTGATCCGCGAACACCCCGTGCTGCTGAACCGTGCGCCAACGCTGCACCGTCTGGGCATTCAGGCGTTCGAGCCGGTTCTGATCGAAGGCAAGGCCATTCAGTTGCACCCGCTGGTCTGCTCGGCCTTCAACGCCGACTTCGATGGCGACCAGATGGCCGTGCACGTTCCGCTGAGCCTCGAGGCGCAGTTGGAAGCGCGTGTGCTGATGATGTCGACGAACAACGTTCTGTCGCCCGCCAACGGCGCGCCGATCATCGTTCCGTCGCAGGATATGGTTCTGGGCCTCTACTATACCTCGATCATGCGCGAAGGCATGAAGGGCGAAGGCATGGCCTTTGCCTCGATCGAAGAGGTGCAGCACGCGCTGGACGCGGGTGAAGTGCATATGCACGCCAGGATCACGGCGCGCGTTCCTCAGATCGACGAGGAAGGTAACGAGGTCATGCAGCGGTTCGAGACCACGCCGGGCCGTGTACGCATCGGCGCGCTTCTGCCGCTCAATGCCAAGGCGCCGTTCAGCCTTGTCAACAAGCTGCTGCGCAAGAAGGAAGTGCAGCAGACGATTGACACCGTGTACCGTTATTGCGGGCAGAAAGAGTCGGTCATTTTCTGTGATCAGATCATGTCGATGGGCTTCAAGGAGGCGTTCCGCGCCGGGATCAGCTTTGGCAAGGACGACATGGTGATCCCCGACCAGAAATGGACGATCGTCGAAGACACCCGTGAGCAGGTGAAAGGCTTTGAACAGCAGTACATGGACGGCCTGATCACTCAGGGCGAAAAGTACAACAAGGTGGTCGATGCCTGGTCGAAGTGTAACGATCAGGTCACCGACGCGATGATGAACACCATCTCGGCCGAGGTGCGTGACGAGAATGGCGCGGTGAAAGAACCCAACAGCGTTTACATGATGGCCCACTCGGGCGCGCGGGGCTCGGTCACGCAGATGAAACAGCTGGGCGGCATGCGCGGCCTGATGGCCAAGCCGAACGGCGACATCATCGAAACGCCGATCATCTCGAACTTCAAGGAAGGTCTGACCGTTCTGGAGTATTTCAACTCCACCCACGGTGCCCGTAAGGGTCTGTCTGATACCGCCCTGAAGACCGCGAACTCGGGCTATCTGACCCGCCGTCTGGTCGACGTGGCGCAAGACTGCATCGTGCGCGAGCATGATTGCGGGACCGACCGCGCGATTACCGCCGAAGCGGCTGTCAACGACGGCGAAGTCGTCGCGACGCTGGGTGAACGTGTTCTGGGCCGTGTCGCGGCAGAGGATATCGTGAACCCGACCACCGAAGAGGTGATCGTCAAGGAAGGCGAGCTGATCGACGAACGTACCGCCGATGCGATCGAGGCTGCCGCCGTTCAAACGGCGCGTATCCGCAGCCCGCTGACCTGTGAGGCCGAGGATGGCGTTTGTGCGATGTGCTATGGCCGTGACCTGGCGCGCGGCACGATGGTGAACACCGGCGAAGCCGTGGGCATCATCGCGGCGCAGTCGATCGGCGAGCCCGGTACGCAGCTGACGATGCGGACCTTCCACATCGGCGGCGTTGCGCAGGGTGGTCAGCAATCCTTCCAGGAAGCCAGCCAATCGGGCATGATCGTGTTCGAAAATGCTCAGACGCTGGAAAACGCGTCGGGTGAAACGCTGGTCATGGGTCGCAACATGAAGCTGCGGATCATGGGCGAAAACGACGCCGAACTGGCCAGCCACAAGGTGGGCTACGGTACCAAGCTGTTCGTCAAGGACGGCGACAAGATCGAACGGGGTGACAAGCTGTTCGAATGGGACCCGTATACTCTTCCGATCCTGGCCGAGAAGGCGGGTACCGCCAAGTTCGTGGATCTGACCAGCGGCGTATCGGTGCGCGACGTGACCGACGATGCCACCGG
The DNA here is from genome assembly GCF_900142665.1 of Roseovarius pacificus. Lineage (GTDB taxonomy): Bacteria > Pseudomonadota > Alphaproteobacteria > Rhodobacterales > Rhodobacteraceae > Roseovarius > Roseovarius pacificus. Next base: position 15,558 of record NZ_FRBR01000023.1, read on the forward strand.
CATGACCCAGAAGATCGTGACCGACTGGCGCGCAGCGCCCAAGGGCAACGAACTCAAGCCTGAGGTCCTTGTCGTGGGTGACGATGGCGAGCCGGTCCGCAACGATGCGGGCAATCCGGTGACCTATCCGATGTCGGTGGACGCGATCCTGTCGATCGAAGACGGCCAGAAGATCGAGGCCGGCGACGTGGTCGCGCGTATCCCGCGTGAAGGCGCCAAGACCAAGGATATCACCGGCGGTCTGCCGCGTGTGGCCGAACTGTTCGAGGCGCGCCGTCCCAAGGATCATGCGATCATCGCCGAGATCGACGGGTATGTGCGGTACGGGCGTGACTACAAGAACAAGCGCCGTATCAGCATCGAACCCGCCGACGAGTCGCTGGAGCCGATCGAGTACATGGTACCCAAGGGCAAGCACATCCCCGTTCAGGAAGGGGATTTTGTCCAGAAGGGCGATTATATCATGGACGGCAACCCGGCGCCGCATGACATCCTGTCGATCATGGGGGTCGAGGCCCTTGCCGATTACATGATCGACGAGGTGCAGGACGTCTATCGCTTGCAGGGCGTGAAGATCAACGACAAGCACATCGAGGTTGTCGTGCGCCAGATGCTACAGAAGTGGGAGATTCTCGATAGCGGGGATACCACGCTTCTGAAAGGCGAGCATGTGGACAAGGCCGAGTTCGATGCGGCGAACGAGAAGGCGATTGCCAAGGGCGGTCGTCCGGCACAGGGCGAACCGATCCTGCTGGGCATCACCAAGGCATCGCTGCAGACGCGTTCGTTCATCTCGGCGGCATCGTTTCAGGAAACGACTCGCGTGCTGACCGAAGCCTCGGTTCAGGGCAAGCGCGACAAGCTGGTGGGTCTCAAGGAGAACGTCATCGTGGGCCGTTTGATTCCGGCTGGCACGGGTGGCGCGACCCAGAAGGTCCGTCACATTGCGCAAAGCCGCGATAACGTCGTGATCGAAGCCCGCCGCGAAGAGGCCGAGGCCGCTGCGGCCCTGGCGGCGCCGGTCGAAGACGATATCGTCGGTGGCGACGATTTCGACAACCTGGTGAATACGCCGGAAAGCCGCGAAGACTGATCCCGGATCGGGACGGTTCAGAAAATCAGGCCCCGCCGGATGTTCCGGCGGGGTTTTTTCTTGCTATGGCTTGCGGTTTACAAGTGCCGCGGGGGCGGGCAATCTCCCTGTAACGGGCTTTAGCCCGGTCAAAATATAAATAAGGGAGAACACTGATGCGCAAACTGCTTGGAAAAACCGCGATTGCGGCACTGACGCTGGCCTTTGCCACCGAAGCGATGGCAACCGAATGGAATGTCTCGCTGTGGGGCAAACGCCGTGCGTTTACTGAAAACACCGAAAAGCTGGCGGAACTGGTCGCCGAGAAGACGAATGGCGAGTTCACCCTGAATATCAGCTATGGCGGCCTGTCCAATAACCGTGAGAACCTTGACGGTATCAGCATCGGTGCATTTGAAATGGCGCAGTTCTGCGCGGGCTACCACCGCGACAAGAATCCGACGATCACGGTTCTGGAGTTGCCGTTCCTCGGTGTCGAGACGCTGGAACAGGAACGTGAATTGTCGATGGCGCTCTATGAGCAACCCGCCGTCAAGGAGGATCTTGCCCGCTGGAACGCGACCCTGCTGATGCCGTCGCCGATGCCGCAATATAACCTTGTCGGTCTTGGCGATGCGCCGCGGACGCTGGAGGATTTTGCCGGTCTGAGCGTGCGCGCCACCGGCGGGATCGGTGCGGCGATGGAAGCGGTCGGCGCCGTGCCGACCTCGATGTCGGCCACCGAGGTGCGACAGTCTCTGGATAGCGGCGTGATCACGGCGGCAGCCTTTGCGCCGCATGCGCATATGTCGTTCGGCACGATCGAGAACGCCAAGTGGTGGACCACCAACCTGAACCCCGGCACCGTGAACTGCCCGGTGGTGGTGAATACCGACGCTCTGGAGGGGCTGTCCGATGAGCATCGCGAGGCGCTGCTCAGCTCGGTTGACGAAGCGTTGGACTATTACGTGGACAATTACACCAACAACACCATGAGTGCCTGGGGACCGGCGCTGGATGAGCGCGGGATCGAGCGGATCAGCTATGATGCCGATGCGCTGGCCGCGTTCCGCGATCAGGTTGCCGGCCCTGCTGCCGAGGCATGGATCGCAGACATGAGCGCCCGTGGCCTGCCCGCGCAGGAGCTTTACGATTTCGCCACTGCGAAACTGGCCGAACTGAAGGGCGAGTGATCGCCGGGTGCGATTGATGCCTCTGGCTGCGTCCGGTCGTGTCCGGGCGCGGCCCATTGGGTTATGCCGTAATCGAAAACAAAGGGGGCCGGGATGGCAGGTGCCGCATCTGTGCTGTCAGATGACAGCCGCCTCAGCCGGGTTGACCAGACGCTCTATAAACTGGAGCGATTGCTCGCGCTGTTGAGCGGTCTGGCGGTATTCGCGTTGATGATCCTCGCGGTGATCTCGGTCGCAGGGCGTAATTTCTTCAATCAGCCCTTGCCCGGCTATGTCGACTGGATCGAACAGGCGATGCCGTTGATCGCCTTCATGGGGGTCGCCTATACGCAGCGCGACGGCGGACATATCCGTATGGATATCGTTGTGGGAGCGCTCAGGGGGCGGTGGCTGTATCTGGCCGAGATCGTCACGACGCTGGCCATCCTGATTTTAGTGGTGCTTCTGGTCTGGGGCAGTTGGGCGCATTTCGAGCGCAGCTTTGATTGGAACTCACCACTCTGGAGCCGGGACAGTTCGATGGATATCGCCTTGCCGCTTTGGCCTGCCAAATTGCTGGCGCCCGTGGCGTTCTCGGTGCTGTGCCTGCGTCTGATCCTGCAACTTTGGGGATTTGGCCGGGCGTTCTGGCTCGGTGAGGCGCAGCCCGTTGCCGTGCCTCTGGTTCTGGACGCGGCGACGCAGGCCGCGCAAGAGGCCGAACATGTCAGTACCCGTGAAGACGGCGGGGGAGAGGTCTGATGGACACGATCGACATCGGACTTGCCGTTACCGGCGGATTGCTTGTTCTGGTGGTGCTTGGAATGCGCGTGGCTTTTGCTGCGGGTTTGGCCGGGCTGGTCGGGCTGATCTGGATATTCTGGTCCAAGAAGGGCTATGCGCCCGATGACTTTGGCTGGGCGCTGACCGTGGCGGCTAAAACCGCCGGTCAGGTGCCGCATTCCAAGGTCAGTTCCCAAGCGCTGAGCCTGATCCCCACCTTCATCCTGATTGGGTATCTGGCCTATTACGCCGGGCTGACCCGCGCGCTGTTCGAGGCGGCCAAGCGCTGGATCGCGTGGGTGCCGGGCGGATTGGCGGTGTCCACCGTCTTTGCCACGGCCGGGTTCGCGGCCGTATCGGGGGCGAGCGTGGCCACGTCAGCGGTTTTCGCGCGTATCGCCATCCCCGAGATGCTGAAGATCGGCTATGACAAGCGGTTCGCCGCGGGGGTCGTGGCCGCGGGCGGGACACTGGCCAGCCTTATCCCGCCATCGGCGATTTTGGTGATCTATGCGATCATCGTGGAGCAGGATGTTGGCAAGCTGCTGCTGGCCGGGTTCATCCCCGGTGCCTTTTCGGCGGTGATCTATGGGCTGTTGATCGTCGGGCTGGCCTTGACGATCAAGGGCTTCGGCCCGCCGGTGGGCGGGTTTACATGGCGCGAACGGCTGGTGTCTCTTCCGCCGGCGCTGCCCATCGTTCTGGTCGTCGTGACGATCATCTTTTTCGTTTACAATCCGTTTGGTGGCGATGCCTGGGGCACGCCCACCGAAGGCGGAGCCATCGGGGCGTTCATCGTGTTCCTCATGGCGGTCTGGCGTGGGATGCGCTGGGCCGAGTTGAAAGACGCCCTGCTGGAAACCGCCAAGCTGAGCGTGATGATTTTCACCATCATCTGGGGCGTGCTGATCTATGTGCGCTTTCTGGGGTTTGCCGATCTGCCGGGGGCGTTTGCCGACTGGATCACGTCGCTGACCCTGCCGCCCATGCTGATCCTGATCTGCATCCTGCTGGCCTATGCGGTGCTGGGGATGTTCATGGATGCCATCGGCATGCTGCTGTTGACGCTGCCGGTGGTTTACCCGGCGGTCATGGCCCTGAACGGGGGTGAGTTCGTCAGCGCCGCTGACAGCGCCTTTGGCATGTCGGGGCAGATGTGCGCGATCTGGTTCGGCATCCTCGTGGTCAAGATGGCCGAGTTCTGCCTGATCACGCCGCCCATCGGGCTGAACTGCTTTGTCGTGGCCGGGGTGCGCCCCGACCTGAGCGTGCAGGACGTGTTCCGGGGCGTGATGCCGTTCTTTATCGCGGATGCGATCACCATTGGCCTGCTGGTGGCATTCCCGATGATCGTGTTGTGGCTGCCGGGCCTGGCCTGATCCACTCAGGGCAGGGGGCTGACCCCGAACAGCCAGGGATGCATCGCGATCAGCCCGATGTAGAGCGCTGCGCCAAGAGCGATGCGTAGCACCGCGCCGGACACCGAGGCGGGCGCAGGCAGGAGGGGGGCGGCCCGCACGGCGTTGTTCAGTTGTTGCCAGCGGGGGCCCAATTCACGCTTGCGCCGCCGGGCGATCAAGGGCTGGCCCAACAGGGCAAACAGCGCGAAGACGCCGAACACGATCGCATGCGCCAGATCCCCGTTCGGGACCATATGCGCCAGCGCCCAGATCGCCAGTGCCGCCAGCAAGGGATGGCGCAGGTAGCGGACGATGCCGGGATGTGCGGGATCGAACCTGTCGTTATGTGCGCCGCCAAAGGAAAACGGGTTGGGGCGGCCAGGCGACAGCGCAACGATCAGGCAGACAATGCCCATGGCCGTCAAGGGCACATGGGTTTGCCACGCTGCGCGGTCCCACAGGGCCACATAGGGCGCGCGCCCCGCCGCCGCGATGATCCACCCCAGTATGGCCACGGACAAGGCGGAATACACTGCGGTGAATCCGGTCTGCCCCAGACGCCGTACCAACCACGGCCGCACCGGGGGGCGTACCGGAATCGAATGGCTGAGGAAAAAGACCACAAAGGCCAGTATGAATTCGCTCCACCCCATGTCCGTGCCTCGATTGTCCGGGGCATCACCCCCTTTGTGCAAATGATCGCGTTCGCGCGTGTATAGCATTGACGAAAGTCAAACACCTGAATTGTGCTGTCTTCTAGCGTTTTCGGAAAGGTCAGCCCATCCCGGACCAATCGAAAGGTAAGGCACGCATGACATGGACACGCCGACGGTTCTGACGATCACGGCAGCGGCTGTGGCCGCGCCTTCGGTGGCCCTGTCAGGCGGGGACGCGCAATGGAACGGGTATGCGATGGAGGCGCGTGCGCGGATGACCCTGTCAGGTGTGAGGCCCGACAGGCGGTGACGTGTTTCAACGGCGCGCGGATTGAATTTCTGGGCTAGGGGGATCGTCCCTCGCGGGTCATTTCCGCCCTTCAGCCTCGTCGATCAGGCCTTGTACCCAGCGGGTGGTGGCCCAGTTGATCGGTATTCCCAAAGGCACGCATAGGATCAGCGCCGTTACAGGTGACAGGGCGGGCCAGCCGATGGCCTGCCACATCAGCCCCAGCATGAACAGGTTGATCGCCACCGCCAAAGCGGTGAACGGGTAAAGCAGCAGGTAAAGCCGCCCAAAGCGGGGGTGAGTTCCGGTCATGCTGTCACCTTTTCGTGGGTCAGGGCCTGCGCCACAAGGGCCGGAACCTGCGGTGCGCAGCCGATGGGCTCAAGGCAAGCGCCCTTGAAATCGGCCAGTGTCAACGCCTCGGGGATGTCCTCCTGCACATGCCCGCCAGCCGCCGCAAAGAACGGCAGGCAGATGGATTTTTCCCCCAGACCAAAGGCCATATCGGCCAGAGAGGGCGATTCTTCCACGAAGCCCACGCGCATCTCGGCAAAGGCGAGGTGGCGGGCCAGCGCACGGGCGAAATCCTGTGTGTCGCATGCCGAGCGATTGCTGCGCCCGGACCCATGTGCGGCGATGAACAGCCGGGTATCGGCAGCCTGCCAGCCATGTTCGGCCAATACAGTGTTCAGCAGATCGACGGCCATTTCCGGCAAGCTGCTGTCCTGTCCGAAGGGCGGCAAGACGTGCCCAGATCGCGCGGCGATACGTTCTTGCAGGGCGTCGCTGGTGAACCACCCGCCGGTCATGAACAGCGGATAGATCGCCGCGCCGGGCCCGGTGGCCTGAAAGGCGCGGTCCAGCGCGCCGGGGTTGGCCAGTGTCGCGCTTTCGATCTGCCAGCCGGGCAGGGCGCGCGCCACCTGTGCGGCAAACCCTGCAAGGGCCGCTTCGGCGGGGGCCGGATCGGACGGTTGTCCGTGGCTGACGATGATCGCGCGGCCCTTAATGGCTGGTGCCCTCCGAGAAGGTGATCTTGTTGAACACATTATATTTTCCCGATGGTTTTCGCATGGGCAGGCGTTTCACGATCTCAAGGGTTTCGGCGTCATAGACCAGCACCTCGCCGTCATCCTCCCAGACCGAGACGAGCGCGTATTGTCCGTCGCGGGTGAATTCCACATGGGCCACGGTGGCCCCCGGGACGGGTTGCAGCGTCTTGACGATTTCCAGCGTCTGCTTGTCGATCACGTGCATCAGGTCGCGGTTCGGCCCGAAGAACACGTCGGCCCAGAAATAGGGGCTGTTTTCGTGACTGCGCAGGAAGAACCCCGGTCCGGCGGTTTCGATGGTGTCGGTGACGCTCCAGTCCTGCGTGTCGATGATCGACAGCATCCCCTCTTCCAGGTGGGGGGTGGCCATCACCCGGCGGCCATCCTTGTCCCATGAAATGCCCGAGCCCAGATGCGGCATGCCGGGCAGGGGCAGCTCGGCGATCTCGCGCCCGACATTCAGGTTGACGACGACGCCCTTGCCGGTGGTGCGCGCCGCGCCGATCAGGTTGCGGTAATCGTCGGTGAAAAAGAAATCGTCCAGCGGCGCGCTCAACATGATCCGTCGGCGGGCGAACAACCCTTCGGAGGAGGGCAGCCCCTCAATCATGCCTTTTTCGCGCGAGTGAACGAAGCCTTCATAGACGGCGTCGGCATCCGGATCGGTCGCGACCTCCCAGATTTCCGGCGTGTCCTTGAGCGCCAGGATGAAGCTGCGCCGCTGCGGGGCCTGATACACGGCCGAAACGCGGCTTTTGCGCCCGTCCTTGCCCACCACCGGCATGACTTTTTCAACGCTCAGGTCTTCGGTGGACAGGATTGTCAGTGTCATCGGCAGATAATTCGCCACCGCCAGGTGCTTGCCATCGGAACTGATCGCGATGTTGCGGCTGTTCAGGCCCGCCCGGACGCGGCCCACCTGTTGCAGTGACCAGATATCGTATTTCTGCACCCAGCCATCGCGCGACATGATGAACACATACCGACCCTCGGGGCTGAACTTGGGCCCGCCATGCACGGCAAAGGGGGTCTCGAAACGGTCCAGCACCTCGAACGTGTCACCATCCAGAACGCTGACATGATGATCGCCCGTTTCCACGACCAGCGTGATGTTCAGCGGATCGGCATCGAACACCGGGGCATTCGCTGGCGTATAGTCGGGATCGAGCCACAGGGTTTCCGCGATATCTTCGGTCTGCCATTCCGGATCGGTGTCGAGCGGGGTTTGCAGGTACTTGGCCAGCGCCGCGATTTCCTGTGGCTCTAGAACTTCGTCAAAGGCGGGCATCTGGGTGGCGGCGCGGCCATGGGCAATCACCTTTTCAAGGTTCGGCCCACGCATCCGCCCCAATGTCTGCGGGATCAGGGCGGGGCCGGTGCCACCAAGGCGGTGATCGCCATGACAGACTGCGCATTCGTCCGCATAGGTTTGTGCCGGATCGGCATGGGCTGCCATCGCCGCAAGGGCGAGCACACTAGTTAAAGCGATGAGCCGGGTCATGTCTCTTGCCTCGGAAGGGGGTGACGGTCAGGCGCTCGGTTTGGGTTTCGACGCCGATCTCGTCGTTGCTCAGGTAACAGGCCGGATCTTCGGCCCACGGATCGCCGGTCAGTTGCAAGGCCCGGATGCGGGTGTTGCCGCCGCAAACCGATTTGAAGGCACAGACCCCGCAGCGCCCCCTAAGCGGGCGGGGGCGGCGGCGCAACTGCGCCAGCATCGGATCGTCGCCCGTCCACAGATCGGAAAAGGCCTGTGTCTTGACGTTGCCGATGGTGTAATCCGACCAGTAGGTATCGGGGTGGACACGCCCCAGCGTGTCGATATTGGCCACCCCCAGCCCCGAGGAATTGCCGCCCCAGGCTTCGAGATGGTCGCGCAGGTTGGCAAGGCGGGCGTCGTCGAAATGGCGCTCGGCCCATCGCATCAGATAGACCGCATCGGCATCGTTGTTGCCGGTCACGATGTCCAGGGGCATGTCTTCGGCTGCCGCCACCCAGGCCCGGTCGATCAACTGATCGAGCGCGGCGCGGGTGTGATCGTGTACGGCGTCTTCGCCCCGGTTCTTGTCGCCCCGGCCCGCATAGACCAGATGCGACAGGTAAAACTTGTCCACGCCTTCGTCATCGCAAAGCTGCAACAGGTCAGACAACTGCCCGGCATTGTCACGCGTCAGGGTGAACCGCAGCCCAACCTTGATGCCCCGTTTCTTGCATTCGCGCACACCGCGCAACGCCTCGTCGAACGCCCCATCGACACCGCGGAACCAGTCATTTGTCTTGCCGATGCCGTCAATCGAGATGCCGACATAGTCGAACCCGATCTCGGCCACGCGATCGGCATTTTCACCGTGAATCTTGGTGCCGTTGGTCGACAGCGCCAGCATCCGCACCTTGGGGCGCGCCGCTTTGGCGATGTCGAAGAAATCGCAGCGATCCAGAGGTTCCCCTCCCGACAGGATCAGCGCCGGGATGCCGAAATGCCCCAGATCGTCCAGCGTGTCCATCGCTTGCGCGTGGGTCAACTCGCCGGGAAAATCCACATTCGCCGAGACGGTATAGCAATGCCGGCAGCGCAGGTTGCAACGCCGTGTCAGGTTCCAGATCACCACCGGTTTGACCGGCCCGGTGCCGCGTCTTTGGCGAACAGGGGTAGGTGTGACCAATTGGTGCATGTATTCCGAGAGGCGAAACATCTCAGCCCTCCTTCGACCGCAGCCGCAGCCCGGTCTTTTTCAAAATGCGCGAGGAATAAAGAATATCGCTGTTCCGGCAGGCCTGTCCCAGAAGGGCGGCGATTGCGGCGCGTTTCTCTTCCACCTCGTCACGGGATGCGCCGTGGATCATGGCGAACAGGTTGTAGGGCCAGTCGGGCAGAGACCGGGGGCGTTCATAGCAATGGCTGACGAACTCCAGTGCGCCCACTTGCGGGCCCAGATCGGCGATGCGGGCATCTTCGACATCCCACACCGACATGCCATTCGCAGTCATGCCGAGGGCATAGTGATTGGGTGCGACCGCAACACGCCGGATGATCCTGCGCTCCTGCATGTCTTGCATGCGCTCGATCAGGGCGGCTTCGGACAGGCCCAGATCGGCGGCGACACTGGCATAGGGATGCGGGACAAGCGGAAGGCCCGCCTGTGTTGCCGCGATGATGGCCCTGTCTGTCGAATCGATGCTCATGCCGCTACCCTGAAGCCGATGAAAAACTCCCGGAGTTTCGGGAAACGGAGCACGCGCAGCCCCGTTTCCCGTTCCAGGGACATAGCCACCGTCTCGATATCCTCTTCGGTTTCCGTGGCCAGAACGAACCACATGTTCAGCCGGTGACTGCGCTCATAATTATGCGCCACCTCGGCGAAGGAATTGACTTTTGTCACGACGGTTTCGAATTGATCTTCGGGCACTTCCATCGCGCACAGGCAAAAGGCCCCGCCCATGGCGGCAGCGTCGTAAAACGGGCCGAAACGTGTGATGATGCGCGCCTCCTTCATCCGTTCCAGCCGTTCCAGCAGGTTCTCTGTGGCGATTCCCAGTTCGGTGGCGATCGCATCGAACGGGGCTGGGGCAATCGGTATCCTGTCCTGCAGGCGATTGAGGATCGCTCGGTCGGTGTCATCGGGTGTCATGCAGGGCTCCTTTCGGGGCCGACCATTGCGCCGGTCTGTTTGAAGCAGCGGCTGGAAAACAATGCCCTGTGAGGCACGTCGCGCAGTTCCGGCAGGGCGGCGGCGGCGGTCAGTCGTTCAAGCGCCTCGGCCCGGCTACGCGCATGGAACATGGAATACAGGCGATAGGGCCAGACACCCTCGACCGGGGTCCGCTCGTAGCACAGCGTCACGCCCGGTTGCGCAGCCAATGCCGGCCCGGCGGTTGTGATCGTTTCATGCGGCAAATCCCAGACGACCATCGCGTTCGAACGCCAGCCAAGCGCGCGATGCCGCACGATCACGCCGAACCGCGAGATGATCCGCGCATCGCTCAGTGCTTTGATCCGGGCCATGACCTCGGTCTCGCTGCGGTTCAGGCGGTTTGCGATTTCCTTGTAGGGATGCGGAATGATCGGCAGTCCGCGCATCAGGGACTGCACGATATCCCGGTCTCCGGGTTGCAGGGCCGCAGCATTCGGGCTTGTTGCCATATGCTCGCGCCATTCGCCGCGCCGCAAACTGAAGCCGAGATCCAGTTTGAATGGTCGGACCAGCCGCAAATCCAGAACACGCAATCCGCTGCGCTGGCCGATACGTTCGAGGGCCGCATCGACATGCGCCCTGTCCGGGCCGGTGGCCACGAACCAGAGGTTCCAGTCATGTTCGCGCAGGTACGAATGGTTGACACCCCGTTCAGCGCCGATAATGCGGGCGACCTCTTCGATCCGGTCTTCGGGGGCGGCCACGGCGGCCAGCGTGCTGGCCGATATCGTGTTGGGCGCGCAGGTGGCGCCGACGCGGGTGATCTGCCCGTGTTCGATCTTGATGCGCAGTCGCGTGATGACATCGCTTTCGCTGGTGCCCAGATGTTCGGCCAATGTCAGAAAGGGCCGTGTGGTCACCGGGAAATCGCGTTGCCAGTCATCCAGCAGCGCCCGGTCGATGGGATGATGCACGCCCTCCATCTGTCACAGTCCCGTGCGGTGCGCGCGGGCTGTGAAAAAGATGCCCGACGGGCTTTCGGCGTCGATCTCGCGCAGTTTCTCGAAGGTCTGCGTGTCGTAAACCATGATCTTCCCGGCATCGCGCACCGACAGCCATACCTCGTGCCCTCGCGGGGTGAATTCCATGTGCAATACACCGGGGCCGGGTTCGAACTGATGGATGACGTCCTTGGTGATCGTGTCGATCACCTGGATCGTGTCGTTCTTCGGATGTGCGAAGTTCACCCAGACCTGCCGCCCGTCCGGGCGGGCCATGGCAAATACCGGCTGTCCGTGCGTGGCGGTGCGTCCGGTTTCCTGCAGGCTGCGGGCGTCCACCCACAGCACTTCATGCTGACCTATGGCGGGCAGCACGAATTCATGACCCGCCAGCGCCCAGCCCTCCAGATGCGGCATCTTGTAGACGGGCAGGCCCTCGCGGTCCCCGGCATAGCCGGGGAGGATCTTCTGCGGCTGGGGCGTGTCTTGCCAAAGGTCCAGCGCCGTCAGGTGGTCTTCTCCGAACAGCCCGGCGATATAGGTGCGCCCGTCGCTGGTGACCAGGGCATCATAAGGGTTGGTCCCGATACCTTCGATTTTCGTGATCCGGGCAGCGCCCGAGGACAGGTCGGCGATCCATGTCTCGCCCTGATCCCACAGCGAAAACACGAAGCGCCCTCCGGGGATGTCCACCAGCCCGATGGTTTTGCCTCCGGTCGGGATGTCGGCAACCATGTCCAGCGTATCGGCGTCAAAGATACGCACACCGCCCGGCTCGTAGTTCGATACGGCAACGTATTGTCCGTCGTCCGAAATCGCCCCGCCGATGGAATTCCCCGCCTGCATGACGCGCCCCACGACGGATTGTTCGACGATATCGACCTTGGTCAGACCACCGTCGCGGCCAAAGACATAGGCAAACCGTTCATCCGGCGAATAGACAAGCGATGCATGGGACAGATCGCCAAGCCCTTCGATCCGCCCGATCCGGGCCCGCTCGGACTGATCCACCACCACCAGAGATCCGGTGGCGCGTTCCACCACCAGCCCCAGATCGCCGGTTGCCCGGATATCCTGGGCGGTAACGCCGGTTGCGCACATTGCCAGCGCCACCGCCGCTATCGCGCTGCGCATCGCCAAACCGCGTCTTTCACCGTTCCGGAAATACTCCGGGGGAGTCGCCCAGCGGGCGACGGGGGCAGCGCCCCCGAATATACGTTGCAGTGCAGTCATTGCGTTGCTCCGTTCAGAAGGTAATCCGCGATCCAGGCGGCCTCGGCCTCGGTCAGAAGCGGACGCCAGGGGGGCATCGGGGTGCCGGGGATGCCATCCATGATCACGCCTTGCAGCACCTCGGGTTCATAATGCGACAGGGCTTTGGGGCGAATGTCCGGGCCCAGCCCGCCCCTGAGCGTCAGCCCATGGCACGATCCGCAATCCTGCCGCACCAGACGCTCCAACGCCTGTGTGTCCGGCCCTTCGGCCAGTGCGGGCGTTGCGATCAGCGCCAGTATGAGGGCAAACCTATTCACCGGCCATCACCGCCGCTTCGGCGACAGGTTCTGCCACCGGAATGGGCATGCCACGGTAAAGTGACACCACATGCCCGATAACGAACAGGACCGGCGCGCGCATCGGCGTCTCGGCGATGTCCAGACCGATCCGGTCCAGTCGCGATACAAGCCGCGCCTCGCGCGGGGTCGTGGCATTCGAGATCGCCAGCACCGGCAGCGCTCCGGGCATTCCCTCGCCCATCAGGCGCAGAGCGATTTCGGCGATATTGGCCGCGCCCATGTAGATGACCAGCGTCGTGTCTTGGCTGGCAAGGCTTTTCCAGTCCAGATCCAGCCGCGCATCCCTGGCCCTGTGCCCGGTGACATAGCGCACACCGGTGGCCAGTCCGCGATGGGTCAGCGGCACGCCGGTCCAGGCGGCCATGCCCTGCGCGGCGGTGATCCCCGGTGCATATTCCACCGCGATGCCGCAGGCCTCCAGATGCGCGGCCTCTTCCGAGCCGCGCCCGAAGATCAGCGGATCGCCCCCCTTCAGCCGCGCGACGGTCAGGCCGCTTTCGGCCAGTTCGACAAGAATCTCGTTGATCCGGTCCTGCGGAACGGTGTGGCATTTCGGGGCCTTGCCCACCGGCACCATTTGCGCGGCGGCCGGTGCGAGATCGAGAATTTCGGATGAAACCAGCCGGTCGTACACAACCGCATCGGCTTCTTTCAGCATCCTGACCGCACGCAGGGTCATCAGATCGACAGCACCGGGTCCGGCCCCGATAAGATATACTTTGCCTGTCCCTGTCATGTTGCTGGCTCCTGTTGCGCGGGCTTGCATGAATAATCGGTTGAGGATGCCGGGGGCCGTGACAGCCCCCGGCTGGGCGCGTCAGTAGACGTCCGCGCGTGTGTTGTAGACGTTGAACTTGCCCGTCGGTGTGATCAGGCGTTCGTCCTTGATCACCGTCTTGAGCTCCAGCGTCTTGTCATCGACCACGACGATGGCCGATTCCTTGTCCTTGGCGTTCCACAGCGAGAACCAGATCTCGTTGCCGGCCTTGTTGAACTCACCCTGTACGACGCGGGGCTGGCCATCGGCGATCCCGGCCCATTCCACCAGCGGCAGAACGGTGAACTCGGGCTCTTCCTGCGCCAGGTCGGCGATCTTGAAGACTGCGACCGAGCCGGAGACTTCGGCATCCGGGTTCAGCGTTGCATCGACATACAGATGCTCCGATTCCGGGTGCGTCTTGACGAAGAGCGACCCACCGCCCATCGCGTAGACCTGCTGGACCATTTTCCAGGCATGGTCGGGATGTCCTTCCGGGTCGGTTCCGATCATGGCCACGGTGTCGTCGCCGAGGTGTGAGGTCACCCATACGGGGCCGTAGGTCGGGTGGTTGATGTTGGCGCCGCGACCGGGGTGCGGGGTCAGGCCTTCGGTGTCGATCACCGCTTCGACGTCACCTTCCTTGGTGTCCATCACCACCACCTTGTTGCGGGCGTTGGCCGCCGTCAGGAAGTAGCGCTTGGAACTGTCCAGACCGCCGTCATGCAGGAAGCGTTCAGCCTCGACCTCGGTGATCTTCAGGCTCTTGATATCCGAATAATCCACGAGGTGAATCTTGCCGGTTTCCTTGATGTTGACGATGAACTCAGGGTTGTAGTGCGAGCTCAGGATCGCCGCCACACGGGGTTCCGGGTGGTAGGTCTGTTCGTCATAGATCATGCCGCGGGTCGACTTGATCTTGAGCGGTTCCAGCGTGTTGCCGTCCATGATCACGTATTGCGGCGGCCAATAGGACCCGGCGATGGCGTATTTGTCTTCCCAGCCTTCCATCTTCGACGTTTCGACCGACCGCGCCTCCGAGCCGACCTTGATCTCGGCCACCGTGGCGGGCTCTTCCATCCACAGGTCTATCATGTTGACCTTGGCGTCGCGCCCGATCACGAACAGATAGCGGCCCGAGGCCGAAATCCGGCTGATGTGAACGGCATAGCCGGTATTGATGATCGACTTGATCTCATAGCTGGAGCCGTCGATCAGGGCGATCTGGCCCGCGTCGCGCAGCGTGACCGAGAACAGGTTGTCGATATCGATATCGTTCATCTTCTCGGTAGGCCGGTCTTCGGGGGCGACATGCACTTTCCAGCTTGCCTTCATCTCGGGCATGCCGAATTCCGGCGGCTCGGCCGGGTCCAGCAGGATATAGCGGGCCATCATGTCGACTTCTTCATCGGTCAGGTCGCCCGAGGTGCCCCAGTTCGGCATACCGGCAGGCGAGCCGAAGGTGATGAAGTCGCGCAGGTACTCAAACCCGTTTTCGCGGGTGATGTCGGGGGTCAGGGCCTTACCTGTCGCACCTCTGCGCAGCACACCGTGGCAGCCGGCGCAGCGCTCGAAGTAGATCGTGTTGGCCTTTTGGTATTCGCTGGGCGTCATCACCGGGTCACCCGGTTTGCGACCGGGAATCTCGACCTGGAGCTGGCCCAGTGTCGTCATGCTGGGCTCATACGCGGCGGCAGGCCCGTCGGCATGGTCCTTTGGCTTTTCTTCCTGCGCATTGGCAGCCGATACGGCAAGCCCCATGGCTATGGCTGCACTCGACAAGAGCGTGGTGCGCCATTTGGAAATCTTCGCTGTCATTTGGGTCGTCTCCAATTCCGCTGGTGAGGCCCGCCAATGGTGCGCCTCATGGCCGGAATGCTCCTTGACTAAAGTCAACGCTTGCCGGGCGCGCCGGCGCGACTGTTGCGTCATGACCCGGATCACGACCCTTTGCCTGGCTATTCTGCTGCTTGGTGCGAGCATCGCGTCAGGCCCGCGTGCGGCGGTGGCTCAGGGCGTGGCGCGTCCCTCCTCGGAAGAGGTTGCACGCGCCGCTGTGCTTGATCGCGCTCTGGCGCAAACCCTGTTCGGGTTGGCCGGCTTGCCCACGATCCTGCGACAGGAGGGGCCGGTTGCAGGCTGGCAGGTCAGCGATCTTGACGGGCCAGTCGGCTATATCGCCTCGACATGGGAGATCGCGCGCTCGGTCGGATATTCGGGGCGGCCTCTGGATGTGCTGGTCGCCGTGGATCACAGCGGTCGTATCGCCGGGGCGCGACTGATGCGCCATTCCGAGCCGATCCTGACGCTGGGCCTGTCCGATGAGGACATTTCCGATTTCGTCGGCGGGTTCGCAGGCACCGATCTGGCCGCGCCCGAAGGTGCGGGGGACGGGCCGGACATGCCCGACATCATCTCGCGCGCGACGGTGTCAACGGGCGTGATCCGCGATTCGATCCTGCGCACCGCCCGCACGCTGGCCATAGCCCGCGGCATTCTGCCGGGCGGCGGGATCGACCGCGTCGGGTTTGCCTCGCACAGTTGGGCGGAACTGATGGGGCAGGGGGCGATTGCGAGCGGTACGGTGACACTGAGCGAGGCCCGCGCACGCCTCGAAGGGGCCAGGGTGGCGATCCCCGAGGGCGACGCACCGTTCATCGACCTTTACGTTGCACTGGCCGATCCGCCTTCGATCGGGCGCAACATTCTGGGTCAGCAGCAATATACGCGCGCGGTGGGGGCGCTGGCCCCCGGTGAAACCGTGTTGTTCGTGGCCTCGCGCGGGGTTTATTCGCATCGTGGTGTGGACTGGCGGCGCAGCGGGGTGTTCGACCGCATTACCGTCATTCAGGGCGAGGCGCGTATCGCCGTGGTCAAACCGGGCTACACCCGGATCGACGCGCTTGCCGCGCCGGATGCCCCGGATATGAAAGAACGCAGCCTGTTCCGCCTGCCGGGCGAAGGGTTCGACGCCACGCAGCCTTTTACCGTGGAACTGACCGCAACCCGCCCCGCCGCTGATGGCGGTGAGCTCCGGTTTTCCCTGTCGATCCCCTACCAGCTGCCCGGCGCCTATATCACCGAACCGCCCGCAGGCCCCGCCCCGCTTTGGCAGGCGCAATGGCAGAACAAGCGGTTCCAGGTGGCCAGCGTCGCGGCGATGATGGGAGCGCTGACCCTGATCATGCTGTTTCAGGAAACGCTGGTGCGCCGCCCGAAACTGTGGCTGCGCCTGCGCCTGAGCTTCCTCGCGCTGACGCTGTTCTGGCTGGGCTGGGGGCTGAACGGGCAGTTGTCGGTCGTGCAGGTGGTGGCCTTCGTGCAATCCCTGCTGTCGGGGTTCAACTGGGAAACCTTCCTCATCGAGCCGGTGATCTTCACCCTCTGGGCCGGTGTGGCGCTGGGCCTGCTGTTCTGGGGGCGGGGGGTGTTCTGTGGCTGGTTGTGCCCCTTCGGTGCGTTGCAGGAGCTGATGAACGCCGCCGCGCGCCGCCTTGGCATCGCGCAGGTCGCCGTGCCGC
Source organism: Roseovarius pacificus (assembly GCF_900142665.1). Classification (GTDB taxonomy): domain Bacteria; phylum Pseudomonadota; class Alphaproteobacteria; order Rhodobacterales; family Rhodobacteraceae; genus Roseovarius; species Roseovarius pacificus. The sequence goes on from NZ_FRBR01000023.1 coordinate 32,467, forward strand.
ACGCCCTGCATGAACGGCTCTGGATCATCAAGTACACGCTTTTCGTGGCGATTCTCGCGCTGTCCTTCTATTCGATGAAACACGCCCTGATCCTGGCCGAGGCCGAGCCCTTCAAAACCGCCATTTCCATGCGGATGCTGCGCGCATGGCCCTTCGTGGCCTTCGTGCTGGTGCTTCTGGTGGCAGGTCTGTTCATCGAGCGGTTCTATTGCCGCTACCTGTGCCCGCTGGGGGCCGCGCTGGCGATTCCGGCCAAGCTCAGGATTTTCGACTGGTTGCACCGCCGCCCGCAATGCGGACGCGAATGCCGTTTGTGTGAAACCAAATGCACCGTCGGGGCGATCGACCCGATCGGGCGCATCAATCCCAATGAATGCGTACTTTGCCTGCGCTGCCAGGTGGTGATGAACGATTCCGCCACCTGCCCGGTTCTCAAGCGTCGCGCGCGCAAAGCCGCCCCTGCCGGAGACTGATCCGATGATCGCGACACTGAAACGAGTTCTGGGCGAGCCCTATCGCGTGTTCTTCATGGCGGCCGGTCTTTATGCCGTTTTCGCCCTTCTGGTCTGGGAAATCTGGCTGGGGGTACATACCGCCGGAGGAATGGTCAGTGACATGCCTTTCGCCGCAGCGCCGCATCTGTGGCATGCCCATGAAATGATCTTTGGCTATGCCAGCGCCGCGCTGGGCGGGTTTTTCCTGACGGCGGTGCCCAACTGGACCGGCTCGCGCGCGGCGGCGCAGGTGTTTGTCACGCTGGTCGCGCTGATCTGGCTGGCGGGCCGGGCCGTGATCTGGTTTTCCGGGAGCGTGCCGCCCTTGCTGGTAGCTGTGGTCGATTTGGCCTTCCTGCCGATGCTGGGGGGCAAGATCGCCATGATGCTGTTCAAGCGGCCCAAACCGCAGAACGTTGCATTCCTCGCTTTTCTGATGCTGGTCTGGCTGGGGAACCTGATGGTGCATCTGGAATGGACCGGCCTTACGGACGACACATTGTATACCGGGCTGCGCGTGGGGCTGTTTTCATTATGCCTGATGATCGCTGTGCTGGGCGGACGAGTGACGCCGGGCTTTACCCGCAACGCCATGAAACGCGCCGGTGTGGCCGAATCCGACCTGCCGCGCAGCCGCAAGCCTCTGGATATCGCTGCCGTCGCCCTGATCTCGCTGACTACTCTGGCGCTGCTTGTCGGCGCGCCCGAGGCCCTGACCGCCGCATTCGCCATCTCGGGCGGGGGCGCGCAAATTCTGCGAATCGCATTCTGGGGCACTCTCTGGACATTGCGGCAGCCTATCCTCTGGGCGCTGCATCTGGGGATGGGGATGCTTGGTGCGGGTCTTGTCCTCTGGGGCCTCAGTGCGTTCGGCCGGGGCAGCGAGGTTGCCGCACTGCATGTTCTGGGGATCGGTGCAGTGGGCGGTATGACGCTGGCGGTCATGAGCCGGGCAATCCTTGGTCATACGGGCCGCGCGCTGGTTGCTCCGGGGGCCGTGGCGCTGGCCTATGGCCTGATCGCGGGGGCTGCCGGGCTCCGGTGGTTTGCATCCAGCCTGTCGGTGGATCTGTATTTCCCGATGATGCTGGTCGCCGGTGCAATGTGGATCGCGGCTTTCACGCTCTATCTCGTGGCGCTTTGGCCCGCCTTTACCGGCCCACGCCTGCGCGGCGAAACATGACCCGGTGGTTGCGCTGTTGACTTTGGTCAAGGAGATAGCCCCGGCTCGCGCCGATGCTGTCCCCATCGGAACTCACGCGCAAAGGAGAGCATCATGCGCGAAGTCATGACCAAGAGCATGGCCCGGAACATATTTTATGGCGGGTCATTGTTCTTCATCATCATCTTCATCGGACTGTCGGTGCACTCGCACCGCTATATCGTGACCACCTCAACCAATGCCGAAACGCTGACCGAAAGCGTCGTGCTGGGCAAAAAGATCTGGGAGGACAAAACCTGCATCAACTGCCACTCGCTCCTTGGTGAAGGTGCTTATTTCGCGCCCGAACTGGCCAACGTGATGACCCGCTGGGGCGCCACGGACGATCCCGAGGCCGCCTATGAGATGCTTGATGGCTGGATGAAATCGCAACCCAGCGGCATCGAAGGCCGCCGCCAGATGCCGTTCTTCGACCTGAACGAAGAGGAAACCCGCGCACTGGCCGATTTCCTGCTCTGGGTCGACGATATCGACGCGCAGGACTGGCCCCCGAACGACGCGGGCTGAGAAAGGACCGGACCCATGAAATACGAATCACAAAAAATCGCACTGGCTTATTTCGGAGTGGCGCTCGGGCTGTTCGTCATTCAGATCATTGGCGGCCTTCTGGTCGGCTGGGTCTATGTCAGCCCCAACTTCCTGTCCGAACTCGTGCCCTTCAGCACGCTTCGGATGCTGCATACCAACTCGCTGATCGTCTGGCTGTTGCTGGGCTTCTTCGGTGCGGCCTATTTCCTGATCCCGGAAGAGGCCGAGCGTGAGATCCATTCGCCCAAACTGGCCTATATCCAGCTTGGCATTCTGGTGCTGGGCACGCTTGGCGTGGTCGTGACCTATCTGTTCAACCTGTTCGAGGGCCACTGGCTTCTGGGCAAGGAGGGGCGCGAGTTCATCGAGCAACCCGTCTGGGTCAAGATCGGCATCGTCGTGGCGGCCCTGATCTTCCTCTACAACGTCACCATGACCATTCTGAAGGGGCGGAAAACCGCGATCTCCAACATCCTGGTTCTCGGGCTGTGGGGGCTGGCGCTGTTGTTCCTCTTCGCCTTCTACAACCCTCATAACCTCGCACTGGACAAACAGTACTGGTGGTACATCGTTCACCTCTGGGTCGAAGGCGTGTGGGAACTGATCATGGCGTCGATCCTGGCCTTCCTGATGCTCAAGCTGACGGGCGTGGACCGCGAGGTCGTCGAGAAATGGCTTTACGTCATCGTCGCCGCCGCGCTGTTCTCGGGTATCCTCGGCACCGGCCACCACTATTACTGGATCGGTACACCGGGCTACTGGCAGTGGATCGGCTCGATCTTCTCCAGCCTCGAGGTGATCCCGTTCTTCGCGATGATGGCCTTTGCCTTCGTGATGGTCTGGAAAGGCCGCCGCGATCACCCGAACAAGGCCGCGCTTCTGTGGTCGCTCGGCTGTGCCACGCTGGCCTTCTTCGGCGCCGGGGTGTGGGGCTTCCTGCACACGCTGCACGGGGTCAACTACTATACCCACGGCACGCAGATCACGGCCGCGCACGGGCACCTTGCCTTCTACGGCGCCTATGTCTGCCTGAACATCGCGATCTTCACCTATGCGCTGCCCATCCTGCGCAACCGCGATCCCTATAACCAGGTGCTGAACATGGCCGCGTTCTGGCTGATGTCGGGCGGGATGGTCTTCATGACCTTCACCCTGACCTTTGCCGGTACGATCCAGACCCACCTGCAACGGGTGATGGGCGACTATTACATGGACGTTCAGGACCAGCTCAGCCTGTTCTACTGGATGCGCTTCGGCTCGGGCGTGGTGGTGTTCATCGGGGTTCTCCTGCTGATCTACTCGCTGGCCCTGCCCCGTAAAGAAGTCATCACGACCGACGCTTCGGTCGCAGCGGAGTGACCCCCATGGACGGACATATCGACCTCCAACGGAAGGGGGCGGCCGACGCCCCCTTCTACCTGGCCCAGGGCGACGAATGCGCGCTGTTTCACGCGGCCAGCGAAAACGATCTGCCGGTCCTTCTGAAAGGGCCGACAGGCTGCGGCAAGACCCGCTTCGTCGCGCATATGGCCGCGCAACTGGGCCGCCCGCTCTATACAGTGGCCTGCCACGACGATCTGTCGGCGGCGGACCTGATCGGGCGTTACCTGCTCAAGGGCGGGGAAACCGTGTGGGTCGACGGGCCCCTGACCCGCGCCGTGCGCGAGGGCGCGATCTGTTATCTCGACGAGGTGGTCGAGGCGCGCAAGGACGTCACCGTCGTTCTTCACCCGCTGACCGACGATCGCCGCATCCTGCCCATCGACCGCACCGGCGAGGAAATCGAGGCCGCCCCCGGCTTCATGCTGGTGGCCTCCTACAACCCCGGCTACCAGAACATCCTCAAGACCCTGAAACCCTCCACCCGGCAGCGCTTTGTCGCCATGGAATTCGACTTCCCCGCCCCGGATCTGGAAACCCGGATCGTCGCGCAGGAAAGCGGCCTGTCCGAGGACCGCACCGCCGCACTGGTGCGCCTTGCCGGCAAGCTGCGCGCGCTCAAGGGGCAGGATCTGGAGGAAGGGGTTTCAACCCGCCTCGTCATCTATGCGGCCACCCTGATCGCCCGCGGCATGCCCGTGGAACGCGCGGTCGAGGCGGCGATGATCGAACCGCTGACAGATGACGCGGATACCAAACGCGGGCTCCTCGATCTTGTGACGGCCATCTTTGGGTGAGGTATGGCCATGACCAGGATTGAAATCGAGCCATGGGAACCCGAAGAAACCGTCGGGAAACTGTGGCACGCTTTTGCCAGCCGTCTCGATGCGCCCCAGGTGCATCACGGAGCCGCGGTTGACCTCTCCGAGGTCAGCGGGCGGCTGGCAGTCCTATTCCGGGGCCTCGGCGGGGCGCACTCGGTCGAGATCAGGCCGGTCTCGCCCGAGGTCTCGCGCCACCGCCTTGGCTTCCTGCGGCGTCTCGGCACCGAGGCCGAGATCGCGCCGCGCGCCAGTTTCGACGGCGAGGTGTTGCGCCTGCCCGATACGCTGGCCGTTTTCCCCGAGCGCGAGGCCAATGGCGCGCTCTACCTGTGGCTGGTGGCCGCCATCGCCCATGCGCCCCGTCACCGGCCCGAAACCGATCCGCTGCGCGCCGATCTGCGCGCCCTTGCCGCAGCGCATATCATGGCCGCAGATGCGCTCGACGCCGCGCCGGGGCTGCGTGACCTCTACGCATCGCTGTGTGCCGCCACACTGGCGCAGCGCAGCCGCCAGACCCTGCCGCGCGGCGAACAGGCGGTCGAGGATACGATCCGCCACCTCCTGGGCGACCCCGCGCCGCTGTCGCCTCGGGCGCAGACCCTGCTCGATGCCGTGATTTCAGGTGATCCGGGCGCGTTCGATGCCCCGCGCGGCTATCGCCCCTTCCTGCCCGTGCCGCTGTGGCCCGACCTGCGCGAACTGGCCTTCAGCGCCGGAACCGACGTGGAAAGCCGCGACACCGACGGCCCCCCCGAAGAGGCCGGGCAAGGCACGCATCGTGCCCGCCGCCGCAGCGCCGATCAGGCCGAGCGCAGCGACAGCCTGATCCTGCACAAGTTCGAGGCGATCCTCAGTTGGGCCGAGTTCCTCAACCTCAATCGCCGTGTCGATGACGACGATCCAGACAGCGCGAAAAAGGCCGTCGACGATCAGGACGAGATTGGCCTTGGCCAGATTTCCAAGGCTCCGGCAACACGCCTGAAACTGCATCTCGACCTCGCCCCCGAGGACGTGGATCGTGAACGCCTGTCCGGCATCCTGACCTATCCCGAATGGGACGTGCGCAGCGGACAATACCTGCCCGATCACGTGCGCGTCCTGACCAGTTTAGCGGACGACGACGATAGCCTCCCGTCGTTCCGCGAAGACCCGCGCGCCGCGCGCCGCATCCATCATGTCAAGCGCCAGTTCGAAGCCCTCCGTCCCGGTCGCATCTCCATTCCCGGCCAGTTGGACGGCGATGAGCTGGATATGGAAGCGGCGGTGCGTGCGCGGGTCGATATTCTGGCCAACGGTGCGGGGTCCAACCGCATCTGGCGTCAATCGCGCCCGATCGCCCGCGATCTGGCCGTGTCGATCCTGCTGGACGTTTCGCGCTCGACCGAAAGCGCCGTGGGCGACCGCGCCGTGATCGACATCGAACGCGAGGCTCTGGCCGCGCTCGCCTGGGGGCTCGACGCCTGCGGCGACGATTTCGCGATTCACGCCTTTTCCTCGCTCAAGCGCGACCGCGTCTACATGCAGGAATGCAAGGGGTTCGGACAGCCGATGAACGCCGGTGTGGAGCGGCGGATCGGCGCACTGCGGCCGGGATTCTACACGCGGCTTGGTGCGGCGGTGCGGCACTGTTCGGCGGAACTGTCCGCGCAGGCGCGCAAACGGCGGCTGTTGCTGGTGATCACCGATGGCAAGCCCAACGACCTCGACCATTACGAAGGCCGCCATGGTATCGAAGACACCGCCATGGCCGTGCGCGAGGCCCGCCGCGCGGGCCATTCGGTGTTCGGCGTGACGGTGGACAAACAGGCCAAAAGCTGGTTCGCGCGCATGTTCGGGCGCGGCGGTTTCCATGTCATTCCGCATCCCGAACGCCTGACCGAGGCTTTGCCGATGATCTACCGTGAACTGGTGGGGGCATGACGGAGGACAGCGTTCTGGACGAACTGCCCGGCGATCTGATGATCTGGGTTCTGATTGTCAGTGAATTGCTGGTGTTCGGGGCGGGGCTGGCGGCGTTTCTCGCGGTGCGCATCACCGATCCGGCAGGCTTTGCCGAAGCGCAGGACGCATTGCATCGCACCGGGGCCGGGATCAATACCGTTGTGCTGGTCACCAGCGGGGCGCTGGCCGCATGGGCCTTGCGCCTGCGCGAAGGCGCAAGGCGGGGCGCGGCCCGTTTGGCACTGATCGCGGCGGCCCTGTTGGGGGTTGTGTTTCTGTGGGTCAAGGGCGCGGAATACGCCGCCAAGGCCGCGCATGGCATTGGCTGGGATACGCACCCGTTCTATACGTTCTACTATCTTCTCACGGGGTTTCACGCCGCGCATGTGGTGGCCGGGGTTCTGGTGCTTTTGCTGGTCGCGTGGAAGGATGCGCCGCGCAATATTGAGGCCGGGGCCGCCTTCTGGCACATGGTCGATCTGGTCTGGGTGCTGCTCTTCCCCGTGATCTATTTGCTGAGGTAATCGCGATGCTGGCCGATCCCCTGTTGCGCGCGTGGCTGTGGCTGATCGGCCTCAGCCTTGGCTCGACCGCCGTGTCGCTCTGGTACTGGCCCCCCTCGTTCACGGCTCTGGCCGGGGCGGTGGTTCTCGTTCTGGCATGGCTCAAGGCGCGGGTGATCCTTGCCCGTTATCTCGGCCTTTCCGCCGCGCCGTTCTGGCGGCGCGGGTTCGAGATTTCTCTGGCCCTGTTCTGTTTGCTGCTTCTGGGCCTCTACCTCGCGCCACTGGCGGCGTAGGCAGGCAGTTTCGTGTCGGCGCGTGCTGGCAAACCTTAACGAAACCTTGTCGCATACCGCCCAAAAGCCACCGCACGCCTTGTTAACCGGGGCCGAAACCGATCTTCGCACCGACGCAATACCGACGTGATACCGACGCAATGCCGATCTGGATTGTTTCGGTATTTCAGTCGATTAACCGTGATTCGGGCAGGGTGCCCGTCAGACGCGGAATTTCTCTGCGAACGCCTCGGGCAAATCGAACTCGTCCAGCACCCGCGCCCGGCCCTCTGCCGACATCTTGCGCGCCGTTTTGGCGACGATCCTGTCCAGCTTGTCGGGGTCTTGTGTGCCTGCGAAGGGGGCGAAATACCATTTCAGGAAGACGAAACAGATCACGTCCTCCAACGCCTGCACATCCGCATCCCGCTTGATCCCTTCCTTGCGGATCATCCGGCCCGCGGCAGCGGCGTCATCCCCTGAATATCCCGCCTCTCGCATGATCTCGCCCACCCGCCGGGCATGGTGTTCTGCCAGCTCGCTGCGCCATGTCAGGTATCCGGTGCGGCCTTCTGGAAAATCCTTTCTTTTCAAGGTCCAGCGCTCGATATGCTGGCCCCGCGCCGCGATTTTCAGGGGGTCTGCGGCATCGGGAAACAGCCGCTCCATCTCGGCACTCATGCGCTGCCCGTACAGCTTCGCGGCAGGCTGCCCGTCTTCCTGTGTCGGATCGGCGGCATTGGCCGCATCGATCATGGCAAAGGCCTGTTCCAGCCGGGTCATGTCGCCTTGTTCCATGCGGCTGCGGGATCTTCCTCGGCATAGTCGCGCAGCGCCCCGATATCCTTGATCGCGGCGTGGTTGCGCGAAATGGTAACGCCGACCGGTTTGAGCTTGGCAAAGGCCCGCGACAGGCTCTCGGGTTTCATCCCCAGCCGCCCGGCGATCAGAACCTTGTCATACGGCAGCGTAACGATGCACTCCCCTTCCGGGCACTCACAGAGTTTCAAGAGAAATTCCGCCACCCGCTGCGCCCCCGTCTGCGCCTTGATCTGCTCGACCTGGCTGACCAGTTCGTGCAGGTGCTGAAAGGTCGACGCCAGGACCGCGAGCGCCACGTCCGGCTCTTTTCGCATGGTCGAAATGAAGCTGCGGGCCGAGATCAGCAGAATGGTGCAATCCGTCACCGCCTCGGCCGATACCGGGTAATCCCCGCTGCGAAAGGCGATCGCCTCGCCAAAGCTGTGGCCGCGGGTAAAGACGTTGACGACGGCCTCGTTTCCGTTCGGCCCCACGCGGTACAGCTTGACCCAGCCGTTCAGAACCACATGAATCGATTGGGCGGTTTCGCCCTGAAGAAAAAGCGTTTCGCCGCGTCCGTAATTGCGCTTGACCGCATCGGACAGAAGCGTTTCGACAATCGGCGCTGGCAGATTGCGCAGCAACAGGGAGTCGTGGGCCGCGTCGATGTTCTGAAGATGCGCCACGGCATGCCTCCTGCGTGCTTTGGTGGGCGGAAATGACCTCGATCCAATAGCATTCGAATACCTGCAAACGCGCATCTTCTCAATGGCTGGTTCGGATTTTCGGAAGTGCGAAGGCGTTCGGGCAACGTGCCTTCCGCCCGGCTTTGCCCGTCAACAGCATGAAATGCAGGGCAAAGCATCTGCCGGAAAGTCGGGAATGATCAGTATCGTCGCAGTCTGTTGTCCTTTCCTCGGATTTGCGCATGCTATGACGTAATGCAATAAACTTTCATCAGGGAGAGATTGAGATGTCGTCAGCGGGTGAGAATCTTCGAGTGAACGGAGACAGGCTGTGGGAGAGCCTGATGGAGATGGCGCAGATCGGGCCGGGTGTGGCGGGGGGCAACAA
>NZ_FRBR01000016.1 GCF_900142665.1 Roseovarius pacificus
CAGAGGCTGAAGAGAACTTCTATGCACAGCGCGACGTGCTCGATATGGTCGCGTGAAATGAAGCTAAAGGTCTCCGGTGAAACCGGGACGATTCAGTGCTCGGAATCTTCCTGGTTCGATTTCACTCGGTCGTGGATATCGAGATACTTACTCTTGAAGTCCTCGAAACGCTGGGGATCGAGCGCCAGGTCGTCATCGGAATACTCGGTGAAGCTCGTCAGGATATTTCGGATCCGGATCAGTTCCCGGAACGCCCTCACGAAGGCCAGGATATCCTCCTCGGATGCCAACTTGTCCACCATGCCCGGGGTCGCAGCAATCTTCATCAGCTCGACGACGGCCTCGTTGAACTGATCGACATAGGCCTGATACGGCTCCATGAGAATGGTGTCCCGCGCCTCCTTGTTGGAGAACAGCGCGATCGCCTCGTCGACCTTCTCCTTGAGGTTTCGGAAGCACACGATATTGCCTTGGGATTTCTTCTGCCCAAGGGTCCTGTTCGTTCGCGAGAACGCCTGTATCAGGCCGTGGTAGCGCAGGTTCTTGTCGACATAGAGGGTGTTACAGGTCTTCGCGTCGAATCCCGTCAGGAACATGTTCACAACCAGCAGGATGTCGATGCCCTGCTCCGGGACGAAGTCTTTCCGGTCGCGCTGCTTCATGCGCTTGGCCAGGCCCTTGTAGTAGACATAGAAGGCCTTGCCGTTGTCGACGCTGTTGTTGGTCCCGAACATGGCATTGTAGTCCGCCACATAGGACGCCAGCTTGTCCCGGCTGTGCTGGGTCGTCACGTTCACCGGGCCGCCTGTCACATCAGGTTCGCCGATGAGGCCGTTGGCATCCTCGTCCTCTTCGTTGGCGGCGAAGGTGAAGATCGTGGCGACCTTGAGATCGTGTTTGCCTTCCGCCTTCTTCCTGCGGAATACCTCGTAGGTCTTCGTCAGCGCATCGACCGATCCCGTGCACATGATCGCCGAGAACTGCCGATTGTGGGTCTTCCGATCGTGGTTCTCGATCACCCAGTCAACGACACCGTCTACGCGCTTCTCGCTTTCGAAGAACTCCTTGAGGTCGATGCCGGCGACCTCCTCGTCCGTCATTAGGGTACCGTCCTTCTTACGCAGCTTGCCCCAGTATTCGACCGAGAAACGCAGGACATTCTCGTCGCGAATGGCGTCCGTGATGACATACTTGTGGAGACAATCCTCGAAGAGATCGGATGTGGTGCGCTTCCCGATGGCGTTCTCCACCAGGATCGGCGTTCCGGTGAATCCGAAGAGCTGTGCCTTCGAGAAATAGGCCACGATATTCTTGTGGGTGTCGCCGAACTGGGACCGGTGGCATTCATCGAATACGAAGACGACGCGCTCATCCTTGATCCCAGCCATGTCGGCTTCGTGGCGCTCGCGCGTGATTGCCGTATTGAGTTTTTGAATCGTGGTCACGACGAGTTTCGTGTCCGGATCCGAGAGCTGATCCACCAGGGCCTTGGTGTTGTCTGTCCCATCGACCGAGCCGGGTGAGAAATAGTTGAACTCTTTCGTCGTCTGGTAATCGAGATCCGCGCGGTCCACCACGAAGACGACTTTCGCGACCTTGGGATTCTCGACGATGACCTGGGATGCCTTGAAGCTGGTCAGCGTCTTGCCAGACCCCGTCGTGTGCCAGATGTAGCCGTTCTTCCGACCCTTCATCACCCGGTCCAGGATCCGCTCCACCGCGTAATACTGGTAGGGGCGCAGCACCATAAGTGCCTTGTCGCTCTCGTGCAGAACCACGTATTTCGCGATCATCTTCGACACGAAGCACTTCTCGAGGAAAGCGTCCGTAAATGCCTCGAGGCGGGTGATCGGCTCGTTGTCTTCATCCGCCCAGAAGAAGGTCTGCTTGAAATCCTGGTGCCGGTTGTTGGCATAATATTTCGTGTTTACGCCGTTCGAGATGACGAAGATCTGCACATACTGGAACAAGGCGTTCCCGGCCCAGAAGCTGTGGCGATGGTATCGGTTGATCTGGTTGAACGCCTCGCGCAGCTCCATGCCGCGACGCTTCAGTTCGATCTGGATGAGGGGCAGGCCGTTGACCAGCAGGGTCACATCGTAGCGGGTCTTGTAGCTCCCCTCCTGCGTCACCTGAGAGGTGACCTGGTATCGGTTCCGGCACCACTCCTGGGCGTTAAAGAACTGGACATAGCTGGTCGTGCCGTCGTCCCGTTGCAGGGTCATGCGATCCCGCAGGGTTTTCGCCTTCTCGAAGACACTGCCTTTCTCGAGGTGGTTCAGGATCCGCCGGAACTCATCGCTCGAGAATGTCGTACCGTTGTGCGCCTCCAGTTGTGCCTTGAGATTTCGCTCCAGCGTGGCGCTGTCCTTGATTTCGATCTGGTTCCAGCCAAGGCTGACCAGGCGTTTGATCAGCGCGGACTCGAGTTGAGCTTCGGATTGCACCGCGGTCATGATAGCCTCTTACGCGGACAGCTTTTGAAGGAGGCCTTTCTTGAAGTCCTCCATGTGGGTGATCTGGCCGGACACGGCGTCGATCTTGGCGTCAACGGCCATCAGAATCCCAGAAATCTTTTCCTGCTCGTCCGGATGCGGAAGCCATAATGTGAGCTTTTCGAGATTCTTCTTCGACACACCGAGAACTGAAATGCCTTGGGCAATCCTTGTGATCTGGCGTCGCATCGGTTCGCTGCGCAATAGGTAGCCGGCAAAACCTGGCACGACTGCACCGTCACTTGGCCTTGCGATAAAGGTGTGAAGTCCTGCGATCATTGAGCGTTCACGAACCTCCATGATCTCGATTGACTTGCCGATATCCGCATAGTCTTCCGAGGCGTCGGCGATGACGATATCACCCTCACGGAGATATTCCTCGTCGGTGATGCGCCGCAACGGCGCGTTTTCCGTAATGAACGGCACATCTTCTGCCGACTGACGGAAAAGCGCCCGGAACTTGCTGTGAATATCTCCGTAATGGATGTTCTGCACGCCGCTTGTAGTGGTTTCGGTGAGATGTTCGCGGGAGAGGCTATTCGTTTTTGCCCAGACGAAGAGGTCACCGAACTTTTCTTTGCTCCAATCTGGAAACTCACTGCCATCCTCTCGTGAAAAGCGCATTTCCTGAGAAAACAGCTTCTGCATCAGTCCACGCTTGAAGTTCTGCAATATTGCAAGATTTGGGGCAGATGGATAATCAACACCCAGCTCCGAGCAAAGACTGGAAATTGTGCGATCGACAAGCTCGATCACCTTTTGCATTTGTTTTGAAGACTCGCTTTGAGCAGCAATGTCGACAATTGGATCCGGCTGGAAAATGTCAATGTATCTTGGCAAGTTCAGATTGAACTCATTATCGACAACCTCCTCTGGACTTGCGCGGTGGCTGAATCGATCCACTTCCGCTCGCGTCCGATAGGCCGAAACGATCTGATCGACATCCTCGTCCCGAAGACTGTTCTGGTTTTTACCTTTCAAGAAGCAGGAAGATGCGTCGATGAATAGAATGTCTTCAGTTTCCTTACATTTCCGAAGAACCAGAATGCATGTTGGTATGGCCGTGCCGTAGAAAATATTGGCTGGCAGGCCGATTACTGCATCGAGCCAGTTACGCTTGACCACGAACTCCCTGATTATTCCTTCCGCTCCGCCTCGAAAAAGGACGCCATGAGGTAAAACGACGGCCATTGTGCCATCTTCATCGAGGTGATGCAGCATGTGCTGAACGAAGGCGAAATCTGCCTTCGACCCAGGTGCGATCTTGCCGTATTCCGAAAACCGATCGTCACTCTCGAACATCTTGTTCGCCGACCATTTCGCGCTGAAGGGCGGATTGGCCACGATCGCCTCGAACAACATGCCCTCGTGCTGCGGATGTTCGAGCGTGTCCTCCTGCTTGATGTCGAAGTTCCGATAATGGACCCCGTGCAGGATCATGTTCATCCGGGCGAGGTTGTAGGTCGTCCGGTTCATCTCCTGTCCGTAGAAGTCGCCCACATCCTTCACTTCCTTCGCCACGCGCAGGAGCAGGGAGCCGGAGCCGCATGTCGGATCATAGACCGAGCGGAGGCGGGTCTTGCCCGTGGTCACGATCTTGGCAAGCACCGTGGAGACCTGCTGGGGCGTGTAGAACTCGCCGGCCTTCTTGCCGGCGCCGCTCGCGAACTTGCCGATGAGGTATTCATAGGCGTCGCCGAGGACATCCGAGTCCGCGCTCTCGAGCTGGAAGTCGATCCCGTCAAGGTGAACAAGGACCTTGGAAATGAGGGTGTTCCGCGCCTCGTTGGTTCGACCGAGCTTCGTCGATGTCAGGTCCAGGTCCTCGAAGAGGTTGTCAAAATCCTCCTCGGATTGCGTGCCCATCGTCGAGCGCTGGATGTTGTTCAGGATCTCGGTCAGGTCTTCCAGGATGAAGTTGCCGGGCGTCGCACCTTTCTGTGCAACGGCCGTGAACAGCTCTTCGGGCTTCAGGAAGTATCCCAGAGCCTCGATGCAGGCATCCTCGACGGCTGCAAGGATCTCACGATCGTCAGGGTCCGAGGCATCGAGCCCCGTGAAGGTCCGGCCATCGTTCTTGAGGATGCCATCAACGTAGATGTGCAGCCGTTCCGAGAGGTACTTGTAGAAGATGAAGCCCAGGATGTAATCACGAAACTCGTCCGCATCCATTCGGCCACGGAGCTCGTTCGCGATGCTCCATAGCTTCTGCTCAAGCTTCTTCTTCTGATCTTCAGTCATTTCAAACCCTTATTCTTATACCGGGCACCCTACGCAACGAAGCGATGCGCGAAAACCCAGCAAAACGCCTTATGGTGATATGAGTTCGCAGGCGGATGCGCCGAAGCAACCAGGCCATTATTTCCAAGGCCAGAAATAGAGGATGTCCTCGAACTTCACCGGCCCGCGCGCCAGACCGAACCGCATCGCAGGCGTGACCCCGTTGGCGTCCGTCTTGATGTAGTTCGTGTACGGTAACCGCGAGATCGACGAGATCCGGGCCTGCAATGAGGTATTCTCGGATGGCAACATGCCTTATCTGCTGATGGCCACGCTCGCCCGGCTGCTGCTGGAGGGCCATGCGTGGCAAGGACAAGCCTCCACCGGAACCCGGCAAACGTCGGCCGACGCCAGTCCGAAGCCCGCTCTGATGGAAGCGCATCACGCCGATCCGACGATGGCATCGATGTATGAGGACATCCGCGAGACGCTGGGGTTGCACTTCGTCAATACCGACTACCGTGCCTTTGCCCGCTGGCCGAGCTATTTTGCCCCCGCCTGGGCAGACCTGAAAGGTGCATTGACCGGGCCAGGCTACGCCGATGCGGTCGAGCACGTCCACCGGGTCGCTATCGACATGGCCATTGCCTTGCCCAACCCCGCGGGGCTGACGTCCAGAGCCCTCCGGGACGCGGCAAAAGCGGATGCAGAATTGGACGACGTTCTATCCGTCGTCCAGTTGTTTCAGTGGCTCTTGCCGGGACTGGCCTTGAATGTCTCTTTTCTCAGGGCACAGATCGCAACCCCATAAGTGAAACCAGTTTACGCGGCCGAGACAGCGCCGACTCACGGCAAGCTGGCGTTCGCGGCGCGATGTGCGCACGACAGGTTTGGGCCGGGAGCGACGGTCACTGCTGAACGTCAGGCCCCGACCCGCTGCGACGTCGCATGTCCGTTTCGAGGCCCACGTTGCTCATTTGTGGACAGCGCAGCAATCTACAGCATGGGCGGTAAGCGGTCTTTCGCTGCTTCCTGAACGAAAGACAGCAATACTGCAGGCGACGACACGCCAAACTCGCGGGATACCGACTGAACTGCACTGAGCGTCGTTAACAGGCCGCTGAAAAAGTCCGGTCATCGCCCTTTCGACTCTAAGGGGCGCCATTTTTGAACTCTCTGTTCGAGCTGATGAAAATCCAGTGCAATGGAGCTTGACGAGCGGGCCGCCAGACGCGCGGCTGAGACCTTTTTCAGCGGCCTGCTGAGCAATCGTTCCGTTGGGCGACGGAGCCTTCACATACACTTGAACATCCGGATATAGTGCACATATCCTGCCACATCCCCACGATGTTGTTTCCTGCCAAGGTTGCAACTACTCCAAACAGCGAATTGAGTCAGCCATGACAGCGAACGTAATTTTCTTTCCGGTCTCCAACGGTGACATGAACCTCATCGAGCTGGACAACGATCAATGCATCCTCATCGACATCAACATCCGAAGTACTGCGGATGATGAGGACGGTGACAAACCCGATGTCGGATCACAGCTGAGAAAGCGCTTGGAAAGTCGCGGGCGCGATGAACAGGGGCGTCTCTATGTCGATACATTCTGTTTGACTCATCCTGATCAAGACCATGTTGCGGGCCTGCAAAAGCACTTTCACTTGGGGCCAATCGATAACTGGTCCGAGGATGATGACAAAATTATCATACGCGAAATGTGGTCTTCGCCAACGGTGTTCCGGCGCGCCAGCAGCGCCAACACTCTGTGCGACGATGCGAAGGCTTGGAACAAGGAAGCAAAACGGCGGGTACAGCGCTATCGCGAGGTAGGACTCACTGTTGGGGACGGTGAGCGCATTATGATCTTGGGTGAAGATCGCGACGGGAAAACAGACGACATCCCCGGTATTGTCGCCAAGATCGATACCGAGATTTCGCAGTCAAACCGCGTCGGCGGTGGTGGTGGCTTCAGCGCCCGATTGCTTGGACCGCTTCCGGCGACCGGCGACGAAGATCGTGGAACACTGGTAAAGAACCGTTCGTCGGTTATACTTCGCTTCTCGCTCCACATCGGTGATGATCATGGAAGGTGTTTGTTCCTGACTGGTGGGGATGCTGAGGTCGAAATCTGGAAGCGCCTTTGGAACAAGCATAAAGCGGACCATCTGGACTGGCTGGAGTATGATATACTTCAGACACCGCACCACTGCTCGTGGCGAAGCCTGAGTTTTGACAGCTGGAAAGAAAAGGGCAACGACGCCAAGGTTGACCAAGATGCTCGCTCCGCATTGTCACAGGGGCGGGACGGATCGGTCATCGTGGCAAGCTCCAAGGCGATCAAAGCCGATGCTGACAACCCCCCACACCACCGGGCGAAAGAAGAGTACATCTCTATGGTTGGCGACGCCGAAACCCGTTTTTATTGTACCGACGAAGAGTGGGAAAAGAGCGCGCAGCCGCTTGAATTCATTGTTTCAGGCACTCTGAAAAAACGGAGTGGGAAGGCAGCTGCCATCGCGACAAAAAGCCTTGGAATTGGAGCAACCGCCGCTCAGGCCCGGCCGCATGGGTAGGGGTAACAATGCCGGGAAAAACAAGCGCTGAACTCGCAGAGGCGATTGTTCAAATACTGCTAATTCATCCAGAAGTTTTTGACGGGCGAGTTATCTCTGATGCCGGAGGCGAACCTGAAATACAAATTCTGGTAAATGTTGAGATGCCCTTGCCGATGAAGGCGAAGGGCCAGAGCCCAAACGGCATAAGAACTAAGGAACCCGTAACGGCAAAAATTCCGCAGAATTATCCTTGGAAATCTCCAAGGTTCAACCTGCGTGATGATTTCCCCCGAAATCTTCCGCATCTCCAACCCATCGGAAAATCTCATCCACCACAGCCCTGTTTGGTTGATGGTCACCAGGATGAGTTTTTCCGGCAGTTCGACCTGCATGAAAACGGATTGCTCCAACTCATCGACCAGCTGATCGCGTGGCTTGAGAAAGCTGCCACTGATCAACTTAACAATGCAGCACACGGATGGGAGCCGGTGCTTCGTGCTGGAGTGTCGAACTCAATCACTCTGAATGCTGCTTACTGCCGTCAGCTTGTCAGGCCCGGCGGTGGCATTTCATTACTGTCAGGAAGATATCTCAGGTCGAGCAAAACTGAAGAGCCTCAGTTTTTTCTGAGTGCTGATGCGAATAAAATTCCATTGAAAAAGGACAAGCCAGATATTTTCACGGCAAAATGGATTGAAGATTATGCCTCTGGCAACACTGTTGTTGCGGTTGTTTCGCCACCAAAACTTCCGACCGGCAAGCCGAGGCTGGAGACAGAACATTACGCCGAATACATAGAAAACTTTGAAGACATTCTTGCTCGAGGAAAGCAACTCGGGTGCTATGCTTTGATCCAGAGCCTGCTCACCAACATTTCCAGGTATTTTGACAAAGCCTATCTGAATCAAAGGGTTCCAGTAGGTTTGATCTTCTGCATTCGACGTCCGTTCAAGCTCACGGGCATGGAAACCGATATCGAACTCATACCATACATTTTCGAGATTTTTCCGTCAGATGGCAGAAAGAGTATCTTGGAAGGTGGTGGTTCCTCAAAGGCGTATCCTGCGGCCCAGATTGACGCCATCAGCAAAGAGCTTCTGTGTTCCGTAAGCGGAACCAAAATGCCGCCACGAACTGCCATACTGGGCTGTGGAAGCGTGGGATCCAAAGCCGCGTTCCATCTGGCACGGACTGGTGGAACGATTACCAGTGTAAGCGACAGTGACTACTTCGGCGCTCACAACATGGCGAGGCATGCCTTGGTGCGCGATAATCTCGGGGGACAAAAGGCAAATGAGCTCGCAAAGGAACTTGCGACACTTGATCAGAGTCCACGGACCTATCCTGCTGATATCCTGACGGGATTGTCGACCGATGATGGAAGAAAGACAATCATCCCCCCAAGAACCCAGCTGATCCTTAACACGACCGCTTCTCTTGGTGTTCGTGAGGCCCTGTGTCAATGGAAGCCAAAATTTCGAAAGGCAAGAGTATCAGAAATTGCGCTGTTTGGACACGGGGAGGCAGGAATAATGTTACTTGAAGCGCCCGAGGGAAATCCGAACCTTTGCGATCTTATGGCTTCATTCCACGCAGAAAAAATTTCACCAACAGCCTTCAAGCTGCTCCATGACAGCGAATTCGGTCTTTCTGAAGTACAGATCGGACAGGGTTGCCACTCCGCGTCGATGCCGATGTCAGACATGCGTCTTAGCATCTTGACCGGAACTATGGTCGAAGAACTATTGGAGTTAAATGACAGCAAAACGAACGAAGGAAAAATTGTTTTCGGGTTCCGAAACGGTTCGGATAGATTGAATACCCAATGGGCGACCTGGACGGTTCCAGCCTTCGAAATTATTCCGATAGCAGGCTCCGATGGGTGGAAGCTAAGAGTATCCAAAGCCGTCTTGGAACGGATTCGCGTCGAGATGGAGGCGTTTCCCGGCGTTGAGACCGGTGGCGTAATTGTCGGCACATGCAGCTCCCGGCTCAGAACAATATGCGTTGTTGATACTATCCCTGCACCTGAAGACAGTGAACGATCAGCCGCGAAGTTTATCTTGGGGGAAAAGGGGCTGAAGAAAGCTATTGAGAGACGTTTTCAAGAGAGTGGCGAGAAGCTTCTGGACCTTGGAACGTGGCATTCTCACGTCGTGGAAGTTGGTCCATCATCACTTGACTGGACGACAGCGGCGGACTTGGCCAAAGGACGACCGCCGCCTTCTGTTTTGTTGATTGCGACACCAACACGACTTCATGCTATTTCAAAGGGAATTTGATGAGCGACAAGACACTTAAAGATCAGAATGCGTGGCTTCTAAGAGGCTTTATCCTTTTGGTCGGAATGCTATTCTTTTGTTTTTGCTATGGCGTGCCTTCAATTGGCGCGGACTCATGGGATACATTGGCGGCCCGGTTCACTGATACACTTGGCCCTGCAAGTTTTGGTCTGGTGGTTCTTTCGATCACCAAACTTTGGCTTTTGGGCTTCCTGCCACCTCGGCTTCGTGACCAAATTGTTCATTGGAAGATCAAAAACCCACTACCGGGCAGCAAAGCGTTCTCCAAGATCGGTCCAAATGACCAAAGGATCGATTTGGTAAAACTTGCGTCTGACCACGGTACGTTACCCATTGAAGAGGCGGAACAAGGACGGCTCTTCTATCGCATCTACAAATCGGTTGATGGAAGCGCTGGGGTGGATGATGCTCACAGGTCCTATCTTGCGGCACGTGATTGTGCGACTATGGCAATCCTGTTTTTGTTTATCCTTACCCCAGTTGTCTATTGGGTGTCCCAAAATGGAAAAAATGCCATCACCTTCGGTATCATCTTGATTGTCACGTTCCTGTTGATGTCTTTGTCGGCCCAGACGTATTCGGTACGTTTTGTTCAGAACGTACTGGCGCAAGCCTCAGCAAAAACAGTCCCTTAGAAGGCCGCTGAAAAAATCCGGGCATAGTCTTTTCGATGCTAAGGGGCGTCATTTTTCGGGCCCTTGTATCGACCCAGTGAAATCCTGCTCATGCTACAACGGAGAACGTAGCCATGAGTAAGACGATGGATGACAGCAGAAAACGGTGGACGGCGACCTGACCGGCTGCGAAGACATCGGCGACTTTGACGCCTTCGCAAGGAACATCCGGTCTCTGACCATGGCCTGGACATACTCGCCCGGTCGATCAGAGATCACGAACCTTCAGGCAGAAAGCTGTGATTGGGTAAGACCTCGCTGCTATCGAACGCACCATGGCGGCCGAGCAGCGCCTAAGGGAAGATATGGTGCGCATCGCTTGCTGGATTGAGGCCAGTCAGAGGTTCATCAGGACACCGCCTCGATGTCCGACCTGTTCAATGCCCCGCAACGAAGCTTCGAGACTGTCGCCTGGGCATTGTCGGGTGCCTCTGCAAGGAAAAGCCTGTGTTCTGCCGGATCGAAGGGGGCCTTGGCGATAGCCTCCAGCGCCTCGAAAATTTCTGTCGGGTTCATGCGTTCACTCAGTTAATCATTGCAGAAACAAACATTGCTCGCACCAAAACGTGCCTCAATCCCAGTATCACTCGAACGCCTCCGTGCTGAGTTCATGCAGGGAGATGACCCGGTGAGCGTGCTTCGTAAGGCAAATCGATTCAATGAATTGAATATCTGCCGTTATAAGGAACCGATTCATCCGTTCAGCGACTGCGAGGTAGATGCAATCGTAGACGGGGTGCCCCAGTTCGAGCGCGAGATCGAGGGCGCGCTCCTCGAGCCCATCGTCTGCATCGATAATATTCATGGGGGCTTGCTGAAGCAGGTTGAAAAGCTCTTCAGCGGCGTCAGCCTCAACGGCATTCTTCGCTGCGAGCATCCGGAAGACATTCGCAGCTTCGATGCGGAGTAGGGCAGGGGCAACGAGATCATGGCCCTGCAAATTCAGAGCGATCTCGCTTCCGGGCTCATCGATGAGCCACTTCATCGCGACCGATGTGTCGACGACCAGCTTCAAGCCCCAGCCCGATCCCGATCTTCTCGCAGGATTTCCGTTGTCGTCGTCTGGCCTTCAGGCAGCTTGATCCGGCGCGCTCGGGCTGCCTGGAAGAAGTCTCCTCGCTGTCGAGGACGCAGAGCCTCCTGGAGGATCAAGCGATGCTCGGCTTCGGCGGAGCGTCCGGCCTTGGCCGCTCGCGCCTTGAGTGCGGCGGCGATTTCGTCATCGACATTTCGAACTGTCAGTTGAGCCACTTCAACCCCCCCCCCCGTGTAGGCAGAATGCATGCATTATGCTTGCACCGCGGCAAATATTCAAGAAAAACAGACAGAGAGCGTGGAAACGGTTGATGGCGTCTTTCTGATGAACCCTGCAGCAGCGGCCGCTGGAATATCGGATCCCCTCCGCAGTCGTCTGATCGTTCGATTTGCGGTATGATCCCATGGCGTCAGACAGAGAAGGCTCAGCATGACCACTGTCGAAATCTACATATCCGTGGGTTCCGTGATCGCTTCCGCCATGGGGGTTCTCTATGTCCTTCATGCGGTCCGGCACGCCGGGCGAGACCGCCCGCATGATCCAGCCGCTGTGCAAAGGTTCATCGAGAGTGCTGCGCGCCTCTCCGCTGAGCGCGGTGAAGGCTGTCTTGATGAAGCCGGGCGCGCAGAGACCGCCAAGAAAACGGAATAGGCGCGTGCCGCGCCAGCCGACATGCGAGTGCCGACTGACGCGCGAGATCAGCGAGATCTGATACGGCGTGTCCGGCGGCGTCTCGGACGCATGCTGGCGCGATTGGCCGGGACCTGCTCCCGCCAGAACACATACAGACCAGAACTCAGGATAATTCCGATGCCCAGCCAGGTCAGGCCGTCCGGGAATTCCGCAAACACCAGATAGCCCATGGCGGTGGCTCCGATGATCTCGAGAAACTGGAACGGCGCCAACATTCCTGCTTCAGCCCGGCGGAAGGCTTCGGCAATCAGGATGAAGCTCGCGGCGGCAAGACCGCCCGACGCCAGAATCGCGCCCCACGCCCAGCCTGGCAGGCTGGCAAAGGAGGGCTCGAGCTGCCCTGTCGCGCCGAGGCCCAGAGAGATCCCGATCATGCCCAGACAAGCATAGAAAGTAGCGCCGCACTGGACCGTCAGGCTCGACCGGGTCCCAGAGGCTTTGCGCAGAACGATCATGTTCAGCGCGTAGCACAGAGCTGCCAGCAGCGGCAGGAAAGCCGTTGGACCAAAACCTCCGCCGGGCCGAATGATGATCAATACCCCGATCAAACCGACGAGGACGGCGATCATACGCCGCGGGCCAACTCGTTCGCCCAGCAAGGGCCCGACAAGCGCCGTCAGGATCAGTGGCTCGGCGAAGAAGATCGCTATGGCCGTGGCAATCGGCATAACCGAGAACGCCCAGATCAGGCTGGTCAGGGTCACCATGACCAGAGTGCCCGAAAGAGCCACGATCGGCGAGAGCATCGGCCCGCGCAGACGGTGGCGCAACACAAGCGCGATGGGAGCGAGGCAGAGGCCCTGGGCCAGCAGCCGAGCTGTGGTCACCTCAATGGCGGAAAGATGCCCCATCAGGATCTTGGCGAATGTATCCCCGACAGGAAGAAGCAGCATTGCGGCCGCCATGCAGATCATGCCGGTCACCGCGCTGTTCTCGAAGAGCGCGGGACGACGGGGCGTGGTCACATCAAAGGTCATGGTCATCACTCCAATGGCAAAAGGCCCGAAGATTTCGGGCGAGTGATGTCCGGGCGTTCAGGACAAGATTTCAGATTCAGGATAGATGCGTATCGGAAAGCGACGCCATCGCATCACGCATGACCGATAGGTAGGGGTTCGGGTGGCCATTGGTCAAGGGGTGCGCCCCATTGAACGACAGACAAGACACTCGTTTATTCAAGTATCTTCTTTGGTCGTGTCTCGGAAGTATTGAAAATTCGAAGGCGGCTTAGTCCCCGCGTGAACTGACACCCACTCAACCGGCGGCAACTGCCAAGGAGATCACGCTATGAATCAAATTACCAACACCGCGAGCTTTGCGCTACTGGTCGAAGAGGCTGGCCTCGACCCGATCGAGCAGCGCCTGAGAACCAACATCCGCGCGACCATCGAGGCCGCGTTCCAGGAGGAACCGGCCAGCTTTCTCGACTGCCTTCGCTACGGCCGGTGTGACGGCACCCCGATCATCCTGATCCGCACGAACGGACGCTTCTGGAAGGAGAACTGCCCGGCCGCACGCGCTCGCAACGAAACCTTGCGTGCCACCCGGTACTATGGACGAGCGCTATGGAAACGCTGGTCCGGATACCACGCCCAGCCGCCGGACTAAGGCGAGGATGCGCCGCCTGAAAGCCTTCGGCGAGCGCATCGCCGCGAGAGACCCCGACCGCCAGACCGCCGAAATCCACATCCGCGTAGCCTCATGAACCGGTTCAACGAAATCGGTAACGCCGAGATCGTTCGCGTGGTATGAAGTCCGTGGGGCAAGGGGCCGTCACGACTCGCGCGAGGCAATGCAACAACGCTGGTGCACGTTGAAACCTGACGGCGAAAACCTCTGTGCGTAGTCTGCGAAATTCTTTACGCACAGACGATGGTCTAACCCTTTCAAATCTCAAGGGGCGTGGCGAAACACTACGCGCGCGCCTACATCGGCCAGTTTCCGGTTACGAGTGATCTCCTCAAGGCCAACACTCCTGGCCAAAGCTATAGCGACCGAAGTTGGGCTTAATTACCTGATCTACCTAAGATTGATCGAAGCGCGTCCAATTCAGACTTCGACACGACGAGGGAGTTGCTGAAGCTGAGAATGTCGCCTTGGTCCACCTTCAGTCCGAGGTGGCGTAGCGTATCTGTGTCGTCGAAACGATTCAGCATACTGCGGATAGACGACAGGTGTTCCTCCGCAATGTCTGTGTTCGACATATCTGAGTGAAGAAACGTCCTGTCAGTGCCCGGCGTGCGTGCTGCCGATAGCAATGTCTGAAGGTCGATCTGCGGGATGCGTTTCAATCCATTCTTGATCATATTTAATTCCTGCTCGATTTTCTTTCTGAGCTCGATTTGGTGTCTGAAAAACTGCCGCGTTTCGATATCCTCAATCTGATCCAGAAGACTTTCATATTGCGTCTTCGGCTTACTCTTCTGCTGTTCACGAACAGCCTCACGCTCATTTTCTCGAGCGCGAATATATTCTATAAGGCCATTGTTTCTGTTGCTCAGGAAAGTCCTGGTAGGTCCGCTCCAACCTTGGCGCTTAGCATACTCTGCAATGTTCTGAGCGGTAATGCGGAGCAATCTTGGGTCGTGGCGATTTTGACTTCCGCCCTGAGCTCTAACAAGTTCGCCGCGCGCAATAGCGCTGCAAGCGACTGTCAATCTATCGATCGTTGCGATACGCCGCTCTGGTTGTGCGAATTCTTGTGCTTCGCTTCTTAGGCGCGCCTCAATAACACTGCTTGTTGTTGGGTTCATGATCTACAACCGCTTCATCCGTAGGTGGGCTCAAGGAAGGTGGAGGCATGGTCTCCAATTGCTCTCGGAGAGAGCTGACCGAAACTTCTGCACGGCGGTTTTCAGGCACGGATGCTATGAGTGCCCCATAACGGTCCATGGCCTCTCTTCGCTCGCTCTCTGGCAATGAGAGCAGATACTGTCCAACGTCGCCGTTGCGCGCCGCAATCTCCCAGAGCATCTCATTTCTTCGTTCGACCAAGCCGGTTGGCATGTCCATGCGTGCACCAAAGATCACATCAGTATTTGAAACGATCGTCTGCACGAGGTCAAAAAGGTCTCCCTCTCTGATGCCATGTGAAACGTGTCCGAGCTCGACAGGCATCGATGAATTCTCTTGTTCCTGTAGCTTCACGCATTCGTCGATAGTCTTATACTCAGCCGCCCAGTCCGCCCAGAGTTCGTCTCGAAAGCTCCGCTCCTGGGAGATCCTGGTTTCGATGATGCCTACAGGCTCGCCTGCACGGCTGGCGTTTAAGAGTTCCGTGTTCAGCTGTTGTTCCTTGCGAACGGAGTCGCCAATCTCCAGTATCAAGATGTTAGCGTTCATTACCAGTCCGTTAAGGAATGCAGGTCCTGTCAGTCGGAAACGGCACCGCGAGCATGCCTTGTCACGATGAACTCCGAAGTTGTAGCTGCCCTTCTTCTCTCCGCCGGACGAACACGACGCACCGGGACATATGCCATGGCTAAACACAGAAATGGCGTCTGGGGAGTTTGCCAGGGGGCCGCGCTTGGTGATTAGCTCTTTGGCGAGCTGCAAACCTTCCCCCGATCCGACTTGAGCCGCGAGCCCGCCGAACAACCCTTCGATAATCGAATCGAGTTCATCTTCGCTCTCCGCTTCAGACAGCGCTCGGGCGGCCTTCACACGTCGTGCTTCGCGTGCGGCGTTGATCTCAGCGTGCACCCGTTCAGGACTGTAGGCATGATAATGTAGCGTCATTACGAGTGAGGCGTGACCCAAGAAATGCTGCACAACAGTAGGCGGCACTCCTTGGTCCAACAGTGCCGTGGCTACAGCCACGCGAATGCTGTGGATGTCCCAAATAGGATTTCCTGACTTGTCGAAGAACGTGAGCCTTACCGCGTTCGGCCCGAGCTCTTTGACCCGCTTCTCGTGGACTATGTCCTCACATACCTTGAGCAGCTCATGCCACCAGTAATGTAGAGAGTTAGCGGAGATTGGATGCTCACCAGTTAGCGGGTTCAAGAAGAGAGGGTAGATATACAGGTTGTTCGCCTGAAGGCTTGCGGAGGATTTTTCATCTACAGCCGCCACGGGTTCCGAGATTGGGTTGTGGCGTGATTGTATATCTGCGATGTATTCGAGCCGCCCGTGTAAGTCATCCGGAAGGAAAGGAATCTCAAGCGGTTGATCGTTCTTGGTCTTCAATAGGAGCAGTGAGAAAATCTGACTATCATCAGATATATCCATTATTTGAATGGCTCCAGCTCGCCTACCTTTCGTTGCGCTGATGTGAGCGTTCTGAACAAGGGTGCGGCTCATCTTGTCGACCCTGAATTCGTCTCCTTGCCCCGAATCCATCCATCTGGCCGATGAACTGCGCATGCCCAAATTTAGGATGCAGTCGAGTGCACCCGCCGTTGCGGGAATGATTTCCTCAGGCTGCTTTCCGTCAAGGTTAATGAGTGAACGGCCCCTGGTTCCGGACTTCCAGCGCCTGTACCGGGCGTATGGCAATCCATCATCGTCGGGCTTTGCATTCTCTTCGATTAGCGTCTCTACGATCAAAGATGGAATGGATTTTCGAGTTGTTCCAAACTTTTTGGGTGGGTTCTTCCAATCCCTTCCGGATTGTATTGGATTGCGATGCTCGCCCTTCTGCTCGTCTGCCCACAAGTCGAAGAGTTGATGCATGCTCCTAAGCGGTCCGCGAGTTGTAACTTCCCATTGCTCCAAAGCAGCCTTGAATGTGAAATTCCCTTTCCCGGAGTGGTCGGATATGTGTTCGGACCTAACTACTTCGGAAAAATCCCGTGGCGGATTGCTATGCATGAAAAGATACATTAGCCAAAGCCGACAGGACCGGTAAATTTCATCAAAGCTTCGGCGCGGTGTCAACTTCACCAACCTGTCAAGATCATAAGCCCAAGATATTATCTCGGGCGGGAATGAATTAGGAAAATTCTTTCCGGTCTTTTCTTCGAAGTTTTGAACTTGGACCGGCATAGCAATCTTTATCTTTTGTGGCTCCTCGGTGAAGAAGGCGAGGGGGTCTTCCATAAATAATTTTGATTTACGCTCTTTGAACTTCTGCATCCACTGTCGGGTCGTGTCCGAGGTTATCCCATGGAAGTCCGCGCATCCACTCAGATATAGACTGAGGTCGTGCTTTTCCCCCGTCATCACATTTCTGGTCATATAGAGATATTCAGGTTCAAATCCGGAGCTATCAAAGTAAGTCGTCCCGCAGAAAATAGAAAAGTTGTTAAGTGAAGATACTGAGCGGTTGGGGTGGTTAGTTCTACAGTACTGGTGCGCATGAAGAAACTCAGACGTTCTCTGGCGGGTCATGCGGAGAATTACTGGTCCTCGCATAATGGCTGGATAAAGAAATGATGCCGCTCTCCGAGTATCCGCCATTCTTGAAGTTGGCAGCAGTATCTGTCCGTCGTGAGCCAGGTAATGCAAGATGTGAAATTGAGCACGGCGGATCGTACTGAACCCGCGTTTTTCATTCTTT
The DNA here is from genome assembly GCF_900142665.1 of Roseovarius pacificus. Taxonomy (GTDB): domain Bacteria; phylum Pseudomonadota; class Alphaproteobacteria; order Rhodobacterales; family Rhodobacteraceae; genus Roseovarius; species Roseovarius pacificus. The sequence goes on from NZ_FRBR01000016.1 coordinate 17,480, forward strand.
CCCTTCTCCGCCGTGAGCGCGCCTTCCAGTAGGTGGTTCAGAGCCGTCGATATATCAGTCCGATTGGATTCCTGCCTTTCAAGGTCTTTAACGACCGCTTCGAAGTCTATCTCCAGGCTGGATTCAAAAATTCCAGCTGAAAGCCCGACGCGTGTATCGGGTTCAAGAATGTGTCTCGACAGGAAGGAATCTATTTCCGCATCAGGCATATCAAAGAAGGTTTGAGCAACGGGGAAGCCCTTGGGTAGACGACTGCGGGGTTGGCCTCGGAAATTACTGGATGGCAGATATCCTTCTTGTTGTAACCAATCCTTGCTAAACGCGAAGCTCTTTATGTAGAGGAATTTTCTGGTATTTTTGGTCTCTGTGGATGACCGGATGAGCTTCTCGTTGTTCCCTTCGGTTTTTGGTTTTCGTTTGGCTGAGTTAAAGGGATGACTGTGTGCTTCTTGCGCTGGCCCCGATAGGGTAGAATACAGAGCTTCCCTATAAAGCTGCTCCGAGGCATCTATTGCGCAAATCACGTCATCATATGAAATTTTTCGGCGGATAAAGATTTCTCGCCCGCTATTAACGACAAACTTCCCGTCGTCAGATTCCAGAATAGTCATTTGTTCTCTCCTGCGGAAAGTCGCGTTTCAGAGCTGTTCGTAGTGCGTCGATGCTGATACCGTAATCTTCTTGAGACTGTATGTTGGTGTCTCCTCTCATGACTTGGATCAATCGAGGGGAGAGCCCCAGCCCTTCGGCGTAGGCCTTAGTAAAGTGGCGAAGTCCTTGAATATTTCTTCCCCGAACATTGGGCTCGATTCCGACCCGCTTGCATGCAGCTTTCCAGGCAGCGTCAACACGCGATTTTTTTAGTGGTGTGCCGTAGTGCGAATCCCTGGCGAGCATGTTCACGAAGAAATACGGGTGATGTCGGCTTGTTCGGTTGTGTAGGTGAAAGGTCCGAATTTCATCAGCGCATTCGTCGAACTGTTGAGCTGCCTTCTTGCTCAACCAATATGTATCAGCCGTAGAATGTAGACCGGACAGCACTTTGGTCTTAAAGCCTGCATATAATTTATGTCTATTCGGTAATGTGCTGCGCGGGCGAAACCCATATCGTTCGATCATGAAGGCTTCACGGGTCAGTTTTCTTTTGTTCTGAAAGTCTCCCAAGTAGGTGCTATCGGTGGGGTGGGCGATTAGCACTAAGGACCCTTCATCGCCGAAATAGGAGCCGAAAAATTCGCTACGATACTCACCGGGCAAAACGTCGGCTTGCCATAAGTTGAGCATCTCGGACACACGATGTGAACCGCCGTAGGCCAAAACGAGCCAAAGTGCGCGGAACGCCGGGTTCGCTTCCCTTTCGATAATGAGGTCAACTTCTGACTTCGGCGGGAAAGGTCGGACTGTTCTCAATGTGGGGGTGATGCGACCGCGTGATGGCATCTGCATTGTGGAAGTCGAGCGATGTTTTTCCCAAAACGAGCGAGATTTGTTGAGGTGCACCAACATGTCTCTCGAAGACAACTGAGCCTTCGCAAGAGTGGAGAGCTTGGCACGAGGCAGAGAGAGGATCTTGTTGCCGAGGGCACGTGTTTCACCGGCTCCTGTCTCTTCGATGAACTGGAAGAAACGGATCAAGTCGGTGAACTCAATCCTGATAGTATTTCGCGAGACTGGTTTCCATTCCAGGGGACGAAGAGGGTGTCCGGCTGCCATGTTCTCGGTGCCAGCTCTTCGGTAGTCGAGATATGTGAAGATAAGTGCTGTCTGCTCATCGACGCTTTGGGGCGATCCATCTCCGAAAAGTTTTGAGAAGTTAATGAACCGACACAGGGTTTGGACGCTTCGCAAAACGGTTGAGAACTTCACGTACTGCGACAGGCTGATTGCCCAGGAGCATGCCAGCGGGTCCAGCTCTACGGTCGAGCCATCCGAACTTTCGTGGAAAATCACTGGAACCGCGGAAAGAGCGACGTCTTTGACGGCCAAGGTGACGGTAACTGCGAAAGGATACCTGCCGCCTTTCATGAAGGCACCAGTAGTTCCAAGTTCTTCAGCCGAAGGCCGATGAGCTGAGATTTCGCGAACTTTTCACTTAGCTCGTTCCTGCAATGGCCGGGCCGCTCAACGGATTCGGGTGGCAGCGTAGACGCGCGCCAAGCGCTTGAGCTATTTGAGGGCTCCACGCTTGGCGCGCTCGCTTCTCTCGAGCGTGTCTCTGTGTGGTGATGTCTTTTGCTGTTCGCGATCTCGACCATACTTTCAGCGTATGGAGTGATGATCTGCCCTGCAATACATTTTGTCAGACGGGGGTAAAAGGCTATGACACCAAGGTCATGCGCAAGGTCATTGCGCTGCGCAAGCGTGACCGTGACGATATCGCCGAGGAAGAGGCCGTTCTTGAAATGTACAAGGAAGCGCTCGGGATGAGCTGATCATCGGCAGTTCCTGCGGCTTCGCCTTGATCCCGGTCACGGTGTGATCAGCGTCACGCCCGGAATGCGCTGAATTTCCAATACGTCATCATCATAGATGTCGCTCAGGTGCTGGATGAATTCCTCGGTCCAGCCGGGGATGTCCAGTTCTTCCTCGATAGCCTCTTCATCGGCGAACTTGTCCAGGAATGCCGCGATCACACGCCTTTTCTGCGTTTCGCTCATGTCGGGATGGCTTTTCAGATAGGCCTGAAAGCGTTTCATGCCTGCCTGTGTCATGATTTCCGACAACAACGTGAATTCACCTTTGAAACGTCTGGTCGGGTCCAGCCCGGCCAGTTCCCGAACGACTTCTGCCCAGATCAGGGGGGTATCCTCGTTGCACCAGACCGTGATCGGCAAATCGGGGCAGGCCGTGCGTATGCGCGCGATCATTTCCGACCAGCGAAAGCCGGCGGGGTCGCTGCCCCGCAGGAACTCGGGGAATGTCTTGAACGGGGTATGTTGAAAAATCGCGGGCAGGAAGGTGGCCGGATTGCGGATGGCCAGGAACAGTTCCAACTGGTCCTTGTGAAAGATCCTGTCCAGCGTTCTGAGCCGCTGGTCGGCCGCGCCGTAAAACACCCCGGAGGATGCGGCCATCTTGGGCGTGCCGAAAAAGCCGGGATTGGAGAGCACGATCCTGTCTGCGCTGTCGTCTTCCAGGAATGAATCGAGCAGGACTTCGCGGACCTCGGAAGACAGGCCGCCATGCTGCGCCTCTTGCAGGGTGTCGCGGATCAGTTTGCGATAGCTGGATGGGGGCGGTGCGAAAGTGCCTGCTTCGGCCAGTATGTCACTGTTGGCGCCGAGGCATCTTATCAACCGGTCCTCATCGGTCATGTGCGCACCTGCGTGAAAAACGACGTGCATTCCTGTCCTTATCTCCTGCTTGAAACACGGCTAATATAAGCGGTTTCTCAGGTGGTTAAACCGTTTTGACATCAGCGCGGCCTGCATATCGAACGGCCCATGAGGGCGCGCGATTCTTCGATGGCATATGTCCGGGCAACCGGAGGCGCAACGGGTTTCGCCAATCGCATCGGGGCAGGCCGGATTTCCGCCACAGAATGGGAAGTTACTCACCGAAAGAGGCAGGTATTTGGAAAACCAAAGGCATCCCGGTGTCGTTTTCTTGATTGCCCGACTGTCTGGCCTGGTGGGTAATTCAATGAAAACAGTTGTTTATGGTGCCCCCACACGGACTCGAACCGCGGACCTACTGATTACAAATCAGTTGCTCTACCAGCTGAGCTATAGGGGCAAACCGCCTGATCCGGATCGGTTGAGCCGGGCAGGCCTGTTTTCGCGGTCGCTTATTGTCATAGTCGGATCGCCGTGTCGATATCTTTTTCGACCCGGAATGCAGGTTTGTGCCTGGTGGGTCTGTGGATGGTTGGGGCTTGTGGTAGGCGGGATGTTCCCGCAGATTGATCCGCGGTTGCCTGTGCCGGACGGGGCGGGCGCGAGACGGGGATGACGGGACATGACGATCTGGACGAGCGAAGCGGAACCGGGGCGGCCCTGGTGGTGGGAGGCGGCGGCGCCGGTGGCGGAGTCCGACGATCTTCCGGGAACGTGCGATGTGCTGGTGATCGGTGCGGGGTATACCGGGCTGTCCGCGGCCATTGCCGCGCATGATTGCGGTGCGCGGGTGGTGGTGGTCGAGGCCGGGGTGCCGGGGCAGGGCGCGTCGAGCCGCAATGGCGGCATGTTCGGGGCGCATCCCCGGCTGGGCTGGGCGGATCTGGAGCGCCGGTTCGGGGCGCAGACGGCGGATGCGTTGTTTGCCGAGGCCGGCCCGGCCCTTAACTGGGCGCGCGGTCTGATCGAGCGCGAGGGAATCGACTGTGATTTCCAGCAGACGGGCCGCATTCAACTGGCCTGGACGGCGGGCCATTTCGAGAACCAGAAGAAACTGGCGCAAAGCGTGCGCGACAAGAGCGATGTCGCGGTGCGGATGGTGGAACGCTCTGATCTGAAACAGGAAATCGCGACCGAAAGCTATTTCGGTGGGCTGCTTTTCCCGGAACATGGCGCCTTGCATCCGGCCAAGTATCACCGTGGATTGCTGGAGGCGGTGCGCCGTCGCGGTGTGCCTGTGGTGACGCAGGCGGCGGTCACCGGGCTGGCGCGTGCGGCGGGCGGGTTTAACGCAACGACCGCCAAGGGCCGGGTGCAGGCGGACAAGGTGATTCTGGCCACCAACGGCTACACCACCAAACCCTTTGGCTGGCATATGGCGCGGGTGTTTCCGCTGTCGAGCTACATGATCGCGACCGAGGAACTGCCCTCGAACCTGATCGGGCATATCGCGCCGGGGCGGCGGATGATGGTCGAGACGCGGGCGCGGCACAGTTATTATCGCATCTCACCGGATGGCAAACGGGTGCTGTTCGGGGGGCGTGCGGCGATGGTCGAAGTGCCCCCGGACCGTGCCGCCGAGCGGCTGCGCCAGACCATGTGCGAGATCTGGCCCGAGCTGCGGGACGCGAAAATTTCCCATGCATGGCAAGGCTTTACCGGATTCAGCTTCAATCACATGCCCAAGGTGGGCGAACATGACGGGGTGTATTATGCGATGGGCTTTTCCGGGTCGGGGACGGTGATGGCGCCCTATCTGGGGGCCAAGGCGGCGTATAAGGCGCTGGGCGATGCGCGGGGGGAGACGGCTTATGCCGATACAACGTTGAAACGCCATGTGCTGCACCCGTTCCGCAAGCCGCATTTCCTGAAGGCGGCGGATGTCTATTATCGCGAATGGGTGGACCGCCGGGAAACCCGGCAGGGGCGCTGAGGCGCGTTTCGTACGTTTTGTACGAAGTGTACGCGCGTTTTGTACGAAACTTCGGGGGCTGACGGCCATATGTGTCCAGCATGGACGCAATCCGGGGCGGCGCGCGGGGCTTTAACCTGATTGCAAGACAGTCCGGGGCAGGATGAGGCGGTGACGATTCCCGCGAAAGGACCGGACTGTTTTGACCATCTGTAAAATACCTGACCCGATCATCGCATGGCTGGCGATCCTGTGCGAGCAGGTGGCGATGGCCTGCCCGCCTGGGCGCAAGACCCTGCGGCGCGCTGTGGCCGGGCGGCAACCGGGGCATGGAATCACCCGGTTCGGGCGGTGTGTTCGCCGTATAGAGGGGAAGAGTGAGGCCCGAAGGCGGAAACCGGTCCATGCGGGCGATATGGCGTTCAAACCCCCGGAAAACCTGCAACATGCCTGTTTTTCAAGGATAAGCGGCAGGCCCGTCCGGGGCGTGTGTGGTTTAAACGTCACAGACCGGACAACAACGCCACGGGCGGGGGCGGGTTCGTTGACACCTGAGGGGTGTTTGGAGCATTCCATCATCCAAGCCGTGTCCATCTTGGGCGGCGGTGGAACATGAAACTTCCTGCTTTGATGGAGGGACACCTTGAAAAAGCAACTTCTCTGCACCAGCGCGATCGCTCTCGGCGTCGCAGCTGCACCCGCAGCAGCCCAGGAATGGAACCTGGACTGGGGCGGTTATTACAACGTTGACGTTCTGTTCAGCGACGTGGGCGGTAATGGTATTCCGGCCGCTGCCGATCTGGACGGCTCTACCGTTTTCACCAACGGTGAACTTCACTTCACCCCGTCGGTTACGCTGGATAACGGCCTGACCTTCGGTGCTCACATCGAGATGGAAGCCCTGAACGGTGGCGGTGGTACTGACGGCATCGATGAATCGTACATGTTCATCGAGGGCGACACCATGGGTCGCGTTGAAGTGGGTTCGGAAAACTCGGCTGGTTTCAAGCTGATGACCGGCGCACCTTCGGTTGGCTTCGGTATCAACTCGCCGTCGCCGTCGGCTTATCACCCGACCGCATTCTCGCCGGCCGGTGGCTCGGCGGTATTCCCGGCCTTGGGTACTCCTGGTCTGGCCGGTCGGACCGCAATGGTCTCGTCGTTCACTGAAGTTGCCGGCAACAACGACGTGCAGCGCATCAGCTACTACACGCCGAGCTTCAACGGCCTGACCCTGGGTGTGTCGTATGCGCCGAATGGTAGTAACGCCAACAACGCCGCAAACGCCGGCATGACGAACCGCAACACCACTCTCAACGATGTCTTCGACATCGGTGTGAACTACAGCCAGACCTTCGGCAGTGTCGATCTGGAACTGGCCGCACGCTGGGGTACAGCCGATGCAGGTAAGGTCTTTGCCGCTGTGGCACCTGGTCTGGACGGTATTCTCGGTACGTCTGACGACATTCTCACCCCGGCCATTACTCAGCCGGGCGATCCGGAAACCTGGGGTGTTGGCGCACGCATCGGCGTTGCCGGCTTCACCTTCGGCGGTTCGTATACTGAGAACAGCAGCGGCGCAGCGTTCGGCGTTGGCGACAGCGAAGGCTGGAGCGCGGGCGTGACCTATGACCTGGCCGGTCCGTGGACCATCGGCTTCGACACCTACCAGGGTGAAGGTAAAGGTAACTTCAACCCGGCAACTGGCGCGCGCGCGAAGAGCGAATACGAAGCCTACCAGATCGGCGCAGAGCGTGAACTGGGTACAGGCGTTGCATGGCGCATCTATGCGATCCAGTCGGAAAGCTCGCTGTCGGTCAACACACCGAGCTTCTTCGCACCGGGCGTGTCGAAGGTGAAGGTCGATGCGACCACGATCGGTACTGGTATCCGCCTGAACTTCTAATCTGAAGTTTAGCAGGACCTATAGGGAAGAGCGGGCCTTGTGCCCGCTCTTTCTTGTTTCGGAGGGCGGGGTTTTCGCATAGACATGGCCCGACTGCGATGTCGCCCGAGGCGACCGCCAAGCACAAACCAAAGACGCGAGATCATGAAGAAGAGCATTGTCTGGCTGGCCAGCTATCCCAAATCGGGCAACACGTGGACCCGGGCCTTTCTGGCCAATTATCTGGCCAATGCGAAAAAACCCATCGGAATCAATGATATCCACAAGTTCGGCGTGGGCGATAACATTGCCGAGATGTATCGCCGCGTGGGGGGCGGACAGTTCGACCTGAACGATGTGGAACAATCGGTCAGGTTGCGCGGGCGTGTTCTGGGCGGGATCGTGGCGAACAATGCCGACGTGAACCTGGTCAAGACGCATAATATCAATCGCGATGTCTATGGTATTCCGCTGATCCCGGTCGAGGTCACGCGCTCGGCCATCTACATCATACGAAACCCGCTGGACATGGTGACGAGCTATGCGCGCCATTTCGGCCTGACGGTGGAAGAGGCCGCGCACAGAATCTGCCATCCGCATAACGGCACGTCGCCTTATGAAAAGAATGTCGCCACCTTCATGGGCTCGTGGTCGGAACATGTGAGAAGCTGGACGAAGCGTTTGCCCTATCCGGTTCTGGTCTTGCGATACGAGGACATGCTGGCGCAACCCGAGGTGGAATTCACCAGGGTCGTCGAGCAATTCGGTCTGCCCGTGGACCGGGAGCGGCTGGACCGCGCGATCCGGCATTGCAGCTTTGACGAGTTGAAGCGGCAGGAGGACGAGCAGGGGTTTATCGAAGGGTCGGAATACACGGATCGCTTTTTCAACAAGGGGAAAAGCGGGCTGTGGAAGGATGAATTGAGCCGCCGCGTGATCAAGGAAATCAAGCGCGGCAACCGGGATGTCATGAAAAAATACGGGTATTACGATGAGTGATCTGCGGCGCATCATCTGGCTGGCCAGTTATCCGAAATCGGGCAATACGTGGATGCGCAGCCTTCTGGCGCATTATTTCATGCCGGTGGAGCATGCGCCGGACATCAATCATTTGCCGAATTTCACCACCGGCGACGTGCGCAAGGATTTCTTCAAGCGCGCCAATGGCGGCGTGCCGTTCCAGACCGACAGCGAAGAGGAATGGATGCGGGTGCGCTCCAAGGCGTTGCGCCTGATCGCCGCGTCAAAGCCGCATCATCACTTCGTCAAGACCCACTGCCAGACGATCCGCATGTTCGATCAGGATGTGATCCCGCCGGAACTGACCGCGGCGGCGATCTACGTGATGCGCAACCCGTTCGATCTGGCGCCGTCCTTCGCGCGCCATCAGTCCTGCGACATCGATACGGCCATCGACCGGATGATGAACACCAGCATGATGACCAAGACCGATGCGGGCATCTTCGAGATTCTGGGCAGCTGGGACGATCATGTGAATGTCTGGACGCAGGCCCCCGGCCTGCCGTTGCAGGTGGTGCGCTATGAGGATTTGCTGACCAAACCCGGCCCGACCATGCGCGCGTTGCTGGGCAAGTTCCTGAAAGTGCCGGTGGATACGAAGAAGCTGACCTATGCGATCAAGTCCACCAGTTTCGACGCGATGAAGAAGCAGGAAGACACCCTCGGGTTCGCCGAACGCCCGCCGGGAATGGAGCGGTTCTTTGCCAAGGGGCGCGCCGGGGTCTGGCGCGAGGATCTGACTCCGGCGCAGGTGGGGCGTATCCGCGAGGCGTTTCTGCCGACGCTGGAGCAATGGTATCCCGAGATGCTGGCCGAGACCGAGGCGTTCGCCGCCGCGGGCTGAGGTACGGGCGGCTTGCGCGTGCAGCCGGATGTATTACCTTGTGTTACAGACGCCCCGATCTTTGGGAAGGATGGAAAGGCCGTGACATGAGCATTTACAAAGCAATTTCAGTGGCTTGCCTTTCAGGGCTGGCTGCCTGCGTGAGTCCGGAACCCGCCGGGGTGGCCCGGCTGGGCAGCGATCCCGTGCTTGGCGGGGGGACTTATACCTCGGGCGGGGGCATCACCGTGGCCACCGATCTTCGCAATCAGGGCGGGCGCACGATGGTGTGCGGGGTCTGGGCGCAAAGCCGTCAGCAATCCATCCTGACCAAGCTGGTCGAGCGCAAGGTGCTGGGGAGCGGCGCGGTATATCTGGGCGAAGAGGCCGTTGTGCGTGGGCTGGTGTTCATGCGCGAGGTCGAGCCGCGTGCCGATTACGGCGGGGCCGAGGCGCAATGCGTGATCACCGAGCGGCCGTGGCGCGCAGGAGACGAAACGCGCCGGCCAACCGTGCGCATTCCCGGACAGGTCGTTGCCAATGAGAGCGACGAAACCGGCACGATGATCGTCGAGTTCAAACCGACGGGGCCGGGCGCGGGGCTGTAGGCCGGGGCCTGTCGGCCTGTCCGAAACCTGTTATCCTGCGGGCAGGCAATGGTGAGGCATGGCAGGATGCAGGCAATACCCCGCGGCAGGATCGCCGCCATAGACTATGCGCGGACCGTCGCGCTGCTTGGGATGGCGGTGTATCATTTCACCTATGATCTGACGGTGTTCGGGGCGTTGCCGCCGGGGATGGCCTCGCAAGGTATGTGGCGCGAATTCGCGCGGCTGGTGGCGGGCAGTTTTCTGGCCCTTGCCGGGGTCAGCCTGTTTTTGGCCCACGGGGAGGGGCTGCGGCTGCGGCCCTTTTTGCGGCGGCTGGCACTGGTGGGGCTGGCGGCGGGGGCGGTCAGCCTGGCGACCTGGGTGATGATGCCCGATTTCTTTGTTTTCTTCGGCATTTTGCATTCCATCGCGGTGTCCAGCGTGATCGGCCTGGCATTCCTGCGCGCACCGGGTGTGGTCACGCTGTTGGCTGCGGCGCTGTTTCTGGCGCTGCCTGCGGTGTTTCGCGCCTATGGGCTGTCGCCGGACTGGCCGGTCTGGCTGGGCCTGTCCGGCCTGAACCGTCCGACCATGGATTTCGAGCCGGTTTTCCCATGGACGGGCGTGTTCCTGACCGGGCTGGGCGCGGCGCAACTGACCGCCCGGCTGGGAGGATTGGATGCGCTCAGCCGCTGGAGGCTGCGCGGGGGGCGGGTGCACGCGGCCATGGCGTGGCCGGGGCGGCACAGTCTGGCGATCTACCTGATTCATCAGCCGGTGCTGTTCGGCGCGGTCTATGTCTGGGTGAATTTTATCCGCTGATCGGGAGGATGAGGCTTGCGACTCATTTATATTTCCAATATTCATGAAATATGGAAAAAGAAATCACCTCCCGCCTCGCCACTTTGGGTCATCCGCAACGATTGTCGATTTTCCGGCTGCTGATGCGCCGCTATCCCGACCGTGTGCCGGCGGGGGAGTTGGCGCAGGCCCTCGGGCTGAAGCCCAGCACGTTATCGGCCTATTTGTCGGCCCTGACGCAGGCCGGGCTGATCACGCAGGATCGCGCGGGTACGTCGCTGCGATACGCGCCGGATATGACAGAGGTGCGACGCACGTTCGATTATCTGCTGATGGATTGTTGTCGCGGGCGGCCGGATATCTGTTCGCCCGTGTCCCTGTTTTCCCCAGAAGGACCAGAGACCATGGACCACCGGAAATACAATGTTCTGTTCATCTGCACCGGCAATTCCGCCCGGTCGATTTTTGCCGAATCCATCCTGCGTATGGTGGCGGGGGACCGGTTCAACGCCTATTCGGCGGGGACGCGGCCCTATTCCGAACTGAACCCTTTTGCGCTGGAGGTGCTGCAAGCCAAGGGGCACGATATCGGCGCGCTGCGCTCCAAGAACCAGACCGAGTTTCAGGGGGCGGACGCGCCGCGGCTGGATTTCGTCTTTACCGTCTGCGATCAGGCCGCGAACGAGGAATGCCCGGCCTGGGACGGGCAGCCTGTCAGCGCCCATTGGGGGATGCCGGACCCGGTGCAGGCCGAGGGATCGGATGCCGAGAAAAGCCTTGCGTTTCAGGCGGCTTACGGAACGCTTTTGAACCGGATTACCGCGTTTGTCTCGTTGCCCATCGACTCGCTTGACCGGTTGTCGTTGCAGCGGGCGGTCGATGATATCGCCCGCGATGACGAGGGTTCGGCATGACCGTCTATGCGCTGAACGGACTTGGCCGGATGGGCAAGCTGGCGCTGCGGCCCTTGCTGGAGCGCGGCGCGCAGGTGGCGTGGATCAACGATGCGGTGGGCGATGCGGAAATGCATGCCCACCTGCTGGAATTCGATACGGTGCATGGCCGGTGGGATGCGGAATTTTCCCATGACGATCAGTCGGTTACCATCGACGGGGTGCGCATTCCGTTCATCGGGACGCGCGACTTGTCGGACCTGCCGCTGGACGGTGTCGATGTGGTGATCGACTGTACCGGCGCGTTCAAGACCGAGGCCAGGCTGGCCCCGTATTTCGAGGCGGGCGTGAAAAAGGTGGTGGTTTCGGCCCCGGTGAAGGACGGGCCGACGGCGAATATCGTCTATGGCGTGAACGAGGAGACCTACGATCCGGCGCAGCATCGCATCGTGACGGCGGCCAGTTGCACCACCAATTGCCTGGCGCCGGTGGTGAAGGTGATACATGAGGAAATCGGCATAACGCACGGGTCCATAACGACGATTCACGATGTCACCAATACGCAGACCATCGTGGACCGCCCGGCCAGGGATCTGCGGCGTGCGCGCTCGGCGCTGAATTCGCTGATCCCCACGACCACCGGCAGCGCCACGGCGATCACGCTGATCTATCCCGAGCTCAAGGGGCGGCTGAACGGCCATGCGGTGCGGGTGCCGTTGCTGAACGCTTCGATCACCGATTGCGTGTTCGAACTGGAGCGCGCGACCACGGCGGAGGAGGTGAACGCGCTCTTCAGGGCTGCTGCTGAGGGGCCGCTGGAGGGCATTCTGGGCTATGAGGAGCGCCCGCTGGTCAGTGCGGATTACACCAACGATACGCGCTCGGGCATCATTGATGCGCCGTCGACCATGGTGATCAACGGCACGCAACTGAAGGTCTATGCGTGGTACGACAACGAAATGGGATATGCGCATCGCCTGATCGACGTGGCGCTGATGGTGGGGGGCAGCCTGTGACGGCACGGGCGCGGCCCGAGGGGATGTCGGCCTATATCGCCGTGACGGCGGCCTATTGGGCCTTCATGCTGAGCGATGGCGCGCTGCGCATGCTGGTGCTGCTGCATTTCCACACGCTTGGGTTTTCGCCCGTTCAACTGGCCTATCTGTTCGTTCTTTACGAAATCGCGGGCATGATCACCAACCTGTCGGCGGGCTGGATCGCGGCGCGGTTCGGGCTGACAGCGACGCTCTATGCGGGGCTGGGGATACAGGTGCTGGCGCTGCTGGCGTTGGCGCAGCTCGATCCCGGCTGGGCAATCGGCGTTTCGGTCGCCTATGTCATGTGTGTGCAGGGGGCCTCGGGGGTGGCCAAGGACCTGGCCAAGATGTCGTCGAAATCGGCGGTCAAGCTGCTGGCCCCGCGCGAGGGGGCCGGGCTGTTTCGCTGGGTCGCGGTGCTGACGGGGTCGAAAAACGCGGTCAAGGGTGTGGGGTTCCTGCTGGGCGCGGCGCTGCTGGCGGGGCTCGGCTTTGCCGGTGCGGTCTGGGTGATGGCCGCCGTGCTGACGGCGATCCTGCTGGCGGTGGCGCTGGCCATGCCGCCGGGCCTGCCGCGCGGGCGCAAGGGGGCGAAGTTTTCCGAGGTGTTTTCGGATTCGGCCAATGTGAACTGGCTGTCGGCGGCGCGGGTGTTCCTGTTCGGGGCGCGCGATGTGTGGTTCGTGGTGGGCATCCCGATCTATTTCTACGCCGTTCTGTCGGACGGGTCCGAGGCCGGGAACCGCGCGGCGTTCTTCCTGATCGGCAGTTTCATGGCGGTGTGGATCATCCTGTATGGGGCCGTGCAGGCCGCCGCGCCGCGTGTCTTGCGCGCCGCCAGCCGGGATGAGGGCGCGTTGATCGCGGTGGCACGGGGCTGGGCGCTGGTGCTGTGCGTGGTGCCGGGGGGGCTGGCCGTGGCGGCATGGCTGGCGCCGCAACCCGCCGGGTGGCTGACCGTGGTGCTGGTGGCCGGTTTGCTGGCCTTTGGCGCAATCTTTGCCGTCAATTCATCGTTGCATTCCTATCTGATCCTCGCCTTCACGCGGGACGAGCGGGTGACGATGGATGTGGGATTTTATTATATGGCCAACGCGGGCGGGCGGCTGATCGGCACGGTGTTGTCGGGGCTGACCTATCAGGCGGGCGGTCTGGCGCTGACATTGGGAGTGGCGGCGGTGATGGTGGCGCTGTCGGCGCTGGCGGCGGGGCGGTTGCGCCCGGTCTCAGCGGGATAGCGCGGATGTCATCGCCGGGGTCGGGAAACAGGTGGCGGGATGGCCCGATGCCTCTTGCCAGCGGCCGATGGAACGGCGGGTCCTGAACCCCGGCAATCCGTCGGCGCCGCCCACGTCATGGCCCATGCCGATCAGCGCGCGCTGCATCGCCGCGATGTCCGAGCGGTACATGCGCCCCACATCGCCCCACCGGCCCTGAAAATCGCCGCTGCCGAACTGGATGCGGTCGCCCACATGACCGACGAAGAGGGCGTACAGGTCGCTCATGTTGTAATCCTTCAGCACGTAGAAATTCGGCGTGACGACGAAGGCCGGGCCGTGACGGCCCGCCGGCATGAGCAGAAACCCCTGGCCGCGCCGCTCATGCGCCGGGAAGGGGCGGCCCGAGACGCGGGCGATGCCCATCGCCTCCCATTCGGCGATCCGGCGGCCCTGATCGGGGCCTTCCAGCGTGCAGGAGACCTGCGGCGGCACGTTTACCTCGAACCCCCAGTCGCGCCCGGCGATCCAGCCGTGACGCGCCAGATAGGTGGCGATGGAGGCGATGGTGTCGGCCTCGGAGCGCCAGATATCGGCGCGCCCGTCGCCATCGCCGTCGGCGGCGTATTTCAGGAAGTTCGACGGCATGAATTGCGGCTGGCCCAATGCACCCGCCCAACTGCTTTTCATCGCCGCGCCGGGGGCATGGCCCGCCTGCGCGATTTGCAGCGCGGCGATCAGTTCATCGGTGAAATAGGGGGCGCGGGTGCTCATGAACCCCTTGGTGCCAAGCACCTGAAAGGCATTGTGCGGGATCGCGGCGCGGCCATAGGCGCTTTCGCGGCCCCAGATGCCCAGAATGATGCGCCCCGGCACGCCGGTGGCGCGTTCCACGCGGCTGAGGGTGGTGGCGTGGCGTCTGGCCATGGTCCGCCCTGTGCTGGTGGCCGCGTTCAGGTTGCCTGCGCTGAAATATTTCGCGGGCGCGCCGAATTCCGATTGCCGCTGCGTTTTCGGGGTGCGCGGTGCGCTGCCGGGCGGAACCAGATCGGGCAAGTCCCAGTTGAGACGGACACCCGAAAAGGCGCTGTCAAAGGTGGCGCGGCTGACGCCCCCGGCACGGGCGCGGGGCCAGATCGTTTGCTCCAGCCATGTGCGAAACTGCCGCTCGATGGCGGCGCGGTCCTGCGCGATGGCAGGGCCGGGCAGGGTGGCCAGGGCCATAAGCAAAAGAAGGGCGCGCAGCATGGCAAGCTCCGGTATCGGGACGCGGCCAGCATGGCGCAACCGCCCCCCGAGCGCCAGCAGGTAACGGGTGGGTCCGCCTGCCGGATGATGTCGCTCTGCCCTGATCGCCGGTCCGTGGCGGCGACATGCGCGACATCAGCAGATGGCACGGCAATGTGATTGTTCCGGTGGTGGACGTATTCCGATTGTGCAATATGTTCCTGCGCGGGGGGCGACACTCCGGATGTCGAACGGTAACGAAACCGAAACGCCGGGTCTTGTTCCCCATCTCTGATTGCCCGCCCGAAGGAGAGCTTGCCGATGCATCCGCTTTTGCGCCGTTATCTGCCCATTCTCGATTGGGGCCGGTCTTATAACCGTGCGGCATTGTCGAACGATCTGCTGGCGGCCGTGATCGTGACGATCATGCTGATCCCGCAATCTCTGGCCTATGCGCTATTGGCGGGGTTGCCGCCGCAGGCAGGGATTTATGCCTCGATCCTGCCGATCGTTCTCTATGCGATATTCGGCACCAGCCGGGCGCTGGCCGTGGGGCCGGTGGCGGTGGTGTCGCTGATGACGGCCTCGGCCATTGGACAGGTGGCCGAACAGGGCACCGCCGGGTACGCGGCGGCAGCGCTGACGCTGGCGCTGATGTCGGGCGGGTTTCTGGTGATGCTGGGGGTGCTGCGGCTGGGGTTTCTGGCGAATTTCCTGAGCCATCCGGTGATCGCCGGGTTCATCGCGGCCTCGGGCATCCTGATCGCGGCCAGTCAGCTCAGGCATGTTCTGGGCGTGCCGGCGCATGGGCATACCCTGTTCGCCATGGTCAATTCCCTGCTGGCGCATATGGGGCAGATCAACGGGCCGACCGTGGCGATCGGCGCGGGCGCCATGGCGTTCCTGTTCTGGGTGCGTAAGGGGCTCAAGCCGCGCCTGCGTGCGCTTGGGGTGGGGCCGGGCATGGCCGATACGCTGACCAAGGCGGGCCCGGTTCTGGCCGTGGTGCTCAGCACGCTGGCGGTGTGGGCGTTCGATTTGCAGGCGCGCGGCGTGGCCATCGTGGGGGAGGTGCCGCAGGGGTTGCCGCCGCTGACCGTGCCGGGACTGTCGCCCGATCTGCTGGGGCAGCTACTGGTTCCGGCGATTCTGATTTCGATCATCGGCTTCGTGGAATCGGTTTCGGTCGCGCAAACGCTGGCGGCGCGCAAGCGTCAGCGGATCGACCCGGATCAGGAGCTGATCGGGCTGGGCGCGGCCAATATCGGCGCGGCCTTTACCGGCGGGTATCCGGTGACGGGCGGGTTTTCGCGCTCGGTCGTGAATTACGATGCCGGGGCCGAGACCCCGGCGGCGGGGGCGTTCACCGCGCTTGGGCTGGCGATTGCCGCCGTGGCGCTGACGCCGCTGGTCTATTACCTGCCCAAGGCCACGCTGGCGGCGACGATCATCGTTGCCGTGCTGGGGCTGGTCGATCTGTCGATCCTGCGCAGGACATGGGCCTATTCGCGGGGCGATTTCCTGGCGGTGGCCATCACCATCGTCCTGACGCTGGCGCTCGGGGTGGAAACCGGGGTGGCGGCGGGGGTCGTCACGTCGGTTGGGCTGCATCTTTACAAGACGTCCAGACCGCATGTGGCCGAGGTGGGGCTGGTGCCCGGCACGCAGCATTTCCGCAATATCCATCGCCATGACGTGCTGACCGATCCGGGCGTGGTGACCCTGCGGGTGGATGAAAGCCTGTATTTCGTGAATGCCCGTTTCCTCGAGGATCTGGTGCAGGACCGTATCGCAAGGGGCGGTGGGCTGCGGCATGTGATCCTGATGTTTTCGGCGGTGAACGAGGTGGATTTCTCCGCGCTCGAAAGCCTCGAAGCGATCAACCGCCGCCTTGGCGAGTCGGGGATCGGGCTGCATCTGAGCGAGGTGAAAGGCCCGGTGATGGACCGGCTGAAAATGGTGCATTTCCTGCGGGAGCTGAACGGTCAGGTGTTCCTCAGCCAGTACGACGCATGGATGGCGCTGACGGGCGGGCGATCGGGCGCGGCGGCCCGCGCCTGAGCCTCGCGCCGTCGGGGGACGGTTGCACAATGGCGCAACTGGGATATATGGGGCGTTCGTGATATGTTGCACCGCCCCGCGCCCTGACGAACCGACCGCATGAACGTAACCCGCCACGCCAAGCTTTCCGTCGCACCGATGATGGATTGGGTTTATTTTATTTAAATAACAATTAGTTATAGGGGGTGGTGTGCATGAATTGCACGCGGAAGTTCTCGTCATTTTTCCTTTTCGCTCTTGCGACGTGACGCGAGTATGAACCCAATTGCTCGCCTGAACCGATGATGCTTGCCGCGTTTGCGCAAGGCTTCGCTATGAGACGCCTGATTAATCAACTGCCCGCCGATAGGGTGAGAGCGCCGTTGGGGTGTCCATGCCGCGTTAGGGCTGGAGGAGAGGCTTCCGGCGCCCGTCGCGGAGGTTTCCCCATGATCATGCAAGTTCTCAACGTTGGCCGCGACGCGCGCGTGGGCTACAGGGTAGATATCAATCGTGGCGAACCCAATCAGAAGCCTGCCGCATGTCGCTATTGCGCTGCCCGTGCAACGATCCGGCGCGGCAGGCTCGGACATTCCAGTGAACGCTGATTACCCAGCAGCGCGACAACGGTTTCGACGAGATGAGGCGGCACATGCATACGCGCATGGACGAGCGATGCATGCAGAGCCGTCATATGCTGATCGCCCAGTGCCGCCGCCACGCCCGAGTGCAGCATCATATCTGTCGTGGTCACCACCGGCGTTCCGCGATATTGGTCTAGACAAATGCGCCGCGCCTTCTTCTCGTCGATCAGCGCAACCGCGCAGTTTTCGACGGCATAGGCGATAGTTGCCGCTTCACCGTCATCGAGCGTGCGCGCCGCCGAGCCTTCCACAAGCGCCCTGTAGATAGGCTCTTCCCTGTCGCCGATTTCCACGACGCGCAGCAGGCCGCGCTTTTCCAGCGAGTGCATCGAGCCCGCATTGCCGTATCCGCGTCGTTCGCCTTCGATGACTTCATCAACGGCGTTTCTTGTGCCGTGCAGGACGCCGCAGGATGACGTGATAATGGTTTCGGCAAAACCGGATGCGTCGAGATTGATCAGAACGCTGGCATCGGCCACGAACAGGCGACCGGCGGGATCAGGAAAGCTTGAACAACTCATCGGCCTCGCTTTCCTCGCTATCAACATCCTCAACCAAAGCACGCACATCGAAACGGCTCAGCTTGAGCAGTCTGGCAAGCTGACCTTCGCTGTAAAGGTCCTGCTTCCATGCTTCCCGCGCCAGCAGCGCAATGCGTGGCGGGATCGGACCGCGTTTCGGCGAAAGACGGGCCAATCGGTTCGGCTCGTCGCCGATCACCTGGCGGGCCTGTTCATCGGAAATCCCGCCATTGGCCACAAACCAGTCCCACGTCCCTCTCTTTGCCAAGCCCAGCTCTTCCAGCCTTCGCGTCATCGCTTCTCGCGAAACGCCGAAAGCGTGCGCGAGCAGGATGATATGTCGCCGCGTCAGGCGCGATTGTCCCGCAGTCAGCTCAGCAAATCGCTGCCGCACGGCGCGCGCAGGCGTCAGGAAACAGCGTGCGAACGTATTCGCGTAGATTTCTTCGCGGGAAGAATGGCCCGCCTCAAGCATGACCGTTTCCGGCTGACGCCGTGCGGAAACAAAATGCGCCAACTCGTGAAGGGCCGTCTGGATGATCCGTTCTGGAGGGTGTTTCGAATTCAGCAGAATGCAGGCCCCGGCTTGCTCATCATAGGCAAACAGGCCGGAAACCTTCGGCGGAAGAGGCCGCAGAAACACCCGAATGCCGATCTGTAGCTCCAGTATGGAAATGATATCGAAGCACGGGCCGGAGCCCAGCCCGAGCCAGTCACGCAGCTCCTGCGCATCTTGTTCCGCCTGCGCCTTTACATTCCCTGGCAGGATCGGGCGTTCCGGTGGATAGTTTTGCTGGCGTGTCACGCCGAGGGCGTTTTCCAGCTCGACTTCCGCTCGCACAAGATCGTTCAGCAGGGCGACCGCCTCCATCACGTCATCTTCGGCGCTCTGCGTCAGCTTCCGGAAGCGCGGCACCAGATCGAGATGCACGGCTTCGCTGCGCAGGAAAGCGTTAGCCGATGATCCGTAGAGCGCCGCCAGCTTTTGAAGTTCGCCCGTGCGGATGTGGCGCTGGCCTTTCTCGATTGCGACAAGCGTCGTTCGTGCCACGCCGATGGACGCGGCGGCATCGGCCTGCGTAATCCGCGCGCCTTCGCGCGCGAGCCGAAGCCGCTCGCCCACGGCATGATCATCAATTCTGTCTTTCGTATCATTGTTCATCGACTGCCTCGCACCCAGTTGTGAAGGAACGATCCGTCGCCGAGCGAAGCGACGAACGCGCGCCATTCGCCCGCGTGTTCCGCGATCATTGCCTTGAGATTCTGTTCTGTCTGGACCGCCGACATACCAAGTGCCTCGGCGAGGACCAGTGCCTGCCGCCGCAGGACGGGACGACCGTCTTCCCTCGTGAGATCGGCAAGGTGGTCCAGATGCAGGACGCCTGCGATGGCGTACTCCCTGAACGACCTGTTTGCCTTCCGGAAGGTCGCTGGAACGCTGGCTTCCAGCTCGGGAGCCGACAGGTCCGCTGCGATGTAGGTATCGGCGGCTTCCGTCTGACCGGCGGCATGAACGCTCAGGCGGCGCAACATGCAGGCGGCACACGCGCCGCATTGCCGGTACTGTCCATCGACCGAACTCCACTGCGGGCCTTTCCAGCAGGAGCGCGTGCGCTTCCATTCGCCGTGATCGATCCCGAGACCGAGATAGGCGGCAAGCGTCTGCCCCTTCGTGTGCCAGATGCGGGGGAAGGTGTATTCGACACTGTGGCCAAACAATGCGCCGAGAAAGCGCTCCATTCGGCGCAGGAATGCCGGATGATTGCGGTAATCCGGATAGGCGTGCGCTACAGGAACCAGAACGGGGCCAAGTGCGCCCTGACCACTTTCCGGAATAATGATCTGTTCCGCCCGACAGATGTATGAAGCGAGCCCGCTGACGAGCGCGAAGCGGAAGCCGCGATTGCGCGCGCTCGGCTCCGGATTCGGGGCCGACTTCCCGAGCTTGTAGGGAATGCCCGTGAAAGGCTGGCCGCGACGCGGTCGGTCGCAGCGTTTCGTGCCAAGCCGGACCCTGACCAGTGCCTGACGGGCATCGGCACCGACCAGTCCGGCAACTGCGCGCGAATCCATCCCGTCGCTGAAAGCCAGCGTTGCTTTTGCATCTGGCGGCAGGTCGAGGGATTGCTGGCGCGGTGAAGGCTCCGCGTGAACGCGCTTCACGAACGTAAAATGCCAGCGATCCCCCGTCAGGAAGCCGAGCGCGTCATGCAACGCGTCCAGAACCTCGGGCGTGCTCCAGCGATCAGGTTCATGGACCGGCAGCCGGAGACGAAAGTCGCGCGCCCATTCCCGCACCGAGCGACGCAGGCTCCGGTCGCAATACTCCACCGCCGCCGCAACGACCATCGCGTCGAACACGACGGGTTCCCAGTTCGCGTTGGCGTAGGATTCAAGGTCCCGCGTCGAAAACCGGATGTCCCGTCCGAGGACGAGCGTATGGTCAGCACTCGCGCGTTTTGCGTCCGACTCGACAACCTCGACGGACAGCTTGCGGGAAATGGCGGGGTTTGGCGCGTCGATTATCATAGCTCCGGCCCCGCATCGATGCCGTCATGCCTGACCAGCTTTTCGGAAGGTCCACGTTTACCGGAGCCTTCCAGCAGGCTCCCTGCCAGCGCCGAGAAGTCAGAGCCATGCCGCGCTTCTTCCATCCGCCCCCGCACGTGGCGGGCATTATGGGCCAGTGCTTTCCGGTAGTAATGTTCTTCGATGCTGCGGAAATTGGCGCGCGCGCATTCTTCGAGAGCGCCCTCCGCAGCACGCTGACAGGCGGCTTCACCCGTAAGCCCGTCAGCCAGCGCCTCTTTGGCGCAGTCGATCAGGGCGTTTCCGGCAGCCGAGCCCGCACAGGCATATCGAAGCGCATCAAGCTGTTCAGGCCGTTCCGCCACGAACAACCCCGCCTGATCGCCGACACCCAACGCCTCTTTTAGCTGTTCGAACGGTGCATCACGAAACTCTCGACGGAGCGCAACCGGCAGCGCTTCGGACACCTCGCTGGCCGAGTACGCGGCCTTGTCGGCGCGCTCGGCCAGGTTCTTCCAGTGCTTGCCCAATGGCAAACTTCTGTGCGGTCCATCACTCATCACTTCACTCCATGTCAGGTATAATGGAGCAAAGGTCTGACAATGTCAAATTCGGCGTATATCTGGACCGTCAGCCCTAGTAATGTCGTCTTTTCAAAGGATTAGTATTGACCCTGTCGGGTGGGCAGTTCCGCGAGGTATCGCATGGATGTCAATTTCAAGCCTCGGCGCAGGCCTTAATGTCAGCAAACAGCGCTTTCAAATGATGACCCGACATGTCGAGGATCGGCTCGAACATGAAGGAGTTCAGGTGGATGTTCTCCGGAGTCATCAGGGCCACCCGCTTGACCGCGCGCAAGACCTTCTCGTCGCAATCTCCCGACCTCTCGTACCTGCGGATCAGTTTGCCAGTCTGGTGCTTCCCAATTGTGGCGACGTAGTCGGGTTCGTTTATCTCGTCGATCAAGACCTGTTCGGCTACGAGCCTGATGCCAACAGACAGCGCGATCTTCTGCTCAAGCGTCAGGTTATCATCGTCGAGCTCGCAAATCTGGCCGCACACCGTCATCACCAGATCGAAAACGTTTCCGCCGATGCCGCTGAAATCCGTGAATGATCCTTCGGCCAGCACCGACTGATACACGGTAAGGAGGTCTTGAACGGTGAGAGCCTGTGTCTGTTCCTTGACGTGGAGCAACGAGGTCAGCGTCTGGAACGCTGCTTCATTGCCAACATACTCGGCAAGATTCCGGACAAAAGGGATCGACGCCACCAGCACAACCGGAGTCTCGAGATTGTTCTTCCAGTTCTCGAACGGGTTGTCGCTGATGCTGTCGGGGATTAGCTGGAGTGCCCCGTTCAGTCGATTACATAGGAGCTTGTTGTCGCCATAGATTCTTAGACGGCCACGAACCGTTCTATAGAAATCATAGTTGTGAGTAAGAATGACGAGGTGAAACCTCTCTTCGGCGCGCATATCGTTCAGATACTCAATAATTGCGTATTTGTTCTTGTAGTCAAAAGAATCGGCAATATCATCGAGTACAACCAACGTCTCGATGCCGGCCTTGCGCCGCGCCTCAACCTCGAAGATGATGTTCAGAATGTATAGGGCGCGCTTTTCCCCATTGCTGAGGCCTCTGTCCAGAACGTTCCTATCCGTTTTTCTTGGTGCTCCGTTGTCCCGATCCTCTACATAAAAAGTAATCTGTGGCGCGGATACATTCAGGACAGCATCACCCTTATTTTCAACCTTGACTGTAAAGGGGACGGAGAACCGGTCATTGAATTGACTGATCACAGACTCCCACCGCGTCTGTTCTTTTTCGGCTTTGCCAATAATTTCCTTGATCTTCTCCTTGCTGGAGTCATATTCCTCGATCAGGTCGAAGTATTCACTGCCATTTTCGACCAGATAGGAAATCCAGACACGTTGTTTGAAGGCGTCGATATCCGACAGTTCCGCAACAACGAATGGGTTCTCGATCAGATAATCCCGAAAACTCCTGAGTTCGGCGGTGGTCAGGGTGCTGTCCACCTTCTGGAACATTTCGGCAAGTTTCGGGTCAGTGAGGATTTTCTGCTTCTCTGCTTCAATTGCGTCAATCAGCTCAGCTTCCGTCGATATCTCGCTTCGCTCGTCCCCGTGTTTCAGGTTGACCGAATGCCCGCCGTCAAACCAGCCGTTGGACTTGAGGTTCTTTGCAATCGTCTCTGCATTGCTATGGTTAAACACACCCTTTTTGAAGTAAAGCGAGCTATCGAGAATCTGTTCATAGATTTTCGTGTAGTCGTCGATTAGGGTCTTTACGTCAGAGTTCTGGAGAAATTCCAGAACCTTGTCGCTGAACAGAATCTTGTATTTCAGGCCGGAAAACTGGGAGTGCGCTCCTTCCTTGACCTCGCGCTCCAGACGCGCAAGTGCCACGAGCACGTCTTCCTTCCGGACCTTGAAGGCTCCGGCTATAGCAGCATCGATATCCTTGCTTAGTCCAGAAGGTTTTTTCAGCGCCTTGAACAGTTTCTCCTTCTTTTCGGCAATGCTGCCAAAAATCTCGTCGTAGCGCGCCTTGAGCTCTTCACTGGCGAGAAGCGTCGAAATGCGCGAGGACTGGTATTTTTCGTCAACAGAGTCGATGACGAACACGGATTCGCGGTCGATTGCCTCGCCGGTCTCATCGACAACAGAAAATTCACTTTTCCGCTCGGGGAAGAATATATCTTCGGGTTCCTTGTTGCTTGCGTACTGGCGCATGGTTTTCGCCAGCGAAGTCTTCATGACACCGTTCGGGGCATAGACAAGAACAGGCATATTGTTGTTGGAGAAATCGAAGGTATGCTCCAGGGCGTCGATTCCGTAGCAATTCTTCATATTCACTGAAACGGTAGTGGTCATCTATTATAGCTCACTCTCAAATTTTCTTATTGCCATTTTTCGATATTGGGACCGACAACGTTATCACAGAACTCCCGAAAGCTCAGGACATTTTTGTGATGTTTGTACTCGGTCTCGTTCTTGTCCCTCAGGCTTTCGGGGATGACCAGATGGACGCCGAAGGAGGCCATGTCTTCGATGGCATTGCCCGCGATGTTCTCGTCAACAGTGGTCAGGTGCAGCGCCCGTTTGCCTTTTTCCCGTTCGACCTGTTTCCAGCGCTCGCGCAACGTTGTCTTCGCGCTCAGGATCAGGCCGGTCTCGGCCTCGGGTTTCTTGGCGTTGATAAATTTGAGGGAGGGCAGGATGAAATCGGGCCGTTTGCGCGCTTCGATGATTACCTGCTTCTCGAAGGGGATACCGCCGCCCGTGAGCATGGCCTCGATGTGATGCTCGTAGGAATAACCGGCGCGGGACTTCCGCTGCTGGCTGGCCGATAGCAACAGGCGGTCGATCTCCGGCAACTCGTCCACCAGACGGCGGATCACGTGTGCCGCATCGACAGTGACGGGATCGTCGCCCATAACGATCCGGACAAGCGCCACCGCACGCTCTCGGCGCTGGAACTCGCGGAACAAGTCCCATTCGATGCTTCTGCTGATCTCGCGTAGCGCGTCGCCTGGATTGCCGATCTCGAAGGGATTCAGGGTGGTCAGCCCGTGGCGCTCAAGAAACTGGCCTCGCGCCATGCCCGCCAGATCTGTGGTGTTCGGCATCGCCGCGTTGGCGGCCGCGAACGGGATGATCTCGCCCGCCAGCCAAGCCTTGATGACCTGTTCGGCAAAATCGAGAATGCGCTCGCGCTCATCCTCGATGAGGCCCGCAGGATCGAACTTGCCGATAATGAACTCCGGCCCGAGGGCAAGCAATTCCGTCAGGTAAGCCGCATCATCGGAGCCGGAGTCTATCGTCATGCACTCGTACAGCGGTTCCGGCTCGCCCTCGATACGTCCCATCACAAGGAACGAAGCAGGCAGCAGATCGGAGAACAGCGCCTTCGGAAGCCGTGTCAGGTGCGTTTCCTGACCCTTGCTGGTGTAGTGAACCAGCCGCGTGTCCTTCGGCTCGTCCGAGGCTTGCGGCCAGACGACCCCGAAGAATCGTTCCCTGATTTCGTCGGCATCGGGATCGTCGCGCTCTTTGACCTTTAGTGCGGGAAAGAAACCGCCGTCGCGGTGCTCATGCGGGATGTAGATTCCTGCCTGGTGCTTGTTCTCGAAACGCGCCCAGTCACGGTCGTTGTTTGAGAGCTTCTTCACGAACAACTGGTCTGACTTTTCAAACAGGGCGAGAAGCAGATCGGTGTCGTTGGCCGGTTCGGAAAAAAGAAACTCGTTCTGCTCACTCATACAATATTCCCTGTAATCTCACCGGTTTCGCGGCCGGTGGCGAGCCATTCGCACAGCCGGTCCATCAGCGCCCCGAATTCAAGCCGAGTCTTCCCCTTAAGCGCGCATTCCCAGATCACGAGCCGCCGCCAGCCCTGATCGCGCAGGGCGGTCTCAACTTCGGCATCGCGGGCGCGGTTGCGGTCGATCTTATGCTGCCAGAATGCCGTGCGCGTTGAGGGCATCTTGAACAGGTGGCAGTCATGGCCATGCCAGAAGCAGCCATGAACGAAGACCGCCGCACGATAGCGCCGCAGAAAGAGGTCCGGCTTGCCAGGAATGGCAGGGGAATGGAGCCGGTAGCGATAGCCGCGCGCGTGGAGCGCCTTGCGGATCATCAGCTCCGGTTTTGTGTCCTTGCCCCTGATACCGGACATCATCCGGCTGCGCGTTTCCCTGTCTACGATATCAGGCAACGACCTTCTCTTCCTCCGCCGCAGCCTTGGCTTTCGTCGGCTGTGCCTTCTGTTCCGTTCCGGCTGTGCCGGTGATGAAGGGCTGCATGTGGCGGGCGACGGCCTCGACAACCGGCACGACAACAGCGTTGCCGAACTGCTTGTAGGCCTGCGTGTCGGATACCGGAATCTTGACCGGCTTTCCGTCGCGGCCATCGAAGCCCATCAGGCGCGCGCATTCGCGCGGGGTCAGGCGGCGCGGGTTCTTGCGCGGCCCCTGACTGACCAGAATCTCCGAGCCATCCTTGTAGTAGCGCGCCGAGAGCGTGCGGGCGGTATCGTCCGGCCCGACAAGACCGAAACCGAAGCCGTTACCGGCGGCACGGTGCTTTTCGGCGTAGCCCTGCAAATAGCCCCAAAGATGATCGGAGAGGGTGTATTTATCGAGCACCTTCGCCTTCGGTCCTGCGGTGTAGCGAAGCTCCGCATCCTCGCTACCGTCCTGCGGGTGCAGGATGGTGCTCATCTTCGGGCCTTTCGCCGTATCAGGCAGCACAAGATCATCCAGCGAGAAGCCGTTATTCTCCCTGAACCCGACAATGAATATCCGCTCGCGGTGCTGCGGGACGAACGACTTCGCATCGATGATGCGCGTCTGGATGTGGTAGCCCAGCTCTTCCGAAAGAGCGCGGCGGATCACCTCGAAGGTGCGGCCCTTGTCGTGGCTGACCAGATTCTTGACGTTTTCCAACAGGAAAGCTTTCGGGCGATGATGTTCGATGATGCGCGCGACATCGAAGAACAGCGTGCCTTGCGCATCGCACCGGAAGCCGTGCAGGCGTCCGAGCGAGTTCTTCTTCGACACGCCCGCAATCGAGAAGGGCTGGCAGGGGAAGCCCGCCAGCAGCACGTCATGCTCGGGGATGTCGCCGACCGGAACGGTCGTGATGTCACCGGCCACGTCATGGTCGCACTCGTGGTTCGCGAGATAGGTCTCGACGCAGAACCGGTCGCGCTCCGATGTGAACACGCACTTGCCGCCGATGGACTCGAAGCCCTTACGCATCCCGCCGATCCCCGCGAACAGATCGATGAAGCGGAACGCGCCCTGTGCGGGCGGTTTGCTCTTCGCGATGGCACGGAGCGTTTCAAGCGCGGCCTTGCGCGGCGCGCTCTCGCCGGTCTCCCACCTGTAGATGGTGCGCTCGCAGTAGCCCAGCTTCTCGACCGCCTGCGCGATGGAGTAGCCCGCTTCCTGCCTCAGTCTGGAAAATTCGTTCATGCTGCCCTCGTTTCTCTGGGAATCATTCTGACATGCTGTCAAAAGAACATCAAGAGAACGTAAACGATATCCTGGGGTTATCCCGTACCGGCGCCCCGTATGCAGTTGCTCCCGCACCCCAGAGGGTTGGCAGCCCCCGCCCGAGACGGTCTAGTGGCCTCCGACCCAGTTCCCGTCCTCATCGAAGTAAAAGCAGCGGTCAAAATCGAATGCATTCCAGAGAAAATCCATCTGCTCAGCTATTACCTGCTCGTAGTTCCCGTCATCACGGTACTCCGAGATCACGGTATGTGGCAGACGCAGTTCCTCCCGTTCGTAGGATGGTGGTTCATCCATAACCCGCATGGGATCGACACCCATCCGGACTCCATTCATCCCTGTAAACGAAATTCTAAGGAGTACCGGCGGCGATGCTTCGAGCGCGCGCAACCCGCCTATGTAGCTCGACAGCGACTGGATAAATCTTTCCGGAATGGCCAGAGACGGCAGAAGCCTGCGCCCATCTCGATCCGCAATCATGCTTGTGCTTGTTGCTTCTAGAGAGCCGTCTCTGAATACCTGAGTGTAGCCGTTGCACACTTCTCCGCCACGAAAAAGATTGAATCCGTCTAGGTTGACCCGCCACGACATTCCCGAAGCACCCATCGGCATGAATGCAAGGTGCTGCTCGCGCATCGCCGGAATCTCGATCCGCCGACCTGCACCTAAATCGGGGAGGGGAACGAGGTGCATGACTGTCACGCCCTTTTCAACAGGAATGGGCATCGGCGCATCACCAGCTTGGATGCGAAGCAACCTCTCTTCTATGAAAGTCTGGGCCTGTTCTTCGATGGTCCGTTGCTCACCAAAAAGACGACGCAACTCTTCCAAAGAAGGCTCATAGGCACCTGCCGAGTTTCGGGCGTAATAGCGGTTCGAATTCCTGAAAATTACGCGATGTGGCGGGTTGTAGCTGCGTGGCACGTGCATGGCGATTACATCGCCACCCGTAACGGCGACCCTTTTCATTCTGAGGCCCAGGACCGGCGGTTCGACACCGGAGCGAGCGATGTTTTCAAGGCGTAGCAGTTCCTGATCAACGTCCATGCCCGAGAGCGGCGACAGGGCAATTGCTGTTCCATTGTCTTCTTCAACTCCGATGACGAGGTGACCGCCAAGAGTGTTGGCGAACGAAGAAATGTCTTTCAGCAACTCCTTCTTGTCGCCATCCGATGTGCCATAGGTCGCTTGCTTGAATTCGAGATGCACAGTCTCCGAAGCGCCAGCGCTGACCAAAGCCTCGATGGTCTACGTATCAATGTCGTCAAAGTTCTTCCCGAAAAGCATCGCCACCCCAATAATTCTTCCGTCGCCGTCAACTGACTATAGCGGCGTAACCTGCTGGAAATCCATACTCTTTTCCGACATAAAATCAAAGGTCCACAGATATTTTCTGGGCGCACCGCTGGCGCGGACGGGCCCTTGTGAACCAAGCCCGCCCTTGGCGGTCGTGGCCGTCCGGCGGCGATCCCTTGCGCAGGTATAGCCAGCCCTGACGGGCTGACGTTTCTTTTTTCAGTTGGGGGCCTGCGGCCCCGTCCTCCGTCAAGACCAAGCCCTCCGCATATGCTGCGGGCGCAGCCAGCGGTCTCCCCGTCCTTCCGCTCTTCGTTTGTGCAGGACGGGTGATCCCCCTCCGCTGTCTGCGGTCCTGACGGTCTCCCCCCCGCTCATTGGCGCGGGCCTAGTCCGGTTGCATGTGCAACCGGCTTTGAAAGGAGAAAAGGCCAATGAAACAGGATATTTATCAGAAAGTTACAGACAAGATCATTGCCGATCTGGAGCAAGGCGAACTGACATGGCACAAGCCATGGTCAGCCGGAAACATGGACGGGCGGATCATAAAGCCGCTGCGCCATAACGGCATGGCCTATAGCGGAATCAACGTGCTGATGCTCTGGGGTGCGGCTATGGAAGGCGGCTATATCTCGCCGTTCTGGATGACCTACCGCCAAGCCAAGGAATACGGCGCACACGTCCGCAAGGGCGAGCGCGGCAACCTCGTTGTCTATGCCAACACCATCATCAAGACCGAAGAGCAGGACGACGGCAGCGAGGAAGAGCGCAAAATCCCGTTCATGAAGGGCTATAGCGTGTTCAACGTCGAGCAGATCGAAGGGCTGCCCGAACATTTCTACAGCAAGCCGGAACCCGTCATCGATCCCGCGCAGCGGATTGAACATGCCGAAGAATTCTTTGCCGCCACGGGTGCAGACATTCGCCATGGCGGGAATTCTGCCCATTACAGCGGCGGCAGCGATCATGTGCAGATACCGCATTTCGCGAGCTTTCGCAGCCCCGAAGCCTATTATGCGACCTTGGCCCACGAGCTGACTCACTGGACGAAGCACGAAAAGCGCCTTGACCGTGAGTTTGGACGCAAGCGGTGGGGTGATGAAGGCTACGCCCGCGAAGAGCTGGTCGCCGAGCTGGGCGCGGCTTTCCTGTGCGCCGATCTGGCCCTAACGCCGGAGTCTGGCACCGATCATGCCGCCTACATCCAGAGCTGGCTGAAGGTCTTGAAGAACGACAAGCGCGCGATTTTCAGCGCCGCCGCCCATGCGCAGCGTGCAGCGGATTTCCTGAACGGCTTGCAGCCCGTCATCAAGGAACCCGAACAGCAGGAAGGAGTCGCCGCGTAAGCGGCGGCTCTGCCTAATTTCGCGGCTGGCCGTACGGCCAGCCGCTCCTACCCAACGTTGGTCAACTTGCATAGTGATGCCGCAGAACGGTAGTCTGATCACTTTCGAGAATTGCGAGCCGACGATGCCAGTTGACCAAGAAGAATGCGAAGAACTTGAAGAAAAGAGGATTTGTGCCGGATGCATCTGCGAGGCATATCTTTCTTCGTGCGTTGAAGCCGAGGGCCAGGAGGACGAATGCTCGTTCTGCGATAAAGAGCTTGCCTGCATCACCCTCGAAGACATGGCGGATCGTATCGAGGCGGCATTTGAAACGCACTATTCTCGGACATCTGATGAGCCAAATTTTTATGAGTCGATGATGCTCCGCGACAAAGAGCTTGACTATGATTGGGAACGAGACGGTCAGCAGACGGTCTATGCCATCATGGACGCCGCCAACATCTCCGAAGACATTGCCCGCGACATTCAGGCCATTTTGGAGTATCGCCACTTTGATTTTGAAGAGGCGACCATGGGGATCGAAGCGGAGTTCTCGGCGGATGCCCACTACGAAGAGATTATGCCGAGAGACGAGCACTGGCAGAACGAGTGGGACAGCTTCGAGAAGCAGATCAAGACCGAGGCGCGTTTCTTCAGTCGAGCCGCTGCCGCGCACCTGAGTGCGCTGTTCGACCGTATTGATGAAATGCGCACCGCTGATGGGCGCTCTCTCGTTGAAGACGCCGGACCTGACACCGAAATCGCCCATCTCTATCGGGGGCGAGTATTCCAGTCGGAAGACCCCTTGCGGACGGCCATGCAGCGACCTGATCTTGAATTGTCCGCCCCGCCCGCTTGGGCGGCTGCATCAGGCCGGATGAATGCCAAAGGCATATCGGTTTTCTATGGGGCAACCACACCCGAGATTGCGTTGGCAGAGGTGCGACCTCCCGTTGGAAGTTCCGTCGCCCTCGCCAGATTCGAGATCGTTCGGCCCTTGAGACTGCTTGATCTTGCGGCCTTGGGAGATGTCCTTGAGCGCGGGAGTATCTTTGATCCCGATTATGCATACCGCCTTGGAAGGATGATGTTCTTGCGGACGCTAAGCCGTAGAATGTCGCGGCCCGTCATGCCGGACGATCAGGAGATGGAGTACCTGCCGACACAGGCCATTGCAGACTACCTGTCTACTGAAGGGCAAATCCCGTTGGACGGTATCCTGTTTCCGTCCGTGCAAGTTGGTGGCAATGGAGTCAACGCCGTCTTGTTCCACAAGGCATCTCGCTGCGAAGAGCTTGAAATCCCTGACGACACAGAAATCACGGCACGGACATACTCGATGTATGAAGATGGACCGGAACCTGATTTTTCGGTCAGCGAGAAAGTTCCGCCAGTCGAGGATGACTGCGCCGAGGGCGACAAGGACAAGAATCGCAGCTCCTTCGAGTTTTTGGGGAACGATTGGAACGAGTGGTTTGACGGTGATCCGCGGGAGATGACGCTCAGGATCGACGTCGAGTCCCTTTGCGTCCACGAAGTGAACGCGATCCAGATAGATACGCAAAGCCATTCGGTGCGCCGTCATCGTTTCGAGAAACGCGATTACGACTTCTAGTACGGATTGATCAACAGCTGGCCTTCTAGCCAACTGCCAGCGGATCAAACACCTGACGCACACGGTGCAAGTTCATCTGCGGTCGATGGGTCCATGGTGCTGGCGTAGGGTGGTTCGGCGCGGCGTTTACCGGCCTCCTTGCGCCCGGGCTGAGCCTGGCGGTTGGTCTGGGCCGGCTCATGCTTATCCGAACGATCTGGGCGCGTCTCCTGATGCCCTCCTGGACTTGGTAATTGATGTTCGCCGTCATTGACGCCCTCGCGGTCGGAATTTCCGCCTTCCTCTGCGTTGCGGGCATGACCGCCGTCGGCCTTTCGGATGGAAACCTCGCGCGCGTCTGGCAACGTCGCGGAGGTTATCGGGAGGAGTAGCTCAGGGCGGGATTGCCATACTCGTCGTCTGGATGCGGGTATGGGAGTGATGAGCGCGGATCGGCGTGAGACCCATGTCTCGGTCGGTGGAAGCACGGGGCGGATCGATCACGCGACTGGCCGGAGCCGGTGGCCGGGGCAGGCGCGGTGAGGGCAGACGGGGAGGGAACTCGCATCGGCATGTCGCCGGCGGGTGAAGAAACCGGTGAACAGCCGGTCGCGTTGATGGACGCCTAGGGTCGCACTCGTCTCCGTTCCTTGGCCGTCCCCGTGTCCGCGCCATACGGCCCTTTTCAATGGCCTGATCTGGCCGAAGACCGGCTGCGCCTCGACCGTATTGGCGCAACAGCGCCGTCATGACTTTCTTCCCCTGCCGGCAAAGCCGTCATTCCGCGCGGAACAAGAAAGTTCTGCCTTTGCTGTCCGGCCCCGGCACGCCGGGGGTGCGCCGCCGGTCGTCTCCGGCCTGTCGATCGCCATCGGGCCGCAATGGTGCGGACCCGGAAACGGAAAACGGAGACTTAAAATGGCTACCATCGGCACCTTCAAGAAGACCGGCAACGAATTCACCGGCGAAATCGTCACCCTCAGCGTCCAGATCCAGAGCGTGCGCATCGTTCCCGACACCCGCGCCACCGGCGAGAACGCCCCCAGCCACCGCGTCCTGGTTGGCCGCGCCGAGATCGGCGGCGCCTGGTCCAAGCGCTCGGGCGAGGGCCGCGACTACCTGGGCCTCAAGCTCGATGATCCGAGCTTCACCGCCCCGATCTACGCCAACCTCTTCGACGACGAGGACGGCGAGAGCTACGCGCTGATCTGGTCCCGCCCCAACGGTCGCCGCGGTGAATAACGCCGTCGCGAGGTCCCAGTCGAAAGGTCGGGGCCTCACTCAGCAGTCTGAAGGCCGAAACGGGTCATGACGTTGGCCTTGTGCCGACTGATAGGCCAAGTTGTTCGGCGGGACGCTCTCACACTTTGTGTCTGGTGTTCGTACGGGCGGCAAAGTTCATAAGGCGTTTGAACTTCGGGCACTCCATATGTGTTTCGGCCGGGCAATCCGCCACGTGATGCAGGGCGTCGCGCAACCGCGTGAGGCCGCGGATCTGGGCGTCGAGCGCATCGGCGCGCAGGTGCAGCTCGGCGCGCGGCAATTGGGGGGTGCCGTCCTTGGCGAACATCCCCTTGATGTCCTCCAGCGAGAACCCGGCCATTTTCCCCAGCGAAATCAGCGCAAGTTGCGTGGCAGTCTGCGCATCGAACTGCCGCCGCAACCCATGCCGCCCGACCGATTGGATCAGGCCGATTTCCTCGTAATAGCGCAGCGTCGAGGGCGATACGCCACTCTTTGCCGACAGGACCCCGATATCGACCCGTTTCACGCTTGACCTCAAGTTGACTTGAAGTGGCAGGGTAGCCGCCGTCAACCGTCAATGCAAGAGATCCGACCATGTCCGATACCGCCCCGGAGCGCGCGCCGCTGCCCATCCTGACGGCGCTGGCCGCCGCCTCCCTGACCGCTTCGCTTGGGATCAGCGTTGCCTCGGTGCTGCTGCCGACCCTGACCCGCAGCTTCGATGTCACCGTCTCGCAAGCCCAATGGGTCGTGCTGGCATATCTCATGGCGGTGACGGTCACCATCGTCTCCGCCGGGCGGCTTGGCGATCTGTTCGGCCATCGCCGGGTCATGATCGCCGGCCTGAGCGTCTTCATTGCCGCATCGGTCCTCTGCGCGACCGCGCCGAGCCTCGGGCTGCTGATCCTCGGGCGAGTTCTCCAGGGGGTGGGCGGGGCGATCCTGATCGCGCTCACGATGTCGATCGCGCGCGATCTCGTGCCTTCCGGGCAACTCGGCAAGGCCATGGGACTGCTGGGTACGACCTCGGCCACCGGAACCGCGCTCGGGCCCTCGCTCGGCGGTCTGGTGCTCGCCTGGAGCGACTGGCGGATGGCCTTTTGGCTGCTCGGAGCGGTCGCCGGGCTGACACTGGCTCTCGTTATTCTCGCCATCCGGCGTGACCGCCTGCGGGAGCGGGCGTCGATCCGGTCGCTGGACCTGCCGGGAACCGCCCTGCTGATTGCCGCGCTGGGGGCCTATTCCCTCGCCACGAGCGGCGGCGCCACGGGCGTTCCTGTCTCGCAGGCCGTGCTCGTGGTCGTGGCACTGGCCGCGGCGGCGTGCTTCGTGATGGTCGAGACCCGCGCGAGCGCGCCGCTTGTGCCGATGGCTGTCCTCACGGACAAAAGAACGGGGGCAGGGGTCGCCATGAACATCGTGGTTGGCACGGTCATGATGGCGACCCTGGTCGTCGGCCCGTTCTTCCTGACCTTCTCGCTTGGCCTGGGCGAGGCCGTGGTCGGGCTGGTGCTGGCCGTCGGGCCGGTTGTCGCGGCGCTCTCCGGGGTGCCCTCGGGATGGCTGACCGACCGTTTCGGCGCGCGGCGCGTGATGCTTGCGGGGCTGATGCAGACCATGCTCGGGCTGCTCTGCCTTGCCTTTCTGCCGCGCCAGTTCGGCGTCGGCGGATATATCGCGGCGCTGATCGTGCTGACCCCGGCTTTCCAGCTGTTCCTGGCCGCCAACAACACCGCGGTCATGTCCGGCGCGTCGCCCGAGCAGCGCGGACGCCTTTCCGGCCTGCTCGGCCTGTCACGCAATCTTGGGCTGATGACGGGGGCGTCCGCGATGTCGACCCTGTTCGTCACCGTCATGGGCACGGGCGACGCGGCTGAGGCGCCGGTCTCGGATGTCTCACATGCCTTCTCGATGACCTTCTCCGCCGCCGCTGCCCTGGCCTTGCTCGCCTTGTTCCTGGCGCTCTGGACCCATTCCGGGCGCGCGCGCGCACCTGCGGACCCGGTGTGAAGATAGATCACTACGGGCCTGCATTGCGACCTTGGTGTATGCTGTTGGGGGTGCCCATGTGGTCTGGGCGGGTTCTCATCGCGGACCCGCCCTGTCGTCACCGCCGACCGTCGGAAACCAGTGCGCGGGTCCGCTCCAGCGTCGAGAAAAGGGCGGCTTTACAACTGTGCAGCGGGCGGCCGCACGAGGCAGTTTGCAGATCCCCTTGGGGACGTTTCAGGCTTGTCGCATAAGGAGGAGCTGCATTCACAGCGGGAGTTGCGTCGTGTATTTCAGCTCATCCAGTAGCACGGAGCTCTGGATTTCGTGAACCCCGGGGAGCAAGACGATCTGGTCGCGCAAAAGGGCGTGGAAATGATCCATGTCGCGCACCACAACGCGGACGTTGAAATCGTAATCGCCGAGCATGAGTTGAACGACCTGAACCTCGGGAATGCGCAACACGGCCTGCTGGAACTTCTCAAACGACTTGCGACCGTGCGACGTAAGTTTAATCCGGACCAGGATGATTGCGTTGAAGCCGAGCTTCTTCCTGTCTAGGAGCACCGTCTTGCCAAGAATGATCCCTTGTTCGGTGAGCCGGGAAACGCGCCGCGAACACGGCGATTGAGAGAGCCCGATCCGGTCGGCGATGTCTGTGACCGAGAGCGCTCCATCTGCCTGCATGACGCGCAGGATGCGCCGGTCCATCTCGTCAATATCGTGCATGGTTCATTCCTCCCTCTTGCGTTGGTTAGCTGCATCATGCTGGTTGTCGAGGGTTTTGTAGCAACATAGCAAAGAGAATTCCCAAAATCTTGGATAGACTATCCTTCGCATCGTT
This sequence comes from Roseovarius pacificus, assembly GCF_900142665.1. Classification (GTDB taxonomy): domain Bacteria; phylum Pseudomonadota; class Alphaproteobacteria; order Rhodobacterales; family Rhodobacteraceae; genus Roseovarius; species Roseovarius pacificus. The sequence goes on from NZ_FRBR01000016.1 coordinate 52,288, forward strand.
CGGTCAACGCAGATAGCTGGCTCAGAGCATGCCATGGGACGGCGTTTTTGCAGGGGCAGGCACTGTCGGGGAGGATGACAATGAGTAATACGACGTCCGGTGCGCAGGGGTCCTACACACAAAGCATCCTGCTGATGTGTGTGGGGGTGGCCTGTCTGAGCGCCAATGACGCGATTGCGAAGACATTGACCTCCGGCTATTCGCCACTGCAGATCCTGTTCCTGCGCAATGTGATCGCCCTGCCGATCACCATAGTCATTGCGTTGGTCATGGGCGGCCCGTCGGCCCTGCGCTCGTACCGGCCCGTTACGCATCTGATGCGCGGTGCGCTCTGGGTCGTCGCAACAATGATGTTCTTCACGAGTTTCATCTATCTCGGGTTGGCCGAAGCCACCGCGTTGATCTTCGTTGCCCCGTTTTTCATTATCTTGATTTCGTCCCTCTTCCTGGGGGAGGAGGTCGGTTGGCGGCGCTGGTTGGCTGTACTGGCGGGGTTCCTTGGGGTGCTCGTGATCATCCACCCCGGAGCGGCGACGTTTCAGCTCATCGCGCTGCTGCCCGTCGCGACGGCACTCGTCTATGCCCTGTTGATGCTGAGCGCCCGTTGGGTCGACCCCCGTGAAAGCGTGTGGACCCTGCTCGTGTATCTGACCGGGGCGGGGGCGTTGCTGAGTGCGCTGATCGTGCCGTTCGTCTGGGTTCCCGTCAGATTGGGCGATCTGTGGCTGTTCGCCGCCATTGCCTTGTTCGGCACCGCCGGGATGACGATGATGACGCAGGCCTTCCGCCTCGCTCCTTCGGTCGTGGTGGCGCCGCTGGATTACACCGCCCTTCTCTGGGCCACGCTTTTCGGCTGGCTCATCTGGCGCGAGAGTCCGGGCGCGATGACATTTCTCGGCGCGGCGATCATCATCGCAAGTGGCGTCTTCAACATCCTGCGTGACCAGAGACAAGCCGGTTCATAGAGTGCCGAGGCAAAGGAAAAAAAGGGAGTGCGGACATGGTCTCATCTTTTGAAACCGCAAATGCGATAGAGATCCGGCCCGCAATCTGGGCTGATTTCGAAGCCCTCATGGGTGAGAAAGGGGGCTGCGGCGGCTGCTGGTGCATGTTGTGGCGGCGCACGGCCGAGGAGATGGAGGCTGGGAAAGGCGAAGGAAACCGGCCGGCGATGAAGGCACTGTTCGATAAGGGCGAGGCCCCCGGGCTTGTCGCCAAGGCGGGCGCGGACGTCATTGGCTGGATCCAGATCGATCGCGGGGCCTTGTTTCCGCGTCTTGCCTCCTCACGGGTACTCAAGCCGGTGGCTGAACTGGATGTCTGGTCCGTTTTGCTTTTTTCATCGCCAAGCGGTTCAGGCGCACTGGCCTCTCGCTCAAACTTCTGAACGCGGCCGTGGACTGGGCGCACAGCCGCGGCGCAACCATTATCGAGGGTTACCCAATCGACACGCCGCGCCAGAAATACCCGTCGGTCTATGCCTGGACGGGGTTCGTGGGAACGTTCCGGCAGGCAGGGTTTGCCGAGGTCGCCCGGCGATCCGACACGCGGCCCATCATGAGAAAGGTGCTTGGCGATGACCGGGAAAATTGAAATGCTGACGGGCAGATGTGAATGCGGCGGGGTGGCCTTCGAGGTTAAACACGTTCGGGAGACCGTCACAGTCTGCCATTGCAGTCAGTGCCGCCGGACCAGTGGACATCTTTGGGCCTCGACGCATGCGGCGTTCGACGACTTGACCTTCACGCAAGATTCAGGGCTTCGGTGGTATGCCTCGTCAGAGACGGCAAAACGCGGGTTCTGCGCCAAATGTGGTTCCAGCCTATTCTACCGCATGAACGGTGAACGTGGGATCGGGATCGCGGCGGGGTGCCTGGATGTCACCAATGGACTGCGCATCGGCAAGCACATCTATGTCGCCAGTAAGGGGAACTATTACCCTGTCCCTGCCGATGCGGGCTCCTTCGAAGTAGGGTGACCCTTGCCAATTGCAACGCGCGGGCGTGTCGTGGCGCTGACCGTCAGGGCGCAGGCCCCCGAAGTCCGCGCGCGATCTAGTCAATCGCGCGCCGTTTCCGATCTGTGCAACATCAGGCCTGACAGTGCGATCAGGGTGCCGCCGATGAGTGTTGCTGGGCCGGGAAGATCGCCGAATACCGCGGCACCGAATGCGATCGCGCCAACGAGTTCCAGATAGACCAGCGGAGACAAGCTACTGGCCTCTGCATAACGAAAGGCCTGAATGGTCAGGAAGTGGGCGAGGGCGGAGATGGCCCCCATGGACAGGATCAACCAAAGCAGGTCAACGGAGGGTACTTCAAATGTGAGGGCCGCTTGCGGGCTGAGCAGAAGCGTTCCGACAAGGCATTGAAAGCACAGCGTCTGAAGGGAGTCGCTGCGGGACGCGGAGAGCTTGGTGACGACGAGGTAAACGCCATGAAAGCATCCGGCCAAGAGAGCGATGCCTGCGCCCAGACTGCCACCGCCGAACGGTTGCAGCACGATCAAGGCGCCAAAGACCGCAAGGACGAGGCTCGTGCCTTTCGCGATGGTCAGCCGTTCATTGAGGAACAGAACCGACAGCAGCATGGCGACGATGGGCCCGGAAAAGTAGGCCGCAATGGCGGCGGCGAGGGTCGTCCATTGTAATGAGACGAAGAAGAGGGTCATCGCGAAGACCAGGCAAAGCGTTCGCAAGAACTGCATGGTAATGCCCTGTCGTGGAAAGACTCTTCGGCCCCGCGCCGCGAGAGCGATCGGCAAGACGACAAGTGTTGCCGCCGCATATCTTGCCCAGGCGACCAGCAGGGGCGACAGCGTTTCTCCCAGCAGCTTCGCGATGCCGTCCACAATCGGGACGATCAATGACGCCGATGCCATGAGCGCGAGGCCGATCGTTGCGCTGTTTACCTTGCGGGGAATTGTGTTGTGCATGTCGAAAGCCCGTTCTCAAAATGCTGGCTCCATCGCCGATTTGAGTTTCGGGATGTTGGGCTTGCGTAAAAGCGCATCAAGGCGCTTGTGATTGGCGACCACTTTAGAGTTGTTCTAAAAGAGTGCAACCCGCCACTTTCGCGTGCCTCCACCGTCGAAGCGCGAACGAATCAGTTTTTCCGTGTTTCGGTCTTCCCTTTGATATCTCGCCTCAATTAACTTGGTTCAGCCTAGGAATGCGACTATAATAGTCGTAGTTCTGGCGTGCGCGCCGGGCCGGATGGGAGGTGATCTGCATGATCACCGCCCGACAATCACGGGCGGCGCGGGCGCTTCTTGGCTGGACACAGGAGCAGCTTGCGGATGAGGCCCGGGTATCTTTGACCGCACTCAAACGCCTCGAGTCCGAAAGCGGGCTGGAGGTCTATGAGACCACGCGCGATCAGGTTCGACGGGCTTTCGAAGCGAATGGCATTCTGCTCCTGAACTCCGACCAGGGGATTGGAGTGATGCATGTGCAGGCGAAGGCCGTCGCTAAGAGCTGACTATTCCGGCAGGTTTCGTGGTGAACGGAATTGCGCTATTGCCGTGCTCACGAAAACGTCAACCTTCTGTGCTAGGAATGTACAGAAGCCGCAGTGGGGATGCGTGTGACGATCAGCAGCTTGCAGGATGTGCCGCCGCAGGGGGCCGTGGTGACGGACTATGACCGTCGCCACATGGCGCAGTATATGCGTTTGCTCGATGCTGCGGGCGAGGGCGCGAGCTGGCAGGAGGCGGCGCAGATCATCCTTGGCCTCGATGCGCAGAAAGAGCCGGAGCGGGCGCGCCTGGTCCACGACGCCCATCTTGAACGCGCACACTGGCTGAGTTCCGAAGGCTACCGGCAATTGGCGGCGGGGCGAACCAACTGAGAAGGTGATGCGTCCCACGCATCACCTGATGCCTTGCGGCGGACTTCCCAAGTGATTGATCTCTCGGAATCCTTTTCCTGAGATCAACCCAGGGGAGAGGCGATGCCATGCAACCCGACCGCTCGAATTGGCGTAACCAGGCGGCCTATGACTATCTCGATGATCTGGCCGCGCCGGAACTCGGCTGGGAATGCCTGCGTCGCAATCCCGAATATCAACATGACTATGCAGAGCTTGCAGGGGGACCACCTGACAGGGCTGACCTGAGGGATCAGGTCGGCCGTCGATGGGGTCTGTGCTTTCCCGGTTCGCCCCGGTCTGACCGCGACTGTCGCAGAGATATTCTGGCGCCCCGAAATCGATACCAGCGCCGTGATCCTCGCGGTTGCCCCCGGGGCACTCGCCGGAGAGACTGATACTCCCGGCGGTGAGATAGTCGCCCCGAAGGGCAGGGCATCCCCCATTGGCAAGCACCTGCGGCACAGGTTGCCGGACGGAACATACCTGCATCTCGTTGCTCCTCTGAAGCACTGTGGACGGCTTGTTGCCACTGTTCCTCTCGGCCCCGAGGGCCTTGATCGCATCGAAGCGATCCAGCGGCTTCTGGCGGACCAGCATCGACGTCGTTCAATCCCGCGCGACACCCGCCTGACCGCGCAGCAGAAAGCGCGCCTGCGGCGTGTCCTCCAGGCCTCCGACGCCGCCTTCGACGGCGCGACCCAGAAGCAGATCGCCGATGTGCTGTTCCGTACCGGTCGCCTGGACCGCGATGAATGGCAGGTCTCCTCAGCCCGTTTTGCCGTCTCCAGTCTCCTTCGTGAGGGGCGTGACCTGATCGCCGGCGGCTATCGCAAGCTCCTGCGTCACCAGCGCCGCCTCTAGGTCGGCGATCCCGCGCCGCGGTGTGCGAATTTACCCCTGCCAAATCCCCACTGCATCTGACGAGACGCGCTTCGCCATCATGACCGTCATCCGCCGCTGTTTCGCGGCACTGGTCACACACAGCAGGGAGACGCCCGATGTCCGCCATCTCAACCGAACTTCCCCCGCGCTATCTGCGCACCAAGGAAGCCGCGCATTTCCTCAGCCTGTCGGCTCGGACGCTGGAGAAGCACCGGACCTATGGCACCGGTCCCGCCTACCACAAGCTGGGCGGACGCGTGGTCTATGCGATCGAGGACCTGCAGGCCTGGGTCGGACGCGGCGCCGTCACCTCGACATCCGACCCGCGCGGGCAAGTGCTGCCGGCGAAACGCCGCACGCTCGCCAACCTCCCGCAGCCCGGCCGATTCGTGCGCTGACGCGGGGGCGACACCTTCATGACCGATGGACGCAGACCCCGTTCCGAGCGCGGGCAGCTCGATCTGTTCCGCGCGCTGCCCGGGGATTTCGCCCCCAGAGATGCGCAGGACCTCATGGCCTACCCCTTCTTTTCTCTCGCCAAGTCGAAACGGGTCGCACCGATCGACTTTGCCGCTGGCAGCGTCAGCATCCGGGTCGAAGCGGTTCCCGATCACGGTATGGCCACGATCTGGGATGCCGACATCCTGATCTGGGTGGCGAGTCAGATCGTCGAGGCGCGTGACGCTGGACTGCGCACGTCCCGGCTGATGGCCGCCACCCCATATGAGATCCTCACCTATGTCGGTCGCGGAACCAGTGCGCGGGATTACCAGCGCCTGAAGGCGGCGCTGGATCGTCTGCAGTCGACAACGATCTCCACTTCGATCCGGCAGCCGGCTGAAGGACGCCGGCACCGCTTCTCCTGGATCAACGAATGGCAGGAGCGCAGCGACAGGGACGGGCGGCCGGATGGTATCGAGCTGATCGTGCCCGACTGGTTTTACCAGGCGGTACTCGACAATGCGCTGATCCTCACCATCGACCGGGCGTATTTCGACCTGACCGGCGGACTCGACCGTTGGCTCTATCGCCTGGTTCGCAAGCACGGTGGCCGGCAGCGGGATGGCTGGCGTTTCGACTTCCACCATCTTCACCAGAAGTCCGGGGCACTGTCGCCCTTCAAGCGGTTTGTCTTCGAGCTTCGCGACATCATCCGGCGGCAGCCGCTGCCAGGCTACACGCTCTTTCTCGAAACTGAAGTTGGTGGCCGCAAGCTGCTGGCCTTCGAGCCTGCGCCGTGCTGTGGAAAACCTGTGAATGGGCTCGTGCTATCGGGAACCCCGACTATCGTGCCATCAGGAACCGGGGTCTCGTGCTATCAGGAACCCAAACAGGGTGTAACGCACAGAAGTAAAAGTGGAAATCGCGCCCTTAACTTAGAATCTAACGAAGACTCTAACTTTGAAGAGCGCGCAGATGATGTGGAGAACATCATCCGCAGCGCAGCCGGGGGCCTTCGAAAGGCTGAGAAACCGGACGCATTGAGCATGCCTGGCGCTGCCGGATCGTTCCGGGACAGCCCCGCCTCCGACACGGTCAGTCGCCACGTCTTGGCACGCCTTCCACTCGATCTACCGGGAGATCGGTGATGAGTGTCATTCTGAGACCCGGCAAATCATCCGCGATTGAGGCTTCGTCGCTCAGCTTCGATGGTATGACCCGCGTCGAATTGATCTGGCTGGAGAAGCAGACCGAGTTCTGGATCCGGTTCGGCAATGGGGCAGGGGAGCAGGTCCTGAACCGCAGCCGACGTGTGGTCTTCTTCATGCCGGGTTCTGTCTTCGCCTTCGTTCGCTGGGCGGCGAGTGACTATGGAACCGTCCTCTCGTGCCTCGACATTGTGCGCGCGATCGCGGCTGGCAACTCCTATCAGACGCTGCCCTTCGTACGTCCCGGTGGCGAGATTTTGTTGAAGATCGAAGGCTGGCCCAAAGTCGAGAAGGTCCTCCGCTATGTCGATGCAATCGAGAGTCTCGGCATCGATGCCGCCGACGTCGATCCCGATCACTGGCGCCATGTCGCCCACTGGATGAAGGCGGGCGAAGCGCCGCGACCCTATACGGCGGAACGCCATGCCGCATGGCTCCGCCGTCGGGAGATCGGAAAATGACCCGTGCCCGCTACATCATGGCGACGGTCGCGGCGCTCGCCACCGTCATCGCCGGCAGCATTCCGGCTGCGCCACGGCTGGTCTGGAACGCCTCGGCCAGCGTGCCGATTGGTCTCTACGCCATCGCGCCGGTGGACCGGCTCGCGGTGCCAGATCTGGTCGTGGTCATGCCGCGCGAACCCTTTGCGGGTTTCATGGTCGCGCGCGGCTATGTCGGTCGCGATGTGCCGATCCTGAAGCACGTCATCGGGCTGCCGGGACAACGGGTCTGCCGGGACGGCCCCGCGATCTCCGTCGATGGCAGACACCTGGGGGAGGCGCGAGAGCGCGACAGCCAGGGCCGCGCTCTTCCTGTCTGGCAGGGCTGCCGCACCATCGTAGAGGGCGAGGTCTTCCTGATGAACCCGGCGGTCTCTGACAGCTTCGATGGCCGCTACTTCGGTCCGTTCCCCACCTCGGCAGTGATCGGCCGGGCCAGTCCACTGTTCACCGACGAGGGTGGCGATGGCCGCCTCGTCTGGCGCGCGCCGGAGCGGTGACGCGCGTTTATGGCGGGACGTGCCAGCGGCCTGCCTCCCATTCACCTCATGAGGAAGGAACCTTCAATGCCACAGATCGGCCAATTCACACGCACCCCGTCCGGCTATTCCGGACAGCTTCGCACGCTCTCGCTCGACCTGGAACTGACCTTTGTTCCCACCGACAATGTCGATTCCGAGAAAGCTCCCGCCTATCGCATCCACCTCGGTGACGAGGAGGGCCCGGAGGTTGGCGCGGGCTGGAAACACACTGGCGAAACCGCAGGGGCGTTCGTTTCGGTCCTGCTCGATGATCCGGTTTTCCGGCATCCGATCCGCGCCCGCCTGTTCCAGTCGGATGAGGAGGGCAGGGACTGGGGGCTGCACTGGACCCGCCCGAAGAAGCGCGATGAGCAGGACTGACCATGATCATGTCCTGCACCCGTCCCGCCTCGGGGAGAGGTGGCATCTGCCGCCGCATGCTCCTCCTTTTTCTTTCCGGCCTCTTCCTCCCGGTCACCGCCACGCAGCTGCTCTTGGCGCAAACCGGTGTGCCCGAACACGCAATCGACGCACATCCCTACGCCGCCCAGGTCACCGAGGCATCGCAGCGCTTCGGCATACCGACGACATGGATCATGGCCGTGATGCGGGCAGAGAGCGCGGGCGATCTGCGTGCGGTTTCTTCTGCTGGCGCGATGGGGCTGATGCAGGTCATGCCCGACACCTGGGCCGGGCTGCGCATCCGTCATGGCCTCGGCCGAGACCCTTTTGAGCCGCGTGACAACATCCTCGCGGGCACGGCCTATCTGCGCGAGATGTGGGACCGCTATGGCAATGTCGCAGCGATGCTGGCCGCCTATAACGCCGGTCCCGCCCGCTACGATGAATACCGCCTGGCGGATCGTCCGTTGCCGGCCGAGACGCGCGCCTACGTCGCTGCGCTTGCACCCGTTCTGCTTGGCGAGCGGCCATCGGGCACCGCTATCACTGCAGTCCGGCCGCTCGATTGGCGTGAGGCGGCGATCTTCATCAGCCGCGACGACGGGACGTCTGCGACTGATCCTGTGTCGCCTCATCGGACGCTCGGCGGCGCTGTTTCACCCGTCCCGGCGGTGCCACAGGCGGGCATCACCCCGCAGCCTGAGGGCCTCTTTGTCCAGCGGGAGACTGGTGAGGTCCAGCCATGACCCGGGAGATCGCACTTCGCGCTCCATCGTACTCTGGCGTGCTTTTGAGGGGGCAGGCGGTGGAGGCGGGCACCACGACCGAAGGATGGCAGGATAAAAGGGCGCACGGTGCGCGGCGGTTGGGCGGTTGTTTTTGTTCATGTTTTTGCTGCGTTCCGCACCGTATGGCGCGTGCGCGCAGCGTGCGAGATGTGCCTAAGTTTCTGAAAATGTTTCCTGTTTCGCACAGTGCGGGGATTTCCCATGCCCGATGATCGCGAGTTCCGCATCCGCCCGGGGGGTATCCGTTCGACACGGGCGCAGCAGGCACGGCCCTTCATCGCACAGGCCCTTGCTGCGGCAAAAAAGGCCGGGGGTGGGGTCTCGCGAGCGGGGCGCGTCACCCCTGGCAATCGGTCCCGCTTCGGGCGCGGCCAACGCGCCAGTATTCAGGCCAACCGCCTCATTACCGCCCGCACACGCGGCGCGGTGGTCAAGGCGCGTGTGGTGCGGCACAGCGGGACGTCCGCGCCTCTCGGGGCCCACCTCGATTACCTGCGCCGGGACGGCGTGACCCGGGACGGGGAGAAGGCCAGGCTCTTCGGTCCGGAAACGGAGGATGCCGATGGCCGGGCCTTTGCCGAGCGATGTCGCGATGACCGTCATCATTTCCGCTTCATCGTCTCACCCGACGACGCGCCGGACATTTCTGACCTGCAATCCTTTACCCGCGATCTCGTCGCACGGATGGAACAGGATCTCGGCACGTCTCTTGACTGGGTCGGCGTCGATCACTGGAACACCGCCCACCCGCATGTCCACCTGATCGTTCGGGGTGTCCGCGACGACGGCCAGGATCTCGTGATCTCGCGGGACTACATCAAGGAGGGGATGCGCGACAGGGCACGGGATCTCATCACTCAGGAACTGGGCCCGCGCAGCGATCTCGACATTCGCCGGACGCTTGAGCGACAGATCGGGGCCGAGCGCTGGACGCAACTCGATCGTCAGTTGCTGCGGGACGCGGGGCGTTCGCGCATCCTCGACATGGCGCCGGATGCGGATCGGCAGCCGGATGCGTTTCACACACTGAAGGTCGGGCGTCTGCGCCGGCTGGAAATGCTCGGCGTCGCCGACCAGATCGGACAGTCGCAATGGCACATCAGGGACGATGCCGAAGCGGTCCTGCGCGAGATGGGGGAGCGTGGCGACATCATCAAGCGGATGCATCGGGCACTTACGGACCGGGGGATCGAGCGCGGGTCCTCGAGTTACGTCCTTGCCGCTGAGAGCCTCGATGTTCCCGTCATCGGTCGTCTGGTCGAGCGGGGCCTCGATGACGAGCTGAAGGGAACAGCCTATGCCGTCGTCGATGGTGTCGATGGCCGGAGCCACCATATCCGTCTGCCCCATCTCGACGCCGCCGGCGACAGCGCCGCCGGCTCGATCGTGGAACTCCGCTCCTACGACGATGCGCGCGGCCAGCGTCGCGTCGCGCTGGCGGTCCGGTCCGACCTCGAACTTGCTACTCAGGTCACCGCGTCCGGGGCCACCTGGCTCGACCGGCAGGCCATCGCGCGCGACCCGCTCGCCTTGTCGGACCAGGGCTTCGGTGCCGAGGTCCGGCAGGCCCTGGAAGCCCGGGCCGAGCACCTGGTCTCGGAAGGGCTAGGAGAGCGGCGGGACGGCAGGGTGGTCTTTGCCCGGCGCCTGCTCGGAACCTTGCGCGACCGGGAGTTGCAGGCGGTTGGCACGCAGCTCTCGGAGGAAACCGGGTTGCCGTTCAACAAGGCGGATCCGGGTGACTACGTGAGCGGTATCTATCGCCAGCGTCTCGCGCTGGCTTCGGGCCGTTTTGCCATGATCGAGGGCTATGGCGCCGACGGCGCGCTCGGGTTCCAGCTCGTGCCTTGGTCTCCGTCTCTCGAAAAGCATCTCGGCCGGGATGTCACCGGCGTCGCGCGCGGGGACGGCGGAGTGGACTGGGACTTTGGCCGTAAGCGCGGCCTCGGCCTCTGATCAACACACCGGAAAGGAGCGACAGTCATGTCCGCGACCAAGATTCTCTGGGGGCAGATCTCTATCGTCTTCCTCATCATTCTGGCCACCACCTGGGGCGCGACGCAATACGTGGCCGCGAGCCTCGGCTATCAGGCACAGCTGGGCCCGCCCTGGTTCGTGCTGTTCGGGACGCCCGTCTACTATCCACCGGCCATCTTCTGGTGGTGGTATTTCTATGAGGCCTACGCGCCGCCGATCTTCGCGACTGGCGGGATTATCGCTGCCTCGGGGGGCTTCATCGCCATCGGTGTGGCCATCGCCATGTCGGTCTGGCGTGCCCGTGAGGCCCGCAACGTTGCGACCTATGGATCAGCCCGATGGGCCGAGAAGGGCGAGGTGAAGGCGGCTGGACTACTTGACCCGGATGGCGTGGTCCTCGGTCGCTATGAGCGGGACTACCTGCGCCACGATGGGCCAGAGCATGTGCTCTGCTTCGCCCCGACGCGATCCGGCAAGGGGGTAGGGCTCGTCGTACCGTCTCTTCTCACCTGGCCCGGGTCGGCCATCGTTCATGACATCAAGGGCGAGAACTGGCAGTTGACCGCCGGGTTCCGCGCCCGGCACGGTCGGGTCCTCCTCTTCGATCCGACCAATCCGAACTCCTCGGCCTACAACCCCCTGCTGGAAGTGCGCCGCGGTGAGTGGGAGGTTCGCGATGTCCAGAACATCGCCGACATCCTCGTCGACCCCGAGGGGAGCCTGGAGCGGCGGAACCACTGGGAGAAGACCAGCCACAGCCTGCTCGTCGGGGCGATCCTGCACGTCCTCTATGCCGAGAAGGACAAGACGCTGGCCGGTGTCGCTAACTTCCTGTCCGACCCGCGGCGCCCCGTGGAGTCCACACTCCGCGCGATGATGCGGACGTCACATCTGGGCGGGGCGGGGCCGCATCCCGTGGTCGCCAGTGCTGCCCGCGAGTTGCTCAACAAGTCCGAGAATGAACGCTCGGGTGTGCTGTCGACGGCGATGTCTTTCCTTGGGCTCTATCGCGACCCTGTCGTCGCCCAGGTCACGCGCCGCTGCGACTGGCGGATCGGTGACATTGTCGGGGGAGTGCGTCCCGTTACGCTGTATCTCGTGGTGCCGCCATCTGACATCAATCGCACCAAGCCACTCATCCGCCTGATCCTCAACCAAATCGGCCGACGCCTGACCGAAGACCTGCAGGGCAAGGATCATCGTCATCGGCTGCTTCTGATGCTTGACGAGTTCCCGGCGCTCGGCCGGTTGGATTTCTTCGAGAGTGCGCTGGCCTTCATGGCGGGCTACGGGCTGAAGAGCTTCCTCATCGCCCAGTCGCTGAACCAGATCGAGAAGGCCTACGGTCCGAACAACTCGATCCTCGACAATTGCCATGTCCGGGTGAGCTTCGCGACCAATGATGAGCGCACGGCGAAGCGGGTATCCGACGCTCTCGGCACCGCTACCGAGATGAAGGCGATGAAGAACTATGCCGGCCACCGTCTGGCGCCCTGGCTCAGCCATCTCATGGTGTCCCGATCGGAGACCGCACGGGCGTTGCTCACGCCCGGAGAAATCATGCAACTGCCGCCGTCCGATGAGATCGTCATGGTGGCCGGCACACCACCGATCCGGGCGACGAAAGCGCGGTATTATGAAGATACGCGGTTTACCGAGCGGGTCTTGCCGCCGCCCGACCTGGGGGATGTAGGCGCGACCGGGAAGGATGACTGGAGCAGTCTGGCCGTCCCAACGCAGAACGACGAGTTGGAGCCAGTATCCGAGACGGGCCCGGAGAGTGAGGACCCGACAGTGTCGGGGCGCCGTCTTCAGCCGGAGCTGACGCAGCCTAAACCGGTCGACAGGCAGACCCCCATCGAGAACGAGTTTGAATTCGATCCACCCGAGGATGAGGAGGATGGCGCCATCCGCAATCGCCGCATCCTGCAGCAGATGCGCGGTGTCGCGCGGCAGGTCTCCCTCAACCCCGATGACGGCATGGAGCTTTGATCATGACCACCAGCCGCAAGAAGACGAAGATTTCGGTCTACCTCGATCCCGAGGTAATGCAGATGCTTGCAGACTTCGCCGCCCGGCGTGATCGATCCCAGTCGATGGTGGCCGAGGCCGCGATCGCATCCTTCCTCTCTCCGGATGACGCAGAACGGCGCGAAGCGGTTCTTGCGAGGCGCCTGGATCATATCGACCGGCGGATCACCCGACTGGAACGCGATGTCGGGATCTCCGTTGAAAGCCTCGCGGTGTTCATCCGTTTCTGGCTTGCGACAACACCGGCTCTGCCGGAACCCGCAGCCAAGGCAGCGCGGGCAAAGGCTGGGGAGCGTTACGAGGCATTCATCTCGGCTCTCGGTCGACGCCTGGCCCAGGGGGCGAAGCTGCGGCAGGAGGTTTCGGAGGATGTGGAGGACGAAGAAACGTGAATCTTGTCTATATTTCGGCGACAGGGAAACGATTAAACCGAAACACGTGGCCGCCACCTTTTCCGTTCGGGTCACTGGCGAGTACGAATGACAGTCCAGTTTCGCCCTTTCCATAGAGGAGGCGATACAGGTCGTGTCTCGGAGTTGGTGGAAATTTGAAGGCGGCGTAATCTCCGGGTGAACATCCACCCACCCAACCGGCGGCGGCAACCGCCAGGGAGATC
>NZ_FRBR01000015.1 GCF_900142665.1 Roseovarius pacificus
CGGATCGGGCGTCCGTCAACTTCGATTGTATCTCCGTCCCGAACATGGGTCACGCGGCCTGAGGTGGGGCCACCAGCCCCGCTACGCCCGGCAATGGCCTGTCCGTCGCCCCTTTGCATCGCATTGACGGTTTAGAACCGGGAAGCGTGCAAGGCGTCTGATCAGACCGATACGTGTTCCAGCAATGCCGCGCGGCTGGTTTCAGCGCGCGGGGCGTTGTGGGTGACTGTGCCACGGGTCAGGGTGACGAAATGATCGCCCAGTTCATAGGCGAAGTCGAAGAACTGTTCGACCAGCAGGATGGCCATGTCGCCCCGGTCGCGCAGATACGAGATAACCTCGCCAATCTGCTTGATGATATTTGGCTGGATGCCTTCTGTCGGTTCATCGAGCAGCAACAGCTTGGGTTTGGTCACCAGCGCGCGCGCAATGGCCAGTTGCTGTTGCTGACCGCCGGACAAATCGCCGCCGCGCCGTGTTTTCATCTCGGCGAGGACGGGGAAGAGTTCGAAAATCTCGTCGGGGACATGGCGTTCGGAGCGGTCCAGGCAGGCATATCCCGTTTCCAGATTTTCCCGCACCGTCATCAGTGGAAACACGTCACGCCCCTGCGGCACGTATCCGACGCCCATCCGGGCGAGCGCATGGGCCGGCACGGTGCGCGCGACGGGATGTCCGTCGAGCACAATGTCGCCGCCCGAACGCGGATGCGTCCCCGAGATCGCCTTGAGCAGGCTGGTCTTGCCCACCCCGTTGGTGCCCATGAGACAGGTCACAGCGCCGGTTCTGGCCGAAAGCGAAACGTCATGCAGGATTTGCGAATGCCCGTAATGCAGGGTGAGATTGTCGATTTGCAGCATGTCCTAGCGTCCCAGATAAACATCGATGACTTCGGGGTTTTGCGTCACGTGATCCAGTGATCCTTCGGCCAGAACAGACCCTTCATTCAGCACGGTCACCTTGCAGTCCAGCCGGCGCACGAAATCCATGTCGTGTTCGACGACCACAACGGCGCGGGTCCGGGCGGCCTCGACCAGAATGTCGGTGGTCTTTTGACGTTCTGCCGGGGTCATTCCCGCGGCGGGTTCGTCCACCAGCAAAAGGCGGGGTTCCTGGGCGAGGAGCATGCCGATTTCCAGCCATTGCTTTTGTCCGTGACTGAGTTCGCCCGCGGTTCGTTCCAGCGCATCGCTCAGCCCGATCTGTTCGGCCACCTTTTCGATCCGTGCCGCCCCTCCGGCGTTCTTGCGGTAGAAAAGCACATCGAACGGGCCACGCGGATTGCGGAGCGCCATTGCAAGGTTGTCGCGCACGCTTTGCGCTTCGAAGACCGTGGGTTTCTGGAACTTGCGCCCGATGCCTTCGCGCGAGATGCGGCTTTCGGACAGGCCGATCAGGGAAATACCCTTGTCACCCCACAGCACCCGGCCTTGATCGGGTTTGGTTTTGCCGGTGACGATGTCCATGAAGGTGGTCTTGCCCGCGCCGTTCGGGCCGATGATGGCGCGCAGTTCGGGCTCGCCGATCTGAAAGGACAGGTTGTTGATCGCCTTGAACCCGTCGAACGAAACGCTGACGCCGGAGATTTCGAGAAGTGTGGTCATGACGATCTCCGCACCAGTTTGTCGAACAGGCTGCCGATGCCACCGGGGAAGAAGAGCGTCACGGCAACGAAGGAGAAGCCCAGAAGCACGAGCCACCAGTCGGTCCACTGGATCGTGTAGAATCCGAGATTGATGGCCGGGGCGCCTCCGCCGGTGAACCAGCTTGACAGAAGCGATACGAGTGCCGCGCCGATCACCGCGCCATACAGCCGCCCGCGCCCGCCAATGGCGACCCAGACCGCGAGATAGATGGATGCGATGGGCGCCACCTCGCCGGGGTTGATGATGCCCGCCTGCGGGTAATAAAGCGCCCCGGCGATCCCCGCGACGATGGCGGTGAGCGTGAAGATGAACAATTTGTAGCTTTCCACGTGATAGCCAAGGAAACGCACGCGCGCCTCGTCATCGCGGATGGCGCGGATCACGTTGCCGAACTTGCCGCGCAGCACCCAGGCGAACATCACGTAGCCCAACCCGAGCGCGACTGCCGAGGCCCAGAAAAAGGCCATGGAAATCTGTGCCTGCGGCACCTGTTCGAAACCGGGGATGTTTTGCAGCCCCGAGAGGCCGTTATTGCCGCGCAGGCCGCTGTCGTTCTGGAACAGGTAGAGCGCCAGTGCCAGTGTCATCGCCTGTGTCAGGATCGACAGGTAAACGCCTGTCACCCGGCTGCGAAAGGCGAGCCAGCCAAAGACCAGTGCCAGAAGTCCGGGGATCAGAACCACCATGGCCAGTTGCAGCACGAGGCTGTGGGAGAACGCCCAGATCGCCGGGAATTCCGACGCGCCCACAACGCCGAAAATCTGCGAGGCGATGGCATCGCTGAGTTCCGCCGGAGTGGGCGGGATGACGGATGCGGACAGGTTTTCGACCACGATGGCCTGGGTCCGGGCATACATCAGCCACATGCCGATGGCGTAACCGCCGATTCCGAAAAAGGCGAAGTGGCCGAGCGAAAGAATGCCGCAATAGCCCCAGACCACATCCATGGCGATGGCAATGAGACAAAGGCAGAGCGTCTTGCCGAGCGTTTTCACGAAAGAGGTGGAGATCACCCCGCTGCCCGTCGCCTCGGACAGGGCGGTCACGCCCAGCGTGAACAGGGCCAGGGCCAGAAGGAACCACAGTACCGAAGGATTGTTCGCGATGAAACTGCGGGGTTTGCTTGTGGGAGTGGCGTCGGATGGTCGGGTCATGGCGTCAGTCTCCTGCTGCGCGGCCCTTGAGGGCGACGATGCCCTTGGGTCGGAACTGGATGAACAGAATGATGAAGAGGATCATGTAGGTCTGGGCGGCCAGGGTGTTCGAGGGATTCAGCCACTCGATCCATTTTTGCAGCACACCAATGAGACCGGCCCCTGCAAGCGTGCCCCAGACATTGCCGACACCGCCCACGACCACGGTCATGAAACTTTGCACGATGTAGTCCGAGCCCATCTCGGAAGTGACCTTGGCATAAAGCCCGATGGCCACGCCCGCGATCCCGGCGATTCCCGAGCCGAGCCCGAAGGTCAGCATGTTGATCTTGTCCGGGTTGATCCCCATGGAGCTTGCCATGCGCGGGTTTTGCGTGACGGCGCGCACTTCGAGCCCGAGGCGGGTTTTCTTGAGAACGAACAGCAGCAGCCCGAGGAACAGAACGGCGAGTACGAAAATCGCGATCCGGATATAGGCGATCTGGATCACGTCATTGATCATCCACGCGCCATCCAGCCACCCTGGCGACGTCAGCGGGCGGGCCTGTGTGCCAAAGATGTTCTTGGCCAGTTGTTGCAGGGCAATCGAGATGCCGAACGTCGCCAGCAGTGTTTCCAGCGGGCGGTGGTAAAGCCAGCGGATCACCAGCCGTTCCATCGCCACGCCCGCGGCGAAGGTCACGGCGAAGGACAGCGGCAGTGCGACAATCAGGGACAGGGTGTAGTCGGGAATGAAAAGCTGAACGACATAGCCCGTATAGGCCCCCATCATGATGAATTCGCCATGGGCCATGTTGATCACGCCCATCACGCCGAAGGTGATCGCCAGACCTATGGCCGCAAGGAAATAGATCGAGGCGAGAGACACCGCATCGAGGCCGATGTCGACCGTCTGGCTGAAGGCGACGCGGGTCGCGACCGACTCCTGAATCCTGGTTGCAGCGGTGGTGACGGCGGTGTCCGTTTCCTCGTACAGTTCTGCGAAGGTCCAGTTCGCCAATATGGCGTCCAGATCGGTAACGCGCGGCGGGGCCAGCCCCTGATCGGCCAGCGTGTCATAGGTGCGATAACGCATGTCCCAGGAGGTCATCGCCGCGAGCGCCACACCGCCCGAGCGGCCGCCGTCGATATTGGCTTCGATCGTCTTCAGAACGTCCTGATCGGTGACGATCGGCGGTAGCCCGGCCTGCGCGACCAGCATGTCATAGGCTGCTGAGCGGCTGAGGTTTTCGTCGCCCGGTGTCAGGATGCGCGCGACATTGGCGTCGTCCGGCAGGTTTTGTGCTGCGGTGAGGCGGGTTCGCAGGATTTGTGACAGGACCGCGCGGCCATCGACGCTGAGATCGTCGGAAAGGTTCTCGATTGCCGCAACACGCGCCTCGGAAGTGTCGCCGAAGCGGGCGATCAGGTAATTGGCCAGCCGTTCCTTGCGAAGCCGCAGCACGGCATCGGGTTCGTCCGCGATGGAGGCCTGAAGCGGGCCGAGCTGTGACGGGTCGAGATTGCGTGAGATGGCGTCCAGAGCTTCGCGGCGCTGCGCCGGATCGGGGGCGGACAGGCGGAATTGCACCAGGGCCTCGCCAATGGCGCGGCGGACGCCGCCATTGGGTTTGATTTGGTCGAGGGTGCCTGCGGCGACGTTTTGTGCGCTGACGTTGCGGGTTTCGATATCAAGCAGCGTGATGGTGTCGCCGTGATCCTCGATATAGAAGAACAGCCCGTCCGAGAGCCGTTGATAGACGTTCTTGCCTTGCCACGCTTCGAGAAAGGCCGGAAGCGCCGGATGACCGGAGGCCACCAGTTCTGCAAGCACCGGACCGACCGAGCGGCGGGAGGGTTTGGCAATCTCGTCCTTGTGGACCTGAAGGAGCGTCTGAAAGTCCTGAGCCGTGGCCGAGAGAGGCAGGAACAGAAGCATCAGCGCCGCAAAAACGACACGGAGCATGGTCAGCTTTCAATATCTGTGAGTGTCGGGGCCCGCGCGTGGCGGACCCCGGAAGATCGGCAGGATCAGTAGTTCGACTTGAGCTGTACGCAGCTTTCGGTTTCGGTGTTGTACATACCGCAACCCAGCTCTTTCCAATCCGATTTCAGGACGGCAGATTCCGGCAGAAAGTCGGTCCAGGCATCGCCGGGCACCTCTGCGGTCTGCGAGATGATGTCGAATTGGCCATCCGCCTGAATCTCGCCGATGAGGACCGGCTTGGACAGGTGGTGGTTGACCAGCATCTCGGCGGTGCCGCCGGTCAGGTTCGGGAAGGTCTGGCCATACATGGCCGAACGCACGGCATCGACATCGGTGGTTCCTGCTTCGGTCACGGCGTTCACCCACATGTTGAAGCCGATATAGTGGGCTTCCATCGGGTCGTTGGTCACGCGTTCTTCACCCATGCGGGCCTTCCAGGCGGCCACCCATTCGGCGTTGGCCGGGGTGTCCGCGGACTGGAAGTAGTTCCACGCGGCGAGGTGGCCGACGAGGTTCGACGTGTCGAGTCCCGAGAGTTCCTCTTCGCCCACGGAGAAGGCCACGACGGGGATGTCGTCGGCCGAAACGCCGGCGGCGGCCAGTTCCTTGTAGAAACCGATATTGGCGTCGCCATTGATGGTCGAGATCACGCCGACCTGTTTGCCGTCTTCACCCAGCGCGACAACATCGGATACGATAGTCGCCCAGTCCGAATGACCGAACGGGGTGTAGTTGACGAAGATGTCCTCTGCGGCGATACCCTTGGATTTCAGGTAGCTTTCCAGGATGTTGTTCGTGGTGCGGGGATAGACATAGTCGGTTCCCAGCAGGGCGAATTTCTCGACGCCCAGTTCCTCGAGAAAATAATCGGTTGCCGGGATCGCCTGCTGATTGGGAGCGGCGCCGGTGTAGAATACGTTCTTGGAGCTTTCTTCGCCTTCGTATTGCACGGGATAGAACAGCAGGCCGTTCAGTTCTTCGATGACCGGCAGGACGGATTTGCGCGAGACCGACGTCCAGTTTCCGAAGATCACGTCGACATTGTGTACGGTCAACAGCTCGCGTGCCTTTTCGGCGAACAGCGGCCAGTCAGAGGCCGGATCGACGATGACCGCCTCAATGTCGCAGCCCAGCAGTCCGCCTTTGTCGTTCTGCTGTTCGACCAGCATTTCGATCGTGTCTTTCAGCGTGGTTTCCGAAATCGCCATCGTGCCGGAAAGCGAATGCAGAACGCCGACCTTGACGGGGCAATCGGCGGCAAGGGCCGGTGCTGCGGCAAACAAGCCTGTAGCAGCAATACTGGTCATGGTTTTTGTCAAACGGTTCATGATTTCTGTATCTCCCGCAGGGCGCCCCGACATTGCGTGCCTGCACGCATGGGCCTAGGGTTTGTCCCCGCAACGTAAGTGTTGCAAATCGTGTGGCGGCCGAAACGAATGCCAACTCTGCTCGGTCGTCACACCCCCGCCCCATCTTGGCTCCCCCAGGCGGCGCAGGTGGGCCAAGCATTCTGCGATGCAGCATCAGTATCAATTTTCGCGAACCGCTTTCCGGGAAATCGCCTTTATTTGCTTAATTATTGGGCGATTATTGCAGTGAGTGCTTGGGGATTGGTCGTTTGAGCGCGGGTTTTCCGCAATTTCCGGTCATGGTCTCGCCAAGTTCCGTTTTCCCGTGCTGAATCCGCCGCGGCACACAATCTTTTGCGGAGAGTCCGATTACACAGTTGCCCCGACATGTGACGCGCGATCGGGCCATTCCGGCCCAACCCCGTACGCGCGGGGTCATAAGGCTGTCGACCAAACGTCTGGGGTCCCGCAGCGTGATCGACCAGCTGCATCAGGCCGGATCGTATAAGGCGCTTTTCCCGCGCACGGGCGACATGCTGCAAAGTATCGTGGTCAACACCTCGGGTGGGATCACGGGCGGAGATCGGTTGCGGCTCGATGCCGAGGTCGCCCCCGGTACGGTGCTGAGCCTGACGACACAGGCCGCCGAGCGCGCCTATCGGTCCCGTGATGGCAGCGATGGCGATGTGTCCAGCCGGACTCGCGTGGCCGAGAGCGGGGTGCTGCATTGGCTGCCGCAGGAACTGATTCTGTATGATGGCTGTGCGCTTGATCGGCGGTTGGAAATTGACCTGGCCCGGTCCGCGCGCCTTCTGATGGTCGAGCCGGTGATTTTTGGCCGCGTCGCCATGGGGGAAACCTTGCGTAGCGGGCGCTTTCGTGACCGGATCGCGATCAACCGGGCCGGTCGTCCGCTTTATCACGATGCGCTGCACCTGAGTGGGGACATCACGGCGCGTCTTGGTCGCCCCGCTGTCGCCGCCGGGGCAACCGCCATGGCAAGCCTGCTGTTTATCGATCCGCGCGCGGAGGCATTGCTGCGGCCTGTTCGTACCCTGCTGCCCGATACCGGTGGGGCGAGTTTGCTGGATGGTGATGTACTTGCCCTTCGTCTGCTGGCCGAAGACAGCCATATGCTGCGACTGCATCTGCTGCCTGTTCTGGACCTCTTGTCGGACGGAACCTTGCCGATTTCCTGGAGACTTTGACGCATGAACCTTACCCCGCAAGAAAAGGACAAACTATTGATCGCCATGGCGGCGCAGGTGGCCCGCAACCGGCTTGCCCGTGGCGTCAAGCTCAACCACCCCGAAGCGATTGCGCTGATCACCGATGCGGTGGTCGAGGGCGCTCGCGACGGGCGCTCGGTGGCCGAGATGATGGAAGCTGGCGCGCAGGTCATCGCCCGAGGCGATTGCATGGAAGGTGTACCAGAGATGATCCACGAGGTGCAGGTCGAAGCCACTTTTCCCGACGGCACCAAACTTGTCACTGTCCACAATCCGATCCGGTAATGTTGCTGGCTCGCCCTTTAACAAGGAGACTCTCATGAAACGCATCTTTCCTCCCCTGCTGCTTGTTTCAGGCAGTCCGGCACTGGCCCATTCCGGAGCGCATCTGCATCCTCATGGTTCTGGCCATTGGATCACCATCGCTTTGACGTTCGGGCTGGTCGCCATCACCGCCGTTCTGTTCGTCCGCAAATGATCCCCGGAGAGCTTTTCCCAGCCGAAGGTATGCTGATCCTCAATGAGGGGGCCGAGGCGATCACGCTGATGGTTGCCAATACAGGGGATCGCCCGGTTCAGGTGGGCAGCCATTACCACTTTGCCGAGGCGAACCCGGCGCTCGAATTCGATCGTGGCGCCGCGCGTGGCCTGCGTCTTGATATTGCCGCCGGGACAGCGGTGCGGTTCGAGCCGGGGCAAAGGCGCGAGGTGCAGTTGATTCCGATCTCCGGCGCGCGCCGCATCTTCGGTTTCAACCAACAGGTCATGGGGAATTTGTGACATGCCCGCCACTATCAAGCGATCCGATTATGCTGCCATGTTCGGGCCCACCACGGGGGACAGGCTTCGCCTTGCCGATACCGATCTGATCATCGAGGTCGAACAGGATTTAACCGGACCCTATGGCGAAGAGGTGAAATTCGGCGGTGGCAAGGTCATCCGCGACGGGATGGGCCAGAGCCAGGCCAGCCGTGCCGAGGGGGCCGTTGACACCGTCATCACCAATGCGCTGATCGTCGATCACACGGGGATCATCAAGGCGGATGCGGGCCTGCGCGACGGGCGTATCGCGGCCATCGGCAAAGCAGGCAATCCCGACACCCAGCCGGGCGTGAACATCATCGTGGGGCCGGGGACCGAAGCCATCGCCGGTGAAGGCCGCATTCTGACGGCGGGCGGGTTCGATAGCCACATCCACTTCATCTGTCCGCAGCAGATCGAAGATGCGTTGCATTCCGGGCTGACCACCATGCTTGGCGGTGGCACCGGGCCGGCGCATGGGACGCTGGCCACCACATGTACGCCCGGCCCCTGGCATATCGGGCGGATGTTGCAGGCGGCGGATGCGTTTCCGATGAACCTTGCCTTTGCCGGCAAAGGGAACGCCTCGTTGGGGGCGGCGTTGGTCGAACAGATCGAGGGCGGGGCCTGTGCGCTCAAGCTGCACGAAGACTGGGGGACCACGCCCGGAGCGATAGATTGTTGCCTGTCGGTCGCCGATGACATGGACGTGCAGGTGATGATCCACACCGATACGCTGAATGAATCGGGGTTTGTCGAGAATACCGTCAAGGCCATGAATGGCCGAACGATCCATGCCTTCCACACTGAGGGGGCGGGTGGCGGTCATGCGCCGGACATTATCAAGCTGTGCGGTAAGGATCATGTGCTGCCCTCATCGACCAATCCAACCCGTCCGTTCACCGTGAACACGATCGAGGAGCATCTCGATATGCTCATGGTTTGCCACCATCTGGACAAGTCGATCCCCGAAGACGTGGCGTTTGCGGAAAGCCGCATCCGCCGCGAAACCATCGCTGCCGAGGACATCCTGCACGATATGGGGGCGTTTTCGATCATCGCGAGCGACAGCCAGGCCATGGGACGTGTCGGCGAGGTTCTGATCCGAACCTGGCAGACTGCCGACAAGATGAAGAAACAGCGCGGGCGTTTGCCAGAAGAAAAGGGCGACAACGACAACCTGCGCGTTCGGCGCTACATTGCCAAATACACGATCAACCCGGCCATCGCGCATGGTATCAGCCGCGAAATCGGATCTGTCGAGGTTGGAAAACGCGCCGACCTCGTTCTGTGGTCCCCTGCCTTTTTCGGTGTGAAACCGGAAATGGTCCTGCTTGGCGGGACCATCGTCTGTGCCCAGATGGGCGATCCGAATGCGTCGATCCCCACGCCGCAGCCCGTCTATTCCAGGCCGATGTTCGGAGCCTATGGGCGTTCGGTGGAAAACTCGGCTGTCACGTTCGTCAGCGCCGCAGGCCAGGCCAATGGCATCGGCGATGCGCTTGGTCTTGCCAAAGAGACCGTGGCTGTCGGGAACACGCGCAAGATCGGCAAGAAGGATCTTGTTCTCAACGATTATGTGCCGGAAATCGAGGTCCATCCTGAAACCTATGAGGTGCGCGCCGATGGTGAGTTGCTGACCTGCCAACCGGCGCAGGAACTGCCGATGGCGCAGCGCTATTTCCTGTTCTGAGGTGTATCATGACCGTCCTTCCCGTTGCCCAGATTCTGCACGATCACGCCCATGAGTGCGTGACGACCGTCACGCTGGATTACGCCAGCCGCTTTTTGCGTCGCAAACGACTGCGGACAGATGCGGGCTGGGCGTTCGTGGTCGATCTGGAAAACACGCGTTCGCTGGATCATGGCGCCGGGCTGGAACTGACGGATGGGCGGATGATCGGGGTGCGGGCGGCGGTCGAGCCCGTTCTGGACGTCACCGGCGACCTGCCACGTCTTGCCTGGCATATCGGTAACCGCCACACGCCTTGCCAGATATTGCCGGATCGGCTTCGTATCCAACGTGATCCGGTGATCCGCCACATGCTGGAACATCTCGGTGCGGGGATTTCCGAGGTCGATGCGCCGTTCACGCCGGAAGGGGGGGCCTATGGTCATGGCCGTACCCATTCGCACGAGCATGGGGCCAGCGCGCATGTTTAGGGACCCGCGTCTGCTGACCCTGACGCAATGGCTTTCTCCGGCCTATCCGACTGGCGCCTTCGCTTGGTCACATGGTCTGGAAACGGCTGTGGCGGAGGGCTGGGCGTATGATGAGGACAGCCTGGAAGGTTGGCTGCGCGATGTGATTTCCGAGGGCACGGGCAGGATGGATGCGATCTGGATCATCCGGAGCTACGGCGCTGAAACGCAAGAGGCTGTCCTTGAAATTCATGGGCTGGCCCGTGCCTATGCCGCGTCCGCCGAGCGCCTTCTGGAAGGCGAGCGTCAGGGCGCGGCTTTTGTCCGTGTCACGCGGCAGGTCTGGGCGCTGGACCTGCCGGACATGATTTTTCCCGTGGCTCTGGGCCGTGCGACACGGCTTGCCGATCTGCCTTGTGCGCCATGTGTCGCGCTTTATCTGCAAGGCGTTTGCACGAACCTCGTTTCCGCCGCACAGCGGCTTATGCCACTGGGGCAGACAGGGGCGCAGCGCGTTTTGCACCGGATGATGGCGCTTTGCGTTATGGTGGCGGAAGAGGCGGCGGAGCAAGAGCCTTGTTCCCAGTCTTTTCTGTCGGACATTGCCGCAATGAGGCATGAAATCCAAAAACCGAGGATTTTTCAGTCATGACAAAGATGAACGGACCCTTGCGTATCGGCATCGGTGGTCCTGTAGGCGCGGGGAAGACCACGCTTGCCGCCCGCCTGGCAGAACGGTTGAAGGCGCAGTTTTCGGTCGCCGTCATAACCAACGACATTTACACGCAAGAGGATGCGGAAGCATTGATGCGTATGCAGATTTTGCCGGCTGACCGGGTGGTCGGGGTCGAAACAGGGGGGTGTCCGCATACGGCGATCCGCGAGGATGCCTCGATCAACCTTGCCGCCGTGGCCGAACTGAGCCAGCGCCACCCCGACCTTGAAATCGTATTGATCGAATCGGGCGGTGACAATCTGTCTGCCACGTTCAGCCCCGAACTGGCCGACCTGACGGTGTATGTCATCGACGTGGCCGCGGGCGAAGAAATCCCCCGCAAAGGCGGCCCGGCCATCACCCGTTCCGATCTGCTGGTGATCAACAAGACCGATCTTGCGCCCTATGTGGGGGCCTCGCTGGAGGTGATGGAGCGCGATGCAACGCGGATGCGATCCGGGCGCCCCTTTGTGTTTGCGTCGCTTCGCCAGCATGAAGGGGTGGACGCCATCATGGCGTCCATATGTGAAGCCGCAGGTTTGTCGGTTCTGGCGTCCAAGGCGGTTTGAGGCGGTTTTTGGGTGCCGGTACGGGGCAGAGCGGTGCAGTCAGGATTCGAACTCAGGGTTTTGTTCTGAGAACGAGAAGTGTGCTGGTTCGACATGGGTCGAATCCTGCTCCCGCAACCAAAATATACAAAATAATATCCAATTCTTACATGGCGTAGTTGAGCTGCTTGTCGTTCGCTCAAAATTCCCGTCGAAGCATACGAGGCAGGGTCAACAGTGCATCTCGGTGCGCTACGGTTGGAGCAGGATATTCGAGCAAAATTTGAGTTGCTGATGTCGCGAAGGTTCGGTGGGCAAGTACAGCCGGAATATGTTGGGCGCTTTGATCCAATTCTTCAGAGCGCCCGGAGGAAGGCTTCGATCTCCCGGATTTCCGCAGGGGTGAGTGTCAGCGGTTTCAAGTGAGGAGAGGGGGTTTTGGCGTTTCGTTCCAGCGCAGGAGAAAATTCGGAAAGGTCGCCCTGACGTGCACCGCCTGCAATGTAGAGGTTGATGATACCTCGCAGGCTGGGGAAAAGGCCGTTGTGCATGTAGGGTGCGGTCCTGGATATATGGCGAAGACTGGGGGTGAGGAATTTTCCGGCATCATTCGAGTTTCCGGTGACTTCGTAGCGCCCCAAATCCTGATACTTTCGGCCAAAATAGGCCAGGCCGAGATTATGGAATTCCCCATCTGACAAATCCGGTCCGAAATGACAATTCACGCAGCGCGCTTTCGTTCGAAACAGGTGCAGCCCGCGGATTTCGGCATCGCTCAGAGCATGGTGTTGACCTTGCAAGAAGCGGTCGAACTGTGAGGGTACGTCGAGATATCTCTGAAATGTCGCAATCGCATCGGCGATCCGTTCAAGGGAAATCGTTTCAAACCCATAGGCGTCTGCGAACAATGCCGGGTATTCCAGGGTGTTTTGCAGGCGGTCTGCTACATCGCCCAGATCGTGGTTGGCCATTTCGGTCGGATCCGCCAATGGGAAAAGCGCTTGTTGTTCGAGGGTTCGCGCCCTGCCATCCCAAAACAATGGATCGCGGCGGGCCGCTGCGAACAGGGCGGGGGCGTTGCGCCGTCCCTCGGTTCGGGCGTGGCCAAAACTGCGCGGAAGTCCGTCGCCCCAGCCAAGTCGCCGATTGTGGCAGCTTTGGCAGGCGACATGTCCGGACGCTGACAGGATCGGGTCGTTGAACAAGCGTTCGCCCAAGGTACGGCGTTTTCCGGTTTGACTGTTCGGTTTGGGGCGGGTTGGCAAATCCGGCGCAGCCAGTTCGATATAGGCAACGCTGGAATCGATCCATGGGGTGGGCCAATTGCCGGAAGGCCCGGAATAGACCCGGCGCAAATCGGCAGGGTTATCCAGATCGGGCTGCAACGCAGCCACGCCGCCGATGACGATCACCGCCGCAGTAGCTGCGGCGATGATCCAGCGCCATCGCGCTGCGATAGGGGACAATACGCTTATATCGGGGTTACCAACTGACATTGGTGCCCAGGTAGAAGCTGCGCCCGGCCATCCATGGGTTTGAATTGGTTGCCGTGCGGTTGCCCGCTTCGTTGAAGAGATTGGAGACCTTGAGGTTCAGGTCGATGGCCTTGCCCCGAATTTCCGCGATGCGGGCGCTGGCAGACAGGAAAGCGGTTGCATGGGCCTTGAACCGCTTGTCGACGAAGATGTCATGCCGTTGCGATCCGTGAACCGGATGGGTGAAAATACCGGTCTGGTCACTGAAAACCACCCCGTCATAGCCGAACACAACGTCCGCACCGAGACCGAGCGAATATTTGCCGCCGGCCCATTTGGTCCGCAGTTCGACCGTCGACCGTACCGGGATATCCATATTGCCTGTAACCTGGCCGAATTCATCCAGTGTGTAGCTGTTTCCAGCATAATAGATAAATTCATCAACCCCGTCTCCATCGGTGTTGAAATAGGTCAGACTCGAGGTTTCCCGCTCGGCCCAGACGCCCGAAACGTAGAAGCTCACACTGTCGAGGACCTTGCTGTGCCGCCGCATGTCCCAGGCCTTGCTGTACTCCAGTGAGATAGAATTGTATTCGCTTGTCCCGTCATTGGTGAGATAGCTTTCGCGCGAGTTTGCACCCGGGGACCGCGAGAACTGATCCTTCCCTTTACGGTGTTTACCCCGCAACCGCCATGTACCGTCGGTCCATTTGTCACGGTAGGTCACACCAAAGGTGAACTCGTCGGTATAGGGGGTTTTCAGGTTGCCCTGAGTGTAAGAATATTGCCCTTGGTTGATGCTGCGCGCACTGCTCCATGGATCGACAACACCTGTAGTGCTATCATGATCGCGAAGCTGAGTATTTCCGCGCGGCATTTCGTCATGCAACGCATAAGCCATGTAATTGTCGCTGTAATAGCGGTTGGCCCCCAAAGTGAATCTAAGGTTGTCATGCGGCGACCAGCGGCCTGTCAGGCGTGGCGACCAATCCCAGTTGTCCAGAACGTCATTGTGGTCAAGGCGCAGACCGGCATGCAGCCCGAAGTCACCCCATGTCTGGTCGATTTCGGCCCAAAGTTCAGTTTTAATGGCATCGACGGATACGTTGTAGGGGTCTTGCTTGACCCGCACATCGATATATTGCTCCGCGAAACAGCTTGTATCACCGGGCGGGCAGGTGAAGCCAGCGAACGGATCCAACGGATCATAGCGTTCGTTGGCACTGTAAAAAGTAAAGCCGGTGCCCCGACGCTTTGCCTTGACTTCCTGAATAGAGGCACCAAGCGTGAAGCTGCCGCGCGCAATCTCACCCGTGAGTTCGGCAATCAACTGCTTGCGGTTGTCAGTATAGTACGTGCTGCCCAACCCGCCCGTACGGCAGGCTGTATGGTTCTCGGTTGTATCAGCCGTACACCACGCGTCGAATGCGTTGGTGAGATAATTCTCACGTTGGTACCATGCGTACCAGTTGTACATTTCAGTTCGCGGATTGATGTTGGTCGTTTCGTTATCCTGCCATGCGCCGCGCAACGTCAGATTCACATCCCGCGCGTTGATCCCGGCAAAAGACAGGCTGTCCCATTCCTTTTCGTACTTGGCATCCACAGACAAGCCCTGGGTTTCGACATCGAGATGGAAATCCTCTACGTCATTGCTGTCCCAGCCTTGGGAGTAACTGGTCAGTTTACCCGATACGGTCAGCTTGTCGCCATTTCCGAACTCGTGCAATACGCCAAGCGTATAGAAGTCGCTGTGGGAATCATTCTTGACGATGCGATCCTTGTACTGAACATCCATTTGTTTGCGCGACTCCGCCTCGCGGCGACCGTAGCCGAACAGGATAGCGGTGCGCTCGGACACGGGTTGATTGTGGACTACCGAATAAGACAACTTCGTCCAGCTTGGTTTTAGGCGAAAATCGGGGTTTAGCCCATCGGGAGTTCCCAGAACGTAATCGGTCATCTCGTCGGTCGAGTAACTGAACGACAACTGCCCCGAGGCTTTATCAAGCTTGGGTTGCTTACTGGTATAGTTCACGACACCCCCCTGAAACCCGCCATAGCGGGCGGAGACGTCAGAATCGATAACCTCGACCTCGTCTACCATTGATGTGGGTACAAATTGGGTTTGTGAGTGCAGGCCGTAGATTGCATAGGTGTTGGGCACGTTATTCTCGCGGCTTAGCTCGGGGTTGCCGAGGGGGTCCTCATTGCCGGTCAGCGAGTTGATGCCAATTCCGTCCAGAGTAAAGTTGTTCTCGGTCACGCGCCCACCCGAGATCGACAGCTCAAGGGGTTTGAGGTCCAGCACATCGTCGTTGTTTTCGCCAGCGTCAGTATCGGCGTCGTTGCGGTATTGCACGCCGGGCAGGCTGGTCAAGGCTGTATTGGCATCGCCCGATCCATCGGCGCGAATAACGACACCCTCTGAATCTATCGTTGTCGCACCTGGGCCTTCTTGCGATCCCGTTATACGTGTCTGGGGTAGGCCTGCTCCGTCGCGATCATCCGTTTCCTGCTCGATGTTGATCGGGTCGAGTATGATATCGTCCTGTGCCTGAACCTCTACGGGCATCGCTATCGCGAAGGCCATTCCAATGGCCCAAACGTTTTCTTTCAGCACAAACGGTTCCCGTTTGTGTGTCTCTTTGTGGTGTGGCATTTTTCCAGCGTCCCCATGCGTGATATTAGTCGCTGGCTGAAACGCTTGCTTGCGGACTTAAGTGTCCGTTTTTAAATGCGATATAATACCAAAGTATTTTAGTCAACATATAGTCGGGAAAGCGTAGGACCGATCTGAACCATTCTGTAAAAAGGCGGGCCTGGTATCGGGCCAAAGCGTGAAACGCTTCCAATAGAAAGGGTATCCCAATGAAAAATGCCCGCCAAACTGGCGGGCATTCTCGGGTTCTGCGGGATGTGCGGTGCTTTACTCGATGCAGGCCCGCAGCGCTTCGGCATCCGGGCCGTTCGGGGTGCGCCCGAGGTTGAACGGAGCCGACGCATCGCGCCACTGGGCATAGTCGTTCAGGTATTCCACCATGCTCAGGTACACCTTGGCCGAGTTGGGGTTCTCACACGCCGTTTCGACGATGACTTCGTTTGCCATTTTCTGAACTTCGGCAAGCGTTTCGTCGTCGTAGCGGTTGATTTCAACGACTTCGTCGAATTTCGCATAGGCTTCGGTGGCCCGTTTTTCAGTGAAGGCCAGTGACCACAGCAGGGTTGCGTCAGCCGCGATCCGGAGCTTCTCCTGGGTTTCTGCGCTCAGCGCATCCCAAGACGCCTGGTTGATCATGACACCGAAAACCGATGCCGACTGGTGCCAGCCGGGGGTCGCCCAATACTCGGTAACCTGCTGGAAACCGCCGGACCAGTCCACGTTCGGGGTGGAGAATTCAGCACCGTCGATCACGCCGCGTTCGAGCGACTGATAGATTTCGCCGCCCGCCATCGAGACCTGATTGCCACCGAGACGCTCCAGAAGTTTGCCTTGTTCCAGCCCGGACAGGCGCAGGCGCTTGCCTTGCAGATCGTCAAGAGAAACAATCGGTTCCTTCGTGCGGAAGCCGGATTCGTTGTTGGTCACGCCATAGGGCAGATAGACCATGCCGAAGTTGCCGTAGATCTCGTTATAGAGTTCCGCACCGCCCCATTGCTGAATCCAGTTCACGTAGTCCACCGCATTGAACAGCGAGGGCGTGGTGGCCAGCGGCGAAAAGGCCGCGTCACGGCCCGCCCAGTATCCAGGCCAATCTGCACCGGCCTGAATGGTCCCGGATTCAACCGCGCCGAAAACTTCGCCGGACGGAACAAGTGATCCGCCGTCAAAGAATTCGATGGTCAGTTCACCCGCAGTCAGCTTGTTGGCGAGCTCGACAAAATGCCTGTCGGTCTCGATCAGTTCCAGCGACGAGGGCCATGTCGTCGTCATTGTCCAGCTTTCCTGAGCCATGGTTTGGCTTGCCATGGCCGTTGCCGCAGTAGCGGCAAGAGCAATTGCTTTGAAAGTCATACTTATCTCCTCTCTGGGTTAACGTTACTTCGTGTAGAGAACATCCGGCAGCCAGGTCACCAGTGACGGGAACAGCGCAACCAGCAGACACATGATCACGATCAGCCCGATGAACGGCATCACGCCCCGGATGATGGCGCCAGTGCGAACCTCGGGTGGGGCGATCGCGCGCAAATAGAACAGGGCATAGCCGAATGGCGGGGTGAGGAATGAGGTTTGCAGAACCACCGCCATGAGCACCACGAACCACAAGAGGCTGACATCGGGCATTTCCTGAATGATCGGCAGGAAGATCGGGAATGACAGCAGTACGATCCCGGTCCAGTCCAGAAACGCGCCAAGGATGAAGACAACGAACATCATCATGCTGATCAGCATCCATGGTTCCATGTCCAGTGCCCGGATCAGTTCCTGCGTGGCGCGCAGACCGCCGGTGATGTTGAAAACGCCGGTAAAGGCCGTTGCCCCTACGACGATAAACAGGATCATCGCCGAAGTCCTGCCCGTTTCCAGCATCGCGCTATAGAATGTTTCCAGTTTGAACTTGCCACGCAGGATCACGATGATCAGGGCCAGTGCCGCGCCGATGGCCGATGCCTCGGTCGCTGTCGCGATTCCGGCGAGAAGCGACCCGAGGATACCGAAGATCAAGGCCAGCGGCGGCAGGGCTTCGACGATCAGCATGCGCAGCAATTCACCGCGGGAGAGTTTCTCGTCCGGCTCGACCGAGGGCGCCAGTTCGGGACGCACGACAGAGACCACATAGACATAGAGTGCATAGCTCAGCCCGAGCAAAACACCCGGGATCATCGAGCCTGCGAAAAGCTCGCCGACGGATAGCGGCGAATAGCTGGCCATGAGGATCAGCATGATGGACGGTGGAATGAGGATGCCAAGACATCCCGAGGCTGCGATGACCCCTGTCGTCAAGGTTTGAGCGTAACCGTATTGCAGCATGGGCCGCAGGGCCATGACTCCCATGACGGTGATCGAGGCACCGATGATTCCGGTCGTCGCGGCCAGCAGGATCGAGATGAAGACCACCGCCAGCGCCAGCCCGCCCCGAACCCGGCTCAACAACAAGCGTAAAGTTTCGAACATCCTGTCGGTCACGCCGGAATCCGACAGGAAACGCGCCATCAGGACAAAAAGCGGGATCGCGATAAGCGTATAATTGTCCAGAACGTCGCCGAAAATCCTGTTGATCACGATACCCAGCACCATCGGCTTGCCGGCGATGATGGCGGTCAGAACGGCGGTGCCGCCCAGTACGAAGGCCAGCGGATGCCCCATGAACAGGCCCACAACCAGCAGGCCGAACATTAATGCGGCGATATACTCGGGACTCATCTGGAGGCCTCCTGATTTCCGAACAGCAGTTTGAGAACCTCCGAGATTCCCTGCAATAGCAGGAGCCCCGCGGCGACACACATGGCCATCTTCAAGGGATAGACAGGCATCTGGATGGCTCCGTAGGTCACTTCGCCCTGCGCCCAGGAGCGGGATGCGAACTCCCACGAGCGGGTCAGGAATACCCATGTGAAGGGAAAGAAGAAGATGACATAGCCCAGCAATTCAACAACCTTATGCGCGCGGTCGCCCAGTGTTTCGGTCAGAATATCGACCCGCACATGGGCGTTATGGCGCAAGGCATATCCGCCGAGCAGGACAAAGTAGAAACCGAACATTTGTTTGGATACATCGAAGGCCCATCTTGTGGGCTCGCTGAGCGCGTAACGCATTACGACATCGAAAATGATGATTGCGGCGAACAGAATCGCCACAACTGAAACGAGCTTGCCTACGATCTCATTCAGGCCGTCGATTAAACGCATAATCCTACGATCCCCCCTTTACCCCAATAACCTGTTCGCGGCGCTCGGTCAAAAGCGCGCAAACGGCCTGTAATCCCTGCGCGCAAGTTGAACCGTTTGGAAGGGGAGCGCAAGTGATTTGCATGCCATAGCATGCTGCGGCGGGATGCCGTGATGCAGAGCGAGGGCTTGTGGATGCAACTAGTTCACAAGCCGGATACCGACTTGGCGAAATGGATGGAGGATGTCGTCGCTGGTTGAATTGTCAGTGACGATTTTGTCTATCGCGTCGGTGTCGCAAATGCGAACCCGGCTGGTTTGGCCCATTTTCGTATGATCGACCAACAGAACCGTTTCGTTCGCCTGCTCCAGCATGGCGCGGGCAATTTCCGCCTCGTGCAGGTCGTAGGAAAACGCGCCCTGTGCGGAATCCAGCGCCACAGGTGCGATGAAGGCCGTATCGACCTTGAAACGCCGGATTTCGGAGAGGGTCAATTCGCCAAATGTGGCGGGTACGTCGCTCATCATCTGTCCGCCCAGGAGGAAAAGGTCGATGTTCGATTGTGCACTCTGGATGGTGTTCGCAATATCGAAGGAGTTTGTGATTACCGTCATATCCGAAAGCCCGGCCAGGGCCTGCCCGAAAATCGATGTCGTGGTGCCGGCATCCACAAAGATCGAACAGCCCGGCACAAGAAGCGCCGCCGCCTTGCGCGCGATGTCGCGTTTGGCCCGGGTTTGTGCCGTGCGGCGTTTTTCAAACGGGGCTTCGCCGCCGGTCTGGCGCAACACCGCGCCGCCATGCACCCGGTCGATCGTGCCGTCGCTTTCCAGATCGACCAGATCGCGGCGCACCGTTTCGCGCGAGACGCCCAGAACCTGCGCCAGATCGCCCGCCGAAATCTGCTGGTTTGTCGCCAGCATCGCCAGAATGCGGCGGTGACGTTCTTTTGACCACATGCTACCCGTCCGATCCGGTTCCCGCGTTTCGGCCCAGATAGGCCAGTATCGCCTTCATGCCAAGCAAGGCCGCTGCCACCACCGCCATGACGCAGCATGAAAATGCCGCCGCCTGCGAGGTCAGCCCGGCATCGTCCAGCCGCATGATGGTGACGGCGGCCACCGACAAATCCGGCGTGGTCAGGAAAACCACGGCTGAAAGCGTGACCATAGAGCGCATGAACAGGAAGAAAAACACCGAGATCAGCATCGGCGCGACGAAAGGCGCGATGATGTTGACGGCTACGCGTCCTAGTCCCGCGCCAAGGCTGCCAGCCGCCTCTTCCAGTGCCGACGGCAGTTGCCGAAAGCCGGTCATTACCGTCAGGAAGGCCTGTGTGTGGTAATGATAGAAATTCACGATCCCGATCAGGGCCGCCGTGCCATACAGCAGGTAGAGTGGCGTCGCCGTGGAATTGAAGGTCAGGATATAGGCCAGGCCCAGCACCATCCCCGGCACCGCCGCAGGCATCGCCGCCAGAACCTGCAGCGGCTGAGCCAGCATGGCCGGAGCGCGGCGCAACCCGACCGCCAGCAGGAACACCAGGAATGTGCCGCCCGCCGCTGCGGCCAGAGAAATCCAGATCGTGATCCAGAGCGAGGAATACCCGCCGGCAAGCGTGATGTCGTAATGTTTCAGCGTCAGCGACATGTTATAGGGCCAAAGCCGCACGAAGCTGGCGTAGAACACGATGGCGATCACCGACAGGACCGCAAGACAGATCAACAGGTTCAGCCCGGCCATGGGCAGATCGCGTGCCGGGGTGAAGCGAGGTACGAAGCGCTGCGCATTGACAGGGTGCCGTCCCTGAAGCCGCATCGCGCGGCGTTCAATGTAATAGGCCGCCACCGTGGGCAGCAGCAGCATGATGCCCACGACCGCGCCCATGTTGAAATTCCGCTGTCCGATCACCTGAGAATAGATTTCCGTGGCCAGAACGGAGTAATCCCCGCCGATCACCGCGGCATTGCCGAAATCGGTGATGGTGATGATGAACACCACGAAAGCAGCATTCAGGATGCCGAAACGCGCGGCGGGCAGGGTCAGGTCGCGAAACTGGCGCATGGGCGATGCGCCCATGACCTCGGCGGCTTCATAGGTGCGCGCATCCAGCAGAACCAGCGCCGCGCCGATGATCATCACGGCCTGCGGCAGGGCGTAAAGGGTATTGGCGATCAGCAGGCCCCAGAACCCGTAAATCTCCATCTCGACGCCGAATAGCTGATTGACCACGCCATTGCGCCCCAGCAGGAAAATCAGCCCGAGCGCCTGCACCAGCGATGGCGCCAGCAATGGCAGGACGATCACCGCCCGGATCAGACGCTTGCCCCGAAAGGCGCAGCGATAAAGCCCGTGCGCGATGATGAATCCCAGAACGACACTGAGGAGTGTTGTCGCGCCGCCCATGATCATCGAGTGGCGTGTCGCCCGCCAGAAACCGGACGATCCCAGTACCTCGGCATAGTTTGACAGGCCGTATTCTCCGTCGACCGTAGTGATCGAGCGCAGGAACACGATGGCCATCGGATAGAGAAAGAACAGCACCAGCCCGATCAGGGGAACGCCGACACAGACCAGTGCAAGTGCTTTGTCGCCGTCGAAGCGGGCAGGGGGTGCGCCCGAAGTGCCACGCGGCAGGGTCTTGTCCGTCATGCCGCCGCCCCGATCACGTCATCCCGGACCCACACGCAATGCTCCGGCGCGATCCCCAGTGCCAGCTTGTCACCGGGGCTGAACCCGCCGGCGCCGTGGGTTTCCACCAGAAGCGGGCCAAGCGGGCTATCCAGTTCGATGCGTTTGAGATTGCCCAGAAAGCTGATCTCGCGCACGGTTGCGGTGCCATCGGCATCGGGCGTCAGCTCGATATGTTCGGGACGGATGCAGGCGATGTAATCCGCATCCGGCGCGTCGGGCCGTGTTTGCAACAGATCGGGCTGAACCCGGCGGATCACGTCGGTTTCGATCAGATTGCTGGTGCCCATGAAATCGGCCACGAAACGGGTTTCAGGCCGGTGATACAGGTCTTCAGGGGTGCCTGCCTGCACCACGGTGCCGTGGTTCATGCAGATGATCTTGTCGGCCAGCGCCAGCGCCTCTTCCTGATCGTGGGTGACCATCAGGGTCGGAATGCCCAGAGTTCGCTGAAGCTGTCGGATTTCGCTGCGCAGATCGGCGCGCACTTTCGCGTCGAGCGCCGAAAGGGGCTCGTCCAGTAACAGAACGCGCGGATCGACCGCGATGGCGCGGGCCAGGGCGATGCGCTGTTGCTGACCGCCCGAAAGCTGGGAGGGAAACTTGTCGGCCAGTTGCGGTAGTTTGACCAGTTCCAGAAGTTCGCGGACCCTGGCGGCGATCTGATCGTTTGCCGCGCCCCTGATCCTGAGGCCATAGCCGATATTTTCGGCCACGGTCATGTTCGGGAAAAGCGAATAGGATTGAAAAACGATGCCGAACCCGCGCTTGCGTGCGGGTTGATTGGACAGGGTTTCCCCTTCGATGGTGACGACGCCCGAGTCGGTTTCGGCCAGGCCCGCGATGATCCGCAACAATGTGGTCTTGCCACAGCCGGAAGGCCCCAGAAGGCAGACGAATTCGCCTTTCTCGATGGCGATGGATACATCATCGAGGGCCACGAACGGGCCAAAAGTTTTGGTCGCATGCTCGACGGTAAGATACATGTGGGATCTTCCGATACCTGAAATGAATTCTGCTAGGATGGTGTGACGGCGGGTTTCCCCACCGTCACATGAGTGGCGTGTCTTAGCGACCGAAGCGTTCGCGCCATTCTTTCTTGGTCTCGACCTGGCTTTTGGCGGAGGCGTCGAAATCGACATCGGCCAGAACGGTGCCAATATCTTCCGGCAGGCCCGCAGCGGCGGCGGCCTCGGACTGACCCACACCCGGCACGGTCACCAGTGCCTTGTACTCGCCGTAGAGCGCGATGGCTTCGTCCGACATCGTCCAGTCGAGGAACTTTTGCGCATCCCCGGCATTGTCGGTGCTGGACAGGATGCCATTGGCCTCAAGCTCGTAGCCGACGCCGCCTTCGGGGAAGACCATGGCCAGAGGATAGCCTTCCTGAATCGATTGCATCGCTGTGAATGCCAGCGAGATACCCACCGTGTATTCGCCGATCCGGGCGGATTTGCACGGTTTCGATCCTGACGAGGTATATTGCGCCATGTTGGGATCGACCGCCTCAAGCTGCGCCCAACCGGCCTCTGCGCCCATGGATTGCAACACTGCGTTGACGTGCAGATACCCCGTCCCGGACGAATTCGGATCGGGCATCAGGACTTCATTCTTGAAGCCTTCTTGCGCCAGATCGGCCCAGCTTGTCGGCATGGGCAGGCCTTTTTCCTCGAGCCGGGGTTTATTCACGCAAAAGGCACCCATATAGCCGATGGGCGCAAACCAGCGGTTTTCAGGGTCGCGGAACCGGTCGGGCAGAACGTCGACGCCCGCCGCTTCGTAGGAGCTCATCATTTCGAGAATGCGGGGGTCCATCATCGCGGTCACGGCCCAACCCCAGATCAGGTCGGCCTGCGGGTTGTCGGCCTCGGCCAGAATGCGGGCCCCGAGCTTGCCGGTGGACAGGCGCAGCACGTTCAGTTCCACATCCGGCAGGGCCTTTTGGGCGGCTTCGGTGTAGGCGGCCAGTTCTTCTTCTTCCAGTGCGGTGTAAATGGTCAACTCACCGGCGGCAGCGGGCATCGCCAGGCCAAGCGCCAGAAGAGATGCGGTAATTCGCGAAACGGAAACAGGTGTGGTCATTGTCTTCTCCTTGTTGTCGGTTCCCGCAGGATTGAGCGGGCAGGCAGCGGCCTTTGGGCCGTTCTTATGGTTTCCAACCCCTCCGGCGAGCGCGGGTCGGGCCGGATTGCGTGGGTATTTGTGTAGTCTTGCATTTTTTTGCGTTTTGTCTATGCCTAATTGCATCCGGGCGTGACAAAGGCGCAAGGGGTTGCCCCAATTGAGGAAAAACCATGCAAGACACGACACTTCCCTCAAACGACGAGGCGCTTTGTGCATTCGCGCAGGAGCTTGCGGATATGGCCCGGTCGATCTCGATGCAATATTTCCGCACCGAGCTGGATGTGCTGGAAAAGGACGATCTTTCGCCCGTGACCATAGCCGACCGTGCTGTCGAGGCGGCGATGCGGGAGCGAATCGCGCAGGTGTACCCGGATCATGGAATTTACGGCGAAGAGCAAGGTCAGCAGGGTCTGGACCGTGCCCATATATGGGTGGTCGATCCGATTGACGGGACGAAGAGCTTTGTGACGGGTATGCCCACGTTCGGAACGCTTATCGCTCATCTCGAAGAGGGGACACCGGATCTGGGACTCATCTCGATTCCTCCGACGGGTGAATGCTGGACCGGGCAGGCGGGCATGCCTACGACTTTCGGAGATTCCCGTTGTTTAACAAGCGGTTGCACCTCACTGGCCGACGCGCGTTTCTACACCACATCGCCGGATATTTTCGACGAAAACGGATTGCGGTGTTTCGAGGCGTTGTCGCGGCGTGCGCGCATGCGGCGCTTTGGGGGGGATTGTTATGCCTATGGGTTGTTGGCCTCGGGGTATGTCGATGCTGTTTTCGAAATGGACCTGCAACCCTATGATTACATGGCCCTGGTGCCGGTGGTCGAAGGGGCGGGCGGTGTCATAACCGACTGGCAGGGAAGGCCTTTGTCGCTTGACTCGGATGGGCGGGTCGTTGCGGCGGCGACGGGGGAGTTGCATCGCGAAATGCTGGAGATCATCGCGACCGTTTCCTGAGTGTAACGCGTATTTCATGCCGGTTCGGATGGCTGACGCGGGTCTGGGCAGGTAGGTGGACCGGGCGTGAGATTTGTACGAAACGTACGAAGTGTACGCGGGTTTTGTACGAAACTCCGGGCCAATCGGAACGGGTGCATACATCATGGACGCAACCGGGGGCGAGCAGGCACAGGATATCATTCCCGCGACGACCTTTCCGGTGTCGGGTCTGCCGGGTCTTGTCCGGGATCAGGACCGCCGTCTGCCGGGTTGCGGGCGGCTTTTTTGCAGTTTGCCTTCCCAGATTCCGCGGCGGACCAGTTCGCGGGCGACGTCCAGTGTCATGGATTCCACCGCGTGGCAGGCGCGTGTCATGACGCGCGCGGGGCTTTTCACCAGATAGACGGGGCGCGTCATGGTGGGCTCGATGATCGGGGCGCGCAGCAGGTCGCCGCGTTCGACGAAATCCTGCGCGGCGACCGGCGCGAAAATGGTGTAGCCGGAGCCGCGCGCGACCAGTTCCTTGATCTGGGTCATCGCGTCCATTTCGACCACGACGTTCAGGCGCACATCGTGTTGCTTGCAATAGGCCTCGATCTGGTTGCGCAAGCCGCTGGAGGGCAGCACCATGTCCAGCTTTTCCAGGGCCCGCAACGGCACCGGCGTGCCCGGCGGCGTATCCAGCGGCCAGGCGTCCGGGGCGGAATAGAAGAACAGTTCCTCGTCCAGAACATGGGTTCCGCGCAGCTGGCCGCCGCTTTTCAGGTCATAGAGAAAACCAATATCCACGGTCCCGTCGAGCAACCACTTTTCGAGATAGCCGCTCATCGCTTCGACGGCGCGCAGGCGGACCTCGGGCATCTCGAGGCGCACGGTTTCCGCCAGAGGTACGGACACGATCATCGAACAGGATGGCGGCATGCCGAAAACCACCCGTCCGCTTATGGTGCCGCCGCGTTCGCGCATGTCTTCTATGCAACGATCCAGACTGTCGCAAATCCCCCGCGCATGTTCGAGGAGAATGCGGCCTTCGTCGGTCAATGCCGTGCCGCGGGCGGAGCGTTCGACCAGTTTGACCGAAAGTTCCTCTTCCATGCGGTGCAGGTGTTGCGACAGCGAGGGCTGCGCCACGCCGATGGCCTGAGCCGCCGCCGAAATCGACGGCGCCTCGGCGACGGCAAGGAAATAGCGCAGATGCTTGATATCCATTGTCCGGCCTGCCCGTCAGTTGAACTCGATAACCTGCCGGATGGCCGTGCCGTCGTCGAGCTGATCCATGGCGAGGTTGATCTGGTCCAGCCGCAAGCGGTGGGTCAGCATTTTTTCGACGGGAAGCTTGCCTTGCTGGTGCAGCGAGAACATGCGCGGCAGGTCGCGTTGCGGTACGCAGGAGCCGATATAGCTGCCCTTGAGTGCGCGTTCCTCGGCCACCAGTTTCAGGGCGTTGAGGGGCATCCGCGCATCCGGGTGCGGCAGGCCGGCGGTGACGGTCGTGCCGCCACGGCAGGTGCAGTCATAGGCGGTTTCCAGGGCCTTGACCGATCCGGCCAGTTCGATGGCGTAATCCACCCCGCCGCCGGTCAGGTCGCGGACCGCTTCGGTTGTGTGTTCGTCGGCCTTGACAGTATGGGTTGCGCCCATGTCCATTGCGGTTTCCAGCTTGGAGTCGAACGGGTCGATCACCACGATCTGCCCGGCCCCCGCCGCCTGTGCGCCCAGCACTGCGGACAGGCCGACGCCGCCGAGGCCGACAACCGCAACCTTGCTGCCGGGTGTGACCCTGGCGGTGTTGAAGACCGCGCCCGCGCCGGTCAGCATCGCGCAGGAGAACAGCGCCGAAATATGGGTTGGAATATCCACGTCGACCTTGACCAGCGACTGGCGGGCGAGAACGGCGTGGGTGGCGAAGGCAGAGACGCCGACATGATGGTGCACGGGCTTGCCGTCCATCGACAGGCGGCGATGGCCGGTCATCAATTCGCCGACGCCGTGGTGTTTCGCGGCACGGGTGCACAGCGCGGGCCGTCCTTCGGAACAGGGCAGGCAGGTGCCGCAACCGGGGGCGAAGATGCATACCACATGATCGCCGGGGGCCAGATCGTCGATGCCGGGGCCGACCTGTTCGACGATGCCCGAGGCTTCGTGTCCGAGCACCATCGGCACCGGGCGGGGACGCGTTCCGTTGATCACGGACAGGTCGGAATGACAGACTCCGGCAGCGGCGACACGGATCAGAACCTCGCCACGGCCCGGCTCGTCCAGTTCGACATCGCGAACGGTCAGGGCCTTGTTTTTTTCGAAGTCGCGTTCGATATTCTCGCGCTCCAGTACGGCCGCCTGGATTTTCATGGCATGTCCTCCCGTAGTATGAATTCCCACCGCACGGATCGTGCGTTCTGGGGGTATAAAGCGAAACATTTCCACTTTAATTGTGTTATAGGATAGTGCCGCTTTATTTTGCGCTGCAATAGCAAAAACGTATAACTGGAATAGCGCTATGCTATTGGCGTAGGCTTTAGCTCTCGGTCTACGATCGCATGCAGGCCAATGGGAGGGGCCTGACAATGGAATCCATTCTTTCGAAATCCGCGATTATTTTGTCCGTTTGCCTGACCGGTGGCGCCATTGCCGCCAGTACGGAGTCGGCTATGGCCGACAGCAAATGGGGCGCCGACGATCAGCTGGGCGCGGCGAATCTTATGACTTCCGAAAGAGTTAAGGCGGCGGCGGGCCTTGTGACCGAAGGCAAGGTTTACAGCCTTGGCATGACGGTCGGACCCGATACGCCGGCCTTTCCGCCGCGCAGCCTGTCGGTGACGGTCCTGCAACCGAATCAGAACGGCAACAGCGGGCTGGGTGAGAACAACTTTACCTATAACGACGATATTTTCATGGGATGGCTGGGTATCGGCTCGCAAATCGACGGGCTGGGCCATTCCGGTATCGATCATGTCTATTACGGCGGGCGCACCTATGACGATTTCGCGCCGGCCTCGGGGCTGACCGAGCTGGGGCTGGACAACCTGCCGGGTCTTGTGGGGCGCGGGGTCATGCTGAACATGGCGGCGCATTTCGGCACCGACATGGTGGAAGAGGGCGTTGCCTATACCGATGAAGACATCAAGGCGGCCGCCTCGGCGCAGGGTGTCGAACTGCGTGAGGGGGATGTCGTTCTGTTCCATTCCAACTGGATGGAGTTGCTGGACGGGGAGAACCCCGATCCCGAGCGTTTCGGCGCCGCCGAGCCGGGGCTTGGCGTCAGCGGGGCCGAGTATCTGGCCGGGATCGGCGTGATGGCCGTGGGGGCCGATACATGGGGCATGGAGGTCGTGCCTGCCGAAGAAGAAGGCCAGGCCTTCCGGGCGCACCAGATATTGCAGCCCGAAAACGGCATCTACATTCTCGAAAACATGGATACGCGTGAACTGGCCGCCGATGGCGCACACGAGTTCCTGTTCGTTCTGGGGCAGGCCCGTATCGAGGGGGCCGTCCAGATGATTATCAATCCAATCGCGATCCGCTGATGGATCGCACCTAAAGGGAGGAAACCAGATGAAGACCCAATTCGTGAAACGAGTCGTGGCCGCGACGATCGCGGCTGCGCTGCCGCTGGCGGCCAGTGCGGCGGACAAGCCCAAGAGCCTGAATGTCGGGATGACCACATTCCTGACCGGCCCGGCGTCGGTCTTTGGGGTGCCGGCGCGGAATGCCGCCGAGATCCTTGTCGAGAACATCAATGCGGATGGCGGCATCAACGGTGTGCCGGTCAACATTTCGTTCATCGACGAGGGTGCAGGCGCCGAGGCGCTGACCTCGGAATATCGCCGCATGGTGGAATCGGGCAGTGTCGAAGTGATGATGGCGGCGATTTCGTCGGGCAACTGCCAGACGCTGGCGCCGCTGGCGGAAGACCTGCAAGTGCCGAACCTGATGTGGGATTGCGGTACGCAGCGGATTTTCGAGGAAAACGACTATAAATACGTTTTCCGCACGCAGGCCAACGCGACGCCGGAAATGCTGGCCACGGTGCTGTATCTTCTGAAGACGACCCCGGATTTCAAGACCATCGCGGTGGTCAACCAGGACTATGCCTGGGGCCGGGACAGCTGGGATATCTTCCGCACCGCTCTGAAGGCGATGAAGCCCGATGTCGAGGTCGTGGCCGAGTTCTTCCCGAAATTCGGGTCGCCCGACTTCTCGACCGAAATCTCGCGTCTTCAGGCGCTGCGCCCCGACGTGATCCTGTCGACCTCGTGGGGCGGCGATCTGGATACCTTCGTGCAGCAGGCGTCGCAGCGCGGGCTGCTGAACACCTCGACCTTCGTTCTGCCGCTGGCGGAATCGTCGCTGGAGCGTCTGGGCTCGGCCCTGACGGCAG
The DNA here is from genome assembly GCF_900142665.1 of Roseovarius pacificus. Classification (GTDB taxonomy): domain Bacteria; phylum Pseudomonadota; class Alphaproteobacteria; order Rhodobacterales; family Rhodobacteraceae; genus Roseovarius; species Roseovarius pacificus. The sequence continues at coordinate 28,999 of NZ_FRBR01000015.1, forward strand.
GGCATATCGTGGGCGCGCGGGGCGATCATTACTTCCTGCACCCGGATCGCCGTGACGACGAGGACTTCCAGACGTTCATGCAGCAATATCAGGACAAGACCGGTGAGATCAGCGTCTATCCCGTGTTCCACGCCAGCCAGGCCATTGCCGCACTGAAGGCCGCCTATGAAAAGGCGATCGAGGAAAACGGCGTCGACTGGCCGAGCGAAGATCAGCTTCTGGCCGCGCTGGAGGGTCTGACCTTCCAGGGTCTGGGCCGCGAAGTGACGATCCGTGAGGACAACCAGGGTATCGAGGATCAGTTGCTGGGGGTCAGCGTGCAAACCGGGGACTACCCGTTTGCCACGATGGAAAACATCATGATCTTCGACGGCGACGAACTGACCACGCCGGTCGGCCAGAAGTCGATCGACTGGGTCGGTACCCTCGATGCGGGCTTTGTCGACAGTGTGACCGTCGATAGCTACGAGAACTGATCGTCGCTTGTGAAACTGTCGGAGAGGGCATGCAATGCCCTCTCCGCACCATTAAAAACTCCCGGATAAACACATGAATCTCGCGATTTTCCTCCTCGCCTTGTTCGACGGTGTCGCCTATGCCGCGCTGGTCTTTATCGTGGCGCTCGGGCTGACCCTGATCTTTGGCGTCATGCGAATACTGAACGTGGCGCACGGATCGCTCTATGCGATCGGGGCTTATGCCACCGTCTCCCTGACCGGCTACTTTCTTGCCCTCGGGTTCGCGCCGGTCTTTGCGTTTCCATTGATGATCGTATCGGCCGTGCTGGTCGGGATCCTGATCGGTGGGCCGCTGGAATATTTTCTGCTGCGCCGGATCTACGACAAGTCCGAAGTGCTGCAATTGCTGGTGACCTTCGCGGTGTTCATGATCCTTGAGGATGTGCAGCGCCTTGTCTGGGGGACGCGGCCCTATTTCGAATCCTCCGCGTTGCAGGTTCTGGGCAATGTCAGCGTGTTCGGCGTGACCTATACGGCCTATCAGCTGATCCTGCTGCCGCTGATCGCGGTGGTGCTGTTGCTGGGCATGCGGTTTTTCCTGCGCCATACGATCACCGGCAAACTGATCACCGCCACGACGGAGGACCGCGAGGCCGCGCAATCCATCGGTGTGGATGCCGACAAGGTGTTCCTGTTCACCTTCGTGATCGGGGCGGTTCTGGCCGGTCTGGGCGGGGCGCTGGCATCGCCGACAACCTCGATCCTGCCCGGTATGGGCGCTGACATGATCGTGCTGTCCTTTGCCGTGGTGGCCACGGCGGGGCTGGGCCAGATCGAAGGCGCGGCGCTGACCGCGCTGATGATCGGGCTGGGACGTTCGTTCGCGGTGTACCTGTATCCCGAAATCTCGGTTCTGGTGCCGTATCTCATCATGGTTCTGGTTCTGCTGGTGCGCCCCGAGGGGCTGTTCGGCAGCCCGGCCGCACGCAAGATCTGAGGCTCGGGATGACCACAAAAACACATTCAACCAAGGCGAAGGCCAGCATGAAGTCTCCTCTCACCTTTCTCTGGGTCATCGGGGTCCTGGCGGTTATCGCGGTGCCCTTCACGACGCCTTCGATCCAGCTGTTGTTCAATTTCGCGATGGCCAAGGGGCTGGCCGTGCTGGGCGTGACGGTGCTGCTGCGTGCCGGGCAGGTCTCGTTCGGTCATGCGCTTTACTTCGGGATCGCGGCCTATGCCGGGGCGTTCCTGATGGCGTCGATGCCGGCGGCGGATTTCTTTGTCGTGCTGATTGTCGGCGTGGCCGGTGCGGTTCTGGCGGGTCTTTTCGTGGGACTGTTCGTGGTGCGCTATCGCGGTATCTTCTTCGGGATGCTGAACCTGGCGTTTTCGATGATCTTCTGGTCGATCCTCGAGAAATTCTATCACTACACCGGCGGGGCCGACGGTATCCGGTTCGCACGTCCGACGGTTCTGGGACAGGTGCTGACTCACGGCCAGTTCGAGATGATGCTTTATTATTCGGTGGTCGTGCTGATGGTGGTGCTGGGATGGTTCACGCAGCGCTGGTTCGCTTCGCCCATCGGTCAGCTGTTCCAGACCATCAAGACCAATGAGACCCGGCTTGAATACCTGGGCATCTCGCCCCGGCGGGCGCTGTTGTCGGGGTATCTTCTGTCGGCGGCGCTGTGCGGTGTCGGCGGGGTGATGATGGGCATGGCCCAGGGCGTGGTGACGCCGGAATACGTGTGGTGGGTCCGCTCGGCAGAGATGGTGTTCATCGCGGTCCTCGGCGGTGCGGGTTCGGTTCATGGCGCCTTCCTCGGGGCTCTGATCTACGAGGTGGTGCGAACCTATGCCTCGGTCTATGCCGGTGACATCTGGCAGATGATCCTTGGCGGGTTCCTGTTGATCATCATCCTGTTCGCGCCCGGTGGGCTGATCGGTATTCTCGAGTCGCTCTTTCGGCGTGGCTCTGGCAAGGAAGGAGCGCGGAAATGAGTGACGTTCTTCTGGAAACCCGCAATCTGGTGATCAAGTTCGGCGGCGTGACCGCGGCCGACAATGTGTCGCTCAAGATTCATGCGGGCAGGAACCTGGCCATCATCGGGCCGAACGGTGCGGGCAAGACGACCTTTCTGAATATCTGCACGGGGTGGCTGAAACCCAGCAACGGGCAGGTGTTGTTCGAGGGGCAGGATGTCACCCCCCTGCCGCCGCGCAAGATTGTGGATCGCGGCGTGGCGCGGGCGTTTCAGATTCCGCAGTTGTTCACCGAGCACACGGCGCTGGAAAACCTGCTGATTTCGGTGTCGGCGCGGGACAAGCTGCGCAATCCGCTGATGGACATGCACCGGATTCCCGAACGCGATGAAATGCTGCACCTGCTGGACATGGTGGGCTGTGCGGACGTGGCCGATACGCTGGTGGTCGAACTGTCCGAAGGTCAGCGCAAGCTGATCGACATTGCCGTCGCCCTGGCGCTGAAGCCCCGGCTGTTGCTGATGGATGAGCCGACCTCGGGCGTGGCGTCTTCCGAGAAGCATTCGATCATGGAAATCCTGATCGGCGCGTTGAAGGAGGCCAATGTCACGTCGGTGTTCGTCGAGCACGATATGGGCATCGTCGAGAACTATGCCGACGAGGTGGCCGTGTGGAACAGCGGCAATGTGCAGTTGCGCGGCTCGCCCGCGGAAATTCTGGAGCATCCCGACGTGATCCGGGACGTGATCGGGGAGGTGGTCTGATGCTGGAATTGCGTGATGTGAATGCCTCGATCGGGAATATCCCGATCCTGCGGAACCTGACGTTCAGTATAGACGAGGCCGAAACCGTGGCCCTGATCGGGCGGAACGGCGCGGGCAAGACGACGCTGCTGCGCACGATCATGGGCTTTACCAGGGCCAGCGGGGAAATCCTGTTCGACGGCAAGCCGATCACCGAACTGCACCCGCCGAAACGGCCCGGTCTGGGGATCGGATATGCCCCGGAAGACCGGCGGCTTTTCTCGGCCTTCACGGTGGAGGAAAACATTCTGCTGCCGGCGCAGGCCGCGCGGCTGAGCGCGGCGGAAACCGCGAAGCGGCTGGAGCGTGCCTATACCGTCCTGCCCGAACTGCGCGAGATGGCGGGACGCCCCGGCGGCACCGTATCCGGCGGGCAGGGCAAGATGGTGGCGCTGGCCCGTGCCCTGATGCTGGGCACCAAGCTGATCATGCTGGACGAACCGTTTCAGGGGCTGGCCCCGGCACTGGCGCAGCGCTATGCCGAAGCCTTGCGCACCCTGCGCGATACGGACCGTTCGGTCACGCTGATCATTACAGAATCCAACCCCTCTTTGCTGCGCGGCTTTGCCGACCGCACGCTCGTTATCGAGCGGGGCGAGGTCGAAGAGGGTAGTCTCGAACCCGAAGGAACGAACGCATGAAAGACTCCGACGTGAATGCAAAACTGGTCATTCCCGAGCCCCTGAACCTGATCGGCAACGAATGGGTTCCGGCGATTTCCGGCAAGACGATGGATGTGCTGTCGCCCATCGACGGGCTGCCTTTTGCGCAGATCGCCGACAGCGACGAGGCCGATATCGACGCGGCGGTCGCCGCCGCGCGGGCGGCATATGACGGTGGCGAATGGTCCACGCTGACGGCCGCCGAACGTGGCCGCCTGATGATCCGCCTGTCCGAGCGGATTCTGGAAAACGTGGAAGGCCTGGCGCAGCTCGAAACCCGCGACAACGGCAAGCCGATCAACCAGGCGCGCGCCGACATGAAGGTGACGGCCCGCTATTTCGAGTTCTACGGCGGGGCCGCCGACAAGGTGCATGGCGAGGTCATTCCCTTTCTCAACGGTTACAATGTCGAGGTGCACCGCGAGCCCCATGGCGTGACCGGTCATATCATCCCCTGGAACTACCCCGCGCAGATGTTCGGGCGGTCGGTCGCTCCGGCGCTGGCCATGGGCAATGCGACGGTCCTGAAACCGGCGGAAGACGCCTGCATGACCGCGCTGCGTATCGGGCAACTGGCGATCGAGGTGGGCTTTCCGCCCGGTGCGATCAATATCGTCACGGGGCGCGGCAATGTCGCGGGTCAGGCGCTGGCCGACAACAAGAAGATCGACTTCATCTCGTTCACCGGCTCGCCCGAGGTGGGGGTCATCATCCAGACGGCTGCCGCAAAGAACTTCATCGGTTGCACGCTGGAACTGGGTGGGAAATCGCCGCAGATCGTGTTCGACGACGCCGATCTGGAGGCCGCGTTGCCGGTGCTGGTCAATGCCGTGATCCAGAATGGCGGGCAGACCTGTTCGGCGGGCACGCGCGTTCTGTTGCAGCGCGGGATTTACGACAAGGTGGTTGCCGAACTGACCGCGCGTTTCAAGGATATCGCGGCGTCGGATTCCGGTGAGGACGCGGTGCTTGGGCCGCTGATTTCGGCCAAGCAGAAGAAGCGTGTGGAAACCTATATCGAAGAGGCCGACGCGCCGCTGATGGCCCGTGGCAGCGTGCGTCAGGACGCGCCCGAGGGCGGCTATTACGTTGCGCCCGCCATTTTCGGCCCGTGCGATCCGCATGCGAAGATCGCGCAGGAAGAGGTGTTTGGCCCGGTTCTGTGCATCATTCCGTTCGAGGACGAGGCCGAGGCGATCTCGATTGCCAACGACACCGATTATGGCCTGGTCGCCGCGATCTGGACGCGTGACGGCGGGCGGCAGCAGCGGGTGTCGAAAGCGATGCATTGCGGCCAGGTCTTCATCAACGGCTATGGTGCCGGAGGCGGGGTGGAATTGCCGTTCGGCGGTATCCGCAAATCGGGGCATGGCCGCGAAAAGGGCTTTGCCGCGCTGCACGAGTTTTCGCACATCAAGACCATCATCAACAATCACGGCTGACCCTTGCCGTGTGTCTCCGGCCCAGCCTGAACGGGGCCGGAGCAACGACAGTAAAAAGGAAAGAACAATATGAGACTTGAAGGAAAACGCACGCTCGTCACCGGCGCGGCCTCGGGCTTTGGCAAGGGGATCGCGGAAACCTATATCCGCGAAGGCGCGAAGGTGGCGGTTGTCGATCTGAACGAAGAGGGCGCCAAGGCCGTTGCCAGGGAACTGGGCGAAAACGCCATCGCGGTGACATGCGATGTGTCGAAGGGCGATCAGGTTCAGGCCGCTGTCGATGCGACCGTCGAAGCCTTTGGCGGGCTCGATATCGTGGTGAACAACGCGGGCTGGACCAACCCCAACAGCCCGCTGATGGAAACCGACGAAGAGACCTTTCGCAAGATCTATGACATCAACGTGGTGTCGATCTTTCACATGACCAAGGTCTGCGTTCCGCTGTGGCGCAAGTCCGGCGGTGGCGTGATGCTGAATATCGGCTCGACCGCCGGTATCCGCCCGCGTCCGGGCCTGACGTGGTACAACTCGTCCAAGGGCGCGGTGAACCTGATGAGCCGCTCGCTGGCGGTGGAACTGGCACCCGACAATATCCGCGTGAACTGTATCGCGCCGGTGATGGGTGCGACGGCGCTTCTGGAGCAGTTCATGGGGGTTCCCGATACGCCCGAGAACCGCGAGAAGTTCATCGCGACCATTCCGATGGGCCGCATGTCGCAGCCGCGCGACATCGCCAATGCCGCGCTTTACCTTGGCTCGGACGAGGCGGATTTCATCACCGGTGTCGTGCTTGAAGTCGATGGCGGGCGCACCGTCTGAACGGGGTTGCACCGTGAATTGAAACAGGGCGTCCGTAGCGGGCGTCCTGTTTTCGTTTCAGGGGGTTAACGGGTGCGCGCCCATTGGCGCGGGCCGCTGTCATGGATGGAGGCGCCCTTGGTGTCCACGGCCACGGTGACCGGCATATCCCTGACCTCGATCTCGTAGATCGCCTCCATCCCCAGATCCTGATAGGCGACGGGGCGGGCGCTCTGGATGGCCTTGGACACGAGATAGGCGGCACCGCCCACGGCGATCAGGTAGACAGCGCCGTGATCCCTGATGGCCTCGATCGCCTGGGGGCCGCGTTCGGCCTTGCCGATCATGAGTTTCAGCCCCGAGGCGGCCAGCAGCGGGCCGGTGAACTTGTCCATCCGTGTCGAGGTGGTGGGGCCTGCGGGGCCGATCACCTCGTCCCCCACGGCGTCCACCGGGCCGACGTAATAGATCGCGCGGCCCTTCAGATCGACGGGCAGGGGCTTGCCCTGATCCAGTTCGTCCAGCATCCGCCGGTGGGCGGCGTCGCGTCCGGTATAGAGCCGCCCGGACAGCAGGAGCGTATCGCCCGGCGACAGGGAGGCGAGCGTGCTATCATCGAGCGCGTCAAGGTCGATCCGCCGCCCATCGACGCTTGCATCGCCCAGATCGGGCCAAAGCGACAGGTCAGGTGGGGTGAGCTGCGCGGGGCCGCTGCCATCCAGCGTGAAATGCACATGCCGTGTGGCGGCGCAATTGGGGATCAGCGCGACGGGAAGCGAGGCGGCATGGGTGGGAAAGCTGTTCACCTTGACGTCGAGAACCGTCACCAGCCCGCCAAGCCCCTGCGCGCCGATGCCAAGGGCGTTGAGCCTTTCGTAGAGGTCCAGCCGCAATTCGTCTTCTGCGGATTGCGGGCCGCGCGCCTGCAATTCGGTCATGTCGATGGGATCGTTCAGGGATTCCTTGGCCATGGCCATCGCCTTGTCGACGCTGCCGCCGACGCCAAGCCCGATGATCCCCGGCGGGCACCAGCCGGCGCCGAGTTTCGACACGGTGTCCACCACCCAGTCCGCCACCGAATCCGACGGGTTCAGAACCGTGAACCTGGTCTTGTTTTCCGACCCGCCCCCTTTGGCCGACACGGTGACGGAAACCTTGTCACCGGCCACCAGTTCGGTCTGGATCATGGCGGGCGTGTTGTCCTGCGTGTTGCGGCGTTTGCCCAGGGGGTCCGCGACGATCGAGGCGCGCAACGGGTTGGCCTTGAAATTGTAGGCGCGGCGTGTGGCCTCGTCGATCAGCTCTTGCGGGGAGCGGCGCCAGTCGATGGGGGCCTGAACGCCGACTTTCAGAAACACGTTGGCGCTGCCGGTGTCCTGACAGATCGGGCGGTGGCCCGTGGCCGCCATGCGCGAGTTCAACAGGATCTGACGCATCGCGTTTCGGGCCGCGGTGCTTTGCTCGGTTTCATAGGCGCGGGCCATGGCCTGAATGAAATCCGGCGTGTGGTAGTACGAGACATACTGAAGCGCATCCGCGATGCTGTCGATCAGGTGGTCTTCGGTGATCTTGCCGGTCATCGTGTCCCTCCGGCGCGGGCGAGGATCTGTTCGGCGCGCTTGACCACCGGCGCGTCGATCATCTGGCCGTCCACCTTGATGGCGGCCGCGTTTTCGGCGGCGGCGGCGGTGACGCGCGTGGCCCAGTCGAGTTCGTCCGGCGAAGGGGCGAAGCCGCGCCGCGCCGGGGCGATCTGAGCGGGGTGGATGATCAGCTTGCCGCCAAAGCCCATGGCGACACTGTGCCTGCAATCGGTTTCGATGGCGGTTTCGTCCTTGATTCCCGGTGTGACCCCGTCCCACGGGGCGGGGCGGTTTGCCAGACGCGAGGCGAGAACAAGCTCGGATCGCGCATGGAGCAGCGGCTCGCGTTCATGGGCGAGGCCAAGGTCGGCGGCATAGTCGATGGAGCCGAAGGCCAGCCGCAGGCAGGCCCCGGCCACGGCTTCGGCATTGCGAAGGCCGCGGGCGGTTTCGATCAGCCCGATCACCGGCAGGCCGGTTTGTCGGGACAGGGTGGCGCAGGCTGCGGCGTCTTCGGCCTTGGGCAGGATCAGCCCGTCGATGGGCAGGCCCTTCATCGCGGCGGCGTCTTCGGTGAAAAAGGGGCTGTCCGTGGCATTGATACGGACCAGCACCGGCACGTCGCCGGGGGTGTGTGCGGGCAGGTCGGCCAATGCGTTGCGCGCGGCGTGTTTGTCCTCCCCGGCGACGGCATCTTCGAGATCGAGGATGACGGCATCCGCACCGGCCCCCTGCGCCCTGGCAAAGCGATCCAGTCGTGTGGCGGGCAAAAACAGCGGCAGGGTGATCCGGGTCAGGGGCATGGAGGGGTCCAATCGTGATGGGTCAGGGGGTATCGGCGGGCATGACCAGCGGCTCGAGCAGGGCGCGCATGTTGTCGGGGATGGCGACCGGGCGGCTGGTTTCGCGGTCGACATAGACATGAACGAACCGGCCCTGCGCGGCGGCGGTGTCGGATTCTTTCTGAAAAACGCCCAGTTCGTAGGTCACGCTGCTGCGGCCCAAGCGGGCCACGCGCAGGCCCACGTCGATGGCTTCGGGAAAGGCGACGGGGCTGAAGTAGCTGCATTCGCTGTGGGCGACCAGTCCGGTTACCGTACTGCGCCGTATGTCCAGAACGCCGCCCTGGATCAGGTAATCGTTCACTGCCGTGTCGAAGAACGAGTAATAGGCCACGTTGTTGACGTGCAGATAGGCGTCGTTGTCCATCCAGCGTGTGCTGATCGGGCAGAAATGCACGAAGGCATCGCGATGTTCGGGGGCGGGGCGTTGGCTCATGCGGGGTCCGATCCGTGGTTAACGTGCCGCGCGGGGCGTCGGCATCATCGAACAGCAGCACAGAATCGCACCGCCTGTCCAGCCGGGCCGGACAATGCGGCGCGATCCGCCGGTTACCATTCGGCGAAGGCTTCCATCGCCAGCGGGCCGCCCACCTTGGCCGTCCACAGGCGCAGGCCGGTGTCATGCGGTTCGGCGTTGACCGTGAAATCGGCGTCGTCGAAGATCGGTGACAGGCTGCGGAACCGGAAGCGCGCGGGCGTGGCGCCGTGCAGGTCGGCGGCCATCTGGCACAACATCGTGGCCTGCATCGGACCATGCACCACGAGGCCGGGATACCCCTCGTCCTCAATGCAGAACGGCTTGTCGTAATGGATGCGGTGGCCGTTGAAGGTGAGCGCAGAGTAGCGGAACAGCAGCGTCGGATGCGGAGTCACGGTGCGGGAATGCTCTCCGGTCGTGGCGGGGGCGGGATCGGCCTTGGGCTTGCCCGGCGCGGCGGCGGGGATATCGCGGTAGACGATGTCCTGACGTTCGCTCAGCACATGGCGGCCATCGGAGGTGACCTCGTGCTGGACCGTGACGAAGCACAGCGCGCCCGAGCGGCCCTCTTTCAACTGGACATCGGTGATTTTCGAGTGGCGCGTGACCTCGTCGCCGATCCGGATATCGCCATGGAACGTGAAGGCCCCGCCGGCCCACATGCGGCGCGGCAGGGGCACCGGCGGCAGGAAGCCGCCAAGGGCCGGGTGACCGTCGCGGCCCAGTTCGGACATGGGCGCGATGGGTTGGGCCAGGCAGAGATGGATCAGGAGCGGAGCCTTGCCCCCCTGATCGGTGTCGGACCTGCGATCGAACGTGGCGTTGAACTGGCGCACCAGCGTGGGCGACAGGGTTTCGCTGTCGATTTGTTCGCGGCCGATCCAGGTTTGCAGATGGTCAATGTCGAGGGTCATCGCCTAGTCCTTCAGCGGGTTCAGGGCCGGAATTGCGCCATAGGTCCGATCCTCGCCGACAAAGACCGCGCCGGGGGCCGGGTAGGACACCGGGCCGTTCGGGCTGTCCACGGTGATGCGGCGCAGGTGCGGATGGGTCGACAGCCCGGCCATGTCGTTGACCGAGGCCAGGGCGATCTTGCATTTTTCCAGCAGTTGGATGGCGGTTTCGGCATCGTAACGGGTAAAGGCCTCGGCGACGATGGCGTCGGTTTCATCGCGGTTTTTCACCCGCTCGACATTGGTGGCAAAGCGCGGATCGGTCCCGAGGTCTTCGTTTCCGACGAAATCCTTGCACAGCATGCGCCATTCCCGGTCACTCTGGATCGAGATCAGGATATCGGCACCGGATTTGGGCGTGAACACACCGTAGGGCGCGATGGAGGGATGGGCCAAGCCGATGCGTTTGGGGCTGTTGCCGCCTTCGTGGTTCAGCAGCGGAACAGTCAGCCAGTCGGCCATGACATCGAACATCGACACCGAGATGCGCGCGCCCTGTCCGGTGATCCCGCGGCGGATCAGCGCCTCGAGAATCGCGGCATGGGCGGTTGCGCCCGTGGCGATATCGACCAGCGAGACACCCACCCGCGCCGGTTCGGACGGGCCGCCGGTGATCGAACACAGCCCGCTTTCGGCCTGAATCAGCAGGTCATACGCCTTGCGGTCGGACATCGGGCCGTCTTCGCCGTAGCCCGAGATCGAGCAGGAGATCAGCCTGGGGTAATCGCGGTGCAGACGTTCGAGATCGAAACCGAGCCGCGCCAGCGCGCCGGGCTTGAGATTCTGCATCAGGACGTCGGCCTTGGCCAACAGCCCTTCGAGCGCCTGTTTTCCGGCGTCCGAGGTCAGATCCAGCGTCACGCTGTCCTTGCCGCGGTTGAGCCAGACGAAATAGCTCGACTGTCCCTGGGCCACGTCATCGTATCCACGGGCGAAATCGCCTTCGGGGCGTTCGATCTTGGTGACATGCGCCCCGGCATCGGCCAACCGTCCGGTGGCGAATGGTGCTGCCACGGCCTGTTCGATGGCGACGACTTCGAGACCTTCCAGTGCCTGCATCAGAACGACCTCGGCATACCGAGGAGATGCTCGGCCACATAGGACAGGATCAGGTTGGTCGAGATCGGGGCGACCTGATAGAGCCGTGTCTCGCGGAACTTGCGTTCGACATCGTATTCGCAGGCAAAGCCGAATCCGCCATGGAACTGGATGCAGGCATTGGCGGCGTCCCAGCTGGCCTTGGCGGCCAGGTATTTCGCCATGTTGGCCTCGGCGCCGCAGGGCTGACCGGCATCGTACAGTGCGCAGGCCTTGTAGCGCATCAGGTTCGCGGCCTCGACTTCGATGAAGGCCTCGGCGATGGGGAACTGCACCCCCTGGTTCTGGCCGATGGGGCGGCCGAAAACCTGCCGTTCGCTGACGTATTGTGTGACCTTGTCGGTGAACCAGTAGCCGTCCCCGATACATTCCGCCGCGATCAGGGCGCGTTCGGCGTTCAGGCCGGTGAGGATGTATTTGAATCCCTTGCCCTCTTCGCCGATCAGGTTTTCCTCGGGGATTTCCAGATTGTCGAAGAACAACTCGTTGGTTTCGTGGTTGACCATGTTGAGGATGGGTTTGACCTCCATCCCGTTTTTCATGGCCTCCTTGATGTCGACGAGGAAAATCGACAGGCCTTCGGATTTCTTCTTGACCTCGGCCAGCGGGGTCGTGCGGGCCAGCAGGATCATCAGGTCGGAGTGCTGCACGCGGCTGATCCAGACCTTCTGCCCGTTGATCACGTAACGGTCGCCCTTCTTGACGGCGGTGGTCTTGATCTTGGTGGTGTCGGTGCCGGTGGTGGGTTCGGTCACGCCCATGGATTGTAGGCGCAACTCACCGCTGGCCAGTTTGGGCAGGATACGCTGGCGCTGTTCTTCGGAGCCGTGGCGCACCAGTGTGTTCATGTTGTACATCTGGCCGTGGCACGCGCCTGAGTTGCCGCCCGCGCGGTTGATTTCTTCCATGATGACGCTGGCCTCGGTCAGGCCAAGGCCGGACCCGCCGTATTCCTCGGGAATCAGGGCCGCCATCCAGCCTTCGCGCGTGAGGGCATCGACGAAGGCTTCGGGATAGCCGCGCTCTTCGTCGATTTTACGGTGATATTCTGCGGGAAACTGAGCACAAAGTGCCTGCACGCCGTCGCGGATATCTTGATAATCGTCGTCTGGGAAATTCATGCTCTGCTCTTGTGTCGGGTGGGGGTCCATCAGGGATAGCGTGCCTGTCACCTATCGGGCAAATATATGTTTCCGATGTTTGGCATAGGATTATCATATCGCTTCAATCCGCCGCTTGAAACATGCGGTCGGGCCCCGATATGCGAAACGGTTTCTCATGCCGATTGGACCGCCCGCAAGGAGATGGGGCGAAACAAAGGCCCATAGGCCATTTCCCGCAGGGCAAATGCCTGACATGCGGCGCGCAATTCCTGAGCGTTACCGCATGTCAGGCATGCCCTGTCCGGTCCTGGTCAGGCGGTTGCGAACATGTCCTTGTAGCGCTCGCGCAGGATGTTCTTCTGAACCTTGCCCATGGTGTTGCGCGGCAGTTCGTCGATCACTTCGATGCTGCGGGGGTGTTTGAACCGTGCAAGCGATTGGCCGACATTCTCCATGATCGCCCTGGTGTCGGGGGCGGCCCCCGGTTGCGCCACCAGAACCGCCACCACGGTTTCCCCGAAATCGGGATGCGGCACGCCGATCACGGCGCTTTCCAGAACGCCGGGCTGTTCGTCCAGCACCAGTTCGATTTCCTTGGGGTAGATGTTGTAGCCGCCGGAAATGATCAGGTCCTTGTTGCGGCCCACGATGTGGACATAGCCGTCCTCGTCGATCTTGCCCAGATCGCCGGTGATGAAGAACCCGTCTTCGCGCAGTTCGGCGGCGGTTTTCTCGGGCATCTGCCAGTAGCCCTTGAACACGTTGGGGCCGCGTACCTCGATCTGGCCGATTTCACCATTCGGCAGCGTATTGCCGCTGTCCGGGTCGGTGACCTTCAACTCGACGCCGGGCAGGGGGAAGCCCACGGTTCCGGCGCGGCGTTCGCCCTCGTAGGGGTTCGAGGTGTTCATGTTGGTTTCGGTCATGCCGTAGCGTTCCAGAATGCGATGGCCGGTGCGGTTTTCGAACTGCACATGGGTTTCCGCCAGCAGCGGGGCCGAGCCGGAAATGAACAGGCGCATGTGCTGCGCCAGGTCGCGGGTGAAACGCGCATCGTCCAGCAGGCGGGTATAGAAAGTGGGCACGCCCATCATCGAAGTGGCGCGCGGCAGCCATTCGATGACCCGATCCAGGTCGAATTTGGGCAGGAAGATCATGCTGCCCCCGGCCGCCAGCGTCACGTTCGTCGCCACGAACAGCCCGTGCGTGTGAAAGATCGGCAGGGCGTGCAGCAGAACGTCATCGGATGTGAAGCGCCATTCCTTCACCAGCGTCTGTGCGTTCGACAGCAGGTTGTCCTGCGTCAGCATCGCGCCTTTCGAGCGCCCGGTCGTGCCCGAGGTGTAAAGGAAGGCGGCCAGATCGTCCGCCTTGCGGTCCACGGTGTCGAACGAGGCGGGGCAATCCCCGGCCTTGTCGGTCAGCGAGCCCGAGCCGTCGGCATTCAGAGTTTCGACCTGCGCGCCAAGGCGGCCGGCAATCGCGGACAGCCCGGACTGGCGGCTGTCGTCGCACACGATCAGGGACGCGCCGCTGTTCTCGATGAAATAGGCCAGTTCGTCTTCGGTATAGGCGGTGTTGAGCGGCAGGAAGATCAGCCCGGCCTGCACGCAGGCGGCATACAGCGCCAGCGCCTCGGGCGATTTTTCGACCTGCACGGCAACGCGGTCTCCGGCGCTCAGGCCCAGCCCGGTCACGGCGTTGGCGATTCGAGCGGCCTGTTGCAGAAAGGCGCTATGGCTCAGCGTGGTGCCGTCGGGCAGGAAGAGGAACGGCGTGTCCTTGCCGGCATGCGTTCCGAACAGATGGTCATAAAGGGGATTTGCCATGGTTCTACCTTTCTTTTGCCTGCCCGGTATTGGCTGCGTTGGCGGCTGATTTCACCTCGGAACTGGCGACGACCTTGCGCGTCGTGACGAAAGCCTCGTGGTTCTGGGCGACTTTCCCGAGGTCATACAGATAATTCACCATTGCGCCACCCGATTGCGCGCGCCCCTTGTCCGAGGTGTCGGCATCCGCATGCACGGCATGCACCGTTGCGCCGTTGCCAAGATGAAACCGCGCCACCGGATCGTCGGGCAGGTCATCCTCGCGCTTGGCGTTGATCAGGTAATGCGCCGCCAGCGCGCGCATCTGTTTGGGGTCGTCGGAGGGCAGGTCAAGACCCTGCCCGGCGGCCCACGGGCCAAGCCCCGGAATGGGCGACAGGGTGACGAAGGTCTTGAGATTGCCCATCTCGGAGGCCAGGTCCGAGGCGACCTGCTTGATCAGGAAATTCCCGAACGAGATGCTGGCCAGCCCCGTCTGGCAGTTCGAAATCGAATAGAAAACGGCGGTGTCGGTGTCTTCCGGCTGGACGGTGTCGCGATCCTCGGCCAGCAACGCCTGGATCGAGCCGGGGGTGCCCTTGGTCAGCGCGACCTCGACGAAGATCAGCGGCTCGTCCGGCATGGCCGGGTGAAAGAAGGCGAAACACCGGCGGTCGCGCGGTTCCAGCCGTCGGCGCAGGTCGTTCCAGCTGTCGATGGCGTGGACGGCCTCGTAGGCGATGATCTTTTCCAGAATATGTGCCGGGCTTTCCCAGTTGATCGGGCGCAGCACCAGGAAACCGCGATTGAACCACGATGCGAAAAGGTGCCTGAAATCAAGGTCCAGCGCCTCGAGTTCCGGTTCGCCCCGGCCAAGCCGCAGCAGATCGGCCCGCATCCGCACAAGCGCCCCTGTCGCGCCGGGCAGCCCGTTCAGCCGCCGGATCAGTTCCTGCCGCCGGGGTTCGGACGCGGCCATGAAGGCGCGGTAGCTGTTCTTGGAGGGGGTCTGTTCGTAGGCCTCCAATGCGCTGCGCACCGCTTCGGCGTCGATGTTCATGGCGTTGGCCAGGTGGCGGAAAAAGCCCAGTTTTTCATCGTCCGACATGGTTTCGAACCGGGACAGGATGCGCTCGGCCAGCGCCAGCCCGGAGGTTTCCCCGGACGAGCCGACCAGTTCGTTCGCCATGTCGTCCATCGGTCTGGTCTCGGCGCCTTTCAGGCCAAAGGGCCGATAGCGCCGTTCAAAGACCGTGGACAGGACATCAGCCAGAAGGGTCATCAGGCGCCTCCCATCACCATGTCGGGCAGCCATGTGGCCAGACCGGGGAACAGGCACAGCAGAACGATCGCGAGGACCATGCAGGCCACGAAGGGCAGCGACCCGGTCAGGATCGTCTTGAGCGAGATATCCGGCGCGATGCCGTTGATCACGTAGAGGTTCAGGCCAACGGGTGGTGAGATCAGGCCGATTTCCATGTTGATGGTCAGCACCACGGCGAACCAGATCGGATCGAACCCGGCGGTGGTGATGATCGGCAGCAGGATCGGAGCGGCCATCAGGATGACGGCAACCGGCGGCAGGAAGAAGCCGGCGACCAGCAGGAAGACGTTGATCGCGCCCATCAGAACCCAGCGGTTGACCTCGAGCGTGCCGATCCATTCGGCAATCGATTGGGTGATGAACAGCGAGGACAGCATGTAGCTGAACACGCCCGCCGCAGCGATGATGAACAGGATCATCACCGACTCTTTGGTGCTGTCGCGCAGCACCACCCACAACTGGCGGGGATCCCACAACTTGTAGATGACCATCGCGATGACAAGGCACAGCAATGCGCCGACGGCCGCGGTTTCGGACGGCGTGGCGACGCCGCCATACATGGCGTAAAGTACGCCGATGATGATCAGCAGGAAAGGCAGGACACGCGGCAGGATCTCGAACTTTTCGCGCCACGTGTATGCGCCCGCGCTGAGGACCGAGGCCGAGCCGGAGCGCCATGTCGAATAGAGCGACCACGCCATGAACAGGCCGACCAGCATCAGGCCGGGAATGACACCGGCCAGGAAGAGCCGCCCGATCGAGGTTTCGGTGGCGATGCCGTAGACGATCATGGTGACGGAAGGCGGAATAAGGATGCCCAGGGTGCCGCCTGCGGCGATGGACCCGGCGGCAACGCCATCGGGATAGCCGCGCTTGCGCATTTCGGGGATGCCCATCTTGCCGATGGCGGCGCAGGTTGCGGGGCTCGATCCCGACATGGCGGCGAACAGCGCGCAGGCCCCGAGGTTGGACACGACCAGCCCGCCGGGGATACGCGTCAGCCAGCGTTCAAGGGCCTCGTAAAGGTCGGCACCCGCTCGGGTCGAGGCGATGGACGCCCCCATGATGATGAACATCGGGATCGACAGCAGGGCGAAATTGTCCAGCTTGCCAAAGAACATTTCGGGCAGCAGTTCGAGCGAGCGCATCCCGTCGAAGATGATCAGGAATCCGGCCGAGACGATCAGCAGGCCCATGGCCACCGAAACGCCGGAGAAAAGAACGAGGATCGTTGCAATCGCAACCAGAGCCCCAAGCATCAGAGGGTCCATCAGGCGTTCTCCAGTCCAAAGGGCTTGTCGACTCCGGTGATCAGGGCGACAAAATCAGCGATCAGTTGCAGCAAGAGCAGGGCAAAACCGACTGGCAGAGACAGGTAGGGAATCCACAGCCGGACATCCCAGACCGACCCCGAGCGCCAGCCGCGATCCCACGCGAAATGCCAGAACTCGTAACCGTAAAACAGCATCACCGCGACGATGGCGATGGACAGCGACAGCGTCACCAGCGCCAGCACGAAACGGGGGCGGGGCCGCAGTGTGAGCGGGAACAGGTCGACATTCACATGGCCGCGCAACCGCTGCACATAGGGCAGCCCGATCAGGGTGGCTGCGATCATCAGATAGACGACGGCTTCGGTCTGCCAGATGGTCGATTTGTTCAGAACGAAGCGGATGAAGATCATCTGGCAGGTGATCGCCACCGCGGCCACGATCATGGCCGCCGAACACCATCCCGCAAAGGTCGATATGGCGGCGACGAAACGCAGGAACGGGTTGTTGCCTGTATGCGATGTAGCTGCCGAACTGTGACCGGCCATGGCTGCCTCCGTTGATGTGTGTGAAATCGGGTGTGGGGGCAGCGCGCGCAACGCTGCCCGCCGGATCGGTTATTCTACGGCCAGCGCCATATCCAGAAGCGCCTGCCCGTCAGACACTTCTTCGACGAAGGCCTTGTAGGAGGTTTCCGTGGCCAGGGTGCGCCAGGCTTCGAAATCCTCGGGCGACATCTGGACGACCTCGACGCCAGCGTCGCTGAACACCTTGACCGAGGCGGCGTCCTGTTTCTTGGCTTCTTCGAGATAGAAGGCCTCGGCCTTTTTCGACGCGTCCAGCAGGGCGGTTTGCTGTGCTTCGGTCAGGCCCTCGAAGGTGGTCTTGTTCATCAGCAGGGGCTGATACATGAACCACAGCGCGATATCGCCGGCAGGCGTATAGCACGCCACCTGTTCGTAGATGCGATAGCTGACGAAGGACGAAGACGAGGTATTGGCCGCGTCCAGAACGCCGGTTTGCATCGCGTTATACATTTCCGACGAGGCCATCGACGCGATCGAGGCGCCCGCGCCAGCCAGCATCTGTTCGAATGCCTTGCCTGCGGCCCGCATTTGCAGGCCATTCACGTCCTCGGGCCTGGTGATGCACTTGTCCTTGCCGGCAAAACCACCGGCCAGATAGCCGTGCACCAGCACGATCACGTCGTCCTCGGCCATCTTGGCTTCGAGCGCCTCCATGAAGGGGCTTTCGGACAGGCGTGCGGCGTGGTCATGGTTTTTCACGAGACCCGGCATCAGGGTCAGGTTGTAGGCGGGCTGCTGACCGCCGGCATAGCTGAGCGGCAGAACGGCCATATCCAACTGGCCGCGGCTGAGCGGCGTGTATTGTTCGCGCGGCTTGAACAGCGATTTCGACCCGAAGATCTTGATGTCCAGATCCACGTCTGCGGCGGCGACCTCGTCGGCCACCATCTGCGCGACCTTGTGTCGGACGTCCTGATTGGACCACTGGTGCGACAGGCGCAGTTCGGTGGCGCTGGCCAGGGTGCCGGTTGCAACCAGAGCCGCCGCCGCCACGGCGGTTTTCAGAAAAGCTTTCATTTTTCTCCTCCCAAAGATGGACCCCGGCAGAGCCGGGTGTCCCGGAGAGAGTAAGAGCGGATTGTTTTGTAAGTCAATCGTTTTGTATACAAGATAAGAAATCTTGCATCTTTCTGATGGGGCCGGTAAAAAAAATCCATGGAACAGCGTCGCGCCGATAGCATTGCCGAAGAACTGGAAGAGCTGATTTTCGCCGGCACCTATCGGGATGGCGACCGGCTGGACGAGATGCGCCTGGCCGAGCAGTTCGGCGTGTCGCGCACGCCACTTCGCGAGGCTTTTCAACGCCTTGCCCTGTCCGGCCTGGTCGAACTGATCCCCCGTCGCGGCGCCTTTGTGCGTCAGCCCGGCCCGGTCGAACTGATGGAGATGTTCGAGGTCATGGCCGAACTCGAAGCCACTTGCGGGCGGCTGGCCGCCATGCGGATTTCGGATGCGGCCCTGGATGAACTGCGCAGTGCGAACGCCAACTGCAAGGCGGCGGTGGAGGTGCAGGATTGCGATGCTTATTACACCGAGAACGAGCGGTTCCATCGAATCATCTATCAGCAATCCGGTAACCGGTTTCTCGAACAGGAAACCGCCAAGCTGCATAAACGGCTCAAGCCGTTCCGGCGTCAGCAATTGCGGTTTCGCGGGCGTATGGCGCAATCCATGGCCGAGCACGAGGCGATCGTCGATGCGCTTGTGCAAGGCGATGCCGCCGGGGCGGGCGAGGCGTTGCGCGCCCATGTCGCCGTGCAGGGCGAGAAATTCCACAACCTGATGGCCAGCCTGCAAAGCGCGGCGGAATAGGACGCCGCCAAAGGGCAAGCGCCGCATCTGCGCCAGCCATGCGATTTCGCGAAAATCCGCAGGTTCGTTCAGGGTCCGGGCCTGCACCTTCAAGTGATCTACCAGAAAGTGGTATTGTGGGCCGCATGATGATCACCGATATCGAAGACTATTTTACCAAGGGCTGTGGGCGTTGCGAGCGCTTCGGAACAGGGAGCTGTTCGACAAGGATATGGGGGCAGGGTCTTGCCAGGTTGCGGGACATCTGCCTCTCTGCTGAACTGAGGGAGACAGTAAAGTGGGGCCATCCCTGCTATATGCATGCCGGGCGAAATATCGTGATTATCGGCGCACATAGAAAGGACTTTCGTCTCAGCTTTTTCAATGCTGCGCTCATGAAAGACCCCGAAGGTGTATTGGAAAAGCAGGGTCCGAACACGCAACACCCCGATATGATAAGGTTTACGGCCAGTGATGGGCCGGAAAAGATGGAAGGCGTGATACGCGCCTATCTGGAGGAGGCCAGGGAGTATGCGGAAACGGGAAAGAAGCCTCCAAAGGACGACAGGAAACTGGTGTTGCCCGATGAACTCGTGGACGCGCTCGATGCGGACCCGGAGCTTGCCGAGGCTTTCGAGGCGCTGACGCGCGGGCGCAAGAAGAGCTATGTCATCAACCTTAATTCGGCCAAGAAAGCAGAAACCAGAATGAACCGGATCAGGACGTTCCGTGCAAAGATCCTTGACGGGAAGGGCGCGATGGAGCGCTGAAGGCGATAGTGCGCCAGCGCCCGGTTTGGGTCGCATGACTGCCCTCCCGTAACAGGCCCCGCAGGGTCGACGGCCCGGCAGGTGGCGAAAGGAACAGGCGGGGTGGTGTCCGGCATATGCGTTTGCCGGGTTGAACGCCCTCGAGCAAAGGACTACGTTCTGATTCACGATCCGTTGGGGTGCCCTGTGAGGGGGCTGAGAGGCGTAGCCAACCCATCGAACCTGATCCGGACAATGCCGGCGGAGGGAACGGAGCATGACCGAAGGTCCGACATATCAGTTTGACGTCCTGTGTCTCCTGCCCCCGATGCCGCAGGAGTGAGACAATGCAGACACACCCAAAGGCCCTGACAATCGCCGGTTCCGACAGTGGCGGCGGCGCGGGCATTCAGGCCGACCTGAAAAGTTTTTCCGCCCTTGGCGTTTATGGCGCGAGCGCGATCACCGGTATCACCGCGCAGAACACGACAGGCGTGCAGGCCGTCGAGGCGGTGAGCGAAAAGATGGTGCGCGCGCAGATTACCTCGGTTCTGGACGATATCGAGATCGGCGCGATCAAGATCGGGATGCTGGGCACACCGGGGATTGTCCGGGCCGTGGCCGAGGCGCTTGGCGATTACGATGGTTCTGTCGTTCTCGACCCGGTGATGGTGGCAAAATCGGGCGATCCGCTTCTGGCGGACGAGGCCGTGGCGGCCCTGATCGAATACCTGCTGCCGCGTGCCGATGTGCTGACCCCGAACCTGCCCGAGGCCGCGCGCCTGCTGCAAACCGACGCGGCCGAAACGGCGCAGGATATCGAGGCGCAAGGGCAGGCCCTGCGAGCATTGGGGGCAAAGGCGGTGTTGATGAAGGGCGGCCATGGGTCGGGCGATATCTGTGTCGATCTGCTGATCGCCGCCGATGGGACCGAACGGTTCGAGGCGCCGCGTATCCACACCGGCAATACCCACGGGACCGGATGCAGCATGTCTTCGGCCATTGCGGCGGGGCTGGCCTCGGGGCTGGATCTGCGGGCCGCGACGGCGCGCGCGCATGGCTGGTTGCAGGGGGCGATCCGGGCGGCCGATGGCCTGAATGTCGGGCAGGGGCACGGCCCGGTTCACCATTTTCACGAGGTGTGGTCATGACGCAGGACATCACGATCATCGGGGCCGGGGTTGTCGGGCTGTGCGTGGCAACGGAACTGACGGCGCGGGGCGTGCCGGTGCGGCTGGTGGATCATCAGGCGCAGCCGGGCCCGCATGCCTGCTCATGGTGGGCCGGTGGCATGTTGACCCCGTTCTGCGAAGGCGAAACCGCCGAAGAGCCGGTCGTGAGACTGGGGCAGGAGGCGGCCGACTGGTGGGCGCGCGCCGGGGTCGAGGTGCATCGCAAGGGGTCGCTCGTGGTCACGCTTGGGCGCGACCGGGCCGAGCTGGATCGTTTCGCGCGCAGGACCGAACGGCATAGTCTGCTGGACCGCGATGCCCTGGCCGAGGTCGAGCCGCAGCTTGACGGGCGGTTCGACCGGGCCCTGTTTTTCAGGGACGAGGCGCATATCGTGCCGCGCCCGGCCCTGACGCATCTGCGCGACCGGTTGGAGGATAACGGGATCGAGGTAGCGTCAGAGGCGGTGCATGACGGGCTGACCATCGACTGTCGCGGGCTGGCGGCGCAGGATGTGCTGACGGATTTGCGCGGGGTCAAAGGCGAAATGGTGATCCTGCGCGCGCCGGATGTCGCATTGTACCGGCCCGTGCGCCTGCTGCATCCGCGTCATCCGCTGTATATCGTGCCGCGCGGTGACGGGGTGTTCATGCTGGGGGCGACCCAGATCGAAAGCGGCGAGCGTTGCCGCGCGACTTTGCGGTCGGTGGCCGAATTGCTGAATGCGGCCTATGCGCTGCACCCCGCTTTTGGCGAGGCCGAGATACTGGAAATC
Source organism: Roseovarius pacificus (assembly GCF_900142665.1). Lineage (GTDB taxonomy): Bacteria > Pseudomonadota > Alphaproteobacteria > Rhodobacterales > Rhodobacteraceae > Roseovarius > Roseovarius pacificus. Next base: position 50,680 of record NZ_FRBR01000015.1, read on the forward strand.
GGCGTCGATGCGCGCCCGGCCTTTCCCGACAATCTGCCGCGCATCCGGCGGCGGGGTGATACGATTTACGTCAATGGCCTGTTCCGGCACGGTTTTTTGCTGGCCCCCGCGCTGGCGCGGATGGTGGCGGAACTGGTTCTCGATGGCAAAACACCGGAGGTGATGGATGAAGATCAACGTGAACGGTGAAGGCCGGGAAGTCGCGCCCGGCACGCTGGACAAGGTGCTGGACGAGCTTGGCTATGGCGGGGCCAGGGTGGCCACTGCCATCAATGAAACCTTCGTGCCGACAGCGGCGCGGGGGCAGACCGAACTGAGCGACGGTGACCGGCTGGAAATCGTCGCGCCACGGCAGGGGGGCTGATCCATGGTGGCGTTTTATGGAACCGAGGTGACCTCGCGGCTGATGCTGGGCACGGCGCAATACCCGTCGCCTGCCGTGCTGGAACAGGCGTTTCGCCGGTCGGGGGCGGGGATCGCGACGGTGTCGGTGCGGCGTGAGGCCGGGGCCGAGCGGGCGGGGGCCGCGTTCTGGGATCTGGTGGCGCAACTGGGGGTGCGGGTTCTGCCCAATACCGCCGGGTGCCATTCGGTGCGCGAGGCGGTGACGACGGCGCAGATGGCGCGCGAACTGTTTGAAACCAAATGGATAAAGCTGGAAGTGATCGGCCATGCCGATACCTTGCAGCCCGATCCCTTCGGGCTGGTCGAGGCGGCGCGGATCTTGACCGACGAGGGGTTCGAGGTGTTCCCCTATACCACCGAGGATCTGGTGCTGGCCGAGCGGTTGCTGGAGGTCGGATGCAAGGTGTTGATGCCCTGGGGCGCGCCGATCGGAACCGGGCTGGGCCTGACGAATATCTATGGATTACGGACACTTAGGGCGCAATTTCCCGATGTGCCGATGGTCGTCGATGCGGGGCTTGGCCTGCCCAGCCAGGCGGCGCGGGCGATGGAGATGGGGTTTGATGCGGTGTTGCTGAACACGGCGGTGGCGCGGGCGGGCGATCCGGTGGGTATGGCTGAGGGGTTTGCCCGCGCGGTCGAGGCCGGGCGGCTGGCGTATGAGGCCGATCCGATGGAGCCGCGCGATATGGCGGCGCCATCTACCCCTTTGATCGGAAAGGCATTTCTGGAATGACGCTGGATCGTTTCTATCCGATTTTCGATGATGTGGACTGGCTGCACAGGATGCTGCCGCTGGGGGTGAAGCTGGTGCAGTTGCGGATCAAGGACCAGCCGGGGCAGATTGTCGCGGATCAGGTCGCGCAGGCGCGGGACTTGTGCCGGGAACATGGTACGACATTGATTGTAAACGATTATTGGCAGGCGGCGATTGATACGGGTTGTGACTGGGTTCATCTGGGGCAGGAGGATCTGGACGATGCCGACATCGCGGCGATTCGCCGGGCCGGGATAAAGCTGGGGATCAGCACCCATGATCGGGGCGAACTGGACCGCGCTCTGGCGCTGGAGCCGGATTATGTGGCGCTTGGGCCGGTCTATCCGACAAAGCTGAAGCAGATGAAATGGCACCGGCAGGGGCTGGAAAAAGTCAGTGAATGGAAGGGGTTGATCGGTGATCTGCCGCTGGTCGCCATTGGCGGCATGAGTGTCGAGCGGGCGGCTGGCGCGTTTGAGGCCGGGGCCGATATCGTGTCGGTGGTGACGGATATCACGTGGAACGACGACCCCGAGAACCGGGTGCGCGACTGGCTGAAGGCCACCAGATGAGCCGCTATGCCCGCCAGATGGCCGTGCCCGGCGTCGGCGAAGACGGGCAAACCCGTTTACAGGCCGCGCGCCTGTTGGTGGTGGGAGCCGGAGGGCTGGCCGCGCCAGTGCTGCAATACCTTGCCGGGGCCGGGGTGGGGTATATCCGGCTGGTCGATTGCGACCGGGTGGAGCTGTCAAACCTGCACAGGCAAACGATTTTCCGGGAGCACGATCTGGGCCGGTCCAAGGCGCGTGCGGCCGCCGATGCGATGCGCGCGCTGAACCCCGAGTGCAGGATCGAGCCGGTCGAGGCCCTGCTGGGCCCGGACAACGCGGCTGATTTTTGCGCGGGCGTTAACCTTGTGGTCGATTGCGCGGACAGTTTTGCGGTCAGCTATATCCTGTCGGATCATTGCAAGGCTGCGAATGTGCCTCTGATCAGTGCATCCGTCACGCAAACATCGGGTTATGCGGGCGGATTTTGCTGCGATGCGCCGAGTTTGCGGGCTATCTTCCCGGAATTGCCGCAAAGACTGGGGAGTTGCGCCGAGGATGGGGTGCTGGGCCCTGTCGTGGGGCTGTTGGGCAGCCTTCAGGCGCAGATGGTCATGGCCGTGGTGATGGGGCTGAAGCCCAGTCCGCTGGGGCAGATGGTGACCTGCGATGCGGGGGCCATGCGGTTTGGCGGGTTCCGGTTCGATGGGGCGCCCGAGCCGGACTGGCAGCCCGGTTTCATCGCGCTGGGGGCAATGCAAAGCACTGATTTCATTGTGGATTTGCGGGCCGAGGATGAGGCCCCGTTGATCTGCGAAACAGCGCTGCGCCTGCCGGTCGAGGCGTTCGGGCCGGAGGGGCCGCGCCCGGAAACCGGGCAAAGGGCGGTGATGGTGTGCCGGTCCGGTCTGCGGTCGTGGCAGGCGGCTGAACGGCTGAAACAGGTCTGGGACGGTGAGATCGTTCTGGTCGCTGCCGGGGACTAGGCGGGGAGCAGGCGTTTCGTACGTTTTGTACGAGGTGTACGCGGGTTTTGTACGAAAATCGGGGGCTTTGGGGAAAGATGCGCCCATGATGGACGCAACGCGCACAAATTGCGCGAAGCGGGCGGGCAAGCCGGAGCCTGCCCGCCGCGATCGGATCACATGCTGCATTCGTCGACATAGGCGTTGGAGTGGTCCTCCAGCGCGGTGCCGATGATCTTGTTGGTGAACACGTCACCCTCCTTGATCACCTCACGGACATAAATGTCCTGAATGGGGTGATTGTTGGCGGCGAAGGAGAAATCGCCCCGGACGCTGTCGAACTCGGCGGCCTTAAGCGCGGCGCGGAAGGCATCGGCATCCGAAACATCGGCCTTCGCCATCGCCGAGAGCAGCAGGTTGGCGGTGTCATACCCCTGCGCGGCGTACAGCGAGGGCAGGCGGCCGTATTCCTTCTGGAACTCTTCGACGAAGGTGGCGTTGGCCGCGTTGTCGATATCCTTGTTCCATTGGCTGGTGTTCTTCACGCCCATCGCCGCATCGCCCACGGCCTGAAGGATGCCCTGATCGAAGCTGAAGGCCGGGCCGACCACCGGCAGGTCGAGCCCGCTGTCGGCATATTGCTTGAGGAAGGAAATCCCCATGCCGCCGGGCAGGAAGAAAAAGATGCTGTCGGCGCCGCTGGCGCGGATCTGGGCGATCTCGGCGGCATAGTCTGTCTGCCCGAGCTTGGTATAGACCTCGCCCGCCAGGTCACCGTCATAGAGGCGCTTGAAGCCTGTCAGGCTGTCCTGACCCGCCGGGTAGTTGGGGGCGAGGATGAAGGGCTTGGTATAGCCCGCATCCCTGACATAGGCGCCTGCGGCCTCGTGCAGGTTGTCGTTCTGGTAGGAAACCGAGAAATAGTTCGGATTGCAGCCCTTGCCCGCCAGCGCCGAGGGCGCGGCGTTGGTGGACAGGTAGAACTTGCCCTGCGCGGTGGCGGCGGGCACCACGGCCATGGCGAGGTTGGACCAGACGATGCCGGTCAGCACATCCACCTTTTCGGACTGGATCATCTTGTCGGCCAGTTGCACGGCGATGTCGGGCTTGCGCTGATCGTCTTCGACCACGATGTCGAGGTTGTCATTGCCCGCCAGTTTTGCGGCCAGCAGGAAACCGTCGCGCGTGTCGATGCCAAGCCCGGCCCCACCGCCGGACAATGTGGTGATCATGCCGACCTTGACCGGCGCGTCCTGCGCCAGGGCCGCGGTGCCGGTCAGCGCCATGCAGGCGGCGGCCGCAAGTGATTTGAGTTTCATGTGTTGGTCTCTCCCTTGGTGTTTTTTTGGTGCCGGTGTCTCAGAAGGCCTTGAAGGTGAGCGTGGTTTCCGTGCGCTCGATGCCGTCGATGTCCAGCAGGTGATCGTTGATGTATTTGCCCACGTCCTCGCCGTCGGGGATGTAGAGCTTGAGCAGCAGGTCGAAGGGCCCGGATGTCGAATAGAGTTCGGAGTGGATTTCGCGCAGGGCGATTTCTTCGGCGATTTTATAGGACTTTCCGGGTTTGCACCGGATGTTGACGAAGACGGGGCGCATGGTCTGACCTCATTTGAATGCGGGCGTATTTAAACGCGAAAGGCGGCTGAATGGAAACCGTGATTTTGGGGCGGGTTCAGCCGGGGAAGGCCGCGGCAAGGGCGATTTCGACCATCGCGGCAAAGCCGGTTTCGCGCTGGTCGCCGGGCAGGGCCTGCCCGGTTTGCAAATGGTCGCTGACGGTCAGAACGGCCAAGGCGCGGGCCTTGTGGCGGGCGGCCAGCGTGTAGAGCTCGGCGGCTTCCATTTCCACGGCCAGGGTACCGTGGCGGGTGAGCTGGTCTGTCAGGTCGGGGCGTTCGTCATAGAAGGTGTCGGTGGACCAGATGCCGCCGACATGCGGGGTGACGCCCTGATCCTGCGCGGCGGCGGCGGCGGCCTGCAAAAGGCCCCAGTCGGCGCAGGGGGCGAAATTCACCTCGCGCAGGATGGTGGAGGAGGGGGTGCCGATAGAACTGGCCGTCATGGCGAGGATCACGTCGCGCAGGGCGACATGGGGCTGCATCGCGCCGCAGGACCCGATGCGGATCAGGGTGGTCACGCCATACTCGCGGATCAGTTCACTGGCGTAGATCGACAGGCTGGGCATGCCCATGCCGCTGCCCTGAACGGTCACCGGGTGGCCGCGCCATGTGCCGGTATAGCCCAGCATGCCGCGCACCTCGGTCACGCAGCGCGGCGCGTCGAGAAAGGTTTCGGCGGCCCATCTGGCGCGCAGCGGGTCGCCGGGCATCAGGACGGTCGGGGCGATGTCGCCGGGGGCGGCGCCGATATGGATGGTCATGGGCGGGCCTTTAGCGCTGGTACTTGATGAAGGGCGTCAGGGTGGCGATGCGATCGTAGAGCTTGCGCGCCTCTGCGTTGAAATCCTGTGTCATCCAGTAGACCGAGGGCGTGCCGTTGGCGTCGGCGGCGCGATAGACGGCCTCGATCAGGGCGCGGCCCACGCCGGTGCCGCGCACGGAGGGGTCGGCGTAGAGATCCTGAAGGTAACAGACATCCTCGATCCGCCAGTTATGGGGATGGTAGATGTAATGCACCAGCCCCACGGGGGTGTCGCCCTGCACGGCCAGAAACGCCTGTTGACGGGGGGTGTCGGGGCTGATCAGGCGGGCGAAGGTGGTTTCATAGACCTCGTCGGGGACGCTGGTTTCGTAGAATTCCAGATAGGCCTTCCACAGGTCGCGCCATGCCGGTTCGTCGTGATTCTGAAGCGGGCGGATTGTGATGGTCATGGCGGGCTCCTTGTGCATGGGTTCGGGTCAGTTTGGCGCGAAATGCGGCCTCATGCCAGCCGATTGTGCCACGACCGTTCCGGCGTTTTTCCGCTGAGGTGATTTGCACCGTCCGCCGCGATACCCCATGTCGGAACAGGCAGCCCGGTGCATTTGCCGGGTAACGCAATGCAAACGGAGACATGGATTGACCCTGATACCCAAGATCGCCCCCGTTCTGACCGCCGTCGCGCTGGCGCTGGCGACCCCGCTTGTGGCGCAGGACAGCGCCCCTGCCGAAATCACTGCGGACAGCATCACCGATACGCAGATCGAGGCCTTTGCCAATGCCGTTATGGCTGTGCAGGCCGTCAGTGAGGAATACATGCCGCGCATCCAGCAGGAGCAGGATCAGGAACAGCGGGAAGAAATCATCGCCGAGGCCGAGGCCGCGGCCCTTTCGGCCATCGACGAGGTCGAGAACATGACCGCCGAGGAATACCGCGCCATCGGTGGCATCGCCCAGAACGACGAAGAGCTGAATCAGCGCATCATCGCACGACTGGAAGAGATGCAGGCCGAGGGCGAGGGCGAATAAGCCTTTCCCCGGATGGAACGACGCGCAAAGGCCCGGTCATGCGACCGGGCCTTTGGTTTTGGTGGGCCGGATCTGTGGGGCTGTCGCCTTATTCGCTCCAGTCGTGAACATGCACGTCACGGCCTGAATGGCCTTCGAGTATCGTGGTCGCCAGGTGTTCGCGTTCCTTGTCGCGGGTGCGCACCCACATCAGGATACCGCCGTGCCGGATCTGGTTTTCGTAATAGTCCCTGTGTCGTTTGCTGACGCGGTTGGCCAGAATCGTGCCGATGACGGCGGCGGGGCTGCCGCCGATCGCAACGGCCGCGATCGAGGCGATCAGGCTGCTGGCGGGGGTCAGCATCGCCAGCATGGCGATGGACGAGCCGACAAAGAAAAAGCCGCCGGCGATTGCGCCCTCCAACTCGCCCATCGCCTCTTCCGAGACGAAGACCGCGCGGGGCGCGCGTGGATCGTCTTCCAGTTCCGGGGCCTGCCAGAAGGCCGAGCCGAGTTTTTCTTCCAGAACCTCCTGCCGGGCCAGAAGGCTGATGTCGGAATGGTGAAACCCGACACTGCGCAAATCGTAAAACGCGGTCTGCAAGTCTTCGAAACTGTCGAAGACGCCGACCGCTTCGGGCACCTTGATGACGGTGACGTGTTCGTTTTGTCCGGGTTCGGGTGATGTCATGTCGTCCTCCTTGGCCGTTGTGCGATCCTGACCGATCCGGGACTGGCGAGGTCCGGTCGGTTTGAAATATACAGCATAGAGGGCGCAAATGCTCTGTGTTCATGAGATGCGTCAATGAACACCGTATCGGGGGCTGCTCTGAAGGCGTGGCCCGGTTCCCTTGGGGGGGATCGAGCGGGCGTTACTCGGCGGCCACGGCCCTCGGATCGGCGAGGGTCACGATGTCCATCATGATGGTGTTCAGCTCGAAATCCTTGGGCGTGTAGACGCGGGCGACGCCCATGTCGCGCAGGCGTCGGGCGTCGTCCTCGGGGATGATGCCGCCGACGATCACCGGCACGTCGCCAAGCCCGGCCTCGCGCATGCGCTTCATCAGGTCTTCGACCAGCGGGATGTGCGAGCCCGACAGGATCGACAGGCCGACGACATGGGCCTGATCCTCGATTGCGGCATTGACGATTTCCTCGGGGGTCAGGCGGATGCCCTCATAGCTGATATCCATGCCGCAGTCGCGGGCGCGGAAGGCGATCTGTTCGGCGCCGTTGGAATGGCCGTCGAGCCCCGGCTTGCCGACAAGGAATTTCAACCGGCGGCCCAGATTGTCGCTGACCGCATCCACCGCATCGCGGATATCGTCCAGCCCTTCGGTCTTGTTCGAGGGGCTGCCCGACACGCCGGTGGGGCCGCGATATTCGCCATGCACGGCGCGCATCTGCGCGGCCCATTCGCCGGTGGTGACCCCGGCTTTGGCAGCCCTGATCGAGGCGGGCATGACATTGCGGCCCTCGGCGGCGGCGGCGCGCAACTCGGCCAGGGCCTCTTTGACCGCGGCATCGTCGCGCTGGGCGCGCCATTCGTTCAGGCGGTCGATCTGATCCTGCTCCACCGCCGGATCGACGACCATGATGCCGCCGTCTTCGCCCATCAGGGGCGAGGGTTCGCCCTCGGTCCATTTGTTGACGCCGACGACGACCGTTTCGTTGCGCTCGATCTTGTTGAGGCGGTCGGCGTTGGACTCGACCAGACGGGATTTCATGTAGTCGATGGCGTCCACCGCGCCGCCCATGCTGTCGATATTGGCCAGTTCGTGGCGCGCGCCCTCCTTGAGGGCCTCGACCCTGGCATCGACCGCCGGGTTTCCGTCGAACAGGTCGTCGAATTCCAGAAGGTCGGTTTCATAGGCCAGGATCTGCTGCATCCGCATCGACCATTGCTGATCCCACGGGCGGGGCAGGCCCAATGCCTCGTTCCATGCGGGCAGTTGCACGGCGCGGGCGCGGGCCTTTTTCGACAGGGTCACGGCCAGCATCTCGATCAGGATGCGGTAGACGTTGTTTTCGGGCTGCTGTTCGGTCAGACCGAGGGAGTTCACCTGCACGCCATAGCGGAAGCGGCGGTACTTGGCGTCTTCCACGCCGTAGCGGGTGGCGCAGATCTCGTCCCACAGGTCCACGAAGGCGCGCATCTTGCACATTTCGGTGACAAACCGGATGCCGGCATTCACGAAGAATGAAATCCGCCCCACGAGGCGCGGGAAATCCTCGGCGGGGACGCGCGGCTTCAGCTCGTCCAGAACGGCGGTGGCGGTGGCCAGCGCAAAGGCCAGTTCCTGCTCGGGCGTCGCGCCGGCCTCTTGCAGGTGATAGGAACACACGTTCATCGGGTTCCATTTGGGAATGTTGGTATAGCAATATTCGGCCACGTCCCCGATCAGTTTCAGCGAGGGCTTGGGCGGGCAGATATAGGTGCCACGGCTGAGGTATTCCTTGATCAGGTCGTTCTGCACCGTGCCTTGCAGTCTGGTGGTGTCGGCGCCCTGTTCCCCGGCTACGGCGACGTACAGCGCCAGCAGCCACGGCGCGGTGGCGTTGATCGTCATCGAGGTGTTCATCTGTTCCAGCGGAATGTCGTCGAACAGGGTGCGCATATCGCCCAGATGGCAGACCGGCACGCCGACCTTGCCGACCTCGCCGCGCGCCAGCACGTGATCGCTGTCATAGCCGGTTTGCGTGGGCAGGTCGAAAGCCACCGACAGGCCGGTTTGCCCGCGCGCGAGGTTGGAGCGGTAGAGCGCGTTTGAGGCTTTGGCGGTGGAGTGGCCGGCATAGGTGCGGATGAGCCAGGGGCGGTCCCGTTGGATTTCATTCTGCGTCTGCGACATGGGCGGGCCTCGTGAATCAGGGTGCGCAATTTTGTTACGTCAGTGCGTGTTTATATGGAATAATGTGGCGCTGTCAATTCGCTGCATTGCGGCATGGGGTCATTTACCGCGCCGTCAAACCCTGTATTGCTGTATATATGAGCAAGATGGTCGAAATGCCGCTTTGGGCGCTGAGTCTTCTGGTCGCCTTTGCGGCGGTGACCTTTGCGTCGCATTTCCTGTTTCCTTCGGTACGCTGGTTCTTTCGCCGCCGGATGGAGCGCGCGGTGGCCAGGCTGAACGAGCGGCTGGAGCGCCCGATCGAGCCGTTCAAGCTGGCGCGGCGGCACGACATGATCCAGCGGCTGATCTACGATCCCGAGGTCAGCCGGGCGATTGCCGATCATGCGAAGGCCGAGGGCATTCCCGAGAACGTGGCGTTCGAGCAGGCCAAGCGCTATGCCCGCGAGATCGTGCCGGGGTTTTCGGCCACGGCCTATTTCGGGGTCGCGATCCGGGCGGCAAAATGGCTGTCGCGCTCGCTCTACCGGGTGCGGCTGGCGCATTTCGACGAAGAGGCGCTGGCGCGGGTGGATCGCAAGGCGACGGTGGTGTTCGTGATGAACCACCGCTCGAACATGGATTACGTGCTGGTGACGTGGCTGGCTGCCGAACGCTCGGCCTTGTCCTATGCGGTGGGGGAATGGGCGCGGGTCTGGCCGCTGTCGCGGCTGATCAAGGCGATGGGCGCGTATTTCATCCGCCGCAAATCGCGCAACGACCTGTATCGCCGGGTTCTGGCGCGCTATGTGCGCATGGCCACCGATGGCGGCGTGGCGCAGGCGGTGTTCCCCGAAGGGGGGCTGAGCCTCGATGGCGGGCTGGCCCCGCCCAGGCTGGGTATCCTGAAATATATCGTCGAGGGCCGCGCGGGGGATGCGCGTGACGTGGTGTTTGTGCCCGTGGCGCTGAATTACGACCGGGTGTTCGAGGATCGCATCCTTGTGGCCGCCGGGCAGACGGGCGAGCGGCGGTTTCGGGCGCGGATCAGCGTGGTGGGGCGGTTCATCGTGAAACAGCTGTGGCTGTGGCTGCGGCGGCGCTATCACCGGCATGGCTATGCCGCGGTCAGTTTCGGCGCGCCGGTGTCTCTGGCCGGGTTCGAGGCCACGCATCCCGGTGCGCCGGTCGAGGTGCTGGGCGATCTGCTGATGCAGCGGATCGGGCAGGAGGTGCCGGTGCTGCCCGTGCCATTGGTGGCGCGGGCGCTGGAGGAAGAGGGCGCCCCGATGACGCGCGAGGGTCTTGAGGCGCGGCTGGCCGCGATGGTGGGGCAGCTTCCGCAGACGGTGCTGCACCTGCCGCGCGAGGATATCGCCTATGCCGTGGAGGTGGGGCTGCGCAACCTGACCCGCCGCAAGATCGTGACCGAAGCGGGCGGCAAGGTGGCCATGGTGCCCGAACAGCGGCCCCTTCTGGCGTATTACGCGCGCTCGATTGCGCATCATTTTTGCAATTGCAGCAAGGATGACGCCTGATTTCTGCAATTGCGAGGTCATAAAATTACAAAAACAGCCCTCTTGGCATTGCATTGTTTCGCGTTGGATTATATTCCCAAGGGCAGGGCCGCGATTCTGCGTTGCGGCAAGTGACATCATTTAGGAGGCTGAAAATGGCTCTGGACACCGATACCGGGATCGCACCCTACGACGCGCCCGAGAAGGACCTTTACGAGGTCGGCGAAATGCCCCCGCTGGGCCATGTGCCCAAGCAGATGTACGCTTGGGCCATTCGGCGCGAACGCCATGGACCCCCCGACAAATCCTTTCAGGTCGAGGTGGTGGACACCCCCGTTCTGGACAGCCACGAGGTGCTGGTCCTGGTGATGGCGGCGGGCGTCAATTACAACGGTATCTGGGCCGGTCTGGGCGAACCGATCAGCCCCTTCGACGGCCACGGGGCCGAGTACCATATCGCCGGGTCGGATGCCTCGGGTATCGTCTGGGCCGTGGGCGACAAGGTGAAGACCTGGAAAGTGGGTGACGAGGTCGTGGTTCATTGTAACCAGGACGATGGCGACGACGAGGAATGCAACGGCGGCGATCCGATGTATTCGCCGAGCCAGCGCATCTGGGGTTATGAAACCCCGGACGGGTCGTTTGCGCAGTTCACCCGCGTGCAGGCGCAGCAGCTTCTGCCGCGTCCCAAACACCTGACATGGGAGGAGTCGGCCTGTTACACGCTGACGCTGGCCACCGCGTACCGGATGCTGTTCGGTCATCACCCGCATGAGCTGAAGCCCGGTCAGAACGTGCTGGTCTGGGGCGCATCGGGCGGTCTGGGCTCGTTCGCGATCCAGTTGATCAACGCGGCGGGCGGCAACGCGATCGGCGTGATCTCGGAAGAGGACAAGCGCCAGTTCGTGATGGACCTTGGCGCCAAGGGCGTCATCAACCGCAAGGATTTCAATTGCTGGGGGCAACTGCCCAAGGTCAACACGCCGGAATATGCCGCATGGTTCAAGGAAGTGCGCAAGTTCGGCAAGGCGATCTGGGACATCACCGGCAAGGGCAACAACGTGGATATCGTGTTCGAACATCCCGGCGAGGCGACCTTTCCGGTGTCCAGTTTCGTGTGCAAGAAGGGCGGGATGGTCGTGATCTGTGCGGGCACCACCGGCTTCAACTGCACCTTTGACGTGCGGTATGTCTGGATGCACCAGAAGCGTTTGCAGGGCTCGCATTTCGCGCATCTGAAACAGGCCGCCGCCGCCAACCGCTTGATGGTGGAGCGCCGGATCGACCCGTGCATGTCCGAGGTGTTCCCGTGGGATCAGATCCCGGACGCGCATGTGAAGATGTACAAGAACCAGCACAAACCGGGCAACATGGCCGTTCTGGTGCAGTCGCCCAGGACGGGGCTGCGCACCGTCGAGGACGTGCTGGAAGCCGGAAAGTAACCTGTCCGCCCTCGTGGCGGTAGATTCAACGCCCGCGAATCGGATGGCCCGGTCGCGGGCGTTTTGCCGTTTCCGGGCCGGTGTAACGGAATCAGGGGCTTGGCCGGACCTGCCCCCGCTATTTCTGGGGAGTGGAAATGCGTGAATTCCTGAAAAATCAGGCTCGTGCTAAAGTTGTATTAACCCTCCATTAACACGTTCTGCGGAGTCTGGCGATGCAAAATGAATGGATACTCGACGTGCTGTCCGATCTGAAAGGATTCGCCGATCAGAACGGCATGTCCGCGCTGGCCGACAAGCTTGCCGATACGCGGCTGGTGGCCACGCTGGATCTGGCGCGCCAAGGGAAAGGAACACCGGCGGATGACCGCAGCCCTGCCTTTGCGGCCGGACAAAATGGACAGGATGTTGCGTGCATTGGAAGGCGCGTCTGAACTTTCCGATCTGCAACAGGTCATCGAGACCTTTCGCGATCATTTCCGTGTCGATCACATGGTCTATCACTGGGTCAGCGGCGGGGGCGATCAGTATGGCTGTGGCACCTATGCGCAGGATTGGGTGCAACTGTATCTGGAACGGGATTTCCTGCGCATAGATCCGGTCATTCAGGGTTGTTACCAGCACTTTCACCCGGTGGACTGGAAGCGGCTGGACTGGTCGGGCCGGGCCGCGCGGGAGTTTCAGCGCGAGGCCATCGCGCATGGTGTGGGCAATCAGGGTTATTCGGTGCCGTTGCGCGGCCCCAACGGCCAGTTCGCCCTGTTCACCGTCAGCCATAATTGCGACGACGAAACCTGGGCCCGTTTTACCGAAACCCATCGCCGCGACCTGATCCTGATCGCGCATTATTTCAACCAAAAGGCGCTCGAGCTGGAGCCCGACCGCAAGCCCGAACCGGCGCAGCCGCTGTCACCGCGCGAGGTGGATGCCATGACCCTGCTGGCCATGGGCTATAGCCGGGCGCAGGTGGCGCAGACCCTGTCGATTTCCGAGCATACCTTGCGCGTCTACGTGGAATCCGCGCGTTTCAAACTGGGCGCGATGAACACGGTTCATGCGGTGGCGCGCGCGCTCAGCCGGGGGCTGATCGTGATCTGACGCCCCCGGACGGGTGGCATTCGACTAAAATCCCGTAAAAACAGCGCCCGCCCCGTCAGGGGCCGGTTAACCATGCCTGCCTGACCTTTCCGTCCTCAAACGGAGGGTTCAGAATGCTGCGCTATATCCATGGAACCGATTTGCACCGCTTTGCGCGCCTGCGTGACGGGATGTTTCGCGACCGGGCCGATCAGTTCAAGACCCGGCTGGGCTGGGAGGTGACGGTGGATGCCGACGGGTTCGAGCGGGACGAATACGATGCGCTCGATCCGCTCTATGTCATCTGGGAGGGGCCGGATGGGCGGCATCAGGGCTCGATGCGGTTTTTGCCGACCACGGGGAGGGTGATGGTCAACGATCATTTCGGCCATCTGCTGAACGGGCAGGCGGTGTGCAGCCCCGACATCTGGGAATGCACCCGGTTCTGCCTGTCGCGCGGGGCGCCGTCGCGGGTGGCGGCGGGCCTGATGCTGGGCGGGGGCGAGATCATGCGCCATTTCGGGATCAGGCATTTCGCGGGCGTGTTCGATGCGCGGATGGTGCGGATCTACCGCCATATCGGATCGTCCCCCGAGGTCTTGGGCAGCCAGGGCACGGGGCGCGACCGGATCAGCGTGGGCCTCTGGGCGTTTTCCGATGCGGCGCGGATGCGCGTGGCGCAGCGCGCGGGCATCTCGCCGGCGCTGTCGGACCTGTGGTTCCGCCGCAGTCTGGGCGATGCGATACCGATGCCTTTGAGCGCCTGACCGGGCGTTCTGCTCTGGTGCATGGCGGGGCGCTTGGATAGGGTCACGCCATGCAACAGAGCGCGCTCACATTTTCCCACGATCAGGCCGAGGCCCATGACCGCATCGCCGAGATGCTGCGCGCGGCGGGCGTCGATCTGGATGAGGGCGTGGTGCTGCCCGCGCGCGAGGGCGCATCGAAGGTCATGGCGGTGACCGGCAAGGCCGGATCGGGCAAGACGCTGCTGCTGGCGGCGCTGACCCGCGCGATGGAGGAGGCGGGCGTCGATATCGTGTCGGGCGACTGGGAGGGGCGCAAGCGGCGCGACCGGCGCACGCTGGCCATTCTGGCCCCCACGAACAAGGCCGCCAGCGTGTTGCGGATGCGCGGCGTGCCCGCCACCACCATTCACCGTATCCTATATACGCCGGTCTATGACCCGGAATACGAAAAGATCGCCGAATGGCTGGCCGGAAACGGCGAGCGCCCCGAGATCGAGGGCCTGACCGACGAGGCGCTGGACCGTGCGCTGGCCTTTTACCAGTCCAACAAATCGGTGCCGGGGGCGCTGGCCGCCGCCGGGCTGCGCGGCAGCGATTTCATCACCGGCTGGAAGCGGCGCGAGGAGCCGCTGGATATCGGGCTGGTGGACGAGGCCTCGATGCTGGACGACCGGCAGTTCGAGGATTTGCAGGAGATTTTCCCCAACCTGTTGCTGTTCGGCGATCCGGCGCAGCTTGCGCCGGTGAACCAGTCGGGCTCGATGGTGTTCGACAAGCTGCCCGACAATGCGCGGCTGGAATTGCACCGCATTCACCGGCAGGATGCCGATAACCCGATCCTCGATCTGGCGCATGCGCTGGCCGATCCGGCGCTGGGCTTCGAGGATTTCGAGCGCATGGTGCAACAGGCCGCGCAGCGCGACGAGCGTGTGCAATGGGCGCAGCGGGTCGAGGTGGACCTGATGGCGCGCTCGCCCGTGCTGGTCTGGCGCAACGCCACGCGCATCCGCCTGATCAACGCCTTTCGCGCCGTGCATGGCGCGCCCGAGGATGCGTTGCTGGAGGGTGAGCCGCTGATCTGCGACGGGATCGAACTGCCGCTCAAGCATCGCAAGAAACGGCTGGACCTCGAAGCGCGCGGCCTGATCAAGGGCGCGCAGGTGATCTATCTGGGGCCGGGTAACAAACCCGGCTTTTCCCGCCTGCATGTGATCGGCGCCGAAGACCCGCGCGTCAGTGCCGCGAGCATCGTGAAGATCGAGAAACCCGACGAGGAAGAGCCGTTCATCCCCTTCGCCGCCCGCATGGGCGCGACGTTCCTGCATGGGGCGGCGGTGACGATCCACAAGGCGCAGGGCTCGCAATGGCGCGACGTTCAGGTGTTTGCCCCCGATCTTTATGCCGCCGCCCGGATGGGCCGGAGCGAGGCGGGCCAGCCCCTGTGGAAGCGGCTGGCCTA
Source organism: Roseovarius pacificus (assembly GCF_900142665.1). Classification (GTDB taxonomy): domain Bacteria; phylum Pseudomonadota; class Alphaproteobacteria; order Rhodobacterales; family Rhodobacteraceae; genus Roseovarius; species Roseovarius pacificus. The sequence continues at coordinate 65,817 of NZ_FRBR01000015.1, forward strand.
TGTCGCGATCACCCGCGCCGAGGAACGCCTGCACTGGGTGGTGCGCAACCGGCTGGCCAAACCCACCGGGCCGCTCAGGGTGGACGATCTGCGCGCCGCGCCGGTGCCGCTGGAACTAGAAGTGCAAGAGGAGGCCGGGGTATGAAATCCATCCTGATCACCGGGGCAAGCTCGGGCATCGGGCGGGCGACCGCGCTGGAATTTCTGAATGCCGGGTGGCGCGTGGGGCTGGTTGCGCGCCGTACCGGGCGGCTGGAGGAAATGGCGGGCGATTACGCCAATGCCGAGGCCCTGCCCGCCGACGTGACCGACCCGGCCGCGATGGAACGGGTCTTTGAGCGCTTTGTCGGCATGGCGGGGCGGCTGGACGTGTTGTTCAACAATGCGGGCATGTTCGGCCCCGCCGGCCCGATCGACGAAATCCCGGTCGAGGCGTTCGACGAGGTGATTGGCGTCAATATCCGAGGCATGTTCATCGCCGCGCGGCTGGCCTTTGCGCAGATGCGCCGCCAGCAGCCGCAGGGCGGGCGGATCATCAATAACGGGTCGCTCTCGGCGCATAACCCGCGCCCCGGCTCGGTGTGCTATACCAGCTCGAAACACGCGATCACCGGCCTGACGCGCAGCCTGTCTCTGGACGGGCGGGACTTCGGCATCGCCTGCGGGCAGATCGACATCGGCAATGCCCGCACCGAACTGGTGGACGATCTGAACCGCCGCGCGCTGGAACAGAACCCCGAGGCCGAACTGATGCCGATGATGGATGTGGGCGACGCGGCGCGCTCGGTCCTGCATATGGCGCAGATGCCGCCCGAGGCCAATGTGCAGTTCATGACGGTGATGGCCACCACGATGCCTTATATCGGGCGCGGTTGACCGGCGAAAAAGGCCCGATCCCGAGGTTTAGTAGTGGTATCGCAACTGGGCGATCTCAAGGCTTTGGGACTCCCCTTTGCCGCTGACGCGATAAACGAAACGGTGTTCATCGGTAATGCGCCGCGACCACCAGCCGCTAAGATCGCCCTTGAGCGGTTCGGGTTTTCCGATCCCCTTGAACGGCATCCTCCGGGCGGCCCTGATCAGGTCATTGACCCGTTCCAGCCCCTTTTCCTTGCCTGCGGATTGCCACCAGAGATAATCCTCCCAGGCGTGATCGGAAAAGACCAGTTTCAAAGTTCGGGATCGCGTTCGGTGCCGTGTCCGGCGTCCAGCTGAGAGATCGAGGATTTCAGGCGCCGCGCATTCTCGGGGCTTTTCTGGAGATGCAGGGTTTCCTGGATAGCGTTGTATTCGTCGAGCGATATCATCACCACCGCCTCGCGGTTCTTGCGTGTAACGACGACTTCGACATGATCGTGAATCACGCGGTCCATCACGTCCTTCAGCGAAGCACGCGCATCGGTATAGGTCATGACATCCATGAGAGCCTCCTGAGCTTTCTTTCTATATGCACAGAATTCTGTACATATCAAGTGGCGTGCCATGTCATTTCCGCGCAGATTTGGCGCGTTCGGGCCAGTGAGATTGGAAACCTGGTATCAGGAGAATGACCGCGCCAGATGCCATGGCGCGGTCATCGAAACCGTTTGCCGCAGGCGGCTTAGCCCGCCTTCTGGATTTCCACCGAATGGGGGTAGGGGATCGAGACGCCGTTCTTGTCGAAGGCCTCTTTCACGGCCTTGGTCATCTCGAACTTGATGTCCCAGTAATCCGCCGCGTCGCACCACAGGCGCGCGGTCAGGTCGACGCTGCTGTCGCCCAGGCTGGTCACCCGCACCCAGGGTTCGGGATCGTCATGCACACGGGCATCGGCGCGGGCCAGGTCGAGGATGATCCCCATCGCCTTGTCCACGTCATCGCCGTAGTCGATGCCGAACGCCAGGTCCACGCGGCGCGTGTCGTGATGCGAGAAGTTGGTGATGATCGACCCCCAGGCCTGACCGTTGGGCACGATGATCTGCACGTTGTCGGGGGTGGCCAGTTCGGTGATGAACAGGTTGATATCCTTTACCGTTCCGGCGGTGCCCGCGACCTCGACATACTGGCCCAGCTTGTAGGGGCGGAACAGGATCAGCATGAAGCCCGCGGCCAGATCGCTGAGCGTACCTTGCAGCGCCATGCCGATGGCCAGCGTGGCGGCGCCCAGCACGGCCACCAGCGAGGTCGCCTCGATCCCGAACAGGCCCAGAATGGCGATCAGGACGACCAGCAGGATCACCCATTTGATGATCGAGGCCACGAAATTGCCCAGCGTGTCGTCGATCCGGGGGTTGGCATTCACCTTGCGGCGGATCGCGCCGCTGACGATACCGGCGACCATCCAGCCGACGATCAGAACGACAAGCGCCTTGACGGCGTTGATGATCAGCGGCGCATAGCTGCCCGCCTGTTCCAGCAGAGTTTCCATATCGAACATACCCTTCGATTGCGGTTTGCGTCTCTGTGACCTGTCTCACAGCACAAGGGGCGCGTGCAAGCATCGTGGCCCCGGACGGGAAGAGGGCCCGCGCAGGCGCAGGCCCCCGTGGCGATCCGAGGATCGGGTTACTTCTTCAGCGCGTCGCGGATTTCCATCAGCAGGTCCAGCTCGGTCGGGCCTGCGGGCTCCTCGGCGGCTTCCTCTTCTTTCTTTTCGGTGGCTTCCCTGGCGCGGTTGACGGCCTTGACCAGCAGGAACACCACGAAGGCGATGATCAGGAAGTTCAGGACCGCCATGATGAACCGGCCCCATGCAAAGACGGCCGCGCCGGCCTCTTCCGCGTCGGCGATCGAGGCGTAATCGCCATCGCCCAGCAGGACATATTGACCGGCGAAATCGACGCCGCCCATGAACAGGCTGATGATCGGATTGATCAGGTCGCCCACCAGCGATGTGACGATGGCGGTAAAGGCCGCCCCGATGATGATGCCCACGGCCATGTCCATGACATTGCCCTTGGAGATGAAGTCCTTGAATTCCTGAATCATTTTATGTGTCCCTCGTCCCGGTTCTGCGTGCAGCCGTGGGGGGTGTCCGGCCCGCACGTAAATATTGTGCCGCTTTTCCACAGAAAAGCGAGACTTATGATGGGAAAGGGACGCGGAATTTCCCCGCAGGTCTCAGCCGGGCAGGCCGCCGTTCAGCACATAGCGCAGGATCTGCACCACCTGGTCGGGTTCGCGCGCCATGGCCAGCGCGGCGGCGTTCACCTCTTTCAGGGCGTGGTCGTGCTCGGGCGGTTGCAGGACGATCAGCGACTTGCCGAGCGCGCTGGCATAGCCCGCGTCGAAGGCGGCGTTCCATTGCTTGTACTTGTCGCCGAACCGCACCACCACCACGTCGGCCTCGGCGATGCCCTTGCGGGTGCGGATGGCATTGACCATCGCGCCCTTGTGATCGTGCCAGTACTTGTCGTCCTCGGCCCCCAGGATCGCCACGCCGCAATCGTCGCTGGCGGCGTGATCGGTGACCGGGCCGCTGAACCTCACGTCCAGCCCCTTGGCGCCGTCGATGATGCGTTCGCGCCAGTCGGTATGAATCTCGCCGGAAAGATAGACGTTGAGTGTCATGGAACCTCCTGATCTGCTGATTTGCGTTTGCCCGATACATAGCCCGCAATCGGCGCGGCGTCATCCGTCCTGCGCGGCTTTCGGGTTTTGCAGGGCGTCGCGGGGGTGGTATCGTGTGGTGACCGCGCCACGGTCATTGCCTGAAGGAGCTTGAAAATGGGTGTTCGCCATATCGTCCCCGTCTGTGCCGCCGCCGCTCTGGCCGCTGTTCCGGCCCTGGCCGCCGATCCGGTCACGGTGATCCTGGACACGGCCCGAGAGGTTTGCACCAGTTACGAGAACGGCCAGTTCGATGCGGGCGATGCCGTCATCGAGATCGACCTGACGGGCGACGGTGTGCCGGATCGCGTGGTGGACGAAAGCAGGTTCGGTTGCAGTTCCGCCGCCTCGATGTATTGCGGCAGCGGCGGGTGCATGCTGCATGCCGTCGTGGGCGAGGACAGCTGGCGCTTTCAGGCCGAAGGCTGGCGCGTCATCGACTGGGACGCGCAGCCGATCCTTCTGATCGCGCGCGATGGCGGATGGTGCGGCGGTATCGGCGCGCAACTTTGCTTCGAGGCCGTCACATGGAGCGACGGCGACATGCTCAGCGTCATGCCGCCGCCGCAGTAACCGGTAACGCGGATCACCCGCGCAGCGTGCCGCCCGTGGCCTTTTCCACCTTTTCGACGATCTTCTTGCTGACGGCCTCGATATCGGCCTCTTTCAGCGTCGTTTCGGTGGGTTGCAGGCGCACGGTGAGGGCCAGCGATTTCTTGCCCTCGCCGAGGCTGCCGCCGATGAATTCGTCGAATACGCGCACATCCTCGATCAGCGCCTTGTCGGCCCCGGCGGCGGCGTTGACCAGCGTCAGCGCCTCGATGCCGTCATCCACGACAAAGGCGAAATCGCGCTCCACCGCCTGCAAATCGCGCAGCTCCAGCGCGCCGCGCCCGGTGGTCTTCTTGCGCGGCATCGGGATATCGGCCGGGAACAGGGTAAAGGCCACGGCGGGGCCTTTCACGTCCATCTGGTCCAGCACGCGGGGGTGCAACTCGCCGAAGATGCCCAGCACCTTTTTGGGGCCAAGGCAGATGCGCCCGTGGCGGCCGGGATGGAACCATGCCGGACCGTCGCGCAGGATCTGCACCTTTTCGGGGGCGCCAAGCGCGTTCAGCACCGCCTCGGCATCGGCCTTGGCGTCGAACAGGTCCACCGGGCGCGATGCGCCATGCACGTCCTTGGGGCCGGTGCGGCCCACCAGAAGGCCGCTGACCTGCACATGCTGCTCTTCGGGCTCGCCGCCGTGGAAGGCATGGCCCACCTCGAACAGCGCAAGGTTCATCTGCCCGCGCGCCTGATTGCGCGCGGCGGCCTGCAACAGGCCCGGCAACAGATCGGGGCGCATATGGCTCATCTCGGAACTGATCGGGTTGGCCAGCATGGTCGCATCGCCGCCGCCGCCGAACAAATTGGCGCTGGCGCTGTCGATGAAGCTGTAGGTCACGCATTCGTTGTAGCCCAGTGCGGCACTGGTGCGGCGGGCGATCTGCTCGCGCTTCTGCATTGGCGACAGGATCGGCTTGGGGACGCCCACCTGCGCGCGCGGCAGCGGCTTGCCCTGCAACTTGGTCAGCGAGGCGACACGCGCCACCTCTTCCACCAGGTCGGCCTCGCCCATCACGTCGGGGCGCCAGCTTGGCACATGGGCCATGTCGCCCTCCAGCGTGAAGCCGAGCGCGGTCAGCGTCCGGCGCTGTTCGGCCTCGGGGATGTCCATGCCCACCAGAGACTGCACGCGCGCCGGGTCCAGACGATAGGCGCGGCTGACATCGGGCACCTCGCCCGCGACGACCACCGAGGACGGCTCGCCGCCGCACAGGTCGAGGATCATCTGCGTGGCCAGGTCGATGGCCTCCATGTTGAAGGCCGGGTCGATGCCGCGCTCGTTGCGATAGCGCGCGTCGGAATTGATCTTCAGGCCACGGCCCGTGGCGGCGATCTGAACGTGATCCCAGACCGCGGCTTCGAGGAACACGTTCACCGTCTCGCCGGTGCAGCCCGTGGCCAGCCCGCCCATGATGCCGCCGATGCTCTCGATCCCCTGATCGTCGGAGATCACCACCATGCCGGGGGCGAAGGTATAGTCTTTCTCGTCCAGCCCGGTCAGGGTTTCGCCGCCCTGCGTGCGATGCACGCGCAGATCGCCCTGCACCTTGTCGGCATCGAAAACGTGCAGCGGGCGGTTGCGGTCATAGGTGAAGAAATTGGTGATATCCACCAGCGCCGAGATCGGCCGCAGCCCGATGGCGCGCAGCCGGTCCTGCAACCATTGCGGCGAGGGGCCGTTCCTGACCCCCCGGATCACGCGCCCGGCGAACACCTCGCAGCCCGCATCGCGGGTGTCTTCGTCAATCGTCACGTTGATCGGGCAGGGGAATTGCCCCTCGATCTGTGCCTGTGCTGCGGGCTTCATCACGCCCAGCCCCCGCGCCGCCAGATCGAGCGCAATACCGCGCACGCCCAGGGCATCGGGGCGGTTGGGGGTGATGGCGATCTCGATCACCGGGTCCACCTTGGCCGGGTCGTGGTCCGCCAGCCAGTCGGTGAATTTCTGCCCCACCTCGCCCGAGGGCAGTTCGATGATGCCGTCATGTTCCTCCGACAGTTCCATCTCGCGCTCGGAACACATCATGCCGTGGCTTTCGATGCCCCGGATCTTGCCCACGCCGATGGTGGTGTCGATGCCGGGGACGTAGACGCCGGGGCTGGCGATCACCACGGTGATCCCCTCGCGGGCATTGGGGGCGCCGCAAATGATCTGCGTCTCGCCCTGCGCGGTCTCGACCTGACAGACCTTCAGCTTGTCGGCATCGGGATGCTTTTCGGCCTTCACCACCTTGCCGATGGTAAACTCCGACAGGCGTTCGGCGGGGTTCGAGATCTCCTCGACCTCCAGCCCCAGATCGGTCAGCGCCTCGGCGATTTCGGCCACGCTGGCCTCGGTCTCGAGATGGTCTTTCAGCCATGACAGGGTGAATTTCATCGGGTGTCATCCAAGCAAGAACTACGGTTGATCCCGCGTTTAGCCCATCTGCGGGACAGGGAAAACCCCGCAGCGGCCACCGGGTGCGCGCTCAGTCCTCGTCGCGGATGATGTCGGGCACGCCCAGCCGTTCGATCAGGCGGTTGGTTTCGCGTTCGACCAGCGCGATATTGCTGTCGCGCACCGTGGGCAGCAGCGCACGCGCGCGCCGGACCTCGCCATACGCCACCTCGGCGGCGATCAGTTCGGGGTCCTGCCCGGCAATGGCCAGCGGATGTCCGAACGGGTCCAGAAATTCAGGTCCAGTTCCGGGCCGACCCGGTTCACCCTCACCGAGGGCGCGCCATACATCATCGAATAGAAATGCATCACCCCGCACAGTCCTGCATGGCTCACCACTTCTTATAATGTGACGACTCGTGATGTTTGACCATTCGGGTCATGTTTTTGGTCATTCTGGCCACCAAGTTTGATCACTCGTCAGGTTGAACGCGGTTGCACATGGTCAGGGGGTCGGCGACTCGCGCGGGGATGGTCCGCACTGCAATCGGGTATCCCATGAGACTTATTGCCTTTCGATGGCTTGACAAAAATGAGTTCAGAATCTCGCTGGAGGCGACAAGTGGCGAGGGAGTTAGCTGGTTTTCCAATGCGTTGGAGTATGCGGTACTTGCGGATTACGTTGATTGGGACGAACAAGAAGCCGACGATGTTCAGGGAACAATCGACAGCACGCCAGAAGCCACGATCTGGTACTTTAGCGACGACAACTCACCTCAGAGCTTGGCGATCACATAAAGGCGGCTTTAGAAAACTCCGAGCGAATGCTGACAGCTGTTGAACGGTTGGAACGCGGTGCAACAAATCCTGATGCGCATTCGACGTCGACATGACTGATGAATTTTATTTCGTCGGCGATACAGGTGTCCATTACACTACAGAAATAGAGAATGGAGTGGCAACAACCACATTCACTGGTTTCGTAACAACCGAAAACGGCCAAATAACGGGCGCCGACAATTTTTCCGATCCTTTTGACATGGGAGTCGATGTGGCAGTTCCGTATGATTTCATCCCTCATACTTGGACACATACCTACGAGGCGCCCGATGCGTGGTTTTAAGTCGACCAAGGCGATCGCAGCATGAATTACGAGCTTTTGATCGCCCGGAATATGCCCTGGATATTCTATCTGATCCTCCGGGTGTCAGTGGTGTTCATTTCCGTCCGGAACGTCCGGCGCAACGGAAAGAGCCTGTTCTTCGGAGTCGTTTCACAAATATGCCTCTTGGCGGGTCAGCGTCTACGATGAAAACGGCGATCAGTTTTTTGCCAATACTGGCCGCCTCGATGACCGGCTTTACAGTCATCTGATGGATGTCGTGGTAAACGACTCCGGACAGGCGTTGCAGCCGCTTGGTGCGATTATCGTTTCGGCTGGTCTTGTCATCCTGGCCTGGAGGTTGACGTTTGCCGTGACGCGATACCGGGTCGGGGCGGACAAAAAATAAGCCCCGGCGCAGGCGGCTTTGCGGACGAATCCGTCATTCGGCGGCTTGGATGGTTTCTCCCTTTTGGGGCTCTCCCCGGCCGATTAGCGTGCCATTTGCCTGATAGTTCGTGAACTGCGCCGGCAGACCTTCGCCCTGCTCAAGCCTCGGGCTTGTCTGCATATGGAAATGCAGATGCGGCTCGGATGAGTTGCCGCTGTTCCCGCACAGGCCGATTTCCTGTCCCGCCGTGACGGTATCCCCCTTCGCGACGCGAACGCTGTTCTGTTGCAAGTGGGCCAGAAAGCCGAATTCATCGTTTCCGAAATCAACAACGACATGGTTCCCGGCTGGATTCGCCGGATCAGACTCGCCGATGGCCTTATCCGGCAAGCCATCGACAGCACGCACCACGACGCCTTCCGCAGGAGCCAGGATCGGGCGTCCCCAGCAATGATAACTTTCCAGCTGCGACGTGTCACCCGAATGGCTCTGGCCGTCCCGCATAACCACGAGGTCCAAGGCAAATCGCTGCCCTGCATCCGCGGCATGGTAATTTTTCTCGATATCGCGCCCGCCCCAGTAGACGAACCAGTCACCATCCACGGGCAAACGCAATGTCGCCTTGGTTTCGTAGTCCAGAAACTGGCTGGGCGCTGCGACCGGCTGGGGTCTTATCAAGAAGCCCGCGATCCGCTCCGCGCTATCGAAGGAGATGACGAGCTCCAGCGGCGCCGGGGCCTGCGTCCAGAGCGAGACACGCGTGTAGACATCGTGGCCCGCCTGTGCGTCCACGCGCTCGGACAGGATGGCATCTTCCGTGCCGAAATCTGCCAGAAGGTCATCGTGCAACGCCGCCAGATTTCCGGTGGAACCGAATGCCTGCTGCATCTCCGGCGTAGACGCCGACCAGATGGCATCGAAATCCCCTTGCAGGAAACGCTCCGCAATCCGTTGCCCTACCGAAAACGGGTCTGCCTGTGCTGCAACCGACAAGCCAGCCAGAGCCAAGACCGTTGCGATCACGAGGGGGCGCTGCGTCATATTTCTGCCTATGCCTCCGTTTCTGCCTGCACCTTCTGCCAGATTCAGACCGTCCGCAATACGCCCCGCGCCGACCTTCAGATTTTCACGAAGCGGCGCACCCGCGTGGCGGGTGCAGGCACGGTGATTGCCCTCTGGTGGCGGGCAGACCGGGCCGGGGCGCAGGGGCGGTCTATCCCTTGTCGCCCACGTTTTCGGCGAAGGCCTGTTTGAAATCGGCCTGTTTTTCGGCGCTGGCTTCGGTCTGGTATTTCGCCTTCCAGTCGTCATAGGGCATGCCGTAGAAGATTTCGCGCGCCTCGTCCTTGGTCATGTCGATGCCGCGGTCGTTGGCGGCCTCCTGATACCAGCGCGACAGGCAGTTGCGGCAGAACCCGCCAAGATTCATCAGGTCGATATTCTGCACGTCGGTGCGTTTTTCCATCAGGTGTTCGCGCAGGGCGCGAAAGGCGGCGGCTTCGAGTTCGGTCCGGGTCTGGTCGTCCATGGGGTCCTCCGTTCGGGTGCTGGTTACAAGGTGCGCTTGAGATAGGGCGGGTTCAAGTCCTGCACCCGCACCGAGAGGCTGCCGATATCGGGAAGGTGCGCATCCAGCACGTCCAGCACCTGCCGGGCCATTTCGGTTTGCGTGGCCTCGTCGCGCCCCGGCAGAAGGTAGAGCGCGGCATGGGCGAAGGTTTGCGGCGCAACGCCCACACGCGCGGCGGTGGCGGCAAAGCAGCGGGCGCGCACGGCTTGCGGCCCCGACACGGAGGGATGCGCGGCGACGGTCTCAAAAAGCGCGTCGCAGAGGGCTTGCAGGTCGTGGCTGTGTTCCAGCCCGGCGGAATGTTCGATGACGATATGGGGCATGGGGGCTCCTTTGGCGGGGTCAGACGCCGGCGGTGGCGGCGGCGCGTTGCAGGATCGGCGCAAGGCGCTGGCCCCAGGCCTGTTGATCGGCGGTGTCGCGGATCAGGTCGTTGCGCAGTTCCAGCAGGGCGTTGGGCCGTTGATAGGCGATGGCGTGGCGGGCGATGGCATCGCCGGGCAGGTGGCCGCCGTAAGGTTCGTTGACGCCGATGCACAGGTCCTGTTCGGCGCGCAGGTGATCGACCAGCGGATCGGTCAGGCGCGTGTCGGCGGCGTGCAGTACCCCCACATGCCACGGGCGCGGCGGACGGCCCTGCAATTGCGGGGTGAAACTGTGGACCGAGATGATCACCGTATCCGGGCGGCGCGCGGCCAGTTCGGCCAGTGCCGTGTGATAGGGCCGGTAACAGCGGTTGAGCCGGGTTTGCAGCTCGGCCTCGTTGGCGTGGCGGTTGCCGGGGATGATCGTGCCGTCATAGAGTTTCATCAGCAGGGTCGGGTCGTCCTCGCCTCGGTTCGGGTCGATCACGAGGCGCGAGAAATTCGACAGGATCGCGGGCGCGTCCAGTTGCCGGGCCAGTTCACGGGTCAGCCCCGCCGCACCCACGTCATAGGCGATGTGGCGGGTCATGTCGGCCTCGGCCAGGCCCAGCGTGCCGCCGTTCACGAACTCGGGCACGGTGTTGGCCGCGTGGTCGCAGGTGATCAGGAAACGGGCGGGGCGATCGGCCCCTTCGATGAAATAGGGATGGTACGTCATGCGCCTGTGATGTCCTTTGTTCATCGTCTAGGACAGTTGAACGGGGAAGTGAATTGGGTAATAAGGACTGCAACGCCTGTTAGCGATAACACGGGCGGTGACCCCCGAGCAGGCGCCGCCTTTTGCGACAGCCCATTGACATAGCGGCCCGCTCGGACAAGACCGGGCCGTAACGACAAGAACAGGACATACCGGAATGAGACGCCACCGCAACGTCAAGATCGTCGCCACGCTTGGCCCGTCATCGTCGGATTACGACACGATCCGTGCCTTGCACGAGGCCGGGGCGGACGTGTTCCGCCTGAACATGAGCCACGGCATCCACGAGGAAATCGCCGAAAAGCACCGGATCATCCGCCAGATCGAGGATGAGCTGGACAGCCCGATTTCCATTCTGGCCGATCTTCAGGGGCCGAAACTGCGCGTCGGCGTGTTCGCCAATGGCGAGGAAGAGCTTGAGGAGGGCGCGGCGTTCCGTCTGGATCTGGACGAGGCCGAGGGCGATGCCGGGCGCGTCTGCCTGCCCCATCCGGAAATCTTCGAGGCGCTGGAGCCGGGCGCGACCCTTCTGGTCAACGATGGCAAGATCCGCCTGAAGGTCACCGACTGCGGCAGGGATTTCGCGCAGACCGAGGTGATCAACGGCGGCACCATTTCCAACCGCAAGGGGGTGAACGTGCCCGACGTGGTGCTGCCGCTGGCCGCGCTGAGCGACAAGGACCGCGCCGATCTGGAATTCGTCTGCGATCTGGGGGTGGACTGGCTGGCGCTGAGTTTCGTGCAGCGCCCGCGCGACGTGGAAGAGGCGCGCGAGCTGGCGGCGGGCCGGGCCGCGATCCTCAGCAAGATCGAGAAACCCTCGGCGGTGGAGCATTTCGATGCGATCCTCGCGGCCTCGGACGGGGTCATGGTGGCGCGCGGCGATCTGGGGGTGGAACTGCCGGTGCAGAACGTGCCGCCCATCCAGAAACGCCTCGTGCGCCGCTGCCGCGCCGCCGCCAAGCCGGTGATCGTGGCCACGCAGATGCTGGAATCGATGATCGAAAGCCCGATGCCCACCCGCGCCGAAGTGAGCGATGTGGCCACCGCGATCTACGAAGGTGCGGACGCGATCATGCTGTCGGCGGAATCGGCGGCGGGCGAGTACCCGGTCGAGGCCGTGACCACGATGGACAATGTCGCCCGCGAGGTCGAGGACGACCCGACCTATCGCGAGGTGATCGAGGCCTCGCGCCGGGCCGAGCGCAATTCGGTGGCCGACGGCATCGTCGCCGCCGCCCGCGAGATCGCGGAAACCACCGATATCAAGGCGATCTGCTGTTTCACCCAGTCGGGCACCACCGCCCTGCTGACCGCCCGCGAACGGCCCCGCGTGCCGATCATCGCCATGACCAACCTGCGCGGCACCGCGCGGCGGCTGGCGCTGACATGGGGGGTGAACTGCGTCATGACCGGCGAACTGGAGCGATTCAAGCAGGCGGTTCTGAGCGCCGCCCGCGCCGCGCGCGAGCAGGGCTATGCCGAACCGCTGGATCAGATCGTGGTGACGGCGGGCGTGCCCTTCAACGTGCCGGGCACCACCAACATCCTGCGCGTGGCGCCCTGTCAGGAAAGTTTGATTTATGCCAGCGAACCGGGATAAGCTGCTGTATCGTTACCAGTATCCAGCCGGAGGATCTCAATGGATCCCGACTTGTCGCTTATCATCGGGTTGATTCTGATCATCCTGTCCATTCCCTCGATCATGGCCGCCTTCAGCGAAGGGCACGCGCCGCGTGTCGCCTCGGTCGTGATCATCGCGGGCGGGGCGCTGATCGTCTGGGCGATGACCAGCAAACCGGGCGGGTATTCCCTTCTGGAAATCCCCGATATCTTCATGCAGGTCGTGGCGCGGTATCTGACATAGCGCTGGCCCGGCCGGTCGCGCCGGGCAATCCCCCCATCGCACCAGATTCCCCATCATCCCCCCTTGCGAAATACGGACAGGCGGCGTATACGGCGCGCTCAGTCCCGTGCGTCCGGCCTCAGAGGCATGCCGAGTCGCACGTTCAACCGACCGAAAGAGGAGCCGGAAATGCCCAAGATGAAGACCAAGTCGAGCTGCAAGAAGCGGTTCAAGGTGACGGCCAACGGAAAGATCAAGACCGGTCAGGCGGGGAAACGCCACGGTATGATCAAACGCACCAACAAGTTCATCCGTGATGCCCGTGGCACCACGGTAATGTCCGAGGCAGACGCCAAGATCGTCCGCCCGATGATGCCCTATTCCCGTTAAGGCCAAGGAGACCTGAGATATGTCACGCGTCAAAGGTGGAACCGTCACCCACGCCCGTCACAAGAAAATCACCAAGGCCGCCAAGGGTTACTATGGCCGCCGCAAGAACACCTTCAAGGTGGCCACGCAGGCCGTCGACAAGGCCAACCAGTACGCCACGCGCGACCGCAAGAACCGCAAGCGCAATTTCCGCGCGCTGTGGATTCAGCGGATCAACGCCGCCGTGCGTGCCCATGACGAAGCCCTGACCTATTCGCGCTTCGTCAACGGCCTGTCGCTGGCCGGTATCGAAGTCGACCGCAAGGTTCTGGCCGATCTGGCCGTGCGCGAACCTGCGGCCTTCGGCGCTATCGTCGATCAGGCAAAAAGCGCCCTGGCAAAATAAGCCAGTCGCTTTCGAGGGACAAAAAGAAGCGCCGCCGGGTCGTACCGGCGGCGTTTTTCGTTGTTAACCATTTCTTAAAATTATCCCGCGGCTGCCCTGTTTTCGGCACGATCCGGCGGCATGGTTCCTTTGGAAACCTGGCCGACATGCCGCCAGCCCTGGAGGAGTGACAGATGCAGGATACGGCGAAACAGCCCGATTTGAGCGTCCTCAGTGAAAAGGCCCGCCGCCTTCTGGCCGCCCATGATCGCGAAGCCGGCACCGCCCGGACAGCCGCGCAAGGCTGAGCCTCTCTCTTGCGCTGAGACGCCAAGCGCTGTAACCCGCCCGTAACGCCAAACGGGTGAGACAGATGGACGATCTCAGAGACAAGTACCTGACCGCAATCGCCGATGCCGGGGACGAGGCCGCGCTGGAAGACCTGCGCGTGCAAGCCGTCGGCAAGAAGGGCGAAATCAGCCTGAAAATGCGCGAACTGGGCAAGATGACGCCGGAGGAACGGCAGGTCATGGGCCCGAAGCTGAACGCGCTAAAGGACGAGATCAACAGCGCGCTGGGCGCCCGCAAGCAGGGGCTGGCCGATGCCGCGCTGGACGAACGCCTGCGCACCGAGTGGCTGGATGTCACCCTGCCCGCGCGTCCGGGGCGGTCGGGCACGATCCACCCGGTTTCCCAGGTCACCGAAGAGGTCACCGCGATTTTCGCCGATATGGGATTCGCCGTGGCCGAAGGGCCGCAGGTGGAAAGCGACTGGCACAATTTCGACGCGCTGAACATTCCCGGCCACCACCCCGCGCGCGCCGAGATGGACACGTTCTACATGCACCGCGCCGAGGGCGACGCGCGCCCGCCGCATGTGCTGCGCACCCATACCAGCCCGGTGCAGATTCGTTCGATGGAATTGCAGGGCGCGCCCTTGCGGGTGATCTGCCCCGGCCGCGTCTATCGCGCCGATTACGACCAGACCCACACGCCGATGTTCCACCAGATCGAGGGGCTGGCCGTGGATAAGGACATTTCCATGGCCAACCTGAAATGGGTGCTGGAAGAGTTCGTGAAGGCGTTTTTCGAGGTCGATGGCGTCGATCTGCGCTTCCGCGCGTCGCATTTCCCGTTCACCGAACCCTCTGCCGAGGTGGATATCCGCTGTAGCTGGGAAGGCGGCACGCTGAAGGTGGGCGAAGGCGACGACTGGCTGGAAATCCTGGGCAGCGGCATGGTGCATCCCAAGGTGCTGATGGCGGGCAATATCGACCCGGCGGCCTGGCAGGGCTTTGCCTTCGGCATGGGGATCGACCGGATCGCGATGCTGAAATACGGCATCCCAGACCTGCGCGCATTCTTCGATTCCGACCTGCGCTGGCTGCGCCATTACGGATTCAGCGCGCTGGACGTGCCGACGATACGCGGCGGGCTGAGCCGGTAGGACACGGGCGGAACCTTGAAAAGGTTCCGTTTCGTTTTCCTTTCAGGAAAACGGGTGCGGCGGGTCTCTTGCCTGGTCTGTGAGAACCGTCCAGTCTGGGACGAACCGTATCGTCCCGGAGCGCCTCATGCATTTGTTTACCAACGAAGCCCGCCAGCGAAACGCCGAGACCCGCAAGGTCTATGCCGCTTACGAAATCGCCCATACGGCTGTCGATTTCGTGGCGGCGATCTGTTTTCTGATCGGCTCGATCCTGTTCCTGTGGCCGGTTTACGAAATCCCGGCCGTGTGGCTGTTCATCGTCGGGTCGGTGTTTTTCTGCCTCAAGCCCACGTTGCGGCTGAGCCGTGAAATCCATCTGTGGCGCATGGGGCGGCTTGATACGCTGGCCGAACGCGCCGGCGATTGACGCGCCGTCGGGAAAGGACGCACGGATGCCCCGCAGCCTGATCGTTGCCGCCGCCCAGTGCGGGGGTCGAGGCGGTGAGCGATGCCTTGGACAACCCCGCCGGACGGGGGAAATCAACGGCTTGCGCTGGCGAACCGGAAAATCCTGCTCCTTGATTTGATTGGGCTTTTCGCACCTCTGGCGAACCGTATCGGGTGCTCTGGAAACCGCAAGGCCGCTGACTGGGCTGGCACCCGCGTCAACGGCCAGATCGAAAAGTTTGCTCGGATTGGATACGAGAATGGGGGCGTGATCGCAATCGCGGGAGGGGCCGATGTCTGAGCTTTTGCCCTTCTGCAAGATCAAGTTGCAATATCTGCTTGAGATGGTCGCAGACCACGAGTTGGACGACAACGCCCTGCGCGTGGCGCTCTACCTGGCGCTGGCCCATGCGGATCATGAGACCGGCGAAAGCCACCCCTCCTTTGAGACCATCGATGCAGCTATCGGCAAGCATGCCAAATCCGTCAAGCGGGCGCTGAACAAGGTTGAGGCGGCGGGCTATATGACCGTGGAGCGCGGGACCAACAAGGGGAAATCCTCGCGCTACCGCCCGACCGAAGTGGCTATGCAGCGGACCACGGATCGGCGCCGTGAGGGGGACAAGATTGTCCCCCGAACAGAGAACAAGAACTTGGAAAAGAACGGCTGGTCGCGTCTGCGCCGGATTTGCCTGATGAGGGGCAATCCGGCGAAACACGCCCAGATGGTCGGCGGCTGGTTTTCGTGCCGAGGGGGATCTGTTTCGTCAGGGATTGGGATAAGAGGCTGGAAGCATATGGTATGGGGGCGTTGGAGCGAAACCTGTCTGTATCGCCTCATGGTCAGCATGTCGGTTTCTGGTTGCCTGCACGGACTCCCGCACCACGGGACAGCTCAGAATGGCGAGAACAGCTTGTCGTGATGCGCGATATGTACCGGCAGGCATGGGCACATAAGGATTATCGCCATGTTGGCTGAACTTGGCCCCATGATGCCGCTGCCTCATCGACCGTCATGAATACGTCCTGAACGTCTCTGGCGCTTGACGACCGTGCTACTTTCGCGGGTCTTCTTGCGCTGGAGGAGAGCCAGAAACATCCTCATCATGAGCTTTGAACACCCATTCCCGGGCCGGTTCGGCTTTGCCTTGCGCGATCTCCAGGGCTTCCTCAGCACTCCGAACCAAAGCTTTGCCAAACTTCATCTAAGACGCTCCTCGATTCAGGCAGCAACTGATCGACCGGTGCTTGCGCCCCGGCCGTCGCGGCCATGGGCGTCTCCGCCTGTTCCGCTCGATCAGGTTACTGGCCGGGCCATCAAAAGCAACCCGGCGGGGCGTCAGTTTTCCGCCAGTGCGGCGCGATAGTCCGCTGTGACGGCTTCGACCTGTGCAATCTGCCCGTCGATCTCGTCGAGATTGATGCGCGGCAGCGGCGGCACGGACGAGAAAATGCGGTCACCGGGCTCCGGCAACTCAAAGCCGTCTATCCGAGCCTCGAATCTTTCAATCTGCTCGACCTCGCGCCGCAGTGGCTCGCCAGCGCAAACCCCCGGCAGACCCCGGTTGAACAGGCTATGCACCCTGTTTACCTGTTGCAGTTCCTCACGAAGCCCCCGCAAGGTTGTGCAGGCGGGGGCCAGAATATCGCGCCGCTCCTGAAGCCCGGCCTTCAGTTCCTGCCCTGCGGCGGCGGCCTCGGCCAGTTCTGCTTTCATGGCCTCGATCTTTGCGGCGTCCTCAGCCGCGCGCTGCTCGGCCCGCGCCGTTTCCTGCGCATCATCCAGCGCAACGATCCGTTCGGCCAGCTCCGCACGTTCGAAATCTTCCAGGGTCAGCTCCGTGCTGTTGCGCTCTGAATCGTTCAGCCAGCCTTGAAACCGCTTGCGGCATTCGGTTTTCACCATGCCCAGCATGTCCTCGGGCACGTCCTGATAAACCGCCTCATTGATCCCGCCCAGGACTTCGGCGCATTCGCGCGTTTTCGTCGTGATCTGCGCAGGCTCACCGCCGTCGCCCAGAAGGACGATAAGTTGTTCATCGCTGATTTCAGCCAGGTCTTGCTTGCAAGCCGCAAGAGCCAGCGCCGCACATCCAGAAATGAAAATTGTGTTAAACCGCATTCCTACCTCACTTTTCTGTTCTGGGACGGAATAGAAAATCACAGCCCATAGTTGAATCCACGGAAGCGCCATAGGCGAAATTGCGCCTGTTCCTCACCTTCTGGAAATATCCTCGGGGGAGCGCGCAACGCGGCCTGTTTGAAGGCAGAGATGGATTATCTCGGGTTTTGTTGCGCAAATCAGCCGCCGGGTTTCATCTTATGACCCCAGCTTGATACCTAGTATGCATGAGCAGATCAAATCCACCAACCTATAAGGCGAAGAACTAGCCGGACTACAACGCAGTACTCAAGTAGAGTCGCTCCCTGACAATCTGCTTTGATTCCGAGATGATTTGGGCGGCGGACCCATCCGGCGGATGAGGTCGACAGCAAACCTACAGCGATGCTGCGATCCAATCCTGCCTGACGATGAGAGTGTTGTTTGGGATGGCGCTGTGGTAGCCGACCGGGTTGGAGGAAAGTTTGCTAAGTCTGATCGGTCTGGCTTGGCCCGCTCCGGATTTCAGTACCTTGTGCCGACGGATAAAGGCGTTGGCCGTGAACATCCCATATCGTGGATGACAAGGCCTGACCTGCCACGGGATTTTTCCTCCACCGGCGATTAGAGTCCGACCCACCGAAGGGACGGACAATGAAGCGATCAAGATACAGCGAAGAGCAGATCATCGGCATCCTGGCCGAGCATGAGGCTGGGGCGAAGTGCGCGGACCTGTGCCGCAAGCACGGCATGTCGGAAGGCACGTTCTACGCCTGGAAGGCGAAGTTCGGCGGCATGACGGTGTCGGATGCCAAGCGGCTGAAGGCGCTCGAGGACGAGAACGCGAAGCTGAAGAAACTGTTGGCCGAGCAGATGCTCGACGTGGCGGCGATGAAGGAACTGCTCTCAAAAAAATGGTAGGGCCCGCCGTGAAGCGTGCTGCCGTTGCGCATCTTCAGGCCGAACTGGGCCTGTCGGAACGGCGGGCCTGCCGTCTTGTCGGGGCGGATCGCAAGATGATCCGCTACCGCTCCTGTCGTCCCGCGGATACCGAGCTGCGGGCCAAGTTGCGCGATCTGGCGAACGTGCGGCGCCGGTTCGGCTATCGGCGTCTGTTCGTGCTGCTGCGTCGCGACGGCGAGCCCTCGGGGATCAACCGGATCTATCGTCTCTACCGCGAGGAAGGGCTGACGGTGCGCAAGCGGCGCGCCCGGCGTAAGGCTGTTGGGACGCGGGCCCCGATCCTGGTCGAGGCGCGGCCCAATGCGCGCTGGTCGCTGGATTTCGTCCATGACCAGCTCGCCTGCGGGCGTCGGTTCCGCATCCTCAACGTCGTGGACGACGTGACCCGGGAATGCCTTGCGGCGATCCCGGACACCTCGATCTCGGGGCGACGGGTGACACGGGAACTGGGGGATTTGATCGAGCGGCGTGGCAGGCCGGAGATGATCGTCAGCGACAATGGCACCGAACTCACCAGTAACGCGATCTTAACCTTTGCCGCCGAACGCGGCATCGAATGGCATTACATCGCGCTGGGCAAGCCGATGCAGAACGGCTTCGTCGAGAGCTTCAACGGGCGCATGCGCGACGAGCTTCTCAACGAGACGATGTTCCGCAACATGGCCCACGCGCGGGCCGTGATCCGGGCCTGGGCCGCCGACTTCAACGAGGCACGCCCCCACTCGGCGCTTGGCTACGATACGCCCAAGGCGTTCGCCGAGCGCCTGTTCACCGCAACCGACAGCCGCGCTGCGCGATCTGAAAGCTCCGCGCGGATGTCGGTTGCTCCACCTGCGCCGGAAGGCGTATCAACCAAACGGGCTCTGGTTCCGACTGGATGACAGTTCAGTGGCAGGTCAGGCCCGCTACACCTCCTGATCGACAGCACAGGGATCAAGACCAAAGGTGAAGGCGAGTGGCTGCCTCACTTCGGAAGCGCCTGCGCGACCGTCCTTCGAAAACCACGATTCTGCCCATGTTGCCATCTGTTGCGCGATCCAAAGAAACGCCCATTTTACCGTCCTATCCTGTCTCACTTCGAAAGTAGGACTCGCACCGTCAGCATCAGCGCGGCAGGAGTAGGCTGGTGTAGTAGTCATGGTGAAATAACGCGCTTTACAGGCTAAAAAACATGTTTTATATATTTTAAAACACGATAATAAGGTAAAAAATGACAAAACAGCAGAATGAGAGCCAAGCAAGCGCTATATATAGATGGCTGGAAGAAGAGATTATGTCTGGCAGATTGGCGCCGGGTGACCGCCTTGATGATGCCGCCATCGCGGAGCGTTTCGCTGTTTCGAAAACGCCAGTGCGGGATGCGTTTCTGCAACTTGCTGCCATTGATTTCGTGACGCTCAAGCAGCGTGTGGGCGCGATCGTAACGCCCCTTTCTCTGCAAAAGATGGTTCAGATGTTTGAGGTGATGGCAAAGCTCGAAGGTACTGCGGCGGCGCTTGCAGCAGAGCGGATGACCGGTTTGGAAAAAGAAGCGTTGGTGACGAGTTCCGAAACCTGCATGGCAATTGCTGAGAGAGGGGGCGAAAAAGCACAGGAGGTCTATGCGGAAGCGAATTTCGATTTTCACGAGATTGTCTATCGGGGCTCACACAATGATTACCTTCGGGAGCAGGCCTCGATGTTACGTCGTCGATTGGCGCCTTATCGTCGCTTCTGGCTGTCTACTGATGCTCGACGGCAAAAATCAAGTTCAGAACATGCTGAGGTGACGCGGGCCATTGTTGAAAGCAATATCGAGCGAGCGCGGCTTGCAATGGAGGCGCATCTTGACCTGACATCGGGTCTCTTGTCGGAACTGCTCGGGGTGCTGCCATCCGGATATCTGGCCGGAATTCGCGAATCCGACGAAACGGCTGAAATCAGGGATTATCGGACGTGACAGAAGCGCTTTCAAAACAATTTTCAGGTAACTTACCCTTGGCGGGCATGCGGGTATTGGACTTGACGCGTGCCCTTTCTGGGCCTTTTTGCACCATGATCATGGCTGATCTTGGCGCTGATGTGATCAAGGTCGAGCCCGTTTCGGGTGGAGACATGATCCGGTCTTGGGGTCCATTCGATCAAGGCGAAAGTGTCTACTATCTGTCGTCCAATCACAACAAACGTAGCTTGGCTCTGAACTTCCGCAGTCCCGAAGGCTTGGTCCTATTACGCCGACTTGCTCTTCAGTCCGATGTAATAGTTGAAAATTTTAAACCAGGCACGCTTAGCAAGATGGGATTGAATCCAGGTGAATTACGGGCGGAGCGTCCAGAGATTATCATTGCCAGTGTCAGTGGGTTCGGATCGTCTGGACCTCTTGCTGATAGACCAGGTTTTGATCAGATCGCACAGGGGTATTCCGGCTTAATGAGTGTCACAGGGTCTGTCGAAAGCGGGCCGGTTCGGACGGGTGTCGCAATCGGTGATCTGACATCGAGCCTTTGGATCGCCATCGGAATTCTGGCAGCTTGGATCAGTCGGCAGAAATCAGGAAAGGGCATGGAAGTCGAGACCTCACTTCTTGCGAGTTTAGTGTCGTTAACCAGCGTCCAGGGGCAGCGGTATCTGAATCTGGGTGACGTGCCGGGGCCATCCGGGAATGTTCATCCCGTGATCGCCCCTTATGGCGTGTTTACTGCTGGAGACGGCGAATTGAACATCGGAGCGGCGACGCAGGGTATGTGGTTACGGCTTTGCGATGTCATCAACAGGCCGGACCTAAAGGCGGACGACCGGTTTGTGGAGAACGCTGATCGCATGGCGCATAGAGATGAGCTCAAGGAGATTATTGAGGGAGAGCTTGTTCACAAAGGCAAGGCGGTGTGGACTGAATTGTTGGTTAAAGCGGGTATCCCCGCTGGTCCGATCAACACGGTCGAAGATGTCTTTAACGACGTTCAAGTCCGGCACCTTGGATTGGTTCAGACTGTCAAGCACCCACGGCTTGGAGACCTTCCACAGATTAGCTTGCCAATCAACTTAGATGGCCATGGGCTCCCTAAGGTCAATACTGCGCCGCCTGATTTGGGAGAACACAGCGAGGAAATTCTTTCGGAATTTGGTCTAGCGAACTCAGAGATTCTCATGATGCGCGAAAAGGGCATCATTGGATAGAGCAACTAACTTAACTTTCAAATGGGAGGAGAACCATGAAACTATTTAAGCTGAAGGCTATCGCAATCGGAGCCTTATCCGTTGTACTCACTCTCGGAGCATTGTCGGCCGAGGCTCAGACGTTCAAGCTGACTCATCAGTGGAAAGAGGGCGTGGACGCGCGAGACAAGGCGGCACGGCTCTTTG
The DNA here is from genome assembly GCF_900142665.1 of Roseovarius pacificus. Lineage (GTDB taxonomy): Bacteria > Pseudomonadota > Alphaproteobacteria > Rhodobacterales > Rhodobacteraceae > Roseovarius > Roseovarius pacificus. Next base: position 87,458 of record NZ_FRBR01000015.1, read on the forward strand.
TTGAAGAGGTCAACAAGTCGCTGCCCGATCTCAAGGTCCGGATTTACCCCGGGAGTTCACTGATCTCGCATCCAAAGGCCCAATATGATGCGCTATTGCAGGGTACAATCGAGATGTCAGTTTTTCCGCTGATTTACGGATCAGGCAAGGTCCCTGAATTCTCAGGTACAATTCTTCCAGGAGCTGTCAACAGTCTCAATGATGCAGAGAAACTGAAACACTCAGTTTATCATGAACAGTTACAGAAAATCGCCGAAGCGAACGGTATTCATATCTTGACCTGGTGGTGGACCGAAGGTGGCTTCGCAACAAGTGCCAGCCCTGTAACCAGTCCTGACACCGTTGCGGGTACAAAACTGCGCGGATCAGACAAGGCTGTCGACAATATGCTATTAGCCGCTGGCGCTTCTGTTTTCTCGATGCCTTCGACTGAAATTTACAGTGCCCTGCAGACTGGCGTGCTTGATGGCGCGATGACCTCCTTCGAGTCGTTCCAATCAATGAGAATTTTCGAACAGACCAAATACGCCACGCTCGGAGGGGACTACAGTGTTTTCATGTTGCTCCAGCCGCTCGTGATCTCCATGTCCGCGTGGGAAGGTCTAACGGACGAGCAGCAAGCGGTTTTCGAAAAAGCTGCTGAAATCTCGGACATGTTTTTTAAGGAACAGCAGGAACAGGCTGGACAGAAGACTATTGAAGCTTTTGAGAAGGCCGGTGTCGAGGTCCGTCAGATGACCGAGGAGGAACACAAAGAATGGGTTGACCTCGCGAAGAGATCTTCTTGGGTCGAGTTTGCCAAGATTAGCCCTGATGCGAATGCCCTGATCGAGGCGTTGGAAGCGTCAAAGTAACCACCCTTAAGTGGTGACATGCGCCTCTCGGATATCCGGGAGGCGCTCTTGCAGGGAAATCACATGAAAGCGTTTGAGAAAATCGTGGCTACCACGGGGAATATCCTAATTGTCATCGCGGCTTTATGCCTCGCTGGCGCCATCGCCATAGTCTCTTGGATGATCTTATGGAGATGGTTCGGGGGTACTAATCACTGGGAACTTGAAACAAGCATATATCTGATTGTTGCTGCCGTTTTTCTTTCCTCACCTTACACCTTAAGAACCGGTGGCCATATCGGAATGGAGCTGCTGGAGGCTACCATCCACGGTTCGGCAGAAAAATGGCTTGGCCTGATCGCGGGATTTGTTGGGCTCACCATGTGCCTGTTCCTGACTTGGTATGGCGCTGAGATGACTTGGACAGCTTTTGTCATGGATGAGCGCGAGCTTGGATTATTCTCTCCGCCTGTATGGCCAAAGTACATGACTGTACCGATAGGGATGTCCCTAACCGCTGCGCAATACCTCTGTGGAATATCTGCAACAATCGTTAGCCTTAAAGGTAGTGCAAATGTCTGAACTTCAAATTGGTCTGTTGCTGTGTGTCGTGACGTTGATCGTACTGTTTTCGGGCGTCTCCATCGCTTTCGGTTTGCTTGCTGTTTCCATAGCTTTTCTTGCGATTTTTGACGGTTTTAAGTCAGTAGCGCTTTTGCCTGACATCCTTATGGGTGAGCTTTCAAGTTTTGCTCTCCTTGCTGTGCCAATGTTCATTACCCTAGGCGCCGCTATCGGTAATTCTAGGGCTGGGTCAGACCTCTATGAATCCTTTTATCGCTGGCTGTCGCGGGTTCCAGGTGGTCTTGTTGTGGCGAATATTATGGCTTGTGGCTTGTTCTCGGCTCTTAGTGGCTCCAGTCCAGCAACAGCCGCCGCAGTTGGCAAAGTCGGAATTCCCCAGATGATCGCCCGGGGCGTTTCCAGCCGTCTCGCCTCTGGCTCTATAGCAGCAGGGGGTACGCTCGGCATCTTGATCCCCCCTTCCCTCACCTTTATTATCTACGGATTGGCGACTGAAACTTCGATTGCCAGACTTTTCCTGGCGGGAATCCTGCCGGGCGTATTATTGATCGCGATATTCTCATTTTACGCATTCGTGTCCAGCCGACGAATGGAGCGCGCCAAGGAAACGGAACCTGTAACTTTTTCAATACGTGAGAAATTCTCAGGCTTCCTGAGGGCGGGGCCATTCCTCTTGCTCGTCGCCGCAGTCACCTTTGCGATGTATGGTGGCATCGCTACCCCCTCTGAAGTCAGTGCCTTGGCCGCGCTGCTATCCATAGTCCTGGTAATGGCAATGTATAGTGTTACTCCGCGTCAGACGGGGCGTATCATGATTTCCTCGGCCAGGGAATCCGCGATGGTCCTGATGATCATTGCGGCATCCGCAGCCTATGCGTACATGATGTCCTATCTTTATATCACTCAAAGCTTAGCACAGTGGATAAGTAGCCTGCCATTAGGTTTTTGGGGTTTGCTCTTCGTGATAAACATTTTCTTGTTTATCATGGGCTTCTTTCTCCCTCCGGTTGCCATAATTCTGATGTCGATGCCAGTACTGCTACCAGTACTTGAGGCAAACAATGTGGATCTGATCTGGTTCGCGGTTGTACTGACCATCAACCTTGAGATAGGTCTCATTACTCCACCCGTAGGCCTGAACCTCTTTGTAATTCGCGCCGTGGCTCCCAACCTTTCTCCACGTGCGATTCTATTGGGAGCTATGCCTTTCGTATTGTTGATGACCGGCTTCATCGTGCTTTTGTGTTTCGTCCCACAGATTGCCACTATTGTTCCGGATTTAGTCATGGGGACGCAATAATGAGCGGAAGCATTAAGGTTATACGTGAAGGAATGATCGCCCAGATCGTAATATCGAATCCAACAAAACGAAACGCGCTTTCTATTGCCATGTGGCAGGTATTGAGGCAGGAACTCTCGGTTCTCTCAGCAGACCGGAACTTGCGTTGCATCGTGGTGCGAGGTGAGGGTGATCGAGCATTCGCAGCTGGCGCAGATATCGGAGAATTTGAAACCGAGCGCAACACAGTAGAACAGGTAGCACGATATCATGAAGAGATTGTTGGACCGGCGCTTCACGCGCTGATCCAGAGCGATCTGGTTTCAGTCGCTGCGATAAATGGAGATTGCACCGGTGGGGGGTTGGAAATTGCCGCCGCATGCGATCTCCGCGTAGCGGTTCAGGGCGCACGACTCGGAGCGGCGGTCGCGCGTTTGGGTTTTCCGCTCGCTCTTGGTGAGACAGAGATCATGGTTCGAAAGTTCGGCTTCCCAGTAGCGGCCGAACTATTGCTCGAAGGGCGTTTGCTTGAGGCGGAGGAGGCTCAGACAAAGGGTTTGGTCGGCCGTGTGGTAGCACAGGAACATTTTGCGAAAGAGATCGAGCGGACTGCTCAGGAAATCTCTACTTTGTCGCCAGTGTCGCTTGGAGCGATGAAGAGTCAATTTCGACGCCTGCTCACTAATGCCAGCCAAACCACCGCCATGGAGCGGGCAGAGTACTATGACTTTGCTTCATCCGCCGATTACAGAGAGGGCCGCAACGCGTTTTTGGGAAAGCGTCGTCCGCAATTTTCCGGTCAATAAAGTTCCAACAAAACTGACTGGAAAATTGCATCCTTCTACTAACAAAACAGAGCCCTGCCTAATGAAACCTCGTGACCTTCTAACGCTTTGGTCACACTTGGCAATCTAGAGGAAACGATGAAACTAGATGAAACTGATCAAGATAACCGCCAAGGTCTGAATGCAGAAATAAAATACGGCCAAGGACATGCTATAGGAGAATTATTGGACCTCCTGAAACGTGGCGTCGCCGCTTTGGAGCGCATTAGCCCTGAGCCACAGCGCACAGATTTCTTTTCGTCGGACATATTTCTCTGGCGGGGGGACGGCTATTTGGAGCCAATCAAGCAAAGCAATGGTTTGGATTTGCTTCTTTTGCACGGCATAGACCGGGCACGTGATACTTTGTATGACAACACGCGTATCTTTGCAGACGGTTTGCCAGCCAACCATGCTTTGCTCTGGGGGGCAAGGGGGTGCGGAAAGAGTTCGCTGGTCAAAGCCGTCCACAGGAAGATCAACGAAAATGAACCAGGCTCCCTTGCACTCGTCGAATTGCTTTCCGACGATATTGAGAGCCTGCCTGAGCTTTACGACCTGCTAAGAGACACAGATAGACGATATATCATCTTTTGCGATGATCTGGCCTTTGACGATGGTGACAAGACATACAAAGCTCTGAAATCCGTTCTCGATGGCGGCGTTCGCGGAAGCCCGTCAAACATCTTGCTCTATGTTACCTCAAATAGGCGTCACCTGCTTTCACGAGACATGATCGAAAATGAGAAATCCACCGCGCTGCATGCCGGTGAGGCCACCGAGGAGAAGGTATCGCTTTCTGACAGATTCGGACTTTGGCTTGGTATTCACAGCATTGATCAATCAGCTTACCTCGAAATCGTCGAGAAATATGCTGATTATTTCAATCTTAAGATCGCCCGAGAGGAACTACGCAAAGAGGCGCTGGACTGGGTTTCGCAACGCGGCAGCAGGTCCGGACGGGTAGCATGGCAATTCATTCGTAGTTTTGCGGGCCAACATGGCACTGCGATCCCGGAGTGATTGTGGAGGCTCGCAAGTCCGTGCCTCATTGCCGGCAATTGAGACTCTCCCTTACGCATTGCGATAGTCAATTTTCCGTAAACCTGCGGCGCAGTTCAGACAGGGCCGTCTAAGGATGTGATCTGATGCAATGTATCGCCGCTATAAGAGTCATAATATCCGATAAGGAGACCACATGGATTATGCATTAACCGAAGAACAAGGGGCCATTTTCGACATGGCCCGCGCCTTTGGCGAGGAACATATCGCACCCCACGCCGACTATTGGGAACGGCAGGGCACAATCCCGCGCGAACTGTGGCCCGAAGTGGGCGCTTTGGGGCTGGGCGGTATCTATGTCAGCGAAGAGTCAGGCGGCGCGGGCCTGTCGCGTCTGGACGCCACCCTGGTCTTCGAGGCACTGAGTATGTCCTGTCCCTCGGTTGCTTCCTTCCTGTCGATCCATAACATGTGCGCCAAGATGCTGGACGTCTTTGGCAGTGACGAAATCAAGGAACGCTATCTGGCACCGGCAATCAGCATGGAAACCGTGCTGTCCTATTGTCTGACCGAACCAGGATCGGGCAGCGACGCCGCCGCCCTGAAAACTCGTGCCGAACGCACTAATGACGGCTATACGATGAACGGCACCAAGGCCTTTATTTCCGGTGGTGGTTATTCGGATGCGTATGTTGTGATGTGCCGCACCGGCGGTGATGGTCCCAAGGGGATTTCTACAGTGGTAGTGGAAACCGGCACCGACGGGCTGTCCTTTGGCGGATTGGAAGACAAAATGGGCTGGAAATCCCAACCCACGCGGCAGGTGCAATTCGATGATTGCAAAATCCCCGCCAACAACCTTGTTGGGACCGAAGGCGACGGGTTCAAATATGCGATGATGGGGCTGGACGGCGGGCGGCTCAACATTTCGGCCTGTTCGCTGGGTGCAGCGCAATCGGCGCTGAAAAAGACGCTGCAATACATGGGCGAACGCAAGGCCTTCGGCAAGACCATTGACCAGTTTCAGGCGCTGCAATTCCGACTGGCGGATATGGAAATTGAATTGCAGGCGGCCCGTACCTTCCTGCGTCAGGCAGCATGGAAACTGGACCAAGGGGCGCCAGATGCCACCAAATTCTGCGCGATGGCCAAGCGGTTCGTAACTGAGGTCGGATCGAAAGTAGCCAATGAATGCCTGCAATTGCATGGCGGTTATGGTTATCTGGCCGATTACGGAATCGAAAAAATTGTGCGCGATCTGCGGGTGCATGAAATTCTGGAAGGCACCAATGAAATCATGCGTATGATCGTGGCGCGGCAATTGCTGGCGGATCGGGCATAATGAATATGAGTGATATTTCCATCCGCACCGAAGGCCACGCAGGCCGTATCACCCTGACCCGGCCCAAGGCGCTGAATGCGCTGTCCTATGGCATGTGCATGGCGGTGGAACAGGCACTGGACAACTGGCATGACGATCCCGTCGTGGCACTGATTATAATCGACGCCGAAGGCGACAAGGCATTCTGCGCCGGGGGCGATATTGTCGAATTGTACGGCACCGGAATGGACGGCGACTATCACTATGGCCGCAAGTTCTGGCGCGACGAATACCGGATGAACGCAAAGCTGGCCGAATATCCCAAACCCATCGTCAGCCTAATGCACGGCTTTACCATGGGCGGCGGCGTGGGTCTGGGCGGACATGTCAGCCACCGCGTGGTCTGTGATAGCTCGCAAATCTCGATGCCGGAATGCGAGATCGGGTTCGTGCCGGATGTAGGGGGCTCTTATCTGCTGGCGCAGGCATCGGGGCGGTTGGGTGAATATCTGGGCCTGACGGCTGCGCGGATGGGGCCGGGCGACGCGATCCATGCAGGCTTTGCCGATTACTATATCCCGCAGGATCAATGGCCCGAGCTGATAGATTGGCTGGCGGTCTCGGGCGATGTTGGGGCCGTGGCGTCGGCCGCGCAGCCCGTCCCGGATAGTCCCCTTGCCGCGCAGCAGCCACAGATCGACGCGCTATTTGGTGGCGATGGCCTGCAGGACCTGCTGAACGCCCTGCGCGGCGATGACAGCGATTTCGCCGCCAAGACTCTGAAAACCTTACTGCGAAACGCGCCCTTGTCGATGGCCGTTGCTCTCAAAATGATCCATCGCCTGCGCGGTCCCAGCCTGACCATCCGCAAAGCGCTGGAGATGGAATACCGAGTGTCGCATCGGATCATGGAGAACGGAGACTTTCTCGAAGGTATCCGCGCGGCCATTATCGACAAAGACCGTAACCCCCGTTGGAAACATGCTCCGGACGTCGTGCCCGACGACGCCGTGGCGCAGATGCTGACCCCACTGGGTACAGACACACTCGGGTTTGAGGAGGATTGAGCTATGCAAATTGCATTCATCGGACTCGGCAACATGGGTGCGCCCATGGCAACTAATCTGGCTAGGGCCGGTCATACCGTCATTGGGTTTGACAGCGCTGGCACCACCGCCGAAGGCGTCACCAACGCTGCCACCGCACAGGACGCGGTGAAAGACACCGATGTCGTTATCACCATGCTGCCGAATGGGCAAATCCTGCGCGCCGTCGCGGATCAGATCGTGCCGGTCATGAAATCCGGTGCGACACTGGTCGATTGTTCGACCGTCGATGTCGAAAGCGCACACGCAGTGGCACAACATGCGGCGGATGTGGGGCTTGGCTTTGTCGATGCGCCGGTCTCGGGCGGCGTGGGTGGGGCCTTGGCGGGCACGCTGACCTTCATGTGTGGTGGCTCGACAGATGCCTTTGCCAAGGCAGAGTTGCTCTTCGACATCATGGGTCAAAAGGCCGTGCATTGCGGTGATGCGGGCGCTGGGCAGGCCGCCAAGATCTGCAACAACATGATCCTTGGCGTGACCATGATTGCCACCTGCGAGGCCTTTGCGCTGGCCGACAAGCTGGGCCTTGATCGGCAGAAGATGTTCGATGTGGTGTCCACATCCTCGGGATATTCCTGGTCTATGAACGCCTATTGCCCGGCCCCAGGTGTCGGCCCGCAAAGCCCTTCGGATAATGACTACAAACCCGGCTTCGCATCGGAGTTGATGCTGAAAGATCTACGGCTGTCGCAACAGGCTGCGGAAAGCGCCGATGCCGATACCCCGATGGGTCAGATGGCTGCAGCATTGTACGAAAAATTCGTCGAAAATGAGAACGGCTTAGGTATGGATTTCAGCGCCATGCTGCCACGGTTCGAAAAGCGAGGCCGGTCGTGAGCGAACTTGTCGAAGTCAGTCGCGAGGGGCGCGTGGCGCTCCTTCGCCTTACTCGCCCGAAGCAACTCAATGCGTTGAATGCGTATTTGGCCACTGAACTGATTTCCATCGTCCGCGAACTGGACACCGATAAATCGGTCGGGTGCATAGTGATCACCGGATCGGAGAAGGCCTTTGCCGCCGGGGCCGATATCTCGGAAATGGTGAGCATGAGCGCCGAAGAGATGTCTGAGCGCGATTATTTCGGTGAATGGATGCAATTTGCGACTGCCCGAACTCCCCGGATTGCTGCGGTTCAGGGTACGCCTTGGGGGGTGGCTGTGAATTGATGATGATGTGCGACTTTGCAATTGCCGGGCAAAGCGCAAAGTTCGGCCAGCCCGAGATAAAGCTGGGGGTCGTGGCAGGAATTGGCGGAACACAACGCATGACGAAACTCATCGGTCGGGCTCGGGCGATGGATATGCACCTGACCGGACGGATGATGGACGCGGATGAAGCCCTGTCCTCAGGGCTGGTCTCCAGAGTCGTGCCGGATCAAGAGGTGGTATTGGAAGCCATGAAGGCAGCCAGGGATATTGCCGGGTATTCACGTCCGGCCGTCAGGCTCGCGCGTGAAGCTGTGTTGCGGGCTGAAGAGGGCAGTCTTTCGGAAGGGTTGCTATACGAACGGCGCATGTTTCATCAACTCTTTGGCACGAAGGACCAGAAAGAGGGGATGTCTGCATTCCTGGAAAAAAGATCACCCCGGTTTGGCTAAAAGCCCAACTGTCAGGATGAATTTCTGAATGGAGAGGAAAATAGCTGATGAAGGTACTCGTACCTGTCAAGCGCGTGATTGACTACAACGTGAAGGTTCGCGTTAAGGCGGACGGGAGCGGTGTCGATCTGGCGAATGTGAA
>NZ_FRBR01000005.1 GCF_900142665.1 Roseovarius pacificus
GCGCTCAGGTGCGAGAAAACCGTCAGTTCATTCGAAGCCTTCGTCAACCTCGCATGTACAATGGCATGGATCGCTTAAATGCAGACGCTGCCTAGGGGCCGTGCCTCAGCCGCCGTGGCGTTCAAGGAAGGCCTCGGCGGACAGGGTGCGGAAATCGTCCAGCGCATCGCGCAGGCGGTCGTGGCCCCAATCCCACCACGCCAGAGCGATCAACCGGTCGGCGATCTCGGACGGCTGGCGGCGGCGCAGGGGTTTGGCGGGGGTTCCGGCGACGATGGTGTAGGGCTCCACATCGCGGGTCACGATGGCCCCGGCAGCCACCACGGCGCCGTGGCCCACCGTGACCTCGGGTTTGATCATCGCCGCGTGGCCGATCCATGTGTCATGCCCGATCACCGCGCGCCGTGCCTTGCGCCGTTCGAAGAACACCGGGTCGTCATCGGCATCGTCCCAGTAATCCGCCGAGCGGTACAGGAAATGATGCATGCTGGCGGTGGTCAGCGGGTGGTCGGTGGCCCCGATCCGCACGAAGCTGGCGATGTTGGAGAACCTGCCGATATCGGCATTGGCGATGTCGGCATAACGGTCGCAATAGGAATAATCGCCGATATCGCTGTGGGCGACCCGGCTGCCCTGGCTGATTTCGGTGAACCGGCCAAGGTGTGTATCGGTGATCTGGCAGCCGTCATGGATGAACGGTGTCTCCGCTGTCAGGCGGGCCATGTCTCAGTGCCCCTCGGCGCGTCCGATCAGACGCCCGCGCAGCCAGCCCGACACCGAATCCATGATCATGACCATCAGGATCACCAGCACGATGTAATAGGTGACTTCTTCCCAGTCCTTCTGGGTGATCATCGCCTGTGTCAGCAGCAGGCCGATCCCGCCGCCGGTGATCGCCCCGATGATCGTGGCGCTGCGGGTGTTGGATTCGAGGTAATACAGAAGCTGGCTGAGCAGGACCGGCGTGATCTGCGGGATCACCCCGAAGCGATAGCGTTGCAGCTGTTTGGCCCCGGTCGATTGCACGCCTTCGATTTGCTTTTCGTCGACGTTTTCCAGCGCCTCCGAGAACAGCTTGCCGAAGGAGCCGGTATCGGTCAGCAGGATCGCGAGCGCCCCGGTCAGCGGCCCCGGTCCGAAGGCGCGGGCCAGAACGATGGTCCAGATCAGCGCATCCACCCCGCGCACGAAGTCGAACACCCGCCGCACCCCGAAACGCACCGCGATCAGCGGCGAGAAGTTGCGCGCCGCCAGAAACGCCAGCGGAAGCGCCACGATGGCCGCGCCGAAGGTGCCGAGAAACGCCATCAGCACCGTTTCGAACAGTGCCCAGGCCACATCGCCATGACGCCACATCTTGTTGGTCCAGAAATCCGAGGCCATTGCGGCGATATTCGATTTCTCCGGCACGACGCGGTCGGACGAAAAGGCCAGCGAGACCAGTTCGCCGAAGCTCTTGCCGTGGAACGGGCTGTCGAGCGTGAACCAGAAGAGTTCCCAGCCGTAATCGTATTTGAACAGTTCCGCCCGCGTGCGCGTGACCGTCAGGCGGCCCTGATCGGTGGTCACGGCCAGCCTGTTTTTCGAGGCGTTGATCCAGTCGGGCTGGGTGGTGCGGTCGCCTTGCGGAAAGGTCATGTCGACCCCGTTGCGCGAGGGGGTCGCGGTGATCGGCCCATAGTCGGGAATGTCATAGGTGACGGTTCCGTCGTCGAATGTCACAACATGTCCGCGCCCCAGATCGCCGCGCACAATGTCCCCGTCGAAGCTGAGCCAGCCGGGGCCGGTGCCCGGTTCATAGGTGCCCTTGCGCTCGCCCTCGATGGCGACGGTGATCGCGTCGGACCGGGCATCGTATTCGACATGGGTCTTGTAGCTGTAGCTGTCGCCGACAAGCGTGCGGGCGTTGTCGATGCTGGCGCGTTGGGCGAGGCCGGGTATGTCGAAGGCAAAGAAGATATAGGCCAAATAGGCCAGCATCATCAGCGGAATGGCGAAATTGACGATCCGTTTGCCGCGAAACAGCCGGGTGGCTTGCTCGTGCATATCGTGGGTTGCCGCAAAGGTCATGCGCCCCTCCCTTTGATCAGGCGGTCACGGAAATAGGATGAGAGTTGATCGAACAAGACGATGGTCAGGAACAGGAGGATAAAGATCGCCGCCGCCTCGTCGAATTTGCCCTGGCCCCAGGACATCGCGTTCTTGAGTTCGTAGCCGATACCGCCAGCCCCTACGAAGCCAAGAATGGCCGAGGCGCGGATATTGATCTCGAAGCGCAGCAACGTGTAGCTGAGGTAATTGGGGGCGACCTGCGGGATGACCCCCAGCAGCATCCGCTGCGACCAGTTCGCACCCACCGATTGCAGCCCTTCCACGGGTTTCAGCGAGGCGTTTTCGTTCACTTCCGAGAACAGCTTGCCCAATGCGCCGACGGTGTGAAAGGCGATGGCGATCATCGCCGGAACCGGGCCGCCGCCCAGAACGAAGATCAGGATCAGCGCGATCACGATTTCGGGGACCGCGCGCATGATGTCCATGATCCGGCGAAACACCGGAATCAGCCGCGGCCAGCGTGCCAGCCCGCGCGTTGCCAGCAGCGACATGACAATCGCCCCGATCGCCCCCAGCAGGGTCGAGGCCGCCGCGATATTCACCGTTTCGATCAGGGCGGGCAGGAAGGTCAGCAGGTGGGCGGGCAGTTCGGGAGCCTTTTCGATGGCCTCGCTCAGGACCTGTGCCGGGAAATCCAGTATGTTGTGCCAGCCATCCCAGAACCCGCCGGCGTTGCGCGCATCGGCAAGATCGAACCCCGCCACCATGAGGGCCACGAAAATTGCCAGTATCGCCCCGGAATACAGCCGCTTGCGGCGCGTCATCGCCATATAGTCATGGCGGATATCGTCCGTGGTGATTGGCGCCTGTGCGCTTATGTCAGCCATTCTTTGCCCCTTGGAAGGATAGAAAAAAGGGCCCATCGCGGGGATGGGCCCTTGTCCGGCGGTTGCCGGATCAGTTCGATTTGGCCTTGCGGGCCTCGATGATCGACAGATACGCGTCGTGGGTGATCGGCATGAAGCCTTTCGCGTCGCCCTGCAGAACGCCATATGCGCATTCCTCGTCCATCGATTTGAGCGAGGCCATCAGGCCGGTCATCTTCAGTTTCACGTCTTCGGGCAGTGCGCTGCGCAGAACGACGGGGCCTTCGGGGATCGGCTTGGATTTCCAGATCTCGACAAGGTCGTTCATGTCGACCAGACCGGCATCAACGGCTTTGCGCAGTGCGCCCGAGTTGTAGCCGTCTTCCCAGTTGCCCAGACCATCAGCCCAGGTCACGCCCCCGTCCACGTCGCCGTTGTTGACCGCAACGATGGTCTGCTCGTGGCCGCCGGTGAACTTGACCTCACCGAAGTAGTCGCCCGACTGCATGGTAGCGCCGACTTCCGCCGGAATTTCGATCGAGGGGATCAGATAGCCCGAGGTCGAGTTCGGATCGCCGAAGCCGAAAACCTTGTCTTTCATGTCTTCCAGCGAGGTGATGCCGCTGTCCTTGCGGGCGAAGCCGATCGAGTGATAGCCGTAGCCGCCATCGAGGTTCACCTTGACCAGAACCGGCTCGACCGCTTCGGGATCTTCCAGATAGGTCTTGGCATAGCCCGAGGCACCCAGCCATGCCATGTCGATGGTGCCGCCCAGCAGGCCCTGAATCACGCCGTTGTAATCGGCCGGGGCGAACAGCTTGGTTTCGACGCCCAGCAGCTCTTCGGTCTTTTCACGAAGACATTCGTTCGAGGTCATGCGATCCTGGGCGTTTTCGCCGCCAAGGATACCGATGCGGAATTCCGAGATGTCCTGCGCCATGGCCGAGGTGGCCAGGGCGGTCGAAGCTGCCAGTGCAAGGGCGAGGGTGGTTTTCATTTGGGTCTCCATTGGTGGAAAGGCCCGCCGTGGCGGGGTGGGAATGGATCAGGCCGGAACGACCGGGGCCGCATTGGGCCTGTCCAGGGTTTCGATGGCCGTGGATGTCGCGGCCTCGGAAAAGTCAGCGCCCGCACCGTAGATGTCGCGCGCAACGCCGGTAGTCAGTTGTTCGGGTGTGCCATCGAACACGATCCGCCCGTCGCGCATGCCGATCACCCGGTCGCAATAGCGGCGCGCGGTATCCAGCGTGTGCAGGTTTGCGATGACCATGCGGCCGTCTTCCTCGTGGATGCGGCGCAGGGCGTCCATGACGATCTGGGCATTCATCGGGTCGAGGCTGGCGATCGGTTCGTCGGCCAGGATGATCTGCGGGTCCTGCATCAGGGCGCGGGCAATGGCCACGCGCTGTTGCTGGCCGCCCGACAGGGCCTGCGCCCGTTTGGGGGCCTCGGCAGCGATGCCAAGACGGTCGAGGATGTCGATGGCCTTGTGGATGTCCTGTGCCGGGTAGAGGTTGAACATTGTCGCCAGCGTCGAGCGGCGGTTCAGCGTGCCATGCAGCACGTTCGAGACCACGTCCATCCGCGGCACGAGGTTGAACTGCTGAAAGATCATCGCGCAGCGCGATTGCCATTCCCGGCGGGCGGCCCCCCTGAGCGTGGTGATCTCGGCGCCTTCGAAGGTAATGCTGCCTTCGCTCGCGTCGCTCAGGCGGTTCAGCATGCGCAGCAAGGTGGACTTGCCCGCGCCCGAACGCCCTATGATCCCGATCATCGTCGGTTTACCGACCTCGAAACTCGCATTGTCCACGGCGCGTTTGTCGCCAAAGCGCTTGGTTAAGGACGTGACGTGCAGCATGTATGAACCCCCGGTATTTGTCGCCGTGCTAGGCGGGGGCTGTGTCAGCTGCGTGACAGTTATGTTTCAGGTGGATGACAAGACGTTCAAGGTTTCATGACGCTGGCGCAGGCGCTTATTTGCGTGGCGGGATCAGAATGCCATGTCCATCGGCTCGGGCTCGGCCCGGAGCGAGTCGCGCAGGCGCTCCAGCCCGCGTTCGCGCAACTGGCGGACCCGCTCGCGCGAAATGCCGTGGATTTCACCCAGTTGATGCAGGGTCATCGGGGGGTCCTGCACGACGGTGGCGATCACGATATCGCGTTCGCGGTCGGGCAGGTGGCCGAAATGGCGGCTGACCGTGCGGCGGAACACGTCCATGTCATGACGCGTGGCGACCTGTTCTTCGACATCGCAATCCGGGTCGGGCAGGAGGTTGATGATCTCGTCCCCTTCCTCGCCTGCGGTCAGGCGGTTGAGCGAACTGTCGCTGCCGCTGAATTGCTGGCGCATCCCGTCCAGTTCCGAGGCCTTGACGCCCAGCTTGTCGGCAATGCGCTGTTCGCGCTCGGGCGTTGTTTCGCCGGGCACGGCCTCCAGCGTTTCCTCGATCCGGGCGAGGTTGAAGAACGCCTTGCGGGCCTTGGACGAGCGCCCGCGTTTGACCAGCGACCAGTTGTTCATCCTGTAATCCTGCAACTCGGCGCGCACCCACCAGGCCGCGTAGGTCGAAAACCGGAAGCCGCGATCCGGATCGAATCCGTCGGCAGCCTTCAGCAGGCCAATCAGGCCATGTTGCAGCAGGTCGGGATCGTCATTGATGTTGCGGTTCTTGGTAAAACGCCGTGCAATCGACATGACCAGCGGGTGATAGGCGGTGATCAGCCGGTTGCGGGCCTCGACATCGCCATCGTCGCGCCAGGCACGGGCAAGGCGCAGTTCCTCTTCGGCTGTCAGGAAGCCGGTGCGGTCGTTGTAACCGGGGCGCGACGGGGCGCTGGGGACGTGTGATTTTGGCATGGCATCGCTGCAGTTGGAAATCTGCTGAAATAGTTTCGTATCGAAATCATATCTGCATTAACGCGCTTGTCAAACTGATTTTGAATCGCTACCAAATATGCATGGGTTCCTCTGATACGACATCTTGTCAAACATCGGGCTGCACCGAGCAACTGGCCGAGATGCTGGTGCATATCGGCCGTACCGCGCGCGGAGAAGAAACAGGCGCCGGTCTGACCGCTGCCCAATGGACGGGGCTGCGGTTTTTCGCGCGGGCCAATCGCGCCTCGCGCACGCCGTCGGCCTTTGCCAGTTTTCAGGCCACGACACGGGGTACCGCCTCGCAGACGATCAAGGCGCTTGAAGGCAAGGGGCTGGTCCAGCGCCAGCGCTCGGAAACCGATGGGCGCAGCGTGCGGTTCGAGTTGACGGCGCAGGGGCGTGACATGCTCGGGCAGGACCCGCTGCGCCACCTGATGGCCGCGCTGGCGGGGTTGGACCCGTGCGACCGTGCCGCGATGGAGCGCCTGTTGCCGGTGATCGCCGCAGAACTGGCACGGCAACGCGGATGCCGCGCCTTTGGCACATGCGACGATTGCGGCCATTACGAAAAGCGGCCATGCGGCGGATACTGCGCCTGCGCCGCGCTGGATTTGCCGCCGGGCGAGATCGGGCGGCTTTGCGCCAGCTACGCGCCCAGATGCGGGGCGGATGAAACAGTGCCGCAGACAGCAGGCAACGCAGGCAGCCGGGAATAAAGCAATGACAGCCACAGACCAATCCGCGTCGGCCTCGCCCCTGGCTGGCCTCGGACGCATGATCGCGATCAGCAGCGGCAAGGGCGGTGTCGGGAAATCGACGCTGACCGCCAACCTTGCACTGGCGCTGGCCGGGCAGGGGCTGCGCGTGGGCGTGGTGGATGCCGATCTCTATGGCCCGTCGATCCCCGGCATGCTGGGGATTCCCGGCGATCAGCCCCCGACAATGGCCCCCAACAACAAGGTGATCCCGGCACAGGCGCATGGGGTCAGGGTGATCTCGATGGCGATGCTGTCGGGCGATGACAGGCCCGCCATCCTGCGCGGGCCGATGGTGACGAAATACCTTCAGATGTTCATCACACAGGTCGATTGGGGCACGCTGGACGTGCTGCTGCTGGACCTGCCGCCGGGCACGGGCGATATCCAGTTGACGCTGGCGCAGGCCTTTCCGCTCAGCGGCGCGGTGGTGGTCAGCACGCCGCAGGATGTCAGCCTCAAGATCGTGCGCCGCGGCCTGCGGATGCTGGAGCAGGTTAATGTGCCGATCCTCGGCGTGGTCGAGAACATGAGCGGCTTTACCTGCCCCTCTTGTGGCGAGGTCACGCATATTTTCCATCAGGGCGGCGGGCAGAAGATCGCGGACAGCCTGAACGTGCCGTTCCTGGGCAGTATCCCGCTGGACCCGGCGGTTGTGGATGGTGGCGACACGGGCCGCCCGTTGATACTGGACGCGCCCGACAGCCCCGCCGCACAGGCCTATCACGCCGTGGCCGCCGCGTTGAGCGGCGGCGCACAGGAGGGTGCCGGGCTGGCACTGCCGTTTGACTGGCAGGTGGCGGAAGGCACCGGAAAACCCGCCGGTGCCGCGCCGGTCGCGGGGGGCGACCCGGAACGCCCCGTCGCACTCGATTTCGGGGCTGAGGGGCTGCATATCCAGTGGCAGGACGGGGCCGGTCAGATGATCGACCCGCGCGATCTGCGGCTGGCCTGCCAATGCGCCGCCTGCCGCGATGAAATGTCGGGTCGGCGGCTGCTGGACCCGGCCAGCGTGCCGCTGGATATTGTGCCGACGCGCATCTGGAGCGTAGGGAACTATGCCATCGGTGTGGCCTTCAGCGACGGGCACAGTTCGGGCATCTATACCTTCCCGGCGCTGCGCGCGATGCAACAGGTCGAGGCCGAAGATGTCTGAGACCGCCCTGCGCCGCCGCATCCGGGCGGTGCCTTCGCTGAATGACCCGGCGACCATGCGGTTCGTGCTGGAAACGCCGGTACAGCCGGGCCGCTCGGCCAACTGGACCGCGCCGGACAGCGATGCGCCACTTGCGCGCGCCCTGTTCGATGTGCCCGGTGTGCGGGCGGTGCATGTGGCCGAGGCGACCGTTACCGTGACCCGTGCGCCCGAGGGTGACTGGGCGCAGCTCAAACCCCGGATCGCGGCGGCGATCCGCGCGACGCTTGAGGACAGCGATGCGCCGCTTGGAGCGGCTGAGGCGGCGCCGGACGATCCGGACCGACAGTTGCTGGACAAGGTTACCGATCTGCTGGACCGGCAGGCCAACCCGGCGATTGCCGCCCATGGCGGACATGTCAGCGCCGAGAAGGTCAGCGATGGCGTTGTTTACCTGCGCATGTCCGGCGGCTGTCAGGGCTGTGCGGCCTCCGCGGCCACGCTGCGCGGCGGGATCGAGAACATGCTGCGCGCGGCCATTCCCGAGCTGCGCGATATTGTCGATGTGACCGACCACGAGGCCGGGACCAACCCGTTTTACAGTGAAACACCGGGGCACAGCCCGGCGCTGCTGCGTCCGGTTCCGCCCGAGGCGCTGGATTGGAGCGATGGGGATCTGCGGATCGACCCGGATTATCTGGCCCGTCGTCTGGGGCTTGCGCCGCACGTACTGGTGGCGGGGCTGGAAAGCGGGGATATTGGCCGCGACGTGGAAACTCTGGACGGGCCGGGCGGAGAGATCACCCGCCTGACCATTCGTAGCCCACAACGGGCCTGGGCTGCCGATATCCGCGCCGACGGTACGGTGGTCGAGGTGCCGCCCGCGCGGCAGGGCAGCAAAAAGCCCGCGCTCAAGGATCGCGTCCGAGAGCACCTTGCGGCGCTGCCGACCGAGGCCGTGCCGGTGCCCTATGGCAAGTTGGCCCGCGCGTTGGGCCTCTACCTGCCGGGTTCGGTGGGCCGTGTCACCGCCGCGCTTGAGGATACCATGCGCGAAGATGTTGCCGCCGGGATTCCGATGATCGCCGCGCTGGCCCGTGGGCGGGGGGCGGATCTGCCGGGCAAGGGGTTCTTCGATCTGGCTGAGACGCTTGGTGCGCCGGTTGCGTCCGATCCGGCGGGGTTTGCGGCCTACCGGGCGCAGGTGATTGCCGCACATCTCGAACAAGGCGGTTAATGCAGGCAGAAGAGTAAGGAACGGGGCATCCTGCTTGACCTTGCCCGCGCCTTGCCCGAACGTGGCGCCGAAATTTCAAATGCCACGAGGTCCCCATGACATCCCAGCCCTTCGACATCCAGTCCCTTGATCGTCTGGCCGATGTGGCCGTGCATGTCGGCCTGAACCTGCAAGAGGGGCAGGACCTTGTGCTGACCGCGCCGGTATCGGCTCTGCCGCTGGTGCGCCCCATCGTGGCGGCAGCCTATCGGGCGGGGGCGGGGCTGGTGACGCCGATCCTGGGGGACGAGCAGTTGCAACTGGCGCGCTATCGCAATGCCAGCGACGACAGTTTCGATCGTGCGCCCGACTGGCTGTATCAGGGGATGGCGCAGGCCTTCGAAGGTGGCGCGGCCCGGATGGCCATCGTGGGCGACGATCCGATGCTACTGTCCGACGAAGACCCCGATAAGGTCGCGCGCGCGGGCAAGGCGAATTCGATGGCCTACAAGCCGGCGCTGGATCACATCGCGAATTTCCATATCAACTGGTCGATCGTCAGCTATCCCAGCCTGTCATGGGCGCGGCGCATGTTCCCCGATCTGGACGACGACGCGGCGGTGGCGAAGCTGGCCGGGGCGATCTTTGCCGCCTCGCGCGTCACCGGCGACGATCCGGTGGCCGAATGGAAAGCCCATAACGCTGCCCTGCGCACCCGCACCGAATGGCTGAACGCCCAACGTTTCGCCGCGCTGCATTTCACCGGGCCGGGGGCGGATCTGACCGTTGGGCTGGCCGACGGGCACGAATGGCAGGGCGGGGCTTCGGTGGCCGGGAATGGGGTGGTCTGCAATCCCAACATCCCCACTGAAGAGGTTTTTACCACGCCTCATGCCCACAAGGTCGAGGGCCATGTGCGCGCCACCAAGCCGCTGTCGCATCAGGGCAGCCTGATCGAGGATATCGAAGTGCGCTTCGAGGCTGGCCGCATCGTCGAGGCCCGCGCCAGCAAGGGCGAGGCCGTGTTGCACAAGCTGCTCGATACGGACGAGGGCGCGCGCCGTCTGGGCGAGGTGGCGCTGGTGCCGCATTCCTCGCCGATTTCGCAATCGGGACTGCTGTTCTACAACACGCTTTACGATGAAAACGCCGCCTGCCACATCGCGTTGGGCCAGTGTTACTCCAAATGCTTCGTCGATGGCGGGTCGCTGACACCCAAAGAGGTGGCCAAGCGCGGCGGCAATGCCAGCATGATCCATGTGGACTGGATGATCGGCGGGCCGCAGACCGATATCGACGGCATCACCGACAGCGGCGCGCGTGTGCCTGTCTTCCGTCAGGGGGAATGGGCCAGCCATGCTTGAGGGCCTGTCGCCCACCGCACTGGGTTTTTTCGGGAGTCTGATCGCGGGGCTGATGACGGCGGTGGGGGCCTTGCCCGTGCTTGCGGGGCGCATTCCGGGCCGGGCCACGCGCGACATGGCGCTGGGATTCGCCGCCGGTGTGATGCTGGCGGCATCGTTCTTTTCGCTGATCATTCCCGCGCTGGATGCCGCCGAAATCAGCTATGGTGCGGGGGCGATCCCGGCGGCCATCACCTGTGTGTCGATCCTGATCGGCATGGCCGCGGTGCATGGCATGAACGAAACCCTGCCGCACGAGCATTTCAAGCTGGGTCGCGAAGGCCCCGAGGCGGCCTCGTTGCGCCGGGTGTGGCTGTTCATCATCGCGATCACGATCCACAATTTCCCCGAAGGCTTGGCCGTGGGCGTGGGTTTTGGCGCGCATGGGCTGGAGGGGGGGATGCCGCTGGCCATCGGGATCGGTTTGCAAAACGCGCCCGAGGGGCTGGCGGTAGCCGTGGCCCTGCTGGGCGAAGGATACGGCAAGCGCCGGGCGTGGGGGATCGCCGCGCTCACCGGGATGGTCGAACCCATCGGCGGGCTGATCGGGGCCGGGGTGATCGTGCTGGCACAACCGCTGCTGCCTTGGGGGCTGGCCTTTGCTGCCGGTGCGATGCTCTATGTCATCAGCCACGAGATCATCCCCGAAACCCACCGCAGCGGGCATCAGAACAAGGCCACGCTGGGCCTTGCCGTGGGGCTGGTGGTGATGCTGTTCCTCGATGTCTGGCTGGCGTGATCGGTGGGGCAATCCTCGCGTCAATGTGATAAGGTCCGCCTTGCGCCTGCATGGCGCAAGGTTAGGCTGTGGCGAGCCAATAAAAGGGATATCTGACCATGTCCAAGCATGACCTGACCCGCCGGGGATTTTTCGCAAGCGCCGCCGCACTGGGCCTGAGCGCCGCGTTGCCGGGTGTCGCCCGCGCGGCGCAAACCGATATTCACGTCATGAAAGACCCCAATTGCGGGTGCTGTTCGGCCTGGATCGACATTCTTCAGGACGAAGGGTTCTCGGTAACCACCGAACGCAGCTTCGGAACCGCGCTGACCCGCTACAAGATGGAGAACGGCATTCCCGCCGAGATGATGTCGTGCCACACCGCGCGCATTGACGGCTATATGCTGGAGGGGCACGTCCCCGTCGCCGATATCCGCCGCCTGCTGAGCGAACGCCCCGATGCCGTGGGGCTGGCCGTTCCGGGCATGCCTTATGGATCGCCCGGCATGGGCCCCGAAGACCAGCGCGAGGCCTATGACGTGCACCTGATCCGCCGCGATGGCACGACCGAAGTGTTCACGCATTACACGGCGGCCTGAGCGAAACCCGCATTCGGCCATGCCGGTCCGAACGCGGGCCTGCATGGCTCAGTCGGTTTCGGGCAGCGCCCCCACGGCAAAGCCATAGTCGCCCAGAACGGCCTGTCCGGCGGGCGACAGGATGTATAACGCCAGTTTCCATGCTTCGGGCGGCGCGTCGTTCAGCACCATCAGCCCGTAATCGGCCCCCACGGCCAGGGCCTCGGGGATCTGGACGATTTGCAGATCGGACACTTCGCGCTGCGCCAGAACGGCGTTGGTGCAATAGGTCAGGAACAGGTCGGCGCGGTCGTTTTCCATGACCCAGCCATAGGTATTGCGCCCCTCGGGCGCCTTGTCGCTGTCCGGTCCGCCCGTCAGTTGCAGTGCCTTGCCGCGCAGGGTGTCGGTTGCGCCATCGCGCAGTTCGTCGGCCTTGCCGAACAATTCCCATGCATAATCGCCCGAGGGGTCGGCCTTTGGGGTCGAGGTGCCGACGCGCGTGCTGTCTTTCAGCATGACGTCGAGCAGGGTTTCGGATGTCACCTCGACGCCCGGTTGCGCCAGCGCGCACAGGCGGTTGCGCGCGAACAGTGCCACCGGCCCGCCGCGCCCCGCATCCTCCAGCGTGCGGGGGTGGCGCATGTTGGCCGAGGCAAAGACATGCGCCCGCGCGCCGTCTTCGATGTTTTGGCGCATCAGGCCCGAGGGCCCGAAGGTGGTGTCCACTGCCGTGCCATGCGCGGCGCTGTAATTCGCGGTGACATCCGACAGCGCGGCCTTCAGGCTGCCGGCCGCGATCAGCGCGACGCTGTCCTCCTGTGCCGCCAGCGGGGCGGCGCTCAGGCCCAGGGCAAGGGCAAGCGATGCCATGGCTCTGCGATGTGACATGATGGGTCCTCCAGTAATAACAGTCCGATATGCAATGCGTTATTCCGATCCCGGCTTGTCCGGGGCTTTCGGCGTGAATTCACAGCGGTCGGGTTTGATGTCGATCAGCGGGGTGCCATTCAGGCAATCCAGCCCCCGCACCACCAGAACATTGCCCTCGACCCGCTCCAGCCGGACCAGCGCGGTGCCGATGGGGTTGGGCCGCTGGGGCGAGCGCAGGGCGAAGGTGCCGAAAAATCGCGTGCCGTCGCCCTTGGGGTTCTGGCGGATCAGGTCGCGGCGCGAACGATCCAGCCAATAGAGGATTTCCAGTCGTCCATAGGTTTCGATCCCCTCAAGCGCGCGATCCCAGGGCGGGAATACCTCGATCCGGCATTCCGGGCCGTCTTGTTTGCCTTGCCGGGGACAGAATTCGCGGCTGTCCCACGGGGTATGAATGCGCCCGATGAAATGCAGGGCGGCATCGCGCGGCTCGGCTGTGTCGGTGGTTTCCTCTCCGGGGCGCAGGCGGCTTTGCATGATTCTGCATATCCCTGTTCATCTTCCGATGCGCCAAGCCTATGGCGAAATCGCAAGATGTCCAGAGCCGCAGGGGGATCACGCCCCGTTGGCGCGGGCCGCTTCGGTCCGCAGGACGCCCAGATCGTAGAGTGGAAAGGGCATCACCCGCTCGCCGATCTGCATGACCGCCGGGGTGAGATAGCGCAGCCCCGCAGGACCGGCGGCCAGATCCGGCCCGGTGATCACCCCGGCGCCATCCGGTGTCAGCGACAGCCAGCCCCGGTGCAGCAGTTCCGTGCTCAGATCGTCCAGTGCAAGCCGCGTGCCGGGGCCGGAGCAGTTGATCACCAGCGGCGCGGTCAGGCTGTTCTGCCCGGCCACGCGCACCGTTGCGCCATCCGTCGCCGGGGCGACCGCCTCGGCGCGGCCCATTGTCTCGGTGACCTGCCCGGCAATCCGCAAGCGGCGGTAATCGGCGATGCTGTCATGGCTGCCCCGGCGAAACCGCCGCTCCAGAAGAGGCGGAACCGCCTGACGTTCGGCAAGGTCGGGCAGAAGGGCGGCCAGCGTTTCATGGGTCATCCATGCCTTGAAGCCGGGCCTGAGCTGCGCCATGTCCGCGCCTTTGGTGCGAAACCTTGCGATTTCCGCGTCAACTGCGGCCATCAGATCGGCGCAGGTGTCGAAGGACCCGGCAATTTCCGGCTCCACCGCCGGTTTGCGGGGGCGTTGCCATATCAGGGGCTCGGGCCGCAGGGTGCTGGCGGACAGTACCGACAGGCGAATATCGCCCTCGTCCAGAACCGATTGCAGAAACCGCAGCACATCGAGCATCGCGGCATTCGCGCCAAGGCACAGGATAGTCCGGCCCGGCCGCACCTGCGCGGCGATCTCGTCTTCATGACCGTAGAGCATGGGAAAGGCACAGGGCCCCGCATCGCTGCCCAGCCCGTCCAGCGCCGGGGTACCGGGGGCCAGATCGACGCGGTCGGCCCGAATGCGTTGGCCATTGTCCAGACCAATGACGAATTCCGCCCCGTCCCGATCCAGTGTCGCCGCCCGGCCCATGATCAACTCTACCGCAACGCCGCTTGCCCGGTGCCGGTCCAACGCCGCCTGCACCAGCCCGGTCAGGTAATCGCCGAATATGGCGCGGGGTGCGAAAAGCGCGGCATGATCCGCTGCGGCGATGTGATCCGCCCCGAAGCTCAGCCAATCGGGCCGCCGTCCGCGCATCCGCTCGGTCACCTCATCCCACCGGGCGGCCATCCAGTCGGCGAACTCCGGCAACACCGCCGCCGAAGGCGAGTTCAGCAGGTAGGCATCGGCCCAGGGCCGGTCTGCGGGCACCTCGCCATAGGCCAGGCCGCGGCCCAACTGTCCGATATCGGGGCCGATCACGCTCAGCCGGTCACCGGCCTCTGACGGCGCGGTTTCGGCAAAGGCGGCGGCGGTGGCCCCGTCGCCGATGATGACATGATGCCGGCCTGTATCGCGCATGGATGATCCCCCGTTGTTTTGGCGCAGTTTGCGTCACTCTGCCCGGCTTGGCCAGAGGTCCGGGCCTTGTGCCAGTTGTCGCCAGCGGCTATCGCTCGGTCCGGGTGCGTAACAGTAGAGGGCAGGCGGCATGACACGGGTTTTCATCACCGGCACGGCGGGGTTCATCGGCTATCACCTGGCCGATCTCTTGCTGGAGGAAGGGTTTCTCGTCCACGGGCTGGACGGGATGACCGATTACTACGACGTCGCCCTGAAACAGCGCCGCCACCAGATGCTGTTGCAAAAGCCCGGTTTCACCGCGACCGAGGCGATGCTGGAAGACGCCGATACGCTGGATCGTGTCGCGGACGACTTTCAGCCAGATATCGTCGTTCACCTCGCCGCTCAGGCCGGGGTGCGCTACAGCCTTGAAAACCCGCGTGCCTATATCGACGCCAACGTGGTCGGCACGTTCAACGTCATGGAGGTTGCCCGCCGTCATGCGGTGCGGCATTTGCTGATGGCCTCGACCAGTTCGGTCTATGGGGCGAATACCGACATGCCCTATGCCGAAACCATGAAGGCCGACACGCAGATGACCATCTATGCGGCCACCAAGAAGGCGACCGAGGCGATGGGCCATTCCTATGCCCATCTGTGGAACCTGCCCACGACCATGTTCCGGTTCTTCACCGTCTATGGCCCGTGGGGGCGGCCCGACATGGCGCTGTTCAGGTTCGTCTCGGCGATCCTGGAGGGGCGGCCCATCGACATCTACAACCACGGCGAGATGTATCGCGATTTCACCTATATCGGCGATCTGGTGCGCGGTATCCGCCTGTTGATGGATGCCGTGCCCGAACGCCCGGCAACCCCCGACGACATCGCCGAGGGCGACAGCCTGTCGCCGGTCGCACCTTGGCGTGTGGTCAATATCGGGAATTCCAATAGCGTGCGGTTGCTGGATTTCGTCGATGCGATCGAGGATGTCCTGGGCATTCCCGCGCAGCGTAACATGATGGAAATGCAAAAGGGCGACGTGCCCGCCACATGGGCCAATGCCAGCCTGTTACATGATCTGACAGGGTACAGGCCGCACACCGATGTGCGTGACGGGATTGCGCAATTCGTGAACTGGTATCGCGACTATTATCGCGTCTGACGGCCCTGTCGCCGGGGCCGTCAGGGTTCCCTCATGCGCCGCGGTTGCCGTGGCGCGCTTCCGAGAAAAAGCGGTAAACGCGGGACGGGATCCAGGGCAGATGCGCGCGGTTCCAGTCCATCCGTTCCTGCACGAGCATCGGTTTAGCCGTCAAAAGTGTCATTTTAATATTCCTTTCGCGTGACTGCATCGTTATCTTGTCTTTAACAGTATATGCAATGTATATACATTTGATATGCAAAAGTCAAGACCGAACCGGAAAGCCCGCACGTGAACAAGAAAGACGACAAAGACGATGCCAGGGCCAAAAAGAAGGCCGGCAAGAAAAACAGCCAGTTGATCCTGCGTCTGGACAAGGACGACCGCGACGCGTTCGTCGCGCTCTGCAAGGAAATGGACACCAGCGCCGCCCGTGAAATTCGCGGCTTCATCCGGTCTTATGTGAAAAAGCACGGCAAGCGCTGAACCGGCGCGCGGGCAGGGTGGCCGCCCTCAGGCGCCCTCGTATTCGCACAGCAC
The DNA here is from genome assembly GCF_900142665.1 of Roseovarius pacificus. Classification (GTDB taxonomy): domain Bacteria; phylum Pseudomonadota; class Alphaproteobacteria; order Rhodobacterales; family Rhodobacteraceae; genus Roseovarius; species Roseovarius pacificus. The sequence continues at coordinate 16,157 of NZ_FRBR01000005.1, forward strand.
ATGTACGTCCATGCCCATGGCTTCCAGCTTTTGTCGCCCGCCTAGTTCCGGCAGGTCCACGATAAAGGCGCAGCCCATGATCTCGCCGCCCAGCCGTTCGATCAGCCTGATGCCCGCCTGCGCGGTGCCCCCGGTGGCCAGCAGGTCGTCGACCAGCAGGATTTTCTCGCCGGGCTGGATCGCGTCATCGTGGATTTCCACAATCGCCTCGCCATACTCCAACTGGTAATCTTCGGAAATCACCGCGCCGGGCAGTTTGCCCTTCTTGCGGATGGGAACGAAGCCCAGCGACAACTGATGGGCAATCGCTCCGCCCAGAATGAAACCGCGCGCCTCCAGCCCGACGACCTTGTCGATCTGTTCCCCGGCATAGGGGTGCAGCATCTGGTCGATGGCCATGCGAAACCCGCGCGGATCGGCAAACAATGTGGTCACGTCACGAAACAGGATACCCTCGTGCGGGAAATCGACGATCGTGCGGATATAATCCTTGACGGTGCGGAGTACGGGCATGGCGCGGCCTTTCCAAACGGGGTCCGGGCAACTGTCTGGCCCATGCCGCCCCTCTGTGCAAGGGTGCGAAGCGCCGCGTCCTGTGTTTGCCGATGGTGTATAGCCTATTTACTCTAAACTGCCCGATCAGTATGTGAGGCCTCGCATTACATATCCCGCGCGGAGACACCATTGAAGTATCGTGCTGAAATCGACGGCTTGCGCGCGGTCGCGGTCGTGCCGGTCATCCTGTTTCACGCCGGGTTCGACCTGTTCGGCGGTGGCTATGTGGGCGTGGACGTATTTTTCGTGATCTCGGGCTATCTGATCACCACGATCATCCTCAACGAGATGAACGAAGGCCGGTTCAGCCTTGCCAATTTCTACGAACGCCGCGCCCGGCGCATCCTGCCGGCGCTCAGCTTCGTGGTGTTGTGCAGCCTGCCGGTGGCATGGCTCACCCTGTTTCCCACCGACCTCAAGGATTTCGCGCAAAGCCTGATCGCGGTGGCGACCTTTTCGTCGAACTTCCTGTTCTGGAACGAAAGTGGCTATTTCGACGTCACGGCCGAGATCAAGCCGCTTTTGCACACCTGGAGCCTGGCGGTCGAAGAGCAGTATTACATCATCTTCCCGTTGTTCCTGATGCTGGCGTGGCGCTGGGGCAAACGGCGGATCGTCCAGATCCTGATCGGGGTTTTCGTCTTCAGCCTGCTGCTGGCCCACTGGGCCGCCTACGAAGAACCCGAGGCCGGGTTCTACTTGCTGCCCGCCCGCGCGTGGGAGCTGCTGGCCGGGGCCTTCATCGCCTTCTATGTTGATCGCCGCCCCATCGAGGTGCCCACCGCCATCGCCAATGTGCTGTCCGGGCTGGGGCTGGCCTGTATCACCTTCGCGATCTTCGCCTATGACAGCGGCACCCCCTTTCCCAGCCTCTATGCGGTGGTGCCTATCGCCGGCGTGGTGGCGGTGATCGCCTTTGCCGTGCCCGGCACCATCGCCCATCGTCTGCTGTCGCTCAAGCCGATGGTGTCCATCGGCCTCGTCTCCTACAGCGCCTATCTGTGGCACCAGCCGATCCTTGCGTTCTATGCCCATGCCATGGGCCACGATGCGCCCCTGTGGCATGTTGCGCTGATGCTGCTTGCAACCGCCGTTCTGTCGGTCTTTACCTATCGTTTCATCGAAATCCCGACCCGGCGCAGGCGCGTCTTCGCCACACGGCCCAAGGTCGCGGCCTTTGCGGTGACGGCCTCGGCAGCGATGATCGTGCTGGGCCTCATGGGCACGCTCAGCAACGGCAACGCCTACCGTTATCCGCAGGCCATCGTCGATCTGTTCGACCGTAACGACGAATTCAGCCGTATCGTCTGGCTGGCCAAGGACGCCACACGCCTGAAAGACTTCGACGATGATGCCGAAATCAGGCTGCTGATCGTCGGTGACAGCAATTCGGCCGATCTGCAAAACGCCCTCAACGCGGTAATCGGCAAGGATGTCTCGGTGGTCAGCGCGCAGGTCGGGGCGACATGCGGCAATCTGTTCGTCCCGCAAGAGAAATTCATCGCATTTGCCGACGACAAGCGGTTCAACATGTGCAGCCCCCGGCACAACGACCTGACCAATGCCAAAACCTTCGAGTTGATAGACCGGGCCGATGTGGTGATCTTCGCCACCGCCTGGACCGACTGGGAGGCCGACCTGATGCAGGAGAGTCTGGACAATCTTGTTCGGGACTATGGCGACAAGTTCTGGGTTTTCGGCACCAAAAGCGTCAAGTTCGACCAGCAGGAAATTCTGGATACCTGCATCACGGGCTGCATGAACTGGCAGACCGAACCCACCTCCTACGCGACCGAGGTCAATGCCAAACTGGCCGGGGTTCTGGGGGTTCGTTTTATCGACCCGCTCAAACTGATTTGCCCAGACGGGTCCTGCACGGCCTTCCTCGACCCCGAAACCATCGTCATGTATGACGGGTTCCACCTGACACCCGAGGGCTCGGTCTGGCTGGGGGAACAAATGAAAGCCGATGGCGTGATCGACCGTATGGGGCTGGGGGGCTGAGGCGTTTCAGGGGCCGCCTCAGCGGGCTCCGCGCTATCCCAATACCCGGCCCGCCACCGCGTCCAGCCTTGCCACCAGCGCCGCATCGCGCGCCTCGGGAGCGGTCAGAACGGCATTGTCCAGCGCCCGGTCGCAGCCATGCGGGCAGGGTGCGCGTTCGGCTCCCAGCAAGGCGGGCAGGCGGCGCACCATCTCTCGGGCCTTGTCGGCATTGCCCATCAGGGTGGCGATGATCTGGCTCACGTCCACCTCGCCGTGATGCGGGTGCCAACTGTCGTAATCGGTGATCATCGCCACCGAGGCATAACAAAGCTCGGCCTCGCGGGCCAGTTTGGCCTCGGGCATGTTGGTCATCCCGATCACGTCCGCACCCCAGACCTCGCGGTACATCTTCGATTCCGCCAGCGTGCTGAATTGCGGGCCTTCCATCGCCAGATAGGTTCCGCCGTCATGCACGGTGATCCCCGCCACGCCGGCGGCTTGGGCACAGGCCGCGCCCAGACGGGGGCAGGTCGGGTGCGCAACGCTCACATGCGCCACGCAGCCGGTGCCGAAAAAGCTTTTCTCGCGCGCGAAAGTCCGGTCGATGAACTGATCGACGATCACGAAATCCCCCGGCGCCATGTCTTCGCGGAAACTGCCGCAGGCGCTGACACTGATCACGTCGGTAACGCCCAGCCGTTTCAGCGCGTCGATATTGGCGCGGTAGGGCACGGTGCTGGGCGAATGCACATGGCCGCGCCCGTGACGGGGCAGAAAGGCCATTTTCACGCCATCCAGCGTGCCGGTCAGGATCTGGTCGCTGGGATTGCCCCAGGGGCTGTCCACACGGGTCCACTCGGCCCCGTCCAGCCCTTCGATCTGATACAGTCCCGATCCGCCGATCACCCCGATCATCGTGTCCGCCATGCCTGTCTCCGTCACTGTTTTGCCGTTCTCAGGCATAGTGTTACGCGCCGCCGGGCAACTTGAAAACGCAAAACCCCGTGCGCCGTCCGCTCAGCCACCGCAAATCCCTTGCAGGCGCAGCCAGTCACCGTCGCTCAGCAGAGGTTCGGGGGGCTGCACGGCCCAAGGATCGGCCTCGATCAGTCCAAGGGTGGTCTCGCCCGAAATGTCCTGCGCATAGGCATAAGGGGCCGAGCGTACACCGCGTGCCTCGAACGCCTGCAACAGCACCTCGTCGGGCAGGGCGGGGCGCGGGGCGGTCAGAAGGTGCTGGGCATAGCGGTGCAGGCTGTCCTCGTCCATCCCGCCGGTGGTCATGAGCCGCAGCGTGGCCCATAGCCCGGCCTGTTTCAGCAGGTCGTCCAGCGGGTCTGTCCGTTCGAGTCGCACACGTTCAGCCACGATATAACCGGCCACCACATCCGGTTCCTCGTGATCCTCCACAAGGCTCTTGTCGATCAGGATCGTGCGCCCCGGCAGGTGGATCGTGCTGTCCACCCCGTCGCGCACCACGGCCACCGGCCCGGCATCGGCCGGTGTCGGGGCAAGACGTTGCGACAAACGCGCCAGCGCCGCCCGCCCGCCGGGATCGCGGCAGGCCGGGCCGGTGACCCGCTCCAGTTGCTCGCGCAGCGCCGCGCCGATCTCGGCGCGCTTGACCTGCGGCACCACCCTGACCGCGTGCTGGCGCGCGGCGTTCGGGAACCAGAACACCGCCAGTGCCGCCACCGCCAGAAAGGACAGGCCCAGCATCACCAGCCGCAAGCGCCCCGGATGGGGCCGCCGCCGTTCGACCGCGGCGCGCAGGCGCTCGATGGCGGCGATCATCTCGGTCTCGTTTTCGGGCAGTTCCAGCGTCTCGCCGGGGTCGCCATCGGGGTGGTAAATGGCCGGCCGCCGCCCCGGATTGGCGCGCTGGATCGCCGCCAGCGACCAATGCGCCAGGGGCCGTTCGCGCATGTCGGTGATGATCAGGGTGGCGTCGCCGATGGAAACGATCACGTCGCTGCGCTGTTCGTTGGGCGTGGCGCGCCACAGGCCCGACGCCTCAAGCCGCTGGTATTCGCTCAGTGCTGTCATCCGTGATGCGGGCCTGCTCTGCCTCGTTCGCGTGACGATAGCACGCCCGCGCCGACCCCGGCAATCCACATGCCGCCCTCTTGCGCCTGCGCTGCTGCCCGGGCGGCTTCAGGCATGAACGATCAGATCACAATTCGCGCGCCTGTCTGCGCAGTTCGAATTTCTGGATCTTCCCGGTCGAGGTCTTGGGCAGTTCCTGAAACACCACTTTCTTGGGCGATTTGAACCCGGCCAGCCGTTCGCGCGCAAAGGCGATCATGTCCTCCTCGCCGGTATCGGCCCCGTCCTTGAGCTCGACGAAGGCGCAGGGCACCTCGCCCCATTTTTCGTGCGGCATGGCCACCACCGCGCACAGGAGCACGGCAGGGTGCATCATCATCACGCCTTCCACCTCGACCGAACTGATATTCTCGCCGCCCGAGATGATGATGTCCTTGGCCCGGTCCGCGATCTGCAAATACCCGTCGGGGTGCTGCACCGCGATATCGCCGGAATGGAAATACCCGCCCTGAAACGCCTTTTCGGTGGCCTTGGGATTCTTCAGATAACCCTTCATCACCGAATTGCCGCGGATCATGATCTCGCCCTGCGCGGTGCCGTCCATCGGAATTTGTTGCATGCTGTCCGGGTCCATGGCGGTGATGTCCTCCATCATCGGCATCAGCACCCCGGTGCGCGCCTTGATGGCGTACCGCGCCTCGTCGTCCAGCCCGTCCCAATGGGTCTGCCAGACGCATTCGGTCACATGGCCATAGGTTTCGGTCAGCCCGTAGACCTGCGTGACCTTGAAGCCCAGCGGCTCGATCGCGCGCAGGGTGGCGGCGGGCGGCGGGGCCCCGGCGGTGAACACGTCCACGACATGATCGAACTCGCGCCGGTCCTCGTCCCTGGCGTTGACGATGGTGTTCAGCACGATGGGGGCCGCGCCGAAATGGGTCACGCCATCGTCGGCAATGGCGTCATAGATCGCCCTGGCGGTGATGTCGCGGCAGCACACCACCGTGCCGCCCAGCATCGGCATCATCCAGGTGTGGTTCCAGTTGTTGCAGTGAAACAGCGGTACGATGGTCAGATACCGGGCATGGCGCGGCATCGGCCAGCAGACGGCGGTGCCCATGGTCATCAGGTATGCCCCGCGATGGTGACACACCACGCCCTTGGGCCGCCCCGTGGTGCCCGAGGTATAGTTCAGCGCAAGGCTTTCCCATTCGTCCTGCGGCATGATCCACTCAAAGCCGGGATCGCCCGAGGCCAGCAACTCCTCGTATTCCATGTAATGCCCGTGCGCATGGACCCCGGCGGCATCGTCGGCCACCTCGATCACGATGGGCGCGGGGCCTTCCATTTCCTCGAACGCCTCGGCGGCAACGGGCAGGAATTGCGGATCGACCAGCAGCACCTTGGCCCCGCCGTGATCGAGGATATAGGCGATGGTTCCGGCTTCGAGCCGGGTGTTGATCGTGTTCAGGACCGCGCCGCAGGCGGGCACGCCGAAATGCGCCTCGGCATGGGCGGGCAGGTTGGGCAGCAGTGTGGCCACCACATCACCGGACTCCACCCCCAGCCCGGCCAGCGCCGACGCCAGCCGCGTGCAGCGTTCGTGATACTCGCGGTAACTGCGGCGTGTTCCGCGATACACCACCGCTTCGTGATCGGGAAACAGATGCGCGGCCCGGCGCAGATGCGATAGCGGCGTCAGCGGCACGAAATTGGCGGCGTTGCGCCCCAACCCGGTTTCGTCTGCCATCCAGCCCATGATGCTCCTCCCATGATTCATGACACGCGGCGGTCCATCGACCATATTGGGATTTTTCCCGCAATCAATTTCAATGTCCCGCATTTTCGCACCTTTAGCGCGCTTGTGTCGGTCCCGCGGGCGGCCTAGCGTGGCGGTCATGATCGTTTCGGGCGGGCGCAACTACATCTTCGTGCATATCCCCAAGACCGGCGGCACCTCGATGGCGCTGGCGCTGGAGGGGCGCGCGATGAAGGATGACATCCTGATTGGCGACACCCCCAAGGCACGCAAACGCCGTCGGCGGCTGAACGGTGCACAGGCGGCGGGGCGGATATGGAAACACTCCACGCTGGCCGATATCCACGGTCTGATCCCCGACGAACAGATCGCAGGGGCCTTTACCTTTACCCTCGTGCGCAACCCGTGGGACCGGCTGGTCAGCTATTACCACTGGCTGCAAGAGCAGGGGTTCGACCACCCGGCGGTCCATCTGGCCAAGGCGCGCGATTTCAGCGGCTTCCTGAACGCGCCACAGACACAGGCCACCCTTCGCAGCGCGCCCTATGGCAGCTACATGCGCATGGCCGACGGGGCCGAGCATTGCCGCGCCTTCATACGGATCGAACATCTGGAGCAGGACGCCACACCGCTTTGGGATCATCTGGGATTTCGTCTGGATCTGCCGCACGAAAATCAATCGCGGCGGCCCCGCGACTACCGGGAGTTTTACCGGGAATCTGACGTAAATATGGTGAAAACCCTGTGTTCAGAGGATATCGACCGCTTCGGATACAGTTTCGAGGCATGAAATTGTGCCGCCTTCCGTGCCAATCGAAATAAGGGCGCTTCATTGGCGAAAGTTTGTCAACAATGCCTCAATCCGGCCATGTTTTCGGCAAGGGTGCGGCACGAGAATCACGTTTTGTTAACCAACCGGAACACAAGGCCGGCGGCCACCGGTTGAGCGAGGGGATGACAAGATGTTTGGGTGGATGTCGGCATTGCAGCCCAAAGGGACCAAACGAATGACAGATACGACCGGCGCCTACGACGGTGGCGCAACGGGCGTGATGTCAGGGCTGATCGAAGGCACAGGGGTTGCCACGGCCGTTGGGTGGAGGCCGGTCGAGGCGATCGCGGTCGGTGACAAGGTGTTGACATTCGATGCTGGCATGCAGCCCGTCACACGGGTGGAACGCCGCGCTTTGTGGTCCGGTGAAACCAGCTGCCCGCCCCGCTTCTGGCCGCTCGAAGTGCCGGTCGGGGCGGTCGGCAATCGCGAGGCGATGCGCCTTCTGCCCAATCAGGGCGTGATGCTGGAAAGCGACGCCGCCGAACTGGTCTATGACGACCCCTTCGCACTGCTCCCCGCGCTGGCGCTGGAGGGGGTCGATGGCGTGCATCGCGTGCCGCCCCGGCACGGGATCGAGGCGGTTGTCCTGTATTTCGAAAGCGATCAGGTGATTTTCGCCGACAGCGGCATGTTGTTCTTTTCCCCGTCCTCGCGCGACCTTATGGATCACGCGGACAAGGACGGCGATATGCCGCTCTATTCGCTTCTGCCGCTGGACGAGGCCGTGATCCTTGCCGAAGCCGTGGCAATCCAAGCGGGCACGGCAGGCATGGGGGCCCCGGCGATGCCGCGACCCCCGGTGGCTTCGGCGGCGGCCTGATCCTGCTCCACAGCTGCAAAAAAAAACAACCGCGCGCCCCGAACCGGGACGCGCGGTTTTGTCTTGTCTGACCGGAAAGATCAGGCGGCCTGAGCGTCGCTGCCGAACCGTCCGTAGAAACTCTGGGCTTTTCCGGCCATTTCGCGCAGCAGGGCAGGGCAGGCGAAACGCGCACCATGCGCTTCCTCCAGCTGGTCGCAGCGTTCGGCGGCATAGGGCGTGCCGATGATGTCCAGCCAGCTGAACGGCCCGCCCGACCACGGCGCAAAGCCCCAGCCGAGGATTGCGCCGACATCGCCCTCGCGGATGTCTTCCAGCACGCCTTCCTCCAGCGCGCGCACGGCCTCCAGAACCTGGACGAACATCAGGCGGTGCTCCACGTCGATCAGGTCGGGCTGGTTTTCCGCATGCGGATATTGCTCGGCCAGCCCGTCCCAATAGCCAAGGCGCTTGCCCTTTTCGTCATAGTCGAAAAAGCCCGCTTTCGCCTTGCGCCCCAGACGGCCCTGGCCTTCCATCCAGAAAATCACCTCGTCCACGGCGGCATCGGGATAGTCATCCCCCATCGCCGCCCTGGTGGCGCGGGCGATCTTGGCGCCAAGGTCGATCGAGGTCTCGTCAACCAGTTGCAGCGGCCCCACCGGGAAGCCCAACTGCCGCGCCGCATTGTCGATCAGCGCAGGCGTCACGCCCTCGGCCACCATGCGGATGCCCTCGTTGATATAGGGGATAATGCAGCGGTTGGCGTAGAAGAACCGCGCGTCGTTCACCACGATGGGCGTCTTGCGGATTTGGCGGACGTAATCCAGCGCCTTGGCCACCGCGCGTTCGCCGGTTTCCTTGCCCTTGATGATCTCGACCAGCATCATCTTTTCCACCGGGCTGAAGAAGTGGATGCCGATGAACTGCGCGGGTTTGTCGCTGGCCCCGGCCAGGTCCGAGATCGGCAGGGTCGAGGTGTTGGTGGCAAAGATGCAATCGTCACCGACGACCTCCAGCACCTTCCTGGTGACCCCGGCCTTGATGGCGGGATCTTCGAACACCGCTTCGATCACCAGATCGCAGCCCTTCAGCGCGGCGTAATCCGTGGTGGCGGTGATGCGCTCCAGCACCTGCGCCTTCTTCTCCTCGGTCGCCTTGCCGCGCTTGATGCCCTTGTCCATGTAATCGGCGCTATAGGATTTGCCCTTGTCGGCGGCCTCCTGTTTCTGGTCGATCAGCACGACCTCCATACCCGCCTGCGCCGAGACCAGCGCAATGCCGGCCCCCATCATGCCTGCGCCCATCACGCCGACCTTCTTCACCGTCTGATCGGGCACATCGGGGCGGTTCGCGCCTTTTTCCAACGCTTCCTTGTTGATGAAGAGCGACCGGATCATCGCGCCCGAGCTCGGGTTCATCAGCACATTGGTGAACCAGCGCGCCTCGATTCTGATCGCGGTGTCGAACGGCACCAGCGCGCCTTCGTAAACCGCGCTCAGCAGCGCCTTGGCGGCGGGGAACGCGCCTTGCGTCTTGCCGTTGACCATCGCGCTTGCACCCACGAAGGTCATGAAGCCCGCCGGATGATAAGGCGCGCCGCCGGGCATCTTGTAGCCCTTTTCGTCCCACGGCTTGACGATGCCGGGATCGGACAGAACCCATTCTTTCGCCTTCTCCAGCAATTCACCCGGAGGCACGACCTCATCGACCACACCGGCGGATTTCGCCTTTTTCGGATCGTTCAGCTTGCCCTCCAGAAGCAGGGGCGCGGCGGCCATCGCGCCCAGCTTGCGCACCAGCCGCGTGGTGCCGCCCATGCCGGGAAAGATGCCGACCATGATCTCGGGCAGGCCGATCTTGGCCTTGGGGTTGTCGGCGGCAAAGATGCGATGACAGGCCAGCGGGATTTCCAGCCCGATGCCAAGCGCGGTGCCGGGCAGGGCGGCGGCGATGGGCTTGCCGCCCTTGTTCTTGTCGTCCATGCCCGCACGCTCGATCTTGCGCAGGATGGCATGGGTCTGCATCAGCCCGTCCATCAGGCCCTTCGCCGGGTTGTCCCCGGCGCTTTCCTTCATCTTCGCGATGATGTTCAGATCCATCCCGCCGGCAAAGCTGCCGTCCTTGCCGCTGGTGATGACGATGCCCTTGACGGCGTCGTCGGCCAGGGCGTCGTCGATCAGCGCATCGAGGTCGATGAACCCCTGCTGGTTCATCACGTTCATCGACTTGCCAACCGTGTCCCAGGTGATCACGGCAACGCCATCGGCACCTTTTTCCATCGTGAAATCGGTCATTTCAATCTCTCCTGTCACTCGGTCGCTCAGACGCGTTCGATGATCGTGGCCGCACCCATGCCGGATGCGATGCACAGCGTGGCCAGACCGACCTCCTTGTCGGTGCGCTCCAGCTCGTCCAGCAACGTGCCGATGATGATCGCGCCCGTGGCCCCCAGCGGGTGGCCCATCGCGATCGAGCCGCCATTGACGTTGACCAGCGCGGGGTCGACATCGAACGCCTGCTGGAACCGCAGGACGACACTGGCAAAGGCCTCGTTCACCTCGAACAGGTCAATGTCGCTGATTGTCATGCCGCTGTCGGCCAGCGCCTTCTCGGTGGCGGGCACCGGGCCGGTCAGCATGATCGTCGGATCGGTGCCGATCTTGGTGGTCTGGCGGATGCGTGCGCGCGGCGTCAGGCCCCATTTCTCGCCAAAGGCCTTCGAGCCGACCAGCACTGCCGCCGCCCCGTCCACGATGCCCGAACTGTTGCCGGCATGGTGGATATGGTTGATCCGCTCCAGATGCGGGTATTTCAGCCTGGCCACCGCATCGAACCCCGGCATCACCTCGCCCATCTGCTGGAAACTGGCGTTGAGCGCGCCAAGCGTCTGCATGTCGGTGCCGGGGCGCATGTATTCGTCGCGGTCCAGAATGGTCAGCCCGTTCTGATCCTTCACCTCGATGATCGAGCGGGCGAAACGGTTGTCCTCCCACGCCGCGGCGGCGCGTTTCTGGCTTTCGACCGCCAGCGCGTCGGCCTGATCACGGGTGAACCCGAACTCGGTGGCGATGATGTCGGCACTGATCCCCTGCGGGACGAAATAGGTGTCCATCGCCACGCTCGGGTCCACGGCAATCGCCGCGCCGTCGCTGCCCATGGCCACGCGGCCCATCATCTCGACGCCACCGGCGATATAACCGTCACCGGCGCCGCCCCTCACCTGATTGGCGGCCAGGTTCACGGCCTCCATGCCGCTGGCACAGAAACGGTTGATCGCAAGGCCGGGGATCGACTCGTCCAGGTCCGAGGCCAGAACGGCGGTGCGCGCCAGGCACCCGCCCTGTTCCTTGACCTGCGTGACATTGCCCCAGATCACGTCCTCGACGGCATGACCCTCCAGGTTGTTGCGCTCCTTCACCGCGTTCAGCACCTGCGCACTCAGGCGCACGCTGGTCACCTCGTGCAGGGCGCCATCCTTGCGGCCCTTGCCGCGCGGCGTGCGCACGGCGTCGTAGATATAGGCGTCAGACATCGTCGTCTCCTCTGTCAGGCCCGGTCGGCTGGCGAGCCGGGCATCAGGTCATAAGGGTGCTTCCATCCGCTCAGGCCTTCGATGTTCGAAAGCCAGCGGTCGATCTCGGGCCAGTCCGCGCGGGTAAACCCGAACGGCTCGGGGTAGAACAGGTAGCCGCAGCAACTCAGATCGGCATTCGTGGGGCCATCGCCCACGATCCAGTCACGCCCCGCAAGATGCGCGTTCAGCGTGGCATAGGCCGCCTTGAGCCGCCCCTGCATGAAGGGGATCACCCCCTCCGGGCGCTTGGCTTCGGGCAGGAAGCTCATCAGGAACCGGGTCATCCCGGCCTGCGAGGACATCTTGTGATTGTCCCAGAACATCCAGCGCAGCACCTCACGCGCGTCCTGCGGTGTGCTGCCGCCGAACTTGCCGGTCTTTTCCGTCACATACATCTGCATGACGCCCGATTGCGTCAGGGTCACGTCGCCATCCACCAGAACAGGCACCTCGCCCATCGGGTTGATCTTGCGAAACGCCTCGCCGCGGGTCTCGCCGTTGAAGAAATCCACATAGACGGGCGCCCAGTCGAGCCCGGACAATTCCAGCGCCAGCGCCGCCTTGTAGGCATTGCCCGACTCGCCAAAGCAATAGAGTTGAATGGTCATGCGGTTCTCCTGTCAGTTGCCGTTGCCGTGGGGGTTTTGCACCCCCACACCCCCGCAGAGTATTTCGGGAAAGATGAAGCCGAGTGGCTTTTACCTGCGATTAACCTGTTTGCATCAGTATCCGTACTGCGCCACAGGCTGGAGAGCCGATGGGCGTGAAAGGTGAAGCCCTGTCCCGCCCCTGATGCCAGTCGGCCCGCGGTCGGGGCGGGGTGGACCTGTCCCGTTTCATCTTTCGGGAAATACTCCACGGGGGTCCGGGGGTGTGAAACCCCCGGTCCGGCCTTGTCGTTCAGGGCGGACGCCGGTCGCATCAGAACGCCCTCGCGATCAGTTCTTTCATGATCTCGTTGGTGCCGCCGTAGATGCGCTGCACGCGGGCATCGGCCCACATTTCGGCGATGTCGTACTCGGCCATGTAGCCATAGCCGCCATGCAGTTGCAGGCACTCGTCCAGCACCTCGCCCTGGGTGTCGGTCAGCCAGTATTTCGCCATCGCGGCCTTTTCCACGGTCAACTCGCCCCGGATGTGTTCGGCGATGCATTCGTCCAGAAAGGCGCGCGCGACCCTGGTTTTCGTCTGGCATTCGGCCAGCTTGAAGCGGGTGTTCTGAAACTGCGTCAGCGGCCCGCCAAAGGCCTGCCGTTCCCTGGCATAGGCAATCGTGCGCTCCACCGCGCCTTCCATCGCGCCCTGCGCGCCGCAGGCGATGATCAGCCGTTCCTGCGGCAGTTGCGCCATCATCTGGTAAAAGCCCTTGCCTTCTTCGCCGCCAAGGATGTTTTCAGGCGGGATTTCCACCTCGTCGAAGAACAACTCCGAGGTATCCGCGGCGTGACAGCCGATTTTCTCGAGGTTGCGCCCGCGTGAAAACCCCTCGGCGCCCTCGGTCTCGACCACCGCCAGGGAAATGCCCTTTGCCCCTTCGTTCGGGTCGGTCTTGGCGGCCACCACGATCAGGTCGGCATGCTGGCCGTTGGTGATGAAGGTCTTCTGCCCGGACAGGCGATAGGCATTGCCGTCACGGATCGCGCGGGTTTTCATCCCCTGAAGGTCCGAGCCCGCCGCCGGTTCCGTCATCGCCAGCGCGCCCACCGTCTCGCCCGAGACCATCCCCGGCAGCCAGCGTTTTTTCTGCTCTTCGCTGCCATAGGCCAGAATGTAATGCGCCACGATGCCGGAATGGATCGGGTTGCCCCAACTGGCCAGGTTGGCGCGCGACTGTTCGATGCACACCACCGCCTCATGCCCGAAATCGCCGCCCGCGCCGCCGTATTCCTCGGGGATCGAGGGGCACAGCAGGCCCAGCTCCCCGGCCTGTTGCCAGATGTCGCGATCCATCTCGCCGGCCTTGCGCCAGCGTTCGAAATGCGGCGCCCATTCCTCGGCGATGAACTTCGCGGTCATCTCGGTGAGCATCCGATGCTCGTCCGTCATCCAGATAGACATCATTGGAAAGCTCCATTCATTTCAGGCTTAATTCAGCACCTTCCTGCTGCTTGCAGGAAAAACCAGATCACTCAAATCGGGATATACCTCTTTCAGCACCATGATCTGTTCGGCGCTATCGATGCGCATCAGAAACCAGAGTTCGCCTTCCTTAATGCCCAGCGTGGTGTTTTGCGTTCGGATACGTGCACCGTTGGCGACAATTGTCGTCGAGGTGGGGATCATGGTGTAAAGCCGTCCTGTGCCAGACTGCCCTGCCGTGGCGCTGTCGAGGTCAATAGTAAAGTTCTCGAGCGTAATCTGCCTGCCAATCTTTGACATCTCACCACCCGCTTTCCACCTCATCTCGTCTGTCGTGATGCCTTCTTTGGCAGCCATATGGTCAAGAACAGCGTGAGGAATAAAGCTGGTCAAAGCCCCAAAACTCCCTGCCTCGACCATGTCCGTGTACAGATCGACAATAAACCCCAAAATCTTCTGATCCTCCTTGGACAGATCAAGGGCCAATACGGGCGACGACATCATGACGGCGGCGGCAATAAAAGAGTAAATATTTGATTTCATGACATTAGCCTCATAGATGCGCCCTTGGGTGCGTACCGCCTTTTTGTGATGTTCATGCTCTGTATGAGCTTGCAACTTGCGCGAGGAGGCCTTCGTGCCCTTTCGACGTTTCCTTATTCATTTCTTTCGCGCCTCAAGCTCCGAATTGAAGATGCGCAGGCGGTGCGCGAATGTGTCCTCGTTGATCACACTGTCGAAGTTCTCGAAGAGAAAGGACAGCGCCTCGCCCTCGTCCAGCCCCGCCTCGGCGGCGAATTTCCTGAGCCGGCGATAGCCGTCTTCGGTCATGGCCGCATTGAACCGTCGGGTCAGTCGAAAGCGTTTGGGCATGTCTGTCCTTTCTCGTGTCGTCGTGATGCTCCGTTGCCGAGTTTAGAACTGCTCGGCGGGCAACGCCATCACCGGATCGGCGCCGCTTTCGATGCGGGCCAGGTGCATGGCGGTGGCGGGCAGGCGGCGCTGCATGTAGTAGCGCCCGGTGGCCAGCTTGGTTTCGTAGAACGCCGTGTCCGAGGCACCGCCCTCCAGCGCGGCCTGCGCGGCCTTGGCCATCTGCGCCCACATCAGGCCCAGGCAGACATGGCCAAACAGGTGCATGAAGTCATACGATCCCGCCAGCGCCTCGTTGGGGTTTTTCATGCCGTTCTGCATAAAGAACATCCCCGCCGCCTGAAGGTGCTTCGAGGCCTCTTTCAGCGGGTCGAGGAAATCTTTCTTCAGCGCCTCGTCGCCCTCGTTCTCCTTGATGAACCCCTTGACCATGTCGAAGAAGGCCATGACCGGCTTGCCGCCGTTCTGCGGCAGTTTGCGGCCCACGAGGTCCAGCGCCTGAACGCCGTTCGCGCCTTCGTAGATCATGGCGATCCGGGCATCGCGGGCGAACTGCGACATGCCCCATTCCTCGATATAGCCATGCCCGCCATAGACCTGCTGGGCAAGGATCGTCATGTCGAAGCCTTCGTCGGTCAGGAAACCCTTGATCACCGGGGTCAGCAGGCTGACCATGCCCTCGGCGTCATCGTCCCCGCCGCGATGGGACTGGTCGATCATCTTGGCCCCCCACAGAAGGAACGCGCGCGCCCCTTCGATAAAGGATTTCTGATCCATCAGCGACCGGCGGATGTCGGGATGCACGATCAGCGGATCGGCGGGCCCGTCGGGGTTTTCGGTGCCGGTCACGGCGCGGCCCTGCAGGCGGTCTTTGGCATAGTCCACCGCGTTCTGATAGGCGACCTCGGCCTGCGCCAGCCCCTGCATGCCAACGCCGATACGGGCCTCGTTCATCATGGTGAACATGGCGCGCATGCCCTTGTGTTCCTCGCCCAGCAAGTAGCCCGTCGCGCCGTCATAGTTCATCACGCAGGTCGAGTTGCCGTGAATGCCCATCTTTTCCTCGATCTTGCCACAGCTCACGCCGTTGCGCTCGCCAAGGCTGCCGTCCTCGTTCACCATGAACTTGGGCACGATGAACAGGCTGACGCCCTTGATGCCCTCGGGTCCGCCGGGAATCTTGGCCAGAACCAGGTGGATGATGTTCTCGGCCATGTCGTGTTCGCCCGCCGAGATGAAAATCTTCTGCCCCGTCACCTTGTAGCTACCGTCGCCCTGCGGTTCGGCCCTGGTGCGCATCAGGCCCAGGTCGGTGCCGCAATGCGGTTCGGTCAGGTTCATGGTGCCGGTCCACTGGCAGGACGCCATGTTGGGCAGGTAGGTGGCCTTCTGTTCGTCGCTGCCATGCACCAGAATGGCCGAGGCCGCCCCGTGGGTCAGGCCCTGATACATGGTGAACGCCTGGTTGGCGCCCGAGAACATCTCGCCCACGGCGGTGCCCAGCACATAGGGCATGTTCTGCCCGCCGAATTCCTCGGGCAGGTCCAGCGCGGTCCAGCCGCCCTCTTTCATCTGCTCGAAAGCGTCCCTGAACCCCGTGGGCGTGCGCACCACGCCGTTTTCCAGAACGCAGCCCTCGCTGTCGCCCACCGTGTTCAGCGGCGACAGGACCTCCGAGGCCAGCTTGCCGGCCTCTTCCAGAACGGCGGCGGTAAAATCGGCCTCGAGCTCGCTATAGCCGGGGGTGTCGGCGGTCGAGACATTCAGCAACTCGTGCAGCACGAACTGCATGTCCTTGGTGGGCGCGGTATAGGTCGGCATGGCTCTCTCTCCCTTGATGTGCGGTGCCGGATTACTCGGCGGCTTTCTTCGATTGACGGATCGAGGCGATCATCTTTTCGCCCCACTTCATCTGGTCGCGCAGGTCGGTGATGGCGGTGGTCAGCTCGTCGCGCTGACGCTCCAGCTCCACCAGCCGCTCTCCGGCAATGTCATAGGCGCGGCTCAACTGCGTCAGTTGCTGGTCGCCCTTGTCATAGAGGTCCAGCAACTGGCGGATTTCCTCCAGCCGGAATCCGAACCGCTTGCCGCGCAGGATCAGCTTCAGCCGCGCGCGGTCGCGTCTGGTGAACAGGCGCTTCTGGCCTTCGCGGCGCGGAAACAGAAGTTCCTTCGATTCATAGAAACGCAGGGTGCGCGGCGTCACCTCGAAGGCGTCGCACATCTGGCGGATTGTCATCGTGTCTTCGGTCATCGTTTCATATGCCCAATCTGTCCGTTTCCGGCACAACTGGTTTATTCGCCCCATCGTTACAACAGCGCATCACGTTGACGTAAGAGATACGTCACGTCACTTTAAAGTTTACGTAAGATCAGGAAAGGTCAATGCCCGCCATGCGCAATTTTCCGCCCCCGCGCCTCCCGGCACAAGGCGCGCCGTTTCAGCCGGCACCCCCCGGCGCGGCGCCGGGTGCCATGCCCCCGGCATGGACGAAGCACAGCTTGTTGCCTTCCGGGTCGCGGCAATAGCCCGCATAGAAATCCTCGGCATAGCGCGGCCTCGGGCCCGGCGGTCCCTCGTCGGTTCCGCCCTGGCGCAGCGCGGCGCGCCAGCAGGCGTCCACGGTCTTGCGGTCACCCGCGGCAAAGCTGACCTGAACGCCGTTCCCGGCGCTTGCCGGGCGCCCGTCAAGCGGTGCGCGGATCGCGAATTGCGGCCAGCGCCGCCCCGGCAGGTACCATATCACCCCGCCCGGTCCGACCTCGTCGGGGTCTTCGCGCCGGGCAAGACCAAGCGGTGAAAGGACATGGTCGTAGAATGCTGTCATCCTGCGCAGATCGTGCGCGCCCAGCATGACATGGCTGAACATCATCCAACGCTCGACCGCGTTTCGTCGCGCAGGGCCTTCAGCTCGTCGATCGTCTCTTCGATCTGCGATTTCTGCTCGGCCAGTTCGACCAGTTGCCGGTCGGCCAGTTCGATCCAGGCGCGCATCTGCGCCTCGGTGCCTTCGTGTTCGTAGATCAGCAGCCATTGCCGGATTTCCTCCAGCGCAAAGCCGAACTTGCGCCCCCGCAGGATCAGCGTCATCCGCGCGATCTCCTTCGGGCCGTAAAACCGCGACCGTCCCTCGCGCTCTGGGGTCAGAAGCTCGATATACTCGTAATACCGCAGGGTGCGCGGGGTCACGTCGAACCTGGCGCACATTTCCTTGAATGACAGGCGGGTTTCGGACATCGGCAATCGCTCCTCGGGCCAAACCTAGACCCGCACCCGGCCAAGAGCAACCGCCACACTTGCAGCCGCATCGCTTTCGGGCCCATAAAGGGCGCGCAACACATCGGAGGGCCGGAAAACCGCATGAGTGTCGACAAGACCAGGATCGCAGAACAGTTCATCGGCGCCATTCCCCATTCGCAGGCACTGGGAATGGAACTGACCGACATCGGGGACGGTACCGCCGAAATCTCCATGGCCTATGACGAACGCTTCATCGGCGATCCCGACACCGGGGTGATTCACGGCGGTGCGGTTTCGGCGCTGATGGATACCTGCTGCGGGGCGGCGGCCATGAGCCACCCGAGCAATCCCGGCGCGACCGCGACCATAGATTTGCGGATCGACTACATGCGCCCCGCCACCCCCGGCCAGCGCATCCGCGCCCATGCCGAATGCTATCACATCACCCGCACCGTCGCCTTCGTGCGTGCCCGCGCCATGGATGACGACGACGACCGCCCCGTCGCCACCGCCACCGGCACCTTTACCGTGGAGTCCAAGTGATGGCGCGCCCCCGTCCCGAACCCGTTCAGGTGGTCAAGCAACGCCGCGACGCGGCGCTGAACGCGCTTGTCCACGGCGTGCCCTATATCCGGTTCCTCGGCATCGAATTCGATCGTCGCGGCGATGAGCTGACCTCGGTCATGCCTTTCGCCGACAGGCTGATCGGCAATCCCATCCTGCCCGCCCTGCATGGCGGCGCGACGGCGGCGTTTCTCGAAGTCACGGCGATCATCGGCCTCAGCTGGTCGATGCTGTGGGACCAGATCGAAAGCGGTGCGCTCAATCCCGACGATCTGGCGCAGGGCAAGCTGCCCCGCCTGCCCAAGACCATCGACTTCACCGTGGATTACCTGCGCTCAGGCCTGCCGCGCGATGCCTATGCCCGTGCCCATGTGGCGCGTTCGGGGCGGCGCTATGCCAGCGTCCATGTCGAGGCCTGGCAGGACAACCGCGCGCGCCCCTTCGCGCAGGCGTCGGGCCATTTCCTGATGCCGCGCCGCGATGGCTGAGGCAGCGGCGGGCGCGATCACCCATGCCCGCGTCCTGAAAATCGCCGTTCCGATCGTGCTGGCCAATATCACCGTTCCGATCCTCGGAGCGGTGGATACCGGCGTTGTCGGGCAACTCGGACAGGCCGCGCCCATCGGCGCCGTGGGCATCGGGGCGGTGATCCTGTCGGCGCTCTACTGGGTGTTCGGCTTCTTGCGCATGGGCACCACCGGCCTGACCAGTCAGGCCCACGGGGCCGGGCGGCAGGGCGAGGTGGCGGCGCTCCTGACGCGCGCCCTGATGATCGCGCTGGCCGGGGGGCTTCTGGTGATCGCTCTGCAACTCCCGCTGTTTTCCGGGGCGTTCCTGCTGACCCCCGCCAGCGCCGAAGTCGAAAGCCTTGCGCGCGACTACATGGCCATCCGGGTCTGGAGCGCCCCGGCCATCATCGCGCTCTATGGTATCACGGGCTGGCTCATCGCGCTCGAGCGCACCCGCGCGGTGCTCCTCGTGCAATTGGGGATGAACAGCGTCAACATCGTGCTCGACCTGTGGTTCGTTCTCGGCCTCGGCTGGGGCGTCGAAGGCGTGGCGCTGGCCACCTTCGTGGCGGAATGGGGCGGGCTGGCGCTTGGGCTGTGGCTGTGCCGCGATGCCTTTGCCGTGCCCGCGTGGCGCGACTGGCCACGCGTTTTCGATGCGCCCGCGCTCAAACGCATGGCGCAGGTCAATGTCGATATCTTCCTGCGCTCGCTCATGTTGCAGGCGATTTTCGTCTCCTTCCTGATTCTGGGGGCGGATTTCGGGGATGTCACGCTGGCGGCCAATCAGGTGCTCCTGCAATTCCTGCAAATCACCTCTTACGCGCTGGATGGCTTCGCCTTCGCCGCCGAGGTGCTGGTCGGCTACGCCATGGGCCGCCATGCGCCGGGCCAGCTGCGCCGCGCGGCGCTGGTCAGCAGCCAATGGGGCCTGATCAGCGTGATCGCCCTTGCCTTCGGTTTCGCCACGCTCGGGCCGTGGATCATAGACACCATGGCCAGGGTGCCCGCCGTACAGGCCGCCGCGCGCAGCTACCTGCCATGGCTGGTGGCCGCGCCGATCCTCGGGCTCGGCTCCTACATGCTCGACGGGGTGTTCATCGGCGCGACCCGCACCCGCGACATGCGCAACATGATGGCGCTCAGCCTTGCGGTATATGCCGCCGCCGTGGCCCTGCTGGTGCCGGCCTTTGGCAATCACGGTCTCTGGCTGGCCCTGCTCATCAGCTTTGTCGCCCGCGCCGCCACGCTGGCCGCGCGCTACCCGGCACTTGAGCGCGCGGTACGCCTTCCTTCGCAGAGTGCATGATGTGCCGCGCAGGCGCCTCTTTTGACCAGGCTCAGTCCTTGGTGCGCAGGCGCGAATGCTGCACCAGCCAGATCACCAGCAGAGGCACCCCGACGGTGATCGCCGTGACCACGATCAGCAGAATGCCCAGTTGCGAATAATCCGCCGGAATCGACACCGCCCCGGTTGCAGGGTCGGTGACCTCGCGGGTGACGATGAAGATCTGGTTCAGGTATTTGGTTGTCAGGCTCGACGCCGACAGCGCCAGGTTGGTGAACGAGGCCATGACCGCGAAAAACGTCGCCTTCAGGCTTTCCGGCGCATTGCGCGCGATCCAGGCCAGCATCGGGATCATCGCCACCTGCCCAAGCGGCGATTCCACCGCCGTATCCAGAATGGCGATGAATCGCGCGTCCACCACGTCGCCGGTCAGCGGGGCGGTGACATTCTGAATCCCGTAGTACAGCCCGATATTGGGCAGGGTCATGACTCCCCCCGCGATAGCCAGCATCGCCACGATCCACACGATCGGGCGGCTGGCCATCATCGGGCGCAGCACCACCATCCCCACCAGCGTCAGAACCGAGGTGATCAGTGACAGCACCGACAGGAATTGCTGGTCGAACCCCAGCACGTCGATATTGAACCATATGATCCCGTCGCCGGGCCGGGGCACCGCGCGGAACATGAAGATGATCGTCGCCGTCCCGATCAGAGCGCGCGCCTGTGCGGGCGTCAGCACCGCGATCAACTGGCGCATCAGCAGCAGGACGATAGCCATAGACCCGGCAAAGACGATCTCCTGCCCATAGGGCACCTGTCCCAGCCCCACGGCCATCGTCAGCGCCACGAAGGCCCCGCCGCCGATGAAATACCACGGGTTGGGTTTCGTGTCCTCGTCGGGGCGCTCGAACAGGGCGTCGGTCTCGGCTTCGCTCAGCCCCTTGCGCAGCATGTCGTGCCGGGCGCGGTATTTCTGGACACCGGCCAGAACCACGCCGCTGACCGACACCAGGGGGATCGACAGCGCCAGCAGATAGATCGTCGCATAGGTCTCGGCCTTGGCGCTCGCGTCCATCGCCTCGATGCCGCGGAACATCCAGATATTCATCGCCGCCACCGCCACCGTGCCGGAGATCAGGGCAAACCGGCCCAGCGTCTGCATGGTGACATGCAGGGCGCGCGATTGCTCTTCGGGGAGCGGCTCGCCCGCCGCGTCCACCCGCGGCACCGCCTCGACCGACATCGCATCGGCCACCGCATCCTGAATGACCAGCCCGCAAGGGCTCAGCAGGAACGAGGTGATGTACCACGCGCTGACCGGCATGATGGCTTCCATCATCGCGGTCTGCGTGATCACCAGGTACATGATGATCATGCTCAGCCCGATCAGCCCCGCGCCCAGATAGACCAGCAGCCATTTCCAGCGCCACATGATGTCCACCAGATGCCCCAGCGGCATTTTCAGCGCCCAGGGCAGCCCGGCCCAGAACGCCAGACCGGCCAGATAGGCCGCCGACAGATCCAGATATTCCTTGACGAAGAACGTGCCGACGATCCCGGTCAGCCCGGAAAACCCTGCGGCGAAATAGACCATCAGCGGTGGCAGGAAGGTCCAGCGCATCTGCCGCGCCAGATCGAACACCACCGCGTCGATCCAGCCCCTTATGCCGCGCGGCCTGCGCGCACTTGCCCCGCTGCCTGTCATCCGCCCTCCGGTGTCGTCATGCGTTTGGGGATTTAGTCATCCAAATCCGAAACGCGCAATATCCGGGCACTCGTTTCCCGGATCGCCTGCGATCCGGTTCGCGCCCGACCCCGCCCCCCAGGGCGGGCGCGAATTGCTCCACCGTTTCAAAGAAATCCGGCGTTGCAGCTTTGAAACGACCGCGGTGCGGATGTCACTGCGCCCACCCTCGGGATCGGGCGCGACCCTGCCGTTGTTCCCCCCATTGGACATTGGAGCGAGCATCACTCCCACGGCATAAGGCCCGTTCCTGTCGCCTGAAAAGCCGTCACAGGATGTCCAGCACCCGCTCGGGCGGCCGCCCGATCACCGCGCGGCCACGGGCAAAGACGATGGGCCGTTCGATCAGCTTCGGATTGGCGGCCATCGCCTCGATCAGCACCTCGTCGTCATCGGTTTTCGACAGGCCCAGGTCCCTGAACACCGCCTCGCCGGTGCGCATCATCTCGATCGTGCGCAGCCCCAGCGTGTCGCGCGTTGCCCGCAAGGCATCGGCATCCGGCGCATCGTCCAGATAGCGGCGCACCGTCACCTCTTCGCCGCGCTCTTCCAGCAGGGCCAGCGCCTGCCGGGACTTGCTGCATCTCGGATTGTGCCAGATCGTGATCATATCCACGCGTCCCGTCCCGTGCCGACCGCATCGGCCACATTTGCAAACCCGTCACGCTCCAGCAGGCCGTCCAGCCCCCGCGCGATGCGTTCGACCAGCGAAAGCCCCTCATAGACCAGCGCCGAATACAATTGCACCGCACTGGCCCCGGCGCGGATCTTTTCATAGGCCTGCTCGGGGCTGGCCACGCCGCCCACGCCGATCAGCGGCATCTCCCCCGCCGTCAACTGCGACAGCCGCGCCAATACGCGCGTCGATTTCCCGAACAGCGGCGCGCCCGACAGCCCGCCCTTTTCCTGCGCGTGCGGCCCGTGCAGCCCGTCACGGTCCAGCG
The DNA here is from genome assembly GCF_900142665.1 of Roseovarius pacificus. GTDB lineage: Bacteria > Pseudomonadota > Alphaproteobacteria > Rhodobacterales > Rhodobacteraceae > Roseovarius > Roseovarius pacificus. The sequence continues at coordinate 38,956 of NZ_FRBR01000005.1, forward strand.
TGGTGTTGGTGGCGATGATGCCCGACAGGCCCGAGGCCCGCGCCACATCCGCGATTTCCGACAATTCGCCGTCGCTCAGGTCCGGCGCGATCTTCAGGAATACCGGGATCGGACGGGGCAGCCCGCCGCGCGCCTCCATCACCCCGCGCAACAGTTGCGCCAGCGCCTCGGCGCCTTGCAGGTCGCGCAGCTTTTCGGTGTTGGGGCTGGACACGTTGACCGTCGCGAAATCCAGATGCCGCCCGCAATGGGCCAGCACGCGGGCGAAATCCTCGGCCCGGTCGGCGCTGTCCTTGTTCGCCCCGAGGTTCAGCCCGATCACCGCGTTGCGCGGGCGATTGGCCAGCCGCTGTGCCACGGTCTCCATGCCCTCATTGTTGAACCCGAACCGGTTGATCACCGCCCGGTCCTCGGCCAGCCGGAACAGGCGCGGACGTGGATTGCCGGGCTGCGGGCGCGGCGTGACGGCCCCGACCTCGATAAATCCGAATCCGGCGCGCGACAGCGGGCTCAGCGCCTGCGCGTTCTTGTCGAACCCGGCGGCCAGCCCCACGGGGTTGGCCATGCTCAGCCCCGCCACCGTGCAGCGCAGCCGCTCCGAGGTGACAAGGCCGGGCAGGGGCGTCAGCCCCGCGCGCAACGCCATCAACGCCGCCTTGTGGGCGGTCTCGGGCTCCAGCCGATGCAGGGCCGTCAGCCCCAGCCGCTCCAGCGCGGTCACGACAGCCCCGCCGGGAACCGATGCGCACCGTTGTCCAGCGGCAGCGGTTGCGCCCAATGCACGTCCTCCAGCTGCAACTCGCGATAAAGATGCGGAAACAGCGCGCCACCGCGCGAGGGCTCCCATTTCAGCGCATCGCCCAGCCTGTCGGTCTCGACCGCCAGCAGCATCAGCCCGTCCTCGCCCGCGAAATGTTTGGCCGCCGTTTCCGGGGCCTGTTCGGCGGTCGAAAAATGGATATAGCCATCGCTCAGATCGACCGGCGCGCCGGTGCTGGTGCCCGCCTCGCGCAGCGCCTGCCATTCATCGGCACGGAATATCTTGTAGATCAGCATGGGCAGGTGATGCCCTGCCGCCGCGGATCGGTCAAGCGTCAAACCGCCCCTGCGGGGGCGGGGGGGCGGAAACGCCCGGAATAAAGGCGCGCTTTGCCCGCCGTCGGGCATCACCCATCCTTCCAACCACAGCTTTCCGCCTTTGCATCCGCCGCCAAACGGGGCATGGTCGCGCCTGTCACGAACCAGAGCCAGACCCGCCGATGACCACCGTCAAGGATCAGTACGAAGCCTACCCTTACCCCGAACGCGACCCTGCGGACGAGGCCAGACGCCTGATCACCGGCTCGCCCTCGCACCCGCTGGAAATCGACCATTTCCTGTTTCAGGGGCAACGCGACTGGTCGCGCCCCCTGCGTGTTCTGGTGGCGGGCGGGGGCACGGGGGACGGGCTGATCCAACTGGCCACTCTGATGAAACAGGCCCGCCGCCCGGCGCAGATCACCTATGTCGACCTGTCCACCGCCTCGCGCAAAGTGGCCGAGGCCCGCGCCCGTGCGCGCAACCTCGACAATATCACCTTCATCACCGGCAGCCTGCTGGACGCGCCCGATCTGGGGCAGTTCGATTACATCGACTGCTGCGGCGTGCTGCATCACCTCCCCGATCCGGCGGCGGGGTTTTCGGCCCTGCGCGCCGCGCTCGCACCGGGGGGCGGCATGGGTTTCATGGTCTACGCCCCCTATGGCCGATCCGGCGTCTACCCGTTGCAGGCGGCGTTCGGCGCGCTCTATGACGGACTGCCACCCAAGGACCGGCTGGCGCAGGCGCGCAAGCTGATCGAACACCTGCCCCAGGGCCACCCGTTCCGCACCAATCCCAATCTCGGCGACCACAAGGACAGCGATGCAGGGTTTTACGACCTGCTCCTGCACAGCCAGGACCGCGCCTTCAGCGTCACCGAACTGGCCGACACGATGCAGACCACCGGCTGGGCGCTGTCGGGCTTCACCATGCCCGCGCTCTACGACCTGTCGCGCCTGACCGACCGGCCCGGCCACCTGAGCGATATTCAGGCCATGGCCGTGGCCGAACAACTGAACGGCACGATCAAGACCCATGTGGGCTATGCGGTGGCGGCGGATCAGCCCCGCAGCCCCGCCACAGGCCGCAACCGTGCCCTCATCCCGCATCTCAAGGGGGTGGACCCGCGCGCCCTGGCACAGGCCGTGGCGCAGGGCCAGCAGCCGAAAATGAGCTTCGCCACCACCACCGTGCGCCTTGCCCTGCCCAAACAGGCCGCTCCTCTGATCGCCGCCATCAACGGTCAGCGCAGCCTGAGCGAGATCGCCCGGCACACCGGCACCGACCCCATCGGCATGGGCGCGCTCTGGTCCAGGATCGAACAGGCCACAGCGCCCTGGGGGCTGCTGCTCTATTCCTCGATCCTCAAGGCCGGGTAGGGGGCATGCGCGGGCCCCGCGTCATTCGCCAGCCCGTTGGCGGTTAATGCCGCTTTCGCGGTTGGCATTCCCGCTCTCCCGCGTCAGGGTGGCGCCACGTCAGATCAGCCGGAGGCCCGCCCCATGCAATCCCGTCCCATCCGCGTCGCCCTCAACGGGTTCGGCCGCATCGGCCGGACACTCCTGCGTATCCTGTTGCGCGACGCACCGGATATCGAACTGGTCCTGATCAACGAGATCGAGCCGCTCGCGACCTGCGCCTACCTCTTCCAGTACGACAGCGTCTTTGGCCCCTGGCCCGGCACTGTCACGGCACAGGACGGTGCGCTGAATGTCGATGGCCGCGCGATCCCCTTCCACTCGGAATACGACCTGCGCAAGCTGGACCTGTCGGGCGTGGACGTGGTGCTGGAATGCACCGGCATGGGCGGTGCGCGCGCCATGGCCGAACGCGGGCTCGAGGCGGGTGCCGCCGCCGTGCTGGTCTCGGGGCCCTCCGCCGAGGCCGACATCACGCTGGTGCTCGGCGCGAACGAGGACGATCTGGAGGACGAGCGCATCATCTCCAACGCCTCCTGCACCACCAACGCGCTCGCGCCTCTGGTGCGCCTGCTGGACGATGCGTTCGGCGTGATCAGCGGCCAGATGACCACCGTGCATTGCTATACCGGCAGTCAGCCGACCGTGGACAAACCCCGCGGCGCCCCCGAACGCAGCCGCGCCGCGGCGCTCTCGATGGTGCCCACCACCACCAGCGCGCAACACCAGACGGGCCTTGTCCTGCCGCACATGAAAGGCCGGATCGAGGCCCGCGCGATCCGCGTGCCCACCGCCAGCGTGTCCTGTATCGACCTGACGGTGCAAACCCGTGAGAACGTCAGCGAAGACGCGGTCAACGCCGTGCTCAGGGCCGCCGCCGACCGCTCGCCCGTCTTCGGCTGGACCGATCAGCCGCTGGTCAGTTCCGACCTGCGCGGGCGGTCCGAGTCGGTGATCCTCAGCGGCCCGGAAACCTCCGTATCCACTGGCGGGCTGCTGCGGGTGTTCGGCTGGTACGACAACGAATGGGGCTTTTCCTGCCGCATGCTCGACATGACCCGCCTGATCGGCGCACGCTCAGGCTAGAAAAACGATTTCTTCAAAAGAAATCGGCCCGGAACCTTTTCAAGGTTCCGGGGCAGGGCGGGAGATCGGGGGGGAATGTCTTACGGATGCATGGCGTTGATCATGGCGGGCATTTGCTCGCCGATCGTGCCATCAAGTGCCTTGTCGAGAATCACGCGCTTGGCTTCTGTGGCTTCCTGAGTATTCGCGGTCCGCGCAAATGCGTTTGCGATCGCCAGTTGAGCGCGCCAGGGGTAAGGTTCATTGTCAGAAATCTCGGCAAATGCGTCTGCCGCCTCGGCCAAACGATCATGTTCTGCCAGTGCCGCCACCATATCTGCACGTAGGCTATTCACCGTGTTGCGGGCCATTTCCCTTGGTGTGGGGTTGGGACGGTCCTTTGGCCAATAAGCGGGTGGTTCATCTTTGGTATCAGAAATCAGGGGCAACAGGTCTTCCAGTTGTCCGAAGATAATGTCTTTGTTTCCGAACCGCCCTGCATTCGCCTGTCCACGCAAGGACCACGCCAGGACATCCAGTTTGTGTCCGGGATCATCTGACGCCTCGGACCACATGGTCACGCGATCCTCATCGCCTGCCGCGGCAAGCGCAGCGACGAGCGCCCTATCAACTCGCCGATGGCGGTTTTTGTGATCAGCGATCCAAAGGCGCAAAACCACATCGGCAAGCTGCCCACCGCGCTCCACATCACCCGCCTCCAGCACCCCCTGCGCTGTCAGGCTGATTTCGTACTGCCCCAGGCTCGGGACTTCCGGAATGAGTGATGGCATCTCCGAAAAATACAGATCGGCGGCGGTTGCAGCGTCTTTTCGTTCGTCTGCATGATATAACATCAACTGGAATACCAGAACAGAGCGCTGTCTTGGGTCCGTTACCCTGTCCAGCAATGTGTCGATTCCCTCGTCATGTCTTTCTGTGAGTATGTGACGGGCAAGATTCTGCAAAAAAACCGCTTTCAAAGCCGGGCTTTCAATCGCTGTTAACATTGCTTCATAGCGGCGCAAGGTGTCGTCTGAAATCCTAGGGAAATAATCGCTCTCTGTCTCCAAAAATAGCATCGACGTATCCTGAAATAATAACGACGACATATTTTGAATTGCAGTGTCAAAACTTAGCCCGTATTCACGGGCCCTCCCTATTGCGTCCTCCACCCTGCCGGCTTCGGCCAGAGCTGTGACATGAGAGCTTTGCACCAGCTTTCGTGCCTTGGGTGCGGCCAAATCCAGAAACTCGGATATGTCGTTTTCGGCTTTCCGGTGCAGCTTGTCATATTCGGCCAGGACGGACACGGATGTCAGGTGTGTCAGCAGAAGACCATATTGCTGGCTGTCCTGAGGCACGGATTTTGCGGTCTGGTACAGAGTTTCCAGGATAGGGTGAGCATCTTCCGGCCAGCCGTAAAGCGCCATCAATCGAGCAAGGCGCAGCCCTTTCGACAGGGTTATGTGCCTGCCGCGTTCCTTTGGCAGATGTGGTGCAACCGCGCCATGAATGCGCCGGGCCAAATCCATGTCACCGATTTCAGCGGCGTCTTCTGCCATCGGCAGCATGTCCAGAGCTTTGTACCGTGAAGTCGGGGGGGCTTCAGCGAGTGTTTCGGTTGCCGCCCAGATAAGTTTGCCTGCGGGCTCTGTTTGACCCGCTGCCGCAAATGCATCGGCCATACGCCGCAAAGATCGCCAATCCGCATTCGCGGTGTAGGTTTCAATCAGGCGGGTGGCATGGTCAGGCGCCTTTGGTAGCAACATGGCAGCATAGCGCAGCGCCAGTTCCCGGCGTGCCGTGGGATCGGCTTCGGCGTTGATGATGTGATCGGCGACGGCGGACAGGCAGGATGCATCAATATCTGCCGGGCAGAACTCCACCGCACTTTGCGCCTGAGCCGGCGCACCCAAACCCAAAGTCGCCAACGCCAGTAAACACAACTTGCGGAACGTCATGGCGAAACCCTTCATCGACCTGGTAACATGTAGTGGTTTACCCCTGCACGTTCATGTACGCCTTTGCAAGTCGTGACGGCGCTGCCGTGAAATCCGGCGTCAGGCCCGTAATTCTCCTGACTGTCGTCATGCCGCCCTGAGGAACAGCCATCACATGGACGGCCCTCGTGTGAAGTCCGGGTTTCGGTCATTGGCGTCACACGGCTCAATTGCCGCGCATGCCTCTGTGCGGTGGCGTGCACCCTCCTAGGTTCGCAGGCACCACTACCCTCACCGCCGTATCTCGAACCCCTCGAATCCTTCCGGCGCGGCCTCGGAGCTGTCCACCCGATCCACCCGCGCCACGGAAGGCCCCTCATGCAGCGTGGCCAGCATGCCCTGCACCATATCGCGCGGCCCCTCGATCCAGGCGCGCACCGTCCCGTCCGGCTCGTTTCGCACCCAGCCGGTCAGCCCGCGCGCCTGTGCCTGCCGTTGCGTCCACACCCGGAACGACACCCCCTGCACCCGCCCGGTGATCCGGGCCTCGATGGCGGTTGCTTCGCTCATGTCGGGCCTCCTTTCGCTGTTTTCGCCGGACCGCGGCAAGAACCGCGTTCGGCCAGATGCACAAAGGCCGCGGCCCCCTCACGCAGCCCATTGACCCCCACGCAAATACACCGCATATCCCCCTACCATGACACCGCTCTCGCATATCCGCAATTTCTCGATCGTGGCGCATATCGACCACGGGAAATCCACGCTCGCCGACCGTCTGATCCAGATGACCGACACCGTGGCCGAACGCGACATGAAGGAACAGCTTCTGGACGCGATGGATATCGAACGCGAGCGCGGAATCACCATCAAGGCCAACACCGTCCGCATCGACTATACCGCCGAAAACGGCGAGCAATACGTGCTCAACCTCATCGACACGCCCGGCCACGTGGATTTCGCCTACGAGGTCTCCCGCTCCATGCGCGCGGTCGAGGGCTCGCTTCTGGTGGTCGACTCCACCCAGGGGGTCGAGGCGCAGACGCTGGCCAATGTCTATCAGGCGATCGAGGCCGACCACGAACTGATCCCCGTGCTGAACAAGATCGACCTGCCCGCCAGCGACCTCGACCGCGTCGCCGAACAGATCGAGGACGTGATCGGCATCGACGCCTCGGGTGCGATTCCGGTGTCGGCCAAGACCGGGCAGGGTATCCGCGAAACGCTCGAGGCCATCGTTCACCACCTGCCCGCCCCCACGGGCGACGCCAGCGCGCCGCTCAAGGCCATGCTGGTGGACAGCAAATACGATCCCTACCTTGGCGTCGTCGTGCTGGTGCGGATCATGGACGGGGTGATGAAGAAGGGCGACAAGATCCGCATGATGCAGACCGGCGCCACCTATGGCATCGACCGCATCGGCGTGTTTCGCCCCGAAATGACCGTCGTCGATGAGCTGGGGCCGGGCGAGATCGGCTTTATCACCGCCTCGATCAAGCAGGTCCGCGACACCAGGGTGGGCGATACGATCACCCATGAAAAACGCCCCTGCGAAACGCCCCTGCCGGGCTTCAAACCCTCGGTCCCGGTGGTGTTCTGCGGCCTTTTCCCCGTCGACTCCGCCGAATTCGAAAGCCTGCGCGACGCGATCGAGAAACTGGCGCTGAACGACGCCTCCTTCTCCTTCGAAATGGAAAGCTCCGCCGCACTCGGATTCGGCTTCCGCTGCGGCTTCCTGGGCCTGCTGCACCTCGAGGTGATCCGCGACCGGATCGAACGCGAATACGATATCGACCTGATCACCACCGCGCCGTCGGTGGTCTATCATGTCTACATGAAAGACGGCTCCATGCAGGAGCTGCACAACCCCGCCGACATGCCCGACCTGACCTATGTGGATCACGTCGAAGAGCCGCGCATCAAGGCGACGATCCTCGTGCCCGACGAATATCTCGGCGACGTTCTGAAACTCTGCCAGGACCGGCGCGGCATCCAGATGGACCTGACCTATGCGGGCGCCCGCGCGATGGTGGTCTATGACCTGCCCCTGAACGAGGTGGTGTTCGATTTCTACGACCGCCTGAAATCGGTGACCAAGGGCTATGCGTCGTTCGATTACGAGATCACCGGCTACCGGCAGGACAATCTCGTGAAAATGCAGGTGCTGGTCAACGACGAACCCGTCGACGCCCTGTCGATGATGGTACACCGCGACCGGGCCGAAATGCGCGGCCGCGCCATGTGCGAAAAGCTCAAGGAACTGATCCCGCGCCATATGTTCAAGATCCCGATCCAGGCCGCCATCGGCGGCAAGGTCATCGCCCGCGAAACCCTTTCGGCCATGCGCAAGGACGTGACCGCCAAATGCTACGGCGGCGACGTGACCCGTAAAAAGAAACTGCTGGAAAAGCAGAAGGCGGGGAAAAAGAAGATGCGCCAGTTCGGCAAGGTGGAAATCCCGCAACAGGCGTTTATCTCCGCGCTCAAGATGGATGAGTGATCCATTTGAGGCGTGACAGGCTCCCCCCGTCTGAACCGTAGGGTGCGCATTCACTGCGCACCGCCACGCCACATTCGCCCGCTATCCCCGGCGCGGCTTCTTGAAAAACGCGAATTGCAATGCGTGAGAAGATACAATCATGCAATCATGCAATTTTTGAGAAGAGTTTTAAGATTATGTTCGCGCTTGGTTTTTACTTGCGCTTGGTTCATTTCAATTTGGAAGGTTTTTGGGGGGAACTGATATGGGAGGCGCCAAAGAGTACTATGACCTTTTGCTGCATGAGCTCTACACAGCGCGGATAGAGTGGCGACTTTACCGATCACTATTTGGCACAAATAAAGAAACGGTTGATTTGCTGAATGAAATTTCAGGACTGACAGCACAAACTCTTGAAAGAGTTCTGTTTGAACGCACTCTTTTAAACCTGCGAAAATTGACCGACCCTTATGAGAAACAGCGCGGTAAGCATCTCTCAGTAACCACGAAAGGGCTTTCTCGCTATTTTGATTGTTCGGATAACACATTGAGGAAACTAGTTAACCAAGCGGAAAGAGCAGCGAGTTTCGCGCGGGATTGGTCGAACAAGAGGATTGCTCATAGTGATCTAGACTACAAAGCACGCAAAGCGAAACTCGAAAAGGCCAGTAGAGCAGCAGTTGAAGATGCGCTTACGTCAATTGCCGATGTACTAAAGTGGGTCGCCCATGAACACTTTGACACTACACTTGTCACTCATCCCATACCGCCACTCGACGACGAGCGGCGTTTTCTAAAGGCGCTCTACCTTGGAAAATCGGAAATGGAGCGTGTGTCTGGAAAGAAGCAATTGCTCTTGGAGCAAAGACGTTATGCCGAACTTGATGAATTTCGCGCAGTAAGTGAAATTCCAGATTGGCTAGTAAGAAAGAACCCACCAATTGATGTCTAGTTAACGCTGGGATCTTAAAGAAATCTACGTGTATTCTCCGAGAACGCCGACGTTCGGGCGCGCGCCGGCTTTGCCCCGGCTGGTCGATCCGAATGCATCGTATCGTCCGGCGCCCACCCTCCGGCCAACTGGCGCACCACCCATCGCCCTCGGCACCATCCCGCCGATCCGTTCGTCTCCCCCCTCCGCCGTCCTATCTCCCTAAATACCAACCAAAACGGGAGGACCAACCAATGAAACATCTTGCATTCACCGCCATCCTTGCCCTGATCGCGGCTCCGGCCGTGGCCAGCCAGTGCCCGATGGACATGTCCAGGATCGACGCGGCGCTGGAAACCGCGCAGCTTTCGGACGAGCAACTGGCCGAGGTCGAGGCCCTGCGCGCCGAGGGCGAAGAACTGCACGCCGCGGGCGATCACGCGGCCTCGGTCGAAACGCTGGGGCAGGCCAAGGATATCCTCGGGATCGAATAACAGCGCAGGGGTGGCGGGCACATTCCCTCACGTCTGCTTGAGATTCGTGGCATCGCCGCCCCGCAGCCCCCATATCTAAAGGATTGAGACGAAAGGAGGTCCTCAAATGGACAGACTGAGCCTTGTTCTCATCCTTGCCGTGGGCCCCACCCTGACCGGCAGCTTCCTGACCGTCGTTCTGGGTCTGGGCTACTACAGCTGGCCTGCCATCGCCGGGGCGATCCTGCTCGGGCTCGTGCTGACATGGCCTGTGTCCTATGTGGTGTCGCGCTGGATTAAACGGGACGATCCCTATTTCGATCACACACGGCGCAAGGGCAGCCTGATGCCCGACCCCGACGCGCGCGAAGTCTGACGCGCCCCGGGTCTGAGCCACGCGGCATCCGATACCGCCCCCGCGCAGGTCGCGCGGGGCAGGACGGGTTTGCACGCATGCGGCCGATATAATGCCTTCCCGTAGCAGGCAGGCCGCCATCCTTGCCCTTCTGCGCCCCACGGGGTTGTTTTCCCTGTTATTCCCCCGTTCGCATCGCCTATACCGCAGGTATCTCAACTATCCCGGATATCTGCCATGCCCTGCGCCCTGTGCTCCTCTGATGCCCCGCTGATCGCTTATCCCGTGCCCGGCGGGCCGGAAGAGGCCACCGCCCACATTTGCGCCACCTGCGCCGAGCAGATCGACGGCACGCCCGATCCGGATCACTGGCGCTGCCTTGCGTCCTCCATGTGGTCCGAAGACCCGGCCACGCAGGTGCTGGCCGCCCGGATGCTGGCCCGCCTCTCGCCCGAGCACGGCTGGGCACAGGATCTGGCCGATCAGCTCTGGCTCGAGGACGACATCCGCGCATGGGCCGACAACGTCCCGCAGGACAGCGGCCACCGCGACAGCAACGGCGCGCCACTGATGCAGGGCGATACCGTGGTTCTGATCAAGGACCTGCCGGTCAAGGGCGCGGGCTTTACCGCCAAGCGTGGCACGGCGGTGCGCAACATCTCCCTCGTCCCCGACAACCCCGCCCATATCGAGGGCCGCGTCGAAGGGCAGCGCATCGTCATCCTGACCGAGTTCGTCAAGAAGCGCTGACCGCGCGCAGTCCGGGGCCGCGCCATGCAGATCGTCTGCTGCACCCGTCGCGGCCCCTGGCGTGCATGCAAAACAAAACGAGAGAGGCTCATGCTCTGGCTGACGATCATCCTGCACCTGTTCATCGGCGCCACCCTTGCCGGGGTCGGCATCGTCGTGTTGCTGGTCATCGGGCAGGGCGGCGCATGGGCCCTGGCGGGCGCGGTGCTGGCCGGATTCCTGCTGGCCTTTCCGGTGGCGTGGCTGGTGGCGCGCGCGATGCATGGCGACGGAACCTGACCCAGATCAAGGTGCGCCACATTGCGTTTCGATAACATGACTCCACGCGCGAGCTTTACCAGCCAAGAGGGCACGACATGCTGCGTTTGGGATTCATTCTTTACCTTTTCATCGGCACCACCTTTGCCGGGTCGGCGATGATTGCCGCGCTGGTCGCCGGGTACGATACCACGATGCCTGTGATCTATTCCTCCATCGCCGGATTCGTTGCGGCGATTCCGGTGGCCTGGCTGGTCGCGCGGGAACTCTATTCAGGCGACTGAGCGGGCCATTGCGTCCATGTTGGGCGCATCTGTCCGCTGGAGTGGCGATTTTCGTACGAAAGGCGCGTACACTTCGTACGTTTCGTACGAAACTCAGCCCAGCCAGGTACGGATCGCGGCCTCGAATTCGCGGGGTTTCTCGGCATGCAGCCAATGCCCCGCACCGGGGATTTTCGCGAACTGCGCCTTGGGGAATAGCGATTTGATTTCATTGTGATATTCCCGCTTCACGTACTCCGAGTCCGCCCCCGAAAGGAACAGGGCAGGGCCGCCATAGTGTTTGCCGGTCATATCGGGAAACGACAGGATATTCGGCATCTCGGCGGCCAGAACATCCAAATTCAGACGCCATTTTTTCTCTTTTATATCAAGGGATTGCGTGAAAAAACTGATCAGGGTCGGATCGTCGACAAGCCCCTCCAACTGCTCCGCCACGTCCGAACGCTTTTCAACATCCGACAAATCGACCGCTTTCATCGCGTCGATATACTGTATCTGGGTGTGGGTATAGGTCACAGGCGCAATATCTGCCACGATCAGCCGGTTCACCAGTTCGGGCCGTGTCAGCGCCAACACCATCGACGCCTTCCCCCCCATCGAGTGCCCCAGCACATCGAACGGCCCGTCAAGATCTTGTAAAACCCCGGCCAGATCGTCGGCAAGGTCCGGGTAGGAATGTGTATCATACCAAGGACTTAGCCCGTGGTTTCGCATGTCCACGGCGATCACCTGCCGTGCGTCGGACAGCCGTTTCGCGATCACGCCCCAGTTTCGCGCCGAGCCGTAAAGCCCGTGAACGATCAACAATCCGGGCCGGTCGGTCTTTGTGCCATGTTGAATAAGGTTCAGCATAAGCCGTTGATAACCGGGGCAAAGCCCGTGCGCCAGCCCTGTTGAGTGTGCTGCGTCCGCGGGGTATGCTGCATCTTCCGGAGGCATTGATGATCGACCCGCACAGACTATCCGACCCTGTCACCGAGCTGGAGCAGCTCTTGCGCGACCGTCTCGGTACGCGCGGTCGTGACTTCGGGGTGAAACTGCGCCGGGCCGGGCGGCGCTTGCCGCGCTATGCGCGCAATGCGGGCCGCCGGATCACATCCGCCCAGACCAAACTGGCGCATCCCAAACTGGCGAGGCTGGTCGATCAGGCCGCACTTGACCGGGACATGACCGTGCTGCGCGATACGCTCAAGGACATCGACCCGAAGGAACGGCGCAAGGATGCGGTCCTGTCGGTGCTGGGCAGCGTCGTGCTGAACCTGATCCTGCTGGGCGCCGTGATCCTGGCCTTTCTGTGGTGGCGCGGTGCGATCTGATTGCAGCCAATCTGGAGGCAACAGGTTAACATCACCTTACCGTCCCGTGCGCTGCCATGAAAAAGCCCCGCGCAAATAAACCGCGCGGGGCATTAATTCACTTCGGAAACAGTGGCTTAAAGGTTCGGGTACAGCGGGAAGCGCTTGCACAGTTCCGCGACTTCACCTTTGACTTTTTCCTCGACCGCGCTGTTGCCCTCTTCGCCATTCGCGGCCAGCCCGTCGACCACTTCGACGATCCAGTCGGCGATCTGGCGGAACTCGGCCTCACCGAATCCGCGCGTCGTTCCTGCGGGCGAACCCAGACGGATACCGCTGGTGACAGTCGGCTTTTCGGGATCGAACGGCACGCCGTTCTTGTTGCAGGTGATATGCGCCCGGCCAAGTGCTTTCTCGGTGGCGTTACCCTTGACGCCCTTGGGCCGCAGGTCGACCAGCAGCACATGGGTATCGGTGCCGTGGGTCACGGTATCCAGCCCGCCCTTGATCAACTGATCGCTCAGCGCCTGCGCGTTCTTCACAACCTGTTGAATATACGACTTGAATTCGGGGCGCAGGGCCTCGCCAAAGGCCACGGCCTTGCCGGCGATCACATGCATCAGCGGGCCGCCCTGAATGCCGGGGAAGATGGCCGAGTTGATCTTTTTGGCAATCGCCTCGTCATTGGTCAGGATCATGCCGCCACGCGGGCCGCGCAGGGTCTTGTGCGTGGTCGTCGTGGCCACATGCGCATGCGGGAAGGGCGAGGGATGTTCGCCCGCAGCGACCAGACCGGCAAAATGCGCCATGTCCACATGCAGATAAGCCCCGACCATGTCGGCGATCTCGCGCATGCGGGCAAAGTCGATCTGGCGCGGGATGGCCGAACCGCCCGCAATGATCAGCTTGGGGTTATGTTCCTTGGCCAGCGCTTCGACCTGATCGTAGTCGATCAGGTTGTCCTGCTTGCGCACACCGTATTGCACGGCATTGAACCACTTGCCCGACTGATTGGGCGCAGCGCCGTGCGTCAGGTGACCACCGGCATCGAGGCTCATGCCCAGGATGGTATCGCCGGGTTTGATCAGCGCGGTGAACACGCCCTGATTGGCCTGGCTGCCCGAGTTGGGCTGTACGTTGGCGAATGCGCAGTCGAACAGCTTGCAGGCGCGTTCGATGGCAAGATTTTCTGCAATATCAACAAATTGGCAGCCGCCATAATACCGCCGGCCGGGATAGCCCTCGGCGTATTTGTTGGTCATTACGCTGCCTTGGGCTTCCATCACGGCGGCCGAGACGATGTTTTCGCTGGCGATCAGTTCGATCTCGTCGCGTTGGCGGCCAAGTTCCAGGCCGATGGCCTCGGCGATCTCGGGATCGCGTGTGGCAAGGGATTCGGTAAAGAACCCTTCGGAGACAAAGGGCTGGTTTCCATCATGAGGCATTGCGGCAACTCCGTCCGTGTGACTTTGATGATTTCCTATCGGAAACTCTGCGGGCTTGGAAGGTTTTAAAGCGACAAATGAGCTTGTCGTACCGGCATTACTGGTACAACAGGTGGAAATGTGGTTCGATCCGATCCACAAGACGCGCTTTGGAAACAGGACGGTGCGCTGATGGACAGAAAAATCGCCTTTGTCGCCAGCGATGCGCCTTCGGCCCAGACGGCCAGGGCGGCGTTGATCGGGCGCTATGGCAATGTGCCCGAGGACGAGGCCGACGTGATCGTGGCGCTTGGCGGGGACGGGTTCATGCTGCAAACTCTGCACGGCACGCAAAATCTGACCGCACCTGTCTACGGCATGAACCGGGGCACTGTCGGGTTTTTGATGAACGAATATTCCGAAACCGACCTGCGCGAACGGCTGTCCGCCGCCGAGGAAGAGGTGATCAACCCCTTGGCGATGAAGGCGCAAGGCGCGGATGGCACCATGCACGAGGCCCTGGCGATCAACGAGGTCTCGTTGCTGCGCGCGGGGCCGCAGGCGGCCAAGCTGCGAATTACGATCGACGGGCGTTTGCGGCTTGAAGAGCTGATTTGCGACGGCGCGCTCGTGTCCACGCCCGCCGGATCGACGGCTTACAACTATTCCGCCCACGGCCCGATCCTGCCCATCGGATCGGATGTGCTGGCCCTGACGGCCGTTGCGGCATTCCGCCCGCGCCGCTGGCGCGGGGCGCTGTTGCCGAAAAAGGCTCATGTGCGCTTTGACGTAATCAATCCCGAGAAGCGCCCGGTCATGGCCGATGCCGACAGTATCTGGGTGGAAAATGTCCTGTGGGTCGAAATCCGTTCGGAATCCGAAGTGGAGCATCGCATCCTGTTCGATCCCGGCCACGGCCTGGAAGAACGCCTGCTGCGCGAACAGTTCGTGTAAGGGTATCCATGTCCGGGGCATGCCAGCGGTATCGCGCGCCCCGGACATGGGTGTGTATCAGGCCTTGGCGTAGCCGATGGTTTGCAACGCGTCCTTGATTTCATCAAGAATCACGGGATCGTCGATGGTGGCGGGCATCTTGAATTCGGTCCCGTCCGCGATCTTGACCATGATTGCGCGCAGGATCTTGCCCGAACGCGTTTTCGGCAGGCGGTCTACCACGACGGCCAGTTTGAAGGCCGCCACCGGGCCGATCTGGTCGCGCACCATGGCGACGCATTCCTTGACGATTTCCGCATGGTCGCGGTTCACACCCTTGGTCAGGCACAGGAAGCCAACCGGTAACTGCCCTTTCAATTCGTCCGATACACCGATCACGGCGCATTCGGCCACGTCGGGATGGGCTGCCAGAACTTCTTCCATGCCGCCGGTGGACAGGCGATGGCCTGCGACATTGATCACGTCATCGGTGCGCGCCATGATCCACAGATAGCCGTCTTCGTCCTTCATCCCTGCATCGCCGGTTTCATAATAGCCGGGGAAGGTGTCCAGATAGGATTTGCGGAACCGGTCCTCGGCGTTCCAGAGCGTCGGCAGGGTGCCGGGGGGCAGGGGGAGTTTCACGGCAATCGCCCCAAGTTCCCCCGCGGGCATTTCATGACCGGCCTCGTCAAGGATTTGCACGTCATAGCCCGGCATCGCCACGGTCGGTGAACCGGTCTTGACCGGCAGTGCCTCGATCCCCGCGGGGTTTCCCGCGATGGTCCAGCCGGTTTCGGTTTGCCACCAGTGGTCATAGACAGGGACGCCCATGATATCGCGCGCCCACTCGATGGTGTCGGGGTCGGCGCGCTCGCCCGCCAGATACAGCGCGCGCAGGCATGAAATGTCGTAATTCTTGATTAGCTCGCCCTTGGGATCGTCGCGCTTGATCGCGCGGAACGCCGTGGGAGCGGTGAAAAAGCTGCGCACGTTGTGCTCGGAAATCACGCGCCAGAACGTGCCCGCGTCGGGCGTGCCCACCGGTTTGCCCTCGAACACGATGGTGGTGTTGCCGTGGATCAGCGGCGCATAGCAGATGTAGGAATGCCCCACGACCCACCCCACATCCGATGCGGCCCAGAACACGTCGCCCGGATCGACATTGTAGATGTTCTTCATCGTCCAGTTCAGGGCCACCAGATGCCCGCCCGTGTGGCGAACGACGCCCTTGGGCGCGCCGGTGGTGCCGGACGTGTACAGAATATAGGCCGGATGGTTGCCTTCGACGGGAACGCAATCCGCCATCTCGACACCGTATTGGAAGGCGTGCCAGTCCACGTCGCGGCCTTCTTCCAGGTGGGCGACTTCCTCTTCCCTTTGGAAGATTACGCAGAAATCGGGTTTGTGTGTGGCCTGGTCGATTGCGCCGTCCAGCAGCGGTTTGTAATGTACCACGCGGCCCGGTTCCAATCCGCAAGAGGCGGCGATGATCGCCTTGGGCTTGGCGTCGTCGATGCGCACGGCCAGTTCGTGCGCAGCGAACCCGCCAAAGACCACCGAGTGGATCGCCCCGAGCCGTGAGCAGGCCAGCATCGCCTCAAGCGCTTCGGGAACCATCGGCATGTAGATGATGACCCTGTCGCCCTTTTCGATCCCCTTGGCCCGCAAGGCCCCGGCCAGACGTGCCACGCGCGAGCGCAGTTGGGCGTAACTGATCTTTTGCTTGATGCCGGTGATCGGGCTGTCATGGATGATCGCCGTGCGCGCGCCATGTCCGGCCTCGACGTGGCGGTCCACGGCGTTATAGCAGGTATTGACCATGCCGTCGGAGAACCACTCGTAAAGATTGTCGCCCTTGTCGAACAGCGCTTTGCCGGGGGCGGTGTCCCAATCGATTGCCCGGGCCTGTTCCATCCAGAAGCTTTCGGGGTCCTGCTTCCAGCCTTCGTAGATGTCCTCGTATGCCATGGTATCCTCCTCCGGTCTTGTGCCGTTGTGTTACGGAGGGGATCGGGCTGCGGCAAGAGAGTTGGCGCATTGCAGGACAGATTACCGCAGGAGATTTGCAGGAAATGGCGAAATTGGCTTGCAAATTTTTGCAAACCCCTAGGTGTGAGGGGCTTTTTTGGAAAAGTGAGCGAGTTTTGCAAATCTGCAAATCGCCTCGCTGCAAAGTCACGTTATTGCGCCCGAACCAGATTCGCCATGTTTTGTCGACTCACCCGTAATGGGCAACAGGAGTTCCCGCGATGGCTGCCATGTTCAGCAAGCCGCGTGCGGTGATGCCCTGATTGACCACATGGGCGCGGTTGCCCATTCCCATCAGGATCGGACCCACTTCCAGCCCGCCGGCCTTCATCTTGAGGATGTTCCGCACGCCCGAGGCCGCATCGGCATGGGCAAAGATCAGGATATTGGCCGCCCCCTGCATGCGGTTGTCGGGCAAAAGCCGCGCGCGCAAATCGGGGTCGAGCGCCGTATCGACATTCATTTCTCCTTCGTAGGCAAAATCGCGCGCTTTGCTATCGAGGATTTCCAAGGCGGCCCGAAGC
This sequence comes from Roseovarius pacificus, assembly GCF_900142665.1. Lineage (GTDB taxonomy): Bacteria > Pseudomonadota > Alphaproteobacteria > Rhodobacterales > Rhodobacteraceae > Roseovarius > Roseovarius pacificus. Next base: position 56,193 of record NZ_FRBR01000005.1, read on the forward strand.
CGTTTCCCCGATCCTTCGGCCTGATTGCCGAATTGCGATTGCGAACAGAAAGCGACGTTGGGTTCGATCCCGAACCGGCGCACGTGACGGGCCGCGCCGATGGCGACCTCGGCCAGCTGTTCGGGCGTGGGCAGAGAATGCACATGTGTATCTGCAATGAACAGGGGCCCATCTTCGAGGATCATCAAGGACAGCGCGCCATGCGGACGGTATTCGTGATTGCCCAGAACCTGCGTGACATAGTTCAGGTGCCAGCGGTATTCGCCGAATGTCCCGCAGATCAGGCTGTCGGCCTCGTCTCGATGCACCATCACTGCGCCAATCGCGGTACTGTTGGTGCGCATGATAGCCTTGGCCAGATCAGGCGTGACCCCGCGGCGCTTCATCAGGTCGTGATAGCTGCCCCAGTAATCGCGATAACGCGGGTCGTCCTCGGGGTTCACCACGTTGAAATCGCGACCGGGCCGGATTTCCAGCCCCAGGCGTTCGCAGCGGCGGTCGATCACCGAAGGTCGTCCGATCAGGATAGGGTGTTCGGTGGTTTCCTCCAGAATGGCCTGCGCGGCGCGCAGTACGCGCTCGTCTTCGCCTTCGGCAAAGACGATCCGGCGCGAGGCTGTCGCGGCGGCCTCGAACACCGGGCGCATCAGCAGGGCGGATTTGAAAACGCTGGCGTCCAGGTTGCCCTTGTAGGCATGCAGGTCTTTTATCGGGCGCGTGGCAACGCCCGACTCCATAGCGGCACGGGCAACGGCGGTCGAGACGATGCCCGACAGGCGCGGATCGAACGGTTTGGGGATCAGGTAATCGGCCCCGAAATTCAACTGTTCGCCCTGATAGGCCGCAGCAGCCTCGGCGCTGGTGGTGGCGCGCGCCAGCTCGGCGATGCCGTCCACACAGGCGATCTGCATGGCGTCGTTGATTTCCGTCGCTCCCACATCCAGCGCGCCCCGAAAGATGAAGGGAAAGCACAACACGTTGTTCACCTGATTGGGAAAATCGCTGCGCCCGGTGGCAATGATGGCGTTGGGGGCGGCGTTGCGCGCCTCGTCGGGCATGATCTCTGGGGTGGGATTCGCCAGGGCGAAAACGATGGGCCGGTCGGTCATCTTTTTCACATGCCCCGGCTTCAGAACATTGGGGCCTGACAGGCCAAGGAACATGTCCGCGCCTTCGATCACATCGTCGAGTGTGCGCAGGGTCGTGTCCTGTGCGAATGCCTCTTTCTGCGGGTTCATGTCCTCGGTGCGGCCCTTGTAGACCAGCCCGTGAATGTCGCACAGCCAGATGTTTTTGCGTTTGACGCCCAGTTTTAACAGCAGGTTCAGGCAGGCAATACCCGCCGCCCCGCCGCCTGTGCTGACGATCTTGATATCCTCGAATTTCTTCCCTGCCACATGCAGCGCATTGGTGGCGGCCGCACCCACCACGATGGCCGTGCCGTGCTGATCGTCGTGAAAGACGGGAATATCCATGCGTTCACGGCAAAGTTTTTCGACGATGAAGCAGTCGGGGGCCTTGATGTCTTCCAGATTGATCGCGCCAAAGGTCGGTCCGAGGGCGCAGACGATATCGGCCAGCTTCTCGGGGTCTTTTTCGTCCACTTCCAGATCGAAACAGTCGATATCGGCGAATTTCTTGAACAGAACCGCCTTGCCTTCCATCACCGGTTTGGAGGCCAGCGCGCCGATATTTCCCAGCCCGAGCACCGCCGATCCGTTGGTGACCACGGCCACAAGATTGCTGCGCGCGGTATAGCGGCTGGCGTTTGCGGCGTCGTCCTTGATTTCGAGGCAGGCCTCGGCCACGCCGGGGGAATAGGCCCGCGCCAGATCGCGACCGTTGGCCAGCGGCTTGGTGGCGCGGATTTCCAGTTTGCCAGGTTTGGGATACTCATGGTAGGTCAGTGCCGCCTGACGCAGGCTGTCCTTGTGGCTGTCGGTCATGGAAATCCTCCCTCGCAGCATTTAGTTTAGTGTTAAACTATTTTTTGGCGTGCGCAATCCCGCCTGCGTAGTGATACATGGACAACTTGCATCCTGCGATCGTCAGACGCAATGTTAAACCCGGTTTGCGGTCTCGCCGCGGATGAAGCAGGGAACAGCCAATGACATTGATCGAGCATGCCCGCGCTGTGCGTGACAATGCCCATGCCCCGTATTCGGGGTTCAAGGTTGGGGCGGCGGTGCGTGCTGCCTCGGGGGAAATCTATGTCGGGTGCAATGTCGAAAACGCATCCTATCCCGAGGGCACCTGTGCCGAGGCGGGAGCCGTTGCCGCCATGGTTGCCGCGGGAGAAACGGTGCTGACCGAAGTGGCAATCATTGCGGACAGCCCCGAACCCGTCCGGCCTTGCGGTGGCTGCCGCCAGCGACTGGCGGAATTCGGAAATCCGGATTTACCGGTGATCATGGCAGCGGTGAACGGTCGGCAGATTACCGCGACGCTGGAAGAGCTGCTGCCCGGCGCCTTCGCCTCGACCAGCTTGCCGCGGGGCTGAGAGATGGACGCGCGCACGATCATCGCCAGGGTCCGTGATCGCCATACACCTGCGCCGGACGAATTGACATGGTTCGCTCGGGGATTGGCCGATGGTCATGTCAGCGATGCACAGGCCGGGGCCTTTGCCATGGCGGTTTTGCTGAACGGTTTGGGAGAAGAGGGGCGTGTCGCGCTGACACTGGCCATGCGCGACAGCGGAACGGTTCTGCACTGGGAGTGCGACGGCCCGGTGATCGACAAGCATTCGACGGGCGGAGTGGGCGATTGCGTCAGTTTGGTGCTGGCTCCCGCCCTTGCCGCCTGCGGGGCTTTCGTGCCGATGATCTCGGGCCGGGGGTTAGGGCATACCGGCGGTACGCTCGACAAGATGGAAGCAATTCCAGGGATCACGGTCGATCTGGACGAGGCGCGTTTTCGGCATGTGGTTTCGCAGGCGGGCTGCGCGATTGTCAGCGCCAGTGCCCATATGGCCCCGGCGGACCGGCGGCTTTACGCGGTGCGCGATGTGACGGCGACGGTGGAAAGCCTTGATCTGATCACCGCTTCGATCCTGTCCAAGAAACTGGCGGCAGGGCTGCAAGGGCTTGTTCTGGATGTCAAAACAGGCTCGGGCGCGTTCATGAAGCACACGCAGGATGCGCGGGCATTGGCCGCGGCGCTGGTGGATGTGGCCAATGCCGCCGGATGCAGGACAAGCGCCATGATCACCGATATGAACCAACCATTGGCCCCGGCGCTTGGCAATGCGCTTGAGGTGTCCGAGGCGATGCGCGTGTTGACGGGGCAGGCGGCTGGCCCGCTCGCCGATCTCAGCATCGAACTTGGCGGTCAGGCGTTGTTTCTGGGCGAGGCGGTTGCAACGGAGGAGGAGGGGAGGGCCCGGATTGCTTCGGTTCTTTCCGACGGTCGCGCTGCTGAACGTTTTGGCCGGATGGTGGCGGCCATGGATGGGCCCACGCGCTTTGTCGAAGACTGGGCACGCTTGTTGCCCGAGGCCACGGTGATCCGCGATCTGCCCGCCCCGCGTGCCGGGTATGTCGCTGCGATGGATGGAGAAGCTATGGGGCTGGCGGTGATCGGTCTCGGTGGCGGACGGCAGGTTGAAAGTGACCGTGTCGATCCTGCTGTCGGGTTGGACAAGGTCGTGCCGCTCGGAACGCAGGTTGCCGGGGGCGAGCCGTTGCTGCGCATCCATGCCGCCCGCCCCGAGCAGGCCGACAGGGTCGCTGAGCGCTTGATGGCGGCGATTACGATCACCGATGAAAAACCCGAAACGCGATCACTGATCCACGAAAGGCTGGGCTGATGCCTCGCGCGTTTCTGGTTGTGATGGATTCAGTTGGCATCGGCGGGGCGCCGGATGCCGGGGAGTTTTTCAATAGCGAAAAACCCGATACCGGCGCGAATACCGTGGGTCATATCGCACAATCCTGTCCGCATGGGTTGCATATGCCGGTTTTGGACGGGCTGGGGCTGGGGGCGGCAATCAGGTTGGCCTCGGGGCTCGATGCGCCGGGGCTTGGGAGCATACCGCAGGGCTTGTGGGGATGTGCCACCGAGGTCTCGCAGGGCAAGGACACGCCCTCGGGGCATTGGGAACTGGCGGGGGTGCCCGTGCCTTGGGAGTGGCATTATTTTCCCGATACGATACCGGCCTTTCCCGACGATCTGGTCAGGGCAGTCATGCAGGCCGCCGGTGTGGCGGGTATCCTTGGCAATTGCCATGCCTCGGGCACCGAGATCATCGCACGGCTTGGCCCCGAGCATCTGCGCAGCGGCTGGCCGATCTGCTATACCTCGGCTGACAGCGTGTTCCAGATCGCGGCGCATGAACAGGTTTTCGGGCTGGAGCGTCTTCTGCACCTCTGTCGCACGGTTGCGCCGGTTCTGCACCGGATGCGGGTGGGCCGCGTGATTGCCCGGCCCTTTACCGGAGACGCCGAAAGCGGTTTTGTCCGCACCGCCAACCGCCGGGATTTCGCCGTCCCTCCGCCCGTCCCGACCTTGTGCGACTGGGTGCAGGATGCCGGGCGCAGGGTGCATGCCATTGGAAAGATTGGCGATATTTTCTCGATGCAGGGAATTGACGATGTTGCAAAGGGCTCGGATGCCGAGCTTATGGAGCATCTGTTCAGGGCGGTGGACCATGCCGAGGAGGGCAGCCTGACCTTCGCCAATTTTGTCGAGTTCGACAGCCTTTATGGCCATCGCCGGGATGTCGAAGGCTATGCAAAGGCTCTGGAGTGGTTCGATCGCCAGATCGGTGCGCTCTTGCCGCGTTTGAGGAAAGACGACCTGTTGCTGCTGACGGCCGATCACGGCAACGATCCCACATGGCCGGGTACGGATCACACGCGCGAACGCGTTCCGGTTCTGGTGGCCGGATATGGTGCGGGCGAGATCGGAAAGGTGCGCTTTGCCGATGTCGGGGCCAGTGTTGCGGCGCATCTGGGGGTGCCCGCACAAGGGCCAGGACGCAGTTTCCTGCCGGTGCGGTAAGGCGTATGACCGTTGCCCTTGCGCCCGCTTTCTGAGATGACAGGACAGGAACGCAGCACGCGCCAGAAAGGTACCCGCCGATGAAACAGCATCTGACCGTCGTCACCCATCCGCTTGTGCAGCACAAGCTGACCATCATGCGAGAAAAGGCGACGTCGACGGCGGTGTTTCGTCAGCTTCTGCGCGAGATCAGTCAGTTGCTCGCATATGAGGTCACCTACGAGCTGGAAATGACCACGCGCCGCATCGACACCCCGTTGCAGGAAATGGATGCGCCTGTTCTGGCCGGGCGCAAACTGGCGCTGATCTCGATCCTGCGGGCGGGGAACGGGCTGTTGGACGGCATGCTGGAACTGATCCCCTCGGCGCGGGTCGGGTTTGTGGGACTTTATCGGGATGAGAAAACGCTCAAACCCGTGCAATATTACTACAAGGTGCCGGAGCATCTGGACGAGCGCATGGTGATTGTCGTCGATCCGATGCTGGCCACGGGCAATTCTTCGGCCGCGGCGATCGATCTGCTCAAGCAATCGGGGGCGAAACATATCCGCTTTCTGTGTCTTCTGGCCGCGCCCGAAGGAGTTGCGCGGATGAAGGAGGCGCATCCCGATGTCCCCATTGTCACGGCCGCCCTGGATGAGCGTCTGAACGAGCATGGATATATCGTGCCGGGACTAGGGGATGCGGGTGATCGCATGTATGGCACTAAATAAGCGATAAACTGTTTACTCGCTGGCACAAATCAGGCACTCTGCCCCCGACTGTCTCAGGGGGCAAGTATGAGAGTGAAAAGAGTTCTGGCGATTGCGGTGATCGCGGCCTCTTACGGTATCGGGTTCGGTCAGACCCAGGCCTTGGCCGATCAACAGGTTCCTGCTGAATTTCCGCCGGCATCGTACACTGGTCGGCAATATGTCGACAGCAACGGATGCGTGTTCATCCGGGCGGGGATCGACGGAAACGTATCATGGGTGCCCCGGATGTCACGGGGACGCAAGGTGCTTTGCGGCTTCCAGCCGACGCTGGCCCCTGCCAAGACGGCCAAAACCGTTGCGCCGACCGCCGAGACCGTTCGCAAGAAACCTGTCGCGCAGGCGCAATCGACACCCAAGCCGACGACGCCCAAAACCGTGCGAAATACCAAGGTGCAAACGGCTCCGGCACGCAAGGTTCGGGTCGTGAAACCGGCGCCGACGGTGGCGGCATCCACCAAAACCGTGAAAACGCCAGCACGGACCGTTCGGGTCGTTCCTGCCGAAACGACAGGGGCCTCTGCCTGTCAGGGTGGGTCCGCAGTGTCCAGCCGATATATGGGAAGCGGGGATGTGCGTTGTGGGCCGCAGACCGCGCCGCATGTGACATATGTTCAGGGTGGCGGCGGTTCCGGTGTCAGCACCCGTCCTGTCCGCGTGATCCGTCAGAGTGCGGCCACCTCTGCGACGCCGGTATATACGGCACCGCATTATACCTCACCGCGCAGCTATGCCACGGTGCCGCGCTCGGCTTCGATGGCGCAGCAACGGGTTCGGATCGCCCCGCGCCATGTCTATGAGGAACAGCAAAAGGCCCGAGGCACCTATATTCCTCAAGGCTACACGAAAGTATGGGACGATGACCGCCTGAATCCCTATCGCGCGCATCAGACGCTGGAAGGCAAGGCGCAGATGGAGGTTGCCTGGTCCAGTACGGTGCCACGGTATCTGATCAACAAAACGACCGGGCGCGATATAACGTATAAATATCCCGGTTTGCGCTACCCTTACACCAGTTTCGAAGAACAGCGCGCGGCAGGGGTCACCATCTCGACCCGAGGACAGGTGGTGTCCGATCCGGTGCGTGTCGTTCGTTCTGAACGCCGCGTGAAGGCCCAGCCGGTCAAGCGCAAGGCCGTCCCGGCACAAGCGGTTGTCTCGACCCGCTCGGCGGCTTCGGCAACCGTGCCGCAGGCGGCCAGCCACCGCTATGTGCATGTCGGCGCCTTTGCCGATCCCACGCATGCCCACCGCGCGGCGGAACGGATCGCGAACCGTGGATTGCCTGCGCGTTTGTCCAAAGTCACCCGCGATGGCACGACCTACACAGTGATCCGCACCGGGCCGTTCCGCACCCAATCGGATCTGCAAACGGCCTTGCGCCGGGTGCGAAGTGCGGGGTTTTCCGGGGCAGTTCCGCGCAAGTGAACATTGTTTCTATTAAAATATTATGAAGCGGTCGGTTTATTCGTCCGGCCGCTTCAGGCTGAAGGCTTCTCGCACGACGGTGTAATCCCGATATCCCATCCGTGACAGCGGGTTGAAGGACAACACGTCGAACCTGCCGTCCTTCAGGCAATCGTCGCGCATATGGACGCCTGTGACTTCGCCGAAAACCGTGAAATTCGCCTCACCGGGCAGTTGCACGATCTGCGTCAGTTTGCATTCCAGGTTGGCCGGGGCAGCGGCGACGCGGGCGCAGGCGATGGTTTCGCATTCGGCCCTGGTCAGCCCGGCCTTTACGAATTCATCTGTCTCCTTGTCCCATGGGCCCGAGCTTTGGTTCATGGCGTCGCACATCGCGTATTCCACGATGTTGACGCAGAACACGCCGGTTTCGCGGATATTGGCAACGCTGTCCTTGGTGTCGCCGCGATCTTCTTTCGCTCCGGTCGAGGCGAACATGACCTGAGGCGGCACATAGGCGACGGCGTTGAAAAACGAATAGGGCGCCAGATTGTCCCGACCATCAGCGCCACGAGTCGAGATCCAGCCGATGGGGCGTGGCGTGACGATTGCGTTGAATGGGTTATGCGGTAATCCGTGACCGTCCTGCGGTTTGTAAAACATTGCGCGCCTCTTTGTTTTCCGGGTTTGTGCAAGACCTAGCGCCGTGCTACGCGCAATTCCAGCCGATTTCGCAAGGAGTTGCAGGGTGTTCGAGTTGCGCCCCGAAACAGAAGAGGACTGGTGGGAGGTCGAGGCGCTGTACGATCTGTGCTTTGCGCCGGGGCGAGAGGCCTTGTCGTCCTACCGTTTGCGCGACGGGGTGCCGCCGGTGCGGGGCCTCAGCCTTGTGGCGCGCGATGGCAACGGGATTCTTGCTGCGGCGATCCGGTTCTGGCCGGTTCGGATCGGAGCGGTTCAGGCGTTGTTGCTGGGGCCGGTGGCCGTTCACCCCACCCGGCAGGGTGAGGGGTTGGGCGGTTGGTTGATCCGCGAAAGCCTCGATCTGGCGGCCCGGCAGGGTTGGGACAGGGTGCTGCTGGTCGGGGATGCGCCGTATTACGGGCGGTTCGGGTTCCGGCGGCTCGTCGGGGTTGAAATGCCGCCGCCCACCAACCCTGACCGTGTGCTGGGGATCGCGTTGACGCCGGATGCGTGGCAAGGGGTGGGTGGCAAGGTCACGCGCATCGCTTGAAATCGGCGGGGGGCTATACGATCTTCTGTATATGTGGCCGGAGGGAGCGTGCGACATGGAAATCATTGAAAATCAAATAGATGCCGGTGAGGTTTCGGCGCGGCTGGATGCCTTGGCCGCACGTCATGCGCGGGCGTCAAATGCCGGGATTCAATTGCTCAACCTGATCGGCGGGCAGGCCGAAGGGCTGCTGGATCGCTTGCCTTCGGCGATACGGGGCCGGTTGAACGAGGCGACCGAGCAGGCGCTGGTCAACGCGATGGAGGTGGCGCATCGCTCGCGCGGGGTGGTGGGGGAGAGCCCCGGCTGGATGACCCGCGTCGTGACCACGGCCATGGGCGCGGCGGGTGGCTGGGGCGGGTTGCCCACGGCCATGGCCGAACTGCCGGTGACCACAACCGTCTTGCTGCGCGCCATACAGGACGTGGCGATTGAACATGGATTTTCCCCACAGGAACAAGGTGTTAGATTCGACTGCGTGCAGGTCTTCGCCGCTGCCGGACCGCTGGAGCACGATGACGGGGCCGACATTGCCTTTCTCAGTACGCGGGTTGCGGTGACCGGGGCGACGGTCAATGGGCTGATCGCGCGGGTGGCCCCGCGGCTGGCCACTGTGCTGGGCCAGAAACTGGCGGCGCAGACAGTGCCGGTACTGGGCGCAGCGGCGGGGGCGGCGACGAATTACGCCTATACCAGCTATTACCAGCAAATGGCGCATGTGCATTTCGGGCTGCGGCGACTGGCGATCGAGGCGGACCGGGACTATGCCGATCTGGTCGAGGATTTCCGCAAACGGATCGGGCGGAGAACGCCGCGCCGGGGCTGATCCGGGCGAATCGGCTGTAAGCCTTTGGTTAACAAGAAAAACCGCAATCGGCATCGCGTCGGTATGACGTCGGTATTGCGTCGGTGCGGATGTCGGAAAATGGCCGGATTAACAGGGCGTGCGATGAATTTCGTACAAAAGCCACCCCTGTTTCGTACGAAGCGCCGAAACGGATTGGCCGGTTCCGAAGTTACAGCTTGCCGCGCAGGTACTCCATCACCGCCGGGCGCACGGACTGGTCGCCGCGCGCGCTGGCGTCGTCGATGACGGTGCGCAATTCGGTCAGGTCGGTGCGGCGCAGGATGGATTTCACCGGCCCGATCGAGGCGGGGCGCATCGACAGGGAGCGAATTCCGATGGCCGCCAGGCAGGCGGCTTCGATCGGGCGGCCCGCATCCTCGCCACAGAAGCTGAGCCGGGTGTCGGTGACCGCACAGCGTTGCACGATATTTTCAAGGAAGTTCAGGAAGCTGACATTCAGCGTGTCATAGCGGCGGCGCACCAGTTCGTTCTCACGGTCGGCGGCGAAGAAAAACTGTTTCAGGTCGTTGCCGCCAATCGAGAGGAAATCGACCTCGCGATAAAAACTGTCCGGGGCGAAGGCCAGCGACGGCGTTTCCAGCATGGCGCCCACTTCAAGGCTTTCGGGCAGCGGGTGGCCGAGGATGCGTTCGCGTTCGAGCGCCTTGTCCATCTCGGCGCGGGCGGCGGTGAATTCCTCGCGCTGCGCGACGAAGGGGAACATGATGGTCAGCGACCGGCCCGCCGCGGCGCGGATCAGCGCCTGAAGCTGCATACGCATGACGCCGGGTTTATCCAGGCCCACACGCACCGCGCGCCAGCCAAGGGCGGGGTTGGGCTCGTCCACGGCCTTCATGTAGGGCAGAACTTTGTCCGAACCGATGTCGAGCGTGCGGAACACCACGCGCATGTCCCCGGCGGCGTCCATGACGCGGGCGTAAAGCTCGCTCAGTTCGGCGCGCTTGGGCATGTGATTGCGGATCAGGAACTGCAATTCCGTGCGGAACAGGCCCACGCCTTCGGCCCCCGAGCTTTTGAGGCTGGGCAGGTCGGCCATCAGGCCGGCGTTCATCTTGAGCGTGATGCGCTGACCGCAGAGGGTTTCGGCGGGTTTGTCGCGGATCGAGGCATAGCGTTCCTGCGCCTGCGCCTGCATCGCCATCTTGTCACGAAAGGCGCTGACCACGGTATCGTCGGGGCGCAGGTGCACCGCGCCCTGATCGCCATCGACAAGGATATGATCGCCGTTGAGCGCCTCGGTGGTGATCCGCGAGGCGTGGATAACCAGCGGAATGGCCAGCGCGCGGGCGACAATGGCGGCATGGCTGCCGACCGAGCCTTCCTCGAGCACGATGCCCTTGAGCGCGCGGCCATAATCGAGCAATTCGGCGGGCCCGATATTGCGCGCGATCAGGATCGGGTCGGCGGGCATGTCGGCGCCGGTCAGGGTGCCCTGTCCGGTCAGGATGCGCAGCAGCCGGTTGCTGAGATCGTCGAGATCGTGCAGGCGGTCGCGCAGGTAGGCATCGCTGACCTGCCCCATGCGGGCGCGTGCGGTGGATTGTTCCTTTTCGACGGCGGCCTCGGCGGAAAGGCCGCGGCTGATGTCTTCTTCCATCCGGCGCAGCCAGCCCTTGGAGTTGGCGAACATGCGGTAGGCTTCGAGAACCTGCAACTGATCCTTGTCGCCGCTTGCCGCGTTCGACAGCATCCGGTCCACGCCGATGCGCAGTTCGTCCACGGATTCGCGCAGGCGTTCCAGTTCGCGATGCGGATCGTCGGCAATGGGGTTGGTGACCACGACGCGCGGTTCGTGCAGCCAGACATGGCCCTGCGCCGCGCCTTCCTGCCCGCCGGTGCCGCGAAACAGCACGGGTTGCTGGTGACGGGCGGACATGGCCGCGCCTTCGCCGACGAAGGCCCCCAGTTCGGCCATTTCGGCGATGACCATGGCGACGACTTCGAGGGCATATATCTCGTCGTCGGAATAGGAGCGGGCGTCCTTGGATTGCACTACCAGAACGCCCAGCATTTCGCCAAGCCGCTGGATCGGCACCCCGAGAAAGGCCGAATAGGCCTCTTCCCCGGTTTCGGGCATGTAACGGAAGCCGCGCGTGCCGGGGGCGTCATCGGTGTTGATAATCTTGCCGGTGCGGGCCACCCGGCCCACAAGGCCTTCGCCCAGTTTCATGCGGGTTTCGTGGACTGCGCCGGGATTCAGGCCCTCGGTGGCGCAGAGTTCCAGCGTGTCTTCATCGCGAAACAGGTAGATCGAGCACACCTCGGTGCGCATTTCCTCGGCGATCAGCGTCGTGATTTTGTCCAGCCGCTGCTGGCCGGCGGCGTCTTCGGCCATGACGGCGCGAAGGCGGCCCAGCATCTGGCGGCTGTCGGTCTCGAAGTCCTGCGTCATTGCAATGTGCCGTCCCTGGGGCGTTGCGGTGTGTCTGGCCCCTTATTCGGTCCGGCAAAAAGTGCCGCGTTCAGGCCGCTTTGTCCAATTCGAAGGCATCATGCAGTGCCTGAACGGCAAGTTCCATGTATTTCCGGTCGATCAGGACGGAAATTTTAATCTCGGAAGTTGCAATGACCTTGATGTTCACACCTTCATCGCTGAGCGTCTTGAACATCTTGGCGGCGACGCCCGACTGGCTGCGCATGCCGATGCCCACGGCAGAGACCTTGGCCACATTGGTGTCGGCGACCAGATCGTGATAGTTGATGTCGCCGCGCGCTTTGGCGTCCGCAAGGGCCTTTTCGGCGCGCAGCACCTGATCGGTGGGGCAGGAAAAGGTCATGTCGGTGCGGCCCTCTTCCGAGATGTTCTGCACGATCATGTCCACGTTGACGCCCGCATCGGACAGCGGGCCGAAGATGGCGGCGGCGATCCCGGGGCGGTCGGCGACCGAGATGAGGGTCATCTTCGCCTCGTCGCGCGAATAGGCGATGCCGCTGACGACATTTGATTCCATGATTTCCTCCTCGGCGCAGACCAGCGTGCCTGCGTCGTCTGACTGTTCCTCGAAACTGCTGAGCACGCGCAGTTTGACATTATAGCGCATGGCCAGTTCCACAGAACGGGTTTGCAGCACCTTGGCCCCGAGCGAGGCCAGTTCCAGCATTTCCTCGAACGCGATGCGGTCCAGCTTGCGCGCCTTGCCGGAAATGCGCGGATCGGTGGTATAGACGCCGTCCACATCGGTGTAGATGTCGCAGCGTTCGGCAGCGAAGGCGGCGGCAAAGGCGACGGCAGTGGTGTCCGAACCGCCCCGGCCGAGCGTGGTGATCCGGCCTTCGGGGCTGATGCCCTGAAAGCCCGCCACGACAGCGACGCGCATGCCTTCGCCGAACTTGGCGTTGATGTTGTCGGTGGGAATTTCCTCGATCCGGGCGGCGGAATGGGTCGAGGTGGTTTTCACCGGCACCTGCCAGCCCTGCCAGCTGCGCGCCGGTACGTCCATTTCCTGAAGGGTCAGCGCCATCAGCCCCGCGGTGACGTTTTCGCCCGAGCTGACGATGGCGTCGTATTCGCGCGCATCGTAAAGCGGCGAGGTTTCGCTGACGTACCCCACCAGCTTGTTGGTCTCGCCGGACATGGCCGAGACGATGACGATGACGTCATAGCCCCTGGCCACCTCGACGCCCACGCGTTTGGCGGCACGGCGGATGCGGTCAGGCGTGGCGACGGAGGTGCCGCCGAATTTCATCACGAGAACGGGCATATCTGCGTCCCTGTCAGCAATCGCAGGCGGTTTACGCGGGGTTGCGGGCGAGGGCAAGAGCGACAATGCGGCTCAGCCGTCCTGGCATGCGGTTTCGTGCGGTGCAGATCAAAACGGGTGATCGTGCCCGTCCCATGTCTGGAAACAGCCCGTGGTGGCGGGGCCGAGCGCATCGAAGCGTTCGATCAGGCCACCGGCGGCCTCGTCCGCCGTGATATCGGCCGCGTCCCCGCCCATATCCGTGCGCACCCAGCCGGGGTGATAGATGCCCACGGCGATGCCGTCGGGTTTCAGGTCGACCGACAGGTTGCGCCCCAGATTCAGCGCCGCCGCCTTGGAGGCGCGGTAGATATAGCTGCCGCCCGGTGCGCGTTCGTCGCTGGCCATCTGACTGGAGATGATCGCCACCCTGGCGCCGGGCGCGGCCCTGAGATTGGGCAGCAGCGCCTGAATGGTCAGGAACACGCCGGTCACGTTGGTGGCAAAGGTATCGGCCCATATCTGCGCCGGGTAGCCATCGGACAGGCTCTGGCCCTTGTCGGCATAAACGCCGGCATTGCAGATCAGAAGATCGACGGCCCGCCCGTCAAGCTGCCGGGCAAAGGCGGCCACACTGCCGGGGTCGGTGACATCGAGCGCGGCCAGGTCGCCATCGGTGCTGCGGGAGGTGCCGGTCACGTCATGGCCCGCCGCGCGATAGCGTGTCAGAAGGGCCTGTCCGATGCCGCGATTGGCTCCGGTGATCACGATATGCATGGGCGGTATCCTTTCGGGACTCAGTTGGATTTGCGGCCCGGCATGAACGGCAGCGGGGTGATGGGCACGCCGTCCTCGATCAGCTTGCGAGCCTCGTCGGGTTTGGCTTCGCCGTGAATCGAGCGTTCGGGCGACTCGCCGCTGTGCATGCGACGGGCCTCTCTGGCGAAGTTGGTGCCGACATATTCGGAGTTCTTTTCGATCTGCTTGCGCATTTCGGCCAGAGCCTGCTCGGCGGGATTGGCCGGGGCACTGAGCGGGCGATCCTGTTCGGGAGGCTGCTCCGCCTTGTCCGCCTTCGAGCGGCTGTCGGCCACGCGCGGGGCCATGATGCCTTTTTCGACCTGCGTCGAACCGCAGACCGCGCAGGAAATCATTCCCGCGGCCTGTAGTTTCTCGAAGGCGGCAGAGGACTGGAACCAGCTGTCGAAGCGATGACCCCGGTCACATTTGAGGGAAAACTGAATCATGCGTGTACCAGAAATATATCGTCCGAAATTATGTCCTTAACCGTGAACGTCAAGATGGAGGCCTTCATTTGCGCGTGAGGTGCCGGGGATCGAAATGTCGCAGGATTTCAGCCAGTTCCGGTTCAGCGACACGGGTGGCGGCCTTTTTCGGGCGCAGCCATTTCCGATTGCGCTGCCCGATCTCGGGATAGGATTTGGCCAGCGATTTGACCCGGACCGGGAACACCAGCCCGATACAGGGCAGGGGCTGATCGGGATCGGTGAGCTTGGTGTAGGAAAACATGCCGATACACTGGTCGGAGTGTTTCCCCTGAACGCCGGCCTCTTCCCAGGCTTCGATCAGGGCGCATTCGCCGGGGGTTTTGCCGGTCATCGGCCAGCCTTTGGGGATGATCCATCGGCCCGAGTTGCGCGTGGTGACCAGCAGGATCTCGGGCTTGTCCTTGCGGATGCGATAGCACAACGCCGCGAATTGTGTGCGCAGCTCGGTCTTGCTGCGCATTCGCAAGGTGATCGGCATCTGCCTCCGCGTGTGAAGGGTCATGCTGGCCTTTCTGCTGTTGGGCCGGGTTCCATTCGCTTCAGTATAGGGCAGAGCGGCCCGGCATGGCCAGACAAGGATGGGGTTGCGAAGGGGAAATCTGCCGCCCATAAGTCTTAGTAAAAGAATCGGAATTGACAATGCTGAGTAATTTTGTCAGCTTTGACTCGCCCAGCCACCCCTTCCGGGCCAGCCGGCACCCTTATCTGTCCAGAGACATGGAGCATTGGCATGGTTCTTTTCGATTCTTTCCATTCACCGCCGCCACGCGAAAGTGCGGCTGAACGCGCGCAATGGCGCAAGGAAATCATGGCGACCGCCTTTCAGGGGGGCGTTACCAGCGATTACTGGCTTGAGGCATTGCTGGATCGTGTGGAGGTGGGCCGATGATCCGTGCTCAGACCTCGGCGCAACCCGAGTTGCTGCCCGATCCCACCTGCCATGACGCCCGCGACCTGACCAAGGGCGGGACAACGGCCAGCATCGTGCTGGATGGCAAGATTTACACGTTGCGCATCACCCGCGCCGGCAAGCTGATCCTGACGAAATGAAACACGATCGCGAAATGGTGGGGGCCTTTCCGGTGGCCGCCATGGACCGTCTGCCCGGAGCCGAGGCGCTGGTGGTGCGGTGCCTGCGCGGCTGGAGCGATGGCCCGGAGGCCGTGATGGCCCTGCTGACCCCGGCCCTTGGTCCGGTCAAGGCGCGGGCCTGTTTGCGGGCCCTGGGCGATGTGATGACCATCGTGCTGCGCCATGGCCGCAGGCCGATGATCCGCCATGGGGCGCGCTGCTCGTGCGTTGGCTCGGACGAGGCGATTTTCGCGCATTTCGTCATGGTCGCCGCCATGGGGGAGCGTGAAGACGCGATGCTGATCGCATCCCTGCTGGTGGACGGGCCGTTATTGTTGCCGATGACCGAGGCGGCCCGGCAGGCCGGACTATACCTGTATCAGGCGGGGTTGCGGCAGGAGCGGGCGTTTCCCGAACCGGCCAGCGTGACCCGGCATTAATCAAGGAGGCAAGGAAAAGGCATGATCGTTTGTCACTGCATGTCGATCCGGGACAGCGACATTCGCCGCGCGGTGGACTGGATGCGCGCGGCGGACCCGCAGGTTCTGATCACACCGGGAAAAGTGTATCGCGCACTCGGCAAAAAGGCGGATTGCGGAGGGTGCCTGCCGCATTTCATTGACACGCTGCGCGAATGTGACAGTTTTGAAGTACCGATGCAATTGCGCGGCCTGCGCCGTGCCGTGACACAGGGAGACGATCATGAAGGGCGACGAGAAGGTTATCGAGTATCTCAACAAGGCGCTGCGAAGTGAACTGACGGCGGTCAGCCAGTATTGGCTGCATTACCGCCTGCAAGAGGATTGGGGCTATGGCAAGATTGCCAGCAAGAGCCGCGAGGAAAGCATCGAGGAGATGCATCACGCCGACAAGCTGATCGAGCGGATCATCTTTCTGGGCGGGCATCCCAACCTGCAAAAGCTGGACCCGTTGCGCATCGGGGAAACCCTGCGCGAAACGCTGGAGGCCGATCTGGCCGCCGAGCACGAGGCGCGCAATCTGTATATCGAGGCGCGTCAGCATTGCGACAGCGTGAACGATTACGTGTCGAAAAACCTGTTCGAAGAGCTGATCGCCGATGAGGAAGGGCATATCGACTTCCTCGAGACGCAGATCGAGCTGCACGAGACGCTTGGCGCGGAGCGGTATGGCCTGCTGAATGCGTCATCGGCGGACGAGGCCGAGGACTGAACCGGAGAGAGGGCGGGGGCGCTGCCCCCGTCGCCGCACGCGGCGACTCCCCCGGAGTATTTTTTCGAAAGATGAAGCAGGCGGGCCGGGTGGTCCGCCTTACTCGGCGAAGTGGCAGGCGGCCTGTGTGCCGTTGTCCAGTGTGCGCAGTTTCGGGCGTTCGGAGCGGCAGCGCGCCTCGGCCATGGGGCAGCGCGGGGCGAAGGGGCAGCCGGGCGGCGGATTGACCGGATCGGGCAGTTCGCCCGGCGTGCGCGGCTTGTCGAAGGAGCCGCCTTCGAGCTTGGGGATCGCATCGAGCAGGAGGCGGGTATAGGGATGCTTGGGGGTCTCGAAGATGGTTTCGGCCTCGGCCAGTTCCATCATCGCGCCCAGATACATCACCGCGACACGGCTGCCGAAATGTTCCACGACGCTCAGGTCGTGGGTGATGAACAGATAGGTCAGCCCGCGCTCGGCCTGGAGATCGGTCAGAAGGTTCAGGATCTGCGCCTGGATCGAGACATCGAGCGCCGAGATCGGCTCATCCGCGACGATGAAGGCCGGGTTGGTCACCAGCGCGCGGGCGATGGCGATGCGCTGACGCTGGCCGCCGGAAAACTCGTGCGGAAGGCGGCGCTGCCAGGACGGATCGCAGCCGGTGGCGGCCAGTACGTCCTCGACCTGCTGGCGGACTTCGGAGGTCGATTTCTCGGGCATCAGGTGACGGATCGGTTCGGCCAGTGTCTCGAACACGTTGCGGCGCGGATTGAGCGAGGCGTAGGGATTCTGGAACACCATCTGCATGTCGCGGCGGATGGGTTTGCGCGTGGTCTCGTCCATGCCGTCGATGCGCTGGCCCTTGAAATAGATCTCGCCTGCCGAGGGCTCGAGCAGGCCCATGATGGCGCGCCCGAGGGTGGTCTTGCCACAGCCCGATTCGCCCACCACGCAGAAGCTTTCGCCCGGCTGAATGGCCACGTCCACGCCGTTGAGCGCGTGCAGCATCGGCTTTTCGCGGCTCAGAAAGTGGGTCGGCAACGGAAAGCGGACTTCGAGCCCCTTGGTTTCGACGATCGGGCCGGTCATTGGACCTCCTCGGCTGTATTGAGGGGGTGGAAGCAGGCGACCCTGCCGTCAAGCTGCGGGATTTCGGCCTTGCAGCGTTCGGTGGCACGCTCGCAGCGCGGGTGATAGGCGCAGCCCGTGGGCAGGGCGGTGATCGGCGGCATGGAGCCGGGAATCTGATAAAGCCGCGTCCCGCGCCCGGCATTCTGCGGCAGCGCCTTGAGCAGGCCGGAGGTGTAGGGATGCGTGGGTGCGTCGATGATCTGTCGTGTGGGGCCGGTTTCGACGCATTTGCCCGCATACATGATCATCAGCTTTTCGGTCACTTCGGCCACGACGCCCAGATCGTGGGTGATCAGGATCAGCGCCACGTCGTTTTCGCGGCAGAGTTTCAGGATCAGGGCCATGATCTCGGCCTGAATGGTCACGTCGAGCGCGGTGGTGGGTTCGTCCGCGATGATCAGTTCGGGATCGGTCAGCAGGGCGATGGCGATGACCACGCGCTGACGCAAACCGCCCGAGAGTTCGTGCGGATAGGCCTCCATGCGCGATTCGGCCGAGGGGATGGCGACCTGTTTCAGGCCTTCGATACATAGCTTGCGGGCCTCGGCGTCGGAAATTCGGCGATGGGCGCGCAGGGTTTCCATCATCTGCGTGCCGATGGTCAGCACCGGGTTCAGCGTGACCATCGGGTCCTGAAAGATCATCGAAATCCGGTTGCCCCGGATGCCGCGAATGTCGCGTTCGCTGAGGTCCAGCAGGTTTTCGCCATGGAATGTGACCGAGCCCCGGCTGACGCGGCCGGGTTCGGCGATCAGGTTGAGGATGGCGAAGGCCAGCATGGATTTCCCGGCGCCGGATTCGCCGACGACGCCGAGGCGTTCGCCCTTTTCCAGCGTCAGGTCGACACCGCGCAGGGCCTCGACCTCGGTTTTCTTGCCTTTGGGAAAGGCGACATGCAGGTCGCGTACTTCGAGCATGGCCATCAGTCGTCCCCCCGCCGCAGTTTCGGATTGAGCACATCGCGCAGCCAGTCGCCCAGCAGGTTCAGCGCGAGGATCAGCGCCACCAGCACGATGGCCGGGTAGAAGGTGATCCACCACGAGCCGGAAAAGATGAACTCGAACCCCGAGCGGATCAGCGAGCCGAGCGAGGGGCGGTCCACCGGCATGCCAAGGCCGAGGAAGGACAGCGAAGCCTCGATCATGATCGCCTCGGCCACCTGGAGGGTCGAGATCACCAGCACCGGCGTCAGCGTATTGGGCAGGATATGGCCCCACATGATCTTGCGCGCGGGCAGGCCGATGACGCGGGCGGCATCGACATATTCTTTTTTCTTCTCGCCCAGAACCGAAGAGCGCACGGTGCGCGCGAATTTCGGCCATTCGGCGATGCCGATCACGAGGATCAGCATGATGATCGCGTAATCGGCATAAACATTGGCGTCAAAGGCCGCCTGGAACAGCGCCAGCGCGATAATGGCCATCATCAGGGTGGACAGCGACAACTGGATATCGGCCAGCCGCATCAGGAAACTGTCGACCCAACCGCCTTTGTATCCGGCGATCAGGCCCAGAGAGACGCCGAGCACGCCTTGCACCACCACCGCGCCGATGCCGATCAGCAGTGAAATGCCGGTGCCGTACATGATGGTGGAAAGAACCCCGCGCCCCTGCGCGTCGGTGCCCAGCCAGAAGCGCTCGTCGCCGCCCGGTTGCCAGGACGGGGGCAGTTCGCTGTCCATGATGTCGAGCTGCATCAGGTCATAGGGGTTTTGCGGAGCGATCAGCGGCGCGAACAGCGCCATCAGCACCAGAACCAGAAGAACGATCCCCGCCCCGATGGCGACCGGATCGGACAGGAAGCGTTTGATGAATCCCTTGAGCGATATCATGTCAGCCTTTCGCCCCCGGCAGTTTCACCATCGGATTGATGAGTGTGTAGACAAAATCGACGATCGTGTTCACCACCACGAAGATCAGTCCGACGATGATGATGTAGGCGATGATCAGAGGTGTATCGACGCGGTTGACCGCCTCGAGAAACAGAAAGCCCATGCCGGGCCACTGGAACACGGTTTCGGTCAGGATGGTGTAGGCGATCAGCGTGCCGATCATCAGCCCGCCCACGGTGACCACCGGCAAGAGCGTGTTGCGGAAGGCATGGACATAGCGCACGCGGCGCGTGGGCAGGCCCTTGGCGCGGGCGAAACGGACATAGTCGGTGCCCATGGCCTCCATCATCTCGGCGCGGATCAGGCGGATGAACAGCGGCAGCATGATCGAGCTGAGGGTGACCGACGGCAGGATCAGGTGGGTGATCCCGTCCCATGTGAGGAAGCCGGTATCCCAGCCCCAGGGCAGTTCATAGGTATCGCCACGCCCGAAGGCGGGCAGCCAGCCCAGTTCGACGCCAAACAGCCACACCATCGCGATGGCGGTCAGGAAGACGGGCACCGAAATGCCGACGATCGAGCCGGTCATGATGATGCGCGCGAGCCAGGATTCGCGGTTGATCGCACAGTATATGCCGGCGGGGATCGACAGCGACACAAAGATGAACACCGCGCCGAGGACCAGCTCGAACGTGGCGGGGAACTTGTCGAGGATCACCGAAAGCGCCGGGCGCTTGAAGAAATAGGACGTGCCGAGATCGCCTTGCAGGGCGTTGCCCAGAAAGCGGGTGTATTGCACGAAGAACGGATCGTTGAGCCCGAGGTTGTCGCGAAGGGCCTCGCGTTCCTGTTCGCTGACGGACTGGCCCACCAGTTCGCGCAGCGGATCGCCGAGATTGTCCTGAATGGAAAACCCGATGATCGAGATGACGAACATCACGATCACGGCCTGAATGGCGCGGCGAATGAGAAAGGCGATGATATGCATTAGCTTCGGAAGGTCTCCGTGGCCCGCGCCCCGGTCTGAGGCCGGGACACGGTGCGTATTTTAGAGACGGGCCGACAACTTGCCGGCCCGTGCTTTTGGCTGATTATTCCTCGATCACCAGATCGCCCAGATAGGGGAAGTTCATGACGTTCACGACGTCTTCGATCATCACGCCCGTGCGTGCGCCCCAGGCCAGGTCCTGCCAGTGGAGGGGGATGAACGCGGCCTCGTTATAGAGGATTTCCTCGACCCGCTGGAGTTGCTCGGCGCGTTTTGCCGCGTCGGTTTCCGTCAGCGAGGCGACGGTCAGTTCGTCCACTTCGGCGTTCGAGTAGTTGCCCGAGTTGTACTGACCGCGGCCGGTGTCGGTGTTCGGGGTCATGGTCAGGAACTCGTTGAAGTTGGCCGAATCCTCGGTATCCGCATGCCAGCCGAGCATCAGGATATCGGCGGCGCGCTCGTCGAACTTGGGCCAGTATTGTGCCTTGGGCATGGTGGTCAGGTCGATCTTGACGTTGATCTTGGCCAGCATCGCCGCAGCCGCTTCGCAGATCTTGAAATCATTCACGTAGCGGTTGTTGGGGCACATCATCGTGGCCGAGAACCCGTCGGCATATCCGGCCTCTTCCATCAGGGCCTGCGCCTTGGCGACGTCGAAGCGTGGGGTGAGGTTCGGGTTATGGCCGACATAGCCCTCGGGCGATTGCTGTGCCGCGACGGTGCCGAAGCCCTTCATGATCTTCTGAACGATGCCTTCGTTGTTGATCGCATAGGCCATCGCCAGGCGCACCTTGGGATCGGCCAGGGCTTCGTTGCGCTCCTGGTTCAGCTGAAGCGTGATGATTCGCGTGCCGGTCATGGTCACCAGCTTGGTGTTGTCATCGTTTTCGATCCGCTCCAGATCGGTGGGCGGAACCGGTGCGATGAAATCCACGTCGCCCGACAGAAGGGCGGCGACACGCGTCGGTGCTTCCTTGATCGGGGTCAGGATTGCGGTTTGCACATTGCCGGGGCTGTCGGCATCCCAGTAATCGGCGTTCCGCTCGAACACGACTTTCACGCCCTGTTCGCGCTCGGCTACGATGAAGGGGCCGGTGCCCGACACGTTCTGGCTGGCAAAGCTGTCGCCGTGCTTGGTGATCTCGGCGCCGCCGTCCTCGTAGAAATCCTTGTCCATCGGGAAGACATAGGTGGCGGTGTGCAGAACCAGCGGGCTGGGGCCGTCTGTCTTGATTTCGACGGTGGTGTCGTCGACCGCGGTCGCCGACACCCAGCTTGCGAAGATGCCCTTGAAGTCGGGCGAGGTTTTCAGGCGTTCGATGGTCCAGACCACGTCTTCGGCGGTCATCGGGTTGCCCGAGTGGAACGTGACGCCTTCGCGCAGCTTGAAGCGCATGGTGGTGTCGTCCACCCGTTCCCAACTGGCGGCAAGGCGGGGATCAAAGTCCAGTTCCTTGTTCCAGCGGATCAGCGGATCAAAGACCATGTGCGACAGTTGCAGCGTACCGCCCGACAGCTGTTCATGCGGGTCGAGCGAGACCGGGTCGGCGTCATACGCGAAGTTCAGCGTCTGCGCCGGGGCCATGACGGTCGTGCCCAGCACGATCGCGGCGGCGGTTGCGAGATTGCGTAGTGTTTTCATTGGATCACTCCCTGTTAGGTAAGGGGCCGGCGGCAAATGCGCCTGCCAGACCCTGAGCATGTCGTGAAACTGTCGCGATTCTGGGCGCAAGTAAAGGTGATATGCCGTAGCGTCACCTTCGGTGGTGCTTCTAAAGTCGTTTATTTCCAGAAAGTTGAGGTAAATTTGATCGAAAGGTCAATGGCTTGCCCCGTGTCGGCAGGGTGTCGTGACGTCGCATTGACTTTAACTGATAAAATATATCAGGAATGCAGGGCGGGCTCAGCCGAACGCAGGGGCGACCCTTTTGAAGCTCATTCAGCACGAGGACCATTATGGCAGAAGACACTGACAAACCACGCCGGGTCGTGATCGTTCGGCGCAACCTGACGCTTGGCGCGATGGCTGCGGCCATGGCCGGGTCGGCGGTGCATGCCGCAGCAGTGACGCCGCTGACGACCGATACACCGGGCTGGCACCAGAAGGCCGCAGGTGAGGGCGAAGGAGAAGGCGAGGGTGAAGGCGAAGGCGGTGCCGCCGTGCTGGACCCCGATGTGCGTTTTCTGCGTGACCTGTCGTTCATCGAAGGCCATTTGCGCGCGGGGCTTGCGCTGTATCGCGCGGGTGATCTCGAAGCAGCCAAGACCCATATGGGCCACCCCATCAAGGAAAAATACGATGCCGTGGCCGAACGCGTTCAGGCCGAGGGGCGGGGCGAGTTGAAGGCGCAGATCATCGCTCTGGCGGATGCCGCCGAGGCCGGGAAAGACACCGCCGAGCTCGCGGCGCAGTTCGATCTGATCCAGGTGATGATCGACGAGATGCGCGGCGCATCGGCTCCGAAAAAGCAGATCATGGGGCTGATCGCGCTGACCCGGATTGCCGGGGACGAATACACCGTCGCGACCGAAGACGGTTCGATCACCAACCTGCACGAATATCAGGACAGCTGGGGTTTCATGCAGGTCGTTGCCGACGAGGTGGATGCGCTGACCGCATCGGGCGATGCGACAGTTGCGGGCGTTGCGGACAAGCTCAAGGGCTATGTCGCCGCCACGGACGAGGTGTTCGGCGATTTGCAGGGGCAGGGCGATTTCAGCCTCGATTCCGGTGTGCTTTACGGTGCGGCGGCCCGTATGGAACTGGCTGCGGCGAGGTTGAAATAACACCGATGATCATGGTGATCGGGAACGTTCTGGACCGGCACGAACTGGCCGCGTTGCGCGAGGCTGCAAGCGATTTGTCTTTCGAGGACGGCAAGGCCACCGCCGGGCGCTATGCGCGCGACGTGAAATCGAACCTGCAGGCCTGCCCGTCAGACGAACTGGAGGCCGTGCTGGATACCGTGCGCGGCAAGCTGATGGCGAACGAACTGTTCACCTCGGTCGCGCGTCCGCGCAACTTTGCCCGGCTGTTGCTGTCGCGCTATGGCCCCGGCATGGAATACGGGCTGCATGTGGATGATCCGATCATGAAAGGGCAGCGCACGGACCTGTCCTTTACCCTGCCGCTGAGCGATGCGGATGAGTATGACGGCGGCGGGCTGGTTATTGACGATCCCATCGAGGAACGGGTGATCCGGCTGAATGCGGGCGATGTGGTGGTTTACCCCACCTCGGCGCTGCACCGGGTCGAATCCGTGACGCGCGGCGAACGCATGGCCGTGGTGGGCTGGGTCACGAGCTGGGTGCGCGATGCGGCCCGGCGTGAGGTGCTGCACGATCTGGACGTCGCGGCGCGCGCGATTTTTGAAGATCAGGGAAAAACCCCGGCGTTTGACCGGGTTTTCAAGGCAAAAAGCAACCTGACGCGCATGTGGGCGGATGACTGATCCGGCCCGGATGATGTGAACGGCAGCCAGCAACACGGATAAACAAGGACGAACGATGAAACACTCCGTCAAGATTCTGACCACCGCCATGGCCATCGTGCTGGGCTGTCTGACACAGGCCAAGGCCGAAGAAGGCGTGTCGCATTACGAGGCGCTGCCCTCGGAAACTCTGGCCGAAGCTGTCGAGAATTTCGTGACCTATAATAACAAGGTGCAGGAGGTTCTGGCGCGCGAGACGCTGAGCGTGGCGGACATGGAGGAAATCCACCAGTTCACCTATACGCTGGAAACCGCGCTGGCCAAAATCAACGAGGAACTCGGCGCCCTGCCCGTGGTTCTGGAAGAGGTTCACCTGGCCTCGGAAAGCGACAACCCGGCGCGCCTGCGGGCCGTGGCCGAGGTGTATCTTGAACAGGCCGAGGTTCTGGATCGCTGAGCGTTATCGAGCATCCGGGCGCAGGTGTCGCACGGTTTTTGTCGGGATTGGGCTGGTGCAGGGCTGCGATTTATGGCAGCCATGCGCCTGACCTAGGAGAGGCCTCTGAATGTCCGAACGCCTGCTGCATCGTCTTGCCTGGATCGTCGTGATCGCCTGTATCGCCCCCATTCTGGCGGCGGGGCTGGCGGCGTTCACGGGCGATCTGGAAACATGGCGCACGGTTCTGGCCTCGGTTCTGCCGCGCTATACCCGGACCACGCTGGCGCTGGTCGCCATTGTCGGTATTTCGACGGCCGTTCTGGGCAGTATCACCGCGTGGCTGGTTACGGTCTATCGCTTCCCTGGTGCGCGCTGGCTCGAGGTGGCGCTGGCGCTGCCGCTGGCCTTTCCGGCTTATGTGCTGGCCTATGCCTATACCTCGCTGCTGGATCATCCCGGCCCGGTTCAGACCCTGCTGCGCGAGGTCACGGGCTGGGGGCCGCGCGATTACTGGTTTCCCGAAATTCGCAGCCTTGGCGGCGCGGCGCTGATGCTGACCATCGTGCTGTATCCTTATGTCTATCTGCTGGCGCGGGCGTCGTTCCGGCAGCAATCGTCGAACGCGTTTCTGGTGGCGCGCACATTGGGGCGCTCGCCGATGCGGGCCTTCATGCGGGTGGCCTTGCCGATGGCGCGGCCAGCCATTGCCGGGGGCGCGTTGCTGGCGGTGATGGAAACTATTGCCGACTATGGCACCGTGGCGTTTTTCAACGTGCAGACCTTTGCCACCGGCATCTATCAGGCGTGGTTCAGCCTGGGCGACAGGGCGGCGGCGGCGCAGCTTTCGCTGTGCCTGCTGAGTTTCGCCCTGCTGCTGGCGGGGCTGGAGCGGGCGCAACGCGGCAAGGCGCGCACGGCGGGCCGTGGCGCGCGCTTTGAAACCATGGAAAAGCCTGTGCTGAAGGGCGGCGCGGGTGTGTTGGCGATGCTGGTCTGCCTGCTGCCGGTGCTGTTGGGCTTTATCATTCCGGTCATCATGCTGGGCGTCATGGCGGTGGGCTCGGGGCAGAACCTGTTCGACAGCCGCTATCTGACACTTATGCAGAACTCGGTCACGCTGGCGGGGGTGGCGGCGGTGCTGACGGTGATCGGCGCGGTGCTGATCAGTTTTCGCGCCCGCACGCGCCCCGAGCGCCGCTCGCGCCTGATGGTGATCGCGGCGGGGCTGGGCTATGCGGTGCCCGGCGGCGTGATCGCGGTGGGGTTGATGGTGCCGATGGCGGCGCTGGACAATTTGATCGACGATCTGACCGAGGCCTGGTTCGGCCACGGCACCGGGCTTTTGATCACCGGGTCGATCTGGTTGATGATCGTGGCGTATTTCGTGCGTTTCATGGCGGCGGCACTGAATGCCTATGACAGCGGCATGGCCACGGTGCCCGCGCATTACGACGCGATTGGCCGCTCACTGGGCCAGCCGGGGCCGCGTCTGCTCTGGCGGGTGCACCTGCCGGTGGCGCGCACCAGCGTTCTGACCGCGCTGTTGATTGTCTTTGTCGACGTGATGAAGGAATTGCCCGCCACGCTGATCCTGCACCCGTTCAATTTCCAGACGCTGGCGGTGCAGGCGCATCGGCTGGCCTCGGACGAGCGCCTGACCGAGGCGGCGGTGCCATCGCTGGTGCTGGTGGCGTTCGGGCTGGTCCCGGTGGCGCTGCTCTGCCGGACGCTTGGCCGTGATGCCGGCACGGGGCGGCGCAGTGCGCGGATGGGCACCGCGATCAGCGCGGGCTGAAAACGGCGGCACGCAGCGGGGGCGGCAGTTTACTTCCTGCTTGTCACCGGCCATAAGGACGCCCGTTTAACCAAGCAGAGTATCGCCCATGTCGCAGCCCGCGCCGTTCATGTCATCCCTTCTGGAGATCGAGGAGGGGTGGATCGATTTCAACAATCACCTGAACATGGGCTATTACACGGTGCTGTTCGACCGGGCCGCCGATCAGGCGTTCGATAGCCTCGGTTTCGGGCCCGACTATGTGGCCAGCCGCAACCACACGACCTTTGCGGCGGAATTCCACATTCGCTACCTGCGCGAGCTCAAGCTGGGCGACCGGGTGCGCGCCTCGTTCTGGCTGATCGAGCATGACGACAGGAAATTCCACGGTTTTCAGGAACTTTACCACGAAGACGGCTGGCTGGCCGCGACGGGTGAGGGGATGACCCTGCATGTGGACCTGTCCGGCCCCAGGGTGGTGCCCATGCCCGAGGATATTCATGCGCGCGTCGCAGCCATGGCGGCGGAGCATGCCAAATTGCCCCGCCCCGAGGGCGTGGGGGCGCAGATTGGCCTGCGCCGCAAACGGTAAGGGAATGCCGGGGCCTTACAGCCCCAGCTTTTGCGCGATGATTTCGTTCACGGCCTTCGGGTTGGCCTTGCCGCCGGTGGCCTTCATCACCTGACCGACGAACCAGCCCGCGAGTTTCGGGTTCACCTTGGCCTTTTCCACCTGCGCGGGATTGTCGGCGATGATCTGATCCACCGCCGCCTCGATCGCGCCGGTATCGGTGACCTGCTTCATGCCGCGCTCTTCCACGATCTTGTCCGGGGCCTCGCCGGTTTCGATGTGAATTTCCAGCACGTCCTTGGCGATCTTGGTCGAAATCTCGTCCTTGCCGACCATCGCCAGAATCGCGGCGTTGGCCTCGGGCGAGGCGATCTGACGGGGGCCGACCTCGGCCTTGTTGGCGCGGCCCAGAACCTCGTTGATGATCCAGTTCGCGGTGCGTTTACCGTCGCCGCCGGCGGCGGATTCCTCGAAATAATGCGCCAGTTCGACATCCGCTGTCAGGACGCTGGCGTCGTATTCCGTGACGCCGTATTCAGTCACGAAACGTGCCTTCTTTTCGTCGGGCAGTTCCGGCAGGGTGGCGGCGATGCCGTCCACCCACTCCTGCTCGATCTCCAGCGGCAACAGGTCGGGATCGGGGAAATAGCGGTAATCATGCGCCTCTTCCTTGGAGCGCATGGAACGGGTTTCGCCCTTGTCGGGGTCATAGAGGCGGGTTTCCTGAACCACCTCGCCGCCACCTTCGACAATCTGGATCTGGCGGCGCGCCTCGTATTCGATGGCGGCCTGGATGAAGCGCATCGAGTTCATGTTCTTGATCTCGCAGCGGGTGCCCAGATGGCTGAAATCCTGCGTTTCCATGTATTTTTCATAGGCACCGGGGCGGCAGATCGACACGTTCACATCGGCGCGCAGGTTGCCGTTCTGCATGTTGCCGTCGCAGGTGCCCAGATAGCGCAGGATCTGGCGCAGCTTGGTGACATAGGCGGCGGCCTCTTCGGGGCCGCGGATATCGGGGCGGCTGACGATTTCCATCAGCGCCACGCCGGTGCGGTTCAGGTCCACGAAGGACATGGCCGGGTCCATGTCGTGGATCGACTTGCCCGCATCCTGTTCGACATGGATACGTTCGATCCGCACCTTGCGGGCGATGCCGGGCTCCATGTCCACAAGGATTTCGCCCTCGCCGACCAGCGGATGATAGAGCTGCGAAATCTGGTAGCCCTGCGGCAGGTCGGGATAGAAATAATTCTTGCGGTCGAACGCCGACACCAGGTTGATTTCCGCCTTCAGGCCCAGCCCGGTGCGCACGGCCTGTTCGATGCAGTATTCGTTGATGACCGGCAGCATGCCGGGCATGGCGGCATCCACGAAGGACACGTTCGAGTTGGGCTCGGCCCCGAATTGGGTCGAGGCGCCGGAGAACAGCTTGGCGTTCGAGGATACCTGAGCGTGCACCTCCATGCCGATGACCAGTTCCCAGTCATGTTTCGCCCCGGCGATCACCTTGGGTTTGGGCGGCTCGAAAGTCAGGTCCAGCATGTCTGATGCCTCCATCGGTCGTGACGCAGGCGTTCTAGGCCAGTCGCGGGACGTGGGCAAGGCCGGATCGGGTCCGGGGCGTCAGGTGGCGCAGGGTGTCACAATGCGGGCAGACGGTACATGCCCGAAGACGAGAACGCGATCGAACTGCCATCGGCGATGTCGTCGGCAAACTGCAACGCAATGGCGTGCAAGGCGGCCTGCCGCCCCTTGGTGATCAGCGCGCGGCGCGAGGGCAGGGCGGGAGTCAGCCGGGGCGGAAGCAAGGCCTGCGACCAGATCAGGGGATGCAGTTCCTGAAGGTGGTCGGACAATAGCCAGCCGGTGCAGTCATGTAGCTTCCGACGCGACTGTTCCGCGGTTCCGGTCAGCTGCGATGCACGATCCGGGCCCATGGCAATGGCGCAAAAGGCTGTCATGACATTGACGATATGCTGTTCCCGTTTGCGGCCAAGGATGTCTTTCAGTCCTTCGATGAAATAGCCGGGATCGACCGAGGACAGCGTGCCGTCATCCTGTGCAAGCGCATCGAGATACACCCAGGTATAGGCGCCTGCGCCCCACAAATCGCCGGTGCGAGCGGCAGTGCGGCGGGCTTCGATCTCCAGTTGCTGGTAATCGCCGAATTGCGCCGGCAAAAGATGCTGCCCGAGGGCGCGCATGTAACGGGGGCTGTCCGGGTCGAGATCGATCAGCCGTTCATAGGCGTCGGCCACCTTGTGGCGTGCCTGCGGAAGGGCGGCAAGCAGCAGGCATTGTGCCGCCGCGACCGAAGGCGCATCCAGATCAACCGGATCGAACGGGGCCAGGATATCGTCGGCGCGGCGGAAATGCGAGGCGATGCGCAATTTGCTTTCCGGCGTATCCGGAACCTGCCCCGCCTCTATGGCCGTTTGCCAGGCCCAGCCGATATCGAAATGCGCCAGGGCCACGACAAGGGCACAGGCATGGTTGCCGGAATGATCGCGCAGCATCTCTTCGAGGGCCTCGATCCCTATCGGGTCCGGGAACGTTCCGTCGTGAATCGCGTCCTCGGCGGCGGCGACTACGTCGCTGCGCGCCCCGAAGGCCAGAAGCATCGAGGCGGCCTCGCCGCCCGGTGTGGCCAGGCGGCAATCGTCGGCATATTCGATGCGCGCGGCAAGAGCGCCCCAGTTTTCCTGCCGGACGAGTTTTTGCCCCAGATCCTGATGCGTCGCACGGGCCATTTCCTCGTCGCTGACGGGCAGCGAGGGCAGGATGATCCGTTTCATCATCGCGTCCAGATCGTGATCCGGCTTGCGCCGCAGACGTGCAAGCGGCCCACCCAGACGAAAACGCGGTCGGGGCGCTTCGGTCTGGTCGGGTGATGTTCTGCGGAACAGGTTGAAGCGGGATGTGATGGGCATGGACTTTCCGCCGGAACTTCGAACACCAGATATTCTGCGTGTCATTTCCGGCTAAAAAAGGGCGCTCATGCGGAGATCGCGGGGAAATGCCGATGCGGTTTCGCGGGATTGCCTTGGACCGCAAAAGTGGACAAACTGCGCGGATGCTGCGATCTGCTGTCCTATTGATTGTCGCGGTCTTCGTGGCCTGCGCTCCCGCACGGGCCGACCAGCCGCCCGCCAACGCGCCGATTGCCGTGGTTTCGCCCCCGGCGGCCCGCGATGGCAACCTGCCGCGCACCCGATGGGATCACAAGGGCGCGCAAGGTCATTTATGGACCCGCGCGGCCCTGTCCGCGCTCAAGCAGCACGGTCGCGCGCTGACCGACATGGTGCCGGGCGACATTCAGGACTGGTGCCCTGCCTACAGCCATGCGAATGCCAGGGGCAGGCGCGCGTTCTGGGTCGGGCTTTTGTCGGCGCTGTCCAAGCATGAAAGCACCTATCGCGCCAATGCCGTGGGCGGGGGCGGGCAGTGGTACGGCCTGATGCAGATTCTGCCCTCGACGGCGCGCGGCTATGGATGCCGCGCGGGCACCGGTACAGCATTGAAAAACGGCTCCGACAACCTCAGTTGCGCGATCAGGATCATGGCACATACGGTGCCGCGCGATGGCGTCGTGTCGCGTGGCATGCGCGGCGTGGCGGCCGACTGGGGCCCGTTTCACAGCAGCGCCAAGCGATCCGACATGAAGGCGTGGTTGCGCCAGCAGACCTATTGCAAGCCGCTGCGCACCGTCCGGCCACAGGCCCGCCCCATGCGGCCGACGCAGATCAGCACCGCCGAGTAATCCCGCTCAGGCTCCGCGAATACGGCTGACCATTTCGGTCGTGTCGCGGCTGAGGTCCGGCGTGGCAAGGATACGGTCCAGTTGTTCGGCAATCAGAGCCTGCCGCGAGCTGTCGTAGCGTTTCCATGTCTCGAAGGCCGAACACATCCGCGCGGTGGTTTGCGGATTGACCGGGTCCAGCCGGATCAGCCAATCGGCCAGCAGGCGGTATCCGGCCCCTCCGGCATGATGAAATCCCGCCGGGTTGGCCGCCAGCGCGCCAAGCGTGGCGCGGAAACGGTTCGGGTTTTTCATTTCGAAATCAGGGTGTTGCGTTAATCTCCCGGCAACGGTGGCGGCCTGTTCGGGATCGGCGTTGACGATCTGCATCATGAACCACTTGTCGATCACCAGCCGGTCGTCGCGCCACTGGTCATAGAACTGCGCCACGGCGGCCTCGCCCTTGCCTGCCTGCAACAGGCAGGACAGCGCGGCCAGTTGTTGGGTCATGTTGGTGGCGCCGTCATACTGGCGTTGCGCCTGCGCGCCGCCATCGGTGCGGGTGATCAGCGCCAGCGCGGCATTGGCCAGGGCCCGCGCACCCGATTGTCCGGCATCGGGGCTGTAGGGCGCATCGACCTGATATTGCGCATAGAGCCGCACCGCCAGATCCTGACAATGCTGCGCGCGCGCCTGCCGCAGGGTTTCCAGCGCGTCCCAGATCGCCTGCGGGTCCGGGGTGTGGCCCCGATCATGCAGGGTTTGCGCCAGATCGTCCTGACCGGGCAGGCCAAGCGCCAATGCACGAAACGCCGGATCAAGGCTGTCGTCGCGCGCCATGGATTGCACAGCATCCAGATAGGCGGCGTCGGGGGCCGCGCCCTGAAGGATCATCGCGATCAGTCCCTCGCGGGCGAGGGCACGCCCGGCCTCCCACTTGTTGAAGGGGTCGGTGTCATGGGCCAGAAGAAAGGCGCGCTCAGCATTGTCGGTTTCGCGTTCAAGGACCACCGGAGCCGAGAAATCGCGCAGGATTGAGGGCACGGGCCGTGCCGACAGCCCTTCGAATACGAAACTCTGCTTCGCCTCGGTCATCTCCAGAACGGTGGTTTCGCGCACCTCGTCGCCATTGGGGCCAAGCAGCCCCACGGCAATCGGCAAGACCTGCGGCGCCTTGTCGGGCTGGCCGGGTGTGGGCGGTGTTTCCTGTTCGAAATGAAGGGTATAGGTGCCGTCCTTG
Organism: Roseovarius pacificus; assembly: GCF_900142665.1. GTDB lineage: Bacteria > Pseudomonadota > Alphaproteobacteria > Rhodobacterales > Rhodobacteraceae > Roseovarius > Roseovarius pacificus. The sequence continues at coordinate 87,812 of NZ_FRBR01000005.1, forward strand.
TAGTCGTCCGTGACCCGCAGGCGTGGGGTGCCGACCTGTGAATACCAGCGTTTGAACTGGCCAAGGTCGCGGCCCGTGACCTCTTCGAACACGGCCAGCCAATCCTCGATGGTGCAGGCCTGCCCGTCGTGGCGGTCGAAATACAGATCGAGCGCCCTGGCATAGGCCTCATCGCCGACAAGCCGCTTGAGCATGCCGATCACCTCGGCGCCCTTTTCATAGACCGTGGCGGTGTAGAAATTGTTGATCTCGACAAAACTTTCGGGTCGCACCGGATGCGCCAGCGGGCCGTTATCCTCGCGAAACTGCCGGGCGCGCAGGGCGATCACGTCGCCGATCCGCTTGACCGGCGCGCTGCGCATGTCGCTGGTGAACTGGCTGTCGCGATAGACGGTCAGCCCTTCCTTGAGGCAAAGCTGAAACCAGTCGCGGCAGGTGATGCGGTTGCCCGTCCAGTTGTGGAAATACTCATGCGCGATGATCGCCTCGATCCGCTCGAAATTGGCGTCGGTACTGGTCTCGGGGCTGGCCAGAACACAGCTCGAATTGAAGATGTTCAGCCCCTTGTTCTCCATCGCGCCCATGTTGAAATCGTCCACGGCCACGATGTTGAACACGTCAAGATCGTATTCGCGGCCGTAAACCTCCTCGTCCCATGTCATGGATTTCTTCAACGCGTCCATGGCGAAGGCGCATTTGCCTTCGTCGCCGGGGCGCACCCAGATATTCAGTTCCACCTCGCGTCCCGAGCGGGTGGTGAACGCCCCCGGATGATTCACCAGATCGCCCGCGACCAGTGCGAACAGATAGGCCGGTTTGGGCCAGGGGTCGTGCCATACGGCCACCCCGCCGCCCTGCTCCACGGGATCGCCATTGGACAGCATCACCGGCATGTCGCCTTCGATGCGCACGGTAAAGGTGGCCATCACGTCGGGGCGGTCGGGGTAATAGGTGATCTTGCGAAAACCTTCGGCCTCGCATTGGGTGCAATACATGCCGTTGGACATGTAAAGCCCCTCGAGCGCGGTGTTCTGCGCCGGGGCGATCTCGACCTCGGCCTCCCAGACAAAGGGGGCATCGGGCACATCGCAGCGCAGCCCGCCCTGCACCATGTCGGGCGTGACCGGCTGCCCGTCGATGGAGGCGCGGATCAGGGTTACGCCCTCGCCATGCAGAAAGAACGCGCGCGATTGCGTGGCCGGGTTGGGGCGGAACTCTATCCTGCTGATAACACGGGTTTTTTCCGGGTGCAGTCGAAAGGTGAGATGCACCGTGTCGATCAGGAAGGCAGGCGGCGTATAATCGGACAGATAGATCGTCTGGGGCGCGGCGTCTTTCATCGCGGAGGTCTCCGTCGGCATGCAGAATTCGCCGGAACGTTAGGGCCATGCGGGCGGCTGTGCAATCCGATGCTGTATATGCCGGGTACGGGGTTCCTCCCACGGGGCGCACCTGGCCTGCTTCGAATAATGGCAACCGGGTAAGAAATCGTGCAGCTGCACGGGTCTGCGCGAATGCGCGGGCGGTTGTGCGGGGATGGGCGTTTTCCTATTTTGATTTTTGCGGTAGCACGATGTGAATGCAGAAACAGGACCCCCATGAGCAAACGCCCCGTCATCGGTATCATAGGCAACAGTTACCTGATCAACGATAACTATCCCGTCCATGCGGGTGGCAGGATGAACTCGGATGCGGTGGCCTGTGTCGCCGGGGGGATGCCGCTGATCGTTCCGAGTGACCCGCGTTTCGTGTCGGTCAATGAACTGCTGGAGGCCTGCGACGGGTTTCTGCTGACGGGGGGGCGGCCCAATGTCCACCCCGAGGAATACGGCGAAACCCCGACCGAGGCGCATGGCGCGTTCGATCGCGCGCGGGATGCGATCACCCTGCCGCTGGTGCGGGCCTGTATCGAACGGGGACAGCCCGTTCTGGGCATATGCCGTGGCTTTCAGGAGGTGAATGTAGCCCTTGGCGGCACATTGCATCCCGAAATCCGCGACCTTCCGGGCCGTGACAACCACCGCATGCCGCCCGATGGCACGCTGGAGGAAAAATTCGCGTTGCGTCACGTCGTGCGCTTCACGCGGGGCGGCGTGTTCCATCGCCTGATGGGGGCCCAAGAGGTCATGACCAATACCTTGCACGGGCAGGGCGTGGTCAGACCCGGACAGGGGATCGTGATAGACGGATACGCGCCGGATGAAACGCCCGAGGCGCTGTATGTCGAGGGCGCGCGCGGTTTCGCCCTGGCCGTACAGTGGCACCCGGAATGGAACGCCGCCAACGACCCTGTCAGCCGCCCGTTGTTCATCGCTTTCGGCGAGGCCGCGCGGGCCTGGGCCTCTGGCCGCTCGAACCCCGCCTTGCAGTCGGCCTGAGGGCGCGCGCCCCGGCGCTGATGGATGACAAGGCAATGTTGGCCCGGTTCCGCGACACGGACGGGCCCCGGCAGACAAGGGGGCAGAGATGAATATCCTGATCGTCTATGGAACGACCGAAGGGCAGACCCGGCGCATTTGCCGGTTTTGCGCCGATCACCTGATCGCTCGGGGCCATTCGGTCGAGCTGATGCAGGCCAGTGGCGAGGAATCGCAAATGGACTTGTCGCGTTTCGACGCCGCAATCGTCGCCGCATCGGTGCATCTGCGGGTCTATCAGTCGGAGCTTGCGCATTTTGTCGCCGCCCATGCCGCTGCCTTGTCCCGGCCTCCCACACTGTTCCTGTCGGTGTCGCTGGCCAGTGCCGGGGGCGACCCCGAAGAGCTGGCCGATCTCGACAGAATCGCAGAGCATTTTTTCGAGGATACGGGGTGGCGTCCCGGACAGGTGGCGCAGGTTGCCGGGGCCTTTCGGTTTACGCAGTACGATTTCCTGAAATCATGGGCGATGCGCTGGATTGCGGTTCGCAAGGGGCGGCATGTCGATCCGCACGCGGATACCGAGTACACCGACTGGGCCGCGCTGCGCGATGTTCTGGACGGGTGGATGGCCCGGACAGGGGCGGCAAGCTGAACACGGCCAGCCACCCGGCGGGGATCATCCCTGCCAGAGGCTGTGGCTGTCTTCGCCGACCTGCTGATGCACCAGAAGCCGGGCCTCGTGCTGTTTCAGGCAAACCCGCGCCGTTTCAAGGTGATGACCGGGGGCGCTGCGTAGCTCGGGGAAGATCGTGAACAACTCCTCGCGTGCGTCTTCGCAAACCGCGGACAGCCCGATATCGCCGGCATGGAAGCTTTCCGTCGCTATCCCCTCGGCATAAATCACCTCGTGGCAGTCGAACATGATGTGGATATAGGTCACCTCATCGCAGTCCTGCTGAACCACGTCCCGCCCGTCAATCAGGTGCTTGGCGGGGATCAGAACCTCGGAGGCTCCGAACAGCAATTCGGCGCGGTATCCGGTGAACAGGATTCTATGCTGTGGCGATACCGTCAGCCCGCAGCGCGCGCCGTCCATCACACTGGCCCCGATCGTGACCGGAGCAAAGTTTCCACGCCCACGCACCGTCCGTTTGCCGATCCAGCGGATCGGGCGCATCCCGTGATCCCGCGTCAGGACCATATCGCCGACCTGAAGGGTCTCGATGCGCCGTTCGCCATGTAACGTCAGGATGTTGGTGCCGGGTGTGAAGCAGATGATGTTCTCGATTTCCGAGAACTGCACAAAGGTGCCGTCGGCCATCGTAAAACTGCCCGACAACCCGCCCTCAGCGTCGTTGGTATTGCTGTAGGTGATGTCATGGCGCGAAACATCGGAGGTCAGGATCAGCGTGTCGCCATTGGTTTCGCCGCCTTCGCCGCCGGTGATCGAGATCGAATCGTTGCCGGTGCCGGTGGTATCCAGATCCTGCAGGATGAAGGTATCGTCGCCGCTTCCGCCGAAGGCCGTATCGCCCTGATCGACAATGATCACGTCATCGCCATCGCCGCCATACAACTGATCGCTGCCATTGCCGCCATCCAGGGTATCGTCGCCGATTCCGCCGTACAGCACGTCGTTTCCGTCGCCGCCCGACAGGCTGTCATTGCCTCCCGCGGTTTCCGGTCCGACGATCATGGAACTGGTGGCGAGGTTCTCGGTGCTGCCGCTTGGCGAGGTGACGGTGCCCGAGATCACCTCGGCCCCTTCGTTTTCCCAATGGCGCACCTCGATCGTATACACGCGCCCCGCTTCCAGCGTGATCTCGCCCGAACGGGTGTTCGCGCTCTGAATGTAATCGTTGTCCATGAAGGTGGCGGTGCTGCCATCCTGGTTGGTCCAGGTCAGTGGATTGCCGTTCTCGTCCAGGATGCGGATGGACGAGCCGTCGTCCGAGGTGGTCGAAAAGGTATAGGTGCCATCCTCGGACGGTACGAGCCGCGAGGTATAGATCATCCCGAAATCGTTCGGGTCGCCCGTGGTGCCGCGCGCATCGTTGACCAGGTTGGTGGCGTCAAAGCTGCCGGTCTGTCCTTCACCCACCAGCGTACCGTTTTCGATGTCGAAGGCCTGATCGTTGACCGAGCCGAAATTGTAGTCGTAGACCTGATAATCCCAGATGCCGGGCTGCGGCGCCTCGTCGCCGTAAATCGTGTCGTCGCCTGGGCCGCCCTCAATGGTGTCGTCGCCATCGCCGCCGAATAGCAGGTCGTCGCCCGCCCCGCCGTCCAGCACATCGTTGCCGGCTTCGCCCAGCACCGTATCGTTTCCGGTACCGCTGTAGACGGTATCGTTCCCATCGCCTGCAACGACCGAATCGTCGTTCGATGCATCCGAGTGATCGTAATGCTCGATCCGGTCGCCTTCGGGGTCGCCGGTGTAGGTTTCGTCGATCAGGTCGTCGCCGTCGGTGCCCTGGACGATGAAATCGGGCGGATTGGTGGTGGTTTCGATGTTGACATAGCCGGTTGCCGGTGTGCCGTTCTCATCGACCGTCGAATAGGTAAAGGTATTGGTGTCGGTATTGCCATCGGTCGTGATGCTGATCGTGCCGTCGGCGTTCAACGTCACCTGCTCGCCGGTGTTCAGAACAACCGTGTCGCCGGGGGATACGGCGGTATTGTTGATATGCGTGATCGTATGGCCCGACCCGTCGTCATTGGCCAGGATATTATGGACCTGCGTGGTGTTCGGGCCCTGCACCAGGTGGTCCGAGTTCGCGATATTCACCGTCTGAACCGAATCCGCCATGATCAGCAGGTTCGAATCGTATGACGAGTCGCCGCCATCGGCGATCCCGATGCGGATCGTGTTTTCCGCTCCGGCAACGACCGGGGCGGTCAGCGACAGCACGACGGTCGAACCGTCCATTTCCGTGTTGTAGATGTCGCTCGAGCGCGGATTGTCGAGATACAGGTTCTCGTTCGAGGTGTCGTTGATCGTGTCGATCGAGATATCGGTGTCGGTGATGTCGTTCAGTTTCAACGGCACGTAGGTGCCGTTGACCCAGACGCCGACGGCGTCGTTCACGCCACCGTTCACATATTCCAGATATTCTTCGGACGAGAAAACGAGTTGCATCGTCAGCGTGTCGCCCGAGGGGATGAATGTCGATTCAAGGAACGCCCCGTCAAAGGTGCTCTGCCCGGAGATCGCGTTCATGTCGGCATCGCCGTCGACGCCGTTGGTGTCGGTGGAGGTTCCGGCGCTCGTGTTGGTGTTGGTCGTGCCGCTGCCGTTGGTGATATCCGTCGCGCGGCCGGTGGACAGGATCACGCCCTGATCCGACGGGCTGAGTTCACCGAGCGTGGAGTTCCCGTCGGTATAGGTGCCCGATGCGATGGAATCGCCCGAATAGGTGGCTGACACAACGGTGACACCATCCCCGAACATCGTGTTCGCCATATCCAGCGCCGTTGCGGATGTGTTGATGTTCAGTTCAGTTGCAATGGGCATGCCTTAGCTCCGTCTTTTCAAAACCCGCTGGAATGGCCGGGCGGGACGCGTAAGAAAACCGGCTGGCAGGCCGCCGCCGGTTGTCATGTCGCTGATCGCCCTTGTTCTCACGGGTTTCGTTCCACCTTTACGCGCCCGAACAATCGGGCAAACCAAAATTCACCTTGCGTGCAATCGTCTGTTTCGGGATTTCGGACAGTCTTATGCACCGGGTCTTTCAAAAGGGTTTAAGCACCGGCTGTGGCTTTATTGGGAAACGCATGCGGCGGTTTGAGGGCATGAATGCCGCAAAGCTGCCGCAACTCATGCGGCGGTCACGAAGGCGGGGGCGGAATGGCCGCCATGCCCGGATCGTTGGAATGGAAGCGTTCCCTGCCCGCGCCTTCGGCATGGATCACCTCGTGGCGCTCCGGCATCAGGTGGAAATAGGGGGTGCGGCCCCGTTCTGCTACGCGCACGTCCAGACCGTCCAACAGATGCCTGGCGGCGATGAAACCTCGGGTCCCCGAACAGCGATTCGGCCTTGTAGCCCCCCGCAAACAAGCAGGCGATGCTGCGGCGATACCACCAGATGCCTGGCGCTTTTCCTCCGGGACGGGTGCGATTGCTGATCCTGCACCCGTTGTTTCCAAAACGGATACAGATTGTGTGGGGCTCAAATTCGTGGAGTTTCCGGCAAATGCAGGATGAATTGGGACGACCTTGGGGCGCTCAGGTCACCGCCGCTCGGGCGCGATAGGCCGCGTCGTCCCAAAGGCGCTGCTCCATGATGCGGGCGATCACGGCGGCGGCGCGGTCGATATCGGCCTCGTCGATATAAAGCGGCGTGATGCCGAACCGCATGATGTCCGGCGCGCGGAAATCGCCGATCACGCCATGGGCGATACAGGCCTGCATCGCCTCGTACCCGTGGGCGAACCGGAACGACACCTGACTGCCGCGCCGGTCGGCATCGCGCGGCGAGGCGAGTTCCAGCATCGGGCAAGTGGCTTCGACCGCGGCGATGAAGCGCTCGGACAGCGCCTGTGAACGGGCGCGCAGCGCGGCCATGTCCACGCCGTCCCAGATATCCAGCGCCGTTTCCAGACTGGCCAGCGCCAGTACCGGCGGGGTGCCCACGCGCATCCGCGCGATGCCGTCTCCGGCGCGATAGGCCTGTTCGAACGCAAAGGGCGCGGCATGGCCCAGCCACCCCGACAGGGCCGGGCGGGCCATATCCGCATGGCGGGGCGCGACATAGATGAAGGCGGGCGCGCCGGGGCCGCCATTGAGAAACTTGTAAGTGCAGCCCACGGCGAAATCCGCGCCGCACCCGGCCAGATCCACCGGCACCGCGCCTGCGCTGTGCGCCAGGTCCCAGATCGCCAACACTCCGTTTTCATGGGCTTTCCTGGTCAGGCGGGCCATGTCGTGCATCCGGCCCGTGCGGTAATCCACCTGCGTCAGCATCAGCACGGCCACCTCCTCGGTGATTGCCTGTTCCACCTCTTCGGGGGCGACAACGCGCAGCTCGTGACCCTTGTCCAACCCGCCGATCAGCCCCTCGGCCATGTAGAGATCGGTCGGGAAGTTGCCGCTGTCGGACAGGATCACCTTGCGTTCGGGGCGCAACGTCAGCGCGGCGGCAAGCGCCTGATAGACCTTGATCGACAGGGTGTCGCCCATCACCACATGGCCCGGTTCGGCGCCGATCAGGCGCGCGATCCGGTCGCCCACGGCAGCGGGCTGCGCCATCCATCCGGCCTTGTTCCAGCCGGTGATCAGCATCTCGCCCCATTCCTCGCACATCACCTGTTGCATCCGCTCGGGTGCGGCCTTGGGCAGGGGGCCAAGCGAATTGCCGTCGAGATAAACAACCCCTTCGGGCAGGTGAAACATGGCTTTGGTTGCAGTGAAATCGGTCATAATCAGGTCTCCAGCCCCAAGGCGATCCGCGCCTTTTTTGTCAGTCGTTTCAAGGCCATATTGTAAGAGGCGCGCAGGTGTGATTCCAGTTCGGCATCGGGCAGGCCGGGGTCATCATGGACCTGTAGCCACGTCATTCCGCGCGAGGCCAGATAGGGCGCGGGGCGGATGCCGGGCTGATCGCGCAGCACCTCGTAGGCCAGCGGCGTGACCTTGAAGGTGAAGGCATCCTGTCCTTCGTTCCAGCCACCGATGGCAAAGACCTTGCCGCCCACCTTCCAGACATCGGCATTGCCCCATTGCACAACATGCTCGGCGGCCGGAAGGCCGCCGCAGAAGGCATTGAAACGGGTGCGTGTCATCATGGGGCAGGGGCCTTGGTTAACCGGAAAAGCGGCATCGGTATTGTGTCGGTATCATGTCGGTATCGCGTCGGTGCGGGGCACCGCAAGAGGGCGGGTCAAACAGGCCGGGCACCGGCAAGCCCTCCCCTGTGCGTGACCGGCTGGCTGACAGGCTCGGCCTATAGCTTGCGTTGCACCCTGCACATCCCGGAAAGAATGGTGTAGTCGATCCAATTGAGAAATACAGCCGCTAGACATTCACGAAGGTGAATGCGTAGGATCGCGCGACAGTTTCAAGGGAGGACGTCATGAAACCGATTTTCGCAGCCCTCGCGGCGGCGGCTATTGCCGCGCCCGCTCTGGCATCCGAGGATATCGCCGATCAGTACCCGCAATCCGAGCTGTATTCCAAACCCTATGAATTCATCCCGCATGTCTATTCGGCCATCGGCGCGACGGCCCCGCCCACTTATGAAAACTCCGGCCACAACAACAACCTGAGCTTCGTCGTCACCGGCGACGGGGTGGTGGTGATCAATGGCGGCGCGTCCTATCGTCTGGCCAGGGCCCTGCATGACGAGATCAAGGCCGTGACCGATCAGCCGGTCAAACTGGTGATCAACGAAAACGGGCAGGGCCACGCCATGCTGGGCAATTCCTACTGGGCCGGGCAGGGCGTCGATATCCTGGCCCATGAAGACGCCATTCACGAGATCGAAGAAGAGGGCGATTTCATCCTTCAGTCCATGCAGGGCTACAACAAGGACAAGGCCGAAGGCACCAGCGTCGTGATCCCCAACCTGAGTTTCGAGGACGAAAAGATCGTCGAGATGGGCGATGTGACCTTTCACATCCTGCACCTCGGTCCGGCGCATGGTCCCGGCGACACGCAGGTCTGGATTCCGCAATGGGACATCGTGATCGCCGGTGACATCGCGTTTCACGAACGCATGCCGCCGATTTTCGCAGGCGCCTGCACGAGTTGCTGGATCGAAACCTTCGACGGGCCGTTCACCGAACTGGGCGCGACCTATGTGATTCCCGGCCATGGCCACCCGACCAACATGGAATCGGTGACCATCGGCACCACGGGGTATCTCAAGGATCTGCGCGCGAAGATCGGGGAACATATCGACAATGGCGGCGAGTTGTCGGATGCCTATTACGTCGATCAGTCACGGTGGAAACATCTGGACACTTACGAAGAACTGGCCACAAAGAACGCAGGTCGCGTTTTCGAGGAAATGGAATGGGAATGATGCCGCGTTTGCCGAAACGCCATGTCTTTGCCGGGGGCACGGTGAACGCCCTGTGCTGAAATGGATCGACATGCCGCCGGTGTGGTTGCTGGCCTGTCTGGTGCTGGCCTGGCTTCAGGCCAGCCAATATGCGCTTGGCCTGTCTTTTGGTGGGGCATGGGCGGATTTCGCGGGCGGGATTCTGGTTGGCGGGGGGCTGATCCTGATGGTGCTAGCCTTTGCCGAGATGCGCCGCCACCGCACCACGATCATCCCGCATGAAACCCCCGAAAGACTGGTGCAGACCGGCATTTTCAGCCGCACCCGCAACCCGATCTACATGGGCGATGCGCTGATTCTTCTGGGGCTGATCCTGCGGTGGGATGCGGTGCTGTCGCTGCCGCTGGTTCCGGTTTTCGTCTGGATCGTCGAAAAGCGGTTCATCGAACCCGAAGAAGACCGGATGCGCCGGAAATTCGGCATGGAATTTGCGCGCTATTGCCAAAAGACGCGACGTTGGATTTGACCAGATGCGACATTCCTTGCATCGAAACCGGTGGAAAAATGTGAAATAACCCTGCAAGAAGCAAGTTCACGCAGGGAAACGGGCCGGAAATGGCCTTGGAACAGGATAAACCGAGACGGGGGACACAACTTTGAAAATCGGAACACCGAAAGAAGTGATGGAGGGCGAGGCGCGGGTCGCGATGACGCCGGACTCTGCGCTTCAACTGCAAAAGCTGGGCTATGACTGCGCCATCGAGGCCGGGGCCGGCAAGGCGGCCGGGTTCTCGGACGCGGCCTACAAGGAGGCCGGCGTCGAGGTGATCAAATCCGCTGCGGCGCTCTACAAGGCGGCGGATATCGTCGCCAAGGTGCGCCCGCCCAACGACACCGAGGCCAAGCGCCTGCGCAAGGATCAGTTGCTGATCTCGTTCTTCTGGCCCGCCCAGAACGAAGAGCAGATGCAGCAGCTTGCCGAGAAAGGCACCAGCGTCATCGCCATGGACATGGTGCCGCGGATTTCGCGCGCCCAGAAGATGGATGCGCTGTCGTCGATGGCGAACATCGCCGGGTATCGCGCGGTGATCGAGGCCGGGAACAACTTTGGCCGGTTCTTCACCGGTCAGGTGACGGCGGCGGGCAAGGTGCCCCCGGCGAAGGTTCTGATCGTGGGCGCCGGTGTGGCCGGTCTGGCCGCCATCGGCACCTCGACCAGCCTTGGCGCGATCACCTATGCCTTCGACGTGCGCCCCGAAGTGGCCGAACAGGTCGAAAGCATGGGGGCCGAGTTCGTCTATCTGGACTTCGAGGAAGAACAGCAGGACGGGTCGGGCACCGGCGGCTATGCCGCGCCCTCCAGCCCCGAGTTCCGCGAGGCGCAGCTTGCCAAGTTCCGCGAACTGGCGCCCGAGATGGATATCGTCATCACCACCGCCCTGATCCCCAACCGCGAAGCGCCGGAACTGTGGACCGAGGACATGGTCAAGTCGATGAAACCCGGCAGCGTGATCGTCGACCTGGCCGCCGAAAAGGGCGGCAACTGCAAGCTGACGGTCAAGGACGACAAGATCGTCACCGACAACGGCGTGACGATCATCGGTTATACCGATTTCCCGTCGCGCATGGCGACGCAATCCTCCAGCCTCTACGCCACCAACATCCGCCATATGATGACCGACCTGACGCCCGAAAAGGACGGGCAGGTCAATCACGACATGGAAGACGACGTGATCCGTGGCGCCACCGTGGCCCATGCGGGCGAGGTGACCTTCCCGCCGCCGCCGCCCAAGGTGGCCGCGATCGCCGCGCAGCCCAGGAAAGAAGCGCCCAAGGAACTGACCCCGGAAGAGCGCAGGGCGCAGGAACTGGCGGCGTTCAAACAGCAGACCAGGCAACAGGTCACGCTGCTGAGCGTGGGCGCGGTGCTGTTGCTGGGGGTGGGGCTCGTGGCCCCGGCCAGCTTCATGCAGCATTTCATCGTCTTCGTGCTGGCGGTGTTCGTCGGCTTCCAGGTGATCTGGAACGTCAGCCACAGCCTGCACACGCCGCTGATGGCGATCACCAACGCCATTTCGTCGATCATCATTCTGGGCGCGCTGATGCAGATCGGCTCGGGGTCGTTCCTCGTGATCCTGCTGGCCGCGCTGTCGGTGTTCATGGCCGGGATCAACATCTTCGGCGGTTTCCTTGTCACCCGGCGCATGCTCGCCATGTTCCAGAAATCGTGAGGAGTAGAGGATAATGGATTTCGGTTTCACTACTGCCGCATATGTGGTTGCGGCTGTCCTCTTCATCCTCAGCCTGGGTGGCCTGTCGGGACAGGAAAGCGCCAAGCGCGCCGTCTGGTACGGCATGGCGGGCATGGCGCTGGCCGTGATCGCCACGCTGATCGGGCCGGGCTCGGGCCTGTGGCTGCTGTCGCTGCTCCTTATCGCGGGCGGCGGGGCCATCGGCTGGGTCGTGGCCAAGCGGGTGCAGATGACGGAAATGCCGCAGCTCGTCGCGGCGATGCACAGCCTCGTGGGTCTGGCCGCCGTGTTCGTGGGCTTCAACGCCGATATCGAACTGGGCCGGGTCATGGCCATGGACGAAACGGCGCGCACATCGCTGGAGGGCTTCGCCGCGCTGATCGCCAGGAAGGATGCGGTGGAAATCTCGATCCTGCGGGTCGAACTGTTCCTCGGCATCTTCATCGGGGCGATCACCTTTACCGGCTCGGTCGTGGCCTTCGGCAAACTGGCGGGCAAGGTCACGTCGGCGGCCACCAAGCTGCCGGGGGGTCATGCGCTCAATGCCGGGGCGGCGCTGATCTCGGTCATCTGCCTGATCTGGTACTTCAACACCGGAGGCATGCTGCCGCTGGTCATCATGACGCTGCTGGCCTTCTTCATCGGCTATCACCTGATCATGGGGATCGGCGGGGCCGACATGCCCGTGGTCGTGTCGATGCTCAACAGCTACTCGGGCTGGGCGGCGGCGGCCATCGGCTTCAGCCTCGGCAATGACCTGCTGATCGTGGTGGGCGCGCTTGTCGGCTCGTCGGGTGCGATCCTCAGCTACATCATGTGCAAGGCGATGAACCGGCATTTCGTGTCGGTGATCCTTGGCGGTTTCGGCGGCGCCAGCGGCCCGGCGGCCGAGGTCGAGGGCGAACAGGTCGCCATCGACGCCGACGGCGTGGCGCAGGCCTTGAACGATGCCGACAGCATCGTCATCGTGCCGGGCTACGGCATGGCGGTGGCGCAGGCCCAGCAGGCGGTCAGCGAACTGACCAACAAGCTGCGCGCCAAGGGCAAGACCGTGCGGTTCGCCATTCACCCCGTCGCGGGCCGTCTGCCGGGGCACATGAACGTGCTGCTGGCCGAGGCGAAGGTGCCTTATGACATCGTCCTGGAAATGGACGAGATCAACGAGGATTTCCCCGACACCGACGTGGTGATCGTCATCGGCTCGAACGACATCGTGAACCCCGCCGCGCAGGACGACCCCAACAGCCCCATCGCCGGGATGCCGGTGCTGGAGGTGTGGAAGGCGAAACAGGTCTTCGTGTCCAAGCGCGGGCAGGGCACCGGGTATTCGGGCATCGAAAACCCGCTGTTCTTCAAGGACAACACCCGCATGTTCTATGGCGACGCCAAGGACAGCATGTCGAGCCTCCTGCCCAAGATCGACTGAGCCTTGCGGCCGCGAAGATTGGAAAGGGCGCCCCATCCGGGCGCCCTTTTTACTGCGAAGGGGATGCGATAAGCCGCGCCAAAGACGATGCGTCCGGGCGCGTCGGCTTTGGCGCGGCGGGCTTCGCCCTTGACTCCGCGCCAGCGCATCAAGCCAGGGGCCAGAGATGCCCAACCCCTGTGCGGTATACCGTTGTATCCTCGTAAATCCTTGGTTTGACACCAAAAATCGGTTTTACTAAAGGGGCGCCCGCGTTACCCTGCACCAAACCGCCCCCGGAGACCGCGCCCCATGCCGCAGATCGAAGACCACCCGCTGCGCTATCGCCTTGCGAACGAGCTGCACGCGCGCCCGTTCCCGTCGATGCGCGCGCCCTCGACCGCCGCCTATCTGGCGATCAAGCGGCCCGAAGGCGCGGCGGCGCGGGATCGCGCGGCGGATATGGAGCATCTGATCGCGCTTCTGGACCGGCACGGCGCGCCGCATCCGCAACCGGGCGCGACCCATTATTTCGGACGCATCGGGCGCCATACCCTGAAATGGGAAAGCCATACCGAGTTCGTCACCTACACCGCCTATACCGACGGGCTGAGTTCGCGCCCCTTCGATCCGGCGGATTTCGAGGTGTTCCCCGAGGACTGGCTGGCCGAGGCGCCGGGCGTGCGCATGACCTCTGCCCTGATCCGCATCACCCCGTGGAAGGATACCGACACCACCCGCGATCAGATCACCGATTGGTTCGTGGCCGAAAGCGTGGCCGTGGCCCGTGTTCTGGACGATGCCGCCGTGGTCGCGGGCGATTTCCGCATCGACCCGGCGGGGCATCTGCGTTTTGCGGTGACGGTCGCCCCCGACACGGGCGAGCGGCGGATCGGCCGCGTCGTGCAGCGCCTGTGCGAGATCGAAACCTACAAATCCATGTCGATGCTGGGCTTTTCCCGTGCCCGCGAGATGAGCCCGCGCATGGGCGAACTGGACGCGCAACTGAGCGGCATGATCGGCGACATGACCGGCGAGGCCACCCGCGCCGAGGATACGCTGAAAAGCCTGCTGTCGATCTCGGCCGAACTGGAAAGCATGGTGGCGCAATCCTCCTACCGGTTCGGCGCGACCGAGGCCTATAAAAGCATCGTGCAGCAGCGTATCGAGGTTCTGCGCGAGCAGCGTTTCGAGGGGCGGCAGACATTCTCGGAATTCATGATGCGCCGCTACGATCCGGCGATGCGCACGGTGCAATCCAGCCGCGAGCGGCTGAACGCCATGGCCGACCGGGCGATGCGCGCGGGCGAATTGCTGCGCACCCGTGTCGATGTGGAGCGCAGTGCGCAGAACCAGGCCCTGCTCGAAAGCATGGACCGCCGCGCCGACATGCAGTTGCGCCTGCAAAAGACGGTCGAAGGGCTGTCGGTGGTCGCGATCAGTTACTATGCCGTGTCGCTGGTGGGCTATCTGGTCTACCCGCTGGCCGGGCCGCTGGACCTGAGCAAGGGCATGCTGATGGCCATTGCGACGCCCTTCGTCGTGGCGGCGGTGTGGTGGCTGGTGCACCGCATCCGCAAGCGCATGCATTAGTCTCGCGTACCGGCGCCGATTTCGGCATCCCCTCTGGCCAAGGCGCACAGGCTGCGCTATCCCGCAGGCCAAGGAACTCCGAGGAACGCTGCCATGTCCGATACCGTCCCCTTCGAACAACCGGGCGAGGTTGAACAAAGCCTGAGCGCGCATATCGCGCCCACCGAAGAGATCATCGCCGAGGCCCGCGCCGGCCGGATGTTCATCCTTGTCGATCACGAGGACCGCGAGAACGAGGGCGATCTGGTCATCGCCGCCGAATTCGCCACCCCCGAGGCGGTCAATTTCATGGCCACCCACGGACGCGGCCTGATCTGCCTGCCGATGACCGCCGAGCGCATCGGCCAGTTGGGCCTGCCGATGATGGCGGTCAACAATTCCTCGCGCATGGAAACCGCCTTTACCGTGTCGATCGAGGCGCGCGAGGGCGTGACCACCGGCATTTCCGCCGCCGACCGCGCCCATACCGTGGCCGTGGCGATCAACGAACAGAACAGTGCGGCCCAGATCGCGACGCCGGGCCACGTCTTTCCGCTGCGCGCGCGCAATGGCGGGGTTCTGGTGCGCGCCGGTCATACCGAGGCCGCCGTCGATATTTCGCGCCTTGCCGGGCTGAAACCCGCCGGGGTGATCTGCGAGATCATGAACGATGACGGCACCATGGCACGCCTGCCCGATCTGGTCGGGTTCGCGCAAACCCACGGC
The DNA here is from genome assembly GCF_900142665.1 of Roseovarius pacificus. GTDB lineage: Bacteria > Pseudomonadota > Alphaproteobacteria > Rhodobacterales > Rhodobacteraceae > Roseovarius > Roseovarius pacificus. The sequence continues at coordinate 103,128 of NZ_FRBR01000005.1, forward strand.
CTCAAGATCGGCACGATCTCCGATCTCATCGCCTATCGCCACAAGCACGACAACCTCGTGCGCGAGGTGCGCCGCGATACCGTCCATTCCAGCCACGGCGGCGAGTGGGACATGCGCCTGTTCGCCGACCAGATCACCGGCACCGAGCATGTGGTGCTGATCAAGGGCGACATCTTCGACGGGAAACCCGTTCTGGCGCGCACCCATGCGCTCAACGTGATGGAGGACGTTCTGGGCGTCGGCCTGACCGCGACGGAAAGCGGCCCGACCTCGAAAATCCCCAGGGCGATGAACCTCATCGCCCGCGAAGGGCGCGGCGCGGTGTTCCTGTTCCGCCAGCCCCGCCCCAGCATCGCGCAGGAGCTCGAGGACGAGGACGCCCCGCGCACCATCAAGCATACCGGCCTTGGCGCGCAGATCATGTCGACCATGGGCCTGCACGAGTTGATCCTGCTGACAGACAGCCCCGATACGCGGTATCTGGGGCTCGATGCCTATGGCATTTCGATCACCGGCACCCGCCCCCTGAGCGAAGGATAATCCCCAATGGCCGAGAAAGAATACACCCTGCCGCGCCCCGAATTCACCGATCCGGTCAAACTGCTGATCGTGGTCGCACCGTTTTATCGCGACATCGCCGACAACCTGATCGCCGGGGCCACCGCCGAGATCGAGGCGGCGGGCGGCAGCCATGAGATCACCGAGGTTCCCGGCGCGCTGGAAATCCCCACCGCCATCACCATCGCCGAGCGGCTGTCGAATTTCGATGGCTACGTGGCGCTTGGCTGCGTCATCCGGGGCGAAACCACCCATTACGAAACCGTCTGCAACGACAGTTCGCGCGGGATCACCCTGCTGGGGCTTCAGGGCCTGTGCATCGGCAACGGCATCCTGACCGTGGAAAACCGCACCCAGGCCGAGGTCCGCGCCGATCCCGCCGCCATGAACAAAGGCGCCGGGGCGGCGGCTGCGGCCTTGCATCTCGTCGCGCTCACCCGTAAGTGGGGCGGCCGGCGCAAGGGGGTGGGTTTCATGCCCGCCGCCGAGGAATACAAGCTGGCAGGCGAGCTCAAGGACAACCCCAAGGCATGACGACCGACGACAAACCCGTTTCCGGCAACCAGCGGCGCAAGATGCGCTCGGCAGCGCGGCTTTACGCCGTGCAGGCGCTTTTCCAGATGGAGGCGGGCCACCAGACCGTCGACGAGGTGATCCGCGAATTCGAAGATCACCGCTTCGGCGCGCATTACGACGAAGGCGACATGCTGGACGGCGATCCCGAACTGTTCGAATCGCTGATGCGCGACGCGGTGAACTGGCAGGCCAGGATCGACCAGATGACCGACCGCGCGCTCGTCGCCAAATGGCCCATCGACCGGATCGACCCGACATTGCGCGCCCTGTTCCGCGCCGCCGGGGCGGAACTGACGCAATCCGACACGCCCCCCAAGGTGGTGATCATGGAATTCGTCGATATCGCCAAGAGTTTCCACCCCGAGGGGCGCGAGCCGAAATTCGTCAACGCGGTGCTGGATCACATGGCACGCGAGGCCAAACCCGAGGCATTCTGACCTCTCACGTCCGCCCGGACAAAATGCCGGTCTTTCCGGCATTTACCTTTGCATGCTAAAGGAGGGCACCCTTGCGCGGGGCACGGGGGCGGGGAACGACAGGCAAGGCAGAGAATGTCCACCATCCTATTGATCGAGCAGACGCTCAACGGGCTGCAATTCGGCGTCATGCTGTTTCTGATGGCGGCCGGGCTGACCCTGATCTTCGGCGTGATGGGCCTGATCAACCTCGCGCATGGTTCGCTCTACATGGTCGGGGCCTTTGCCGCCGCGGGCGTGGCGGCATGGACCGGCTCTTTCGTGCTGGCGCTGGCGGCCAGCCTCGTGGCGGCGGCGGTGGCCGGGGTGATCGTGGAAATGGTGGTGATCCGGCGGCTTTACGATCGCGACCACCTCGATCAGGTGCTGGCCACCTTCGCGCTGATCCTGATCTTTTCCGAAGGTACGCGGTGGGCGTTCGGCTCGTTCCCGCTGTTTCTGGACACGCCGGACTGGCTGTCGGGGACGGTCATGCTGCCCTTCGGTATCGAATATTCGCGCTATCGTCTGGCGATCATCCTTGTCGGGCTCGCGGTTGCGGCGGGGCTGTTCTGGATGATCGCGCGCACGCGCATCGGCATCCGCATCCGCGCCGGCGAAAACGACCGTGAGATGATCGGCGCGCTCGGGGTCAACATTTCACGCCTCTATACGCTGGTCTTCGCGCTCGGCGCGGCGCTGGCGGGGTTCGCGGGGGCGCTGATCGGCGCGATCCAGTCGGTGCAGGTCGGCATGGGCGAACCCGTCCTGATCCTTGCCTTCGTGGTGATCGTGATCGGCGGGATCGGCTCGATCAAGGGGGCGTTCATCGGCGCGATCCTTGTCGGGCTCACCGATACACTGGGCCGCTTCCTGCTGCCGCTGGCCTTCGGCCTGATCATGGAGCCCTCGGCGGCCACCTCGGTCGGGGCGTCGCTGGCGTCGATGGCGATCTACATCCTCATGGCCGGGGTTCTGCTGTTCCGCCCGCAGGGCCTGTTCGGGGCGCGGGCGGCATGAGGCGCGAAACCCTTCTCAACGCGGCGGTTCTGGCGCTGCTTCTGGCCGTGCCGCTTTGGGCGCAGGCCACGGACGAGCCCTTTACCATCACGCTCGCCACCCGCGCCGTGATCCTCGCCATTGCCGGGGTGGGGCTGAACGTGGCGCTCGGGCTTGGCGGGCTGGTCAGCCTTGGCCACGCGCTGTTTTTCGGGGTGGGGGGCTATGCCATGGGCATCCTCGCCTTCCATGCGCAAAGCTACACCACATTGATCGACTGGCCCGTGACCATCGAAGGCACCAAATCCATGCCGGTGATCTGGCTGGTGGCCGTTCTCGCCTCGGCCCTTGCCGCGCTTGGCGTCGGGGCGCTGTCGCTGCGCACGACGGGCGTCTATTTCATCATGATCACGCTGGCCTTTGCGCAGATGTTCTATTTCTTCGCCATCTCGTGGCCCGCCTATGGCGGCGAGGACGGGATGTCGATCTATGTGCGCAACGGCTTTCCGGGGCTCAACACGATGGACCCGATCCAGTTCTTCGCCGTCTGCTTCGGGCTGCTGCTTCTGGTGCTGCTCATCGTCTGGCGCCTGTCGCGCTCGCCCTTAGGGCTGATGCTGGGCGCCGCGCGGCAATCCGAGGCGCGCGTTCAGGCGCTCGGGCAGGTGCCGTACCGGCTCTACCTGACCGCCTTTGTCATCTCGGGCGCGATCACCGGGCTGGCGGGCGCGCTCTTTGCCGATCTCAACCGTTTCGTCAGCCCGACGATGTTTTCCTGGCAAACCTCGGGCGAGATCATGGTGTTCGTGATCCTCGGCGGGGTGGGGCGGGTGTTCGGCCCCGTGGCCGGGGCCGCCCTGTTCATCGTTCTGGAACACAGCCTCGGAGGCCTCAGCGAATTCTGGCACATCTACCTGGGCGCGATCCTTCTGGGCGTGGTGCTGTTCGCGCGCGGCGGGCTTTACGGCCTGCTGGCCGGGCGGGAGCGTGCGCATGACTGATCCGGTTCTCGATATTCGCGGCCTGAACAAGAGCTTCGGCGCGCTCAGGGCCAGTCAGGACATCGACCTGACGCTGCACCCCGGCGAAATCCACGCGCTGATCGGCCCCAACGGCGCCGGCAAATCCACCCTGATTCAGCAGATCGCGGGCGGGCTGCGCCCCGACAGCGGGCAGGTGATCTTTGACGGGCGCGACGTGACCGGCCTCAGCACCGCCGCACGGGCGCGGCTCGGCATGGGGCGCACCTTCCAGATTTCCGCGCTGGCGATGGATTACACCGTGTTGCAGAACGCGGTGCTCGGGGCGCTTGGCGCGCGCGGCGGCGTGTACCGCTTTTTCCGTCCCGTAATGCGCGATGCCGACCTGCTCGCGCGGGCGCGCGCGGCGCTGGACACCGTCGGGCTGACCGAGTTTCAGGCCCTGCGCACGTCCGAACTGTCGCACGGTCAGCGCCGCCAGCTCGAAGTCGCCGTCGCACTGACCCTCTCGCCGCGCGTGTTCCTGATGGACGAACCCATGGCCGGGCTTGGCGCCGATGGCTCGCGCCGGTTGATGGAGATGCTGGACGATCTGCGCGCGCAGGCCCCGATCCTGCTGATCGAACACGATATGGACGCGGTCTTCGCGCTCGCCGACCGGATCAGCGTTCTGGTCTACGGCCAGATCGTCGCCACCGGCACGGTCGATGAGATCCGCGCCAACGCGGAGGTCCGCACCGCCTATCTGGGCGAGGAGGAGGACGCATGAGCCTTCTCACCCTGTCGCGCATCTCGGCCTTTTACGGCCCCAGCCAGGCGCTGTTCGACGTCAACCTGTCGATCGGCGAGGGGCAGGTTCTGGCGCTCATGGGGCGCAACGGCATGGGCAAGTCGACCACCGTCAAGGTGATCTGCCGCCTGCTGCCGCACAAGGGCGGGGCGGTCGTGTTCGACGGGCGCGATCTGGCGCGGGTGCCGGCGCATCGCGCGGCGCGGGCGGGCATCGGCCTTGTCCCCGAGGGGCGGCGCTGTTTCACCAATCTGACGGTGCAGGAAAACCTGATCGCCGCCGCGCGTCAGGGGCCCTGGGACATGGCCGCCGTGGGCCGCCTGTTTCCCCGCCTGATCGAACGCAGGGATCAGCTTTCGGCGTCGCTGTCGGGGGGCGAACAGCAGATGCTGGCCATTGGCCGCGCGCTGATGACCAACCCGCGCCTTCTGATCCTCGACGAGGCGACCGAGGGGCTGGCCCCCGTGGTGCGCCACGAAATCTGGGCCGCCATCGCGCATCTCAAGGCCGAAACCGGCATGGCCCTTCTGGTGATCGACAAATCCATCCGCGAATTGTCGAACGTGGCCGACAGCGCCGTGATCCTCGAAAAGGGGCGCAATGTCTGGCAGGGGGCGTTCACCGATCTGACCCCGGATGTGACCGACCGGTACCTCGGCGTCTGACGCCGTTCTCAGATTTCCACGTTCAGGCGCTTGATCATCCGGTCACGCTCGGCCAGCGCCTGCTTGGCGCGTTCGGGGCTGGCGGCGGCGCAGCCGTTGATCAGGCATTCGGCGGCCAGGATGAAGGTGGTCAGCGAATTCGACAGGAAACTGGTGTCATGGGGCACCAGAACCGCCGCCTGCGACACCGCCGCAAGTGGCGAACTGGCCCGGTCCGTCACCGCCACGATCCCAAGACCGCGCTCCGCCGCGGCCTTGGCGGCCTGGGCCACCTGCAATGAATAGGGTGCGCAACTGGCCGTCACCAGAACGTCCTCTGCCTCCATCGAGGCGATCCCCTCGGCCACGCCAAGACCGTTGGAATCCAGCAAATGCACGTCCGAGCGGATCATCCGCAGCCCGTAGACCAGAAAGCTGGCAAAGGCGTGAAACTGCCGGATTCCATGCACCATGACGCGCGGCGCGGTGGTGATCATTTCCGTGGCATGGCGGAATTGCCCGATATCGCAGCCTTCGAGGAATCGCTCGATATTGGCCTGATTTTCCCGGCACAGCCGCGTGACGCCGCCCATGCCGCTGGCATCCTCGCCCGCCAGGGCGGTTTGCGCCTGCCGCGTATAGAAATCCCCTGGCGCGGCCATCGAGGCATCCAGCAACACCTGCTGGAACGCGCCGAAACCGGGATAGCCCAGATTGCGCGCCAGCCGGGTCAGGGTGGACGGGTTGACCGACAGTTTCTCGGCCAGCGCGGTGATCGACAACAGGGCCGGATCGCCGCGCAGGTCCAGAATATCGGCCAGCGCCTGCTGTGCCTTCGGTCCCAGCGACAACGGCGCTTCGCCGCGCGAAACCTGCAACATCAGGTCGCGCAGATCCTGCACGCTCTGCGGCGGGGCAAGGGCCCCGTCAGGATCGTGGCCAGCGCCCTTCGATGACGGGCCGCTCCGAGGTCTGGTCATGCAATCTCCACTCCACCGACGATTTTTCTATGCGGAACAGGGCCGTGGCAAGCGTATTCTCGTTGTCGGGGTCGTCGGGGCTGCACCGGTGGATGGGCAGACCCGTCCCGCCGGTATCGCGCAGGATGCGCAGCGGGTCGGTGACACCGTCGCCGATCATCTGCGCCCCGCGCGCCTGCCGGTCGCGCGACGAGTCGGTGATCGTCTGCTCCGCTGCCCGCGCGCCCATATGCAGCGCATGGTTGGCATGCACCGCAGGCGCCTCGATCTGCCGGGTCGAACAGGCCTCGCCGCCGAACTCCACGCTCATCACCCGCGTGTCGCCCGCCTGCGCCAGCGTCATGTGAAACCCGCCGCTGTCATTGTGCCGCGCCAGCAGCGCCAGCGCCTTGTCCATCCCCTCGCAGGCCAGTACCGCACGCCCCAGCCCCATGCGCGGCAGCTGCGGCGCAACACCGCGAAGCCGCAGGTTGTTGACCGCCTGCACCAGCCCCGCCGCATTGGCCGCGAAGGTATGGCCGGGGATCGAGCCGGGATAACAGAACGACATCAGCGCCGGGCCGTCATCGGGGGTGATCCCGGCCACGAAGGCATGGCCCCGGAACCCCGGCAGCCCGTCCTCGTTATGGCCGATCACCGGCACGTCGCCGGGAATCTGCACCGTGGTGCAGCCATCCGGCACGTTCGACATCAGATCGCCCCGGCAGTTCCACGCCACGACCTGCTCCAGCGGCAACTCCAGCCCCTCGGCCAGCCCCTGCAATTCCTCCCAGACAGACGGGAACATGGCCTTCACGTTCTCGGCCATGACCTCTACCGCGCCCGCATGGGCGGGGTCCGTCACCGCCTGCCAGTAGTCGGCCCCGAGCAACACCTCGCGCACCGCGTCGCGGCCCGCTTCGCCCAATGTCCGGCCGATCTGGCGCGGGGTGCCCCGCGCCGTGACGCGGCCCAGTTCGGATGCCATGACCTCAGACATGTTGCAGGAAATCCTTCATCCGGTCGTTGGGCGGCGTGTCGATCACCTCGCGCGGGTCGCCATCGACGGCGATATGCCCGTGCTCCATGAAGATCAGCCGCGTGCCGACCTGTTTGGCAAACCCCATCTCGTGGGTGACCACGACCATGGTCATGCCTTCCTCGGCCAGCGCCCGCATGACGTTCAGCACTTCCTGCTTCAGTTCCGGGTCCAGCGCCGAGGTGGGTTCGTCGAACAGCATCACCTTGGGCTTGACCGCCAGCGCGCGGGCAATCGCCACGCGCTGTTGCTGGCCGCCCGACAGTTCCGCCGGGTAATGCCCCGCCTTGTCGCGCAGCCCGACCTTTTCCAGCAGGTCCAGCGCCGTTTCCCGCGCCTGCGCCTTGCTCAGCCCGCGCACTTTCGACGGGCCGAAGGCCACGTTCTCCAGTGCCGTCAGCTGCGGAAACAGGTTGAACTGCTGAAACACCATCCCGGCCTCCTGCCGGATTTCGCGCAATTGTTTCGAGCTTCCCGTGACGCTCAGCCCGTCGACGATCAGATCGCCGCCGGTGATGGTTTCCAGCCCGTTGATACAGCGCAGCAGGGTGGATTTGCCTGACCCAGACGGGCCCACCAGCACCACCACCTCGCCCGCGTTGATCGACAGGTCCACACCGTCCAGCACCTTGAGCGGGCCGAAATGCTTGGAGGTATTCTTGAATTCGATGATGCTCATAGGATTCTCATGCGTTTTTCGAGGGTGCGCAGGATCAGGCTCAGCGTGCCGGTCATGATCAGGTAGATGATCGCCACCGCCGTCCAGATTTCCACCGCGCGAAAGTTCGACGCCATGATCTCCTGTCCCGTGCGGGTCAGTTCACCCACGCCGATCACGATGAACAGCGACGTGTCCTTGAGGCTGACGATGAACTGGTTACCAAGCGGCGGGATCAGCCGGCGAAACGCCAGCGGCCCGACGATATAGACCAGCACCTTCCAGTGCGGCAGGCCGATGGCCAGCCCGGCCTCGGTCAGGCCCTTGGAGATCGACAGGAACGCGCCGCGCACGATTTCCGCGATATAGGCCCCGGCGTTGACGATGATCGCCAGCACCGCCGCGCTCATCGGGTCGATGCGCAGATCGGCCAGGACGGGCAGGGCGAAATACAGGAACATCACCTGCACCACGATGGGCGTGCCGCGGATCACCTCGATATAGGCGAATGCGATGGCGTTCAGGATACGCCCCCCATAGGCCCGCATCAGCCCGGCCAGCGTGCCCAGGAAAAGGCCGCCGATCAGGCCGACGACCGTAATGTAGACCGTCGTTTTCGCCCCCTCCAGAAGCTGGGGAAGAAAATCGACGATGACGGACCAGTCCGTTTCCATGAAAGGCCTCCGTTATCGAATGTCGGAAATGTCGGGAAAATGGGGCCGGGCCGCAGGTAGGAAGGGGTGACCCGGCCGGGCGGTTCAGTTCGACGAGCCGAACCACTTGGAGTAGATCGCATCATAGCGACCGTCTTCGCGCATCTTGGCCAGCGCTTCGTTCACCGGGCCGACCAGTTCGCTGCCCTTGGGAAAGCCGATACCGTACTGGTGCGCCATCTGCTGATCGCCCACGGCCTTGACCTGCCCGCCGCCCGCGGTGGCGATGTAGTAGAGCACGTTGGGCGTGTCATGCATGGCCGCATCCACGCGGCCGGTGCGCAGTTCCAGATAGGCGTTGTCGATATTGGGGAACTTGCGCAGCTCGGTGTCGGGCAGGTTTTCCTCGGCCCAGTCCGAGGCCGAGGTGCCGGTTTTCACCGCCAGCGTCTTGCCGGCCAGATCGTCCCAGTTCGCCACATCGCTGTCGGCGGGCACCATCAGGCGGAAACCGCTGTCATAATAGCCGTCGGAAAAGTCGATGACCTCCTCGCGCTCGGGCTTGATGGTGATTCCCGCCAGTGCCACATCCACCTGCCCGGTCTGCAACGCCGGAATGATCCCCGAGAAATCCATCGGGCGCAGTTCGTAGCCCATGCCCAGCTCTTCGGCGATGGCCTTCCACATCTCGATATCGAACCCGGTATATTCGCCGTCCTGCTTGAACTCGAACGGAACGAAGGCCGTGTCGGTGGCGACGACGATCTCGTCGGCCTGTGCCGTGCTTGCCCCGAATGCGATGGCGGCGGCCGCGGCGAATTTCACAATGGTTTTCATGTCAGTTCCCTGTCTGTGGCTGAGGTTGTTGCAAATTCATCGTGCTTTATTGCTGCACAATGCAAAAATATTTGCATAAGCGAAATCCAAATGCAAACCTTGTTGCACAATGTCGCGTTCCGACCCGCAACAAAGGCGATCCAAGATGTCCGCACTGTTCCACCGCTCCTGCACTGCAAACCTGCCCGTGGCCGATACCGGCAACGGGTGCTATCTGGTTGATACGGATGGGAAAAAATACCTCGACGCCTGTGGCGGCGCGGCGGTGTCCTGCCTTGGCCATTCCGATGCGGCGGTCAGGGATGCGATCCGCGACCAACTCGACAGGCTGCCCTTTGCCCATACCGGATTCTTCACCAGCCAGGCCGCCGAATCGCTGGCCGAACTGCTTGTGCACCATGCCCCCGATGGCATTGCCCGCATGTATCCCGTGTCCGGCGGGTCCGAGGCGGTGGAGGCCGCGATCAAGCTCGCGCGGCAGTATTTCCTCGAAACCGGCCAGCCCACGCGCCACCGCATCATCGCCCGGCGGCAAAGCTATCACGGCAATACGCTCGGCGCGCTGGCTGCGGGGGGCAACATGTGGCGGCGCGCGCCGTTTTCCGACCTGATGGTCGAAACCAGCCATATTTCGCCCTGCTACGCATACCGTGACCGGCAGGACGGTGAGACCCAAGAGGCTTATGGCCTGCGCGTTGCCGATGAATTGGAAACCGAAATCCAGCGCCTCGGCCCCGGGACCGTCATGGCCTTCATCGCCGAACCGGTGGTCGGCGCCACCGCCGGGGCGGTTCCCGCTGTTCCGGGGTATTTCAGGCGCATCCGTGACATCTGCGACCGCCACGGCATCCTTTTGATCCTCGACGAGGTGATGTGCGGCATGGGCCGTACCGGCACGCTGTTCGCCTGCGAACAGGACGGCATCGCGCCCGATATCGTGACCATCGCCAAGGGCCTCGGCGCGGGATATCAGCCCGTGGGCGCGATGCTGTGCTCGGCACGCATCTATGATGCGATCCGCGACGGTTCCGGCTTTTTCCAGCACGGGCATACCTATATCGGCCACCCGATGGCGATGGCCGCCGCGCTGGCGGTGCTGACCCGGCTGACAGACGGTCAGACCCTGCCGCGCGTGGCCCGTGCGGGCGATCTGTTGCACTCCGCCCTGCATGACAGGCTGGGCCAGCACCCGCATGTCGGCGATATCCGGGGCAGGGGCCTGTTCCGGGGCATCGAACTGGTGGCGGATCGCGCGACGAAAGAGCCCTTCGATCCCGCCCTCGACCTGCACAAGCGGATCAAGGCCAACGCGATGCAGGACGGGTTGATGTGTTACCCGATGGGCGGCACCATCGACGGGCAGCGCGGCGACCACATCCTGCTGGCCCCGCCTTTCATCGTGACCGACGACCAGATCGGGCAGATCGCCGATATTCTCGCCGGAGCCATCGACCGCGCGATTGCCGGCTAGGCACCGGCCTCGCGCACTGCCCGTTTTGCAGGCAGGCTGCGGGTGGGCGACAGCGGGTCGCGGGGCGGGCCGGGGCTCTTGCCTTGAGGGCAGGCGTGATTACATGCTATGCTGCAAAGGAAGAAAACGAAGAAAACAAGGGGAGTCGCTGCCATGCCCAAACTCATCCGCCTCTATATCACCCATGTCGTCATCGGCTTCGGGATTGCGGCGGCGTTCGTGGCCATGCTCCTCTGGTTCGATATCGCCAACCTGTGGCACCTGGTCAGCACCTCCGACAAGGGCTGGCTCGCGGTTCTGATCCTGTGGATTTCCAACGGCATCATCTTTGCCGGGGTGCAGTTCGGGATCGCCGTGATGCGCCTCAAGGATGACGACGATGACGAACCACGCGGCGGGCTGCGTCAGCACGTGATGCGCCCCGATCATGCCACCATTCCCGTGCGCGTCGACGAAGGCCGCCAGAATCTGTTCGGCAAGCGCTGACACCGGCACCGGAATTTCAATCATGAAAACGGACCGCATGTATCCTGCGGTCCGTTCTCATTTGCGGAATTGAAAAGTGGCGGGCCCGCACGCAGCCGTTTGGTTCTCTCATTCCCGAGGACCTGTATATACAGGTGGGCGTCGGAGGTAACCAGACCAGGGCCTGGCCAGAGCCAACTCCCTCGGAATTGCTTAAGGCCACCGGAATGCAACCGTTCACGAGAAGGGCAGCACCCGCCACAGTTCTACCTAGGGCTTTGCCGCCCCCCGAACAAGGGGAACGTGTCAAAATCGGAATGCACCCCAAAGCGGGCCGCGCAGGGAAACACGCGATCCGGCGGCGCCTTCGGTTCGGTTGCCATTCAGCCCAAAAGCGGCCTTGACTTTGTTCACTATTTGTTCATCATTTTGGCATGACCCTTCTGCCCGATCCCACGTTGCACCCCGGCCAGATTCTGGCGCGGGGCGTGTGTCGGCATCTGCTGGGGCACGATTTCGCCTGTATCGAGGAATTCACCCCCGAACGGGGCAAGCGCGTGGACGTGATGGTCCTTGGCCCCAAGGGCGATCTCTGGGTGATCGAGTGCAAATCCTCACGCGCCGACTATACCTCGGACACCAAATGGCAGGGCTACCTGAACTGGTGTGACCGGTATTTCTGGGCGGTGGACGAAACTTTCCCGACCGACCTCCTGCCCGAGGGAACAGGCCTGATCGTCGCCGATGGCTATGATGCCGAAATCCTGCGCATGGCCCCCGAAACCCGGCTTGCGGGCGCGCGGCGCATCGCGCTGACCCGCCGGTTCGCCCGCCACGCGGCGCTGCGGTTGCAGGGCCTGCGCGATCCGGGGGCGCTCAGCCCTTAGCGCGTGCCGCTTTGGCCGCCGCAGATATCTCGGCGGCGATTTCCTCGGCTTCCTCGGGGGTGAAATCCATGGGGATTTCAACGCCACTGGCCTCGACGAACAGCCGCACCATGCCCTGATCGGTCGGCCCGATCTGTAGATTCGCCTCGATGTCGCGTTCGGTGTTGATGCCCATTCCGGCCTCCTGCTTGAGCGATGTGCAGGTACCCGTTTCGCGCTTGATTGGCAAGCCGGATCGCGCTTTGCTGGCTGGCATGAGTGAGATACCCCTACGCCCCGTCCGCCCCGATGACGCGCCCTGGATCGTTGCGCAGCATCAGGCGCTCTATGCCGCCAATGACGGGTTCGACGACAGTTTCGGGCCCCTGGTGGCCGGGATCGTCGAGGATTTCTTCGCCAGCCACACTCCCGATTGCGAACAGGGCTGGATCGCCGAACACCGGGGCAGGTCCGTCGGCTGCATCTTCTGCGTCCGGCTGGACGGCGACACCGCCAGGCTGCGCCTGTTTCTCGTCCTGCCCGACTGCCGCGGGCAGGGGCTTGGCCGCCGCCTGCTGGACACCTGTCTGGATTTTGCCCGCAGCGCCGGGTATCGCCGCCTGCAACTCTGGACCCATGAAAGCCACCGCGCGGCCTGTGCGCTTTACCGCGCCGCGGGGTTCACCCTGGTCTCGTCCCGGCCCGTGCATTCCTTCGGCTGCGATTTGGTTGAACAAAGCTGGGAAATCGCGCTGTAAGAGGCTTGCAATCGCGCGGCGGTAAAGTTACATCGCGCGTCAGTGCCGCCTTAGCTCAGTAGGTTAGAGCGCTTGATTGTGGATCAAGAGGTCCCCCGTTCGAGCCGGGGAGGCGGTACCATCCTTCACTCGATATCGACCACCTGCCGCAAGGTTCCACCGGCGCGGTCATAGATCAGGATGCGGTCGTCCCCGGTCACCACGGCGTACCAGTCGCCTCCTTGGGTAAAGGCCGTGGCCTTTGCCCCGTCGGGCAGGGCGATCGTGTCGGGCAGCATGGGCGGCGCGGCGGGCCGATCGCCCAGACGCGTGACAAACAGGAAGATGATGACTAGAAGGCCCGCAATCATCGTGCCTGTCAGGATCGTCACCAGCAGGCGCAGATAACGTATCATCGCCGGATCGACCTCCGGCCGAGGCTCGGGGCTGTTTTCCATGGGGTCCACCCTTGTTTCCTTCCGGATCGCCGCCGATCCGCCACCGCGCCTTGATAAGGCCTTGGCGCGCGATGTGCCAGAGGAGGCCGCCCTGTCGCGCACCCGTCTGGCCCGGCTGATCGCCGAGGGCGCGGTGCAGGTCAACGGCGCCGCCGCGACCGATCCCAAGGCCCGCGTGGCCGGGGGTGACCGCATCGACATCGCTGTGCCGCAGGCCGAAGACAGCCATATCGCCCCCGAGAACATCGCCCTGAGCGTGGTGTTCGAGGATGACGACCTGATCGTCATCGACAAACCCGCCGGGATGGTCGTGCATCCCGCCCCCGGCAGCCCCGGCGGCACGCTGGTCAATGCGCTGCTGCACCATTGCGGCGACAGCCTGTCGGGCGTGGGCGGCGCCAAACGCCCCGGAATCGTGCATCGCATCGACAAGGACACATCCGGCCTTCTGGTCGTGGCGAAATCGGATCGTGCCCATCACGGGCTGGCGGCGCAGTTCGAAAAACACAGCGTCGAACGCTATTACCGCGCGGTGGTCTATGGCGTGCCCGATGCCTCCGATCCGCGCCTGCGCGGGATGCGTGGCGTCAGTTTCGAATCGGGCAACATCATGAAGATCACCACCGGGCTGGCGCGTCACCGCACCGACCGGCAGAAACAGGCCGTGGTGTTCGACGGGGGGCGTCACGCGGTGACGCGCGCCCGTGTCATGCAGGCGTTCGGCACGCCCCCGGCGGTATCGCTGGTGGAATGCTGGCTGGAAACCGGGCGCACCCACCAGATCAGGGTGCACATGGCCCATGCCGGGCACGGGCTGATCGGCGATCCGGTCTATGGCGGGCGGCGCAAATTGCCGCTCCGCGCGCTTCCGCCCTCCGCGCTGGAGGCCGTCAGCGGGTTTTCGCGACAGGCCCTGCACGCCGCCGTTCTGGGTTTCGATCACCCCGTTTTGGGCGAAAACCTGCGGTTCGAGGCCCCTTTGCCCGCCGATATGGCGCATTTGCTGACCTGTCTGGGGGCTGACACATCTCGCACAGATGCGTGAGGGCCTGTCACATTTGTCATAAAACGACGGAATTTTCGTAATATTGCGTTAATATCCATGGGGCATGACCCCTTGAAACCGGTATCCAGGGCTCCCATCTGGATGTTAAGCCCCTAAACATTGGAGGGACACAGGGTGAGTAACTACGCAAATCTGCCGGCCCCGACGCCGGAAGGCGGCCTGAACCGCTATTTGCAGGAGATTCGTAAATTTCCTCTTCTGGAGCCGGAAGAGGAATACATGCTGGCCAAACGCTGGGTCGAAAAACAAGACACCGAGGCCGCGCATAAGATGGTCACCAGCCACCTGCGCCTGGCGGCCAAGATCGCCATGGGTTATCGCGGCTATGGCCTGCCCACCGCCGAGGTGATTTCCGAGGCCAATGTCGGCCTGATGCAGGCGGTCAAACGCTTCGATCCGGAAAAAGGCTTCCGCCTGGCGACCTATGCCATGTGGTGGATTCGCGCCAGCATTCAGGAATACATCCTGCGCAGCTGGTCGATGGTCAAACTGGGCACCACCAGCGCCCAGAAGAAGCTGTTCTTCAACCTGCGCAAGGCCAAGGCCCGCATCGGCGCACTCGAAGAGGGCGATCTGCGCCCCGAGAACGTGCAGCGGATCGCGCATGATCTGGGCGTGACCGAGGACGAGGTGATCTCGATGAACCGCCGCATGTCGGGCGGGGATGCCTCGCTCAATGCGCAGATCGGCACCGAAGGCGAAGGCACGATGGAATGGGTGGACTGGCTGGAAGACGAAGACGCCGATCAGGCCACCGATTACGAACAGCGCGACGAGCTGGAAGCGCGCCGCGAATTGCTGGCCGAGGCGATGGACGTGCTGAACGACCGCGAAAAGGATATCCTCACGCAGCGCCGCCTGAGCGAAAAGAACATCACGCTCGAAGATCTCAGCGGGCAATACGATGTCAGCCGCGAACGTATCCGCCAGATCGAGGTGCGCGCCTTTGAAAAACTGCAAAAGCGGATGCGCGAACTGGCCGCCGAAAAGGGCATGATGTCCGCGGCCTGAAGGCTTGCGCAAAACGTGTGAAACACCTTAGCTTCTGCCGATATACGGCAGAAGCTTTTTCATGGGACAAGTAGCGTGACTCGTTTCAGTAAAACCCATCCGGGCCGTGCGGCGATGTTGTTCGTTGTGGTCCTGCTCGCCGCCTGTGCGCCGCGCGTCACCGCCGAGCGCGGCGTGCCTCATCCCGATGCCCGGATCGAGCCGGTGCATGTCGCCACCCTGCGCCCGCTGGACGCCACGGGGCAGGCCTTTGGCATGCAGCGGGCGCAAGAGCTGAAATATTTCCGTGCCGATATTTCCGTGCCGCCATCCCATGAGATCGGCAAGATCGAATGGCCAGGCAAAACCGCCGATGCCGCCACCGATTTTATCGTGACGAACACCGATGTCCTGTCGGGGCAGGATGCCCTGGTGCGCGAGGTGCGCCGCGCCTATCCGGGGCAGCAGACCCTGGTCTTCGTGCACGGTTATAACAACACCCTGTCCGATTCGATGTACCGGCTGGCGCAGATCCGGGCGGATTTCGATCTGGCGATGCCCTCGGTTCTGTTCTCGTGGCCCTCGGCGGGTGACGCGCGCGGTTATGTCTATGACCGCGACAGCGTGCTCTATGCGCGCGACGAATTCCTGTCGGTTCTCGATGCCCTTGCCGCCGCGCCGGGCGAAAGGGTGTTCATCCTTGCCCATTCCTTGGGCTCGCAACTGGTGATGGAAAGCCTGCGGCAGGCCGCGATCCGGGGCGACCATACGCTTTTGAACCGGATCAGCGGCGTGGTCCTGATGTCGCCCGATATCGACCCGGAACTGTTCCGCAAACAGGCCGAGGCCATCGGCAGCCTGCCGCAACCCTTCATGATTTTCACCACCCGGCAGGACCGGGCGTTGTCCATCGCGGGCTGGCTGACCGGCCGCAAGGTTCGTCTTGGCGTGATTGACGGCCCGGACAAGGTGAAGGGGCTTCAGGTCAAGGTCGTCGATTTCACCGCCCTGGCCGATGGCGAGGGCTACAACCATTTCGTTCCCGTCACCGCCCCGGCGGCGGTCAATCTGCTGCGCGACATGATCTCTCAGGCCGGTGCCGGTGCCGACGGATTCGACGATTACATGGTCCTGACCCCGGAAGCCGCCCAGTGACACCGGGCGGCTGAGATCCAGCCATTTGCGTCCCTTGCGTCCATCATGGATGCAACAGGTGCGGAAAGGGCCGGGTTTCGTACAAAACGCGCGTACACTTCGTACGTTTTGTACGATTTGCGCAGGCGCTCAGCCCTCCATCGCCTCCAGTTCGTCGATCAGGCCTGAGATCATGCTCAGCCCCTTGTCCCAGAACGCCGGATCGCTTGCATCCAGCCCGAACGGGGCCAGCAATTCCTTGTGATGCTTCGATCCCCCGGCCTTGAGCATATCGAAATACTTGTCCTGGAACCCTTCAGGGGTTTCCTCGTAAACCGCATAAAGCGCATTCACCAGACCATCGCCGAACGCATAGGCATAGACATAGAAAGGCGAATGCACGAAATGCGGAATATAGGCCCAGAAGGTTTCGTACCCGTCCATGAATTCGAATGCCGGCCCAAGCGATTCCGCTTGAACGGACATCCACAAGTCATTGATATCATTCGGAGTCAGCTCTCCGCCCCGGCGGGCGGCGTGCAGCTTGCATTCGAAATCGTAGAACGCGATCTGCCGGACCACGGTGTTGATCATGTCCTCGACCTTGCCCGCCAGCAGCACCTTGCGCTCGGTGTCCGTTTTCGCCTTGTCCAGCATCTTGCGGAAGGTCAGCATCTCGCCGAACACACTGGCCGTTTCCGCCAGCGTCAGCGGCGTGCTCGCCAGCAGCTCGCCCTGATCTGCGGCCAGCACCTGATGCACCCCGTGGCCCAACTCATGCGCCAGGGTCATCACATCGCGCGGCTTGCCCAGGTAATTCAGCATCACATAGGGGTGCACATCCGTCACCGTAGGATGCGCAAAAGCCCCCGGCGCCTTGCCCGGCTTGACACCCGCATCAATCCAACCATTTGAAAAGAAAGGATTTGCAAGGTCGCCCATGCGCGGATCGAAGGCCGAATAAGCCTCCATCACGATATCGCGGGCGCTGTCCCAGTCGACGATCTTGCTGTCCTCGATCGGCAGCGGCGCGTTGCGATCCCAGACCTGCATCCTGTCCAGCCCCAGCCATTTACGCTTGAGTTCGTAATACCGATGGCTCAGTTTCGGATAGGCCGCGACCACCGCCTCGCGCAGCGCCTCGACCACCTCGGGCTCCACATCGTTGGACAGGTGCCGCCCGGTTTGCGGCGTCGGCATGCCGCGCCAGCGGTCGATCACCTCTTTTTCCTTGGCGGACGTGTTATGCACGCGGGCGAAGGTGCGGATGTTCTGCCCGAACACACGCGCCAGTTCATGTGCGGCGGCCTCGCGCTTGCTGCGGTCCTGCTCGGTCAACAGGTTCAGGGTGGCCTCGATCCCCATGTCCTCGCCATCGACGGTAAAGCTCAGACCGGCGATGGTTTCATCGAACAGGCGTTCCCACGCATCGCCGACCACGCCCAGATCGTGCAGGAATTTCTCAAGCTCGTCAGACAGTTGATAGGGTTTCATCGCGCGAATGCGATCCAGCACCGGCTTGTAACGCGCCAGATCGGCGCTTTCTGCATACATAGCTGCCAGCGCCTCTTCCTCCAGCCGGTTCAGTTCCAGCGTGAAGAACACCAGAGGCGTGGTGTAATTGGTGATCTTTTCCTGACAATCCGACAGGAACTTGGCCCGCTCTCCATCCGTGGTTTGCTGATGATAGCGCAGCCCGGCAAAGGACATGATCCGCCCGGCGATGTTGCTGATCTTCTCGTCGCGCTTGATACACTCCAGCAGGCCATTCGCATCAAGATCGGCCAGCTTCCCCTCGTAATCATTGGCAAAATCCGCACAGGCTTTTTCCAGCCAATCCAGATCACGCTTGAGTTCGGGCGCGTCGGGGCTGGCGTAGAGGTCCGTCAGATCCCACTCGGGAAGTTGGCCCAGATTGTCGTCGCCGGAACCGGCATTCGCGTCATATGCGGGCTGGGGATGGTGGAACATGCAGGAAACCTCCGTTGATTTACGCCAACACATATGCCCACGCACCGGACGGCTCAAGGCTTGTTCGGGAATGTATGGAATCCCCTGGGTCGGCGGATGGGCCTGCTGGCCCCTTGCACCGTCCCGGTCAGCAGTTATTCTGCCGCGGAAACAAGCGAAGGGGACAGGGTATGCGGTTCGTCAGATATGGGGAGGCCGGGCGGGAAAGGCCCGGTATGCTGGATGCCGAGGGCCGCTTGCGGGACCTGTCAGGCGTTATACCCGATCTTGCCGGGACCGTTCTTGCCAAACTTCCCAGTATCGATCCCAAGGGTCTGCCGCTGGTCGAAGGAGAGCCGCGCCTTGGCCCGCCGGTGGGCCAGGTGGGCAAGTTCATTTGCATTGGACTGAACTATTCGGACCACGCCGCCGAAACAGGTATGAGCGCGCCCGATCATCCCATCGTTTTCATGAAGGCCACTTCGGCCATCTGCGGACCGAACGACACGATCTTGCTGCCCCGTGGATCGGAAAAAACCGATTGGGAGGTGGAACTGGGCGTGGTGATCGGCAAGCCTGCCAAATATGTCAGCGAGGCCGAAGCCCTGAACCATGTGGCCGGCTATTGTGTGATCAATGACGTGTCCGAGCGCAGTTTCCAGATTGATTTGTCGGGTCAGTGGACCAAGGGCAAAAGTTGCGACACGTTCGGACCCATCGGGCCTTGGCTGGTTACGCCGGACGAGATCGGCGATCTGGATGCGCTCGAGATGACGCTCGATGTCAATGGCGAGCGGATGCAGAACGGAACCAGCGGAACAATGATCTTTACCGTACCGCAGATCATTTGCCACCTGAGTCAGTTGATGAGCCTTCAGCCCGGTGACGTGATCGCAACCGGCACTCCACCGGGCGTGGGGATGGGGATGTCGCCGCAGCGTTTTCTAAAGGAAGGCGACGAGGTGGTGGCCGAAATCAAAGGATTGGGCCAACAGCAGCTTTCGGTCGCGCGGGATTCATAGCAGGCGTCACGCCTGCCGCGCGGCTGTAGTGATCGCAAATCCGGGTGAACACCTGTGTGCGGATTGCGGCGCTGTCCATCAGAACTTCGTGTCGCCCGCCATTGATCAGTTCCAGATTGCCCTGGGGCCAGCGTTCCATCCGGTCGTGGATTCGATTGACATCGACAATATCCTCGTCGGTACCCAGAACGGTCAGACAGGGCATGTCGGGCGACGGGCGGCGGGCGAGCAACCGGGTTTCCTTCAGCGCTTCGTGCAGCCAGTGCAGGCTCGGACCGCCAAGGCCCAGTTGCGGATAGGCGCGGGCCTGGTCGATCATGTAATCGTACATGCCGCGGTCGCAGGTCAGTTTGTTGGTCTCGAACGGTTCACTCAGAACATAGTTGTCCTGAGACGTTCCGGGCGCATAGACATGCCCCATACCCAGTTGCCGGCCACTCCAGGATAGCGACCACGCCAAGGGCCGCAGCGAACTTGCCATGCGGATTCCCCACATCGGCCCGGAAAAGACGCAGCTTTGTACCGGCAACCCTTCCATGATTGCACGCAGGCCGATGCAACCGCCCATCGAATGCCCCAGAAGGTGCCACGGGCGGGGCAGGTTCAGCACCTTTGCAGCAGCCACGGTGGCAGCCACGTCATGCTGATAATCGGTGAATTTCAGAACATGGCCAGACATGGTGTCGTCAAGTAATCGGTCGGCCAGCCCCTGACCGCGCCAGTCAACCGCCAGTGTGGAATAGCCGCGCAGCGCGAAATCCTGCGCCGCGCGGCCATATTTTTCGATGTACTCGGTGCGGCCGGGAAACAGCAGCACCGTGCCTTTCTTCGCATCCCGCGCCCATGCGCCGACACGCAGGCGCAGGCCGTCTTCGGTGGTCAGCCACCAGGCCGCGCCATCGTCGGGGCCATGAGCCACATCCGCGAAGAAAGGTGCGTTTTCCATCAGGCCAGAATGCTGCCCAGTTTCATGGCCATTCCCATGTCGCCATCGACGCTGAGCTTGCCCGACATGAAGGCGGCTGTCGGGTCGAGATCGCCCTCGAGGATGGCCTGAAAGGTTTCCGCATCGGCGCTCAGGGTCACGTCCGCGTCTTCGTCCGCCGCGCGCGCGCCATCGGAATCGATCATGATCGCGCCTTCGCCTTCGATCTGGAATTTGGCCGTTCCGTCAAACTCGCCGCTGATTTTTTCATTCAGGGCCGTCACGGCACTGCCGATAATATCGCTCATCCTTGTAATCCTTCTGTTTTCGTTGCGCCGGGGGGTGTGAAATCCGGCAGTAAACGCTACATTTAGAGTCGTTATGAGCGCAAAACATCGACATCTCAATCGTATCGTCGCGGCATTTCTGGCAGTAGTCATGAATTCCCTACCTGCCGCCGCGCAGGATACGTCACGCCTCGACGATCTGTTCGAGCGCCTTTCGCAAGCCGAACCCAACGATGCCAGACGGGTGGCCCGCGATATCGAACATGCGTGGTCGCAGTCGGGCTCGCCTGCCATGGACCTGCTGCTCGAGCGTGGGCGCGATGCTTTGGAAGGGGGCGATTCGCAGGCTGCGATCGAGCATTTCAGCGCCCTGACGGACCATGCGCCGGATTTCGCCGAAGGGTGGCATATGCGCTCTGTCGCCTATTCGCGGGTGGGCCGGTACGGTCTGGCACTTGCCGATGTCGAACACGCGCTTGCGCTCAACCCCCGCCATTTCAATGCGATTTACGGTCTGGGTGTCATTCTGGAAGAGTTGAACCAGCCCGATCTGGCCCACCGTGCCTTTGCCCGTGTTCTGGCTATACATCCCCATCACGAGGCCGTAACCAAGGCCCTGGAACGACTCGACACTCAGGTGGACGGCTCAGCGCTGTGATCTGACCGGAACGGAGCAAGCCAATGGCCGAGCAGTCAAGAACCCTGGCGGTTCTGGGGCCGACGAATACAGGCAAGACCCATTTCGCGATCGAGCGGATGCTGGGCTATCGCACGGGGGTGATCGGCCTGCCGCTGCGCCTTTTGGCGCGCGAAGTCTATGACAAGATCGTCGCCTTGCGCGGGCCATCGGTGGTTGCCCTTGTTACCGGGGAAGAGCGGATCGTTCCCGAACGCACCCAATATTGGGTTTGCACGGTCGAAGCGATGCCCGAAGGTCTGGGCGCGGATTTCGTGGCCATCGACGAAATCCAGCTTTGCGCCGATCCCGAGCGCGGCCATGTCTTCACCGACCGCCTGTTGCGGATGCGGGGCCTGCGCGAGACCCAGTTTCTGGGCAGTCAGACCATGCGCGGGGCAATTGCCGCACTGGTGCCCGGGGTCGAGTTCCTGAGCCGTGAGCGTATGTCGCAATTATCGTATTCAGGTTCAAAAAAGATAAGTAAGATGCCTGTGCGAAGTGCGATTGTCGGATTTTCAATTGATAATGTATACGCGATTGCCGAGCTGCTACGCCGCCAAAAGGGGGGTGCGGCAGTGGTTATGGGGGCGCTCAGCCCGCGAACGCGCAATGCGCAGGTGGAATTGTACCAAAACGGCGATGTGGACTATCTGGTGGCGACAGACGCCATCGGTATGGGGCTGAATCTGGATATCGACCACGTCGCGTTTTCATCGCTGACAAAGTTCGACGGTCGCCGGATGCGCCCCTTGGCCCCCAATGAACTGGCGCAGATCGCAGGCCGTGCAGGACGGGGGATGAGCCACGGCACGTTTGGCGTGACCGGTGAAGCGCCCGAGTTGTCCGGCGAAGTGGCGCAGGCGATTATGGATCATCGCTTTACCCCCATTCGCAAGCTGGAGTGGCGCAACTCCGACTTGCCGTTTGGAAACCTCGATGCGCTCATTCAGGCGCTGGAGGCCAGGCCCGACGATCAGTGGCTGACCCGCGCCCGCGAGGCCGACGACCTTGGGGCGCTGAAAACCCTCGCGCAGGTGGCTGAGGTCCGTACGCGGGCCAGTGACGGGCCTTCGGTACGGTTGTTGTGGGATGTCTGCCGGGTGCCCGATTTCCGGGGTATCAGCCACGCCGAACATGCCGGGCTGCTGGAGCGCATCTATTGCGATCTGCACGAACATGGACGGGTACCCGACGATTGGCTGGCGCGGCAGGTCAAGAGGATCGACCGGACCGATGGAGATATCGACACATTGTCGAAACATCTCGCCTATATCCGGACTTGGACGTAT
Source organism: Roseovarius pacificus (assembly GCF_900142665.1). GTDB lineage: Bacteria > Pseudomonadota > Alphaproteobacteria > Rhodobacterales > Rhodobacteraceae > Roseovarius > Roseovarius pacificus. Next base: position 125,615 of record NZ_FRBR01000005.1, read on the forward strand.
GTTGCGCAGCGAAAAGGCTGGGTCGATGACGAAACGCATTGGCGCGGCGCGACGCGCGCGGTAGAAGACCGCTTGTCGGATGCGCTGCACGAGCGTCTGACCCAGAGATTTGTGGACCGGCGCACATCCGTGCTTTTGCGCCGGCTCAAGCAGAAGGAGGCCATGGTGGCCGAAGTGAACGAAAACGGTGATGTGACGGTCGAGGGCGAGTTCGTCGGACGTCTGGAAGGGTTCCGCTTCATGCAGGACAAGGCGTCGGCAGGGCAGGAGACCAAGGCGATTGCACAGGCCAGCCTGCAAGCGCTTGCGCCGCATTTCCATCTCAAGGCGGATCGGTTCTATAACGCGCCGGATACCGAGATCGACTTCACCGAACAAGGTGGCCTGATGTGGGGCGATCAGGCCTTGGGCAAGCTGGTGGCGGGGGCTGATCCCCTCAAGCCGCAGGCCGAGGCCTTTGTGGATGAAGCCGCCGGTACGGACGTCGCGCAGAAGGTGCAGCGCCGTCTGCAACACTTCATCGACCGCAAGGTCGCCACCCTGTTCGAACCGCTTTTGAACATCCAGCGCGACGAAGCGCTGACCGGCCTTGCGCGTGGTTTCGGCTTCCGTCTGGTTGAGAATTTCGGCATCATTCCGCGCGGCGAGGTGGCCGAAAACGTCAAGGAACTGGATCAGGATGCGCGCGGCGCGCTGCGCAAGCACGGTGTGCGGTTTGGACAGTTCACCATTTTCATGCCGTTGCTGCTCAAGCCTGCGCCGACGCGCCTGCGTCTGGTGTTGTGGTCGCTGGCGCAAGACCTGTCCGACTTCCCCGAAGCCCCCCCACCGGGGTTGGTGACGGTGCCCGCAGGCACGGCGCTGCCGCGTGGTTACCACTCGATGGCGGGCTATCGCGCAGCCGGCGAGCGGGCGATCCGAATCGATATGCTGGAGCGGCTGGCCGATATGCTGCGCAACGAGGACAGCCGCGCCGGGTTCGAGGCCAGCGCCGATATGCTGTCGATCACGGGTATGACTCTGGAACAGTTCGCCGATCTGATGCAGGGTCTTGGTTACAAGGCCGAAAAGGGCGAGCGGGAAAAGGTCAAGCCGGTCGATCAGGCCGTCGCCGAAGCCTCCGCCGAGGAAGCTGCCGAACCGGTAGCGTCTGAACGGGTCGAAGATATCCCCGATGAGGGCGAGGCGCCTGTCGTTGCCGAGCCGGTCGAACAGACCGAACAACCCGCTGATATTCCCGCTGCGACGGAAGGCGAGGTGCTGCCGGGCGAAACGCCTGCTGCCGATCCCGCAGAGCCCGACATCGAGGTGTTTTATACCTTCACCTGGGCCGGGCGCGCAGCGCGTGGCCGACCGCAGGGGCGTGGCAAACCACGCAGTGGCGACAAGCCCAAGGGGAAGGGCGGAAAGCCACTCAAGGGCAAGCAGCGCCGCGATCAGGGGCCCAAGACCTTCTCGGCCAAACCGCAGAAAAAGAAAGACCAGATCGATCCGGACAATCCCTTTGCCGCAGCCCTTATGGGGCTGAAGGACAAGGGCTGAACCGGGGCCGTATTCGGTTTGCACGACACCCCCGCCAAGATCCGCCTGGATAAGTGGTTGTGGCAGGCGCGTTTTTTCAAAACGCGCAGTTTGTCGGCCAAGCTGGTTTCGGGCGGGCATGTGCGTGTGAACAGCGCCAAGGTGTCGAAACCGGCCCATTCGGTCGGGCCCGGCGATGTGCTGACCTTTCCGCAGGCGCGTGCGACGCGGGTGATCCGTATCGTCGCCGTCGGAGAGCGGCGCGGCCCGGCCGCTGAAGCGCAGGCGCTTTATGAAGACCTGAGCCCCCCGGCAGAGCGGCCAAATGTCCCATCTGCGCCGAAATACGAAGGAAAAGGTCGTCCAACCAAGCGGGATCGGCGCAAACTCGATCTCAACCGTCCGGATACGCTTGATTGATACCCGTGGCTGGATTAGGTGAGGCCAAGACCGGTAAAGGTGAGAGACTGAAATGACCTATGTCGTGACGGATAACTGCATCGCATGCAAATATACCGATTGTGTCGAGGTGTGCCCCGTGGATTGTTTTTACGAGGGTGAGAACATGCTGGTGATCCACCCCGATGAATGCATCGACTGCGGCGTGTGCGAACCCGAATGTCCCGCCGACGCCATCCGTCCGGATACCGAACCGGATATGGAACAATGGGTCGAATTCAACCGCAAGTACTCGGAAGCATGGCCGGTGATCATCACCAAGAAGGATCAGTTGCCCGAGGCCGAAGAGCGTGACGGCGAAGAAGGCAAGCTGGACAAGTATTTTTCAGAAGCGCCGGGCGAAGGCGGCTGATTCGCGCAGCTGCGGGGATTTTTGATCAAATATCGGGGCGAAGATAGGTGTAACGCCCTGATATAAAATTAAAAATCAGGTTCATGAATGCGTGCCACTTCCGAAAGCACGTATTTTGTGCTATATTATTGTTACAAATGTAGAACGCTGCCAGATATCCATTCCCCACGGCGCTGCCGGGTGTGTGGGTACTTTTGCGCTTGAGGCCAGATTTCGTCGGTTAGCCGTTGGAAGCAAGGCGACGAGTTTTGGCCAGCAGCCCTGTGAGGAAGAACTGAATGAGCAAAGCGAAAAAGCTTGAATTTCGCCCCAACGACTACGTTGTATATCCGGCCCACGGTGTTGGCCAGATCGTCTCGATCGAAGAGCAGGAAATTGCCGGCATCACACTCGAGCTGTTTGTCGTATCCTTCGAGAAGGACAAGATGACCCTGCGCGTGCCGACCAACAAGGCCACTGAGGTGGGGATGCGCTCTTTGTCCAGCCCCGATGTGGTGTCCAAGGCGATGACCACGCTGAAAGGCAAGGCCAAGGTCAAACGGGCGATGTGGTCGCGCCGGGCTCAGGAATACGAACAGAAGATCAACTCGGGCGATCTGATCGCGATTGCCGAGGTGGTGCGCGACCTGCACCGCACGGACGATCAGCGCGAGCAAAGCTATTCCGAGCGTCAACTGTACGAAGCCGCGCTGGAGCGGCTGACCCGCGAAGTGGCCGCTGTCAGTGGCGGTGACGAGGTGCAGGCCGCCAAGAAGGTGGACGACGTCCTGGTGTCGCGCGCGGCCTGATCCGGGCGCAATTCGACTGATGACCGGCCGTACCCATGAGGGTGCGGCCTTTCTTTTCGACTTAGGTTATGAGTGTGAAAAGTACCGTGATTTCCGTGACTTGCTGACAGGCGCCCAGGATGTCACCGGTTTGCCCGCCGATCTTGGCGCGGGCAATCAGGGCGACGCTCAACGCGGCTAGCCCGGCCCAGACGACTGCTCCGATCCCGGAGAATCCCAACAGCAATACCGCCAGCCCTGTCGCAATGACGATGGCCAGCCATGCCGTGCGCGCGGACGGGCGGCCGGTGGCGTGGGACAGGCCGGCGTTGCGGGCATTGGGCAGGGTGGCCATGAGGGCTGGCAAGGGCGCGCGTGATAGCGTTGCCGCGGCCAGAATGCCAATAAAAGCAAGGCCTGCGCCACTGTTGAACAAGGTCCACAGGGCGGCCCATCTGGCGGTGAAGCTGAACAGCAGGGCCAGAACGCCATAGCTGCCGATATGGCTGTCCTTCATGATCTCCAGCCGCCGGGCGCGATCCCATCCGCCCCAAAGGCCATCGGCGCTGTCGGCAAGGCCGTCTTCGTGCATGGCGCCGGTCAGGACGGTCAGAAAAGACAGTGAAATCAGTGCTGTAACAGCGGTCGGCAGCCCCAACCAGAAAGCGATAAGGCCCGCCATTGCGGCCAGCGAGCCGACCATTACCCCGACCAGCGGATAGGCCCAGGCGGCGCGGGCGCCGCGGTCGAAGCGGCTTGCGTGGATGGGCAGGCGGGTCAGGAGGGCCAGTGCGAGGGGAAAATCCTCAGCCATGACAAGGGGTTGGTCGTTTTTTGCCATTGCAGTGGCCTTTTTCGGCTGCGCCCAAATCCTTGGCTGCGATACATGGTGGCAAGGTTAGCACGCAATAGGTACGACATGCAGCAGGATTTTGCCACGATTTCTGAATTTGTTGATATTCTTCAAAGGCTTCCCGCATCGGATGCCGGGGCGTGCGCCGCCGCGCGAGAGCGGGACGGGCAGTTGACCAAGCCGCCCGGATCGCTTGGCCGGTTGGAGGATCTGGCGGCGTGGTATTGCGGATGGCGGGGTGATCCGAAGCCCCGGATCGAACGGCCACAGGTCATAGTTTTCGCGGGAAATCATGGGGTTACGGCCCAAGGAGTCAGTGCGTTTCCGCCCGAAGTGACCGTGCAGATGGTGGCGAATTTTCAGGCGGGCGGGGCGGCTGTGAATCAGTTGGCCGAGACCGTTGGCGCGACAATGGATGTGCATGCCTTGGCGCTGGAAACCCCGACCGAAGACTTTACCCAAGGGCCCGCGATGGACGAGGCCGAACTGGTGGAGGCCTTGTACGTGGGGTGGCAAGCTGTTGATTCAAAAGCAGATTTACTGGTTGTCGGTGAAATGGGGATCGGCAATACGACCAGTGCTTCAGCGATTTCGCTGGCGTTGTTCGGGGGAACGGCGGGGGACTGGACGGGGCGCGGGACCGGGATGGAGGGCGATGCCCTGACCCATAAGGCGCAGGTCGTGGCGCAGGCGGTCGAGGTAAATAAACAATGTAAAACCAATGGGTTGGAGATTTTGCGCTGCCTTGGCGGACGCGAGTTGGCGGCGATGGCCGGGGCCATGGTGCGCGCCAGAATGTTGCGTATCCCGTTGATTTTGGACGGTTTTATTTGCACGTCGGCGGCGGCCTGCCTTGAGCGGGCACAGCCGGGGGCGTTGGATCATGCGGTGGCGGGTCATGTCAGCGCCGAGGTGGCGCATCCCAAGTTGTTGAAAGAAATGAATAAAAACCCCATTCTGTCGCTCGGGATGCGGTTAGGGGAAGGCACGGGCGGGGTCCTGGCCATGGCCATCCTGAAAGCTGCGATGGCCTGTCATTCGGGCATGGCGACCTTTGCCGAGGCGGGGGTTTCGGACGGCTGAGTTTTGTACGAAACGTACGAAGTGTACGCGCGTTTTGTACGAAACTCCGGGGGTCTCACCGGACTTGCGTCCGTCATGGACGCACCTCAGCCGCCGGTGCCCGAGCGCGGCACCTCCGCCGCGGTTTCTTCGAGCTGTGACAGAAGCATTGTCTGAAGCTCTTTTTCCAGTTCCTTGGCGCGGGCGATATATTCCTTGTTTTCGACTGTCGGGATGTCGGGATTCCAGAGCGTCGCCAGATCGCGCACCGATTGCCTGTCGTGCTGGTAGAAGGTTTTCTCGAGTTCGGCGGCCTCGAATTCGGTCAGGCCCATATTCTCGAGAACGTAACGTCCGGCGCGCAGAGAGCTGTCGAAGAGTTCGCGCACGATGTCATTTGCCCCGGCCTTGTAGAGGCGGAACACATGGGTGCGGTCGCGGGCGCGGGCGATGATGTGCAGATCGGGCCGTTCGCGGCGGGCATAGGCGACAAGGCGGGTCGTGGCCTCGGGGTTGTCGAGGGCGGCGACCAGAACGCGGGCCTTGTCCAGACCGGCGGCGCGTAGCAATTCGGGCCGGGTGGGATCGCCGAAGAAGCCCTTGACGCCGAAACGGCGCATTCGCTGGATCGCGGCAAGGTCGTGATCCAGCAAGACGGTGTTGAACCCGCTGGAGCGCACCAGCCGGTTGACCACCTGGCCGAAGCGGCCGATGCCCGCCACGATGACCGGCGCCTGCCGGTCGATATGGTCGGCCTCCTGCGGTTCGACGATGTCTTCGACCCGGCTGGAGAGCCAGTCATAGAGGATGAACAGCAAGGGTGTGATCAGCATGGTCAGGGCGATGACCAGCAAGAGCATCTCGGACATCGCGGGGGGCAGGACGTTCTGTTGTGCCGAGAACGAGATCAGCACGAAGCCGAATTCACCCGCCTGCGCCAGCGACAGGGTGAAAAGCCAGAGGCTGCGCCCGCGCAGGCCGAAGACCCGCCCGAGCACATAGAGCACCGTGCCCTTGAGCAGGATCACCGCCGCTGCCAGGCCAAGCACGGCAAAGGTATCGCGGGCGAGAACCGAGAAATTTATGCCCGCGCCCACGGTGATGAAGAACAGGCCCAGCAACAGGCCCTTGAACGGGGCGATGTCGCTTTCCAGTTCGTGGCGGAATTCGGAGTTGGCCAGAACCACGCCCGCCAGAAACGCACCGAGCGCAGGCGAGAGCCCCACCAGCGTCATCACGAAGGCAATGCCGATCACGATGAGCAGGGCCAGTGCGGTATACATCTCGCGCAGGCGGGCGGTGTGGATATAGCGGAACACCGGGTTGATCAGGTAGAACCCGGCGAGGATGATCGCCGCCACGGCGGCCAGCGTCACCAGTGTGACGCCCCAGCCCGGAAGGTTGCCGATGAAGTATGCGGCGGCCTCGTGTGCGGGTTGCGGGGTGTTTTCGGCGGCGGTGGTTGCGCTCATCCGTTCCAGCGTTTCGCCAAGCACCACGCCCGGCGGTTTGGGCAGGGCCAGGAGCGGCAGCAGGGCGAGCATCGGGATCACCGCGATGTCCTGTGTCAGCAGCACGGAGAAGGCCGAGCGCCCTCCGCCGGTTTGCATCAGCCCCTTTTCCGACAGGGTTTGCAGCACGATGGCCGTCGAGGACAGGGCGAAGATCAGGCCAATGGCCAGCGCGATGCTGGCAGGCTGACCCAGGAAGATCGCACCGGCCATGACCGCCAGTGTCGTCAGCGCGATCTGAAGCCCGCCCAGACCCAGAAGGCGGTGGCGCATGTTCCACAAGGCGCGGGGTTCCAGTTCGAGGCCGATGAGAAACAGCATCATGACAATGCCGAATTCGGCGAAATGCTGAAGTTCCTGCGTTTCGTGCCCGACGACAAGCCCGAGCACAGGCCCGATCACGATTCCGGCGGCGAGATAACCCAGCACCGAGCCGAGACCGAGCCGCGAGGCCAGCGGCACCGCGATCACCGCGGCGGCCAGAAAAACCGAAGCCTGAAACAGGAATCCTTCCATGTGCAGTCATGCCTTGTCTGTGTAAATATGTCGGGGTCTTGAACATAGCGTAGTCGGAGCCTGTGACAGCCGCAATGCAGCCCCGTTGCGGGGAGGTGTTTTTCACCGGATTGTTGTCGGGATGCGCGTGGCGTGCGCAGGATCGGGGCGTCAGCCGCGCGGCATGCGCAGGACGATGCTGCGCCCGCGTTTCTGATAGTGCAGCTCGCTGTCGCCGATGGCGGCGACCTGTCCGCCATCGAGGCGGTCGCCCACCTTGACCTTCTGATAGCGTCCGTTGGCCAGCCGGACGAGCGCGCGGCGGTTCGACGGGCTGCCATAGACGCCGATCAGGTTCACCTGCCGCATCGAGATCACGTTCTTGTCGGTGGCGGCACGGGCCACGGTGGTGGTGGTGGGTGCGTTCGGCGTCACCTTTTGCGAGGCGCTGACCGGCGCGGCGCGGGCGGCCTGGGTGGTGCGGGCCACGACCTTGTCGAAGTTGCGCGGCCGTGAATTGGGCTTGAGCGAGGCGCTGACGGCCTGTTCCGTGGCCGAGGCAAAGGGATCGGGGGCCTGGACGGCTTCGGCCAGGGCGGCGGCGACGGCCTGGGGGTCGGTCGCGGCGGCTGTTTCGGCTGTTTCGGCTGTTTCGGTGGCTTCGGCCGCGGCGGCCTGAGCGGCGGCTATGGCGGCCTCTTGTGCGCTTTCGGGGCGCAGGCGCGGGCGCAGGGCGGCCAGTTCGACGCGGGTGCGCCCGCCAAGGCCAAGGCTGCCGCGTTCGTTCTGTTCGCTCAGGGTGTCGGGGCGCAGGCGCGGGCGGACGCCCATCAGGTGCAGCACCTCGTCGTTGGGCAGATCGGTGACGATGGCCTCGGGGCGGTCGGGCAGTTGCGGCGGGATCAGCGCGGGACGTCCGGCATAGACGGGCACGCCTTGCGGAGTCAGCGCGCCGTTCGGAGTGGCCACGACCAGCCCGCGATCGTCAAAGCGAAAACGGGTGCCCGCAGCGGGCGGATCGCCGGGGGTTTCCGGGCGCGTATCGGCGGGTGTGCGGGATGGGTCGGGCAGGGCGACCGCGTCGGAGGATTTGACCTGGCTGTCGATCGAGGTCTGGTAGAAATCGTCGAGCGTCAGGACGCCCGGCGCGGTGGGGGCGTCGGGAGCCATTTGCCAGATGCCGGTGGCGGCATAGCGTGTGCGCACCTCGTCGGGGGAGAGGTCCGCCGGGGCGGCGATGGTTTGCGGGGCGGGCTCTTCGGCCTCGGCGGGCGGCTCTGTGGGCTGGTCGTCGGGGTGTGTGAGCGCGGCGTCGGCCTGTGCCTCGGGGTCGTCCTCGGGGAGGTCGATATCGGGCGTGGCGACGATCTGGCGCTGGTCGTCCTTGCGGAACAGGCTGGCGATGCCGTCGTCCAGAAAGACCGACGCCCAGGCGGCCACGGCCACCAGGAACAGCAGCAGAATGGCGGTCAGGATCAGGCCCAGATAGCGTGACCTGCCGCGATTGGTGGCGGGTTCGCGCGCGCCGAAGACCGTCATGCGCTGTTTTTCGTCGCCCGGAGGCGGGGGCGTGGGGGCCGTTGCCTCGATCCGCGCGCTGCGGCGGGTGAAGAAGGCGGAAACCGGGGAGTCGTCCTCGGCGGGCGATGCGCGGTCGGGTGTTTCATCCGCTTCGGTGGCGGTGAGCGAGGCGGCGAGATCGGCCACGGCGGCGTCCGACATGGCGTCTTGCGGTGTGCCGGTAACCGGCGGTGCGGCGGAGGTCTCGCTGTTGGCGGTGCCGGGCGCAACCGGGGTGAAGCCGCGCGCGGCCCCTTCGAGGCGGCGGGGGGCCGAGGGCGGGGGATCGCCCCGGCTGGCGCGAATCGAGCGGAAGGCGGTGGCCGGGGTGTCGTCCGGCGTGTCGGGGGCGGGGGTGTCGTCCTGCGGCGATCCGGTGTCGGGGGCGTCATCCCCGGCGGTTGCCGGTGCGTTGTCATCGGCGTCTGACGGCGGCGGCGCTGCGGCGGGCGTTTCGGGGTCGGGCGGAGTTTCGGCAGTGGGGGGCGTTTCGTCTTCGGCGGCTGTCTGTTGCGTGGCGTCGGGCACGGGGGCCGGGCCGATTATGCGGACCGGGGCGGTGTCGCGTTCGAGCGTGTCGCCCTCGGGGAGGTGTCGGGCGGCTTGCGCGGTTTCCCCGAACCACGGTTCGCCCACGAAACGGCCCTGCGCGGGGCGGGCCACGAAGCTGACCGGGGCGAAACCGTGCAGCGTTGCGAAACTTTCGGCCTCGGCCAGCGTCTCGCGCGCCACGGCGGCGACGTGGACCTGCCCGGCCTCGAAGGACCAGTCATAGGCCAGATCGTCGAGCGCATAGGGCGTTGCGCCGTCCAGATGGGTGCGCACGGCCTGTTCCAGGGCGTCGCCGGTCAGCCCTTCGCCATCGAATGTCAGGTATTTGATCTGCGCGTCCGGGATCACCAGCTTGCAGATCATCGGCGATGCGGTAAGCGTCTGTGCCCGTTCCCGCAATGCGGTGAGTTCGGCGGGCAGATCCTCGGCCTCGAGCGATACCTCACCGACATCGTGCCAGCCGGGAAAGGCACGATGCAGAAGGCGGATGCCTTCGAACGACAGGGACAGGGCAAAATTCGGTTTCATTTCCACCGCACTAGCATCGGGTTTGGGGCGAGTGGAGTCAGCCCCTGAACTGATCCGATTTTATAGCAGCTTCCCGCCGAGGGAAAGGGACGTGACAGGGGACAGGCCGGAGAGGTGCACAGGCAAAGCGGGCAGGAAGGTTTCAGCCCGTAACGATCCACAGATTACCGCGTCAGTGCTGCATATCGCGGTTTCGAGCGAGCGGGGAATCGTCGTCGAAGCCTTGGAAGGCGCAGCGGAGGCAGGTGTCTGGCCTCACCGGAACAAAAGATTTCGTCGATTGAAGACGGATCAACGGATAGCACGATTCTGAAGCCGGCGGATGCGTCGTGAGGGTTTGTTGGGGGCCGGTGAGGTTCTTCGGCAGACTGTTCCGCGCCCAAGAAAAAACCGGGCCATGTGGCCCGGTTTTCGGTTCTCTGCGCGGCATTGGTTCAGCCCGCGGCCCTGGCAAGCCCCTGATCGAGGTCGGCGATGATGTCCTCGGCGTTCTCGATCCCGATGGAGATGCGCACCACGTTGGGCGACGCGCCCGCCGCGATCTGTTGTTCCTCGCTCAGCTGGCGGTGGGTGGTCGAGGCCGAGTGGATGATCAGCGAGCGCGTATCGCCGAGATTGGCGACGTGGCTGAACAGGTCGAGACTGTCCACCAGCTTGACGCAGGCGTCATAGCCGCCCTTGAGCGCCACGGTAAACAACCCGCCCGCACCCCTGGGGCAAATCCGCTGTACCCGGTCGTGATAGGGCGAGGAGGGCAGCCCGGCATAGGTGACGGATTCGATCCGGTCGTCGTTTTCCAGCCATTGCGCGACCTTCATGGCGTTTTCGCAATGGCGTTCCATCCGCAGCGACAGGGTTTCGATGCCCATCAGCGTGTAATGCGCCGCCTGGGGGTTCAGTGTCATGCCCAGATCGCGCAGGCCGATGGCGATGCCGTGGAAGGTAAAGGCCAGCGGGCCGAAGGTTTCGTGGAACTTGAGCCCGTGATAGGCCGGTTCCGGTTCGCTGAGCGAGGGGAACTTGCCGCTGGCGGACCAGTCGAATTTGCCCGAATCCACGACCACGCCGCCGGTGACGGTGCCATTGCCGGTGAGGAACTTGGTCATGGAATGCACGACCAGCGTCGCGCCGTGTTCGATGGGGCGGCACAGGTAGGGCGTGGCCGAGGTGTTATCGACGATCAGCGGCAGGCCGACCTTGTCGGCCAGCTTGGCCAGGGCATCCAGATCGGCGATATGGCCGCCCGGATTGGCGATGGATTCGCAGAACACGGCGCGGGTGTTGTCGTCGATCGCGGCCTCGACGGCGTCGAGATCGTCGATATCGACGAACCTGGCCTCCCAGCCGAAGCGCTTGATCGTCTGGCTGAACTGGGTGATCGAACCGCCGTAAAGCCGGGTGGACACCACCACGTTGAGGCCCGGACCCATCAGCGGGAACAGCGCCATGATCTGCGCCGCGTGGCCCGAGGAGCAGCAGACCGCCCCGGCGCCGCCTTCCAGCGTGGCGACGCGTTCCTGAAGGACGGCCACGGTGGGGTTGGTGAGGCGCGAATAGATATAGCCCACCTCTTGCAGGTTGAAGAGCGCGGCGGCGTGTTCGGCATCGCGGAACACATAGGCCGTGGTCTGGTAAATGGGGGTCTGGCGTGCGCCGGTGGCCGGATCGGGACGGGCGCCCGCGTGAATCTGCAATGTGTCGAAGCCGTATGCCATCTGGATGGTCCTCCCTGAGGTAATCGTTCGGGAAATGTGTAGGGCATCGGCCGGAAGGGAACAACTGGCATGGCGGGGGTGGCGTGTTTGTTCCGGTTTTCCCGTGCCGTGACGGATGGTGTTCCGGTTCGGTGCGGTATGCGGGGAATTATGGCCGGATTTGCGGCCGTGAGGCGGATTGCGGTGACGGTTCCCGGCATGTCCCGTGGTGGAAAATCGCGGGCTTATCCGTCGCGCGGCCCCTTGAAGCGGCCCTTGAGCGGCGGTGCGGTGCCGGTGAGCAGGAAGATCACCAGTGCCAGAAGCCGCCGCCACCATGGCAGGTGCGGTGCGTCTTCGGGCGCGGTGTCCGGCGTGGCGGGCCGGTCGAGCGCGTCGAGAAAATGCGCGGCCTCGGCGGCCTGATCGCTGCGGACCATGACGGGGATGCCGCCAAAGGCCACGGCCATGTGGGGGATGGTGTTATGGGTGTGATAGCCGGGCACGAACACCTGAAACCCGGCCCCTTCGAGGGCGGCGACGGTCAGCGCCGCGTCGATGGGCGAGTAGACTTGTGCGATGCGGGTCAGGCCGCTGCCGGTGGAGGGGGAGTCCGACATCAGCGCATCCAGAAGCCGTTGCGCTTGATCGTGTTGCGAATGGCCTGTTCCTTGCGAGGGAGATCGTCGCGATCGAACAGCGCGCGCACCTTCCGGCCGCGCCCGTGATAGATCATGAACTTGATCGCGTCATAGGATTTCAGGACTTTCTTGAGCTTGTTCGGGGCGCTGACCTGTTCCAACACCTCGACCACGCGATCCGATTCGCGGGCGTAGAGCAGGGGCAGCAGGCGGTAATGGCAGGTGACGTCGCCATCCAGCAGCCCCGCAGGCAGGGTATCGCGCCCGCCGCCGAGGGAATGGATCACCAGCGGCAGCGCCACCTGATCGAGCCATGGGTCGAGCGACTGACAGACCAGTTCGGCGGGCGGGTCGTCGCGGATCGCCAGGGCGTAGTCGAGGAAGCGCTGACCGAAGATGTGCGGGCATTTGTAAAAGAAGAACCCGGCGTTGAAATACAGGTATCTGCGCCAGAATTCATCGGGCCAGGCCGGGTCGAGCGAGGAGTCGAAATCGAGCCCGAACTTGTCGTAGAGCGATTTCCAGGTGGCGGTGTAGCCGGGGCCGTAGAGTTCGATTTCGGGCCATGTGTCTTCGCGGCGCAGCGAGGCGGTGGGGCGGGCGAAATCGAAGGGCACCGAGGTGATATCGCCGGTGACCAGCGTATCGGTGTCGAAGAACACGAAGGGGTCGCCCTTGGGCAGGGCGAACAGGGCTTCGATCTTGTTGCCATAGGGGTAGGCCTGCCCGAGATGGCGCGAGTCGAAGGGGATGATTTCGGCGCCCAGATGGGTGAGCAGGTCGCGGGTATCCTGCCCGCGAATGGAGGGATCGTTCTGCCAGAGCGGGCCGGGCCGGGGCTCGGCCACGATCAGGCGGCCTTTGAAACCGGGGGAACTGGCGCGCAGCGAGGCGGCAAAGAGAACCGCCTCGTATTGCAGCCGACCGCCCTGGCCGACGATCAGGATATTGTAGGGTTTGGGGGTCTTCTTTGCCTTGGCGGCCATTACTCACACTCTGCCCGGTTCTGCCTGCGCGCACAGTATAGGGAGGATGGCGCGCGGGCAGAAGGGGGAAGACGGGCATTCTTGCGGGATGGCGTGAGCAAGTTGTTTGGCTTGCTTTTGGGTTTGGCAAGTGATAATGCTTGCGGCCATGTTTGCAGTTCTGACTGGCGATATCGTGGACTCGACCAGCTTGAGCGTCGGGGAGTTGGAGGCGACGCTGAAGGCGATCGGCGCGGCCTCCGATGCGATTGGCGCATGGCCGGGGGTTACGGAGGTCGGGTTTGCCCGGCGCGGCGGGGATGCCTGGCAGATGGCGTTCGATGCGCCGGTCTTCGCCTTGCGCGCTGCGCTTTATGTCAATGCCTGCATCCGGCGGCTGGACAAGGCGCGGGCCTCGCGCATGGCGATGGCCACGGGGGCGGGGCAGATGCCGGGGCAAGATCCCAACGCGGCGCATGGCGCGGCCTTCACGGCGTCGGGCCGGTTGCTGGACAGTCTGCCGTCGGGGCGTCATCTTGATCATGCGGCGGGCGGGGCCGAGGCGGCGACGGCGCGGCTGGCCGATCATATCGCGCAGGGCTGGACGCAGGCGCAGGCGCGTGCGCTGGCCGAGCAACTGCCGCCCGGTGCGGGCACGCGGGCCGAGGCGGCGGGGCGATTGGATATCTCGCGCCAGGCGGTGGATCAGGCGCTGTGGGCGGCCGGGTTTCCGGCCATCGAGGCGGCGTTGAGCGCGCTGGAAACAAGGTGAGGCAAGTGAAAATGCTTTCTTTTTCGACAGGCAAGCTGAAATGATTGCCGTGACGGCGCCGATGCTTCAGAGTTTCGCCGCGCTTTTGCTGGCGCATGTGCTGGCGGATTTCGTGTTTCAATTCAACTGGATGATCGAAAGAAAGCGCCAGTTCGGCGTGTTTCTTCTGCATATCGCGATTGTCGCTGCACTGAGCCTCGCGGCGCTGGGCGGGGCGTGGCAACTGGCGCTGCTGGTTGCGGGGGCGCATCTGGCGATCGACGCGATCAAGACCTATGCGCTGCCTGATGGGATGCGCGCGACGTTCGGGGCGTTCATGGCCGATCAGATCGCGCATCTGGCCACGATCATTGCCGCCGCCCTGTGGTGGCCCGGCGCGGCGGCTGCGGGGGTGTGGGCCGGGTGGCTGCCGCTGTTGCTGGCGCCGGCGCTGATCCTGTCGGGGTTCATCCTGACGGTGCGTGCCGGGGGCCATGCGGTGGGTCTGATCACCGCGCCATATGCGCAGGCGTTCAAGAAACAGGGCCTGCCCAAGGCCGGGCAGATGATCGGCCAGTTGGAGCGCGCGGTGATTTTCCTGCTGATCCTGATCGGGCAGCCCACGGGAATCGGGTTTCTGATCGCGGCCAAATCGCTGTTGCGATTCGAGGCGACCAAGGAACAGCGCGCCAGCGAATACGTGATTATCGGGACGCTGACTTCGTTCGGCTGGGCGCTGGCGATCAGCAGCGCGACCGTGGCGCTGATCGCGTTGGCGGGCCGGGTCGGATAGGCGCAGCCGGGCCTGTGCGGCGCGAATACCATTTCCAGAGGGGGAAAATGGTGGGCGACCTAGGAATCGAACCTAGCGTGCGTCTCCGCGAGGGAGTTACAGTCCCCTGCCACACCTTGCGGCCTGTCGCCCACTGCCGGAAGCATTCAGGATGCTCCGAAGCGTGAGGGCGTATTTAGGAAAGCCATGGTGCAGCGTCAACCGGAAAATGCCTTGCGCGGGGCGCTGTGCGCGCGCATTGTCGCGCCGCGCAAGGAAAGGACCGGAATGGCCCAGAAAAAACCCCGTTGGGTGATCGAGAAAGAGCAGGCGAAAAAGGCGGCCGAGGCCGAAACCGTGTGGCTGTTCGGGCTGCATGCGGTGCGCGATGCGCTGATGAACCCGGCGCGCGAGAAACTGCGGCTGATCGTCACCAGGAACGCCGCCGACAAACTGGCCGAGGCGATTGCCGCAAGTGGCGTCGCACCGGAAATGGCCGATCCGCGCAAGTTTTCCGCGCCGCTGGACCCGCAATCGGTGCATCAGGGCGCGGCGCTGGAGGTGAAACCGCTGGACTGGGGGCGGCTGGAGGATATCTGCGCCGCCCCGCCGGGCGAGGCCGCGCCGCGCGTGGTGCTTCTGGACCGGGTGAGCGATCCGCATAACGTGGGGGCGATCCTGCGCTCGGCCGAGGTGTTCGGGGCCTGCGCCGTGATCGCGCCGCGCCACCATTCAGCGCCGGAAACCGGCGCGCTGGCCAAGACGGCCAGCGGTGCGCTGGAGCGGCAGCCCTATCTGCGGGTCACCAACCTGGCGCGCGCCATCGAGGCGTTGCAGGGGATGGGCTATACCGTGCTGGGGCTGGCGGGCGAGGCCGGGGATACCATCGACGCGGCGCTGGAGCGACGGCGCGATCAGCCGGTCGCGCTGGTTCTTGGGTCCGAGGGGCCGGGATTGCGCGAAAAGACGCGCGAAACCTGCGACCAATTGGTGCGAATCGGGTTTTCGGGCGATTTCGGATCGCTCAACGTCTCCAATGCGGCGGCGGTTGCCCTATATGCCTCGAGAACGGATTGAGCGCCGAGGAGACATGGGCCCCAAGATCGCGACATGCAGTTATTGTGGAACGCGCGCCGCGCTGGTTCTGGACCGGGGGCGCCATGAATTGACCTGTTCGGCCTGCGGGGCGCCGTTGCATGACATGAAGGCGATGCCGCAATCGCCTGCAAAGACAGCGAAAAAAGCCCCCATGAGCGCGCCGGTGCAGCCCCGGCGGCGGCGCAAGGCCCATGACGAGCACGAGCGCGAAAGCTGGTTCGGTCATGGCGGGCAGGCGCGCCGAAAGCCGCGCAAGCGGCGCAAGCCGATGGCCCGCAGGATGCTGGAAGAGCTGTGGGATGTGGTCGAGGATATTTTCGATTGAGCCGGACCAGGCGGGCCGATCACATCCTGTTGAGCGCCCCCTTTTTATTCGCAAACGCGCCCCTATCTATGGATCAGAAACGTCGATACGGAACATCGGCGTTTCACTTCACTGTCCCTCGTTCCGCGACTGGCGCCCAGGGCTTTCGCCTTGGGCGCTTTTTTCTTTGCCGCAAGGGGAGTAGGTTGTGACCCATGAGCAATGACTATTCCGACGCCTATCTGCGCGATATCCTGACCCGCACCCGCCGCGTGGCGGTGGTGGGCGTGTCGATGAACCCGGTGCGCCCCAGTTATTACGTGGCGCGCTACCTGAGCCTGAAAGGGTTCGAGGTGGTGCCCGTCAATCCCGGCCATGCGGGGGAAACCGTGTTCGGGGCCAGGGTGGTCGCCAGCCTGAGCAAGATCGAGGGCGGGGTGGACATGGTGGATATCTTCCGCCGCCCCGAGCATGTGCCGCCCATCGTGGACGAGGCGCTGGAGGCGTTCCCGGATTTGCAGACGATCTGGATGCAGATCGGCGTGGTGAACGAGGAAGCCGCCGAAAAGGCGCGGGCGCGGGGCGTGGACGTGGTGATGGATCGCTGCCCCAAGATCGAGTATCAGCGCCTGTTCGGAGAGCTGCGCATGGGCGGGTTCAACACCGGCGTGATTTCATCGAAATTGTGAAATGCGGTCGGGGCTGGCGCTATTTGGGGGGCGTTGCCCCCATCGCCGCAAGCGGCGATTCCCCCAGGATATTTTCAGCAAGAAGAAGGTGTAACGGCTGTTCGCCGGATCAGGCGCTTTCGATGTCGGCGGCGATGCGCATGTCGCGCAGGGGTTTGACCAGTTCGATGCCGCGCGCATAGGCCGGGTGGGCCTTGTAGGCGTCCAGATCGGCCTGCGTGTCGAATTCGGCATAGACCACGTAATCGACCTCGGCCCCGGTCAGGCGGTCGGCATGCAGATTGCGGCCCACCTCGAAGTGGCGCGAATGGGGGATTTGCGACAGCGTTTCGAGCCCCTCGCGGATGCGGTCGAGGTCCTTGGGGTCGCGGGCGGTGAAAAAGACGATGTGACGGATCATTTCGGGCGGGATGCCTTTTCCTGAAGGCCGGATTGCGATTGGCGGCGGGAGAGTTCCTGCATCACGTCGGCGATCCTGACGCCACGGGCGTGCAGCATGACGAGCAGGTGAAAGAGGACGTCGGCGGCCTCGGACGTCAGGCGTTCGGGGTCGTTCCGGACGGCTTCGATCACGGCTTCGATGGCTTCTTCGCCGAATTTCTCGGCGGCCTTTTCGGGGCCTTTGGCGAGCAGTCTGGCGGTCCAGCTTTCGTCCGGGTCGGCCTGTGCGCGGGCGGCGATGATCTGTTCGAGGTCGTCGAGGGTCATGCGCCTGTCCTCATCGGGATGCCGGCGGCGGCCATGTGATCCTTGGCCTGCTGGATCGTGTAGTCGCCGAAGTGGAAGATCGAGGCGGCCAGCACGGCGGAGGCGCCGCCCTTGGTCACGCCTTCGACGAGGTGGTCGAGATCGCCCACGCCGCCAGAGGCGATGACGGGGATATCGACGGCGTCCGAGATCGCGCGGGTGAGCGGCAGGTTGAAGCCCGCGCGGGTGCCGTCGCGATCCATCGAGGTGAGCAGGATTTCACCGGCGCCCTTTTCCTCGACCAGTCTGGCGAATTCGACGGCGTCGATGCCGGTGGATTTGCGCCCGCCATGGGTGAAGATTTCCCATTTGCCGGGGCTGACGGTTTTCGCGTCGATGGCGACGACGATGCACTGGCTGCCGAACTGGTCGGCGGCGCGGCGCACCACGTCGGGATCGGCCACGGCGGCAGAGTTGAAGCTGACCTTGTCCGCGCCCGCGAGCAGGAGGGCGCGGACATCGTCCACCGTGCGCACGCCGCCGCCCACGGTGAGCGGGATATAGCATTGCTCGGCGGTGCGGGTGACGACATCGAGCATCACGCCCCGGTTTTCATGGGTGGCGTGGATGTCGAGAAAGCACAGCTCGTCGGCGCCTGCGGCGTCATAGGCCTTGGCGGCGTCCACGGGATCGCCCGCGTCGCGCAGGTTGACGAAATTCACGCCTTTGACCACGCGGCCGTCGGCCACGTCGAGGCAGGGGATGATGCGGATCTTCAACATGGGGGTGAGGTAGCCTGAAACACTGCCCCTTGAAAAGGTCTGACCTGCATGGCGCGGCGTTTTTGCATGCGGCGCGGATCGTTTAGCGCCGGGCGAGCCGCAGCGACATGATCCCCGAGGCGAGGATCACGCCGAGCCCGATCAGCGACAGGGTGTCGGGCCAGTCGCCGAAGGCCAGCCAGCCAAGGATCGTGGCGGCCAGCAACTGGGTATAGATCAGCGGTGCGATGACCGAGGCCGGGGCGTTGCGGTTGGCGGTGGCCAGGAGGAGATTGCCGAGCGCCGAGCCGAAGGCGCTGACCCCGAAGAGAAGCCAGAGCCAGGGAGTCATCGCCGGTGCGCCGATGGCGAAGGCCACGGGGGCCAGGAGGACACTGCCGACCAGCAATTGCGAAATCAGCAGGAACCGGGGCCGGAAGCTGCTGGCGAGCCAGCGCGTGGCGGTGAGGAAGGAGCCGAAGAACAGCCCTGCCAGGAGTGCGAACCCCATGCCCGCGCCCGCGCCGAAGCCCGGTTTGACGACCAGCAGCACCCCGCCGAACCCCAGCCCCAGAAGCACGCTGCGCAGGGGGGTGATCCGTTCGCCCAGGATGAGCGCGGCCAGAACGTAGGAGATCACCGGGCCGATGAAGAACGCGCCGAAGACATCGGCCATGGGTTCGGTTCGCAAGGCGGTGAGGATCGACGAGACGACGCCGACGATCAGCGCCCCGCGCAGCAGGATGCGCCAGTCGAGAAGGCCGGGCAGTTCTGCCCGTGACAGGCCGCTGAACGGCAAGAGCACCAGTGCGGCCATGGCGAAGCGCGCCCATGCCACGAAAAACGGATGCGCCCCGGCGGCGGTCAGTTCCTTTCCGGCGGTGTCGCCCAGAACGATGCTGAACATGGCCGTGACCACCATGATCAGGACCACCCATAGCGGCGCGCCCGCGATGGCACGGGGCGCAGGGGGCTGCGCTGACGCGGCTGAGGGGGGAGGTCTGGACATGAAATAGCCGATCTTCTGGAACTCACGGTTTTGTTTATGGGCAAAGCGGGCGGGTTACCAGAGGATGGGGCGCGTTAGCGTATTCGGGAAGGGGGATTACGATGAAACGGATTTTGACCGCATTGGTCTTGGGGCTGGCGGCACAGGGGGCGTCGGCCTCGGAGGACGATATCCGCAAGGTGCGGGCCGCTGGCGATGTGGCCGCCACGATGGATGCGCTGGAATCGGCGGTGACCGGGGCGGGGGCCACGGTATTTGCGCGCGTCGATCATACGAGCGGTGCGGCCGGCGTGGATATGGATCTGGCGCCGTCGCAATTGTTGATATTCGGCAATCCGATGCTGGGCACGCCCGCCATGCAGGCGAATCCGCTGGCGGGGTTGTACCTGCCGCTCAAGGTGCTGGTTTACGAGGACATGCAGGGGCAGGTCTGGCTGGCCTATGAAGACCCCGAGGAAACGCTGGACGATCTGAACGGCATTGACGATGACGCCGC
Organism: Roseovarius pacificus; assembly: GCF_900142665.1. Lineage (GTDB taxonomy): Bacteria > Pseudomonadota > Alphaproteobacteria > Rhodobacterales > Rhodobacteraceae > Roseovarius > Roseovarius pacificus. The sequence goes on from NZ_FRBR01000005.1 coordinate 145,142, forward strand.
ATATATTGCCAGGATGCGGGGCGCGTTGGGCAATTTGACGGCCACGGCGGCGGGCGGCTGACGGCGGATCAGGCTTTCATCACCGCAAGCGCCTCGGCCAGGTCGATCGCGCCGTCATAGAGTGCGCGGCCCGAGATCGCGCCGTTGAGCGGCGCGCCGCAGGATTTGAGCGCCCTGAGATCGTCGATAGAACTGACCCCGCCCGAGGCGATCACCGGGATCGACACGGCATTGGCCAGCGCGGCGGTTTCGGCCACGTTGGGGCCCTGCATCGCGCCGTCGCGGTTGATGTCGGTGTAGATGATCGCCGCCACGCCTGCGTCCTCGAACGAGCGGGCCAGATCGGTGGCCAGCACATCGGTTTCCTCGGCCCAGCCCTTGGTGGCGACGCGGCCATTGCGGGCGTCGATGCCGACGGCGACCTTGCCGGGGAACTCACGCGCCGCCTGACGCACGAGATCGGGGGTTTCCACGGCCACGGTGCCAAGGATAACGCGGGCCAGCCCCTTGGACAGCCAGCGCTCGATCGTGGCCATGTCGCGGATGCCGCCGCCCAGTTGGGCGGGCACCTGCGTGCGTTCGAGGATGGCCTCGACCGGGGCGGCGTTGACCGGCTCTCCGGCGAAGGCGCCGTTGAGGTCCACCAGATGCAGCCATTCGCAGCCCGCCTCGACGAATTCCATCGCCTGCGCGGCGGGATCGTCGTTGAAGACGGTGGCCTTGTCCATTTCGCCCTTGAACAGGCGGACGGCCTGACCGTCCTTGAGGTCGATGGCGGGGTAGAGGATCATGGGCCCAAATCCTTGTTGGCTGCGTTGTTGGCCGTTTGGCACGGGGGCCGCGGAAATGCAACGCGACCCGACGTCAGACTTGATTTCAAGCCGGGACGCGCGCCAGACTTGCACAGATATCCGAGGGAGGAGGACCCCCATGAAACGAATGGCGATGGCCGCGATGGCATTGGTGGCAAGCGCGGGGATGGCGATGGCCGATCCGGTGCTGGGCACATGGAAGACCGAAGTCGACGACGGGTCTTATGCGTATGTGGAAATGCAGAAATGCGGTGCGAATATCTGCGGGACGATTGCGCGGACGTTCAAGGATGGCGGCGAATACAAATCGCCCAATATCGGCAAGATGCTGGTGCGCAACATGGCCCCGCAGGGGAACGGACAATACGAAGGCAAGGTCTGGCGCCCGTCGAACGACAAGATCTATATCGGCAAGATCGACCTCCAGGGCAATTCGCTGAAGCTGCGCGGCTGCGTGGCCGGCGGGCTGATCTGCGCCAGACAGACATGGACTCGGGTGCAGTAAAGGCGAAGGGGCGGGCCCGGCCCGCCCCCTGCAATGTCCGGTCGCGGGGGCGATCAGGCCGCGCGTGACCTGCGGCGCAAACGAAGCGCGCCAAGCAATGCGAAGGAACTCAGCACAAGAGGTGCGCCCGCAGGCAGGGGAATCGCCGACGGCTGCACCTGCACGTCGTCGAGCTGGAACGCATACCCGCCGCGGGTGCCGCCCTGACCGGTGACGCTGAAACTTGTCAGATTGGTGAAGCCGCTGAACAGGACGGTTTCGAAATCCGTCGCGGGCGAGTCGGAGGCGATGCCGTCGAAGGCGAAGTTCAGCGAAACGGTCGAGCCGTCGGCGCGGGTTCCCATGATGTCGATGGCGGTTGATGCGAAATCGGCGAAGAAGCGGCCCTGATTGCGGCCCTCGGAGGCGCGGAAGCTGAGCAGGTCGAAGGTGCTGCCGTCCTCTGCGGCGAAGGTGAGCGAGGAGTTGACCGGCGTCGGCGCGTTGGGGTTGTTGCTCATGCCGATGCTGGTGGAGCCGCTTTCCGGCACGGTGGGAACACTGCCGGCGGAATAGGCGAGCATGTCGCCCGAAGTAGCGGTGACGCTGAAACCCTGTGTCGTGAAATGGGTGCCAAGCTGCTGAAAGCTGGTGAATTCCTCGAAGTCGAGGGTTGCCGCCGAGGCCAGGCCGGGCAGGGCGCAAAGCGCGGTGGCGACGAAAGCGGATTTGAAATAACGCACGGAATCAATCCTTTCTATGGAACGGGGTGCGTCCACAGAGTAGGGCGGGTTTGTATCAGTTCGTTGAAAGGCCGCCGGTTATCGGCGAACCGGCGGCGAACCTGTTGCAGCGCCGGGGCGGATGCGGTTTTCAGGGGGTCCAGTTCAGGAAATTGCCGATGATCCGCAGTCCGGTGGACTGGCTTTTTTCCGGGTGGAACTGGGTGCCGACGATATTGTCGCGTCCCACCACGGCGGTGATCGGCCCGCCGTATTCCACATGCGCCAGCAGGTCGGCGGGATCGTCCACGCGGAAGTGGTAGGAATGCACGAAATAGGCGTGATCGCCGGTTGAGATGCCGTCGAACACCGGATGCGGCTGGTCGATCACCAGATCGTTCCAGCCCATATGCGGCACCTTGAGGCTGTCGTCCGAGGGCGCGATGCGTTCCACCGTGCCGCCGATCCAGTCGAACCCGGCGGTTTCGCGGTATTCCAGCCCGCGCGTGGCCAGCATCTGCATTCCGATGCAGATGCCCATGAAGGGGCGGCCCTTGGCGATCACGGTCTCTTCGATGGCTTCGAACAGGCCGCGGTGATCGTAGAGTTCGTCCCGGCAGGCCGGAAAAGCCCCGTCGCCTGGCAGCACCACGCGGGAGGCTCCGCGCACGACATCGGGGTCGGACGTGACGGTGACCTTGCCCGCGCCGGCCTCGGACGCCATGCGCTGAAACGCTTTTTCGGCCGAGTGCAGGTTGCCGGATTCGTAATCGACGATAACGGTGGTCATGCCGCTCACAGTGCCCCTTTGGTGGAGGGGACCGCATCGGATTTGCGCGGATCGGTTTCGACCGCCTCGCGCAGGGCGCGGGCGACGGCCTTGAACGCGGCCTCGGCGATGTGGTGGCTGTTGATCCCGTGCAGGGCATCGACATGCAGGGTGATGCCGCCATGGGTGCTGAGCGCCTGGAAGAATTCGCGCACCAGTTCGGTGTCGAAACTGCCGATCTTCTGCGTAGGCATTTCGGCGTTCCACACAAGGTAGGGACGGCCCGAGAGGTCGAGCGCGGCGCGCACCAGCGCGTCGTCCATCGGCAGCAGGCAGGCGCCGTAGCGGCGAATCCCGCGTTTGTCGCCAAGCGCCTGCGACAGGGCCTGACCGAGGGCGATGCCCACGTCCTCGACGCTGTGGTGATCGTCGATATGGGTGTCGCCCGTGCAGCGGATCGTCATGTCGATCAGCGAATGGCGCGCAAGCTGGTCCAGCATGTGATCGAAAAAGCCGACGCCGGTCTGGTTGTCGTAAACCCCTGTGCCGTCGAGACCGATCTCGACGCTGATGTCGGTTTCGGCGGTCTTGCGTGTGATCGTGGCGCTGCGCATGCGATGTGCCTCTTGCTGATATGCCGCGCCCTTATATGCGGGTGCGCGGGCCGCGCCAAGAGGCGGCGCAGCGAATGCGCGCGACTGCATCGCCTGTGTAACAGGCGGTTACGGCAACCGGTTGGGGGAAGAGAAATTGGAGCGGGTGATGAGATTCGAACTCACGACATTTACCTTGGCAAGGTAACGCTCTACCCCTGAGCTACACCCGCGTCCTTGGGTAGGGCGGGATGTATAAATTCTTGGCGGTGGCTGCAAGAGCAAATTTCGGGAAAAGTGAGAAAAAAGTATACGGCGACCGGATGCGGGCGATCCTTGTTATCTGAAGCGCAGGGCAAGTTCCGCGTAAACAAGGGCCGAAGACAGCAGCAAGACGCCCAAAAGCACCAGTTTGCGGGCGGGGGGGCGCCGACGGGGGCAGGATGGCGGGCGGTGAAGAGGGTGTGACACGCGGAATGCTCCTGAACTGAAGGTCGGGATTGCAAGCGGTTACTCGTGACGCACAACTTATGGTAGAGGCTGGTAAAGGTCCGGGCAAGCGAGTCGGCGATCCGGGCGGCAAGTCGCCGGTTTTCTGCCTGAATATGTGCGAAAAATTGCCGGTGCGGGCCGGTCAGGAATATGTGCGGGCCTCGGTGCGGGGCAGGTCGAAGTCCTCGGTATGCACGACCACGCCGTCGGGGCCGATCAAAAGCAGGCCATAGGCGCCCGGTTCGTCCACCGACAGGTGGGGGCTTTGATCGCCCAGGATCAGGGGCATCTGGTGGCAGGGGCTTTTGAAGACGGCATTGGGAATGCCGCCCGCCGCGCCCTGCATCGTGCGGTGGATATGGCCCGAGACGATCTGTGCGACCGGCCCGTGGGTGTGCAGCGTGTCGATCAGCGCGTCGCTGTTGCGCAATCCGATCCGGTCCATCCCGCCGAACCCGGTGCGAAAGGCCGGGTGATGGGTGAACACCACGGTTGCGCGGCCCTGCGCCCCGGCCAGCGCGTCGGCCAGCCATGTCAGGCGGGAAGGGCAGAGATAGCCGCTGTGCAGGTCCGGGGCCTGTTCGTCCAGCGTGTCCAGCAGGATCAGGCGGGCGTGATCAAGATCTTGTATTTGCTGGATGAATCCATCCCCGGTGCGCGGCGTGCCGGGGAAGGCGGCGGCAAAGGGCGCGCGGCGGTCGTGATTGCCGAGCATCAGGCTGACAGGCAGGGGGCAATCGGCCAGAAGGGCGCGCAGGCGGGCATATTCGGCGCCTTTGCCGTGATGGGTCAGGTCGCCGGTGATGACGATGCGCGCGGCGTCGGGGTGGTGGTGCAGGGCATGGGCCAGCCCCTGAGCGAAGCGCGCGGAGGGGTCGAGCCCGATGATCGTTTCGCCCTCGGGGAGGATGTGGAGATCGGTGAAGACGATGATTTTCTGCATGGGAGTCGCCGCGTTGTTGCCGGGGGCAGGGTAGGGGATTTCGGGCGGTTTGAAAGGGGGATGGGCGAATCGGGGCCAAGTCCTTGGTTAACAGGGAAAACACCGGTCTGTAACGTATCGGTATCACGTCGGTATCGCGTCGGTGTCTTTTGCCGCAACCGCGCAGGTTAACAGGGTGTGCGGTGCGTTTCGTACGTTTTGGAGGTCAGTTTTGTACGCACCGGTACGGGCAAGGAGGGAGTGCGGGAAGGGGGGCATGTATAGTTTTAAGAGAAGAGCCGTGCATTGCTGGGCCGCGGTGCGGCGATGCAACCTTTGGTTTGAGGCACTTTATGGTCGCCAAATCATGAAAAGATCAGAGCATGGTCCTTGCATCAACCAAATCGCCGTGCCGGGGGGGCGGCCCGGCGATGCGCGGCGGCCTGCGGCCGCTATTTCGCGCTTGGGAGCGAACGCAACGGGCTCCCCCATCGGAAAGGCCCGAAGAAAAAAGGCCCCGGAAACTTCTCCGGGGCCTTTTGCCATCATTCGAACTCGACGAGGAGGTCCTTGGCGTCGATCTGGCCGCCGGGCTGGACGTGGACGGCCTTGACGGTGGCGTCGCGTTCGGCGTGGATGCCGGTTTCCATCTTCATCGCCTCGATGGTCAGCAGCATGTCGCCTTCCTTGACGGTCTGGCCCGCGTTGACGGCGACGCTGGCGACGACGCCGGGCATTGGTGCGCCGACATGGTTGGGATTGCCCTGTTCGGCCTTGGGCCGGGCGGCGGTGGTGGATTTCACCAAACGGTTGGGCACCCGGATCACGCGGGGCTGGCCGTTGAGTTCGAAGAACACCTTGACCTCGCCGTTCTCGTCGGTTTCGCCCACGGCTTGCAGGCGGATTTCGAGGATCTTGCCAGGGTCGATCTCGGCGCTGATTTCCTCGCCCGGTTCCATGCCGTAGAAGAAGGTGCGCGTGGGCAGGGTGCGCACCGGGCCATAGTTGCGGTGGCGGCCCATGTAATCGAGGAACACCTTGGGATACATCAGGTATCCGTTGAGATCCTCGTTATCCACGGACTTGCCTTCGAGCTGTCCGACAAGATCGGCACGGGCCGCATCCAGATCGACCGGCGCAAGATGCTTGCCGGGGCGTTCGGTGTTGGGCTTTTCGTCCTTCAGGACCTTCTGAACGATGTTGTCGGGGAAGCCGCCCGGCGGTTGGCCGAGATTGCCGCGCATCATGTCGATGACCGAGTCGGGGAAGGCCACATCGGTGTCGGGGTCTTCCACCTGTTCGCGGGTCAGGCCCTGAGAAACCATCATCAGCGCCATGTCGCCCACCACCTTGGAGGATGGCGTGACCTTCACGATGTCGCCGAACATCTGGTTCACGTCGGCATAGGTTTTCGCCACTTCGGGCCATTTTTCCTCGAGCCCGAGGCTGCGGGCCTGTGCCTTGAGGTTGGTGAACTGGCCGCCGGGCATTTCGTGCAGGTAGACTTCGGACGCGGGGGCGGCGAGGCCGGATTCGAAGGCGACATATTGCGCGCGGACATGTTCCCAGTAGTTCGAGATTTCGCGGATGCGCTCGATATCCAGGCCGGTGTCGCGTTCGGTGTGCATCAGGGCCTCGACGATGGAGCCGAGGCAGGGCTGCGAGGTGCCGCCCGAAAACGCGTCCATTGCCGCGTCCACGGCATCGACGCCTGCATCGCTCGCCGCCAGGATGGTGCCGCCCGCGATGCCGCTGGTGTCATGGGTGTGGAAATGCACGGGGATCGTCAGCTCGTCCTTGAGGGCCTTGACCAGCGCCCGCGCGGCGGCGGGTTTCAGCAGGCCCGCCATGTCCTTGAGGCCGAGGATATGCGCGCCTGCGGCTTCCAGCTCTTTGGCCATCGAGACATAGTATTTCAGGTCGTACTTGGCGCGGTCCGGGTCGAGGATGTCGCCGGTATAGCAGATCGTGCCTTCGCAGATCCTGCCGGTGTCGATCACTGCGTCCATCGCGACGCGCATGTTTTCCACCCAGTTGAGGCTGTCGAACACGCGGAACACATCGACGCCGGTTTCGGCGGCCTGACGGACGAATTCCTGCACCACGTTGTCGGGGTAGTTGGTGTAGCCCACACCGTTGGAGGCGCGCAGCAACATCTGGGTCAGAAGGTTGGGCATGGCGGCGCGCAGGTCGCGCAGGCGTTGCCACGGGCATTCCTGAAGGAAGCGGTAGGCGACGTCGAAGGTGGCCCCGCCCCAGCATTCGACCGAGAAGAGTTGCGGCAGGTTGGCGGCATAGGCCGGGGCGGCCCTGACCATGTCGATCGAGCGCATCCGCGTGGCCAGAAGCGACTGATGCCCGTCGCGCATGGTGGTGTCGGTCAGCAGAAGCTGTTTCTGCCCGAGCATCCAGTCGGCCACGGCTTTGGCGCCTTTTTCCTCGAGCAGGGTCCTGGTGCCGGGAGCCGGATCGCCGATCAGGCGTGGCGGGCGCGGGGGCTTGGCATCGGCGGCGGGTTTCGCGCGGCCCGTGGTTTCGGGGTGTCCGTTCACGGTGATATCGGCGATATAGGTCAGAACCTTGGTGCCGCGGTCGCGCCGCTTGGCGAACTGGAACAGTTCGGGGGTCTCGTCGATGAATTTGGTGGTGTATTCGTTGCCGAGGAAGGTCGGGTGTTTCAGCAGGTTTTCCACGAAGGCGATATTGGTGCTGACGCCGCGAATACGGAATTCGCGCAGGGCGCGGTCCATCCGGGCGATGGCGGCCTCGGGGGTTTGCGCATGCGCCGTGACCTTGGTGAGCAGGCTGTCGTAATAGCGCGTGATCACCCCGCCCGCATAGGCCGTGCCGCCATCGAGGCGAATGCCCATGCCGGTGGCCGAACGATAGGCGGTGATGCGGCCGTAATCGGGGATGAAGTTGTTGAGCGGGTCTTCGGTGGTGATCCGGGTTTGCAGGGCGTGGCCGTTCAGCGTGATGGCGTCCTGGCTGGCCTTGCCGGTGGCCTCCTGGATGGTCCTGCCTTCGGCGATCCTGATCTGGGCCTGCACGATGTCGATGCCGGTCACTTCCTCGGTGACGGTGTGTTCGACCTGCACGCGGGGGTTCACCTCGATAAAGTAGAACTGGCCGGAGTCCATATCCATCAGGAATTCGACCGTGCCGGCGCATTCGTAGTTCACGTGCTTGCAGATCTTGTAGCCCAGCTCGCAGATCTCGGCGCGCTGAAGCTCGCTCAGATACGGGGCGGGGGCGCGTTCGACGACCTTCTGGTTGCGGCGCTGCACGGTGCAGTCACGCTCGAACAGGTGATACATGTTGCCGTGCTTGTCGCCGAGGATCTGGACCTCGACATGGCGGGCGCGGGTGATCATCTTTTCGAGATAGCCCTCGCCGTTGCCAAAGGCGGCTTCGGCCTCGCGGCGGCCTTCCATGACCTTTTCGGCCAGTTCGTCGGGGCCGTTGATCGGGCGCATCCCGCGCCCGCCGCCGCCCCAGGACGCCTTGAGCATCAGCGGATAGCCGATCTCATCCGCGTCCTTGCGGATGGCCTCCATGTCGTCGCCCAGAACTTCGGTGGCGGGAATCACGGGTACACCGGCCTCGATGGCGACCTTGCGGGCGCTGGCCTTGTCGCCGAGGGCGCGCATGGTTTCGGCCTTGGGGCCGATGAAGGCGATGCCGTTGGCCACGCAGGCATCGACGAAATCGGGGTTCTCCGACAGCAGCCCATAGCCGGGATGGATCGCGTCGGCGCCGCTTTCCCTGGCGACGCGGATGATCTCGTCGATCGACAGGTAGGCGGCCACGGGGCCGAGCCCTTCGCCGATGCGATAGGCCTCGTCGGCCTTGAACCGGTGCAGGCCCAGTTTGTCTTCTTCGGCGAAGACGGCGACGGTGCGTTTGCCCATCTCGTTGGCGGCCCGCATGATGCGGATCGCGATCTCGCCGCGGTTTGCGATAAGGATCTTTTTGAAGTCGCTCACGGGCTTCAGCCCCCCTGTCTGTCGCATGTTGTCTGGCCGGCGCGTGCGGTGCGCGGTTGCTGCGGTGCAGCGCCGGTGCGGCCAGTTTGTAGGAATTGTGAAGGGTTTGCGCAATGCCGCTGCGACGTCTTTCACCGTAACGCGACATTTCCCGCCCGAACGGGTAGCCGCACCACCCTGCCGGGCAGTGGGTGTTATGCGTTTTGTTTCAAGGGTTTGGCATTTTGCGTGCTATTGGGGTGCCGTGTGGCGGGTGTATAGGTTTCCTATGGGGCGGGAATCATCCGGCCGCGTGCCCCGGACAGGGCGGACAGGCCGAGCTGGCCCATGTTGGCCTGAAGGTCGAGCGAGAGGATTTCGCACAGATGGGCCGGTCCATCGGCCCCGAGCGCGCCGAGCGCATAGTGCCAGGGCCGCCCCATCATCACGAAATCCGCCCCGAGCGCGATGGCGCGCAGGATGTCGAGCCCGCCCTCGAACCCGCCGTCGATCAGCACGGGTTTCGAGGTGGCGGCGCGGATGGCGGGCAGCACCTCGATCGTGGCGGGGGCGGCGTCGAACTGCCGCCCGGCATGGTTGGAAATCCAGACCGCATCGACGCCCTCGGAGTCGAGCCGCTTTGCATCGCGCGCTTCCATGACGCCCTTGACGATCATCGGCCCGTCCCACGCTTCGCGCAGCCAGCGCAGGTAATTCCAGTCCGGTGCGGTGCGCAGCAGGTAGCCCGCGTGTTTGGTCGAGGGCAGGCCGCTGACATTGCCGGCATATTCGTCGATCAGCTTCATCCGGGGCATGCCGCGCTGCGCGATGCCGAGCGCCCAGGCCGGGCGGCACGCGACCTGCGCCAACAGGCGCGGCGTCAGTTTCGGTGGGGTGGTCAGACCCGAGCGCACCTGCCGTTCGCGACGGCTGGGCACCGGGACATCGACCGTCAGGACCAGCACGCCAAACCCCGCATCGCGCGCCTTTTGCAGCATGTCCTTGCGAATGTCGGGATCGCGGGGCGGATACATCTGGAACCAGGCGTGGTCGCCCAGGTCGCCCTTGAGGTCGGCGGGGGTCCGGGTGGCGACGGTGGACAGGCAATAGGGAATGCCCGCCTGTGCCGCGGCGCGCGCCAGCAGGTGTTCGGCCCCCGGCCAGATCATGCCCGACATGCCAAGCGGCGCGATGCCGAAGGGCAGCGGCAGGGTGTGGCCGAACAGCTGCGCCGACAGGTCGGGCGCGACCTCGCCATGCAGGGCCGAGGGCATCAGCAGAACCTCGTCCAGTTTGCTGCGGTTGCGGGCGGTCGTGGCCTCGGACCCTGTGCCGCTGTCGAGATATTCCCAGACGAAATGCGGGATGCGGCGGCGGGCGCGGGCGCGCAGGTCGCCGAGCGCCGGGTATCGGGAATGCAGATCCATGGCGCGACTGTAAGCGCGTCCCCGGTATTGTCCAGTGGCGGGCGGGACAGGCGTAAAGCCTTGGAACAATCCCTGAACATTCTCTTTAACTCGAAATTAACCCTCGCTATTCTGAGCGGCATGAGCAGTTATGACGAATCCGACGCCTTCGAAGGCGCCAGCCTGTCCGCGCGCGCCATGGCGGCGCGGCCGATGCCCTATCTCGACGATCTCAACCCCGAGCAACGCGCGGCGGTCGAGGCGCTGGATGGCCCCGTGTTGATGCTGGCCGGGGCAGGGACCGGGAAGACCAAGGCGCTGACCACCCGTATCGTGCATCTGCTGAACACCGGCTCGGCCCGTCCGAACGAGATTCTGGCGGTGACATTCACCAACAAGGCGGCGCGCGAAATGAAAGAGCGCGTGGGCCGGATGCTGGGCGAGGCGGTGGAGGGGATGCCGTGGCTGGGCACGTTCCACTCGATCTGTGTGAAACTGCTGCGCCGCCATGCGGAACTGGTCGATCTGAAATCGAACTTCACCATTCTGGACACCGACGATCAGGTTCGCCTGCTCAAGCAGTTGATTCAGGCGGCGGGCATCGACGACAAACGCTGGCCCGCGCGGCAACTGGCGGGGATCATCGACAACTGGAAAAACCGTGCCTGGACGCCGGATACGGTACCTGCCGGAGAGGCATCGGCGTTCGATGGCAAGGCCCCGGCGCTGTATCGGCAATACCAGACCCGCCTGCGTGAACTGAACGCGGTGGATTTCGGTGACCTGCTGTTGCATGTGGTCACGATTTTCCAGCAGCATGCGGATATACTGGCGCAGTATCAGCGCTGGTTCCGTTATATTCTGGTGGACGAGTATCAGGATACCAACGTCGCGCAGTACCTTTGGCTGCGGCTGCTGGCGGGGGGGCACAGGAATATCTGCTGCGTGGGGGACGACGATCAGTCGATCTATGGCTGGCGCGGCGCCGAGGTGGGCAATATCCTGCGGTTCGAAAAGGATTTTCCCGGCGCCACGGTGATCCGGCTGGAGCAGAATTACCGCTCGACCCCGCATATTCTGGCGGCTGCGGGGGGGGTGATCGCGGCCAACAAGGGGCGGCTTGGCAAGGAGTTGTGGACCGACGCGCCCGAGGGCGAAAAGGTGCGCCTGATCGGCCATTGGGACGGCGAGGAAGAAGCCCGCTGGATCGGTGAAGAGATCGAGGCGATGCAGCGCGGCACGCGCGGGATGCGGCCCATCGGGTTGGACGAAATGGCGATTCTGGTGCGCGCCTCTCATCAGATGCGGGCCTTCGAGGATCGGTTCCTGACCATCGGCCTGCCTTATCGGGTGATCGGCGGGCCGCGGTTTTACGAGCGGATGGAGATCCGCGATGCCATGGCCTATTTCCGGCTGGTGGTCAGCCCGGCGGACGATCTGGCCTTCGAGCGGATCGTGAACACGCCCAAGCGCGGGCTTGGCGACAAGGCGCAGCAAACGATCCAGCGGCTCGCGCGGGAGAATGGCGTGTCCTTGCTGGACGGAGCGGCCCTGGCGGTGGAGCAGGGCGCGATCAAGGGCAAGGGTGGTGCCGCGCTACGTGAACTGACCGAAAGACTCGCTGTCTGGCAGCATTTGAATCGAAGTGTAGGAGACAAGGCAGAGATAGATAGGTTTCGTGAACAAATTCGGGAAAATGAGATTCTATTGGATCAAGCGACCGAAGAGTTATCGAACCTTCAATCTACAGATATTCAAGAATTTTCGACCGATGAAGAACGCGAGGAACAACTAGCGCGCATTTCCGAATGTGAGTTGGTGGTGCAGCAGCATCGTTCAAGAATTGAAGTGATCGAGCGATACATTGAAGTTCTACAAGGTAATCACGTTGTTTTTGCCGAAATCATCCTGGACGAATCCGGCTATACGGAGATGTGGCAGAACGACAAGACGCCCGGGGCTCCGGGGCGTCTGGAGAACCTCAAGGAACTGGTGAAGGCGCTGGAGCAGTTCGAGAACCTTGGCGGGTTTCTGGAGCATGTCAGCCTGATCATGGACAACGAAAGCGAGGAAGGCGATCAAAAAGTCACCATCATGACCCTGCACGCCGCCAAGGGGCTGGAATTTCCCGCCGTGTTCCTGCCGGGGTGGGAAGACGGGCTGTTTCCCTCGCAGCGTTCGATGGACGAAAGCGGGCTGAAAGGCATCGAGGAAGAGCGGCGGCTGGCCTATGTGGGTATCACGCGGGCCGAGGAACTCTGCACGATTTCCTTTGCCGGGAACCGCCGGGTCTATGGGCAGTGGCAATCGCAATTGCCTTCGCGGTTCATCGACGAATTGCCCGAGGCGCATGTCGAGGTGCTGACCCCGCCGGGATTGTATGGCGGGGGCTATGGCGCGGCGGCGGGCGGTGCGGCGCAAAGCGGGCTGGAGCAGCGCGTGGCCGAGGCCAATGTCTATAATTCGCCGGGGTGGCGGCGGTTGCAGGAACGTGCCGCCGATCGGCCCGCCAGCCAGCCGCGCGGGGCGAAATCCAGCGTGATCGACGCGCAGGCCGTCAGCGCCCATACGGTGGGTGAGCGGGTGTTTCACCAGAAATTCGGCTATGGCGCGATCATCGGAATCGAGGGCGACAAGCTGGAGATCGATTTCGAAAAGGCGGGCGTCAAGAAAGTGGTGGCGCGATTCGTCATGGGCACGGACGACGTGCCGTTCTGATCCCATTCTCACAAGCTGCGGAATATTTCGAAATGGACGGTGGTTGCGGCATGTCGGTGACGGGCCGGAAATGGCGGTTTCACAGCTTGCAAGATATCGAGGATTGCGCCACAGTCAGGCTCCGAGGTGCCCGCATCATGCGGGAGAATTGGGAAGCCGGTGAAACTCCGGCGCTGCCCCCGCAACGGTAAGGATGGGGGATGCGGCACAAGGCCACTGGACGCGTGAACAGGTCCGGGAAGGCGCTGCATCCGATCCCGCCAAGCCCGGAAACCAGCCTTGGACAAACGTCAAGCTGCGGAGGGCGGTGCGGACGAGGGAAACCGGGCGTCCGGTTTCGTTTCGTTCACAAGGTCCTTTGCCCCAGATTGGCCCGGGGTGTGGCCGAAGGAGTGAACGAAATGAGTGCAGGTCGCATTCTGAGCGGATTGGAAACCAGCGACGCAACCGGGGCCGAGGCCGAGGCGGTGGCGCGCATGGGATTTCTGGAATGGGTTTTCGCGGAACCGGACGCGGTGACCGCACGGGCGGCGCGGGTCGCGCTGGACTGTCCGGAGGCGCGCAATGCCGTCAGCCCGGCGGCGCAGGCCTTTGTCGGGTTTCTGAAACAGGCCGGAAACGGCGGCGCCGCGCGCCCGGTGCGCCGCAGGCGGCGGGCGATGGCCCTGCATTAACCGCCGATCTGTCGCAATCCGCACCAGTCGGCGATGAACAGGGCGATCACCTCGGTGCAGCGTTGCATCGAGGCGAGGTTCACCTTTTCGTCAAAGCCGTGGATGCTGTCGGCTTCGGGGCCGTAACACAGGCTGGGGATGCCGTGGTAGAGCCCGTAAAACCGCGTGTCGGTCAGGGCCGTCCATGACTGATCTTCGGGCTTGGCCTCTCCCGTGGCGGCGGCATGGGCGCGGGCCAGCGCGGCCTCGGGGGCGTCGGCGTTTTCGAGCGCGTAACCATCGGCCATGAACCCGGTCCATTCGATTTCGGGCGGGGTGTCGCGCAGGAAGGGGTGGTTGGCGGCGGCTTTTTCGACGGTTTCGACGATTTGCGCGCGGCGCGCGTTCACGTCATCGCCCGGCAGCAGGCCCATGCGGCAATCCACGTCACACCAGGCGGGCAGGCTGGAGGTCCAGTCGCCGCCCCTGATCATACCGGCGTTGAAATTCAGCGGATGCGCGACATCGCGGTAATACGGGTGATTGGCGGCCTCGGCATTCCAGTCGCTCTCCATGTCCTGAAGCGCGTTGATGAGGTGCATCGCGGCGGTGATCGCGCTGGAACCGGTGCCGGCATAGGCCACATGGGCCGGTCGCCCGCGCACCTTGAGGCGGAACCAGATCGCGCCGACCTGCGCGCGCACCAGCCCGAGGCCGGTGGGTTCGGGGATGAAGGCGCAATCGGCGCGATAGCCGCGCGCCAGGGTGGACAGCGCGCCGAGGCCCGAGCTTTCCTCTTCGACGACCGAATGGTAATGCACCCGGCCCGCCGGGGCATGGCCCGCCCGGCGCAGGGCATCGACGGCGAACAGGGCCGCGACCTTGCCCGCCTTCATGTCGCCCGCGCCGCGCCCGTACATCCATCCGTCGCGGATTTGCGGATCATAGGGGGGCGTTGCCCACATTTCATGCGGGCCTTCGGGAACGACATCGAGATGCCCTTGCAGAATCAGCGAGCGCCCGTTGCCGGTGCCGGAGTCCAGCGTGCCGACCACCGAGCGGATATGCGTGACCTCGCCGTTGCAATCGCAAAAGCCGGGCTGGTCCCGCAGCGCGGTTGTCGGGACGGTCCAGTCATCCACGTCCCAATGCCGTTCCTTCAGGGCCTTGGCCATGAAGTCGAGCGCGGGGTCTTCCTGTCCGCGTGTGCTGGGGATGCGGGTGAAATCGGCGAGAAATTCGGTTTGCCGCTCAAATCCATCGGCGACGGCGTCGATGATGTCCTGACGGATCGAAGGGGTGTCGGCGGAAAGGCTCATGTTTGCTGTCCCGTGTTGTTCGCCGGGATACGAGCAGGTCGGGCCACTCTCCGTCAAGTGTCTGGCACAAAAAAGAAAACGGCGACGCCAGGGAGGAGGAGAGGCGCCGCCGTTCCATCTTACGAGCGGCCCAGGGAGGAGGAGAGGGCCTATCGCAATCTTGTGGGTCTGGATCGACCCGGGTCTTTAGGGCGGCGGCTCCTAAGGGAGGAGGAGGGGAGCCGCCGCCATTGACAGGTGCTTCAGGGAGGAGGAGAGAAGCACCTGAACTCGAAAAATCTTTAGTTCTGAATGCCGTATACGGCTTCCAGTGCGGCCGAGCGCAGGCCCGAGCGGTGCAGGCCAAGATCGGCCAGCGAACGGTCGTCGAGCTTCTGCAATTCGTTCAGAGTGGCGCGATAGATGCGGTAGTCGGAAAAGCGTTGCATCAGGTGATGCAGAGCGGCACTGATTTCCAGTCCGAGGCCGGTTTCCGTTGCGCGGGTGTAGTTTGCGAAAGTCATCGTCTTGCGTCCGAATTTGAGTGGTGAACACCGTTTGGGTGTATGTCTTTCTGTTGACCTCAAGATACGCCAATGCTGCGCGTGCACAATACCCCGCGTGATCAATGCTGCTATGCAGAAAATGCATAAGAAAAGCTGACCTAAGGTTAGGCAATTATTTGATTATTTAGGCAGTCGATGAACGATTGCATGCACAGGATCGGCCTTTGCGCCGTTTTAATGAGCAGAGCGCACAGTACAAAGGCGGTTTCGAAGGGATTACGACAAAGCCGCCAACAGATGGCTGTGGTGTTTCGGTCACAATGCCATGCGGCAACTGCGAAAGGATTTGCGAATCGACGGGCCGGTTCAGGCCGAATCCAGCGCTATACGACGCTCAGTCGGGAGACTGCGGGTCTGCGACGACGGCAAGGCCCAGTTGCCGGGCGGTCGCCAGCGACAGGATACCCGAATCGAGCCCCTGCGGCGCCTGAAACGCCCGGATGGCGGCGCGGGTGCGGGGCTCCATGCGGCCCGTGACCGGGCCGCGGTAGTGGCCCCGCACCTTGAGCGCCCGTTGCAGCGAGGCGACGAAATCGGGGGTCAGTTCGCGGGCGCAGGGGGTTTGAAACCATGTCACCTTGCGTTCGCGCAGGATCGCCTGATGGGTTTCCGTTTTGTAGATCGCGGGTTGGACCACCGTGCCGTCGTCGAGAACCTGCGCCGGTTGCATCAGGACTTGCCGGGTCTCGGTTTCGATCACGGCGGGAGCGGTATCCTTGCCCCAGCAGGTGCCGGGGGGCGCACCCGGAGGGGCCTCTTGCAGCGTCTGCACGATCTCGGGGTCAGTCACCGCCGACGGCCGGTCCGGATTGCAGGCCATCAGCAAGCCACAGGCCAGCAAGACGGGAAAGGCGGTGCGGGAGATCATGCTCGGGCCTCGGAGGCGTTGTTTTACAATACCCTAGCGGTTTTGAGCCCGACAGGAAAGCCGGGCTGTGCGGCGCGCGCCGGGGAACAAAGTGAGAATATGCGGATTTTGTCGCATCTCTTTTCCCGAAAGGTCGCAAATGGGGCTGGTCTGGCCGGGTCGGCTTGTCTAGGTAACGGGCGTGTCTGCCACATCAAGGGAGAACAGGAGTTCATGGCGAAGATCACCTATATCGAGCATAACGGGACCGAACATGTGGTCGATGTGGCCAATGGCCTGACCGTGATGGAAGGCGCGCGTGACAACAATATTCCCGGCATCGAGGCGGATTGCGGCGGTGCCTGCGCCTGTTCGACCTGCCATGTCTATGTCGATCCGGCCTGGGTGGATAAACTGCCCGCCAAGGACGACATGGAAGAGGACATGCTGGATTTCGCCTATGAGCCCGATCCCGAACGTTCGCGCCTGACCTGCCAGCTCAAGGTTACCGATGCGCTGGACGGGCTGATCGTCCGGATGCCCGAAAAACAGATCTGAGCGATGCGGGCGGGGCCAGCGATTGCAGGCCTTGCCGTGCTGTTCGTCAGTGCCGCCACGCCGCTTGCCGCGCGGGATATAACCAGGCCGCGCGGATCGGACCGCCGGGCCAGGGTAGGCCGCTTTCCGCGATTCCGTATCTGCCGGGCCCGACAGGGTTTTTGAAGATACACGCCCAAGGCTGGCGGACCTCGACGGCGCCGGGCTGACGCGGGACAGATCATCGCGCGCGATCTCGGTCCTTATGCCGGACCGGACAGCATGACCGCCGCGCACTCCTGCCGCTGATCTTCACCGTTCCGGAAATACTCCGGGGGTGCGGGGGCTGGCCCCCGCGATATCCGTGGTCAACTCAGGTAATAGTTGTCGGGTTTCAGAGGAGGCGGGGCCTCGACCCCCAGATGCGGGGCCATGCTGATTTCGATCGTGCGGCACATGGCATCCAGCGGCAGGCCGTTCACCGTTTCCCCGAAGGGGTGGGCCAGTTCCTCGGTTACTTCGGCCAGACCGAAGAACACATAGGCCACCAGGCAGACGAAAAGCGGGGTCAGCCAGCCAGCGGTGTCCATCAGCGCGAAAGGCAGCAGAAGGCAATAGAGATAGGTCGTGCGGAACACGAGCAGCGAATAGACGTAGGGCAGCGGCGTGGCGGCGATGCGCTCGCACCCGGCCTGCGCCAGGGCGATGCTGGCCATGCGTTCGCCAAGCGCCTTGAGGCCGAAGCCGTCGGTTTCGCCTGCGGTCCTGGCGGCCTGCAATTCCTGCGCCATGCGGTTCAGCGCGCCGCAGGGCGGGTGCGGCGCGGTGCTGAAGTTTTCGGCAGACCAGTCCTCCACGCCGCTGTGGTCGCTGAGCCCGCGCAACTGAATGCGGTGGTGATGGATGAAAGCCAGCGCCAGCCGCTGAATGCGTTCCCGCCGGGCGGGGCTTTCGATGAAAAGCTCGGTTTCGCGGGCCAATGTCCGCATATCGGCCACCAGTTGCCCCCATAACCGGCGCCCTTCCCACCAGCGTTCATACGCGGCGTTGTTGCGAAAGCCCAGAAACAGCGACAGCGCTATGCCGAACACCGCAAAAGCGGCGGGGTTGGTATGAACCAGAGTGAAAACGTACTGGTCTATCGCAACCAGCCCTGCCGCGATCAGCGACAGGCTCAGGATGCGGGGCAGGATGGCGGGAAGGACCGAGCCGCGCAGCGCAAAAAGCAGCTGCATGATGCCCGGCTTGTCACGCAGGATCATCCAAGCGCACGCCAGCCGATGTCGCGGCGGCAGAAGCCTTCGGGCCAGTCGATGCGGTCGACCATGGCATAGGCGCGGTCACGGGCCTGTTCGAGCGAGGCCCCGCGCGCGGTGACGTTCAGCACCCGACCGCCCGAGGCCAGGATCTGCCCGTCCTTTTCGGATGTCCCGGCGTGAAAGACCATGTGGAAACTGTCCTCGGCGCAATTGTCCAGCCCCTTGATCACGCTGCCCTTTTCATAGGTGCCGGGATAGCCCCTGGCGGCCATCACAATGGTTATGGCATGATCGTTGGCCCAGTTGACTTGCGTTTCGGCGATCCGTCCTTCGGCGGCGGCCTGCATCAGGTCCAGCGCCTGCGCGCCGAGGCGCATCATCAGCACCTGGCATTCCGGATCGCCGAAACGCACGTTGTATTCCACCAGACGGGGCTGGCCGTTTTCGATCATCAGCCCGGCATAAAGCACCCCCTGATAGGGCGTGCCGCGCCGGGCCATTTCGGCCAGCGTGGGTTTGACGATTTCGTCGAGCGCCTTTTGCGCGATCTCGTCGGTCAGCACCGGGGCGGGGGAATAGGCCCCCATGCCGCCGGTATTGGGGCCGGTATCGCCCTCGCCGACGCGCTTGTGGTCCTGCGCGGTGCCGATGGGCAGGGCGGATTCGCCATCGCAGAGCACGAAAAAGCTGGCCTCTTCGCCGGTCATGAATTCTTCGATCACCACCTCGGCACCCGCCGCGCCGAACTCGCCGCCGAACATATCGTCGATGGCGGCCAGCGCCTGATCTTCGGTTTCGGCCACGATCACGCCCTTGCCGGCGGCCAGCCCGTCGGCCTTGACGACGATGGGCGCGCCCCGGGATCTGACATAGGCTTTGGCGGCTTCGGCATCGGTGAAATGGGCATAGGCCGCCGTGGGGGCGTTTGCCGCATCGCAGATGGCCTTGGTGAAGCTTTTCGAGGCTTCCAGCTCCGCTGCGGCCTGCGAGGGGCCGAACACCAGCAGCCCGGCATCGCGCAGCCGGTCGCTGACGCCTGCGGCCAGAGGGGCTTCGGGGCCGACGATGACGAAGTCGATGGCGTTGGCCTCGCAGAAATTGACCACAGCCGCGCCGTTTTCCACATCGAGGCTGGCGCATTCGGCGATCTGTGCGATCCCGGCATTGCCCGGCGCGACGATCAGCTTGTCGCATTTGGGGTTCTGCATCACCGCCCAGGCCAGCGCATGTTCGCGCCCGCCGCCACCGAGGATCAGGATATTCATGCCGCCACTCTCCTGCTTGGCCTTGCCTGACAGGCGTTCTAAGGTGGCGCGCAGGCAGACACAAGGCGCAGGCATGTCCGATCTGATCGACGATCCCATGGAAGGCGAAAACGCCCCGGAATTTTCAGTCTCCGAGATTTCGGGGGCGGTGAAACGCGTGATCGAGGGTGAATTCGCCCATGTCCGGGTCAAGGGTGAGGTCGGGCGCGTCAGCCGCCCGCGCTCGGGGCATGTGTATCTGGACCTCAAGGACGATCGTGCGGTGCTGGCCGGGGTGATCTGGAAAGGGGTCGCGTCGCGTCTGTCGGTACAACCCGAGGAAGGCATGGAAGTGGTCGCCACGGGCCGGCTGACCACGTTTCCGGGGCAGTCGCGCTATCAGATCGTGATCGAGGATATCAAACCGGCGGGCATGGGCGCGCTGATGGCCATGCTGGAAAAACGCAAGGCGCAACTGGCCGGTGAGGGGCTGTTCGCGCCCGAGCGCAAGCGCCCCCTGCCGTTCCTGCCCGAGGTGATCGGGGTGGTGACTTCGCCTTCGGGGGCGGTGATCCGGGATATCCTGCACCGGCTGCGGGATCGTTTTCCGCGCAAGGTGTTGATCTGGCCCGTTGCCGTGCAGGGCGAGAAATGCGCACCCGAGGTGACGCGCGCCATTGAGGGGTTCAACCGGCTGACGCCCGGCGGTGCGCTGCCGCGTCCCGACCTTCTGATCGTGGCGCGGGGCGGGGGCAGTATCGAGGATCTGTGGGGGTTCAACGAGGAATCGGTGGTGCGCGCGGCGGCGGCCAGCGAGATACCGCTGATTTCCGCCGTCGGGCACGAAACGGATACGACCCTGATCGACTTTGCCGCCGATCAGCGCGCGCCGACGCCCACGGCGGCGGCGGAACTGGCGGTTCCGGTGCGGCTGGACCTGCTGGCGTGGCTGGATAATCAGGAGGCGCGTCTGACCCATGCGCTGACCTCGGGCGTCACGGCGCGTGGCCAGCGGCTGCGCGATCTGGCGCGCGCCTTGCCCCGCCCCGAGCGTCTGCTGGACGGGCCGCGCCAGCGTCTCGATGCGTGGTCGGATCGGTTGCCTGCCGCGTTGACGCGTACCGTGCAGACCCGCCGGGTGCGGCTCTACGAGGCGTCGGGGGCCTTGCGCCCCGGTACGCTGCAATCGCGGCTGAGCGGGCGGCAGGACTGGTTGAAATCGTGGGGTGCGCGGCTGGACCCGGCGCTGCTGCGCGGCGTTGCGGCCAAGCGCGAGGCGCTGGATCGCCGGGCTGACCGGCTGAATCTGCGGCCCATCGAGCGCGATATCGCGCAAAAGAAGGTTCAGCTTGGGCAGATCAACCAACGATTTTCGGATGCGGCCACGCGGCAGACCAAGGGGTGGCGCGACCGGATTGGCGGATTGGACCGGCTGCGCGAAACGCTTGGCTACAAGGCGACGCTGAAGCGGGGTTATGCGGTGGTGCGCGGCGATGGCGACGTGGTGACCACCAAGGTTGCCGCATCCAGGGCAGAGGCTTTGGAGATCGAATTTTCCGATGGCCGCTTGTTGCTGGACCGGGAGGCCGGGGCTGAAACCTCGGGGACGAAACCGGCACGCAAGGCCGCGAAACCGGCCAAACCGAAAGCCGATCCGCCGGATCAGGGCAGTTTGTTCTGAATGGTCTGAATTGTGCGGTTTTTGTAAGAATTTTGCGTATAGCTGTGGATGTGAGCGTATTTAAGATCGCATATGTGATGCTCAAACGCCGATTTCAGGGCCTGGACATTCCAGTGGTTCCGCACTTTTCTCGACTTCGTACAGTTCGGTTTCGCTGTCTTCCGACACGAACCGGGCGATCAGGCCCGAGGCGCTTTGCGTGAAGCTCCAGCATTGCGGCTCGAGGCGGTCTTCGTAGACGAAACAGATCAGCCCGTCCTGTTCGAACCAGCGCCCGTCCTTGCATTCGCCGTCCAGAAACGACCAGCGCACGCGGCGGTCGGACAGGTATTCCTCGGCCCCATAGGGCGCGCCCTGACTGGCGTAGTAAAAGGTCTTGCCACGGGTGTAGGCATCGAACGCCTCGGCGCTCATAACGGGATCGGCGCGCAAGGGCGTGGCGGACAGGAGCAGGCAACAGGCGAGTGCGGTTCGTTTCATGCGGCCAGTCTGGCAGAGAGATCGCCCGCAGGCCAGATATTTGCAACAGTTGAGCGGGGGTAGGCAGAATGACCCCGATATGCGCATTATAGGAAACACCGTATAGGATTTCGCCTCTGCGCGAACGCTTCCAGTAGCGCAGGTGTCGCTTTTGATCAGGCGAATGGATGGCCGGGGCGGTATCTGATGGCTCGAACCGGATCAGGGAACAGGCAAATGGCATTGGATGATCGCAAGGGCGTCTGGAAGTCGGGCAAGGGCAAGGGGCGTGTCACGCCCAAGGGCCGCCAGTTGGACGATCAGGCGATAGACGATCTGCGCGCCCTGGTGGGCGATGGCCCGCTGCGCCGTGATCTGCTGATCGAGTACCTGCACCTGATTCAGGACGAATACGGCCATTTGTCCGCAGCCCATTTGCGCGCTCTGGCCGAGGCGCTGCGCATCGCACAAGCCGAAGTTTACGAGGTGGCGAGTTTCTACGCCCATTTCGACGTGGTGAAAGAGGGCGAGACCCCGCCGCCCGCCCTGACGATTCGGGTGTGCGATTCGCTGAGTTGCGAGCTGGCGGGGGCCGGGCAATTGCAGCAGGCGCTTGAGCAAGGCCTGGACCCGGCACAGGTGCGGGTGCTGCGCGCGCCGTGCATGGGCCGCTGCGATACGGCGCCGGTGCTGGAGATCGGCCATAACCATATCGACCACGCCACGCCGGAAAAGGTGCAGGCGGCGATTGCGGCGGGCGACACCCATGCGCATGTGCCGGAGTACGAGGGGTTGGAGGCCTATCGCGCGGAGGGTGGGTATGACGTGCTGTCCCGGCTGCGCGAGGGCGGGGATTTCGAGACCGTGCAGCAGGAACTGCTGGATGCGGGCCTGCGCGGGCTTGGCGGTGCGGGCTTCCCGTCGGGGCGCAAATGGGGGTTCGTGCGGGCCGAGCCGGGGCCGCGTTATTTGGCCGTGAACGGTGACGAGGGCGAGCCGGGCACCTTCAAAGATCGCTTTTACCTCGAGCGGCAACCTCATGTTTTCCTTGAGGGAATGCTGATTGCCGCTTGGGCGGTCGAGGCCGAGACATGTTTTATCTACATGCGCGATGAATATCCCGCTGTTCTGGACATCCTGCGCCGTGAGATCGCCGCGTTGGAACGGGCCGGGATCGTCGAGCCGGGTTATATCGAACTGCGCCGCGGCGCGGGCGCTTATATCTGCGGCGAAGAATCCGCGATGATCGAATCGATCGAAGGCAAGCGCGGCCTGCCGCGTCACCGTCCGCCCTTCGTGGCGCAGGTGGGGATTTTCAATCGCCCGACCCTGGTGAACAATATCGAGACGCTTTATTGGGTGGCGCGTGTACTGCGCGAGGGCGGCGAGATCCTGTCCGGCGTCGAAAAGAACGGGCGCAAGGGGTTGCGCTCTTACTCGGTGTCGGGGCGGGTGAAAAATCCGGGCGTGCATCTGCTGTCGGCCGGGTCGACCATCACCGATATCATCGAGGCCGCCGGGGGCATGGCGGATGGGCACAGGTTCAAGGCGTATCAGCCGGGCGGTCCGTCCTCGGGGCTGCTGCCCGCGTCGATGAACGATATCCCGCTGGATTTCGATACGCTGCAACCGCATGGCACGTTCATCGGGTCGGCGGCCGTGGTCGTTCTGTCGGACCGGGACAGCGCGAAACAGGCGGCGCTGAACATGCTGCGGTTCTTCGAGGATGAAAGCTGTGGGCAATGCACGCCCTGCCGGGTGGGCTGCGAAAAGGCGGTCAAGCTGATGCAGGCTGACAGTTGGGATCAACCGCTGCTGGAAGAACTGTGCCAGGCGATGGGCGATGCGTCGATCTGCGGTCTGGGGCAGGCCGCGCCCAATCCGATCCGGCTGACGATGAAGCATTTCCCTGACGAGATATGATCGGTGTGCTGGCGTCCGTCAGCGGAGTCACCGCTCTGCTCTATGGGGGATGGTTTTGTTTTCGTGACCCGTCGCTGTTGCGTTCGGCCATAAAAACTGGGGCCATTGGGGCGCTTGCCGTGTTGGCATCGTTGCATGGGGCCCCTGTTTTGCTGGTGTGCGCTCTGGCCCTGTCCGCGGTTGGCGATCTGGCCTTGTCGCGGTCGGGCGAGCGCGCCTTTCTGGTTGGCCTGTGCAGTTTCGCCCTGGCGCATGTCGCCTATATCGCGCTGTTTGCCGGGTTGGGGAGCGGGCTGCCGCCGCTTTTGCCCGCAATCGGGCTGATCCTCTATGCGATCGCGTCGGAAATCTGGCTGGCCCCCCATACCGGTGACATGAAATGGCCCGTGCGGGTTTACGTGGTGCTGATCACCCTGATGGGGCTGGCCGCGCTGACGCTTCCCGGCGGGCTGAACGTGGCGTTGATCGGGGCGGGGGCGTTCATTGCGTCGGATACGCTTCTGGCCGTTCAGTTGTTTTGCCTCGATCCGGCCAGCCCGTTGCACCGGATTATCAGCCCGGCCTTGTGGGTGTTGTATTACGGCGCGCAGGGGCTGATCCTCTGGGCGGTTCTTGGCTGAGTCTTCCATCTGCCGCCGTTCCGCATTAGGTGAAAGAAAAGCATCGGTGTGGGGGACGCATGGCGTTTTTCAAGAAACTCAAGGATCGGTTGTTCAAGTCGTCGTCGAAGATCGAGGACGGTCTGGACGCGATTGTCGAAGACGGCGGGGAAGAGGAAGAGGCTGAAACCCCGGTTGCCGCGCAGCCCGAGCCCGAAACGCCCCCCGAACCCGACCCTGAACCTGACCCCGAGCCGACGCCGGAGCCAGAACCGGTGCCCGAACCGGAACCGGAACCCGAGCCCGCACCAGAACCTGCGCCGCAACCGGAGCCGATGCCCGTACCGCCCCCCGAACCGGCACCGCAACCGGAACCGGCCCCCGAGCCGCGCCCGCAGGAAGTGCCTGCGCCGCCTTCGGAAGTTCCCGCGCCTGCGCCAGCCGAGATGCCGGATGCCACCCCTCAGGAAGCCCCGGTCCGGGCGCCCGAACCGCAGCCCACGCCTGCGCCGCTGGAAATTCCCATTCAGACGCCGGAGAGCGATGTCTCAACGGCCAAGGCGGAAAAACCGGGTATTCTGGGCCGTCTTCTGGGGCGCAAGGAGGCAAAGACCGTCATTCGCCGTGTGCTGGATGACGACATGCTGGAACAGCTGGAAGAGTTGCTGATCACCGCCGATATGGGCGTGGATACCGCCCTGCGCGTCACGGCCAACATGGCCGAGGGGCGCATGGGCAAGAAACTGTCCACGCAGGAGATCAAGGAACTTCTGGCCGGGGAAATCAGCCGCATCATGGAGCCTGTGGCGCGGCCCATGCCGCTTTATCCCAGGACGCCGCAGGTGGTGCTGGTCGTGGGGGTCAACGGATCAGGCAAGACAACGACGATCGGCAAGTTGGCCAGCCAGTTCAAGGCCGCCGGGAAATCCGTGGTGATCGCTGCGGGCGATACGTTTCGCGCCGCAGCGGTGGAACAATTGCAAATCTGGGGCGACCGCGCCGGAGTGCCGGTGCTGACCGCGCCGGAGGGTTCGGACCCGGCGAGCCTGGCGTTTGACGCGATGGAAAAGGCGCAGGCGGACGGGGCCGATCTGTTGATGATCGATACGGCGGGCCGTTTGCAGAACCGCGCCGACCTGATGGAGGAACTGGCCAAGATCGTCCGCGTCATCCGCAAGAAAGACGAAACCGCGCCGCATAATACGCTGTTGGTGCTGGACGCCACGACGGGCCAGAATGCGCTGAGCCAGGTCGAGACCTTCCAGAAACTCGCCGATGTCAGCGGTCTGGTCATGACCAAGCTGGACGGCACCGCCAAGGGCGGGGTTCTGGTGGCGCTGGCCGACAAGTTCGGTCTGCCCATTCACGCCATTGGCGTGGGCGAGCAGATCGACGATCTGGCCCCGTTCGACCCCGAAGAGTTCGCCGCCGCGCTGACGGGACTGGAGCGGGAATGAGTCACTCCGGGGGTGTCGGGTTGTTGGTGCCCAGCCATTTTTCGAACAATCTGAGCACCAGCAGCACGACCAGCACAATCAGTGTTGCCATAACGGCCAGGGGAATCTGCCCCGATCCGCAAGCCAGGCCGATGGCCCCGGCCAGCCACATGGAGGCACCGGTTGTGATGTTGTGCACCTCGCCCCTGGACGTGAAGATGGTCCCGGCGGCCAGAAAGGCGACACCGGCGGTCACCGCCTCGATCAGGCGCAAGGGATCGACGCGCAGGGCTTCGTCGTCGCCGAACGGGATCGTGGCCAGTTGCTGGCTGACGATGATGAACAGGCAGGCGGCCATCGACACCAGCATGTGCGTGCGCAGCCCTGCCGGTTTGCGCAGCCATTCGCGCTCCATCCCGATGATGCCCCCCAAAAGCAGGGCCGCCGTCAGGCGCGCGGCGGAAACAACCGGGGGCACGCCGGAAAATGTGCCGGTGAATTCATTGGTGAAAGCGTCGAATGAAAATTCGTACATGCGGCCTCGAAATCGTGGTCATGGCAGGATCTGGCAACCCTATCACGAAATGCAAGGGGTGGCAGCGACATGACGCTGAGCGACTGGCTGCTCTCGCTGGAAGGGACGGAGGCAGGGCATCAACTGGCCCTTGCCCTGGCCGTGCTGGCGGCGCTGTTGCATGCGGTTTTCGGGGCCTTGCAGAAGGGGAAGCATGATCCGTGGCTCAGCCGTGGCGCCATCGACGGAAGCTATGGGATCATGGCCGCGCCTTTCGCCCTGTTCGTGGTGCCGTGGCCGGAGCCGCATATGTGGCCGATCTTCGGCTGGGTGTTCCTGATCCATCTGAGTTACAAGATCCTTCAGGCACAGGCCTATACCAAGGGGGCCTACACGGTGGTCTATCCGGTGGTGCGCGGCACCAGCCCCTTGTTCACGGTGGTCGCGGCGTACCTGCTGTTTTCCGAAATCTTCACGCCGGTGCAATGGCTGGGCGTTGCGGTATTGCTGTCGGGGATATTCGGGCTGGCCGTCTATAACCTGCGCTATCTCGAGGTGAACCGCGAAAACCTGCCGTCGGCTCTGATGCTGGCCGTGGCGACGGGGTTGTTCGTGGCGCTTTACACGACATATGACGCCTATGGCATCCGCGCTGCCGCCGATCCGTTTACCTTTCTGGCGTGGTTTTTCATGCTCGACGGGGTGGTTCTGCCGATCTATGCCTTTCTGCGGTGGCGGGCGATGCCTGCGCGGCCTGCGCCGGGGCCATTGTTCCTGCGCGGAATCGTGGGCGGTGTGGTGGCGTTCTTTTCGTTCGGGTCGATCCTGATGGCCACGCGGCTGGACAAGGTGGGAGAGGCGGCGGTGTTGCGCGAAACCTCGACCGTGTTTGCGGCCCTGATCGGCTGGCTGGTGCTGAAGGAAACAGTGGGACCGCGCCGGATCGCGTTGATGACGTTGATCGCGGCTGGCGCTGTGATAGTTGAAATGGGCGGATAACAAAGAGGCCGGACATGAGCGAGCGCAAGATCAACCCGATGCTGAAAACAGGGCTGGAACTGGGCCCGATCCTGGGCTTTTTCGCTGCTTACCTGTGGCTCAAGGATCGGATTTTTACCATCGGCGGAACCGAATACGAGGGGTTCATCGTCGTTACCGCAGGGTTCATTCCGGTATTCCTTCTGGCGATGGGGCTGTTGTGGTGGCTGACCGGGCATTTGTCGAAAATGCAGGTGGTCACGGCGGTGCTGATCGTGGTGTTCGGGGGCATGAGCGTGTGGTTCAACGATCCGCGGTTTTTCAAGATGAAGCCGACGATCATCTATGTGCTGTTCGGCGGCGTTCTGATGGCCGGATTGTTGCGTGGCCAATCCTGGCTGCAATACGTGATGGAGGGCGTCATGCCGCTGACCGATCAGGGCTGGATGATTCTGACCAGGAGGCTGGCAGCGTTCTTTTTCGGCCTTGCGATTGCCAACGAACTGGTCTGGCGCCTGATGAGCGAAGAGGCCTGGGTTTATTTCAAGACGTTCGGCCTGACGGCGGCGATTTTCCTGTTTTTCATGGGGCAGGGCCGGTTGTTTCGCGATCATGGAACGCAGACGGACGATAACGGCTGACGTTACGTCACTTGCGGGCGGCTGTGAATTTCGTGGAAAACTCACACGCTGGTCGGGATTTCGCCAGATTTCGCCCGTATCGCGAGAGGTATGATTAAATCGACCTCCACCCGGTTGTGGTTCGCCGCCACCTCGATTCCGCCAATCCGGCCGGAGAATCTCCTTCCCCTCGTCATGATGCTGATCCTCTGGATCGTCATGCGCCAGACCGGCTTTTCCGAAGAGCGCGCATTTGTATCGTCGGTCGTGCTGGCCGAGGTCTACACGATCTGGCGGAACCTGCCGAATGCAGCGTATAGCTTGCGCAAGGTGCGTGAAGGCAGGCCCGCTCTGCTGCTCTGGCCGGTGCTGATCATGGTTTTGCTGGCAGGTGTGCAACTGGCGTTGAATGATCCTTTGGTGACGCAGCGCGTGGTGACGGGCTTTTGCTGCTTTTTCCTGATCATCATGTTTCTTGGTATGCGGCGTGAACAGGATCTGCTGGAGCGTATCGTGCCGACACAGGGGGCCAATGCGCAACCGGTTCAACGGGTCAGCCTGTTGCGGGTGAATGCGCTTGCCGCGGCGGTCGTGATCATCGTCAATGAAATGCTGGTCGCTACGGAAACCCTGGCCGTCTGGATCACGGTGATCCCGGTGTTCGTGCTGTTCCTGCATGCATTCTACTGGTTCATGGTCCTGATGGTGCTGCCCATGGAAGAGCCGCTGGACGAAGGGGCGGCCTAGGGAAGGGCCGCCGTTTCCGGCGTTGCCACGGGCAGGATGCGCGGTGCAAGTTCCCGCAGCCGCGTCCAGTGCGGATCGGGCTGGTATGGCAGGGCGGTGCGCAATTTGCTTATCGGCCAGTCGTCGGGGTGGCGCAGAATGTCACGGTAAAACGGAAATACTCCGGGTCGCAGATAGGCGGACCAGTGACAGATGCGCGTTTTGGCGGGGGCGATCGAAAACCCTGCCCGTGACAGCCGGGTCAGCGTCGCGGGATGATCCAATTGCAGGTTCAGTGTGTTGGGCAGGTCAGGCAGGCCACGCCCCAGGCTGCGGTTCTCGCGGAAACGGGCAGGCGGGATCAACCGCTCCAGCAGGAAGTCGAACAGGTCGTTTTCGCGTGTCGTGACATTGATGATTTCGGCGGTGCGCCCGGCATCCGTGGACAGCGCGGCCTTTGCGGTTTCGATGTACTCCGCGCCACACAGGAGGATCGCGCGCCTTATGCTGTCCTCTGGCAGATCGTGCAGGGCGCTCAGGACGACGCGGGCACCAAGAGAGTGCGCGATCAGGTGGATGGGCCTGCCGGGTGCGATTTGATGAATCATGTGGATCAGGCGGGCCAGGGAGTGACCTGCATTTCTGGCCTGTCGGTAGGCCTGCCAGATCGTGCCGCGCCCGGCCCAGCCGAAGGCGATGCCAAGACCTTCGCCGCGATGGCCTGCACCATAGCCAAGGTAACGTGGCCAACTGAGCGTTTTCCAGCACCGGCTGAGTGGCGAAAGCGACAGGATGTGATTATGCGGGCAATCCAGCCCTTGTCCGGGGGCGAACTTGAATCCGTGTGTCATGATGATGATTGGCCCCTGTGCGCGCAAGGCCTGCGTCAGGGATGGACGCAAGGGCCGGGGCGTTCCGTGCAAGGCTGGCCCCTCGGGTCCGGCATTGATTTGCAAAAACGGCATGCGATCAGGTTCCCACAACATCTTGTGGCCTCTCGATAGGAAACACATACGAAACTTTCTTGAAGCGCAGGTTAAACCCGCGTGACGGTGTTGACCTGCAACAGCAGGGCCGCTAATCCGGTTCGCGTGGCGATTTGTTACCGGATTGCGGGCCACGTTAAACAACACCGCTAAAGAGGTCAGGATGAAAGCCCCCTTTCGCTTGACCGCGTCGGGGGTTTTTTTATTGGGGCCTGCATGGCCCATGGAGATCGGATATGGACAGTGAATGGAAAGCACGCACCAAACTGGTGCATGGCGGTACGCGGCGCAGCCAGTGGAACGAGGTCAGCGAAGCGATTTTCCTGACGCAAGGGTTCGTTTACGAAACGGCCGAGCAGGCCGAGGCGCGTTTTCTGAACGCGGGACCGGATGAGTATATCTATGCCCGGTATGGCAATCCCACCGTGGCCATGTTCGAGGAGCGGATCGCGGCCCTCGAAGGGGCCGAAGACGCCTTTGCCACGGCCAGCGGCATGGCGGCGGTCAGCGGCGCGCTGACCTCGATGCTCAGGGCCGGGGATCACGTGGTTTCGGCGCGGGCGCTGTTCGGATCGTGCCTATATGTTCTGGAGGAAATCCTGACGCGCTATGGCGTCGAGGTGACATTTGTCGACGGCACCGATCTGGAGCAGTGGCGCGACGCCATCCGCGAGGACACCACGGCGGTATTTTTCGAATCGGTGGCCAACCCGACATTGGACGTTGTCGATTTGCAGGGCGTCGCGGAAATTGCCCATGCGGTCGGGGCGACCGTCATTGTGGACAATGTCTTTGCCACGCCGGTGTTTTCGCGCGCGATCGAACAGGGGGCCGATGTGGTGGTCTATTCGGCGACCAAGCATATCGACGGGCAGGGCCGCGCCCTTGGCGGCGTGATCCTTGGCACGCGCGACTTTATTCGCGGCACGCTCGAGCCCTACATGAAGCACACCGGCGGGTCGATGTCGCCGTTCACGGCGTGGATCATGCTCAAGGGGCTGGAAACGATCTCGCTGCGGGTCCGGGCGCAGGCCGACAGCGCATTGGCCATTGCCGAGGCGTTGCAGGGGCAAGCCGGGCTGGCACGGGTGATTTATCCGGGGCATCCGTCGCATGCCCAATACGATCTGGTGCAGCGTCAGATGGGCAAGGGCGGCACGGTGATCGCACTGGAGCTTGAAGGCGGGCAACCGGCGGCGTTCCGGTTCCTGAATGCGTTACAGATCGTTCTGATCTCCAACAACCTTGGGGATGCCAAATCCATCGCGACCCATCCCGCAACCACCACCCATCAGCGGTTGCCCGATGACCAGAAAGTGGCGCTTGGCATCACGCCGGGGCTGGTGCGCTTGTCGGTGGGGATCGAAGATACCGAAGACCTGGTGGCCGATATCGTGCAAGCCGTGGCCGCCGCGCAGGCCGGGAAATGATCCGGAGTGTCGGTTCCGGCGTACTTCCTTTCGAAATTGGAAATACGCCAGCGGCGTGATTAGATATCACGGGCACCATAGAGCAAGGGGCCGGAAATGAACGTTCATACGCGGGAACCGTCGGATATGCCGGATCGTGAAGAAGCCAGGGCGGCGCTTGAGCGTCTGCGCGCGTGGGCCGAAAAGGTCACGCCCGAAGAGGTGGCCGATCTCGACCCGGCCATCGCGCGCCTTTTGCCGGGGCGGCAAAGCGTGAACTATCCCGATCTGGTACGTGTGTATGACGACGGGTTCGAAGCGGGCGATGCCTACAGGGCCACGATGCCCGATTTGCAGAATGGCCCCAGCTCGCTGATCCGTGGCGCGAAAAAGCAGTTGCAGCATGTCGGCATCTCGAATTTCCGTCTGCCCATCCGTTTCCATACCCGCGATGATGGCGACCTGTCGCTGGAAACCAGCGTGACGGGTACGGTCAGCCTTGAGGCCGGCAAGAAGGGCATCAACATGTCGCGCATCATGCGCAGCTTTTACCGCCATGCGGAAAAGACCTTCAGTTTCGAGGTGATGGAGGCCGCGCTGGACGATTATATCAGCGATCTGGAAACCATCGACGCGCGCCTTCAGATGCGGTTTTCCTACCCGGCCAGGGTGAAATCCCTGCGCTCGGGGCTGGAGGGCTATCAGTATTACGATATCGCGATGGAACTGGTCGAACGGGACGGTCAGCGGCGCAAGTTCATGCATCTGGATTATGTCTATTCCTCGACCTGCCCGTGTTCGCTGGAACTCAGTGAACATGCCCGGCAGGCGCGTGGGCGGCTGGCGACACCGCATTCGCAGCGTTCGGTTGCGCGCATTTCGGTCGAATCCAAAGGCGATGACATTTTGTGGTTCGAAGACCTGATCGACATCGCACGCAGCGCGGTGCCGACCGAAACGCAGGTCATGGTGAAGCGCGAAGACGAACAGGCGTTTGCGGAACTCAACGCCGCGAATCCGATCTTCGTCGAGGATGCCACCCGGCTGTTTTGCGAGAAACTGCACAATGAGCCGCGTATCGGGGATTTCCGGGTGATCGCCAGCCATCAGGAAAGCCTGCACAGCCATGATGCCGTCAGCGTCCTGACCGAAGGCACGACCTTTGCCGCCGACAGCATCGACCCCAAGCTGTTCAATACGCTGTTTCACGTCGGCTAGGTCGTTTTCAGAACCTCGTTTTTCCGGTTTGCCCGGTTTTTGTGCCATGGAGCGCATTCTTGCGTTTGAAATGGGCGTCTGGCGGTTCTGTCGACCGGCGGAATGGTGCGCGTGGGCGGGACCGGGCCGGTCTGCGTTACCGTTTTGTCATCCGGTGCGGATACGCGTCGGAATGGGCATAACAGGGAAAGGATCATGACCATGACCCAACTTATCACGCCTTTGGCAATATCGGCTGCCGGAATGCGATTGGCAGGGTATGTCATCGAAACCCATATACGTGTGGCGCAGGAATTTGGCCGTGCCGCCATTGGCGCCAATCCTTTCATTCCGGTAACCAAAACGGCGCGCCCAACCGCGAAGGCCGCAGAAACCGCCAGGCCGGCCGCCCCGAAGGTCAAAGCGAAACCACCGGCCCCCAAGGCCGAACCCGCTGTGGCCAAGCGCTCCGGGACGGCGACCGCTACCAAAGCCGAGCCGGACAAACCGGTTGCCGATACCGTAAAACGCCCGCGTCAACCTTCGCCGCCTCCGGCGATGCCTGCCCCGGCGGCCAAGGCCGCAACCACGCCGGGCAAGAGCTGATACCGCGATGTGCGGATTGCGCGAGGTGCAACGCAGGCATGACCAATTGGCGATTGTAAGGTCAGCTTTGATGACCTAACTTCGGGTCAGGGAGGAAACCTGAAAGCCGAAAGCGAGGTTTCCAATGGCAACACTGACCACAAATATTTCCGAGGCACCTGCTGCCCTGCGCAACTGGTTGGCATCAATCGGTACGGCACTGCAATGCGGGCTCGAAGCGCATATGAATGCAGCCTCTCGCCGCGACAAGATCGAAGCGCTCGAAGCGAAAAGCGACGAGGAACTGGCGCAAATGGGTCTGACGCGCGATCAGATCATTCACTATGTCTATCGCGATCTCTTTTACACCTGATCGGTGTTGATCGTATGAGATGCGGGGCGGCCCCGGCGCTGTGGTTGCAAATGCGACATGGCTGGCCGCCCCGCCCGTGCTCCCGGCACGAGGCCGACGATCCCGCGCAGGTCCGCCCGTGGCGCTGACAGCGCTTGTCCGTATTGTCCTTTGTGGCGCGGCAACTGGCGCTTGACACTCTGCCGGGCCAAGGCCAACTCTGCGCCTCATGTTGGATTTGCGCCCTGTTGGATATGTGGTGGGATTATTGGTTGCGACCCTCGGTCTGACCATGTTCTTCCCCATGCTCGTCGATATCGCCGAGGGGCGCGAGCACTGGCCCGTTTTTGCCGAAAGCGCGATCCTGACGATCCTTGTGGGCGCTCTGGTGTCGGTCGCTTGTCACAACCGGGTGGCCGATGCGCTGAATATCCAGCAGGCGTTTTTGCTGACCGTAGGGGTCTGGGTGATCCTGCCCGCGTTCGGAACGCTTCCGTTCATGCTGGGCGAGACGCAGGCCAGTTTTACCGATGCCATGTTCGAGGCCATGTCGGGCCTGACCACAACGGGATCGACCGTGTTCGTGGGGTTGGATGAGTTGCCCAAGGGGTTGTTGCTGTGGCGCGGTATCCTGCAATGGCTGGGTGGCCTGGGGATCGTGATCGTCGCCCTGGCCTTTTTGCCCGTGATGCGCGTGGGCGGGATGCAGTTTTTCCGCTCGGAGGGGTTCGATACCTTCGGCAAGGTGCTCCCGCGGACCATCGACATTTCCAAGGGTGTGCTGAACGTCTACCTGGCGCTCACGCTGATGTGCGCGGTCAGCTATATCCTGTTGGGGCTCGATCCGTTCGAGGCCACGGTACATGCCCTGACCACCGTATCGACGGGCGGATTTTCAACCAGAGACGATTCCTTTGCCGCCTTTCCGGGGCTTCCGCAATATGCCGGTATCGTTTTCATGGTTCTGGCCAGCATGCCCTTTGTGCGCCTGATGCAGGGGATGCGGGGCGACCTCAAACCGTTTTTTGCCGACTCTCAGGCGCGGGCGTATTTTCGATGGATTTTCTACGCCTGCGGGGCAATCGTTTTCTATGAATTTCTGGTGTCTAAAACCCTGAGCGAGGCGGCGGTGCGTGAACGTCTGTTCAACGTCGTGTCGATCTTTTCGGGCACGGGCTATGGCGATGGCGATGTCACGGCGTGGGGGGGGATGCCCTTTGTGGTGCTGATTATCGTCGGGGCGATTGGCGGGTGCACCGGATCGACCGGATGTTCGATCAAGGTGTTCCGCTATCAGCTTCTGTTTCGCGCGGTGGGGATGCAGGCGGCACGGATTTTCAGCCCTCACAAGGTGACCATTCTGCGTCATGACGGGCGTGCCGTGGGCGATGATGTGTTGCAGTCGGTGATCCTGCTGTTCACCACGTACATTCTGTTCTTCGGGCTGTTCTCGGTCGCGCTGGCACTGACGGGGCTTACGATGTCGGATGCGCTGACCGGGGCATGGACCGCGATTTTCAATATCGGTCCGGCCTTCGGGGAACTGGTCGGCCCTACCGGAGCTTTGAATGCCTATCCATCCGAGTCGAAATGGATCATGATCATGGCCATGCTGATGGGACGGCTGGAGGTGGTTGCGGTCGTCGTTCTGTTCATGCCCGTTTTCTGGCGCGACTGAATATTTCGGTTCCGACGCCTGCGATTTTGCGACGAATGACAGGAGTGCTCATAGATGACGATGTCTTCTCGCGGAGCGACACGCCCGCTTGGTGCCCAGATCAGCCATATGTTGAAATCGCGGGGTGTCGATACGGTGTTCGGCATTCCCGGTGTTCACAATCAGGAAATGTATCGTGGAATTGACGAAGCCGGAATCACCCATGTTCTGGCCCGTCACGAACAGGGGGCGGGCTTCATGGCCGATGGCTATGCCCGTGCCAGCGGCAGGCCGGGGGTGGCCTATGTGATCACCGGGCCGGGCCTGTGCAATATCATGACCCCCATCGGGCAGGCCTATTCGGACAGTGTGCCGCTATTGGTGATTTCGTCCTGTCTGGATGAAACGGCGGCGCGGCGCGGGCAGCTTCACCAGATGAAGGATCAGGCCGGGGCGGGGCGCTGTGTAGCGGACTGGTCGGAAACGGCGTTGTCTCCGGGTGCGGCCTATGCGCTGATCGACCGCGCCCTGTCCGAGTTTGAAACGACGCGCAAAAGGCCCAAGCAACTGTCGGTTCCCATTCGCGTGCTGGAGGGCGAGGCACAGGCCGCTGCGCCGACACGGGCGGTTCTGGCGCGGCCTGTTCCGTCAGCGGACGAGATCGCGGCGGCGGCAGATGCGTTGCGCGGCGCAAGGCGCCCTTTGATCATTGCCGGCGGCGGCGCGCGACATGCGGCGGAGGCGCTGAATATGTTGCGGGACCGGCTGGGGGCGGCGGTAATGACCACCTATGCCGGTCGCGGGATTTTCCCGCCCGATTGCCCCCTGTTCTACGGCAGTTTCCTGATGCGGCCCGGTTCGGTCGACGAGATCGCGAAGGCCGATGTGGTTCTGGCCGTGGGCACGGAACTGGCCGAGGTCGATACGTGGCGGGGGCATCTGGGGCACACGGGGACAATGATCCGTGTCGATCTGGATGCCGAGGTGCTGGCCGATCAGCAACGCGCCGAAATCCCCGTGGCCGCCGATTCCCTGCTGGCGGCGGAGGCGTTGTGCGATGCGTTGCCGGAGATGCAGGGCAGCGATTGGAGCGCCGAGCAGGTCGCGGCAAGGCGTGCAGGCTGGCGGGCCGAGGTCGACTCCCGCCTGCCCGGAATCGGGGCCGTCTGCGGACATCTTCAAAACAGTTTGCCGCCCGAAACCATGATGTTTTCGGACATGACGCAGTTTGCCTATGCCGCGAATGAAATATGGGACATACCGCGCCCCGGCCATTGGCATCATCCCAGCGGGTTCGGCACGTTGGGCTATGCTTTGCCTGCGGCTATCGGCGGGGCGGTCGCCCGACCGGGGTTGCCGACCATGTGCATCGCCGGGGATTACGGGTTTCAGTACACGTTGCCGGAACTTGGCGTCGCGGTCGAACTGGGACTGCCGTTGCCGATCCTGCTTTGGGACAATGGCAAGCTGAGAGAGATCGAACAGCACATGATCAGCTCTCAGATCGCGCCCAAGGCGGTCGTGGCGCGGAATCCGGATTTCCCGGCTTTGGCCAGGGCCTATGGCGCCGGGGCCGAGCAGCCGGACAGTCTCGACGCCCTGTCAGGGGCGATCCTCAGGGCGTTCAAGGCCGATGGGCCGACCCTGATCCGGCTCACGCCCGATATCGCCTGACAGGGCTGGCGATCCTCAATCCCAGCAGCTGACCAGAACCGTCATCCCCTTGGCGTGGTCGGTCAGGGCCTCGGGTTGCAGCGGTGCGCGTGCTGCGGGAGATGCCGGGTTGATCCCGGCCTCTTCCAGCACTTTGCGCAATGCCCCGGCGTCCAGGGCAAAGCGCACGCCTTCCGGCAGGGTGCGCCCGTTGCCGCCATCGGGCAGCAGCATCCCCAGCACGGACCCGGCGGCGTCCACGACCGGGCCACCAATATCGCCGTCCAGAGCGTTCAGCGCCAGCCGGTTTATTCCGCTTTCCCCGTCGAGCCCCTTGAGATCGGCCAGTTGCCCGAACGTCACGGTCGGCGCGCCCAGAATGCCGCCGTAGGAATAGCCGGCAACAGCGATTTCCGATTGCAGGCGCGGAACGGCGTTCTGCAACGTGGCCACGGCCAGCGGCGCGAGCGTTTCCAGAGGGCGCAGAACCGCGATTCCAAGGCCGTCCTGTTGAGTGGCGATTTCGGCCTCGTGATCCTGATCTATGGTGATCCGGCGGCAATCCCGAACCACGTCGGCGGTGGTGACGACCATGCCGTTGCCGTCCACGTAAAACCCCGACCGCGACAGGCGCGGCTTGCGGATTTCCAGACCAGAAACAAGGTCGATACTTTGCGTGCCCGCGTTGCCTGCGGTGGGGGCCAGGGCCCCGTCGAGGCGGGCGAAACTTTCCTGCATTTCCCCCAGCAGGCGCGTGCGGCGCTCTTCGTCACCGGCGGGCCAGATCAGGGTAAAGCCCTTGATCTCTCCATCCTGTAGCCAGGCCTGTGTATGCGAGATTACAAGGGCGCTTTCCCCGATCAGGGTGAACGCGTCGTCGTTCAGAGAGCGTGGACCGGTTTCGGGCACGATCTCCAGCGTCTGCATGATGTCATACAGCCCGGCCAGCGTGTTGTTGTCGCCCCGTTGGCTGATCAGCAGAACGCGCGCGTCAACGTCGCCGACTGGCGTGTAATGGGCAAAGGGCGGTTCGTATTTTTCGAACCCGACAATATCGGTGGGCAGTTTGATTTCGATTCCAGCCTCGGGGTCGCGCACGATATCCAGCCCAAGGTCGGCCAGAACGGCATTGTAGTCCTGCAAAAGCTCGGCACGTTGCCGGGTGGTCAGGATACCGGTGCTCTGATAGCCCTGCGCCGCCTGCCAGCGGGCCATCGCCCCGCGCGTGCCCCGGCCAAAGGCCGCGTCGATGCCGCCGTCGTAGAAACCGGCCCATTTCAGCGCTTCCTGCAACTCGGCGCGGTCTTCGCGGGTCAGGATGCGCTCGCTGGCGCGGGCCTCAGCCGGGGTTTCGTCGATCGGGTCGGGGTCGGGAAGGTCGGGAATCGCGGCGTTTTCGGGCGGTGTATCGGATGCGGGCGGCGTAGGAACCAGCGCAGGGCTGGTCAGGAAGTTCGCGCCGATGGGCCAGAATTGTTGGCGATAGTCGTTGTTGTCGGCGATATAACTGTCGCGCGGGATCACGCCCTCGGCGCGATAGACCTGCAGGACACGCGCCGCATCGTCGGGGGAATAGGGGCCAAGCGCGATGGCATACCATCCTCCGCCCAACGAGAACCCGTTCACATCCTCAAGCCGGGTGGCATAGCCGCGGATGCTGTTGCGGGCCTGAGCAAGACTGGGCTGCGCTTCGATCTGGACCCATGCGGTCGGGCCCTGCTGTTGCGCCTGCGCCGTTCCGATCATCAGGATTGCAAACAGCGTTGCCCAAAAAATGCGTGTCATGAATTTCCCTTAATCCTTGCCCGATCGTGTTTTCCGCGCCTCTATTGCGCTTGAGAGGTGTTTTAACAAATCTGTATCTGCGTGCACCCAAAATATGCCCGGTCATGCAATTGACCCTGCCGGATCGGAGCCGTAGGTAAGAGCGGCGATTTCGACGGCCCGAGCCCGGAGACGACCATGGCGGACAAGACAAGCAAACCACGCAGTTTTCAGGAAGTCATCCTGCGGCTTCAGACCTACTGGGCCGGGCAGGGCTGTGCCATGATGCAGCCCTATGACATGGAGGTGGGCGCCGGTACGTTCCATCCGGCCACCACGCTGCGCTCGCTTGGGTCGAAACCCTGGGCGGCGGCCTATGTGCAGCCCTCGCGCCGCCCCACCGACGGGCGTTATGGGGAAAACCCCAACCGGTTGCAGCACTATTACCAGTACCAGGTCCTGATCAAACCCAGCCCGCCCAACCTGCAAGAGCTGTATCTCGGCAGCCTCGAGGCCATCGGCATCGATATGGCCCTGCACGATATCCGTTTTGTCGAGGATGACTGGGAAAGCCCCACTCTGGGAGCCTGGGGCCTTGGCTGGGAAGTCTGGTGCGATGGAATGGAAGTCAGCCAGTTCACCTATTTCCAGCAGGTCGGCGGCCATGACTGTCAGCCCGTTTCGGGCGAGTTGACCTATGGTCTGGAGCGTCTGGCAATGTACGTCCTGGGGGTCGATCACGTGATGGAGATGCCCTTCAACGATCCCGATGCGCCGATTGCGCTGTCGTATGGCGATGTGTTCCGCCAGACCGAGCAGGAATACAGCCGCTGGAATTTCGATGTGGCCAATACCGATGTCCTCTTGAAACAGTTCGAAGAGGCCGAGGCCGAATGCGAGGCGATCCTGAGTCACGAACATGAAGACCCCAAGACCGGCCATCGGATCATCATGGCGCATCCCGCCTATGATCAGTGCATCAAGGCCAGCCATCTCTTTAACCTGCTGGATGCGCGCGGTGTGATTTCCGTGACCGAACGGCAGGCTTATATCGGCCGGGTGCGTGCGCTGGCCAAGAAATGCGCCGACGCCTTCGTTCAGACCGAGGCCGGGGGGCATGCGGCGTAATGGGAAAATTTCTGGCGGGGCTGATCTTGGTTACGGCAATCGTCGCGGGTGCGGCGCTTTATTATCTCCAAATCTATGCGTTTTATGACGAGGTATCGGGCAACGGTACCGATGACGTTCTGATGACCTCGATGGTGTCCGGCCAGCCCGAGCCGGTGCTCTATGACGATTTCCGTGCGATCGATTCCGACAGTTCGCCCATCCGCTACCGGGCCTGCTTTACCACCACCATGAGCCAGGCCATGCTGACGGAAACCTATGAACCCTACGAGCGGGCCGAGCCTTTGGTCGCGCCGGGCTGGTTTGATTGTTTCGACGCCGATGCGCTTGGTGCTGCTCTGGAAGACGGTCGCGCACTGGCCTTTCTGGGTCAGAAGGACATCGAATACGGCATCGACCGGATCGTCGCCATCACCGAAGACGGTCGCGGTTATGTCTGGCACCAGATCAACCATTGTGGCGAGGTCGTCTTTGACGGCCAGCCTGCGCCCGAAGACTGCCCTGAACCCCCGAATGGGAACTGACCGATATGCCTGATCTCCTGATCGAACTGTTTTCCGAGGAAATCCCCGCCCGCATGCAGGCCCGTGCCGCGGATGATCTGCGCAAGCGCATGACTGACGGTCTGGTCGAGGCCGGTCTGACCTATGCCGGTGCGCAGGCCTTCTCCACACCGCGCCGCCTGACGCTGGCGGTCGAGGGGCTGCTGGCCGAAAGTCCGACCATCAAGGAAGAACGCAAGGGGCCGCGTGTGGACGCACCGGAAAAGGCGATCGAGGGCTTTTTGCGCGGTGCAGGCGTTTCGCGTGATGATCTTGAGGTGCGGGACGAAAAAAAAGGGCAAGTGTATTTCGCCACCATCACCAAGCCGGGCC
The DNA here is from genome assembly GCF_900142665.1 of Roseovarius pacificus. Lineage (GTDB taxonomy): Bacteria > Pseudomonadota > Alphaproteobacteria > Rhodobacterales > Rhodobacteraceae > Roseovarius > Roseovarius pacificus. The sequence goes on from NZ_FRBR01000005.1 coordinate 184,971, forward strand.
GTCCGGCGGATGCCATCGTGGCCGAGGTTCTGGAGAGTGTGGTCCGCAACTTCCCGTGGCCGAAATCCATGCGGTGGGGATCGGGCAGCCTGCGGTGGGTGCGGCCTTTGCATTCGATCCTGTGCATTCTGACGGATGATGCGGGTGAGGCGCGGGTGGTCGATCTGGATGTCGATGGCATCAAGGCGGGCAACACCACCGAGGGGCACCGTTTCATGGGCGGTGGCCGCTTTGCCGTGACCTCGTTCGAGGATTACGAGGCCAGGCTGAAGCGCGCCAAAGTTATCCTCGACCCCAGGGAGCGCGCCGATCACATCTGGCAGGACGCAACCAATCAGGCCTTTGCCGCCGGGCTGGAAGTCGTGGAAGATCAAGGGCTTCTGGCCGAGGTGTCCGGGCTGGTCGAATGGCCCGTGGTCCTGTTGGGCCGGATCGACGACGAGTTTCTGGAACTGCCGCCCGAGGTTTTGCAGACCTCGATGAAGGAACATCAGAAGTTCTTTTCGGTACGCAACCCCAAGACCGCGCGGATCGAATCCTTCGTGACCGTGGCCAATATCGAAACCGCCGATCATGGCGCGACCATTCTTGCGGGCAACCAGAAGGTTCTGTCGGCACGATTGTCGGACGCAAAATTCTTTTGGGAGAATGACTTACGCGTTGCCCGCTCCGGTATGGATGCGTGGATCGAGCAGTTGGGCAATGTCACGTTCGAGCGTCAGTTGGGAACGCAGGCGGCGCGGATCGTCCGGATTGCATCGCTGGCGCAGGAGATCGCGCCGGAGGTCGGGGCCAGGCCCGATCTGGCAGGACAGGCCGCGCGGGTGGCCAAGGCCGATCTGAGTTCCGAAATGGTCTATGAATTCCCGGAATTACAAGGGCTTATGGGGCGTTACTATGCCGAAGCGGCGGGCCTGCCCGCCGAGGTGGCGGCGGCCTGTGAAGAGCATTATGCGCCGCTTGGGCCATCCGACGATGTGCCGACCGCGCCGGTTTCGGTGGCAGTGGCGCTGGCGGACAAGCTGGATACGCTGACGGGGTTCTGGGCGATCGACGAAAAACCGACCGGATCGAAAGATCCGTTCGCGCTGCGTCGCGCGGCCTTGGGGGTGATCCGCATCATTCTGGATGGCGGATATCGCGTCAAACTGGACAGATATATTGATGCACAACTGCTGCGCCACAAGATAAGCCTCAATCACGCCCGTGCGAGCGAAGGCGAAATCGACACGCTGGAGGAGATTCTGGAAGAGGTTGCGGAGCGCGGGGTGTTCGGGGCGGCGTTTCATGCGGTGATGGATCGGTTGCAGGGAAAGGACGGTGCGCCGGATACGGGCGAGGGCAGTTTGCTGCGCACGGTGGGCGATCTGGTGCCGGATCTGAGCACCGATCTGCTGGCGTTCTTCCATGACAGGCTGAAAGTTTACCTGCGTGATCAAGGGCTTAGGTATGACGTGATCGACGCTTGCCTGACGCTGGACGGGGGCGACGACCTGAGCCTGATCGTGTCGCGGGCGGGGGCGTTGAACGATATTCTGAAAACGGAAGACGGTGAAAACCTGGTGCAGGGGTTCAAGCGGGCGAACAATATCTTGACCCAGGCCGAGGAGCGCGACGGGGTGGAATACTCGTTCGGGGCCGATCCGAAATTCGCGGAAGTCACTGAAGAAAAAGACCTTTTCGCCGCTCTCGACACGGCCGAATCCGAGATCGCCAAGGCCAACGAGGCCGAGGATTTTGTGGGGGCGATGGCTGCGATGGCTGCGATGCGCCCGGCGGTGGATGCGTTTTTCGAGGCGGTGCAGGTCAATACGGAGAACGAGATCGTTCGCCGTAACAGGCTGAATTTGCTTGGAAAAATCCGTGACATTTGCCTGAAAGCCGCCGATCTGACCAGGCTGGAGGGCTGAGCGCCGCGTTTCGTACGGTTTTGTACGAAGTGTACGCGCGTTTTGTACGAAAATCGGGGCTCCGGCGCGAAATTGCGTCCATCATGGACCTTTGCGCCGTCCGGTCACCTGCCGCCCGTGACCGGCTTTCCCTTGCCATGAGCGGGCGGGCGCGTATTCTGCGGCCACGCAGCGAAAGGTGCCGCAGTGCAGCATAACGACCCGGATATCACCCTGATCACCCCCTCGGCCCCGATGGCGGCGGAAACGCATGGCGGGCGCGCCAAGTGTCTTCAGCGGCTGGTGCGGCTGGATCTGCCGGTGCCGCGCACCATCGCTTTGTCGTTCCGGGCGGTTCACGGAATCGCCGCGGGCGAGAGCCCCGACATGACGCGGATGCTGGCGCCGTTTCAGGACGAGGCCTTGCTGTGCGTGCGCCCGTCTTCGGAAGACCCGGACTGGGGCGGGCCGGGGGCGGTTCTGAATATCGGGATGAACGACGCCAAGTTCGTGGAACTGAGCGATCGTCTGGGCAAGGAGGCGGCTTCGGATCTGTATCTGCGGTTCGTGCAGGCCTATGCGATTCATGTGGCGCGGCTGGACCCGGACATGTTCGACGAGATTTCCGAAGACCCCATCGAAGGGCTGGGGCAGGCGCTGCGCGCTTATGAGGACGAAACCGAGGAAGATTTCCCGCAGGATACGGGCGTGCAACTGGCCGAGGTGCTGCGCTCGATGGCGCGGGCCTGGGAGGGCACGACGGCGCGGCTGCTGCGGCAGGCCAAGGGCGCACCGGCGGATGCGGGGTTGGGCCTTGTGGTGCAGGAGATGGCGTTCGGGCTGGGGCAGGGCGAATGCGGATCGGGGGTGATCCAGCTTGTGGACAGCCAGACAGGCACGCGCCAGATCACCGGGCGCTACCTGAGCCAGAGCCAGGGGCGCGAGGCGCTGCATGGCGGGTCGGACGCATTGTATCTGGAGCAGGACCCGCGCGGCCCGTCGCTGGAGGAACTGGCGCCCGAGGCGTTTGCGGCGCTCAAGGAGTATACCGCCCTGATGCGCGTCAAGCTGCGCGAGGAAATGCAGGTGGAGTTCACCATCGAGAACGGCGCGGTGTTCGTTCTGGACGGGGTGCGCGTGGCGCGCAACGCCCGCGCGGCGGTGGCGATTGCCGTGGCGCTGGCCGAGGACGGGATCATCGCGCGTGAAGAGGCGCTGATGCGGATCGAGCCGCGGGCGCTGAACGAATTGCTGCACCGGCAGGTCGATCCGGAAGCGCCGCGCGACGTGCTGGCGCGGGGCGTGGCGGCCAGCCCCGGCGCGGCGACGGGCCGGATCGTCTTTACCGCCGAGGCGGCGCAGGCCGCTGCGGCGCGGGGCGAAGCCTGCGTTCTGGTGCGGCGCGAAACCAACCCTGAGGATATTCGCGGGATGCATGCCGCGGTGGCGGTGCTGACCGAACGGGGCGGGATGACCAGCCACGCGGCGGTGATCGGGCGGGGCATTGGCCTGCCGTGTGTGGTGGGCGCGTCGGAGATCGGATTCGATCCGGCGCACAAGCAATTGAAGATGCCCGATGGCCGGATTCTGAAAAAGGGCGATACGATCACCATCGACGGCAGCAATGGCGAGGTTCTGGCGGGCGAGGCCCCGTTGCTGGAAGCGGCGCGCGACGACTCGTTCCAGACCCTGATGACCTGGGCCGACGAGGTGCGCGACATTGCCGTGCGCGCCAATGCCGACACCCCCGCCGATGCCGAGGTGGCGCGCAGGTTCCGCGCGCAGGGAATCGGGCTGTGCCGGACCGAGCACATGTTTTTCGAGACCGACCGGCTGACCGTGATGCGCGAAATGATCTTTGCCGATTCCAGCGAGGACCGCGCGGCGGCGCTGGAGCGGCTGTTGCCGATGCAGCGGGCGGATTTCATCGACCTGTTCCGCATCATGCAGGGCAAGCCGGTATGCATTCGCCTGTTCGACCCGCCGCTGCATGAATTCCTGCCGTCCGACCGCAGCGGCATGCGCGAGCTGGCCGAGGCGCTGGACCTGCCCTTGTCGGACGTGACGCGCCGGGTGGATGCCCTTGGCGAATACAACCCGATGCTGGGGATGCGGGGGGTGCGGCTGGGCATCGTGGTGCCGGAAATCTACGAGATGCAGGCGCGGGCGATTTTCGAGGCCACCATCGAGGCCAGCCGCGAGGGGGCGCCGGTGGTGCCCGAGATCATGATTCCGCTGGTGTCGGCCTGTCGCGAGGTCGAACTGGTCAAGACGCGGATCGACCTGGTGGCGGCGGCGGTGCGCAACGAGACCGGGCAGGAGTTCACCTATCGTCTGGGCGTGATGGTGGAAACGCCGCGCGCCGCGCTGCGCGCCGAAGAGATCGCGCCGCATGTGGCGTTTCTGAGTTTCGGTACCAACGACCTGACGCAGATGACCTATGGCCTGAGCCGCGACGATGCCGGGCGGTTCATGTCGGCCTATGTGCAGCAGGGAGTGTACCCCGAAGACCCGTTCCATACGCTGGATGTGGACGGTGTGGGCGAACTTTTGCGTATCGGGGCGGAACGGGGTCGCAGGGCCTCGCCCGATCTGGTTCTGTCGATCTGCGGCGAACATGGCGGCAACCCCGAATCAATCGCCTTCTGCCGGGACGTGGGATTCGACTATGTTTCGTGCTCGCCCTTCCGGGTGCCGGTGGCGCGACTTGCTGCCGCACAGCTGGCGGTAAAAGACAAGATCGGGTAGCGAGAGGCGCATTTTGCGCAAGATATGGCATGTTGGCCACGGGAGTCGCGACGGGAAATAATGTCGTGAATTGGCATGGTGTGTCGTGGACTGGACCTGTGCAGGCATTTTGTCTATGTGACGCGGATCAATCCGGGGGCCCGGTGGGGGGCCATGAAAGGAAAGATCCGATGTTCAGGTTTGCTGCCATTGTGTTGACGTGTCTGGGGGGGATGGCTGCGGCGGACACACCGGTCAAGCGGTTGTTCGATCAGGAGATGCGCGCGCTCAACCAGATGTCGCAGGCGCGTCTGGCCAGTTACATGGAACGTCCCGAGGCCGATCTGCGCTATTCGCGCGACTGGCTGGCGGGGCAATCTCTGGAAGAAGGCGGCGCGCAGTGGCGGTGCCTGGCCGAGGCGCTGTATTTCGAGGCGCGCGGCGAAAGCGTGAAGGGGCAGTTTGCGGTGGCCGAGGTCATCATGAACCGCGTCGACAGCGCCGAATTTCCCGACAGTATCTGCGGTGTGGTCAAACAGGGGACGGGGCGCAAATACGCCTGCCAGTTCAGCTATACCTGCGATGGGCATCCCGAGGTGATCAGCGAGCCGCGCGCCTTCGAGCAGGTGGGCAAGGTGGCCAGGCTGATGGTGGACGGTGCGCCGCGTCACCTGACGGCGGGGGCGACGCATTACCATACCCGTGCGGTCAGCCCGCGCTGGGCGCGCACGTTCTCGCAGACCGCGTCGATCGGGGTGCATTATTTCTATCGTATGCCCACGCGTTTGTCGTCGAACTGACGACCGGCACGACCGGGGCGGCAAAAACCGGTTGACTCGGGCGCGCGCGCCATTAAAAGGCGGGCTTCATGACGAATTTCACGGGCGCGCCGCGCGTCCGGTGCAGGAGACAGCAAAATGGCGAAGCCGACGACCATCAAGATCCGTCTGAACTCGACCGCGGGCACGGGCCATTTCTACGTGACCAAGAAAAACGCACGCACCATGACCGAAAAGATGGTCGTACGAAAGTATGACCCGGTGGCGCGCAAGCACGTCGAGTACAAGGAAGGCAAGATCAAGTAAGATCGCCCGACTTTGACAGACTGACGAAAGCCGCGCCGCCCGATGCGCGGCTTTCTTGATTCCGGGGGGCAGGCGAACGGGCGGCGGGGCGGTGATCCAACAGCCCGAGGCCCGTTTTATGAGTTCCCTTCAGATCCTTCCCGCAAGTGCGGCCTGTCCGGCCGATATCGACGATATGCTGAAGCGCAGCTGTGCCCGGCTGCTCTGTGCGGATTACCCGCCCGACCTGCTGCGCGCGGTGTTGCCGGTGCTGGGCCGGGCGCGGCCCGAGTTGCTGAGCGCGGCGGAATATTTCGTGGCGGTGAGGGCCGGGCGCGTGGTGGGCGCGGGGGGCTGGAGCCGGGAAACCCCGTTCGGGCGTCCCGGCGTGGCGGGGCTGGGCCATATCCGGCATGTGGCGGTGTGCCCCGATCACCAGCGGCAGGGCATCGGACGGGCGCTGTTCGGGCGGATCGAAGCGACGGGGCAGGCGGCGGGGGTGAGGAGCTTCCTGTGCCTGTCCACGCGCAATGCGGTGCGGTTTTACGGGGCGATGGGATTTGCCGCGCAGGGCGAGGTGGAGCTGCATCTGGGGCCGGGGGTGTATTTCCCGGCGGTGCAGATGAAACGCGAGATGTAGCGTTTTCATTTCGTTGAGGGTGGAGGGGTGGGTGTGTGCGGGGGAACTGATAGGGGGCCGTGAGTCCTCAGTTGCGTAGTTTTTTTGCGAAAACCAGTTTGTAATTGTGAATGAAAGAGATCATCAAGAAGCGTCATATATCCGTAGCCTGTCCTCGGAAGAGGCAGCAACATTCATTATTGATAAGTATCCTCACAGCCATATTGTCATCCTGAAGCACCGAAGTTGGAAAAGGTCCGACCAGATCAGGTTGGCGCGTCATTTCGTGCTGGGCCAAGTTCACGCCACGAACTGTCGATCGTCAGGGCATTTGCCCTCTTCAGGTGCACCGCGCCCCGGTCGGTTTGCCTGCCACCAGCGGGCGCCTCCTTATCCGCCCCCGCCACGCGGCTGTCCCGCTTCATGGAAACCTAAAGGTCAGCTTGGAGACCATTCCGGAAGTGCCAATTTCTTGGGGCCTGCGCTCGCAGCACCGCGATCTCTGCAAAAGCGAGGAAATATCTCACTGTATTCCAGCAGGAAATGCAGACACCAAAGCCCAATGAGAACGAGGAATTTGATTGGAAGTTCCATCGTCAAAAGGTTTGCGGCCTCAAGAGCGCTGACGCAAAAACGACGAGGCCAATGGCACAGATCAATGCGAGATAGCCGAAGGATATCTCATATCCCCAAAGCGTGGATATTGCCCAATAGCCGAACAATAACCCGATGCGCATGACACCGACTCCTGCGGTGACGGTCGCAAAGAAGTTTCCGATCCGCTGATTGCCGACTTGGCTCATGGCTGCTGTCTGCCATGTGATCCGGCTCAAACCGTTGCTGAACCCCCAGACGACTGAGCTAACGTAAAGGACAATCGGTGTAGGTGCGATAGCTGGCAACAGGCAGAAAATAAAGAAACCAAACAGCGTCAAGGTGACGACCTGCTTCTGTCCCGTTCCGATCCAGCCTCGCCCGCCGAGCAGGCCCGCGGCAATGGCTCCGATTGTGTAGAACACGCTTGTGAGCGCGAGCACTTCACCCGAATACCGCAGCAGATCGACAATAACGATTGGCTTGATCACGTTGAGTAGCATCACGCAGATAAACGGTACGCTCCCGCAGTAGGCCAGAAGCATCAGAGAGAGTGGAAACGCTTGCGTTGCAGGGGTTTCCGTTTCATTTTCACCAGCGTCACGTGGCGGCGCGTCGGTGGGCAGCTTTACAAGCACGATCAGCGATGAGATCAGCATACCTCCTGCGGAGGCCCATAAGACCGGAGACAGGGACTCCGTATTCTGTGCAAAGAAGAACGCTGCGGCCCCTCCCGCGAAAAATGTGGATACCTGGCCCTCGATTTCGAGAATCCCATTGTAGCGGCCAAATTGACCCTCCGGCACGATCTCACGGGTGATGGCAGACCGGATGACATAATAGAAAAACAAGTAGATTTGGCCGCAGAAGAATACAGTGAGCATCAAAGCCGTGTTCGCAGGCGCAACGGCCAACAGAGCCAGAAGCAGACCCATCCCAACCATTGCGGTGGCGAATAACCTACCTCGCGGAGCGGAATCCACGAGTGTTCCGCTTCTCTGTCTCAGCAGGAAAAGAACCAGCATCGCGAATGCGCTGACCGCGATCAGCGCGTTGCCACCCAGCGTCTTCACGATCAACCACGGCAACGCAATCAAAAACACCCCCATGGAGACCGACGACAGGAAATTCGCGAGAATAAAATACGTTAACCTGCTCATCCCGGTCCTTTTGGAAGGCACAGACCACGCCTCCTCATACATACCCCCACAACCGGCCCTGCGCCCGATCCGAACGGCGCGGGCGGCGCATTCATACCGGGCCGGGTTCGATCACCTCGGCTTCGGTCACGATCATGTCCAGCGGCTGATCCGTGGGCTCCAGCGGCAGCGCCCTGGCCTCCTGCGCCGCGTAGGCAAACCCGATCGCCAGCGTCGGGCGTTTCGCGCGCAGCATCTCCAGCGTCCGGTCGTAAAACCCGCCGCCATAGCCCAGCCGTCCGCCCCGCCGGTCGAACGCCACCAGCGGCACGATCACGATCTCGGGCTCGAAGAAATCGTCAAGTTCGGGGATCATCGCCCCGAACGGCCCGTCCTTCAGCGTACAGCCCGGCGACCAGCGCGCGAATTTGAGCGCCAGCCCGGCCCCCTGAATCACCGGCACGCATACCGGCCCATGCGCCGCCGCTTCCTCCATCGCCGGCAGCGGGTCGATCTCGGTGCGGATCGCCATATAGCCTGCCAGCGGCACGCCCCGGTACCCGGCAAGCACTTCGGACAGATGCGCCGCCGCCCCCGGCAAGGCCACCTCATGCGCCGCCTTGCGCCGAGCGAAGGCAGCCCTGCGCGCCTGCGTCTTCACCTCTGTCAGATCGTTCATAACAACACCGCCGCCGCCAGCCCCAGAAAGGCGAAGAACCCGACCACATCGGTCACGGTGGTCACGAACGCCCCCGAGGCCAGCGCCGGATCAACGCCGATGCGTTCCAGTATGACCGGAATCACCGTCCCGGCCAGCCCGGCCACGACCAGATTGATCACCATGGCGGCACCGATCACGTAACCCAGTTCCGGCCCCCCGAACCACAGCACGCCGACCACGCCCATCACCACGGCGAAGATCACCCCGTTCACCAGCCCCACCAGCACCTCGCGCCGGATGAAGCGCCACACGTTCGACCCGGTAAGGTCCTTGGTGGCGATGGCGCGCACCGCCACGGTCAGGCTCTGGGTGCCGGCATTGCCGCCCATCGACGCCACGATGGGCATCAGCACCGCCAGCGCCACCACCTGGGTGATCGCCTCTTCGAACTGCGCGATCACCATCGAGGCCAGGATCGCCGTCACGAGGTTCACCGCCAGCCACGGGAACCGGCGGCGCGTGGTGTCGATCACCCGGTCGCTCAGCCGCCCCTCGCCGACACCGGCAAGGCGCAGGATGTCCTCTTCGTGTTCCTCGTCCAGAACCGCCATCGCGTCGTCGATGGTGATCACCCCGACCAGGCGGTCGTCCTCGTCCACCACCGGGGCCGAGATCAGGTGATACTGGTTGAACGCATAGGCCACGTCCTCTTCGTCCTGCGTGACGGGAAAGACATGGAACGTCTCCTCCACCAGAGCGCTCAGCAACACCTCGCGCCGCGCCGCCATCAGCTTGCCCAGCGTGACGTTGCCCACCGGGCGCAGGCGCGGATCGACCAGGATGATGTGATAGAACTGCTCGGGCAGATCCTCCTGATTGCGCAGGTAATCAATGGCTTCGCCCACATTCCAGTGCTCGGGCGCCATTACCACTTCGCGCTGCATCAGGCGGCCGGCGGAATATTCCGGATAGGTCAGCGATTGCTGCACCGCGATCCTGTCGCCGGCCTCGAGCGCGCTCAGGATCGCCTCTTGCTCGTGATCCTCCAGATCCTCGACCAGATCGACCACATCGTCCGATTCCAGATCGCGCACCGCATCGGCCAGAACGTCGGGCGGCAACAGGCCGATCACCTCCTGGCGCAGCCCTTCGTCCAGTTCCGACAGCACGTCGCCATCGAAATCGCTGCCATAAAGCTCGATCAGGCGGCGCCGGTCAAAGGCGTTGATCTGTTCCAGAAGGTCGGCAACGTCCGCTGCATGCAGGCCGGACAATTCCCGCAGCAACAGGTCGTGATCGCCTATGTCGACTGCATAGATGATGCGCGCCACCGCCTGCGGGCTCAGCGAATACGCATCCTCTTCGCGCTCGGGCTCGCGTTCGGTATCGGGCTCTGCCTGATCGTCGTCTTCAGCCATATGCCCCTCCACTGTTACGCGCCATCGCGGCAGATTCTAGCAAGACCGCACATAATGACAATCGACTTGCGCGATTTACCCCGCGTTCATCGCCGCCTATCGTCAAGCCGATCACACGGCAACCGCAAAAGGCCCTTCCCGATGCATGACGACACGATTCTCACCGGCACCGTCCTGTCGTTCACCGGCTCCCCGTTCGACGACGCCCCGGATCGCGCCGCGCAGTTGCACGAGGCCGTTCTGATCCGCGCCGGGCGCATCCATGCGCTTGGCCCGCTCGATACCCTCACGGCACAGGCGCCTGAGGCTGCGATCACCCGGCACGAGGGCTGCCTGATCTCGCCCGGCTTCATCGACGCCCATGCGCATTACCCGCAGACCGCGATCATCGCCAGTTGGGGCAAACGTCTGATCGACTGGCTGAACGGCTATACTTTCCCTGAGGAAATGCGCTTTGGCGATCCTGCCTATGCCGCCCTGATCGCCGAGCGCTATCTCGACCTGACGCTGGCAAACGGCACCACCACAACCGCCAGCTACTGCACCTCGCACCCGCAAAGCGCCGAGTCCTTCTTTGCCGCCGCACAGGCGCGCGGCCTGCGGGCCGCGGCGGGCAAGACCTGCATGGACCGCAATGCGCCCGCGGCCCTGTGCGATACCGCCCGAAGCGCGTATGACGACAGTGCCGCCCTGATCGCCCGCTGGCACGGGGTGGACCGGCTGCATTATGTCATCACGCCGCGCTTCGCGCCCACCTCCACGCCCGAACAGCTCGATGCGCTCGGCGCGCTTTGGGCCGAAAACCCCACCTGCCTGATGCAAACCCATCTCAGCGAACAGACCGAGGAAATCGAATGGGTGCGGCGGCTTTTCCCGCAATCGCGCGATTATCTCGATGTCTATGAAACCCACGGCCTTCTGGGGGAACGCGGCCTTTACGGCCATGCCATCCACCTGACAGAGCGCGAAACCGCCCGCCTGTCCGAAACCGGCGCCGCCCTCATTCATTGCCCCACCTCCAACACCTTCATCGGCTCGGGGCTGTTCGACATGGGCAGGCGCGTCGCCGAAGGGCAGCGGATCGGCCTTGCCACCGATACCGGCGGCGGCTCATCCTTTTCGATGCTGCGCACCATGGCGGCGGCTTATGAGATCGGCCAGTTGACCGGCACCGCCCTGCATCCCGCACAGCTGATCTGGCTGGCCACCGCCGGATCGGCCCGCGCGCTGCATATGCAGGATCACATCGGCACAATCGCACCGGGGATGGAGGCCGATCTGGTGGTGCTCGATCTCGCCTCGACCCCGGCCATCGCCCAACGCCACGTCCGCGCCGAGGATATCTGGCAGGCGCTTTTTCCCACGATCATGATGGGGGACGACCGCGCGGTGAAACAGGTCTATGTCGCGGGGCGCGCATTATCCTGACCGGCTGACACCATTCCCTTCGGACAACAAGAGGGTCGCGCCCGACCCCGAGGGTGGGCGCGAACCGGATCGCAGGCGATCCGGGAAGGCACCGGATCGACGCCGCTCAGATGCTCGCCAGCAACGCCAGTGCCGCCTCATGCTGCTCGCGCCCCGCCGCCGCCAGAACGCGCCCGCCCGCATGGGCCGGGCGGCCCTGCCAGTCGGTGACGATCCCGCCCGCGGCCTCGATCACCGCGATGGGGGCCTGAATGTCATAGGCCTGCAACCCGGCTTCGATCACAAGGTCGATCTGGCCCGCGGCCAACAGGGCGTAGGCATAGCAATCCATGCCATAGCGCACCAGTTGCACCGCCCCGGCCACCCGGCCGAACGCTGCGCCCTCCTCGGGCGATCCGATCTCGGGGAAGGTGCTGAACAGGATCGACTGCGCCAGCGGGCGATCGCCGCGCGCCTTCAGCACCCGTTCGCCCTGCGGCCCGGTCAGCCGCGCCCGGCCCAGCCCGCCCTCGAACCGCTCCCCGATATAGGGCTGGTCGATCAGGCCATAGACGGGGCCGCTCGCGTCGCTCAGCGCGATCAGCACGCCCCATGTGGGCGTGCCCGACAGGAACCCGCGCGTGCCGTCCACCGGGTCGATCACCCAGGTCAGGCCGCTGGTGCCGGGGCGCGCGCCGAATTCCTCGCCATAGAGGGCATCATCCGGGCGATGCGCCTCCAGCACGGCCAGAATCGCCCGCTCGGCAGCGCGATCCGCGGCCGTCACCGGGTCGAACCCGGAGTCCGCCTTGTTATCGGCGCTCAGATTGTCGGATCGGAAGTAAGGAAGAACAGCGGCCCGCGCCGCATCTGCCATGGCGTGGGCCGTTGTTACGATGCTGTCGATATCCATCTGCCGGGGCCACCCTCTGCCATGCCGCATGTCGCGTCATGGGTAGACCGCCCCGGCGTCAATCTCAAGCCACGTCGCTCAGCACCCGAGCCAGATCGAACAGGCGGCGGCGCTGGTTTTCGGGGATCGCGTAATACGACCGCACCAGATCCAGCGCTTCCTTGTCCCCCAGCAGGTCCGCCGGCATGTTCTCGGCATCGCCGCCGGTGCTGCCTTCGGGTGCCAGACCTTCGAAGAAAAAGCTTACTTCGACGCCCAGCGCGTCCGCGATATCCCACAAGCGCGAGGCGCTGACGCGGTTCGCTCCTGTTTCGTACTTCTGAATTTGCTGAAATTTGATCCCGACATGTTCAGCCAGTTGTTGTTGCGTCATCCCCACAAGCCACCGGCGATGGCGAATACGTTTTCCAACATGCACATCAACAGGGTGCGGCATGATCTTCCCTTCTCTATAATTGCTACAGAACGGTAAAAGAAACCACCAGTTACGATAATAAATATGATCATATTTGCACTGCATACCCCAACAGCGCGTTAGGGATGTTAGGCAGCACCCGGCAAAATTACAAGATTTTTCGCACCCCGAAAACGTGACGCGGCTATTTGCCCGACAATTTTAACGGGCACCTATCCTTTGGAAGTATACAGGTGGCGTGCCGCCCGTCAATTGACATGAAAAAGGCAATTCGGTTAACCATGTCAGACACTTGCACACCCATCAGCCAGACATCGGGGGCCTTTCATGCGCGCGTTCCACATCGAATCGGCGGGGGCCGAACCGGCCCTCTGCACCTTGCCCGACCCGGAACCGGGACCGGGTGAGTTGCGCCTGCGCATCGGGGCCTGCGGCCTGAATTTCGCCGATCTCCTGATGATGTCCGGCGACTATCAGGACACGCCCGAGGCCCCCTTTACCCTCGGGATGGAGGTGGCCGGCACCGTCGATGCGCTCGGCCCCGGCGTGGACGGCCCCGCCACCGGCACCCGTGTCGCGGTGTTCGCCGGACAGGGCGGGCTGGCCGAAATGGGCTGCTTTCCCGCCGAACGCGCCGTGCCCCTGCCTGACGCGATGTCCGATATCGACGCCGCCGCCTTCCAGATCGCCTATGGCACCAGCCATGTCGCGCTGGCCCATACCGCGCGGCTGCAACCGGGCGAAACGCTTCTCGTGCTCGGGGCGGCGGGGGGCGTCGGCCTGACGGCGGTGGAAATCGGCAAGGTGATGGGCGCGCGCGTGATCGCCTGCGCCCGCGGCGCGACCAAGCTGGCGGTGGCCGAACGCGCCGGGGCCGACCACCTGATCGACGCCGAAACGCAGGACATCCGCGCGGAATGCAAGCGCCTCGGCGGTGTCGACGTGGTCTACGATCCCGTGGGCGGCGATCAGTTCGAGGCCGCCTTTCGCGCCACCAACCCCGAAGGGCGCCTTCTGACCATCGGCTTTGCCAGCGGCAAGATGCCCCAAATCAAGCCCAATCACCTGCTGGTCAAGAATCTCAGCGTCATGGGGCTTTACTGGGGCGGGTTCCTGAAATTCCGCCCCTCGGTGGTGACGGACAGTCTCGCCACGCTCATGCGCTGGTACGAAGAGGGCAGGATCAAACCCCATGTCAGCCACGTGCTGCCGCTTGAGCGCGTGAGCGAGGCGCTGGATCTGCTGCGCGCCCGCAAATCCACCGGCAAGGTGGTGGTCACGCCGCGTTGACGCTGGTCACGGGCCGCACCGCGCCATAGCCCTTGCGCAGCATGTTGGCCAGTTCCTCCAGCAACTCGTCGCGCCCGCTCCGGGTATAGAGGTTGACTTTCTGCACCCCCAGGTCGGGCAGGGCCGCCCCCGGTGTGATCGCCTCCAGATGCGGCGGGATGCTCTCTTCCAGATAGGCCCCCACCGCCAGGTCGGCGCTTGTCAGGGCCTCGACCGCGCGGTCGTCATCGGAATCCACCGCCAGTTCCCAGTCGATCCCCGCCGCCTCCAACTTGCGCAGGACCAGCGGACGGAAAATGCAGTATTTGCAGAATGCCAGCCGCAAGGGCCGCTTTTTCCACGCCGCACCGTCCACCGCCCCGGTCCAGCGCAACTGCATCTCGCTCAGGGTCTCGCCCTCGGGGCCGACATTTTCCTCGGTGGTCAGGATCAGATCCAGTTCGCCCTTCTTCAGCCCTTCGAGCAACCTGACCGTGCTGGACGATTTCAGGTTGACGCTCACCCGCGGAAAGGCCGTGTTGAACGATTTCAGAACCCGCGGGATCACCGGGTAAACGATGTCGTTGGGCACGCCCAGCACCAGTTCGCCCTCGAAGGTCTGCTCGGTCAGGCGGCCCACGGCCTCGTCGTTGAGTTCCAGAATGCGCCGCGCATAGCCCAGCAACTGCTCGCCCGAGGCGGTCAGCGTCACGCGCCGGTTGTTGCGGTCGAACAGGGACAGGCCCAGCAACTCTTCCAGCCGCTTGATCTGCATCGACACCGCCGATTGCGTCAGGTGCAGCATTCCGGCGGCCCGCGTGACACCGCCACAATCGGCCACCGCCACGAACGAGCGCAGGGTCGTTGTATCCAGATTTCTCATTCATCACCCATTTTGATGACCGAAACCACAAACATTCGTTTTCCGAATGCCCTTCTGTCCGGCATAACTATCACCATGCAAGATGAATGTCACTGAATACATCACGTTTACGAAAGAATATCGCTATGGCTTACCTGTCCGACCACCGCACCCGCCTTGCACTGCGCCCGCTGTCGCTGGCCCGCAAACTGCGCGCCGTTCTGGTGCTGCGCCGCCAGCGGCGGACATTGGCCCGGCTCGATGAAACCGCGCTGCGCGATATCGGCCTCTCCCGCAAGGCCGCACAGGCCGAGGCGCGCCGCCCCTTCTGGGACGTTCCCGACACCTGGCGCGAAAGCTGACACCGCGTTGTACGATTTGCGACGGTAAAGCTTGAAATAGGCGCAAAGCTCACCGATATTGTCAGGCAAAGCCCGACAACGGGTTTGGTCTGACACTTATCGGAGGCTTTGATGGCTGAATTTGATACAATCCGGACGGCGGCCGGCGCCCGTTCCGCCCAGATTGACCAGGGCCTGCGCGCCCATATGAACAAGGTCTATGGCACCATGTCCATCGGCATGCTGCTGACCTTTGCCGCGGCCTGGGCCGTGGGCAACAACGCGGCGATGATGAACACCCTGTTCACCGGGTTCACCCGTTACATCGTCATGTTTGCCCCGCTGATCATGGTGTTCGCCTTCAGCGCGGCCATCAACCGCCTGTCGGCGGCCGGCGCGCAACTGTTCTTCTACGCCTTTTCGGCGGTGATGGGCGTTTCGATCAGCTACATCTTCGTGGTCTTCACGGATTTCTCCATCGCGCAGGTCTTTCTGACCACCGCGATCGCCTTCGCGGGCCTGTCTCTGTGGGGTTACACCACGAAAAAGGACATTTCCGGCTGGGGCAGCTTCCTGATCATGGGTGTGATCGGCCTGATCGTGGCGTCGATCATCAATATCTTCCTCGGCTCGCCCGCGATCATGTTCGCGATCTCGATCATCGGTGTGCTGATCTTTGCGGGTCTGACGGCCTATGACACGCAGGATATCAAGAACGAATACCTCGCCCACGCCCATCACGGCGACAGCGAATGGCTGGGCAAGTCCGCCATCATGGGCGCGCTGCGCCTCTACCTGGACTTCATCAACATGTTCATGATGCTCCTGAACCTGCTGGGCCAGCGCGAGTAATCGCGCCCCATACCGACAACGCCAAAGGGCCGGTCACATCGACCGGCCCTTTTCTTTTGCGCCATATGCTCCGGCGCGTCCGGTGAAAACGGCGGCACGGAGTTCGTCCCGTCCGTGCACGTTCGCGGTGCGAAACGGGAGCGGATGGCCGGGTGGAATGAAGCGGACATTGCCTGAGCCGTGCAACGAAGCTGACGTTCAGCCATGCACAAGAGGAGCCACTTTGGACCGGCCTTTCGAAGGACGACCGCTTGGCGAAATGTCTGACAGTCGCGTATCTGTTCCGTTTTTCCCGACCATCTGACAACCGAGCGTCGTGTGGATGGCGAGAATTGCGGGCAAGCCGAACCGGGGTGCGGTGGCACCCGAAGAAGGCAATTGCCCTGACGCTCGACAGCCCGTGGCGGCGTTGCGCCTGACCTCAGTTCGATTCTTCCCAGGGGACGCCGCCGGTGTAGCTGCGATAGATCGTGGCCGCCTGCCAGCCCGCGTCGACCGGAAGCAGCACCCCGGTGATGGCGCGGGCGGCGTCGGAGCACAGGAAGGCGGCGGCGTTGGCGATGTCGTCGGGCAGGACATAGGTGGTCAGCGCCCCGGCCTTGCGGATGGCTTCGCCGTCGCGCAGGCCCTCGGCGATGCGCTGTTTCAGGGTGTCGCTCAGAACATAGGTGGGGGCGACGCAGTTCACCCGGATATCGAACCGTCCGAGTTCGACCGACAGGATCTGGGTCAGGCGTGTGATGGCGGTTTTGCCGGGGCTGTAGGCGGGCAGGGGAAAGGCCCCCATGCCGGTGATCGATCCGAGCGTGACGATTGCGCCCTTGCGGCGATCCTGCATGGCGCGGGCAAAGGCGCGCACCGCGTAGACCGTGCCGTGATAGTTCACGTCCCAGACCTGACGGTGACGGTCGAGATCCATGTCCATCAGGGTTTCGGTATTGCTGATGATTCCTGCCGATGTGACCAGGGTTTCGACCGGGCCATGTTCGGCCTCGACCCGGTCGGCAAGGGCGCTGAGGGCTTCGGCGTCGGTCACGTCGCAGGCGATGCCGGTGGCGTCGATGCCCGAGGCTTTCAGGCCGTTTACGGCCTGTTCCAGCGCCTCCTCGTTGCGATCCAGCAATACGATCCGGCCATGATCTGCCGCCATGCGTCTGGCGCAGGCCAGGCCGATACCGGCACCGCCGCCGGTGACCACCAGTACGTTTTCTGCCGTCGTTGTCATCTTGCTCTTCTCCGTCGTGTTTCTGATCATGCTGTCTGCGGGGGCCGCTGCGCTGTGCGGTCCGTATCGCCGAAGACTTCGTCAAAGCGGCGTTTCAGGGCCACGTCCAGATCGTCCATGGTGACCGGCAGACCCAGATCGACAAGGCTGGTGACGCCATGTTCGGTGATGCCGCAGGGGACGATGCCGGTGAAATGGTCGAGATCGGGCTCGACGTTGATCGAGATGCCGTGGAAGCTGATCCATTTGCGCAGGCGGATGCCGATGGCGGCAATCTTGTCCTCGGGGCGTTCGCCGCTGGCGGTCAGGGGTTTGTCGTCGCGCGTCACCCAGACCCCGACGCGGCCGTCGCGGATTTCGCCGGTGACGTTGAATTCGTCCAGCGTGGCGATGACCCAGTTTTCGAGTTGCTTGACGAAGGCGCGCACGTCGCGGCCGCGCTTGTTGAGGTCGAGCATGACGTAGACCACGCGCTGACCGGGGCCGTGATAGGTATATTGCCCGCCGCGTCTGGAAGGATGCACCGGGAACCTGTCGGGATCGGTCAGGTCGGCGGGGTTGGCCGAGGTGCCTGCGGTGTAAAGCGGCGGGTGTTCGAGAAGCCAGATCGCCTCGGGGGCCTCGCCACGGGCGATTCGGTTTGCCCGGTCTTCCATGGCCGCAACGGCCTGTTCATAGGGGACCAACCCGCCCGACACATGCCACTGGACCGAATTTTTGTCGTGAATCTGTGGATCATAGGGCAGCACGGCGGCAAAACTCTCCATCGGGGCCGGGGGTGTATGCTATACTAAAGCAATAAAACGAGTTCCATTTACGGGAGAGATAGAATGTTTTCAAAACGAATTGTCATGTGCGGGATCGCCGCAAGCCTGCTGTCGGCCCCGGCGGCGCCGGTTTCGGCGGATATCGGCGACGGCATTGTCGGCGGTCTGGTCGGCGGGGCGGTCAGCGGGATCATCGTGAACGAAAGCGCCAAGGCGCGCGAGCGCAAGCGCGCGACGACGACCCGCACGCGCACGATCTATCGCTCCGCGCCGCAGAATACGGCGAAACGCGCCGAGGTGCGTGAAACCCAGACCGCGCTCAATTATTTCGGATTCCCTGCCGGGACCCCGGACGGCGTGAGCGGGCGCAACACGCGCAACGCGGTGTCGCAGTACCAGGCGCATATGGGGTATCCGGTGACGGGGTATATCACCGATTACGAGCGCCAGTTTCTTGTCGGCTCCTATTATCGGGCGCAGTCCAGCGGTGCCGTGACGGCGCAACTGATTGCTGAGCGCGGTCAGGGCACCCGTGGGCTGCTGCATGCCTATCGCGACGAGGCGAACGGCACGGCCTCGGGCCAGATGGCGAGCACCCCGGCGGTTCCTGCCGCGCCTGCTGCACCTGCCGTGCCTGTCATGCAGGAGCAGTCGACATCGACGATGGCCGCGTTCTCGGGGACGACCGGGGAGGCCGCGAGCGGCGGCAGCACGAAACTGGCCTTGCCGAACCTGATGGGATCGCAGGAAAACACCCGGTCTCTGGCGTCGCATTGCAATCAGGTCAGCCTGCTGACCAATTCCAATGGCGGATTCGTCACGGAAGCCTCGATCCAGGACCCGCGTTTCGCGCTGAACGAGCAGTTCTGTCTGGCGCGCACCTATGCGGTCGCGGCGGGCGAAAAGCTGGCCAGCGGGTTGCGTGGCGTGAGCGTTGCGGAGATCGAAGAGCAATGCAACGGGTTCGCTCCGGCAATGCGGGATCTGGTGGCGTCGGTGTCGCTCAAGCCGCAGGCCGAAGTGCTGCAAGGCGCGCGCAGCTTCATTCTCGAGGCCGGAGCACCGCCCGAGCAGCTTGCCGGTACGGCGAAAATCTGTCTGTCGGTCGGGTATCGCACCGACAATATGGATGTCGCCCTGGGATCGGCCCTGTTGCTGACGGCCCTTGGCGAAGGCGCCTATGGCGAGTTGCTGGGCCACCACCTGAACGAGGGATTCGGCACCACCAAGCGCCCCGATCTGGCGCTGGCGTGGTATCAGTCCTCGTTCGATGCGCTGGAGCGGGGGGCCGAGCCGGTGTTTTCACCGGGCAATCCCGGGCGTAGTGCGCTGGTTCAGAAAGCGGCCTATCGCCTGAATGGCGTCGAGGATGGCGAGGCGGTCAATTCGGTTCAGCCGGCATCGACCCTGCCGACATTCAATATCGACAACTGATCTGACTTCGGGGGGGGGCTGCGGGATGCCCGCGGCCCCCTGAACGCGGGCATCCCCGGCGTCGTGCGGAAAGGATGGCCGAAAGTTGAAATTGTGCTTCACATCGTCTTGGCGCGTTGCTATACGCCGCTCACCTACCAGACACGTGCGGTCGTGGCGGAATTGGTAGACGCGCAGCGTTGAGGTCGCTGTGGGGTAACACCCGTGGAAGTTCGAGTCTTCTCGACCGCACCATTTTCATTCTGACATTCGGGCAGATGCCGGGGCCGTTATGCGGCTGGCCGGTGCTTCTGTTTGCGTGGGCGAATGAAAAAGGGCCGGTGTGCCCGGCCCCTGGAGTTTATTCCTCGTCCTCGATGCGCTTGGGCGGGTCGTCGTAGACGGACCAGCCGTAATCGCATTCGGTGCCGGGCAGTTCATGGGCGCGGATGTTGCCCTGAATGTAGGTCTTGGCGATGAAATTCGCGCTGATCGGGGCGGTCAGGAACAGGAACAGCGTGATCAGCAGTTCGTGGAACGACACCGAGCCCTTGACCAGCAGGAAATAGAGCATCGAGGCGATCAGCACCCCGCCCACGCCCACGGTGGTGGCCTTGGTGGGAGCGTGCAGGCGCTGAATCGTGTTTTCCAGCTTGATCAGGCCGAACGATCCGACGAGGCCGAAGAGGCCTGCGACGACAAGGAAAAAGGAAATCAGGGCTTCGATTGCGACTGTCATGGCCTGTCCTTTCGTTACTCGATGATGTCGCCGCGCAGAACGAAGCGGCAATAGGCGACGGTGGAGACGAACCCGACCATGGCGACCAGCATCGACGCCTCGTAATAGATCGTCGTGCCCTGTTTGATTCCGTAGAGGATCAGCAGGGCGATGATGTTGATGACCATGGTGTCGAGCGCAAGGATGCGATCGGCGCTGTCGGGGCCGGTCGCGATGCGCCAGAGATTGAACAGGAGCCCCAGCCCGAAACAGCCGAAGGCAAAGATCAGGGCGGCTTCGATCATTGGAAAATCTCCTTCAGGCGCCATTCGTAGCGGCTTTTGATGGTGTCGCGCACCTCGTCGGGATCGTCGGTGTGCAGGCAATGCACGAGGATGCTGCCGCCGTCGGCGGCCAGCATGGTCGACACCGTGCCCGGCGTCATGGTGATGGTTCCCGCCAGAACGGTGATCGCCTCGGGCGAGGTCAGTTCCAGCGGAACGGTGATCCAGTGCGAGCGGATGTTTTCGTTGCGTTTGAACATCACGATCAGCGCGACCTCGACATTCGCCACAAGGATATCCCACAGCACGATCAGGAGGTATTCGATCACGCGGAACGGGCCGCCGACCTTGGCGCGGCGTGGCCAGTAGGGGCCTGTGAACATCGGCACGAAAACCCCCAGCACGCCGCCGAGGATCAGGTTTCCGACGGTGACCTTGTTGACCAGCGCGAGCCAGACGAGGGTCAGGACGATGCTGAGAACGGGGTGGGGAAAAAGGCGCTTCAGCATGAGTTAGCTCTCCTCGCCCTGGCCGAGCACGGCGGTGACGTAATCGGTGCCGTCGAACAGTTGCTCGGAGGTTTCGACAAGGTAGGTGCTGATCGGGCCGGCGAAGACCGACAGGAAGGCCAGAGCGGCCAGCGCGGCCATGGTCGGGGCGAGTTCGAGCGCGCGGGCCGGGGCCGGGGCGTCATCGGGCGGCGGTGTTTCGTCGTCCTCTTGCGTGTCGGTGTCTTCGGGGGCCGGCGCGAGGGCGGTGGATTTCCAGAACAGCGTGCTGCCTGCCCGTGCAAAGCCCAGGATGAGCAGCAGCGAGCCCACGAGGATCGCGATCCAGCTGATCACCATTTGCGGCGTGTCGGCCATGGCGTCGAGGATCACCAGCTTGCCCAGGAAGCCGCTGAGCGGGGGCATGCCCGCCATGCCGATGGCCCCGGCAAAGAACAGCGCGGCGAACAGGCCGTTCTGCACGATGGGGGGTTCGGCGCGCAGGAGGTCGCCGCCGGGGCGGCGGCTGACCACCAGATCGGCCAGCAGGAACAGGGCCGCCGCCGAAAAGGTGGAGTGCAGCAGGTAATAGAGCGCCGCGCCGGTGGCATAGGGGGTGAAGGCCGCGACGGCGATCATCATCGTGCCCATCGAGGCGATCACGGAGAAGGACAGCAGCGACATCAGCCGCCGCGCGCCCATGACGCCGATGGCGCCGATGGCCAGCGTGACCAGGGCGGCGGGCATCAGCCAGTCGCCGATCAGCCCGTCCAGAACGGCCACGTCGGGGCCGAACACCACCGCGTGTACGCGGATGATCGCATAGGCGCCGACCTTGGTCATGATGGCAAACAGCGCCGCCACGGGGGCCGGGGCGTTGGAATAGGTGGCGGGCAGCCAGAACTGCACCGGGAACAGCGCGGCCTTGATGGCGAAGACCACCATCAGCAGGATCGCGGCGACGCGCACCAGCGAGGCCTCTTCGACCGGAAGTTCGCGCACCTTCACCGCAAGGTCGGCGATGTTGAGCGTGCCTGTCGAGGCATAGAGCGTGCCGAGCGCGAACAGGAACAGGGTGGACCCGGCCAGGTTCATCACCACGTATTGCAGCCCCGCCTGAAGGCGCACGCGCCCGCCGCCGTGGATCATCAGCCCGTAGGAGGCGATCAGCAGAACCTCGAAGAAAACGAAGAGGTTGAAGGCGTCGCCGGTGAGGAACGCGCCGCAGATGCCCATCAGCTGGAACTGGAACAGCGCGTGGAAGTGACGCCCGCGATTGTCCCAGCCGGTGGCGGTGGCGTGCAGCAGCACGATCAGCGCCAGCGCCGAGGTCAGCAACAGCATCAGCGCCGACAGACGGTCCAGCACCAGAACGATGCCGAATGGCGCGGGCCAGTCGCCGAGGCGGTAGACATGGGTTGCGCCATCGGCGGACATGAACAGCAGCCCGACGGTGATCGCGGCCAGAGTGATGGTGCCGGCAAAGGATGCGGCACGCGCCAGCGTG
Source organism: Roseovarius pacificus (assembly GCF_900142665.1). Classification (GTDB taxonomy): domain Bacteria; phylum Pseudomonadota; class Alphaproteobacteria; order Rhodobacterales; family Rhodobacteraceae; genus Roseovarius; species Roseovarius pacificus. Next base: position 207,543 of record NZ_FRBR01000005.1, read on the forward strand.
ATGTCGTGGCGCATCACAAAAGCGATGATCGGGGCCAGAAGGGCCGGAAGGACGACCGGCGCAATGATCCAGTGACTCATGCTCCGGTTTCCTTCTTGTCGGTGTCGGGCGCGTTGGGGCCGGTCATGTCGATCCTGTCGTGATCCGCTTCGAGGTAGGCCCCGAGCGCGATCATCACCAGAACGGCGGTCATCCCGAAGGAAATCACGATCGCGGTCAGCACCAGCGCCTGCGGCAGCGGGTCGGTATAGGTGGCGTCACCGTATTTCGACAGGACGGGCGGCGCATTGATCGCCAGCCGTCCGGTGGCGAACAGGAACACGTTCACCGCATAGGACAGCAGGGCAAGGCCCAGGATCACCGGAAAGGCGCGCAGGCGCAGGATCAGGTAGACCCCGCCTGCCGTCAGGACGCCGACAGAGCTGGCAACGACGATTTCCATGTTACTCCTCCTCCTGCTTGCTGTCGGCGACCCGCAGCGAGGGGTCGTAGTCCATCGGTTCGATGTTCACGGTTTCACCGGCATAGCGCGCGATCCGCGACAGGCTGTAGAGCATCAGCATCACCGCGCCCAGAACCGTCAGGAACACGCCAAGGTCGAAGGACATGGCGGTGGCCCATTCGAATTCCTCGATCGGGGGCCAGTGGATATAGCCATAGGCGCTGGTCAGGAACGGTTTGCCCGCCAGCCATGCGCCTGCGCCGGTCAGCCCGGCGATCACCACGCCCCAGCCGATCATCGAGTGGTATTCGATCCGCTGGCGGCTTTGGGTCCAGGCAAAGCCCGAGGCCATGTATTGCATCAGAAGCGCAATCGAGATCACCAGCCCGGCGACGAACCCGCCGCCCGGCTGGTTGTGGCCGCGCAGGAAGATGTAGATGCCCACCATCACGGCAATCGGCAGCATGGCGCGGGTGGCGACAACCATCATCAGGGGATGTCGGTCGCGCGAGCGGTCGGGCGGTACGGGGCGCGCCTTGAGCCGGCTGCCTGCGGGGCCGCGCAGCAGGGCCTCCATCAGGGCGAAGATCGTCAGGCCCGCGATGCCCAGGACGATGATTTCGCCATAGGTGTCGTAGCCCCGGAAATCCACGAGGATCACGTTGACAACGTTGGTGCCCCCGCCGCCGGTGTAGGAATTGGCCAGGTGGAACCCGGAAATCGAGCTGAGATCGCGCATCATGAAGGCCATGGCCAGGGCCGCCACCGCCGCGCCTGCGGCAACGGCGATGATCCCGTCGCGCAGGCGCAGGGAGGCGCCGCTTTCGTTCGGGGTGGATTTCGGCATGAAATAGAGCGCCAGAAGCAGCAGCATGATCGTGACGGTTTCGACCGAGATCTGCGTCAGCGCAAGATCGGGCGCCGAAAGATAGACGAATCCGCTGGAGACCATCAGACCGATGATGCCGATCAGGATCAGCGCGCGGAAACGGTTGCGGTGATTGATCACCACCAGCGCCGTCGCCACGATCAGCAGCAGCCAGCCCACCGCCGCCACCAGCGGAATGGGCAGCAATTCGCGGGTCGGGGGGGTCATGGTGCCGCTGGTGAAGGCGAAATAGCCCAGCACGACCGTGGCGGAGACGAAGATCGCCAGATACCGGCTGATCGCGCCGTTATGCAGGCCGTCGGTTGCCGCGCGGGACAGCCCGGCCAGTGCACCGTAAAGCGCATCGAAGATCGTCTTGGCTTCGGGGCGCGGCGTGGTCAGCCACAGGCGATCCAGCGGGCGGTGCATCGCCAGCAGGATCGCACCGCCCGCCACCGCCGCGATGGACATGAACAGGGCAGGGGTCACGCCGTGCCAGATTTTCAGATGCGGGTGCAGGTCCTGCCCGGTCACGGCGTTGGCGGCCATGGTCACGACCGGCTCGGCCAGGTGCGGCAGGAGGCCGATCAGCACCACCAGCACGACCAGCAGCGCGGGCGAGGCCCACATGCCGAAGGGCGGATCGTGCGGTTTGTGCGGATAGTCGTCGCGCACCGGCCCGGCGAAGACATGGAAGATGAAGCGCAGGCTGTAGGCCACCGACAGGAGCGCGCCGAGCGTGGCCAGCGCCGGCACGATCCACGGGTTGCGGAACCATTCGGTATGCGCGGCCTCTTCCAGCATCATTTCCTTGGAGAGGAACCCGTTGAACAGCGGAATGCCCGCCATGGACAGGGCGGCGACGGTGCCGATCAGGGCGGTGATCGGCATCAGGTGGCGCAGCCCGCCAAGGCGCTTGATGTCGCGGGTGTGGGTTTCGTGATCGACGATGCCCGCGGTCATGAAGAGCGCGGCCTTGAACGTGAGGTGGTTGATGATGTGAAACACCGCCGCGATGGCGGCCGTTTTCGTACCGAAGCCCAGCAGCATGGTGAGCAGGCCAAGGTGGCTGACCGTGGAAAAGGCGAGCAGCGCCTTGAGGTCGTCCTTGAACAGCGCGATCAGCGCGCCCAGCACCATGGTGATCATGCCGGTGATCGACACGATATAGAACCACGCGTCGGTGCCCGCCAGCACCGGCCACATCCGGGCCATCAGGAACACACCGGCCTTCACCATCGTGGCCGAGTGCAGATAGGCCGATACCGGCGTCGGGGCGGCCATGGCGTGAGGCAGCCAGAAATGGAACGGGAACTGCGCCGATTTGGTGAAGGCCCCGATCAGGATCAGGATCAGCGCGGGCATGTACCATTCGGAGGCGCGGATCGCGTCGCCCTGTGACAGGATGTCGGTCAGGTTGTAGCTGCCCACGATATTGCCGAGGATCAGCATGCCGCCGATCATCGCCAGCCCGCCCGCGCCGGTCACGGCCAGCGCCATGCGCGCGCCCTGCCGTCCCTCGGGCAGGTGTTTCCAATAGCCGATCAGCAGGAAGGACGACAGGCTGGTCAGTTCCCAGAAGATCAGCAGCAGCAGGATATTGTCGGAAATGACGATGCCCAGCATCGCGCCCTGAAACAGCAGCAGGTAGGTATAGAACTGCCCCATCGGGTCGTCGCCCGACAGGTAGAACCGTGCGTAGAGGGTGATCAGCAGGCCTACGCCGAGGATCATCCCGGCAAACAGCAGCCCCAGACCGTCAAGAAAGAACGATACGGACAGGCCCAGTTGCGGCAACCACGCGATTTCGGCCTGCAAGGTTTCCCCGCGCAGCACCGCAGGGGCCAGAAGGCCAAGGCAAACCAGCGCCAGAACGGTCGGAACGGCGGTGAATGTCGCACAGGCGTTACGTCCGGCGCGGATCATGAGGCCGGGAACCAGTGCACCGATAAAGGGAAGGCTTGCGATCAGGGGAAGGAGGTTGCTGCCGTCGTTCATGTCTGTCCCGTTCTGTTTGTCGCCGTTCGCCGTTAAAGCTGACTTTTTGGGTGCGAAACAAGCCTTTTCGTCCGATTTTTGCCGGAATGTCGCAGTGTGCCGGTCGGAAAGCCCGTTGCGTGCGTGATCCGGACGCGCCGGTTCGGGAGCGGTCGAAGACGCCGTTTCAGCGAGTATACAATTGCTCGGGCGTTATGTCAGAGGGGCGCTGCCAGCCGGTCGAGCGTTTGCAGGATGTCCTCGCGGGTGGTCAGCGGGTTGATCGTGCAGAGCCGCAGCGCCGAGCGGTCCTTGAGCATGGTCGAGGACAACGTGGCGAAACCCGATTCGGACAGCCGCGCGGCCCGTGCGGCGTGATCGGCGGCGTCCGATCCACGATGGGCAAAACACACCACGCCCAATTGCGCGGGGGTGATCACCTCCCAGGTGTCGGGCTGGCTGCGCAGGTGGGCTTCGGTGAATTCGGCCAGTTCGATGCCCCGCGCCACGGCATCGCGAAATGCCTGAGCGCCGTAGGTGCGCAGCGACATCCAGAGCTTGAGCGCACGGGAGCGGCGGGACAGTTCCAGCGAGCGGTTGCCGTAGTTCACCTGGCCCCCCGTTGCCTGAACGTCGCGCAGATATTCCGGGTTCATGGAAAAGCACCGCTCGAGCGCGCCGGGGCGGGTGACGAGGCACAGGCCCAGATCGTAGGGCTGGAAAAACCATTTATGCGGGTCCAGCACCACGGAATCCGCGCGCTCCATCCCGCGCAGGACGGCGCGGCCCTGATCGGTGATTGCGGCGGGTGCGCCATAGGCCCCGTCCACATGCATCCACATGCCGTGCTCGGTGCAGATGTCGGCGATGGCGTCGAGCGGGTCGGTCGCGCCGGTATTGGTGCTGCCGGCGGTGGCCACGACCATCATCGGGCGGCGGCCCGCGGCGATGTCGTCCGCGATGGCGTTGCGCAGGGTATCGGCGGACATGCGCAAGGCGTCGTCCGAGGGAAGGATGCGGATTTCGTCCCCGGACAGGCCCATCTGGCGCAGGTTGCGGGGCAGGGAGGAATGCGTCTGATCGGTCAGGTAGGCCACGCCGCGCCCGATCTCCGAGCGTGCGACGCAAAAGCCCGTGAAATTGCCCAGCGAGCCGCCCGACAGCAGGACGCCCTCGGTTCGGTCGGGCAGGCCCAGCATTTGCGCGATCCACGCGCAGACGGTGGTTTCCACCACCGCAGGGCCCGATCCGCCGCCCCAGCTGGCGCAGATGGCGTTGAAGCCGGTGCCCATCCAGTCGCCCAGGATCGCGGCAAAAGAGGCGGGGCCGGGCACGCGGGCGAAATAGCGCGGATGATCGCCGTGCTGCATGTTCTGCATCACCACCTGCGCCATCAGGTCCAGCGTGGCGTCGGGATCGACCGGGGCTTCGGGGAGATCGCCGCCGAGCCGTGCGGTCAGGTCGACGGCATCGCCCGTGGTGATCACGGATTCGGCATTGCGGCGCTCGAACCGGTTGACGACCATATCGACGACCCGGTGACCCAGCCGGCGCATCTGGTCGGCGGTCATGCCCATGGTGTCGGGGGGAATGGCAAAGGGATCGGTCGGAGTGGAATCGTCGGGCATCATCGGTGTCCTTGCTTTGACCAAGGCTTTGCCTGTCGGGCGCCGAATTGCAAGGGGTCGGGCAGGGTAGGACGCCGGGCGCACACTGGCATCCCGGCGCGGCGCGGTGCGCAGGTATTCGCGAATCGTGGTTGTGCGCTCAGGCGGCGGTGTCGCGGCAGGGCAGGCAGGTGCGCGCGGGCGGTTGCAACTCTGCGGGCTGATCGCCCTGTGGCGCGAAATGGGCCAGGACCTGTGTTTCGCGATCCTGGATCAGCGCCTGTGTATTGATGCGATCGAGGCGGAAGCTTTCCGACCATGTATTGTCGGACAGGATGATCTCGTGCCGATCGAACAGGACATGGACATAGGTCTGCCGGGCCGGGGCGGTGCGCGAAATACCGGGACGGCCCAGCAGGGCGCGTGCCTCGACCAGGGCTTCGGTTTCGTTCAGGGCGGACAAAAGCGCCGGATCGGTTGTGAGGAACCGATGCCGGGGGGATACGATCATGTCCTGCGCGGGCAAGCCGGGGCCGAGCGCCCCTGCCCGGATCAGAATCGGGGCCTGCGCGGGATCGCTGCGCTGAGTTGCGGCGCTGCATGTGCGCTGACCGATCCAGACGACCGGTTGAAACCCGCTGTCGCGGGTCAGGACACGATCACCGGGTTGCAGATGGTTGACGGCGCAACGACCTGTCGTCGTGGTGATCATCGTGCCCGGTGTGAAACAGGTGACGGCGTTTTCGCCACGGCCTGTTTTTCCAGATGTTTCTGGCGTTGTTCTGATTTGCATGCCTTGCCCGAACCTCGATTACTCTTACACATTTGGCGCGGTCGCGCCGGATACACTGCGGAGATTCCTGCAACATGCAGGGCGTTCCGCGGGACGCCGTGGTCACTGTGGCGTGCGTTTGTGGCGGGAATTGGGACATTTTCGGGAGTGGATTTGACGATGCATGCGCAGGGCGCACGCCCGAGCTGCGCCGCGGGCAGCCCGAAGGGGGGCGAGCCGTGGTGTCGGGCGTTATTCGGCGGGCTGGAACCCTTCGATCAACTGGCGCAGGCCAAGGGCTGCGCCGGCGATGATCGCGAGGAATGTCACGGGGGCGGAATAGCTGAGGACGGAAAAGGCCGACAGGCCTTGCCCCACGGTGCAGCCCATGGCCAGCACCGCGCCCGCGCCCATGAGCGCCGCGCCGGTCATCTGGCGGCGCAGTTCACGCGGGTCTTCGCAGGCTTCCCACCGGAAATGCCCCTTGATCAGCGAGCCGATGAAGGCCCCGAGCGCAACGCCCGTGACCGACCCCACCGCGAAGGACGGCGCGCGGGCCGAGGCGGTCATGAGGTAGAGCAGGGATTCACCGACCGGGGCCGAGAAGCTGTGCGAGACGACGGGCATGGCGGTAAAGCCGGTGGTCGCCACCCAATAGCTGCCCGCCCAACCGGCGGTGATCGCCAGACCCACGGCACAGGCCCAGAGGATGGATTTCGGTTCGGTGATCAGGGAGCGCGAGGCCAGTGCGCCCAAGGCGATCAGCGCGCCGATGGCGATCCCCAGCGGGGCCAGCGGCAGGCCGGTCTGCCGGGCGGCCAGATGGATCAGGCCGGGGGGCAGGCCATTTGTGACCTCTTCCTGAAAGAACGCCATGTTCCGCAGGTAGGACACCGGGCCATACAGCACGATATAAGCCGAAACGCCCATCACGATCACGATGACGAAGGCGCGGATATCGCCCCCGCCGAGCCGTGCGATACAGCCGTATCCGCAGTTCCCGGCCAGCGCCATGCCATAGCCGAACATCAGCCCGCCGAGGATCGAGGCCAGCGGCATCCAGCGAATCGAGAGGTAGAACGACTGTTCCGGGGCCATCATTCCGGCGCCGGTCAGGGCGAAGGTGCCCATCATGGCGACGCCGATGGCCAGAATCCACATCCGCATCCGCACCGTTGAACTGCCATACAGCATGTCTTCGATGGCGCCCATGGTGCAAAAGCGCCCCATCCGGGCCGCCAGCCCCAGCAAAATGCCGGAAGCCGCCCCGATCAGCGCGACGAGCGTGTTGTCAGTGAGGAATTCGAACATGGCGCGGTCCCCTGGCCCCGAGGTGACAGGCGTCAGGCCTGTGCACCCCCGGACTCTTCGGCGCAGAATAACTCATAGACGAGTTCGAGTACACGGCGCGGCCGGTTATCGGCCAGACGATAATAGATCGCCTTGCCTTCGCGCCGGGGCACGACCAGCCCTTCGAGCCTCAGGCGCGACAGTTGTTGTGACACGGCGGCCTGACGCGCCGACAGGAGGTCTTCCAGTTCGGTGACGGATTTTTCGCCGCTGACAAGGTGGCACAGGATCATCAACCGGCCTTCGTGACTGATCGCCTTGAGGAAGTTCGATGCATTGGTCGCGTTCTCGACCATGCGGTCCATCTCGGCGTCGGTCAGCGAAGTGTCGAAAACTGGAAGTGCCATTTGTCCCGGTTCCGTTTTTACATGCCCGTTTCGGGCGTTCCTGATCAGTTCGTGCGTGGTTGTTGCGGGTAATCGGTGTGTTTTTCAAGCAGCATCCCGAGAATGCCCCAAAAGAAGTCTTCGCCCGGATAGCCTTCGATCCGGCCCAGTTCCTGCCCGCCATCGACCAGAACGAAAGTCGGCGTAAAGGTGACCGGGCGGTCGAACTCAACGCCGTCCGGCGGGGCATCCTTAATCGAAACCATGCGCAGCGGCGCATAGATGCCTTCGGGCGTCCTGGGGTAGATCGGGCCCAGATCGGTTTTCCATTCGATGCAGTAATGGCAGCCCGCGCGTTCGACCATGATCAGTTCGACGGCATGGGAAGCAGACGCCATGACCAGCCAGATGAGCGATGAAAGAACGGTAAATTTACGCAGGGCCATTGAGGAACCGATTGACGTTGGATATTCACAAAACATAATTTGAATATGTTGAGTTCACAAGGAGCTTCAAGGATGCTGGAAATTTCCTATGCAGGGGCGGCACTTGCCGGGCTCTTGTCATTCTTTACACCCTGCATCCTGCCGATGGTGCCGTTTTACCTGTGTTACATGGCGGGGCTTTCGATGAACGAGCTGCGCGGCGAGGACGACATCGCGCCGGGGGCGCAGAAACGTCTTGTGGTATCGGCCGTATTCTTTGCCCTCGGCGTGACGACGATCTTCGTGTTGCTGGGTATGGGGGCGACGGCGCTCGGGCAGGCCTTTGCGCAATGGCGCCAGCCGCTGAGCTATGTCGCGGCGGGCATTCTGCTGCTGTTTGGTCTGCATTTCCTGGGTATCGTACGCATCCCGCTGCTCTATCGCGAGGCGCGCATGGAAAGCAGCGCCGAACCGACCACGATTATCGGCGCGTATCTGATGGGGCTGGCCTTTGGCTTTGGCTGGACGCCTTGCGTGGGCCCGGCGCTGGCGGCGATCCTGATGGTGGCGAGCGGCATGGGGAGTCTGACCGAGGGGGCGCTGTTGCTGCTGGTCTATGGTCTGGGGATGACCGCCCCGTTCATCGTGGCGGCATTTTTCGCGCGCCCGTTCCTGAACTGGATACAAAGCAAGCGGAAATACATGGGCTATGTCGAAAAGGTCATGGGCGGGATGCTGATCCTGTTCGCTGTTCTGATCGCGACGGACGCTGTTAACCTGATCGCGGATATGATGATTCGATGGTTCCCCGGATTCCAGTCGATCGGATGATCGGACCGCACAATGACAGAACGATGGGAGGATTGATTATGAAACGTATGATTTTGGCTCTGGCTGTGCTTCTGGGTGGACTGGCAATGCCTACCGTCGCGGCGGAACTGGGCGATGACGGCCTGCACAAAGAGGACTGGATGCGCGAGACATTCCTCGACCTGCGCGAGGATCTGGCCGAAGCGGGCGCCGAGGGCAAGCGCATGGCGCTGATGATCGAGCAGCGCGGGTGCATCTATTGCAAGACAATGCACGAAGAGGTGTATCCGGTTCCGGAGATTTCGGACTATATTGAAGAGAACTTCTTTGTCGTGCAGCTGAACCTGCATGGCGACCGCGAGGTGACCGATCTGGACGGCGAAACCATGGCCGAGAAGAATCTGTTGCGCAAATGGGGGATTCTGTTCACGCCGACCGTCATATTCCTGCCCGAGGAGGTGCCGGAGGGCACGACGGCACAGCAGGCTGCGGTGGCCGTCATGCCCGGCGCGTTCCAGCAAGGCACGACGCTGGATATGTATACCTGGGTCAATGAAAAGCGGTATGAGATGGAAAACGACGAGGATTTTCAAAGATATCACGCGCGCCGCATCAAGGAGCGTCAGGCCGGGCAAGATCAGTAAAAATACGGCGCTGAACGGGAAATAATTCACAAACCTGAATTTGTTGTTGCGTAGCGTGTGACTGGTAGCCTACTGTATACCAAGCTATCGCAGCAAAGAACTTGGTAGCTATGGGAGGAAACATGAAGCTTTCAACAACACTTCTGGCGGCAACGGTGCTTGCGGCCAGCTCTGCAATGGCCGAACCGGTTGCCCCGGCGGATGTGCAGTTTGACGAATATGGCGCTGTCGCCGAATCTCTGACCGGTCAGCCGGGAGATCCGGAGAACGGTGCGATGGTCATGAAGACCAAGTCGATCGGCAACTGTATTTCCTGTCACGAGATCACCGCGCTGAATGACGCGCCGTTCCATGGCGAAATCGGCCCGACGCTGGATGGCGTTGCCGACCGCTGGAGCGAGGCTGAAATCCGCGGTATCGTATCCAACGCCAAGAATACCTATCCGGGGACGATGATGCCGGCCTACTATAAGGTTGATGGCTTCGTACGGCCGGGCAACGCCTATACCGGCAAAGCCCCTGAGGGTCCGCTGGACCCGCTGCTGTCGGCGCAGCAAATCGAAGATGTGGTCGCCTTCCTTGTCACCCTCAAGGAACAGTGATCCGGTTACGCTCATCAAGGAGATGAAGATGCAATTCACACGACGCGAAACTATGGCACTCGGGGCCGCCGCTGCGGCGGTGACCGTGCTGCCCATGCCTGCCATGGCCTCGGCCGTGGACGACATGATCAACGAATTCACCGGCGGTGCCGATGTGGCCGAGGGCGGTGTCGATCTGGACGCACCCGAGATCGCGGAAAACGGCAACACGGTTCCGATCGAGGTCGGCGCAGATGGCGCCGAGGCGATCATGGTGCTGGCCGCCGGTAACCCGACGCCCGGTGTGGCGACCTTTACCTTTGGCGCGCTGGCCGGTGTGCACCGCGCCAAGACCCGTATCCGCCTTGCCGGTACGCAGGACGTGATCGCGGTGGCCAAGATGGCCGATGGCAGCTTTGCCAGGGTTTCGAAGACCGTGAAGGTCACCATCGGCGGCTGCGGCGGCTAAGCGAGAAGGAGACAGTACAATGGCAAAAGGTGTACGCCCCCGCGTGAAAGTTCCCAAGTCGGCAGATGCCGGCGAGGTGATCGTCATCAAGACCCTGATCAGCCACAAGATGGAATCGGGTCAGCGCAAGGACAGCGACGGCAATACCATTCCGCGTTCGATCATCAATCGTTTCACCTGTGAGTTCAACGGCCAGAGCGTCGTGGAGGTCAAGATGGAGCCTGCGATTTCGACCAACCCGTATTTCGAGTTCGAGGCCCAGGTGCCCGAAGCCGGTGAATTCAAGTTCACCTGGTATGACGATGACGGCGATGTTTACGAAGACGTCAAGGCGGTTTCGGTCGGCTGATCGTTGATAACTATAAAGGCGCCCTGCCGGCCCCGACCGGGCGGGCAGGGCAGCCCAAGGGAGGAAACGTATGAAATTCAATGCAATGACAGCAGTGGCCGCAGTTATGCTGGCCGTGCCGGGCGTGGCATCGGCGGGGCCGGACGATGATAAACTGATCATCAATGGCGAAACCGAGATCGTCACCAAGGCACCGCTGCCCGCTCATATGGAAGATCTCAACATGGACATGATCATGTCCGGCTGGCACTTCCGCTCGGACGAAACCCAGGTTCTGGAAATGGATGATTTCGACAACCCCGGCATGGTGTTCGTCGAAATCGCGCAGGAGCAGTGGGATACCGTCGAAGGGTCCGAGGGCAAGTCCTGTGCGTCATGCCATGAAGGCCCCGAAAGCATGACCGGCGTTCGCGCCGTTTATCCCAAGTGGAACGAGGATGCGGGCGAAGTCCGTACGCTCGCCATGCAGATCAACGCCTGCCGTGAGGAAAACATGGGGGCCGAACCCTATGAGTACACCGGCGGTCAGATGGCCAACATGGAAGCCCTGATCGCGCTGCAATCGCGTGGGATGCCGGTGAATGTGGCCATTGACGGCCCGGCGAAAGAGACCTGGGAGAAGGGCAAGGAAATCTACTATACCCGTTACGGCCAGCTGGAACTGAGCTGCGCCAATTGCCATGAGGACAATTATGGGAACATGATCCGCGCCGACCATCTGAGCCAGGGGCAGGTCAACGGATTTCCGACCTATCGCCTGAAGAACACCAAGCTGAATACGGTTCACGGGCGGTTCAAGGGATGCGTGCGGGATACCCGCGCCGAGACCTTCACGCCGGGTGGCGAGGAGTTCGTGGCGCTTGAGCTTTATGTTGCGAGCCGCGGTAATGGCCTGTCGGTCGAAGGTCCGTCGGTCCGCAACTGATCTGATACTGGCCGGGGCGGCCCCGTTGCCCCGGCGTGCCGCTGCCTGCATGACATTGAAATTCGGGGCCTTCGGGCCATGCCGCATCCGGGAGGCCGGGCGCGGACAGGGTTAACTTTAACTATCGGAGACTGAAATGATCTCTCGTCGCGATTTTCTACAGGTCAGCATGGCGGCCTCGGCGATGGTGGGCGCAAGCGGTTTTGGCAACTGGGCCAGGCTGGCGGCGCAGCAGGCGCTGACGCAAGACCAGTTGTTGGAGTTCGACACGTTCGGGAACGTGTCGCTGATCCATGTGACCGATATCCACGCCCAGCTGAAACCGATCTATTTCCGCGAGCCGGAGATCAATATCGGGGTTGGTGACAACAAGGGCGAGGTGCCCCATGTCACCGGGGCGGATTTCCGCAAAATGTACGGGATCGAAGACGGCAGCCCGTCGCATTACGCGCTGACCTACAATGATTTCTCGTCACTGGCCAAGGAATACGGTCGCGTTGGCGGTCTGGATCGCGTGGCGACGGTGATCAATTCGATCCGGGCCGCGCGCCCCGATGCACTGTTGCTGGATGGCGGCGATACCTGGCATGGGTCCTACACCTGCTATCAGACCGCAGGGCAGGACATGGTCAATGTGATGAACGCGCTCAAGCCCGACGCGATGACCTTCCACTGGGAATTCACCCTTGGGCAGGACCGGGTGCGCGAAATCGTCGAAGGCCTGCCCTTTGCCGCGCTTGGGCAGAATATCTTCGATGCGGAATGGGACGAGCCGGCGGAAGATTTCAAACCCTATGAATTCTTTGAGCGCGGCGGCGTGAAGATCGCCGTGATCGGTCAGGCCTTCCCGTATATGCCGATTGCCAATCCGGGATGGATGTTCCCCGATTACAGTTTCGGCATTCGTGACGAGCATATGCAGCAGATGGTCGACGAGGTGCGTGAGCAGGGCGCCGAACTGGTTGTCTGCCTGAGCCATAACGGCTTTGACGTGGACAAGAAAATGGCCGGCGTGGTCACGGGGATCGACGTGATCCTGTCGGGGCATACCCATGATGCGCTGCCCGAGCCGGCGCTGGTGGGCGATACGATCATCATCGCCAGCGGATCGAACGGGAAATTCGTCAGCCGCGTCGATCTGGATGTGCGCGACGGGCGGATGATGGGATTCCGCCACAAGCTGATCCCGATTTTCAGTGACGTGATCGAGCCTGATGCCGAGGTGGCCGCCCTGATCGACGAACAGCGCGCGCCCTATCAGGCCGAACTGGACGAGGTGATCGGCCAGACGGACAGCCTGTTGTATCGTCGTGGCAACTTCAACGGGTCCTGGGACGATCTGATTTGCGACGCGTTGCTGAGCGAGCGCGATGCCGAGATCGCCATGAGCCCCGGCGTGCGGTGGGGCCCCAGCCTGATCCCCGGCGACGATATCACGCGTGACGATATCTGGAACGTCACCTCGATGACCTATGGCAAGGCCTATCGCAGCGAGATGACCGGCGAATTCATCAAGGTGATCCTTGAAGACGTGGCCGACAACATCTTCAACCCCGACCCCTATTACCAGCAGGGCGGGGACATGGTGCGGATCGGCGGCATGGGCTATTCCATCGACATTTCCAAACCGCAGGGCGAACGGATTTCCGACATGACGTTGCTGAGCACGGGCGAGCCGATCGACCCGGCGCGCAATTATGTCGTGGCCGGGTGGGCCAGCGTGAACGAAGGCACCGAAGGGCCGCAGATCTGGGACGTGGTCGAAAGCCATATCCGCAAGCTCGGCACCGTTTCGCTGGAGCCGAACACAAGTGTGAAGGTCAGCGGCACGTAATTCGTGCCGCGACCGTTTGACGGATACCGTGGATTCATCATATTCACGTAAGCGAATTTGATGTTGTAAGAGGAGGCTAAGAACAGATGACAGCCGACAACGAAAAGAAAGGGGCCTCGCGCCGCGCGTTCCTGAAGGGCGCTGTTGCGGCCGGAGGAGCGGTTGCCGGGGCCGGAATGGCCCGTGCGGCCGGGCCGGACCCGCTGATCACCGAAGTTCAGGAATGGGCAAGCGGACTGGGTGAGGGGGTCGATGCAACGCCGTATGGCATGCCGATCCGGTTCGAGGGTGACGTGATCCGCCGCAATGTGGAGTGGCTGACCGCCGATACGATCAGTTCGATCAACTTCACCCCGATCCACGCGCTGGACGGGACGATCACCCCGCAGGGCTGCGCGTTCGAGCGTCACCACTCGGGCGCGATCGAGTTGAAGAAGGACGACTACCGCCTGATGATCAACGGGCTGGTCGACAAGCCGCTGGTCTTTACCTACGAGGATCTGGAACGCTTCCCGCGTGAAAACCACGTGTATTTCTGCGAATGCGCGGCAAACACGGGCATGGAATGGGCCGGTGCGCAGTTGAACGGCGCGCAGTTCACCCACGGCATGATCCACAACATGGAATATTCCGGTGTGTCCCTGCGCACCCTGCTGACCGAGGCGGGGCTGGAGGCTGCGGGCGATCTGTCGGACAAGTGGGTGTATGTGGAAGGGGCCGATGCCTCGTCGAACGGGCGCTCGATCCCGATGGACAAGGCGCTGGACGATGTTCTGATTGCCTTCAAGGCCAATGGTGAAGCACTGCGCAAGGAGCACGGCTATCCCGTGCGCCTGGTCGTTCCTGGCTGGGAAGGCAACATGTGGATCAAGTGGCTGCGCCGTATCGAAGTGACAAATCAGGCCGTCGAAAGCCGCGAGGAAACATCGAAATACACCGATACGCTGGCCGATGGCACCAGCCGCAAGTGGACCTGGGTCATGGATGCCAAATCGGTCGTCACCAGCCCCAGCCCGCAATCGCCGATCAAGCACGGCCCCGGACCGCTGGTCATCACCGGGCTGGCATGGTCGGGCCACGGCGCAATCACCCGTGTGGATGTCTCGACCGATGGCGGCAAGAACTGGCAGCAGGCGCGCCTTGCGGCAGAGGGGCAGTCCAAGGCGCTGTCGCGCTTCTATCTCGAGATCGAGTGGGACGGAAAAGAGATGCTGTTGCAGTCCCGTGCCCATGACGAAACCGGGTATGTCCAGCCGACCAAGAACGCTTTGCGCGACGTGCGCGGCGAGAATTCGATCTATCACAACAACTGCATCCAGACCTGGTGGGTGAAGGAAAACGGGGAGGCAGAGAATGTCGAAGTCTCTTAAGTTGTACGGGTTGAGCGGGGTCGGCGCGGCCGCGCTTCTGACCGCGGCTTACAATTTCGCGGATCGTAACGTCGCGCCGATGCCGACCGAGATGCCGATTGTTTCGGCCGATGCCGGATCGCCGGACATGATGTTCATCGCGGCCGCCCGCGCGGACGAAGCCGCCGAAGCCAAGCGCCTTGGCATTGGCCGCGAGGCCCTGCCGGAAGAGGTTGCCGCCTGGGATCTGGATGTCAGCCCGGATGGTACCGGGCTGCCCGAAGGGTCGGGCTCGGTCATGGACGGTGAAATGCTGTTCGTCGACAATTGCGCGATCTGCCATGGCGATTTTGCCGAAGGCGTGGACAACTGGCCCAAGCTGGCGGGAGGCGACGACACGCTGGCAGACAAGGACCCGGTGAAAACGGTCGGTTCTTATTGGCCTTACTTGTCGACGGCATGGGATTATGTGCATCGTTCAATGCCGTTTGGCGCCGCGCAGACCATGTCGGTGGACGATACCTATGCCATCGTGGCCTATATTCTGTATTCCAACTATCTGGTGGACGAGGATTTCGTTCTGACGAACGAAAATTTCCTCGAGGTCGAAATGCCTAACGCGGATGGGTTCATCGTGGATGACCGGGCCGAAACCGAATATCCCCGGTTCAGCGAAGAGGCCTGTATGGAGAACTGCAAGGACAGCGTGGAAATCACCATGCGCGCCGCAGTTCTGGATGTGACCCCCGAAGAAGAAGGGAAAGCCGAGCCCGAGGAGGCGATGGAAGAGGCCAATGCCGACACAGCTGCCGATGAAGAGACCGAGCAGACGGCAGAGGCCGAACCCGAAGAAGCGGCTGCCGAAGAGGCCGCGCTGGACATGGCGCTGGTCGAGGACGGCGAAAAGGTTTTCCGTCAATGCAAGGCTTGCCATCAGGTGGGCGACGGCGCGAAAAACCGTGTCGGTCCGCAGCTGAACGACGTGATCGGGCGCCACATGGCCGCGGTCGGGGATTTCAGATATTCCAAGACGTTGCAGTCGATGGGCGAGGAAGGTCTGGTCTGGAACGCCGAGACCATGGCGGAATTCCTGTCCGATCCGCGTGGCTATGTCAAAGGCACCAAGATGTCGTTCAACGGCCTGCGCAAGGACGAGGATATCGCCGCGGTGACCGAGTATCTGAAATCCTTTTCGCAATAAGCGGGATGGTGACGGGGCCGGCCAATGTGCCGGCCCTGTTTGATTTGGTCCGGAGCGACCTTCTGGCGTAGACTGTCAGGGTATCCTTTGGGAGGAGGAGATGCCATGCTGACACGCCGTATTTTAATGGCAACGCTGGCCGCCACTGCCGTGGCCGGAAAATGGGCTGTTGCCACGGAAATGGGGGACGACGGGTTGCACAAGCAGCCGTGGTTCCTGGACAGTTTTCTGGAACTGGGAGACGATCTGGCCCATGCGGCGGATCAGGACAGGCATCTGATGATCCTGTTCGAGCAAAAAGGCTGTCCCTATTGCCGGGAATTGCATCAGGTCAATTTCGCCCGCCCCGAGATCGCCGATTACATCAAGGCGAATTTCGATGTTATTCAGCTGAACCTGTGGGGATCACGCGAAGTCATGGATTTTGACGGCGAGGTGCTGGAAGAACGCGATCTGGCGCAGAAATGGGGAGTCAACTACACGCCGACCACCCTTTTGTTCGCGGCTGAAGCTGTCGGTGCGCAGAGCGCCAGAGACGCCGAGAGCTTTCGCCTGCCGGGATATCTGAAGCCGTTCCACTACCTTTCATCGCTGGAATACGTTGAAACCGGTGAATACAGGCAGCAACCGTTCCAACGGTATTTGCAGGACAAGTTCGAAGCGCTCGAGAAACAGGGGATTGATCCGGATGTATGGTAATGTGGTGCGGTCTGTGGTGGTGAGCGTGGCTTTGGCGGCACCTGCCCTGGCCGACGAGATTGGCGACGCGGAGCGTGGCAAGGAGATATTTGAACTATGTGGGGGATGTCATGAGGTGGGCAACGGAGCCGAGAACGGGATTGGCCCGCATCTGAACGGAATATTCGGGCGCAATGCGGGGTCGGTCGCCGAAGGGTTTCCATATTCCGACGGGTTGAAGCGTGCCGGGGCGGACGGGTTGGTGTGGCATCTGGACAAACTCGATGCCTACCTGACCCATCCCAAGTTGTTGGTCAGCGATACACGAATGAATTTCGACGGGCTGGAAGAGCCACAAGACCGGGCCGATGTGCTGGCCTATCTGCGGATTTATTCGGACGATCCAGGGAACATTCCCGAAGCCGATCCAACGGCGATCCCCGCTGAGGTGCAGTTGCCCGAGGACATTCTGGCATTGGTGGGAGACGCCGAATATGGCGCGTACCTGTCGAGCGAATGCAAGACCTGTCACCAGGCAGACGGAAACGATGACGGTATCCCGTCGATCACCAACTGGCCGCAAGAGGATTTCGTGATGGCGATGCATGCCTACAAGCGCAAGATCAGGCCGCACCCGGTGATGCAGATGATGGCGGGACGTCTGAGCGATGAAGAAATCGCGGCGCTGGCCGCCTATTTTCGGGATATAGAATAAACTGGAACGATTGGTTGTTTATCACGGGAGGAAACGGAAATGACACTGAACAGACGAGCTTTTATCGGAACGGGGGCTGCGGCGGCGGCGATGCTGTCTGCCCCGATGCTGGGGGCGCAGGGCAAGCCGCGCGTGGTGGTCGTGGGCGGCGGTGCGGGCGGTGCGACTGCCGCGCGCTATATTGCCAAGGACAGCGATGGTGCGATTGACGTTACGCTGGTTGAGCCCACGCGCGCCTATTACACCTGCTTTTTCTCGAACCTCTACATCGGTGGTTTCCGCGAGTTGAGCAGTATCGGCCATAGCTATGGCACATTGGCCAGTGAGTATGGCGTCAACGTGGTGCATGACTGGGCAGTGGGGATCGACCGTGAGGCGAAAACCGTGACATTGGCGGGGGGCGCGGTGCTGCCTTATGATCGTTTGATCCTGAGCCCGGGCATTGATTTTGTCGAGGAGTCCGTGCCCGGCTGGAGCGTGGCGGCGCAGAACAAGATGCCCCATGCCTACAAGGCCGGGAGCCAGACCGAGTTGCTGAAAGCACAGATCGAGGCGATGCCCGAGGGCGGGCTTTATGCCATGGTCGCCCCGCCCAATCCGTATCGCTGTCCGCCGGGACCGTATGAGCGGATCAGCATGGTGGCGCATCTGCTGAAGCAGATCAATCCGACCGCCAAGATCCTGATTGCCGATCCCAAGGACAAGTTTTCCAAACAGGCGTTGTTCGAGGAGGGCTGGCAGAAGCATTATGGCGGCATGGTCGAACGGATCGGGCCGGATTTCGGCGGCGGCAATGTCAGTGTGAACCCTGATGAGATGACGCTGGATATCGACGGAAGCGTGGAAAACGTTAATGTTTGCAATGTGATACCGGCGCAAAAGGCGGGCCGTATTTGCGACATGGCCGGGATCACCGAGGGAAATTGGGCCCCGGTGGTGCCAGCCACGATGCAAAGCCGGATGGATGAGAACATCCACGTTCTGGGGGATGCGACCAGTCAGGGCGACATGCCGAAATCGGGCTATTCGGCCAACAGTCAGGCCAAGGTCGCGGCAATGGCCGTGCGTGGGGCCCTGACCGATTCCAAAGTGTTTCCTGCCAAGTTTTCAAACACTTGCTGGAGCCTGATCGATGCCGATGACGGGGTCAAGGTGGGCGCGTCCTATGAGGCGACGGAGGAAAAGATCGCCAAGGTGGACGGTTTCATCAGCCAGACCGGCGAGGACGCGGCGCTGCGCAAGGCGACCTACGAGGAATCGGTGGGATGGTATGCCGGGATCACCGAGGACATGTTCGGCTGAGCCTGCCGGGCGTTCGATAAGATCACACCCCCGGCCCGGTGCCGGGGGTGTTTCGTTAACCTTTGGCGCGACTCACCCTGGAACCCCTTGGTTAACGGGACAAATCGCGATCAGTATTGCATCTGTATCACGTCGGTATCGCATCGGTATTCATATCTGTCCGGGCAGGTGTGAACAGGGCGTACGGCGGAGGTGTTGGTTTCGCAGGGTCTTTGGTGTCGTCCGTGGAATTGGCGCTCGAGGCAAACCGGGGGCTGACCTTTGAGTGCAAAGGTCGTATAGCGGCGCGAGTAGGCAGTACAGGAGCGCGTGAAGCGCATGAGCGACCAGACCGAGCAGACGCGTGACGAGGCAAAGCAAGCCGAGGCTGTGAGTACAGAGCCGCGCAAACGCGGACCGCTGTTTTCCGAAGCTGACCGGGCCAATCTGCGCTGGTTCTGGTCCCGGTATCTTCGGCACCGGGCGAAGTGGCTTGTCGTGATCCTGTTGATGATCCTTGTTCAGGGGCTGGTTTATCAACAGTTCCTGTCAATGACCGAGAACGGGCTGCGGGTGATCTTCGAGTCCGGTGCTGTAAGGGACCTTGTGGTTGTCTGCGTCGTCGTGTTCGGGCTGTTCGTCCTGCGCGGTCTGATGTCGTTTCTGGTGCCCATCGTGGCGATCCGTGTCAGCAATGCCGCGGTTCACGATATGCGCAGCGATATGATCGACCATCTGATGTCATTGGATCTGGCCTATTTCGAGCGGACACGCTCGGGGCAGATCCTGCAACGTCTGGTGGCGCAGACGCAGGCCATTGGGGGGTTCGTCGGTATTCAACTGGCCAATGCGGTGCGCGACCTGGTGACGGTTGTCATCGTCTCGGGCTATCTGATCTGGAAAAACCCGATCTTGTTCGGCACGGCGGTGGTTGTCTTGCCGTTCATCATCTGGGTGATGAACTATGTCTCGGATCGCGTGAAGGACACGCAGGGTCAGGCCGAGCAGGCCCGTGGCGATTACATGAACGGCATCGAAGAGACCGTGAGTGGGATGCGTACGGTCAAGATCGCCAGCCAGGAAGAGGTGGAATCGGGTCGCCTGAAGGCCGGGACACGGCACTTGCGCGACCTCAGCGCCAAGCTGCAACGAACGCAGGCGCTGGTGATGCCGTCGATCGATCTGAGTTCGGCCTTTGTGTATGTTCTGGTGATCGGTGGTGGCGGCTACATGGTGCTGAGCCCGCAA
Source organism: Roseovarius pacificus (assembly GCF_900142665.1). Classification (GTDB taxonomy): domain Bacteria; phylum Pseudomonadota; class Alphaproteobacteria; order Rhodobacterales; family Rhodobacteraceae; genus Roseovarius; species Roseovarius pacificus. The sequence goes on from NZ_FRBR01000005.1 coordinate 227,394, forward strand.
TTCGATGTCGATGGCGCCGGGATCATCACGTTCCTGCTGGGGATGGTGATGGTGTTCGATCCTGCGCGGTTGCTGGCGCAGTTCTTTGGCCAGTTGCAATCGCAACTGGTGATCCTCGACCGTATCCGCGGCATCTATGACGAGACACCCTCGATCCATGACGCGCCCGGCGCGGTGTCCGAGTTCGATACGGCAGGCGACATCGAACTGAAAAACATCCGGTTTTCCTACAGCCCCGATCAGCCCTTGTTCCGCGGGCTGGATATGACATTCGAGGGCGGCAAGATGTCGGCCATCGTGGGGGCCACGGGATCGGGCAAGACGACGATCCTGTCGCTGCTGTCGCGGCTATACGACGTGCAGGGCGGGCAGATCACCATCGGGGGCAAGCCGATCCGCGATCTGAAGGTGCGGGCGCTGCGCGAAAGTTTCTCGGTCGTGGCGCAGGATATCGTGATCTTCAACAATTCGATCTGGGAAAATATCCGTTACGTGAAACCCGAGGCGAGCGAGGAAGAGGTCTGGCGCGCTGCCGAGGCGGCCGAGATCGCCGATCTGATCCGCGCCCGCGGCGGTGCGGAGGTGGGACCGAAAGGGGCGCAATTGTCCGGCGGGCAAAAGCAGCGGATCGCGATTGCGCGGGCGTTCCTGCGCGATGCGCCGATTCTGCTGCTGGACGAGGCTACCAGTGCATTGGATCAGGCCACCGAAGAGCGGATCAAATCGGCGCTGGACCGTCTGACCAAAGGCAAGACGACGATCGTGGTGGCGCACCGGTTGTCCTCGGTCGCCGAGGCCGACCGGATTTTCGTGCTGGAGGCCGGGGCGCTGGTGGAAGACGGACGGCACGAGGAATTGCTGGCGCGCGACGGGCTTTATGCGCGGCTCTACCAGGCGCAGAAAAAGGGCTATGACGGGCGCTGAAGCGGCGCGATTGCCGGGTATAAAACCTTGGGGACTGCCCCTTGCAGGGGGGGGAGCGCGAGACTAAGACTCCGTTAGCACCTAGGCGGTAAAGATCGAAACACTCTCACAGGCAGGCGAACATGACAGACCCATATGAAACCTACATGAATACCCTTGTTCCCATGGTGGTCGAACAAACCAGCCGGGGCGAGCGGGCCTATGACATCTTCTCGCGCCTGTTGAAGGAGCGGATCATTTTCGTGAACGGCCCGGTGCATGACGGCATGTCGAGCCTGATCGTGGCGCAGCTTCTGCACCTTGAGGCGGAAAACCCCAGCAAGGAAATCAGCATGTATATCAACAGCCCCGGTGGCGTGGTCACCAGCGGGCTGTCGATCTATGACACGATGCAATACATCAAGCCCAAGGTCAGCACGCTGGTGATCGGGCAGGCGGCCTCGATGGGGTCGCTGCTGCTGACGGCGGGTGAAAAAGGCATGCGTTTTTCGTTGCCCAACAGCCGAATCATGGTTCACCAGCCGTCGGGCGGATATCAGGGCCAGGCGACGGACATCATGATTCATGCCGAAGAGACGCTGAAGCTCAAGCGGCGTTTGAACGAGATTTATGTCAAGCATACCGGCCAGACCCTGAAGAAGGTCGAAGAGGCGCTGGAGCGCGACAATTTCATGTCCCCCGAAGACGCCAGGGACTGGGGCCTGATCGACGAAATCGTCGAGAATCGCGCCAAGTCGGATGACGACAAGAAGTGATGGGCCGGCCCGGTGCGGCCCTGGCCGCGCCGGTGATTTTGACATTGTGGTGACCTATCACCTGTCTTAAGCTGGCCGGATAGAGACGATACGACCGGTCTGACGAGGCCGATCAACTGCTGGGCACCGCCCGAAAGGTACGGAATGTCGAACAACAATGGCAGCGACAGCAAGAACACGCTTTATTGCAGCTTTTGCGGCAAGAGCCAGCACGAGGTGCGCAAGCTGATCGCGGGCCCCACGGTGTTCATTTGCGACGAATGCGTCGAGTTGTGCATGGACATCATCCGCGAGGAAACCAAGAACGCCGGGCTGAAATCCAGCGAAGGCGTGCCGACGCCGCAGGAAATCTGCCAGGTGCTGGACGATTACGTGATCGGGCAGGCCAGGGCCAAGCGGGTTCTGTCCGTGGCGGTTCACAACCACTACAAGCGTCTGAACCATTCGGGCAAGAGCGACATCGAGTTGCAGAAGTCCAACATCCTGCTGATCGGCCCGACAGGGTGCGGCAAGACCTTGCTGGCGCAGACGCTGGCCCGCATTCTGGATGTGCCCTTCACCATGGCCGACGCCACGACGCTGACCGAAGCGGGCTATGTGGGCGAGGATGTGGAAAACATCATTCTCAAGCTCTTGCAATCGAGCGAATATAACGTGGAACGCGCACAGCGCGGCATTGTCTATATCGACGAGGTCGACAAGATCACGCGCAAGTCCGAAAATCCCTCGATCACGCGCGACGTGTCGGGCGAGGGCGTGCAGCAGGCATTGCTGAAGCTGATGGAAGGCACCGTTGCCGCCGTACCGCCGCAGGGCGGGCGCAAGCATCCGCAGCAGGAGTTCCTGCAGGTGGACACCACCAATATCCTGTTCATCTGCGGTGGCGCCTTTGCCGGGCTGGACCGGATCATCGCGCAGCGCGGCAAAGGCAGTGCAATGGGCTTTGGCGCGGATGTGCGTGACGAGGATGCGCGGAACGTCGGCGAAATCTTCCAGGATCTCGAGCCCGAGGATTTGCTGAAATTCGGCCTGATTCCCGAATTCGTGGGCCGCTTGCCGGTGATCGCCACGCTGGAGGATCTGGACGAGGAGGCGCTTGTCACCATCCTGACCGAACCCAAGAATGCGCTGGTCAAGCAATATCAGCGTCTGTTCGAGCTGGAAAACGCGCAGCTGACCTTTACCGACGATGCGCTGAAGGCCATTGCCAAGCGCGCCATCGCCCGCAAGACGGGCGCACGCGGTTTGCGCTCGATCCTTGAAGATATCCTTTTGAACACGATGTTCGAACTGCCCGGACTGGAAGGCGTGGAAGAGGTTGTGGTCAACGAAGAGGCCGTTACTTCGGACGCTGCTCCGCTGATCATTTATGCCGACCAGAAAAAGGAAGGCGCCAGCGCGGGCTGAGCATTGATCGCGACAGGATGAAAGGGCTCGCCTTGGGGGTGGGCCCTTTTCGTTTCAGGCCTCTTTCACGGGGACAACAGGGAATTGCGGGCAAACCGGCACTGGACCTTTGGGACCAATTGCGCCATATCGGAATGAGCTATTTCCGGAGGTTCCCGATGGGCATTCTCAACACTCTTCTTCGCGCGGTCACCTGGTGGAACGGGCAGACGCTCAATACGCAGTTCTACACGTGGCGCAAAGGCGTGAAGGTGGGCGAAGATGAGCAAGGCAACGTTTTCTACAAGTCCCGCAAGGGCGATCGGCGTTGGGTGATTTACAACGGTGAAGCCGAGGCAAGCCGCGTGAGCCCCGATTGGCATGGCTGGCTGCATCACACGTTCGACGAAATGCCTGCGGACAAGCCTCTGGCGCACAAGCCCTGGGAAAAACCGCATGAAGAGAACCTGACCGGCACCGCGCTGGCCTATGCTCCGGCCGGGTCGATCCGCCGTTCGCAACCTGTCGAACGCCGCGACTACGAGGCCTGGACCCCCGAATAAGGGCGCAAGATGCATGTCTGAAAGTACGACCGAAGTAATTGTTGGCGGGGCCGTTCTGGCCGCGGCCATTGGGTTTCTGGTTTATGCAGGGCAGGTGACCGGTTTCTCCGGTCGCAGCGCTGAATACCCTCTGAGCGCCAGTTTCCGCAGCGCCGATGGCGTAGACGTGGGCACCGATGTGCGCATGGCCGGCGTCAAGGTGGGACGCGTTACCGGTATAGAACTGGACCCGGCGACGTATCGTGCGCGGGCCGTTTTTACCGTGACCGAAGGAATCGACGTTCCTGATGACAGTGCTGTGTCCATCAGTTCCGAAGGATTGCTGGGCGGCAATTACGTGGAAATTTTGCCCGGTGGGTCGCCTTTTGCCTTTGCTCCGGGCGATGAGATCGAATTTACCCAAGGCTCGGTCAGCCTTGTATCGCTGCTGATGAAATTCGTCGCGGGCGATGACGAAGGCAATACGGAATGACCTTGCGGGGCGCGGCATTGGCATTGGCGTTGCTGGTGCCGCAGATCGCCGGCGCGCAGGAGGTTGCCATCGGGACCGGCGCGGTCTTGCGCGGGCTCGACAAGCTGAACGGCACCGCCATCGACATGCAACTGACCACGGGTGAAAGTGCCGAACTCGGGAAATTGCAGGTTACTTTGCGCGAATGCCGGTATCCGGCCGGGGATGCGGCGGGGGACGCCTATGCGTTTCTGAGCATTCACGATGTCGCGGCGGACACGCCCGTGTTCGAAGGATGGATGATCGCCTCGTCCCCGGCGCTGAGCGCGATGGAACACCCGCGCTACGATGTTTGGGTGCTGCGCTGCAATACCGAATGAGGATCGCTGTCCAGCGGACAGTCGGTGATCGACACGCTGAGACGCAAGGCCTTTGACAGACGGTCGTGATAGGCGGCACGGCTGATTTCCACCGCACCCAAGGTGGCAAGGTGCGATGTTATGAACTGCGTGTCGAACAGAACGAATCCGCAGCGGCGCAAATGATCCGTCAGATGCGCCAGCGCCAGTTTCGAGCCATCGGTCTGGCGGGAAAACATGCTTTCCCCGAAGAAGGCCCCGCCGAGCGTGACCCCATAGACACCGCCCGCCAGAATGCCGTCGCAAGTGATTTCCAGGGAATGGGCGTGGCCCAACGCATGCAACTCCAGATAAAGGCGGCGGATTTCGGCACTGATCCAGGTGTCGTGCCGGTCGGCGCAGGCGTCCAGAACTGCGGTGAAATCCCTGTTGAGTGAGACCGTATACCCCCCGCGCCGCATGCGACGCGCAAGCGAGCGCGAGATATGGAAACCATCGAGCGGCAGGATGCCCCGGCGACGCGGATCGACCCAGAACATTTCCGGGTCGTCGCGATGCTCGGCCATGGGAAACACGCCAGCGGCGTAGCCCTGGAGCAGAAGATGCGGCGTGATGGCGGATGAGGGGGCGGTCATGCAAATTCTAAACAGATTTCCGTGGAGTAGCGGCAGTGATTAGATCTTCAGTAGCCTCTGTTCTGCTAAAGCTGCAAGGCCGTTGCAGGAAAGGGCCAGAGGCATGACGATTCACGACTACACGCCGGCAGGGTTTTTCGAAAACGATATCAACATGATGGCCAACAGGGTTCAGGCGCGTCACGCGATGCTGGTCGATGCGTTCAGGCATGTCATAGCCGATTCCTCGGTGTTGTTGCTGGGGGCCGAGGATGGTCGATGGTGTTACAGTTTTGCCGCGGCAGGGGCCTTGCAGGTCGTAGGCGTGGAACCCTGCGGCGAGTTGGTCGAACGGTTTGTACGGCTTCCCGACGTGGGGATGCGAGAGCGGATCGACCTGCGCAATGCGGCGCCGATCAGGGAAATGCAGGCAGAAGCCAGGGCAGGCCACCGCTATGATGTGATCGCAGCATTCGATGTGCTGGAAGGGCCCGTTACGCTTCATGACTGGTTCAGCGTATCGGCGGCGTTGAACCCCAGGCTGGTGGTGGGGGACGGATTGTTTGCCGTTTCAGAAGAACCGATAATGGCACTGGAAAAGCCACGCCGCCCGACTCATGGGGCGGCGGCGACGCGCTTGATCCCCAGTCGTGGTGCCATCGAGATGGCCGCGCGGGACACCGGGTTTGAACTGGACTGGATCGACTGGACCCGGCTGACAGATGATGCGCGTCTGGGTCTTTCGGATTATTACCAGTCGGGTCCGATGCGCCGGGGCAGTTTTACACTGATGCCGCGCAGGGAGCCGACCCAAGGGTAGTGTCTCAGCCCGACTGTTCCAGGTTTGCAGCCAGCCATTTCTCCAGCCAATGGATCGAATAGTTGCCTGCCTGAATATCCGGTTCCTGGAGCAGGGCGTGAAACAGCGGCACGGTGGTTTCCACCCCGTCCACGATCAATTCGCCCAAGGCCCGGTTGAGGCGGGTCAGCGCGGCGTGGCGGTCCTTGCCATGCACGATCAGCTTGCCAATGAGCGAGTCGTAGTAGGGCGGGATCGTATAGCCGTCATAAAGCGCCGAATCCATCCGCACGCCCAGGCCACCGGGGGCATGGAATTGCGTGATCGTGCCCGGACGGGGGGCGAAATCGGGCAGCCTCTCGGCGTTGATGCGCACCTCGATGGCATGGCCGTTGATTTGCAGATCGTCCTGGGTAAAGGACATCGGATGCCCTTCGGCCACGCGGATCTGTTCCTGCACCAGATCGACGCCGAAAATTGCCTCGGTCACGGGGTGTTCGACCTGAAGGCGGGTGTTCATTTCGATGAAGTAGAACTCTCCGTCTTCATAGAGAAATTCGATGGTGCCCGCGCCGGTATAGTTGATGGCGGCCACGGCCTCGGCACAGGTTTTGCCGATGCGCGCACGCTCTTCCTCGGTGATGCAGGGGCCGGGGGCCTCTTCGAACACTTTCTGGTGGCGGCGCTGAAGCGAGCAGTCGCGCTCGCCCAGATGGACAGCGCGGCCCTTGCCGTCGCCAAAGACCTGAATCTCGATATGGCGGGGCTTTTGCAGGTATTTCTCGATATAGACTTCGTCATTGCCGAAGGCCGCCTTGCCCTCGGAGCGGGCGGTCATGAAGGCGTGTTCCATTTCGGCAGCCGAGTTTGCCACCTTCATCCCGCGCCCGCCACCGCCGGCGGTGGCCTTGATGATGACGGGATAGCCGATCTCCTCGCCCAGCCTCTTCGCCTCATCCAGCGTGGCAACGCCGCCGTCAGAGCCCGGTACGCAGGGCACGCCCAGCTTCTTCATCGTGTCCTTGGCGGTGATCTTGTCGCCCATGATGCGGATGTGTTCCGCCGTCGGGCCGATGAAGGTCAGATCGTGATCCTCGACGATCTGCACGAAATTGGCGTTCTCGGACAGGAAACCATAGCCGGGGTGGATCGCCTGTGCGCCGGTGACTTCGCAGGCGGCGATGATGGCGGGGATCGACAGATAGCTGTCGGTGCCCGGCGGCGGGCCGATGCAGACCGATTCATCGGCCATGCGCACATGCATGGCGTCGGCGTCGGCGGTGGAATGCACCGCAACGGTCTGAATGCCCATTTCGCGCGCCGCGCGGATCACGCGCAGGGCGATTTCGCCACGGTTGGCAATGAGGATCTTGTCGAACATGCGCGCGCCCTTACTCGATGATCATCAGGGGGGCGCCGTATTCGACCGCCGCGCCATCCTCGACAAGGATGCGTTTGACGGTACCGGCACGGGGCGCGGGGATGTGGTTCATGGTTTTCATGGCTTCGACGATCAGCAGGGTGTCGCCCTCGGAAACGGTATCGCCGACGCTGACGAAGGACGGCGCGCCCGGTTCGGCCTGCATGTAGACGGTGCCGACCATGGGCGAGATCACCGCGCCGGGATGGCTGGCGGGGTCTTCGTTGGCTTCGGGGGCCGGAGCCGCCGGAGTTTCGGCTGTCTGTGCAGGGGCCGCTACGGGCGCGGGGCCGGGTGCCGGCGCGGCCTGTACTTGTGTGATGACTTCTTTCCGGCGGCTGACACGTACATTCAGGCTGTCGTTTTCACCGTAGTCGCGCTTGACCTGAAGTTCGGTCAGGTCGTTGTCGTTCAGCAGTTCGGCCAGCGCCTTGATAAAGGCCACATCCGTTTCATGGGTTTTGTTCGGCATCGGGTTCCTCGACCGCTGGCGATGGTTTGCCATCGCGTTTGAGTGGTTTTCGCCGCTTATAGGGCAAGCGTTGACCTTAGAAAAGCGGGCAGTTGCACCGTAACATGGGGGAAATGACCCGCGATTTCGAGGGGGAAAAGCCTGAAAGCGAACCCAAGGTCAAGTCTAGAGCGGCATACCCGACAATTTCGCGACCAGTTCGGCCAGTTTGCGGGCCTGGAATTTTTCCAGAAGACGGGCGCGGTAAACCTCGATCGTGCGATAGCTGAGGCCCAGTTCCAGCCCGATTTCCTTGGAGGTCAGGCCACGGCAGGTCAGAATGGCCACTTCGCGCTCGCGGTGGGTCAGTTCGACAAGCGGGCGTTCGTCCGAGAGGTCGGTGAAAGACCAGATGCCGCGTTGAAACGGATCGTCGGGTGTCAGCGACTGGCCGCGGGTGCGGCACCAGAACAGGGTGCCATCGCTGCGTTTCATGATCCGCTCGTCGGTATAGCGCCCGGTGTCGCGCATGGCGTCCAGCGCCCGGGCGCCGATGCGGCTGTAATCCTCGATCGAGGGATAGTAATGCGCGAGGGGAACGTCGGTGAATTCTGAGACCTCGCCGCCGAAGGTTGCCGCGAATTGCCGGTTGCACCGCCGGATGATGCGGTTTTCCAGAACGACCAGCCCGACAGGGGCATAGTCAAAGGCAAGGTCGGTGATCTGCATGTGTTTGTTATGCCCCGTCTGACGGGTTGATCCAAGGGCGCGTTCTTGTCATTAGGCCGCGAAACGCATAGATGCGACGCATGCGGTCGCAGCCTACCCGCTCAAAACAAGGACAAGACATATGAAGACCATCGTTATCTGCTCTGGCGGGCTGGATTCGGTATCGCTTGCCCACAAGGTCGCCGCCGAGCGCGAGCTGACCGGTTTGCTGTCGTTCGATTATGGCCAGCGCCATTCAAAGGAACTGGAGTTCGCCGCGGCCTGTGCCCGGCGGTTGGACGTGCCGCATCACGTGATCGACTTGCGCAGCGTCGGCGCGGCGCTGTCGGGGTCGGCGCTGACCGATGATGTGGATGTGCCGGACGGGCATTATGCAGAGGATACGATGAAGGTGACGGTGGTGCCCAACCGGAATGCGATCATGCTGGCTGTGGGATTCGGCATGGCCGCCGCGCAGGGGGCCGATGCCGTGGCCGCCGCGGTGCATGGGGGCGATCATTTCATCTATCCCGATTGCCGCCCGGATTTCATCGACGCGTTTCAGACGATGGAAGACAAGGCGCTGGACGGTGTGGCCGAGGTTGACCTCTATACCCCGTTCGTCAACATCCCGAAGGCCGGCATCGTGACCGAGGGTGCGCGGCATGGCACCCCGTTTGGCGAAACATGGTCGTGCTACAAGGGGGGCGATGTGCATTGCGGGCGCTGCGGCACCTGCGTGGAACGGCGTGAGGCGTTCCATCTGGCGGGTGTGGACGACCCCACCGACTATGCCGACCCGGATTTCTGGCGCAGCGCGACGGGAGTGGCGTGATGTATACGATCACCAAGGAATTCCATTTCTCGGCATCGCATCAGTTGTTCGGACTGCCGGACGAGCATCAATGCGCCCGACTGCACGGGCATAACTACATCGTGGTGGTCGAACTGCGCGCCGAAGAACTGAACGCGCACGGATTTGTGCGCGATTACCTCGATCTGGCTGAATTGAAGCGGTATATCGACGAAAAACTGGACCACCGGCACCTGAACGACGTTCTGGGGGATGACGGGGTCACGGCCGAGCGGATGGCAAGGCATTTCTACGACTGGTGCGCGGCGCGCTGGCCCGAGGTTTCGGCGATCAAGGTCAGCGAAACGCCCAAGACATGGGCGGAATACCGGCCATGAGCGGTGAGGCCACCATCCGGGTGTCCGAAATATTCGGGCCGACCATTCAGGGCGAAGGCGCGCTGATCGGCGTGCCGACGGTATTCGTTCGGACTGGTGGCTGCGATTATCGTTGCGAGTGGTGCGACAGCCTGCATGCGGTGGAGGCCGAATACCGGGGCACATGGACCCCCATGACCGCACAAGAGATCATGGCCGAGGTGGTGCGCCTGTCTGGCGGGAAGCCCTTGCTGGTGTCCCTGTCCGGGGGAAACCCGGCCATTCAGCCCTTGGGAGAGGTTATCCGGCAGGGCCATGCGCAGGGCTATGGGTTTGCGCTTGAAACGCAAGGATCGGTGGCGCGAGACTGGTTTTCCGATCTCGACATGCTGGTGCTGAGCCCGAAACCGCCATCCAGCGGGATGCAGGTGGATTGGCCGGTGTTCGACGCCTGCCTGCAAGCCGGGCAGGGCGCGGATATGGTGATGAAGATCGTGATCTTCGACGACACCGATTATGCATGGGCGCGTGACGTGGCCGCGCGCTATCCGCAGTTACCGCTGTTCTTGCAGCCCGGCAACCACACGCCGCCCCCACCCGACGACGACAGCGCCACGGTGGACCAGGACGGCGTGGATGAGCGCATGCGCTGGCTGGTGGATCGTGTGGTGCAGGACAGATGGTATCAGGCGCGCGTGTTGCCACAGCTGCATGTCATGCTGTGGGGCAACAAGCGCGGTGTATGACGGAGAACGCAAATGAGCGAGAATATCTATGAGGGCCTCAAGCAGTTGGGCGGAGCGACCGAGATGCCGCAAAGCCCCGAAGAGGCGATGCTGGAACGGGTGCGGAATCCGCAGGCCGATGTGGCCTATAACGTGCGGTTCGTGGCGCCCGAGTTCACCTCGCTGTGCCCGATGACGGGGCAGCCGGATTTCGCGCATCTGGTGATCGATTATGTGCCCGGCGAATGGTTGGTGGAAAGCAAGTCGCTCAAGCTGTTTCTGGGGAGCTTTCGCAATCACGGGGCGTTTCACGAGGATTGCACCGTGAGCATCGCGCGCCGTCTGGCCGAGTTTCTGGAGCCGCAATGGCTGCGGATCGGGGGGTATTGGTATCCCCGTGGCGGTATTCCGATCGACGTGTTCTATCAGACCGGGCCGATGCCCGAAGGCGTCTGGATTCCCGATCAGGGGGTTGCGCCGTATCGCGGGCGCGGCTGACAGGCGGCGCGTGTCGCGCCGCCTGTCGTGTGATGCGTATCAGGGGCAGCGTGCCCGGTAATAGGTGCCATCGCCGCGCGCATAGGCGCACTGGCCGGTTTGCTGATTGCGCGCCACAAGCGCACCGGCGGCAGCCCCGGCAAGTGTCGATACAACCACCCAGTCGCTATCCGCGCCAAGCGCCTTGGCTGTGATCAGCCCAAGGCCACCGCCGATCACGGCGCCGGTCGTCTGACGTTTCTGTTCTTCGCTCACGCATCCGGCCAGCACGAGGCTGGCGGCGAGTACTGTTGTGGTAAGGGTTTTGCGCATGGCAGAGGCCTCCTTGTCAGTCGCATTTCGATCAATGCAGAGGCACCGTATCACGAGACGAGCGATCTTGCATCCATGCGATGCCGGACAATGTGATCTCAGCCGGGCGAATACCTGTCATCGCGTGGCGGCCACCATTCGTCTTCGCTGTCGGGCACCTGTTGGGGCAGTGGGCTGCCGGGGGTGAAGACACCTTTGCCCACGATGGCGGGATCTTGCTCAGTCCGATATGTGTGCAGTTCGCGATATCCCAGGTAAAGTCCGCTTCCGACAATGAGAGCCATACCCAGAAGTGTATTCGCAGGCGGTACCTCGCTCCACAGGGCATAGGCCAGCAGGGCCGCGAAGGGCAGGTAGCTGTAGTCGAAAGGTGCAATGAGACTGGCATTCGCCACCTGATAGGCCCGGGACAGGAACAGGTAGCCGCCCATCCCCAGAAAACCCAGCAGCGCCAGCGCAGGCCAGTCCGTCAGCGGGGCGAATGGCAGCGACCAGCCGAGGTGGTCAAAGCCCGGTCCGGGGGTGACGATCCGGTTGAATGCCCAGCCCATCGGCATGATCATCAGACCCGAGAAGGCCAGGGTATGAAGCCCGACCGTCAGCGTGCTTTCACGGTCGCCGATCTTGCGGGCGATGATCTGTGACGCGGCATAGGCAACAGCACAGCTGAGCGGCAGGATCGCGATCCACGAGAAATTGTCCCCGGCAGGGTTCATCGCGATCAGGATGCCGGCAAACCCCACGGCGAGCGCCCCTATCCTGTGCGGCCCGATGGTTTCCCTGAGCCAGAGCGCAGCCATGATCGCCGTGATCAGCGGAGCCGAGAAGAAGATCGTTGTCACTTCGGCCAGCCCCATGAAAGGGAAGGCCGCATAGAACATCGAAAAGCCGATGGTGAACAATGCGGCACGCGCCAGATGAAGCGGCCAGAGCGGTGTAAGAAGGCGATGCGGCCTGCCCAGAAGGACAACAAGTGGCGTCAGAATGCACACCGATACAAGGGCGCGCACGAAGATCAGCATCCAGATCGAGTAACTGTTCAACATTTCCTTCATCATCGCGTCCTGCGCGACGAAGAAAAGCATACCGAGTTCCACACACAGAATTCCGTGCCATGCACGGGACGGCATGCTCGGGCTGTCAGGGGCCAGCAACGACATGGGTCTATCCGGTTGTTCGAAGTTTGGGCGCCGAATTTGTCGGTACCCGATCCGACTACCATAGCCGGATAGCGACAGGTTTCTCGTCAGATAGCGACAAATACGAAAAAACCCGCAAGGCGGTAACCTTGCGGGTTAATTTACGGGGTTTGGACTGGTTTCAGCGGTTCATGCGATTTTCGATCAACTCGTCCACCACGCCGGGATCGGCCAGTGTAGACGTGTCGCCAAGACTGCCGAAATCGTTTTCGGCGATCTTGCGCAGGATACGGCGCATGATCTTGCCCGAACGTGTCTTGGGCAGGCCGGGTGCCCACTGGATCAGGTCGGGCTTGGCGATCGGGCCGATTTCCGAACGGACCCAGGTTTCCAGCTCCTTGCGCAGATCATCGCTGGGTTCTTCGCCGGTCATCAGGGTGACATAGGCATAGATGCCCTGACCCTTGATGTCGTGCGGGTAACCGACAACGGCGGCCTCGGCCACCTTGGCATGCGCAACGAGAGCCGATTCCACTTCGGCTGTGCCCATGCGGTGGCCGGAGACGTTGATCACGTCATCGACGCGGCCAGTGATCCAGTAATACCCGTCGGCATCGCGGCGGCAGCCGTCGCCGGAGAAGTAGTAGCCCTTGTATTGCTGGAAATAGGTTGCTTCGAACCGGTCGTGATCGCCCCATACGGTGCGCATCTGGCCCGGCCAGCTGTCTTTCAGGCACAAAACGCCTTCGGCCTCGGTGCTGTCGATTTCCTTGCCGGATTCGGTTTCCAGAACGACTGGTTCGACCCCGAAAAACGGTACGGTGGCCGAGCCGGGCTTGGCCGGGGTCGCGCCAGGCAGCGGTGTGATCAGGTGGCCGCCGGTTTCGGTCTGCCACCAGGTGTCGACGATGGGACGTTTCCCGTTGCCGACCACTTCGTTGTACCAGTTCCAGGCCTCGGGGTTGATCGGCTCGCCCACGGTGCCCAGCACCTTGAGGTCGCTGAGATCGTATTTTTCGACAAAGTCGTTTCCTTGCCCCATCAGCGCGCGGATGGCGGTGGGGGCAGTGTAGAACTGGTTGACCTTGTGCTTTTCACAGACGGCCCAGAACCGGCCCGCATCGGGGTAGGTGGGGACGCCTTCGAACATGATGGTGGTCGCGCCGTTGGCCAGCGGACCGTAAACGATATAGCTGTGCCCGGTGACCCAGCCCACGTCGGCGGTACACCAGAAGATATCGCCATCGTGGTAGTCGAACGTGTACTGATGCGTCATCGACGCCCAGACCAGATAACCGCCCGAGGTGTGAACGACACCCTTGGGCTGTCCGGTGGAGCCAGAGGTATAGAGGATGAAGAGCGGGTCCTCGGCACTCATCTCTTCGGGCGGGCAGTCGGCATCCACCTTCTCGATTTCTTCGTGCAGCCAGTAATCGCCTTCCGAGCGCCAGGCGATCTGATCGCCGGTGCGTTTGACCACGAGGCATTTCACATCGTCCACGTCGTGCAGAAGCGCCTGGTTGACGTTGTCCTTGAGCTTGGTCTTGCGCCCGCCGCGCGGGGCGGTGTCGGCGGTGATCACCAGTTTGGCGTCGCAACCGTTGATCCGTGCGCCGAGCGCGTCGGGCGAGAAACCCGCGAAGACAATCGAATGGATCGCACCGATCCGCGCACAGGCCAGCATGGCATAGGCGGCTTCGGGGATCATCGGCAGGTAGATCACCACGCGATCACCCTTGCCGACCCCGAGGTTCTTGAACACGTTGGCCATCTTGCAGACGTTTTCGTGCAACTGGCGGTAGGTGATGTGCTGTGCCTCGTCGCCGGGTTCATCCGGTTCCCAGATGATCGCCGTCTGATCGCCGCGGGTGGCCAGGTGCCGGTCGGTGCAGTTGGCGGCCACGTTCAGGGTGCCGTCCTCGAACCATTTGATCGCGACATTGCCGAAGTCGAAATTGACGTCCTTCACCTTGCTGAACGGTTTGATCCAGTCGATCCGCTTGCCATGCTCGGACCAGAAACCATCGGGATCGTTGACCGAGGCGGCATACATTTCGTCATAGCGGGCTGCGTCGACATGGGCCTTGGCGGCGAACTCGGCAGAAGGGGGATATGTTTTGTCGGACATGTCTGACCTTTACGTTCTGGAAGTTACTTCGAAAGGGTAGGTCGGCCCCGGCTTGCATGCAAGCGGCGTAGTAGGGGCCGATGATTTGCGTATCAGATCGCAAGATACTCGGCGCGCAGGTCTTCGTTTGCCAGCACCTCGGAGGCGGCCCCGTCGAACGCGATGGAGCCGGTATCGAGGATCACGGCCCGGTCGGCCAGTTCCAGCGCCCGAACGGCATTCTGTTCCACCAGAATGGTCGTCATGCCCTGTTCCTTGATCACGCGGAGGGTCTTTTCGATTTCGTCCACGATAACGGGAGCAAGACCTTCGTAGGGTTCATCGAGCAGAAGAACCTTGATGTCACGGGCAAGCGCACGGGCGACGGCCAGCATTTGCTGTTCGCCGCCCGACAGGGTCACGCCCTCCTGCTTGCGGCGCTCGGCCAGGCGGGGGAAGAGATCATAGAGCCGGTCGAGCGACCAGCCGATGGGCGGGGCGATCTGCGCCAGTTGCAGGTTTTCCTCGACCGTCAGACCGGGAATGATACAGCGATCTTCGGGAACCAGCCCGATACCGGCGGCGGCGGCATCGTGGCTTTTCATGTTGTGCAGAGGCTGATGATCCAGCCAGATTTCGCCATGCGTGACCTGCGGGCTGTCCATTCGCGCGATCGAGCGCAGCGTCGTGGTTTTGCCCGCGCCGTTACGGCCCAAAAGCGCAAGGATTTCACCCTCGTGCACGTTGAAGCTGATGTTCTGGACGATATAGCTTTCGCCGTAATAGGACTGCATGTCCCAGACCGACAGGAAGGCCGGGGCGGTTTCGGCGTAGTTCTTGCCCTTGGAGAAATCGGGTTTGACGTTCATCTCGTGATCTCCTTCTTACGCCGTTTCGCCAAGATAGGCTTCGCGGACCTTGGGATGGCCCTTGATCTTGTCGGGGGTGTCCTCGACCAGCGGGGTGCCTTGCGCCAGCACCGTGATCCGCTCGGCGAGGCTGAACACCACGTGCATGTCGTGTTCGATGATGGCGATGGTGATGTCGCGCTCGTCCTTGATCTGCTTGAGCAGGTCGATGGTGTTGTTGGTGTCGGCGCGCGCCATGCCGGCAGTCGGTTCGTCCAGCAGCAACAGGCGCGGATTCTGGGCAAGGCACATGCCGATTTCCAGCCGCCGCTTGTCGCCCCGGCTCATCGAGGCCGAGTGGAAGTGGCGTTTGTCGGCCATGTTCAGGCTGTCCAGCATGTGTTCGGCCTGATCGACGATCTCTTTCTCGTTTTCGGTATGCTCGACCGCATGCATGCGGAAGGCGCCGTCGCGCTTGGCGAAGATCGGGATCATCATGTTTTCCAGCACGCTCAGATCCCCGAAGATTTCGGGCGTCTGGAACACGCGGGAAATACCCATCTGGTTGATCTCGTAGGGTTTGCGCCCCAGGACCGACTGGCCGTCGAACATGACGCTGCCGGTGTCCGGGATCAGCTTGCCCACGAGGCAGTTGAGCAAGGTTGATTTGCCTGCCCCGTTGGGGCCGATGATCGCGTGGCAGGAGTTTTCCACCACGCTGAGATTGACGTTGCCCAGAGCCTGGAGGCCACCGAAGCGCTTGTTCACGTCCTTGACTTCAAGAATGCCCATTTCGTGGCTCTCCTTATTCCGCTGGTTCGGTGGTTGTTTCACTCGACGTTTCGTCGGGCTTGCGCCGCTTGAAGGCCCGCATGATCCGTTGTCCGCCTTCGACAAGGCCACCGGGCAGGAAGATCACCACCAGCATGAACAGGATGCCCAGAGTCAGGTGCCAGCCCTTGCCGATGAAAGGATAGACCAGAGCGACCATCGCGTCCTCAAGGCCGTCGGGCATGAACGAGAACCAGCTGTGCAGGACGTTGTCGTTGATCTTCGAGAAGATGTTTTCGAAGTACTTGATGAACCCCGCGCCCAGAACCGGGCCGATCAGCGTACCGGCCCCGCCGAGGATGGTCATCAGGACCACCTCGCCCGAGGCTGTCCATTGCATCCGTTCGGCCCCGGCCAGCGGGTCCATCGACGCCATCAGACCGCCGGCCAGACCGGCATACATCCCAGAGATGACGAAGGCCGCCAGCGCATAGGGCCTTGCGTTCAGGCCGGTATAGCTCATGCGCGTGTTGTTCGATTTGATCGCGCGCAGCATCATGCCGAAGGGCGATCGGAAAATGCGCACCGCAAGATAGAACGCCAGAAGCATGATGATTGCACACAGGTAGTAGCCGGTATTGAACTGAAAACTCCATGGACCGGCGACCATTTCATAGGTTCCACGCATCTCGATGCCGAACAGGTTGGTCACGGGGATCGAGCCGTCCGCCGTGGCCGATACGCCCAGGATCCGGGGATCGTTCAGTGTGAGTTGCAGGCCGGTTTCGCCATTGGTGATTGGGGTCAGAACCGAGTAGGCGAGGTTAAAGCTCATCTGGGCGAAGGCCAGCGTCAGGATCGAAAAGTAGATGCCCGAGCGGCGCAGTGAAATGAACCCGATCAGCAGGGCGAAGAGTCCGGCAACGATGACCGAAAGGATAATCGCGGGGATCACGTTCATGCTGAGCAGCTTGAACATCCAGACCGCCGAGTAGCTGCCCACGCCCAGAAAGGCCGCATGGCCGAAGCTGAGATATCCGGTCAGGCCGAACAGGATGTTGAACCCGATCGCGAAGATGCCGAAGATTACGAAGCGCTGCATCAGGTCGGGATAACCCGCATTGAACTGCGCCAGGGCGCTGTCGGCGGGGAAAGGATTGAGGATGAACGGCGCCAGCAGGGTCAGGGCCGCCACGATGATCAGAAGCGTAGTGTCTTTTTTGTTGAGACCCAGCATGGATTAGTCCTCCATCACGCCCTTGCGGCCCATCAGGCCACGGGGACGCGTCAGCAGAATGATGATTGCGACGAGGTAGATGATGATCTGGTCGATACCGGGGATGATCGACTTGATCTCGTTCATCGAGGCAAAGCTCTCCAGAACGCCCAGCAAGAACCCGGCCAGAACGGCGCCGGGCAGAGAGCCCATGCCGCCGACGACCACAACCACGAAGCTGAGTACGAGGAAATCCATACCCATATGATAGTTCGGTGAGTTGATCGGGGCATACATGACCCCTGCCAGTCCTGCGACTGCGGCGGCGATGCCGAACATGATGGTGAACCGGCGGTCGATGTTGATGCCCAGAAGGCCCACGGTTTCCCGGTCGGCCATGCCGGCGCGCACGACCATGCCGAAGGTCGTGAACTGAAGGAAGGCGAAGACCGCGCCGATGACGATTGCCGCAAAGACGAAATAGACCAGACGCCAGTAAGGATAGATCACCGCATTGGGATCAAAGCCCAGAAGAACGCCGAAATCGAAGCTTCCGGTCAGGGCGTCGGGTGCGGGGGTGGGAATGGGATTGGCACCATAGAAGTATTTGATGACCTCCTGAAGCACGATGGCAAGGCCAAAGGTCACCAGAATCTGGTCGGCATGGGGACGCTTGTAGAAATGCTTGATCAGGCCGCGCTCCATGATGAAGCCGATCCCGATCATGATCGGAATAGAGAACAGGATTGCCAGCGGCACCGCCCAGTCGATCAGCATGCCGCCGGTTTCCGGCCCGAACCAGGCTTCGACATACGGGGTCTTGACCTTGAGGGGATTGCCGAGAAAGTCGGTTCTGGTCTCGTCGACGGTTTCAAAGCTGAGTGTCAGGATTTTCGACAGGGTTACCGCGCAGAAAGCGCCGATCATGAACAGCGCGCCATGCGCGAAATTCACGACGCCGAGCGTGCCGAAGATCAATGTCAGGCCAAGCGCGATCAACGCATAAGCCGAGCCTTTGTCCAGCCCGTTCAGAATTTGCAGAATAATAGCGTCCATTGGTCCCACCCGTGGGTTAAGAGAAGTGGCGGTTTATCCGGGGGTGACGGAGTGTATCCGGCCACGGTTTTGCGTGGCCGGATACATTGCCGGATCAGGCGCCCGCGTTGCAACTGCCGAGGTTGCCGCCTGCGAACATCGGGTGATCCGGTTCGTAGGTGACCTGAGCTGCGGGCGTGACTTCGACCACTTCCAGAAGGTCGAACTCGCTGGTCGGGTTCTCTTTCCCGCGCACCACCAGAACGTCCTTGAAGCACTGGTGATCATCCGCGCGGTAGAGCGTCTTGCCGTTGCCCAGACCGTCGAACTCAAAGCCTTCCAGTGCTTCGGCGACGCCACAGGGGTTGAAGGTTCCGGCGCGCTCGCAGGCATCCGCGTAGAGCAGCGTCTGGCAGTATACGGTATGCGCGGCCTGGCTGGGCGGGAAGCCGTATTTTTCACCGAAGGATTTCACGAACGCCTTGGATGCGTCATCCTGCAGTGACCAGTGCCAGTTGGTCGAGCCGTGAATACCCTTGACGTTCTCGCCGGCGCCCTTGGCCATCAGGCGCGAGTAAAGCGGCACGACGATTTCGAAGTTCTTGCCGTTCACTTGTTTTTCGCGCAGGCCGAACTGCACGGCGTTTGTCAGCGAGTTGACCATATTGCCGCCGTAGTGGTTGAGAACCAGAACGTCCGCCCCCGAGTTCAGAACCGGCGCGATGTAGGATGAGAAGTCGGTTGCCGCCAGCGGCGTTTTTACGGTGTTGACGGTTTCCCAGCCGAGCGCTTCGGTGGAGGCGACGATCGACTCTTCCTGGGTCCAGCCCCAGGTGTAGTCGGCGGTCAGGTGATAAGCCTTGCGATCCGATCCGTAGAGTTTCTCCAACACCGGAGCGAGCGCGGCGCCCGACATGTATGCGTTGAAGAAATGGCGGAACCCGTTGGCTTTCTTGTCTTTACCGGTGGTGTCGTTCGAGTGGGTCAGGCCCGCCATGAAGATCACGCCGGCCTCCTGGCACAGGCCCTGCACGGCGACCGCCACACCCGAAGATGAGCCGCCGGTGATCATGATCGCCCCATCTTTTTCGATCATCGACTTGGCCGATGCGCGCGCGGCGTCCGATTTGGTCTGGGTGTCGCCGGTGACGAATTCGACCTTCTTGCCCAGGATACCGTTCCCTTGCAGCGCGTTGGAGCTGAAGGTGTTCATCATGCCGCCATCGCCGCCACCGTTCAGGTGCTCGACCGCCAGTTCGTAAGCGCGCAGTTCGTCGGCGCCTTCGTCGGCATAGGGACCGGTTTGCGGCACGTTAAAGCCCAGTGTGACCGAACCGCCGGTCGGTTCGTTGGTGAAGGCCGCCGCGGACGACGCCGTAAAGATCGTCGGCAGCGCGACACCGGCACCAGCGACAACGCTGGTTTTCAGCAGACCGCGACGAGTCAGGTTGCTCTTGGACATTGATATCCTCCCGTTGAATTTAGTTTGGGGTTGCACCTCCTCTGCGCTCCCCCAGACAGCACAATCGTGCAAACGCATTATCGCAATGGCTAAGAAAATTTCGCAACAACTGCTTTTTACAAAACAATTTTTTTGTAAAAATATAGACAAGAGGAGGCTTCGATATGTAAAAATATTGTAATGACGTTGGGGAAGTCACGCGAAACACAGGGAAAATGCCAATGCCGGAAAGCCTGATGATCGGAACGCGCATTCGTGAAAGGCGGGTGATGAACGGGATCAAGCAGTCCGACCTTGCGCGTCAGGTGGGTATTTCACCTTCCTACCTCAACCTAATCGAGCATAACCGGCGGAGAATCGGGGGAAAAACGCTGTTGCGGCTGGCGGATGCGCTGCATGTCGAGCCGACGCTTTTGTCAGAGGGCGCCGAAGCGACGCTGATTGCGGCGCTGCGGGAGGCAGCCAGTCGGCAGGGCAAGGACGGCGCCGAACTTGCCCGCAGTGAAGAGTTCGCGGGCCGTTTCCCCGGATGGGCGCATTTGCTGGCCAGTCTCAGCCGCAGGGTGCAGGACCTGGAGCGCACGGTCGAAACGCTGACAG
Source organism: Roseovarius pacificus (assembly GCF_900142665.1). Classification (GTDB taxonomy): domain Bacteria; phylum Pseudomonadota; class Alphaproteobacteria; order Rhodobacterales; family Rhodobacteraceae; genus Roseovarius; species Roseovarius pacificus. The sequence continues at coordinate 247,707 of NZ_FRBR01000005.1, forward strand.
ACCGTCTGACGCACGATCCGCATCTGGCGGCCTCGTTGCATGAGGTGATCTCGACCGTGACCGCGATCCGCTCGACCTCGTCTATTCTGGTCGAAACCGAGGCGCTGGAACCGGAATGGCAGAGCCGGTTTCACCGGAATATCAACGAGGAAAGCAGTCGGCTGGCCGAAGGTGCCGAGGCGTTGGTGCGGTATCTGGAGGGGGCGGCCAGCATCGAGGCTGAAATCAGATCTCCTCAGGACGAGGTGCAGGCGTTTCTGGCTGGCAACGGGTTTCATTTTCCGGCCCTCGAGGGGGGCGTGGATGAAACGGCGTTGGAGGACATTCTGTCGCAAAGCGATGTGCTGGTGTCCGATGCGGCGCGGCGTTTGGCGCGCGGGACCCTTTCGCAATACAGAGCGGATGCGCATCGTTTGCCTCTGGATGATATGCTGTCCGTCGTGGCGGAGCACGGCCCCTCCCCGGACAGGATCGTGGAGGCGTTCGGGTGCGGTTTACCTGCGGCGTTCCGTCGGCTGGCGGCGTTGCCCGAGGATGCGGTCGGGCCGGTCGGGCTTGTGTCTTGTGACGGATCGGGGACATTGATTTTTCGCAAACCGTTTTCCGGCTTTGCCATGCCGCGCGATGCGGGGGCTTGCGTACTCTGGCCGCTGTTTCAGGTGCTTGTGCAACCTCAGGTACCGGTGCGTGCGCTGTTGCGTCAGGCGGGCCGCCGGGGGCGGGACAAGGTTCTGGCGCTGGCTGTCGCCGAACAGGTGGCCCCGGCAACGTTTGAGCGTCCCGCGCTGTTGCACGCGCATATGCTGTTGTTTCCCGCCGGTGCTGAAGGTGGCGAAACCCCGGCACGAGAGGTCGGGTCCAGTTGCCGGATTTGTCCGCTGCGCGAGTGCCCGGCCCGCCGCGAGCCGTCGATCATGGTGGACGGGTTCTGATGTTTTTGACACGGGCCCGGACATTGACGATAAATGCTTTGCGGTGAAGGCCGTATTTGATCGGAGGGGAGGCCGGTTGATTGGATAAAAAAGTGCTTCTTATCGAAGACGAACCCAATATCATCGAGGCGGTCAGTTTTATCCTGTCGCGTGATGGATGGAACGTGAAAACCCACTCCAACGGTCATGACGCCCTGGACGCGGTTCGCAACCGGCAACCCGATCTGATCATTCTGGATGTGATGCTGCCCGGCAAAAGCGGGTTCGATATCTTGCAGGAGATCCGCGCAGACAGTGAACTGACGCAAACTCCGGTATTGATGCTCACCGCGCGCGGCCAGGAAAAAGATCGCGATATGGCCGAAAAAGCAGGGGCGAGCCGGTACATGACCAAGCCGTTCTCGAATGCCGAGGTGCTGGAGGTCGTGCGCAGCATGGTTGGGCTATGAGCGCCAAGCCCGGCCCGGTTTTTCTGGAGCGCCGCACCTATCGCCGCCGCAGAACTGCGGATGCAGCGCGGCTGTTGCCGTTTCTGGGTGTCGTTCTGATCGGGGTCCCGCTGTTATGGGGTGACGAAAGCGCGGAGATGGCCAAGACGACCCGCGTGATGCTGTACTTGTTCCTGGTCTGGGTTTTGCTTGCAGGGCTGTCGGCGATCATTTCGCGCAACCTGGACAAAGGAGAAGACGACGCGCCGCCGGGCGAGACGCCGACAAGGGACGATATGTGAATGGCGACACTGAACGTTCTTGTTTTGGTTTGCCTTTTGTATGTGGCGTTTCTGTTTGCAGTGGCTTTTGGCGCGGATCGTGCAGCACGGCGCGGACGCGGGACATGGTTGCGCTCGCCGATCATCTACACGCTGTCGCTGTCGATCTATTGTACGGCCTGGACCTTTTATGGCGCCGTGGGGTTCGCCGCGCGCTCGGGGCTGGAATATGTCACCATCTACCTGGGGCCGACGCTGGTGATGGTCGGCTGGTGGTGGACCCTGCGCAAGATGGTGCGGGTCGGGCGCAGCCAGCGGATCACGTCGATCGCCGACCTGATTTCGTCGCGCTACGGCAAGTCGAATACTCTGGCGGTGTTTGTGACGCTTTTGGCCGTGATTGGCACCACACCTTATATCGCGTTGCAGTTGCAGTCGGTGACGTTGTCCTTTGCGACTTTCGCGGCCAGTGATCCGACCGCCGCCGAATTGCCCGATCAGCAGTCCACCGCGCTTTGGGTGGCGTTTGGGCTGGCATTGTTCACCATTCTTTTCGGCACCCGGAATCTGGATGCGAACGAGCGGCATCACGGCGTGGTCATGGCCATCGCGCTTGAGGCGGTGGTCAAGCTGTTTGCGCTTTTGGCCGTGGGGGTGTTCGTGGTTTGGGGGCTTGCCGGGGGCGTATCGGAAACACTGGCGCGTATCGACGCTTCGCCGATTGCCGACTGGAATATGACAGGCAGCCGATGGATCGGCCTGACGATGCTTTCGGCGGCGGCCTTCATGTGCCTGCCGCGCATGTTTCAGGTGATGGTGGTCGAAAACGAGAACGAGGATCATCTGCGCACCGCCGCATGGGCCTTTCCCGGCTATCTGATGCTGATGAGCCTGTTTGTCATTCCGATTGCGGCGCTTGGGTTGCAAACCCTGCCCGAGGGGGCGAACCCGGATCTGTTCGTTCTGACACTGCCGTTGCAGGAAGGGCGCGACGGACTGGCTATTCTGTCGTTTATCGGTGGCTTTTCCTCGGCCACGTCGATGGTGATTGTCGCAGCGATCGCCTTGTCCACGATGGTGTCAAACCATGTGGTAATGCCTGTCTGGTTGTGGGTCACGGGGGGCACTGCCGTTGTTTCGGGCGATGTTCGCAATGTTGCGTTGCTGGCGCGGCGTATGTCGATTGCCGGGATAGTATTGCTTGGATACCTGTATTTTCGCATGTCCGGCGGTGGCACGGCGCTGGCGGCGATCGGGCTGGTGTCCTTCGCCGGGTTGGCGCAATTCTTGCCTGCGCTGATGGGCGGGCTGTTCTGGCGCGCGGCCAATCGCACCGGCGCGCTGGCCGGGCTTGGCGTGGGGTTTCTCGTCTGGCTCTATTGTCTGTTTTTGCCCAGCTTCGGTCCCTCGGCGATCCTGCCGCAGGACGTGTTCGACAATGGGCTCATGGGCTTAAACTGGTTGCGCCCGCAGGCCTTGTTCGGGGCACAGGGCATGGACCCGCTGGTGCATGCGGTGATGTGGAGCATGTTACTGAATACGGCCGTGTTCGTCTTCGTGTCACTGGTGACATTCCCGCAGCCGGTGGAACGGTTGCAGGGCGCGCAATTCGTGAATGTCTTCGAGCACTCTTCGGGGGCTGCCACCGGCTGGTCGGGGCATCTGGCGCGTAGCGAAGACCTGATGATCATGTCGCAGCGCATTATCGGCGCCCGGCAGGCGCAGGCCTTGTTTTCCGGTGCGGCGCAGCGGCAGGGACTGGCCGGGTATCTGCCCGAGCCAACCCCGGACTTTTTGCAGGAACTCGAACGTGAGCTTTCAGGGTCCGTCGGGGCGGCGACGGCGCATGCAATGATCTCGCAAATCGTGGGCGGCGCGACCGTGTCGGTCGAGGATCTCATGGCCGTCGCCGACGAAACCGCGCAGATCATGGAGTACTCCAGCAAGCTCGAGGCCAAGACACAGGAACAGGAACGCACCGCGCGCCAGTTGCGGGCCGCCAATGAGAAACTGACCCAGATTTCAGTGCAAAAGGACGCGTTTCTGAGCCAGATCAGTCACGAGTTGCGTACTCCGATGACTTCGATCCGGGCGTTTTCCGAGATTTTGCGCGACACCGGAGAACTGAGGCCCGCTGAACAGGCGAAATACGTCACGATCATTCATGACGAAACCATTCGTCTGACCCGTTTGTTGGACGATTTGCTGGACCTGAGCGTTCTGGAGAACGGTCAGGTGGTGTTGAATGTTCAGACGGGGCGGCTTGGGGATTTACTGGACCGGGCCGTTTCTGCCGCAGGCGGAGATGATCGCGCGGCGTTGCAAATCCTGCGCGACCGCGACGATGAGGATGTGATGTTGACCACCGATCTGGATCGGTTGGTGCAGGTGTTCATCAATGTGATTTCGAACGCGCGGAAGTATTGCGATGCCGCGCAGCCGGTTCTGACGATTTCGCTCAAGCGCGAAGAGGGCTCTTTGATGATCGATTTTATCGACAACGGGTCGGGTATTCCGACCAACCAGCATTCGGTGATTTTCGAGAAATTTTCACGTATCGGTGAAATCAAGGCCGACGGGGCCGGTCTTGGCCTTGCGATTTGTCGCGAGATCATGGCCCGGATCGGTGGTGAAATCACTTATTTGCCGGGACAGTCCGGGGCTGCTTTTCGCGTGATTTTGCCTGAGGCGATTGCCAGCGAAGCACATGCCGCGCCGGCGTAAAGACCTTGGTAACCTTCCGTGCGGTAGGGTGTGGCAACACGGCTTCGCAAGGACGGCAGACAGTTGGGGATGGCCAGAGAACAACGCAATTCGGTGATTCACCGCATGGCGCAGGTCGCGCGTGAGGATTTCGATGCGCGAGCGATGTCGGCCTCCAAGGCGCTGCGTCTGGCCTTGTCGCGGGTCGCGGAACGTCTGTTCGGCCTCGCGGTGACCGTTTCGACGGTAGAGCAGGTGACCCTTGCGCAATCGACGATTCGGGACGGTCTTGGCGATGACGGGCTTTTATTGTTGCTGGATGGCGATGATGGGCAGCGTGGCGCGCTTCAACTGGACCGGCAGTTTCTGGCATCCTTGATCGAAGTGCAGACCATGGGCGAAGTCCGGTCCGGAGAAGCGCCTTCCCGTGTGTTGACGCGCACGGATGCCGCGATTGCGGCTCCGCTAGTGGATGGCCTGTTGCAGGCGTTCGATGAGCAGATGATCGAAGGTATCCCAGGGCATGTCCCGTTGGGGATGCGTTTCGGCGATATGATCGAAGACGCGCGCACACTTGCCCTGACGTTGGACAAACCCGATTACGATCTGTTTCGTATTACCGCTGATCTTGGCATCGGGGCCAGAACCGGGGTGTTGAACGTGCTGTTGCCCAGGCTCCAGCCACCCGCCCGCACAGAGACTGGGGCGTCTTCGGGCGCCACGGACAGTGCAGTTACACTTGAAAACAGTGCCTTGGGAGCGCCTGTGATGTTGAATGCGGTTATGGCGCGATTATCGATGCCGCTCGACCGGATTTGTGCCCTGGTACGAGGTCAGACCTTGACAATCCCGCGCGAGGCGATTTCGGACTCGCAACTTCTGGGTGCGGGGAACCATCTGGTGGCTCCGGTGAAACTGGGGCAGGTCAACGGCTGGCGCGCTGTTCGTTTGCTTGGCCCGGAAGCCACCTCCGGGGCGTGCCAGCCGCTGAAAAATATTGAAAAATCAGTGCGGTATGCAGAGGGCGAAGAAGCAGGGCTCCGAACCCCGAACGGGATAGCCGCCGAGTCGCCCAAGGATGCGACATCGCTTCCTTCTGCCGGTCGGCAGACCGAAGGACAGGCGGCACACAGTCAACGCCGCGCGCAACCGGTGGGCGAAAGCGGGTGAGGTGAAACGCCGAAAGTCTACAGTTTGTTGACCGGAACCTTCAGGAAGACATTGCCTTGTTCATCCTCAGGAGGCATTTGCCCCGCGCGCATGTTGACCTGTAGCGAGGGGATGATCAGCCTCGGCATGGCAAGGGTCGCATCGCGCGCATCGCGCATCTTGACGAAGCTGTCCTTATCTTGTCCGCCGCCGATATGGATATTGCGCGCCTTCTGTTCGCCGACAGTGGTTTCCCACGCGTATTCATCACGTCCGGGCGCCTTGTAATCATGGCCTACGAAGATTCGGGTGTCGTCGGGCAGGGACAGGATTTTCTGGATCGACCGGTACAGGGTTTCCGATGATCCACCGGGAAAATCGCAGCGCGCCGTGCCGAAATCGGGCATGAACAGCGTATCGCCCACGAAGGCCGCGTCGCCAATAACGTAGGTCAGGCAGGCAGGGGTATGGCCCGGCGTGTGCAGGACATCCCCGCGCAACTGACCGATATGGAAACTGTCGCCTTCGCGAAACAACCGATCGAATTGCGAGCCGTCGCGTTGAAATTCGGTGCCTTCGTTGAAGACCTTGCCAAAGGTATCCTGCACGATGCGGATATTGTCACCGATGCCGATCTTGCCGCCTGTCTGCTGCTGGATATAGGGCGCCGCCGACAGATGGTCGGCGTGAACATGGCTTTCCAGAAGCCACTGAACCTCAAGCCCTTCGGCCTTGATGTAGGCAATAATTTCATCGGCTGATCCGGTATCGGTTCGCCCCGATGCGTAGTCGAAATCGAGAACCGAGTCGATCACGGCGCAGGTACTGCCAGCGGGATCGCGCACCACGTAGGAAACGGTATTGGTGGCATCATCGAAAAATGCCGTGACCTCTGGTGACATCTCAACCTCTCATTTTCGACCGTCTTTATATCGGATATGTTGCATGTGACGCAAACCCTGCGTCTTGACCTGTGTCAAGGTTATATGTCGTCCTGCGTGCAAGAGTATCTGTTGCTGACGGAGGACCGCAATGAATTCTACAACGACTTATCGCGAACTACTGATGTCCCGGCTGGCCGAACTGGACGGGCGGTTGCATCGAATCGAATCCGAGTTGGACGAGGAGCACTCGAAAGACTGGGAGGAAGCCGCAGTCGAACACGAAGGTGATGAAGTTCTCCAGCAACTCGGGCAAAGCGGGCAGGAGGAAATTGCGCGTATCCGGGCCGCATTGCAGCGTTTGCGTGATGGTACATATGGTGAATGTGTACGCTGCGGTGATCAAATTTCCGCCGAACGGCTGAAAACGCTGCCCGAAACGCCTTTATGCAAGGACTGTGCGGCAGCTGTGTGATAGGCTGGGTTTACCGGTGTCCCCTGGTTTCGAAGCTGCCGGTATCGATACGGAGGAGAGTCGAATGGCCGATCTGAACGACAAGCTTGCAAAGCTGAAGGATGAAATCCTGAATGGTGATCCTGACACACGCTATGGGTACGAACCGCAACTGGCGCAGTTGATCGAAGATATGCAACAGCGAGGTATGGCGGTGCCGTCCGATATTCGGTGTTTGCACGAAGAACTGGTAAGCCAAGCCATCGAGGCGCAGTTCGACAACATGCCCGTTTGACATTGTTCGGTTGACGCCGGGGCGATCCGATGCTTGCGTAACGCGATTTTCTTCGTACTAATTCGTACAGATCGTGATTGTTATGACAAGCGGGGGACAGTTTGACGTCAGAAATTCACCACGAATTGCGTGATGGTGTTGCTCTCGTCACTCTGGATCGCCCTGTCGCCAATGCATTGGCCCCGTCCTTGCGGGCCGAGTTGTGCGATGTTCTGGCAAATGTGATGACCGATGATGCGGCACGGGCTGTGGTGCTGCGTGGTGCGGGCAACGGATTTTCCTCGGGTGTGGATATTTCGGAATATGACGGGCCACTTGCCAGTCCGTGGATTTCCGATTTGTGCAACCTGATCGAAAATGCGCCCAAACCGGTGGTGGCCTGTTTGCATGGCGCGGTTCTGGGCGCAGGATTCGAACTGGCGCTGGCCGCACATGCGCGTGTGGCGTCGCGTCAGGCGCGGCTGGCCTTGCCAGAGGTGACACTGGGCCTGATCCCGAGCGGGGGAGCCACGCAGAGGCTGCCACGCATCGTCGGGGCGCAGGCTGCATTGGAGTTCATGCTTTCCGGACAAGTCGTTGCAGCCGATGATCCGCGCATGGCGCGGTTGTGCGATCGTCTCGTCGAGAGCGACCCTTTGGACGCGGCGCTGGATCTGGCGCGCGATCTGGCGGGTCGCGGCACCTGGCGGCGAACCTGTGATTTCCAGCGCGGGTTTTCCGATCCCGAACGCTATCGAAAGGCCGTTGGGGGGATCGCGGCGCAACTCGCTGCTGCCGAAGGGCCCGAGCATGATGTGGTCAAGTGTGTCGAGGCCGCGCAGCTTTTGCCCTTTGATCGGGGCCTGGAATTCGAAGAGGCGCTGTTTCAGGACCGGTTGAACAGCCCCGAGGCGCGCGCGCGCCGGCATCTCTATACCGCCGAGCGCCGGGCTGCGATCTTTCCCGAAGTGGCCCGCGTACCCCAGCCGCAGCATTTGAAACGCATTGCTCTTTTGGGGGATGGCGCGTTGCTGGCCGAATTGGCGGTGGCGTTGCTGGACGGCGGCAAACATGTCGATTTGATCGCCTCGTCCGAAGGCGCGACCGAGGCCGTGCTGAAGCGCGTGGCAGGTATCTATCAAGGGGCTGTCGCAAGCAAGCGGCTGGATGCCAGTGAACGCGATGCCCGGCTTGTGCGACTGGCCCGGCAGGATGGTGCGAAAGAACCGCCAGCGGTGGACCTGGTGATGGATACCGGGCAGGGCGCGATTCCGGATGACCTGTCCAGGTCATACGCAGGGGCGATATGGGCGGTGTTGGGCGATGGGCCCCGCGTTGCATCGCGGTCGGAGTATATTGCAGACCCTTCGCGTTGCTTGGGACTGCGGCTGTATCGCCCGGCGCATAGTGTGGGTCTGGCCGAAATCGCGGTTCCCGATGGCGCGGAACCGGCGGCGATTTCGGCTGTGGCGCGCATGCTGATGGGGCTGGGCCGGACGGTGATCAGATGTTCGGGTGCTCCGGGCGGTGTGGGCGATACGATGCACGCGGCGTTGTGCCGGGCCGGGCTGGCACTGGCGCAGGCGGGGGTGTCACCTTACGCGGTGGATGCCGCGGCATGTGATCTGGGGTTTTCCCAGGGGCCTTTCCGAATGATGGATGCCGAAGGGCTGGAGCCTGAACTGGAGCGGATCGACCGCCTTGCGAGGCTCAGGGAAGAGCCGCCTTTGCCCGATTGGGGATTGTTGCAGGCGCGTATCGCCGACGGAGCGACAGGGCAGGCCGCTGGCCGTGGATTTTACCTTTATCCCGAAAATGGCGATCCGCAACCCGACGCGACGGTGTCGGCCTGGAGCGATGCGCAGGATACGGATGCCGATCTGAGCAATATCAGTGTGCAAGAGGCGCTTCATGCCGCGTTGGTGAATGCGGCGGCGCGTCTGGTGGTGGATAAGGTGGTGCTACGCGCCTCGGATATAGATGTGGTGATGGTCAAGGGGCTGGGCTTTGATAGCAAACTGGGTGGCCCGCTGTTGCAAGCCGACTTGCAGGGTATACTGCATCTGTTGCGGGTGATGCGGGAATTGGAAACGCTGGACCCGACGCTTTGGCGCCCTGACGCCCTGATCGAGGATATGGTCAAGAATGGCCGCGGCTTTTTCGGCCGCTCGGTTTGAGACTCAACAAGAACACGGGCCTCAGCCCAGCAGAATCCCGACAACCACCAGCATCAGTCCCAATACCGACAGGAAAAGCGCGCCGGTGTTGAGCGGCACCACTTTGCGGATTTCTTCGCGCAGCGTGTCATCATCCAGCCCGGCCTTGCGGGCCTTCCAGACCTTTACGATGCACCATACAAGCCCCGCGAGACCGGTGAGCGAGACCAGCGCCCCAAGCCAGATCAGCCATTCCATAGCGTGCCCCTTTCGCGTTGCCATGCGCCGCCAAGCGCCTAGACGACCGGGCGCGAAACTGCAACCGTCAAGATGGATGCAGATGTATCTTGCAGGTGCCGTTTGGCGCGGTTAGGAGAGGAGCCTCTAGCGATCGGAGGACTTCATGGACGATACCAACCCACAGTCGAGCTATCGTGTCACTGCGGACGAACTGCGCCAGTTCATCGAACGGTTCGAGCGGCTGGAAGCCGAGAAAAAGGACATCGCCGATCAGCAGAAGGAAGTCATGGCCGAGGCCAAGGCGCGCGGCTATTTTTACCCCCAGAAAAATGTAATCTAAGTTTAATATCAGAGAATTAGATGGAATACATGTCGCGCGGAGATGTATTCGGCGGCGGCGGCAACAGCAGGCGGAGACAGATATGCAAGATGAAATCGAGACGTCGAACTACAAGGTGACGGCGGGTGAGCTACGGCAGTTCGTTGAGCGCATTGAGCGCCTTGAGGCTGAAAAGAAAGATATCGCAGATCAAATCAAGGAAGTTTTTGCGGAAAGCAAAGCGCGTGGGTATGATCAAAAGGCACTTAGAGCTCTGATTAGCTTGAGAAAAAAGGACAGCGATGAAGTCGCAGAGCAAGAAGCAGTACTCCAGATGTACAAAGAAGCTCTGGGGATGAACTGATTATTGGACTGGGCTCCACAGGGTACTTTTCTGCAAGCTTCACCCTGAAACAGAAAGCCACAAGGCATATCATCGCATTGATGATTAGTGAGGTGCCCAGCCCCAACAGTTACGGCATGCTGCTGTATCGAAAGACGTCAAGAAATCCTTTGACCAGATATCGTGTGATCTCTTGGCGTGGCAATTTCGACCTTACTCAAGAGCTCAGCAGGCGGAATATCCAGCAAGCGGGCGATTACTACTAATTCCACGACATCTACTCTCCGAAGTCCTTTCTCAAGCTTCGCGATGAAAGATTGTCTGAGACCCGTTTCTCGAGCTAAGTCACGCTGCGACCAACCCTTCGCGGTGCGGTAGTCCAAGATGCTGTTCCCAAGAGCGAGCAGCCCTGAACTTCTAATAGATTTGGTCATTTTCGCCTGCCTGCTGTCACTTGACATCGGCGTAACCGCAAGCTGAAATGAACCTAAATTGGGTTCAGCGGAGGCGAACACATGCGAACTGTCGAGACCAACGACATGTTGTTGCGGGCAGACCTTTTGGCACATGAGGCGAGGCAGGCAGTCCTTTGCGAGTTCATCACAGATTCCGTTGGTCGTCGCATGGTCCAAAGATTGCTCGACAATCCTACTTTTCGCCCCTTGCTTGAGCTGAAGCTCAACGGATGCACAACTTATAGGGGTGCGAGGCTTCTCGCGGCCGAAGAGCTTGTGAAGTTGGAAACATTCAAGGTGCGCCCATCTCCATTTAGAGGTGAAAAATTTGAAGCTCTAACGATTACGAGTTTGGGGGAAATCTTCGTGTCCGAAGAGATTGATGGTTTGGAAGAGAACAGATGGTTATCTATTTTGCACCGATCAATATTGGCTTACTCATGTATTGACGATGGTAATGGGATCTGCGGAACACGTTCGTTTATTGAGACTTCGCTTGAATTGCCCGATCCAGAAATCTTGAAAAGGCTGGTTTCTGTTTGGAGCGGATCGCGGCAATTTCCTGAAGCAAGTACCATTCCTCAACAAATCAACGACGAGCAGCGGGCAAACGCTGCACACTGGTGGTCAGAAGCCAGTATAGTGACAAGGTCTGGGCGTATAGTTGAATTGCCGTCTTCGGTGTAATGGGTCAGCCCACGAAACAATAATACCAAGCTTTGCTCGATGACGACTGCATTGTCAAAAAGGTTCGCAATCCAAGTTCGAAGAAGCATGGATTGACTCATCTATAACCGGAAGATCGTAACATTTCGGGATTGTTCTGTGAGCGGGCTCTGTCGCCGCCGCCGGGGTAACGATTTGGTGCGCGATCAACGCCGTTCGGACGTAAGGTCGCGATCAGCCGCATGATTCTGAAGCGGTTCGTTGCCTCATCGAATAAGCCTGCAACATACCCGAGTATGATAGCTAATCCAGCCGGTAGACGAATGAATCTCGAGCAAGTATTTCGTAAACGGTGTCCGCGCCCCACGTTTTTTGCTGTTTGGTTTTCTGCGAGGTCATCCCTGTTGTTGAACAGGAAGGATTTTCTCCATGGAGACTACGGCGGAGTTTCTCAGGTCGCTTGGTGTGGTGATCTACGCGGAT
>NZ_FRBR01000007.1 GCF_900142665.1 Roseovarius pacificus
GCTCAGGTGCGAGAAAACCGTCAGTTCATTCGAAGCCTTCGTCAACCTCGCATGTACAATGGCATGGATCGCTTAAATGCAGACGCTGCCTAGGGCTCCGGCTGCGCGCCGGCAGGGCCGCAAATCCGCCATTATCGGGTCATAGAAATGCCGCGCCGTCGGGGCAGACAAGCGGCATGACGATGATGCCGACACATGCGCAATCGCACGCCGACAGGTTCGATCGCCGGGCACGGCGGGCGCGCAGTCTTGCCAGTCTGGTCATGTTCGCCCTCGTGGGCACCTCCCTGACGGCCATCTGGCAGGACCGCCGCCTTGCTCCGGCCGTTCATGACGGCATGCTGGTGGTGCAGGCGAAAACCGCCGAAATGCTGGAAGACTCCGGCGTGGCGCAGACCTATCTCGCCTCGCTCGGCAACAGCGGCCCGAAAGGGGCCGATAACGGCGACAGCGCCATGACCCGCCTGCTGCTGAGCATCCGGGATTAACCTTTCCCCGACCGGACCCTGACGTGTTCCCCGGCCCGATCCGCGCCGGGCGAGGGCTCTCTCAGAACCACTGCCCCGGCTCCATCAGGCCGAGATCCAGCAACTGGCGCGAATGCCACTCGAACGGGGTGGAGTTGTGCCACTTGAAGGTCTCGATATCGAAGGTCGAGCCGGGGTTGCGCTTCAGCGCCTTGGCGGTGCGGAACGAGACCACCGCCGCCGTCAGGTTGTGATGCCACGGGCAGGCATAGGTGTTGTATTCCTCGTCCGAAAACGTGTGATCCTCGCGCAGCGTCAGCCCCTCGCGGGCGCGGAACAATGCGATGCGGTCGATCTTGCGGCGCGGGGCAGGGATGTGCTCCTCGTAGCGCCAGCGCAGCCCGCCGAAGAAATCCAGCTGCCGCTCTTTCGGGTGGTTGTGATTGGCCGGATCGTTGCGCGCCAGCGCGTAATAGCCCGACTTGTCCAGATGCGCATCCTCCAGCGACACCGCGTTCGGGTGCCGTCCCAGATCCCCGGCATAGAGATCCACCACATAGGTCAGCATCGCATCGCGCCGCTCTTCGGTGTGAAAGGCCAGCATCTCGCCCACGGTGCGGGTTTCGCAGAACGGGTAGAACAGGTATTCGCCGTTGAAACAGTAAAACATCCACAGCCCCGGCGCGGCGGCGATGATCCGGTTGACAGGCGCGGTGAAATCGCCCGAGCCGACCACGTCATGGGTGATCCTGTGCACCCGTGGCGCCACGTCCCCGGCCAGCGCGAATCCCTCGGGCATCAGCGCCAGAACCGCCGTGAACCCGCAATCCAGATGGTGGCGCAGGGTGCTGTCCACCTCGGTGTCGTCCTCAATCAGGACAATCGCCACCGGCCCCGTGGCCAGGGCGGCCTTGCCACGGCTCAGGAAATCGTCAAGGCTGTCATACTGCATCGCTGCCCCCGGTTTTGCGCCAGACTCCGCCAATTCGACCTCCATTGCAAGACACCCCGAACATGATGTAGGAGCGCCCCTGTAACAAGGCAGGAGCGGCCCCCATGTCCGACCCCAGGAAACTGTTCATCAAGACCTATGGCTGCCAGATGAACGTCTATGACAGCGAGCGCATGGCCGAGGCCATGGGCGGCGCGGGCTATGTCGAAACCGACAGCCCCGACGATGCCGACATGATCCTGCTCAACACCTGCCACATCCGCGAAAAGGCCGCCGAAAAGGTCTATTCCGAACTGGGCCGGTTCCGCGCGCTCAAGGATCAAAACCCCGATCTCAAGATCGGCGTGGCGGGCTGCGTCGCGCAGGCCGAGGGCGAGGAAATCATGCGCCGCCAGCCGCTGGTCGATCTGGTCGTCGGCCCGCAATCCTACCACCGCCTGCCGCAGATGGAGGCCCGCACCCGCAACGGCGAAAAGGCGCTCGACACCGATTTCCCGCTGGACGACAAGTTCGAAACCCTCAAATCCCGCGGCCCCAAGGCCAGACGCGGCCCCACCGCGTTTCTCACCGTGCAGGAAGGCTGCGACAAGTTCTGCGCCTTCTGCGTCGTGCCCTATACCCGCGGCGCCGAGGCCTCGCGCCCCGCGGCGCGCATCCTCGACGAGGCCCGCGAACTGGTCGATCGCGGCGTGCGCGAAATCACCCTGCTGGGCCAGAACGTCAACGCCTATCACGGGGCCGGGCCGGACGGGGCCGACTGGTCGCTGGCCCGCCTGATCCGCGAGCTGGACAGGATCGACGGGCTGCTGCGCATCCGCTTCACCACCTCGCACCCCAACGACATGAGCGACGACCTGATCGACGCCCACGGCACCTGCGACAAGCTCATGCCCTACCTGCACCTGCCCGTGCAGTCGGGCAGTGACCGCATCCTCAAGCGGATGAACCGCAAACACACCGCCGAAGAGTATATCCGCCTGATCGAACGCATCCGCGCCGCGCGCCCCGATATCCTGATGTCGGGCGATTTCATCGTCGGCTTCCCCGAGGAAACCGACGCCGATTTCCAGGCCACGATGGACCTGATCGAAGAGGTGAAATACGGCTACGCCTATTCCTTCAAATACTCCACCCGCCCCGGCACCCCGGCGGCAGAGCGCGAACAGCTTCCCGAAGACGTGAAAACCGACCGCCTGCACCGCCTGCAAGAGCGCATCACCCACCACCAGCGCGCCATTCAGGACGCCATGGTCGGGCGCACCGTGGGCGTTCTGTTCGAGAAAACGGGCCGCCTGCCGGGCCAGATGGTCGGCAAATCCGATTACCTGCACGCCGTGCATGTGGCCGATTGCGATCGTCAGCCGGGCGATCTGGCGCAGGTGGAAATCACCGAAAGCGGCTCCAATTCGCTGGCCGGGCGGCTCGTGTCCTGAAACATTCCTGACTCCGCCCGGCATCCAGCCCGATCCGATCCCCGGATTTTTTGGGGACTGTTGCCCGTTACGACACAATATATGGTGAATTCTCCTTCACATCGGGCCTGAACTTGCTAGAATGCCGCAATGTTTCCGGTGTGTGTAGGCTTCGGTCCCGTCCGCGCCGGGAACCTTCGGGGGAACTGGTGAAAGGGGCAGTACCGTGGTGAAACAGTTTTCGATTTCAATGCGTCGCGTTCTGGGGGGGCTTGCCGCCATCGCCCTGGGGCTTGCGGCAATGGCCGATGCCGGGCAGGCGCAGCAGGGCCAGCGCGTCATCAAGGGCGAAAGATACATTCCGACCATCTGGGTCGATCCGGACGGGTGCGAACACTGGGTGATGGACGACGGCGCCGAAGGATACATGTCGCCGCACGTCACCCGCGAGGGTATCCCGGTCTGCCGCCGGGGCGATGTCTGCGGGGTGATGAACTCCGATCAGCTGTTCCGCACCGACAGCGCGCATATCAACGCCGCGGGCCGTCAGCGCCTGGCCAGCTTCTTCCGTCAGGCGGGGGCCGTGTCCTATATCATCACCGGGCACACCGACAGCCGCGCCTCGGACGAATACAACATGAACCTGTCGTATCGCCGCGCCAACGCGGTGGCGCGCGTCGCCCAGAGCGTGGGCGCGCGTGTCTCCGATATCCGCGGCTATGGCGAACGCATGCCCAAGGCATCCAACGCCAGCGCGGCGGGCATGGCGCAAAACCGCCGTGTCGAAATCATCTGCATTCGCTGAGGGGGCGGTTTCCATGAAAATTATCAATCTTGCGATTGCTCTGCCTCTTGCCGGCCTCGTGGCGGCCTGCGGTCACGGCACGGTCGGACCCGACAAAACCCGTGACCGGGGGTTCGACAAGAAACATCTCAGCCAGCTTCAGGCCGGTATCTGGGTCGATCCCAACGGCTGTGATCACTGGATCATCGACGATGGCGTCGAAGGCTACCTCTCGCAGCGGCTCGACAGGTACGGCAAGCCGGTCTGCTCGGGCGTCGCACCGCCCACCGTGGCGACAGGGAGTTTCAAGGGCGGCTCCACGAGCTCGCTGGGCGATCCGCTCTGATGCCCTCCCACGTGACGCAAAATCAGCCGCAGGCCTTCCGCCTGCGGCTTTTTTCGTTTCAACTTCGTGACAATATGAAACCGGTGCTTGCACAGGCTCATGCAACTTGGCACCCTTGACTGAAACCTCTTGCGCAGGAGAACCGATTGGTCACCACCCAACTGCCCCAGACGCCCGGTCCCGACACCTTGCACGAAGAAGCTGTCGAATTCCCCGACAACCGCCTTCTGATCGACCTGTGCGGCGAATATGATCGCAACCTTGCCGATATCGAACGCAGTCTCGGCGTGCAGATCCTGCGCCGGGGCAATCAGCTTGTCGTGATGGGCGAAGAGACCCCGGCAAAGGAAACCGTCGAGGTGCTGCGCGCGCTCTATCAGCGTCTGGAAAGCGGCCGGATGGTCGAACCCGGCGACGTGGATCGCGAATTGCGCATGGGCTCCGACTCCGACGAGATCGGCGCGCGCGACGGCGATCAGCTCGAAATGTTCAAGGGGGGCCGGGTCGAGATCAAGACCCGCAAGAAACTGGTCGAACCGCGCACCGAGGCGCAAAAGGCCTATGTGCAATCGCTTTTCGGCAACGAACTGGCCTTCGGCATCGGCCCGGCGGGCACCGGCAAGACCTATCTGGCGGTGGCGGTGGGCGTGTCGATGTTCATCGAGGGCCATGTCGATCGCATCATCCTCAGCCGCCCGGCGGTCGAGGCGGGCGAGAAACTGGGCTACCTGCCCGGCGACATGAAGGAAAAGGTCGATCCCTACATGCAGCCGCTCTACGACGCGCTGAACGATTTCCTGCCCGGCAAGCAACTGGCCAAGCTGATCGAGGAAAAGCGCATCGAGATCGCGCCGCTCGCCTTCATGCGCGGGCGCACATTGGCCAATGCCTTCGTGGTGCTGGACGAGGCGCAGAACGCCACCTCCATGCAGATGAAGATGTTCCTCACCCGTCTGGGCGAAGGGTCGCGCATGGTCATCACCGGCGACCGCAGCCAGATCGACCTGCCGCGCGGCGTCACCTCGGGCCTGCACGATGCCGAACGCCTGCTGGGCCGGATTCCCGGCATCGCCTTCAACTACTTCACCTCGCGGGACGTGGTCCGCCATCCATTGGTCGCCGCCATCATCGAGGCCTATGACAAGGACGCGCCCACCGGTTGACCTGCCGTGCAAAACCCGGCAATGCCATTTCTTCTTGCTCCAAATATCCCGGGGGTCCGGGGGCTGGCCCCCGGCATATGCCACATGCTCACCGATACGCTGATCGAGGACAGCCGCTGGCAAGAGGCCGGCCTGGAAGACCTCGCCGAAACCGCCGCACAGGCCGCGCTGGCCCATCTCGGGCTGGACCCCGCCGACTGGGAAATCGCCGTTCTGGGCTGCGACGATGCGCGCATCGCCGCGCTCAACGCCGATTTTCGCGGCAAACCGCAGCCCACCAACGTGCTCAGCTGGCCCGAGGACGATCTCGCCCCCGACACCCCCGGCGCGCGCCCCGCGCCGCCCGGGCCCGAAGCCGGGGCCGGGCAGGGGCCGTCGCATCTCGGCGACATCGCCATCGCCTACGAAACCTGTCAGCGCGAGGCCTCCGAGGCGGCCATCCCCCCCGCCGATCACATCACCCACCTGATCGTGCATGCGGTGCTGCATCTGCTGGGCTACGACCATATCCGTGACAAGGATGCCACCCTGATGGAGCAAACCGAGGTCGCCATACTTGGCAAACTCGGGGTGCGTGACCCATATTAGGGGTATTGACCGGGGCCGCATATGGCCCGACCACTGGAAAAAGAGACGATGGGCGACAGTACAGACGAGTCCTCTAACGCGGCGCAAAGCGCGCAGCCCGACACCGGGCACGACAGTGACGAGGACCAGGGCGGATTTTTCCGCCGCATCATCGGGGCCTTCAGCCCCGCCGAAGAACACTCCGAAGCCGAGGACACGGCCGAACGTTCCGTGCCGCAGGGCGCGCCGGGGCTGCGCAACCTGCACGACATGGCGGTCGAGGACGTGGCCATCCCCAAGGCGGATATCGTTTCGGTCCCGGCCACCATCACCAAGGACGATCTCGTCGATGTGTTCCGCGACAGCGGAATGAGCCGCCTGCCGGTCTATGACGGCACGCTCGACACGCCCATCGGCATGATCCACCTCAAGGACCTGGCGCTGCGCCACGGCTTCAACGGCAAGGGCACGGCGTTCTCGCTCAAGCAGATGCTGCGCCCGCTGCTGTTCGTGCCGCCCTCGATGCCCATCGGCGTGCTGTTGCAGAAAATGCAGGCCGAACGCCGGCACATGGCGCTGGTGATCGACGAATACGGCGGCGTGGACGGGCTCGTGACCATCGAGGACCTGATCGAGCAGGTCGTGGGCGAGATCGAGGACGAACACGATGTCGACGACGATCAGCTCTACATCCGCGAAAGCCCCGGCTGCTATCTCGCCGCGGCCAAGACCCCGCTGGACGAGTTCGAACAGGAGATCGGCCTGTCGCTGACCGACGCCGAAGAGGTCGACGAGGAAGAGATCGACACGCTCGGCGGGCTGGTCTTTGTCCTGCTGGGCCGCGTGCCGGTGCGCGGCGAGGTGGTGGAACACCCCTCCGGCGCGATGATCGAGGTGATCGACGCCGACCCCCGCCGCATCAAGCGCCTGCGCGTCCGGCTGCCCGGCCACACGGATGGCTGACAGCCCGGTTCAGGCCACGGCCGCCCGCGCCGCCGCGCTGCGCGCGCGCCACCGCCTGCCGCTGGCCGGGCTGTTCGGCGCGCTCGCGGCGCTCGGGCAGGCCCCGTGGGGCCTCTGGCCCGCCACCATCGCCGGACTGGCCGCGCTCTATGCGCTGTTCACCGCCACCTCCGGCTGGCGCCGCGCCGCCCTGTTGGGATGGGCGGCGGGGACGGGGTATTTCGCCCTGGCCCTCAGCTGGATCGTCGAACCCTTCCTTGTCGATATCGCGCGCCACGGCTGGATGGCGCCCTTTGCGCTCGTCGGGCTCAGCGGCGGCCTTGCGCTGTTCTGGGCGGGCGGTTTTGCCCTGGCCCGTGCCGCGGGCGGGCGTGCGCCCGCTTTCATCGCCGCGCTGGTGCTGGCCGAGGCCGCGCGCACCTATCTTCTGACGGGCTTTCCCTGGGCACAGGCGGGCCATGCGCTGATCGGCACCGCCTGGCTGCACTGGGCCTCGCTCGGGGGCGCGCTTTTGCTGACCACGCTCACGCTCGCGGCGGCCAGCGCGCTCTGGCACGTCCTGACAGGCCCGCGCCTGCCCGCCGTGGCGACGCTGCTGGCCCTTGCCGCGCTGCACCTTGGCGGCAGCGCGCTGAGGCCGCCGGCCGATACGCCCGCCGACGCCCCCGTCGTGCGCCTGATTCAGCCCAACGCGCCGCAGCACCAGAAATGGGACCCGGCCCATATCCCGATCTTTTTCAACCGCCAGATCGCCTTTACCGCCGAAGGGCCGCAGCGCCCCGATCTGATCGTCTGGCCGGAAACGGCGGTGCCCGTTCTGCTGCACCGGGCCGGGCCTACCTTCGAGGCCATTTCCGAGGCGGCGGGCGGGGTGCCCGTGGTGCTGGGCCTGCAACGTATCGACGGTCTGCGGTTTTACAATTCGCTGGTCGCGCTCGATGAATCCGGCACCGCCAGCGCCGTTTATGACAAACACCACCTCGTGCCCTTCGGCGAATACATCCCCTTCGGCGACCGGCTTCAGGCCCTCGGAATCAGCGCCTTCGCCGCGCAGCAGGGCAACGGCTATTCCTCCGGCCCCGGCGCGCGGGTGATCGACCTGCCCGGCACGGGCCGCGCCCTGCCGCTGATCTGTTACGAAGGCGTCTTCCCGCAGGATGTCGCTGCCGCGCCCGAGCGCCCGGACATGCTGTTGCTGATCACCAATGACGCCTGGTTCGGGCAGGTGTCGGGGCCGTATCAGCATCTCGCGCAGGCCCGCCTGCGCAGCGTCGAGCAGGGGCTGCCGATGATCCGCGTGGCCAATACCGGCGTTTCGGCCATGATCGACCCGGCAGGGCGCATCATCGACCCGATCCCGCTCGGGCAGGCGGGCTGGCGCGACATTCCCTTGCCCGCGCCCCGGCCGCCCACGCCCTATGCCCGGACGGGCGATGCGCCGGCGCTGCTGCTCGCCGCCCTGATCCTTGGCCTGTGCCTTGCGCGGTACAGGAAGCGCAGCGGCCCCAGATAGCGATTGACGCGCCCCCGGCAGGCGCGTAACCACATCGCATACCCGTCACAACGGCTTCCTGGCGTGACGGCAGATATTCAATGGAGCACTCAACTTATGTCCCGTCAGAACTACATTTTCACCTCCGAGTCCGTTTCGGAGGGCCACCCCGATAAGGTCTGCGACCGGATTTCGGATGCCATCCTCGACGCGCTGATCGCCGAGGAACCCAATGCACGCGTGGCCGCCGAGACCTTCGCGACCTCCGGCATGGTCGTCATCGGCGGCGAGGTCGGCCTGTCCGATCAGGAAATCCTGCGCAACTACATGGGCCGCATTCAGCAGATCGCCCGCGACTGCATCCGCGATATCGGCTACGAGCAGGAGAAATTCCACTGGAACACCTGCCACGTTCTGAACTTCCTGCACGAACAATCCGCCCATATCGCGCAGGGCGTCGATCGCGACGGGGCAGGGGATCAGGGCATCATGTTCGGCTATGCCACCAATGAAACCGACGCGCTGATGCCCGCGCCGATCCAGTTTTCCCACGCCATCCTGCGCCGTCTGGCCGAGGCCCGCAAATCCGGCGCCGAACCCAGCCTGCGCCCCGATGCCAAAAGCCAGCTGTCGCTGCGCTACGAAAACGGCAAGCCGGTCGAGGTGACGCAGATCGTGCTCTCCACCCAGCACGACAGCGAAGACCAGACCAGCGATGACATCCGCGCCATCGTCGAGCCCTACATTCGCGAGGTCCTGCCCGCCGAATGGATCACCGACGCCACCGAATGGTGGGTCAACCCCACCGGCACCTTCGTCATCGGCGGCCCCGACGGCGATGCCGGCCTGACCGGGCGCAAGATCATCGTCGATACCTATGGCGGTGCGGCCCCGCACGGGGGCGGCGCGTTCTCGGGCAAGGACCCCACCAAGGTGGACCGCTCGGCGGCCTATGCCGCGCGCTACCTGGCCAAAAACGTCGTCGCCGCCGGTCTGGCCGAACGCTGCACGCTGCAACTCTCCTATGCCATCGGCGTCGCCAAGCCGCTGTCGATCTATGTCGATACCCACGGCACCGGCGAGGTCGATGAGGAAGCCATCGAAAAGGCGATCCGCCAGTCGATGGACCTCACTCCGCGCGGCATCCGCGAAACGCTGGACCTGAACAAACCGATCTACCAGCGCACGGCGGCCTATGGCCATTTCGGGCGCGCGCCCGAGGCCGATGGGGGCTTCAGCTGGGAAAAAACCGATCTGGTCGAAACGCTGAAAAAATCCGTCTGATTTCGGGGCGGGGCCGGGTTTGCGTCCATGATGGATGCAAACCCCGCGCATCCGCCCGGATTTCGTACAAAACCCGCGTACACTTCGTACGTTTCGTACAAAAGTCATGACTCAGGACAAACACCCCTCCGGCGCCCCGTGGCGCAACTTCTATGGCCGGTTCAAAGGCAAGGGCCTGCGCAAATCGCAGGAGGCCTATCTCGATCAGGATCTGGAAAAACTCTCCCCCGGTCCGGTCGGATGGGACGTAAACCCCGACCGGGAACAGATTGATTTAAAATCGCTTTTCGTGGATCGCGATGTCTGGCTCGAGATCGGATTCGGCGGTGGCGAACACATGGTGCATCAGGCGGCGCAGAACCCGGATGTCGGGATCATCGGCTGCGAGCCCTATATCAACGGCGTGGCGATGCTTCTGGGCAAGATCAGGGAGTCGGGGGCACAAAATATTGCGGTTCACCCCGGTGATGCCCGCGATATGTTCGATGTGCTGCCCGATAACAGCATTTCGCGCGCCTTCCTTCTCTACCCCGATCCCTGGCCTAAGAAACGCCACCACCGCCGCCGTTTCGTCACGCCCGAGCATCTGGAACCCCTGTCCAGGGTATTGAAAACAGGCGCTATTTTCCGCGTGGCCACGGATATTCCCGATTATGTCCGCCAGACGCTCGAACAGGTGCCGCGCCACGGGTTCGACTGGCTGGCCGAGCGTCCCGCCGATTGGCGGGAGCCCTGGAACGATTGGATTTCAACACGTTACGAGGCCAAGGCGTTGCGCGAAGGCCGCACGCCGCATTACCTGACCTTTGTTAAGAAGTAAGATCAGGATCGTCGCGTAACCATTTGATAATGCGGCGATTAATTCGCAAGACGATCACCAAGGCGGCCCAGCATATCGACGCATTGCTGTAGCTGATCCACCGACACATACTCATCGGGCTTATGCGCCTGGTCGATTGATCCCGGCCCACACACCACCGCCGACATGCCGTATTGCTGGAAGATACCCGCCTCGGTCCCGAAAGGCACAACATCTGCGGTGTTGGCGCCGGTCAGCTCCATCATGATGTGTTTGGCTTCGTTCTGATCCACGGGTTCCAGCCCGTCCACCTCGCCGATCACCTCGGTTGTGATCTCGGCCTCGGGACAGATCGCGCGCATCGCGGGCAGCAATTCCTCGTCGCAATAACGCCGCAGATCGTCCTTCACGAACTGCGCATCCGCCGCCTGCACAGGCCGCATTTCCCATTCCAGCTTGGCGATCGAGGCAATCACGTTATGCGCCACCCCCCCGCTCAGGCTGCCGGTGTTGATCGTGGTCCAGGGCGGATCGAACCGGCTTCCGGCGGGTGCGCGGGCGCGCAGCGCGTCTTTCAACTCCAGCAGGCGGCCCACGTAACGCGCGGCGTATTCCACCGCGTTCACACCCTTGTCAGGGGATGAGCCATGCCCCGCAAGCCCATGAAAATGCGTGGTATATTCGTAACAACCCTTGTGCCCTTCGATGATGCGCATCATGGTGGGCTCACCGATGATGGCCACGCCGGGACGGATGCCTTT
The DNA here is from genome assembly GCF_900142665.1 of Roseovarius pacificus. Classification (GTDB taxonomy): domain Bacteria; phylum Pseudomonadota; class Alphaproteobacteria; order Rhodobacterales; family Rhodobacteraceae; genus Roseovarius; species Roseovarius pacificus. Next base: position 10,991 of record NZ_FRBR01000007.1, read on the forward strand.
CTGCCTGAGACTGTCCACAAGCGCCTGCGCCCCGAAACATCCGACCTCTTCGTCATAGGTAAACGCGAAATGCACCGGACGGTCGCGAACCCGCTCGGCGAAATAGGGGGCCATCGCGACCGCTGCCGCGATGAACCCTTTCATGTCGCAGGTGCCGCGCCCGTACAGGTGGCCCTGATGTTCCGTCATTTCAAAGGGATAGCTCGACCAGTCCTGTTCATCCACAGGCACCACGTCCGAATGCCCCGACAACACGATCCCGCCATCCGTTTCCGGGCCTATGGTCGCGAAAAGGTTGGCCTTGTGCCCGATCTCGTCATGGAAAATGTCGACCTTCGCCCCCTCGGCTTCCAGCCGGTGGGCAAGATAGGCGATCATGTCCAGATTGCTGACCTCCGAGACGGTGGGAAACGCGATGAGATCGCCCAGGAGCGCAACTGTATCAGAGAGTTGTGTCGTCACGTATACCTCGAATGGATGTCGGGAAACCTGAGCGACTGTGTTTCCCCGATTTCGTCCCGTCAACCCGTATTTTGCCCGGTACCGGACTTCCGGTCAAAAACACTGCGCGCGGCTTTCGCGCCCAGCCTGTTGCACGAAAGACTCACATTTTCCGAAATCGGGGCGGGGAGGTGCCAAATGTGGCGGCTTTGGGTCGATTTTGCGGCGGAGCGCGAAAAAAATACTAGCGATTGTGGTAATTTGGCGGTAAATGCTGGACCAGAAGGTCGAGGTCGCGCCCAGCAAACGAGGCGCGGCAGGCCGAGGTAGAGCGGTGAGTGTAATGAAGGCTATTGAGTACGTCGCCCGCGCGGAAGCGGGAAGTGTGTTTCGTGGTTCTATCGCAGAAGGTGGCGATATCACGGTAATTCCGGCCGGTAACGGGCAGGAAATCTCCTTAAATCTCAGACAGATCGACATCGAGAGCTATCAGCGGGACGGAGGCAATCTGATCCTCGCTCTGGCCGATGGGCGCATGATCGTTCTCGAAGGCTATTTCGGTGCGGATGGCGAGGCCGATAGCCGGTTGTTCATCAGTGCGGACGGCTACCTGAACGAGGTGACGCTGGTCGATGGCGGCGAAGGTACGCTGTATGCGCAATACGGCCCAACCGAAATGTGGGGCAAGTGGAGCCCGTCGGATGACCTGATTTTCCTGGGTGGCAGCGATGTGGTGCCCCCCGGCGCAGCAGGCGGTGAAGAGGTTTCAATGCTTGGCGCCGGTCTGCTGGGCGGCGCGGGCCTGTTCGGTGCGGCGGGGGCCGGGGCGGCAACGCTTGCGGCCACGTCGCTGCTGGCAGGGTCCGGCGGCGGGGGCGATGGCGGCGGGTTTATTCCCGGCGGCGGTGGCCGCGACAGGATCGAGCCCTCTGTGAACGAAAAGGGCACCATTGTTGTCGGCGGCGATCCCGATGGCGACCCGTCGATCACGATTTCCGGTGAGGCCGAGCCCGGCTCGGAAGTGGAAGTCACGATAGGTGATAAAACCGTGGACACCGAAGCCGGTGAGGACGGCACCTGGGAGGTCGTGTTCGAGGGGGAGGATTTTCCCGAGGATGGCGAATACGACGTGACTGTGACGGTCACCGAACCCGACGGGACGGAAACCGAGCTTGAGGGGCCGTCGGTCACCATCGACACGACGCCACCTGAAACCACTGTTTTGGAGGGTGTGGTTTCGACCGGCGATATCGTGAACGACGATGATTTCCGCGATGGCGTCGAGATTTCCGGTACCGGCGAGGCCGGGTCGACCGTGGCGGTGACCATCGACGAGGTGACCGAAATGGTCACCGTCGGCGAAGATGGGACCTGGACCGTGGAGTTCGCCCCCGGCGATCTGCGCGAGGGCGATTACGAAACCGAAGTCACCATCGTGTCCACGGATTCCTATGGAAACAGCGCGACGATCACTGAAACAATCTCGATCGACACGATTTACAACGAGCTGGAAATCCATGCCGATCAGACAGGCGATAACGGTCTGGTCAACAAGGCCACCGCTGACACCGAGGGGCTGATCGTCACCGGCATGTCAGAACCGGGCGCGACGGTGATTGTCGCGATGGGCGGGCAAACCGTCGAGGTCACGGCTGGCGATGACGGCTCATGGCAGGCCGAATTCGACCCCTACGATCTGCCCGATACGCAATACGATGCCACCGTGACCGCGCGCACCGTCGACGATGCCGGCAACGTGACCGAGCAGTCCGAGACCATCCGTATCGACCTCGAAGTGCGCGACTTCACGCATCAGGCCGATATCGGCGGCCAGGACGGTGTGATCAACGAGGCCGAGATCGGTGGCGGCTTTACCCTGACCGGCACGGTCGAGGATGGCAGTTCCTCCGTGACGCTCAGGTTTTTCGACGAGGTGATCGAGGCCACGGTCAATGCCGATGGTACCTGGACGGCCAGTTTTTCGGGCGATCAGGTGCCGCCGGGCGACTATTCGCAGGATGTGCAGATCATCGCGCAGGACAGTGCCGGAAATACCAGGACGCTGACGCAGACCGTGGTGGTGGATACCGAGGCCGGGGCGCTGACGCTGAACGGCAATATCGGCAATAACGGTGTGATCAACCACGATGTCTACGAAAACGGCGTCATGGTCACTGGTACGGCCGATCCTCATGCGCAGGTCGTGGTGTCGCTCGACAATGTGGAATATACGGTTCAGGCCGATGAAAACGGTCAGTGGCAGAAGTTCTATGCCACCTCCGACCTGACGCCGGGGGTGCATTCTCCCGAACTGAAGGCCACGATCACCGATGAGCACGACAACACCTATTCGGTAAGCAAAACGCTGACTGTCGATACCGTGGTCGAAGACCTGTCCATGAACGGGCCTTCGGGTATGCCGCTGACCGCCGATGGCATGCGTGTGATCAATCAGAGCCTCGCCAATGGCGGGTTCGAACTGACCGGCACGGTCGAGCCCGGCTCGCAGGTCTGGGTGGAGATCGACGGGGTGCCCGGCGACGTGACTGTCGATCCGGAAACCGGTGCATGGACCGCAGTGTTCGATGCCGGAGCGATCCCCGGCGGCACGCGCGAGGCCGACATGGTCGTGCGGGTGCAGGATTCGGTCGGCAACCTTGACGAGTTGTCCGAGCGCGTGCTGATCGACACCGAGGTGCAGGATCTTGCGCAGGGCGAAACGGTGGGTGCGGTCAATGACTTTGCCAATCTCGACGCCGCGCGCGACGGGCTGGAACTGACCGGCACGGTCGAACCCGGTTCCGAGGTCGAGGTCAATATTTTCGGCCAGACCTACTATGCGACGGGCGACAGTTCGGGCGCATGGTCGATCACCGTGCCGCGCGGGGTCATCCCCGATGACGAAGGCACGGCACCGATGTCGATCACCGGCACCGACATATACGGCAATACCGGCACAGCAACGGGGCAGGTGGCCTATGACATGGTTGCTCCCGGTGAGCCGCTGGTGCGCTTCGTGGGCGAAGACCTCGGTGGCGGTTACAGCGTGGTCGGTACGGATGTCACCTCGGACAGCATCGACTTCCATCAGGTCAATCCCGGCGGCGGTGTGACCGGGCTGGAGGTAAACAGCAACAATATCGGGTCGATGACCAATCACACGTTCGTCGACGGATCGGGCAATCCCGCGCCCATCCCGGACGGCTCTCAACTGCTGGTGACAACGACCGATCAGGCGGGCAATGCCTCGACCACCTATCTGGTTCTGGACGAGGTGAATGCAAGCGATGTGGACCTGTCCAATCCGGCGCTCGATGGCTTCAACATCGAAACCATCGACCTCAGTTCGCGCGGCGCAAGCGGCGAGTTGACGATCACCGAAGAGCAGCTTCTGGCCCTTTCGGACAACAGCAATACGCTGGTGGTCAAGGGCGGCGCCGACGACAAGGTCACCATCACCGGGGCGCAAAGGGTCACCGATGCCCCGGATGAGCCCGAAGGCTTCGATATCTACAGTCTGGGCAATGACGCGACGATTATCGTCGACGAAGATATCGACATCGTCACCTGACACGGAAAATGACGGTCGCGTCCGGTGGCGGGCGCGGCCAGACCATAAGAAGCTACCGGTCAAGGGGCAGTCATGGGGCAGAGGGACGGATCAGTGAAAGCGGTGGCTTGCCTGCTGGCGGCCATGGGCCTGTCGGGGTGCATGTCGTCCGGTGGCGACGACGGGCAGGTTTCGCGTTTCCTGAGCAATTCACCCGATACACAACTGACCGAGCGTCAGAAAGAGGCGGTGCAATCCACGGTGATTTCCGCCTTGCAGGCACGCCACAGCGTCCTGCCGCCGGACAGCGCCTATGCGCGCGTGGCCGGGCCGGTTCTGGCGGCCTATAGCCGCCCGGCCGAGGCCGAATTGCGCAGCGCGCGCTTGCGGGCCAGGGCCGCGTCGAAAAACTGGCTGCCGCGGATTGGCCCGGATATCAGCCTGACCAGTCTGGGCGATCTGGTGGCGCAACTGGTGGTCGAGCAGGTGCTGTTCGACAATGGCCGCAAAAAGGCGGAACGCGCCTTTGCAAAGGCCGATGTCGAGGTTGCCGCCGTCACCCTGTCCGAGGACACGAACGAACGGGTGCTGACGGCGCTCGGCCTGTATCTCGACGCCATGAAGGCGCGCGAACGCGCCTCGCTCGAAGAGCAAACGCTCAAGGACATGCAGCATTTCGAGTGGGTCATGACCGAACGCGTCAACGGTGGCGTGTCGGATATGTCCGATCTGAACGTCCTGCGCCAGAAACTCGCCGAAATCCGCGCGACCCTGACCGCGCAACATGAGGCCGAGACAACTGCGCTGGCCGAACTGAACGCCATGTCTACAAGTCCGCTGGACGATGTGAGCGGGCTCAGCGACCTGACGCCGGAGTCCGGCGCTGCGCGTCCGCTCGAGGTGCTGCGCGCCGAGGCCGAGAAAGACCGCGATATCGCGCAGGCCAAAATCGACCGGGCGGGCCTGTTGCCGGGCCTTTCGGCAGGGGGCACCGTGGACGAGGACGGGGCGGACATCGGGCTGAATATCTCGACCGATCAACTTTTGGGCCTTGGCACCGGCGCCAGCCTCAAGGCGACACAAGCCGCGCGCGATGCCGCTGAACGCCGTGTCGGTCAGGCGCAGGAAGACGCCGAGCGCACCCTGCGCCGTCTCGATGGCCGCCGTTCGGCCCTGTCCCGGCAAGTCACCGAAGCCAGCACACTGGCCACACAGGCCAAGGCCAATCTCGACCTGTTCCAGCGGCAGTACAAGGCGGGGCAGCGGCAGGTGATGGATGTGGTCGGGGTCTATGAAACCTTCGCCGCGCGCCAGACTGCGCAACTGGACCTGAAATACGAACTGGCCAGAACCCGCCTGCAAATTGCGCGGCATCTGGGCCTTCTGGCGGACGGGGGCGACATTTGAGCAAGCCACCCGCAGTTCTGTCGATCACCGGTGGCGTGCGCCGCCGGCTCAGGGCCGTTTCCAACAGCGATGCGCCTCCCTCCGCACCCCCGCCCGAGCCGCAGATAAACTCGCGCTTTGGTGAACGGGCCGAAGCCCGCGCCAAATTGGGGGCCACCTACGCCGCCATTCTGGGGCAGGAGGTCATGGCGCGCGATATCCTCGAGGCGATGATGTCGAGCGCCGCCACCGGCGATCAGCCGCAACCACAGGCGCTGGCCGATGGTCTGGCCGCGGTCGGCCTGCTGACCGAGGTGGAAACCGTCGCGCATTGCCTTGGCGATCACTGGCCCGCTCTGGCGCAGATGACCAGCGGGCAGTTCATCCTCGTGCTGCAACAGGATCGCGGCGATCTGGTGATCTACGATCCCACCTGCGCCGACAATCGCGCCACGGTCGCACTGGACGAATTCGAACCCTATTTCACCGGCATCGTCGTGCGCGCCGAAGCGCCCCTGCACCGGATTTCCAGATCGCACACCGAAACACGCGCCGAGCCGCATTGGTTCTGGGGCCAGTTCGCCGGGTTCCGCCGCCATTTCGCCGAGGTGGTTCTGGGGTCTTTCGTGGCCAATATCCTGGCGGTTGCGGTCGCGCTGTTCGCGCTACAGGTCTATGATCGCGTGATCCCGCACCAGTCCGAAGCGACGCTTTGGGTGCTGGCGGGCGGTGCGGCGCTGGCGCTGCTGATGGAGGCGTTTCTGAAAATCGCCCGTGCGCGGCTGATGGACGGGGCCGGGCGGCAGATCGAGCTGAACGTGCAGTCCCTGCTGATGAACCGCCTTCTGGGCATGCGATCCGAAGTGGCGGGCCGCGCGCCCAGCCAGTTGTTCAGCGCAATGCGCGAATTCGGCTCGGTGCGCGAGTTCTTTACCGCCTCGACCATCGGCAGCCTTGCAGATGTGCCGTTTATCTTCGTCTTCCTTCTGCTGGTGACGTCGATTGCCGGAAACGTGGTCTGGGTGCTGATCTTCGGCGCGATCCTGATGGTTCTGCCGGGGTTTTTCCTGCAAAAGAAGATGATCCGCCTGACGCAGGAAACACAGGGCGCCTCTTCGAAATCCTCGCGTCTCCTGCACGAGGCGATCTTCGAACTGGACACGCTGAAAACCCAACGCGCCGAGGATCGGTTCCGCCGACTCTGGACCGAGCTGACCACCCTTCAGGCGCTCAAGTCCAGCGAACAGCGCAAACTGGCCTCGACCCTGACGTTCTGGAGCCAGGGCGTGCAGCAGGCCACATATGTTTCGGCTGTGATCATGGGCACCTATCTGGTGTTCGCCGGTGAATTCACCGTGGGGTCGATCATCGCCGTGTCGATCCTGACCAGCCGCACGCTGGCGCCGCTGACGCAACTGGCAGGCACCATGGCGCGGTGGAGCAATGTGAAATCCGCTCTCAACGGCATGGACCAGATCGCTTTGGCCGAACAGGACAGCGCAAGCGACCGCTCTTACCTGCGGCGCGAAACGCTGGAGGGCGGGTTCGAATTGCGCGAGGTCCAGTTCGGCTATGACGCGGGCGCCGCGCCCGTTCTGGACATCCCCGCACTGGCCATTCAGCCGGGGCAGAAACTGGCCATTCTCGGGGCCAACGGCTCGGGCAAGTCCACTTTCCTCAAGCTCCTGTCGGGGCTCTACGCGCCCGCCAGGGGCCGGGTCATGGTGGATGGCACCGACATGAACCAGATCGAACCGCGCGATCTGCGCCGTCTGGTGGGCTATCTGGGGCAGGATGTGCGCCTGTTCACAGGCAGCCTGCGCGAGAACCTGAACCTCACCTTGCTGGAACGCGACGATGATCGCCTGATGCAGGCGCTGGATTTCGCCGGGCTGGGGCCATTCGTCAAATCCCACCCCAAGGGGCTCGATCTGGAAATCCGCGACGGCGGGCAGGGGCTCAGCCAGGGACAGCGCCAGTCGATCGGCTGGGCGCGGCTGTGGCTGCAGGATCCGCGCATCTGTCTGCTGGACGAACCCACCGCCGCGCTGGATCAGACGCTCGAGCGCACGCTGGTCAGCCGCCTTGAAACCTGGCTGGCGGGCCGCACGGCGGTGATCGCGACGCATCGCGTGCCGATCCTGCAACTGACGGATCGCACGATGATCCTGCAAAACGGCCGCTTGGCGGTGGATGGCCCGCGCGATCAGGTGCTGGCGCATATCGCGCAGGGCCCGCAGGGAGGGGTATGAGCATGACCACCGGTGCAACCGCCCTTGTCGCGCAACTCAACGACCGCCTGCGCGGCCCCAGCCTGACCATCTGGCTCTGCGCCGCCAGCGTGTGGCTGTTCATCATGTGGGCCGCCTTTGCATGGGTCGATGAAATCGTGCGTGCCGATGGCGAGTTCATCTCGTCTTCGCGCCCGCAAATCATCCAGAACCTCGAAGGCGGCATCCTGTCCCAACTGATGGTGCAGGAAGGCGATATTGTCGATCGGGGCGATGTGCTGGCCCGGCTGCACGGCACGCAGTTCAAATCCTCGGTCGAGGATCTGCGCGATCAGATCAACGCCCATGACATCCGCCGCCTGCGGCTCGAGGCCGAACTGGCCGGGCAGTTCGACTTTGCCGTGCCCGATGATCTGGCCGCCCGCAGCCCCGAAATCGTGGCTTCGGAAAAGGTGCTGCTGAAGGCGCGGCAGGCCGATTACGTCAAGCGCAGCGAAGGTGCCAAAGAGGTGCTGCATCAGGCCGCCGAGGAACGTCAGCTTCTGGAAAACCTGTTGAAAAAGAATGTCGTGGCCCTGATCGAAGTGACCCGCGCCCGCAAGGATCACGCCGATGCGCAAAAGCGCTATGACGAGATCGTCACGCAAACCGAACTGGACCGCGCACAGGATTATTCCGACACGCTCAAGGAACTGGCGACGCTGAAGCAGAACCTCAAGGCCAGCCAGGATCAGCTGAACCGTACCGTCCTGACCAGCCCCATGCGCGGGATCGTCAATAATCTCAACGTCACCACAATCGGCGGGGTCGTGCGCCCCGGCGAGCAGATTCTGGAGATCATCCCGCTGGACGAGGAAATGTTCGTCGAGGCCCGCGTCGCGCCCGAAAACATCGCCAATATCCGGCGCGGGCAAGAGGCCACGATCAAGCTGACCGCCTATGATTACACGATCTACGGCACGCTCAAGGGCGTGGTGGATTTCATTTCCGCCGATACGTTCAAGGACGAAAACGCCCGCGATCCCGACGGCAACCCACATTACAAGGTGACGCTGCGGGTGGATATGTCGGCGCTGACGCCGCGCCAGTCCAGCATCGAAATCCGCCCCGGCATGCAGGCTCAGGCGGAATTGCACACCGGCCAGAAGACCGTTTTGCAATACCTGCTCAAGCCGCTCTACAAATCGCGCGAGGCCTTCCGCGAACCCTGATCCGGCTCAGACCGGGCGGTCAGGAATCCCCACAGCCGCCGGGCGTTTTCGCCCGGCAGGCGGTTTTCCGGCTGCGTCAGGTAATAGCCCTTGCCGGTCTCCAGCGACGGGCCGGGCAGGGCGCTCAATGCGCCATGCCGCAACTCGTCCTTCAGCAGATGCAGACTGCCAAGGGCGATCCCGTCGCCCTGCAACGCCCGTCCCACCGATTGCGCATAGCTGGCACAGCGCAGGCGGGGCCGGTCGGCAAAGGCATCGCTGCCGGTCAGGGCATGCCATCGCTCCCATCCGATCCAGTCGGGGCCTCGCAGCGGATAGTCCAGCAAGGGGGCATTCGCGATCTCCGCCCCCGGCGCGGCCATGGGCACCAGCGTTTCGGCAAACAGCATATGCGCCCTGCGCCCCGGAAACCGGCCATCGCCATACAGCACCGACAGGTCATGCGTGGCCGACGACAGATCGCGCGGATGATCGGTGGTGGTCAGGTTGATCGGGCAGGCGGCCTCGCCCAGGGCAAAGGCGCGCAGCCTGGGTTGCAGCCAGAACATCGAAACCGCCCCCATGGCGGCCAGATGCACCGGCGGGTCTTCGGGCGCGCGTACCGCCTCCAGCCCCTGCGCCAGAAATTCCAGCGTCACCGCCACCTTTTCCGACAGCACCTGCGCCGCCGGTGTCGGCGTCATCTGCCGGGTGCTGCGGTCGAACAGGGACACGCCCAGCCAGTCCTCAAGCTGGCGCACACGCTTGCTGACGGCGGCCTGCGTGACATGCAACTCATCCGCGGCACGGGTGAAACTGCCATGGCGCATCACGCAGTCGAAAAACAACAGCGTATCCAGCGGGGGCAGGGAATTGCGTTTGATTGACATAACTAAAAGTTATGCAAAAGCGATAGAATTTCCAAGGTTTTCCTTGCGCGGCGCGTAGCGGATAAATCGCCATCGGGAATGAGAAGGATCAAACATGCCCGAACTCGACTGGCACGCCGAACGCAGCGACCTTGAGGGGCTCGCCCAACTGGATCGCGCCCCCGAAGACGAAGGCATCGACCTGCGCGCGGTGCGGCTCTACCGGCTGGGGCGCGTGCGGCAGGAAATGGCCGCCCGTGGCATCGGCGCGGTGATCCTCAGCGATCCGGTGAACATCCGCTATGCCACCGGCATCCGCAACATGCAGGTGTTTTCCATGCGCAACGCGCCCTCGCGCTATCTGCTGCTGACCGCCGGGCGTTCCATCCTGTTCGAATTCACCGGCTGCCTGCATCTGGCCGACGAGTTCGAAACCGTGGACGAGGTGCGCCCGGCCAGAACCGCCAGTTTCGTGGCCGCCGGTCCTCATATCGCCGAGCGCGAGCGGGCCTGGGCCGCCGAAATGGCCGACCTGATCGCCGAACTGGTCGGCAAGGGCGCAACCGTGGGGCTGGAGCGGCTGAACGCCGGCACCGCCCTTGCCCTGCGCGAACAGGGGCTGACCATCGTCGACGCGCAGGAACCCGTGGAGATGGCCCGCGCAATCAAATCCGACGAGGAAATGAAATGCGTCATCGCCTCGCTCCGCGCCACCGAGATCGGCGTGGGCAAACTGCGCGCCGCGATCCGCCCCGGCCTGACCGAGGCCGAACTCTGGTCCGTCCTGCACCAGTCGGTCATCGCGCAGAATGGCGATTACGTGGAAACCCGGCTGCTCAATGCCGGAGAGCGCACGAACCCGTGGTTTCAGGAAACCTCGAACAACGTGATCGGCAAGAACGAACTGATCGCGCTCGATACCGATGTGGTGGGCTGTCACGGCTATTACGCCGATTTCTCGCGCACCTTCCATTCCGGGCCCGATACGCCCACCGATACGCAGCGTGAACTTTACAAGGTGGCCCATGAGCAGGTCCACTACAACATGGGCATCCTGCGCCCCGGCATGTCCTTCCGCGATTACGCCAACGAGGCATGGGACATCCCCGAGAAATACTATGCCAACCGTTATTACCTGTCCTCGCATGGCTGCGGGATGACCGGGGAATACCCCTATCTCTATCACCACGGGGATTTTCCCGACGCAGGCTATGACGGTGAAATCCTGCCCGGCATGACGCTCTGCGTGGAAAGCTATATCGGCGAGGACGGCGGCAGCGAAGGCGTAAAGCTGGAACAGCAGGTGCTGATCACCGACACCGGGATCGACCTGTTATCGCAATTCCCGTTCGAGGACGCGCTTTTGCGCTAGGGGCCGCTCAGGCCTCCATCCAGATCGTCACCGGGCCGTCATTCAGAAGTTCCACCTTCATGTCGGCCCCGAACCGGCCGGTTTCCACCGGAACGCCCTGCGCGGCCAGTTGCGCGGCGAAATATTCATACAGGCGCTTGCCGTCCTCCGGCGGGGCGGCGGTTGAAAATCCGGGCCGGTTGCCCCGGCTCGTGTCGGCGGCCAGCGTGAACTGGCTGACCACCAGGGCGCTGCCGCCGATATCGCGTACCGAGCGGTTCATCTTGCCCGCCTCATCGGTGAAAATCCGCAGTTTGGCGATCTTGGTAGCCAGGTGATCGGCCTGTGCCTCGGTATCGCCCTGCATCGCACAGACCAGCACCAACAGGCCGGGGCCCGTCTGCCCTGTCATCTGCCCCTCGACGGTTACAGAGGCCCGTGTAACCCGTTGCAGCAATGCGCGCATGATCCCGCTCCGTTTCCGTGTCCGGTTCGTCACCCTGTTGGCCGAATTTTCGTGGCGTCGCAAGGCCCGGACTTTGATACGAATCAATGTGCACCGCGCCAGCGATGTGCATACTCTCTGCTATTCGTCTTACTGAAAGGAGTTGGCACCATGGTTGAAAAATCCCAATCCGGCTTCTGGCCGTCGGTCTATGAGCCCATGCGCAATTTCGGTCAGCGCGTGGCCGACTGGCTGTCCCCGGCCTCCGATGCATCGGCCAGCGACAACGCGTATCACATCACTCTGGAACTGCCCGGCGTGACCGAGAGCGATATCGACGTGTCGGTACATGACGGTGTGGTCACCGTGAAGGGCGAGAAAACCCAGGAGCGGGAGGAAAAGGGCGACACGTGGTTCTTTTCCGAACGGCAATACGGCGCGTTCAGCCGTACCTTTCGTCTGCCCGCCGATGCGGATGGTAACCGGCTCGAGGCGCATCTCAAGGACGGGGTGCTGAGCCTGTCGGTGCCCAAACGGACAGAAGCCACGGGCGAGGCCAAAAAGGTCGCGATCAAGCGCGGGTGATGCCTTGCGGGCTGTTCCTAACCGCGCAGGTCGAGGATTTCATCCAGATCTGCGCGCTCGGTGCGAAAACCGTTAACGGGATGGTCCGTATCGCCGTAGCCGAAGGAGATCGCACACAGGACGGTCCGCGTATCCGGTAACCCGAAATGTGCGCGGACCATCGGGGAATAGGCCGCAATGGCGGCCTGTGCGATCGTGTCCACGCCAAGCGATCTGGCCGCCAGCATGAACGTGGTGATGAACCCGCCTGTATCCATCGCCCCGTAAGGGCCAAGCGCGGCCTCGCTATGCACGATGGCCACATGCGGCGCATCGAACAGGCGATAGTTCCGCATGGATTGCTCGGCCCGCGCCGGGCGGTCGTCGCGCGCGATGCCCACCGCGTCATAGAGTTGAAACCCGCAGGTCCGCCGCCGGTCGCCGTAGATGCCGGGAAACCCTTGCGGCCAGGGCTGATCGGGGTTCGGGTCGCCTTGCGCGGCCCGTTCCAGCAGGGCGGCGCGGAAACGCTCGGTTTCGGCCCCGCGCGTCACGGTGATCTGCCAGGGCTGCGCGTTACACCAGGACGGGACCTGACCCGCCGCCGTGACGATGCGCGTGATCACCTCGTCCGGCACCGGCTCGGGGCGAAAGGCGCGGCACGAATGCCGCTCCCGCAGCACCTGCGTCAGCGTCTCATAGGTGTCGCTCATCTACAAAACTCCCTGTTCTTTGGCGACGACATACCCCACCACGGCCCCGACCAAAAGCGCCGCGATGGCCGCAAGGGCGATCTTCCACGCCGACCACGGACGCTCGCCCTGAACCCGGCCCGTGCGACCGTTGACGACAAAGCGATAGGTCTGTCCACGGTATTTATAGGCCGCCAGCCAGACAGGCAGCAGGACGTGCTTGAAGGTGATGTCACCGATCTCGGTGCGGATGTCATGGATGCGCTGCCGGTCGCCGCCGATGTCGAACCGCACGTCGCGGGCGATGACCCGGTCCATGATCTGGCGTGCCTCCGCAAACCCCTCTTCCAGGTCCACCGAATACCCCTCGGCGCGGAACCCGGCCAGGTATTCGGGGTTGTAGGGCTCGAGCGCCGACAAATCCCACGGTTCCAGCGCGTCGGTGAACCTCTTGGGCAGGCTGCGCGAGGCCAGTACCAGCACATCGTCGAAAAACCGTGCCACCCGGCCCGACACCGCGCGCCACCGCACCTTGGCCACGCGCACCCGCTCGCGCTTGCCGTTGCGGGTGACGGTGCGGGTTTCGTAGTAAACCGTGCCGCGTTCACCGCGATAGGCGGAGCGGGTGTCGGCATCGAAGGTCCAGTAGGGCACGTAAATCCCCTGCATGCGCCGCCCCTTGCGCGCATACTCCTTCAGCCCGCCGGGCGCGAACCACAGACGGCCCAGCCAATCGGTCATCGCCTTGCGGGCTCTGTCTTCGTCCAGTGCGAAGGGCAACAGCCCCTTGGGCTTGATATGGCGATGCGTACCGGTATCCGTCACCACCGGCGTGGCGCAGAACGGGCATTCCGCGGCATGAACATCGGCGTCGAACTCGACCTGCGCGCCGCAATTGGGGCAGGTGCTGACGCGGGTTTCCTCGATGTCCTGCTCGGGCAGGTCCTGCGCCAGGGCGCGGCGGAAATCCAGCTCGCGGATCGAGCTTTCCCACGGGCCCGATTGCGCCACGTCCTCGCTGTTGCCGCAATGATCGCACACCAGCCGCCCCGCCGCCGGATCAAAGCGGTAATCCGCCCCGCATTGATCGCAGGGGAAGCGGTGTTCTTCGAGGGACGCGGAAGTGTCGGAAAAAGGCATGAACGAAACCTGCCATCGGAAAGGCGCTTGAAAAGACGATCAGGCGGGGCACAGCCCCTGCGCCGGTGTCACGCCTCCGGCGGCGGCGGCGGCAGGACGGTGAACAGTTGCGCCAGTTCCGCCACGTCCTCGGCCCGCAGCCAGCCATCCTGCCCGGCGGTCCAGACATGGCTGTCGCGCGTCAGCTTGCCGTCTCCGGCCATGCGTCCCATGTCGGCCTTGGAATAGGGGCCGTGGGTCTTGCCGTTTTCGGCGATGTGCCAGACATGCTCGACCGGCGGAGGCGGGGGCGGCGGGGTGGCCTGTCCGGTTTGCGGCGCGGCGCCCCACGGGCCTTGCTGGTTGGCCATCTGCTGGGCCATCGCCATGCCCATCCCCATGCCGAGCCCGGCACCGATGCCCGCCCCGCCCGAGGGATTCTTGGCGGCGGCGGTCATCGCTTCGGCGGCGGAGTATTGGGTGAACTTGCCCAGATCCCCGGCCAGCCCGGCCGATGTGCGCTTGTCCAGCGCTTCTTCCACCGCGGGCGGCAGCGAGATGTTCTCGATATAAAACTCGGGGATGGTCAGCCCGTATTCGGCCACCACCTTGGAAATCTCGGCGGCCACCAGCTTGCCCAGGTCGGCGGTGTTGGCGGCCATGTCCAGCACCGGAATGCCGCTGCCCGCGATGATCCGCGAAAACGCCTGCACGATGATGTTGCGGATCTGATAGCTGATCTCGTCCATGGTGAACTCGCCATCGGTTCCGACGATCTCGGACAGGAACCGTGCCGGATCGGCCACCTTGACCGTATAGGTGCCAAAGGCGCGCAGGCGGGTGGGGCCGAATTCCGGGTCGCGCAGCATGATCGGGTTCTTGGTGCCCCATTTCAGGTTGCTGAACCGCGTCGTGTTGACGAAATAGATCTCCGACTTGAACGGCGATCTGAACCCGTGATCCCAATGGTTCAGCGTCGTGAGGATCGGCATGTTGTTGGTTTCAAGCATGTAAAGGCCGGGCGTGAACACATCGGCCAGTTGCCCTTCGTGCACGAACACCGCCGCTTGACCCTCGCGCACGGTCAGCTTGGCGCCATACTTGATCTCGTGGCCCTCACGCTCGAAGCGCCAGACCATCGTGTCGCGGGTATCGTCGACCCAGTGGATAACGTCGATGAACTCGCCGGTCAGAAAATCGAAAATACCCATCATTCAGGTCTCCTTTGTCGTCAGATCGACCCGGCTGTACCGGCCAGCAGCCGCCTGATGATGGGGCGGGCCTCGTCGGGTTGCATGCCGGGGGTCAGTACCGGGGTATAGAGCAGGCTCAGCAACTCTTCGTCATGGGTGGTCAGCAGCGCGAACTCGTCATCGTCGTTGAAGATCGAGGGCCGTGCGTGCGGGCTGTCATTGGCCAGCCCCAGCCCCTGCGCCAGTTCCTCATGCACACAGGACTGGCGCATCAGGTCGGGGTGCTCGGCGCGGATAAAGGCAATCGCGCGGCTGTAGCTGTAATCGTGTTCGGCGTCCGAAAACGCCACCACCAGGCAATGGATCGATCGCGGCAGTATGCGAAACAGCGCCAGCGATGACGTATTGATATTCGGCACGATCTGCCGGATGCGCGCAATCGCCTGATCGCGGTCGTCCTCGCCCATGAACAGAACGTGGAAATTCGGGTTCGAACGCCCGGTCGAAATCGGATGCCCGGTGACGCGCGCCAGCCGTTTGGCATAATCGCGCACCATCCGTTCGTCTTCGGCGCGCTGCGCTTTTGGAACGGTATCGCCAAACTCGACCGACATGCGCACCGGGCGGGTCCACTTGCGCAGCCCCACCGCATCGCCGCTGGATCGGCGGAAACCACCGTTGCGTTCGTACTCGTCGTAAAACGCGATCCGCTCGAAATTCCGCATCAGATCGGTGTCGGTATACGGGGTGTCCGGCCCGCCGCCATCGGTCCGCAGCAGCCCTTGCGCCAGCAGGTCGGCCTGCACAGCCGCGTAATAGCGTGACATGGCCTGGCTGGCCGGTGACGGACTGACCGGGGCAGGGGCCGGGGCGGGCACAAGGCCCGGCGGGCGGGCCTGCGGCTTGGTGCCGGGTGGCGGGGTGGTCATCGCACAGGCTGACAGGGCCAGCGCCGCCAGCCCCATGAATGCCCGAACCGTGAAACATCGTGCGCCCACTGCCTGTTCAGCCTTTCGGAACCGAGGTGCCGGCATTGTCGCCCACACCGTCCTTGCGCGCCTTGGCAGCCGCCAGCGTGTCACGCAGTTCGGCTTCCATCTTCTTCAGTTCTTCCTCGGCGGCGGCGCGCTTGGCCTTGCCTTCGTCAGCGATGGCCAGGCTTTCCTGGATCGTGCCGATCAGGTCAGCATTGGCCTTCTTGACGGCTTCGATATCGAACACGCCGCGCTCCATTTCCTCGCGGATCATCTTGTTGCTTTCGCGCAGGTTTTCGGCGTTCGAGGTCAGCAATTCGTTGGTCAGGTCGTTGGCGTCGCGCACCGCGGCGGCCGCCTGCGCGGAACGCTGGATCGTCACCGCCTGTGCCAGTTGCGTTTCCCACAGCGGGACGGTGTTCACCAGGGTCGAGTTGATCTTGGTCACCAGGCTCTTGTCGTTTTCCTGCACCAGCCGGATCGAGGGCAGCGACTGCATCGTCACCTGCCGGGTCAGCTTCAGGTCGTGCACCCGGCGCTCCAGATCGTCACGCGCGGCGCGCAGATCGCGTAATTCCTGCGCCTTCATCACCTGATCGTCCTCGGGCGCGGCCTGCACCTCGGCCTCCTTGGCGGGGATATGGGTGTTGTCCAGCTCTTTCAGCTTTTCCTCGCCCGCCGCGATATACAGCGCCAGTTCGTCATAGAATTGCAGCGTCTTTTCATAGAGCAGGTCAAGCGACTTGATGTCTTTCAGCAGCGTGTGTTCGTGATGCAGCAGATCGTCGGTGATCTTGTCGATCTGGCCCTGCACGGTTTCGAACCGCGCGGTGAACTTGGCAAAGGGCGCGGCGCGGCCCAACAGCTTTTCCCACCATGTCCGTTCGCGCCGGACATCCAGTTCGGACACTGAAAAGCCGCGGATCGTGGTGACGATCCCGCGCAGGCTGTCGCCCGCCGGGCCGACATCCTTGTTGCGCACGCCTTGCAGCATGGATTGCGAGATTTCCTGTAATTCCGCCTGCGCCGCTGAGCCAAAAGATACGATCGAATTGGTATCCGACATGTCGATCTCGTCCATGCGCTTGCGGATTTCTCCGCCCGCGGTCGCATCGGCCTGTTCGAGCGGCACGATGGCATTCGCCTCGGCGGGTTCGGGCAGGATGGCGCGGCTGACTTCCTCGACTTCGGCCAGCGCGGCCTCGGCTTTCTGGCGAATGGTGTCCGACATGGTATTCCCTCACTCGTTGTTGGTGTTTGGGCGGATGCCCTCGCGTTGCAGGCGGTCGCGCAGAACGCCGATTTCGATATCCAGATCGCTGCGGTCGTCCAGCAGCAACTTCTCGGTACGCGCCGCGAAATTGCCCTCAAGATCGTCCAGCAGCGCCGAATAATCCGCCTTGGCCTGCGGATCGCGGTTGCGCCCGTAGATGTCGGCGAACTTGATCGTCGCGTCGCGCGCCCCCAGCAGGTAAACCGACAGGTATTTGCGCGCCGCCGTCAGGTCGCGCGGGTCTTCCTCGACCGTGCGGAACAGATCGCGCGCCGTGGTCCTGAACCGATCCACCCGCGCCTCAAGCTGGCGGTCGCCTGCGCGTTTTATCGCCTCTGACATGGCCGACAGGTGTTTTTCGGCCTCGTCCACGGCCCGCGCCACACGGTCGGTCTGGAACATGTCCACACCGTCCATGCCCTTGTCCGTCAGCGGGTCCAGTCCGAAGGCGAAGGAATGGATGACCGTCCCCAGCACGGCAAAGATCACCGCCTCCGGCAGGCCGAACCCGGCGATCCCGGCCATGAACAGGCCCGCGCCCGCACAGAGCGATCCGACGATCTTGCGCGGCAAGGCCGGGCGGCGCGCCACCTTGCGCGCCTCATAGGCCTCTTGCGCCAGTATCCCCTCGCGCGTCAGCCATGCGGACAGGATCAGCAGGCCGAGCGCCGCCAGATATTGCGCCATGCCGACGGGATCGGTGGTGAACGCCTTCCAGATCAGCGGCAGAGGGGCCAGAAACAGCAGGTTGACCCGCCCCCCGGCCCGGGTGCGTTTCGCACCGCGATAACTGCCTGTCGCCGGTTTGCGCGGCCCGCCTTCGGACGGACCGTCGGGGCTGTAGTGTCCGCCATAGCGTTGCGCCATCACACGCCCCCTGCAACGGAAACGTAGAAAATAAGCAAGACCAGCAGGAAAAACGCCAGTTTCTGCAACCCTGTATCGGACATAAGTCCCCCGGAACTCCTTTTGTCTCATCAAACTTAGGCCAACCCGCCAGTCCTTGCTAGGGGGAAGATTGTGGCGGGCGGTGCATCGCCAGCCCTGCCGTCATTTTCACCGCCCGCACGGGCTGCCCCGTCTTACCCACGGATACAGAGGATGCTATGACAGCGTCATGACAACGCGATCTTTCGTCCCCCGCGGCGCAGCCAGTTTCAGCGTGGCCTATGACGGCCCGCCGCGCGACGTGTATTTCCTGCTGTTGCCCAAGCTGACGCTGCTGGCCTTCACCTCGGCGCTCGAGCCGCTGCGCGTGGCCAATCAGGTCGCCGGGCGCGAGCTCTATCGCTGGTACGTAATGAGCGAAGAGGGCGGGCCGGTCACCTGCTCCTGCGGGGTGCACATCACCCCCGACAGCGGGCTGACGGACGTGCCCCGCGATGCCCTGGCCTTCGTCTGCGCGGGGATCGAACCGGCCAGCACCGCCAGCCGCCGCGCGACCCAGTGGATTCGCCGCCAGCGGACCTTCGGCTGCCGGGTCGGCGGGATCTGCACGGGGGCGTTTTCACTGGCGCAGGCGGGGCTGCTCGAGGGGCGGCGCTTTACCCTGCATTGGGAAAACCAGCCCGCCTTTGTCGAAAAGTTCATGGATCTGGAGCCCACCGGTGCGCTCTATGAAATCGACGGCCCGCTTGTCACCTGCGGCGGCGGCAGCGCCGCGACCGACATGATGCTGGACCTGATCGAACGCGACCACGGCGCCGACCTCGCCACCATCGTGGCCGACATGTGCCTGCACGTCCGCTCCAACCTGCAGGACCGCAAGCAGAAATCGGCCTTTTCCTTCGCCCTCAGCAGCCGCAACACACACCTGATCGCGGCCATGCACATGATGAACGACAACCTCGACACGCCGCTGCCCATCGACGAACTCTCGCTGCGCGTCGGCATCTCGCGCCGACAGCTCGAGCGGCTCTTTACCACCCATGTCGGCAGCACCCCGGCGCAGTTCTATATCGACCTGCGGATTTCGCGCGCGCATGCCCTGCTGAACGAAACCGACCTCGGCGTCGCCGAAATCGCCGCCGCCACCGGCTTCAACAGCACCTCGCAAATGGCCACGCGGTTTCGCAAACGCTTCGGCATGTCCCCGCGCAGCTACCGCAAGAAATGGAGCACGGTGCAGGGCTAGGGCGCGCGGGCCCGCTCAGAGCACCGGCCCAAGCATGGCCACCGAATTGTTCCATAACCGCCGTCCGACACTCCACTTCTCCACGTCGGACCGGGTGACTTCGCCCGACGCTGAAATATAGGCCTCCTGACGCTCGCGAATTTTCGCGCTCAGGGCGTGGCTCTTCAGAAGAATGTTGTTTTCATAGTTGAGATCGAAACTGCGCCGGTCCAGATTTGCCGAACCGATCAGGGCAATTTCACCGTCGACCGTCATGGATTTTGCATGAAGCAATCCGTTTGGATACTCGAAAATCCGGACACCGGCTTTCAGCAGTTCAAGATAAAAGCTCCGGCTCGCGGCCGCGACGACCCATGAATCATTGTGTTTGGGCATCACGAGCGACGTGCGCACATTGCGAAACGCGGCCGAGCAAAGCGCCGAGTGCATGGCTTCCGAAGGCACGAAATAGGGAGTCGTGATGATCAGGTCGTCTTTCGCGTTATGCATCAGCGCCTCGAACACTTCGGGCATGGCAGAGTTGCGAATGGTCGGCCCGGTCCCGATCGCCTGTGCAATGACATCCCCATCCGACCTGCGGCGCGCCGGTGCGCCCTGCAGGTCCGTCAGGGGATCATCCACATGCGACAGCCAGTCCTGAAGAAAGAGCTTCTGGTTCTGATCTGAAACCGGCCCCTCGAAGCGGACCATGAGATCGACCCAGGGACCGTATTTCGCCTTGGGAAGAAACGCGGGGTCGGCGCAATTCTGACTTCCGCAATAGGTGATCCGGCTGTCGATCACCACGATCTTGCGGTGGTTCCGCAGGTCGACCCGCCCCCGGATCGGATGCAGCAGGAGATTTCCCACAGGCAGCGCCCGCGCCAGCCTGACGCCGGCCTCCTGCATGGCTGTCCAATGGCCGGACCGCACCAGCTTCCGCGATCCCAGATCGTCCGCCATGGCGCGCACCACAACACCGCGCCGCGCCGCCCGTTTCAAAGCCTCGACAACCTTTCGCCCGTTCGTGTCGTCCAGCCAGATGTAGAACAGGAGGTGGACGTTTTCCTGCGCTGCGTCGATGTCGGCGATCATCGAGTCTATTGCGCTGTCCGAGTCCGGCATCAGGCGGGCGGCATTGCCGGAAACCGGAAGAAAGCCACTGATCGACTGCCCCAGCCGAAAGAGTTGCTCGTGATCGGCCCCAAGGCCCTCCATGGCCTCACGCATCTCGTGCCCGGTCTCTGTGGCAGGGCCGACAAGCGCGATCGCCGCCTTGTAACGCGCGACACGGCGTCGACCGATATTCGTTTCTCCGAACAGAACATAAGCTGACATCCCGACGGCCGGGAGTGCGAGAATGACCAGAACCCAAGCGATACGGGACGAGGGCTCCCGATACGGCCGCAGCAGAGCGCGAACGATAAACCCTGCCTGAAGCGCGACGTGCAGCGCGACAAGAGAGATGGCGATGACCGACGAACTCATTTCAAACGACACCCATTTGTCGGGCCATTCTGAGTTGGTGTCGCAAGATTGCAAAGAAGTTTTTGCTCCTGGCGGGGCTCAGCCTGCATCCATGCCCGGCATCAGCCAGGTATTGCATAGCTGTCCTTGATGTTACGTGCGGCGACTGTTTGGGTCGAGGCCAAAGTCCACGGATGCTGTACCTTGCACCAATGTCCGCTGCTCGAGCTGTGGATAAAAACCTGAAAGAACCAAACCGGGTTTTGCAAAGGGTTTGTGGCTCAAGATTTTTCAATCGATGGACACGTCATTTTTGATTTATTCATTTAAAACGTGAAGTAGCGAGTTGCGCATGATCGCCCAACGTATTGCTTGTCTTCCGAAAGCCGTTTGAACATCCATAGCGTATTCACGTGTAAGTCGACTGGTGCTCCGATGTAGTTTGACGTCAAGTTGGCGGTGGTCCGCAGTTCAGCATACAGTGACGGGTTTTCTTCTTGCTTCACTAAACCAGTTTCAGCGGTCCAAACAAAGGAAAAGTCTGACTTCGAACTGCTGTGTTCCGGCCAAGCGGTTCCAAGGGTCGCAATGCGCGTCACACGTATCGGCCAAATTTCTTTGCCAATGATTGCTCCATCAGGATCACGCAGCACAACATCTGGTATCAAGTAGCTGTTACCGAAGTCGACAAATGCCTCGTAGCTCAATTCGCTGCCATTCGGCAATTTTACACAACGGCCAAACTTAAGGGAGTACAGAAACACAAGAGGTGTCAGACCCAACACGCTCAGGATGGCAAGGGTACATAACGTGACGACAATTGCGCGAAGGAGTGTGATCATATTGTATATTGGCTACGCGATGGATCTGCATATATTCGCCCTTCGACGGAGCCTGGTCGCGCTCGCTTGACAGACAGTTCAATGGGCGTTCCCTTGCGGAGGTATGCCTCAAACGCCTTTTTGTATAATTTCTGATCGACGAACATCGTGGTGCCACCCTGCTGCAGTTCCTGGTGATTATGGTCGTCCTGGACAGCTAATTTTCCGTTAACCGCTCGTGCGCACTCTCAAAAGCAGCCCTTAGGGCAGCCGCAGCGAAAGCTAACGTCGTCCGCATAGCAACCATCGGCACCATGTCTGGCTGTTGTCTGCATTGAAACCGGAGAGGTCTTCCCGGTCGCGCGATACAGCGGCCGAAGGCCGCCGCGCATCGCCAGACCGCCCATACGGGCTGGCGATTGGGTGAGGACGGCGCCCCGTTCAGGCCTCTTTCGGATTGGGCTGGCATAAACTGCAAAGAATGACCGTTTGATCGCCATCCCGCGGTCTGGCGATGCGCGCTCAGGCAACGGCAGTTTTGTCCCGCATAGCAACCATCGGCACCGCTTGCAGCGGAGGTCTGGTTCGAGCCCAACGTGTCGGATGCTGCATCGCGCCCAGATGTCGGCATGGAGCCCAGATTGACGAATTTCTGAAATGCCGCGAAGGGCCGCTCCCAAAAGGATGATTTATAAACTTGGTAGCAGGTTGTGAAACAAACTCCATTCGACATCTGCTTGACTGGAGATATCCATCTGAACGGTTGGGAAATTGGCTCTCATCAATTGTTTAGTTTTTGGTCCAGATTTTTCATTTTTTACATAGGTAATGAAATCACGAGTTTCAGAGTTAGTAACTATGGCTGCGATGATGCCCAATCCTGAATCCTGAAGCTGCTCAAATAGTGCATCTTCAAAAATGATGGGAATATCAGATTCAGCGTCAAAGCTGCTCAAAGAGATAGCGAAAACCGTACTTATCGAGAAATCAGCCTTGTGAACGAAACCTTCCAACGGAGTGTTGATCCGCATTGTTGCACGCCGGTCGCCGCCTACATGGCAAACGGCCCAGCTATCTGGGATTTCATATTGCTTTCGTCTGAAGAAATTTCTCATTTCCTACTACTATCTTGCTCAACATCACCAGACAACACTACTTCCTAAGTGGACGGCTTGTTGAAGGATGTCACCCAAGCCGACATTGGCGCAACTGCAGTGAAAGCTCACTTAGTCCGCATTCCACCCACTTTCCCGGTGGGCGCGGCGGTTAGGCTTTCACCCCGCACTGCCCCACCAAAACGCTTCAACCATCAAACTTTTGCCCGCAAAACCGGCCTAACGGTGTTTTGTACAAACCAATGGGGTATTTCGTACGTTTTGTACGATTCGCCGGGGCCTGAATGCCGGTCGGAAAGCGGCGCGAAACGGTGCGCGGTCGGGTAAGATATCGTTTAGCGCCGGAATGCGCGTCAGCGCTTGCGCCGGGTCCGTTGTGGCCTTGGTTTGCCCGGTTTCGCCGCCTCTTTTTCGTCCTTCAGCCCCAACTGGTCGCGCAGGATGCGGGGGCGGATTTCCTCGACCGCGCCGGTCTTGAGATTGCCCAGTTGGAACGGCCCGTAGGAGACACGGATCAGGCGGTTCACGCTCAGCCCCACGGCCTCCATCGCGCGACGGACTTCGCGGTTGCGCCCTTCTCGGATGCCCACCGTGGCCCAGGCGTTGGCGCCTTGCTGGCGGTCCAGCGTGACGCTCATCGGCTGGAACTTTTCTCCATCTATTTCAATGCCTTGACGCAGGGGGGCAAACGTGGCGTCAGTCGGGCGGCCTTTGATGCGTACCCGGTATTTGCGCAACCATCCGGTCGAGGGCAGCTCCAGCTTGCGTTTGAGCTCGCCATCGTTGGTCAGCAGCAGAAGCCCCTCCGAATTGAGGTCCAGCCGCCCCACGCTCATCACGCGCGGCAGGTCGTCGGGCAAGTCGTCGAAAATGGTCTGGCGGCCCTGTTCGTCGCGCGTGGTGGTCACAAGGCCCGCGGGCTTGTGATAGAGCCACAGGCGCGGCGGTTCCGGGGCCTTCAGGTCGCGCCCGTCCACGGTGATCCGGTCCTTGTCGGTCACGTTCAGCGCGGCACGGTCGATTACTTTCCCGTTAACCGCCACACGACCGGCCTCGATCATCCGCTCCGCCCCCCGCCGACTAGCCACCCCAGCCCGCGCAATTACCTTGGCAATTCGGTCGCCTTTATGTTGCGATGTGTTCATAAGAACATCGCTTAGCGCAAAGCCCGCCCTTGCGAAAGCGGGGATCGCACGGCAATAGGGCAGGATGACGTTCAAAAGCCATATGCAAATCGCGCTCGATGAGGCGCGCAAGGCCGCTGCGCGGGGTGAGGTGCCGGTTGGAGCCGTGATCGTCGATCCGCATGGGCAAGTCGTCGCGCAGGCGGGGAATCGTACACGTGAGTTGCACGACCCCACCGCCCATGCTGAGATTTTGACGATCCGTGCAGCGTGCGAAGCGGCTCAAAGCGAACGCCTGCCGGGGTATTCCCTGTATGTCACATTAGAGCCGTGCGCGATGTGTGCCACGGCCATTTCAGCAGCCCGCATTGCGAGGGTCTATTATGGCGCATCGGACCCGAAATCGGGTGGCGTGGCGCATGGGGCACGCGTATTCAGCCACCCGCAATGCCACCATGTCCCTGAAGTATATGATGGCATCGCGGGCGATGCGGCCCAACAACTGCTCAGATTCTTCTTTCAGGACCGCCGCGACATCTGATCGGGCGGTTCAGTTGCTTCTGCCAGAAAGACTTGGGTGTCGTCAGACATTCCCGATCTGAGGGCGTTTCAGCCCGCGACCGAAGCCTGATGAATGCTGTCGATCGAGGTTGCGATGGTGGCGTTGAATTCATCGTCGGATTGCTGCGCCGACAGGCCTTCGGTCAGGGCGCGGCTGAAGCTGGCGATCATGCCGGTATTGCGCGACAGACGGCTGTTGGCCTCGTCGCGGCTATAGCCCCCCGACAGGGCCACGACACGCATCACGCGCGGGTGGTCGACCAGGGGTTTGTAGAGATTGTCGGTTTCCGGCAGGGTCAGTTTCAGCATGACCTGCTGATCATCGGGTAGTGCATCCAGTTGGGCGGTGATCTCGGTCAGCAGGATCTCTTCGGCCTCGGCCTTGTCACTGATGCTGATCGTCACCTCGGGCTCGACGATCGGGATCATGCCGTGGCCCAGAATCTGTTTGGCGACCTCGAATTGTTGGGCGACGACAGCCTTGATGCCCGCCGGGTTGGCCGCGTTGATTACCGAGCGCATCTTGGTGCCGAAGACACCGGCCTTGACGGCGCGTTCCAGAAGGGCGTCGAGTTCGGGCATGGGTTTCATCGCCTGCGCGCCGTTTTCTTCGTCGGCCAGTCCCTTGTCGACCTTCAGGAAGGGAACGACGCCGCGATCTTCCCACAGGAAGGTGGCCGAGGGTTTGCCGTCGATTTTGCGGTCCATCGTCATTTCGAACAGGATCGCGCCCAGAACCTTGTCGCCCGTAAAGGCGGGGGCCTGCGCGATGCGGGCGCGCATGGCATGGATCATGTCGAACATCTCGGCGTCGGAGGTGTATTCGCTTTCCTCCACGCCGTAGAGGCGCAGCGCCTTGGGGGTGGAGCCGCCGGATTGATCGAGGGCCGCGATAAAGCCCTGTCCGTTGCGCATCTGCTCTGCCTGACGTTCCTTCGACATCTGTGATCCCCGTTTTCGACATGTGGATTGACTGGTGACATGCGCAGCCCCGGACAGGACACCGCACGGTTAGCTTGCTTCTAGGCGAGGGCAGGCGCGGTTGCAATCGTGGTCGCGCTAACAACACGACCATTCGGGCAGGTGGAATTCAGGAAAATTCCGGGCTCTGTCTCAGCCCTTAAGTGCGGCGACGCCGGGCAGAGCCTTGCCTTCCATCCATTCCAGGAATGCGCCGCCGGCGGTTGAGATATAGGTGAAATCCTGCGCGGCCCCGGCTTTGTTCAGGGCCGCCACGGTATCCCCGCCCCCGGCGACCGAGATCAACTCGCCCGCCTTGCTGCGCGCGGCGGCATGGGCGGCGGCGGCGTTGGTGGCGGCATCGAAGGGCTCGATCTCGAATGCGCCGAGGGGGCCGTTCCAGATCAGGGTTTTGGCGGCGTCGATGGCGGCGGTGATGCGCGCCACCGATTGCGGCCCGGCATCGAGAATCATCGCATCCGCGGGGCAGGCATGGGCGGGTACGGTTTCATGCGGGGCATTGGCGGCGAATTCGCGCGCCACGACCACATCCGCCGGCAGCAGGATTTCACAGCCTGCCGCCCCGGCCCTGGACATGATCGTGCGGGCGGTGTCGGCCATGTCGTGTTCGCACAGCGATTTGCCCACGTTCAGACCCTGTGCGGCGAGGAACGTGTTGGCCATCCCGCCGCCGATCACGAGGTGATCGACCTTTTCCACGAGATTGCCCAGGAGGTCGAGCTTGGTCGAAACCTTGGCCCCGCCAACGACGGCGACGACCGGGCGCTTGGGCCGACCGAGTGCGGCGCGGAGCGCTTCGAGTTCGGCCTGCATCAGGCGGCCCGCGCAAGAGGGCAGGTGATGGGCCAGTCCTTCGGTCGAGGCGTGGGCGCGGTGGGCGGCGGAGAAGGCATCGTTGCAATAGATGTCACCCAAGCCTGCCAGACGTTTGGCGAAATCCGGATCGTTGGCCTCTTCGCCGGGATGAAAGCGAATGTTTTCCAGTAGCAGCACCTCGGCCTCACGCGCTTCGGCGGTCAGGTTCTCGGCACCTTCCAGTGTTTCGATGAAGGTTACGGTGTAGCCGAGGGCCCGTTCCAGTGCGGGAACGATGGGGCGCAGCGACATGTCATCGACGACCTTGCCCTTGGGGCGACCGAAATGGGCGATCAGCATCGGTTTGCCGCCTGCGGCAAGGATGGCCTCGATCGTGGGGACGATGCGGGTGATGCGGGTGGCGTCGGTGACGCGCCCGTTTTCGATGGGAACGTTGATGTCGACCCGTGTCAGGACCGTCTTGCCATTGAGGTCCATGTCATCGAGGGTTTTCCAACTCATGCCACTGTCTCCGCTTGGGTCAAATGCGCGCCTCTCATGGCCTCTCGGGACCGGGGCGTCAAGCTCTGCGCTTGGCAATCGGGGCGCGGCATCTTAGGTATTCGGCGACAGATCAGACAAGGAGCGCCAGATGGCCGAGATCAAAGACCCCGAGAACACCATTCTGCTGGAACTGAAGGACGGTACGGTAACGATCGAACTGTTGCCCGATATCGCCCCGAACCATTGCGAGCGGATGAAGGAACTGGCGCGCAGTGGCCAGTATGACAACGTGGCCTTTCACCGGGTGATTGACGGCTTCATGGCTCAGACGGGCGATGTGGCCAATGCCAACATGGAAAAGGATTACAATCCGCGCATGGCCGGTACCGGCGGCAGCGATCTGCCCAACCTCAAGGCCGAGTTCAGCGGCATCCCGCATGATCGCGGTACCATCGGTGCGGCACGCAGCCAGAACCCGGACAGCGCCAACAGCCAGTTCTTCATCAATTTCAGCGACAACCATTTCCTGAACAGGCAATACACGGTTTATGGCCGCGTGATTTCGGGGATGGAACATGTGGACGCCATCACCCGAGGCGAGCCGCCCGCGAACCCCGACCGGATGATCAGCATGAAGGTGGCTTCTGATGCGTAAACTGGCCTTTCTTTTCAGCCTGTTGGCCAGCCCGGCACTGGCGACGGGATTGCAGATCGAGATCGAGGGTGAGACCAACGGCACCGTTACGATTGACCTCTTCGAAGATGTGGCGCCCGGCCATGTGGAGCAGATCACCGCGCTTGCGGAGGCGGGCGCCTATGACGGGATCGTCTTTCACCGGGTGATCGAGGGCTTCATGGCGCAGACGGGCGATGTGCAGTTCGGCAAGCTGGAGGGCGGTGACATGCGTATGGCCGGCACCGGCAGCAGCGACCGGCCTGATCTGACGGCCGAGTTTTCGGACGTGCCGTTCGAGCGCGGTGTCGTGGGCATGGCGCGCAGCCAAAATCCGGACAGCGCCAACAGTCAGTTCTTCATCATGTTCGCCCCCGCTCATCACCTGAACGGCCAGTACACCGTGGTCGGTGAGGTGACGGATGGCATGGACGTGGTCGATGCGATCAAACGGGGCACGGGCCCCAACGGTGCGGTAGTCGGCAAGCCCGACGCCATGACCAAAGTCACGGTCACTGACTAAACGATGACGAAGGCCACGGGATACGAGCCGCTCGATACGCTCAAACCCGTGGCCGATGGGCTCTGGCTGATCGACGGGCCGGCGATCCGGTTCATGGGATTGCCGTTTTCGACGCGCGCCACTGTAGTTCGGCTGGAGAACGGGGATGTCTGGGTGCATTCGCCCACGCATCTGACGGATGGTCTGCGCGCCGAACTGGATGCGCTCGGTCCCGTGCGGCACCTGATTGCGCCCAACTGGATTCACTATGCCCACATCGCGGATTGGCAGGCTGCCTGGCCCGAGGCCGAGGCTTGGGGTGCTCCGGGTGTGGCTGAGCGGGCCGCGAAAAAGGGGCTTGAGTTGAGTCTTGATCACGATCTGCAATGGGACGGGGCCGAGCTTCTCTGGACCGGGCAGATCGACCAGTTGATCGTGCGCGGCAGCAAGACACATCGCGAAGCGGTGTTTTTTCACCGGGCCAGCGATACGCTGATCCTGACCGACCTGATCGAAGCGTTTGAGACCGAAAAACTGCCGGTCTGGATGCGGCCTCTCGTCTGGATCGCGGGGATTGACGACAGCGACGGCAAGATGCCCCCCGATATGCAATGGACCTTCCGCGACAAGACGGCACTGGCCGAGGATCTGGAGCGGATGATCGGCTGGGGGCCTGAGCGGGTGATTTTGGCACATGGCCGCTGGTATGACAGCAATGGGGTGGCGGAGCTTGAGCGTGCCTTTCGCCGGGTGCTGCGCGGACGGGTGTGGGACAGGGCGCTGAGCGATGTGAAGGCCCGTAATACGCGCAATGAAGACCTCTAAGTTTCCGTCCCGGCGATGAATGCGGGGATTAACGTATCAGATTCATGCGGAATTTCAGACTGCGCCGCGCAGCGCGAGGCAGATGGCGATTCAGGCGGCGGTTGATAAGTCCGAACAGTGCCAGCAGCACTAGCGTGAGCAGAATGAAATACCCGGCCAGGATCGGGTAAGGCACGAAGGGGTTGAACGTCTTGTCGGCGAAGTAGTTCGCGTAATAAAGCGCATCGCCGCGTTGCTGCCATGCAGGGAACCCGGTGAAAAATACCAGCGTTGTGGCGTGGAACAGAAAAATCGCCTCGTTCGTGTAGGCAGGCCATGCCAAGCGTAGCATGGTGGGCCAGACAATCCGACGGAAACGGGGCCAGCCGGAGAAGCCATAGGCATCGGCAGCCTCGACATCGCCCTTGGGGATCGAGCGCAGCGCGCCATAGAAGATTTCTCCCGAATAGGCGGCGGTATTCAGGAACAACACGATCAGCGCCCCCAGCCACGCCGAGGTAAACGGATCGAAGACCGGGCTGAGCCGCTTCAGAGACAGAAATGCGAAATAGGCAAAGAAGAACTGGATAAAGAGCGGTGAGCCACGGAAGAGAAAGATGAACCATTCGGAGCTTTTGCGGATCATGCGGTTGTGTGCGCCCTTGCCAAGCCCCACTGCCGTGGCAAGGAAAAAACCCGCCAGCAGGGCAAGGGTGCCGAAATAGATGTTCCAGATCATGCCCGAACCGATCAGGGTGACCTGTTCGCAAAGTGTGAAGTTCTCGCGCGGCAACAGGCGTTCGCCGATCCCGAGGCTGCGCAGCCCGTAATCCTGTATGGTTTGCCAGCAACTCATGCGGCGGCCTTCCGTTGGGCTTCGCCGCCGGTCGTGGCCTGACCGTGGCTGAGTTTGCGCATCAGGCGATCGAGCACCAGTTCGGATACGCGCGTGAAGCCGAGGTAGAACACCAGAAGCGCAAGGAAATACCACATCCTCCAGTCGCCATGAGGGTATTGGGTAAAGCGCGGGTTGGCGGTGCCTCCCAATTCGCGGGCCCAGTAAACGATGTCCTCGACACCCAGAAGGAACAACAGCGGCGTGGCCTTGATCAGCACCATCCACAGGTTCGACAGGCCGGGCAGGGCATAGACCCACATCTGCGGCACGAGGATGCGCCAGAAGGTTTGCCGCCGGGTCATGCCATAGGCTTCGGCGGTCTCAAGCTGTGCATGGGGCACGGCGCGCATCGCGCCGAACAGGACGTTGGCGGCAAAGGCGCCAAAGACGATGGCGAAGGTCAGCACGGCAAGGAAAAAGCCATAGACCTCGTGAATCCATTGCGGTGCGTTGCCAAGCGGCAGTTTGGCCTGAGCACAGACGATGAAATCGTTGCCTCGCCGGATCGGCTGATCCCAGTCGGGGCACAGGACCTGATGGCGCATCCATTCAAATCCCTGATCGAGCGCGATCACGAAAAACAGGAAAAAGGCGATGTCGGGCACACCGCGTACGATGGCAATATAGATGCGGCCCAGCCAATTCACTGGCCAGATGCGCGAGCGCGCCGCAGCGGCCCCGCCGAAGCCGAACAAAAGCGCCGCAGGGGCTGTGATGGCCAGCAACAACAGGACAACCCCGAAGGAGACATAGAACGACAGGTGTTTGCCCGTCGTGAGATAGCACGACAGCCATTTCAGGCCTGACAGCGTATCGGGATCGGCGCAGTAGGAGAACATTCAGGATGGTCCGAAAGGCGATGCGGGGGCGGTCATGACCCGCCCCCGCCGGTGGAATGCATCAGAAGGTCGATGCGACTTCCCACTTCTTGATCATTTCGTTCAGGGTTCCATCGTCTTTCATCGACTGGATGGCGGCATCGAAGGTTTCGCGCAGTTCGGTGTCCGATTCGCGCAAGCCCATGCCGATCCCGTCACCGAGCGCCACATCGGGGCCAACGATCATAAGGTCGGCATCCTCTTCGGCCACGGGCACGAGGAAGGATTTGTCGGCCAGTACCGCGTCGGCCTCGCCGTTGCGGACGGCGGCGATGGCTTCTTCGGGGGTGGCGAACTCGATCAGGGTCGCGCCGGATTCGGCAACGTAACCGGCCTGAAGCGTGCCGGCTTGCGCGGCGATCACGCCACCGGTCAGGTCAACGTCCTCGGACAAGGCCAGGTAGGAAGACGGATCGGGCGGCGTGTAGTTTTGGGTAAAGTCGATCACTTCGTCGCGTTCGGCAGTGATGGACATGCCCGCGATGATCACGTCGTAGTTCCCCGAGACGAGGTTGGGAATGATCGAATCCCATTCGTTCGTGACCCATTCACAGGTCAGCTCGGCGCGCTTGCACAGTTCGTCGCCCAGTTCACGCTCGAACCCGTCGACTTCGCCGGAATCGTTGATGAAGTTCCACGGAGGGTAGGCGCCTTCGGTGCCCATGCGCACCACGTCCTGCGCCATGGCAAAGCTGGCTGAAAGGGCCAGTGCCGCTGTCGAAAGGATCAGCTTTTTCATAATATTGCTCCCTTTTTGGTTGGTATCGGTTTCTGGTGTCAGGCGGCCATGGTCGAACTGAGGAATTGCCGCAGCCGCTCGGATTTGGGGACGCCGAACAGCGCGTCGGGCGCGCCCTGTTCCTCGATCAGCCCCTGATGCAAAAAGATAACCTGATCAGAGACATCGGCGGCCATCTTCATGTCATGGGTGACGATCATCATGGTACGACCCTCGCTGGCCAGGTCCTTGATAACGCGCACGACCTCCTGTTCCAGTTCAGGGTCCAGTGCGCTGGTCGGTTCGTCGAACAACAGCGCCTCGGGTTCCATGGCAAGGGCGCGGGCGATGGCGGCGCGCTGTTGCTGGCCACCCGACAATTGTGCCGGATAGGCATCGTGCTTGTCGGCGATGCCGACCTTGTCCAGATAGGCATGGGCGGCTTTCTCGACTTCGGCGCGGTCGCGGCCCAGAACGGTGATCGGGGCCTCCATCACGTTCTCCAGAATAGTCATGTGGGCCCAAAGATTGAACTGTTGGAACACCATCGACAGGTTGGTGCGGATGCGCAGCACCTGTTTGGCGTCCGCAGGGTGACGCAGCAGGCCCTCACCCTTCCACTTTACAGGTTCGCCCTTGAACAGGATGTCGCCCTGCTGGCTGTCTTCCAGCAGGTTGGCGCAGCGCAGGATAGTAGATTTGCCCGAGCCGGACGAACCGATGAGAGAAACTACATCGCCCTTGTGAGCCGTGATATCCACGCCCTTGATCACCTCAAGCGCGCCATAGGCCTTGTGCAGGTTGCGTATTTCGATGACGGGCGTGTCGTCTGGCAAGGGCAGCGTCCGTGTCTGAGTGCGGGTCTGGCCCGACAATAGGGACGAAAAAATGGTGCGATGCAACTTGCAAAACGACCGATCCGGGCGATTCCTGACCGAAATGACGCAGGGTCAGGCTGTTTCGGCAGGTGGAGGCGCGGGGTTGGGCACGTCGAGATAGGCCTGGGCAGGCAGTCGGGTCAGGCCGCGCAACCCGAGGGCATGCCGATCCGATGCCGTCAGTGCACCGATTGCGGCCTCGAGCGCGTCAAACAGGCCGTCGGCATCGTTTCCGGGAGCGGTGATGTAGGGCAGCGCCGG
Organism: Roseovarius pacificus; assembly: GCF_900142665.1. Lineage (GTDB taxonomy): Bacteria > Pseudomonadota > Alphaproteobacteria > Rhodobacterales > Rhodobacteraceae > Roseovarius > Roseovarius pacificus. The sequence goes on from NZ_FRBR01000007.1 coordinate 43,362, forward strand.
GGTGGGGGGCGTGCGGGCGATTTCACGCAGGGAACAGGAAAAGTCGTCGTGACGCTGGATCAGCGCCCATGTCAGGGCATCCAGGGATGCGATGTCAGCGTGTCCCTCGGCCACGGCAAGGGCAGAGGCGCGGTGCCCACCCGTTGTCTTTGGATTGGAAAAGGTGAACCCCTGCAAGGCAGCGAAGTTCTGTGGCGCGGCCCATCCGCTTTGGCTGAGTGGGTCGTTATAGGCAAAGCGGGCAGTGGCGAACTCAGTCGGAGCCTGACGCGGATCGTCAACGCGCACCACAAGCGCACTGCAATAGTGGCCAGTGGGGCAATCGGGCAGATCGAAATCCGGTGTGGCGACCAGGGTGACCTTGTCATGCAACCGTGCGCGGAACGGATAGCCACAGGTTTGCGACAGCAACAGGTCGGAGCTGGTCCAATGTGCCCAGAGATCGCCGTCGCGGGTCAGATGCCGAGGACCATAGCCCAGTTCGGCGCGGATTGCTTGCCAAAGCCGGTCGTTGGCCGCCGCTGTTTCGGGGCGGTCGTACATGGGCAGGCTGGCCAGCGATGTGGCGGTCACGTGCGGGTATCGACCCGTTGGCGGGCCAGAGCGCTGTCGCGGTCGTTGACGCCCAGCAGGTTCGCCACCAGTCGCACCAGTGCATCCTCGTCCTGATCGCGCGCGCCATCGGCAAGGGCAACCTGCCACAAGGCTTCGATCACGCCGATTCGGTCCTCGTAGGGAACGGCATCCTTGATGGCGCGCGTAAAGCGCACGGTGTCCGGGGCCTCGGCCTCGATCGATTCAGCCTCGGTACGCAATTTGAGTGCGGCATCATCGTCCAGCCCGAAGCGGGCCTTTATGATACGATCGATGCGGATAATCTCGGAGGCCGAGTAATTGTTGTCCGAGCGGGCCAGCCGCACCAAAAGGGCGGTCAACGCGCGACGAGCGTCCAGATTGTCGAGCGTTTCCGGCTCTGGCTGGAACAGGTTTTTCAGAAGATCAGCAAACATGGCGCAAGATATAGGGCTTCGGAGCGATGGCGCAAAGCGCTATTGCGCCTCAGCCCGGACGCGGGCGGAGTCATTGTCGTGATCACTCAGTCCAAGCGCCTCTTGTGCCGCGTCGACAACGGCGATTTCTTCGGGGCGACGGCGGCCATCGGCAAGCACCACCTCCCACAGGGCCTCGAGCGCCTCGCAGCGGGCCTCGTGGCTGACGTTGTCGCGGATCAGATGGCCCAGATCGGAGGTGTCCGGCGCCTGATGCTCCAGCTTTTCGCAGGTGGCCCTCATCTTGGCAGCCTCGATCGGGCCGATGCGGTGCAGACGAATCAGCAATTTGTCTATCCGGCTGATTTCCTCGAACCGGTAACGGTGATCGGATTTCGCCACCCGTACCATCAATGCCCCGAGTGCAAGATTGGCGTCGGGTTCGGGCAATGGTTCGGGCTCGGGATTGGACAGGGCGGAAAGGATACGGCTGAGCATGTGGGCCCCTTGGTTCAGAATGCGGCTGGTGCAGTTTGATAGAGGATGTCGTCCAGTGCAATGCCGCCGGGATCGTCATTGGTGATGGTGATCGCGGCGATGTCCGGCGTGTGACCGGCCCGCGCAAAGCCCAGTTCGGTGACCGCGGTGTTCAATCGCTGCCGATGGCGGGTGATCAGGTGGCCCTCACGGGTATAGAAGGTGAGTGTCACATACCCTTGTGGGCGGGCCTGCCCGAGCGGAGCGGCATAGTCGCTGTGCACCCGCAGACCGAAGGCGGGTTGGTCGTGGTCGAAAAGGATGGCGACGGCGCCTTCGCCGCGCGAATTCAGCGCAGGAAATCCCGCTGGCCCAAGTGGAAACAGCGCGGTCGAGCCGAAACCGCGATGATATGCCGCCGAAAGAGAGGCACCAGGTGCGCCAGCTACCACTGAAAGGGGCGTATGTGGTGCTCCGCTGAGCCTGTCATGCTGCATGTTGTTGAAAACGGACTGCCCGCCCAATCGCTCTCCCAGCCAGGCAAGGCCCGCGCGTACCGGGGAATCAAGGGCGATTCCCGGTTCGGCTCGGCGCGGAAGAGCCTCGAACCGGATCGCCGCATCAAGCATGAGTTCGAGGTTGGTGTAAGGCACTGGCGACAACGGGGTCTCTGCCTGTGCGGGCGGGGTGGCCAGCACGAGAGAACACATAAAACCGGCGGTAATCCGCAATGGCCCCAAGTCGGTCACAATTGCTCCAAACTCTTTGCGATTTTCAACGGCAGTTTAAGGCACGTATTCCGGAACGCATCCGGTGATTTTCATGGGCGGAGTCATACATGCAATCTTTCGACGAGTTCGACTGGTCTGATGGTACGCCAGAGGAACACCTGAAGATGGTCCGGGAGGCCAACGAGGACCAGTTGCGTCATCTGGCGCGCTCTTACGATTGGGCGATGTATCCGGTGCCGGTTCTGGGCTGGGCAATGGCGCAAAAATGCATGGATCTGGGGACGGCCCTGACAGTGTTCCTCAACGGCGAGCCGGAACGGTTCAATTATGTTCCCAAACGGCATGTGCCCGAAGATTATCGCGGCGTTGCGCGGATGCTGGATAATATCTGTTTGCGGGTGAACAGCGGGTTTTACCTTGTCTATCCGGAGCGGGATGTCTCGAACCGCAAGCGGTTGATGAAATGGGTATCCTATCAACAAGCCGATCGGGCCGAAGGTCGGCAGGGCCGCTATACTTTCGACGAGGAAATCCTCCAAATCCTGTTAAACGATGCCTTGCGTCTGGATCCCAGCACGGAGACAGCCGTTTACAGCCAGAAACCAAGCCTGTTGCGTGATTTGTTCAGTCCGGTGATGGATTTGGGCGTGTCGCGCCGTCTGTTGCGGTTCAAGCCACCGGAATAGCAAGCTGTTGGTTTGCCCGGGCGGGCGGCTTTTCCTTTCAATCTTGCCGGTGTAAGGCTTCGATCACCGCGACAGGAAAGGCCCGGCTATGCCCGATACGATGCTATTGATCCAGATGCTGTTGCTGTTGTTGTTCATCGGCGGTTTCGCAGGTGTGCTGGCGGGGCTGTTGGGGGTGGGCGGTGGCATCGTGCTGGTGCCGGCCTTTTTCTATACTTTCCAGACCTTGGGGTATGATGGTCCGCAATTGATGCAGATCTGCCTCGCCACCTCGCTGGCCACGATCATCGTGACCTCGGTCCGATCGGTTCTGAGCCATAACAAAAAGGGCGCGGTCGAATGGTCGATCCTGCGCACCTGGGCACCGGGAATCGCGGCAGGGGCGGTGCTGGGGGTGCTGGTGGCGGCGAGCCTGCGTTCGACCACATTGCAAGGCATTTTCGGCGTGTTGGGTGTGGTAATCGGGGCCTATCTGGGTTTTGGGCGTGCACATTGGCGTTTGGGGACCGAGATGCCACGCGGCCTGACCCGCGCGATCCTGTCGCCATTCGTGGGTTTCCTGTCGGTGTTGATGGGCATAGGCGGTGGCAGTTTCGGTGTCCCGCTGATGAGTCTGTACAACGTGCCGATCCACCGCGCCGTCGCCACGGCGGCGGGGTTTGGCGTGACTATCGCCGTGCCATCGGTGATTGGGTTCCTGTTTCTTGAAATCGACCCGGTCAACCGCCCGCCGCTGACCATTGGTGCGGTCAACCTGGTGGCTTTCGGTATCGTTATTGCGATGACGATGATCACCGCGCCATGGGGCGTGCGTCTGGCCCATGCCATGGACCCCAAGCCGCTGAAGCGGGTCTTTGCGGTGTTCCTGACTCTCGTGGCTCTGAACATGCTACGCAAGGCATTGGGATGGTAGAGGCGCTTCTGCGCGACGGCTGGGTGCGGTTCGCGTCCGAGGAGAGTGTGCGGGGTTGGTCGCATGCGGCGCACGCGGTGGCTGCGGAGCGGGTGGCTGACGCGGACGAACAGGCCAAATGGTTGCAGTGCGGGGGAACATGGTTTGTCGGGGTCAATACCTTGCCGAACGGCCCTGACGGAACGGTGGGGAGGTCTGCCCCCTTGCACGGTGCCGCGACGGAATTGGCACGACGGCTTTATGGAGCCTTGCCGCTGCATCGTGGGCAGGTCTCGGTCACCTATCCCGGCTATCCGCGCCCGCGCGACGGGGAAAGCGATGCGGCGTTTGGGTATCGAGCGAAGCGCGATGCCGCGCATGTGGATGGGGTGCTGGCCGTGGGGCCGGATCGGCGGCGCATGTTGAAAGAGCGTCACGCCTATATTCTCGGTCTGCCACTGACCAGTTGCGATGCGGGTGCAAGTCCCTTCGTTGTTTGGGAAGGCAGCCACCGGATCATGCGGGATATGTTTACGGTGGCCCTTGGGCAATGGCCGGAAACCGAGTGGGCCGAGGTGGATTTGACCGAGGTATATCAGGCTGCCCGGTGCGAGGTGTTCGACAAGTGCAAACGTGTCGAGATAGCCGCGAAACCCGGCGAGGCCTATCTGGTACATCGGTTTGCCCTGCATGGCGTGGCACCGTGGGCCGAAAGCGCGCAGGCCCCTGAAGAGGGGCGAATGATTGTGTATTTCAGGCCGGAATTTATTGGCGGAACACGCGATTGGCTGGAACTGCCATGACGGCTGGCGCTTATTTCGACGTTAGCCGCCGTTGCGTTTGAGCCGCGCGGCACGACCGCCGCGGCGTTTGGCCAGAAGTGGTGCGCGGTCGGGCAGGGCGGCCATGATCTCCTGGCGTTCATCGGCATCCATTTTCGACCAGCGGGCGATCTCGTCGACGGTGCGGTAACATCCGGTACAGATGCGCGCCTCGGGGTGGACGACGCAAATGCGCACGCAGGGGCTTTCGACCTCGTCGCGGGTCCAGACCTTGTTTTCCGTCACTGTGCTGCCCTCATGTGCCTCAAACGGTCCAATGCACCTTGAAGGATATAGGAGGCGGCGACGTTGTCGATAACTTCGGCGCGACGTTTTCGGGACGTATCCGCCTCGAGCAGAGCGCGTTCGGCGGCGACCGTGGACAGGCGTTCATCCCAGTAAGTGATCGGGAGGTCGGTCAGCTTTTCCAGGTTGCGGGCGAAGGCGCGGGTGGATTGACAGCGCGGTCCCTCGCTTCCGTCCATGTTGCGTGGCAGGCCCAGAACAATCCCGCAGGCCTCGCGTTCGCTCGAGAGTTCAAGCAATCGCGCGGCATCGAGGCTGAATTTGCGGCGCTTGATCGTCTCCACCGGGCTGGCCACGGACAAAAGCCTGTCCGAGAGCGCCACGCCAATGGTCTTGGTCCCGAGATCAAGCCCGATGATCGGGCGGCCCGAGATCAATGCGTCGGCGAAATCGGCGATCTCGTCGCAGATCATTCCGCGACACCCGCCGCCTGCGCCGCAGCGCGGACCTGGTCCAGTGCCTCAGGCATTTCGGCGAAAACCCCCTGAGCCTCGGCCCAGATTTCCCCGGCCTGTTCGGTTTTGCCCTGCACGCCAAGCACACGGATCAATTGCGCCCACTCAGCCGGCGTTCCGCCTTCGTTGGCCAGACGCTGCGACAGGCCTTGCACCATGCCTTCGATCATCTGCTGGCGGTCCTCGTCGGACATGTCGCCAGCGGCCTCGATATCGGCGGCGGATGGTCCGGCGAGCGGCGGTGTCGCGGCAGGAGCATCAGGCAGTTGGTAATCGGTGACACCTGCGCGCCACGCCAGTTCTTCGATATTGGTGCGGATTGCCGGAACCCAAGGGGCATTGGGATTGCTTTCCCGCAGCAGACGATCCCAGGTGCGGAAGGCGGCATCGGGGCGGTCCACCTGCATCAGGTAAAGACCCATGTAATATCGCGCGGGCGGGATTTCAGGATTGCGTTCCAGTGCATCGCGCAGGGCCTGTTCGGCCTCCTGGCTGACGTAACCGCCAGCCGCGCTGATCTTGAGTTCCGCCAAATAGGCATAGTCGCCTGCCGAGGCTTCGTCTCCTTTGGCGTCGATGATTTTTTGCTGGGCATCGTATGCGGCGACGTAGTTGCCAAGCGCGGCTTCGTTGCGCGCCAGCAGGGTAAGGCCGCGCAGATCGCCGTCGCGCTCCTGCACAGTCTGCCGGAGCCGCTCCATAAGTGTCAGAAATTCTTCGCTGGCTTCCGGCGCGATGTCGGTGGCGGGCATCCGTGCTTCCGCATCCGCCTGAGTCAGACGATTGGTACGAGCCATGTCCGAGGCTGCCATGCGGGTCTTGAGCGGCAGGTCGCCAAGCCCCGGCGCCCCTAGCTGCGCATAAAGCATCAGCGAGCCTCCCATCATGAGCGCCCCAAGCATAAGCGTCAGGATCAGTCCGCCGCGGCGGGGTTGTCCGCCACTGTCGCCACCTCGTTTCAGTTGCGCATCGGCAGCCAGAACGCGGCGAGATACCTCGGCGCGGATGCGCTCGGCGTCTTCCGCGCCGATGACGCCACGGGCGAGGTCGCGATCCACTTCCTTGAGTTGGTCGCGATAGACCTGAAGGTCATAAGCGGCTGGCGGCTTGTCGCCAACGCGACCGCGCACCAGCGTAAGCCCGATGATTCCGCTGACGATCAGCGCAAGTGCGCCCGTGACGATCCAGAACACCATGGTTTCTCCTCAAATTCGTGCCTCCATGTAGCCATCACGGAGGATGGAAAAAAGAGGCAAAGGCGCGCAGGGGGTGTTGCATCTTTGGGAGAACGACCGGATGTCGCATATCGGGTGTTTTATGCCGCGCGGGGTATCCTTTGACAGGTCAAGCTGTCGCATTACGCTTACATGGCAGCATGACTGCGATTCCAACCTTGTTCGAAAGAGCGCGCATGAAACGTTATTCCGCCTTTGCCGTCGCCCGCGAAGCCCTGCGCTATCATATGGGCTGGGACCGGGCCTGGGCTTCTCCCGAACCGAAGAAGAAATACGACGTGATCATCGTCGGTGCGGGGGGGCATGGTCTGGCCACCGCGTATTACCTAGGAAAGAATTTCGGCATCACCAACGTGGCTGTTCTGGAAAAGGGTTGGCTTGGGGGCGGTAACACGGGCCGCAATACCACGATCATCCGCTCGAACTATCTACAGGATTCATCGGCGGCGATCTACGAAAAGGCGCGCGGACTGTACGAGACCCTGAGCCAGGATTTGAACTACAACATCATGTATTCCCCGCGGGGGGTGATGATGCTGGCCCAGACCCAGCACGAGGTGCGCGGATATGAGCGCACGGCACATGCCAATGCGTTGCAGGGCGTGGCGACTGAATTCATCTCGCCCAACCGGGTCAAGGAACTGGTGCCGATCATCAATATCGACGGGCCGCGTTACCCGGTTCTCGGGGCGCTGTGGCAGCCGCGCGGGGGAACCGCGCGTCACGATGCCGTGGCCTGGGGCTATGCACGGGCCTGTTCGGCCATGGGCATGGACATCATCCAGAAATGCGAAGTCACCGGTATCAGCCGCGAAGGCAGCAAGGTAACGGGTGTGACCACCAATCGCGGCGATATCGCCTGTGATAAGCTGGGCATCGTCGTCGCAGGGCATTCGGGGCATCTGGCCGATATGGCGGGCTTCCGCCTGCCAATCGAATCCGTGGCGCTTCAGGCGCTGGTGTCCGAGCCGATCAAGCCCTGCATGGACGTGGTCGTGATGGCCAACACCGTGCATGGCTACATGAGCCAGTCCGACAAGGGCGAGATGGTGATCGGCGGCGGCGCGGACGGGTACAACAATTACACGCAGCGCGGCTCGTTCCACCATGTCGAGGAAACCGTGCGCGCGCTGGTCGAAACCTTCCCGATGATCAGCCGCCTCAAGATGCTGCGCCAGTGGGGCGGGATCGTGGACATGACCGGTGATCGTTCGCCGATCCTGTCGAAAACCCCGGTCGAGGGCGTTTTCATCAACTGTGGCTGGGGCACCGGCGGGTTCAAGTCCATTCCCGGCAGCGGCTGGGGCTTTGCAGAACTGATGGCCAAGGGGCACTCGCCTTTGACCGCCGAGTTCAATCTGGACCGCTTCAAGGAAGGCCGCTTTATCGACGAGAGCGTCGCCGCGGGGGTGGCGCACTGATGGCCGCAATACAGACGAAATTCTTCGAAGAGTTTTGCCAGAATTTCCCAAAGAAACCTGGCGCCCAGATCACCGGAGGCATGACATGCTGATCCTGACCTGCCCCTGCTGCGGTGTGACCGCGGAAGAAACGGAATTCCACGGCGGCGGCGAAGCGCATATCAAACGCTTCGGCCCCGGTTCGAGCGATGAGGACTTCCACGGCTACCTGTTCGAGAAGGTGAACCCCAAGGGCGTGCATTTCGAACGCTGGCGCCATGCCAATGGCTGCGGCAAGTGGTTCCATGCCGCGCGCTGCACCGTCACGCTGGAGGTGTTCGGCACCTATAGCGCGCAAACCACGGAACCCCCGCAGGATATCAAAGACAAAATCTCGGCCAAGCGGCCGGGCTGGAGCTGGAGAGAGTTCGCATGAGCACACGTCTGGCCAATGGTGGCCGTCTTCTGAACAAGGGACGGGCGCTGGATTTCACCTTCAATGGCAAACGCTTCAAGGGGGTCGAGGGCGATACCCTGGCCTCGGCGCTGCTGGCCAACGACCAGATGATGGTCGGGCGGTCGTTCAAGTATCATCGTCCGCGTGGTATCGTCGCCAGCGGCGGGGAAGAACCCAATGCACTGGTGGGCCTTGGCGAGGACGCCAAATTCGAACCCAACCAGCGGGTCACCACGACCGAGCTGTTCGACGGGCTGACCTGTACCAGTCAGAATCACTGGCCCAGCCTCGAATTCGACATCGGCGCCGTGAACTCGAAACTGGCGCGCTTCCTGCCGGCGGGTTTCTATTACAAGACGTTCATGTTCCCGCGCCCCTTCTGGAAACACATCTACGAGCCGTTCATTCGCCAGTCCGCAGGCTTGGGCAAGGCACCGCGTGATCGCGATCAGGACAGCTACGAGCATTTCTATGCATTCTTCGATGTCGTCGTGATCGGTGGCGGCGTGGCAGGACTGCAAGCCGCCAAGGCCGCAGGGCAGGCGGGCGCCAAGGTGCTGTTGATGGAGCAAACCCCCCATTGGGGTGGGCGTGCACCTGTGGATGGTGGCACGATTGACGGTCAGCCTGTGGATAACTTCGTGGATCAAATCGTTTCCGATCTGGAAACAATGGAGAACGTCACCCTGCGCACCCGCATGATGGGCTCGGGTGTCTACGACCACGGATATGTTCTGGGCTACGAGCGGGTGAGCGATCATCAGCCCGGCGCCAAGAGCCCGCGTCATCGCCTGTGGCGCATCCGCGCCGGACAGATCGTGACGGCGACCGGGGCCATCGAGCGCCCGATCAGCTTTGCCGGAAACGATGTTCCGGGTGTCATGCTGGCCTCGGCGGTGCGTGACTATGCGGTGAATTATGGCGTGTCCGTGGGGGATCGTACCGTTGTCGTGACCAACAATGACGACGCCTATCGCACTGCAATCACCCTTAAAAAACTGGGCCTTGACGTTCCGGTGATCGTCGATGCCCGAGCCGGTGGCGGTGGGGCTCTGGCCGGTGAGGCCGCGGCTCTTGGCATTCGCGTCGAAAACGGCAAGGGAATCGCCAGGGTCAAGGGCGGCAAGCGGGTCGAGGGCGTGGAAATCTGCACCCAGGCTGGCGAAGGCGCGGCGCTGGAACTGATCAAATGCGATGCGGTCGCCATGTCGGGCGGCTGGTCGCCGGTGGTGCACCTGTGGTCGCATTGCGGTGGTAAGCTGTTGTGGGACGACGAAAATGCCATGTTTCGCCCCGATGGGGATAAAGCTCCGACCGGTGCCGACGGCAAGCGTTTCGTGATCCCTGCAGGATCGGCCGATGGATATCTCGATCTGGCCACGGTGTTGGAAAATGCCGATGTAGCAGGCAAGGCCGCAGCCGAGGCGACGGGCTATGTGCCCGGTAAGGCCGAGGCCCCAGTCGCCACACCTGAAACCGCGGCTCCGATCGAAGCCGTTTGGATGATGCCGCAGGGTGCGAGCATCAAGCTGCGCATGAAGGCCTGGCTGGATTACCAGAACGACGTGAAGGTCAGCGACGTGCAACTGGCCGCGCGCGAGGGCTATGAATCGGTCGAGCACGCCAAGCGCTATACGACGCTCGGCATGGCGACGGATCAGGGCAAGCTGAGCAATATCAACGGTCTGGCGATCCTGTCGGATTCGCTGAGCCAGCCGATCCCGCAGACGGGTACCACCACGTTCCGCCCGCCTTATACACCGATTTCACTGGCTTCGATTGCCGGTGAGGCGCGCAATGAAACCTTCCAGCCGCTCCGCAAGACGCCGATGCATGCCTGGCACGAGGAAAACGGCGCCTATTGGGAGCCGGTGGGCGCATGGCGCAGGCCCTATTGCTATCAGAAGCCGGGTGAAACCATCGAAGAGGCCCTGCATCGCGAGATCACGCAGACCCGAGACAGCCTCGGAATGCTGGATGCCTCGACCCTTGGCAAGATCATCGTCAAGGGCCCGGATGCGGGCAAGTTCATGGACATGCTCTATACGAACATGATGTCCACGCTGAAGCCTGGCCGCTGCCGCTATGGGCTGATGTGCAACGAGAACGGATTCCTGATGGATGACGGCGTCGTCGCGCGTCTGGATGAGGACACGTTCCTTTGCCACACAACCACCGGCGGAGCCGAGAACATCCACGGCCACATGGAAGAATGGTTGCAGACCGAGTGGTGGGACTGGAAGGTTTACACCGCCAACGTGACCGAGCAGTACGCCCAGATCGGCGTGGTCGGCCTCAAGTCACGCAAGGTGCTCGAAAAGCTGACCGATGACGATATCGGCGGCGATGCCCTCAGCTTCATGGGCTGGAAAGAGATCACCCTGACGGGTGGCATCCCCGCACGTGTATTCCGCATCTCGTTTGCCGGTGAACTGTCCTTCGAACTCGCGGTTCCCGCCTCGCGCGGTCGCGAACTGTGGGACAAGCTGATTGAGGCCGGGGCCGAATTCAACGTCACCCCGTACGGCACCGAGGCGATGCACATCATGCGCGCCGAGAAGGGCTTTATCATGATCGGGGACGAGACCGATGGCACGGTAATCCCGCAGGATCTGGGCATGCAGTGGGCGATCTCGAAGAAGAAAGAGGATTACCTTGGCAAACGCGCTCAGGAGCGCAGCCACATGACCGATCCGACCCGCTGGAAACTGGTGGGACTGGAAACGCTGGACGGCAGCACATTGCCCGATGGCGCTTATGCCACTGCCGACGGAACCAATGCCAACGGTCAGCGCAATGTGCAGGGACGGGTGACCTCGACCTATCATTCGCCGACCCTGGGCCGGGGTATCGCGATGGGGCTGGTCCTGAACGGGCCGGACCGGATGGGCGATGTTCTGGACTTCCCCAAGGTGGACGGCACAGTGATCAAGGCGAAAATCGTCGAACCCATCTTCTATGACAAGGACGGGGAGAAGCAGAATGTCTGAGGCAGTCAGCGCACTGAAAGGGGCCTCCTTCGACGGGATCGTCACGGTCGAGGAAATGGGCCTGCAAGGCATGATCACCCTTCGTGGCGATCTGGCCTCGCCCGAGATGAAAAAGGCGGTCAAGGATGCAACCGGCCTGAATGTGCCCGAGCAAGGGCATATCGCGGGTGAAGGCGGCAACTGGGTGGCGTGGATGTCACCGGATGAATTGCTGCTGATCGTCGCTTATGAGAGCGTAAGCGACACCGAGGCATCCCTGCGCGATGCGCTCTCGAAGGTGCATCATCTGGCGGTCAATGTTTCGGACACGCGGGCCATGTTCCGCTTGTCGGGGAATGGTGCGCTTGTGCGTGAAGCGATTGCCAAGCTTTGCCCGGTGGATATGCGCACGGAGGCCTTTGCCCCCGGTCAGTTCCGCCGCTCGCGCATGGCGCAGGTGCCGGCGGCGATCTGGATGCCGGATGAGAGCAGCGTTCAGGTCGTCTGCTTCCGCTCGGTGGCGGAATATGCGTTCAATCTGCTCAAAGGGGCTGCCGCACCCGGCAGCGAGGTCAGCCTCTTTTCCTGAGAGTTTTGCGCGGAAATATGTGGCAGCCCCTTGACCTTGCCGGTCCGGGGCTACCATGTAGTCAAACGTAATTGCTCTAACGAACAGGGGACCTGACATGGCATTTGAACTTCCCGATCTGCCCTATGCTCACGACGCGCTGGCCGCGTCCGGCATGTCGCAAGAAACGCTGGAATATCACCACGACATTCACCACAAGGCCTATGTGGACAATGGCAACAAGGCCATTGCCGGGACCGAGTGGGAAGGCAAGTCCGTCGAGGACATCGTCAAAGGCACCTATCAGGCAGGCGCCGTGGCACAGAACGGCATTTTCAACAACGCCTCGCAGCACTGGAACCACAGCCAGTTCTGGGAAATGATGGCGCCAGGCGGCACCGGTATGCCCGGTGAACTGGAAAAAGCTCTGACCGATAGCTTCGGCTCGGTCGACAAATTCAAGGAAGAGTTCGCCGCCGCTGGCGCGGGTCAGTTCGGCTCGGGCTGGGCCTGGCTGGTCAAGGACACCGACGGCGGTCTCAAGGTGACCAAGACCGAAAACGGCGTGAATCCGCTGTGCTTCGGTCAGACCGCCCTGCTGGGCTGCGACGTGTGGGAGCATTCCTACTACATCGACTTCCGTAACAAGCGGCCGGTGTATCTGCAAAACTTCCTGGATAACCTCGTGAACTGGGAAAACGTCGCCTCGCGTCTGTAAGCGCGAGGATTTCCCAATCGGGTATCGGCCCCGCGCGGAGTAATCTGCGCGGGGTTTTTCGTGTGTTATTGATGATCGCCTTTTAAGATCATGGGGGCATAATTACGTGGAAGATATTGCAACGCAGAAGGAGGATGACAAATGACCGAACTGGCACATGGCACGTGGGTTTTGGTGGCCGATGGCGAAAAGGCGCTGTTTCTGGAAAACGTTACCGACCGGCAGGACCCGTTCCTGCGCGTGATTCGCATGGAAAGTCAGGAAAACCCACCGCATGGCGAACAGGTCAGCGACCGTCCGGGCCGAATGCCGGATACGGGGGAAGGGCATCGCTCGGCGATGCAGGAGGCAGACTGGCATATGCTGGCCAAGGACCGGTTTGCATCGGAGTTGTCGGATATCCTGTATCGTCTGGTTGGGCGCAAGGCGTTTGAGAAACTTGTGCTGGTGGCTCCTCCGAAAACGCTTGGGGCTTTGCGCGACGGATTGCACAAGGAAGTGCGTGCACGTGTCGTGGCCGAGGTAGACAAGGACATGACGAACCACCCCGTGCCGAAAATCGAAACCCTGCTCAAGGCGGCACTTGCGGCTGGCTAGGGGCTATAGCCGTTCTTTTTCGCCCTTGTCATTGCTCTGTGGTTGCGCCAGCACTGGTGCGTAATCCGAAAACGCGTATCGGGCAGGGCGGACATGGCATGAACGAGTCGATCAAAGGGGTGGCGGCGCTGATCGTTTGTTGCACGATCTGGGGTCTGTGCGGCCTGTATTACAAGCTCTTGTCTCATGTCCCGCCTATCGAGATCCTGGCGCATCGCACGCTTTGGTCTTTGCTGTTTTTTATGATCGTATTGTCGGTGCAAGGCAGGCTCAGGTTGGTGTGGCAGGCGCTTTCCGTGCGTCGCTCGGCAGTTCTGATCGCGTTGGCTGCGCTGATGATTTCGTGCAACTGGTTCGTTTTCATCACCTCGATCCTGATTGGCAAGGCCACCGAGGCATCGCTCGGTTATTACATTTTTCCGCTGGTTTCGGTGGTTCTGGGCATGATCGTGTTTGGTGAAAGACTGGACCGGGCGCAGGTGCTGGCCGTGGGGTTGGCAGCCGCTGCGGTAATCACGCTGACCGTGGGTCTGGGGGTCGCGCCATGGATATCGCTGATCCTCGCCTTTAGCTTCGGCTTTTACGGATTGGTCAAGAAAGGGCTGAGCGTGGGCCCGGTCGTTTCGGTTACGACCGAGGTTTTGCTGCTGTCCCCGATTGCATTGGCGGTTCTCTGGGTGATGCATTCCGGTGAAACGGGCGGTGCTTTCGGGGTTTCATGGCGCGACAATGCACTTCTGGCGTTTTCCGGCATCCTGACCGGCTTGCCACTGGTCTTGTTCAGCTACGGTGCGCGCCGGGTGCGGTTGGGCACGGTGGGGCTGGTGCAATACCTGAACCCGACATTGCAATTCCTTGTCGCGACGCTGATTTTCCAGGAGGCCTTCAGCCTTTGGTACGCGGTGGCCTTCGGGATGATCTGGACCGCTCTGGCAATCTATTCCACCGCCAGTTGGCGTCAGGACAGGGCCGCGCGCAGGGCTTTGGAAAGTTCCTGAATGCCGCTGACCGTTCGAATGAAATCGCGCAGGCTGTCATCGGCAAAGCCCTCGGCAATCACATGGTCGATCAACCCGGTAAGCGGCGTCCAATAGTCATCTGTATTCAAAAGAAAAATGGGTTTCCGGTGCAGGCCCAGCTGACGCCATGTCAGAACCTCGAAAAACTCGTCCAGAGAACCGGCACCTCCGGGCAGCACCACGATCGCGTCCGAGTTCATGAACATCACCTTTTTGCGTTCATGCATGTTTTCGGTAACGACAAAGCGGCTGAGGTCGCGTTTGCCGACTTCGCGCTGCATCAGATGTACCGGAATCACTCCGAAAGTGTCACCGCCGGCCTCTTGTGCGGCTCTGGCAGTGGCCCCCATCAGCCCGACATCGCCCGCGCCATAGACCAGCCGCCACCCCTGATCCGCCAGCATCCGTCCCAGTTCCGTGGCTGCGGCGCGATAGGTGGGGCGGTTACCGTCGCGTGAGCCGCAAAAGACACAAACCGAGCGCATGGTCATGGGAATGGTCCTGTTTCTCAAAGGGTTGTTTTGACCACTGATATCGCTGTTGCTATGGTCCGGCAACCACGCACATGGGGTGCGGGCATGTCGGGGGGATGGCATGAGCAAATCGCCAGGGATGATCGGTGGGCCCGTGATTGCAGCCGGTGTGGCATTGGTTGTCATTGCCATTGGTGCCGCTCTGTATGTATCGGGGGCGTTGGTCCCGGATGCGCAACCCGAAGTTCAGGCAGTGGCCAGGGCCGAAAGCGATACAGGGACGATGGTCCAAGCCGCTGATGATGCGGAAAGGGCAGATAGCGACACGCCGGAAGCCGCCGCAGATGTCACCCCCCCTGCCACGCCCGAGCCCCCCGGCATCAGTTCTTTCCGGCTGGAGCCGGATGGCCGTATGCTGGTGGCAGGCCGTGCGCAGCCGGGCTGGGACATCTCCATCCTGCTGGACGGTCAGAGCTTGAAAACGCTGATCCCCGATGCCGGCGGTGAATTTGTCGAATTCCTGACGCTGGAAGCGAGCCAAGAGCCAAGAGTTCTGTCCCTGTCGATGCATTCTCCGCAAACCGGCCAAAATATCGTTTCGGCCGACGAAATTATCATTGCACCTGCGACGACCGCACCTCCGGAGAACGAGGCGGAGATATCACAACAGGAGATTGCAGACCTGCCGGACGATGAGCCGGTGCAAACCGTACTTTTGTCGGACGAAAGCGGTGTGCGCGTATTGCAGGCCCCCAGGCCCGAAGATGCCGCGCCCGAAGTCATGTCCAGCGTCGCCCTGGATGCGATCACCTATTCCGATGCGGGGAAGGTGGCCCTGTCGGGTCGTGCGCAAGGCGGCGGGTTCATCCGCGTCTATCTGAACAATGAGCCGATCACTTCGTTGCGGGTTGCTCCGGGGGGCCAGTGGCATACCGAACTGTCCGACGTGGACAGCGGCGTTTACACTCTGCGCGTCGATGAACTTGATGATCAGGGCAATGTAACATCACGTGTCGAAACACCGTTCAAGCGCGAAGCACAGCATCTTGTGGGGGATGCCGGTGCCCCCTCTCGATCTGTGCGTGCCGTAACGGTCCAACCGGGCAATACCTTGTGGGAAATCTCACGCGAACGGTACGGTGAGGGGCCGATGTATGTCCGTATCTTCGAGGCCAATCGTGATCGCATCCGCGACCCTGACCTGATCTATCCCGGTCAGGTCTTTACCGTGCCGCACTTGGAATAAGTGCCGGATGAACCGGGGCGTTTCTGCCGGAACCTGTTGATATCACAAGGGCGGTGGGCTGGTGTTTCGGTGTGGTGAGCCCTAAGTGAGGGACAGTTTTCTGAAATGGACTCCCTTTCATGCGCCGCCGCACCACCCTGACGACCACCGAAATGCCTGCCGATGGATGGGCAACGATCCGCCGCGTGGCGCCCTATCTCTGGCCGGATGGGCAGGGATGGGTAAAACGCCGCGTCGTACTGGCGTTGCTGGCACTGGTGGTGGCCAAGCTGATCGCGGTGGGGACACCGTTTTTCTATAAGGCAGCGGTCGATGCATTGGCGGGCGAAGGCGATACAGCGGCCTGGATGCTGGCCTATGGTGCCGTCGGCCTGACTGTGGCCTATGGCATGGCGCGGCTGATGAATGTGGGATTTCAGCAGTTGCGCGACGTGATTTTCGCCCGCGTGGCACAACGCGCCCTGCGGCAACTGGCGCTCGAAACCTTCGCGCATATCCACCGCATGTCCTTGCGCTACCACATCACGCGCAAGACCGGTGGGCTGAGCCGTATCATCGAACGCGGTGTCAAGGGCGTGGAATTCCTGCTGCGCTTCCTGCTGTTTTCCATCGGACCGCTGGTGCTGGAACTGCTGCTTATCGGTATCGTCTTATGGACGCTGTTCGATTTCTGGTATCTGGCCGTGGTTGTCGGGGTGATTGCGGCTTACGTGGCCTTTACTTTCAAGGTGACCGAGTGGCGTGTGAAGCTGCGCAAGCAGATGAACGATCAGGATACCGACGCCAACCAAAAGGCGATAGACAGCCTTCTGAATTTTGAAACGGTCAAGTATTTCGGGGCTGAAAAGCGTGAGGCCGACCGTTATGATGCGGCGATGGCGGGGTATGAAAGCGCAGCGTTGCAGACCTCCTATTCTCTGGCATTCCTGAATTTCGGTCAGTCGGTGCTGATCACAGGCGGGTTGGTGGCGGTGATGGTGATGGCCGCCATCGGGGTGCAGAGCGGCACCATGACGGTGGGCGATTTCGTCATGGTCAATGCCTACATGATCCAGATCACCATGCCGCTGAACTTTTTGGGCACGGTTTACCGCGAGATACGGCAATCCCTCGTCGATATGGGGGAAATGTTCGGTTTGTTGGAGCAATCTCCGGATGTTAAAGACAAACTTCAGGCAAAAGTTCTAAATATACAAGGCGCTACGGTGGTCCTGCGCGACGTTTTCTTTGGCTACGACCCTGCGCGCGCCATTCTCAAAGGGGTTTCGCTGAATGTGCCTGCCGGGCAGACGGTGGCGGTGGTCGGTCCGTCGGGATCGGGGAAATCCACCATCGGGCGGCTATTGTTCCGTTTCTACGATGTGCAGGAAGGTGCGGTATTGATCGACGGGCAGGACGTGCGTGATGTGACACAGGATAGCCTGCATGCCGCGATTGGTGTGGTGCCTCAGGACACGGTGCTTTTCAATGATACGGTCGGCTACAACATTGCCTATGGCCGCAATGGCGCGACCCGCGCCGAAGTGGAGGAGGCTGCAAAAGCCGCGCAGATCCATGACTTCATCATGGGCTTACCCGATGGGTACGACACGCAGGTGGGGGAGCGAGGGTTGAAATTGTCGGGGGGCGAGAAACAGCGCGTCGGCATCGCGCGTACCCTGCTGAAAAACCCGCCAATCCTGTTGCTGGACGAAGCGACCAGTGCGCTCGATACCGAAACCGAGCGCGATATTCAGGGCGCGCTGAAACGGGCCGGGCAGGGGCGCACCGTGATCACCATCGCGCACCGCCTGTCCACTGTCGCCGATGCCGACCGTATCGTGGTGCTGGAAGATGGCCGCATTGTCGAGGAAGGTACGCATACGGAGCTGCTGGCGCGGCAAGGGCGCTATGCCAGTCTCTGGCAGCGCCAGCAGGCGGAAGAGGCCGCATGAGCCGAAAGAACTATCCCGAAACGCCGGACGGGCGATATTTCGTGTCCAAGGGGCGGCTGTGGCGAAAAACCGATCCATCCCTGCCAGACAGCGAACGCCGGGCAGCGATCAAGGCGCTGATGCAGGCGCGGCGCGCGGTTCAGGCCGCCCAAACGCCCGAGGCCGAGCGCACGGCGCGCGATGCCGTGGACGCGGCCAAGCGCAGGTTGGGCGAACGTGGCCCGGTCTGGTGGAAAGACGGTGCGCCCGACGAAGGTGGGCGGCATCCCGGAAACAGCAGCTATGCCACATGGTGGGCCACACTGGATGAGACCAGCCGGGAGTATGGCGAAGGCGGGTAATCGTCGTTTTGAAGCGAGCGATCACTCGGCGGCGCGCAGCGGTTTGCCATTGTCGTCGCGGGCGTCGATCACGCGCTTGATGTCATTCGCTTCGGGCTGTGCTGCGTCTTCGTCTTCATACTCGCCGGTCTGTTCTTCCGGCCACAGCAGTTCGGGGGCATGCACTTTTCGGGCGGCATTCTGCAGCGCCCAGTCCTGCGCGGCGCGGCTGGCGCGGCCCATCGACAACGCGGCCAGGGCTCGCGCGGTCCATTGCAAATAGGTGCCGGCCCAGATTCTCAACGCCAGCATCGACGGCGTAAACACCAGCGTCAGCATCGTGGCGATGCCCAGACCGAACACCACGGCCGTCGCCAGTTGTTTCCACCACAATGCCGTGGGCGAATTGAACGAGTAGCCGCCATTGACGAAATCGAGGCTGAGGCCGAACATCATCGGCGCAAGGCCCGCCATTGTGGTGATGGTGGTCAACAGAACGGGGCGAATGCGCGCTTCGGCGGTACGGGTGATGGCCTCGATCCGCGGCATGTAGCGGCTGAACTCCTGATAGGTGTCGATCAGCACGATATTGTTGTTCACCACGATCCCGGCAAGCGCGACGATACCGGTGCCGGTCATGATGATCGAAAACGGCTGGCCCATCACAAGCATCCCGATCAGCACGCCGGTGGTGGACAACACCACCGCCAACAGCACCAGGACGGCATTGTAGATGCTATTGAATTGCGCCAGCAGGATGATGAACATCAGTCCCAGTGCCCCGGCAAACGCCTGTTGCAGGAAGGCCCCGGATTCAGCCTGATCTTCCTGATCGCCGGTCCATTCGTAGTCGATGCTGTCGGGCAACACGCCGCTGTTGAGCCATTCGGTCAGGTGCGCGATGCGTTCATTCGCGGTCACTGGCACCTCGGAGCGTGCGCTGCCGCCGGTGGCGACGGTCGTCGTCAATCCGTCCGCGACACCTGCTTTTATGTCGAAATAGCGGGTCTGGTCCACGCGGTCGATCTGTGCCAGCTTGGCGACCGGCTTGCGCGTGATGAAATTGGACAGCGGCACCAGGCCATCCTGTGTGCGCACCTTGAGCGCATCAAGCGTGGACAGCACACGATCCTCTTTCGGCAGGCGTACACGGATGTCGATTTCCTCATCCGAAGAGGGCACGCGCATCGTGTCCAGAAGAATGCCGCGGGTCACCAGTTGCACCATCGCGCCCACGGTCGCCACGTCGGCGCCATAGCGTCCGGCCTTTTCCACATCCACGTCGATCTGCCAGTCGATGCCGGGCAGGGGCAGCGTATCTTCGATTTGCTTCAGGCCGAACGTGGTCTCGAATTTTGCGCGCGCCAGCCGCGTGGCGTCTTGCAGGTCTTGCCAGTTGTCGCCTTTCAGCCGCAGGTGCACCGGCTTGGCCGAGGCCGGGCCGCGTGCCTGAGCAAGAATTTCTATCTTGGTGCCAGGTAACTGCTCCAGTTGTGCGGTCAGTTCGTCGATAATCGTGTCGCCGTCATATGCTTCGGCGCTGACCGCGCGGGTAACTTCGTAATCCAGGAACGGGATGGTGAACCAGGTCTCCCGGCCTTGCGGGCGGTCCTCCCACGGGATGGTTTCCAGTTGAACCTGCCCGATCGTGTCCAGCGGGGCCTCGGCGCCACCGGTATTGTTGGTCAACCCGCCCTCGCCGGCAAAGGCAAACACGGTCTCGACGCCGGGATGCTGCATCGCGATCCGTTCGGCCCGCGCCACCAGGGCATCCTTTTGCCCGATCGACAGGTTGCCACGGCCACGTACATAGATAATGGCCTGTTCGGGCTCGGATTCGACGAAGAACTCGGTGCCCTTGTTGTTGTTCATGTAGAAGATCAGGACAGATCCGACGAAAACAAAGACGAAGCCGAAGGTTACCAGCGGCATCACCGGATTGCCCGAAATCGCATGGATCACCCGACCGAACGGGGTGCGGCCATGTCCGGCTTTTACACGGCCCTCACGGCGGGGCATCGTGCGGTTCTTGAGCCAGCCAATGCCATGCTGTGCGCGTTTTCCAATGGCCATCAGGCCCAGCAGAAGTGTAACCACCGACGCCACGCCCGCCGATGCCAGGACCGCTACGCCAAGCAACAGGACGAAGACCGATAACAGCGTGGGAATCACCGAGGCCAGAATACGCCCGGCCTCCATTTGCGTGAACTGTTCGGAGACCTGCGCCAACACAACCGGTGCAAGGCTGCCCGCCAGCATCAGCGCCGCAACAGCCACGGGAAACAGCAACAGGTGCCATAGCCAAAAGCCGCCTGCGATCTGCTCGGTCCGGGTGTTGAACCAGCGTTCAAGCCGTCCGGTGACGCCGCCCATGACCGGCAAATAGACCAGCGCGACCAACAGCGATGCCGACAAGACGAAGATCAGTGTGACAGGCAGCATGCCCATGAACTGCCCCGGAATGCCGGGCCAGAACAGCATCGGCAGAAAGGCACAAAGCGTTGTCGCGGTCGAACTGACCACTGGCCAGAACATCCGCTTGGCGGCCTCGACATAGGCGTGCATCGGGCCTACGCCCTCGGCGATGCGCTTGTCGGCGTATTCCACGACAACGATTGCCCCGTCCACCAGCATGCCGACGGCCAGGATCAGTCCGAACATCACGATATTGGATATCGACACGCCCATGATCGCCAACAGGGCGAAGCAAAGCAGGAACGACGTGGGGATCGCGAACCCCACCAGCAATGCGGGCCGGATGCCGAGCGCTGCCAGCGTGACGATCATCACAAGGGCGATGGCGGTCAGGACGGAGCCCTCAAGCTGCTTGACCATCGATTCGACCGTGCGCGACTGATCGTTCGAGGTGCCCACCGTCACGGCGGCGCGCAGTTCATCAGGCCAACCGGTGCGGGCTTTATCCACGGTTTCGCGCACAAGACTGGCGGTTTCGATGATGTTGAAGCCTTTGCGCTTGACCACCTGCAACGCTACCGTTTTTTCGCCGTTGAATCTTGCGGTGCCAAGGCGGTCTTCGAAGGTCAGGCTGATGCGTGCAAGATCGCCAAGGGTCACGACACGATCGCCATTGATCTTGACCGGCAGGTCATAGATGTCGCGAGCCTCATCGAAGCTGGAGGGAATCTTGACCGAAAATGCGCCCGAGGCGGTCTCGACCTCGCCTGCGGCAATCAACAGGTTGTTGTTGCGCACCACGTTGATCAACTCGTTCGCTGTGACGTTGTAGGCCTCCAGCCTGAGCGGGTCGATCACCACCTCGACCATCTCGTCGCGATTGCCCGCGATCCCGGCCTCCAGAACCGGTTCCAGCCCTTCCAGATCGTCCTGAAGATCCTTGGCCAGCCGCGCCATGGTACGCTCCGGCACATCGCCCGACAGGTTCACGATGATGATCGGGAACTCGCTGAAATTGATCTCGTTGATCGTGTATTTTTCGGCGCCTTCGGGAAACTTGGCTTCGGCGGCGTTCATTGCGTCGCGCGTATCGGCCATGATCTTGGTCTTGTCCCAGCCGAACTCGAACTCCAGAGCCACACCTGCATAGTTTTCGGCGGCAGTGCCGGACATGGTCTTGAGCCCGTCCAGATCGCTCAACTCGGTCTCCATGACCTTGACCAGCAGTTTTTCGCTATCCTCGGCGGAAATGCCGGGAAACGGGACCGAGACGAAGAGCGCAGGAATTTCGATATCCGGCTCGCCTTCTTTCGGCAGGCTGATATAGGCCAGACTTCCCGCCAGGATCGACAGGACAACAAAGGCGATGACCATGCGCGCGCGGGCGGCAGCCCAGTCGACGATGCCGGTCATTGGCCAAGCTCCTGATAGCTGGGCACGACGCGCACGCCATCGGTGACGTATTCCTGTCCGATGACAATGACATCGGCCTGTTCCGGGAGGCCCGACAGCCACACACCGTTCGGTACATCACGCAGCAAGGTCACAGGGACAAAAACGGCCAGATCATCGCTCCCGACCAGACGAACCCCAAGCGTGCCTTCGTCGTTCAGGGTCAGGGCAGACTGTGGTAACAGATGCGCCTTTGTACCGTCGGCTGAAATCACGATTTCAGCGGTCTGGCCATCGCGCAGTGTCAGGTTGGGGTTTGGTACCCGGATTTCCACCTGGAACGTGCGCGTTGTCTGGTCTGCTTGCCGCGACAGGAAGGTGACCTTGCCCTGTACCTCACCGCCCGAAGCAAGCCGCGCGCCCGCGACGGCGCCGATTTCGACGCGATCCACCTCGGTTTCCGGTACGAACCCGACCAGTTGGATCGGGTCCAGCTGAATGACCGTCGCACATAGTGCGCCGGGTTGCAGCAGGCTGCCCAATTCGGCCGTATCGCTTTCCAGAAGACCGGAAAACGGAGCGCTGATCGTGAGCCGTTCAATTTCCTTTTCGGCAGTGTCCACGCCAGCCTGCGCTGCATCTATCTGCGCGCGGGCGGATTCCAACCCGGTGCGGGCCGCTTCCACCGCTGCTTCGGCCGAGCGCAAAGCCGCCTTTGTCGAAGCCGCGCGCGTTTGCGATGCGAAACCTTCTTCGGACAGGCGGGTGGCGGCATTGTCGTTGATCCGCGCCTCTTCCAGCCGCGATTGCGCTTCTTCTACGCGTGCCCTGGCTTCGGGGATGCTGGCGTGCGCCGCTGACAGTCGCGATTTTGCTTCGGCCAGTGCCGACTCGCGCGTGCCGGGATCAAGCTGGCAGAGGGGCTGGCCGAGCTCGACAAAAGCCCCTTTGCGCAAAGGATCGGAAATAACCTGTCCCGCGGTTTCGGCACGCAATTCCACCTGCCGGAAGGCCTCGGTCTGACCGCGTAGGATCACGGCGCTGTCGATAGTGCGGGCGGTGGATTGAACGGCAACGACCCCGACGGGCTTCCCGGTTTCGTCGTCTGCATCTTCCGATGATTGAGCCTGCGCGGTTCCGCTTTGTGTGTCCGCGGGTTCCGGAGATGCACCTGTCAGCCTGTCCCGTTCGAACACGAACACGTAGATCAGGGCCGAAACCATGATTGCTGCCAGGATGGGGAAAAGTCGCATCAGATAACCTTTAATCACGGTCCATGGGCCGGCTTGCCTTGGACATTTGAACGATTCCGCGGTTCGTCAAGGCTGTATATGCGTGAACTGACCAGTTTAGATTACCCTGTTGCGTCTTTCCGGGCAAGATGGGCTGTTTGTGTCACACCAGTCGTAGCGTGGCTTCGAGATGTGGGGGAACACGATGTATATTGTTTTAAGGGTCAGCTGCGTGACATGATAACGGCCCCTTGGCAGGCAGGGGCCGACGCGATAAGAGGAGGGTCAAACGCAAGGGATATCGAGCGTGAGCGATACAGACAGTTTCATCGAAGAAGTTACCGAAGAGGTTCGCCGCGACCGGTTGTTCGCGCTGATGCGGCGCTATGGCTGGATTGCGGTTCTGGCGGTCATCCTGATCGTCGGCGGTACCGCCTGGAACGAATGGCGCAAGGCACAGGATCGTGCACAGGCCGAGGCGTTCGGTGATGCCATTCTCGGGGCGCTCGAGGCCGGGGACCGCGCGGCGCGCGCGACCGCTCTTTCGGATATTGATGCACCCAATCAAGGTGCCGGGGGGGTTCTGGATCTGCTGACCGCCGCCGAACAAACCGCCGGTAGCCCGCAAGAGGCGGCGGCACGGTTGTTGTCGCTGGCCGATAGCGAGGCGATTGCCCCGGTCTATCGCCAGATTGCAACGCTCAAGGCCGTAGCCTTGCCGGATTCGGGGCTCGACGTTGATGAGCGCCGCAGCCGGTTGCAGGGGCTCGCCCTGGCCAACGGGCTGACTCGGCTTCTGGCCGAGGAACAACTGGCCTTGATCGACGTTGAAACCGGTGACAGCGCCGCAGCGCTGGAGCGTCTGACGGCTATCGTAAAGGATGCCGAGGCAACGGTGAGCTTGCGTCGACGGGCGACACAAGTGATTGTGGCCTTGGGAGGCGAGTTGCCGGACACCGGACAAGGCGGGTAAGGTACCGCCACCGGGCCTGTGGTGGCTTGGTAGAACGCGTTAACTTGGGGGGCTTCGGCTTTGAAACCAAACGGGATTATTCTGGGGCTTGCGGCGGCTTTGGCGCTGACGGCCTGCTCGAAGGAAGAAGCGATCCTCCAGGGTGAGCGGGAAGGGCTTCGTGATGTCCTGTCCCAGCCGCAGGCACCGGATGAAGAACAGGCCGCAACGCAAGACCACAGCCAGCCGATCGCCCTGGTTGCCACACGTAACAACCCGGCATGGCCGCAGGCCGCCAGTACGCCGGGCACCCGCACTGCGCATCCCGCGCTATCGGCAGCACCGCAACGGGTGTGGTCCACGTCGATTGGTGCCGGCGATGGCCGCAGGATGCGTATCACCGCCGATCCGGTCGTGGCCGACGGGCGTATTTTCACGCTGGATGCCCAATCGCGCGTCAGCGCCGTGTCCACCAATGGTGAGCAACTCTGGACGCATGACCTGGTGCCGCCCAACGATTCCGCCAAGGACGCAACGGGCGGCGGTTTGGCATATGGCGATGGAACGCTGTACGTATCGTCCGGTTTCGGTCTGATGACAGCACTGGATGCCGCGACAGGGGCCGAAAAATGGCAGCAGAACCTGCGCGCCACGGGCTCGGGCAATCCCACCGTTGTCGGCAATCTGGTCTATTTGGTTGCAGGCGACGAGATCGCATGGGCCCTGGATACCGACACCGGCCGCATCCGCTGGCAATTGTCGGCCACACCCAGCATTCATAACGTCATGGGCGGTCCGGCTCCGGCCGTATCTGAGAAATATGTCGTGTTTGCCTTTGGCTCGGGTGAGGTGCAGGGCGCGTTTCGCAAGGGCGGTCTGCGTCTGTGGGACTCGCAGGTGGCGGGTCAGCGCGATGGATATGCAACCGCGCGGGTGGGTGACATCACCGGTGATCCGATGATTGATGGCGAGCGCGTCTATGTCGGCAGCCATTCGGGGCGCACAGTGGCGCTCGGCCTGGCCAATGGCGAACGCCTGTGGACCGCCGATGAGGGCTCGCTCAACCCGGTGTGGCCAGCGGGTGATTCGGTATTCCTGGTGTCCGATCGCAACGAACTGATCCGCTTGTCTTCCGAAGACGGCAGCCGGATCTGGGGCACGAAACTGCCGTTTTTCACCAAGGACAAGCCGCGCAGACAGGCCGAGATTTACGCGCACCACGGGCCGATTCTGGCAGGCGGGAACCTGATCATCGCTTCGGGCGACGGATTCCTTCGCTTTTTCGATCCGGTATCGGGCCAGCTAACCCGGAGGATCGAACTGCCCGGCGGCGCCACCACCAACCCGGTCGTGGCCGGGGGCACGCTGTATGTCGTGTCGCGCAAAGGGGAATTGCACGCTTTCCGTTGAGCGCGCGATGCTGTAACAGGGCGGCTTGATCCGCTCCGGAGCCAGAAAGATGAGTTTCACCCTTGCCATCGTGGGCCGCCCGAACGTGGGCAAGTCCACGCTGTTCAATCGCCTTGTCGGCAAACGTCTGGCCTTGGTCGATGACCAACCCGGCGTCACCCGTGACCTGCGCGAAGGCGAGGCGCGGCTTGGCGATCTGCGCTTTACCGTGATCGACACCGCCGGTCTGGAAGAGGCCACCGATGACTCCCTTCAGGGCAGGATGCGCAAGCTGACCGAGCGGGCCGTGGACATGGCCGATATCTGCCTGTTCCTGATCGACGCCCGCGCCGGGGTCACCCCTACGGACGAGGTTTTTGCTGACATCCTGCGCAAACGCGCGCGCCACGTGATCCTTGCGGCGAACAAGGCCGAGGGCAGCGCCGCCGATGCCGGGGTGTACGAATCCTACGGTCTTGGTCTTGGCGAACCCGTTCGCCTGTCCGCCGAACACGGCGAGGGCATGAACGAGCTTTACTCGCACCTGATGCCCTTGGCGGATGAGTTCGAGAAACGCGCCGCTGCCGAGGCCCCGGAAACCGAGGTCATCCTGAATGAAGAGGGTGAAGCCGAAGATCCCGATGCCGTGCGTCAGCCGACACCCGAGCGCCCGATGCAGGTGGCCGTGGTGGGCCGCCCCAATGCGGGCAAATCCACGCTGATCAACCGCATTCTGGGCGAAGATCGCCTTCTGACCGGCCCCGAGGCCGGAATCACCCGCGATGCCATTTCCCTGCAACTCGACTGGGATGGTCTGCCGGTGCGAATTTTCGACACTGCCGGAATGCGCAAGAAATCGCGCGTGCAGGACAAGGTGGAAAAGCTGTCGGTCTCCGACGGTCTGCGCGCGGTGAAATTCGCCGAGGTTGTCGTAGTCCTGCTGGATGCCGCGATCCCGTTCGAGCAACAAGACCTGCGTATCGCCGACCTGGCCGAGCGCGAGGGCCGTGCCGTGGTCGTTGCGGTGAACAAATGGGACATTGAGGACCAAAAGCAGCAAAAACTGCGCGATCTGCGCGAGGCGTTCGAGCGTCTTTTGCCGCAATTGCGCGGCGCGCCGCTGGTGACCGTGTCGGCCAAAACAGGCAAAGGGCTGGACCGTCTGCGCGCGGCGGTGGAAAAGGCCTATGATGTCTGGAACCGCCGCGTGACCACCGCGCAGCTCAACCGCTGGCTGGCCGGCATGATCGAGGCGCATCCGCCCCCGGCTCCGGGCGGGCGGCGGATCAAGCTGCGCTACATGACACAGGCCAAAACGCGCCCGCCGCATTTCGTGGTCATGTGCTCGCACCCCGACAAGCTGCCGGACAGCTATTCGCGCTACCTGATCAACGGTTTGCGTGAGGATTTCGATATGCCCGGCACCCCGATCAGGCTGCACATGCGCTCGCAATCCGACAAGAACCCCTACAAGAGCAAGAAGAAATCAACGCCCTCGCGGCTGCGCAAGCATATTCACGGCAAGGGAAATCCTCCGAAATAGCGCGGCTTTAGCCATGCGGAGGCCGTGCATGGGTATCAATGCTGCTGCGCCGCACGCTCAGCGCCAGCATCGCAAGGCCCGCACCGCAAAGCATCAGCACGGAGATATTGGCAGGGCTGACATTGGACGCGGCGATGCCCACTAATGCCCAACCCATCGTTGCAGCGTATTCCGGCGTATCAGGTCGCAACACCAGAACCACCAGCGCGATCAGCAACGCCACTCCTATCAGGGCCAGCGCGGCGGCTTGTCCGCTCATGAATCCGTGCCCCGCCAGAATTAACGCCAAAGCCACGCAACTCGCCGCCGTCAGCCATCCGGCATAAAGCGCAATGGGGGTGCGCAGCCACAACCTGTCTTCGGCGCCTGCGGTTACAAGCGCCCATAGCGCGGTGCCCAGCATCGCCCAAATCAGGACGGTGGCCCAAAGGGGAGAGAACTGCGCCACCGGAATCCATGCCGCTCCGATCACGAGGCTGGCAATCAGCGGCCAGCGCGCGACATCCCAGCCCGGCGCCCGGTCGCGTTTCAACAACCCGAACAGCGCTCCCGCGATCAGCCAGAGATAAATCGGCCCCCAGATCGCAAAGGCAAATCCCGCCGGCTGGACGGGCGGATCGACCTGCGGGATCGGGAATTGGTCGGGCCGAAACCCGTTGAACCCCTCAGTTGTCAGGGGCGACAGGGCAAAGGCCAGCGCCGCAGTCAGCGTCAGGATAGCTTTCATGCGTTCCATGATGTTGATGTGGTATGATCGGCGGGCCGGTCAATGCGACAGGGCGGTGTTTTCCGCCATGACCGGCGGGATGTCGCGGAAATTTCACAGTTAAGGCGATTGATCGTTCCAAGATATCGTGACCAGCATATACAATCGGAACGCGAGAGGGCGTCATGACGATTCGAGAGTTCACCCGCGCCTACGCAGGCAAAAGCGATCTGTTGGGGGGCCTGTCCCTTGTGGTGACCCTTGCGGTTTACTTGGGGGCCTTGGCGCTTGCCGCGCGGTTTTCCGGGCATTGGGGGCTCAGCACCCTGCTGATTGTCGTGCTGGCCTTTGCTTCTGTGCGACTATACGTGCTGCAACACGATTGCGGGCACTATGCCCTGTTTGCAACCCGGCGGCTGAACGATCTGGCGGGGCATGTTCTGTCGGTGTTTTCGCTGACGCCCTACCGGGTGATGCAATACAATCATAACCTGCATCATGCCTATCTGGGCAATCTCGATCACCGTGAAACCACCGAAGTCTACACGATGACTCTGGCTGAATGGCAGGCGGCGCCCTGGTGGCGGCGTTTGTGGTACAGGCTTTACCGAAATCCGGTGCTGATGCTGGGGCTCGGTGGGATCTATGCTTATTTCATCGTCTATCGCTGGCCGGCCAACACGCTCAAGGTCGGGGCCGGTGGCGTGATCGCCCATAATATCGCCCTGGCGGTCTATATCTGGCTGGTCTGGTGGGCGCTTGGGGTGCCGGGCCTGATCGTGCTTGGAGCAAGCGCAGTGTTGGCTGGGGCCATCGGCGTGTTTCTGGTCTATCTCCAGCACAATTTCGAAGACACCTATTGGGATCGCAAACCCGATCTGGATTTTCGCCGTGCGACGCTGGAGGGCTCAAGTTCGCTCGATCTGGGCTGGTTGTGGGATCTGGGCACCGGCAACATCGCCTATCACGACCTGCACCACTTTAACCCCGGTATCCCCTCCTATCGGCTGCGCCGCTGCCAGAAAGAGATGCCCGAAGAGCTTCGTACCCATGACGTGATCCGCTGGCCCGAAGCGCTGGCCAGTTTCCGGCTGAAGCTATGGGACGAGGATCGCCAGAAGCTGGTGCCATTCCCACGCCAAGGTGAAGGGCAGGGTGCTGTTCCCGCCGGATAATTTTATGTCAAACCGGGGAGGGGGCGGCTTGCCCCCGGTTACCACAGGCGTTCTGTTGGGGGCGCCCGTTCGGGGCTGAAAACGATCCTCACCCCCGAAGATATTTTGAAACTGCAAGAAGAAGAGCGCGGGATCAGGCCAGCGTGCCATCGGCTTGCAGGACGGTCTTGCCGCGCAGGTAGGGGTGTAGCGCTTCGGGCAGTTTGACCGAGCCATCCGCCTGCTGACCGTTTTCCAGCACAGCGATCAGGCAACGGCCCACGGCCAGCCCCGACCCGTTCAGCGTATGCACGAATTGCGGCTTGCCGCCGCCTTCGGGTTTGAACCGGGCGTTCATGCGCCGCGCCTGGAAATCGCCGCAGACCGAAACCGAGCTGATCTCGCGATAGGTGTTCTGGCCGGGCAGCCAGACCTCGATGTCATGGGTGCGGCGCGCGCCATCGCCCATGTCGCCGGTGCACAGTACGATGGTGCGATAGGGCAGGCCCAGCTTTTCCAGGATGCCCTGTGCGCAACCGGTCATGCGATCCAGTTCGGCGCGTGAGTGATCGGGATGGGTGATCGACACCATTTCGACCTTTTCGAACTGATGCTGGCGCAACATGCCCGAGGTATCCTTGCCCGCGCTGCCCGCTTCCGAGCGGAAGCATTGCGTATGGGCGGCATAGCGGCGTGGCAGATAGGATTCATCGACCGTTTCACCGTTCACGAGATTGGTCAGCGTGACCTCGGCCGTGGGCACCAGCCACCAGCCATTGGTTGTCCGATAGCTGTCCTCGCCGAACTTGGGCAGTTGCCCGGTGCCGTACATCATGTCTTCGCGCACCAGAACCGGGGTCCAGGTTTCCAGCAGCCCGTTTTCCTCGACATGGGTGTCCAGCATGAACTGCGCCAGGGCCCGGTGAATACGCACCACGCCCCCCGACAACACCACGAAGCGCGAGCCGCTGAGTTTCGCGGCAGCCTCGAAATCCATCCCCGGTTTCACGCCTTCGATCTCGAAATGCTCCTTGGGGGCGAAATCGAATTCGGCGGGGGTGCCCCAACGATGGATTTCGACATTGTCGTTCTCGTCCTCGCCGTCGGGGATGTCGTCCATGGGGAGATTGGGCAGGCCCATCAGCAGGTCGGTCAGTTGCTGATCCAACTCCTTGGCTTGGGTCTGCATCGCGGCGACCTCGGCCTTTTTCTCGCCCACGAGGGTGCGCAGGCGCTCGAACTCGGCCTCGTCGCCCTTGGCCTTGGCCGCGCCGACCTCTTTGCTGGCCTTGTTCTGTTCGGATTGCGCGGTTTCGGCAGCGTGAATCTTGGCGCGTCGCGCCTCGTCGAGTTCGAGGATCGGGCCCGAGGCATTTTCCATGCCCCGCCGCGCCATGGCGGCGTCGAAAGCTGCGGGATTTTCACGGATGGCGCGAATGTCGTGCATGAGAATCGTCCTCGGCGCTTGGTTGCGGTCGTTTCGGGGCCTTATGCACCAGATTTTTTGCAAGGTGTAGGGTGGTTTGCGCCGATGTCGCATGCTGTCGTTTCGCACCGACGAAATACCGACGTCATACCGACGCGATACAGACACGCTGTTAGCGCCTTGCAAATGGTCTGCTCGGGTCATAGGTTCCGGCCAATTCGGCGGGGCCTCGTGGTGCCCCTTGTGATAAAGGACAAGACCCAGATGGAAGCCTTCGGACAGTTCATTCCCCTCATTCTGATCTTCGCGATCATGTATTTCCTGCTGATCCGCCCTCAGCAAAAACGCCTCAAGGATCACAAGGCCATGGTCGAGTCGCTGCGCCGCGGCGATCAGGTTGTCACCCAGGGCGGGCTGATCGGCAAGGTCTCCAAGGTCAAGGATGGCGACGAGGTCGAGGTCGAACTGAACGAAGGCGTGAAGGTGCGGGTTGTCAAATCGACCATCGCGCAAGTGCTGAACAAGACCGAACCGGCGGAAGGCTGATTCCGCCCGACCGCTCTGACAGGACCCGGCAATATATTGAAAAGGCAGGATAATGCTGCAAATTGACATGTGGAAACGCATCGCGATCTGGGGCATTGTCGCCCTTGGTCTTCTGCTGGCACTGCCCAACACCTTTTACAGCCGGGTCGAAACGCATAACGACGCCATGAAGGCGATCGAGGCCGGGGCGCAGTCTCCGCAACTGACCGAGGCCGCCGGGCAATGGCCCGGCTGGCTGCCCTCGGGATTGGTCAATCTGGGGTTGGATCTGCGTGGCGGGGCGCATTTGCTGGCCGAAGTGCAGGTCGAGGATGTCTATCAGTCCCGGATCGAAAGCATGTGGCCCGAGGTGCGTGACCTGCTGCGCGAGGAACGTGATCGTGTCGGTCCGATCCGCCTGCAACCCACTGAAAACGCAGAGCTTCGCGTGCGTCTGGTCGAGAAGCCCGAAGAGGCCGAGTACGCCGCCAGCCTTGTGCGCGGTCTGGCGCGCCCGGTCACCAGCCTGACCGGCGCGGGGGCCAGCGATATCGAGGTGTCTGCCGAGGGCGATCAGATCGTCGTCCGGCTGAGCGAGGCCGAACAGCGTGCCACGGACGAGCGCACCGTGCGTCAGGCGTTGGAAATCATCCGTCGCCGTATCGACGAGGTTGGCACGCGTGAACCCACCATTCAGCGGCAGGGCGCTGACCGTATCCTGATCCAGGTGCCCGGCGTGGGCAGTGCGGCGGAGTTGAAAGAGATCATCGGCACGACCGCGCAACTGACGTTCCAGCCCGTGGTAGGCCGCTCCCAGAACGAGAACGAGTCACCCGGCGCGGGCAACGAGGTGCTTCCGGCGCTTGATCAGGAAGGGCTGTTTTACATCCTTGAACGCGCTCCTGTGGTTACTGGTGATGAACTGGTGGATGCGCAGCCCGATTTCGATCAGAACGGTCGCCCGGCCGTGTCCTTCCGGTTCGACCCGCATGGCGCGCGCAAGTTCGGGGATTATACGGCGGAGAATATCGGCAGCCCCTTTGCTATCGTTCTGGATGGAGAAGTGATCAGCGCGCCCGTGATCCAAAGCCATATCCCGGGCGGCTCCGGTATCATTACCGGCAATTTCACGGTCGAGGAAAGCACCCAACTGGCTGTGCTGCTGAGGGCCGGTGCGTTACCTGCGGGCTTGGACTTCCTCGAAGAACGTACCATCGGACCGGAGTTGGGTGCCGACAGCATCGAGGCGGGCAAGGTCGCTTGTATGGTGGCCTTTGCTCTGGTGCTCGTGTTCATGGTGGCCAGCTACGGTACTTTCGGGATTTTCGCCAATATCGCGTTGATCGTGAATGTCGGGCTGATCTTCGGCCTGCTCAGCATGATCGGGGCGACGCTGACCTTGCCCGGGATCGCCGGGATCGTGCTGACCATCGGGATGGCGGTGGATGCCAACGTGCTGGTGTTTGAGCGTATTCGCGAGGAAATGAAGACGGCCAAGGGCCCGGCACGGGCGATCGAACTGGGCTATGAAAAGGCGCTGAGCGCGATCACCGATGCCAATATCACCACCTTCATCACGGCGGTGATCCTGTATGCCATGGGGTCGGGGCCGGTGCGCGGATTCGCCATTACCCTGGGGTTGGGGATCATCACCTCGGTTTTTACCGCGATTTTCCTGACGCGCCTGATCGTTGTCATGTGGTTCGAGCGCAAGCGCCCGAAAACGGTGCTTGAAGGACGTGCATTGCGCCTTGTCCCGAAGGAAACCAAGTGGGATTTCTTCCGCCGCTGGAAGCTGTCACTTGGACTTTCCGCGGTTCTGATCGTCGTCGCCGCCGGATCGTTCCTGGCGCAAGGGTTGAACTATGGGATTGATTTCCGGGGTGGTACGACCATTCGGACCGAAGCCGTCCAACCTGTCGATATCGGGGCGTATCGCGATGCGATCCAGCCTCTGCAACTGGGTGACATCACGATCACCGAGGTGTTCGACCCGACCTTTGCCGAGGATCAGAATGTGGCGATGATCCGCATTCAGGCGCAGGACGATCAGGAAAGCGTGTCCGCCGATGTTATCGGGCAGGTCGAAACCGCGTTGCAGGCCGTCGCGCCGGATCTGAAATTCACATCGGTCGAAAGTGTCGGGCCCAAGGTGTCTGGCGAGTTGATCCAGACCGCGATGATCGCGGTCGGGCTCGCCATCGCGGCGGTGCTGATCTATATCTGGCTGCGCTTCGAATGGCAGTTCGCATTGGGCGCCGTGGCTGCATTGGTGCATGATGTCGTGCTGACCATCGGTATCTTTTCCGAGCTCCAGATTCAGTTTGATCTGGCCATTATCGCCGCGCTGCTGACCATCGTGGGCTATTCTCTGAACGATACGGTAGTCGTCTTTGACCGGGTTCGCGAAAACCTGCGGAAGTATAAGAAAAAGCCCCTCAAAGAGATTCTCAACGTGTCGATCAACGAAACGTTGTCACGTACGATGATGACCTCAGTCACCACGTTGCTGGCGTTGCTGGCGTTGTTCGCGCTTGGCGGGGATGTGATCCGCGGCTTTGTCTTTGCGATGATCTGGGGCGTTATCGTCGGGACCTACTCGTCGGTTTTCGTGGCCAGCACGGTGCTGCTCTGGCTGGGGGTCAAGCGGGATTGGTCCAAGCCCGACGCGAACAAGGGCAACCAGTTCGCCAACGTGGATGCCTGATACGCTGCTTCAGGCCTGGGCCACTCCGGGCCTGATCTGGCTGGTGATCGCCATCGGTATCGCGGGCATCGTGCGCGGGTTCACAGGCTTTGGAACAGCGTTGATTTTCGTTCCCGTGGCGGGAATTTTCCTGCCTCCGGCCATCGTGATCGGGGTGATCACTCTCACGGGGGTGGCCAGCACGGCGGCCTTGCTGCCCCGCGCATGGGGGCAGGCGCATCGGCGCGAGGTCGGAGTGCTGGCCCTGGCGGCGCTGATCACCGTTCCCGCAGGGCTATGGCTGATGGACAGGCTGCCAACGGATACCGTGCGGTGGATCGTGGCCGGGGTGGCGGCGGCAACCTTGCTGGCCCTTGTTGCGGGCTGGCGGTTTTCGGGTCAGGTCTCGAAGCCGGGTCTTGGCATGATTGGTGCAGTGGCCGGTGTAATCGGTGGATTGACGGGGCTGACCGGGCCTGTGGTGATCCTGTTCTATCTTGCAGGGCAATCCACGGCGCAATCGGTACGGGCCAATACCATCCTGTTTCTTGCCATTCTGGACGTGGTGATCGTCGGCAACCTGTTGTGGCGCGGGACGGTGACGCTGAATACCGTTTTGCTGGCCGTGACGCTGGCGGTGCCTTATTTCATCACCACCCTGATCGGCCAGTCGATGTTTGACCCGCGCCACGAGCGGTTGTACCGATGGGCCGCGTATGGGGTGATCGGAGTGGCCGTTTTGACAGGGCTGCCGATCTGGACGCCGGGGAATTGACATGCAGATGCACGAGGTGAATTTTGCCGAGGCCACGCCGATCGACGGTTACGGGCCGGGTTTCTTCCGGATCGGCGGCGAGGTGTTCGAGGGTGCCGTTCTGGTTACGGCCAGCCAGGCGCGCGGATGGAGCGGATATGAGGATACCGCGCCGTTGCTGGAGCTGGCAGAGCAGGTCGATGTGCTGTTCATCGGCACCGGGGCCGAGACCGCGCATATCCCGGCGACCTTGCGCAACAGGCTGGAAGAGGCTGGCCTGGGCGTCGAAGTGATGCATTCCCCCGCCGCCTGCCGGACCTTCAACGTGCTGCTTTCCGAAGGGCGGCGTGTGGCGGCGGCCCTTCTGCCCGTGTAAAATTCCAATCCGGTTTGATCGAGGTCACTTACAGCGGCGGCGGCTTTGGGGTAGGGACGGTTTCATGGGATTGAATGTGTCAGACCTGACGATTGCGCGCGGCGGTATCAAGGTGCTCGAAGGGATTTCCTTTGCGCTTGAACCCGGCTGCGCCATTGTGCTGCGCGGGCCGAACGGTATCGGCAAAACAACCCTTCTGCGCACGGTGGCCGGGTTGCAACCGCCGGTCTCGGGCCGGGTCGAGGCCGCACCGGAAAGTCTTGTCTATGCGGGGCATTCCGATGGGATCAAGGCGACGCTGAGCGTGGCGGAAAACCTTGAGTTCTGGGCGCAAGTCTTTGGCAACAGTGATATTTACGTCGCTATCGAGGCCTTTCAACTGGACCGGCTGACCACCCGGCCCGCAGGTGGCCTTTCGGCGGGACAAAAGCGCCGGCTCGGATTGGCGCGGTTGTTGGTAACGGGCCGTCCTGTCTGGGTGCTTGACGAACCCACCGTATCGCTGGACGCCGAGGCCGTGGCCATGTTTGCCGAAGCCGTGCGGAGGCATCTGCGTGGCGGTGGTTCGGCCCTGATCGCCACCCATATCGACCTTGGCCTGCCCGAAGCCGAGGTTCTGGAGGTCGGTCCGTACCGTGCCAAACCGGCTGAGGCCGATGATTTCGACGAGGCGT
Organism: Roseovarius pacificus; assembly: GCF_900142665.1. Taxonomy (GTDB): domain Bacteria; phylum Pseudomonadota; class Alphaproteobacteria; order Rhodobacterales; family Rhodobacteraceae; genus Roseovarius; species Roseovarius pacificus. The sequence goes on from NZ_FRBR01000007.1 coordinate 78,879, forward strand.
TTCTGTGATCGCTCTGTTGATCCGTGACTTGCGCCTGGCGATCCGGGCGGGCGGGGGGTTTGGCCTCGGGCTGGCGTTTTTCCTGATCGTCGTCACCTTGGTGCCGTTCGCCGTAGGGCCGCAAAGCGACCTGCTGGCGCGGATCGCGGCGGGCATCCTTTGGCTGGGAGCCTTGCTGTCCTGCCTGTTGTCGCTGGATCGCATCCTTGCGCTGGACTGGGAGGATGGCAGCCTCGACCTGCTGGCCACCGCCCCCTTGCCGATGGAGGCCATCGTCAGCATCAAGGCATTGGCCCACTGGCTGACCACGGGCCTGCCGCTGGTGCTGGCCGCGCCGGTTTTCGGCCTGCTTCTGAGCCTGCCCGAGGCGGGGTACAAACCGCTGATTATTTCGCTGCTTCTGGGAACGCCCGCTCTGAGCGTGATCGGAACCTTCGGGGCGGCGCTGACGGTGGGGCTGAAGCGTGGGGGGCTTTTGCTGAGCCTGCTTGTGCTGCCGCTTTACGTGCCCATATTGATTTTTGGCGCTGAAATGGCTCGGCGTGGGGTCGATGGGCTGGATTATACGACGCCGCTTCTGATGCTCGCGGGCATCACCTGCGGCACCATCGCGCTTTTGCCTTTTGCCTCGGCTGCGGTATTGAAGGTCAACCTGCGCTAAGCATATGGGATACGGAATGAACCTGAACGCACTCTGGGCCTATGCCAACCCCAAGAAATTCATCCAGACGACCGACAAGGTGTTGCCCTGGGTGTCGGTGCTGGCCGTTGTTTCATTGGTGGTCGGGCTGATCTGGGGCTTTTTCTTCACGCCCGAGGATTACCGGCAGGGATCGACGGTCAAGATCATCTATCTGCATGTGCCGAGTGCGCTGATGGCGATCAATGTGTGGCTGATGATGCTGGTGACCTCGCTGGTCTGGATCGTGCGGCGGCATCATGTCAGTGCCTTGGCGGCAAGGGCGGCGGCGCCTGTGGGGGCGGTGATGACGCTGATTGCGCTGGCCACCGGGGCGATCTGGGGGCAGCCGATGTGGGGAACATGGTGGGCGTGGGACCCGCGCCTGACATCGTTCCTGATCCTTTTTCTGTTTTATCTCGGGTACATGGCCCTGTGGGAGGCCATCGAGAATGACGATACCGCAGCAGACCTGACCAGCATTTTGTGCCTTGTCGGGTCGGTGTTTGCGCTGCTCAGCCGGTATGCGGTGAATTTCTGGAACCAGGGATTGCACCAGGGGGCGTCGCTGAGCCTTGATAAGGAAGAGAATGTGGCCGATGTTTTCTGGTATCCTCTGCTGGTTTGCATCGCCGGATTTGTATTACTTTTCATAGCCTTGGTCCTGTTGCGGACGCGTACTGAAATTCGTGCGCGGCGGATGCGGGCACTGTTGGCGCGGGAGCGGATGGGATGATGCCTGATCTGGGGAAATATGCCGAGGCGGTTTTGTCGTCCTACGCGGTGTCGATTGCCTTGTTGGTGGTGCTGGTCTGGATGAGTTTGCGGCGCGCGAAACGCGTGAATAAACAACTGGAAGACGTTGAATCGAAAGTGAAACGCAATGGCTGAGAAGCAGTTCAACATTCTGTATTTCATTCCGGTCGCAATCGTTGCGTTGATTTTGGGCACATTGTTCCTACCACCGCTCTTCAAGGATCAGGCTACCCGCAATCAACTGCCCTCGACATTGGAAGGGCGGGCGGCGCCGGCGGTGGAGGTGATGCCGTTGGGGGATAAAAAACTGTTCAAGGACAGTGACTTGCGTGGCGAAGGTGTGAAGCTGGTGAACTTCTGGGCCAGTTGGTGTGCGCCGTGCCGGGTGGAGCATCCCAATCTTGAAAAACTGACGGAACAGGGCATCACCATCTATGGGGTGAACTACAAGGACAAACCCGGTAACGCCTTGAAATTTCTCAACGATCTTGGCGATCCCTATGCCGCCATCGGGGCGGACGAGGCCGGGCGCATGGCGTTGAACTGGGGGGTCTACGGGGTGCCCGAGACCTATGTGATCGACGGGAACGGGCAAATCCTGCTGCGCTTTGCCGGTCCGATCACCGAACGGGCGATGCAGAACCAGATCCTGCCCGCCATCGAACAGGCGCGCTGAGTTTCGTACGTTTTGTACGAAGTGTACGCGGGTTTTGTACGAAATCCGGCAGGGTTCCGAAGGTTTGCGTCCATCATGGGCGCATTGCCCGCAGTCAGAAGCTGCACTCGACCTCGGCATTGGGGGTGAGACTGGGGCAGGGCCGGTTGCTTTCGCTGTCGCCCTGCGCGCCGATTACCGCCATCAGGGTGAGAATCCCTGCCTGAACCAGAATTATGACTGCCTGCATTGGTTACCTCATCGTTTGCCCGATTATTCGTTTTGAAACCCATTTGGGGGATTGATGGGCGGATGAAAGGGGGAGACCTGCGGATTTGGCATCACAGGCGCGCGATGGGCAGAATGCCGCCTTTTCTCTGCGGGCGAGAGCGGATCACGGGGCGCGCGCGGTTGCTCGACAGGGTTTGCGGGGCTGGCTAGGGTGCAGGGACGAGGCGAGGCGATTGGCGAGGTGGACAGATGGAGCAGGGGCCGAATGTGAAGGGCCATGGCCTGAGGGGCATTGCACGGCTGCGCGCGGCGTATCGCAATTCCGTGGCGGGCTTTGGCGATATCTGGCGCGGGGAAGAGGCGTTTCGCATCGAGGTGATCGTGCTTTTGCTGTCGCTGCCGGTGGCGATCTGGCTGGGTGAGACGATGCTGGCCCGTGCGGCGCTGGTGGTGTCGGTGCTGTGCGTTCTGATCGTGGAAATCCTGAACAGCGCCATCGAGACGGTGGTGGACCGGATCGGCGCCGAGCGGCACGAGTTGTCGCGCATCGCCAAGGACCTGGGGTCGCTGGCGGTCCTGCTGGCCACGATTGCGGCGGGGCTGATCTGGCTGGCGGCGCTTTGGGACAGGTTTGCGGGGTAGGGTGGTTTTGGGGGGTCGGGTGGTGAGGGCTGTTGCTGAGCCGCGCGGTCGCCGATCCGCGGGGTGGCGGCTAACCTATGGGCATCGTACTTTATCCCGGCCAAATCCGAAAAACGCCGGTGTTTCTCCTGCCACCAACCAATCGCCGCCCCGGGGGGCGGGTCGGCGATCGCGCGGCGGCCTTCGGCCTTGATTCCGCGCGAAGGAACGCGCCTGACGATCACGCTCGGGTGGTTCGCCACATGAAAAAAGGGCGGCCCGGAGGCCGCCCTTGTGGTCTGTGCCGGTCCGCGATCAGGCGGATTTGGCGAGATTGCGCAGCACGTAGTGCAGCACGCCGCCGTTTTCGACATATTCCTTTTCCACCGCCGTATCGATGCGCGACTTGAGGGTGATCTCTTTCGTCGTGCCATCGGCATAGGTGATGGTGCAGGGCACGTCGGCCTGCGGTTTCATATCGCCTTCCAGCCCGGTGATGTCGAAGCTTTCGTCGCCGGTCAGCTTGAGGGTCGAGCGGGTGTCGCCGCCGGTGAACTCGAACGGGATGACGCCCATGCCGACGAGGTTCGAGCGGTGGATACGCTCGAAGCTTTCGGCGATCACGGCCTTGACGCCGAGAAGGCTGGTACCCTTGGCGGCCCAGTCACGGCTGGAGCCCGCGCCGTACTGTTCGCCGCCGATGACGACCAGCGGGGTGCCCTGTTCCTGATAGGCCATGGCGGCATCGAAGATCGAGGTCTGTTCCCCGTCGGGGCCCTTGGTGTAGCCGCCTTCGACGCCATCCAGCATCTCGTTCCTGATGCGGATATTGGCGAAGGTGCCGCGCATCATCACCTCGTGATTGCCGCGGCGCGATCCGTAGGAGTTGAATTCGCGCACCGGCACCTGCCGTTCGGTCAGGTACTGACCGGCGGGCGTTTCGGGCTTGAAGCTGCCGGCGGGGCTGATGTGGTCGGTGGTGACCATGTCGCCCAGAAGGGCCAGCATGCGCGCGCCCCTGATGTCGGAAATGGTGCCGGCTTCTTTCGCCATGCCCTGGAAATAGGGCGGGTTCTGGACATAGGTCGATTGCGGGGGCCAGTCATAGGTCTTGCCCTCGGAGGTTTCAACCGCCTGCCATTTCTCGTCGCCCTTGAAGACATCGGCATATTTCGACTGGAACGCCTCGCGCGTGACGGTCTGTTCGACCAGGTCGGCGATTTCCTTCTGGGTCGGCCAGATGTCTTTCATGTAGACATTGTTGCCGTCCTTGTCGGTGCCGATGGGGTCTGTGGTGAGGTCGATATTCATGTCGCCCGCGATGGCGTAGACCACCACCAGCGGCGGCGAGGCCAGGTAGTTGGCGCGCACGTCGGGGCTGATCCGGCCTTCGAAGTTGCGGTTGCCCGACAGCACCGAGGTGGCGATCAGGTCGTTGTCGTTGACGGCCTTGGAGATTTCCTCCTGAAGCGGGCCGGAGTTGCCGATACAGGTGGTGCAGCCGTAGCCGACGAGGTTGAAGCCGATGGCGTCGAGATCGTCTTGCAGGCCCGCGGCTTCGAGATAGTGCGACACGACCTGACTGCCGGGTGCGAGCGAGGTCTTGACCCAGGGCTTGCGGTCGAGGCCCAGTTCGCGCGCCTTGCGGGCGACGAGGCCCGCGCCGATCATCACGTAGGGGTTCGACGTGTTGGTGCAGGAGGTGATCGAGGCGATCACGACCGAACCGTCGCGCAGCCGGTACTCCTCGCCCTCGACTTTGGCGGTTTTGCGGATGTCGTTTTCGGCGGTGTTCAGATCGCCCTCGGAGGCCATGTCGCGCGCCTCGTCGGACACGTCCATGCCGCGATACTCGCCCACGACCCGGTAGAAGGCCGACGCCGCCCGGTCGAGCGCCACGTAATCCTGCGGACGTTTCGGGCCCGAGATGGCGGGCACGATGGTGCCCATGTCGAGGCTGAGCGTGTCGGTATAGACCGGCGCATAGTTCGCGTCGCGCCAGAAGCCGTTTTCCCGTGCGTAGGCTTCGACCAGGGCGATGCGGTCGGCGTCGCGCCCGGTGTTGCGCAGGTAGCGCAGGGTTTCGTCGTCGATCGGGAAGAAGCCGCAGGTGGCGCCGTATTCGGGGGCCATGTTGGCGATGGTCGCGCGATCGGCCAGCGGCAGGTTGTCGAGGCCCGCGCCGTAGAATTCGACGAACTTGCCGACAACGCCCTTGGCGCGCAGCATTTCGACGACTTTCAGCACGAGGTCGGTGCCGGTGGTGCCTTCGACCATGGCGCCGGTCAGTTCGAAGCCGACGACTTCGGGGATGAGCATCGAGATCGGCTGACCGAGCATGGCGGCCTCGGCCTCGATCCCGCCGACGCCCCAGCCCAGAACGGCGGCGCCGTTGACCATGGTGGTGTGGCTGTCGGTGCCCACCAGCGTATCGGGATAGGCCACCTCGACGCCGTCCTGATCGACGTCGGACCAGACGGTTTGCGCGAGGTATTCGAGGTTCACCTGGTGGCAGATGCCGGTGCCCGGCGGCACCACGCGGAAGTTGTTGAACGCGCCCTGGCCCCATTTCAGGAACTGGTAGCGTTCCATGTTGCGCTCGTATTCGCGGTCCACGTTCATCTGGAAGGCGCGGGGGTTGCCGAATTCGTCGATCATGACCGAGTGGTCGATGACCAGATCGACCGGGTTCAGCGGGTTGATCTGTTCGGCGTTGCCGCCGAGCGCCACGATCCCGTCACGCATCGCGGCGAGGTCCACCACGGCGGGAACGCCGGTGAAGTCCTGCATCAGCACGCGGGCCGGGCGATAGGCGATTTCGCGCGGATTCTTGCCGCCCTTGTCGGCCCATTCGGAGAATGCCTTGATGTCGTCGGTCGAGACGGTCTTGCCGTCTTCGAAACGCAGCATGTTTTCCAGCACCACGCGCAGCGCGGCGGGCAGTTTCGAGAAATCGCCCAGACCGGCCTTTTCAGCGGCTTCGATCGAATAATAGGCGAAGGTTTTGCCGTTGACGCTGAGTTCCTTGCGCGTCTTGGCGGTGTCGTGTCCAACGGAGATGGGCATGTGGCCTTCCTTTCACTCTCAAGGCAGGAATTCGCTGGCTTGCTTCTGACCCATTTGAAACTAGCGATCAAGGGGGGGCAATGCATTTTTAGTATACTATTGCACACCGAAAATCGGTGAAAGGTCTTTCACTCCGCTCTCGCGAAACCTTGATTGGTCATTGCAGGTGTGAGTGGATACATGAAATACCGAACAGGAAATGCGCAACAGGCCCGATCCCATGACATCACAGCTTTTCAGAGTCGCTTTGTTCCTTGTCCTCGGGCTTCTGGGCGCGGCGGTCGTGCTGGGCGCCACGCCGGGGCGGGCCGAGGAGCGGCGGGTGGTGGTCGAGCTGTTCACCTCGCAGGGGTGTTCCTCTTGCCCGCCGGCGGATGCGTTGCTGCTCGAACTGGCCAAGCGCGAGGATGTGGTCGCGCTGGCGCTGCATGTGGATTACTGGGATTACATCGGCTGGAAGGACGGTTTCGCCACGCCCGCCCACACTGCCCGGCAAAAGGCCTATGCGGCGTCGCGGGGGGAAAAGATGATCTATACGCCGCAAATGGTGGTGCAGGGGCAGGAGGCCATCGTCGGCACCAAGGAAATGAAACTGGCCGACCTGATCGCGCGGCACAGGGTCGAACCTCAGGCGGTGGATTTGTCGGTCGCACACGCGAACGGGGTTCTGACGATCTCGGCGCAGGGGGCGCTGCCCTATCCTGTGGATGTCTGTCTCGTGCGCTACCTGCCGCAGAAAACGGTCGAGGTGCGCAAGGGCGAGAATGCGGGCCGCACGCTGACCTATGCCAATATCGTGACCGACTGGTCCGTGCTGGGCGAATGGGACGGGCGCGCGCCCTTGTCGATGCAACTGCCGCTGGAGGGCGATCAGCCTGCCGTGGTGATCTTGCAGCAAAAAGGGTTCGGCCCGATCCGCGCCGTGGCGGACCTGCGCTGAGGGTCCCGGCGGGCGGGTCACAGCGGAAATTTGCGACATTGCCGGTGCGCTGCCCCTTTTCTCGGGCGGCAGAGAAGTTATATTGCCGCCCTGCGAGCGGACTATCAGCAAAGCACGGGAACTCATGGCACAGCACAGCGTATGGATGATGTCCGGCGAGGATGACGGCGACGCGGATGGCGGGGCCGATACCTCGGTCGTGGTCAAGACTCGCCCCAAGACGAAGCGCCCGCCGCTTTACAAGGTCTTGCTGCTGAATGACGACTATACCCCGATGGAATTCGTGGTTGCGGTGCTGGAGCGGTTTTTCGGCATGAATCATGCGCAGGCCTTCGAGATCATGCTGACCGTCCACAAGAAGGGGCTGGCCGTGGTGGGCGTGTTCAGCCACGAGATCGCCGAGACCAAGGTGGCGCAGGTGATGGATTTCGCGCGCCAGCACCAGCACCCGCTGCAATGCACCATGGAAAAAGAGTAGGGCGCGGATGAGCATCCCGTCACGCCTGTCGCTGGCCCTTGAGGCCGGTTTGCTGGACTTGCCCGAGGCCGGACGCATTGCCGTGTTCGCCCCGCGCGAGGGGCTGGATATGTCGGCGCTCCCCGTCGAACGGTGCCACCTGATAACGAGGTCAAAACCCGAGCACGATCATTTCGCCGGTCTGGGTCTGAATTGCGCGGTCGAGCCCGAAGGGCGCTATGGCGCCGCGCTGATCTGTCTGCCCCGTGCCAAGGCGCTGGCGCATGCGTTGATCGCGCAGGCGGCGGAGGTGACCGACGGGGTGCTGATCGTGGACGGGGCCAAGACGGACGGGGTGGAATCGATTCTGAAGGAGTGCCGCAAGCGCGCCGACGTGTCCGCGCCGGTGAACAAGGCGCATGGCAAGCTGTTCTGGTTTCATGCCGGGCCGGAGGTTTTCGCGGATTGGGCGATGAGCGGGCCGCAGGAGATCGACGGCGGATTCGTAACCGTGCCGGGGGTGTTTTCGGCTGATGGAATCGACCCGGCCTCGCGCCTGCTGGCCAATCATCTGCCGCGCAAGCTGGGCCGTCATGTGGTGGATCTGGGGGGCGGCTGGGGCTATCTGAGCGCCCGCGCGCTGGAAGGGCGCGACGAGATCGAGCGGATCGAGCTGATCGAGGCCGATCATGCCGCGCTGGCCTGTGCGCGCGAGAACGTGGCGGATGCCCGCGCCGTGCTGCATTGGGAGGACGCCACGCGCTGGCAGCCCGACGCGCCGGTGGATGCGGTGATCACGAACCCGCCGTTTCATACCGGGCGCGCGGCGGACCCCGATCTTGGGCGGGCTTTTATCCGTGCGGCGGCGCGGATGCTGAAGCCGCGCGGCGAGTTGTGGCTGGTGGCCAATCGTCATCTGCCTTACGAGACCGAAATGCGCGCGTATTTCACCCATGTGGACGAGGTGGCCGGGGACAGCCGTTTCAAGGTTCTGCACGGGCGCGGGGTCTCTCGCAAAGCGCGGTGAACTGCCCTAGGGTGGCGCGCAGACTCAACAGGAAAGGCTGCTGATCATGTCATTTTCCATTTCCGGCAAGACGGCCATCGTGACCGGCGGGGCCAACGGGATCGGGCTGGCCATCGGTCGGCATTTTGCCGACAAGGGCGCCAATGTGGTGTTTGCCGACATGGACGAGGACCGGCTGGTCAAGGAGTTGGGCAACAACGAGGAAACGCCCAATATCCGCTATTTTGCGGGCGATCTGCGTGAGCGGCTGACACAGGCCAACCTGTTGTCCGCCGCCATCGACGCCTTCGAGCAGGTGCATATCCTGATCAACGCGTCGCGTCAGGTGGTGCCGTCGGATGCGCTCAATCCCGATGACGATGCGGTGGAGCAGTTGTTGCAGCAGAACCTGATGACGGCCCTGCGCATGAGCCAGATGGTCGCCAAGCGGATGATCAAGCAGGCCGAGGGCCAGGAAGAGGGCAGCGCGGGCACGATCGTGAACCTGTCCTCAATCGCGGCGCGGCGCACCCATCCCGACCTGATGGCCTATTCGGTCTCGACCGCCGCGCTGGACCAGATGACGCGCAGCATGGCCGTGGCGCTGGCGCCGCATCGCATCCGGGTGAACGCGGTGGCGTTCGGATCGGTGATGAGCGCCTCGCTCAAGCATACCCTGCGCGAAAAGCGCGATTACCGCGCCGATATCGAGGAACACACGCCGCTGGGGCGGATCGCCTCGCCCACGGAACTGGCCGAGGCGGTGCAATACCTGGCCTGTGACGGCTCGGCCTTCATGACCGGGCAGATCATGACGGTGGATGGCGGGCGCTGCCTGCTCGATCCGGTGGCGGCCCCGGCGCATTGAGGAAGGACAGCGGTATGAGCGGCGATATGCTGAATGAGAAAAAGCGCGCGGCGCAGTGGTTTCGCAGCCTGCGCGACGAGATCGTCGCGGCCTTCGAGGCGCTGGAGGACAGCCATGACGACGGCCCGCTGAGCGAGGCCGCGCCGGGGCGTTTCGAGGTGAGCGAAACCACGCGCGCCAGCGAGGACGGGTCGGATGCGGGCGGCGGGCTGATGAGCGTGATGCGCGGCGGGCGCGTGTTCGAGAAGGTCGGGGTGAACGTGTCGGAAGTGTACGGCACCTTGGGCGAGGCCGCGCAAAAGGCGATGGCGGCGCGCGGTGTGCCGGGGATCGCCGAAAACCCGCGGTTCTGGGCCAGCGGCATCAGCCTCGTGGCGCATATGCAAAATCCGCATGTGCCCGCCGTTCACATGAACACGCGGATGTTCTGGACGCCGGGGGCGTGGTGGTTCGGGGGGGGATCGGATCTGAACCCGTGTATCGAATATGACGAGGACACGGCACATTTCCACGCCACGCAACAGGCGCATCTGGAGCCGCATGGCTCAGATCTGTATCCGCGCCTCAAGGACTGGGCGGACGAGTATTTCTATATCCCGCACCGGCACCGGGCGCGCGGCGTGGGCGGGATTTTCATGGATGATCGCAATTCCGGCGACTGGGAGGCGGATTTCGCCCTGACGCAGGATATTGGGCGGGCCTTTTTGCCGGCTTTCGTGCCGCTGGTGGAAAAGCGCCGGGGGCAGGCGTTCAGCGAGGCCGACAAGGACACGCAACTGGTTCATCGCGGGCTTTATGCGGAATACAACCTTGTCTATGACCGGGGCACCAAGTTCGGGCTGGCCACGGGGCATGACGCCAACGCGGTGCTGATGAGCCTGCCGCCCATGGCCAAGTGGGTCTGAGCAGGCAGTAAGCGGCGCGAGGCGGGCGGCCTAGCCGTTGCGGTGGTTTTCAAGCTGTTTCGCGCCGCGATCGGCCAGCGGGCCGATGCCGTCTTTCCAGCGGCGGTGAATCCAGAACCATTGATCCATGTGCTTGCGCACCATCGCCTCCAGCCGGTCGTTGACCTCTTGCGTCATGGTGACGGGATCGGTGGCGGGCACGGGCTCTTCCACAATGACGCGGTAATCGAGGCCGTTTTCCTGCCGGATGGCCCAGACCGGCACCAGCGGCGCGTCGAACTTGAGCGCCAGTTCGGCGGTGGCGAGCGGCGAGAGCGCCGGTTTGCCGAAGAATTGCAGCGGCACGCCGTCCAGCGCGTTGAGGTCGGTCAGGATGGCCAGCACCCCGCCCGAGCGCAGGTGCTTGACCATCTGCATCATGCCGCGCCGGCCCTGTTCGAACATCGGCTGGCTGATCGCGTCCATGGCCTGAATATAGCGGCGGTTGAAGAACTCGTTGGCCATCGGGCGGTAGAACACCCCCATGTCGAAGCCCTGTTCGATCATCGCCACCCGCGCGGCGTTGAAATTGCCGAAATGGCCGGTGACGAAGATTATCGGGCGGCCCTCGGCGCGGGCGGCGCGGATCGCGTCGAGGCCGGGGCCTTCGACCGGGGCCTTGCGCCCGCGTTCGACGAAACCTTCGGGCGAATACAGTTCGATCATGTTGCGCCCGGCGTTGTCGGGCACGGCGCGGGTCAGGCGGCGCACCTCGGCTTCGGGCAGGTCGGGCAGCACATGGGCGAGGTTGTCGCGCACCCGTTTGTCATAGCCCGCGATGGGCGCGATGATGCGCGATGTCACCCAGCCCATTGCCGGAAGCCGCCAGCGATAGGGCAGCAGGCGCGCCAGGGCGATGGGCGCATACATGGCCAGCCCGAGGGCGGTATCGCGTGCACGGTCGGGAAAGCTGGGGGTGGTCGGGTCTGTCATCGCGTCGGGGCCTGTGATCCTTGTCGGGCAGACATACGCCGCGCGCCGCGCGATCACAAGACCGGGGTGCCAGGGTTCTGACCCTAGGCGTTACGGGGTACGGGGCAGGCCGGTGCCGATCATCGAATCGCGGGTGACGAGCGCGGCAAGCGCGTCTTCGTCCATCTGCCCGGTGCCCGCAGGGCGTGCGGGCAGCACGATATAGCGCATGTCCGCGGTGCTGTCATGGACGCGGATGGTGGTGGCCGGGGGCAGATCGACGCCGAATTCGCGCAGGACGGCGCGGGGTTCGCGCACGGCGCGCGAGCGGTATTCGCGGGTCTTGTACCAGTCGGGGGGCAGGCCCAGCAGGTTGCGCGGGTAGCATGAACAGAGCGTGCAGACGATCATGTTATGGGTCTCCGGCGTGTTTTCGACCGCGATCAGGTGCAGCGTGCCGATGTCGAATCCCATCTCGCGGCAGGCGTCCGAGGCGTTTTCCAGAAGGCGCGCCTTGAAGGCGGGATCGCTCCAGGCGCGGGCCACCACGGCGGCCCCGTTGGCAGGGCTGCGGGCATCCATCGCGTCGATCTGTGCGGCGACTTCGGCGGCGCTGAGGTGGCCCTTTTCGATCATCAGTTCGCGCACGGCGATTTCCATGCGCTGCCAATAGGTGAGCGGGGCGTCATTGTCGGCCCGGTAGGGATGGCCCGAGGGGCTGAGCCCGGTATGGTCGTGATGATCGTGCGGCATGCGTTCAGACCTTTTCCAGCCAATGGCCGTAAATCTCGGCGTCCAGCGTGTCGGTGGGGCATTCGGCGGCCTCGCCCCAGAGTTCCGCCATGCTGAAGCGCACGCGGTAGAGCGGCTGTTTGTCGGCGGGCAGGCCATAGGCCAGTTGTTCGGGGTTGGCGAAGGGGCCAAGCGGGCGCTCGATGGTGCCGGTCTTGCCGCGCAGATAGGCGGGGGTGCGCACATGGCCGGGGGGCATCATCGTCTTGACGCGGACACGTTCAGCCATGTTTGCGCTCCTGCGCCTCGGCATAGGTGGGGCCGCGGGCGGCGATCTCTTCCATGCGGGTGCCGAGTTCGGCAAGGGAATAGGCGCCGGATTCGATCAGGTTCTGATTGATGGCGGCGATCCAGCGTTCGTAATAGCTCATCTTGTCGAAGGCGTCTTCGCCCATGTCTTCGAGCGCGCGGCGCAGCCCGTCGACGGTGAAGAACCCCTTGGCGCCGCAGAGCACCATCAGGGCATCGACGCGCTTTTCCCAAAGCGCGAAGTCATGATCGTCTGCACAGACCGGGCCTGCATCCTGCCCGCCCATGTCATGCCAGCGGCGTCCGTCGGTATCACTCATGACGGGCAGGGTAGGCGGGGGAAAGGGGGCTGTCCAGTGGGTTGAGGACGGCTTGAGCGATCGGAGATCAGGTGCTGCTTTAACGTCTTCGTCATTCGAAACATCGGTCACACGTGCCCCCCGGATCGCTTGCGATCCGGTTCGCACCCGACCCCGCCCCCCAGGGCGGGCGCGAATTGTACCAGCGTTTCAATAAAGTATTGCATTGGCGCTTTGATGCGATGCCTGAGCAGACTTTACCGCGCCCACCCTCGGGGTCGGGCGCGAACCTGCCGTTGGCTGCTTTGTCCGATGACGCGGTCTTCGAGTCCCTTGCGTCAGGCGTTTTCCTCTTCCTCCTCGTCGTCGGGGACGGTGAGGGTGATTTCGCCCCTGGCCTCCAGCGTGCGGATGGCGTTGACGACGTCGGTCATCGCGGCCTCGCCGTCGCGGGGTTTGACCTTGCCCAGGTCCTGCATCTCCTCGCGCAGGGCCTCGGCCATGCGTTTGGAGATATTGCCAAGCACGAATTCGGCTGCCGCGGCCAGATCGCCGCCCTGATCCGTGGCCGAGGCCAGTGCGGTGACCAGCACGGGCTGATCCACCTCGCGGGTGATCTTGGGCACGTCCGCCGGGACGAGGCGCGCGGGGATGTGGACGAAGGTGAAGATCGCCTTGCGCACGAGATTGGCAAAATCCTGATCGGTTTCATCAAGCCCGGTCAGCACGTCGTCGCGGGTGGCGGCGGCGGAGTAGTTGAGGATCGCGCCCACCCGTTCCACCGGCCCGTCGTCGAAGGCGGTTTCGGGCACGTCATGCAGTTGCGCGGCCAGCGCAAGGCCGATCCGGTCCACCGCGTCGGGGGTGACGGCGCCGGTTTGCGACATGGCATAGGTGATGCGGCGTGCCCGGTCGCCGGGCAGGCGGCCCAGCAGGTCGGCGGCGCGGGCGACATCGAGCTTGGAGAGCATGACGGCGGCGATCTCGGTGCTTTCGCGGCTCAGGATATCGAGCAGGTCATCGGGCGGGGCGGCGCGCACCTGTTCCCACGGATCGCCGAACTGGCGCACGCCCGCCTCTTTCCTGAGCCGGGCGGCGGTTTGCGGGCTGATCCGGCCATCAAGCGCGCTGAGCGCACCGGCGACGCCGCGCGGGAAGGTCAGACCCATCGCCTCGAGCTCGGAGGCGAATTCGGCCACCACATCGGCCAGTGTGCTGCGATCCACATAGCGCATCGAGCCCATCTGCGTGGTCAGTTGCGCCTGTAGCGGGTCGGGCAGATCGGTGAGCGGTAATTCCGCGCCTTCCTTGAGCAGGAAGCGCACGATGATCGCCGGCTTTTGCCGGCGGGTCAGGCGCGCGCTGGCGGGGCTGGCGGCGCGGGGCGGTGCGAGTTGCGCAAGCGGTGTCGAATGGGTCATCCCGTCCCTCGTTCAGGCATTGGGGCCAGTCTAGGGCGGGAGTGGTGAAGAAATGTCTAAAAAAAGCGGGGCGCACGAAGTAGGGCGCCCCGGAAATTTGCCTGAAATCGCGTCTGCGGTCAGCTTGTGGTTTGCGGTACGCAGGTTTTCGATCCGGCATCCCATGTGGTGCCGTCGGCGCAGGACATCGCCTGCTGTTCATGTGCGGGACAGGCATGGGCGGCCATCGCCGAAGTCACGGTCAGGGCCGCCGCGGTCAGAATGGTCTTGAGGGTCATTTTCGATATCTCCTGTTGAACCATGGAATGAGCATAGCACAGGATCGGCTTTCGGCAAAATCATCAATGAAAAAGGGCGGCCCGTGACGGGCCGCCCGATGAAAAACCGTGCATATGGTGCCGGTCAGCTTTCGCCGAAGACCCGTTTGAAGATCGTATCGACATGCTTGGTGTGATAGCCCATGTCGAATTTTTCCTCGATCTGCTCCTTGCCGAGGGCCGCGACCACGTCTTTGTCGGCCAGCAACTCCTCCTTGAAGTCGGTTCGCTCTTCCCAGACCTTGAGCGCGTTGCGCTGCACCATGGCATAGGCGTCTTCGCGGCTGACGCCCGCCTGGGTCAGGGCCAGGAGCACGCGTTGTGACATGACGAGGCCGGGGAACTTGTTCATGTTCTCCAGCATGTTCTCGGGGAAGATCAGCATCTTGTCGATCACGCCGGTGAGGCGGGCGAGGGCGAAATCGAGGGTGATGGTGGCGTCCGGGCCGATCATCCGCTCGACCGAGGAATGCGAGATGTCGCGTTCATGCCAGAGCGCCACGTTTTCCATCGCCGGGACCACGGCGGAGCGCACGAGGCGGGCGAGGCCGGTGAGGTTTTCGGTCAGCACCGGGTTTTTCTTGTGCGGCATGGCGGAGGAGCCTTTTTGCCCCATTGAGAAGAATTCGGCGCCTTCCAGAACCTCGGTGCGCTGCATGTGGCGGATCTCGATGGCGATGTTCTCGATCGAGGAGGCCACGACGCCCATCGCGGCGAAGAAGGCGGCGTGACGGTCGCGCGGGATGACCTGTGTGCTGATCGGTTCGGGGCTGAGGCCCAGTTGCTTGCAGACATGTTCCTCGACGCGCGGGTCGATATTGGCGAAGGTGCCGACCGCGCCGGAGATGGCGCCGGTGGCCACCTCCGCGCGCGCGGTTTTCATGCGGGCGAGGTTGCGATCCATTTCGGCATAGAAGCGCGCGAAGGTAAGGCCCATGGTGGTGGGTTCGGCGTGGATGCCGTGGCTGCGGCCCACGCGCAGGGTATTCTTGTGCTCGAGCGCGCGGCGCTTGAGGGCGGCGAGCAGCCCTTCGATATCGGCGATCAGGATGTCGGCGGCGCGTACCAGTTGCACGTTGAGGCAGGTATCCAGAACGTCCGAGGAGGTCATACCCTGATGCACGAAGCGGGCCTCATCGCTGCCGACATGTTCGGCGAGGTGGGTGAGGAAGGCGATGACGTCATGTTTGGTGACGGCCTCGATCTCGTCGATGCGGGCGACATCGAAGTCCACGTCCTTTGCTTTCCAGACAGCCTCGGCGTTTTCGCGGGGGATCACGCCCAGATCGGCCATGGCGTCGCAGGCGTGGGCTTCGATCTCGTACCAGATGCGGAACTTGGTTTCCGGTGACCAGATGGCAACCATGTCGGGGCGGGAATAGCGGGGAATCATGTGACGAACCTTTGCATCTGCTGTATCGGTTGGCGCGGGTTTAGACGGAAGGCGCCTCAGCGGCAAGCGGATGGCACCGGGGTGAGACGCATTGAGTGAAGCGGAAAGCGACAGGGCGGCGCGCGTGCTGGCCGATTTCGAGGGGCGCTGGCGGATGGCGCGCCGGATCGGGCAGGCGAACGGCCCCGATGCGCGGCTGGAGGGCGAGGCGTGCTGGAGCCCCGTGGCCGAGGGATTGCTGTGTGAGGAGCGCGGTGTGCTGAGCGTCGAGGGCCAGCCGCCGCTGGAGGCGCATAGGCGATATCTGTGGCGCGCCGATCTGAGCGTGTGGTTCGACGATGGGCGCTATTTCCATCAGGTGCCGGGGCAGGGCGGGCCTTGCGGGCATTGGTGCGCGCCCGATCAGTATGACGGGGTTTACGATTTCAACCGCTGGCCGGTCTGGCGTTGCACATGGCAGGTGCGGGGGCCGCGCAAGGACTACCGGATGGTGACGGAGTACCGGCGGTAGGGTGTGTGGCGGTGGTGATACGGGGCGCGGCCCCCGTCGCGCGCCATGCGGCCTGTCCGGGGCTGAAACGATCCCCCGGATCGTTTCCGGGACGCCCCTCATCCCCCGGGAAATTTTCGGAAAGAAGAAGGGACGGTCTTTCGGGATGGACAGGCGGGACTGGCCGGGTAATGTCGCGCCATGACTGGTATTTTTCAGAAGAGCACCCCCTATGAGGTGAGTGCGCAGAAGCGTTTGCCGGGGGTCGGGCCGCTGGACCCGGCGGACTGGTTGATGGTGGACGATGCCTTTGGCGCGCAGATGGCCGAGCGTGAACGGCTGCTGCGCGAGCGGCGCGGCGATGTGCTGGCCATCATGCCGGAGGGGCGCGCGGCGGCGGAGGAATTGCTGGAATTCGTGCTGGACTGGCTGGCGCGGCATTCGCCGGGCTACGATGTGGCGGCGGATCGTGTCCGGCGGCCCGATGGCGTGACGGTGCAGGTCGACCGGGACGATCCGATGGGGACGCTGGGGCATCTGGTGCAGGAAGATCTGTGCCTGATGGAGAAGCAGGGCGATGAGCATGTTCTGACGGCTGCCGTGCTGTGTTTTCCGGCCAGTTGGCGGCTGTCGGACAAGATCGGGCGGCCCCTGACGACGATCCATGTGCCTGTAGACGTCTATGACGATGCGCTTGCACGGCGGGTGCAGCGGCTGTTCGACGGGGTGCAGGTGGAGCGCCCGCTATGGCGCTTCAACGCGCTGCATTATGCCGATCCGGCATTGTTCCAGCCCGAAACGCGGGACGAGCCGCGCACCGACGATGCGGGCGGCGCCTATCCTTATCTGCGCAGCGAGCGGCAATGCGTTCTGCGCCTGCCCCGGACGCGCGCCTGCGTTTTTTCGATTCACACGTTCTTGCTGGCCGGGGCCTGAGATTCAGGTGGAGACCGGCATGACGTCACGCAGCATCGAGTAGACGAACAGGGAGGCGCCGAGCGCCGGCACATGCAGCATCAGGGTCAGCGCCAGGGTATGGATGGTCAGGCGCAAGGGCTGTGTCGGCTCGGCCCGCGTGGTGAGCCATTGCGTCAGCGGCGAGGCCTGCGCGGTGTCCGAGGAGATTTCGATTTCATCGTCATCGGGGGCGGGGGTGAAGCTCCAGGGGTGTTGGGGCTTCGGCTTGGGCGGGGGATGTGCGCTGCTGTTTTGCGGTGCGGCGGTATCGCAGGGTGTTTGCGCCGACAGCCGGAGCAGGTCGAACACGTCGTCGATCAGTTCGGGACCGACGGTGCGAGAGGCCGGGCCATGCAGGACGGCATGGGCGGGCAGGAATTCCTGTGTGCGATCGACGATCTGGTCGGCGACGAAGCCCAGTGACCCGCCGTCGATCAGCGCATTGCCGGCCTGATCCGAAGGACCGACCGCCGCGATCAGGTGCCACGAGCCGTCATCGTCATCCGGGGGAAGCCAGCCAAGCGCCACGCGCAGGTAATCGCGCTCGATCAGTGCGATATCGTCGCAATCCCAGGTCAGGCTGCGTGTTCTGGCGTCGGCCAGTTGGAAGGACAGGTCGAATTCCTCAACGATATCCTGAAATTCCATGCGCGGACATGCGCGATACTCGAACCCGACGACAATACCATGGGACTGCATAGCGCCAATTCCTGTCAGGGTTTGAACTTTGTCTTACCCCCATAAGGCGGTGCAACTTTGGAGTGAATTTGATGCAAATGAGGCGGAACAGTGAAATCTGCTCCGCCTCGGGGGGGGAATCAGTTGTTTTTGGGAGCGGTCCCGTAAGGGTTCAGCCGCCTGCGTCGATCTCTGCGGCCATGATGGCGATCGCCTTTTGATAGACCCCGGCGGCGTTCCATTCCCTGATCGCGCGGAAATTCGGCTGTCCTTCCTGATAGCCCTGTCCGGGTTGCCAGCCTTTCTGGCGCAGGTAATTCGCGGTGGAGGCCAGGGCGTCGGCCTGGTCGTAGAAGTCCACGCGCCCGTCGCCATTGGCGTCGACCCCGTATTTCAGGGCGTTGCCCGGCAGGAACTGGGTGTGCCCCAGTTCGCCATGCTTGGCGCCGCGCGTGTCGCCGGTGATGGTGCCCTGATCCACCAGTTTCAGCGCGCCGATGGCGTGGGGGACGAAAAACGCCGAGCGGCGGCAATCATAGGCCAGCGTGGTGATGGCCGACACAACGCGGCTGTCGCCCATGAAACCGCCAAAGCCGGTTTCCATGCCGTGAATCGCGATCAGAACGCCGGCAGGCACGCCGTAACGTTGTTCGAGCGCGTTGTAGAACTGGGGGTTGCGGGCCTTGCGCGTGCGCCCCTGGGCCACGATGGTCGAGGCCCCGCGCACCTGCATGAACTTGTCCAGCGAGTATTTGAAACTTTTCTGGTTGCGGTCGGCGGCGATGGTGCGGCTGGCGTATTGGGCATTGGCAAGGGCCTGAAGGCCGCGGTTTCCAACGCCTGCGCGGGCGGCTTCCTGTGCGAAGGCCGCTTTCCAGGCGGCAAAGCCCGACCCGTTATTGCCGCAGGGGGCGGCGGTGGCTGTGCCGGGCAACAGGCCGAGGGCGAAAAGGGAAAAGGCGGCGATCGGGCGGGACCATCTGGACATCATCGGGCGCTCCTGCAGAAAAAAATCCTGTCGTGGTGCAACTCTAGCCGAGGGGGCGGTTTGCCTCAAAGGCAAATCTGGTGTCCGGCCGCCGCGGGGCGGCGACCGGAGGACCGACAGGCCGCGGCCCGATCAGGACAGGAGGCTCCGGACCGCTTCCATGGCCTGCGCCGTGGTTCCGAAGGTCTGGAACGACAGGAAGGTGCCGGTCAGGGCCGCCGCCTGCGCCGCAAGCCGCGGGTTTTCGCCTTTGATGAGATTCACCAGCAACAAGGCGATGCCGACGGGCAGCGAGAACAACAGGACCGCATAGGCCATGAGCCATGCGGACAGACGTTGCGGGGCGCTGAGGGGGGGCTCATCCGGATTGATCTGCGCCGGGCGCGCCTTGCCGGTTTTAGCGGCTTCGAGATCGGCGTCGGCCTCGCGGAAGAAGCTGCGCAGATCGGCCAGTTCGGACGCACAGGCGCGTGTGCGGTCGGCATCGTGCCCCATGGTCACCTTGGCCGTTCCGCGCGCCAGGCGCGCGCCCGCCGGTTGGGCAGAGCCCGGCAAATCCGTCGTCATCAACAGGAAGTCCGCGGAGCTGAGCAAGCGGCTGTGACCGACCCAGCGGATGTAGTCGGCGGACATCTGCCAGTGCAGATCCTTCAGCACATGGGTCAGGACCATGTCGTTGGTCATACCCTGCCCATCCGTGGTGGAATCCTTGTCGTCCTGGGCGATGTCCAGTGTCAGCACCCGGGGCACCTGTCGGGAGAATTCGTCGACAAAGGCGTCGTGTTCGATGCCGATGCGCATCGTGTGGCAGCAACTGGCCACGATCGCGCTGTCGTCCGATTGCACGCGGGTGCCGGTAATCCTGTGGCCTATCCGCGCGAGGGCGACACGCACGCGGTTGGCGGTTTCGACAATGTCGATGTCTCTCGTACCGAGAAATACCAGTCCTGCTGTAACCCATGTTCGTTCATTGGTCATGCTCATGCCTGTTTGCAGGGTTTCACTATGGTTTCCCTACGCCGACAAGTGGAAGATGGTTTGTTTCAAATATGGATACATTGGGGCAATCGGCCGGAAATGAGCGGATTGTTGCCATCTGGCGGATTATCGCCCAGGGCGCGGCATGAAAAAGGGCGCCCCGCGAAGGGCGCCCTGATCGTTTCACTGTCCCGTTCAGGTGATCAGCAGCTGTAGTACAGCTGGAATTCGATCGGGTGCGGGGTGTGTTCGTAGGCTTCGACCTCTTCCATCTTGAGGGCGATATAGCCGTCGATCTGATCCTTGGTGAACACGTCGCCGGCCATGAGGAAGTCGTGATCGGCGGCCAGGGCGTCGAGCGCCTCGCGCAGCGAGCCGCAGACGGTCGGGATGCCTTCCAGTTCTTCGGCGGGCAGATCGTAGAGGTTCTTGTCCATCGCCTCGCCCGGATCGATCTTGTTCTTGATGCCGTCGAGACCGGCCATCAGCAGGGCAGCGAAGCACAGGTACGGGTTGGCCGACGGATCGGGGAAGCGGGCCTCGACACGCTTGGCCTTGGGGCTTTCCGTCCACGGGATACGCACGCAGCCCGAGCGGTTGCGGGCCGAGTAGGCGCGCAGAACGGGGGCTTCGAAGCCCGGGATCAGGCGCTTGTAGCTGTTGGTCGAGGGGTTGGTGAAGGCATTGAGCGTTTTCGCATGCTTCAGGATGCCGCCGATGAAATACAGCGCTTCCTGGCTGAGATCGGCGTATTTGTCGCCCGCGAAGAGCGGCTTGCCGTCTTTCCAGATCGACATGTTCACGTGCATGCCGGTGCCGTTGTCGCCGTAGATCGGCTTGGGCATGAAGGTGGCCGACTTGCCATAGGCCTGCGCGACGTTGTGGATGACGTATTTGTATTTCTGAAGTTCATCCGCCTGTTCGGTCAGCGTGCCGAAGATCAGGCCCAGTTCGTGCTGGCAGGAGGCCACTTCGTGGTGGTGCTTGTCGACCTTCATGCCGAGGCGCTTCATGGTCGACAGCATTTCGCTGCGGATGTCCTGCGCGTCGTCGATCGGGTTGACCGGGAAATAGCCGCCCTTGACGCCCGGACGGTGGCCGGTGTTGCCCATTTCGTACTGGGTGTCGGTGTTCCACGAGGCGTCCATCGCGTCGACCTCGTAGGAGACCTTGTTGATGGTGTTCGAAAAGCGCACGTCGTCGAACAGGAAGAATTCGGCCTCGGGGCCGAAGAAGGCATTGTCGCCGATGCCCGAGGATTTCAGGTAGGCCTCGGCCTTTTCGGCGGTGCCGCGCGGGTCGCGGTTATAGGGTTCGCCGGTATCGGGTTCGACGACCGAGCAGTGAATGCAGAGGGTTTTCTCGGCATAGAAGGGATCGACATAGGCCGACTCGCAGTCGGGCATCAGTTTCATGTCGGAGGCTTCGATGGATTTCCAGCCGGCGATCGACGAACCGTCGAACATGAAGCCTTCTTCAAGGAAATCTTCATCGACCTCGTCGGCGATCACGGTCACGTGTTGCAGTTTGCCGCGCGGATCGGTGAAGCGGATGTCGACATACTCGATGTCTTCTTCCTTGATCTGCTGAACGATAGCTTTGTGGCTCATCCCTTATGTCCCTTTCTGTCTGGGTCGCGTTTCGGGTTTGGATCGGGGCGCCGGTGTGGCGCCGGTAACGGGTGTTCGGGGCTCAGAGCGCGTCCGAGTCGGTTTCGCCGGTGCGGATGCGGATCGCCTGTTCGACGGGGCTGACGAAAATCTTGCCGTCGCCGATCTTGTCGGTGCGGGCGGCTTCGACGATGGCCTCGATGGCCTGGTCGACCTGATCGTCGTCGATCACCACGTCGATCTTCACCTTGGGCAGGAAATCGACCACATATTCGGCGCCGCGGTAAAGTTCGGTATGGCCTTTCTGACGGCCAAAGCCCTTGACCTCGATCACGCTGAGGCCCTGAATACCTGCCTCTTGCAGGGCTTCTTTCACCTCGTCCAGCTTGAACGGTTTGATGATCGCTTCGATCTTCTTCATGGCTCGGCCTCCTCGCCCTTCGGTGTCTTGCTGGTTTGCAGACCACTTCTCAGGGGGGCTCTCAATCGGATAGGGTGGCGGCGGGCCTGAGTGTGGGCCTGTCGCGCAATGAATGCATAAAATTTAGGCAATCAGCCCGCATTGTGGGCGGAAATGAATCGCGAGGGCGGGAAACCATGACGGAATTGCTGACAGCCGCGCTGATGCGCGCCATCGAACGGGCAGCCATCGAGTCGGGCGAGGTGACGGGGCTGGACCTGATGGAGCGCGCCGGGCGCGGTGTGGTCGAGGCGGTGTTCGAGGAATGGCCCGAGCTGGCCAAGGCCCCGCATCGGGCGGTGGTTCTGTGCGGGCCGGGCAACAATGGCGGCGACGGATTCGTGGTGGCGCGGCTGTTGAAGGACTGGGGCTGGGAGGTGGAGGTGTTTCTCTATGGAGACCCCACGAAGCTGCCGCCGGATGCCAGGGCGAATTACGAGCGGTGGCGGAAGATGGGGGAGGTTGGGGCGATCGAAGACGCGCCCCGGTTCGCGCATGAGGCGGATCTGTTCGTTGATGCGTTGTTTGGTACAGGGTTGGCGTGGCCCTTGGAGGGGGCGGCGTTGACATGGGTCACGGACCGAGAGGCGGACCCGAACGCCCAAGCCAAGACCGTGGCCGTGGATATACCCTCGGGGCTATGTAGTGATAGTGGGCGTGAATTGGGGCACAATGGCGCGACGGTTCTTGCATCTCTCACGGTATCATTTCACGCGGTAAAACTTGGCCATTACCTGCAATGGGGGCCATTCAAATGCGGACGCACTGTTGTTGCGGATATTGGTTTGCGTGCCGACATGCCGCGCGACAGGGTACGTGTTGTCGATGCGTCGCATTCAAAATTCTTCGATAAGGCGGATGGCGCGCACAAATACACCCACGGCCATGCGCTGATCCTGTCGGGCGGCGCGGGGCGCACCGGCGCGGCGCGGTTGGCGGCGCGGGGGGCGCTCAGGATCGGGGCGGGGTTGGTGACGCTAGGGGTGCCGGGATCGGCGCAGATGGAAGTGGCCTGTCAAATCACCGCATTGATGCTGCGGCGTGTGGAGGATGGCGAGGCGCTGGCCGGGGCGTTGGAGGACGAGCGGCTTAATGCGCTGTGCCTGGGGCCGGGGATGGGGATGGAGCGGGCGCGGGACCTGGTGCCGGTGGCGGTGCGCGCGCAGCGCGCACCCTACGTGGTACTGGATGCCGATGCGTTGACGGCGTTTGCCGACGATCCCGAAGCCCTGTTTGCGATGCTGCATGACAAATGCGTTCTGACGCCCCATGGCGGAGAGTTCGCGCGGCTGTTCCCGGACATCGCCGAAAAGCTGCATGCGCCTGCGGTGAACGGACCGGCCTATTCCAAGGTGGATGCCACGCGCGAGGCGGCGAGGCGGGCGGGCTGCGTGGTGCTGTTCAAGGGGCCGGATACGGTGATTGCCGCGCCCGATGGGCGGTGCAGCATCAATTCGGCCCAATACGAGCGCGCCGCCCCGTGGCTGGCGACCGCCGGGGCGGGGGATGTTCTGGCGGGGTTCATCGCCGGGCTGTTGGCGCGGGGGCTCGCGCCGATGCAGGCGGCGGAAACGGCGGCCTGGCTGCATGTGGAGGCGGCGCGCGCCTTTGGCCCCGGATTGATTGCCGAGGATCTGCCCGAGATGTTGCCGACCGTCCTGCGTGATCTGGGGCTGTAACGGCAAAACGCCCCGTGGCCGGAACCGGCGGCGGGGCGTCGGATGGGCGGTGTCGCCGGGATTTATGCGGCTTTTGCCTGTGTGGACTGAACGATCTGTCCGGCCACTTCGATCCCGTCGACATAAAGGATATGCGGGCGGTCGAATTCCAACTGGATCACGATGAGGTTTGCGATGCCCTCGCGGCGAATGAATTCACCGTCGATCAGCCGTTCCGCAGGCACCAGCGCCTGACGGGCGCCGAACATCGCCTCGGCGCGCCAGTCCCTGACCAGAACACCCTGTCCGGCGGGCAGGATCATGTCGCGATCGGGGCGCGTATCGCCAAGAGATCCGGCCTGAATGACGATGGCGTCGGCCTTGATGCGGCGTTTGCGGATATTGCGGACAATGGCGGTGCCGGCATCGCGGGTGATGATGCGGTCGCCGGGCCTGACATCGCTGACGGCCTTTTCGCCATCGAGAGTCAGGATGATCGAATTGGCCATCAGGCCCGCGTCTTCCATGGGGGTATGGACGGAATTTTCACCGTGTGCCCGCCCGACCGTTTTCGGTTTCATGGCGTTTCTCGCTATGTTACTGCCTCAGTTTTTTCCCAGAATATGGCAAGAATGGGTTAATGTCGTGCCTTTTTTGCGGGAGGAAGGCGCTTTTTGCTGTGATTTTTCCTCTCGCATCCGATTTGCGGCTTTGCTAAGAGGCGGTCTCACGTGCGGGTGTGGCGAAATTGGTAGACGCACCAGATTTAGGTTCTGGCGCCGCAAGGCGTGGGGGTTCAAGTCCCTCCACCCGCACCAAGTTAACCCATTGAAATCAAAGAATGCCCTTGCAAATCAGGGCCTGTGGCCGGTTTGTGGTTACAGCTTGGGTTACAAAAGGCGGTTTGCGGGATCGACCGCGTCGGTCTCGATTATCTTGATGCGCGGCGGGGGTGTCGGGTCTGCCGGAAAAAATTGACAGGGCGCAGGCGAAAGCGCAGGCTTAGGTGATTATCATATATGCATTCACAGATCGGATAGTCTCATGCGACTGAAGGCATTGATCGTCGGGCTGGCGTTTGTGCTGGCAGCGGGACCGGGGCAGGCGGCCACATTGTTCAGTGTGGATGGAAACCGGGATGCGACCACGCCAATCGGTGAAGGCGCGCCTGACAAGGGGGCGGCCCAGACGTTTGAGGTGACGCAGACGCTGACCGACGTCGCCTTTTCCTTTGATATGACCTGCAATAACTGCGCGGGGGAATTGCGGCTGATCTCGGGGCGAATGAGTCCGACGGCGACCATTTTCCAGGAAATTTTCGACACGACCTATACGGGGTGGGAGGGGGCGCAGTCGGCACTGTCGGGGCTGACGCTTATGCCCGATACCTACACGCTCATCATGACGATGACGACGGGCAATGGCGGTTGGCGGGGAACCACAAGCCCGTCGATCACCGGCAGCGCGATCACTGCGGAAAACGGGTATCTGGTGCTCAACGACGTGGACCCGAACTTCGTGCCGTGGTCGGGCACCACACCATATGCGGATGCGATGCTGAAATTCACGGTTACCGGCAACGTCGCCACCGCGCCAGTGCCGCTGCCGGCCTCGCTGCCGTTGCTTTTGGCGGCGCTGGCCGGTCTGGGATTGATCCGGCGGCGGGGCAGGGGCTGAGCGTTCGGCGCGGTGACGTTCCGGGATTGCGGTTGACGGTTTTCAGCGCGGGGTCGTTCAGGGTGCCGGTTCGCGGCTGCGCCCCCTTGAGCCGGTATCATTCTACAGTTCGTGAATGCGGCGGGGCAGACTCTGCTTGCGTCCGGGCGAAGCCAACCCTAGAAGGGCCACTGATTTTGACCGCCGCGGACGCCTCCGCGGCCCGATGCTATGGATGAGGACGACTATGCAGGTCACCGAGACCCTGAACGAAGGGCTGAAACGCGCGTACACAATGATCCTGACCGCCCAGGAACTGGACGACAAGGTCACCGCGAAACTGAAAGAGGCCCAGCCTGAAATCGAAATGAAAGGCTTCCGCAAGGGCAAGGTGCCCCTGCCGCTGCTGAAAAAGCAGTTCGGCCAGCGTGTGCTGGGCGAAGCCATGCAGGAGGCCGTCGATGGCGCGATGGCGCAGCATTTCGAAGACAAGGGCGAGCGCCCGGCCGCCGAGCCTGCCGTCAAGATGGTCAACGAGGACTGGAAAGAGGGCGACGATGTCGAAGTCGAGATGTCGTATGAAGCGCTGCCCGAGATTCCCGAGGTGGACCTGAGCACGATCAAGGTCGAGCGTCTGGTCGCCAAGGCCGATGACGAGGCGGTTGACGAAGCGCTGGCCAATCTGGCCGAGAGCGCGCAGGACTTCAAGGACCGCAAGAAAGGCACCAAGTCGAAAGACGGCGATCAGGTCGTGATCGACTTTGTCGGCAAGGTCGATGGCGAGGCGTTCGAGGGCGGTTCCGCCGAGGACTATCCGCTGGTTCTGGGCTCGAACAGCTTCATCCCCGGTTTCGAGGATCAGCTTGTCGGCGTGAAGGCCGGTGAGGAAAAAGACGTGACCGTCACCTTCCCCGAAGAGTACCAGGCCGAACATCTGGCCGGGAAAGAGGCCGTGTTCGAGTGCAAGATCAAGGAAGTGAAAGAGCCCGTCGCCACCGAGGTGAACGATGAGCTGGCCCAGAAATACGGCGCCGAAAGCCTTGACGACCTGAAGGGCCAGATCAAGGAGCGTCTGGAAGCCGAATACGCGGGGGCGGCACGCGCCGTGCTGAAGCGCAAGCTGCTGGACGAGATGGACAAGCTGGTGAGCTTCGATTTGCCCCCCAGCATGGTCGAGGCCGAAGCCAAGCAGATCGCGCATCAGCTGTGGCACGAGGAGAACCCCGATGTTCAGGGGCACGATCATCCCGAGGTCGAGCCGACCGAAGAGCACAACACGCTGGCCGAACGCCGCGTGCGTCTGGGGCTGCTGCTGGCCGAACTGGGCCAGAAGGCCGAGGTCGAGGTCAGCGATGCCGAGATGACGCAGGCCGTGATGGAACAGGCCCGTCAGTATCCGGGGCAGGAGCGCCAGTTCTTCGAATTCGTTCAGAACAACCCGCAGATGCGCCAGCAACTGCGTGCGCCGATCTTTGAAGAGAAGGTCATCGACCATGTCATCGGGCTGGCCGAAGTCAGCGACAAGGACGTGTCCAAGGCCGATCTGGAAAAGGCTGTCGAGGCTCTGGACGAAGAGTGAGCCCGAAACCGGGGCGCTGTTCTCTGGTCGTCGTGGAATGAATGCGGGCCGCCCCTGGATGGGGCGGCCCGTTCCGTTCTTGAGTCAGTCAGCCGGGCAGGGGAGATAATCCACACCGGCAAACCTGCATGGCCTTTCGATGGGGTGGGTCAGGCGTTGCAGTCGCGACCAGAACGAAACATCTGGGATATCTTTTCCTGTAAGGCCAGTGCAGCCTGCCGTTCGTCATCGGTGGCGGCAGCGGCGACCTGTTCGTCACAGTAATCGCGCAGTTCCGGTGTCATGGCGTCGCCGGCAGTACGGGCGGCCAGTGCATCGGCGACTTCATTTTCGTCGGCAAAGATGTCTCCGGTGATGCCGGCGAAGTTACGGATGCGCGCGATACGCTCTTGCGTGATGTCGCTGAGCGCGGCAAGGGCCTTGGTCTTGCCCATCTGGACGGTTTTCCCGATATAGCCGTAAGGGGCATTGTCGCAGCGCTTGAGGATGCGGTCCATCGCCGGGTCGACGACGCTGATCACGTCGCTGATGCCGGATTCAAAGGCGTATTCCGCGATGCCCGCCATCAGTTCGCAGGCGGTGTAGGATACGCTGCGGGAATTGCCCGGACGCTTGAGGCGTTCGGTGTCGATGCAGAACCGGGTGTTTTCCCAGATTGTCGCGCTGCGCAGGGGCGGTTCCCCGCACAGGATGTCCTGGAACACGTCGGTCAGCATGTGCGGCCCGGTGGTTTGCAGCATCCGGTTGCACCCCACGACATTGTAATCGTCATCGAGTGCGACAAGGTATGCAGGATCGAGATCGTCGAACAGATCGAATTCACGGCCATTGCGCACGGTTACATCCCAGCCCATCCGATCATGGAAAACGCGGGCGCGCAGTTTGAACATGTCGTCAATAACCGGTCCGAATCGATGGCGGTTCAACGCGTCAATAACAAGGATCATGGCGTTTGTTCCCCAAAGTGGTGGTGATTGGGGAAAGGATATCAAGGGATCGTTCCTGTGGAATTAGGGAAATCCCGTAGTTTGGGGTGCTCGGGAAAGTTTTTTTCCTGAAATGCATTCCAGCCCGAGGATGCCCCCGTGGGCGTTGCGTGTCATGTTTTCGTTACTGAATCAACCGGGAAGTATCAGCCCCAGGCTGACGGCGCGTCCGACGGCTTGTGCGGTGCTGATGGTGCAGAGTTTCTCGCGTGACGACCGCAAATGCACTTCGACGGTACGTGGCGAGATCGACAGGATGTCACCGACATCCTGTTGCGACTTGCCTGCCGCCACCCATTGCAGAATCTCCAGTTCCCGCGATGAAAGGTTGGGATGCCGCAGGGTTTTCATCAGGGGTTCGGAATTCATCACGGTGTCATGCAGATGCACCGCATTGTTCAGAAGGCTTCCGATGATCTCCCGCTTCAGGCGGGCCCATTCGGTTGCGGTGGTCGAGGTGCAGGCGCAGAGCAGGCCGGTTTCGCCGAACATTCCGCGGATTGGAACCGTCACGCCCTGCGAGGGCAGGCCGAAATCATGGGCGTCGCGAAATACCCTGTCGTAGTTGGTGTCATTGGTCAGACGATTCCAGTCGACGGGGGCGACGGACCGCGCCGCCGAGCGAAGCGTCGGATCGAATTGTTGCAGGCCGTGATGGACGTAATGGGCCTTCCACTCGTCCGGGTAGGTGGTGAACCCGTGCATCTTGCCCGAGATCGGGTTGACCGCGAAATAGGTTGCGTGCTCGACACCAAGCGTATCGCACAGCTTGTTCAGATGCGCGACGAAATCACGCTGCCCGTCGGGCGTACTGGCCAAGTCTATCAGATCCATGCGCTTGTTCATGTCGTATCGGGGGCGCAGGGGCGCCCTCTCCTCAGTTCAGCGTT
Source organism: Roseovarius pacificus (assembly GCF_900142665.1). Lineage (GTDB taxonomy): Bacteria > Pseudomonadota > Alphaproteobacteria > Rhodobacterales > Rhodobacteraceae > Roseovarius > Roseovarius pacificus. Next base: position 107,415 of record NZ_FRBR01000007.1, read on the forward strand.
TCGATCACCCTTACCGGGGTCAATTTATACAAACACCATCGGGAATACCAAGATGGCAGGAATGTCGTGATACACTCGTACAGGTCTTGTCGCCTTGGATTACTGCTTTACGGGGTGCACGAACGTTGACTTGAAACAGCGAGAGACCGGTCGGCAGACAGGTTAGCGTTAATTATAACGACATATTGCGGCATTGTCTTGGCGCTTGGGGAGCGGATTCCAGCCGACGCAAAGAATCGCCGTCAGACAGATGAAAACCTGATAAAGCAATACTTCCGGACCGCCGGGCATCGGAGCCGAATGAAAAGGGCCGCGCGACACTGCCGCGCGACCCGGATTCTTTTCGGTAACGTCTGGATCAGGCGTTGTCTTCGTCGTCCGATGCGTCCTGCTCGGGCAGGACTTCTTCGACCGTTTCGGCCAGATCTTCGTCGTCCGATGCGGCGCTGCCGATGTCTTCGAAGAGTTCCGCGATTTCATAATCGGCGGCGGCTTCTTCTTCTGCGGCGGCGTCCTGAATGCTTTTGCCCGACGCTTGCAGTTCGGCCTCTTCGGGCGAACGGGCGACGTTCAGTTGCATGTGCACCTCGACCTCGGGATGCAGGTGCACCTCGACGTCGTGCAGGCCCAGGGTCTTGATCGGCTGGCGAATCAGAACCTGCTTGCGGTCGAGCGAGAAGCCTTCCTCGGTGGCGACGGCGGCGGCGTCACGGGTCGAAACCGAACCGTAGAGGTTGCCACCGTCAGAGGCCTGACGAATCACGACGAACTGCTGACCATCCAGCTTTTCGGCCAGTTGCTCGGCTTCCTTGCGGGTTTCCAGGTTGCGGGCTTCCAGCTGCGCTTTCTGATCTTCGAAGCCTTTGATGTTGGCCTCGGAGGCCGACAGGGCCTTGCCCTGGGGCAGGAGGTAGTTGCGGGCGAAACCGGGCTTGACGTCGACGACATCGCCCATCTGGCCCAGCTTGGCCACGCGTTCGAGAAGGATAACTTGCATGATGCTCTCTCCTTACTTCACGGCGTAGGGCAGCAGGGCGAGGAAGCGCGCGCGCTTGATGGCGCGGGACAGCTCACGCTGCTTCTTGGCCGAAACGGCGGTGATGCGCGACGGCACGATCTTGCCACGCTCGGAAATGTAGCGTTGCAGAAGCTTCGTGTCTTTATAGTCGATCTTGGGTGCGTTGTCGCCCGAGAAGGGGCAGACCTTGCGGCGGCGGAAAAACGGTTTTGCAGCCATGGTTTAGTGTCCTTTCTTCAGGCGGTTATCAACGGCGCTCGCGACGGCTGTCGCGATCTTCCTTCTTCTGCATCTGGACCGAGGGGCCCTCTTCGTGCTCGTCGACCTTGATGGTCATGACGCGCATCACATCGTCATGCAGGCGCATCAGGCGTTCCATTTCCTGAACGGCCGGCGCGGGGGCGTCGGTTTTCAGGAAGGAGTAGTGGCCCTTGCGGTTCTTGTTGATCTTGTAGGCCATCGTCTTGACGCCCCAGTACTCGCTGTCGACGATCTTGCCGCCGTTGTCGGACAGAACGGTACCGAAATGTTCGATGAGGCCTTCGGCCTGCGCGTTGGACAGATCCTGGCGCGCGATAAATACATGCTCATACAGCGGCATGTGATCTCCACTTCTTTCAAGGCGCATTTCAAAGGCGGGCCATATCCTTCCGCGGCCCCGCCACGAGAGACTGCGCGGTTCAAACCTCGTGCGGAAGGATGGGCGCGTATACGATGGATCGTGTCGTGGCGCAAGTGGCCGCATTGCTTATGACGCATGTCCCAGAATTTGTCTGCGCTTTGCCCAAATCGCGCCTCAATCACGGGGTTCTTTCAAGGTTAACAAATCATGAAAGGATGCTCGTCGTGGTTGCGCTGCATGAATTGTCGAATATCGATCCCGACACCCTGATTGAAAGGAATGCCCGTTGCGCGCTGCGGGGCAAGGCGGCGCTGCGGCGGGCGATGAAGATGGGCTTTGGCGCGGCTTTTCTGATGGCGTCAGTCGGGTTGTGGGTGTTCCAGGCAGGCGCGGGGGACGGCGCGATGCAGTTGATCAAGCTACTGATCTCGGGCGTGTTGCTGATCATCGGGTTGTTTTGTGTCAGCGGTCTGGACGAGCGCAGCGATGTTCCCGAAATACATATCGACCCCATGAACCGGCAACTTCGTATCGTGAAGGTCGACAGCGAGGGAATGGCGCGGATATGTGCCACTCATGCGTTTGACGATCTGGCCGAAATCGCGTTGCGTGACGGTTTGCTGACGGCGCGCGATCATGAGGGGTGCGAACTGTTTGCCATTCCCGTGGACGATCCATCGGTCGTCGAGGCCCTGCGCGATACGATGCAATTGCGTGCATGAGGCGCATATAATCATGGCGATCTGCGCCTTTGTGCAGGCGAATGTTCGCTGATCCACACGTTTTGTTGAATTTAACAGGATTGCCCGAGCCGGAATTACCCCATTTATTGCGTCTGGAACTGTAATTTCTATTCCCGAGGGAGAGACGTAATGAAGACACTGCTTTTGACCACCGCCCTGACCGTAGGTGCCATGCCCGCTTTGGCCGCGCCGGAGCAATACAATCTGGACCCGAGCCACAGCCAGGTCGTGTTCTCGTACAATCACCTCGGCTATTCCACGACCTACGGGATGTTCGCGGGGTTCGAGGGCGAAATCATGTTCGACGAGGAAGACCCGGCGAACTCTTCGGTCAACGTGGCGATGCCTGTGCGCTCGATGTTGACCGGATGGGAGGAGCGGTTCGAGCATTTCATGTCTGACGATTTCTTCGGTGCGTCCGAAGGGGACATGGTGACGTTTACCTCGACGGGGATCGAAGTGACCGGCGATACCACTGCCGAAATCACCGGCGACCTGACCATGAACGGCGTGACCAAATCGGTCGTGCTGGACGCCAAGCTGAACAAGATGGAAGGCCACCCGATGATGGAGGGTAAGCCCTGGGTCGGCTTCGACGCCACCACCACATTGATGCGCAGCGACTTCGGCATGGATTTCGCCGTGCCCGCCGTGTCGGACGAAGTCGAGGTCATGATCTCGATCGAGGCTGGAAAAGCCGAATAACACCGGCTTCCGGGAATGCAGCAAGGGCCAGCCTGAACGGCTGGCCCTTTTTTTGTTTGCCAGTGCCGGGGCCGTGTCAGCCCCGGTTTGCGGTCAGATCGAACCGGATATCCACATCCGCGCCAAGCGATCCCGTGCCCTCTGCGCCGACGTTGAAATCGCGGCGGTCCACGCTCAACCCGCCCTGAGCGGTGGCGCTGTCACCGTCCACCGTCAGGTCGAACGGCATTTCGACGGGAACCGACTGATCGCGGATCGTCAGGGTTCCGCGCGCGACATGGCCCTGATCGGTGGCGATCAGGTCGGCAGTGAACCGGGCGGTGGGGAAGTTCTCCGCATTGAAATATTCGGCTCCCATGGCCTGATCCGTGACCGACCCCAGGGTCAGTGAGCCAATCGAGATCACGACGGCGACCTCGCCGTGTTTACCGGTTGCATCGGGTGTTTCCGAATAGCTGATATCGGCGGTCCAATCCGCAAAGCTGCCGGTCACGTCCGAGCCCATTTGCAAGACCGTGATTTCGAGCGTGCCGTCTTGGACCTGCCATTCACTTTGTACGGTTTCCAGGGGTTGGCTGGTTTCGGCTGTTTCAGATGCTGGCGCGTGCCCCAGCGGAAGCCAGCCAAGCGCACCAGCCCCGCCAAGCGCAACGGCCCACAGGGCCAGAGCCGTCACGGCAGGCAGAACGTGACCGGGTTGTTTTTCGGTCGGCTGGCCAGGGGCGTGGCCGGGCAACATGCGGCGCAGGGTGGCATCGCGGTCGATCACATGGTGCTTGAGCGCCCCGGCGATGTGCAGGACGATGGCGCCGATCAGAACCCATTGCAGGATGTAATGCAATACGCCGGACAGGTCGGCCACATAGGCGTCTTTCGGCACGAAGGGCAGGTTTTGTCCGAAGGGCCACCAGATCGGGGCAAAACCGGACGTGGCCGCGTGGTGCACCCAGCCGGTCAGCGGAACCGCGACAAGAGAGCCGTAAAGCAGCCAGTGGACCGTTTCGGCCAGCCATGCCTCGGCGGTGTGGTCACCGTTCAGGAGGCCGGGTTTGGTTTGCGCCAAGGCCCACAGGATGCGCGCGAGCGCGACGAAGAACACGGTGACGCCGATGGTTTTGTGCATGGAAAACAGGATTGCGGCCCATTGCACGGTGGCTTCGGATGCCGCGATGTCGGGGTTGCGTACCTGATGGGCAAGGTCGTTGGCGATGATCCCAAGCGGAATCGCCGCCAGGATCAATAGCGCGGTCAGCCAGTGAAAGGTCTTGGTGACGCTGCCATAGGTGGTCGGGGTGTTGCTGGCGGGCATGGAATGCTCCTGATTGAAATCTTCGACGCAACATTAACGCCGGGGGCGGAACGGACAATCCCACGCTGCGCACAGGTCACGTGCATGTGTGCCGCAGCCGGGGTTGCCCGTTGCCTCGGCGGGCGAGGCGCGCTATCGGGGGAATTACCGAACAAGAAAGACAAGAGGTCACGATGAGCCGAGCATTCGTATTTCCGGGGCAGGGGGCGCAGACGATTGGCATGGGCCGGGCACTGGCCGAAGCGTACCCGTCTGCAAAGGCGGTTTTCGACGAGGTCGATGAGGCCCTGGGCGAAAAGCTGAGCGATCTCATCTGGGAGGGCGAGCAAGACACGCTGACCCTGACGCAAAACGCGCAACCCGCGCTGATGGCGACCTCGCTGGCGGCGATGCGCGCGCTTGAGGCCGAAGGGGTGGCGATTGATGCGGCGTCGATGGTGGCCGGGCACTCTTTGGGAGAATATTCGGCATTGGCCGCTGCCGGGGCGCTGAGTGTGGCGGACTGCGCCCGCCTGCTGCGCACGCGTGGCGAGGCCATGCAAAAGGCCGTGCCGGTGGGCGAGGGCGCGATGGCCGCAATTCTGGGCCTCGATCTGGAGGCCGTGCGCGACGTGGCCGGGGCTGCCGCGCAGGGTGAGGTCTGTCAGGCCGCCAACGATAACGATCCGGGGCAGGTCGTGGTCTCGGGGCACAAGGCCGCCGTGGAGCGTGCGGTGGAGATTGCCAAGGAAAAGGGCGCGAAGCGGGCCATGTTGCTGCCGGTCAGCGCGCCGTTCCACTGTGCCCTGATGCAGCCCGCCGCCGATGTGATGGCCGAGGCCTTGAGCGCCGTGGACATCGCCGCGCCCAAGGTGCCGCTGGTGGCCAATGTCCGCGCCGCTGCGGTGACGGACCCGGATGAGATCCGCCAGTTGCTGGTCGAGCAGGTGACGGGATCGGTTCGCTGGCGTGAATCGGTGCTTTATATGGCCGCTCAGGGCGTGACCGAGGTCTGGGAGATCGGCGCGGGCAAGGCGCTAAGCGGGATGATCCGCCGGATCGACCGGGCATTGGCGACCCGTGCGGTCGGCACGCCCGAGGACGTGAATGCGGCGGTCGAGGCGCTGAACGGCTAGGGCCGGGACAAAACGAATTGTCTTGCCGGATGTCCTGTGGATATCCGGCGATGAAGCAAAAGGATATGCAAGATGTTTGATCTGACAGGAAAAACCGCCCTCGTCACAGGTGCGTCGGGTGGGATCGGCGGCGCGATTGCACGGGCGCTGCATGGCGCAGGCGCGACCGTGGGCCTGAGCGGCACGCGCACCGAGCCGCTTGAGGCGCTGGCCTCGGAACTGGGTGAGCGTGCCCATGTCCTGCCGTGCAACCTTGGCGATGCCGAGGCGGTCGAGGCCCTGCCCAAGCAGGCCATCGAGGCCATGGGCGGGCTGGATATTCTGGTGAACAACGCCGGGATCACCCGCGACCAGATTTTCATGCGCATGTCCGACGAGGAATGGGCGCAGGTGCTGGATGTGAACCTGACATCGTCGATGCGGCTGTGTCGGGGTGTAATGCGCACGATGATGAAGGCCCGTTGGGGGCGTATCATCAATATCAGCTCCATCGTCGGGGCCACGGGCAATCCCGGTCAGGCCAACTATGCCGCCTCCAAGGCGGGTCTTGTCGGGATGACCAAATCCATCGCCTATGAGGTCGCCAGCCGCGGGATCACCGCCAATGCCGTGGCGCCGGGGTTCATTGCGACGGCGATGACCGACAAGCTGACCGACGATCAGAAAGACAAGATCAACGCGCAAATCCCTGCCGCACGCATGGGCGCGCCCGAGGAAATCGCCGCCGCCGTATTGTATCTGGCCAGCCCCGAGGCCGGGTATGTCACCGGCACGACGTTGCACGTGAATGGCGGCATGGCCATGATCTGAGCCGCGGGTTCCGGTCTGCACGTCCTGCGGGAATCAGTGGATGCGATGCGATGACCGGGGCCGGAGATTGTTTGCATCCGGGCCCCTGACCGCTGCGTATCAGGCCGGGATCAGGGGGCGGATGGCCTTGCGTAAGGGCCGCTTGCTGTGGTTTGTTATGTTTCGCCAACAGCTTAGCGATCACGCTGCGGAGTTTGGGGCGACCATGGCTCCGGTTCGGCTCCGTCGGGGCGGCAGCGGCCGGTCGGGTGGCCATTGGCGAAAGGATTTGCCAACGGCGCGCCATGTGCTATAGGCGGCGCAGTTCGGCTGGGAGGTGGCATTCGCCCGTCCGGGCCACCCGCTTTGGCGGGATGAGACATCCGCCCCGTGGGGCATAACCAAAGCCGCTTCCCGGCTGGGGCAGGGGCAGCAAAGCGGGTCGGCAGACCCCGAAGTAAATGAGGATTATGACATGAGCGATATCGCAGACCGCGTGAAGAAAATCGTCGTAGAGCATCTGGGTGTGGAAGAGGACAAGGTTGTCGAGAACGCCTCGTTCATCGACGATCTGGGCGCAGACAGCCTTGACACGGTCGAACTGGTCATGGCCTTCGAGGAAGAGTTCGGTATCGAGATTCCCGACGATGCAGCCGAAACCATCCAGACCTTCGGCGATGCTGTGAAATTCATCAGCGAAGCATCGTAAGCAAGACGCTCACCCGATCGGGTGACAGGCCCCTGCCGGTTCGGCAGGGGCCTTTTTCGTGTCTGTATTGGGGGCAGGAAAATTTGGCGAGGGCGTTAATCGATGCTATGATGCCGATTTGTTGACATCCCGCCCCGCCATCTGCTGGCAAGATCATGCTGTCCCGATAGGTCGGGGTATAGTTTTCGCAACGGAAGGTCTGTGGCCATGATCATCTATCCCACCCTCGAACTGATGAACGGTAAATGCGTGTCGCTGACGCGTGGCCGGCTGAATGAACCGGTGATCTGGCATGTGGACCCGGTTGAAACCGCCCGCGGCTTTGCCGCCGCCGGTGCCGAATGGATTCACGTGACGGACATCGACGCCCTGACGGGCGAGGGAAACAATGACGATCTGATCGGGGACATCATCCGTGCCGCCGGTACACCTGTCCAGCTTGGTGGCGGGTTCCGCTCGCGCGAGCGGGTTGAAAGCTGGATCGACCGTGGCGCGGGCCGCGTCGTGATCGGCACGATGGCGGCGCATGATCCGGATTTGTTGCGTGAACTGGCCAAACTGCATCCTGACCAGATCGTTCTGGCCGTGGATATCTATGAGGGCTCTGTCATGACCGAAGGCTGGAAATCGCGCAGCGCCTTCGAACCGGAGACCTATGTCAAGGCTTTCGACGATGCGCCTCTGGCGGGAATTATCGTTACGGATATCGACGCCGATATCGAGGACAGCGATGGCAGCCTTGCCGTGATCACCGGCCTTGCCGCGCAGACTCACCACCCGGTCATTGCACGTGGGACCGTAAGCAGCGCCGACGATGTATCGCGGTTGAAATACGTGCCCAACATTGCCGGGACACTGATTGGCCGGGCTTTGCTGTCCAAGGATGTCGATCTGGCCGAGGCCATCGCCATGGGCCATGCCGAGACCGAACCGCAGGCCGAGTTTCAGTAAACAGGAATTCAAACCGGGTCATCGGCGGAGTGGCGTCAACATGGCCCGGCGCATGCAGCGCCGCTCTTGCCCCCCGGTGGCAAGGCGGGTTATGAGCAACCCTTGAAGAGGTAAGGAAAGGGCAGAAGCATGCGTCGAGTGGTTGTCACGGGGCTGGGGTTGGTCACGCCTTTGGCGTCCGGCGTTGAAAAAACGTGGGCACGGCTTCTGGACGGACAATCGGGGGCGGGAACCATTACCCGTTTCGATCCCCAGAACGTGGCGACGAAATATGCCTGCGAGGTGCTGCTTGGCGATGGCTCGGACGGGACGTTCAACGCCGATGACCACATGGCGCCCAAAGAGCGCCGCAAGGTGGATGACTTCATCCTTTACGGTGTCGCCGCCGCCGATATGGCGGTCAAGGATGCGGGCTGGACCCCTGAAGACGAAGAGAGCCGTGAGCGCACGGGCGTGATGCTGGGCTCGGGGATCGGCGGGTTGCGCTCGATCGAGGAGACCACGCTGCTTATTCGCGACAAGGGCGTGCGCCGTGTGTCGCCGTTCTTTATTCCCGGTGCGCTGATCAACCTGATCAGCGGGCAGGTCAGCATTCGTTACGGGTTCAAGGGGCCCAACCATTCGGTGGTGACGGCCTGTTCCACGGGGGCGCATGCCATCGGGGATGCGTCGCGCCTGATCCAGTATGGCGATGCCGATGTGATGGTGGCCGGCGGGGCCGAGGCGGCGATCTGTGAGATCGGGATCGCCGGGTTCAACGCCTGCAAGGCGCTCAGCACCAAGCGCGCCGACGACCCGCAGCGCGCCAGCCGTCCCTATGACGAAGATCGCGACGGGTTCGTCATGGGCGAGGGCGCGGGCGTGGTCGTGCTGGAGGAATACGAACACGCCAAGGCGCGCGGCGCCAAGATCTATGCCGAGGTTCTGGGCTATGGCCTGTCGGGCGATGCCTATCACATCACCGCGCCCTCCGAGGATGGCGATGGTGGGTTCCGGGCGATGACATCCGCGTTGAAACATGCCGGTGTCGATCCGTCCGAGGTGGATTACATCAACGCGCATGGCACCAGCACCATGGCGGACACGATCGAACTGAAAGCGGTCGAGCGTCTGCTGGGCGACGCCGCGGGGCAGGCGACCATGAGTTCGACCAAGTCGTCGGTCGGGCACCTTCTGGGGGCGGCGGGCGCGATCGAGGCGATCTTCTCGATTCTCGCGATCCGCGATCAGGTTGCGCCGCCGACGATCAATCTTGAAAACCCGGCGGTCGACACCGCGCTCGATCTGGCGCCGAATGCCAAGCGGGAACGCAAGATCGACGTGGCGATTTCGAACAGCTTCGGCTTTGGCGGCACGAATGCCTGCCTGTGCATTGGGAAACCGCGCTGATGTGGCGGCATATCGCCTCGAATTTCCTGACCTTTCTGGTGGTGATCGTGTTCCTGATCGGGGGCGTGATCCTGTGGGGGCAGTCGGAATATAACGCCACCGGTCCGCTGGACGATCCGATCTGCCTGCGTGTCGAGCGCGGCAGCAACATGCGCGCGATTTCGCGGCGGCTGGCCGATGAAGGGGCGATCAGCAACGGGACGATCTTTCGGGTCGCAACCGAATACACCGACAAGACCGCCCTTCTGAAAGCCGGGAGCTGGCTGATCCCCGAGGGGGCCAGCATGTCCGAGATCGCCGATCTGATCACCAAGGGCGGGGCCAGCACCTGTGGCACCGAAGTGGTGTACCGGATCGGGGTCAACCGCGCGGGTGTGGAAGTGCGCGAGCTGGACCCGGCGACCAGCCGCTATGTGGAGATGGCCGCGTTTATCCCCGGAGAAGAGGACGCCCCCGCCCTGTTTCAGTCGGTGCGCGAAAAGGCCGATACGCGCTATCGCATTGCAATGGCCGAGGGCGTGACCAGCTGGCAGGTCGTCAACGCATTGAATTTAATGGATATTCTGGACGGCGAAATCGAGGAGATTCCCGCCGAAGGCAGTCTTGCGCCCGACAGTTACGAGGTGCGCGAGGGCGACACCCGCGAAAGCGTGATTGCGCGGATGCGGGAGGCGCAGGATGTGATTTTGGCGGGGGCCTGGGAATCGCGGCAGGAGGGGTTGCCGCTGGAGGGGCCGTATGAGGCCTTGATCCTGGCGTCGATCATCGAGAAGGAAACCGGCATCGCGGAAGAGCGCGGGCAGGTGGCCAGCGTGTTCGTCAACCGCCTGCGGGAGGGGATGCGGCTGCAGACCGACCCGACGGTGATCTACGGGATCACCAAGGGCGAGGGTATTCTGGGGCGGGGGTTGCGTCAGAGTGAGCTTCGGTCCGAAACCCCTTGGAATACTTATGTAATTCCGGGTCTTCCGCCGACGCCGATCGCCAATCCGGGCCGCGCCAGCATCGAAGCGGCGGTCAACCCCGAGGAGACCGACTATATCTTCTTCGTGGCGGACGGATCGGGGGGGCATGCCTTTGCCGAGACGCTGGACGAGCATAACCGCAATGTCGCGCGCTGGCGCGAAATCGAGGCCGGGCGCACCGCGGAGTGATCCGGTCGGCCGTTTCGCCCGGTCCTGCGCGTTTCGTACGTTTTGTACGATGTGTACGCGGGTTTTGTACGAAACTCCGGGGGTGTTCGGGAATTTGCGTCCATGAGGGACGCAAATCGGCCGGTATAGGGCGCGGGATTTCTGGCAACGCATGGCGGGATGTCGAGAGCCGGGAGGGTGGCCTTTGGGGCTGCTGTGCCTGGGATCGGTTTGCGTGTTGTCTGAGGGCAGGCAGGTTGGCTGCACCTGCGGTGCGGGTGTGGCGGGTCATGAAAGCCGGATGGTTGGGTTTGAGGCCAAGGCGGCCACCTCAATACCTGCAACGAAATGCTGGAACTTACAGCCCTAACTCTTTCTTTAAAAAATCAGAAAACATCTTTGGCCCTTCAACTTCCTCCGCATCATTTCCTTCGGAGAAAAAGAAACATTCAGGGTCGTCAGAGGTCTGAGACAAATCAAACCACGCCGCCATATATCCTTGATGCATGAAGAAGCAAAACAGGTCGTCAAGTTGGTCAATAGATATCTCATTCTCAGAAAGCAGTTCAGGAAGCGCTGCCGTGTTTTCTAGGACATCGCTCAGAAACCAATCACTTCCTTTCAATCGGCCATGCTTATCATTACCCATCCAAAGCAAGTATTCGCGGTACGCTGCTGGAAGACGCCGCCCTAAACTCTGTTCCAGAATCGTTACATCGCGCTCGGAACATCCTCTGGGTTCGCCAAATTCTGAGGCGTAGCGCTTGGAATACGAATTTTTGATTGACGTAAGGTGCATCGCATCCTTTGACATTGGCGAAAGGGAATAAATGCTTCCTAGTGTTACTGATTTCATATGAGGCCATATCGGAAAGAAAGAAGCAATCGGCGAACGGCAGCTTTGTCCGGCTGTTATTCGGATTTAAATCGCAGAGGTCTTCCCGTGCGCGAAACAGCGCCGAAGGCGCCGCGCATCGCCGGGCCGCCCCCCGGCGCGGCGATTTGGCTGATGCAAGGACCACGCTCTGATGTTTTCATGATTTGGCTGACATAAAGCATTGCCAAATAACTGTTGGATCGCCGCACCGCGGCCCGGCGATGCGCGGCTTGGGTAACGGCAGTTTTGTCTCTCATGGCAGTCACCGGCATCAGGTGTCGCAGGTGCGCGGCTTTGATCTCTTTCGGGTTTGGCGGGCATAAACTGCGCCGAAGGATCGTTTGATCGCCATCCCGCGGTCTGGCGCTGTGCGGCTTGCGCAAGGCGTGCCTTGATTCCGGGCTGTGATGGAGGTGGGGTGGGTGTCTGGATTGAGGCCAAAGTACCGGATGCTGCGTGACGCGCGAATGCCCGTAATGCGCGGGAAGCGGAGTTTGCAAAGCTTGGCCCGTTTCCCGACAACGGCCTTTCGTGTAGGGTGCAGCGAAGGGCGGGTTGGAGGCCATTCTTCCATATTTCTGCGGCGTGGCTTATGTCTGGTTTAGTTGAAGACGTAAGGCAGACTTGCAGTGCTTTGGGGGAAAGGGTTCCAAATTGTTTCCACTAAATCCCTCGACAGTTTTCCAATTAGTCTTGATTGGGGTTGCCTTGTCCGCAGCTCTTGCGGTGCAATGCGGCTGGCGATGGCGCATCACACTTGTTTTTATAATGGTAGCGCTTCCTGCCGCGTTTCTTTGGTCCGAAGCGCCAACAGGCCAATATGCAGGATTAGCATATTTAATCGTTCTTGGCGGGGCAGCGATTGCACTAGTTGTCGGAGTAATCTTTGGTCGCGCCCTGCGTATCGCGACCATTGGAACGATGTTTACTTTCGCGGTGATTTTCTTTGTTGCGGCCTCCGCTGCAGGGCTCCAGTTGTATCGGCAACACGTTCCAGAAAGCTGCTCGGGATCACCTATTCACGTCCGGATCGCAGGGAAAAACCTGCGTATTCCACCTGAGATGAGACCTCGCTTAAAGAACGGTGATGATATTGGCCACTTCGGGAGCGTAGATAGAAAGTCAGATTTTGCATGGTTTTGCAGGATTAGCGAGAATGGAACCCGCCCTATCGACATGGACACAGTAGGGCTAACTCCTGCATCAAGCCATAGCGCCATGACTGCTACCTGTAGTGGCGACGAGCCGCCGAATTGGTGTAGCATTTACTCCCCTGAGCCATATCGATTCATAGGGAATATTCTTATTGCACCAGAGGCCGAACCTGGCTTCCATTTACCGTATTGGAAGGAAGGTGGCTCCCTTAAGAAGGACCGACAAGGAGACCTAAATTTCGGCTCAGTTTGTCTATTGTCGGATGCAGACTCCCTAACTCAATGCTGGGCTTGGCAGCCGTTTGGCGAAGGGTCGCGTTTAACAATTAGCACAAACAACCTTGACCGAACATTTGACGGTATGCCGATTGAGCAGGCCCGAGAGATGATACGCCAAGCACGAAAAGTTGCTCTATCAATAATTGACCAGTGATCGAAGCCAGAGCAAACGTTCGGCCTTCGCTTCGATGGCTGCAAAGCGGACGTTGGGCGGCAAAATTTCTACAGTCGATTTGTCCCGCATTTTACCAGTTCGCGACCCATGCGGTGAAGGTCAGCTATCACAGAATTGAGCTAAGGGCTGTGGGTCCGCTCCGGGCTGTGACCCGTCATTGGTGCGATTGCGGCAAACGGCAGTTCCGTCCCTTATAGCAGTCATCGGCACCGTGTCCGGCTGTGAAACCGCAGAGGTCTTCCCGTGCGCGGCGCCTTCGGCCGCTGTTTCGCGCGAGTGGGAAGACCTCTGCGGGTACAATCCAGACAACAGCCGGACACAGTGCCGATGGTCGGCATGTGGAACAAGGGAAACTTTGGGGACAAACATGATAGGTCAGTCTATCACGGCGAAAATCTCAATTACGTTGTAGTCTGGATCGCGGAAAAACAGAGTTCTATGTCCGAAGTCCTGATCAACGGGCCCTTCGACGATGATGACCTCTTCGCGAAGAAGATATGAGTGCCATCGGTCAACAGCATCGTACTGAACCTGAAATGCCAATTGCACACTGACGGACTGCTTGGGAACGTCTTTGTCGTTCCACATCAGCCATTTGCCGCGCGGTCTCAGCGCAAGAAAAGTTGCGCCGCAATCGAACCGCACCCACTCAGGATGATCTTCGACAAGGCGAAGCCCGACGACATTGAGATAGAATGCCCTGGCAGTCGAGATGCTTCGGCATGGTAATATGATGTAATCCAGTTGGACGAGTGTGGTTGGTTTCATCGGTCCATTGTAGGTACAAGCGACAAAGCATCACGACCCGAAACTTGCGCAATTTCATATCCGCTTCGGCCTCATTCCAGACATTCCCCTCGCGATCCATAAATACCCGGTTCGCCCTCAAAGGAACCACCTGTGCCACAAAGAAAGACCTCTCTGGCACGGGCCTCGGCGACGATGGCCACCCCCCTCACCTGTCCGGCGTTTCCCATTCCGAGGCGGGCACGTCGCGCCGCCGCAGGCGCAGCGCCAGCCCCAGGGCCACGCCCACGCCGATCGCCACCGTCAGGTCGGCCACCACCGTCAGGACCAGCGTCAGCACCAGCAGGAACTGGTCCGACCGCCGCTCCCTGAAATATCCCGGCCAGCGGTGCGGCTCGCTCATGTTCCATGCCGTCAGGATCAGCAGCGCGGCCAGCGCGGGCATCGCCATGAACCCCGCCAGCGGCGCGGCCACCAGCATCACCAGCAGGATCACCGCCGCATGCACCAGCCCCGCCACCGGCGTCTTGCCCCCGGCGCGCACATTGGTGGCGGTCCGGGCAATCGCCCCCGTCGCGGGCAGCCCCCCGAACAGCGCCGATCCCAGATTGGCCGCACCCTGCGCCAGCAACTCGGCATTGGGCCGGTGCCGTCCGCCGATCATCCGGTCGGCCACCATCGCCGACAACAGCGACTCGACCCCGGCCAGAAAGGCGATCACCACCGCCGAGGGCAACAGCTCCCCGAGCCGCGCAAGGCTCATGTCGGGCCATGCCGGAGCGGGCAGCCCCCGCGGCAGATCGCCGAACCGCGACTGGATCGTGTCCACCGGCCAGCCAATCAGCGCCACCGCCCCCGAGGTCAGCGCCACCGCCACGATCAGGCCGGGAAAGCGCGGAAAGGCCCGGCGCAGCGCCACGATCAGCCCCATCGTCACCAGCCCGATCCCCAGGGCCGGAATGTTCAGCGTCTCGCGCGCCGCCCACAGCGCCGACAGCTTTTCGAAAAACTCCGCCGGAACCTCGTGCATGGACAGCCCGAAAATATCCTTGATCTGGCTGGTGGCGATCACCACCGCGATGCCGATGGTGAACCCGTTGATCACCGGCTCGGGCACCAGCTGAATCAACCGTCCGGCGCGGAAGAAACCGGCGATCAGCAGGATGGCCCCCGCCATCAGCGTCGCCAGCACCAGCCCGTCATAACCGTGTTCGGCGATCACCCCGAACACCACGACGATGAACGCCCCGGTCGGCCCGCCGATCTGCACCCGGCTTCCGCCCAGCGCCGAGATCAGCCCGCCCGCGACAATCGCCGTCACCAGCCCCTTTTCCGGCGGCGCCCCCGAGGCGATGGCGATGGCAAGGCTCAGCGGCAGGGCCACCATCGCCACGGTGATCCCCGCCAGCACATCCGCGACAAGCGTCTGACGATCATAGGTTTTCAGCGTCGTGAGTATCTTGGGTTTCATGCGCGTATCATTGCGCCTCCGCCGGGCGGGGTGCAAGCAGGATGTGAACCGGAGCGTCTGGCCTCGCCGCCCGGCACCCGCTATCTTGCGCCCATGGCACAGCTTCTGATCGTCTATCACTCGCGCACCGGCGGCAGCCGGCAGATGGCAGAGGCCGCCTTTGGCGCGGCCCGGAAAGAAACCGACACACGCCTGATCCCCGCCGACCGGGCCGGGCCGGACGACCTGCTGGCGGCGGCGGGCTACATCTTCTGCGCGCCGGAAAACCTTGCCGCGATTTCGGGCGTGATGAAGGATTTCTTCGACCGCTGCTATTACCCCGTCCTCGGGCGGATCGAGGGCCGCCCCTATGCCCAGATGGTCTGCGCCGGATCGGACGGCGAAAACGCCGTGCGCCAGATCGCCCGCATCGCGCAGGGCTGGCGGCTGCGCCCGGTGCAGGAGGCGCTGATCGTTTGCACCCACGCCCAGACCCCCGAACAGATCCTTGCCGAAAAAACCATCCCCGACCCTGAGCTCGCCAAATGCCGCGAGATCGGCCAGGCCCTCGCCGCCGGTCTCGCCATGGGGATGTTCTGAGCGGGGCATCACGGGCGGCATAGCCCCCCGACTGGCCGTCATCGCCACCCGGCGTTTGACTGTGGCGCAGCCATATGCGCATCTGTGCGCCAAACCCCGAAGCCCCCGCCACCGGCAAACGCCCACCGACCGCATCGAGGCCAAGCGACACCGTGCTGATCTTCACCATCTGGCCCCTTTTCGCGCTGATCTGCCTTGGCTTCGTCATGGCGCGCGCGGGCTTTCCGTCGTCCGGCTTCTGGCCCGCCGCCGAACGGCTGAATTATTTCGTCCTGTTTCCCGCCCTGCTGTTTTCCAGCCTCGCCAATGCGCCGGTCCATGACCCCGAGGTTCTGCGCCTTGGCGGCGCGGCGGTGGCGATCCTGCTGATCGCCAGCCTTGCCCTGATGCTGGCGCGCCGGCTCAGGCCCACCCCTGCCGCGCGGTTCGGCCCGGCGGTGCAGGGCATGATCCGTTTCAACACTTACCTGGCCTTCGCCGTGATCGGCAGCATCGCCGGGTCGGGCGGCATGGCGCTTGCGGCGGTCTATGTCGCGGTGGCCGTTCCCGTGGTCAACATACTGGCCATCGTCGCCCTGACCGAGAAAAGCGCGGGCAGGCACGCGCTGGTCCTGCTGAAAACCATCCTGCGCAATCCGCTGATCCTGGCCTGCCTCGCCGGGCTGGCGGTGGCGCTTGGCGGAATCGGCCTGCCCTTTGGTACCGGGGCGTTCCTGTCCCTGCTCGCACAGGGCAGCCTGCCGCTGGGCCTGCTCTGCGTCGGGGCCGCCCTGCAACCGGCACAGATGCGGCGCGACGTGGCCGCACTCGGCACCATCGCGGGCCTGCGCCTTCTGGGCATGCCCGTGCTCGCCACCGCCGTCGCGCTCGCCCTCGGGCTCGACGGGGCGGCGGCGCTGGTGCTCGTCGTCTTTTCGGCAGTGCCCACCGCCCCGACCTCCTATGTGCTGACCCGGCAACTGGGCGGCGACGGCCCCTTCATGGCCGGGATCATCACCAGCCAGACGCTGGCCTCGGTCCTGACCCTGCCCATGGTGTTTGAGCTTCTGGGGTGAGCGGGCCCGGACAAGCCGCGCATCGCCGGGCCGCCGGTCGCACCGGAGGGGCGCGGATTATGGGTGGTACGCCTCTGGCGGGACCGGGCTGGCGATTGGCGGAGGCTGGTGCGCCGCTTTGATCTGTTTCGGATTTGGCGGGCGTAAACTGCGCTGAAGGACCGTTTGATCGCCATCCCGCGGCCCGGCGATGCGCGGCTTGCGCAAGACGTGCCTTGATTCCGGGCTGTGATGGAGGTGGGGTGGGTGTCTGGATTGAGCCCAACTCAACCGAACGCGAAACTTAAGATCGGCCCTCTGAAATCCGCGTTATTCCAAGTTACATTGGCGTGAGATTGGGGGGTGTTCTCGTCAATGTAGAAATCGCAAGCCGCCTGATAGCGCTCGTCGTGAAGCTTGCTCGCCACGTCTATCCCACCTAACCGGTCGGCATCGCGAAGCGCCCCCCTCTGTGTCGCAATTGTCCGATCTACGTCGACAAAGACAACATAGTCCCACAGCCGTCGCAGTTTAGGTACCAAAAGAAAGCTGCCATCGACGATGAGTATGGTGTCCGCGCTAATAGACTCGGGCGGCTCATTGATCGGTTCATCCGCGTGCAGATCATAAGAACGCGTGTGGATCGACCAGGAACCATCACCGGAATTAGGTCCTACGCTAAGCGGTTGCAGCAATAGGCGAGCAACGGCCTCCAGATCGTATGCATCTTCATAATAGCCACGAGCCGAGGCGCGACCTTGCCGGTAACGGATGGCAATTGGATTGTGAAACCCATCCACACCGACGTGCAGAACCGGACGCCCCTGCACGCGTAACGCCTCCGCCAACTCTGTCGCCAGTGTTGTCTTGCCAGATGCAATGCGCCCATTCACCGCGACACGCTGCGGACGCCCGTTTGGCAACGTAGCAATCGCATCTGCGATGGCCGCAAGAGCTTCTTCGCGATTCAATCAATCACCCTCCGAGTTTGGTGAACACACCAATTCCATCGCACTGAAATTAAAGCATTCATGCCGGATTTTGAAGGTCCGCTTAGTCCACATACCGGCCATAGGCACCATATCCGGCTGCTATCCGGATCGTACCCGCAGAGGTCTTCCCGCACGCGCGAAACAGCGCCGAAGGCGCCGCGCATCGCCAGACCGCCCATACGGGCTGGCGATTGGGTGAGGTCCGCGCCCCGTTCCAAGCTCTTTCGGATTTGGCGGGTATAAACTGCGCTGAAGGACCGTTTGATCGCCATCCCGCGGTCTGGCGATGCGCGGCTTGCGCAAGGGTGCCTTTGTTTTCATGACTTGGCGGCCATAAAGCGCCATTGACCAAAAGGGGGGATCGCCGCACTGCGGCCCGGCGATGCGCGGCTTGCGTGAATGGTGACCCCGGTCGCGTGCCCTGTCGTCCCCCCATCCCGCACCGCACGCTCCCTTTAACCGGTCTTAACGCGCCTTGGGTCAGCCTTGTTTCCTGTCAGATGGACGGGGCGGCCGGTGGGCCGTTCTCCTCAATCGGAAGGGACCGGGCAAGAGAAACACGAGGCATGAGCACGAATGGTTTTGATCACCCCCGACGAGGGGCCCACGGGCCTGACCACCTCGATCGACGCGCTGGAGCGGCAGTTGTCGGACATGCGCGAGGATATCGAGGTCATCTACCGGAAGATCCGGGCAGGGGAACTCGGCGAACTGAAGAACGCGGCCAGGGCGACGGCGGAAATCCGGCAATGGCTGAAGATCGCGATAGAAGCGGAGGCGCAACTTGAAAAACGCAGGAAACAGGAAAAAGGCATCGCACGGGAGTATGCCCTCGACCTTGGAGAGGCACGGGCTTCGGTCTGCTGCCGGCTGGATCGTCTCAGAAGGGCCAGATGTCCAGGACGATTTTCTGGATAGTCTCGATCAGGGCGAGCTGATGGCGCTGCCCTATCTGTTCGAGTTCTGGGCGCTGGAGCATCAGGTGCCGCCCGAGGGGGACTGGACCAACTGGATCGTGATGGGCGGGCGCGGCGCGGGCAAGACCCGCGCGGGCGCGGAATGGGTGCGCGCGCAGATCGAGGGCGACAGGCCGATGCAGGCCGGGCGGTGCCGCCGCATGGCGCTGGTGGGGGAAACCGTCGACCAGGTGCGCGAGGTGATGATTTTCGGCGAAAGCGGCATCATGGCCTGTTCGCCCCCCGACCGGCGGCTCGACTGGCAGGCCAGCCGCAAGCGTCTGGTCTGGCCCAACGGCGCGACGGCGCAGGTGTTTTCGGCGCATGATCCCGAGGGGCTGCGCGGGCCGCAGTTCGATGGGGCTTGGGCGGACGAATACGGCTGCGCGGCGGTGGACAAGGGAACCAACCAGCCCAATAAGTTCCTCGATGCCAAATCCTCGGAATCCAGCCTGCCACGGCATTCCACGGGGCGGCGGGACGAGTTGATCCAGCTTCAATACCTGCGCGCGATGGCAGGCTACTGGACCGATCCGGCGAACAACCCGGTGTCCGAAGAATACGACGGCCCGATGCTGGACTGGGATCATAGCTGTGCCTGGGCGTGGGATGCGCGGCCCTATCCGTTTTTCCCCAACAACCGCGCGCTGTGGGGGGATGGTGAGAACTATGCCAGGGGGCACTGGCTGAACGGGCGGGTGTCGGGGCGCACGCTGGCCTCGGTGGTCGATGAGGTGACGGCGCGGGCCGGTCTGGTGCATACCGATACCGGCGGGCTGCACGGGTATCTGCGCGGCTATCTGGTGGATCAGGTCGAAGAGGCGCGCGGCGCGCTGCAACCATTGATGCTGCGCTACGGATTCGACGCCATCGAACGCGATGGCCTGTTGCAGTTTCGCATGCGCGACGGGCGGGCGGATGCCGTGCTCGATCCCGACTGGCTGGTGCGCGATGCCGAACTGGACGGCGTGATCGAGCAGACCCGCGGCAGCGAGGTGGAACAGGCGGGCCGGGTGCGGCTGCGGTTCATTGAGGCCGATGCCGATTTCGCGGTGATCGCCGAAGAGGCGATCCTGCCCGATGACAGCACCCATGCGGTGGCGACCTCGGAAATGCCGCTGGCGATGACGCGCGCCGAAGGGCGCGAGACCGTCGAACGCTGGCTGTCCGAGGCGCGGGTGTCCACCGACACCGTGCGCCTTGCCCTGCCGCTGTCGCGGCTCGGCACCGGGGCCGGTGACGTGATTGCGCTGCCCGAAGAGGGCGGGCAGGGGCTCTACCGGATCGACCGGGTCGAACAGATGGCCCAGACCCAGAGGGCCGAGGCCGTGCGGATCGAGCCGGAAACCTATCGCCCGGTCGATTTCGGGGACGAACCCGCGCAGGTTCGCGCCTTCACTGCGCCGGGGCCGGTCACGCCGCTGTTTCTGGACCTGCCGCTCATGACCGGAGAGGAAGTGCCGCACGCACCGCATATCGCGGTCACGGCCGATCCGTGGCCCGGTGCGGCGGCGCTCTATGCGTCGGATGTGGATGCGGATTACGCCCTGAACCGCCTGCTGAACCAGCCGACCCCGGTCGGGCTAACCGAAACGCCGCTGATCGCGGCCTGCCCGGCGCGTATCGACAAGGGCGAGGGCCTGCTGGTGCGGATGGTCGGCGGGGAATTGCAAAGCGTGGGCGATGCGGCCTTTCTGAGTGGCGCGAACCTCTGCGCGATCGGCGATGGCACGCCGGACGGGTGGGAATTGTTCCAGTTCCGCGACGCCGATCTGGTGGGAGAGGAGACCTATCTGCTAAACCATCGCCTGCGCGGGCAGTTGGGCACCGAAGGCGCGATGCGCAAGGTCTGGCCCGCCGGGTCGATCATCGTGCGCCTGGATGGCAGCCCTGTGCAGATCGACATGCCCGAGGCCAGGCGCGGGCTGGCGCGCCATTACCGTATCGGCCCGGCGGATCGCCCGGTGGACGATCCCTCCTATCAGGGCGCGGTGGCGGCGTTCGACGGGATCGGCCTGCGCCCCTATGCGCCGGTGCATCTGCGCCACGGCATGGATGCGGGCGGGGACCGGCACTTTGGCTGGATTCGCCGTACCCGGATCGGCGGCGACAGGTGGGACACGCCCGAGGTGCCCCTTGGCGAGGAGCGCGAAGCCTATGTCCTGCGGGTGATGCAGGGCCCGCAGGTTCTGCGCGAGGTCACCGTAGGGGCGCCGGAATGGACCTACACCGCCGCCGCGCAGGCGCAGGACGGCATCACGGGGCCGTTCACGGTACAGGTCGCGCAGGTGTCGGCGCTCTACGGGGCGGGGGCGGTCGCCACGCTCGGCATCGGCTGAGCGTGGCAAGGCCGGGCTGTTATTCGCTGCCTCGGGTCATCCGTGCGATGCGGTTTTCGTTCCACGCGCGGTCATGCACCACGGCCATTGCGATATGCCCGGCGGTCAGCGCCAGCAGAACCCAGCCCAGTTCGCCATGCCAATTGCTGCCGAGGTTGGTCATCCATTCGATCCTGGGTTCGAATTTGTCGAAGATCTGGATGCCGAAGGCGCTGAACCCGCGTCCCGATCCATAAGACCGGATCAGCGCGATGACCGGCACCGCGAAGAGCAGGCCATACATCGCCACATGCCCCAGAGCGGCGGCCTTGTCGAGGCCGCCGACATGCTGCGGACGGCGCGGAATGTTGATCAGCCCCCAGACCGCGCGCAACGCGACCAGCACCAGCAGCAACAGCCCGAATGGCTGGTGCCACGCGAAAAAGAAATCGGCCAGCGGCGTCTCGTCCACAAGGAAATGCAACGCTGCGGATATGGCCTGCCACAGGATCAGGGCCGCCATGGACCAGTGGAAAAACCGGCTGATCACACCATAGCCGCGGGCGTGATCCATCACTTGCATATTCATCTGTCTCTACCTCGTTTCCATATCATAAAAAACGTCCGCCTGCATGATACGGGCGGGGCTGGCGGTTCCGTCGCGGACAGGTGACGTTTTTGCGATAATCCGGTCCCTTGCACAATAATTCAGCCGTTTGCACAATCCACGCAACGGGTTGCCGCAGGGTCCAGAGCCAACCGGCCCGGTGCGATCTGATCGCCGCACGCCTCGCAATAGCCGAATTCGCCCTCGTCCATGCGCCTCAATGCGGCCTCCAGCCGTTTGCGCTCGCTTTGGCGGCGGGCCTGCGTGGCCCTGGCCATCGCCTGATTTTGCAGGGCGCCCTGACGGCTCAGCCGCCCGACGGCCTGCTGGTCCAGCTCGACGGTGGCCTGTCCGGCCTCGCCCAGCCGGTCTTCGGCCTCCAGTTCGGCCAGCCTGTTCCCGATCAGCACCCGGAATCGGGCGTGCTCATCCCCATTCATTTGCCTGATCCTTCCGATCACAGCTTTGCGTTTTGCCTCGGCGTCCTATCTGCTATACTCAACCACCGAATTTGGGAGCATGCAAATGGCTGAAACCCGCGCAAAACTGGCCGAACTGGATCCGGTCTGGGGCCGCATCCGCACCGAGGCCGGCGAGGCGATTGAATACGAACCGCTGCTTGGCGGGGTGATCCACTCGTCGATCCTGCACCACAAGACGCTGGAATCAGCATTGGCCTACCGGATTTCCCTCAAGCTCGCCTCGACCGAGATGCCCGAGCAGATCCTGCGCGAGATTTGCGATGCCGCCTACAAGGCCGACCCGTCGCTGGCCGTGGCGGCGCGCGCCGATATCGTCGCCGTGCATGATCGCGACCCGGCCTGTGACCGTTTCATTCAGCCGATGCTGTTCTTCAAGGGTTTCCAGGCCGTGCAGGCCTACCGCGTGTCGCACTGGCTCTGGCGCGAGGGGCGGCGCGACATGGCGCGGTTCTTCCAGATGCGCGCCTCCGAGGTGTTCGGGATCGACATTCACCCGGCGGCGCGGATCGGCAAGGGCATCATGATCGACCACGCCCATTCTATCGTCATCGGCGAAACGGCGGTGGTCGGCGACAACGTGTCGATGCTGCACTCGGTCACGCTCGGCGGCACCGGCAAGGAAGAAGAGGATCGCCACCCCAAGATCGGCAATGGCGTGCTGATCGGGGCGGGGGCCAAGGTGCTGGGCAATATCCGCGTGGGCAACTGCTCGCGCATTGCCGCAGGCTCGGTAGTTCTGCAAGAGGTGCCGCCCTGCAAAACGGTGGCGGGCGTCCCGGCCAAGATCGTGGGCGAAGCGGGCTGCGATCAGCCTTCGGTCAGCATGGATCAGCTTCTGGGCACCAAGGGTTCGGATTGACGCCACAGGCGCAAATTCGCCTCGCGTGATACATTAAAAACCCCCGGCAACCATTTGATTGCCGGGGGTTTATTTGTTTCAGCGCAAAACCGTTCAGGCCAACATCACCATCGGATTTTCGAGGTTCCCGACGATCTGTTGCAGCAATTCGGCGCCAAGTGCGCCGTCGATCACCCGGTGATCCACGCTCAGCGTGACCGACATGACCGTCGCCACCGCCAGTTCGCCATCCTCCCCGACAACCGGCTTCTTGACGCCCGCGCCCACGGCCAGAATGGCCCCGTGCGGCGGGTTGATGACCGCGTCGAAATTGTCGATCCCGAACATGCCGAGGTTGGAAATGGCGAAACTGCCGCCCTGGTATTCCTCGGGGGCAAGCTTGCGATCACGGGCGCGCGCCGCAAGGTCCTTCATCTCCGCCGACAGGGCCGAAAGCGATTTCATGTCGGCGTCTTTCAGCACCGGCGTGAACAGCCCGCCCTCGATTGCCACGGCCACCGCCACGTCCGAGGGTTTGAGTTGCAACACCTTGTCGCCCGCCCAGACGGCATTGGCCGCGGGCACCGCCTGCAAGGCCAGCGCGCAGGCCTTGATGATGAAATCGTTGACCGACAATTTCACGCCGCGCCCTTCAAGTTGCTTGTTCAGCTGGCTGCGGAACTTCAGCAGCGCGTCCAGCCTGATATCCCGGCGCAGGTAGAAATGCGGCACGGTCTGCTTGGCTTCGGTCAGGCGCGCGGCGATGGTCTTGCGCATCCCGTCCAGCTTGATTTCCTCGTATTCGCGGCCCTGATACATCGCGGCGACGGCATCGCCCGACGGCCCGGAGGGCGCCGCAGCGGCCTGCGGCGCGGCGGCAGGTGCCGCGGATTCGGATTTGGCCGGGGCGGCGCTTGCGCCTTCCACATCGGCCTTGACGATCCGGCCATGCGGCCCCGAGCCCTTGATCCCGCTCAGGTCCAGCCCCTTGTCGGCGGCGATCCGGCGGGCCAGCGGCGAGGCGAAGATGCGCTCGCCCCCCGCATCCGTGGGCGCAGCGGGCGCGGCGCTGCCCGATGCTTCGCCACCGGCCTGTTCAGCCGGGGCAGGGGCGCTGTCGTCACTGTCGGGTTTGGCCGCAGGGGCGGGGGCATCGCCCACATCGCCGATATCCTCCGCGCTTTCGCCCTCTTCCAGCAGAACGGCAATCGGCGTGTTCACCTTCACGCCCTCGGTGCCCTCGGCAATCAGGATCTTGCCGATGGTGCCTTCGTCCACCGCTTCGAACTCCATCGTCGCCTTGTCGGTTTCGATCTCGGCCAGCAGGTCGCCGGAACTGACGGTATCGCCTTCCTTGACCAGCCATTTGGCCAGCGTGCCCTCTTCCATCGTGGGGGACAGGGCGGGCATGAGAATTTCAGTTGGCATCGTCCATGTCTCCTTAGCGATAGGTTACCTGACGCACCGCGTCCAGCACTTCGGCGGTCGAGGTCAGCGCCAGTTTTTCAAGGTTGGCGGCATAGGGCATCGGCACGTCCTTGCCCGTGCAGTTGATCACCGGCGCATCCAGATAATCGAACGCGCGCTCCATCAGCACCGCCGAGATATGGTTCCCGATCGAGGCCACCGGCCAGCCCTCTTCGACGGTGACGCAGCGGTTGGTTTTCATCACCGATGCGATCACCGTGTCATGATCCATCGGGCGCAGCGTGCGCAGGTCGATCACTTCGGCGTCGATCCCGTCTTCGGCCAGCTTTTCGGCGGCCTCCAGGGCATAGGTCATGCCGATCCCGAAGCTGACGATGGTCACGTCGCTGCCTTCGCGCGCGATGCGCGCCTTGCCGAAGGGAATGGTGAAATCGTCCATCACCGGCACGTCGAAGGACTTGCCGTAGAGGATCTCGTTTTCAAGGAAGACCACCGGGTTGGGATCGCGGATCGCGCTTTTCAGCAGGCCCTTGGCATCGGCGGCGGAATAGGGCTGAACCACTTTCAGCCCCGGCACCTGCGCATACCACGCGGCGTAATCCTGACTGTGCTGCGCGCCGACGCGGGCGGCAGCGCCGTTCGGGCCACGGAACACGATGGGGCTGCCCATCTGCCCGCCCGACATATACAGCGTCTTGGCCGCCGAGTTGATGATCTGGTCGATCGCCTGCATGGCGAAGTTCCATGTCATGAACTCGACAATCGGGCGCAGCCCGCCCCATGACGCGCCCACGCCGATCCCGGCAAAGCCGTGTTCGGTGATCGGCGTGTCGATCACGCGTTTCGATCCGAATTCGTCCAGCAGCCCCTGGGTGATCTTGTAGGCGCCTTCGTATTCGGCCACCTCCTCGCCCATGATGAACACCGTGGCGTCGGCGCGCATCTCTTCGGCGATGGCGGCATTGATCGCCTCGCGCACGGTCTGCTTTTTGGTTTCCGTTCCCTCGGGCCAGTCGGGGCTGAGGTCCGGCCTGGGCGCTTCGGGCGCCTTGGCCTGCGCGGGGGCCGGGGCGGAGTCCTCGCTTGCACCGCTATCATCGCTGGCCTGCGGGGCAGGGGCGGCGGCGGATGTGTCTATATCGTCGGCGCTTTCGCCTTCCTCCAGCAGCACGGCGATGGGGGTGTTCACCTTCACGCCCTCGGTGCCTTCCGCGATCAGGATCTTGCCGATGGTGCCTTCGTCCACGGCCTCGAACTCCATCGTGGCCTTGTCGGTTTCGATCTCGGCGATGATGTCGCCGCTCGACACTTCGTCGCCTTCCTTGACCAGCCATTTGGCCAGCGTGCCTGCTTCCATGGTGGGCGAGAGGGCGGGCATCAGGATTTCGGTTGCCATTGTCGTCTCTCCTCCTCAGGCGTTCTGGGGCGCCACATCGGCATAAATGTCGGTCCACAGCTCGGCCGCATCCGGCTCGGGGCTGTCTTTCGAGAACTCGGCCGCGTCGTTCACGATGGCCTTGATCTCCTTGTCGATCGCCTTGAGGTCGTCCTCGGTGGCATGCTTGCCCGACAGCAGCAATTCGCGCACATGCTCGATGGCGTCCTTTTCCTCGCGCATCTTCTGCACTTCCTCGCGGGTGCGGTACTTGGCCGGGTCCGACATCGAATGCCCGCGATAGCGATAGGTCTTGATTTCGAGGATATACGGCCCCTTGCCCGCGCGGCAGTGCGCCACGGCCTTGTCGCCCGCGTCCTTGACGGCCAGAACGTCCATGCCGTCCACCGCCTCGCCGGGGATGCCGAAGGCCTCGCCACGGGTGTAGATATCGGGTGTCGAGGTCGAGCGTTTCTGCGCCGTGCCCATGGCGTACTGGTTGTTCTCGATCACGAACACCACCGGCAGGCTCCACAGGGCGGCCATGTTGAAGGTCTCGTAGACCTGCCCCTGGTTGGCCGCGCCATCGCCGAAATAAGTAAAGGTCACGCGGTCGTTCTCAAGGTATTTGTCGGCAAAGGCCAGCCCCGCGCCAAGCGGCACGTTCGCCCCCACGATCCCGTGCCCGCCATAGAAATCCTTCTCGGTCGAGAACATGTGCATCGAGCCGCCCTTGCCGCGCGACAGCCCGCCCTCGCGGCCCGTCAGTTCGGCCATGACGCCCTTGGGGTCCATTCCGCAGGCCAGCATGTGCCCGTGGTCGCGATAGGTGGTGATCCGCTTGTCGCCCTCCTCGGCGGCGGCCTCCAGCCCCACGACGACGGCCTCCTGACCGATGTAAAGATGGCAGAACCCGCCGATCAGGCCCATCCCGTAAAGCTGACCGGCCTTTTCCTCGAATCGACGGATCAACAACATGTCCCGATAGTAGGCTTTCAGCTCCTCCGCCGAAACATTTGGTTTCTTTGCGCTTTTCCGGGTGCTCATGGGTCGCCCGCTCCTCTGCTGCAAAATAGTTTAGCGTTAAACTAATTCATACAGCAAAACCGCTTTTCATGCGAGAGTCAATTTGGGCGGCGCGGCCGGTCGCGGCGCGCGTTTGCGGACAATACGCATGAATACCGAAGGTTCAGCGGATGACGATCTCGTCGGCGCGCAGCAGGCCCAGAACGTCGCGCGCCTGCTGGTCCAGCAGGTCGAGGTCGAGGTACTCGTCCGACAGCCGCCGCGTCAGGTTTTCCATCCGCGCGACCTGACCCTCCAGCGCGTCCAGTTGCCCCTGCAAGGCGCGGCTCTCGGCCTCGATCTCGGCACGGCGGAACAGCCCATAATCCCCCTGCACCGCGGCAAAGGTGAAATACGCCCCAAGGCCGAAGGCCACGGCGAAAAAGATCAAAACACCCAAAGCGGGCCGTGTGCGGCGTGTCATGGTGATTACTGCTCTGCCTCTTGGTGCCGCCTCTTGCGGGCGGTCTCATGCCACTTTGCCACAGGTGATTCGCTTTGTGAATCCCCTTTTCACGATTGCCGCATTGCGCGATACCTTTCCCGTCAGAGGAGAGTCCGCCATGCCACACCTGTCACCCCGCAGCGATCTTGCCACGCACGAGGTCACCAACCAGCCCGCGCCGCGCGGCGATTTGGACCTCTGGGCGAACGACCCCGCGCTGCGCGACCACGCGCAGGCCGGCGGCGCGCAGGCCGATCACCTGGCCAGCTACGGCGCGCGGATCGGCACCGCCGACATGCAGGCCGCCGGGCGCGACGCCAACCGCCACCCGCCCGAGCTGCTGCTGTTCGACGCGGGCGGGCGGCGTCTGGACGAGGTGCGCTTTCACCCGGCCTATCACCAGCTCATGCAAACCGGCATCGGCGCGGGCTATGCCGCCCTGCCGTGGGAGGGCGCGCCGGGTGGCCACGCCACCCATGCCGCGATGGTCTACCTGACCAGCCAGATCGAACCGGGCGTGTGCTGCCCGATGACGATGACTTACGCCGCCGTCCCGGCGCTCAGGGCCGACAAGGCGCTGCTGACGTACTGGGTGCCCAAGCTGACGGCGCGCACCTATGACGGCGCGCCGCTGCCGCTGGCGCGCAAACCCGGCGCAACGCTCGGCATGGCGATGACCGAAAAACAGGGCGGCTCGGACGTGCGCGCCAACGCCACCACCGCCACGCCCGAGGGCGGGATGTACCGCCTGAACGGGCATAAATGGTTCTGCTCGGCGCCGATGTCGGACGGGTTCCTGACCCTGGCGCAGGCCCCCGGCGGGCTGACCTGTTTCCTCGTGCCCCGCTGGCTGGAGGATGGGCGCAACGCCATCCAGATCCAGCGGCTCAAGGACAAGCTGGGCAACCGCGCCAATGCCTCGGCCGAGATCGAATACGTGAACACGTTCGCGCATCGCCTTGGCGACGAGGGGCAGGGCGTCCAGACCATCATCGAAATGGTGCATCACACCCGGCTCGACACCGCGATGGCCCCGGCGGGGCTGATGCGCGCCGCGCTCGATCATGCCCACTATTGGGCCCGCCACCGCACCGCGTTTCAGAAACAGCTGATCGACCAGCCCCTGATGCGCTCGGTCCTGGCCGATCTGGCGCTCGACTGGGAGGGGGCGCTGGCCCTTGGCCTGCATGTGGCGGCGTTTTTCGACAAGCCGGGCGACGAGGCCCGCGCCTTTGCCCGCCTCTCCGTGGCGCTGGCCAAGTTCATGGGCAACAAGCTCTGCCCCAATGTGGTGTACGAGGCGATGGAGGCGATGGGCGGCATGGGCTATGTCGAAGACACGCCCCTGCCGCTGCTCTATCGCGAGGCGCCGCTCAACTCCATCTGGGAGGGCTCGGGCAACGTGATCTGCCTCGACATCCTGCGCACCCTGCGGCGCGAGCCGCTGGCGGGCGAGGTGCTGAGCGCCGAACTGGGCGCGGCGGCGGGCAGCTACCGCCGTTACGACGCCGCCCTGCGCGACCATATGGGCCGCTTTCCGCGTTTGCCCGACGAGGCACAGGCCCGCTGGTACGCCGAAAGCCTCGCCACGCTCCTGACCGCCTCGGTCCTGATCCGCCACGCCCCGCCCGCCGTCGCCGAAGGCTTCATCGCCGCCCGCCTCGCCGGAGGCCGTGGCCGGATCAGCGGCGCCATCGAAGGCGTGGACAGCGCGGCGATCCTTGGCCGGTTGGGTGAGGGGTAGGGAGAGGGAGGGGGAGCCCGTTCAGCAATGCCGAGGGCGCGCCAATGTCTGCAATAGGTCGGGAGGGGAGTTTGGTAAGCCGCAAACCATGGACCGCTTTCCAGACAAGATCGGCCCATACCGGTCATTCATGCCAAGCGCAGCAGATAGCCGGAGTCAGCCCAAATACGACGTTCGATCGCGATTTAAGTCGATATGGCCCGCGACACGGGCTTTACCGCCATGCTGAACAAAGTGCTGGCGCTGTGGGATGGTCGCGGGGCGCTTCCGGTCTAATCAAGCGTGGAACTAGGGGCGATTCTGTGGTCAGTTATGCGGGATATTTTTGAAGGGACTCACGGCAATGAAAATTTGGAACAGCCTGAGCCTGTGGGCTGGCGTCTTACTCATAATTTCAGTTGTTTCACCATTAAAAGCACAAGAGCGTCCTGTAACGGAGAACTGCTTTGAAGTTGTGACTGCAATGAATTTTGCCCTTCAGGGAATGCCAGATACCGGCGTCATGGGTATTTCATTGAAGAACGGCGGCGAAACAAGACTCATGATCTTCGTCGCCTTGGGGAACGCAGCGGACCAATCAAATCCAGCGAAATGGCGCATTCTTGAACGCCAGAATGAAACTCTCACATATTGTCTTATCGGGGCTGGGGATGGATTGGAAATCTTGCAGAGTCTACATGACATTCCGGGTTTCGGGGAGGAGTTCGGGCTTCCCGGCACCTCAAGACGGCGCTGCAATGACGAGTCAGATGGCGCAATGGGTAGCGTGGCTGTCCGAGCTTGGGCAAACAAAGAGCTTGGCCCAAGTCTAGTTCAACACTTTAGCTCACCTTTTCTAGGTTCATCTTATACGGCATTGATTGCAAATGACCGCGTTCAGGGAGGTTATGCGTGGACTCTCTTAAAGAGCGACGGAAATCGAAACTGTTATTTGTCGCAAGGCGATGACAGTTCTTTTTCGCCAGATTTCGCAATGCGCCCTGAACTGATCCAAGACCCCAATACATTGCCGCCCTTGCAATAACTCTACCTTTCCAGCCACGCGGACTTAACAACGGTCGGGGCCTTTTTCGGCCCGTCTTTCCGCTGAAGATCGCTTTCCCGGCGTTCCATGTCCAGCCCAACCAACTGCCGTGCCGCGTAGGAATAGGCCAAGGTGTCCAACACCTCATTGCGGCGGCTAGAGATGACTTCCCAAACGCGCGCGGGGTGGCCCCGGCTGAACTTCGTGACCAGCCGTTCCGTGTATCTGGTCGAAATAGTCGCCGGACAGGTCTTCCGAAAACAGGATCGTTGCGCTGTGGGCAAGACGCTGGTGCAAGGCCAGCTTCACGCCGTCCACCCCGATCAGGGCCAGCCGGATCGTCCACCCTGTTACAGTTTTTGCAAAGGCAACTCTCTGCGCTTCTCTGCCGTTCGTACAAGGCGCAGCGAAAGTCGGCTCTCCGCCCCACCTTCCGGGCATTCGCGTCGGATTTCATCGCAATCCAATGTCCACTCCGGGCCTGCCATCCGCCATTGCCGAATGCTCTGGCCATGATCGTCCTCGTCCTGCCAACCGGAATACCCAACCTCAGGCGACCGGGCCTATCGACATCGCCCCTGACGCGGCGGTTCGGGTGGCGGGCAAGTCCGCCGGCGAACATGATCGTCACACAGGCGCAGCGCAGGCATCGGGCGTTTCATAACGGTCTCCTCATCTCATGCCCTCATTGCTAACAGGGAAGCGTTGCCAAACCGTAAACCTGCGGCGCGTGGGTGCATTTGCGTCCATGATGGATGCAGATATCCGGCAGAGCCCCGATTTTCGTACAAAACGCGCGTACACTTCGTACGTTTTGTACGATTCAACCCCCTTGCCGATGCGCCGGTCAGGCTGGCAGGTGGATGGTGAAGCGTCGCCGGATTTCGGCATCCAGCCGGGGGTCGAACCGGGCCTCCGACCGCTCTGCCAGAATCGCCTCCTTGCGCTCGGTGGCGCGTTCGATCAGGTCGGGCTTGCCGTTTTCGGCCCATTCCCTGGGGCTCGTGCGGTCGCCGAGCGTGGGGTAGACGTGATCGCGCTGCATCCGCGCCAGCGTCTGATCCGTGCCCAGATAATGCCCCGGCCCGTTCAGGCACACCTCGCGCATCTGGTCCAGCGCAAGGGTCTCGTCATCCACCTCGATCCCACGCACACAGCGCAGCGCCTGCCCGATCAGATCGTCGCCAAGTATCAGGGATTCATGACAAAATCCCAGCAGCGAGGCATGCATCCCCGCCGCTTCATAGACCATGTTGAGCCCCGCCAGACCGGCCATCACGTTGGAGCACATCTGCTCCCATCCGGCCTGCATGTCGGGCAGTTTGGCATCCGCGATCCCCGCCGCCGCCCCGCCGGGCAACCCGTAATACCGATGCATCTGCGCGCAGCCCGCGCTCAGCAATGCCTGTTCGCCCGACCCGCCCGTCATCGCCCCGCTGCGCAGGTCCAGCCCGAAGGGCCACGTGCCGAAAATCGCCGGGTGGCCGGGTTTGACCGCATTGACATAAACCAGCCCCGCCAGACATTCCGCCACCGCCTGCACGATCGCCCCCGCAATCGTAGACGGCGCCGTCGCCCCCGCCATCCCCGCCGACAACAGCAGAACCGGCATGCCGCCTTCGATACAGGCCTCCATCACGTCGCAGGATTCGCTTGCAAACCGCATCGGAGGCACCACGAAGCAATTGGAATTGCTGACAAAAGGACGTTCACGCCATTTGTCTTCGCCCCCCGCGATCAGGTGCAGAAGCTCCAGCGCCGGGGCCACATGTGAGGGCTCGGAAAAGCTGGTTCCAACGTGTTTCGTGGTTCCCGCACAGCAGGCGTAAACCGTGTTCAGCTCCATCTCGAACGCATCCGGGATATCCCGCGCGACCATGGGCCGTTGCAGAAAGTGGATATTGTCCAGCCGGTCGGTGATCCGCGCCGCATCGTGCAGGTCCTGCAAAGTGCTGTCGCGGTAATTTTGCCCATCCACATCCACCATATGCACCGCCGCTCCGGCCGTGCCGAAATGCACCCGAGGGCCTGCAAGGTGCAGGTCATGCCGGGGGTCGCGGGCGAACAGGGTTATCTCTTTGTTTGCATTGGCAATTGTTTCCTCCACCAGCGCGCGGGGAAAGCGCAGGCGACCGTCATCGCCAAGCGTGGCCCCGGCGCGGGTCATTTGGGAGATACCGCTGTCCGGTGCACCGGACAGGCCGATTTGCTCTAACGCATCGAGTGCGGCGCGGTCGATGCGGGTCATGCCGTCTTCGGTCAGCGGGGTATAGGTGCCGCCCGTCAGGCCGGGGCGCACAGGGCGCAGATCGTCGTTCAACGGGGCAGCCCGGCTGGCACGCCGGGCCGCGCGCCCGCCGGTGCGGCGCGAGGTCATGTCGTTCATATTTGAAACCTATTGAAAAGGCAGGAAAAGTCAGGCTTTCAGCAATATTGCATCCGGTCTGGCCTGCCTCGGGCTGCACGTCCTCGCGCCGCACCGATTGTGCGCGTGACCAGTGCGATCTTGCAGCACGGTTTCATGGTCGGGTCCTCCTCCCTGACCGGTTCAGAAAAGCCGATTCTGTCTGTGCTGTCTGTCCTGATCGCGACCGATGTCGCAAACGGATCATGAGGCGGCGCAGGGAGGCCCTTGCGTTTGCCCCTTGCCATTCGCCCGCCCCGCGCGTAGCGTCAGGCCATGACGATCCGCTGCATCATCATCTGCTGCATTACCACCTGAGATATCTCGGGCGGGCCGTCATCTATTCCATATCCAGACGTGACTTGATAAGCCCGCCGCGGGACAACCGCGCCTGCGAGGACAATCATGACGACGATCAAACTCTATAACACCAAGGCCCGCGCCAAGCAGGTGCTGGAACCTTTGGACCCTCAAAACGTGCGGATGTATGTCTGTGGCCCCACGGTGTATGACCGGGCCCATCTGGGCAATGCGCGGCCCGTGATCGTGTTCGACGTGCTCTATCGCCTGCTGCGCCATGTCTACGGCCCCGATCACGTGACCTATGTGCGCAACTTCACCGATGTGGATGACAAGATCAACGCGCGCGCCATTGAAAACGTCGGCAAGGGCGGTGACGTGAATGCCGAGATCGCTCGCATCACGGGCATGACGACGCAGTGGTTTCTGGATGACATGGGCGCGCTTGGCGCGTTGGAACCCGACGCCATGCCCCGTGCCACGCAATATATCGGCCAGATGATCGCGATGATCGAAGGCCTGATTGCCAAAGGCCATGCCTACGAGGCCGAGGGGCATGTTCTGTTTGCGGTCGAAAGTTACAAGGATTACGGGCGTTTATCGGGCCGGTCGGTCGATGACATGATTGCCGGCGCGCGGGTCGAGGTGGCGCCCTATAAACGCAACCCGATGGATTTCGTGCTGTGGAAACCATCGAGCGACGACCTGCCGGGCTGGGACAGCCCATGGGGTCGGGGGCGGCCCGGCTGGCATATCGAATGCTCGGCCATGTCCTATGAATTGCTGGGCGAAAGTTTCGATATCCACGGCGGCGGCAACGATCTGATGTTCCCGCACCACGAAAACGAGATCGCCCAAAGCTGCTGCGCCCATCCCGAAGGCGGTTTCGCGCAGATCTGGATGCATAACGAGATGCTTCAGGTCGAGGGCAGGAAGATGTCCAAGAGCCTTGGCAATTTCTTTACCGTGCATGACCTTCTGGAACAGGGCTATCCGGGGGAGGTGATCCGCTTTGTGTTCCTGTCCACGCATTACCGCAAGCCGATGGACTGGACGGCGGAGAAGGCGCGGGAGGCTGAGGCGACTTTGCGCAAGTGGCGAACCATGACCGATGGGGTGGAGGCCGGAAAGGTCGCGGCGCCCGTATTGCAGGCTTTGAGTGATGATCTGAATACCGCCGGGGCAGTGACGGAACTGCACAAGTTGGCGGCTTCCGGGGATGCCGCAACACTCAAGGCGTCTGCGGAAATCATGGGGCTTCTAAGCGAGGCTCAGGGTGCTTGGGCCGCCGCACCCGAGGTTGATCTCTCGGGGCTGGAAACACTGCTTTCCGAGGCGCGTGAAACCGCCATGCAAACCAAGGATTTCACGGAGGTGGACCGCCTCAAAACTTTGCTGATCGACGCTGGCGTCGAGGTGCGCATGAGCAAGGACGGGGTGGAACTGATCCCCGGTGCGGGGTTTGATCCGGCCAAACTGGAAGGGCTGGAGTGATGTTGAGAACCCGTTCAGCCAGGTTGCGCCGTTGGAAGGAGGGACCAACCCCTCACACTCGCCGGGATATTCGCGAACAGAAGAAAGCAGGGGGGCAAGATGGGTAAGGAGCGTCTTTATCTCTACGACACAACCTTGCGCGACGGGCAGCAGACGCAGGGCGTGTCGTTCTCAGCCCATGAAAAACAGCAGATCGCCAGGACGCTCGATGCCCTTGGTGTGGATTATATCGAGGGCGGCTGGCCCGGTGCGAACCCCACCGACAGCGCGTTTTTCGCCGATGCTCCGCAGACCCGTGCGACAATGACCGCCTTTGGCATGACCAAGCGCGCAGGCCGCTCGGCCGAAAACGACGATGTGCTGGCGGCGGTGATGAATGCCGGAACGGGCGCGGTATGTCTTGTGGGCAAGACCCATGATTTCCATGTCGAAACCGCGCTTGGGATTACTCTGGCCCAAAACATCGAGAACATCGCGCGATCCGTCGCGCATCTGGTCGGGCAGGGGCGCGAGGCGCTGTTTGACGCCGAGCATTTCTTTGACGGCTGGAAGGCCAATCGCGAGTATGCGCTGGAGGCCTTGCTGGCGGCGCATGAGGCCGGGGCGCGCTGGATCGTGTTGTGCGATACCAATGGCGGCACCTTGCCCGACGAGATCGGGCGTATCACCGCCGAGGTGATCGCTGCGGGTATTCCGGGCGAGAGGCTGGGTATTCACTGTCACAATGATACGGAAACCGCGGTGGCCGGATCGTTGGCGGCGGTGCGGGCCGGGGCGCGCCAGATTCAGGGCACTCTGAACGGCTTGGGCGAGCGTTGTGGCAATGCCAACCTGACGGCACTGATCCCGACCTTGTTACTGAAGGAGCCCTATGCCAGCCGGTTCGAGACCGGGGTCACACAGGACGCCTTGCAGGGTCTGACGCAGGCCAGCCGGTTGCTGGACGAAATCCTGAACCGCGTGCCGACCAAGCAGGCCTCATACGTGGGCGCGTCGGCCTTCGCCCACAAAGCCGGGCTGCATGCCAGTGCGATCCTCAAGGACCCGTCGACCTATGAGCATATAGATCCGGGGCTTGTGGGGAATATGCGCATCATCCCGATGTCCAACCAGGCGGGGCAATCGAACCTGCGGCGGCGACTGGCCGAAGCGGGGATCGATGTGCCATCGGGCAATCCGGCGCTGGCCCGTATTCTGGACGAGATCAAGCAACGTGAGGATCGCGGGTATACCTATGACAGCGCGCAGGCCAGTTTCGAATTGCTGGCCCGGCGTGAACTGGGGCAGTTGCCGGATTTCTTCGAGGTCAAGCGCTATAAGGTGACGGTCGAGCGGCGCAAGAACAAGTACGACAGGATGGTTTCGCTGTCCGAGGCCGTGGTCGTGGTCAAGGTCGATGGCGAAAAGAAGCTGTCGGTCAGCGAGTCGATGGATGAGGACGGCAACGATCGTGGCCCGGTGAATGCGCTGGCCAAGGCATTGGCCAAGGATCTGGGGCCGTATCAGCAGGCGATTGACGACATGCGGCTGGTGGATTTCAAGGTGCGCATCACCCAGGGCGGAACCGAGGCCGTGACCCGTGTCATCATCGACAGCGAAGACGGGCAGGGGCGGCGCTGGTCCACGGTGGGGGTTAGCGCCAACATAGTCGATGCCAGTTTCGAGGCGCTGCTGGATGCGATCGTCTGGAAACTTCTGCGGGATTGCGGGCGGAAAGGGGCCGTGGCCTAGGTGGCGCGCGTGGAGTTCGACGCTGATCTGATCGCCTGTGCGCAACTGGTGGAACGTGGCGATCCCGACAGGTTCGCCGCGATCATGGCCGCGCCGCCGTGTGCCCGAGCGGTTCTGTTTCCGATCTATGCTTTCAACATCGAGGTGTCGCGCGCGCCGTGGGTCACGCAGGAAACGATGATCGCCGAAATGCGCCTGCAATGGTGGCGCGATGCGTTGGAGGAAATCCGCAGTGGCGGGCCGGTGCGCCGTCATGAGGTGGTCACGCCTTTGGCGCGGGTTCTGGACGGGCAAGGAGCGGAATTGCTGGATGCGCTGACCGAGGTGCGGCGGTGGGACATCTACCGCGATCCCTTTGGGGATATGGCGCATTTCCGGGATTACCTTGCCAAAACCTCGGGCAATCTGTTGCTCGCGGCTGCGCGGGCCCTGGGGCCTGTGCCGGATGCGGTGGTGCGAGACGCGGGGTATGCGCTTGGGGTGGCCAACTGGCTGCGTGCGGTGCCCGTGTTGGAGCAGGCAGGGCGGGTGCCGCTGATTGAGGGGACGGCGGATGCGGTGCGCGATCTGGCGCAGGAAGGGTTGAACAGCCTTGCGCAGGCCCGTGCGGGTCGCAAGAACATCCCTGCTGCCGCGCGCCCGGCATTCCTGCCGATGTGGCAGGTCGGGCCGATCCTGCGCATGGCTGTGCGTGATCCGGCACGGGTGGCGGACGGCACGTTGGAACTGTCCCCGTTTCGCTGCCGCCTGGGCTTGATGAGGACCGCTATCACCGGTCGCTGGTAGAGGCGGTCAGGCCATCATTTCCTTGGTGGCAGTCAGGGTGATGTCCGGGTAATCCCGTTCGACACGGTCGATATCCCATTGCAGCCGTGTCAGGTACACCACATCACCGTCATGGTCATGGGCGATATGCTGTTTATTGGCCGCGGTGAACGCCTCGACCGCATCTCTCGGCCCGTTGACCCATCGAGCTGAAGTAAATTGCGAGGGCTCGAACCGGACGGGCAGGCCGTATTCCAGTTCGATCCGGCTGCCCAGAACCTCGAACTGCAGTGCGCCCACGACGCCGACGATAAAGCCCGAGCCGAAGGCGGGTTTGAACACCTTGGCGGCGCCTTCTTCGGCGAATTGCATCAGGGCCTTTTCCAGGTGCTTGGCCTTCATCGGGTCGCCCGCCCGGCAGTTTTGCAGCAGTTCCGGGGCGAAGGAGGGGATGCCGCTGACGCGCAGGGCCTCGCCCTCGGTCAGGGTGTCGCCGATGCGCAATTGTCCATGGTTGGGGATGCCGATGATATCGCCGGCCCACGCCTCTTCTGCCAGTTCGCGATCCGACGCCAGAAACAGAACCGGGTTCGAGACTGCCATCGGTTTCTTGGTGCGCACATGGGTCAGTTTCATACCGCGCTTGAAATGCCCCGAGGCCATGCGCACGAACGCCACGCGGTCGCGGTGCTTGGGGTCCATATTGGCCTGCACCTTGAACACAAAGCCGGAAACCTTGGTTTCTTCGGGTGCGATCTGGCGCGGTTCGGCGGATTGCGGCTGCGGTTCGGGGCCATAGGTGCCGATCCCGTCCATCAGTTCCTTGACGCCGAACGAGTTGATTGCGGACCCGAACCAGATCGGGGTCATGTGGCCTTCGAGCACCGCTTGAGGGTCGAGCTTGGGCAGCAATTCGCGGGCCATTTCGACCTCTTCGCGCAACTGTTCGACAAGGTGTTCAGGAACGTGCTCGGCCAGTTTCGGGTCGTCCAGACCGTCGATCTGGATTGACTCGGCAACCTTGTTGCGGTCGGCGCGGTCCATCAGTTCCAGCCGGTCGTTCAGCATGTCGTAGCAGCCGATGAAATCACGGCCCACGCCGATGGGCCAGCTGGCGGGTGTAACGTCGATTGCCAGATTTTCCTGAATTTCGTCTATGATATCAAAGGTATCGCGGCTTTCGCGGTCCATCTTGTTGCAGAAGGTCAGGATCGGCAGGTCGCGCAGGCGGCAGACCTCGAACAGTTTCTGCGTCTGGCTTTCCACGCCCTTGGCCCCATCTATCACCATGATTGCGGCATCGACGGCGGTCAGCGTGCGATAGGTGTCTTCGGAGAAATCCGAGTGGCCAGGCGTGTCCACGAGGTTGAACCGGAATTTGCCGAAATCGAAGGACATGGCCGAGGCCGAGACAGAAATCCCGCGGTCCTTTTCCATCTGCATGAAGTCCGAGCGCGTGCGTCGTGCTTCGCCCTTGGCGCGCACCTGACCGGCCATCTGAATGGCGCCACCGTAAAGCAGGAACTTTTCGGTCAAGGTGGTCTTGCCCGCATCCGGATGCGAGATGATCGCGAAGGTGCGGCGCCGTGCGATTTCAGGCGGCAGATCGGGGCGGTTTTGGGTCAGGTCCAGCATGAGGGCGCATATAGACGGCGCAAGACGGGTGCGCAATACGGGCTGACGGTTTGCACGGTCCGGTTACCGCGTCGAGGCGCGTTTGAGGATGCTGGCGGCGTCGGGGTGATTCAACAGCGCCTTGCTGACTTCAAGATCCTTGTGAGCGCGCTCTCCGTGGACCGACAGAAGGTCGGATAGGGCATCGCTCAGGTCTTGCGGCAGGGCCGCGCGGGTGCGGGTGTCGACCAGCAGGGTCTCGGCAGCAATGCCTTCGGCATAGATGATCTGATGGTGATCGAACAAAAGTTGGAAATAGTCGATGAAGCCGCCATCCTGCTGCACCACCGTGTCGCCATTCACCAGATAGCGCGCCCGCACCAAAAGTTCGTGCCGACCCGCGCCAAGCGCATCTGAACGCTGGTAGATGAACAGCCGGTGATCCGGGCTGACCAGCAGGTCGTTTTCGTTGTGCAGCGCGCCCGCTTTGATCCGGATGGGGGCAAATTCGCCCACGGCGCGAACGGTGGACTGGCCGATCCAGCGGACCTGTTGAGGGCCATCGTCGCGGGTCAGCACCATGTCGCCAATGTTCAGATCCTCGATCCGGCGCTGCGCACCCGAGGCCATCGTGATATGCGTTCCGCGCGAGAACGAGACACAGGCCACCTCGGCGAATTTCTGATGGGCGTTGTCGCGGTCGATCCCGACAAGGGCATAGCCCATGCGAGGCACCAGTTCAGCCATGGGCAGGATATAGACCTCGGACACATTCCCATGATCGTCGACCTCGACGAGGGTCAGCACCTCGGAGGTTTGGCCGGTGCCCGACATGACGGTCAGACAGGCATCCAGATGCAATGTCGCGCCAGGCCGCCCAAGCGAGGTATCCGGCGCCACGCAGAATCCGCCTGCTTCGTCGGCCAACACCGACAGGCGGTGCTGATGTGCGGCTTTGCGAAGTTCATAGGTGTCGTCGAGATCCAGCTCGGCGGCGAAGGAAACCGGATCGCCCAGATTGGCACCGCTCACCACGGTAAAATCGGCGGCCCGAAAGACGGGAATCGACTGGGTTGGTTTGGGGACTGTCTGGGTCATTGGTGTATCACTGAGTGCACGTCGTCTACGGTGGCGTATGCGATGCCGTAACCTATATTTCTGGCGGGTGCGGGTCAATCAATCGGTCTTTTGCTGGTATCCCCCTGAAGGCGGGTGATATCGTGGCGCAACCATATAAGGGAGCTATCACATGGATCTGGGAATAAAAGGTAAAAGCGCGCTGGTTTGTGCATCGTCCAAGGGGCTTGGGCTGGGGTGTGCGCGGGCATTGGCCGGGGCCGGTGTCGATCTGGTGATGAATGCCCGCGGGGCCGAGGCGCTGGAGTCGGCGGCGCAGGCAATCCGGGACGAGTTCGGCGTCAAAGTGACGACGGTGGCATGCGATGTGACCACCGAAGACGGACAGGCGGAATTGCTGAAAGCCGCCGGTGAGGTGGATATCCTGGTCAACAATGCGGGCGGGCCGCCGCCGGGCATGTGGACGGATTGGAACCGCGACGATTTCATAAAGGCGCTCGATGCCAACATGCTGGCGCCGATAGCCCTGATCAAGGCGTTGGTACCGGGGATGATGGAACGGGGCTGGGGCCGGGTGGTCAATATCACCTCGCAGTCAGTCAAGGCGCCGATCCCGGTATTGGGCCTGTCGAACTCGGCCCGGGCGGGGCTGACCGGTTATGTTGCAGGCACGTCGCGGCAGGTGGCGGGGAAAGGCGTAACCATCAACAATCTTTTGCCGGGGATTCATGCCACCGACCGCGCGGACTCGCTGGATCAGGGGGTCGCCGAGAAAGAGGGAATTTCCGTGGATGAGGCCAAGACGAGGCGCTGTGCAACGATCCCTGCGGGCCGTTACGGCACCAAGGAGGAATTCGGCGCGACCTGCGCCTTCCTTTGCAGTCAATTCGCCGGGTTCATCGTGGGGCAGAACATCCTGTTGGATGGCGGCGGAGTGAACGCGACGCTTTGAGCGATAATGCCGGATCAGCAATGACGGGTGAAGAGTTTCCTGATGGCATTGGAAGGATGACGATGGAGGATATACCATCAGGAAACTCTTCACCGTGTCAGGGGTTTTCGTCTGAGAGGTGCAGATCTATATGCAGTCAGCTTGATCGCCCGGTTGTGGTCGTATTGCCCGAAGCGACCGATCGCTCAAGATGCGCAAGGACCCGGATTCTCATTTCTGCCGCTTGAATCGCAAATATATCGGTTCCCGTCGCAGCCTTGTGCGCTTGTTCTTCTGGTTGGGCGGAGTGCTCTTTCAGCTGGAGAGATGTGCGGGGCTACCGCCCGCCCTGCCGGCTGCGGTGGGCGGGAAGCGGGCGCCCGTCGGGCAGGGAGATATTGGCCACCTGCTCGGAGATCGGATCGTTGGACAGCGGGTGCAGTTGTGCATCATACCCATCGGGATCGCGCATCTTTTCCCACGCGCCGTTCACATATACCTCGAGCCCCGAAAATGCGGCCTTGTAGCCCATCTTGGGACTGCCGGGCACCCAGTATCCCAGATACACATGGGGCAGCCCGTTTTCCCGCGCAATTTCAATATGATCAAGGATGATGTAAGTGCCGAGAGAGGCACTGGTGCGATCAGGATCATAGAACGAATAGACCATGCTGACACCGTCATCCAGAACGTCGGTCAGGCAGACTGCGGCCAGTTCTCCGGTTTCGGTGTCCACATATTCCACGACACGGGTGCGGATCGGCGTTTCCTCGACCATCGCGGCGAATTCGAACGTGTCCATGTCGGCCATGCCGCCATCTGCATGGCGGTGTTCCAGATAGCGGCGGAAAAGAGCGTATTGTTCTTCGGTGGCCCAGGGCGAGGTCGAGCGGCGTTCAAGCGTGCTGTTGCGGTTCAGCGTTTTGCGCTGACTGCGCGAGGGGTGGAAATCATGGACATTGATCCGGGCCGACAGGCAGGCCGAACACTCTGCACAAGCCGGGCGATAGAGAACGTTTTGCGAGCGGCGAAAACCCTGTTTCGACAGGCTGTCGTTGAGGCGCTGCGCTCCTTCGCCCTGAAGGGCCGTGAACAGCTTGCGCTCCATCCGGCCCGGCAGATACGGGCAGGGCTGTGGGGCCGTCACATAGAACTGGGGTGCGATTGGCAGGGTATGGCGCATCGGGCAAGGCTTTTTCGGTTCTGTGATTTACGGTAACAACCTTGGGCGCGCAGGCCAAGTGCCAATAAACAGGGATGTAATC
The DNA here is from genome assembly GCF_900142665.1 of Roseovarius pacificus. Taxonomy (GTDB): domain Bacteria; phylum Pseudomonadota; class Alphaproteobacteria; order Rhodobacterales; family Rhodobacteraceae; genus Roseovarius; species Roseovarius pacificus. Next base: position 149,069 of record NZ_FRBR01000007.1, read on the forward strand.
GTGTTTCAGGCTGTCGCGCGCCGGTTCAGGGCCACGGTGCCAAGCACATGATCGCTCAGGCCCTGACCGCGTTCCGTGGTCAGCATCAGGACGATGGAAATCACCTGAAGTATCGGAAACCCGAACGAGATGGTCAGGCCAAGCGTATGCAGCAACGCCATCGACAGATCGAAGCGCTGGCCGTCGAGCTTGCGAAATTCGAGCGAAACCAGGCGCATGCCCCATGTGGCCGAGCCCCGCGCGATGGTGACGACGCGATAGGCAAAGCCAACGACCAGCAGGAGAAAAGGAAAGAAAAACAGCCCTGTAAAGGCCGTAAAGGGAACGATCAACAGGCAGATCAGAACGATCAGAACGGTATCGACCACCCAGGCCAGCAGGCGTTTGGCGGGGACATCCGAATAGAATTCGGGTTGGGTGACGGGATCGGGAAGATGCCAGGAATACTCGGTCATGGTGGTCCTGATATAGGGGAGGTAAACGGTCCGGGAAACCCCGGACCGTTTTGACTCAGGCCTCTTTAGGTGCGTTGTTGTCGTCATCGCTGGCGGCGCGGGCGCGGTCCGACATGAACTGATCGAACTCGGCCTTGTCGCGGGCGTCGCGCAGGCGTTGCAGGAATGCTTCGAAATCGGCCTGTTCCTGTTCCAGTCGGCGCAGCGTGTCGGCGCGATAGGAGTCGAAGGCCGAGTTTCCGGTGCTGCGGCTGGCCGTATAGGCGCAGCGGCCACGTTTCAAGCTGTTGCTTTTACAACCCATTTTTCCACTCCAAATCATGTAGGCGAGAAGGGCCAGGCCAACCGGCCAGACGAAAATGAAGGCCAGAACCATGGCGGCGATCCAGGCGGCTTTGCCCTTGTCGTCAAGCCAGGCTTCGGCGCGTGCAAGCCAGCCCATCGGGCCGGACCCCGACCCGACGGAGGAAGCGGGCGAGGGGGAGGTGGCGGTGCTCATCAGGGTGTCCTTTCGTGTCGCGGTGCGGTTGATGTGAATATCTTTCACATTCCGTAGATTGGGGTTTGCTTCCGTTCGCACAAGAGGTGATGTGAATGTTTTTTACATTTGCTCCGGGCGAGGAGCGGGAATCATCGGGTAAGATATTGGTTAATATGTAAAAACCGGGTTCGGTATCGCGTCGGTAAAATGTCGGTATCGCGTCGGTGCGGGAACCGGTATTTCCGTGGTTAACAGGACGTGCGGCTGGGTCAGTCGGTAAACGCGCCGGTTTGTGCGCCGGAAATCCTTTGCAGGTCCACGGGGGCGATGGAAAAGACATGCCGCGGGGTGCCGGCGGCGGCCCAGACGGTTTCGAATTCCATCAGCCGTGGATCGAGAAAGGCGCGCGGCGGAGTCAGGTGGCCGACGGGAGAAACCCCTCCGATGGCAAAGCCGGTCTGTGCCCGGATCAGCGCCGCGTCGGCCTTGCCCAGAGGTTCCCCCGCCAGGGTGGCGGCGCGGTCGGCGTTAACCTGATTGCCCCCGGCTGTGATGAACAGGACCGCCTCGCCGGACATGTCGCCGCGAAAGATGATGGATTTCGCGATCTGATCGACGCTGCACCCGACAAGATCGGCGGCCATGCGGGCGGTGGTGGCGTGTCCGACTTCGACTGGCTGGCTGTCGCAACCCGCATCCTGAAGGGCGCGCAGAACGCGCTTGAGGCTTTTACTCATGACCTGTTTCCCGTTCGCTTTTGCCGCACTATTCCAATCCTGCGGGCCATTGACCAGACCCGATGCACGGGTATCAGTATGGTCATGGATTTTTCGTCACGCATCACCCGCCTGCCGCGCCCCTTTGAGCCTGAACAGGGGCAGGAGGCCCGCGCCCTGTTTCCCGATCTGGGGGGCGACCTGGCCGACCTGATCGACGGGGCCGCCGGGTGCAGCCCCTATCTGAAAACCCTGATGGAGAAGGAACGCGACTGGCTGCCCGAGGCACTGAGTGACCCGGAGGTGGCATTGGATACGCTGGTGGCGGACCTGCCCGAGGTCGCTGCCGATTCCTTGCCCTCGGCCTTGCGGCAGGGCAAGCGGCGCGTGGCGCTGTTGACCGGGCTGGCCGATCTGGCCGGAGTCTGGCCGCTGGAAGAGGTGACGGGCCGCCTGACCGAATACGCCGATCTGTCATGTGATCTGGCGATGAAAGCCTGCGTCGGCGCCGAAATCCGCCGTGGCAAACTGCCCGGAAAGACCGGGGACGATCTGGCCACGGCAGGCGGCATGGTGGCGCTTGCCATGGGCAAGATGGGCGCGGGGGAGTTGAACTACAGTTCGGATATCGACCTGATCTGCCTGTTCGACGAAACCCGGTTCGACGAGGGCGATTATCATGAGGCGCGAGCCTCGTTCGTGCGGGCGACGCGCAAGATGGCGGCGATGCTGAACGACCGCACCTCGGAGGGGTATGTGTTTCGCACAGACCTGCGCCTGCGCCCCGATCCGAGCGTGACGCCAGTTTGCATGGCGATGGCGGCGGCGGAAACCTATTACGAAAGCCTTGGCCGCACCTGGGAACGCGCCGCCTATATCAAGGCGCGGCCTTGCGCGGGCGACCTGGCCGCCGGGCAGAAATTTCTGGATACGTTGCGCCCCTTCGTCTGGCGCAAGCATCTGGATTTCGCGGCGATCGAAGACGCCCATAACATGCGCCTGCGCATTCGCGAGCATAAGGGCCTTGGCGGGCAATTGTCGCTGCCCGGCCACAACATGAAGCTGGGCCGGGGCGGTATTCGCGAGATCGAGTTCTTCACTCAGACCCGGCAGATCATTGCGGGCGGGCGTGACCCTGACCTGCGGGTGCGCGGAACGGTTGAGGGGTTGGCGCGGCTGGCCGAAAAGGGCTGGATTCCCGAGGACGCCGCGCAGGTTCTGACCCGCCACTACCGGTTTCATCGCGAAGTCGAGCACCGCTTGCAGATGTTGCGCGACGCCCAGACCCACGATTTGCCGACCTCTGACGCCGAATTCGAGCGGCTGGCAGCTTTCATGGGGCGTGAGACGGACGCGTTGAAGGCGGAACTGAAGGACCGTCTGACCGAGGTGCACGATCTGATCGAGGGCTTTTTCGCCCCCGAAGGGCCAGAGCCCGTGTCGGAGGAGGCCGAAGAGCTGTTTGACGAAGAAATCATCAGTCGCTGGCCGAGTTATCCGGCGCTGCGCTCGGGGCGGGCGGTGGATATCTTCAACCGGCTGAAACCCGATATCCTGTCGCGGCTGGCCAGAACGGCCCACCCGTCCGAGGCCCTGTTGGCCTTTGACGGGTTTCTGGCGGGGCTGCCCGCCGGTGTGCAGGTGTTTTCGCTGTTCGAGGCCAATCCGCAGCTTGTCGATCTGTTGGTGGACATCGCGGGCACGTCACCGAAGCTCGCGGCGCATCTGTCGCGCAATGCCAGCGTGTTCGATGCGGTGATCGCGGGGGATTTCTTTGCCCTGTGGCCGGGGCGCGATGCGTTGCAGGAAGATCTGTCGCGGCGACTGGAGCAGGAAGGCGATTACGAGCGCAAGCTGGACACCGCGCGCCGCTGGATGAAGGAATGGCATTTCCGGATCGGTGTGCATCATCTGCGCGGACTGACCGGGGCGGATACCACGGGTGTGCAATATGCCGATCTGGCGGGCTCAGTGATCGGGGCGATCTGGCCGCATGTGGTGGCGCAGTTCGCGGAAAAGCACGGGCCTCCACCGGGGCGCGGCGCGGTGGTGGTGGGCATGGGTTCGCTCGGGGCGGAGCGGTTGAATGCCGGGTCCGATCTGGACCTGATCGTGATCTACGACGCCGACGGGGCTGAAGGCTCGGACGGGCGACGCCCGCTGGCGACACGGCCCTATTATGCGCGGCTGACACAGGCGATGATCACGGCGCTGACGGCCCCCATGTCGGAAGGGCGGCTGTACGAGGTGGATATGCGCCTGCGCCCGTCGGGCAATCAGGGGCCCGTGGCGACGGGGTGGCAATCGTTTCAGGAGTATCAGCAAAACGAAGCCTGGGTCTGGGAGCATCTGGCGATGACGCGGGCGCGGGTGATTGCGGGCCCCGAAGATCTGGCCAGAGATGTCGAGGCGTTTCGTGCCGCGCTGCTGACCGAAAAGGGTACGCCGGACAAGGTGCTGGAGGAGGTGGCGTCGATGCGCAAGCGCATCGCCGACGCCAAGACGCCCGCAGGCCCGTGGGACACCAAGCTGGGACCGGGGCGCATGCAGGAGGTCGAGCTGCTGGCGCAGGCCGGGAGCCTGATGGCAGGGGAGACCGGGCGCGACATCGGGGCCGGTTTGCAGGCCGGTGTCGCAATCGGCTGGCTGAGTGACGCGGACAGAGAGGCGTTGTTGCGGGCCTATACGCTTTGCTGGCAGGTGTTGCAGGCCGCGAAGTTGCTGAGCGACAGGCCGCTCGATCCGGCCAGTCTGGGCGAGGGCGGGGCGGAATTCGTACTGCGCGAAACCGGGCATGAAACGCTGACGGCCTTGTTGGACGATCTGGAGCAGGCGACGCGCAATGCGGCGAAGGTGATTGATGCGGCGCTGACGCGCCTGCCGCAGGAGGACTGACATGGAACGCGATCCGCTGGACCACAAGGGATTGATCCGCGAGGCCTATCGCATTGATGGGATCACCGCACCGGAATGTCGTTCGATCTTTCTGGACTGGGCGTTGTCGCTGCCCGGCGATCAGGATCAGACCGGGGCGATCACGACGTTGCTGGAGCGGTATCGCGCCGGCAACGAAGAGCATCCGATGACGGGCGTGTTGCAGGATGGGTTGCTGACGGTCGGGCGTCCGCGTCGCCGCGGCGGTTGGAAATCGCGTCAGCGCGAGTGACTTTTCCGGGGACGGGTATGGGGTGCGGATTCAGACATGGTTAATCCATTGTAAAGTACTGGATTTGACGAATTTGCGCCTCAATCCCCCGTCAGAGTGACATCAACCAATCAAGGGCGAAAATTGCCCAGGAGGATGTCATGAGTCTATTTCGTTTGATCGCCGTCATACTGATGGGGCTGGCCGTATCGGGCTGCGCCTCGGTCGAGACCGCAACCCGAAACGCACCGCTGGAGGCCCCCCAAATTCAGGCGGCACCGCTGTCGTTCGACGTGACGGCCGTACGGGTCTCGGTGCCCGACAGCCTGCGGGTTTCCGAAGCCAACCGGTACTATCCGGGCGGCGATATCGTGTGGCGCGAAGATCCGCCGGGCGATCGTCATGCACAGGTCAAGGCCATCTTTCAGGCCGGGCTTGAGCGCGGTGTAAGCGAGATGGAGCCCGGTCTGGTGCCGGTGATCCTCGAGGTCGAAGTGACCCGTTTCCATGCCCTGACCGAAAAGGCGCGCTATACCATCGGCGGCGTGCATGCGTTGCAGTTCAAGATGCAGATGCGCAACTCGGAAACCGGGCAGGTCTACGGAAAACCGCATTTCGTCAAGGCCGACTTCCGTGCGCTTGGCGGGGCCGAGGCGATCAAGGCCGAACGTCAGGGGATCACGCAGAAGTATCGTATTACCAATCATCTGGCGCAGGTCATCAAGACCGAGCTGACCGATCCCAACGGGTATAAGGCCGCGTTTCTGGGAATGATGGGCGCGATCAACCAACTCTGATCTTTTCGACAGGCACGAAACCGCTTAAGGGGACGGCATGACACCGTCCCCTTATCCCGTTATACGCTTGAAACCCAAGGCACAGGCCCGCGCCATCCGGCACGGAGCGCCATGGGTTTACGACAATGAACTGGTCACCGACCGCCGCACGAAGAAGATTGTCCCCGGCAGTATCGCGCTGCTGGAGGACGCCGAGCGCAATCCGCTGGCTCTGGTTGCGGTCAATCCCAATTCTCGGATCATGTGCCGGGTGCTGGAGCGCGATTGCGGCAAGGTCATTGATGGCGATTGGTTGCGTGATCGTCTGGCACATGCCCTGGCCTTGCGCGAACGGCTGTATGAGGCGCCGTTCTATCGTCTTGTCCATGCCGAAGCGGACGGGCTGCCCGGCGTCGTGATCGACCGTTTCGGAGATACGGCCGTGATCCAACCGAATGCGGCGTGGGCCGAACTGCTGCTTGACCCGATGGCCGAGGCGTTGGTCCAAGTGACAGGGGTGAATACCGTTTTGAAAAACGCCGCTGGCCGGGCGCGGGGGCTGGAGGGGCTGGATGCGGATAATACCGTTCTGGTCGGGCAGGCCCCCGGCGCGCCGCTGGCGGTGCCGATGAACGGTGCGATCTACATGGCCGATCTGATGGGCGGGCAGAAAACCGGGCTGTTCTTCGATCAGCGGCCCAACCATGCCTTTGCCGCGCGGTTGAGCAAGGGGGCGCGGGTGCTGGATGTCTTTTCCCATGTCGGGGGCTTTTCGCTGGCGGCGCTTGCGGGCGGCGCGGACAGCGCGCTTGCCGTGGATGGGTCCGCGGCGGCGCTGGATCTGGCGATACAGGGCGCGCGACAAGCCGGTGTGGAGGCGCGATTTGCCACGCGCAAGGGAGATGCGTTCGAGGTTCTGGGGCAATTGGCCGAGGAGGGCGCGCAGTTCGATGTGGTCATTTGCGACCCGCCAGCCTTTGCCCCATCGAAAAAGGCGTTGGAGGCGGGGTTGCGTGCCTATGAACGCGTGGCGCGCATGGCCGCGCCATTGGTGGCCGAAGGCGGATATCTGGGCCTGTGTTCCTGTTCGCATGCGGCCGATCTGGCCAGGTTCCGGGGCGCATCGGTGCGCGGTATCGGCCGAGCGGGGCGGGACGCGCAGATGATCCATACCGGATTTGCCGGGCCGGATCATCCGCTTCATCCGCAACTGGCCGAGAGCGGATACCTCAAGGCACTGTTTTTCCGCCTGTGATGAAGGTTCTTCTGGATACCTGCGTGATTTATCCCACCGTGATGCGGCAGGTTCTGCTGGGGGTGGCTGCGCGCGGCGTCTATACGCCGCTCTGGTCGGCGCGGATCGTTGGGGAATGGCTGCGGGCTGTGGAGAAACTGGGGCCCGATGGCATGGCTCAGGCGCAGTCGGAAGCTGCGCTGCTGGCGATGCGGTGGCCCGAAGCCGAGGTGGAGTATCCGCCCTCTCTGGAGGCGCGGCTGTGGTTGCCCGATCCGGCGGATATTCATGTGCTGGCGGCGGCGGTGGCCGGGTCGGCGGATATGATCGTGACGCTGAACGCCAGGGATTTTCCGCGCAACGTTCTGGCCGAAGAAGGTATCAGCCGGGCCGATCCCGATACATTTCTGCACGGTATCTGGCAGGCGCAACCCGATCTGGTGCAGGCCGTGGCCGACGATGTTCTGGCCGAGGCGAACCGGTTGTCTAGCAAGACATGGGAAATGCGCGCGCTACTGAAAAAGGCGCGCTTGCCGAGATTGGCGAAGGCGGTGAGCGGCAGTTAAGGGCGGTACAAATAACGTCTTATGGTGTTTGGGGGTGCTGCCCTCGTCGCCGCGAGCGATGACTTGCCCGGCGTATCTGCGGAACGACGGAAGGCCGTCTTTCAGCCTTCCACGCGCCATTTGGTTTCGAGTTTTTCGATGGCGGCGATGCGTTCTTCGGTTTTGGGGTGGCTCATCAGCCATGCGGGTGCGGCACCTGCGCGTGCTTGTGTAAGGGCTTCGAGCTTGCGGAAAAGCGATTTCTGCGCCCCGGTGCCAATGCCGGCCTTTGTCAGCAGAGCGGCGGCATATTCATCTGCCTCGTATTCGTCGCCACGCGACAGACGGGCGGCCAGAAGCGAGGTCAGACCATTGGCGATCCAGACGCCGATCCCCGGCAGAAAGCGCGACAGGATCATGGCGAGCGCGGTGCGAAGGGCGTTCTGACCGGAAAAATCGATCATCCGGCGGCGCGAATGGCCAAGGGCGACATGGCCCAGTTCGTGGGCGATGACGCTGGCCAGTTCCTCGGCTGTCACCTCGCCTTGCTGGAACTTGCGATAGAATCCACGGGTGATGAAAATCCGTCCGTCGGGTGCGGCAAGGCCGTTCACCGGGTCGATTTCGTAGATATTCACACGGATACGCGGCAGGTCCAGCGCACGGGCCAGCCGTTCGGTCATGCCCTTGAGCCGGGGATCGGCCAGTTCGGTCGAGCGGGCGTCAAGTTCGCGCCGGGTGCGCCAGACCGAAAACCGGTACATGACGACGGCATAGAGAATGGCCAGCAGGATAGGCGTGAAGCGGATCATTCACGATATATGGGGCAGTGGCCGTGCCGGGGCAAGCAGTGGATCAGGCCGAACAACTCGCCCCGCCAAGAACACAGAACTTGGCGCAATGGGGGTGGTTGAGGGCCACGTCGCGCTCGGCCTGCTCCAGTGTTTCGCCAAGTTCGAATTCAGGCGCATAGGGCAGGAGCGTGCAGGCCAGAACCGTGGGACGGGCGGCACCACGGCGTTTGACCACCATGCGGGAGGAGGCGCACATCACATCGTCGGGCGATTTTCCAAGGATACCCCAGCATGCGGTAGTGATCTCCGGAACTTCGACGGCTTCGTCCATCTCGGGGAAGAGAACGGTGTGGCCGGGATCGTATGCATCTATGTCGAATGCGTGGGTGGTGTAAAAGCGGGCGTAGCCGTCGCGCGCGGCGGCCTCGGTTTCGCCCCAGACGGTGCGCCCGGCGACGGTCATGCGCAGGTTATTGTCGCGCAGCCACGTCATGCCCTCGAGCGTTTTTGCAAATGCGCCTTCGCCGCGTTCCTTGTCGTGCAGCTCTTGCGACCAGTGATCGACCGAGATGCGCAGGGTCAATTGATCGCGCCAGTGTCGGGCCAGGTCCAGCAGACCCTGCCGGACGGTGTTGCGCATCATCGGACGCATGGCGTTGGTCAGGATCAGTACGCGATAGCCGCGCTCCAGTGCGGCGCGCGCCATGTCGACCATCTGCGGATTCATGAAAGGTTCGCCGCCGGTAAAGCCGATCTCCTGGATGGGCCAGCCGCGCGTCGCGATCTGGTCGAGATAATCGCGCACTTCGTCAGCCGTGATATAGACCAGCCGGTCATTTGTGGGCGAACTTTCGATATAGCAATTCGCGCAGGTGATGTTGCACAGCGTACCGGTGTTGAACCACAGGGTTTCGGGCCGGGACAGGGCTACGGTGGCGCGCGTCTGGCCGTCGGCGGTTGTCGAGGGATTTTGAAACTTGCCGCTGTTGGCGTCGAGCGGGCTGGCGTCTTTCATCGTCTCTTCCGTTATCTTTGTCCGAATTGGGTAACGGCCGGGTGTTGCGAAAGAAAGACGCTATATCGTGACTGACACCATTGTGAACGCGGGGGGGCATGGTAGACTCTGTTTCAAACTGCGTTTAGACGGCTTGGTCTGAGGGTTTGTTAACGCTAACATTTCGCCTGAGACAGGCGGCAGGAGGGTTTTGATGGTTTCGCGAGTCATCCCGGTCGAACCTTTCGATCTGATCGTGTTCGGCGGCACCGGTGATCTGGCGCGGCGCAAGATTCTGCCGGCATTGTTTCGCCGTTATTGCGCGGGCCAGATGGGGGGCAGTTCACGGGTGATCGGCGCGGCCCGCAGCGACCTGGACGAGGCGGGCTATCGTGCCTTTGTCTCGGATGCGATTGCCGAGTTCGACCCCGACGCCACGCAGAACCGCGATCACCTGAGTGCCTTTCTGGAACGGGTGAGCTATGTCATTCTGGACGCAAGGGGCGATGCGGGGTGGGACAAACTGGCCGCATTGGTGCAGAAAGACCGGGTACGGGCCTATTATTTCTCGGTCGGGCCCGGCCTGTTCGGCGATCTGGCGCAGAGATTGCATACCTATGGTATGTCCGATGCGGATAGCCGGATCGTGGTGGAAAAGCCCTTTGGCCGCGATTTGGCCAGTGCGCGCGATCTGAACCGGGTTCTGGCGCAGCATTTCGAAGAGCGACAGATTTACCGGATCGACCATTACCTGGGGAAGGAAACCGTTCAGAACCTGATGGCGGTACGGTTCGGCAATATGCTGTTCGAGCCGCTTTGGAACAGTCAGTACGTGGATCACATTCAGATCACCGTGGCCGAAAGCGTCGGTGTCGGCGGACGCGGCGAATACTACGACCGAGCGGGTGCGATGCGGGATATGATGCAGAACCACCTGATGCAATTGCTGTGCCTCATCGCGATGGAGCCACCGGCCAAGTTCGATCCCGACGCGGTGCGCGATGAAAAACTCAAGGTGATCCGAGCGCTCGATCCGGTGGAACCGGATTGCGTGGTGCGCGGCCAGTATCAGGCCGATGATGGCGCCCCCGGTTATCGCGACGAGGTCGAGGCGCCGGACAGCACGACCGAAAGTTTCGTGGCGATCCGGGCGCATATCAGCAATTGGCGGTGGGCTGGAACGCCGTTCTACCTGCGGACCGGCAAACGCCTGAAGGCCCGCGCCAGCGAGATCGCGGTGGTGTTCAAGGATGCGCCGCATTCGATTTTCGGGGTGCAGGCCGGGCGGCACCGCAATATCCTGACCATTCGACTGCAACCCAATGAGGGGATCGAACTGGGCGTGACCATCAAGGAGCCGGGGCCGGGCGGCATGCGGTTGATCGACGTGCCGCTGGATATGACCTTTGCCGAGGCGCTTGGCCCGGACAGCGCGGATTTTCCCGATGCGTATGAACGCCTGATCATGGATGTGATCCGGGGGAATCAGACGCTGTTCATGCGCGGCGACGAGGTGGAAGAGGCCTGGAGCTGGACCGATCCGATCATTGAGGGCTGGGAAGAACGCGGCGAGGCACCGATCCCTTATGCGTCGGGAAGTGCAGGACCGGATGATGCGCTGATGCTGATGCACCGCGATGGTCGTCGCTGGAGGGAGATCAGGGCATGAAACTGCTTGAATATGCCGACGAGGAAATGCTGGCCATCGACCTGGCCAACGTTCTGGCCGGAGAGTTGAAATCGGCGCTCAATCAACAGGACCGCGTGTTGTTCGTGGTGCCGGGGGGTACCAGTCCGGGTCCGGTTTTCGATGCGTTGTGCGACGCCAACCTCGACTGGAGCCGGGTTGATGTGATGTTGAGCGATGAGCGATGGGTGCCCGAGGTTCATGTGCGCTCGAACACGCGGATGATTCGCGAGCGCCTGTTGGTGGGACGTGCCGCCGCGGCGTGTTACCTGCCGCTTTGTGTCAAGGCGGCGGACCCGGATGCGGTGCTGGCCGAGCTGGAGGCCACCATCGCGCCGCGTCTGCCCATTTCCGTGCTGTTGCTGGGAATGGGGTCGGATATGCATACGGCTTCGCTTTTTCCCAAGGGAGATAATCTGGACCTGGCGTTATCGGATCGCGCGCCTGTGCTGGTCAGTATGCGCACGCCCGACCAGCCCGAACCGCGGATCACCCTGTCGGCGCATGTTCTGAACGATGCAATGGCCAAGCACCTGTTGATCACCGGTCGTGCCAAGCGTGCGGCGTTGGAGCGGGCGCAAAGCATGACGCGGGCCGAGGCTCCGGTGCGGGCCGTACTGAACGACATGGTGGTGCATTGGACGGCTTAAGAGGCAGGGATGTTTGAGAGGCTCAAGGATATAGCCGCCGAATTGGCCGGGCAGGATATTGTCGATCTGTTCGCGCAGGACGATACGCGGGCGGAGGGATTTTCCGCCCGGTTTGACGGGATTTTGCTGGATTATTCGAAAACGCTGATCACCGATGAGGTGCGTGCCGCGCTGATCGACCTGGCGGAAACGCGAGGCGTGGCGGCACGTCGCGATGCGATGTTCGCAGGGCAGGAGATCAACGAAACCGAGGGGCGCGCGGTGTTGCATATCGCGTTGCGCAACCTCGACGGTGCCCCGGTTCTGATCGAAGGGCATGACGTGATGCCCGAGGTCCGCGATACGCTGGGGCGGATGGAAGCCTTTGCAGAGGATGTGCGCGGTGGGCGTGTCAAAGGGCAGGGCGGGGCGATCACCGATGTGGTGAATATCGGGATCGGCGGATCTCATCTGGGGCCCGAGATGGGTACGCTGGCCCTGAGGCCTTATCATGACGGCCCGCGCTGTCATTTCGTATCGAATGTGGACGGGGCCGATATTGCCGACACGCTGGCGGGGCTGGACCCGGCCACGACGCTGATCGTCGTGGCGTCGAAGTCTTTCACGACCGTGGAGACCATGACCAATGCCGAAACCGCCCGTGCCTGGATGGCCGAAGCGGTTTCCGATCCGGCGGCGCAGTTCGTGGCCGTTTCGACTGCCGAAGACAAGACGGCGGCCTTCGGCATCCCGCCCGAGCGCGTGTTTGGGTTCGGGGATTGGGTCGGCGGGCGCTATTCCATGTGGGGGCCGATCGGCCTGCCACTGATGATCGCCATCGGAGCGGAGGATTTCCGTGCCTTCCTGGGCGGTGCGGCGGCGATGGATGCGCATTTTCGCGAGGCTCCGTTGGCCCGGAACCTGCCGGTTCTGCTGGCCTTGGCGGGGCTGTGGCATCATCAGGTGTGCGGCTATCCCACGCGGGCGGTCTTGCCCTATGATCAGCGTCTGGCGCGTTTGCCTGCCTATTTTCAACAGCTGGAGATGGAATCGAACGGCAAGCGGGTGACGATGGATGGCCTGCCGCTGGATGGTGTGTCCGGTCCGGTGGTCTGGGGGGAGCCGGGAACCAACGGGCAACATGCATTCTATCAGTTGATCCATCAGGGCACGCAGGTGGTGCCTTGCGAATTCATGGTGGCCGCCAAGGGGCATGAGCCGCATCTGGCGCATCATCACCGCCTGTTGGTGGCCAATTGCCTGGCGCAATCCGAGGCGCTGATGTGCGGGCGTTCGATGGATCAGGCGCGTGACTTGATGGCAAAGGCCGGATTCGAGGGCGACGAGTTGGAGCGGCAGGCCGCGCATCGGGTGTTTCCGGGGAACCGGCCTTCGACCACGCTGATCTATGACCGGCTGACGCCTCGCCGTCTGGGCCAGATCATCGCGCTTTACGAGCACCGGGTTTTTGTCGAAGGGGCGATCCTGGGGATCAACTCGTTCGATCAATGGGGTGTCGAACTGGGCAAGGTTCTGGCCACCCAACTGGAGCCGGTCCTGAGCGGTGACTCCGATGGCGCGGGAAAGGATGGTTCGACCCGCGCCCTTGTCGCCTTTGTGCGCCAGCACATGGAGTGATTGCTGAGTCGGCTGTCGCGCCTTACCCTGCTGGGGGCACACAATCCAGTTCTGCGGCATCCATATCCTGTACAGGATCGCCGGGCGCGCATTCCTCGCCGCTGATGGGATAGGTGTCGTCGTTGGCGCAGGACGCGATCAAGGCGGGTGCGAGCAGAATCGCGAGGAGTTTCATAAATTTTGACATGCTTGCCTCGTATCAATTTGGCCGGAATTGGCACTGAATGTAGTCAAGTTAGTAAATCTGCCCGCATCCTGCGTTGATCGGGATCAAGATGCGGGCGGAAGGTCGATTACTTGAGGATCGAACGGCCCGCGTATTCGGCGGTGTCGCCAAGGGTTTCCTCGATGCGGATCAGCTGATTGTATTTCGCCAGACGGTCCGAACGGGCCAGGCTGCCGGTCTTGATCTGCCCGCAGTTGGTGGCCACGGCCAGATCGGCGATGGTGGCGTCCTCGGTCTCGCCCGAGCGGTGCGACATCACGTTGGTCATGCGCGCGCGATGTGCCATGTCCACGGCCTTGAGCGTTTCGGTCAGGCTGCCGATCTGGTTGACCTTGACCAGCATCGAGTTCGCCGCGCCGCGCGCGATCCCATCGGCCAGACGGGCGGGGTTCGTCACGAACAGGTCATCGCCCACCAGTTGCACCTTGTCGCCAAGCGCTTCGGTGAGGGCCACCCAGCCGTCCCAGTCGTCTTCCGACATGCCGTCCTCGATCGAGATGATCGGGTAATCGTCGCAGAGAGATTTCAGGTATTCGACATTCTCGGCGCTTGTCAGGCTCTTTCCTTCGCCGGAAAGCTCATACTTTCCATTTTTGTAGTATTCCGTCGCCGCGCAGTCGAGGGCCAGGTAAATGTCTTCGCCCGGCTTGTACCCGGCCTTTTCGATGGAGGCCAGGATGAGGTCCAGCGCGTCGCGCGTCGAGGCGAGATCAGGAGCGAAACCGCCTTCGTCGCCAAGGCCGGTGGACAGCCCCTTGGCGGTCAGTTCCTTTTTCAGAGTGTGGAACACTTCCGAGCCCATGCGCACCGCGTCGCGGATATTGCCGGCGCTGACGGGCATGATCATGAATTCCTGAATGTCGATCGGGTTGTCGGCGTGTTCGCCGCCATTGATGATGTTCATCATCGGCACCGGCAGAACGCGGGCCGAGGTGCCGCCGACATAGCGGAACAGGGGCTGTGTGGTGAAATCCGCAGCCGCCCTGGCCACGGCCAGCGATACGCCAAGGATGGCGTTGGCGCCAAGGCGACCCTTGTTGGGGGTGCCGTCCAGTTCGATCATCGCCATGTCGATTTCGACCTGCCCGGTGGCGTCCATGCCGACCAGTTCCTCGGCGATCTCGCCATTCACGGCTGCCACGGCCTCGAGGACGCCCTTGCCCATGTAGCGGCCCTTGTCGCCGTCACGTTTCTCGACAGCCTCATGCGCGCCGGTGGATGCGCCCGAGGGCACGGCGGCCCGGCCCATGGTGCCGTCTTCGAGGATCACGTCGACCTCGACCGTGGGGTTGCCGCGGCTGTCCAGGATTTCGCGTGCGTGAATGTCGATGATGATGCTCATAAGCTGTCCCTCAGGATGAAAACGGTTGCGCTTGCCATACCAATTCTGGCGCGGAATACAACTGTGCTTGCGTGGCGCAGATCGGGGTCAGGCACGTCGGGCGCGGCGGCGCAGCCGGCGTTCGCGAAAGAGCGTGTAAAGGCCGGAGGCGATGATCACCGTTGCACCGATCAGCGTCAGAGCGTCGGGCTGTTCGTCGAACAGGGTAACGGCAATGATCAGGGCAAACACAAGCCGCGAATAGCGAAACGGAGTCACAAAGGACACTTCGCCGATACGCATCGCCGCGACGATTGCATAATAGGCCGCAACACCCAGAACCAGCGCAAACGCCATGTCGCGCCAGTTGGTGGCGCTTGGGGTTGCGGCATCGCCCGTCAGCCACATCATCAGCAGGCCGGCGGGAACAACCGTGGCGAACCCATAGCTGGAAATCTGCATCGAGGTGACGTGGCGTGGCACGGCACGCGTGGCCAGATCGCGCATGGCCAGCCCGATCACCGCCTGCACAGCGAACAGCGAAGCGGGCTGGAACCCGGCCAGACCGGGGCGGAGCACCATCAGAACCCCGGCAAAGCCCACCAGAATCGCGCTCCACCTGCGCCAGCCGACATCCTCGCCCAGAAACAGCGCTGCCCCAAGCGTGACAGCAAGCGGTGTGGCCTGAAGGATGGCCGAGGCCGAGGAAAGAGGTGTCAGGGCGATGGCCGTGACAAAGCCAATGGTGCCGATCAACTCGCCCAGATTGCGCAGCATAACCGGGGCGCAGAACAGATCGCGGGAAAACAGGCGATGACCGCGCGCCAGGGCAGCGGCGCCAAAGATCAGCGCGCCGCCCAATCCCAACAGAACGAGGATCTGCCCCACAGGCAGATCTTGTGACAGGCGTTTGACGAACATGTCTTCCAGTGCAAAGCCAGCCATGGCCAGCACCATCAGCGCACTGCCGCGCAGGTTTTCCATTGTCTGTCCTCGGGGGATCGTTCGCGTTATTGCCTGCCTATGCCTGCCGCTGCGTCTTGGCAAGCCGGGGAAGGCAGGTGATCAGGGACGTCAGGTTATTTCTTGATCGGGACGCCGTAGAGTTCCAGCCGATGCCCCTTGAGGCGATAGCCAAGTTTTTCCGCGATCTTTTCCTGAAGCGCCTCGATCTCGGGGTCGACGAATTCGATCACCTCGCCCGAGTGCATATCGATCAGGTGATCGTGGTGGTCGCGTTCAGCGTCCTCATAGCGGGCCCGTCCGTCGCCGAATTCCAGCTTTTCAAGGATTCCGGCCTCTTCGAACAGCTTGACGGTGCGATAGACCGTGGCGATCGAGATGCGCGGATCGCGGGCCGAGGCGCGGGCATAAAGCTCTTCGACATCGGGGTGGTCCTCGGAGGTTTCCAGAACCGAGGCGATGATGCGGCGCTGGCCGGTCATGCGCAGGCCCTTGGCCTCGCAACGCTCGGTAATGGTTTCGGACATGACTGCCCCCTTGTCGTCATCGGGGTGTTGGATAGCTGCATCGCGAAAATGAATCCAGCCGTTTTCCGCGCCGCGCTTGACTTTGGGCTGTAGCGGGCGCATGTGCATGTCAACCGATGTTTCCTGCCGCGTGAGCAGTCGGGCCGCCTCAGGGCATGCCCACCATGAAACATCGCGGAGTGTTCCCAAAATCACGCGTGGGTCCGAACCATCAGGGCGATGTCCGGCACGAGGCCGGGCATGGGCCTTGGTGACACCACGATTTGTCCGCCTCGAAAGGGCGGTTGTGGCATGTGCACAACGCCATGCCCGAAAGGATATATATGAACCTGTTTCAGGAAATGGGCCTGCCCGGCCCGCTGGTGAAAAAGCTGGCGCAGATGGGCATTACCGAACCGACCCCCATTCAGGAGCGCGCGATTCCCTTTGCGTTGGACGGTGATGACGTCATGGGATTGGCGCAGACGGGGACGGGCAAGACGGCGGCCTTTGGCCTGCCTTTGCTGGCGCAACTGATGGAGGTGCGTGGCAAACCCGCGCCGAAATCCGTGCGCAGCCTGATCCTTGCCCCCACGCGCGAACTGGCGGGGCAGATTCGCGACACGCTGGTGCCGCTGGTCAAGGATACGCCGATCAAAGTGGGGCTGGTTGTCGGCGGCGCGTCGATCAATGCCCAGATCAAACGGCTTGAGCGCGGTACCGATGTGCTGGTGGCCACGCCGGGGCGTTTGCTGGATTTGCTGGACCGTCGTGCGCTGAACCTCGACGCCACGCAGTTTCTGGTGCTGGACGAGGCCGACCAGATGCTTGACCTGGGCTTTATTCATGCGCTGCGCAAGATCGCGGGGCTGTTGCCGGACGAACGTCAGACGATGCTGTTTTCGGCCACCATGCCCAAGCAGATGGAAGAAATCGCCGCCAGCTATCTGACCCATCCCAAACGCGTGCAGGTCAGCCCGCCGGGCAAGGCCGCCGACAAGATCACACAGGCGGTGCATTTCATCGCCAAGTCGGAAAAGCCCAACCTGCTGATCGAACTTCTGGACGGGCATCGCGACGAACTGGCGCTGGTGTTCGGGCGCACCAAACATGGTTCGGACAAGCTGGCCAAGCGGCTGGAGGCGGCGGGATTTGCCGTGGCGGCCATTCATGGCAACAAAAGCCAGGGCCAGCGTGATCGCGCGCTCAAGGCCTTTCGCGCGGGTGAGGTCCGGGTGTTGGTGGCCACCGATGTGGCCGCGCGGGGGCTGGATATCCCCGATGTGAAACACGTCTACAATTTCGACCTTCCGAACGTGGCCGAAAACTATGTCCACCGGATCGGGCGGACTGCGCGCGCGGGCCGTGACGGGGCCGCCGTGGCCTTTTGTGCGCCCGACGAGATGGGCGAATTGAAAGACATCCAGAAGGTTATGGGGATTTCCATTCCCGTGGCGTCGGGGCGTCCGTGGGCCGATTTGCCAGACCCCAATGCCAAACCCAAGGGCCGTGGCGGCCCGCGCCGGGGCAAAGGCGGTGGCGCTCAGCCAGGCAAATCGCAAGGCGGGCCACGCAGGCGCCACCGTAGTGGGCCGCGCAAGAAAGCCGCCTGATTGGTCAGATACATGGCCCGCGCCTTCAGGGGCGCGGGTCTTTTTCGCTGGACCGCGTAAGATCGGCCCAGACGGGCAGGTGGTCCGAGGCGATATGCGCCGGCTGGTGGCTATGCACGCCCATTGCCGTGGCCGTCAGTTCGGGGCTGAGCGCGATACGATCCAGCGAAGCAACAGGGCGCGGCGCGGGAAACGAGGCGTGCATGGGCAGGAAGCTGACCCGCTTGATGGCGGCGTCCAATGCCATGCCCTTGCCCCATTCGTTGAAATCTCCGGCAAAAACCGTAGGCATTTCGGGTAGTTGCCGTAACGCGCGACAGATCGTACCCAGTTGCAGCAACCGGTATCGGCGAACAAGCCCCAGATGCACGCCGATGACACGCAATGGGCCGATGGAGGTGTTCAGATCAGCGCGGATTGCGCCGCGCGGCTCCAGCCCCGGCAGCTCCATGTGAGCGGTTTCAAGCACCTGCGCCTCTCCGCGCACCAGCATCGCGTTACCATGCCAGCCGAGCGATCCGCCCGGCGCACCAAAGGGCAGAATGCTCCAGCCATCTTCTTCTATCATGTCGTGCGGGAGGGCAGCAGGCCGGGGTGGCAGGCGTTTATCGACCTCCTGCAATACAACAATATCGGCCGCCAGGGCATTGATAACGCGCAGGCTGCGGTCCGGCCTGCGGCGCAGGTCCAGCCCGACGCATTTCTGAAGGTTGTAGGTTGCAATTCTGAGCGCAGATGCCTTCATGGGCTCATATAAAGGCATTTATAGCGGGATTGTCACCTCGTGTTTTCCGAACAGACATGGCTGGCACGTATTATCTGGGGCGCATTGTTGGTCGTGGCGCTGTGGGCTTTGGTCGAATGGCAGCTCGAACTGGCCTTTGTCGCCCTGGCCACGCTGGCCCTGTCGGTGGCGCCGCTGTTCGTCGCGAGATGGGCCGACATCCGTGTGCCGCCCAGTTTCATCGCCGCGCTTGTGATATTCGTGGCCGGGACACTGTTTCTGGGAGAAGTCTTTGATTTCTATGAACGTCTTTGGTGGTGGGACATGGCGATGCATGCCAGTTCGGCTGTGGGGTTCGGCCTGATCGGATTTGTTCTGATGTTCATCATGTTCCAGGGCGACCGTTTTGCCGCGCCACCGATTGCGGTGGCCTTTTTCGCCTTTTGTTTTGCCATGACCATCGGCGTTCTGTGGGAGATATTCGAATTCGGCATGGATCAGACATTCGGCATGAACATGCAAAAATCCGGCCTGATGGATACGATGGGCGATCTGATCGTCGACATGATCGGCGCTATGATCGGGGCGGCGTCTGGGTTTGCCTATCTCAAGGGGCAGGCGCGGGGCGGGGTGCAGCAGTTGATCGACGAATTCGTCGAGCGCAATCCCCGGTTTTTCAAACGTTGGAAAAAGTAGGGGCGCTCAGGTGCCGCAGAATGTCTGCTGCACCACCTCGGATGGCTCGGGCGGGCGCATCAGGTCCTGCGCATCCGGCTGAGCGTCACAGGGGCGTGACAGGACCCGCATCAACCGATCAAAAGGCCGGAAATCGCCTGCCACGGCAGACTGGATCATCTGTTCGATCCGGTGATTGCGCGGGATATAGATGGGGTTCGCGGTGCGCATTGTGTCCTGCGGATTATCCTCTGCCTCGATCCGGCTGCGCCAGCGGGGCTCCCATGTGTCAAAGGCTGTCGGATCAAGGAACTGATCGCGCGGCGCTCCGTTGCTCAGGGCGTTGAAGGTATTGGTGAAATCGGCGCGGTTCTCGGCCATGAGACGCAACAGATCGACGATCAGGGATTCGTCCTCGGGGGTTGCATCGGCTATCCCGATCTTGCGCCCATAGGCGCGCAGCCAATGACTGTGGATGCGGTCGGGCATGGCGTGGATGATATTGGTGAAGTCTTCGACCGCCGCGTCCTGATCGGGCATCAGGGCGACCAGAGCCGTCGCCAGTTGCGCCATGTTCCAGACGATCACATTGGGCTGGCTGGAAAAGGCATAGCGCCCGTGGGCGTCGATTGAACTATAGACCGTATCGGGATGATAGCTGTCCATGAAGGCGCAAGGGCCATAGTCGATGGTTTCGCCGGAAATCGTGGTGTTGTCGGTATTCATCACGCCATGGATAAAGCCTATGGACATCCATTGCGCTACCAGTCCGGCTTGTCGTTCGGCCACGGTTTGCAGCAGATCTGCCGGGGTTTCGGCATTCGGCGCGTGGCGTTTCACGGTATACTCGAACAGGGCCCGAAGGCCGGGGATGTCGCGCCGCGCGGCGAAATACTGGAATGTGCCCACCCGCAGGTGACTGGAGGCCACGCGGGTCAGCACCGCGCCGGGCAGGGCGCCTGTTTCGCGGTAAACACTCTCGCCCGTGGCCACGGCGGCCAGGGCGCGGGTGGTGGGGATGCCAAGCGCATGCATCGCCTCGGACACCACGTATTCGCGCAGTACCGGCCCCAGCCATGCGCGCCCGTCCCCCATCCGGGAATAGGGGGTGAGCCCCGAGCCTTTCAGTTGAATATCAAGGCGTTGGCCGTCATTCTTCATGACCTCGCCCAGCAAATGCGCCCGCCCGTCGCCAAGTTGGGGAGAGAAGCCGCCGAACTGATGCCCGGCATAGACCTGCGCCAGTGGCTCCGCCCCGTCGGGCAACATGTTGCCTGCGAAAACCTGCGCCATGTCCTCGACCGCGCCGGGGGCGATGCCCAGATCGGCGGCAAGCGCGTCGTTGAAGGCCAGCAAGGTGGGCGCCTTGACCGGGACGGGCGCCAAGCGGCTGTAGAACCTGTCGGGCAGGCGGGCATAGCTGTTTTCAAAGGGAATATGCAGGGTCATGCCCTTAACCTAGGCGCATGGCAGATGAATGCTAGACGTCGCGGCTAAGGATCATCACCTCGTCGCGCGGATGGAAGCGCATTCTTTGGTAGAGGGAACGCGGGCGGGGCTGATCGCGCGGGGTTTCGACATGCATCACCTTGAGGCCCGCGCCCTTGAGTGCCTTGGGCAGGCTTGTCAGAACTTCGGCCCCGATTCCGCGATTGCGCACACCGGAGCGGATGAACAATTCGTCCAGGGTGGCGGTCATGCCGCCCTGGCGCACGGACCAGCCGAAGGACAGCAGGACATAGCCGATGGGCGCACGGACCGGGCCGATCAGGTATCCGGCCCCGTGTGGCGCACCTTCGAGCAATGCCAGCAGGGCCTCGCGGCGGGCTGAGGCATCCTGGGCAATGCCGGCCTCGGCGTGGTGAGAGGCGACGAGCGCGTCGAGACGGTCGAGATCGTCAGGCTTGGCGAGGGTCAGGTTCGGCACGGTATCGGGTAACCTCGTGATCGGATCAAATCGGGTCGAAGCAGAGTTGCACGACGGTGGGGGCTGACGCGGGAAATGTCCACCTCTCATACCGCCGGATCGGCGCTGTTTTGCCGCTTGGGATGCGAATCGGGGCAAAAGCCAAGGTTAACAGGTCAAACCCCGTTCGGCATCGCGTCGGTATGACGCCGGTATCGCGTCGGTTTAAGGGGCCGACCGAGGGGAGGTTAACGGGGCGTGCGTTGCGCGATCAGTCCGGGGTGCGTTCGGCGGCCTTGGCGCGGTTCCAGAGCGCGTCCATTTCGGCAAGGTCGGATTGCTCCGGCGTTTTGCCCGCCTCGGCCAGCCAATCCTCAATCCGGGCAAAGCGGCGGGTGAACTTGGCGTTGGCGCGGCGCAGCGCGGCCTCGGGATCGACCTCGAGATGGCGCGCAAGGTTGGTCATGACGAAGAGAAGGTCGCCCATCTCTTCTTCGATCTTGTCCTGCGGCAGGGTCTCGGCGGCCTCGACCAGTTCGGCGGATTCCTCGGCGATCTTGTCGAGCACCTGCGTGGTTTCTGGCCAGTCGAACCCCACGCGCGCTGCCCGCTTTTGCAGCTTCAGCGCGCGCAGCAGGGCGGGCAGCCCCACGGCGACCCCGTCCAGAACGCCGGTTTGCGCCTTGTCTGCACGCTCGGCGGCCTTGATCGCCTCCCAATCGCGGGTTTGCTGCTCGGCCGATTTATCGCGGCTTTCGTCACCGAAGACATGCGGGTGGCGGGCCACCATCTTGTCGGCGATGGCATTGGCCACGTCATCGAAGGCGAACAAGCCACGGTCATCGGCAATCTGGGCATGAAACACCACCTGCAACAGAAGATCGCCCAATTCGCCGCGCAATTCGTCCCAGTCGGCGCGCTCGATGGCGTCGGCGACCTCGTAAGCCTCTTCGATGGTGTAGGGGGCGATGGTGCCGAAATCCTGCTCGATGTCCCACGGGCAGCCGCTGTCGGGATCGCGCAACCGGCGCATGATCTCGAGCAGCCGAGGCATGCTGCCGTGGGAGCCATGAGTTGTCGGGTCTTTTGGCATGGTTTGGGGCGTCCTTCTGTCGGGTCGGCGGCAGCCTGACGCGCAGGCCGCACGGAGTCCAGCCCATGTGCCGGGCTTGCATCCCTGTCGCATTGCCGACAATGATCGCTCAGACGGCGGCGAACCCGAGAGGGCCGTAGCACGGGAGGACAGGCCGAATGGCGCTTGAAGATGCAAAAAGTCAGGTGGATCAGGCTTTTACGCGGGAAAATTCGCGTGGTCTGAATTATGAAAACAGCTTTGGCGGGGCGCTGTCATTCCTGCGGCGGCGCTATAGCAAGGACCTGACGGGGGTCGATCTGGCCGTGACGGGCGTGCCCTTCGATCAGGCGGTGACCAACCGGCCCGGCGCGCGCCTCGGGCCGCGCGCGGTGCGCGAGGCCAGCGCCTTGCAGGTGTTCGACCCGCCCTATGGCTGGGACGGGTTCAGCCCGCTGGAGGCGTTCGATATCGTCGATTACGGTGACCTAGCGTTCGATTATGCCAATGTCCCGGCCTTTCCCGCTGCGCTGACGGAGCATATCCGCGGCATCCTCAAGGCCGGAGCGGGCAGCATCACCCTTGGCGGGGATCACTATATTTCCTTCCCGATTCTAAGGGCTTACGCCGAGAAATTCGGGCCGCTGTCCTTGCTCCAGTTCGATGCGCATAGCGATACATGGGCGGATGACGACATGGATCGCGTCGATCATGGGACGATGTTCTACAAGGCGGTCAAGGAAGGGTTGATCGACCCGAAACGCTCGGTTCAGGTGGGCATTCGCACGGTGAATGCCGACAATCTGGGGGTGCCGACCATCGACGCACGTGAGGTACATGAGTGTGGTCCCGCGAAAACCGCCAGAAAAATCAAAGAGATACTTGGCGAGTCTCAGGTATACGTGACCTTTGATATAGATTGTCTGGACCCGGCATTCGCCCCCGGCACCGGCACGCCCGTCTGGGGTGGGCTGAGCAGCGGGCAGGCGGCGATCATCCTGCGCGATCTGGCCGGAATCAACATGGTGGGCGGGGACGTTGTCGAGGTGTCGCCTCCCTATGATACCAGCGGGGCAACGGCGGTGGCGGGCGCGCATGTGGCGATGGAGTTGATCTGCCTGTGGGGCTGGACGCGGCGTGGCCGCCGGACCGGGTAACGGGTGACCGCCGTCGGATGCCTCCGGCGAGAGTATTGTCAAGGATTAAAAGCTATATGGATCAATGCATTACGCTCTTGGTGAGTCTTTTGATCCAGTATTATATCCACGTAGTAGTTACTGGCTTGATCGTGGCTTTAGCATGTTTGATCCCATGGTTTGATGGTGTGATCCTTTCGTCGAAATGGAAGGAACCATTATGGGACAAGTTCGTCAGGGGAGCGCCACGACAACGCACGCCGTCAGAGCAGCAATACAGCGATCGCAGGCTTCGGCAGCGGAGTTGAGCCGCGAGTTGGGGATCAACCCGAAGACGGTCGCGAAGAGACGCAAACGGCAATCGGTCGAAGATCAGAAGACCGGGCCGAAAGACCCTCGTTCATCTGCCGCATGCTGCCGGAGGAAAAGGCCAGCGCCACGGCACAGCCCGACATGAAAACGAACCCCTCCGCTGCATCGGACAGGCCGAAATTGCGGGAGGTCAGATGCTCGTAAACCGTGCCGGGCAGATGGTTTCCGTAGATCGTCACAAGGCAGAGCCCCCGGAAGAAATCGAGCCGCGGATCACGCGGTTTCTTAACTCGTGGTCCGGTGTCGGTGATGGACGGGGCATGCCCCCGCTCGTTCATGGCGGGGAGGACGCTGTTCGAGACCATGGTTATCTTAGGTCTTCACGCCAAGGGGCTGGTCTAGGGTCGGGGCCTCGGCATCATCCCCTTCTTTCGTGTCCGGTTGCACGCCCCAGCGGGCAAGGATACCGGCATGGATCTCCAGGACACGCGGCGGAGACAGCTCCGCCGGAACGGTCATCAGGTCACTTCGCGAGGGCAGGGAGCCCCAACGCAGCACCGCCGGGGCAAGGATCATCGGCAGGCCCACCGGCAGCAGCCACAGGAACAGCTCCGGTGTCAGCCAGCCCGCCGCGATCATGCTGGCGAACCCGATCGCCGAGATCCACCAGGACGCGGAAATCGCCTCCTGCCAGCTCAGCACCCCGTCGCCACGGTTATTGGTGGGCCAGCCACCGTCGCGGCGCATCAATACCTGCAGGACGGAGCGCACGGTGAAGAGCATCAGCACCGGCGCGATCAGCGAGGATTGCAGAAGCTCGGTCAGGGTCGACAGAACCACCTTGACCGGCCCGCCGAACTCTTTCGCCTCGCCGGTCAGGATGGCGCGCAGGGCGATCAGGAGTTTCGGCAGGAACAACAGTCCCACAATGCCGATGAAGAGGCCAATCGCCATCGAGGCGGCCGATTGGGGGAAGGCGGGGAAGGGCCAGCCGGGCACCGGGAAGTAATCGGGCGGTTTCACCATCAGTGGCGCGGCGATGGAGGCGGCGATGAAGCCCATCCAGAAGAGCGGCGCAATGAAGGCCATGATGCCTTGCGCAAAAACGATCCGCGACCAGGGCTTCAGCCCCGGCGCACCGATCACCCGCAGGTGTTGCAGGTTGCCCTGGCACCAGCGGCGGTCGCGCTTGGCATGATCGACAAGGTTCTCCGGCCCGTCTTCGAACGAGCCTTCAAGATCGTCATCCAGCCGCACGATCCAGTCATTGCGAGCCAGCAGCGCGGCCTCGACATAATCGTGGCTCATCACGTGGCCGCCGAAGGGTGGGGTGCCCTTCAGCTTGGGGAGGCCGCAGCTTTGCGCGAAGGCGCGGACACGGACGATGGCGTTATGGCCCCAGAACGGGCCGGTCCGGCCCTGCACCATGGCAAGACCGCGCGCGAAGACGGGTGAGAAGAAATCGGCCGAGAACTGCATTGCCCGGCCAAAGCGGGACCGGGCATGGATGATCTTGGGCAGGGTCTGCAGCAGGCCCAGCTCCGGCTCATCCTCCATCCGGCGGATCATGGTGAGCAGTGTGTTGCCGTCCATCAGCGAATCCGCGTCGAGGATCACCGCGTAATCATAGGCTGCGCCGGAACGGGTGATGAAATCCTGGATATTGCCGGCCTTCTTGCCGGTGTTCAGCGCCCGTCGGCGGTAGAAGAACCGTCCGATCCCGTCGCAATCCTGTACCATGCGCTTGAACACCACGCGCTCCTGCGCGGCGATGGCCGGGTCGCGGGTGTCCGACAGGATCGCGAAATGGATCTCCGCCGGATCGCCGGTTTCCCGCAGCGAGACCTCCATCGCGGCGATGCGCGAAAAGCTTTCCAGCGGGTTCTCGTTATAGACCGGCATCAGGATGCAGGTGCGTCCCCGGATCGGCGCCACGCTGTCGGGCCGGGGCGGCCGCGCACGGGAGGTCATGCCGACAAAGGCCAGGGACGCGCCCCAGGCTAGCCAGACGGTGGAGATCAGGATCAGCACCGCCCGAAGTACGTCGATCCATGTCAGCCCGTTGGACGCGCCGAATTCCAGGAACATCAGGAACGCCCCGAACCCTGCGAACAGACTGGCGATGAACATAGCCATTCGCAGGGCCAACAAGGATGCAGGAGGGATGTGCTTCGGCACCATCGACCCGGTCAGGCACCCGCGTCCATGGACGCCGAAGCCGCATTGCCATGACGCAGACGATGCATGAGGCGCCGCAGGGGACCGAACCGGGTTTCGATGACCTGCTCCGGCATGGCCAGAGGTGCGACCGGAAGGGCGCAGGGATCTGCCAGCACGTCAGGCAGCACGGGGCCTGCCGCGCTTCCATCGGCACCACTTCCCAGGTGAACGCGCTCTGCGCCTTCCATCAAGCTTCTGTAATCCATTGAAAAAGCCATGTCTCTGTCAGTTTCCGCCCATAACCTTCGATATGCGCCGAAAGTTCGACCACGTCTTCTTCACCGATGACGTCCAGAACCAGACGCCACATGGTGTGCCCGGAAATGCGTTGCAAGACCTGCGACGTAATACGTGCACCAATCGCCGACGCGACAATTGACATCTCCTCAACGGCGCTGGCGGGCAAATGTTCCAACTGGCCGCCAGAAAAATCGATCACGAATTTCCGGGCACCCTCCTCGGCCTCTATGCCGGACACGCCACCGATCCCGGCGCGCGAGGCATAAACATATGCAAGATCGCCATTTTCCTCCGGCGGCAGGTCGCCCCAATGGAGGCGATAGCGCAGGGTCATCTCCTCTCCGGCGCGGCCCGGTTCGGACGGCACCCAAAAGGCGACGATGTTGTCATTGACCTCCAGCGTGGAGGGGATCTCCACCAGCCGGATGGTGCCGCGGCCCCAGTCGTCGATTGGCTCGACCATGCAGGAGGGGCGGCGTTCGTACAGTGCTTCCACGTCCTGGAAATCCTCGAAGTCGCGGCTGCGCTGGCAGAGGCCAAACCGCTTCGGCGTGGTCTCGCTGAGATAGCTGGAGGTCAGGCGCGGCGGATTGGACAGCGGCCGCCAGACCCGGTCGCCATTGCTGCGCTCGATGGCGAGCCCGTCGCTGTCATGCACCGCCGGGCGGAAATCGTCGAATTTCGCGCGGTTGCGGTCGCCGTAAAGGAACATGGAGGTCAGCGGCGCGACGCCGACCTGTTTCACATCCTTGCGGAAGAAGATATGAGCGGTCACCTCGAACACGGTGTCCTCGCCCGGAATGATGACGAATTCATAGGCCCCGGTCAGGGAATCGCTCTCCATCGCGGCCCAGACTGTCACATGGTCGCTGCCGGAGGCTGGGCGCTCGACCCAGAAACGGGTGAAGTGGGGGAATTCCTCCTTCACGTCGATGCCGGTGTTCACCGCCAGACCGCGCGCCGACAGGCCATAGCTGGAGCCGCGGCCAAGCGCGCGGAAATAGGAGGCGCCCTGGAAGGCCACCAGTTCGTCCATCACGTCGGGGCGGTTCAGCGGATGGTGCAGGCGGAAGCCGGCGACCCCGGGCAAGGGCGCGTGTTCCGGCACCTTCTTGCGCGACTCGCGCTCGTAGATGAAATCATCCGTGTCGAATTCCATCGGGTGGGCGATGCCCTCGGACACTTCGGACATGTGGACCGGCTCGGTGAACAGCCAGCCCATGTGGAAGGCGTGCAACTCGAACCGGGTGTTCTCGATATCGCCGAACCGCGCGCGTTCAGGGTCATAGCGGATCATGCGGTAATCGTCATAGGTCAGATCGTTGAGGAAACTGCCTTCGACCACTTCGGGCTGGAACGGTTGTGCGCGCGCACCGCGCATCATCTCCACCAGCCACTCGAAGCTGAACGGCTGCCCTTCGGACGGGGCCTCGGCCTCGGCGGTTTCACTTGTCGTCTCCTGTGCGATGGCGCGACCGGCGGACAGCATCAGCAGGGCGGAGGAAGAAAGAAGAAGAGCGCGGCGTGTAAGTGGAGCTGAGTTGAAACTCATGTGGGGCAGTGTCCGTTCTTGGGTCTTAAGGTGGCGAGACCAGTTCTCGCGGGCAAGGGGCTGCATTCTACTTACACAATCTGTTTGCTCGCGGAATGGGCATTGGAGGAGATTGGGTTCAAGTTACCGAAAATGAAGCGAAAACCCCTGTTTGCAGCGTATCCTTGCCACTCAGACAGGCATTTTTCGGCAGGTTTTCGCCGGGTGCTGCCGGTTCGCTCACGGTTGCACACGATTCTAGCGATGCGCGAGAGCCGCCCAGGGTTGTGACGCCCGCATATGCGACTCATGTGTCAATTGGATTCCGGCGGGGTGGGGGCGAAAGTGACTGGCGCCCAGGCTGCTCTGACCGCGTGCATGGTCGTGGCGCAGCCATGACGAACCTGTCCCATAGTGCTTCCTTCCATTCCAACGAAAAGATCACGCCATCAAACCCTGGGATCAAACACCTGGCACTACTTTGGCAGATCGTTGTTTTTCCCTCTGATAAGCCTTTCACGGTAAGGGCATCGTAAAGGCGGCGGATGGGCGAACATGTCAAGGATGGCTTGCCTGAGTATGGTTGGTAGCGGGGGCGGTCCGGGGCTTTTTCCAGTCCCGCCCCGCCATTGGCTGCACGCTCTTGCGATCACCCGGGCCGATCAGCCTGGCAACACAGGCCGGACACATCCGCCCCCGCGTCTTGTGTCCAAGCGCCGAAACAAACGGCGCCAGCCAGGATTCCAGATTGTCCCGCGAGTTCCCCATAAACCATCAGCCTCCCTCAAAGCTGGCTCCCTATGATGAGGTGGACGCCCCCATAACTCGGCATCGATGTGCCATATGGTGGTTTGTTGACGTCGCCATATCAAAAGAAGGAGCGTCCACATGAAAGTCCACACAATCGGCCTCGATATTGCGAAGAGCGTTTTCCGGGTGCATGGTGTCGATGAAACGGGTGAGGTTGTCCTGACCCGCCGGTTTGCGCGCCGTAAATTGCTTCCATTCTCTGCTAAGTTGCCGTCGTGCGTGATCGGCATTGAGGCCTGCGCTACTGCTCATCATTGGGCACAACATGACCGCTGAGACATAAACAAGGGTGGGTCAAGTCCCGGTGAAAATACCGGGTCAGTTCTCAGCGGAAATCAACAAGCATGCTCTCTGGAGTGTGCTGTCACTTTTGGGCGGCTCCTGTTCTGCAAGTTTGCCTCAACCTGGTTTCGTTTGACAGCGCCAACTCGTGACGTCATCCAGCAATCCGGCTGTCCCAATCCCGGGGTTTGGGCAGTTCCTCAAATGTGTGTTCCGGTACCGGTGAGGGCAGGGTCCATTCCAAGGTATCGGCGTAGTTGTTCCAGTAGTTTGCGCGAGACTCGTGCTTGCCGGCCAGCAGCGTGTAGAAAACGATCCCGATAAACAGCAGGAACGAGGCGAAAGCCAGCAGCGCCCCCCAGCTCGACACCGTGTTCCAGAAGCCGAATGCATCGGGATAGTCGATATATCGGCGCGGCATGCCCTGCCGCCCCAGGAAGTGCTGCGGGAAAAATGTGAGGTTTGCACCGATGAAGAACATCCAGAAATGCAGCTTGCCGGCCCACTCGGGATATTGCCGGCCCGACATCTTCGCGATCCAGTAATAAATACCGGCAAAGAGCGCAAAGACGGCGCCGACGCTCATCACGTAGTGAAAATGCGCAACCACATAGTAGGTGTCGTGATAGACGCGATCGACGCCCGCCTGCGCCACCACGACACCGGTAACCCCGCCGATCGTGAACAGAAAGATGAAGCCGATGGCGAACAGCATCGGCGTCCTGAACCGGATCGAGCCCTGCCACATCGTTGCCAGCCAGGAAAACACCTTGATGCCGGTCGGGACCGCGATCGTCATTGACGCGATCTGGAAGTAGCTCTGTTGCGTGATCGACATGCCAACGGTGAACATGTGGTGCGCCCAGACCACAAACCCCAGTGAGCCGATGGCGATCAGGGCCCAGACCATGGGCAGGTAACCGAAGACGGGTTTTCTCGAGAATGTCGCGACGACATGGCTGACGATGCCAAAGCCGGGCAGGATCACGATATAGACTTCGGGATGGCCGAAGAACCAGAAAAGGTGTTGGTAAAGATTCGGATCGCCACCACCGGACGGATCAAAAAAGGTGGTTGCGAAGTTGCGGTCCGTTAGCAGCATGGTGACCGCGCCGGCGAGCACCGGAACCGCCATGAGCAGCATCCAGGCGGTGATGAAGATCGACCAGGCGAACAGGGGTACCTTGAAGAGCGTCATGCCCGGCGCGCGCATGTTGAGGAAGGTGGTGATCATGTTGATCGCGCCCAGGATCGAACTGGCACCAGAAACATGGATTGCGAAAATGGCCAGGTCCATCGATATGCCGCCATCCCGCACCGAAAGCGGCGCGTAGAGAGTCCATCCGACGCCTGCGCCAAGCTGCCCGTCGCCGCCCGTCGCCAGGAGCGATGCGAAGGCGAGGGCTGTTCCGGCAACGAACAGCCAATAGCTGAGATTGTTGAGCCGCGGAAACGCCATATCAGGCGCACCGATCATTAGCGGCATGAAATAGTTACCGAACCCGCCGAACAGAGCCGGTATGACGACGAAGAACATCATCAGCACGCCGTGATAGGTGACGAGGATGTTCCATATATGCCCGTTGGGCGTACATTCGGCGACTGAGGGCCAGAGCCGCAGCCCTTCGAGGCACATGTATTGCACCCCCGGCCCCATAAGCTCCAGCCGCATGTAGACTGAGAACAATACTGCGATCATGCCCACTGAGGCCGAAGTAAACAGGTAAAGGATGCCAATGTCCTTGTGGTTGGTGGACATGAACCAGCGGGTAAAGAAACCCCTGTGGCCGTCATCCTCGTTCAGCGTCGCTTCACTCATTGCGGCCTCCTGCGATAGGGTTTGAATCTAACCCTGAGTTGTGATTTCGGCTTGGTTGCCGCGAACTCAAAACGCCTCTTCGATGATCTGCGTGCCCTTTACGCCGAGGTCATGGAGAATTGTCCGGACCGCCTTCATCATTGGAGGAGGACCGCAGAGATAGCAGCGGCTATCAGGTTCCACGAACTGGCTGAGATACTCTCGGTCGAGCCTCCGTTGCGGCACGCTGGCACCGGATTCGTCCACCACGAAGGCCGTTTTCAGCCCTTCCATGGCCTCGAATTTCTCGCGCCAGATGATGTCGGTTTCGGTCTTGTTGGCGAAAACCAGTGTTGATCCTTCAAGTGTGCCGTGATCGTTCAGCTGCTTGCGCAACACCGCGATCATCGGTGTGATGCCGGCACCGCCGGCGATGAACACTCCTGGCCCCTTGTCCGAAATTGCCCCGAACGGTCCCGTTATCTTCACCTCGTCGCCCGGCTTCATCCTGCCTATCTGCTCTGTCACACCATGATGATCGGGGTAGGATTTGATGACGAATTCCAGGGTCGGCTCGTCGGGCAGTGTGACTGGCGTGAAAGGCCTGCCCTTGTCCTCCCATCCTTCCTTGAGCAAATGCAGTTCCACCCCTTGTCCCGGCGTATAATCGAAGCCGTCGGGATGGTCGAAAATTAGATGATATGTGTCATGCGTGACGGGTTCGATCCGTTTCAGGGGCAGGTGAAATGCCATTGCGTGCCTCCTTGCTATTACCCAAATGGACGATCTCTATTTGGCAGGCGCGTTCTTCACACATGTCTCCACCGACTTCTGGCCGGTTGGTCCGCATATTTATTTGGTATTTGAAATACCATTTATCCTCCGATATAACTGGTATTGTCAATACCAATTTAAGGAACATGAATGCGACTTGCATCTTTCACTGATTACGGCCTGCGTGTCCTGATGCGTCTGGCCGGTGCGCCCGATGAAGCTGTCTCAACCGGGCAGATCGCCGAGGAGTTCGAGATATCGCAACATCATCTGGCAAAGGTGGTACAGGATCTCGGACGCGGCGGCTTCGTCCGCAGCCGGCGCGGCCGGAGCGGCGGGCTGCAACTGGCCCGACCGCCGCAAACGATCACGCTCGGCGAGGTCGTGCGCCACCTCGAACAGCGCTTCGCTATCGTCGAGTGTTTCAGGGAAGACGGCGGTTCGTGCACACTGAAGCCACGATGTCGCCTGAAGCCCAGGCTGGCTGCGGCACGTGAAGCATTCATGTCGGAGCTTGACCGATCGACCATGGCGGACTGCGCCTGGTCCGGTGACGGGCCGGAGGAGCCACGGGTTCGGGTCGTATGATGCGCCGGGAACGGGAGAAAACCGATGACAAAGATCGAAATTGCCGACGATATGATGCAGGTCGACGCCAAGGTGCTTGCCAAAGCGTTACGGATGGACACCAACGACCTGAAACAGGGTATGCGCGACGGCACGATCACCGGCCGGATTGAGCGTGGTGAGGGCAAGGATGCGGGGAAGCTCCGCCTGACCTTCTTTTCGGCGGATCGCCGGGTTCGCATGACTGCGGATGAAAACGGCAAC
The DNA here is from genome assembly GCF_900142665.1 of Roseovarius pacificus. GTDB lineage: Bacteria > Pseudomonadota > Alphaproteobacteria > Rhodobacterales > Rhodobacteraceae > Roseovarius > Roseovarius pacificus. Next base: position 181,103 of record NZ_FRBR01000007.1, read on the forward strand.
CTCCTGACATGCAGCGCGGTGGATTTTACGAGACGGGCGATGCCGGTGTCCCGCATGGGTGGTGGGACGACCGAGGTCGAGACCGCGTACCGGGCCCAGCTCGATGCGCTGCTCGACAATGCACTGCAAGACACTTTCCCCGCCAGCGATCCGGTTGCCATCAGTTTCGACTCTCCGGGGCGAATGGTTGTCGGGTCCGGGAAACACCACGACAGATGAATGTCATGCCGCCGATACTGCGATCCGATGAGGTTTCCCATCTGGAATGGCCTTCCGCTTTTCGGTGTCAGATGATTTCGCTGGTTGCGGCAAGGTCGAGTATCGCGCTCTCAGGATAGGAAAGGACGCTGTCATGCTGGTCGAGAAGATCCTGCCCGATATACGCAAGCGGTTGTTGTGTATCGAGCCGACTGCGACGCTGCTTCAGGCCGCCCGGTTGCTGGATGACGGTAGAGACATGCTGCTGGTCTGTGATGTGGGCAGGGGGCTGGCGGGAATCGTCACGAAAACGGATGTGGTGCGCATGACCGGTCGCTGTGTCGGGGCAGGCTGCACCGCGCCCGTAACCGAGGCGATGACACGTGAGGTTGTCTCCACCACGCCCCAGGCATGGCTGCACGATGTCTGGAAGGCGATGCAAGATCGTGAGTTGAAGAACGTTCCGGTTCTCTACAATGACGGTACGCCGCTCGGCATCCTGAACGCCCGCGATGCGCTGCAGATGCTGCTGCAGGAGGTCCGTTACGAAGAAGAATTGTTGCGCGACTACGCCATGAGCCTCGGCTACCGCTGAGCCGCTTGAGCAGGAATCGCCATTGCCGCTGTTCAAGCCCTTGCGCGCCCGATGATCGGCGTCTGGTGTGAGCGTTTGGAGCGGTTTGATATAGCTTCGCAACTTGTCCGTCACGACGACACGCGGTTTGCCAAAGCGGGCTATCAGCCGTCTGAGGAAACGCTTTGTTGCCTTGGCGTTTCGCCGTGGCTGCACTGGGATGTCCAGAACGTCGCCGTTCGCATCCACTGCTCGCCAAAGCCATACCTTCATACCGTTGATCGGGAGGACAACTTCGTCCAGGTGCCATTTATCGGCAGTGGAGGGACGGTCGCGCTTGATGCAATCGGTGAAATGCCGGCCAAACCGGTTTATCCATTTGCGCACGGTTTCCCGGCTGACCGTAACGACGCGCTCGGCCAGCAGATCCTCGACATCCGCCGTGCTGAGGCCAAAACGGATGGCACACCCAAACCGCATAAGCGACGATATCATGGGCGAAACAGTAGCCTTTCAGGCGTGGCATATTGGCTGGTATCTTCATGGAGGTCGGCTAGGCGCTCCACTCAAGGTCAGCAAGCTGGCAATGCCGTGGTCTGGTTTCATGCCCCCTTATCAAGCTCTGCCATCGCATTTGCGGTGTCCTTGTCAGCCGGAAAGAAGGCCTCGATCGTGACTTCTGACAACGTAACATCGACCGCCGTTCCGAAGACCGTTGTCGTGGTCAGGAATGACAATGATCCGAGATCGGTCTTCAGCCGGAAGGGCACCGCGACCGCTTGAACATTCCCGCGTACGGGATGATCGGTCCGCGCCGCCGCTGGATGCGGCAACGCCTCCAGCTCGTCCCTGAGCGCGGCGAGTACCGGATCGGCCGAGTGTTCGATTTCATGGCTGAGGCGGGTTAGAACGTGCTCGCGCCATTCCAACAGGTTGAGGATGCGCGAAGCCAGTCCTTCGGGGTGGAGGCTCAATCGCAGAACGTTCACGTCGCCTTCCAGAAGGTGAGGCGAGACATCGGCCAAGAGGTGCGACACGGCGGCATTCGCGGACAGCATCGTCCAGTGACGATCAACCGCCAATGCGGGATGGGGGAGATGCCCGTGCAAGATACGGTCAATCGCCTCGCGTGCGGCAGAAAGCTCTGGCGCATCAAGGGGCCGCTGGGGAAAAACCGGCGCGTAGCCGGCTGTATGGAGCATAACGTTGCGTTCGCGTAGCGGTACATCGAGCTGGCGGGTCAGTTGCAGGACCATCTCGCGGCTAGGACGCGAGCGCCCGGATTCGAGGAAGCTGAGATGCCGCTGGGAAATGTTCGCATCGAGCGCGAGCGCGAGCTGGCTGAGCCGCCGCCTCTTCCGCCACTGCTTCAGCTGATATCCGATATGGTTTTCTGGCGATTTCATGCGAACTTTCTAACCGACCACCAACAGCATGACCATTACCTCCGAGGTAATCGACGCGAGATCAGAGATGCGCGAGATTCACTTCACCGTTCGGTTTCCCATGATGGGTGGCCGACGTCACTCGGAGAGAAATATGACTGATCTCGGACACCGATTTTCTTTGCAGGCCATCCTCGCCATCGATGCGGCGACCTGCGCGATCATGGGTGCATTGCTGGTTTTCGCATCCGAACCGATCGCAGGGCTGACCGGCATCCCCGAACCGTTTCTGTTCGTTGCCGGGCTGCTTCTGCTGCCGATTGCGGTTTTTATGGCGGTATTCGCCCGGGTCGCGACCATCCCCGCCTGGGCTGTGCAGATGGTTGTCGCAGGCAACGTGCTTTGGGTTCTGGGCAGTGTGATCCTGCCAATCGCCGGGCTGATCGCACCCAACGGGCTGGGCTGGGCTTTTCTTCTCGTGCAGGCGGTCGCCGTTGCCATTTTCGCGAGCCTCGAATGGGCCGCACGGCAGTATCCGGCCAGCTGCGCCTGAACTCGGGAAAGGAGAGAGACATGACCAGCTATGCCATCGGCCACCTGCACAAAGTCGAAATGGGCGCCGATATCATCACCTACCTCGAAACCATCGACGCCACCCTGGCACCGTTCGACGGGAAGTTTGTCATTCATGGCGGACAGAAACACCAGCTTGAAGGATCTTTTCCCGGCGATCTGATCGTGATCGCCTTTCCAAGCATGGCTCAGGCCCACGCCTGGTACGCGTCCCCGGCCTACCAGGAGATTCTTCCGCTACGATCGAGAAATGCCGAGGGCAACGTGTTTCTGATCGAAGGCGTGAATGCGGATCACAGGGCCACCGATATCCTTTCGTCATAGAGAGCACTGAAGATACGCTGATGCAGGAGGTTGGAAGGCATTGCCAACTTGCTTGCCCGTCGGCTTTTGCATAGGCGGCCGGTATGAAGATACCTTGCACGATGCCTCGCCTCAAAGACTACCGTTTTCCTCGCGGGATCGTCGCCTATGCGCTCTGAGCGTATCATCGTTTCGCGCTCAGCACGGCGGATATCTAGGATCTGCTTGCCAAAGGCGGCGTGATGGTCAGCCGGGAAACCGTCCGGAACTGGGTGAACCGGTTTGGCCGTCATTTCGCTGATTGCATCAAGCGCGACAGACCGGGCACCAGTGACAAATGGCATCTGGATGAAGTCGTTGTTCCCATCAATGGCGAGAAGTTCCGGCTCTGGCGGGCAGTCGACGCGAATGGGACCGTGCTCGACGTTCTCGTGCAAAAGCAACGTAATGCGAAGGCCGCCAGCCGGTTCCTGAAGCGGCTGATCGACCGACCGAATTGGCGCCGCGGGTCGTGATCACCGACAGGCTGCGCAGTTACATCAGGCCGAGTCGCAATCTTGCCGCAAATGCTGATCGTCGGGCACACAAGGGCTTGAACAACCGGATCGAAGGATCTCATCGGCCGACCCGAAAGCGAGAGAAGCTCATGGGGCGCTTCGAGTCACCTGGACAAGCGCGGAGATTTCTGGCCGCACATGACCAGATCAACACGACCATCCGTCCCTGCCGCTATCGTCTCATCGCCAAATCCTATCGCCACGCCAGGGCCGATGCTTTCGACCTGTCGCACAGTCACGCACGCGCTCGAAATGACAGCCTGACGGGTTTGGGTCAGGCCGCATTCGGGGCAAATAAGTTGGCAATGCCAGATCGGAAGCTTTGCCTGGATCCAAGAAATCGCGACTCGTATATTTCCCTCTCTGTCAGGCCCTTAAACGCCGACCTTCAGGGTCAAACGCCGCGTTGTGCAGGATGCGGGCCCGGTGGGGCTTGCCGAGGATCATCACTTCGACCTCGTCTCCGGCTTTTGCCACCTTAGGATTGGTATACCCTAGCGCCAGGGATTTTCCGACTGAGTAACCGTAGGCACCCGAGGTTACGCGCCCGACCGATTGGCCATGGGGCGTAAAGATCGGCTCACCTCCACTGGCATCGGCATCGTTAATCGCGTCAATTTCAAGGATCGATAAAGTTTCGCGCGGCGCTTTGTCCTTGATCTCCAGATACGCCTCTTTATGCAGAAAATCCTTATCCAGTTTGATCAGCCCGGCAAGACCCGTTTCCTGTGGCCAGTACTCCTGTGAATACTCGCGTCCCCACGAGCCGTAACCTTTTTCGATCCGCAGACTGCCGAGGGCGCGCCCACCTACCGGACCGCCGCCAGAATTCCGCGCTGCACTCAGCAGGGCCGAGTAAAGGCGCAACTGATCTTTTTCGGCGCAATGCAATTCCCAACCAAGATCACCGGTGAAGGAGACGCGAATTGCCAGACAGGAGACACCGGCCACCTCAATGTTCCTGGAACACATGAAGGGGAATCCCTCGTTGCTGAGAACCGCGTTGGTGAGCCGCTGCAACATCTCCCGCGACTTTGGCCCGGCGACATTGAAGCTGACGATGCGGTCGGTAGCTATCTCGAAGGTCGTTCCCTCAGGCAGTGGGACCATGTTGAAGAAACGCTGATGATAGCGTTCGGCCATGCCGGATCCGATCATCATATATTCGTCTGTCGCGACTTTGGTGATCGTGAAGTCCCCGGCCACGCCGCCGCGCACGGAAATCATCGGCGTCAAACATGAGCGCCCGATTTCGGAGGGCACCCGGTTGGCGACGAGCCGATCAAGCCAGTCCTGTGCACCAGACCCCCTGATCACGTAATTGGCAAAGTGCGAGATATCGATCACCCCGACCGACTGACGCAACATCTGTACCTCTTGACCCACCGTGCCCCACCAGTTCTGCCTTGTGAAACTGTTGGTTTCCTTGACGCCGGGTGTCTCGGCGAACCAAAGCGGATGCTCCCAGCCGCAGTTCAATCCGAAAACGGCACCTAAGTCGCTTTGCATTTGGTAGGCAGGACGCACCCGCGCCGGGCGTCCTGCGGATCGTTCTTCGTTGGGGAAATGAATGGCGAAGCGATTGGCGTATTGATCCTCTACCCGCGCTTTGGTGAACTTTTTGTCCGCCCAGTCGCCAAAACGGGCAAGATCCCACGCAAACATGTCATATTGCGGTTCTCCGTCGATGATCCATTGCGCGGAGAGCAGGCCCAGCCCACCGGATTGAGAAAAACCAGGGATAATACCACCACAGAGGAAGTAGTTCTGCAACTCGGGGACGGGGCCCCAAAGTGCGTTGGCATCCGGCGACCAGATCATAGGACCATTGATTACGCGTTTGACACCTGCGGTTTCGGCACATGGGACGCGCGCAATCGCGCGGATCACGTTTTCCATGATCCTGTCAAGGTCATCGGGGAAAAGCTCATGAGAGAAATCCAGTGGCGTTCCCTCTTCTGCCCAGAACCGCATGTTGCGTTCATAGGCACCAATCAGGAAACCATTGCCCTCCTGGCGGAAGTAGTATTCGCCGTCCCGATCTGCGATCGACGGTAAACGGCGACCAAGATTTGCGACTTCCGGAATGGTTTCCGTGACGAAATACTGATGCTCGGTCGGTTGCAGCGGTAGAGTCAGCCCGGCCAGGGCCGCTACCTCACGCCCCCACAGGCCAGCGGCATTAATCACCCATTGCGTGTGAATGTCCCCTTTTTCGGTGCGTACAATCCAGCTGCCGTCGGGTTGTTGATCGGTGCCAGTCACCGGGCAAAATCGTTCTATCTGGGCGCCAAGGGCGCGCGCGCCAGCAGCGTAGGCCATTGTCACACCCGAAGGATCGACATTGCCTCCATCGGGTTCGAACATGATACAGCGTACATCGTCGAATTGTGCCAGCGGATGCAGTTCGCGTGCCTCTTCACGGCTGACTTCGAAAAAGTTCAGATCATAGTATTTGGCCTTGGCCTCTTGCAAGCGTAGCTGATGTTCGCGCGCCTCGGTCTGCGCAAGATAAAGTGAACCCGGCTGGAACACGCCGCAGCCTTGGCCGGTCTCCTGTTCGAGTTGCTTGTAGAGGTTCATCGTATAATGCTGAATGCGGGTGATATTGTTGTTGTCGTGCAGCCCGTGGATATTCGCGGCGGCATGCCAACTCGACCCGCTGGTCAGTTCATCGCGTTCCAGCAGGATCACATCCTGCCAGCCCAGCTTCGCGAGGTGATACAGAATGGAACATCCGACCAGACCACCACCGATTACAACTGCTTGAGTATGAGTCTTCATCTTTTCCTTCGTTTTCCGTCTTGGGTTTCGGTCAGAAGCGACGCCTGCGGCGTCGTCTCAGGATGCAACTGGGAATGGTTGGGGCGTTTAGATTAGTTCCAATAGCCCCAAGGCTTTGACTGCTGGCTTCGACACGCTTTATCATCGTCTTGAGCGACGAGGGTCGCGGCGTTGGATAGGAAGAAATACGGGCTTTCGGCGGTCTGTCTCAGGTATGGTGCACCAAGTCCGCGGAATTGATGGGCGACCAGGTGAAGCTTGACGCATTTCTCTGAAAAAGATGGTATTTTTCTGTATCAGCCTATGACAACAAATCTGCCGTATTTCTTCATACGTCGCCAATCCAGGGGCTCGGGCCGGATGTGAAAAAGTGGTCGGTAACGATCTGCTTGAGGCCGTCCCTGAATGTAGGTTTCCGATCACAAGTTCAACCGGCTGGTTCATTACGTAATCTGCCGCCTGCCGCAACCGGGGCCGCTGGAACAGGTTCTTATGTAGCGACATCGTTTTCCCTGGAGTCAGAAGCAAGTGGGTTCTCCAACAATGGCAAAGTCGACGTAATGGGTTCGCCAAATGCATCGCATCCTTCAATACGCCCCGATGAGTTTCGGCAGGAAGAGCGACAACTCCGGTACGAAGGTCACGATCAGCATGACCGGCAAGGCCACGTAAAACATGAGTTTCAGCGCTGGCGAGATCGCTTGGTGGATTGAAGCTTTGCCCACCTTGCATGCCAAGTAAAGTATCGGGGCCATCGGCGGGCTATTCGCGCCGATGACGACCGAGCAGGCCACGATGGAGGCAAAGTGCACCGGGTCCACGCCAACCGATGTCACCAGCGGCAGGAAGAGTGGCGCGATCACGACGGTAACAGACACGTCATCCATGATCATGCCCACAAAAATCAGGAACACGTTCACCAACAAGAGAATGGCGATCTTATTCTCGGTCAGCGCGGTGACGGCACGAGTCAGGTCCTGTGGGATGCTTTCGGCAACCAGGATTCGGCCGATCATCATAGAGAACAGCAGGATCAGGATGATCGTCCCCGTTGTTTCACCCGCCTTGAGCACGCTGGCACGGAGTTTCGCCCATGTCAGGGTCCGGTAAACGAAGAACCCCACCAGTACGGTCATGATAACCGCGATGGAGGCCGCCTCGGTCGGTGTGGCGTAGCCGCCGTAGATTCCCCCGAGAATGATTACAGGCATCATCAGGGCAGGTATCGCCTTGAACGCCGAAAGCCAGAAGCTATCCTGTGGCAGCTCCGATACGGCGGCATGTTCCTTTACGGTCGCGCGTTCGGCCTCTGCCTTCTTCAGGAACTCTTTGCTGACAATGCTGTTGAAGATGATCAACCCCAACATCAGGAGCAGCCCCGGCACGATCGTTGCGGCGAAAAGGGCCGTGATCGACAGGCGGGTGACGACGCCGAACAGGATGAGGGTGATCGAGGGTGGAATAAGGATTCCGAGCAGTGCCGAAATTCCCAGCAGAGCGCTGGTATAGTGGCGCGGGTAGCCCTTTTCAGCCAGCGGCGTCACCATGATCGTGCCGATTGAGGCGACGGCTGCAGTGGCCGTGCCCGAGATCGCGCCGAAAACACCGGAGGACATCACCAACGCGGCGCCAAGGCCGGATTTGCGCCCCCTGACTGATGCTTCCATGAAGGTGATCAGCCGACTGGCTACGCCGCCGGATTGCATGAGGTATCCAGCCAGGACGAACAGGGGCAAGGCCAGCAGGATCACCGAGTTCAGGCCCCGGAACCCTTGGAGCAGAAGTGTAATCGTGTTGGTGTCATACACCCATACCAGAAAGGCGAGTACGCTGGCGAAAGACCATGCGACCGGAACGCCGAAAACCATCAGGACGATCAGGATCGTAATTGCGACGAGTGCTTCCATGTTTCAGCCCTCACTGTCACGAAGTGCGATGACCTGAGATGCTGCGCGGACGATGTCGCGCAGTGCGTAGGCCACGAAGAATACGGTCGCGGCGATCATCGGTCCCTGCTGGACGAGTAAGGGAATACTGAGGGCAGGGGTGGTCTGCGGCCTCATCAACCCCCATTGGAGCATGTCCTTGGCCAGAAACAGCAGGAAAATCGCGGGCAGAAGCACGAGCACCGATCGGGCAAGATCGTATTTTGCTCGCATGGACTTCGAGATGATCGATTTTTCCACGAAATCAACGGTGAGGTGATCGTTGTTGCGCGACGACAAGATTGCACCAAACATATAGAGCCAGAGCGCTGCTATCGTCGCAAGTTCAAGAACTCCGATCATGGATGAGCCGAAGAAATATCGAGACATGATGAGGAAGAAGACAAGCAGTGACATTGCCACGCTTGAGAGAAAGATCATCACATTGACGAACGCGATGAACGCATCGTCTATCCGTTTGAGGGTTTTCATTTCGGCTCCGTAGTGACATGGGGCACGGCGGCCCGCGCTGATGGCGGACCGCCGAGGCAACAAGCTGGCTTACTTTGCGTGGGCGCGAATCTGCTCCATGATCTCCGAACCCACGCTTTCTTCGATAAGCGGCCAAACCTGGGTACGGACGGCTTCTTTCAACGCCGCCGATTCCTCTTCGGTGAGCTCGATATATTCCATTCCGTCAGCGACCGCGCGTTCGATGTTGCGCTGGTCTTCAGCCCTGGCCGATGCGAACTGCTCTTCCATCATCGTCTCTGCCGTTTCCACGATCAGGGCCTGGTGCTCCTCGGAAAGTTCCTCGAAATTGTTGAGGTTCGCCAAGATACTGCCGGTGCCAAACTTGTGCTTGGTGTGAACGAAATAATCGAGCAGGTCGCCGAAGTACTCATAGTCCCAGTAGATGACGTTGCCGGAGTCGCCGTCCACGAGGCCGGTCTGGATCGAGGTGTAGGTTTCACCCCATTCGATGACCTCTGTTTGATAACCCATGGCCTGAAGAGATTCCGGGTTGGGGAAATACGGTGCGGTGCGCACCTTGATGTCGCTCGCGCCGTCGATTGTGGTTGCGTATTTACCGCGCGTGGCGACACCGGCAAACCCCTCAGGCCAGGCACCGAGATATTTCAGGCCAATCCCTGCAAACACATCGTTGATGATGGAGTTGGCCCAGCCGTCGGGGCGCAGAGCCTCGGTGGCTTCTTCCCAGCTCGAGACCATGAACGGGGTCGTGACTACGCCGATACGCTTGTCATATGTGGTGGAGGGCCAGGCCAGCATAAGGTCGACCTCACCGGCGACGAACAGATCGAACACTTCGAGCTGCGTGCCCAGTTCGTCCTGATAAAAGACCTGTACTTCGATCTCGCCGTCCGAACCTTCTTCGATGGCCTTGGCCCAGTTGGCGATGGCAATGCCTGACGGAGAGTCGGAAAAGCCCGAGTCGGTGGTCACTTTCAGTTCAATATCGGCCGCGAAGGCCGTCGCTGAGGAAACTGCGAGCGCGGCGATGGATGTCAGGATGGTGCGTTTCATTATGTTCTCCCTGTTGATCGAGGTTGGTTTGAGTTCATTCGGTTTGTGTCCGAACGTTCGTGCCTGGTTTTCATGTCACTCGGGCACTGGCCTTCCGGATGACGGATTCGTCGAGGGTGAACCCCAAGCCGGGCGCGTCGGACAGGCTCATCCAGCCATTAACGGGTTTCAGTTCGGGGTCGCGCACGATGTTTTCTTTTGCGAGTTGCAGCATGATCTGGTTCCCGTCGTCGAGATTAGGGATACAGCGCGCGATGTGATGTTCCGCGCAGGTCGTGATCCCGGTGGTGAAGGAGCTGTGGATGCATATCTTGAGGCCTGCCGCCTCGGCCACTGCGGCGGCCTTGAGCATCGGCTGGATACCCCCGATCTCGCGGGGCCCGATGCAAATCATGTCGGCTGCCCGCTGTCGGCAGATTTCGTAGACATCATAAAGGGTGAAAGCCGCCTGGTCGGCAAGGATGGGAATGCCGACGGAATGCCTGACATGCGACATCGCCTCGATGGACCAAGACGGCGTTGGCTGTTCGATCAGGTCGATATCGAAGGGTTCCAGCTTTCGGCACATCCGAATTGCTGTGTAGGGATCCCAGGCTTCGTTCGCGTCGAGACGGAGGCGTGCCGAGCCGATCTCTGCCCGCACGGCGCGCACGATTTCCAGGTCTTGTTCCTCGGTACGGCCGACCTTGAGGTAGAAGACCCGCTCACCGGCGGCGACGCCGCGCGCCGCGTCGCGAGCGAGTTCATTCGGTGTATCGCCCTGGAGAAAGTAGAAATACCCGACGGTTTCACGTTGCGCGCCCCCGAGAAGGTGATGTACCGGGCGATTGGTGATCTTGCCCTGCAGGTCGAACATCGCAAAATCGAAGCCGGCCATCATCTGGTTTGCATTGCGCATGTAGTTCGCACCAAGAGCGAGGTAGTCGTCCCGCAGTACGCGCGCCTTGATTGGCACCATCTCGAACGGGTCAGCTCCGATGAAATGACGCTTCAGCACATCGAGGATTCGTGCGGTCGCTTGCTGATCCGGTGCAACGGTGCATTCGCCATAGCCCTTGAGACCATCGATCGTTGTCACCTCGATCAGGTTTACGGCAAAGGTTTCGCGGACACCCTGAGACCAGTGGTATGGCTGTTTCAGCGGCAGAATGATCGGCGTAACGGTAATGTCGGTAATTGGGGTCGTGAAAGACACAGGCCGGAGCCCCTCTACTATCTCGTTAGATTTGCTCCCACTACCTTTTTATCTTATTTAAGCTTAATCAAATAAAGATTCATTATGAGAAAGAAGGCTTTGTGATGCGCCGTCTCGATCTGCCTCCTAAATTGGTCCAAAGCTTCCTCGCAGTATTGCGCATGCAGAGCTATACAAAGGCCGCCCAGGCCCTGAACCTCACCCAGCCGGCAGTGACGCAGCATGTTGCTCGCCTTGAGGACATACTCGGCGTTTCCCTGATTGAACGCAGGCGCGGCGTTGTTCTCCCTACAGAACATGCACAGGTGTTGCTTCCCGACCTCGAGCGTTTCGAGCGTTCGGTCGGGCTGATCTTTGAAAAGGCGCGCGCGGTGGCGCAGAGTGGGCAGCACACCATCCAGATTGCGACGACAACATCCATGGTCGCCACAATCCTCGCACCAGCTATCAATTCCCTGAAAGAAACCGGTACGGATGTCTTTCCGATCTTCAAGGAGGTCGACGATTACCGTGTCTACGACATGGTGCGCGCCGGTGAGGTGGATTTCGCCCTCACTTCCATGACGGGAAGCGACGCCGAACTGGCGTGCATCTTCCTTTTCCAGGATCGGTCATGTCTTGTCTTTCCGGAGGGCCATGCGCTGAGCGGCGAAGGTGCCGTGCCGGTGGAGGATATCGTGCCGTATCCTCTTATTCGTCCCCCGAGGGGAACAGCGGCAAACCATATGATCGAACTCATCGAGAAAGCGTATTCCGTAGACTTCACGTTCGCGGCAGAAGCGTCCAGAATCATGACCATGGAGGTTCTTGTGCGAGCCCGGCTGGGATTGCTGATCCTGCCCGCCCTGTCAGCCGAGGTGATCGCTGGTGCGGGGCTGGCATTTCGCCCAATCGCGACGAGTATTGGCGCGCGCCACTCTCAATTGGTACACCCCATAAGAAAGCGGCAGACGGCATTGGACGCGCTGATCTCGAGAAAAGTGGTTGAAACCGTGGATGCGCTGGTCCGCCGTCGGCCTGGGCTGGTGTCACGAAACGCAACTCCGATGCCTTGGTAGCTTTCCGATTGGTTCTCTATGTATGTGATCGCCTCCATATCGGATGTGCGCATCTTCTTCTTCCACAGCTCCATCATTGAGCTGAGGCAAATTCGGGCGGGATGCGAGGTCGGGTATCGGTTGTGATTGAACTCAGCTATGGGAAACGCGGTCTGCTGGAAGCGCAGTTGTGCGGGCACAAGGCGGCGCAGTCGTTGTTGGACAAGTCCCGAATCGTGCTGAACGCGGATGAAAGCCGGCAACGGCATAGACGGTCCGGCCACAGCAGATGACCGGCACACCTTGCTGTCACTGACATAATCTGACACATCAAACGTGTTGTTCACTTCCCGAGACCGATATGACGACCGTTCCCCTTTCCTCGACCCGTCCGAGAACCCATATGGCCGTGCTGCTCTTGCTGGGTCTGTCGCATTTCCTGAACGATCTCATGCAGTCACTTATCCCGGCGGCCTATCCGATTCTGAAGGATGCCTATGCGCTGGACTTCGTGCAGGTGGGTATGATCACCATGACCTTCCAGATCGCCGGATCGCTGTTGCAGCCGGTGATCGGCATGGTAACGGACCGCTATCCGGCCCCGTACTCGCCGGTCGTCGGGATGATGTTCACGTTGTCGGGCCTGGTCAGCCTGGCCTTTGCGCATAGCTACGCAATTATCCTGGTTTCGGTGGCGTTGATCGGTATCGGATCGTCGATCTTCCACCCTGAGGCCACGCGAATGGCGCGCTATGCGGCCGGGGGCCGGCAGGGGCTGGCGCAGGGAATCTTTCAGGTCGGCGGGCAGGCGGGGGGTGCGCTCGGCCCGGTCTTTGCCGCGCTTATAATCGTTCCTTGGGGCCAGCCGAGCCTTGCCTGGTTCGCGGTGGCCGCCCTTTGTGCCATGATGCTGCTCAGCTGGATCGGCAGCCGCCAGCGTCAGATCAGCGTCGAGTTCGTGGCGGCCAGGACGGGTGCTCGGAAAGACGGAGGCGGTCATGTCCAGCATGCCCCACTCACCATTGGCATTGGCCTTGTCGTCCTGACCTTGTTGATGTTTTCCAAGAATGCCTACAGCGAGAGCTTCCGCTCGTTTTACATCTTCTACCTGATGGATCGCTTCGGGTTATCGATCCCTTCGGCGCAGATGATGCTGTTCGTCTTCCTGCTCGCCTCGGCGGCGGGGGCGCTGATCGGTGGGATCGTCGGCGACCGTATCGGGCGGTATCGCGTGATCTGGATATCGGTTCTGGGGCCGCTGCCCTTAACCCTGGTTCTGCCCTATGCCGACCTTTTCTGGACGGGCGTCCTGACGGTCGCGATCAACCTGATCATGGCCAGCGCCTTCGCCTCCATCCTGATCTATGCGATGGAACTTTTGCCTGATCGCATCGGCCTGATCGGTGGGTTGTTCTACGGCTTGAACTTCGGCCTGGGCGGGATCGCGGCGGCGATCCTCGGCGGTCTTGCCGACAGCCACGGTGTGGAAACGGTCTACCGGCTCTGCGCCTTCCTGCCGTTGGCCGGGCTGCTTGCGTGGTTCCTGCCAAGGCTTGACGAGGGTGGGTGAAAGGCCCCGTCTCGGGCGCGAAGAGTAGTCCGGATTATCGGTTTCGAGGGGTTCGTTGCGTTAGCCATTGAGATGTCAAAGACATCGTTGTCCCAAGCTGAGGTGTGAGCGATGTCCCGGCGCAATCCGTTCAAGCGGCATCGGTTTCCGCGCAAGGTGAACCTTCTGCCGCTACCGGCTTTCCTGCCGGGATGTACGGGATATGCTTGCTGAGCGGGGCATCACTGTTGATGCCTCGACGGTTCACCGCTGGGTGCGAAAGTTTGGTCCCCAAATCCGGAAACGTGCCCAAACCCGGCATTACTTCTGGTGAGGGCAGCAATGGCATTTCTGCGCCAAGCGCGAGATACCGCCCGGTGTTATCAGCCGCTCGCGATCATCACCGATAAGGCGCACAGCTATGTAAAGGTGATCGGCGAGATCAACGGCCGCCTCGGGCCTGAAAACGCTATCCGCCACATTGACCGCAAGTATTTGAACAATCGGATCAAGAGTGATCATGCCGCGCTGAGGCAACGATTGCGTCCCATGCGCGGGTTCCAGACCCAGGCCGGAGCCAAGGCTGCGCTCGCCGGTATCGAAACCTTCCGCAGCATTGGAAAAGGCCAATTCGAGAATTGCGAGACCGGGGTGAGTAACGAGATCGCCTTCATCGCCAAACTGTTCCCGGTGGCTGCGTAATAGGCGAGCAATGCCGACGATAAGCACAGTCCCCTGATGTTAATGCAATGGACCCGTTTCAAGTCAGGCCGCATGCCCCGCAAAGGCATGGCGGCGGGTTTCGTCCGGCGTTTCGCGGTATTTCTGGACGAACCACTTTTTCATCAGCGTGACGTTC
>NZ_FRBR01000050.1 GCF_900142665.1 Roseovarius pacificus
GGATCAGTCGATGATTTTGGAGACGACGCCGGCGCCGACGGTGCGGCCGCCTTCGCGGATGGCGAAGCGCAGGCCGTCTTCCATGGCAATCGGGGCGATCAGTTCGACTTCGAACTTCAGGTTGTCGCCCGGCATCACCATTTCCGTCCCCTCGGGCAGCGTCACCGTGCCGGTCACGTCCGTCGTGCGGAAGTAGAACTGCGGGCGGTAGTTCGCGAAGAACGGCGTGTGACGGCCACCTTCCTCTTTGGTCAGGATATAGGCCTCGGCCTCGAACTTCGTGTGCGGCGTCACCGAGCCCGGCTTGCACAGGACCTGACCGCGCTCAACGCCGTCACGGTCGATACCGCGCAGCAGCGCGCCGATGTTGTCGCCCGCTTCGCCGCGATCCAGCAGCTTGCGGAACATCTCGACGCCCGTGCAGGTCGTCTTCCTGGTGTCACGGATGCCCACGATCTCCAGTTCGTCGCCCACGTTGATCACGCCACGCTCGACACGGCCGGTCACGACCGTACCGCGGCCCGAGATCGAGAACACGTCTTCGATCGGCATCAGGAACGGCTGGTCGACAGCACGTGCCGGCGTCGGGATGTATTCGTCCACGGCCGCCATCAGTTCGCGGATCTTGTTCTCGCCGATTTCCGGGTCACGCCCTTCCATCGCCGCCAGCGCCGACCCGGCAACGATCGGAATGTCGTCGCCCGGGAAGTCGTAGCTGCTCAGCAGTTCGCGGATTTCCATCTCGACCAGCTCGAGCAGTTCCTCGTCGTCCACCTGGTCGACCTTGTTCATGAACACCACCAGCGCCGGAACCCCGACCTGGCGCGCCAGCAGGATGTGCTCGCGCGTCTGCGGCATCGGGCCGTCGGCCGCGTTCACAACCAGGATCGCGCCGTCCATCTGCGCCGCACCCGTGATCATGTTCTTCACATAGTCCGCGTGACCGGGGCAGTCCACGTGCGCGTAGTGACGCGCGTCCGTTTCGTACTCGACATGCGCCGTCGAGATCGTGATCCCCCGCGCCTTCTCTTCCGGCGCGCCGTCAATCTGGTCATACGCACGGAAATCACCGAAATACTTCGTGATCGCCGCCGTCAGCGTCGTCTTGCCGTGGTCAACGTGACCAATCGTACCGATGTTCACGTGCGGTTTCGAACGGTCAAACTTTTCCTTTGCCATG
>NZ_FRBR01000014.1 GCF_900142665.1 Roseovarius pacificus
TCAAAGTCCGTCTGCTCAAGATCGCCTCCCGTTTTTGATCTTGAATCAAACGGAGGCTGATTTGGGAATCCCCTAAATGCAGACGCCGCCTAGGGAATTGTGGCGGATTTTATTTGTTCACCCGCTGTTAAATGAACATGCCCCATGCTGGATCGGGACAACCCCTGGTACAGCAGAAAGGTGTATCCATGACGATTTCTTCCTCCCTCAATGCCGGTGTTGCGGGCTTGTCGGCCAATGCGGCCCGCCTTGCCGCCATTTCCGACAACATCGCGAACTCGGCAACCTATGGCTACAAGCGTGTCGAAACCGACTTTCAGTCGCTTGTTATTTCCTCGGGTGGCGGCAGCTATTCGGCAGGGGGCGTTCGTTCCAGCACGCATAGGCTGATCGACGAAAGCGGCCCGCTTGTCCCAACGTCAAATCCAACGGATCTGGCGGTACGCGGCCGCGGGATGTTGCCTGTTGCGGCCGCCAGCCAGGTTGAGATTGGCAATGGCGATCCCCAGATGCTGCTGACGACAACAGGCTCGTTTCGAACCGATGCCCAAGGCCGTTTGGCGACGGATTCGGGCCTTGTTTTGCTGGGGTGGCCCGCCGGCCCCGACGGAAATGTCCCTGAATTTCCGCGCGATACCAGCGATGGTCTTGAGCCCGTTCAGATCAATGCGGACCAGCTGACCGGTGAACCCACGACCGAAATAAGCCTGGGCATCAATCTGCCGGGGACCGAGACGGATGCAGGGGCAACGGGCGAGTCACGGAGATTGCCGGTTGAATATTATGACAACCTCGGCATCTCGGAAAATATCATGATCGAGTTTGCGCCGGTGATCCCTGCCAGCGGGTCGTCCAATCAATGGACCATGACGCTGACGGACTCTGCGCAGGACGGGGCCGTGATCGGTGAATATTCTCTTACATTTGACGATGCCCGCGCCTCGGGCGGTACGCTTCTGGCGGTTTCGACCCTGTCAGGGGGGGCATATGACCCGGCCAATGGCAGCGTTATCGTGAATGTTGCCGGCGGTCCGCTTGAAATCAATATCGGACAATTGGGGGCCTCGAATGGGTTGACGCAACTGTCCGACAGCTTTGCGCCTCTGTCGATTTCCAAGGACGGATCGCCGGTTGGCAACATGGTGGCGGTAGAAGTGGATGCGAATGGCTTTGTTCATGCATCATACGATACCGGGATCACCCGCACCATCTATCAGGTTCCCTTGGTGGATTTGCCCAACCCCAACGGCATGGTGTCCATCGACAAGCAGACATTCATACCCTCATCGAACAGCGGTTCGTTTTTCCTGTGGGATGCGGGTGATGGCCCGACCGGCGATGTGGTGGCCTTTGCCCGCGAGGAATCGGCAACCGATGTCGCGGGTGAACTGACCGACATGATCCAGACGCAGCGAGCGTATTCCTCGAACGCGAAGGTCATCCAGACGGTCGAGTTATCCTTGGCGGTGGCGATTTCCTTGCCGGTCGAGATCATATCCTGCGTCTTGGCCAGGTTGCCGTTGATAGATTGCAGGGTTTGCAGGGCCACCATGGCGCTGTTGTTGGTTAGGATGCTGGACATAGAATGTTCCTTAGCCTGTGGTGCTTTGCACCGATTTCACTTTCCGGCCCGAACGGGACGGTCTCGGTGTCGTTCTGACGTATGCAGCCGGCGGGGTAGTCCGTGGTTGCGCCATCCGTTTCGGGATGCCCGTTCAGCATCGGGAACAAGTACTAACGGAATGCTAAGCCAGAAGGTTCGTCTTGCCAGCATTTGAAACAATTGCATCAGGCTCGTTTTTCGACCTTGTGCACCACTTCGCCTTCTATGACCTGCCGACGCCCGCTTTGATCGTAGGTTTCAAGCGACCGGCGAATCCGGCGCATCGCCGCCATGCGGGCCGCGACCCTGCGAATCCCCTGCAACGCACCGTCCAGAAGGGCCTGATTGCGTGTGACCTTTTCATGCAGCTTTTCTAGAGCACCCCGGTCGTTCGGTTGCATCCTGTTCAGGGCGTCGATCAGGGCCTCTTTCCGCGCCAGAAGCGAGGCGATGGTTTCCAGATCCCCGGCCAGAAGCGCGCTGCGTTCGGTTTCCAGCAGATCGTCCAGCCGGTCGATCAGGGTTTGGGGCGTATCTTCAGTCATCGCTTTTCTCCATCATGGATTTACAGAACATCTCGGCCAGCCCGATCCCGCCGCTTTCCACCATTCGGTCGGCAATGGCCTGTCGGTGAAACGAGGCGAACTGATCTTCGCCGGCATTGCCGGAAAAGCTGTTCTTTTGTTCCCCCAGCCCCGTCGATTTCAACATTTCCGCCAGAAAGCTGGCTTCCAGTTTCCTGGCGGCGGCCATTGCCGTGCTATCGTGCGCCTGTGTCGTGGTCTTGGGGCCGGGTGGGGGAAGTGGTAAAAAATCAGTCACTGTTTTGCCTCGAATTGAAAGAACTGACCTCTATTTGAGCCTAAACCGGTAAAGAAGCAGTAACCGGACTCTGCCATGCTCGATCCGTTGAGGAAGAAATCCCGGAGCATGCGATGATCCTTTCCCTTGCTATGCCAAGCGATCCGTCAGCGGGTGACCGGGCCAGTTCGCCCGTCCCTGGACAAAAGAAACGCGTTCTCGCGGACCACCCCGACAGTTTCGGGAAGGTGTTCGCAGCCGATACAGGACAGATCGCCGGTTCCGGAAAGGTTTCCGGTCAGATCGCGGGTGGCGATGCCCCTGGTCCGGACCAGCCTCCGCATGTGGCCGATAGCGCCGGGGAGATGCCCGCAGAATTGCAGGATGCGGAACCGGCTTATGTGAATCCAATGCCAGATGCCCCGCCGGATTTCCCGCGCGTCGCCCCGGTGGGACCGGGCGCAGAACATGCATCGAACCTCGTCAGGATTCCGTCGGCACAGGCCGCGGCGCAAAAGGAACAATTTTCGACCGTGATGAGCCCAGGCGTCGATCAATCTGTCACTGATACGGCCCCAAAAGCGGTAGACACGGCTATGCCGCCGCACGATATCTCTTCCGCGATGGCCCCGAATATTGCGTTGCCCATGCCGGGCAAACGGTCCGTCATGTTGGCCAGAGACACCCCTGTTCAGCAGGGCCTGCCCGGTTTCGTCGCAATCATTTCTGACAGGGGGAAAGGCGGGCAAACGTCAATACCGCCCAGGGCTTTGAACGCGACAGGGCCCGAAACGGCGGCACCCGCGGCCCGTGAGCCCACTGAGATATTGCAGACGTCTGGTTCTTCCCAATCAGCCATCCGCCCGGAAACCGGGAGTCCTCGGCCGTCGGCGAAAGCTCACGGCCAATCCGATACAATACCGGCTTCGCCCGCGTTGCCCCTCCCAACAGGGGTGCGCAGCGCCGCACAGGATGAGTCGCAGGCTCTGTCACGGCTCGCTTTCCAGCCAGAGTCCATGTCGGTGACGGAATTTCGCTCTGTTATGGTCGAAGGCCCCCATGCTCCCAGAACAACGGCCCCCTCATCCGTCCCGGATGTGCCGCGCCACATCGCCGCGCAATTGGCCGAGGCCGTTCAGCGCGGCGCAGGGCCGGGGCCGGAGCGTGCGGTGGAACTGATGCTCAACCCCGCCGAACTGGGGCGCGTCCGGATCAGCATGGCCCCCGGTGACGGCATGATTGTCGTGACCGTACTGGCCGAGCGTGGCGAAACGCTCGACCTGATGCGCCGGCACGCGGACATCCTGGCGCAGGAATTCCATGATATGGGCTATGGCACCGCTGAATTTACATTCGGCCAGAGCGATGGCGGGGCTGGCCAGGATGGCGATGCCGGGCAATCCACCTCCGATGCCCCCGCGACGGTGCAGCACTTGGCCGAGCCGTCGGACACCCCTCTCCCACCCCTGCACGTTTCCACCGAACACGTCGATATCAGACTCTGAACAGGCTCAAAATGACATCCATATCTCCAACGACGACCCAAACAGCCTCCGCGTCCCAGACCGCCACCCAAGCCGCGGGTGCGGCTGACAAGCCCGCCATCAGCTCGGATTTCGAAACCTTCCTCAAGATGTTGACCGCGCAAATGCGCAATCAGGACCCCCTGAACCCTGTCGCGTCAGAGGATTTTGCCGTCCAACTGGCCACCTTCTCCAATGTCGAACAGCAGGTGCGCACCAACCAGTTGCTCGAATCCCTTGGCGACAGGATGGGTGCGATCGGCATGGCGCAACTGTCCGGCTGGGTGGGGATGGAGGCTCGTGCCGAGGTTCCGGTGCAGTTCGATGGCTCTCCGGTCACCCTGACCCTTCAGCCAGACACGCTGGCGGATACCGCGCAGCTTGTCGTGACCGACAGTCGCGGGATCGTCGTGCAGCGCACCGATGTCCCGGCTCAGGCCGGGGCGGTTACATGGGCCGGTATCGGGGCGGGCGGCATACCCCTCCCGCATGGGCGTTACGCGATCACGCTGGCCTCGTTCGCCAATGGAGAACACCTGTCGGACAGCCCGGTTCAGGTGCATGGCCGGATCGTCGAGGCGCGCAATACCGACGGGCAAATCGCCCTTGTCATGGAGGGCGGGCAAGAGGTGGCCTCGGACAAGGTGCTCAGCCTGCGCGCGCCACAGGAGTGATGGCTATTGCCTGGGCCTGTCCTGTGCCTTAGCGTCCGGTGTCCCCGACACCGCGCAGGATACAGTGCCTTCGATGAATACCCAGCCGGACCAAGCCATGATCGACAGCCTGCGCGCGGCGCTTGCATCGCATGGCAGCGTGGCGGTCGAAGGCCGTTGGCACCCGCTGTCGGGCGGGCGCACGAATCGCCTGTGGCAGGTGACGGCGCCGTCCGGCCCCCCGGTGGTCGTCAAGCTCTATACCGGCGATCCCGGAAACCCGCTGTTCCCGAACGACCCCCAGGTCGAGCGTCATGTGCTGCGCCACCTTCAGGGGCAGGGGATCGCCCCCCGGCTTCTGGATTTTGCCGAAACGCCCCTTGGCCCCTGCCTGATCTACGGCCATGTCGCGGGAACGAACTGGGCCGGGGGGGCCGCCATCGCGGCGCGGGCGCTGCACCGGGTCCATGCCGCGACCCCTCCGGCGAATCTGCGCCGTTCCCCCGATGGCAGCGCCGCGCTTGCCGATCAGACCCGCACCATCCTGCGGTTGTGTTCATCGCACGCGGCGCGAGCGGCGGCGGCACTGGAGCCGTCCTGTCCTTCGGTTGCCCCATCGGGGCAGGCGGTCTTGCTGCACGGCGATCCGGTGCCCGGAAACATGGTGGTCTCGGGCAACACGGCCTGCCTGATCGACTGGCAATGCCCGTCCATAGGCGACCCGTGCGAGGATCTGGCGGTATTCCTGTCGCCCGCGATGCAGCTTGCCTACCGGGGACACCCCCTGAAACCCGTTGAAAGGGCCGCGTTTCTGGCCAGTTACGCATGGCCCGGCATGGCGGAGCGGTATCGCGCGCTTGCCCCGTGGTATCACTGGCGGATGCTCGCCTATTGCCTCTGGCGTCACGAGCAGGGAGACGCTCAGGCGCGTATCGCGGCCCAGACCGAACAGCAGGCGCTTATCACGCTGATGCAGGAATAGGCAGGGTTTGTTGCAAATATGCGCAAGGCGTGGCCGGTTACCCGTTTAAGGCGAATAAAGGTTGTTTTCCGGGGCATGTATGCCATAGTGATCCCAATCCCTTCGGGGTGTAACTGTCGTCCAAATGGTTTGGAGAGTGTCATGAAGAAATTTTCGACTATCGCAGCTGCTGCAGCTCTCGCTGTCACCGCCGCTGCTCCGGTTGCCGCTGAAGAAACCAAAGCCAGTGTAAACGCTGACCCGTTCGTGTCGTCGCAAGGAACCACAGGCTCCCTGGGTCTGGGCGTTGGCGCCGGTACGACGGCCGCCATCGTTGCAGGTGTCATTCTGGTTGGCGTGGTCGCCGCATCGGGTAGCGATGACGGACCTATCGTCACCACCACCACCACCGGTTTCTAAGCGCAGCTGCGCAAACTGCCGTTACGAATACAGAAACGGGCCCGCTTGGGCCC
This sequence comes from Roseovarius pacificus, assembly GCF_900142665.1. Taxonomy (GTDB): domain Bacteria; phylum Pseudomonadota; class Alphaproteobacteria; order Rhodobacterales; family Rhodobacteraceae; genus Roseovarius; species Roseovarius pacificus. The sequence continues at coordinate 6,015 of NZ_FRBR01000014.1, forward strand.
GTTTCTTGTTTGCCGTAATCGTTCCCGAATCACCGCAGGCGTTGCACCACGCTGTGCCCCATCGTCGGGCCCGCCCAATGGCGCGATTGCACGATTTCACCGGCATCCGTCACCAGATAGCTGTTCGTCACGCGGCGTTCGTCCTGCTCACACTGCGCCATCATGCGCGTGACCCGTACCGTCCGGCCGGTTCCATCCGCGAAGGCCTCCGATTCGCCACGGGACACCGTACAATCCGACCTGATTGTGACAGTCTGATTCTCGCCGTCCAGATAGCGTTGTTCGATAGATGCTGTGCCGGCCTGCCGGTGGCTCACCAGAGCCAGCAGGGCATCGATGTCGGACGACATCAGGTCATTGCCCAGCCCTCGCGTGGCCGTCAGAATCCCGTTGCGGCTGCTGATGCTGCGGCGTTCGGAACTGCCGTAGGATGCCCATGTCTGATAGGCTCCGTTTCGGGCAATGGGCCTGATTATGGCAACCGCCTTGCGTTCTTCCAGACGATAGATCGCCAGCGGTCCGGTGCTGTGGGTCAGCGCATGCTGCGCCACGCGGGCCACTTCATTGGGATCGGGCTCGGCAGGTTTGTTCGCCGAAAGCTGGCCGATCACTGCCTTGCCGACGGTGAAGACATTCTGCCGGTTCTCCACGCTGGAACAGGCGGCCAGCGTCGCGACACAGCCAAACAGGCCAAGGCGGGTCAGGAAGGTCATGCTCATCTCCAGAACTTGCCCCAGCTGTCGGCAATATCGGTTTGTCGCGAGGGGCGCACTGTCTCGTACAACCGGCCCCTGACATTCAGCCGCTGGCCCCCGTCGCGGGTCAGCGACCGGATAACCGCCGTGGGCGATTGCCGCGTCGGCGTTCCAAGCAGCCACGATACAGGTGCGGTAATCCGAATCCCCTTGTCGAACGACCCTTCGCCGAAGTCCTGCGCCGATACGTCGGTTTTCGTGGCAAAGGCCCCGATACGCCAGCCATTTTCGAATTCACGGTCAAGGGAAATGGTCGCGCCCCAGTCTCCGGCCAGATAGCGGCCCGCATCCAACTGCCCGTGGAAGCCGTTGCCGAAATCGTAATAGATCGAGGCATGGCCGTTGAATTCAGGGATGGTGCCACTGACGGTGCGGCGGCTGCGCAGCCCGAATCCGCTGTCGAAATCGCGCGGCTGCACGTAATTCACCTCGCCGCCAATGGCCAGGCGGCTGTTCACGGGGCGCCACAATACTTCGGCCGAGGCCCCCGCATACATCTGTTCGAGATAGCCAACCGTGGCGCGGGCAAAGATATCGGGTGCAAGCCGGTGATATTTGCTCAGCGTCAGCCAATCCAGCCGCGGCCCATCCTCGCGGGCGTAAATCGCGGCATCCGACCGGACCCTTGGCAGCCGCGAGTTGCTGACCTGTGTGGTCTTGTCCAGGTTCCCGAACAGTTTGACCGATGTGCCGCCATCCGCGACCCATCCTTTGCCGAGTTCGACTTGCGCCTCGAACCGCAGCGCCACATCGGCACGCACGGGATTGTCGGGATCGAAAAGGCTGATACGGGTAAACGGTGCGATCGCCCAGTTGAATCGCGGGAACCGGTCGACAACGGGCGCGGGCATCCCCCCATAGCGCAGGCTGTCATCGAAACTCGCCGCCGCCAGCGTCTGATCGGCAGGCGCATGTTCCAGCCGCTCCAGATCGCTGCGCCGCAAGGTGACGGTCGTTCCGGGCATGCCTCCCTTTTCCGAAAAGGTGATACGGAACGTCTCGACCGAGGCGGGCAGGGCGCGCGTCATGATCCGCGCCGTGCGGCCAAGGGCCTGTGCCGGCTGGTCATACGTGGTATTGTTGATCGCTACATGCGCCGTCGTATCGCTCAGCTCGAGCCCGACAAGGTCAAGCTGATCCTTGGCCAGCATATCCTGCAACTGTTCGGACAGGGCGTTGCGCGCCGTGGGTTGCGTGGCCCATCCAAGGTCCCGTGCGCTCTCCGGGTCGCGCACGGCCACCGGCAGCGGTGCCTGCTCGATCCCGCCGGGAACGGGCATGTTCTTGGGATTCAGGCCAAAGGACAGGCTCACGCCGACCTTTTCACCATACAGCGAATACACCCGCAGATTGGCGTCGGGCGTCAATTTGTAGGTCAGGGCGAAATTATAGGGAGACCCGCGCCGGAACACGCCCGCAGCCTGTTCGATATCGTACCCGTCCGACGAATACTCGGCCGCAAAGGTCAGCCTGTCCGTGATGTCATAGGTGAACCCGCCGAACACGCCGATATCGCCACGGAACCAGTTGGATGTATCGACATCGCCGCCCGTGCCGACACCGGCGAAACTGAACGGATCGCGCGTGCCGAACCCGTCGAAATTATTGCGCGACCCCAGCCGCCCCCAGCCGAATCCGCCCGACACCTTCAGGCGGTCGCCAAAGGATTTGCTAGCAACAAGGTATTCCGCTCCCAACAGGCCCGTACCCAGAAAATCCTGCAAGCCGATGGCCACGGCCGGCGTGTACGTGCCTTCCTTCAAAAGGCGCAGTTTCAGATCGAAACTGCGGTCGTAATAGGTGGAAAACTGCGGCGTTAAATCCTCGGTGCCGGAATAGCGAAAGCTGCCGCTCAGCCACGGTGTGATCTGAAAACTCAGCGTGCTGCGTCCGAATCCGTCGAAATAGAACGCTGTCGCCGACAGTTGCCCATCGGGCGCCATTTCGGCTGTGGGCATATCTATCAGCCCGCCCGGTAAACCATAGCTGTTGGTCACGGTCGTCGTCAGATTGTCGGCACCCGCCGATAGCGGGCATAGCGTCGCGGCGGCGGCCAGGGCGATGTTGGAAAAACGGGTCAAGCGACCACTCCACATTTGTCATTGGGGAGGAGTCTAACGGCGGGTATTGATGACAACAACTCGCTTTAAGGGTGTTTTTCAAGACATCTTATCGCCTGTCGCATTTTCGTGACTCCACAGGCGAAAATCAGCCGATCCAGATCGCAGCCAATGTCACCGCGGCCCCGGCGCCCGCCCCGCCCAGTGCCCACAAGAACGGCACCAACCGCCCGCCGGAGGGCTGGGTCACCACGGGCATGGATTGCCGGATCAGCGCGTTTTCCACGATACCGGGCAGCCGCGGCCCATAGCGCGCCAGCACCGCCAGCGTCTTTTGCAGATCGCGCACAGCGGCGTGCGGCCCGATATTCTTGCGGATATACGCCTCGACCACCGGCCTCGCCACCTGCCAGATGTTGATCTGCGGGCTCAGCGAGCGCGCCACGCCCTCGACCACCACCATCGTGCGTTGCAGCAGGATCAGCTCGGTGCGGGTTTCCATCCCGAACCGTTCCGTCACCTCGAACAGATAGCTCAGCAGGTTGCCCATCGAGATATGCGAGGCATCCATGCCGAAAATCGGCTCTCCCACCGCGCGCAGCGCACGGGCGAACTCGTCCACGTCACGGTCGGCGGGCACATACCCGGCCTCGAAATGCACCTCGGCCACGCGCTGGTAATCGCGCTTGATGAAGCCATAGAGGATCTCGGCGTAAACCTTGCGGGTATACTCGTCGATATGCCCCATGATCCCGAAATCATAGGCGATGATCTCACCCGAGGGCGCGACCTTCAGGTTGCCCTGATGCATGTCGGCATGGAAATACCCGTCGCGCAGCGCATGGCTCAGGAACAGCTGCAACACCCGCTCGCCCAGCGCCACGCGGTCATGCCCGGCAGCATCCAGCGCCGCGTTGTCGCCCAGCGGCACACCATCGGCCCAGCCCATGGTCATCACCCGCCGCCCCGACAGGCCCCAGTTGATCTGCGGCAGGGCGAAGCCTTCATCGTCCGATGTGTTGGCGGCGAACTCGCTGGCCGAAGACGCCTCGAGCCGCAAATCCAGCTCGCCCATGACCACGCCCTCGAAATGCGCAATCACGTCCGTCGGGCGCAACCGGCGCGAGGCAGGCGACAGGAATTCGATCATCTTCGCCGCGAAATAGAACGCGTTGATATCCTTGCGGAACGCCTTTTCGATACCGGGGCGCAGCACCTTGACGGCCACCGCCTCGCCGGTTTCGCGCAGCCTCGCGCGATGCACCTGCGCGATCGAGGCCGCTGCCACCGGCGCGCTGAACTCGTCGAACACCGCCTCCACGGGCTGCCCCAGCTGATCCTCGACCGACTGCTTGGCAACCTCCACCGGAAACGGCGGCAGCTTGTCCTGCAACACGCGCAACTGCGTGGCCAGATCCTCGCCCACCAGATCGGGCCGCGTGGACAGGATCTGCCCGAACTTGATATAGGCCGGGCCCAGCGCCGTCAGCGCGCGGGTGGCCGGCGGCATCCCGGGATCGCCGCGATAGCCCAGCCATTGAAACGGCCACGCGAGGAACCGCATCGTGCCACGCACCAGCGGCGGCGCATCCATCGCGTCCATGACCACACCCATGGCGCCCGTGCGTTCCAGCGTGGCGCCGGTGCGGATCAGGCGCAAAATGTTGTGAGGCCCGCGCATCCTAGATCTTCCAGCCCGAATGCAGGCAGGCAATGCCCATGCTCAGATTGCGATACTTCGCGTTCCCGAACCCGGCGCTGCGCACCATGCCAAGGAATGTCTCCTGATCGGGAAACTTGCGGATCGATTCGACCAGGTACTGATAGCTGTCCCTGTCCCCGGCGATGACCTGCCCCATGCGCGGGATGATATTGAACGAATACAGATCATAGGCCCACTGCATCAGGTCGTTCGGAATCTGGCTGAACTCCAGCACCATCAATCGCCCACCGGGTTTCAGCACCCGAAACGCCTCATTCAGCGCCTCTTGCGGGCGGGTGACGTTCCGGATGCCGAAACTGATCGTGTAAACGTCAAAAGTATTGTCCTCGAACGGCAACGCCATCGCGTCGCCCACCACCCAATCCAGACTGCCCGCCATCTGTTCGGCCTCGGCGCGCTTGCGCCCCTCGATCAGCATCGGCTCGGTCAGATCCAGCACCGTGGCATGGCCGCGGCCCGCGCGTTTCAGGAACCGGAAACTGATATCGCCCGTGCCCCCGGCCACATCCAGCAACCGCTGGCCGGGCCGTGGCGCCAGCCAGTCCATCATCGCGTCTTTCCAGATGCGGTGAATGCCAAAACTCATGGCATCGTTCATCACGTCGTATTTCGACGCAACCGAGCCGAACACACCGCGCACGCGCCCCGCCTTTTCGCCTTCGGGCACTTCCTGAAATCCGAAATGGGTGGTTTCCTCGGTCATGTACCTTGCCGCCTTCTCTCTTCGCTCTCTTTATAGGCGGATGCAATGCGGATACAATGCGGCGTTATTTCAAGGCGCTTGGGTGGGCTTGCTGCGCTCAGGGCGTAACGCTGCGAAACCAGCGATAGCTCTCCTCGGCAATCTGCGGACCGGCTTGGTAAAACCAATGGGTGTGATCGGGAATGAGGACCAATTCGGTGTCATGGCCACGTGCGGCCATCGTTTGCCCCGTTAGGCGCGCCTGCTCGACAGAAAACAGGTGATCCGCCTCCCCTAGATAGATTCTCAACGGTTTGGTTTCGGCATAAACCTCGACCAGTTCGTCAGCGGGCGCATAGCCGCCGTGAATCGCCGCCGCTTGCCATGGGGTCTCAAAGCGATTCAACAATACCTGCGCATAGACGGCACCCGCAGAATGACCAAAGAGATAGGCTCGGGACCGGTCAATGTGGTGATGCGCAGCGGCCTTATCCACGAGGGAGGCCAGAAAGGCGGCACTGGACGGGCTTATCGTCCAGGATTGTGCTTCGGAATCGGGGGCAACAAGGACAATGCCAAAGCGATCAGCCGTGCTTTGCCACATCTCGATCATCGATAGCCCGTTGCGCCCCGCTCCATGCAGCAAAATAACAATCGGTAACGCGCCGCTGCGTTTCGGCGCATAGCTGTACCATTGTCGGTCACCGTCAACATGCACCTCGGCCAGCCGCTTCACGCGGGCAGACGGGGCGTATTCGTACCGAGCCAGTTTTTCAATTTTGAAGCCGAGCGCACGGCGTTCCTTGAATTCGGCCGGAGAGGCGGGCGATGCCGCTGGCCGATCTAGGGCAGCGCTGTTCTCCACTCGAAGCAGGAAAGCAGCGCCAGCATAAACAAACATTGCCATGCCGATCATAAAGATAAGTTTATAAATAAAAGACATTTTTCGAATTTCCTGCCAGACCGGCCCAGTCAAACCGCAGAATTGTGGCTTTTCTTCAGCGGCATCGTGACGACACACTGTATTGGCTTTATGTGTAAGCAGCGCCTCACGTCCGTTGCCCTTGAAGGAGTGCCAATGCCCGAATTGCCCGAGGTTGAGACAGTGCGCCGCGGCCTCGTCCCCGCGATGGAGGGCGCGGTGATCGCCAGCGCGCAGGTCAACCGCCCCGATTTGCGCTGGCCCTTTCCCGAAAACATGGCCGCCCGGCTGACCGGGCAGCGGGTGACGGCCCTCCGGCGGCGCTCGAAATACATTCTGGCCGATCTGTCAGGCGGGGAATCGCTTCTGATTCACCTCGGCATGTCGGGCCGCATGACCGTATCGGGCGATCCGTTGGGGCAATTCCACCACGATCACCCCACACCGCAAAAACACGATCATGTGGTGTTCGACATGGATAATGGCGCGCGCATCACCTTCAACGATCCGCGCCGCTTCGGGGCGATGGATCTGATGGACACCGCCGCCGCCGACACCCACCCCCTGCTGGCCAAACTGGGGCCGGAACCCCTGGGCAATGCCTTTGACGAATCCTATCTGGCCGACGCCCTGAAAACCCGCAACACACCGATCAAATCCGCCCTCCTGGATCAGCGAATCGTGGCCGGACTCGGCAATATTTACGTGTGCGAGGCACTCTATCGCGCCGGAATCTCGCCAAAACGTCGCGCCCGGAACATTTCGCGCGCCCGCGCGGCGGCGCTGGTGCCGATCATCCGCGACGTGCTGCGCGATGCGATCCGCGCGGGCGGGTCCTCGCTGCGGGATTTTCGGCAGGCAGACGGGGAACTTGGCTATTTTCAGCACAGTTTCGATGTCTACGACCGCGAAGGGCAGCCCTGCCGCACACCGGGCTGCACGAACACGATTCACCGCATCGTGCAGTCGGGGCGGTCCAGCTTCTATTGTCCCTCCTGCCAAAGATGAGGTTGATCAATGCGCAGACCGTGGTAAGGAATCCGTCCTGACAGAAACAAGCGAAAGCAGATTTCATGGCCTATGAGACGATCATCGTCGAAATAGAAGACCACGTCGCCCTTATCAAACTCAATCGCCCCGATGCCCTCAATGCCCTGAACGCCCAGCTCATGACCGAGCTGTGCAAGGCGCTGAAAGAGGCACAGGCGAATGACAAGGTGCGCTGTGTCATCCTGACCGGCTCGGAAAAGGCGTTCGCCGCCGGTGCCGACATCAAGATGATGAGTGAAAAGGGCTTCGTCGACGTCTTCTCCGAAGACCTCTTCGGCCCCGAAAGCGATGCCATCATGAGCATCCGCAAACCCATCGTCGCCGCCGTATCCGGCTATGCCTTGGGCGGTGGTTGCGAACTGGCGATGATGTGCGATTTCATCATCGCCTCGGACACCGCCAAATTCGGCCAGCCCGAAATCAATCTCGGCGTTATGGCCGGTTTGGGCGGCAGCCAGCGCCTGACCCGTTTCATCGGCAAGTCCAAGGCGATGGACATGAACCTGACCGGCCGCTTCATGGACGCGGACGAGGCCGAACGCTCCGGCCTGGTCAGCCGCGTGGTGCCCGTCAAGAAACTGATGGAAGAAGCCCGCAGCGTCGCGGAAAAGATCGCCGAGAAATCCATGATCACCACCATGGCGATCAAGGAATCGGTGAACCGCTCCTACGAAACCACCCTGCGCGAAGGGCTGTTGTTCGAACGCCGCGTCTTCCACTCGCTGTTTGCGACCGAAGACCAGTCCGAAGGCATGGCCGCCTTCGTCGAAAAACGCGAACCGCAGTTCCGCGACAAGTAAGATCGCGAACGGCCGACATGACGGGGCGCGCCTGACCGGCGCGCCCTTTTCCGTTTCGTACGAAACGGGCATGTGTTTCGTACGTTTTGTACGATCCCAAAGGCCGCGCCGCCGTGGGCCAGGGCGGGCAGATTCGGCTTTTCAAACCCGAAAAACTTCTCTATAGGGCGTCGTCATACATGCGCGTGCGGCCCGCCCTGGCCAGAATCAGCTACGGCAATCACGATGCCGGCCTGTGGGTTTGCGACGCGCTATTTAGACAACGCAAACCTGATAGAGGTCTGATTCAAATGGCAAATACGCCCCAGTCCAAGAAACGCGCTCGCCAGAACGAACGCCGTCTTGCCGTCAACAAAGCGCGCCGTTCGCGCATCCGTACCCACCTGCGCAAGGTCGAAGAGGCAATCGCCTCGGGGGACAAGGACGCAGCCCAGGCCGCCCTGCGCGCCGCCCAACCCGAACTGATGCGCGGCGTCACCAAAGGCGTCTTCCACAAGAACACCGCCTCACGCAAAATATCGCGCCTGTCGGCGCGCGTTAAGGCGCTCGGCTAAGCGTTTTCGTGCTAAATCATTGATCCAAAAGGCGCCGGTTGAACCGGCGCTTTTTTCTTTTGTGACGGTCTGAAAACGGCCGGGAGATTCTTTTCACAGAAACGTCATGTCAAGCGCGAAGATCAGTTGCCGCGTGGCATGGCAACTTGCTAGCTTCAGCATGCGATTCACGCTTGGGGGGACAAGCGGCGGCCATGACCGATACGGCCACGGACGCCATTGGGCGCGTAGGCAACGCTGTTGTCATGCACCCTGTCCACTAGACGTTATGTGACGTGCACAATGATATCGCAGCCAATGGGGAAAGGCTGCGATATGTGCGCTGTCACATTTATTGGGAATTTGGGCTCGGGACAGGGCTTGGCATCCGTCGTCTTTCGCGACGGCAGGGTTCTTTTGTTCCAAATTCACCCTCGTGCAGAAACGCAATAGCCCGCGCCTGTTATGCGCGGGACAAGGATGAAGCGACAAAGCGCGGGACAGGAACGAATGACGCAGGAACAATGGGGCCAACTCAAGCAGGAACTTCTCAAGACGGTCGGCAAGAACAATTATACAAACTGGATCGAACCGCTCGAGCTGTCCGGAGTCTCCGATGGCGTGGCCACTTTCAGCGTACCGACCAGCTTCCTGGGCAACTATGTGTCTCAGAATTTCGGGGATCTGATCCTGTATCAGATGAACACGGTCGCACCGCAAATCAGGCGCGTGAAATTCAGCGCCGCCGCCAATTCCGGCCACAGCCCCACTTCTGTCCCCATGACCGCAAAGTCCGAATCCGGCGAACAGCATCCCAAAGCACCGGCACGGTCAGGGTCCGCCGGTTCAGATGACCGGCTGAACACCGCACCGTTGGATGAACGGTTCACCTTCGACACGTTCGTGGTCGGCAAGCCCAATGAGCTGGCGCATGCCGCTGCCAAACGCGTGGCCGAAGGCGGCCCCGTAACCTTCAATCCGCTCTTTTTGTACGGTGGTGTCGGGCTGGGGAAAACGCACCTCATGCACGCCATCGCGTGGGAGCTGAAATCCCGCCGCCCGGATATGAACATCCTGTACCTTTCTGCGGAACAGTTCATGTATCGTTTCGTTCAGGCGTTGCGCGATCGCAAGATGATGGACTTCAAGGAACTGTTCCGATCGGTCGATGTTCTGATGGTGGATGACGTTCAGTTCATTGCTGGCAAGGACAGCACGCAAGAGGAATTTTTCCACACTTTCAATGCCTTGGTGGATCAGAACAAGCAGATCATCATCTCGGGCGATCGCGCGCCGGGTGAAATCGCCAACCTCGAGGAACGGATCAAGTCACGCCTGCAATGCGGCCTTGTGGTCGATCTGCACCCGACGGATTACGAGCTGCGCCTCGGCATCCTGCAATCCAAGTCCGAACAGTTCGCCAAAACCTATCCCGGCCTTGAAATGGCCGATGGCGTGCTGGAATTCCTCGCTCACCGCATCAGCACCAATGTCCGCGTTCTCGAAGGCGCGCTGACCCGGCTTTTCGCCTTCGCCTCTCTGGTGGGGCATAAGATCACGCTCGAACTGACGCAGGATTGCCTGGCCGATGTGCTGCGCGCGTCCGAGCGCAAGATCAGCGTCGAGGAAATTCAGCGTCAGGTTGCCGACCATTACAACATCCGCCTGTCCGACATGATCGGCCCCAAGCGCCTGCGTGCCTTTGCCCGCCCGCGTCAGGTGGCCATGTACCTGTGCAAGCAGATGACCAGCCGCTCGCTGCCCGAGATCGGCCGCCGCTTCGGGGGCCGGGATCACACCACCGTCATGCACGGCGTCAAGCGCATCGAGGAACTGCAAATTCAGGATGGTCAGATCGCCGAAGATCTGGAAATCCTGCGTCGCACGCTCGAAGGCTGAAGCGCCCAAACCGTGTTCACTGCGACAAGCGGCCTTGCCTCGATGCGGGGCCGCCCTTGACGCTCAGGCATTTAGCACTCAAAACACAACAAAAGGCTTGAGCCGCAAGGGGAAGTTGCTAACGTGCCCCTCCGGCGCGGGGCCGGCACCTATTCAGGTTCAGGGAGCAAGGGCATGAAACTCAGCATCGAACGCGGGACGCTGCTCAAGGCCGTGTCGCAGGCGCAATCTGTCGTCGAGCGGCGCAACACCATTCCGATCCTTGCCAACGTCCTGATCGAGGCCGAAGGCGATGCCGTTCATTTCCGCGCCACCGATCTGGATATCGAAGTGGTCGACAAGGCCCCGGCGCAGGTCGAACGCGCAGGCGCCACCACCGTCAGCGCCGTGACCCTGCACGAGATCGTGCGCAAACTGCCCGATGGCGCGCTTGTCACGCTGGCCGATGACGGGGCGTCGGGCCGCCTGACGGTCGAGGCCGGGCGCTCGAACTTCAACCTCGCCACCTTGCCGAAAGAAGACTTTCCGGTGATGGCCTCATCGGAATACAGCAGCAATTTCAGCGCCCCCGCGCCCGTGCTGCGCCGCCTGTTCGACAAGTCGAAATTCGCCATTTCCACCGAGGAAACCCGCTATTACCTGAACGGTGTCTACATGCACGTCGCCGATGCCGAAGGCGGCAAGGTGCTGCGCTGCGTCGCCACAGATGGCCACCGTCTGGCCCGTGTCGATGCCGAGCTTCCCGAAGGTGCAGGCGACATGCCCGGCGTGATCGTGCCCCGCAAAACCGTGGGTGAGTTGCGCAAGCTGCTGGACGACGACGATATGCAGATCGCCGTATCGGTCAGCGAAACCAAGGTGCGTTTCGCCACACCCGATATCACCCTGACCTCCAAGGTGATCGACGGCACCTTCCCCGATTACACCCGCGTCATCCCGCAGGGAAACACCCGCAAGCTCGAGGTGGACGCCGCCGAATTCGCGCAAGCCGTGGATCGTGTGGCGACCGTCAGTTCCGAACGCTCGCGCGCGGTGAAGCTGACATTGGACGAAGACCGCCTGATCCTGTCCGTCAACGCCCCCGACAGCGGCGCCGCCGAAGAGGAACTGGCCGTCGCCTATGGCGATGAGAGGCTGGAAATCGGCTTTAACGCCAAATACTTGCAGGAAATCGCCAGCCAGGTTGATCGTGAAAACGCCGTGTTCATGTTCAACTCGTCCGGCGATCCCACGCTGATGCGCGAAGGCAACGATACCAGCGCGGTTTACGTCGTCATGCCGATGCGGGTGTGAGGCTGGACGGAATTTTCCAAGGTCCGTACCGTTTTCTGGCACGAAAACGGACTTAGCCCATGGGTGATCTCTATCTCTCCCACCTCACCCTGTCGCATTTCCGCTCCCACAAGGGCGCGCGGCTGACGTTCGATGCGCGGCCCGTGGCCATCTTTGGTCCGAACGGTGCGGGCAAGACCAATATACTCGAAGCGGTGTCGCTGTTTTCACCCGGTCGCGGGCTGCGGCGTGCGGCGGCGCAGGACATGGCCCGCCGCCCCGAGGCCTTGGGGTGGAAAGTTACCGGTCTCCTGCAATCCCTGCATCAGGTGCACGAGGTCGAAACATGGTCCGAAGAAGGTGCCGCGCGGCAGGTTCGGATCGACGGCAAGACCGCTTCGCAAACCGCGCTAGGCCGGATCGCGCGGGTTCTGTGGCTGATCCCTTCGATGGACAGGCTGTGGATCGAAGGCACCGAAGGCCGCCGCCGGTTTCTGGATCGCATGACGCTCAGTTTCCGGCCCGACCATGCCGAGGCCACGCTGACCTATGAAAAGGCGATGCGCGAACGCAACCGGTTGCTCAAGGATCAGGTGCGCGATGCCCATTGGTATATCGCGCTCGAACGGCAGATGGCCGAAAGCGGAGCAGCGATCCACGCCAATCGCCTCTATGCGCTCGATCAGTTGCGTGCAGCGCAGGACAAGGCCGAAACCGCCTTTCCCGCCGCCGACCTCGAACTGACCACGACCGAGGGCGACATGCCCGACACCCCCGCCGATCTGGCCGATGCCCTCGCCGAAAGCAGGTTTCGCGATCTGGCCGCCGGGCGCACCCTGGTTGGCCCGCATCGCGCAGATTTGTACGGTGTCTATGCCGCCAAGGGCGTGCCCGCGCGGGATTGTTCGACGGGCGAGCAGAAGGCACTTCTGGTGTCGCTGATCCTCGCCAATGCCCGCGCACTGGCCCGCGATTTCGGCGCGCCGCCGCTCCTGCTGCTGGATGAGGTCGCGGCCCATCTGGACGCCGGTCGCCGTGCCGCGCTGTACGACGAAATATGCGCCCTTGGCGCGCAGGCATGGATGACGGGCACAGGCCCGGAATTGTTTGCCGAACTGGGTGATCGCGCGCAAAGTGTCGAGGTGACGGAAACCGACGGCATCAGCCAGATCAGCGAAAGGCCCCTGCAATGACACCGCAACGTGTGACCCTCATCACGCTTGGCGTGCACGACCTGCCGCGTGCACGGGCGTTTTATGCCGCCCTTGGCTGGTCCCCGGCAGAGGAAGCGGATGGCATCAGCTTCTATCAGATGAACGGTTTGGTGCTGGGGGTGTTCGGGCTTCAGGCCCTTGCCGCCGATCAGGGCCGCCCTGATGCCACCCTCGGCACGGGTGCAATGACACTCGCGCAGAACTTCAGCACCGAGGCCGAAGTCGACACCGCCTTCGAACTTGCGATGTCGGCAGGCGCCACGGCACTCAAGCGTCCGGAAAAAGTGTTCTGGGGTGGATATTCCGGCTATTACGCCGATCCCGATGGTCATGTCTGGGAGGTGGCGATGAACCCCTTCTGGCCTCTGGCCGATGATGGCTCTTTGACCCTGCCGGAGGGCGAATGACTCTCTCTCTTTCCGATCTCGCGCTTTATGCGGGCGCTTTGCTCGTGTTGTTCCTGACACCCGGCCCGGTGTGGCTGGCCATGCTGGCGCGCTCCATGTCCGGCGGGTTTAATGCCGCGTGGCCACTGGCGCTTGGTGTGGTCGTGGGCGATGTGCTCTGGCCGTTCCTCGCCATCCTCGGCGTCACCTGGATCGTTTCGGTGTTTTCCGGCTTCATGCTGGCGTTGCAGATCGTGGCGATCCTGATGTTCGTCGGCATGGGCATCTTGCTGATCCGCAATGCCGACCGCTCGATTGCTGCCGATAGCCGCCTGACCCGGCCGGGAACATGGGCGGGGTTCATGGCGGGGCTGGCGGCGATCCTTGGCAACCCCAAGGCGATCCTGTTCTACATGGGCGTCCTGCCGGGGTTCTTCGACCTGTCGCGCATTACGCCCCCGGACATTGCCGCGATCGTGTTCCTGTCGTTTCTGATTCCGCTGATCGGGAACCTGTCATTGGCCCTGTTCGTCGATCGCATTCGGCGGGTCATGAGCTCGCCCAATGCGATCCGGCGCACCAATGTGATCTCGGGCTGGCTGTTGATTGTCGTGGGTGTCGTCATCGCCCTGACCTGAGGTTTCGCACCGACGAAATACCGACACGATACCGACGTTTTACCGATGCGGTTTCCGGCCCTTTTGGGCGATCTGCGCGGACCAGCCGATCTGGGGGTCCGGCACCACTAAATATTGGGGTAAACGCGTGACATCCCCCCCAGAAAATCGTATAAAATGACAAAAGTGCGAAGGGACAAAAGAATGGCCGAAGCAGCACCGTCGCCCGATGATTATGGCGCGGATTCCATCAAAGTTCTCAAAGGGTTAGAGGCAGTCCGCAAACGTCCGGGCATGTATATCGGCGACACCGACGACGGCTCGGGCCTGCACCACATGGTTTACGAGGTCGTCGACAACGGCATCGACGAGGCTCTGGCCGGTCACGCCGACGCGGTGAACGTCACGATTCATGCCGATTCCAGCATTTCAGTCAGCGACAACGGCCGCGGTATTCCGGTCGAAATCCACGAAGAAGAAGGCGTTTCCGCCGCCGAGGTCATCATGACCCAATTGCACGCCGGCGGGAAGTTCGACCAGAACTCCTACAAGGTCTCGGGCGGGCTGCATGGCGTCGGTGTTTCGGTGGTCAATGCGCTGTCCGATTGGCTGGAACTGCGCATCTGGCGCAATGGCAAGGAACACTACGCCCGGTTCGAACGTGGTGAGACCGCCGAACACCTGCGCGAGGTCGGTCCCGCCGATGGCCGCAAAGGGACCGAGGTGCGTTTCATGGCCTCGACCGATACGTTCTCGAACCTCGACTACAGTTTCGAGACGTTGGAAAAGCGCCTGCGCGAACTGGCCTTTCTGAACTCCGGCGTGCGCATCATCCTGCGCGACGAACGCCCCGAAGAGGTGCTTGAGGCCGATTTGCACTATGACGGTGGCGTGAAGGAATTCGTGAAGTATCTCGACCGTCACAAAACGGCGATGATCGAAGACCCGATTTTCATTACCGGCGAGCGGGACGATATCGGTGTCGAAGTGGCGATGTGGTGGAACGACAGCTATCACGAAACCGTTCTGCCGTTTACCAACAATATCCCGCAGCGTGACGGCGGTACGCACATGGCCGGTTTCCGTGGCGCGTTGACCCGCACCATTCAGAAATACGCACAGGAAAGCGGAATCGCGAAAAAGGAAAAGGTGAACTTTACCGGCGACGACGCGCGCGAGGGTCTGACCTGTGTGTTGTCGGTCAAGGTGCCCGATCCCAAGTTTTCCAGCCAGACCAAGGACAAGCTGGTCAGCTCCGAGGTGCGCCCGGCAGTCGAGGGTCTGGTCAACGAGAAACTGTCGGAGTGGTTCGAGGAAAACCCGAACGAAGCCAGGCAGATCGTCGGCAAGATCATCGAGGCCGCCCTTGCCCGTGAAGCAGCGCGAAAAGCCCGCGAACTGACTCGCCGTAAAACCGCGATGGATGTCAATTACCTGGCTGGCAAGCTCAAGGATTGTTCCGAAAAAGACCCCTCCAAGACGGAACTTTTCCTTGTCGAGGGTGACAGCGCCGGGGGCTCCGCTCAAACAGGCCGGGACCGGGGAACGCAGGCCGTTCTGCCGCTGCGCGGTAAAATCCTGAACGTCGAGCGGGCGCGCTTTGACCGGATGCTCGGCAGCCAGGAAATCGGCAACCTGGTGATGGCGCTTGGCACCGGAATCGGGCGGGACGAGTTCGATCTGTCGAAACTGCGCTACCACAAGATCGTCATCATGACCGATGCCGACGTGGACGGTGCGCATATTCGGACGCTGTTGTTGACGTTCTTCTATCGTCAGATGCCCGAGCTGATCGAAAACGGTTATCTCTACATCGCGCAACCGCCGCTCTACAAAGTGTCGCGCGGCAAGTCGGAAGTGTATCTGAAAGATGAACCGGCGCTCGAAGATTACCTGATCCAGCAAGGTACCGATGATGCGGTTTTGCGCCTTGGTTCGGGCGAAGAGATCATAGGGCAGGATCTGGTCCGCGTGGTCGAAGAGGCCCGCCAAACCAAACGTATCCTCGAAGCCTTCCCCACGCATTACCCGCGCCACATTCTGGAACAGGCCGCAATTGCCGAGGCGTTCCTGCCGGGGCGTGTCGATTCCGATCTGCAAGGCGTGGCCGATACTGTCGCCGAACGGCTGGACCTGATCGCACTGGAATACGAACGCGGCTGGCAAGGCCGCCCGACACAGGATTACGGCATCCGCCTGACCCGCATCGTGCGCGGGGTCGAGGAAATGCGCACATTGGACGGCCCCGTCTTGCGCGGGGGCGAAGCGCGCCGCCTGGGGCAGCTGACTCAGGGGTTGCGCGATATCTATACGCATCCCGCGACATTGGTGCGCAAAGACAGGGTGCAGAATATCTATGGCCCGCTGGATCTGCTGGATGCCATCCTGAAAGAAGGCGAGAAGGGCCTGCAATTGCAGCGTTACAAGGGCTTGGGCGAAATGAATCCCGGTCAGTTGTGGGAAACCACGCTGGACCCCGAGGCGCGTACGCTGTTGCAGGTCAAGATCGACGATGTGGCCGAGGCCGACGATCTGTTCACCAAACTGATGGGTGACGTGGTCGAACCGCGCCGCGAGTTCATTCAGCAAAATGCCTTGAACGTGGAAAATCTGGACTTCTGAACAAGCTATTCGGATGCCACAGCAGGCAGGGTGATCAGAAAAACACTGCCCGCGCCGGGTTTGGATTGCACGCCAAGCGTGCCGCCGGCGCGGGTAACCAGTTTCTGGCTGATCGACAGACCCAGCCCGGTGCCTTCGGCCTGTTTCGTCGTGTAGAAGGGATCGAAGATACGTTTCAGGACATCGGCAGGAATACCGTGGCCTGTGTCCTGCACATCTATCGCCACGTTGCCTTGCGCATCGCGGACGCGGATGGTCAGCGTTCCACCCTGCGGCATCGCCTGAATCCCGTTCAGAATGAGATTGACCAGAACCTGCTGCAATTCTGTCCGCGATATGCGTACCTGTAGATCGCTGTCCAGATGCGTGACGATGGATACCCCTGCCGCCTCGATCTGGTGGCGGGTCAGCACCAGACAATCCCTGACCACATCGGCGGGTGAAATGACGTTGGTCGCCCCCGAGAACTCCTCGGGTTTGGCGAATTGCAGCAGCTTCGAAACGATGGCGCTGATCCTGTAGACCTGATCGTCAATCAGCCGGAACTCGGTTGAAACCTTGTCGGCCTCTTCATTCAGCAGTCCTCGGGCAACTTCCAGATTGCCCTGAATCACCGCAATGGGGTTGTTGATCTCATGTGCGACGCTGGCCGTGATCTCGCCCACGGCGGCCAGCTTTTCGGACATGATCAGTTGTTCGGTCGTTTCTTCCAGTTTGCGGTTGGCTTCGCTCAGGTCGTGGGTGCGCTCGTCAACCTTTTGTTCAAGGCTTTCCGCCCATTCCCGAAGCTGACGATCCCGTTCCTGGATTCGGTCCAGAAGCGTGTCGAGATGGCTGGCGACCTGCGCGATCTCGCCGCTGTCTCCGGCGGGCAGGTTTCGCGCGTTCATATCGCCGGCCTCGACCTTGGCAATGGTTTGCGTCATCTTTTCGAGCGGCCGGAAAATATGGCCTGCCCATCGCAGGAAGAGAGGAACCGAAAGGATGGTGATCAGCAGAAACAGCAAGGTGATGGTCAGAACGGAATTGACCTTCGCTGCCCGGAATGGCGCCTCGAGAAACCCGACATAGAGCATTCCCACCCGTGCGCCGTGGCTGTCTACAATCGGCTCATAAGCCGAAATGTACCAGTCGTTGACGACGAAAGCACGGTCCAGCCAAACCTGCCCGTCGCCCAGAACCCGTTTGCGCACCGCGGCAGACACGCGGGTGCCGAGCGCACGGACGTTTTCGAAAAGCCGTACATTGGTCGAAACCCGCACGTCGTCGAGAAACAGTGTTGCCGTCCCCTGGCTGCCGTCCGGCAAGCTTTGTTCGCGATAGACCAGGGCATTGATCGTATCGATGAAATCGAGGTTCCGGTTCAGTAAACGTCCTCCGACCAATGCGCCGGTCTGCCCATCAGACAGACGGATCGGCGCGGCGGAGTGGATGATCATGCCGCGATCTTCAACGGTGCGATCTGTCGGTACTGCTGCGCGCGTTTCGACCAATGTGATCGCGGCTTTCTCGGTCAGACCGGGCGCAAGCAACTCCAGTTCGGCAGGACGCAGGATATCGACCGCACTGCGCCAGCGCCCATCGAGCGCCGTTGCGATCACGGGCCAGTTCGCGGGCGAAAAGCCTTCGGGGCTATCCTCGCCGTTTGTAATGTAAAGAAAGTCCAACTCCAGCTTTTCGCGCTGTTCTTCCAACAGGGCGTTTCGGGCGCTGTTGTCCTCCATCGCGTCACGCAACGCGACGGAGTTTGCAAACCCGGCAAGGCGCTCGCCCGAGTTCTCAAGCAACCTCTGCAAATATTGATCGGCAATCGTCAGGTCGCCGTTCACCTTGGTAATCAGAATCTCGTCGATCTTACCGGCCCACCGCAACATCGACCCACCCAGCAAGAGCGGAAGCAGTACAAGCATCGGCAGAAGGGCAATCACAAGAAGGCGAATGCGCACCGAGGATAACAGGGTTCTGAAAACAGACACCCGTCAGATCCCTGTGGCTATGACGTTCCGGCCAGATTCGGCGTTATGTAATCGCGCATTCGACATCGTTAAGGAATACTGCGCCGGCATGCCCGGATGCAAGCCAGCCTGGCGTCGCCACGATGGAACTGCGGTATGTAGATTCAGAGAGTGCGCCCTAACCTTGACAAATTACCGCTCTGCCACAGAACCAATTGAAACAGCTGTCGCAAGGTAGAAAAGGATCACCTATTCTGGAATCACCTTGATTCAGGCTCTTCGCTTTTTTGCAGAGATGCGGTGAGCGATTTTACAGGCTTCCAACCGGGGCGCCACGTGATCACCGGTTGGATCGGCAGAATACGTCCGGAGGCACATGACACGACCTCAGTCAGATAGCGACCCACAGAATGCAGGGATTGATCTGGATCGTCTGATTGCCTGTCCCGGTTGCGATGCGGTCTATACTGCCCCACGGGTCGAGCAACACGAGCGGGCTTATTGCGCGCGTTGTCACCATGTCCTGATCGCGCCACGCCGCAAGGCGGGAAAGCAACTGATTGCCCTGGCGCTGACCGTGCTGATCCTGATCGTCGCGGCCTCGGTCTTTCCGTTTCTGGCAATAGACGCGGGCGGTTTGCATCATGGTGCATCTATCCTGCAAACGGCCTTTGCCTTTACCGGGGCGCTGTCGGTCCTGTCTGTCGCCGTCCTGATGTTCATCGTGATCATTCCGATGCTGCGGCTGGTTCTGTTGATCTATGTGCTGGCGCCGATCATTCGTGACCGGCCACCGGCCCGTTGGGCACGCCCGGCCTTCAGGCTGTCCGAGGCATTGCTGCCGTGGTCGATGGCCGAGATTTTCGCGCTTGGCTGCGCGGTGGCGCTGGTCAAGATCGGGGATATGGCACATGTCGTGTTCGGCCCGGCGGCCTGGATGTTTGCGGTTCTCGTCGTGATCGTGGTGGTCACCGACAATCTGATGTGCAGGTATTCGATATGGAAGTCGTTGGAGAATTGAAAACCGCACGCGAGATGGGTCTCGTGGGCTGTACCCGCTGCTCACGTGTTTCGCCCATGGGTACGCAATATTGTCCGCGTTGCGGCAGCGCCTTGCAGTCACGTGACGGGCTGTCATTGCAAAAGGTCTGGGCGTGGTGGCTGGTCGGGCTGATGTGCTATGTCCCGGCCAATCTCTATCCGATGCTGGAAACCCGTACGCTGGTCAGCACCGAAAGCAATACGATTGTCGGCGGTGCAGTGGAACTGGCGCAACATGGCAATTGGGGCGTGGCGCTTATTATCCTCGCGGCAAGTGTCCTGATTCCGGTGGCAAAGTTCGTCTTGATTGCAGGGCTGGCCATTGGTGTTTGGCGCGGTCCTCAGGTTTCCGGGCAGCGGCGGCATTTTCTCTATGAGGTGGTCGAATATATCGGCCGCTGGTCGATGATCGACGTCTTTGTCGTTGCGATTCTGTCAGCGCTGGTCCAACTTCAGGCGCTGGCTTCGATCACTCCCGGACGGGCCAGCCTGTTTTTCGCGCTTTCGGTCATTTTCACGATGCTGTCGGCGCAGAGTTTCGACAGCCGGCTGATATGGGACACCCAGAGACGCGGCGATGCGCCTGACCATGGCTTAGCGTCCGACGATGTCAGAAAGGAAAGTTCCGCGTGACGAGTGTTGATCCAACCCCTCCTGAAGCCCCGGTGAAAGAGGCAGGCCAAAACCTGTTCCAACGGTTCACGTTCGTGTGGATCGTGCCCATCATCGCGTTGCTGACGGTTTTTGGTATTGCGATCCAGAATTATCTGGAACGCGGGCCGTTGGTCGAAATCAGTTTCGAAAATGCGTCGGGAGTCAAACCCGGCACGACCGAGGTCCGGTTCCGCGATGTCGTTGTCGGTCTGGTCGAGGATGTCGGCTTTACCGACGGGCTCGGGCGCGTTTTGGTGTCTGCGCGTCTGGACAAGGATGTCGCGCCCTATGTCGATTCCAGTGCCCAGTTCTGGGTGGTGCGCCCGCAGGTCAGCACGCAGGGCGTTTCAGGCCTGAACACAGTGCTGTCGGGTGTCTATATCGAAGGTGTTTGGGACGATCAGCCAGAAGGTATGCAGCCGCGGTTCGAGGGTTTGCCGGACGCGCCGCTGGAAAGCCTGGGGGAGGATGGGCTGCGGCTGACGCTTCGGGCTGCGGGCAAGACGACGCTGACACCGAACGCACCAATTCTTTATCGGGGCATCACCGTGGGACGTCTTGGTAAAACCCGAATATCCCCCGACGGTGTCGCCGCCGAGGCCGAGGCTCTGATTTTCAAACCGCATGACCGTCTGGTCAGTTCCGCGACGCGGTTCTGGGATACGTCCGGTTTTTCCTTCTCGCTTGGTCCGAGTGGTGCGGTACTGGATTTTTCCTCGGTTGCATCGCTGGTGTCGGGAGGGGTGACGTTTGAAACCATGGTCTCGGGCGGGACCCCGGTAGAGCGTGGCACCAGTTTTGTTGTCCACCCCGATGAGGGAACCGCGCGCTCCAGTATCTTTGCCGCCGATGACGGCGAGCGTGTTACTCTGTCGGCAGTGTTTGATGAGAATGTTTCCGGCCTGGCTGTCGATGCGCCGGTCGAACTGAACGGATTGCGGATCGGCGAGGTGACTGCGCTTAGCGGCCTGGTCGATCCTGATGTGTTTGGCGACAATCGGGTACGCTTGGTGGTGACCCTGTCCATACGTCCCAGTCTTCTGGGCCTCGAGGGTGAAGATGGGGCCGATACCGCCCTGAATTTCATCCGCCAACGCGTCAGCGACGGTTTGCGCGCCCGTCTGGCCACGGCCTCGATCCTGACAGGGGGGCTCAAGGTTGAACTGGTTGATGTGCCCGACGCCCCACCTGCCCGGTTGGAAAGTGGCGAGGCCGATGTGCTGTATATCCCGACCACCGAAAGCGATATCGCGGATGTGTCGGCCACGGCGCAGGGCGTGTTTGAACGGATCAACGCCTTGCCGGTCGAAGAGGTTATGGAACAGGCGATCACGCTGATGGAAAACGCCAATAATCTGATCACAAGCGATGATATTCGAGCCGTGCCGGAAAACCTGAACGGGCTCTTGGGCGATGCGCGCGGAATAGTGAATTCCGACGATATTCAGGCCCTGCCCGAGCGGTTGAATGCGGTGGTCACCGAGCTTCAGGCAACCGTCACCCGCCTGAACGAGCAGGATACGGTCACGCGCCTGACCGCCGCCGTGGATAGCGCCTCCGAGGCCGCCGAAGGCGTAAGCAGTGCCGTGGCCGGGATCCCTGATCTGGTCGAACGACTGAACGCGGTCGCCGCGAAGGCCGAAACGGTCGAGATCGACACGCTGGCGGCAGAGTTTACCGACCTTCTGCAAACCACCGAAAGTCTGTTGGCCAGTGATGCCGCCAGGCAATTGCCGGAAAAGCTGAACGGTGCTCTGGCGGAACTCGGTGCGGTACTGGAACAGTTGCGCGAAGGCGGTGTTGTTGAAAATGCCACCTCGGCACTGGCTTCGGCCAGTGAGGCTGCGGATACCGTTGCCGACGCAGGCCGTGAACTGCCCGACCTGATCGCGCAAGCCAGGGGCGTTCTGGCCCGCGCGAATGCTACACTGGAAGGCTACGAGGCCAGCAACGGCATCGGACGTGATGCGCGCGCTGCCCTCATCGAGGTTCAAAAGGCCGCCAAGGCCGTTGCATCCCTGGCCCGCGCCATTGAACGCAATCCCAATTCCCTACTGACAGGACGTTGAGTACTATGCCCAAAATCGGTTTTGCCCCTTTCCTGTTGACAGCTGTCATCGTGTCCGCTTGCAGCGGCGCGCCCGACCAACGCATTGCAGTCCCCAAGGCGGGCGTCGGCGCGACACAGAGCATCGCCTATCGCTCGGTTGCTTTGCGCGAGGTATCCTTGCCCAGCTATGCGGCGTCCGAGGAAATTTATGTTGCCGATGACGCAGGGCTTTTGAACAGCACTGCGGGCCTGTTATGGGCCGACGATCCCAGCCGGGCAGTGACACTGGAACTATCGCGCTACCTGTCGCAGATCACCCGCGCGCAGATCGCGTCGGAGCCCTGGCCGTTTGCGGGATATCCCGAGGCAGAGGTCGAATTGCGGATCGAGGATATGCTGGCCCATGCCGATGGCACGTTTCGACTGAGCGGGCAGTATTTCGTTTCGTCGGAAACGGGCCGCGATCGGGCGCGTCTGTTTGACCTGACCGTTCCGATCGAGGGCGACGCCACGGCGGCGGATATTGCCGCCGCGCGTGGTCAGGCGGTGCGTGATCTGGCTGTTGCAATCGCGCGCGACGGTTTGCGCTGACAGGTCGCCCTAGTTGATCGAACTGGTCAGCCCCTCGGGTTTGCCGACCACGACGAAGGTCAGTTTCGACGGGTCCAGAAATTCGCGTGCGACACGGTTCACATCGTCCAGCGTCACGGCGTTCACCATGTCGTTTCGATTGGCGATGTAATCCGTATCCAGCCCTTCCATCTGCATGTTGACGGCGATGTTCGCAATCGGCGCGTTTCCGTCGAACCGCAGCGGGTAAGCCCCTGTCAGATAGGTCTTGGCATCGGCCAGCTCTTCTTCGGTGACCCCTTCGTCGCGTATGCGTTCCCACTCGGCGCGGATGACGCTGATCGCTTCGGCAACCCGGCTATTGGCGGATGCGACGGAGCCCAGCCAAAGCTGTGCGTTTTCCTTGTCCACGAGATAGGAATAGACGCCATAGGTCAGCCCGCGCTTTTCGCGCACTTCATTCATCAGGCGGCTTTCGAACGACCCGCCGCCGAGGATGTGATTCAGCAGGTAGGCGGCAAAGAAATCCGGATCGTCCCGGTCGATCCCCGGCTGGCCGAATATGACAACCGACTGCGGGGTGTCGTAATCGACGATCTCGATCCCGCCGGGCAGGTTGATGTCTGCCGCGCCGGGCATGTCAGGGCCAGCTTCGGGCAGGTCGAGCAACAGCTTGTCCAGCAGCGTTGCGAGTTCTTCTTCGGTGATGTCGCCGACCGCGCTGACATACAGTCGCTCACGGGTCAGGGCGGCCTTGTGGGCCGCGACGATATCGTCGCGTGTCAGGTTCGCGACGCTTTCCAGTGTGCCGAATTCGGGACGGCCATAGGGATGATCGCCATACACCAGTTTGGCAAAGGCGTCGCCCGCGATGTCTCGCGGGTCTTTCTGGTTCGAGCGAATGATCGAATTGACCTGTCGGCGCACCCGGTCGATTGCGGATTGCTCGAAGGTCGGATTGATCAGGCTTTCCCGTAGCAGCGCCACGGCCTGGTCCCGGTTTTCGCTCAGGAAGCGGGCCGAAATCCCCACCGTATCGTCCGAAGCGTTGTAACTGAACGACGCGGCGAGCGTTTCGGCCTCGCGGGCGAAGCTGCGCGCATCCATATCGCCTGCGCCCTCTTCCAGCAGGCCGACCATCAGGCCTGTCAGCCCTTCCTTGCCGTCCGGGTCCAGCGACGTGCCGCCCTGAAACCGCAGTTCAAGCGCGACGAAGGGAATCGAATGTTCCTCGACCAGCCAGGCGTTGATGCCGCCGGGGGTGGTCATTTCCTTGATATTGACCTCGGCCCATGCGGGCAAAGCCGCAAGCAGGGTTACGAATGACAGAACGAAACGCATCATTGGGTCACCTCCGGTGCGGCCAGCCAGCCGGTCACGGCTTTGTCTCGGTCAAGAATCTCACGCGCGGCGGCCATGATATCTTCGGCTGTCACCGCTTGCAGGATATCGGGCCACGCTTGCACATCCTCTACGGTCAGGCCCTGCGTCAGGGCGCGGCCATAGCGATTGGCCAGCCGACCGACATCGTCCTGCCCATAGATTTGCGAGGCGCGCATCTGCATCTTGATCCGGTCCAGTTGCTCGGGATCGACGCCGGTTTCCAGGAAACCCGCAATCACGTCATCCATTGCGTCCTCGGCTTCTTGCAGGGTGACGCCGGGCGCGGGCATGACCACCAGATCGAAGGTCGAGTCATCCAGCGATGTGTCCCCGTAATAGGCGGCGGTGTTCACCGCCTGACGGGTTTCGAACTGCAATTCCTCGGCCAGTACCGATGTCGATCCGCCCCCAAGGATTTCAGCCAGCAAGGTCAACGCCGCTGCCTTCTCTTGTGATCCGCTGTCACGTTCGGGGGCAAGATACGAGCGTGTTACATAGGGCTGCGCCACGCGTGCATCCCTGAACACCATCCGCCGCTCGGCCATCTGGCGCGGTTCCTGCGGGCGCGCGCGTTCGGGCAAAGCAGGATTCGCCGGCAACTTGCCATAGTGCTTTTGCGCCATGTCGCGCACATTGTCCGGGGTCACATCGCCGGCAACGATCAGGATGGCGTTATTGGGCGCGTAATAGGTCTGATAATACTCCAGCGCATCCTCCAGCCCCAATTCGCGCATCTCGTGCTGCCAGCCTATGATCGGAATGCCGTAGGGATGATTGAGATACTGCGCCGCGCTCATTTGTTCGCGAAACAGCGCGCCGGGATTGTTCTCGACCCGCTGGTTGCGTTCTTCGATGATCACATCGCGTTCGGTCAGGATGTCGTCTTCGCCCAGTTGCAGATTGACCATCCGGTCGCTTTCCATCTGCATCATCAAATCCAGACGGTCCGCTGCGACACGCTGAAAATAGGCGGTGTAGTCATAGCTGGTGAACGCATTGTCGCTACCGCCATTGCGCGCCACCGTGGCCGAGAACTCGCCCGGCTCCATCGTTTCGGTGCCTTTGAACAGCAAATGCTCCAGAAAATGCGCCACACCCGAGACGCCGGGTTTTTCGTCTGCCGCGCCCGCGCGATACCAGACCATGTGAACGACGACAGGCGCGCGATGATCCTCAATCACGACCACGTCCATTCCGTTATCCAGTGTAAAGGATGAAACCTGTTCCTTGGCGACGGCGGGCAGGGCCGCGGCAAGACAGAACATGGCGCTTGCGATAAGTCGGCGCATGAAACACTCCGTTTGACGGCGAATGGCTGTGGGTAAGATACGGTGCGGTCAGCACGTTTCAAGCGCAATGACGGTCAATGACAGTGTTGTGAGCACCCGCCCCGTATCAGTCCTCGGGCGGGGGTGCGCTTGGCGTCTCGATCCCGCGCTGACGCATCCTGCGTTCTTCGCGCGAGGCTTCCAGCCACTGACGTTTATAGGCGTCGGTATAATCGTCCGCATTGCCGAGCCGGATCAGGTTGACACGGCCATGGCGTCGGCGGGTTTCGATGTCTTCGCGGCGCGTTTGCTGGCGGATGCCGGGCTGTGTGCCATAGCGGCTGGCGTGCCGTACAAGGCCCCCGTCCGAAGCGGCAGGCGCGGTGCCCCGCATCACGGCGGGATTTCCGCCAAGAGCCGCAATGCCTTCTTCCTTGGGCCGGGGGTCAACCAGATTCACCGTGCCCGGTGCCGGAGCGGGCAGGCTGGCGTAGTCCTCGGGCGCTTGCAGCGGTTTGGTCGGCAGAATCGTGAACTCATTGGGCCCGTTGCCCTTGTCCTTGATCCGCTTGAGCACGATGTCGTCATCCCGGCTGCTGCACGCGGCAAGCCCGAGAACAAGGATCATCAGTGTGATACGCGGCAAACCCATCGCCCGTCTCCTGCAATTTCGCGACCAGATGTAACGCATCCTGCGCCTGAGGTCACGAGGCCTTTTTACCATCGTGGCTGAACAGCACCATGCCCAATGCCCCTGCAAAAACCGCGATATCGGCCACGTTGAACGCATAAGGATTGTTCAACCCACAACAGGACATATTCAGAAAGTCCGCAACCGCTCCGTAAATCAGCCGGTCGATCACGTTTCCAAGCGCGCCGCCAACCAGCAGGCCAGCGGAAATTTTCTGCCAGAAACCGGCAGGGTCGCGATACACCCACCACAGAACGGCGGCGGAAATCACCAGGGCAACCGCGATCAACACCCAACGGGTCAGCGGGCTGTCCTGAGCCATCAGGCCGAAATTGATGCCGTAATTCCAAGCCATGCGCAGGTTCAGGTAGGGCGGAAACAGATCGATCGACCCGATCTGCGCCAGGTTCATCCCGTGCACGACCCAGTATTTGGTCACCTGATCTATCAGGAACGTGCACAGTCCTACCCAGAATACCAAACGCATTGCCTGTTCCTCAGTGCCGGAAGTGGCGCATGCCGGTCATGACCATGGCCAGCCCGGCCTCGTCAGCGGCGGCGATCACCTCGTCGTCACGCATCGACCCACCCGGCTGAATGACCGCCGTCGCGCCCGCCTCGGCAGCGGTCAGCAGGCCATCGGCAAAGGGAAAGAACGCATCCGACGCAACGACGCTGCCTTGCGTCAGAGGTGCGTCGAGGCCAAGCGCCTCGGCCATGTCCTGCGACTTGCGGGCGGCGATCCGGCAACTGTCAACGCGGCTCATCTGGCCCGCGCCGACGCCCACGGTGGCCCCGTCCTTGACATAGACGATGGCGTTCGACTTCACGTGCTTGGCCACGCGCCAGGCAAACAGCATATCGGCCAGTTCCCGGTCGGTGGGGGCGCGTTTCGTCACCACCTTGAGGTCCGAGGCGTCCAGCCGCCCGTTATCCTTGTCCTGCACCAGATAGCCGCCCGAAACCTGGCGCAGCATCAGCCCGGATTCGGCAGGGTTGGCGAGGCCCGGCGTGGTCAGCAGGCGCAGGTTTTTCTTTTTGGCGAAAATGTCCCTGGCGTCCTGATGTGCGCCGGGGGCGATCACCACCTCGGTGAAGATGTTGCAGATTTCCTCGGCGGTTTCCGCATCGAGGGTCGAGTTCAGCGCAATGATCCCTCCAAAGGCCGACGTGCGGTCGCAATCGAACGCACGCGAATACGCCTCTTTCAGGGTTGCACCACGGGCCACGCCGCAAGGGTTGGCGTGTTTGATGATGGCACAGGCCGGGCCGTCCTTGGGCAGGAATTCACTGACCAGTTCAAAGGCGGCGTCGGTGTCGTTGATATTGTTGTAACTCAGTTCCTTGCCCTGATGCTGGGTGGCGGTGGCCACGCCGGGGCGGTTGCTGCCGTCGACGTAGAACGCCGCGTTCTGATGCGGGTTTTCACCATAGCGCAGGGTTTGCGCCAGCTTGCCGGCGACGGCGCGGCGGCGCGGCGCCTGTTCATCCAAGGCACCTGCCATCCAGGATGAAACGGCGGCATCATAGGCCCCGGTGCGGGCATAGGCCGTCAACGCCAGACGCTGGCGGAAGGCATAGGTGGTCTGCCCGTCATTGGCGGCAAGTTCGTCCAGCAGCGGTTGATAATCCTCGACATCCACCACCACGTTGACAAAGGCGTGGTTCTTGGCCGCCGCGCGGATCATCGCCGGGCCGCCGATGTCGATATTCTCGATGCAGGTGTCATAGTCGGCACCCTTGGCGACGGTCTCCTCGAACGGGTAAAGGTTCACCACCAGCAGGTCGATGGGCTTGATTCCATGCGCCGTCATTGCCGCCATGTGCTGATCGTTGTCGCGCAGGCCCAACAGGCCGCCATGCACCGCCGGGTGCAGGGTTTTCACGCGGCCATCCATCATTTCGGGGAACCCGGTGACATCGGCAACATCCCTGACCGTCAGCCCGGCGTCGCGCAGCGCCCTGGCGCTGCCGCCTGTCGACAGAAGCTCGACACCCCGGTCGGCCAGGGCCTGACCCAGTTCGACCAGTCCGGTCTTGTCGGAAACGGAAAGAAGCGCGCGTTGCACGGGGGCGAGATCGGTCATTGGCAGCAGATCCTCGGGTTGGCTTGTGTTCTGTTCAATCGTCTTCGGTGACCGGCTCGAGCGCGTCTTGCGTCAGGTCGCGGATGCCGATGGGCGTTTCCTGCGCTTTGGCCAGTGACCACCTTGTGCGGGTCGCATACTCCATCATGCGGCCGGATAGAACGATTTGTTTGGTCGCACGCGGTTTGAGGCGTGTTTTTTCCAGATAGACACTGGGTTCAAGCGATAATTTGACCCGCCCGTCGGTGCGGAACACCCAGATTTCTCCGCTTTTGAGCGCCATCGACACTGCCGCGCCCCCCATGTCGAGGCTGGCGTCCACATCCGGGTGCAGATGAAACCGGACCGCATAGGGAATGCCCTGCAGGCCGACCGCGTCCATCGCCTTGTCAAAACGGCGCTTGTCGGCGTCTGCCAGCGTCAGCAGCATGTCCTCGCCCGCGATGCCACGGCCATCGAAGGTCAGGTCGATGCTGCGGGTGTGGGTGAGGCCGTGGGTCTTCAGGTATCCGTCATGCGCGCCTTCGAAGCGGAGGCCATCGGGGGCCTGGCTGACCGCGATCGGCACCTTGCGGGGGGCTTCGGTCAGCCAGTTCTGCCGCTGCGGTCCGCGTCCGAGGCGGGAGCTGGACTGACGGGCGACGACCAGAGTGGAATGCGAAGGCGTGGCGCGGCCGGCGCGTTGCCATTGCGCGCCGAACTGCGCGCCTGAACCGCAGTTCACGATAAGCGGGCGGCGGCCCGAGGTCAGTTCGAATGCCAAGGTCGAGGCATGGGCGTTGATCGAAGCGCGCCCCTCGGGTGGGGGCGCGGCATCAATGATGACGCTGGTCCGGCCCGCGCTGAGACGGGCGTAACCCATTGATAATCCATCGGGTTGCCGGGTCTTGACCCCGCTGTTGGCCAGCGCGTGATCCAGCCGCCCCTCGAGCCCGCGCCCACCGCCGTGGAACCGGGCCAGTGCGCCGTCGGAGTGGCGCAGGGTGCGCAGGGTGGGGGCGATGCGTTCGATCGCGGCCCAATGCGCCTTGCTGAGGGTCAGGCCCGACTCGGACAATGCAACCGAGGCCCAGGTCAGCAGGGTGAAAACATCCAGCAATTCCTCGGGGTTACGGGTGGGAATGCCGCCTGCCGCGTCGATCTGGGACTCGCATTCGCGGGCCAGCGCACGCACCGCCGGATCGACATGGCTTTCCATTCCCTCAAGAGACAGCCCGGCATAGATAAGCCCTGTCAACGCTTCGAACCGGGGCAGGCCGGGGCGCGACGCCTTCCACCGGCGCCCAAGGAAAATTGTCTGTTGTGCCAATGACTTGTAAAAGGCTGCCGAGTCGTTTCCCTCGTGCCCGTTGAGCAGAAACAGCGCGTGGTTGATCCAGCGGATCAGCCGCCGGCCCGTCAGGTCGGGGGTCCAGCCCGGCCCCTTGCCGCCGCCGTAGCGGTCGATCCAGGTCCAGACCCAATCCTGCGCGCAGGTGCGGGCGGGGGGATCGCCCGCGGCGGCGAGATCGTCGAGCCAGCCGAAGCCGTGCAGGTCCTCGGCGAAGGAGGAATCGGGCGCCTCCAGATCCCACATATTGGTCTCGGGGCTTTGCAAAAGATGGCCGGAAAACAGGAAGTTACCCGATGATATCTGCCGCCCTCGGGCAAAGCTGCCGATGGTGCGCGGTTCGGGTTGCGACACGAAAGCGGTGGCCGGGCGCGTCCAGGCCGCGCGGCGCGCGGCAAGGCGGTTCATCAGGCGCGAAAGATGCGCTGACAGGGTTTCGGAATGCGACATATACCTGACCTCTGAACGCTCTTACCGGCGTTGTTGGCCGCACTATAGACCGGCCCGCCCGCCAAGTCACCGGAAGATTCCGGCCCGTGGCCTCGGGTTTTGTACGAAACGTACGAAGTGTACGCGGGTTTTGTACGAAAATCGGCACGATTGGCGAAAGTCGTGTCCATGATGGACGCAACGCGGCCCGATCAGACGCGCAGGCAGGCGATGTAGAACCCGTCCATCCCGCCCAGATCGGGCCAGTAATCGGGGCGCAGGCGCAAGCCGCCCTCTTCGGTGATCCATGCCGGATCGACGCCCGGCAGATCGGCCACGGCGGCGCGGTCCACGGACAGGCCGGGGTGACGTGCGAGCGCTTCGTCAACCTGACATTCACCTTCGTCCGGCAAAAGCGAGCAGGTGCAGAACACCAGCCGCCCGCCGGGCTTGAGGAGAGACAGCGCATGATCCAGCATCGCCGATTGCAATTCGATCAGAGCCCCGAATTCCGAACCGTCCTTGGCATAGGGCAGGTCGGGGTGGCGGCGAATCGTGCCGGTGGCCGAACAGGGGGCATCCAGCAGGATCGCGTCATAGGGCCCGCCGGAATGCTCCAGCGCATCACCGGTGACGCAGGTCGCCGACAGCCCGCAGCGGGCGAGGTTTTCGCGCACCCGCTCCATCCGCCGCTCGGAGAGGTCGAGCGCGGTGACATCCGCCCCGGCGGCGGCCAGTTGCAAGGTCTTGCCGCCCGGCGCGGCGCACATATCCAGTACCGTTTCGCCCGGCTGCGCGGCCAGCACCCGCGCGGGCATGGCGGCGGCGGCGTCCTGCACCCACCAGTCGCCCGCGTCATAGCCGGGCAGTGCCGAAACCTGCCCGGCATCGGACAGGCGCACCGACCCCGTGGGCAGGAGCGTGCCGTCCAGCTGCGCGGCCAGCGCCGCCGGATCGCCTTTGGCCGTCAGGTCGAGTGGGGCCCCGGCGAAATGCGCCTTTTCCATCGCGCCCACGGCCCCGCCGCCCCAGGCCTGAACCAGCGGATCGCGCAGCCATTTGCGCAGCCGGGGCAGGCGCAGGTCGTTCCACGAGCGGCCCGCACCATCGGCCATGTTGCGCAGCACGGCGTTGATCAGCCCCTTGAGGTTGCCATAGCGTTTGTGCCCCCCGATCAGGCCGACCAGATCGTTGACCACGCCATGCGCGTCGCCGCCATTGCACAGTTCGACCGTGCCGAGGCGCAGGATGTTGAACACATGCAGCGGCGGGGGTTTGCGCAGGTGGCGTTTGAGCAGGCGGTCGGCGCGGTCCATGCCGCGCAGGGTGTCGTTGGCCAGCCGTTGTGCGCGGGCGCGATCCGCCGGGTCCAGCCGGTCCAGCGCGCCGGAGGCGATCAGATCGGACATCAGCCGCCCCTCGCCCAGAACCTGATCGAGAAGATAGACCGCGCTGCGGCGGGCAGAGGGCTGGGGCGGGCGCTGCGACATCGGATTTCCTTGGCCTTGGGCTGAAGCGGGCATATATCAGGGGCACCGGATCAAAGGAAGCCTGACCATGAGCGAGGAAAAACGCGACCTGCCGCCCGAGGCGCTGCGAGCGCTGGCCGAGGCCGAGGAGCGCCGCCGCAAGGCGCAGGAGATGGACCTGCCCAAAGAGCTGGGCGGGCGGCGCGAGGGGCTGGAGCCCGTGCGCTATGGCGACTGGGAGAAAAAGGGGCTGGCGGTCGATTTTTGACGGGTGGCCGGGTTTCTTCCGGCTGGCGGAACAGACGTTTGGCGTTTGGGGTGTATAGCCGTGTATCGCGGGGCCGCGGTGCGGCGATGCGCGGCGGCCTGTGCCTTGATCCCGAATGAGAAAAAGGATCGCTCGGTCTGTGTAGCCTCATCCGCTGTTCAGATGGCAAGCCGCTCTTTTCTACAGAATCGGGTAAAGTCCTTGCGCGAAATAGCGCCGAAGGCGCCGCGCATCGCCAGACCGCCCCCGGGCTGGCGATTGGCTGACGTTTGCACCCCGCTTAAATCTATTTCGGATATGGCTGAGATAAAGTGCCAGCGCGCAAACGTTGGGTCGCCATCCCGCGGTCTGGCGCTGCCCGGCTTGTCAAAGGCCGTCGCGCGACCACGCTGCCTTGTCACCCGTCGCCAAGCCCCAGCACGTCCAGCATGTCGTATTCGCCGGGTTTGCGCCCTTGCCCCCAGAGCGCGGCCTTGAGCGCGCCGCGTGCGAATACCGCGCGATCGGTGGCGACGTGGCGCAGGATCACCCGCTCGCCCGCGGCGGCGAACATCACGTCATGTTCGCCCACGATGTCCCCGCCCCGGATGGCGGAAAACCCGATATGGCCGCGTTCGCGCTTGCCGGTGATTCCGTCGCGGCCCCGGTCCGACACCGCATCAAGCGACACGCCGCGCCCGTCGGCAGCGGCCTGACCCAGCATCAGGGCGGTGCCCGAGGGGGCATCGACCTTCTGGTTATGGTGGGTCTCGATCACCTCGATGTCGTAATCCTCGTCCAGCGCGGCGGCGACCTTTTTGGTCAGTTGCACCAGAAGGTTAACCCCGAGGCTCATGTTCCCGGCGCGCACGACGATGGCGTGGCGCGCGGCGGCGGCGATCTTTTTCAGGTCGTCCTCGCCCATGCCGGTGGTGCCGATCACATGCACGCAACGCGCCTGCGCGGCGATGCCCGCGAACTCGACCGTCGCGGCAGGCGCGGTAAAGTCGATCACCGCATGGGCGCGCGCGAAGGCTTCGAGCGGGTCGTCGGTGACGGTGACCCCGATTTCGGCACCGCCCATGGCGCGGCCCACATCCTGACCGATCCAGTCATGGCCGGGACGTTCCAGCGCGCCGACAAGCCGTGCGCGGTCGCTCTCCTGCACGGTGCGGATCAGCATCTGGCCCATGCGCCCCGAGGCGCCGGTGACAACGATTCCGGGCAGGTCTGTCATGGTCGGGTCTCCGTTTCACTGTTGGCGGGTGTGTAGCGCGGGCCGGGGGGCGCGCACAATGGGCAAGCGTCCGGCGCGCGGGGCGGGCGGCGGAA
Organism: Roseovarius pacificus; assembly: GCF_900142665.1. Classification (GTDB taxonomy): domain Bacteria; phylum Pseudomonadota; class Alphaproteobacteria; order Rhodobacterales; family Rhodobacteraceae; genus Roseovarius; species Roseovarius pacificus. Next base: position 39,056 of record NZ_FRBR01000014.1, read on the forward strand.
TTTGAGCATTCGTGCCGGGAAGAAGAACCGGGGGGCTGCATTCACCTTGGCAAAGAGGCGCGGAGCGACTAGATGCGGGACATGGCTAAGAACAAGTTTCATGACGGGCCCGGCCCCTCGCAACGGCAGCTTCGCGTGGGCGAACTGATCCGCCGGACCCTGTCCGAGGTTCTGATGCGTGGCGATATCCACGATCCCGACCTGAACCGCATGTCGGTGACGGTGGGCGAGGTGCGCGTGTCGCCCGATCTCAAGATCGCGACGGCCTATGTTCTGCCGCTGGGCGGCGAGGGGCAGGAGGATGTCGTGCCCCTGCTGGCCCGCAACAAGGGCGAATTGCGCCGGGTGATCGGCAAGAAGCTGGGGCTGAAATTCTCGCCCGACCTGCGGTTTCGCATCGACACCACGTTCGACCAGATGGACGAAACCCGCCGTCTGTTCGCACAGGACAAGGTGCGCCGGGATGTCGAAGGGTAGAGTGCTGCGCTGGCTGGCCGCGCTGATCGCGCTGGCCGGGCCCGCCGCTGCGGTGGAGTGCCGGAGCGTGGAGCATGCCGGGCAGGCGTTCACCGTCTGCGAGGTCGATGCCGGGCGCGAAGAGCTGCGCCTGTTCCTGACGGACGAGCAGAGCGGCAAGCCGCTGGCCAGTTTCGGCAATGTCGATGCGGCGCTGGCACCCGGGGGCGAGCGGCTGGATTTCGCGATGAACGGCGGCATGTATCACACCGACCGCCGCCCCGTGGGGCTGTACGTGGAGCACGGGCAGGCGCGCGCGCCGCTGGTCACCTCGGCGGGGCCGGGGAATTTCGGCATGTTGCCCAACGGGGTGTTCTGCATCCGCGAGGGGCGGGCCGACGTGATCGAGACCCTGCGCTATGAGCGCGAGGCGCCGGGCTGCCGGGCTGCCACGCAATCGGGGCCGATGCTGGTGATCGACGGGGCGCTGCATCCGCGATTCCTGCCCGACAGTGACAGCCGCTATGTGCGCAACGGGGTGGGGACCTCGGGCGACGGGCGGCGCGCGGTGTTCGCCATTTCCGAGGGGCCGGTCACGTTTCACGAGTTCGGCACCCTGTTTCGCGATGTGCTGAAGGTGCCGCAGGCGCTCTATTTCGACGGCAATATCTCGCGGCTTTATGCGCCGGGGATCGGGCGGCACGATGGCGGTTTTCCCATGGGGCCGATCGTGGGTGTCGTGGGGCGCATGCCGAATTGACAGCGCGCGGGGCTTGGGCTAGGCCCGCGCCTTCATCGGACAAGGGGGCGACACATGGCACGCAAACGCAAGGGGCGCGATATTTCCGGCTGGCTGGTCGTGGACAAGCCGGCGGGGATGACCTCGACCGCGGTGGTCAACAAGGTGCGCTGGGCATTGCAGGCGAAAAAGGCGGGCCATGCGGGCACGCTCGACCCCGAGGCGACGGGCGTTCTGGCGGTGGCGCTGGGCGAGGCGACGAAAACCGTGCCCTATATCACCGACGCGCTGAAAGCCTATGAATTCACCGTGCGGCTGGGGCAGGCCACCAATACCGACGATGCCGAGGGCGAGGTGATCGCGCAAAGCGACGCGCGCCCCGACGATGACGCCATCAAGGAGGCGCTCAATGCCTTTATCGGCGAGATCATGCAGGTGCCGCCCAAATATTCCGCCGTCAAGATCGACGGGCAGCGCGCCTACAAGCTGGCGCGCGACGGTGAGGACTTCGAGGTCGAGGCCCGCCCGCTCTGGGTGGAGGAACTGCTGATGACCGACCGGCCCGATGCGGATCATGTCACGCTGGAAATGACCTGCGGCAAGGGCGGGTATGTGCGCGCCATCGCCCGCGATCTGGGCGAGGCGCTGGGGTGCTTTGGCCATGTCACGCGGCTGCGGCGCATCTGGTCGGGGCCGTTCCGGGCCGAGGACGGGCTGACCATCGAACAGATCGACGAGATGGCGAAAACGCCCGAGCTCGATGAGCATATCCGCCCGCTCGAGGAAGGGCTGGATGACCTGCCGCAAGTGAGCTGCACCGATGCGGGGCTGGCGCGGCTCAGGAACGGCAACCCCGGCATGGTGATCACCCATGATGTCGAATACGGTGAGGAATGCTGGGCCTCCTACGACGGCAAGGCCGTGGCCGTGGGCCGGTTCAAGGCCGGGGAACTGCACCCCAGCCGGGTGTTCAACCAATGAGCGGCGGCGCGGCGGCGCACGATCCGGGCGGCAAGGTGCGCCTGAAACTGCCCGACGGGGTGATCGGCGGCGCCACGTTTTCCGACTGCGGCCGCTACCGGCAGGCGCTGACCCGTGACTGGACTCCCGAAGGAGAGGCGCCGCGCGCGGTGCTGTTCGTGGGCATGAACCCGTCGGTCGCTGCCGCCGACGTGTCGGACCCGACCTGTCACCGCGAGTTGATGTTCGCGCGCGACTGGGGCTTTACCCGTTACCTGAAGGGCAACGTGCTGGACTGGCGGGCGACCTCGCCCAAAGATATTCCCGCCGATCCCGCGCTGGCCGGGAGCCCGGCCAATATTCCGGCGCTGGTCGAAATGGCCAATGACTCGGAACTGATCGTCATGGCCTATGGCAAGCTGCACAAACGGTTTCAGCCCGTGGTGCAGGAGGTGCTGCGCGCCATGGCCGCCACGGGCAGACCGTTGCGATGCCTTGGGCTGAACAAGGACGGTTCGGCCAAGCATCCGCTCTACCTGCGCAAGGACACCCCGTTGATGGATTTCCCGTTGCCGGAGTAAGCGCGGGCAAATCCGCGCTCCACTTTTCTTCTTGCTGAAAATATCCCGGGGGAGTCGCCGCTTGCGGCGACGGGGGCAGCGCCCCCCAAACAGCGGGGCGGCATGAAAAAAAGGGCGCCCCGGAAGGCGCCCTTTCTGTTTCAGTCTCCGGGAAACTTATTCCTCGCTGTCGACGGGCAGGGCCACGAAGCGGGGTTCCCCGGCGCGGCGGACCAAGAGCAGGATCGAGGTGCGCCCGGCCTCGCGCGAGTCGGCGATGCGGTCTTCGAGATCGGTGATCGAGGTGACCTTTTGCTGGCCGGCCTCGGTGATCAGGTCGCCCGCGCGGACGCCTTTTTCGAACGCGTCCGAGAGATTGTCGACATCGGTGACCACCAGCCCGGTGGCGTCGTCATCCAGCTCGAGCTGGCCGCGCAGCTCGTCGTCGAGCGGGCTGAGGGTGAGGCCCAGCATTTCGGTGCTGGGAGGCTCGTCGGCCTCGCCGCCGGGCTGTGCGACGGGCACCGCGCCTTCGGCGACTTCGCGGCGGCCGAGGGTGACCTTGAGGTTCTGGGTCTTGCCCTGGCGGAAGACCATGACGCGCACGGTTTTGCCGACCTCGGTATTGCCCACCTGGCGCACGAGGCTGCGGGTGTCTTCGACCGCCTTGCCGTCGAACGACAGGATCACGTCGCCGGCTTTCATTCCGGCCTCGGCGGCGGGGCCTTCGGGCACGTCGGTGATCAGGGCGCCGCGCACCTCGTCCAGTTCCATGGCTTCGGCCACGTCATCGGTCACGTCCTGGATGCGCACGCCCAGCCAGCCGCGGCGGGTTTCGCCGTATTGCTTGAGCTGGTCGACCACGCGGGTGACCACGTTCGAGGCCATCGAGAAGCCGATGCCGATGGAGCCGCCATTGGGCGACAGGATTGCGGTGTTCACGCCGATCACCTGAGCGTCCATGTTGAACAGCGGGCCGCCCGAGTTGCCGCGGTTGATGGCGGCGTCGGTCTGGATGTAATCGTCATAGGTGCCCGACAGCGCGCGGTTGCGGGCCGATACGATCCCGGCGGAGACCGAGAAGCCCTGGCCGAGCGGGTTGCCCATGGCCACCACCCAGTCGCCCACGCGGGCGGTGTCGCTGTCGCCGAAGCTGACGAAGGGCAGCGCGGTGTCGGTTTTCACCTTGAGCAGGGCGATGTCGGTCTTGGGGTCTGTGCCGATCACCTCGGCGGGCAGTTCCTTGCCCGAGAAGAATTCGACGATGATCTCGTCGGCGGATTCGATGACGTGGTTGTTGGTGACCACGAACCCGTCTTCGGAAATCACGAAGCCCGAGCCGAGTGCCGATGTGCGGCGGGGGCGGTCGCCCGGACCGCTGCGGTCACGGAATTCGCGGAAGAAATCCTCGAACGGGGAGCCTTCGGGTACGATGGGCGAGGGGCCGGTGCCCTGCGCGATCACCGTGGAGGTGGTGATGTTGACGACCGCCGCGCTGACCTTGTCGGCCAGATCGGCAAAACTGTCGGGGCGGGCCTGTGCGCTGAGGGCCTGCGCAATGACCAGGGCCATGGTCAGCGCGGTCAGCCACAGCGCGCGCAGCGTTCCCTGGCCGGAATGTGGAACGGAAACGGATTGGGCTGTCACGGTAATCTCTCCTTGCCTTTGTCCGGATGGGCACCGGGGCCGGGCCGGTGCGCGTTCTCGGGTCTGTTACCTATTTAGGCAACGTTGGGGTGAACGCAAAGAACACAACATCCTGTCACGCCCATGTGAAGACCAAGTGAAACGGAAATCAAGCGCCAAGCTGTTTCGCGGCCCAGACCATGACGAGCCCCACCGCCAGCGAGGCCAGCCCCAGGAGCCGCCGCTGATCCGGCGGCAGTTGCGCCAGCGCGGCCAGTATCTGCTCCAAAAGAGAAGGGGCCAGCGCATAGACCAGCCCCTCCACGATCAGCACCAGCCCGAGGGCCAGAAGCAGTGTTTCGATCAATTGGTCGCCCCTGTGTCGTCGTCGCTCCGGGCGTCTTCCTCTTCCTCTTCCAGCCGCTGGCGTTCGGATTCGGGCAGGTCGGGCGAGATTTCCATATCGGGGGCCATTTCGCGCAGGCGGTCGATGTCGATATCGTCGATCGCGACTTCGCGCAGACCGCCGGCGCGCACCGAGCGGAACAGTTCGGACAGGAACTCGCTGTCGGGCGAGAACACGAGCGTCGAATTTTCCCCCCGCAACGAGCGTTCCAGTGCCGACAGCGACCGGTAGAAGGCGAAGAATTCGGGGTTGTTCCCGAAGGCTTCGGCATAGATCCGGTTGCGTTCGGCGTCGGCCTCGCCTCGGGTGATCTCGGCCTCGCGCTCGGCCTTGGAGACGGTTTCGACCACGGTCCGGTCGGCGGCGGCGCGCACGCGTTGCGCGGCCTCGTTACCGCGGGCGATTTCGTCGGCGGCCTCGCGTTCGCGTTCGGCGCGCATCCGGGCGAAGGTGGCGTCGAGGTTCTGCTGGGGCAGGTTGGTCTGCTTCAGCCGCACGTCGACGATTTCCAGCCCCAGGCTTTCGGCGCTGGCGCGGGCCTGTGCGCGGATGCGGCGGGCCAGTTCGCCCCGCTGCGGCGACAGGATCGTGTCGGAGGTCACCTGATCGGCACCCAGAACCTCACGGATCTGGGCGTTCAGGATCGACGACAGGCGATCCTCGGCGGCGCGGATACCACCGACGCCCACGGCCTGACGGAACTGCACCACGTCCGAGATGCGGTACCGCGCGAAGGCGTCCACCACGAGGCGGCGGTCGTCCGAGGGCGTGACCTCGATCGTGTCGGTGTCGAAGGACAGGATACGGTCGTCATAGGTCACGACCTCCTGGATGATCGGGATCTTGAAGCCAAGGCCCGGTTCCTCGACCACCTGACGGATCTGGCCGAATTGCAGGACAAGCGCCTTTTCGCGCTCGTCCACGATGAAGATCGAGGAAAGAACGCCGATGACGGCGACCACCGCGACCGGCAGGAGAAGTGCGGATTTACGCATCAGTTCGAGCCCCCGTTGCTGGTGTTGGAGGACGCACCGCCGCTGCGGCGCAGTTCATTGAGGGGCAGGTAGGGCACGACGCCCTGACCGCCCTGTGCGGCACCGCTGCTTTCGTCGATCAGAACCTTGTCGAGCTGGCCAAGCGTGCGTTCGATGGTTTCCAGGTACAGACGTCGCTGCGTGACCTCGGGGGCGCGGTTGAATTCCTGCGCCACCGCGATAAAGCGGCTGGCCTCACCGATGGCCTGATTGACCACGCGGGCGCGATAGCCTTCCGAGGCTTCGACCACCTGCGCGGCTTCACCGCGGGCTTCGGCGAGAACGCGGTTGGCATAGGCATCGGCCTGACGTTGCAGGCGGTCGCGCTCCTGTTCGGCGGCCTGCACCTCGCGGAAGGCGTCGATCACCTCGCGCGGGGGGTCGGCGGTATCGAGGTTCACCCGCACGATGTTGATGCCGCTTTCATAGTCGTCCAGCGTGGCCTGGATGTTTTCGCGGGCAGTATCGGCGATGATGCCACGATCACGGTTCAGGATCGGCGCGAGATTGGTGGCGGCGATGATTTCGCGCATGACCGATTCGGACACGGCGCGCACCGTCAGCTGCGGATCGCGGATGTTGAACAGCAGTTTGGACGGATCGTTGATGTTCCACACCACCTGAAAGTCGATATCGACGATATTGGCGTCGGTGGTCAGCATCAGGCCGTCACCGCCACGGCTGACGCCGATATCCTCGGTACGTTCCGAGGTGACGTTGATCACGTCGTAGGTGATGAACGGCCAGGGCGCGAAGTTCAGGCCCGGAGTGCCGGTCGAGGAATATTCGCCAAGGAACAGTTCAACCGACTGTTCTTCGGGTTTGACGGTATAGAAGCTGGCCGCAGCCCACAGGACAAGGGCGATCACGATACCCAGCAGGATGCTGCCGCGCCCGAAAGCCGGGCCGCCGCCACCGCCGCCGGGGCCGCCATCGCCGCCGCCTCGACCGCCCATGAGCACGCGCAGCTGATCCTGCCCCTTGCGCATGAGCTCGTCGATTTCGGGGATCTGCGGCCCGCCGTCGGGGGGGCGTCGTCCGCCCCGGTTGCCGCCGCGGTTGTCATCCCCGCCGCCGCCTGAATTTCCGCCGCCGCCCCACGGGCCGCCAGACTGTCCAGCCATGAATATTGTTCCCTCTACCTACCGTTGGCCCCGCGCAGTTCGCGGGACGTTGTTTCTAAACTGTGCAACATGTGCGAAAAATCAAGCGCTGCGCGTCGGTTCGCGCATGGTCACCAATTCCTCGGACATCGTGGGATGGACCGCCACGGTGCGGTCGAAATCCTCTTTCGTGGCGCCCATTTTCACCGCGATCCCGGCCAGCTGGATCATCTCGCCCGCGCCGGGCGCGACGATATGACAGCCCAGCACCTTGCGGGTTTCCTTGCTGACGATCAGCTTCATCAGCACCCGGTCGGCCCGGCCCGCGAAGGATTGCTGCATCGGCTTGAAGGACGTGGCGTAGATGTCCACCGGCTCCTGATCGCGGGCCTCTTCCTCGGACAGGCCGATGGTGCCGAATTCGGGCTGCGTGAAGATCGCGGTGGGGATCAGCGCGTGATCGACGGGCGTGGGATTGCCGTTGAACACCGTATCGACAAAGGCCATGCCTTCGCGGATCGCCACCGGCGTCAGGTTGACCCGGTCGGTCACGTCGCCGATGGCATAGATCGACGGCACGCTGGTCTGGCTGTAATCGTCCACCACGATTTCGCCGTTGCGGCCCAGTTCGACACCGGCCTCTTCCAGGCCCAGACCGGCGGTGTTGGGGGTGCGCCCGGTGGCGAACATCACCTGATCGAACATGCGTTCATCGCCATTGGTGGCCTTGACCCGGAAGCCGCCGTCGCGTTTTTCCATCTCGACGATATTGCAGCCGAGGTGCAGATCGACGCCGTTCTGCATCATCTCGTCGGCGATCAGGCCGCGCGCCTCTTCGTCGAAACCGCGCAGGATTTGCGCGCCGCGGTAATATTGCGTCACCTGCACGCCCAGACCGTTCAGGATGCAGGCGAATTCGCTGGCGATATAGCCGCCGCCGATGATCAGGATCGAACGGGGCAGGTCTTCGAGGTGGAAAATCTCGTTGCTGGTCAGGGCCTCTTCGGCCCCCGGAAGATCGGGTTTGACCGGCCAGCCGCCGGTGGCGACAAGGATATGCTTGGCGGTGAAATGCTCGCCGGTGGACAGCGCGACGGTATGCGCATCGGCCACGGTGGCGCGGGTGTCGTAGGTTTGCACCCCGGCATTGCCGAGGATGTTGCGATAGACGCCTTCCAGCCGGTCCAGTTCGGCGTGCAGCTTGCCCCGGAACGTCGGCCAGTCGAAGCCGCCGGCATGCACCGTCCAGCCATAGGCCTGCGCGTCTTCCATATGGCCGGGATATTCGCTGGCGAATACCATCAGTTTCTTGGGCACGCATCCGCGCTGCACGCAGGTGCCGCCGTACCGGTCTTCTTCGGCCAGGGCCACCCTGGCCCCGCCCTGCGCCGCGACGCGCGCCGCGCGCACCCCGCCCGAGCCGCCGCCGATGACGAAAAGATCATAATCGAAGGTCATGTCTGCCCCTTTGCCTGCGTATTCTGCGATGCTCAGTCTTGCAGATCGGTGAACAGGTTGTCGGATTCAAGGAAATCCAGCCGGTCCTCTTCCACCGTGCCCTCGTTGATGTCGCGGGTTTCGACGCGCCCGTCGCCATAGCCGAGGATCACCACGTCGCAGATGTCGATGAACAGCCCGTTTTCCACCACGCCCGGCATCTGGTTCAGCACCATCGCCAGCTGGTTGGCCTTGCCGATGCGGCCAAGGTGAAGATCGAGGATATAGTTCCCCTCGTCGGTCACGAAGGGCCGCTCGCCGTTCATCCGCAGCGAGGCGTCGCGGCCCAGAACGTCCATCGAGATCAGCATTTCCTCGATCAGCGATTTGGTGGTCTGCCAGCCGAACGGGATCACCTCGACGGGCAGGGGAAAGGCGCCGAGGGTTTCGACCTCCTTGCCGATATCGGCGATCACGATCATCTGGTCGCTGGCGGTGGCGACGATCTTTTCCTGCAACAGCGCACCGCCGCCGCCCTTGATCAGGTTCAGGTTGGCGTCGAACTCGTCGGCGCCGTCGATGGTCAGGTCCAGCCAGCGGGCCTCGTCGAGGCTGATCACGTCGATCCCGACCTCGCGCGCCAGGTCCGCGGTGCGGGTCGAGGTGGGCACGCCCTTGATGTTCAGCCCCTGATCGCGGACCAGTTCGCCAAGGCAGCGCACCATCCACGCGGCGGTCGAGCCGGTCCCGAGACCGACGCGCATGCCGTCCTCGACATAGTCCACAGACCGCTTGGCGGCGACGAATTTGGCTTTGTCGATGGGCGACAATTCTCCGGACATGGCAGCGACTCCCCGAATGTTTCGGCCCCGGTTATAGGCAAGTTGCCCGCCGGGTGCGAGAGGCAAAGGGCATCGCGGGGGCGCATGTGTCGTTTTCAGGCTGGCACGCGGTGTGTCACCGGATAGGCTGCGGTCATGGATACGCCTTATCGCCTGCATTACGCGCCCGACAACGCCTCGCTGATCGTCCGCCTCGCGCTGGAGGAACTGGGGCAGCCTTACGCGACCGTTCTGGTCAACCGCGCCACCCGCGAACAGGACAGCGCCGCCTATCGCGTGCTCAATCCCGCCGGGCTGATCCCGGTTCTGGAAACCCCCGATGGCGCGGTGTTCGAGACCGGGGCGATCCTGTTGTGGCTGGCCGACCGGCACGGCGCGCTGGCCCCCGCACCGGGCGATCCGGCGCGTGGCGACATGCTGAAATGGCTGTTTTTCGTCTCGAACACACTGCATCCGGCATTGCGGATCAGTTTCTATCCCGATCGCTATATCGGCTCTGACGCGGCGGCGCAGGCGCGGCTGCGGGCCCATATGCAGGGCGAGATCGCGCGCCATCTGGACACGCTGGAAAGTGCCGCGGGCGATCTGCCCGCGCTGTTCGACGGGGCCGCGCCGACGGTGATCGGTCTCTATCTCGGGCCGGTTCTGCGCTGGCTGGCGCTCTATCCCGAGGCCGAGACCGGCTGGTTCGACCTGAACCGCTGGCCGCGCCTGCATGCGCTGACCGCCGCGCTGGAAACCCGCGCCAGCACCGCCGCCGCGATCGCCGCCGAGGGGCTGGGGCCTGCGCCCTTCACCGCGCCGCAGCCGCCCGATCCGCCCGAAGGCAGCGCCACCTGACGCCATGACCGTTGAATCGGCGGCCCATAGCCCCGACATTGACTCTATTGGCGCAGATTTGGACGAGTCGGTCGCTTTTGCGCGGGGAAATCCCGGATCGCGCAGGCATACAGGCAAAAGGCCCGCGTGCCGTGCAGGCCAGGCAACAGGAAGGATCGCATGTTTCTGTCCGTCTTCGAAATGTTCAAGGTCGGGATCGGCCCGTCCTCGTCTCATACGATGGGGCCGATGGTGGCCGCCGCGCAGTTTCTGGACAAGATGCGCGCCGCGCCGTTCGAACCGCATGGCGTGCGCGGATCGCTGCACGGATCGCTGGCCTTTACCGGCGTGGGCCATGCCACCGACCGGGCGACGATCCTCGGGCTGGCCGGGTTCAAACCCGACGATTACGACCACGACAAGGCCGAGGAAACGCTGGACCAGATCCGCGAAACCCATACCGTGCGCCCGCCGGGCCTGCCCGAACTGCGCTTTCATCCGAAAGAAGACCTGCTGTTCGATTTCGGCCCCAACCTGCCGGGCCACGCCAACGGCATGATCCTGATGGCCACCGACGCGCAGGGCGACGTGATCTTGCAGGAGACCTATTATTCCATCGGCGGCGGCTTCGTGATGACCGAGGCGGAACTGGCGCAGGGCCGCAACACCGACGAGGGCGATCCGGTGCCCTATCCGTTCAAATCGGCGGCCGAAATGCTGGAAATGGCCGAAACCAGCGGCAAGTCCATCGCGCAGATGAAGAAAGCCAACGAGATTTCACGCGGCGGGCCGGAAAACCTGCGCTCGGGCGTGGCGCGGATCTGGCAGGTGATGGACGACTGCATCGAGCGCGGCATGCACACCGACGGGGAACTGCCCGGCGGGCTGATGGTGCGCCGCCGCGCCAAGGGCATCCGCGATGCCCTGCTGGAAGAGCGCGGGACCAACCTTCAGGCGCCGCACAAGATCAATGACTGGATCAGTCTCTATGCCATGGCGGTGAACGAGGAAAACGCCGCTGGCGGGCAGGTGGTGACCGCCCCCACCAACGGCGCGGCGGGCGTGGTTCCGGCGGTGATCAAATACTGGCTCGAACATGTTCCGGGGGCGTCCGAAGCGAAGATCGAGGATTTCCTGCTGACGGCCTCGGCCATTGGCGGCCTGGTGAAATACAACGCCTCGATTTCCGGGGCCGAAGCGGGCTGTCAGGCCGAGGTGGGCAGCGCCTCGGCGATGGGGGCTGCCGGGCTGGCCGCCGTTCTGGGCGGCACGCCCGCGCAGATCGAGAACGCCGCCGAAATCGCGCTCGAGCATCACCTCGGCATGACCTGCGATCCGGTCAAGGGGCTGGTGCAGGTGCCCTGCATCGAACGCAACGGGCTGGGCGCGATCAAGGCCGTATCGGCGGCCTCGCTGGCGCTGCGCGGCGACGGCACCCACCTTGTCCCGCTGGATGCCTGCATCGAAACCATGCGCCAGACGGGCGAGGACATGAGCGAGAAATACAAGGAAACCTCGCTGGGCGGTCTGGCGGTGAACGTGCCCAACTGCTGAGGGGCGCATGCGCGTGTCGCATTCAGGCTGGACGCAGGGGGCGGGATGCCCCTAAGGCTGGGGGGTCATCAACGCCGGAGCCCTCCATGAGCCAATCGAACGACCGTGTCCTTGCGGGCATTCTTTGCATGATCGCCTTTTCGGCCATTGCGCCGGTCATGGACGCCTTTGCCAAGGCGACGCCCGATTACATCCCGGTCATGGAAATCCTGGCCTTCCGGTTCGGGCTTCAGGGGCTGTTCCTGTTGCCGCTGGCGCTGGGTCTGGGCATGGCGCACCGGCCCGGCTGGCGCGAATGCGGTCTGCACCTGGCGCGTGCGGCGCTGATCGTGGTGGCGACGGGGCTGTTTTTCACCGCGATCCGCTACATGCCCATCGCCAATGCCATCGCCATCTTTTTCGTCGAGCCCTTCATCCTGACCCTGCTGGGCGGGTTCCTGTTGGGCGAAGAGGTGGGCTGGCGGCGGATCGTGGCCTGCATGGTGGGGTTTGGCGGGGCCGTTCTGGTGATCCAGCCCAGTTTTCAGGATCTGGGGCCGGTGGCCCTGTTCCCGCTGGGCACGGCGCTGTGTTTCGCACTCTATATGGTGATGACCCGCAAGATGGCGCGCGTCACGCATCCGATCACCTTGCAGGGGTACACGGCGCTGGCCGCCATGGCGATCATCGCGCCGCTTCTGCTGCTGTTCGACGGCACCGGCAATGCGCTGCTCGATCCGGCGATGCCGCATGGCTTTGCCGTCTGGACGCTGCTGGCGGTTGGCGTGATTTCCACCGTGTCGCACCTGTTCATCAGCTTTGCCGTGCGGCTGGCCCCGGCGGCCACCGTCGCGCCGCTGCAATATCTGGAGATCGTGGCGGCCACCGCCGTGGGGTATTGGGCCTTTGGCGATTTCCCCAACGCCCTGACATGGGTGGGGATCGCGATCATCGTCGGCTCGGGGCTCTATGTGTTCGCGCGTGAACGCCTGCAAAGCATCCGCCGCCGCCCCCTGCCGCCGGTTTAGCCGGTCATGCGCCGGGCCAGCCCGCCCGCGCCGCCAGCAACGCCGCCGCCGCAACTTCGAGCGCGGCTTCCGGCAGGATCACCAGCATCTTGGGCGCGGTCATCGACAGGCTGACCGGCCCGGTGACGTGGTTCGAGGTGCCCACGCGCCCGTCGGGCGCGAAGTTCAGCCCGGAAATCGGGTATTTCAGCCCGTCCGACAGCCCCTCGACCGCGCCCATCGGAAACAGCGACATCTCGCAGCCTTCGGGCAGGTCCAGCCGCAGCTCGGGCGGGGCGAGAAACACCAGCTCTTCGCGGCCCAGCAGGATGCAGCGCCGGTGCGGGTGGCGCACCAGCGAATTGTAGGCGGCCAGCTGGTGATCCAGCCGCGCGCCGGAAAACCCGATGCCGATCACCAGCGGCGCGGCGATGTTGCGCAGGCACTTGTCGAAATCGGTGCTGTCCTGTTCGGGAATGGGGTGCAGGCTGTCTTCCGGCAACTGCCCGCGCGCCCAGTCGCTGAGCGAATCGAAATCGCCGATCACGGCCTGGGGAATCAGGTCATTAACCAGGGCGGCGTCCGCTCCGCCGTCGGCAGCCACCACATTCGGGGCCAAAGCGCGGGCGCGATTCAGGGTCTGAGTGGTGATTTCTGCCCCGCCAATCAGGGTAATGGGCTCATTTTCGTGAACAATCATCTGACAACCCCGCGATTATCCCCTATTTTCGAAACAGACCACATTCTCACCATGAAATGATACGGTAAAGTTCCTAGAATCGGGCCGCTTTCGACGTGTCGCCGAGGGTAAACACGACTGTCGCAGGCAAAGTAAAGCGAGCATTATTATGGTAAACGCAAGTAAAATTCTTACAGTTTCCTATGGCACCTTCTCGTGCACGCTCGAAGGGTTTGACGATTCCTTCGAAACGATGAAGGCGATTGCCGAGTATTTTCGCGATCTTGCCGCCGATGACCGGTATTTCGGGGCCGAACCCCCGACGCCGGATGCCGAGATGCTGGCCCGGATCGCCGAACGCGAGATCGCGCGCCGTGTCGAGGCCCACGAGGCCGAGGGCAATATCGTGCTGCGCGCCGGGGATGCCGCCGCGCTGACCGGGGCCGACGCCCCCGCACCGCAGCCTGCCGAAACACCGCAAGCCGAGGCGCAGACGCCCGAGCCCGAGGCCCCCGAACCCAAGGCAGAAGAACCGGCGGAAGAGCCTGCCGCCGAGGCCGGGGAACCGGCTGAACCGGTGCAGGAGCCTGTGGCCGAGGTCGAAGAGACGGCCGAGGCCATGGAAGAGCCCGTTGCCGAGGTCGAGGAAGAGGGCCCGGCGGAAACCGCCGAGGCGCCCATCGCAGCGGTCGAGACTCCCGCCGCCGAGGCTGAAGAGCCCGTTGACACGGTTGAAGACCTGGCCGAAGCCGCCGAAGAGCCCGCCGAAGCCGTGGAAGTCGCCCCTGCCGAAGCCGACGACGAAACCGACAGCGTCGCCGCCAAGCTGCGCCGTATCCGTTCGGTCGTGGCGCATGCCGATCAGGGCTATACCGCCGCGGACTATACCGAAGACGAACACGCGCAGGATTTCGTCGATACCACCGCCGCCGAAATGGAAATGGCGCTGGAGCAGGACGATATCGCGCAGGAACAGGCCCTGTCCGAAGACCCGGACGAGGACGAACTGGAGGCGCTGCTGTCGCGTTTCGACAGCGAAGACAATACCGACGACGAAGCGCCCGTCGCCGCGGTCCCCGCGCCGCAGGCGGATGAGGCGGACACCGAAACGGCGGACGGCTCCGATCTGTTCGAGGATACGCTGGCGCAACTTCTGGCCGATTCCATGCCTGAAACGGCCGATGCGCCCGAGGACATCGCCGAAGAGTCCGAGCCCGAAGAGCCCGAGGCCACGGCCACGCCGCTGCGCCTTGCGCCCGAAGACGCCGTCGAAGACCGGGACGAAGCCGCCGAGGACGCCGCAGGGGAGGAGGCCGGACAACCGCTCCTGCGCGCCCGCGTCGTCAAGATGAAGCGCACCGAATTCGAGGCCGCGATCGCCGGGGGCTATATCGAAGAAGAGGAAGACGACGAGGCTGACGACAGCCTGAACGTCTTTGACGATGCCTCCTATGACGATAGCGGCGATATGGGCCTCTCGCCCGAGGACGAGGCCGAGCTGCAACGCGAACTGGCCGAGGTCGAGGCCGAGATGGGCTTCGAGGACGACGAAGATTACGACGATCTGGACGAGGATTTCAGCGCCGAAGCCGAAACCGAAGAGGCCGCGACCGCCGAACAGCCCGAGCCCGAAGCCGAGGAAGACCCCGCCCCGCGCGGCCTGCGCAAGCTGCAACGCGCCGAACGCGAAGGCGGCGACGTCAACCGCATGTTCGACAAGACCGATACGCATCTTGAAGAACCCGAATCGAACCGTCGCCGCAGCGTGATCCAGCACCTGCGCGCCGCCGTCGCCGCCACCCGCGCCGAGAAAAAGGCCGGTGCCGAGATGGACCGCGACGTGGACGACACGCCCTATCGCTCGGACCTCGCCGAAGTGGTCCGCCCGCGCCGTCCGCGCACCTCGGGCGCCAGCCGTTCGGCACGCCCGACCGAATTGCGCCCCGCGCCGCTCAAACTGGTGGCCGAACAGCGCGTCGATGATCTGGCCCCGCGCGAAGCGGTCCGCCCGCGCCGCGTTTCGACGACCGATCTGGTGGCTGACGAAACCCCGGATGACTCGCTGGATGGCGGTTTTGCCGAATTCGCCGATCAGATGGGCGCCAGCGGCCTGCCTGAACTGCTGGAAGCCGCAGCCGCCTACCTGTCGGATGTCGAAGGTCGCCCGCAGTTTTCGCGCCCGATGCTGATGGGCAAGCTGAAAGAGGTCAAACAGGACACGTTCTCGCGCGAGGACGGCCTGCGCAGCTTCGGCCAGCTTCTGCGCGACGGCAAACTGCAAAAGCTCAAGGGCGGGCGGTTTACCATCACCGACGAAACCGATTACCGCGGCGAGGCCCGCAACGTCGGTTAAACCCTGAAATCATTCAGAAAAACGCCCGGTCGGCCCAATACCGCACCGGGCGTTTTCACGATTCGCCGACGGATGCTCGCGCCCTGATTCCGGGGCGGTCAAAGCCACTCCGGCTGCCACCACAAATACTCGCGCAGCCCTGCATTTCGCGACGCGTACCATTTGCGAATGCGCGCGGCGTCTTTTTCGGGTGGCTGCGCCCCTTGTGTGTAGGATGCAAACCGCTGCGCCATCAACGCATCGTCAGCGGCCCCCTCGACCCCCAGAAACGCGTTCAGCCTGTCCATCAACGCCAGGGGGTTCTCTCCGATCCATTCGAACGGCAACGGCAGTATGTTGCGCCGGTCGAACCCGGCATCGTCGAATCTCCGGAGCACATCCAGATAACAGCCCCGTTGTTGCATGAATTGCATGTTCTTGCGAAACGCCCGCCAAAGTGTCGTTTCGGGCGGAATGCGTTCCGCCTTGGTGGCCATGCGATATTGCGAAAACGCCCGCGCCACCGGATCGCGCAACACGATGATCACCTTGCAATCCGGGTTCATCTCCCTGATGCGCTGCGCAATGACCGGCTGTGTCGCATAAAAGGGCGACACGTCGCCAAGCAGCCTTCCCTCATGCGTGCCGGCGTAAAAATCAGTGTATCGCTGAAGATGGCCCCTCGGCTCTGTCAGGATGTTGCACTCTTTCTCGGGGATGCTGATCAGGGGATTCGCGACAAGCTGATTGTAAAGCCATGTTGTCCCGGCTTTTTGTACGCCGATACAAATAAAGTCGGGGACCAACAGTTGCATAAGGACAGTCACCTCGGGTTTTGGAATTCGTCTTTGGTCTGCGGATTGATACGACTGTAATGGACTTGCCCTGAATGGTCAGTCCCCTATCGGTCCGGTCTTGGTGATTAATGTCGGGCGTTGGGCAATCGGGGGTGCAAACCCGGCCCCGATGTTCCGTCATGCGTCACGCCGCGCCGGGTGTTTTCATGTTGGCCGACGGCTCGTCACAACGCGGCGGGCAGCCAGAGTGTCTTGATTTCGGTCGCGGCGTCCAGAAATGCGCGGCCTTCGCCCTGCGGCCCCGGCCAGTCGCGCGTCGTGCCGTGGTTGACCCATGTGCGTTTCAGGCTGGCGGCGCTGTCGCGTTCGATCGCCCCGGACAGGTCGGACGAGGAAAAGCTCCAGACCGCGTCGATATCCATATGTCCGGCCAGCGTGGGGGCCAGATCCTCGTGGCATCCGCTCAGCAGGTTCGCCACCCCCGCAGGCACGTCCGAGGTTTCCAGCACCTGCACGAACTCCAGCGCCGCCAGCGGGAAGGGCTCGGAGGCGACCAGGACCGCCCGGTTGCCCATCGCCATGATCGGCCCCAACACCGAGACCAGCCCCAGCAACGGCGCCTCGTCCGGGCACAGCGCGCCGATCACGCCCACCGGCTGGCGCAGGGTCAGCGTCAGGCCCGGTACGGGGGTGTCCACGCTGCGCCCGTCCATCTTGTCGGCCCAGGCGGCGCAGGTGAACAGCCGGTCAATTGCCGCCTCCACCTCTTTCGCGCCGCCGCGCGTGCCGGTCATGTGATTGACAAGGCGTGTAAAATCATCCGCTCGCGCCGACAGGTTCTCGGCCATGTAATACAGGATCTGCGCCCTCTGGTGGCCAGTGCTGCGGCCCCATGCACTGGCCCCGCGCGCGGCCTCCACCGCGTTGCGGATATCCTTGCGCGCGGCCATCGGGGCCTGCCCCAGAAGTTTGCCAGCCTTGCCGTATACATTGCGGCTGTATCCGCCATCGGGCCGCACCTGTTTGCCCCCGATATAGAGTTTCGCCGTCCGGTCGATATCACCCGCCGCCGGATCGCCGTTGCCTGCAAAGGGCGCGATCCGCGCCAGCGGTCTGGATTTGCCCGCAGGCCGGGTATAGGCCGCCAGCCCCTCCCACCCGCCTTCGCGGCCAAAGCCGCTTTCGCGCAGCCCGCCAAAGGGGGCCGCCGCGTCCAGCATGTTCGTCCCGTTGACCCAGACGACCCCCGCCGCCAGTTGCGGCGCGACCACCAGCGCGCGGCTGATATCCTCGCTCCAGACCGAGGCCGCCAGCCCATAGCGCGTGTCATTGGCCAGCGCGACCGCCTCGGCAGGCGTGCGGAAGGTGGTGGACACCAGAACCGGGCCGAAAATCTCGTCCTGCATCAGCGGATCGGCAGGGGACAGCCCGGCGATCAGGGTCGGTGGACAAAATGCGCCAGTTTCGGGCAGGGGCGTGTCGGGGGTGAAACGCGCACCACCCGCCCCCTCGACCAGCGCCGCCACCCGGTCGCGCGCCGTCATGTCGATCATCGCGCCGATATCGGTATTCTTGTCCAGCGGATCGCCCACCCGCAGCCGCGCCATCCGTGCGCGCAGCTTGTCGAGGAACGCCTCGGCGATGCTTTCCTGAAGCAACAGGCGCGACCCGGCGCAACAGACCTGCCCCTGATTGAGCCAGATCGCATCGACCACGCCCTCGACCGCCGAGTCCGGATCGGCATCGTCGAACACGATGAACGGCGATTTGCCCCCCAGTTCCAGCGTCAGCGCCTTGCCGCTGCCCGCCGTCAGTTCGCGGATGCGCCGCCCGACGGCGGTGGAGCCGGTAAAGGCGATCTTGTCGATGCCCGCATGAGTCACGATCATCTCGCCCACCGTCCCGTCGCCGGTGACGATATTGACCACGCCCTTTGGCAATCCGGCCTGCCGACAGATATCGGCGAACAACAGCGCGGTCAGCGAGGTCTGCTCCGCCGGTTTCAGGATCACCGTATTGCCCGCCGCCAGCGCCGGGGCCAGTTTCCACGCCAGCATCAGCAGCGGGAAATTCCACGGGATGATCTGCCCGCACACGCCATGCGGCTCGGTGTCGGGGCATTCGCTGTCGATCAGCTGCGCCAGCCCCGCATGATGATAGAAATGCCGCTGCGCCAGCGGGATGTCGATATCGCGCGCCTCGCGGATCGGCTTGCCGTTGTCCAGCACCTCCAGCACGGCGAACAGGCGGGCATGTTTCTGGATCATCCGCGCCAGCGCATACAGGTGCCGCGCCCGCCCCTTGCCGCCCAGCCTGTGCCACTTGCCCTGCGCCTTGCGCGCGGCGTCCACGGCGGCGTCCACATCGCGCGCACCGGCCTGCGTCAGCGTGGCCAGAACCTCGCCCGTGGCGGGGTTGTGCGACATGAATCCGTTGCCCGGCGCGGTGAACGCACCGTCAATGAAATGCCCGAACCGGTCGCCCTGATCGACCAGCCAGGCCAGCGCCTCGGCGGCGCTTTCGCGGGCAGGGCCATAGCCCGTCATCTGATCGCTCTGCTGCTCGGTCATGTCGTCTTCCCGGTCCAAATACTCAAAATCCGCCGGCTCCGTCCGGGCGCGTCATCCCATGCCGTGGCGCCACGCGGCGGAATACCGGTCCGTGACGTGATGCTCCAGCTGCCGCTCGATATCGCCCAACAGCGAGGACGCCCCGAAGCGGAACAGATCGGGCGAGACCCACCGCGCGCCCAGTTCCTCCTGCACCATGATCAGCCATGTCAGGGCGTCCTTCGCGCGTGAAATCCCGCCTGCCGGTTTCATGCCCACGCGCAGGCCGGTGCGCGCGTGGTAGTCCCGGATCATCCGCAGCATCACCAGCCCCACAGGCAGCGTGGCGTTCACGGGTTCCTTGCCGGTCGAGGTCTTGATGAAATCCGCCCCCGCCATCATCGCCACCAGCGAGGCGCGCGCGACAGTGCGCAGATCGCCCAGTTCCCCGGTGGCCAGGATCGCCTTCATATGCGCCGGGCCACAAGCCGCGCGAAAGGCGCACAACTCGTCATGAAGCGCCTCCCATTTCCCTTCCAGCACATGCCGGCGCGAGATCACGATGTCGATCTCCTGCGCCCCGGCGGCAACGCTTTCCCCGATCTCGGCCAGCCGCAGCCGGAACGGCGACAACCCCGCCGGAAACCCGGTGGACACCGCCGCCACCGGAATCCCCGAGCCTTCGAGCGCCTCCAGCGCGGGCGCGATCATTTCGTGATAGACACAGACCGCCCCCACCCGCAGCCCCGGCTGGCCCAGTGCCTTCAGCAGATCGGCGCGCACCGGCTGGCGGGCTTTGGCGCATAGCCGCCGCACCCGCGCCGCCGTGTCGTCGCCCGACAGGGTGGTCAGGTCGATGCATTCCACCGCCTTGCACAGCCACGCCGCCTGTTGCGCGCCCTTCAGGCTGCGCCGGGCGGGCAAGGTGGCGGTGCGGCGCAGAACGGCAGCGGTGTTGACGCGCACCGCCCGCAGCCAGCCAAGGTCCAGCGGCAGCCCCTCGTTGCGCGGCTCCATCGCTTGCGGCAGGTGGCTGACGTGATCCTGTCCAAGAGTCTGCATCGGGCATGTCCGCACTGTGGGGTGAAAACCGGAAAATCAGAGTCGCACGCCGCCCGCGCCTTGGCAAGCGGGCGGTGCAACCTCACCTGCAATTGAGAATAGTTCTCATTTGCATTGACACCCGTTTCAAACTGCTCCATGGTGACCGCCATGATGATGACATCCGCCACACATATCTCCCGCCGCCGCCTTCTGGCTCTGACCGCCGGATCACTGTCCTTTACCGCGCTGCCCCTGCGGGCGCAGGGCGCGCGCCTCAACGTGGTCGCCACCACCGGCATGATCGCCGATGCCGCGCGGGTCATCGGCGGGGATCGCGTCACCGTGCAGGCCCTCATGGGCCCCGGCGTCGATCCGCATTCCTACCGCCAGACGCGCAGCGACATCGTGGCGCTGACCCGCGCCGATCTGGTCCTCTGGCATGGCCTCTATCTCGAGGCGCAGATGCAGGACCTCCTGCACAAGCTGGCCGAACGCGGCCCCGTCACCGCCGTGGGTGAATCCGTGCCGCGCGCCGATCTGATCGCGCATGAAGACTACGAGAACAAGTTCGACCCCCATGTGTGGATGGTGCCCGACCTGTGGGTGCATGTGCTGCACGCCGTGCGCGACGCGCTCACCGCCGCCGCGCCCGACGATGCCGTTCTGTTCGCCGCCAATGCCGAAACCTATCTGCACCGGATCGACCGCCTCGCCGAGTATGCGCGCGATGTTCTGGCCTCCGTCCCGCCCGCGTCGCGGGTGCTGCTGACGGCGCATGATGCGTTCAACTATTTCGGGCGGGCCTACGGGTTCGAGGTGGTCGGCATTCAGGGCATTTCCACCGAATCCGAGGCCGGGCTGAACCGTATCCGCACGCTGGTCGATATGCTGGTCACCCGCGATATCCGCGCTGTGTTCGTCGAAACCTCGGTCTCGGACCGCAACATGCGCGCCCTTGTCGAAGGGGCTGCCGCGCAGGGCCATGAGGTGGCTATCGGGGGCGAGCTGTTTTCCGACGCGATGGGCGAACCGGGCACCTACGAAGGCACCTATCCCGGCATGATCGACCATAACGTCACCACCATCGCCGCCGCCCTTGGCGGGCAGGTGCCCGCGCGCGGCATGGATGGCAGGCTGCGCACCGGGCTGTGACATGATGCTGGATGCAAGATTGACCGGGGATCGCCCGATCGTGGATGCCCCGGCCGCCCTGGCCGACAGCCCCCTGGCGATCCGCGGGCTGACCGTGGCCTATGGCGGCAAACCGGCGGTGACTTCGGTGGATGTCACGTTCCGACCGGGACGGATGAGCGCGATCATCGGCCCCAACGGTGCAGGCAAATCGACCCTGCTCAAGGCGGCGCTGGGCATCGAGCGGCCCGTGTCCGGCACGGTCACATGCTGGGGCAAACCGCTGGCGCGGCAACTCGCCCGCATCGCCTATGTCCCGCAACGCGCCAGTGTCGATTGGGATTTCCCGACACGGGCGCTGGACGTGGTGCTGATGGGGCTCTACCGCGAACTCGGCCTGCTGCGCCGGGTCCGGCCCGCCCACCGCGAAACCGCCATGGCCTGCCTGTCGCGCGTCGGCATGCAGGACTTGGCCGACCGCCAGATCGGCCAGCTTTCGGGCGGCCAGCAACAGCGCGTGTTCCTGGCCCGCGCGCTGGCGCAGGGGGCAGACCTCTACCTGCTGGACGAACCCTTCGCCGGGGTCGATGCCGCCACCGAAAAGGCGATCATCGGCGTGCTCAAATCGCTGAAATCCGAAGGCCGCACGGTGATTGCCGTGCATCACGACCTGTCCACCGTGGCTGAGTATTTCGACCGCGTGTTCCTGATGAACACCCGCGCCATCGCCGAAGGCCCGGTCGCCACCGCCTTTACCGCCGACACGCTGCATGCCGCCTATGACGGGCGGCTGGCCAGTACGCTGCCAGGGCTGTCGAACGGCACACCCCATGCTGAGTGACGCGCTCACCCTGCAACTGGGCTATAACGCGGCGCTGGTCGCTGTCGGGGCGGGGCTCCTGGGTATGGCCGCCGGGGCGGTGGGCACCTTCCTGTTCCTCGGCAAGCGTGCGCTGGTCAGCGACGCGGTCAGCCATGCCACCCTGCCGGGAATCGCGCTGGCCTTCATGGTCATGGTGGTGTTCGGCGGCGACGGGCGCGCCCTGCCGGGGCTGTTGCTGGGCGCGGCGCTGTCGGCGGGGCTGGGCCTGCTCTGCGTCAGTTGGCTGAGCGCCCGCACCCGGCTGGGCGAAGACGCCGCCATCGGCGCGGTGCTGTCGGTGTTCTTCGGGGCGGGGGTGGTGCTTCTGACGGTGATCCAGACACTGGGCTCGGGCCGTCAGGCCGGGCTGGAAACCTTCCTGCTGGGGGCGACGGCGGGCATGGTGCGCGCCGATGCCCTTGTGATCGCCATCGGCGGCGCGCTGGTGCTCGCGCTGGCGCTGCTGCTGCGCCGCCCGATGCTGATGGTGGCCTTCGATCCGGGCTATGCCACCGCGCAGGGGATGAACGTGCGCCGGATCGAACTGGCGATGATGGGGCTGGCCATGGCGATCACCGTCGTCGGGCTCAAGATCGTCGGGCTGATCCTGATCGTGGCGCTGCTGATCGTCCCGCCTGTGGCCGCGCGGTTCTGGTCCGACCGCTCGGGCGTCGTCATCGCCCTGGCCGGAGGCATCGGCGGGATCTCGGGCTATGGCGGCGCGGCGATTTCCGCCACCGCGCCGGGCCTGCCGACAGGGCCGATCATCGTCCTGCTGGCCACCGCCATATTCGCCCTGTCGCTGCTGGCGGCACCGCGCCGGGGCGTGCTGGCCATTGCCCTGCGCCGCCGGAAGGTGCAGGCATGATGGGGGCCGAATTCGTCTCGCTTTCGCTGCCGCCCATGCTGATCGGCACGCTGGCGGCCATCGCCTGTGCGCTGCCGGGGAATTTCCTGCTGCTGCGCCGTCAGGCCCTGATCGGCGATGCGATCAGCCATGTGGTCCTGCCCGGCATCGTCGCCGCCTTCCTGCTGACCGGAGCCGTGGCCACATGGCCGATGATGCTGGGCGCGGGCGGCGCGGCGCTGGTGGCCGTGCTGCTGATCGAGGCCGTCCGCCGCCTCGGCGGGATCGAGCCGGGCGCGGCCATGGGCGTGGTCTTCACCTCGATGTTCGCCGCCGGGGTGCTGCTGCTGGAACTCAGCGACACGTCCAGCGTCCATCTCGACGTGCAGCACGCGCTCTATGGCAATCTGGAAAGCCTGATCTGGCTGGACGGCACGGGCTGGGCGGCCCTGAGCGACCCACAGGCGCTGCGCGCCCTGCCGCCGGAACTGCCCCGCATGGCGGCGGTGCTGGCGCTGGTGGCGACGCTGACGGCGATCCTGTGGCGGCCGCTGAAACTGTCCACCTTCGACGAAGGCTTCGCCCGAACCCTCGGCCTGCCGGTGCGGGGGATCGGCCTGATCCTCGTGGTCATGGCCGCCATCGCCGCCGTCGCGGCGTTTGACGCAGTGGGCTCGATCATCGTGATCGCCATGTTCATCTGCCCGCCCGCCGCCGCGCGGCTGATGACAAACCGGCTGGAGCGCCAGATCTGGTGGAGCGTCGGTTTTGCCACGCTGTCGGCGCTGCTGGGTTACGTGCTGGCGGGCTATGGGCCGCTCTGGCTGGGCGGCCGGCACGCGGTCAGCGCGGCGGGGATGATCGCCACCGTGTCGGGGGTGATCCTCGGCGCGGCGGCGCTGTTCGGCCCCTGCCGGACCCGCAGTTAGAAAAAGGAGCGCCTTCGGCGCGCAGGTTTGATTGAGTGAGGGGCGCTGCCCCTCACACTCCCCGGGATATTTATGAGCAGGAGAAAGATCAGTCCGCCAGACCGAACGCCGAGGCCAGCGCGGCCAGACCGGCGGGCAGAAGGCCATCGGCGGCCAGTGTGCCAACCGGCACGCCCTGGGCGACAAGCGCCGTTTCAAGCCCCGAGGCGGTGCCGTCGGGTGAGATCAGGATTACCTCCTGCCCCAGCCAATAGCGCCGTGTCGCGGCCAGTTCGGCCCCGATCAGGTGGCCGGTGATCGCGGCGCGGTTGCCGCTGACCTCAGCGGCGCGCAGATGCGCGGCCAGACGTTCGGGGCGGCTGAGGCTGTCGGCCAGCGCCTGTTCGTCCGGCGGTGTCGCGCCCTCCAGCGCGGCGGCCAGTCGCGGGGTCAGGGTGCTTTGGCAGCTCACCACCTCATTGGCGCTGATGTGAATCCAGTGGCGCACATCGCCCTGCGCGGCGCAGATCACGCCATCCCAGTTCGGACGATCCGCCAGCGCCCCGGCGATCCAGATACGCACCCAGGCCCCGATCACATCGGGCGGGGTGTCCTGCGTGAGGGCGGGCAGGCGGGCGCCGCCCGTGGGCAGCACGGCGGTGGGGATACCGTTGGGGGTGCCATCGCCGATATGAACGGTGCGGCTGGCGTCGAAATCCAGATGGGCCAGCGCGGCGGCCTCATCGGTTCCACGGGCGCTGCGGATCAGGGTCGCGCCCTGCATCGCATGGGCCGTCACCCCGTCGCCGTCGCGGCCCATGGCGATCCAGCCGGTCATCGGGCTCAGCCCCGGTCCAGCTGCCGGACCAGCCCCGACATATCGTACCCCGCATCGCGCGCCGCCGAAACGATCTCATCGCCGCTCAGCCTGCCGTAGCTGGCGATGCTCCACAGCATGGTGCAGCGCGTGCCCGAGCGGCAATAGGCCAGCATCGGTTTGGGCATGTCCTCCAGTGCCGCGGCGAAGTCCTGCGCGGCCTGCGGCGTGACCATGCCCGACACGATCGGCACGCAGCGCACCTCGATCCCCTCGGCGCGGGCGGCCTCGGCCACGGCGTCGAATTCGGGCTGTCCGTAATCCTCGCCATCCGGGCGGTTGCACATGATCGAGCGGAACCCGGCGGCCTTGATTTCGGGAATATCGTCGGGGGAAATCTGCGGGCTGACCGCGTAATCCTCGGTGATCCTGCGAATGTCCATGGCGCGCCTCCTTGGGGTCTGGGCCGACATATGCGCCGAAATCAGGGGCGATTTCAATGGCCGGAAAGGCCGGGCAGGCCGATATGCCCCCGGCACGGGGCGGGGGGCTGTCCGGCTGGGCGGGGATTTGGGCGCGGCCTGCGAATGCCTGCTTATTCAGCCGTTCAGTCCGAAAAACGATCATTTTGCAGGCAAATGAACCGATTAATCGAGAAAATGGGGAAAATTGATCGGGCGGCTCATGCTATGATGCGTCATTCTGCCGCGCCTGATGTATAATGCGGCAGCCAACAGAACGAGGGAGTTACACTGATGTCCGGAAAATTCGTCGTCGGATATGACGGCAGCGAGGCCGCGCGGCGCGCGCTGGATTTCGCGATCGAGCGCGCTGCGGCGCAGGGCGGTGCGGTTCTGATCGCGCATGTGCTGGAATGGTCGCCCTATTCCTTCTTGACGCCCACCGAACTGGAAGAGCGCCACAAGCGCCGCCGCGAAGAGCTGGAGCGCGCCGAAACCGCCCTGATGGCCCCGGTCGTCAAGGAGGCGTCGGGCAAGGGCGCCGAAATCGAAAGCGTCATCCGCTATGGCAGGATCGCCGAGGTTCTGTGCGAGATCGCCAGGGAAAACGGGGCAGGCCAGATCTTTATCGGGCGCAACGGCCATTCGGCCTGGGGTGCGCGCGTGTTCGGATCGGTCGCCAGCGCGCTTGTGCAGACGGCCCCGGTGCCCTGCACCATCGTGCCATAAAACCAATATCAGCAGGGAAGCATTCCATGTATCGTACATTTACACGGGCGGCGGCAGCCGCAGCCGGGCTCAGCCTGATCGGCGCGGCCCCGGCATTGGCCCAATCCATCGACGAGAAGGTGAATCAGCTTTTCGCGTCTTCCACCGGCTGGTTCGTCAATTTCATCTTCAGCCCCTTTCCCGGCACGTCCTTTCCGTGGATCGTGGCCTGGCTGGTGATCGCGGCGACGGTCTTTACGCTGTATTTCGTCTTTATCCAGTTCCGCGCCTTCGGGCATGCGATATCGCTGGTCAAGGGCGACTACTCCGATCCCAACGACGCCGGTGAGGTCAGCCACTTCCAGGCGCTTGCCACCGCCCTGTCGGGCACGGTGGGCCTTGGCAATATCGCCGGGGTCGCGGTGGCCATCGGCATCGGCGGGCCGGGGGCCACGTTCTGGATGATCCTCGCGGGTCTGATGGGCATGGCATCCAAGTTCACCGAATGTACGCTGGGCGTGAAATACCGCAACGAATACGAGGACGGCACCGTTTCGGGCGGTCCGATGTATTACCTGACCAAGGGCTTTGCCGAACGCGGCCTGCCCGGCGGCAAGATCCTTGCGGTGATGTTCTCGATCTTCTGTATCCTCGGCGCGCTGGGCGGCGGCAACATGTTCCAGGCCAATCAGGCGCACCAGCAGATCACCGGGATCGTCGGGGAATTCCCCGGCTGGATCACCGGCGTGATCTTTGCGGTGGTGGTGTTCGCGGTGATCGTCGGCGGGTTGAAATCCATCGCCAGCGTGACCGAAAAGGTCGTGCCCTTCATGGGCGTGATGTATGTGCTGGCTGCGCTGGTCATCATCCTGATGAACGCCGACATGATCGGCTGGGCCTTCGGACAGATCTTTGCCGGGGCGTTCACCGGGCTGGGCGTTGCCGGGGGCATGGTCGGGGCGCTGATCCAGGGCTTCAAGCGGGCCGCCTTCTCGAACGAGGCGGGCGTCGGCTCGGCGGCCATCGCCCACTCGGCGGTGCGCACCAAGGAGCCGATCACCGAAGGCTTCGTATCGCTTCTGGAACCCTTCATCGACACCGTGGTGATCTGCACCATGACCGCGCTGGTCATCATCATCTCGGGGCAGCTTGTGAGCGATCCGGAAACCGGCCTCTACCTCGTGACCGACAGCGGCATGATCCAGACGGCGGACGGTTCCTCGGGCGTCAGCCTGACCTCGGCGGCCTTTGCCACGGCGTTCGGATGGTTCCCCTATGTGCTGGCGCTGGCGGTGATCCTGTTTGCCTTCTCGACCATGATCAGCTGGTCCTATTACGGGCTCAAGGCCTGGACCTACCTGTTCGGCGAAGGCAAGAGCAAGGAAATCACCTTCAAGGTCATCTTCTGCATCTTCGTGGTGATCGGCGCGGCGGCCAATCTCGGCCCGGTGATCGACTTCTCGGATGCGGCGATCTTTGCCATGGCGGTGGTCAACGTGTTCGGGCTCTACTTCCTCATGCCCATCGTCAAGAAAGAGTTGCACAGCTATCTCGCACGCCTGAAATCGGGTGAGATTCACAAGTTCCACTAACGCGCGATTCACAGCGAACGGCAGGGGGCCGGTGCCATGCGCCGGCCCTTTGCGTGTTCATGGCGCATTGTCGCGCAATGCTGCACTGCGCATTGATCGGTGCGAAATAGGCGCTACCCTTTCGCCACAGCGATCAATTCGATTGAAGGAGACGATTCCATGGACGACAAGACCGCCTATCAGGAAAAGATGAACGCCAAACTGGATGAATGGAAGGCCGATATCGACAAGCTGCAAGCCAAGGCCAGGCAGGCCCAGGCCGACGCGCAGATCGAATACAAGGAACAGATCGACGAGCTGAAAAAGCGCCGCGACCGGATGGAAAAGGAACTCGAACAGGTCCAGTCCGCCAGCGCCGAGGCGTGGAAGGATTTCAAGGACGGCGCCGACAAGGCATGGGATGCCATGTCGGACGCGATGAAGAACGCCTGGAACCGCTTCGGCTGACCCCGGAAACACGACATGCGCGCCCCGTCACAGGGCGCGCATGTCCGATTGTGAGTGCTGTCGGTCCCCTCAGGCCGCGGCAAACCCCTTGTCCAGCGCGCCGACGATCCGGTCGACTTCGGCCTCGGTGATGGTCAGGGGCGGCGACATCAGGATGTTATGCGCCCCCAGACGCACCATCGCACCGTTTTCATAGGCCGTCTGGTGAATGCGCTTCATCGTTTCGCCATCCATCGGCGTCTTGGCGTCGCGATCGCTGACGATCTCGATCCCGGTCATCAACCCGTGCCCGCCGCGCACATCGCCGATGATGTCGTATTTTTCGGCCAGCTTGCACACCCCGTCATAAAGCTGCGTGCCCCGCGCCGCCGCGTTGGTCTTGGTGTCCAGCCGCAGGGTTTCCGACAGGCAGGCCACGACCGCCGCCGCCCCCACCGGATGCGCCGAATAGGTGTAGCCATGCCAGATCGCCCCGTCCGCGCCCGCGTTTTCGAACACGTCGGCCACCTTCTCGCCGATCATGACTGCGCCCACCGGGAAATACCCGCTGGTGATGCCCTTGGCGCAGGTCATCATGTCGGGCTTGACGCCCCAGTGCCGCGCGCCCGACCAGTCGCCGGTGCGCCCGAACCCGGTGATCACCTCGTCCGAGATCATCAGGATGCCGTACTTGTCGCAAATCTCGCGCATCAGCTTCATGAAGCTGGCATCGGGCACGATCACCCCACCGGCGCCCTGGATCGGCTCCATGATGAAGGCCGCGATGGTGCTGGGGTCCTGGAATTCGATTTCGTCCACCGCTGCCGCCGCGATCTTCTGGGCCAGCAACTCGGGGTCGATGGCATCGAACGGGTTGCGATAGCAATAGGGGCTGGGCAGGTGAAAACAGCCCGGCAACAGCGGCTCGTACCCGATGCGGAAGCGGTTGTTGCCGTTCACGCTGGCGCCGCCGAAATGGGTGCCGTGATAGCCCTTCTTCAGGCTCAGGAACTTGGTGCGGGTCGGCTCGCCGCGCAGGCGGTGATACTGCCGCGACAGGCGCAGCGCGGTCTCCACGCTGTCCGACCCGCCGCTGGTGAAGAAACTGCGCACCATGCCGTCCTCGGCAAAGAACTCCTGCACCGCATAGGACGCCTCGATCGCGGGCGGGTTGCTGGTGCCGGCGAAGGACGAATAATAGGGCAGCTCCCACAACTGATCCGAGATCGCCTGCTTCACCGCATCGTTGGAATAGCCGAGGTTCACGCACCACAGCCCGCCCACGGCATCGACACTGCGGTGCCCGTCGATGTCGATGATCTCGGTGCCCTCGGCCCCCTTGATGATCCTGGGCGCGTTCTCGCGCGCCTCGCCGGGATGGCCCATCGGGTGCCAGAGATACTTGGCGTTCATCTCGCGCAGGAAATTGTCGTCTTTCATCGTACAGCTCCGTTCGATCCATGAGTCGGATATTTGATCAAACTGTTGCACCCGCGCGGCGGCACTGTCCAGAGGGCGCAGGCGCTGTTTGGTCGCACCCGGATGCGGGGCGCACCGGACAAATGCATTGCCGAACCCCCGGTTTTTGGGTAGCATGCAGAGGATAGCGCACCGTATCGCGCATGATTGAGGCAGGCATGACGGCAGCCAGACCGCGCAAAGCGGCGATATCCGTCATCGCAGATAAACACCATGACCGGGAAATCGGACTCGGAGCAATTCTTCCGCGCCACGATGCGCCATTTTGCCGAACTGCGCGAGTCCGGCCCGCTCCCGTCGTCTTCCGCCCGGCCCTTCCCGAAAGACTGGTTCGACCTGCCCGAGCCCTTCCTGGCCGATTTCGGCAGCCTGTTCTACCTTGCCGCGCTCACGCGCTATCACCGCCCGCGGCCACTCTACGATCTTTTCGCCTGTTTCGAGCCGCCGCTGCGTCTGGGCCAGTACAAGCTGTTCCGCTCCAACGGCCATCCGCGCGCCGCGATCACCTGGGCGGGGCTGTCGCCGCAGGCCGAATACAGATTTGCCGTCGATCACAAGCCGCTCGGCCCCGAGGACTGGAACAGCGGCACGTCGCACTGGCTGGTCGATTTCATCGCCCCCTTCGGACATCTCGACCAGATCGTTCCCCTGCTGACGCAAAACCCCGATGTGCTGCGGCTCAGAACGCTGTGGCACAACAAGCCGGGCACCAGATACCGCATCGTCGAATGGAGCCGCGCCTCGGCCGATGACCGGATCGACATCCGGTCTTACGGCGTGGGCCAGTTCAAACGCCTTCTCAAGGAGCAACCCCATGGGCGCGCCTGAGATCGGAGGCGACAGCACAGGTGCCATCGACGCCGACAGCACATCCCTGGTGACCGGCGATCTCGACGACACCTCGGGCAACATCTGGTCCGACACATGGTCGGTCCAGAGCGGCCCCTCCTATGGCAGCGCCAGCGTCGATCCCTCCACCGGAACATGGACCTACGATCTTGATGAAACCAACCCCGCGGTTCAGGCGCTCGATGCGGGGCAAACCCTTACCGATACTTTCGTCATACGCGTTCAGGATACCGGCGGGAACGATACGCAGACGGTCACCATCACCATCACGGGCGTGCCCTGTTTCGTGGCGGGCACGATGATCGAAACCGCCGCCGGTCCCAGGCCGGTGGAATCGATCCGCCCCGGCGATCTGGTGATGACCCGCGACGAGAACCTGCAACCGGTCCGCTGGACCGGCCAGCGCACGGTTCACGCACCGGCCCTGGCGCAGGAAGAGCGCATGCGCCCCATACGCATCCGCAAGGGGGCGCTTGGCGCTGGCCTGCCCCGGAACGATCTCCGGGTGTCGCGCCAGCATCGGCTGCTTGTCACCGGCGCATGGGTGCGGCGGATGTGCGATGTCGACGAGGTTCTTTTGCCCGCCGTCCGCTTTCTGGGCTGGCCGGGGGTCGATCTGGCGCCGCCGGACGGTCCGGTGTCCTACCATCACCTGCTTTTCGACCGGCACCAGATCGTTCTGGCCGAGGGCACCGCATCCGAAAGCCTGCTGCTCGGCGAAGAGGCCAGGAACACCCTGCCTCCCTACGCCCTGCTTGAAATCGAGGCGCTGTTCCCCGGACCCGATGTGCAGCGGCGCCTCGCCACCCCCGCGCGCCTCATCCCGCCATCGCATCTGCAAAAGCGCATCGTCGAAGGCGGGCAGGCGGGCCGCGCCCTCGACACAGAGCACGATGCGCCCACCGCCCGCAAACGCCAGACCTCCTGAGCGCCACAGCCAAAAGCGCCCGAAGGGCTCCGGTCGTCACGGGGTTTGCCCGGTCTGCGATATTTCCCCGAAGGCGCGATGCGCGGCGCGCTTATGTCTCTGTCTCGCGCGAAGAAGACACCGGACCAATCCGCAAGGCACCCCCGCGCGAACAGCGGCCAAAGGCCGCCGCGCCATCGCCTGTCCGCCCCCCGGACAGGCGATTGGTTGGCGGTCGCGCCTCGATCCGGTCTTTTGCGGATGGGGCTGGCATAAACCGCACAGACCCTCTGTCGGGCCGCCTGCCCGCGGACATGCGATGCCGCGCCAGAACCGCCCTCGCGCAAGGCACTCCCTCACCCCGTCAGAATGCTGCTCACCTTCAGTGCGCGCTGGGTGTTGCCTTCGACCTTCAGCTTGCCCGACATGAAGGCCATCACCGGGTTCTGTTCGCCCGACAGGATGTTGCGGAACACCGCGTCGCTGGCGATCAGCACCACGTCGGCCTCTTCGTCGCCTTCCCGTGCGCCGGTCTCGTCCAGCATGATCGCGCCCTCGCCGGTGATCACCAGCTTGGCGGTGCCCTTGATCGTGCCGCGCGCCTTGGGGGTCAGGGTGTCGATATAGGATTGGATGACGTCGCTCATGCCGGCCTCGCGTTGCGGAAATGTCCTGCGGTCAGCTTGGCGAAATCCGGGCGCGGGGCAATCGGAACCCTGCGTCAAATGGGCCGTTGTGTCCATCATGGGCGCAGATTTCCGCAAACCCCCTGAGTTTCGTACAAAACCCGCGTACACATCGTACAAAACGTACGAAACTCACCACCGGCTCAGCGCGTCCTCGTCCTCGTCCCTGGCCGCCACCCAATCGACCGAGTCGCCGCCGACTTCCTTTTTCCAGAACGGGGCGCGGGATTTCAGGAAATCCATAAGGAATTCAGCCCCTTGGAAGGCATCCGCCCGGTGTGGGGCAGAGGTGGCGACCATCATGATCACCTCGTCCGGCTGCAACCGCCCATAGCGATGGATGACCAGAATATCGCCCAGATTCCAACGGCTTAGCGCCTCTGCGGCGATCTTTTCGATCGCCTTTTCGGTCATGCCGGGGTAGTGCTCGATCTTCATGGCATCCAACCCGCCATCGTTAAGATCGCGCACGATGCCCGTGAACGTCACCAGCGCCCCCATCCCCGATTGTTTCGCGGCAAAGGCATTGGCCTCGGCGCCCAGATCGAACGGCGCGTCCTGAACCCGGATATCCACGCTTAACCCCCCGTCATTGGGGGAAAAAACGCCACTTCGCGCACACCGTTCAGCGGCGCGTCGAAATCGGCCAGTTCCTGATCCACGGCCACCCGCAGCGCGTCCAGATCGGCAAAGGCGGCGGCGTACCGCTCTTCCTTCTCGCGCAGTTCGTTAACCAGTTCGCGCACCGTCGCGGCGCCGGTCTCCACCCGATCCTTCGGATGCCCAACCCGCTCCCGCACCCATGCGAAATACAGTACATCCATGTCTCAATCCTTCAGGTAAGGCATTGATTTCTTGAAGTAATCTATGCCTGTGATCAACGTGAGCGCGGCGGCGATCCACAAGATCCACAGCCCCGCATGGCCCAGCATCACCGTAATCCGCGCCATAGCCCCGATATAGTGCTCGGCCACGCCTTGTCCAAAAAGCACAGCAATTGCAATCATTTGCGCGGTCGTTTTCCACTTGGCCAGCTTCGTGACCCTGAGCGTCCCCGCCGTATCGCCCAAAAACTCACGCAACCCGCTGACAAACACCTCGCGAAACAGAATCACCGTCGCCGGCAACACCAGCCAGGGCGACATGCTGGAATACCCAACGATCACCATCAGCGCGATCACCACCATCGCCTTGTCGGCAATCGGGTCCAGCATCGTGCCAAGTTTTGTTGTTTGTTTCCAAGCCCTTGCAAGATACCCATCGAACCAGTCCGTGATCGCAGCGCCGATGAACAGCACCAGCGCGAACCAGTCGGCCCAGGGGCGGTGGAAATACAGAAACATCACCGCCACGGCGGGCGCCGCCAAAAGCCGCAAGGCCGTCAGGATATTGGGTACGGTCCAGATCATGGCCCTGTTCTAGCCGCTGACCGCCCCGAGGGAAAGGACTCAAAACCGCTCAGAACGCACTCAGCCGCCGGGTGGTTTCCGGGTCCATGAATCCGGCCACGGTGGCATCGGTTTCCAATTGCAGCGCGCGGTGCAGGTCGGGCAGGGCGGCGGCGTTCAACACCCGTTTCATGGCGCGTACCGACAGCGGCGGCAGATCGGCAAGGCGCTGCGCGGTATCCTGTGCGGCGCTCATAAGATCTTGGTCCGGAACGGTTTTCCACGCCAGCCCGATACGAAGCAACTCGTCGGCGTCGTAACGATCCCCGAAAAACAGCATCTCGCGCGCCTTGTTCAGCCCCACCAGAGCAGGCAGCAAAGACGTGACCGCGCCGGTCACGAACAGGTTCAGGGAGACCTCGGGAAAGAACCCGCGCGCCGATTGCGCCCAGATCGGAAAGTCGCAGTTGATCGCCCATTCAAACCCGCCGCCCACGGCCCAGCCGTTGATCGCGCCGACAACCGGCTTGGCGCCAAGGGTGATCGCATGGGTCGCTCTCTGGATCGCCTGCACCAGATCGCGGGCCTCTTCCTCGGTCTCGGGGTGGACATGTTCGCGCCGGTCGTCGCCCGCACAGAATGCCTTGCCTGCCCCGGTGAAGATCATTGCCCGTGTCGCCGGGTCGGCATTGGCCTCCTCGAACGCCCGCGCGACATCGTCGATCAGCTGCCGGTTCATCGCGTTCAGGCTGCCGGGCCGGTTGAGGGTGATCGTGCGAACGCCGTTTTCGCCCAATTCGCTCAGGACGGTGTCATAGGTGAAATCGGTCATCGGTACTCCCTTATCACGCGCTTGGTCTTGCCTTCGGTCAATTCGAAACTGCCCGCGGGCAGCAGGGTCACGCGGGCAGTCGCGCCCAGCTTGGCTTTGATCGCGGCCGACACACGCTCGGCCAGTCCGGTATCCTCGGCTTGCCCCTTGGCCAGCTCCGCCTGTACCGGCAGGCTGTCATAGGGTGGCGGGGTGTCCAGATGGATGCGGTAATCGCCCGACAACTCGTTGAATTCGTTCAGAACGGCGGCGACCATCGTGGGAAACAGGTTCAGCCCGCGCACCACCACCATGTCATCCGAGCGCCCCACCACCCGGAACCGGAAACCGGTGCAGCCACAGCGGCATGGTTCGGTTTCGTCGACCGTGATGATATCGCCGGTGCGGAACCGCACCAGCGGCTGACACTCGCGCGCCAGATGGGTCAGCACCATTTCGCCCGTCTGGCCGGGCTCAAGCGGCAGGGGCGTGGCGGTGTCCGGGTCGATCAGTTCGACATGCAGCACATCGGCGGCCATGAAATGCAGCCGCGTATCGTGTTCGCACTGCGCCGCAAAATTGCAGAACACATCGGACACGCCGTAATTGGCATTGCGCGGCTCCATCCCCCAGACATCGCGCAGCCGCTGGCGAAAGGCCGGGTCGTCCAGCCCGGCCTCGCCGCCGAACAGGCCCAGCTTCAGCCCCAGATCGCGCGGGGTGAGACCCGGAAACTTCTGTTCGATCACACGTTCCAGAACCGCCGGATAGGACGGCGTGCAGGAGATCGCGGTGATCCCCACCTCCTGAATGGTGCGCACCAGCAGTTCGGTCGATCCGACACCAAAAGGCACCACCATCGCGCCGGTCGCCTGCAAGGTCATGTGATCGGTCAACCCGCCCATCCACATCTGGTAGTTCAGGCAATGCACCACCGTATGATCGGGCGTCAGCCCCGCCGAAGCCTGACAGCGCCCGCCGACCGTTTCGGTGATGGCGCAATCACGCTCCGACAGCGCCAGGTTCATCGCCTGCCCCGTGGTGCCCGATGTCCGGTGCAGGCGCACCGCCTGCCGCACACCCGAGGCCAGGTAGTTGCCATAAGGCGGGTGGTCTGCCTGCGAAATGCGCAACTGCGCCTTGTCCGAAAGGGGCAGTTCCGGCAGGTCGCGCAAATCCTCGGGCGGGGTCCGGCCCTGCCACAAGTCGCGGTAAAACTCCGAATTTTCCATCACATAGGCCCGTTGGCGCGCCCAAGCCTGTTGCCGGTGGGCGGCCAGATCGTCGGGGTCCATACGGTGCGCGTTGTCGATCAGGCTCATGGTTCCAGTCCCCTTTCCCAGATCAGGCTCA
The DNA here is from genome assembly GCF_900142665.1 of Roseovarius pacificus. Classification (GTDB taxonomy): domain Bacteria; phylum Pseudomonadota; class Alphaproteobacteria; order Rhodobacterales; family Rhodobacteraceae; genus Roseovarius; species Roseovarius pacificus. The sequence goes on from NZ_FRBR01000014.1 coordinate 74,204, forward strand.
GCGTTTCGATCACCGCGTCGCGGCTGGCCGAAACCGCAACGACCCCCGGTTCGCGGGACAGGAACAGGCTGGACAGGTAGTGATCCACCATCCCGCCAAGGGCATAGGCCCTGCGCCACAACTCGTCCCCGGTGACGGTGCGGCCTTCTTGTTCCAGCCGCCGTTGCATGGCGCCGACGACGGTTTCCAGCCAATCGCGGTTCAGCCGATGAAAGGCGGCACGCGCTTCGGGGAAGGTATCGAGGTGATGCACGAGGCAACGCATCAGGCCCTGGTTCTGTTCGAACATCACCGCATAGGCGCGGGTCGCGGCGCGTATGCGATCCTGTGGAGTGTCATGTCCGGCCGCCAGCATCCGGCCCTGCAAATGCGCTACGAAGCCCAGCAACAGATCGGCCAGCAGCGCGTCACGATCCGGGAAATAGATGTAGAACGTGCCATGCGCGATGCCCGCGGCCTTGCAGATCGCGCCGATGGTCACGTCCTGCGGCGGGGTGCGGTCCAGCACGTTGCAAGCCGCCATCATGATCTGCGCGCGGGTGCGTTCGCCCTTGGGCTTGTCCTGCGCTCGCTCGGCCAAAAGTGTGGCATGCGTATCGGGCAGGGGGGTGGTGTCAGCGGTAGGTGCTGTGAGCGTCATGGTCTGCCTTAAATATAAACATGACATCATGTTCATAAAAATTATCTACAAGTCAATATGGTAAAATTCATCAACCCTTTTCGTGGAAGAAATCATAGATTTTCTGCGCCAGCCCTTCAGACACGCCGTCGACGGCCTTGAGATCGGCCAGGTTGGCGCGGCTCACGGCCTTGGCGCTGCCGAAATGGGTCAGCAAAGCGCGCTTGCGCGCCGCGCCCACGCCGGGCACTTCGTCCAGCGGGGTCGCGCCCACGGCCTTGGCTCGTTTGGCGCGGTGCGTGCCGATGGCGAACCTGTGCGCCTCGTCGCGCAGGCGTTGGATGAAATACAACACCGGGTCGTTGTGGCGCAGCGCCTTGGGCCGCTGACCGGTGCGGTGGAACTCTTCCTTGCCATGGTCGCGGTCCACGCCCTTGGCGACACCCACCATCGGGATGTCGGTTACGCCCATGTCGCGCATGATCTGCGCCACGGCGCTGACCTGCCCCGCACCGCCATCGATCAGCAGAAGGTCGGGCCAATGCCCCTGTTCGCGGTCCGGGTCTTCCTTGAGCAACCGTTTGAAGCGCCGCGTCAGCACCTCTTTCATCATGCCGAAATCGTCACCGGGGGTCAGGTCGTCGCCCCTGATGTTGAACTTGCGATACTGGTTCTTCATGAACCCGTCCGGGCCGGCCACGATCATCGCGCCCACGGCGTTGGTGCCCTGAATATGGCTGTTGTCATACACCTCGATCCGCTGCGGCGGGCCGGGCAGATCGAAGGCCTCGGCCAGCCCTTTCAGCAGTTTCGCCTGCGTGGCGGTTTCCGACATCTTGCGCGCAAGGCTCTCGCGGGCATTGCGCAGGGCGGCATCCACCAGCTCGGCCTTCTCGCCGCGTTTGGGCACCAGCAACTCCACCTTGCGCCCCAGCTTGCCGGTCAGGGCCTTTGTCATCAGGTCGGCGTTTTCGATGCCATGCGACAGGATCAATTGCCGCGCGGGCTCCTTGCTGTCGTAGAACTGGCCGATGAAGGCCTCCAGCACTTCGGCCTCTTCCACATCGGCACCGACGCGGGGATAGAAATCGCGGTTGCCCCAGTTCTGCCCGGCGCGGATGAAGAACACCTGCACACAGGCCTGCCCGTTTTCCAGATGCAGCGCCAGAATGTCGGCCTCGGTCACCGTGCGGGGGTTGATGCCCTGCGCCGTCTGCACCTGCGTCATTGCCTTGATCCGGTCGCGCAGGGCCGCCGCGCGTTCGAACTCCATCGCGTCCGAGGCCTTGGACATCTCGGTTTTCAGTTTGTTCTGAATCTCGGTCGAGCGACCGGACAGAAACCGCTCGGCATCCTTCACCGCGGCGTTGTACTCTTCCTGGCTGATATACCCCACGCAAGGCGCGGTGCAGCGCTTGATCTGGTATTGCAGGCAGGGGCGGGTGCGGCTTTCGAACTGCGTGTCGGTGCAATTGCGCAACTGGAACGCGCGCTGCAACTGCGCCAGCGTCCGGTTCACTGCGCTCGCGCTGGCGAAGGGGCCATAGTAATGGCCTTTCTCCTTCTTCGCGCCGCGATGTTTCTTGATCATCGGAAAATCATGCGCGGTGACAAGGATATTGGGGAAACTCTTGTCGTCGCGCAGCAGCACGTTGTAGCGCGGTTTGAGCTGCTTGATCAGGTTCTGTTCCAGCAACAGCGCCTCGGTTTCCGTGCGCGTGGTCAGGAACATCATCGAGGCGGTTTCGCTGATCATCCGTGCGATCCGCGGCGTGTGCCCCGTGGGTCGGGCATAGCTGGATACGCGGGCGCGCAAATTCCGCGCCTTGCCCACATATAGCACCCGCGCCTGGGCATCGAGCATACGATACACCCCCGGCGACGCATCCAGCGTTCGCAGGTAGGAATGGATCACCTTGTGTCCGGTTTTTGGGGGGCTGTCTGTGGGCTGCTCGGACATATGCGTTAAGATATGATTCTCGGGGCTGGCTGCAATCTTATTGCGCTACAGGCAAGAGGAAACCTGTCCACGATTCTTGTGGATAACTTTGGGGGCAAGTTTCGGGGACGGGAAAATTTCCCTTGTTTTAAGGGGGGTTCTTCGATCTGCATAAAATTTAGGCGGTATTTTAACCTTTTGAAAACAAACGCAAAAAACATCCAGTGCCTGCAAAATGTTGAAAACAAAGGGCTTTTTGTAACGCTGAGGTAACGGTTCTGCGACAAGTGTACAAGTTGACGCGGGGATAATCACTCCACCCCCAGGACATCGGGTGTCTGCCAGCCCAGATGCTGCCCGCCATCCACGCACAAAAGCTGCCCCGTGACCGCCGGTGCATCCAGAAAATAGGCCAGCGCCGCAACGATATCCTCGGCATTCGCGCCACGGTTCAGAACGGTGGTCTGCCGTTGCCGCTGGAAATGGCTGTCGCTCTGGCGGTGGCCTTGCAGGGTCGGTCCTGGCCCGATTGCGTTTACGCGCACTCGCGGCGCCAACGCCTGCGCGGCGGTGCGGGTAAAGGCCCACAGCCCCATCTTGGCCAGCGTGTAGGTCATGAACTCGGGCGTCAGTTTGCGCACCCGCTGATCGACCATGTTCACCACCAGCCCATGCGCCAGTGTCTCGCCATTGTCGCACTGGCCCGGCTCGGGGATCTGCGCGGCCAGCGCCTGCGTCAGCACGAAAGGCGCGCGCAGGTTGCTTTCCATATGCCTGTCCCAGCTTTCGCGGGTGGCGGTGCCGATATTGTCGTATTCAAAGATCGAGGCGTTGTTGATCAGGCAGGTGATCGGCCCGCCCAAAGCGCGTGCCGCTTCGGGCAGCAACGCCTGCACCTGATCCTCCTGCAACAGGTCGGCCTGCAACGCCACGGCGCGCTGACCCATGCCGCGGATGTCTTCGGCCACCGCTTCGGCCTCGTCGGCGCTGGTGGCGTAATGTACGCCCACGTCATAGCCGCGGCGCGCCAGTTCCAGCGCCATCGCCCGCCCAAGGCGCTTGCCCGCGCCGGTCACCAGTGCCTGTGTCATCGTGTCAGTCTCCGTTCATGACAGCACGACAAACACATAGATCAGATAGAGCCCGGTCAAGGCCACACCCCAGAGCCGCGTGATGTCCTGCCGGAAAAAGACGAACGGCACGATCAGCAGCGACGCGCCCAGCATCACCCACAGATCGAACTGGAGGAACTCGGGATCGACGGGGATCGGCCCGATCACGGCAGTGATCCCGATGATCGCCAGCAGGTTGAACATGTTCGACCCGATGACATTGCCAAGCGCCACATCGGCCTGTTTGCGCAGCGCGGCCATCACCGTGGTCGCCAGTTCCGGAAGCGATGTGCCAAGCGCCACAAGCGTCAACCCGATCACGGTATCGCTGACGCCATATTGCCGCGCGATGATCGAGGCATTGTCGACCAGAAGATCGGCCCCCAGTGGCAGCCCGATCAGACCCAGAACCAGAAAGACGACGATCTGCCACCACGGCATGTCCGGGTCCGCGCCCTCGATATCCTCGCCCTCTTCGGAATCGGCAAGCGCCAGCGCGGCGGTTTCACGGCGATGCCGTCCGGCCTCCAGAAAGGCATCGGTCAGGACACAGGCCAGTACGGCCAGCAGGATCAGCCCCGACACCAGTGTGAATTCGCCCAGAAAGGCGAGTGCGATGAACAGGATCGACCCAACCAGCATGAAGACATAGGTCTTGCGGGTGTTGCAGGTGCTGGTGTGCAAGACCGACAATATCGCGGGTATCCCCAGAACCAGCAGGATATTCGCGGTGTTCGACCCCACCACATTACCAAGCGCCAGCCCCGGCTTGTCGTCCAGCACGGCATTGACCGAGATCAGCAATTCGGGCGCCGAAGTGCCGAAGGCCACGATGGTCAGGCTGACGATCAGGGCCGGGATGCCCACCCGAAGGCTCAGGTTCACCGCGCCCTTGACCAATGCATCGCCGGCCAGCAGCAGGATGAGCAGGCCAAGGGCTGCAAGAATCCACGGCATCATTTGCGCTTGCCTTTCGTGCAGCTACAGGGGCCCTTGCCGATCCTGTATCGGCCGCATTTCGGGCATTTGGCCGAACTCAGCTTTTGCTGGCCGGGAAAGCGCAGCTTGCCGAACATGGCCATCACACCCATGAAAACGAGGAAGAGAACGACGATCTTTACGACCATGTCAAAGCCCGAACCGCGCGTAGGCGGCGCGTTCTTCGATGGTGGAGACCGCGTCCTGCGCCAGGGTCATGCCGAACCGCTGGAACAATCCGCGCTTGCGGCCATACTGCGCAAAGCGCACCTTGTCGCCGTACAGCTCTTTCATCTTGGGCACCACATGGCCGATCCCGTCGGCCAGCCCCAGATCGACCGCGCGGCGGCCCAGCCAGAATTCCCCGGTGAACAGCTCTGCGTCGCCCGACAGCTTGTCGCCCCGGCGCGATGTCACCTGTGTTTCAAACACGCCATGCATCTGTTCCAGAATGCTTTTCAGGCGTTCGACGTCCTGCGGTTTCTCCGGCAGGAACGGATCGAGGAAGCTTTTCGATTTGCCCGAGGTATGTACCCGCCGCTCCACGCCCTGTCGTGACAAAAGCACATGCGCCCCGAACCCTGCCGAGATCACGCCGATCGACCCCACGATCGACGCCTCGTCGATCCATATGTCGTCGGCGGCACTCGCCAGCCAATACCCGCCCGAGGCCGCGACATCCTCGACAAAGGCGTGAACGGGAATCTCCTGCTCTTCGGCCAGCCGCCGGATGCGCGCCGCGATCAGAGAGGATTGCACCGGCGATCCGCCGGGCGAGTTGATCAGCAGCGCAACCGCCTTGGGCTTGCCGCGCCGGAACGCCTTTTCGATGACCGGGGCCAGCGCCTCGTCATTCAGCTGTGAGCGGCTGCCGGTTCCGATGGCGCCTCTCAGGCGGATCACCGACACCAGGGGGCCGCGATTGAGAAAGGGAATACGCTCTTTCATGCGACCCGATGTAGAATGCCGGTCGCCGACAAACAAGGCGGCAGGCCCCGCGCGGTTTACGGATCGCTGAAAAAGTCCCGCCGCACGGGCAAATAAGTCACGCCCGTACGGCCCCGTTTTATTCCTTGATCCGGTATCCGGTGCGGAAGATCAGCCAGATCAGCGCAAGGCAAATCCCGGTAAAGCCCGCAATCGCCAGCAGGCTCAGCCCCACGGGCACATCCGCCTGCCCGAAGAACGACCAGCGAAAGCCCGAGATCAGGTAGACCACCGGATTGAACAGTGTGAGCGTTTGCCATATCGGCGGCAGCATCGAGATCGAATAGAACGAGCCCCCAAGGAACACCAGCGGCGTGATCACCAGCAGGGGGATGATCTGCAATTGTTGGAAACTCTGCGCCCAGATCCCGATAATGAACCCGAACAGCGAGAACGACAGGCAGGTCAGCACCAGAAAGGCCAGCATCGCCAAGGGGTGCTGAATATCCAGATCGACGAAAAACCCGGCGGTCAGCAGGATCACCACCCCGATCATCAGCGATTTCGTCGCCGCCGCCCCGACATAGCCCAGAACGATTTCAAGGAAATTCACCGGCGCTGACAGCAATTCATAGACGGTGCCGATGAACTTGGGAAAATAGATGCCGAAACTGGCATTGCTGATCCCCTGGGTCATCACGCTCAGCATGATCAGCCCCGGTACGATGAACGCGCCATAGGTCACGCCCTCGACCTGGTCGATGCGGCTGCCGATGGCCGAGCCGAACACCACGAAATAAAGCGAGGTCGATATCACCGGCGACAGAAGGCTTTCCATCAAGGTGCGGAAAAAGCGCTTCATCTCGTAGATATAGATCGCCCCGATCGCATACAGGTTCATGCTGCGCCCTCCCTGACCAGCCCGACGAAGATTTCCTCGAGGCTGGATTGCCGCGTGTGGATGTCGCGCAGGTGCAGCCCGGCCTGCGCCAGCGCCTGCATCAGCCGGGTGATGCCCGTGCCGCTCTGGCCGCGCGTGTCATAGTGATAGGTCACCGACTGGCCGTCGTCCGAGAGTTCCAGCTCGTATTCGCTCAACGCTTCCGGCACGGCCGTGATCGGCTCGGCCAGTTCGATCCGCAGGGATTTCCGCCCCATCTGCTGCATCAGCGTGGCCTTGTCCTGCACCAGCAGGATTTCACCCTTGTTGATCACCGCGACGCGGTCGGCGATGGCCTCGGCCTCTTCGATGTAATGGGTGGTCAGGATGATGGTGACGCCCTGGGCGCGCAACTCTTCCACCACCTGCCACATGTCCCGGCGCAGTTCCACATCGACGCCCGCCGTGGGCTCGTCCAGGAACAGCACCTGTGGCTCGTGGATCAGCGCTTTGGCGATCAGCACCCGGCGCTTCATCCCGCCCGACAATTCCTTGGTCTGGTTGTGCCGCTTGTCCCACAGGGACAACTGCCGCAACGTGCGCTCGACCAGCGCATCGTCCTGTTTCTTGCCGAACAGGCCGCGCGAAAACCGGACCGTGTTGATCACCTTCTCGAACGGCTCCAGCGCCACCTCCTGCGGCACCAGACCGATCATCGCCCGCGCCGCGCGATAGCCGCCGATGATGTCATGCCCGCCCACGCTGGCGCTGCCGCCCGTGGGGGTGGTGATCCCGCACAGCGTTGAAATCAATGTTGTTTTCCCCGCGCCATTGGGTCCGAGCAGCGCCAGGATTTCGCCCTTATGGATCGACAGATCGACGCCCTTGAGCGCCTCGAACCCGTCGTCATAGACCTTGCGCAGGCCCTGTACCTCTACGATGGATGACATGCGGTGCCCTCCCTGAATTGCTGCGCGTCAAGCTATGGGAATTCACCGGTCGCGCAAGGGCACACCTGCGCAGGCCCGATTGTGCGCTGATGCGAAAGTGATCGTTCCCGCCACGGCATCAGACTGTTTCCCGGGAAAGCCAGCCGGGATATGGACAGGCTTTACCCTCGCCATGTTACCCTGCTTCCACAGCCGACAGGAACGCTTATAACCATCATGATCCGACGCCTTGCACCCCTTGCCGCCCTTCTTTTCCTGATGGGCTGCACCGAACCCGTCACTCGCGACTCGCACGCACGCATTCTGCTTCTGGGTGATTCGATGATGGCCATGCACAGTGCCAAGGGCATGGGCGTGTCCCATGCCATCGAACAGGAACTGCATGAACCGGTGACCGACCGTTCGGTGGTGGGCGCGCGGTATCTCTATGCCTTGCCCATATCGGGCAGCATGGGCCTGAACATCACCAAGCAATACCGCCCCGGCAAATGGGACTGGATCGTGCTGAACGGCGGCGGCAACGATATCTGGATGGGCTGCGGCTGCGGCCCCTGCAACGGGCGGATCAGCCGCCTGATCTCCAGGGACGGGCGGCGCGGGCGCATTCCCGGTTTCGTGTCGAAACTGCGCCAGACCGGTGCGCAGGTGGTGTTCGTCGGCTACCTGCGCACCCCCGGCGTGACCTCGCCCATCGAGGGCTGCGCCGATGACGGCGATGAAATGGATCGCCGTCTTGCCCGCCTTGCCGCGCTGGACCGGGGCGTTCATTTCGTGTCGCTGGCCGATCTGGTGCCGTATGGCGACCGGTCCTACCACGGGCTGGATCGGATTCACCCTTCGGCCAAGGGCAGCCGCGCCATCGGCGAGCGTATCTCGGACCTGATCCGCGAACGCTCACGCCGCAGGCAGCCCGTCAACTGATCAGCCGCTTCAGCCAGCCTTTCTTTTCCGCCTCTTCGGTGTCGTCGCCTTCCTTCGGGCCTTCGATCACCTCTTCGAGCCGGGTAAAGAAATTGTCGGCCATCTTCTTGGCGAACCCGTCGACGATCCGGCTGCCAAGCTGCGCCAGCTTGCCGCCGACCTTGGCCTCGACATCGTAGATCAGCTTGGTGCCCTCGGGCACCTCTTCCAGACGGACATCGGCCCCGCCCTTGGCAAAACCCGCCGCGCCGCCCTTGCCCTCTCCGGTCAGGGTCAGGCTTTCGTGGTCCACCATGTTCGAAACGGTCACCGCGCCCTTGAACGTGGCTTTCACCGGGCCGACCTTTTGGGTCACGGTGGCCTCGAACCCGTCTTCGGGGTTGCCCGTCACCTCCTGCGCGCCCGGTACGCATTCTTTCAGCACATCGGGGTTCAGCAGCGCTGCCCAGACGGTTGCGCGGTCGGCCTCGATAATCCGCTCGTCGTTCATTTTCATGGGGCGTCCCCTCCTGTCGCGTGCATGTCCTGCGCCAGCCTAGCCCAAGCCGATGATCCGGCCAAGCCATTGCGCCCGCCCGGTCCGCGATCCCGGCCCCCTGCCGGTTTTCTCCATTAATCCGACGGCCGGCGCAGGATTCGCGCGCACCCCCTTGGATCGCCCCTCCCGAAGGTCTATCTTGCCGCTTCGCGCCCGGCGCAGCAGACAAGGCACAGGACAGGCATCATGGCCAAGCCCAAGGACAACCCGAACTACAAGGTGGTGGCGGAAAACCGCCGCGCCCGCTTCGATTATGCCATCGAAGAGGATCTCGAATGCGGCATCGTCCTTGAAGGCTCCGAGGTGAAATCCCTGCGCGAAGGCGGGGCCAACATCGCCGAAAGCTATGCCTTGGTCGAAGACGGCGAGCTGTGGCTGGTGAACTCCTATATCGCGCCGTATGAGCAGGCCAAGACCTTTGCCCATGAAGAGAAACGCAAGCGCAAGCTGCTGGTCTCAAAGAAGGAAATGGCGCATCTCTGGAACGCGACACAGCGCAAGGGCATGACGCTGGTGCCGCTGGTTCTGTATTTCAACCATCGCGGCATGGCCAAGATGAAGATCGGGATCGCCAAGGGCAAGAAATCCCACGACAAGCGCGAAACCGAGGCCAGGCGCGACTGGAACCGCCAGAAACAACGGTTGCTCAAGGAACACGGTTAGTCCGGCGGGGATACCGCCGCCCCAATTCCCCTTGGGCCGGTGCCAAGCGCTTTGTTAGGCTGGCGGGGTGTCCAAAAACCTTGGGGGTAATCATGGAACTTCTGATCAGTCTGATCGCAGGCGCGGTGGGCGGCAATATTGCCGGGGGCCTGCTGAAGAACGTCAATCTCGGCGTGCTGGGCAATTCCATCGCCGGGATTGTTGGCGGCGGTCTGGGCGGGCAGCTTCTGTCGATGGTCGGTGCGGACGGTATTGCCGAAGCCGCGGGCGGTGTGGATATCGGTGCTCTGGTCGGGCAGGTGGCCTCGGGCGGGATCGGCGGCGGCGTGGTGCTGGTGATTGTCGGCCTGATCAAGAACATGCTTGTGAAATAACGCGCTGCCGGGTCTGGGCGCTTGCCCTTCATGGCCCTGCGCGCTAGTGCTTGGGCGTCCGAAACCGGGGGGCGCCGATGGCACATGACGATCCGAAAACGCTTGTTTCTACCGGCTGGCTGGCCGACCACCTGAAAGATCCCGATCTTCGGGTTCTCGACGGCACCTGTTTCCTGCCGACCGAAGGCCGCGATGGCCGCGCCGAGTATGACGCTGTCCATATTCTCGGCGCGCGATTCTTCGATATCGACGATATCAGCGATCACCGTTCGGACCTGCCGCATATGGTCCCGCCGGTCGAAAAGTTCATGTCCCGCCTGCGGGCGATGGGCGTGGGCGACGGGCATCAGGTGGTGGTTTACGATGCGCAGGGCCTGTTTTCCGCAGCCCGCGTGTGGTGGCTGTTCCGCCTGATGGGGCAGGACAATATCGCCGTTCTGGACGGTGGCCTGCCCAAATGGCAGGCCGAGGGCCGCCCGGTCGAAGACATGCCGCCCATCGTGCGGGATCGTCACATGACCGTCCGCCGCCAGAACCAGATGGTCAAGGATGTCACACAGGTGTCCGCCGCCTCCAAGCTGGGGGATTACGAAATCCTCGATGCCCGGTCGCCCGGACGGTTCCGTGGCGAAGAGCCCGAACCGCGCGAGGGCCTGCGCAGCGGTCATATTCCGGGTGCAAAGAACGTCTATTACCGCGATTTGCTGAACGAAGACAGCACGATGAAATCTCCCGACGACCTGCGCGCCGTCTTCGAGCGGGCCGGCGTGGATATGGGGAAACCCGTGATCACCAGCTGCGGGTCGGGCGTGACCGCCGCCATCATCAACCTTGCGCTGGAACGGGTCGGGAAAACCGACCATGCACTTTATGACGGGTCATGGACCGAATGGGGGGCCTTCCCCACGGTGCCCGTCGCCACCGGAGAAGACTGATGTTCGAACATCTCAAGGAACAGCCCAAGGACAAGATCCTTGCCCTGATGCAAACCTATCGCGACGATCCGCGCGACACCAAGATCGACCTCGGCGTGGGCGTCTACAAGAACCCGCAGGGCGTGACGCCGATCATGCGCGCCGTGAAAGAGGCCGAGCGCCGCTGGTGGGACGACGAAACCACCAAGGCCTATACCGGTCTTGCGGGCGATCCGGCCTTTGCCGACGCGATGATCGCGCTGGTTCTGGGCGATGCCGTGCCCCGCGATCAGGTGGCCGCCGTGGCCACGCCCGGCGGCACCGGCGCGGTGCGTCAGGCCTTTGAGCTGGTCAAAATGGCCAACCCGCAGGTGCGCGTGTTCGTGTCGGACCCGACATGGCCCAACCATCTGAGCATTCTCAAGCATCTGGGCATGGAAACCGTCGCCTACCGTTATTTCGACGAAAGCTCGGGTGGCGTGGATTTCGAAGGCATGATCGAGGATCTGGGCCAGGTGCGCGCGGGCGATGTGGTGCTGCTGCACGGCTGCTGTCACAACCCCACCGGCGCCAACCTGAACATGGTGCAGTTCAGGGCCGTGATCGACCTGATGAACGACAAGGGCGCGACGCCGATGATCGACATCGCCTATCAGGGCTTCGGCGACGGGCTCGAGGCCGACGCCGCGGCGACGCGCGCCGTTGCTGCGGGCTGCCCCGAAACCCTGATCGCGGCGAGTTGTTCCAAGAATTTCGGCATATACCGCGAACGCACCGGCCTGCTGATGGCCGTGGCGCAGGACAAGGGCATGCACGCCGTCACCCAAGGTAACCTGGCCTATCTCAACCGGCAGAACTATTCCTTCCCGCCCGATCACGGCGCGCGGCTGGTGTCGATCGTTCTGGGCAATGACGACCTGCGCGCCGACTGGCAGACCGAACTGGAAGAGGTCCGCACCGGCATGCTGGCGCTGCGCGAACAACTGGCCAGCGAATTGCAGCGGCTTTCCGGGTCGGATCGGTTCGGCTTTGTCGCGCAGCATCGCGGCATGTTCTCGCGGCTGGGGATCGCGCCGGAACTGGTGGATCGCCTGCGCGATGAACACGCGATCTACATGGTGGGCGACAGCCGCATCAATATTGCCGGTCTGAACAAGGAAACCGTGCCGGTTCTGGCCAGGGCGATCATCGACGTCGGTGCCTGATTTGAAAGAGAGCCAAGGCGTGTCAAACGCCTTGGCGCCGTACTGCCGTCATGCCCGGTAACGGGCCAGGAACATCTCGACCGCGCCATTGATCACCCGTTCGACTTCGGCCTCGGGGATATCCGTCGAGATGCCGCACAGGCAGCGTATGAACAGGTCGCTCTTGCACAGTTCTCCAAACTGGTTGGCGGCCAGATCCATGTCGTCGATCTTCAGCACGCCACGTTCCACATACGGGGTCAGCACCTGGGTCAGCCGGTCCCGCACCATCGCCGGGCCGGATTTGTAGAACCGGCAGCCCAGTTCCGGAAAACGATGTGATTCGGCCACGCAGATGCGAAACACCTGCTGCCCGAAATCCGACAGGAAAAAATGCACGATACGTTCGGCGGCCTCGCGCAGGACGTCTTCGATGGGATCGTCCGGCCCGACCTCCTGCACGGCTTCGTCGGCCTGCCGGTTGCATTCCACGCGCGCGACTTCGGAAAACAACAGCCGTTTGTCGGGGAAATAGCTGTAGAGCGTGGCCTTGGATACCCCGGCCACGCGAGCAATCTCGTCAACGCTGGCACCTTCGAAGCCGTCGCGCATGAACACTTCGCGCGCGCCGTCCAGCACCTGATCGAACTTCCGGCCTTTTTTGATTTCCGAGGCCGTGGCCGTCATGCGCAGTCTCCCCAAAGCCAGATCAGTCTAGTCCCGGCCGTGGGGTGGCTGCAAGCATCTCGGCGAGTCAGGCCCATGTCCTTACTTGTCGATCCCGGCATTGCCCTTGGTCACGGGGGCAGGGGCCGGTGCCGGATCGGGATAGGTCAGGGTCGGGGTCAGGGTACTCATGTCGATTCCTCCGGCAAGGGCGGGGGTGACAGTCAGGGCAAGGGCAATGGCGGCAAGAACGGGTTTCATGGCAGTCTCCAATCTGAACCAATCAGTTTACTTTCGCCACATCTAAACGATTCGGTTCAGTTTTCAAGTCAAAAATGAACTAAACAGTTTAGATATATTCACGGCCTTGCGTTTTGGCTTTGCGGCGCTAATTTAGAATCATTCTAATTTTGGAGTATTCACGCATGATTCCCGGTGTCTCGTCCCGCCGCCGTTTCTCGGACCTGAACGAACAGGAAATTCTCGCGCTGGCCATTTCCTCGGAAGAGGACGATGCGCAGATCTATCGCAACTACGCCGAACGCCTGCGCGCCGACTACCCGGACACCGCCATGGTGTTCGACGGCATGGCCGCTGAGGAAGACAGCCACCGCCGCGCCCTGATCGACCTGCATGACAGCCGCTTTGGCGGTGTGATCCCGCTCATTCGCCGCGAACACGTGGCCGGGTTCTATGCGCGCCGTCCCGTCTGGCTGATGGAAAACCTCGGGATCGAGCGCATCCGCGCCGAGGCCGAGGCGATGGAGCGCGATGCCGAAGCCTTCTATCACAAGGCCGCGCAGCGCACCGCCGATGCCGCCACCCGCAAACTTCTGGGCGATCTGGCCGCCGCCGAAGCGGGCCATCAGGACCGCGCCACCGAACTGGAGGCCGAACATCTCGATGACGACGCCCGCGCCGCCGAAGAGCGCACCGCGCACCGCCAGTTCCTTCTGACATGGGTACAGCCCGGTCTGGCCGGATTGATGGACGGCTCGGTTTCGACGCTGGCGCCGATCTTCGCCACTGCCTTTGCCACACAGGATACCTGGACCACGTTCCTCGTGGGGCTTGCCGCCTCGGTCGGGGCCGGGATTTCCATGGGCTTTACCGAGGCCGCCAGCGACGACGGTGAATTGTCGGGCCGTGGCAGCCCGGTGAAACGCGGCTTTGCCTCGGGCATCATGACCACCGTCGGCGGGCTGGGCCACGCGATGCCCTATCTGATCCCCGACTTCTGGACCGCGACGGTGATCGCCATCGCCGTGGTGTTCGTCGAGCTGTGGGCGATTGCCTGGATTCAGAACCGCTATATGGAAACGCCGTTCTTCCGCGCGGCGTTTCAGGTGGTGCTGGGCGGCGCTCTGGTCTTTGCCGCCGGTGTCCTGATCGGCAGCGGATAGCGCAAGGGGAGGCTGTCTGCCCCCGCCGGGCGGATTTGCGACCGGAAGAAAGCGACGGCATCGCGCCGTGCCAGATTGACCATCCGGTCCAACCTGTTACCAAGTGCGCATGCTGGACATCTTCCTTCAGACGCTGCCTTTCTTCCTGATCATCGGGCTGGGCTATGGCGCGGGGCGCACAGGGTTTTTCCCCGAAGTGGCGACCGCGTGGCTGACCAAGTTCGTCTTTTACTTCGCGCTGTCGGCCATGCTGTTCCGGTTTTCGGCCAATCTTTCGCTGGCCGAAATTCTGGACTGGCAGTTCGTCCTGGCCTACCTCAGCGCAACGGCATTCGTTTACGCCATCGCCACTGCCGTGGCGATGATCCGGCGGCTAAGCATCGAACAAGCGGCGATCGAGGCGCAATGCGCGGTGATCGGCAATGTCGGGTTTCTGGGCGTTCCGATGCTGACCCTGCTGATGGGCGAGGCTGCGATCGGGCCTGTCATGCTGGTGCTGGCGGTGGACCTGATCGTGTTCGGCTCGCTGGTGGTGATCCTGATCACCGGCTCGCGCGACGGGCGGATGTCGCTGGGCATCCTGCGCACCGTCGGGCTGGGCCTGCTGAAGAACCCGATGATCGTTTCGATCACGCTGGGCCTCGGCTGGTCGGCGCTGCGCCTGCCCATTCCCGACCCGATGAACCAGTTCGTCATCCTGCTGGGCGGGGCGGCCACGCCGGGCGCGCTGTTCGCCATCGGCGCGTCGCTGGCCTCGAAATCCGCGGAACGGCCGGTGATTGCCGGGTGGCTGAGCACCTGCAAACTGATCCTGCATCCGGCGTTCGTCGCGCTGGCAGCGCTGGTGCTGTTCACGGTCGAGCCTTACGCCGCCGCCGTGATGATCGCCGCCGCGGCACTGCCGGTGGCGGGCAATGTCTATATCCTCGCGCAGCACTACGGGGTTGCGCCGCACCGGGTATCGGCCTCGATCCTGATTTCGACCGCCTTCGCGGTGCTGACCGTGTCGCTGGTGATCGGCTGGGTGTCGGGTCTTTACTGACGAGTGACGCCTGCGGGCTTGCCTTTGCCCCCCGTGGCGTGGTCAGTTTCGGGCAACCGACATGCCAGATATGAGGACAGCCATGGAAACCGTATCGGAAAACGCCTGCTTTGGCGGTGTTCAGGGGGTCTATTCCCACAAATCGAGAGCTTGCGATTGCGACATGACCTTTGGCCTGTTCCTCCCGGCCGAGGCGAGGGACGGCCCGGTCCCGGTGCTGTGGTACCTGTCGGGCCTGACCTGCACCCATGAAAACGCCATGACCAAGGCCGCCGCCCAGGGCTGGGCCGCCGAGCAGGGCATCGCGCTGGTGTTCCCCGACACCTCGCCGCGCGGCGCGGGCGTGGCCGATGACGAGGCCTATGATCTGGGGCAGGGCGCGGGCTTCTACGTGAACGCCACGCAAGACCCGTGGGCGGCGCATTACCGGATGTGGGATTACATCGCCGACGAACTGCCCCGCGTCCTGAACGCCAACTTTTCCATCGACGAAGAGCGTCAGGCCATCACCGGCCATTCCATGGGCGGGCACGGTGCGCTGACGCTGGCCATGTCCCTGCCGGGGCGCTTCACCAGCGTGTCGGCCTTTGCGCCCATTTCCAACCCCACGGCCAGCGACTGGGGCCGCAAGCAGTTCACGGCCTATCTGGGCGATGACGAGGCCACATGGGCCGCCCATGACGCCAGCCTTCTGATGCGCGAACGTGGCTTTGACGGGCCGGTTCTGGTGGATACCGGCACGAGCGATCAGTTCCTCGACCTGCTGCGCCCCGAGGCCCTTGCCGCCGCCTGTGCCGAACGCCGCCAGCAGGCCACCCTGCGGATGCAGCCGGGCTATGATCACAGCTATTTCTTCATCTCAACCTTTATGGAAGATCACGTTGCCTTCCATGCCGAGGCGCTTTACGCGAAATAATCCATGGCACATTACGATCTGATCATCATTGGCTCGGGTCCGGCGGGCCGCGCCGCCGCCATTCAGGCCGGCAAGCTGAAGCGCCGCGTATTGGTGGTGGATCGCAAGGATCGCTTCGGCGGGGTGTCGGTGCATACCGGCACGATCCCCTCGAAAACCCTGCGCGAAACGGTGCTGAACCTGTCGGGCTGGCGCGAACGCAGCTTTTATGGCCGCTCCTACCGGGTCAAGGACGATATCGGCGCCCATGACCTCAAGGCGCGCCTGCACATGACGCTGGATCACGAGGTGGACGTTCTGGAACACCAGTTCGCCCGCAACCACGTGGATACGCTCAACGGGCTGGCGCGCTTTGTCTCCCCGACCGAGATCGAAGTCGCGACCGAGGCGGGCGAGAAAACCAGACTCACCGCCGACAAGTTCCTGATCGCGACGGGCACGAAAACCTATCGCCCCGATACCGTGCCCTTCAACGGCAAGACGGTGGTGGACAGCGACGAATTTCTCGAACTGGCGCGCATTCCGCGCAGCCTGATCGTGGTCGGCGCGGGCGTGATCGGCGTGGAATACGCCACCATGTTTTCCGCGCTCGATGTGCGTGTCACCCTGATCGAGCCGCGCGAGACATTCCTCGATTTCATCGACCGCCGCCTGATCGAGGATTTCACCCACCAGATCCGCGAAAACGGTGTCGACCTGCGCCTTGGCAGCGCCATCGAGAAAACAGAGGACGCGGGCGAGCATGTTGAGGTCAGCCTTGCCAATGGCCGCCATGTGCGCGCCGAAATGCTGTTGTTCGCCGCCGGGCGCATGGGCGCGACCGAGGCATTGAACCTCAAGGCTGCCGGGCTGGAAACTGATCATCGCGGCCGGTTGTCGGTGGATCGCAAGACCTATCAGACCGATCAGCCCCATATCTATGCCGCCGGGGACGTGATCGGGCATCCCTCGCTGGCCTCGACCTCGCTTCAACAGGGCCGTGTCGCGGCCTGCCATGCGCTCGATACGCCCACATTGCCCGAAAGCCCGTGGTTCCCTTACGGTATCTATTCGGTGCCCGAAATTTCCACCTGCGGTATGTCCGAAGAGGAAATGCAGGAGCGCGGCATCCCCTACGAGGTCGGTGTCGCACGGTTCCGCGAAACCTCGCGCGGGCATATCATGGGGCTCGAACACGGCATGCTGAAAATGCTGTTCAGCCTGAAAACCCGCCGGGTTCTGGGCGTGCAGATCGTGGGCGAAGGCGCGACCGAACTGATCCACATCGCGCAGGCGGTGCTGAACCTCAAGGGGACGGTGGATTACTTCGTAAAGAACACGTTCAACTATCCCACGCTGGCCGAGGCGTATAAAATCGCCGGGCTGGACGCGTTCAACCGCATGCCCATCCCCGAGGAATACAAGGTCAAACGCGACGAGGATAAAACCGGGAAGGCCAAAACGTGAGCATCTATGTCGATGCCGACGCCTGCCCGGTCAAGGCCGAGGTCGAAAAGGTGGGCACCCGGCACGGCTTGCGCATGTTCATCGTGTCGAACGGCGGTTTACGCCCCTCGCAGAACCCGCTGGTCGAAACGGTGATCGTCCCCGACGGCCCGGACGTGGCCGATATGTGGATCGCCGAACGCGCCGGGCCGGGCGATGTGGTGATCACCGGGGATATTCCGCTGGCTGCCAGATGCGTCGAGTCCGGCGCACAGGTGCTGAAACACAACGGCGAGGCGCTGACCGCCGCCAATATCGGCAACGTACTCGCCACGCGCGACCTGATGGCCGACCTGCGCGCCGCCGATCCCTTCCGCCAGGGCGGCGGCAAGGGCTTTACAAAGGCCGACCGCTCCCGTTTTCTGGACGCATTGGAACGGGCCGTGCGCGCGGCGGCCCGATAAAACACCCCGAGGGGCATTCATGACAACCGTCACCACGTCGCGATCCAACCTGATGGGCGCGCTTTGCGCGCTTGTGGCGGTGATGTGCTTTTCGCTCAACGATGTGGGGATCAAGTTCCTGTCGGATCGCTATGCGCTGCATCAGGTGATCTTCATCCGCTCGACCATCGCGATGGCGCTGTTTCTGGGTATCCTCATGCCGCTGAACGGCGGCCTGCACGTGATCCGCACCCGGCGGTTGGGTATGCACCTGTTGCGCGGCTTCTGCGTGGTGTTCGCCAATATGTGCCTGTTCCTCGGGCTGGCGGCGATGCCGATTGCCGATGCGGTCGCGGTGTTCTTTGTCTCGCCGCTGGTGATCACGGTGTTTTCCGTGATCTTCCTGCGCGAAACCGTGGGCGCGCGGCGCTGGGCGGCGATTGCCGTGGGCTTCATCGGCGTCCTGGTGATCGTGCGGCCCGGTACGGCGACCTTTCAGGCGGCCTCGCTCCTGCCCATCGCGGCGGCCACGCTTTACGCCGTGATGCACATTCTGGCGCGCAAGATCGGCGGCACCGAAACCGCGGCCACCATGGCGTTCTACATTCAGGCCACCTTCATCGTGGCCAGCCTGATTTTCGGGGCCGCGCTGGGGCATGGCGATTATGCCGGGTCCGGCCACCCGTCGCTGGAATTCCTGCTGCGCGCATGGGGCCCGGTTGCGCCGGGCGACTGGCCCCTGTTCGTGATGCTCGGCACCACCGGGCTGATGGGCGGGTTTTTCATCTCGCAGGCCTATCGCCTGTCCGAAGCCGCCTTTGCCGCCCCGTTCGAGTATGTCTCGATGCCGATGGCGATCATGTGGGGCGTCACCGTGTTCGGCACATGGCCCGGCCCCACCGCATGGGCGGGGATTTTGCTGATCGTCGGGTCGGGGCTCTATCTGGTCTGGCGCGAAACCGCCAGAAACCGCACGATCACCGCCCGATCCCCCAACCGCAGGTAACTCCATGACCGTCAACGCCGTGATTTTCGACATCGGCAATGTCCTGATCGAATGGCAGCCCGAGCGCCGCTTTGCCGAAACCATCGGCCCCGAGCGCGCCGCCGCGCTGTTCTCGGCTTTCGATGTGCATGCCATGATGAACCGGATCGACGCGGGGCACGATTTTGCCGCCACCATCGCCGAAACCGCGCAGGCCCACCCGGACTGGCAGGCCGAAATCCTGCGCTTTCGCGACGGCTGGACCGAGATCGCCCAACCCGCCATTCCCCATTCCGTCCGCCTGCTGCGCGCCCTCGCGGCCAGGGGCATCCCCACCTTCGCGCTGACCAATTTCGGCGCGCAGAATTTCCCGCTCAGCGCCGCGCAGTTTCCCTTCCTCACGGAATTCGACCGCCACTATATTTCCGGCGAAATGGGCCTGATCAAACCCGACCCGGCGATTTACGCCGCCGTCGAACGGGACTGCGCCCTGCCGCCCGAAACCCTGCTGTTCACCGACGACCGCGCCGACAACATCGCCGCCGCCCGATCGCGCGGCTGGAAAACACACCTGTTTGACGGCCCCGCCGGTTGGGCGCATTGTCTGGTGGAACACGGATTGCTGACAAAGGACGAGGCCGCATGACCATCACGATCATCCCCTTCGACGAAGGCGAAAAACACCTGACATGGATGGGCCTGTGCGACGCGTTCGAGGCCGGGCACAAACTGCCCAAGGCCGAGATCGCGGATAACTTCCTCTATCGCGATCCCGACACCATGCTCAACCGCGCCGCCTGGATCGACGGGATGGGGCTGGCGGTGAAAACCGCAACGATCTTTCCCGGCAACCCGAAACAGGGCAACCCGATGATCAACGGCGCGGTGAACCTCTATGACGATGGCGACGGTACGCTGGCCGCACTGGTGGATTTCCACCTTGTGACCAAGTGGAAAACCGCCGGAGACAGCGTGTTCGCCGCCCGCAAGCTGGCCCGCCCGGACAGCGAAAACATCCTGATCGTCGGCGCCGGCACCGTGGGCCGCTCGCTGTTTCAGGCCTATTCGGCGATCTTCCCCAAGGCCCGCTTCCGTGTCTGGAACCGCACCCGCGCCAATGCCGAGGCGATGGTGCAGGATTGCCCCGGCCTGCAAGTGGCCGACGATCTGGAAAGTGCCGTGCGCGACGCCGATATCGTCACGTCGGCCACCATGTCCACCGAACCGCTCTTGCATGGCGAATGGTTCCGCCCCGGTCAGCATATCGACGTGATCGGCGCCTACCGCCCCGACATGCGCGAGGTGGACGACCAGGGCATGACACGCGCGCGCCTCTTCGTGGACAGCTACGACACCACTGTCGGCCATATCGGCGAAATCAGGATACCTCTCGAACAGGGCACCATCACCCGCGACGACCTGATCGCCGACCACTATGAGCCCGACAGGTTTCACCGCATCACCGACGATGAAATCACCCTGTTCAAGAATGGCGGCGGCGCGCATCTGGACCTGATGACCAGCCGCTACATCCTTGACGCGTGGCTGGCGGCGCAATGATCTGGTGGGCGCTTGCGGCGCTCGGCGTGGCTGTCATTGCCACGCCCTTCATTCTTGAACTGCTGCGCCCCTCTGTCACCAGGGCCCGCCCCGATGCGCCGGGGCACCTGGCCGACCTGCCGCGCGGGGCCACCCATTACCAATGGGCCGGGCCACAAGACGGCCCCATCGTCGTCTGCATCCACGGGCTGACCACGCCCTCCTTCGTCTGGGGGCCGATTGCGCAGGGGCTGGCGAAACAGGGCTTTCGCGTGCTGACCTACGATCTTTACGGGCGCGGCCATTCCGCCCGCCCGCGCGGTACGCAGGACGCGGCATTTTTCGTGTCCCAACTGGAAGACCTGCTCGATGCCCTCGGGGTGGATCGGCCCGTCACCCTTATGGGCTATTCGATGGGCGGGGCCATCGCCGCCGCCTTCGCCGCCAAACACGCGCAACGCATCCGGCAGCTCGTTCTGCTCGCCCCCGCCGGGATGGGGCGCGATCTGGGCCCGGTCGCGCGGCTTGTCGTCAATCACAACCGGCTGGGGCAATGGCTGTTCATGGCGTTCTACGCCCGCAACTACCGCGCTGCGCTGGAAACCGAACGCGGCATGTCCTCTTCCATCCCCGATGCGGTCGATCTGCAACTGGCCGAACTCGACATACGCGGCTTTCGCCCTGCCGTCCTGTCCTCGCTGCGCAATATGCTCGAGCAAGACATGCAGCCCGCCCACCGGGCGGTCGCTGCGGCGGGCCTGCCCGTTCTGGCGATCTGGGCGCGGGCGGACGGGGTGATCCCGATTTCGGGCCTTGGCAAACTGGCCGAATGGAACCGCGCCGCCCGTCAGGAAGTGATCGAGACTGCGGGTCACGCCCTGGCCTATACCCACGATTCCGAACTGCTGTCGGTGCTGGAGGCGCAACTGATCCGTTGACCCCGCCGTTTACGGGCCCGGAGCCTCGATCCTGTCCCCCCGGCTGGTCGGGGCCGAGACAACCAGGAAAACAACCTCCTGATCGCTGTCATTGCGCGCCTGATGAGGAACGTCTTTCCCGATTTCGATGCCCTGTTGGGCGCCAATCTCGAAGACATCTCCATCGGCTTCCATGGTCAGCCTGCCGGACAGAACGAAAAAGAACTGCTTCGCGCGGCGATGATAATGCCGCACCTCCGCGGTTCCGGCGGGCATGCGCTCCTGTATGATCAGCAGATCCTCCCCCGAGGCCAGAATCCAGCCATCGCAGCGCGCGCCCCAGCCATAATGTTCGGCAGTGTCCTTGCTGACGATCACGGCGCGCTCACTCATCCGGGCAAAACCGTCACCCTCACGCCGCCAGCGGCGGCAGGTCGCGCTTTTCCTTCACCGGCAGATGCACCAGCGCCGAAAACGCGCCGACACCCACGCCGACCCACCAGACCATGGTGTAATCGCCGTACATGTCATACATCCGCCCGCCCAGCCAGACACCCATGAAGCTGCCCACCTGGTGGCTGAAAAACACGATGCCATAAAGCGTCCCCATATAGCGCAGCCCGTAGATATGCGCGATCAGCCCGCTGGTCAGCGGCACCGTCGCCAGCCACAGCGCGCCCATGCTGACCGAGAACAGCAGCACCGTCGCGGGTGTCATTGGCACCATGATGAACGCCGCCGCCACCACCGTGCGCGCGGCATAGACCCCGGCCAGCAGGTATTTCTTGGAATACCGCTTGCCCAGCCACCCGGCGGTCAGCGTCCCGGCGATATTGGCCATGCCGATCACCCCGATGGCCACCGCCCCAAGCGCCGAGGTCGTCGTCACCCCGACCGAATGCAGCACCCCGCCGGGCGAAATCGGGCCGCACATCTCGGTGATGAAGGCCGGGAAATGCGCGGTGATGAAGCCCAGCTGATAGCCGCAACTGAAAAAGCCCAGGAAGATCAGCGTATAGGACGGATCGCGAAACGCCCGCCCCAGCAACGCACCGATGCTTTCCTCCAGTTCCGCGCGGCTGGCGGCCTCGGGGGCGCGCATCATCGGCAGGAAGGCCAGCGAGGCAAGGATCAGCCCGGCAAAGACCAGAAACACCATCTGCCAGCTCATCACGCCCAGCAACGCCTCGGCCACCGGCGGGCCGAACACCTGCCCGGCGGACCCGGCGGCGGTGGCGATGGCCAGGCTCATCGAGCGGTTCTCGTCCGAACTCGCCCGCCCCACCACGGCCAGGATCACGCCGAACCCCGTCCCGGCAATGCCGAAGCCCACAAGGATCTCGTAAACCTGATGCGCCTCGGGCGATACGGCGAACGAGGACAGAACCAGACCGGCGGCATAGGCCAGCGCCCCCAGCACGATCGCCTTGCGGTCGCCCATCCGCTCGGCCAGCGCCCCGAAAATCGGCTGTCCGATCCCCCAGGCGAGGTTCTGAATGGCAATCGCAAGGCTGAATTCGCTGCGCAGCCACCCGAATTCCTCGGCAATCGGAATCTGGAACACCCCGAACGACGCCCGGATGCCGAACGACACCAGCATGATCAGGCACCCCGCGATCAGCACGGGCGTGAAAAGGTTGGCTTTCGGGGTCATCGGGTCATCCTGTTCCTGCGCCGCGCCAGATTAGGCAAAACCCCGCTGCCGTCAATTCAGCCTTTGTGATGCCGTTCATCAACACGCCGCTTGCATCTTTTCTTGCGCGCTGCGCCGCGTTATGCGGGGCGGATGGACTTTTTGACCGATCTCTACGCCCAGAAGGTCGCGCAAGGCGACCTGACCCCGGATTCCGCGCAAAAGGCGGCCCTGCCCGAATTCGACCGCATCCATGACGGGCTGAGCCAGACCGCCAGAAAGGGCTGGTTCCGCCGTGCGCCCGAACCACCCAGGGGGCTGTACCTGTGGGGCGGGGTGGGGCGCGGCAAGTCGATGCTGATGGACCTGTTCGTGCAAACCGTCCCGGTGCCCGCCCGCCGCGTGCATTTCCACGCCTTCATGCAGGAAATCCACGCCGGCATGCACGCCGCCCGCGAACGCGGCGTCGAGGATGCCCTCGCCCCCGTCGCCAAATCCGTTTCGGACGATGTGCGCCTGCTGGCCTTCGATGAAATGCAGATCACCGACATCACCGACGCGATGATCGTGGGCCGCCTGTTCGAGGCCCTGTTCGAAGCGGGCGTCGTGGTGATCACCACCTCCAACCGCCCGCCCGACGATCTCTACAAGGACGGGCTGAACCGGCAGCTTTTCCTGCCCTTCATCGACCTGCTCAAACAGCGCATGGTCGTGCACGAAATGGACAGCCCCACCGATTACCGGCAGGACCGCCTCTCCGGCAGCCGCACCTATTTCTCCCCCCTCGGCCCCGAGACCCGCACACAGATGGCCGCGCTGTGGGACGATCTGACCGATGGCCAGCCCGCGCATGTCCTCACCCTGCACGTCAACAAGCGCGAGGTCGAAATTCCCGCCTTCCACAACGGCGTGGCGCGCGCCAGCTTCTACGATCTCTGCGGCAAGCCGCTCGGTCCCGCCGATTACCTGGCGCTGGCCGGGGCCGCGCGTGTGCTGGTGCTGGAGAATATCCCCCAACTCGGGCGCTCGAACTTCAACGAGGCCAAGCGCTTCGTCACCCTGATCGACGCGCTCTACGAGGCGAAGGTGCGCCTCATCTGCTCCGCCGCCGCCGAGCCGGAATACCTCTATCTCGAAGGCGAAGGCAGTTTCGAATTCGAACGCACTGCCAGCCGCCTGCGCGAAATGCAGTCCGACGGCTGGGGTCAGGACTAATCCCACCCTACCGATAGGCAGACGGCGGTTGCCCGAACCGCTGCGCATAGACCCGCGAGAAATGCGAGGAACTGGCAAACCCCGTGGCCAGCGCGATCTCGGTCAGGCTCAGCGGCGAGTTGCGCAACAGGTTCTGCGCCATGTCCAGCCGCAGATCGCGGTAATAGCGCATCGCCGGGCGGCCCAGCTTGTCGCTGAATTGCCGGTTCAGCTGCCGGGGCGACAGCCCCGCCACCTCGGCCAGCCGCGCCAGAGGCAGGGGATCGCCCAGATTGGCCTCCATCGCCTCCACCGCATCCAGGATCGCGGGCGCGGTGGTGCCCACCCGCTCCACCAGCCCGGCGCGCTGCGGCCCGACCGAGGGGCGCACCTCGGTATGCATGAACCAGTCGCTGACCAGCCGGGCGAACTGCGCGCCGTGATGCTGCATGATCAGCGCATGCATCAGATCCATCGGCGCGGTGCCCCCCGCACAGGTCACCCTGTCGCGGTCGATCACGTACAGCGTGCGCTCGATCAGAAGATGCGGCAGCGCCTCGCTCAGTGCGGCGGCATGTTCCCAGTGCACCGTCATGCGCCGCCCCTCCATCAGCCCCGCCTGCGCCAGGATGACCGGCCCGCCCGACACACCGCCCAGCAGAACCCCCCGGCGCGCCAGCCGTTGCAGCCATCCGGTGATCGCCCGGTCCGCAAAGGCCGCCGGGTCGCCCCCGGCCACGACAAACAGGTAATCCAGCCGCGGATCGTCGCCCAGCTTCGCCTGCGGCGCCACCAGTCCCGCGCCGGAACTGGCCACCGGCGCCATGCTGCGCCCGATATTGACCATCTCGTACAGGTCCCGCCCCGCCAGCAGGTTCGCCGCGCGCATCGGCTCGGTCAGCGCCGCATAAGACATCATGGCGAATCCCTCGACCGGCAAGATGCCGATCCGGCGGCTGTCACGGGGATTTGTGGCGTGATTGTCCATTTTGTGAATGTATCCGACCTTTTCGTGAAAGTTCAAATCGGAAATGACGCCCAATCTGACGGGAAGTTCAGAAATGGGACCGAACGCAAATGCGCTATTCTGCATTCCGGATCTTCCGCGAAGGTCTGACCGGCAACAAGGGCTGGAAACCCGTCTGGCGCGAGCCCGACCCCAAGCCCGAATACGACATCGTCATCGTCGGCGGGGGCGGGCACGGCCTTGCCACGGCCTACTATCTGGCCAAGGAATTCGGCATGCGCAATATCGCCGTGCTGGAAAAGGGCTGGATCGGCTCGGGCAATATCGGGCGCAACACCACGATCATCCGCTCCAACTACCTGCTGCCGGGCAACGAGCCGTTCTATGAATTCTCGCTCAGGCTCTGGGAAGGGCTGGAACAGGATTTCAACTATAACGCCATGGTCAGCCAGCGCTCGATCCTGAACCTGATCCACACCGACGCACAGCGCGACGCCTTCGTGCGCCGGGGCAACGCGATGATCCTCGCCGGGGCCGATGCCGAACTCGCCGATGCCGATCAGCTGCGCGCCGAACTGCCGTTCCTCGATTTCGACAATGCCCGCTTCCCGATCAAGGGCGGCCTTTATCAGCGGCGCGGCGGCACCGTGCGCCACGATGCCGTGGCCTGGGGCTATGCGCGCGGCGCGGATTCGCGCGGCGTGGACATCATCCAGAATTGCGAAGTCACCGGCTTTGACATCGAAAACGGTCGCTGCACCGGCGTGCAGACCTCGCGCGGCGCGATCCGCGCGCGCAAGGTGGCGGTCTGTGTCGCGGGCTCGTCCAGCCGGGTGATGGAAAAGGCGGGCATGCGCCTGCCCATCGAATCGCACGTCCTTCAGGCCTTCGTCACCGAAGGGCTCAAGCCGGTGATCCCCGGCGTCATCACCTTCGGCGCGGGCCATTTCTATGTCAGCCAGTCCGACAAGGGCGGTCTGGTCTTCGGCGGCGATCTGGACGGCTACAATTCCTACGCACAGCGCGGCAACTTGCCGGTTGTCGAAGACGTGGCCGAAGGCGGCATGGCCATCATGCCGATGATCGGGCGCGCGCGGCTTCTGCGCTCATGGGGCGGGATCATGGACATGTCGATGGACGGCTCGCCCTTCATCGACAAGACCGGGATCGACGGGCTCTATTTCAACGGCGGCTGGTGCTATGGCGGGTTCAAGGCCACGCCCGCCAGCGGCTTCTGCTATGCCCACCTGCTGGCCCGCGACGAACCGCACCCGACCGCCACGCAAATGCGTCTTGATCGGTTCATTTCGGGCAACCTGATCGACGAAAAAGGCATGGGCAACCAGCCCAACCTGCATTGAGGAGGGACGACAGATGATCATCAACCACCCCCTGCTTGGCCCCCGCGATGCTGCCGAATTCATCTATCTGGGCGACGCCGCGCTGATCGACCGCCCCGACTGGCAGGCCGAAGACGCCATGCAGCAATTCCACGATTACGCCTACCTGCGCGACAACCCCGCCGGCCCCCATCGGGAGCTTTGGTATCACGAACAGGGCGACCGCTCGTGGCTCGTGGTCACGCGCGACACGACCACTCACGAAATCACCGATGTGCAGATGGCCCGCGACGTGGCCCGCAGCCGGGGGCGCGACAAATGACCCAGAAAAACCGCATCTCGGGTGGCCAGATCGACCGCACCCGCACCGTCGCCTTCACCTTCAACGGCAAGCGCATGGCGGGCCACCCCGGCGATACGCTCGCCTCGGCGCTGCTGGCCAACGGCCAGCGCCTCGTGGGCCGCTCGTTCAAATATCACCGCCCGCGCGGGATCCTCACCGCCGGGTCCGAAGAACCCAACGCGCTGGTCGAGTTGCGCTCCGGCGCGCAGCAAGAGCCGAACACCCGCGCCACCACGGTCGAACTGTTCGACGGGCTCGCCGCCAACAGCCAGAACCATCGTGGCCCGCTGGAATTCGACCTGATGGCGCTGACCGACCTGATGTCGCCCTTCCTGTCGGCGGGCTTCTATTACAAGACCTTCATGTGGCCCAGGGCGTTCTGGGAAAAACTGTACGAGCCGGTGATCCGCGCCTCGGCCGGCCTTGGCCGCCTGTCCATGCAGGACGATCCCGACAGCTATGACAAGGGCTTCATCCATTGCGACCTGCTGGTGATCGGCGCGGGGCCCGCGGGCCTGTCGGCGGCGCTGGCCGCTGGCCGTGCCGGGGCGCGCGTCGTGCTGGCGGACGAGGATTTCACCCCCGGCGGCCGCCTCAACGCCGAAACGCACGCCGTCGATGACATGGCCGGGGCCGACTGGGCCGCGCAGGCCGTGGCCGAACTGGCCGCGATGGACAACGTCCGCCTGATGCCGCGCACCACGGTCTACGGCGCCTACGATCACGGCACCTACGGCGCGCTCGAACGCTGCACCGATCACCTGTCCGACGCGGGCGGCAAGCCCCGTCAGGTGCTGTGGCGCATCTACTCCAAACGCGCCGTTCTGGCCGCCGGGGCCACCGAACGGCCCATCGCCTTTGGCAATAACGACCGTCCGGGCATCATGCTGGCCGGGGCCGTGCGCACCTATGCCAACCGCTTCGGCGTCACGCCGGGGCAGGAGGTGGCGGTGTTCACCAACAACGACGACGGCTGGCGCACCGCCGCCGATCTGCTGGCCCGTGGCGTCGCCGTCCCCGCCGTAATCGACACCCGCGATGCACCCGCCCCCATCGACCTGCCCGGCATCCGCCATGTCCGCAATGCGGCGGTGATGGATACCGTGGGCCGCAAGGGGCTGAAATCCATAACTCTCACCGACGGTCAGGTGATCCCGGCGGATACGCTCGCCGTGTCGGGCGGCTGGAACCCCAATGTCCACCTCACCTGTCACCAGCGCGGCCGCCCCGAATGGCGCGACGACCTGAACGCCTTCGTCCCCGGCGCCAGCCTGCCCGCAGGCATGGCCGTGGCCGGGGCCGCCAATGGCGCGCTCACGCTGGCCGCGGCGCTGGCCGAAGGGCAGGCCGCCGCCAATGCCCAGATCGAGGCCCTGGGGTTCACCCCCGCCAAAACCGACGCCCCCCGCGCCGAGGACGAGCCCAGCACATGCTCGGCCTTCTGGCATGTCCGCGAAAGCCGCAAGCGCGCCTGGCTCGATCAGCAGAACGACGTCACCGTGAAGGACGTGAAACTGTCCTACCGCGAGGGCTTCCGCTCGGTCGAACACCTGAAACGCTATACCACGCTCGGCATGGCCACCGATCAGGGCAAGACGGCCAATATCCCGGCGCTGGCCATCATGGCCGAATGCACCGGCAAGACGATCCCGGAGACCGGCACCACCATCTTCCGCCCGCCCTATACACCCATCCCCCTGGGTGCGCTGGCAGGCCGCGCGCGCGGCACCGATTTCCGCCCCTACCGCCTGACGCCCAGCCACAACTGGGCCACCGAAAACGGCGCGACCTTCGTCGAGGTCGGCAACTGGCTGCGCGCGCAATGGTTCGCCCGCCCCGGTGAAAAGGGCTGGCGCGACAGCGTCGACCGCGAGGTCGAGATGACCCGCAATTCGGTCGGCATCTGTGACGTGACCACCCTCGGCAAGATCGACATTCAGGGGCGCGACGCCGCCGAATTCCTCAACAAGGTCTATGCCAACGGCTTTGCCAAACTGCCCGTCGGCAAGGTCCGCTATGGCCTGATGCTGCGCGAAGACGGCATCGCCTATGACGATGGCACCACCGCGCGGATGTCGGAAAACCACTTCGTCATGACCACGACCACCGCCAATGCGGTGCTGGTGTTCCGCCGCCTCGAATTCGCCCGCCAGTGCCTGTGGCCCAACATGGATGTGCACCTGATTTCGACCACCGATGGCTGGGCGCAATTCGCCGTGGCCGGCCCCAACGCGCGCAACCTGCTGCGCAAGGTAGTGGACGAAAGCCACGACATCTCGAACGAGGCCTTCCCCTTCATGGCCTGCAGCGAGATCACGGTTTGCGGCGGCATGCCCGCGCGCCTGTTCCGCATCTCCTTCTCGGGCGAACTGGCCTATGAAATCGCCGTGCCCGCCCGCTATGGCAACTCCATGATGGACGTGCTGATCGAGGCGGGCCGCGAATTCAACGCCACCCCCTACGGCACCGAGGCCCTTGGCGTGATGCGGATCGAAAAGGGCCACGCCGCCGGTCCCGAACTCAACGGCCAGACCACCGCGCATAACCTCGGTATGGGCCGCATGGTCAGCCAGAAAAAGGAGTGCATCGGCAACGTCCTGTCGCAACGCCCGGACATGATCCGCGACGACGCGGTGAAACTGGTCGGCGTCCGGCCCGTCAACCGGGCCGAGCCCCTCACCGCCGGGTCGCATTTCGTCAATCGCGGCGAAACCGCCAGTACCGAAACCGATCAGGGTTGGATGACCTCTGTCGCGTACTCCCCCAGCCTTGGCCATTCCGTCGGCCTCGGCTTCATCAGGCGTGGCGATGAACGCATGGGCGAAATCGTCCGCGCCGTGAACCCGCTCAAAGGTGGCGAAACCGAAGTCGAAATCGTTTCCGCCCACTTCATCGACCCGGAAGGAGAGCGCCTCCGTGCCTGACTATACGCTGATATCCACCCCGCCGCTGGCCGGGTATGACAAGATCTTCGGCACGACACGCCTGCACGCCCCGGCGGATCTGGCCATCGTGTCCATCGCCCTGCCGCTTGGGGCCGAGGACGCCGCGCTCAAGGCCGTGAAATCCGCCTATGGCGCGGCCCTGCCCGAACCGGGCCGCTCGACCCTCACCAAAGAGGGCGCGCGCCTTGTCCGCCTCGGCTCCGATCAGGCCTTCGTGATCTTCACGCATGCCACGCCCGATGCCGAACGTGCCGTCGCCACCCGCCTCAAGGGAACGGCCTATACCACCGACCAGACGGATGTCTGGACCGGGCTGGAAATCACCGGCCCCGACAGCCGCACCGTTCTGGAACGCATCTGTCCGGTTGATCTGCACCGCGATGCCTTTGCCGAAGGCGATGCCGCGCGCACCGTGATGGAACATCTGGGCGCACTGATCGTCCGCACCGGCGAGGATACGTTCCTGCTGCTGTCGGCCAGTTCTTCGGCCAATTCCTTCCTGCACGCCGTCGAAACCTCGATCAGGAACACCTCCTGACCCATACGCAATCCGCCAAGCCAGAGAGAGACAACACGCCATGTATCATGAAAACCTGGATACCGCCCGATCCGCCGTTTCCTGCGCGATGCATGCCCGCCGGAGCCTGTCCGGCGATTTCGTGTTCCTCAGCCAGGACGACAGCGTTGCCTTTGCCGCCGAGGCCTGTATCGACGTGCTGCGTTCGGCC
>NZ_FRBR01000021.1 GCF_900142665.1 Roseovarius pacificus
CTGTCAAAGTCCGTCTGCTCAAGATCGCCTCCCGTTTTTGATCTTGAATCAAACGGAGGCTGATTTGGGAATCCCCTAAATGCAGACGCCGCCTAATCCTCCAGTGTCAACGTCACACGATCCCCGGCGAACACCGTCCGGCCATACTCCACCGGCTTGCCATCGGGCGCGACATTCACCCCCGTCGAGCGCAACAGCGGATCGCCCTCGCGCAACTGCAAATGCAACGCCTGCGAGGCATCGGCGGCCACGGCGGTCAGCCGCGTCGAGGCACGGGTATAATCGCTGATCCCCACCTGCCGCAGCGCCGCCGTCACGCCGGGCTGCTCCTCGAGCGCCTCGGCGATCCCCGGCAGGCGCTCCAGCGGAAAGACGCTTTCAAACACCGCGATGGGCGCATCGTCGGCCAGCGACAGGCCATGGCAGGCGCAGACCGGCGCGCCAGGCGCGATCTCCAGCGCCTCGGCCTCGCCCGCCGTGGCGCTGCGGGTTTCGATCTGAAGGATGCGTTTGTCCGGGCGCTGCCCAGCGGCGCGCAGGTTTTCATGAAACCGCACCCGGCGGCCTATGGGATAATCCGTGGGCCGCGCCGTCACGAACACCCCCGAGCCACGCCGCGAGCGCACCACCCCGTCCTCGGCCATGCGCCCGAGGGCATGACGCACCGTATGCCGGTTGACGCCGAACCGCTCGGCAAGCTGCGCCTCGGTCGGCAGCTTGTCGCCGGGGCCGTAACGCCCTTCGAAAATATCCTGCCGCAGCGCCTTGGAAATGGCCTGCCACAGTGGCGTTTTCCCGCCCGCCTTGCCCTGCTTGTCACCCAAAATTCACAAATCCCCACTGGCCTGATCGCTACCGCTTCGGTATAATGTGTATAGTTGTATAGTAATGCACGGATTTGTCGAGATGAAAGATCACGCCCCCGATCACAGCCCGCGACAGGCATGGATGGGCCTGCTGGCCAAGGCCGGGCCGGGCCGCGTGGCGGCCCTGCTGGACGACACCTGCGCCCGCCCCGGCTTCGACTGGCTGCGCCACCCGGAAACCGGCAGCGTCATGGTGCGCGGCCGCACCGGCGGCACCGGCGCGCCCTTCAACCTTGGCGAAATGACCGTAACGCGCTGCGCCTTGCGCCTGCGCTGCGGCACGGTGGGCCACGCCTATATCCAGGGCCGCAGCAAACCCGATGCCGAGGCCGCCGCGCTGGTCGACGCCATGATGCAGACCGACCGGGCCACCACCCTGCAAGCCGGGGTTCTGGACCCGCTCAGGGCCGAGGCCGACAGCGCCCGCACCAGCCGCGCCGCCCGCGCGGCGGCGACGAAGGTCGATTTCTTCACCATGGTCCGAGGAGAGGATTGATGCAAAGCGCAACGCTTGACGGCGGCTTCGCCGACCCGGCCATCGAGGCCGCAACCGCATTCCGCGCGGTGATGGAGGCCATGGCCCGCCCCGGACGGATCGAAACCCTTGCCGGGGCCACGCCTCCCGCGCCGCTATCCCCGGTGGCGGGGGCGGTTGTGCTGACCCTGTGCGACACCGACACGCCGCTGTTCCTGGCCGGCGAAATGAATTGCCCGGCGGTGCGCGACTGGCTGGCCTTCCACACCGGCGCACCGCTGACCGGCGCAAGCGATTGCACCTTTGCCATCGGGCACTGGGACGATTTGCTACCGCTCTCGCAATTCCCCTGCGGCACGGCGGAATATCCCGATCGCTCCGCCACGCTGATCGTCGAACTGCCCGAACTGTCGGCGCAGGGCGCCACCCTGCGCGGCCCCGGCATTCAGGACACCGCCACCCTGTCCCTGCCCGACGGCGATGCGTTCCGCCAGAACGCCGCCTGCTTCCCTCTGGGGCTGGATTTCATGTTCACCAGCGGTCAGGCCCTTGCCGCCCTGCCGCGTTCCACCGAGGTGCTGTAATGTATGTCGCCGTCAAGGGCGGAGAGCGCGCCATCGACAACGCTCACGCATGGCTGGCCGAGGAACGGCGCGGCGATCCGTCGGTTCCCGAACTGTCCATTGCGCAAATCCGCGAACAGATGACGCTGGCGGTCAACCGCGTCATGGCCGAGGGCTCGCTTTACGATCCCGACCTTGCCGC
This sequence comes from Roseovarius pacificus, assembly GCF_900142665.1. GTDB lineage: Bacteria > Pseudomonadota > Alphaproteobacteria > Rhodobacterales > Rhodobacteraceae > Roseovarius > Roseovarius pacificus. The sequence goes on from NZ_FRBR01000021.1 coordinate 2,107, forward strand.
GCTGGCGATCAAACAGGCGCGCGGCGACCTGATCGAGGCGATCTTCCTGATCCGGGCCTATCGCACCACCCTGCCCCGGCTGGGCAATTCGCGCCCCGTCGAAACCACCGCAATGGCCTGCGACAGGCGTATATCGGCCACGTTCAAGGACCTGCCCGGCGGGCAGATCCTGGGGCCGACATTCGACTACACCCACCGCCTGCTGGATTTCAAACTGGCCGCTGAGGGCGAGCCCCCGCAGGACGCCCCCCAACGCCCCCCCGAGGCGGGCGACGTGCCCCATGTCACCGGCTTCCTCAACCGCGAGGGCCTGATTGAAGAGGCTCCGGCCGATGATACGCCCCCGCCAGACCTGACACGCGAACCGCTGGAACTCCCTGCCGAACGGGCGCTGCGCCTTCAGGCGCTGGCGCGCGGCGACGAGGGGTTTGTCCTGTCGATGGCCTATTCCACACAGCGCGGCTATGGCCGCAACCACGCCTTCGTGGGCGAGTTGCGCATCGGCGCGGTCAGCGTCGAGATGGACATCCCCGAACTGGGCTTCGCCATCGAGATCGGCGACATCACCCTGACCGAATGCGAAACCGTGAACCAATTCACCGGCTCGAAAACCGAACCGCCGCAATTCACCCGTGGCTACGGGCTGGTCTTCGGCCAGACCGAACGCAAGGCGATCTCGATGGCGCTGGTCGACCGCGCCCTGCGATGGGAGGAACTGGGCGAGGATTTCACCGGCGCCCCGGCGCAGGACGCCGAATTCGTCCTGTCCCATGCCGACAACATTCAGGCCACCGGGTTCCTCGAACACATCAAGCTGCCCCATTACGTCGACTTCCAGTCCGAACTGGAACTGGTGCGCAAACTGCGCCGCGAGGTGGCCGAGCGCGCCGAGGCCGCCAACACATCCCGTCAGGAGGCCGCCGAATGACCAGCGTGGTCTTCGATATCGGAAACGTGCTGATCGAATGGGACCCTGTCGCCGCCTTCCTGCCCGATCTGGGCTGCCGCACCGAGGCGCAGGCATTTCTGGAGCGCACCGGCTTTCATGCGCGCAACGCGCGCGCCGACCGGGGCGAACGCTTTGGCGCTCTGGCGCAGGAGATCAGCGATCCAGATGACCGAATGCTGTTCTCGCGCTACCTCGAACGCTATGCGCTGACACTGCGCGAACCGATCGAAGGCACGTGGGACATCGTCAACCGCCTGAAACGCCGCGGCCACGATGTGCACGCGATCACCAACTGGTCGGCGGAAACATGGCCCATCGGGCTTACCCTGCATCCGCGCCTGACCGACACGTTCGGCGTGACCATCGTGTCCGGCCGCGAAGGGATGGGCAAACCCGAACCGGCCATCTTCGACCTGCTCTGTCAGCGCGCCGATGTGCCGCCGCAGGACTGCCTGTTCATCGACGACAGCCCGGCCAACGTGAAGGGCGCGCGCGACGCGGGCTGGCAGGGGCATCACTTTACCTCGCCCGAAACCCTCGAGGCGGACCTGACCGAAAGGGGCCTGTTGTGACCGACCAAGCCTATAACTTCGCCTATCTGGACGAACAGACCAAGCGCATGATCCGCCGCGCCATCCTCAAGGGGCTGGCGATCCCCGGCTATCAGGTGCCTTTCGCCAGCCGCGAAATGCCCATGCCCTACGGCTGGGGCACCGGCGGCGTGCAGGTCTCGGCAGCGGTGCTGACGCCCGAGGACCGTTTCAAGGTGATCGACCAGGGCGCCGACGACACCACCAACGCCGTGTCGATCCGCAATTTCTTTCGCCGCACGGCGGGGGTTGAGGTCACCACCGAAACCACCGCCGCCAGCGTGATCCAGACCCGCCACCGGATACCCGAAACCACCCTGAAAGAGGGGCAGATACTGGTCTATCAGGTGCCGATCCCCGAACCGCTGCGGTTTCTGGAACCGCGCGAAACCGAAACCCGCAAGATGCACAGCCTCGAAGAATACGGGCTGATGCATGTGAAACTCTACGAAGACATCAGCCGCCACGGCCATATCGCCACGGCCTATGCCTACCCCGTCAAGATCGAGGGACGCTATGTGATGGACCCGTCACCGATCCCGAAATTCGACAACCCGAAACTGACGGACTGCCCGGCGATCCAGCTGTTCGGCGCGGGGCGCGAACAACGCATCTATGCCCTGCCGCCCTATACCACCGTCGTCAGCCTCGATTTCGAGGACCATCCGTTCGAAGCCTCAAGGGCCGACCACCCCTGCGGGCTGTGCGGGGCGACGGACAGTTACCTCGACGAGGTGATTACCGATGACGCAGGCGGGCGGATGTTCGTCTGCTCGGACACAGATTATTGCGAAGCCCGGCAGGCGCAGGGCCATCGCGGAAAGGACGCCGCATGAGCCCCGAACCCACCACCCCCCTCCTGTCGGTGCGCGACATCCGCAAACTCTATGCCAGCCATGTCGGCTGCACCGGCGTGTCGTTCGACCTCTACCCCGGCGAGGTCATGGGTATCGTCGGCGAAAGCGGGTCGGGCAAATCCACGCTGCTCAACTGCATGGCGGGGCACCTGATACCCGACGGCGGTCAGGTGATCTTCGACACGCGCGCCGAGGGACCACGCGATACCGTCACCATGTCCGAACCCGAACGGCGGATGCTGTCGCGCACCGACTGGGCCTTTGTCCACCAGCATGCCCGCGACGGGCTGCGTATGGGCGTCAGCGCGGGCGGCAATGTGGGCGAACGCCTGATGGCCGTGGGCGCGCGCCATTACGGCGACATACGGAACAAGGCGACCGACTGGCTGGACCGGGTCGAAATATCGCCCACCCGCATCGACGACCGGCCCTCGACCTTTTCGGGCGGCATGCAGCAGCGGCTGCAGATCGCACGCAACCTCGTCACCGGCCCGCGGCTGGTGTTCATGGACGAACCCACCGGCGGGCTGGATGTCAGCGTGCAGGCCCGCCTGCTGGACCTGCTGCGCGGACTGGTGCGCGACATGGGCCTGTCGGCGATCATCGTCACGCACGACCTGGCCGTGGTGCGCCTGCTGGCGGATCGCCTCATGGTGATGAAATCGGGTCATGTGGTGGAACAGGGCCTGACCGATCAGGTGCTAGACGATCCGCAACACGGCTACACGCAGCTTCTGGTGTCGAGCGTGCTGCAGGTCTGAACCCGCCGGGAGCTGTCTGGCCCCGGACCCCCGAGGATATTTGGAGCAAGAAGAAAGCCCATGATCGAGATCGAAAACCTGTCCAAGGCCTTTACCCTGCACAATCAGGGCGGCGCGACGATCCGCGTGATGCAAGGCGCGACCCTGTCGGTGGCGCACGGCGAATGCGTGGCCCTGACCGGGGCCTCGGGCGCGGGCAAATCCACGCTGATGCGGATGATCTATGGCAACTACCTCGCCGAGGCGGGCCGCATCCGCGTGGGCGACACGGTGGTGACCGACGCCGCCCCGCGCGACATTCTCAGGATGCGCCGCGATACGCTGGGCTATGTCAGCCAGTTCCTGCGCGTGGTGCCGCGTGTGCCCACCCTCGACGTGGTCGCCGAGCCGCTTCTGGCCGTCGGCACGCCGCTGGACGATGCCCGCGCCCGCGCCGCCGATCTGCTGACACGGCTGAACATCCCCGAAACCCTCTGGGGCCTGTCACCCACGACCTTTTCGGGCGGTGAACAGCAGCGTGTGAACATCGCGCGCGGCTTTGCCCATGAGTATCCCGCGCTTCTGCTGGACGAACCCACCGCCAGCCTCGACGCCACCAATCGCGAGGTCGTTCTGGACCTGATCGAAGCCGCCAAGGCGCGCGGCGCGGCCATTGTCGGGATTTTCCATGACGAGGCCGCCCGCGACCGCGTCTGCGACCGTGAAATCGACGTGACCGTCTTTACGCCCGCGAGGGCCGCATGAGCACGGGCCGCCTGATCGCCGTGGCCGGCCCGTCGGGTGCAGGCAAGGACAGCGTCATGCGCGGCCTTGCCGAGGCCGCGCCCGCGCTGGTTCCGGTGCGCCGCGCGATCACCCGCGCCCCCGGCCTGGGCGGCGAGGAATACGACGCGCTGAGCGAGGCCGGGTTCGCCGCCCGCGCCGAAGCGGGCGAATTCTGCCTGCACTGGACCGCGCACGGGCTGCGCTATGGCATTCCCGCTTCGGTGCTCGACGATGTCCGGGGCGGCGCGCAGCGCATGGCGAACCTCTCACGCACGGTGCTGGACGAGGCCGCGCGGGTCTTCCCGGAACTGGAGGTGCTGCATATCACCGCCAACCCCGAAACGCTGGCCCGGCGTCTGGCCGGACGGGGCCGCGAGGGCCGCGACGACATCGCCCGCCGCCTGTCGCGCAGCACCGAGCCGCTGCCCGCCGGACTGACGGTTCACAGGCTGCACAATGACGGCCCGATCGGCACGAGCGTGGATCGGGCCCTGCACATGCTGGGCCTCGCCGCCCCGGCCCGACTGACAGAAGGACAATAACCGGATGACCTCAGCCATGCCCGCCCCTGCCGACCTTTCCATCGCGCCCGGCGCCGATATCCTGCATCTGGCCAACGCCCGTCTCGTGCTGCCCGACGAGGTGCTGACCGGCTCGCTGATCGTGGCCGATGGCCGGATCGCCGAGATCGCCTCCGGCACGCATGTCGGAGCCGGGGCCATCGACTGCGACGGTGATTACATCACGCCGGGGCTGATCGAGCTGCACACCGACAATCTCGAACGCCATATCGAGCCGCGCCCTTCGGTCGACTGGCCGCACCTGTCGGCGATCCTTGCCCATGACGGCGAACTGGCCTCGACCGGGATCACCACGGTGTTCGACGCGATGCGCGTGGGCTCGATCCACACCGGCAAGGGCGGCTATGTGAAATACGCCCGCGCCCTGACCGACGAAATCCTCGCCCTGCGCCGCGCCGACGCCCTGCGGATCAGCCATTTCCTGCACCTGCGGGCCGAAATCTGCTCGGAAACCCTGCTCGAGGAACTGGCCGAATTCTCCCCCGAGGACCGCATCGGCATCGTCAGCCTGATGGATCACACACCGGGTCAGCGGCAATTCCGCGACCTGTCCAAGCTCAAGACCTATATCGCCAAGAAACGCGGCATGAACGACACCGAGTTCGAGGCGCATGTGACCCATCTCAAGGGACTGCGCGCGCAATTGGGCGACGCCCACGAAACCGGCGCCATCGCCGAAGCCAATCGCCTTGGCGCGGTTCTGGCCAGCCATGACGACACCACCGCCGAACAGGTCGCCGCGTCGCATGGCAACGGTGTGGGCTTTGCCGAATTCCCCACCACGATCGAAGCTGCCGAGGCCTGCCGCGAACAGGGCGTGGCGATCATGATGGGGGCGCCCAACATCATCCGGGGCGGCTCGCATTCGGGCAATGTCAGCGCGCTCGACCTGGCCGGGCGCGGGCTTCTGGATATCGTGTCGTCCGATTACGTGCCCTCGGCGCTGCTGCTCTCGGCCTTCCGGCTGGGCGAGGTCTGGAGGGATCTGCCCCGTGCGATCCGCACCGTCACCGCCGCCCCCGCCGAGGTGACGGGGCTGACGGATCGCGGCCACCTGATCGCGGGTCAGCGCGCCGATCTGCTGCGCATCCGCGATATCAACGGCACCCCCGTGGTGCGCACGGTCTGGAGCCGGGGACGGCAAGTCGGATAAGGGTCAGCGGTTGAACCGCATTTGCAGGGTGAAGGTATAGCTGGCCTTGGTCAGCCCCTTGGGCGCCGCCGCGAACCGCCCGGCGGATTGCACCGCGCGCAGCGCCGCCTGATCCAGCGCCGCATTGCCCGACGAACGCGCCAGCCCGACGCCCTGCAAACTGCCGTTGCGCCCCACCGTCAGGCGCACCGTCACCGTGCCCGACGCCCCGCGCGCCGCCGACGGATAGCGCTTGCGCCGCTCGATCTGGCGGCGCACCTGCGCGCCCCAGCGGGCGGTCAGGCTCTGGATATGTCCCGCGCTCAGCGTGGCCGCCTGAGTTTGCCGGGCATTGCCCGCATTCGCCCCCTGCCCCTGCCCGGCGGCACGCTGCGCCGCGCTGGAGGCCGCTGCCTTCTTTGGTTTATCCGCCTTCTTCGCCTGTTTCTTCGGCGCGGGCTCGCGCCTGGGCTGTTGCTTTGGCGGATCAGGCCGCTCGGGACGCACTTGCGGGCGTGTCTCGCCCAATCGTTCCAGTTCCGGGTCCGGGCGCTGCACCGGCGGAGGAGGAGGCGCGGTGACGGAGGCATCCGGCAGGCTGTCGGATTGCGGCACCGCAAGGCCCGGCGCCGCCGGGGCCACGGGGGCGGCGGGGGCCGCAAGCCGCTCCGGCTGTTCCAGCGGCGGCAACTCGGGCTCGTTCAGCGCGGCGGTCTCGGGCATGTCCGGGGCCTCGACCGGCTCGGGCACCTCGGGCGGGGTTTCCCACTGCGCCACCATATCGGCGATTTGCCCGTCCGACACCTGGATCGACACCGCCGTTTCGCCCGCCTGCCCGGACGAGGCCACCCCTTGGGTGCGCGGCCCGATCAGTACGACCGCCAGATGCGCCACCACGGCCAGCACCAGGAAACCGCCGAATTCCAGCGTGCGCATCATTGCGAGACCGTCACAAGCTGAATTTCCGCGAATCCCGCCTGCGCCAGCCGGGGCATCAGCGCGGCCAGTGTTGCCCCCGGCACATTCGCATCGGCCCGCAATATCAGTGGCGGGGGCGGCACCGTGTCCGAACAGCCGCCATCGGCGCAATAGGCCTCTTTCGCGGCCTGCAACGCGGCCAGTGCAGCCTCTTCGCCGCGCGCCTCGCCAAAGGCCAGATCGCCCTCCGCCCCCAGATACAGCGTGAATTCGCCCTCCGTCGGGTCAAGCTTCTGCGTGGCGCTCGGTGGGGTCACCTCGATCGGGTCGGGCGGGGCGATCTGCGCGGTCATCAGGAAAAAGATCAGCAGCAGGAACACCACATTGATCATCGGAACGATGCTTTCGGGAGGGTGACGGCGGGGCGGTTCGGAAAACTGCATCGGCCTACTCCACCAGCACCAGCGCCGTGAACCCGGCCTGCTTCAACGCCTGCATCACGTCCACCACGCGCTGCAAGCGCGCCTCGTCACGGGCGCGCAGTACGATGGTATCGCCCGGATCACCCACCAGATCGGCCAGCGCCGCCGGCAGGGCATCGCGCGCGATCTCCTGCCCGTTCAGGCGCAGTTCCTCGGGCAAGATATCCACCAGCCGCGGCGGCCCGGAATAAGGCTGCTCCGCCCCCGCGCCAGGCGCGTTCAGCGGCACCTGCATATCCATCCCGAATCGCGAGGCCAGCATGAAAAACACCAGCAGCAGGAACACCACGTCGATCATCGGCGTCAGGCTGGGCTTCCTGCGGGGTTTGGTGTCACCGAAGGCGAACATGTCACTCGGCCGCACGCGCCATCGCCGCGCCGTCCTCGCCCTGCACGGAGCGCAGGAAAATGCGGGTGGCGAAATCCTCCATCTCGAGACGCAGCCGGTCCACCACGCTCTCGAACCATGTCAGCGCCATCGACGCCGGGATCGCCACCGCCATGCCCGCCGCCGTGGTCAGCAACGCCTCCCAGATGCCCCCGGCCAGAATCGCCGGATCGGCCCGGCTGCCCGCCGCCTGCAACGCCTGAAACGCCGCGATCATGCCCAGAACCGTGCCCAGAAGCCCCAGCAGCGGCGCGATGGTCGCGATCAGTTCGAGCGGGCGCAGCCCGCCGCGCGCTTTCGCCAACAAATTACGCGCCACGCGCTCGGTTTCGGCCTGCGCTGCATCCGCGTCCAGCGTCGGGTCGCGCCGCGCCTCCATCGCCGCGCGGATCAGAACCGCCCGGCAGGTGCGCCGCCCCTGCAATTGCGCCAGCGCCCGATCCTCATCGCCCTGCGCCCACAGCTCGACCGCGCGGCGCGCATGTCCGCCACCGATCCACGCGCCCATGATCGCCAGCCGCCAGACCTTCCACAGGATCAGCGCCAGCGCGACAACCGAAACCGCGGCAATGGCCCAGATCGCCGGACCGCCCAGCACGATAAACTCGACAACAGTATCGAACCGGCTTCCTGCCCCGCCCAGAGCGGTATTCTGCACCATCCCGGCAACAGCGTCCGTCTGAGGGAGAATCGTAGTGATATCGTCGGCCATGGGATACCTCGTATGCTCTGCCGCGCATCCGCAAACGGCGTAATCGGGTTAAAACGCTTCGGGACACGCTTCAAGTGCGCTGCATCGTCCCATATACATGCAGATCAAGGGCAGAACATGTCATGATACCTGGCCTTCCCTCGTCCTGAAAACCGTGATGGATAGCTGGCGGAACCGCGGGCTGCGTCGCGCAAATGGCAATTGTTGACGTTGCCCTACGTATTCCGACAATTCCTGTCAACAAACAAAAGCCGCCCAAACGGCGGCCTTGGCGAACGAGTTTTGCGCGAACGGAATTTACGAATCGGCGCACCTGTAGAGTGCGGCCTTCAGAAACGCACAATTTGTAATCGGCTTTCTATCTCGTTCCGTCCGCCACTTCGACAACGCCTTCGAAGACATCCGTTCCCTTTCGCGAGACCGCTCAGAGACACATGACTGGTCGCGCATCGGCCGATCGACTGGGATCGGAGCGGGATCATCTGCAAACGCCGCAAAGAGGCCGAAAGCCTGTTTCGAGGGCTGAAAGGATACCGGCGCATCTTTTCGGGGTTTGAAAACCTCGACGCGATATACCGCTCGTCGCTGAACGCCGTCCCGATCGTCGATATGATCAAGGGTTCACTGGCCCAGCGTAAAAAAATTCACTTTTCCGGGAACATCCAGCCGCTGGAGGGTTGTTGACCCCATGAACAGACAAGGAGACTCCGATGGCCTATATTCGTTTTTTCCTTATGATTTCGACCTCTACGCTGCTGATGTTCGGGTTGATGTATCTGAACACCTATCTTGCCGATCATGTGTTCTGGTCGGAGACGCGGGCCTACATGGCAATTGTCATGGGGGCCGTGATGGGATTTGTGATGCTGTCCTTCATGGTGGGCATGTACAAGAACCGCACCCTGAACATCGCTATCTTCGCAGGGTCCATCATCGTCTTTGCAGGCGCCCTGTGGCTCGTCCGCAGCCAGATCACGGTACAGGATCAATCCTACCTGCGCGCTATGATTCCGCACCATTCCATCGCGATCATGACGTCTTCGCGGGCCGAAATTACCGATCCGCGCGTGCGCACTCTTGCCGATGATATCATCTATGCGCAGAACAAGGAGATCGCCGAGATGCGCTATCTGATCTCCGACATCACAGCCAATGGAGAAGCACGGCAAAACCCCGCCGCACCGGCTCCTGAACTCACGAATGCCCGGGATGCCCTGGAAACCGAGGTTTTGGCGACGATCGATCCGGAATACCTGACGCAAGACGATATTGCGAAAGTCTTCCCCGATGGCGGGACCTGCCGCTTCACCTATACCGCCAGCAGCCCGCCCGTGCTTGTCAGCGCCGATGACGCCGCCCTGATCCGGATCAGCGGCGATCTGGTTCGACTGGAGGCCGAAGGCGACGGATTTGCGGCTGCGCCGATCTCCGCAGCGGTGCGTCAGACACAAGAGGACGGGCTGTATGACCTGACAATTAGCGCCGGACCCAGCTACGAGACCGGGTTTCGTGGCCAGTTCAACTGTGTGAATTGAGGAGCAAGAAATGCCCGAGGACACAAACAAAACCGCGACGCTCTATCGGATGGTCATGCCCGATCACACCTGCCCCTACGGCCTGAAATCAAAGGATATGTTGAAGCGGAACGGCTACGAGGTCGAGGATCACCACCTGAAGACCAGAGATGAGACCGAAGCCTTCATGCAGGCGCACGACGTCGAGACAACGCCGCAGACCTTCATAGATGGCGAACGCATTGGCGGACACGACGATCTGCGCATATTTCTTGGCATCGACCCGCCGAAGGAGGAGCAAAGCGATACCTCCTATCGCCCGGTTATCGCAATCTTCTCGGTCTGTGCGCTTCTGGCTCTGGGGCTGGCTTGGCGCCAGTTCGGCACGATCCTGACCTGGCAGAGCTTGCAATGGTTCATTTCGCTTTCAATGACGGTCCTGGCGATCCAGAAGTTGCAGGATGTCGAGCAGTTCTCGACCATGTTCCTGAACTATGACCTTCTGGCACAACGCTGGGTGCCCTATGGAAAGATCTACCCTTACGGCGAGGCTCTCGCCGGTATCCTGATGACTGCGGGCATGCTGACATGGATATCTGCGCCGGTGGCACTGTTCATCGGCACCGTGGGAGCGGTGAGCGTGATCAAGGCGGTCTATATCGACAAGCGGGAGCTGAAATGCGCCTGCGTCGGGGGCGATACCAACGTGCCGCTGGGCTTCATCTCGCTGACCGAGAACCTGATGATGATGCTCATGGGCCTCTGGATGGGCCTGCGCGCCCTTGGAGCATGAGCGGAACGGGGCGGTATGCCTGTGGTGCTGATCCTGGGGCGGCAGAAACGTCGGTGGCACCTGTTGGCCAAAGATGGCGAATGATCCCTTCGCGCCGTGAAACCCTCCATGGCTCGCCCCCTGAATCTGTCCGGTGGCTGCTGAGGTCAGCCATCATCCTGCCTGGTATCGTCCTTGTCGCTCGTGGACTTGGGGTGAAGCTGCACCATCCAAAGCGCACAGGCGAGCAAGAACACGCTGACCGGAAGCACGAGCAGCGTCGCCAATTGGTTCCACTCGAGGGTCGCGTTTGGGGAATGGAAAGCCTGTAATGCCACCCTGAGAAACAGCACGAACAGCACGACGATGATCACTTCGGCGACCACCTGTTTCAACTGACCGATCTGCTTTACCTTCAGCCATTCCGGCAGGGCCAGTTCGCGCTGCGTGCTGTTGGGATGCAGAAAGAGCGAATAGACCCCATAAGCGAAGTAGAGCAGCACGATGGCGATCAGGAAACGGTCGAGTCCCTCGATGACACTGATGACCGCCTCCGATCCGAAACCGGTATCGTCTTCCTCGTTCGTGGGCACCTGCAACCCTTCCGCGAACGCGCGGTAGATGTTGAAGAGCCCAAGGAAGAACATCAGGACCGAACCTGCCAGAGACCCCATGACGGCGGCAAAGGAAAGGTAGCGGGACCCTAGGACGATATGTTTTTCGATGTCGCGGAACCTCAAGATGTGTCCTTTTGCTATGCAATGGGCCGCTTCGGGTCACCCAACCCGCAGGATACGGGTTCAATAGGATCTTCGTAACAGAAATTCGAAGTGAATCGTCAGAAGTTTATCAGGATTCACGACATCGCCCTGCCCGATACACCCTTCGGCGGGATGAAAACCTCGCGCAGCGGGCTTTCAGCGCAGGACAACCGCGGCACAGGCATGTTCCGACACTCCGCCGGGCCGGTCCAGCCAATTCCGACCTCTTGGAACAAACATCTTCGTCACCTGTTCCCGTGCCTGCAAAGACCAGCCCGGCAACTGGCCGGAATAGAGGAAAGGACCAACGAATGACAGTTTCACGACCACACCCCTCCCGCCCGTTGCTGCTGCTCGGCTCGGCGGCATTCTTTGCACTTGCAGGCCCGGTGGTAGCTCAGGACAACCAGCAAGAGGTGACCTTCACCAACGCAGATGGAGCCGAGACCGGCACGGCCATGCTGACCGGCACCCCGGCCGGGCTCCTGATCGAGCTTGACCTGCGGAACCTGCCGCCGGAAACTTGGCATGGCTTCCACATCCACGAGACCGGAGAATGCGACGCCGACGACGGTTTCGAATCCGCCGGGGGGCATTTCTCCATCTCGGAAACCAACCATGGGCTTCTCATGACTGGCGGGCCCCACACCGGCGACATGCCCAACCAGTATGTTGCCGCTGACGGCACCCTGAAGGCGCAGGTTCTGAACACCTACGCCTTCCTTGGCGGCCCGTCGGACAACGTCTCAGGTCGCGCCCTGGTTCTCCATGGCGGCGCCGACGACTACGAAAGCCAACCCTCGGGAGATGCTGGCGAACGCATTGCCTGCGCGGTCATCGAATGACTGTCCCCCCGAGTCGTCGCCGGATCGCAACGGATCGGGCACGATCCGGCAGCGCGATTCCCAAATTGAATCCGGGGGTCAGTTTACCGGGGCCAAAGCCGTACTTTCATCCGCCGTTTCATTGAGCGGATCGTTGGGCGCGCGGGCCTCCAGATCGGCGATGACCATCGCCCTGGCCCGGTTCACACGGCTTTTCACAGTTCCCATCCGCACGCCAAACATCTCGGCGGCGGTATGATAGCTTTCGCCCAGCATGACCACCACGATCAGCATCTCGCGATAATGCCTCGGAAGACGCGCAACGGCATTCATCAACTCCCTCCCCCGCACCTGCCAATCCTGCGTCGCGGGCGTCGAAACGCCGGTCGAAATACAATCTTCCGCCCCGGTCGATAATTTCTTCGATTTGGCGATATCGTTCAGAAAGGTGTTTCGCATGATCGTCATCATCCATGCTCGCAGGTTGGTTCCCGGGCTGAAACTGTCGATCTTGCCGATAGCCTTGACCAGGGTATCCTGTACGAGATCGTCGACATCCTCATGGCGCCGGGTAAGTGCCCAGGCATAGGATCGCAGGGCGGGGATGAGATCGACAATGTCGTTCCGCACGCTCACACGGGGCCAGTCCTTTCCTTCCTGTCCAGGTCAACGCGCCGGGGTCGGCACGGGTTCCGGCGCGGACATGCCGAAAGCGGCATTCCGCTGACGGGCTTCGGAACATTTTCCGCCAGGTGCTGTTCCCCGGAGCGATGCGAACCAGGAACCGCATCCGCAAACCCAAGGAGGATGACATGCAAGTCCGAGAGATTATGAGCCAGCACGCCGTCACGGCAACGCCGCAGCAAACCATCGGGGAGGCCGCCGAGATCATGCAGCGTGTCGGAACCGGATTCATTCCAGTCGGCGAGAACGACCGGCTCGTCGGCACCCTCACTGACCGCGATATCGTCGTGAACGGTATCGCACAGGGCAGATCGGCCGACAGCGCGGTGACCGAAGTGATGTCACCCGACGTGCTCTATTGCTACGAGGATCAGGAGGTCGCCGAGGTCGCCCGGAACATGGGCGCACAGCAGGTCCGCCGGATGCCGGTTGTGGATCGCGACAAGCGGCTGGTGGGGATCGTGTCGCTGGGCGATCTGTCGCGTAATGGCGATCCTTCCGCCGCCGGAGCCGCGCTCGAAGAAATCTCGGCGTGAACGTGGCCGCCTGCCTGCGGCCCGTCCGGGGGAGTTATTGATCGACCTCTACATCGGGGTCACCAGGCTCAACCGCCTCGGACGGCGCATCGTCGGGCACCTCGACATCACCCTCGCGTATCTCGGCGGGGGCCGGTTGTTCTTCGATGTCTTCCGGCCCCGGCGCCCCGACGATCAGTTCGGCGATCCAGTACAGGATGAGACCGACCCCGAAGACGGCCACCAGGCCCATTCCGATAAGGGGGCCGCGGTGGCGGCGCTTCTGTTTGTTCAGGTTCGTGTCGGGCGGAGTCATGACAGTTCTCCTTTCATGTCCCTTATGTAACAGCCACGCGCCCGGGAAGTTCCAGCCGCGGGTTCTGTCAGACCATGTCGCGCGGGATCGTTTCGTTCCAACTGAGACAACGGACTCGGGCGCCATCCTCCCAGGCGTCCAGTTCCGCCGTCAGGTAGAAGTTCTCGCAATCCGAAGTCAGGCGCGTGCGTGTGCGGGTCTCGATCCGCCAGTCGCCCCGTTCCAGCGTCCTGACCCATTCCGTCTCGCCCGTGGGCGAGGTGAAATCACCGGGCCGCACACCATAGCGTTCCACCGCCCGCGCACCGACGGTCAGACCAATATCGTCCAGCCGCATCACGCCACGATCGTCGGTCACGCGCAATTCCGTCCAGCGGCGGCCCAGATCCTGGCGGATCATCCATTCATGCCCGGGCGGCGCGAGCGAGGTCACCGCCGGGCCGAGGGCCTGCACAGGCTCGCCGAAACCGGGGACAGGTTCGGTGTCCACGGGGCCGCGGCAGGGCAACGTAAGCGCACTCTTCTCGGTCCGGATCGTGAGGCGCACCGGCTCGGGCGGGGTCCAAGCCAGCGGCCAGTAGACCGTCGAGACCGAGAGCCGGACGCGGTGACCCTTCGGCACCCGCTGTGCGGCATAGCACAGCGGCACGCGAACGCGATAGAAGCGGCCCGGTTCCATCTCCTGCGGATGATCGCGGCTGTCACGGTGCGTCAGGTTCAACATCCCGTAGGTAATTCGTGTCACCTGATGATCCGGGCGCATGTCCGACAGCCGCACCGCGACCATAGCGACGGGCCGGTCGCTGGCCAGTTCCAGTTCGACCTCCGGCGCCCCCAACAGTTCGATGTCCTCTTGCAGCGGCGCTGTCTGGAAAACCAGCGCGCCGCCATCGTCGCCGCGCTGATCGCCGGCCAGATCCGGCCCGTTGGCATATGAACACCATTTGCCCGAAAGAAGCCCGAGCGTGACCGGGGATTGCACATTCAGGTCCACCCCGTCCTCCTTATGCGACGGGGCCAAGGTTACAGGACGCAGTGTTCTGCCCTCGGCCAGGATGAAACGCTCGGGGGTGACGCCGGACGAGGGCCAACTCGTTTCCCCGACCCAGCGGCCCGGACGCATGTCGTATTCGGGATTGGGAGGAACACTGTCCTGCATCCAGGCGCAGATCATCGGGTCGCGTTCGACACCGGTATCCAGCCCCTTCAGCCAACGGTCCCACCAGCGCAGGAGTTCGGACAGAAAATCGATCGCCGGACCGGGCCGCCCGAAGTGCGGATAGATGTGCCCCCACGGCCCCACGAGCCCCTTGCGCGGCACGTCGAGGTTCTCCATCAGCCGGAAGACCGAGTTCGTATAGCCGTCCGCCCAACCGCTGACGGCAAAGACCGGCACCTTGATCGCGGAATAGTCCTCACGCACCGAACCGTGGTGCCAGTACGCGTCGCGCCGCTGATGCTGGAGCCAGGTCTTGAGCCAGAGGCCCGAACCGTCCAGCCGCTGAAACCACATCTCGCGCCAGCGTTCGCCCACCAGCGCCGGGTCGGGCGGCATGGTATTGTATGAGAACATGACCGAAGCCCACGACAGGTTGTCGCCCAGAAGGCAGCCGCCCATGTGGTGTATGTCGTCGGAATAACGATCGTCGGTGGAGGACATGGTGACCACGGCCTTCAGCGGCTCGGGTTGCAGGGCGGCGATTTGCAGCCCGTTGAAACCGCCCCATGATATCCCCATCATGCCGATGTTCCCGTCGCACCACGGCTGATCCGCGATCCAGTGCAGGGCGGCCACGCCATCGTCCAGCTCGCTTTGCAGGTATTCGTCCGTGAGTACACCGTCGCTTTCGCCGCTGCCACGGATATCGAGGCGCACACAGGCATAGCCGTGACCCGCCAGATAGGGATGGGTATGCGCGTCACGGACGGCGGTGCCGAACCTTTTGCGATAGGGTATGTATTCCAGGATCGCGGGAACCGGTACCTTGTCCGAGCCCTTGGGTCGCCAGATGCGCGCCGCCAGCCGCAGGCCGTCGGTGACGGGGATGAAGACGTTTTCCTCCTCGATGATCTCTTCGGGAAATTCGTGAACTGTCTGCATCGCGCCTCCGTTGTTCCGGGTGACCTGGGTTTACTCCTAGCGCACGCGATGCCGCGGCATCGGCTGAATCAGGAAGGCCAGCGAGTCACGGCAGCGGTCATGTGCATCCGCGATGAACTCGGCGTCGCCTCCGCCCAAAAAGATATCCATGAGTTCAAAGGAATAGCTGTCCTGATCGGCCAGATCGGCAAGGTCTTGGCCTTCTTCGACCAGCATCTGCACGACGATATCGGGTAACAACCGGCGCAGGCGTTCAATGTCGTCCTGGCCGGGCACGCGGCGCACGATGCCGTTCGCCTCGTGGCTGCGCACCATGAACTTGGCCGCCATCGGGCTGGTTCCCTTGCGTGCGGGCTTGTCGGGTTTCCGGCCAAGCGCAAGCTGAATGGCCTGCTTGTGATGGGTGCATCCGTCGACCATCTCGAACAGCGGCGAATGAGATTTCGACAGGCGCGGATTGATCTCCAGCAGATTGAGCCTGCCGGAGGCCGGATCATGGAAGAACTCCACGTTGAACGGGCCGTTGTCGAAACCGACCTGCGCCAGCACCTCGGCCACCTGCTCCCGACCGGCCTCAACAACCTTTTCCGGCAGTTCGGCGGGATAGTGATAGCTCGACAGGCTGGACATATGCTTGCCGGTTCGCCGGCTCTCGATGGCAGCGTAAGCCGTGGCTTTTCCCTTGTGAACATAGCCTTCGATGGTAAAAAGCTGCTCTTCCGAGATCAACTCCTCGGCGATGGCATAATTGCCGTCCACGCCGTTCGGGGGGCGAGTGTTTTCGGGCAGGTAGGCCAGAAAGGCATTGAACGGCTCTCCGTACCGATGGATCGCCTGTCTGCACGCATGCAGGGCCCGGCCATACTCGGACGCCTCCCGCACCCGGAAGCCGAGCATCGAAGAATGCCCCTTCACCGGCTTCAGCCAGAAGGGAAAGGGCATCGGGGCCTTGTCGATAGCATCCGGGGCAAAGGGGTTGACGGCGCGGACCTTCGGCGTTCGCTCGGGCTGCACCTTCCGCTGGATTTCACGCATCCAGAACTTGTGCTCGCACCGGGCGACGGCCTCGGGCGATGCCGCCGTCAGGCCATAGTGACGGCACAGCAGGCTGACCAGCGCCGTCACCGGAAAATCGAGATGGCCGATGATAGCATCCGGCGGCCTGTCGAACCCGTCGATGATGGAACGGGCCTTGGCATAAAGGGCATCGAAATCGAAAGCTCCGCGGGATGGCTGCACATCGGTACGATGCAACACCTGCTCAAGGCGCCAGTTCTTCGCTTCCGGCACCCGGCCGATCATGGACTGGTGGAAGTCATCCGATCCGACAATGCAGACAAGTTTCCTGGCGCGGGATCGTTTCGCGGCGGACGGTTTCGCCATTGTACCAGTTCCTCCTCTTCGGGCCACAGCCCGTTGCACAAGGAACCGCCCAGAGGACCATCCCGTTCCCTTCAGTCATTTCGGTCTGCATGTTTCCGCCGACTGCCGGGGGGCTCCGGCGGATATTGCCGCCGGTCGGGAACATCCGGGCGCCGCGCCTGTTCAGAACCGGACATGCAATTGATAAACCCGCGCAGGGGGCGGCCCACGCAGGAGCCGCGCAACCGCGCGGTGAGGACCCAAATGGCAATTTTCGCGATCTTCGGTGGCAGCGGCTTTCTGGGTAATCGCATCGTGCGGCGGCTGAAAGCGGACGGACACGAGGTTCGCCTCGTCGCACGCCATCCGGGCGCCGCCCGGCAAGAGGACGACAGCCCCGGCAAGGTCATCCCGATCCCTGCCGATATTCTTCGCCCCGAAACGATCCGCCCCGGGCTCGAAGGCGTGGACGGCGCAGTGAATGCCGTCAGCCTTTACCTGGAAAGCGGGAAAACGACATTTCAGGCTGTCCATGTGGAAGGGGCCGCCAGCCTCGCAGAGGCGGCGAAGGCGGCGGGCCTCAAGCGGTTCGTGCATGTCTCGGGGATTGGCGCGGATGCCGCGTCGGGCGATCCCTTCATAAAGGCGCGGGGGCGTGGCGAGGCATCGGTGCTGGCCGCCTGTCCCTTCGCCACCATCGTGCGGCCATCGGTCATGGTGGGCCAGGACGATGCGATCCGGTCGACGATTCTCGGCCTGACCCGTAGGCAGCCCGTCTTTCCCCTCTTCGGACAGGGCGATACCCGGCTACAGCCGGTTCACCGCGAGGATGTCGCGCACGCCATTGCAAAACTGTTAACGATGGAGGAACCCGAACCACTTTACGAATTCGGCGGGCCAGTGGTGTACACCTACGCGGATCTGGTGCGACGCGTTGCGAAAGCTGGCGGGCAACCTGTCTGGCCCGTCCCGGTGCCTTTCGCCATATGGGAGGGTCTTGCCGCCCTGACCGAACGCCTGCCCGGCGCGCCGCTGACCCGGTCGCAAGTCGCCTTGATGCGCAAAGACAATGTCGCCGAAGCCCAGTGTCCGGGGCTGCTTGAGCTTGGTATCGACCCGACAGATATCATCGCCGACCTGCGGCATGAAATGTCCCGCCGGCAACAGGCATAGAACGGCCAGCCGATACGGTCACCTTATCTGGACGCATGCCGCCGATGCTCAGAGTTCGTCTTTCGCCATCGGGACATTCCCCTGTTTTGCCTGTTCCGTTTCGAGGATCGAGCGAACTTCCTCAAGCAGCGCCCGGTTCGCGCCCTCGATGGTGGAAGAATGCGCGCTGTCTGCCGCAAGCTCCGTAAGCAGCGACTTCAGAAACGTCTTTCGCTCGGTGCCCGAATACCCTTCTTCAGCAAGAACGTCATGAAGCTCTTCCGGCGAGACCCAGCCTCCCGTTGGCGTGCGCAGTTTCTGAAACTCGGACATGGTCATGGCTTTCGTTTATCCTGACAATGCAACCGATACACCGAGCCGGATGTTCCCACTTTTCGGCGGCCAAGAACCCAAAACGGCTGGAATCCGCCAGTTCAATCCAATCCGCAACCAGCACCAGGACCGCAGCGGCCTGTCGGGATGGACGCATCCCGGAATATTCCGCAGGACACCTGTTGTTTCTCAGAAAACCCGACATTGCGGGGGAGGATATCCAGATATAATCGCGAATACCCCGCCCCTACTCAGCCGAATTGGCGAAATACCGACTCAGCGCGTCGATATCCGCATCGGTGAGGTCGCGGGCTGCGGCATGCATCTTGTTGTCGTGCACATAGGTGCCGTCCCGCCACAGCTTCAACTGCGTAGTCAGATAGTCCTGCGATTGTCCGAACAGGGCAGGCCCCTTCCCGGTATCGCCATGACAGGCCAGACAGGCCGGAACATCCCTGTTTCCACGCCGCGCCAGTGCCGCGCCGTCGCCACCATCCAGCCGTGGTGCATCCCTGGCGAACACCGGGGCGTCGCCTTGCGCAAGCTCGCGGGCCAATGCGCCGAAATCGTCTTTCCGCACCCTGCTGACCGCCTGCGCCATGATCCCGCCCGGCCGCGCCCCCGAGGCATAGAGATCAAGTTGTGCTTCCAGGTACTCCGCGTCCAGGATGTCAAGCCGGGGCACCGGCCCGCCAATCTTTTCGTGACAGGTCCGGCAATACGCCACCCCTGCCCCATCATTCGCGGGCAGGGCAGGCGCCATCCTTTCACGCACGGACACCAGATAGGCCACCACGGCCCAGACCTCATCGCCACGGCCCTGCACGGGCCAGCCGGGCATCCCGCTCATCTTCACGCCATTCTCGACGATCCAGTGAAGCTCATTCGGTCGCCAGCTTTCCACGGCCTCCCCGATCAGCGGTGGCTCCGGCACCATCGCGCGAACCGTCGCGGTGCGCGCAACGCCCGGCGCACCATGGCATCCCGCGCAGGCCGTCGCGTAATGCCCCGCTCCGAGGGCAATCAGATCCGGATCGTCCAGCCGCGGCGCATCCTCCATCGACGGCGCGCGCAACCGCACGGAATTGCGGAACGTGGTGTGTAATATCCACGAGACACCCGGCCAGTGCCCGGCATGGGCCGATACGTTGTAAAGCCCCAGCCCCACCACCGACACCGCACCGGCCAGCCCCAGGGCCGCCAACACGGCCAAGGTTAGCAGAACCGCCCTCATGTCGCCCCCCTTTCCCGCAGCGCCTGCCCCGTCAGCCACAGCCCGGCGACCAGATAGACAGGCGTGCCGATCGCCAGCATCAACATCCCCCCGATCTGCTGGCCCGAAAGATCAGGCGCCGTGCCGCATAGCGCGGCGTAAAGATCGCGCGGTGCGAGAACCAGAAGCGCACCCAGAAGGGTCATGTGCATCGAGGTCAGCAGCAGGCCGCCCGCCCCCGCCAGCGGTCGGTCGGCCCTGAGGCATCCGGTCCAGACCATCAGGCCGACAGCCAGAAAACTGGCCTGTTCGGCAACGAACCCGACGGCCTGCAACCGGCCGAGCGCATGCGCCGCCGGCAGATGCCATGCCCAGACCACGACAAACTCCGCCAGCGCCGCCGCCATCGGTGATACCGCCAGCCCGCCGGCAAGGCGCGGCAGGCCCAGCACGATCAGTGGCGCGGCCAGCGCCACCAGCGTCATGTGCCGCAGCATGTGTAGCGCGAACTCCGGCAGCACCGCATCGAGAGGCGCAAACCAGACTGCGGCCAGCATGGCCAGTCCCGGAAGGAGAAAACAAAACTTCATTGGCAGCCCCCGATCAGGATCAGCGGCATGGACACGAAGACAACGCCAATGAGAGAGATGATCGACAGCAGAAAGGCGGCATGCCCCAGGAAATGATGCCGGTCCTCGGCCCGGCTCCCCCGGTTCATAGGATCGCCGGTGCGCGAGGGGTTCCACTGCCGCCACGCCGACCAGCCGACCCAACCGATCCCGCCCAGCGCCAGCGCACTCAACAAGACCAGCCCCAGACGGGTCGCGAAAATGTCCCAGCCCTTGGCGCAGGTCACCGCGACCAGCCCATAACAGACAACGAAATGCACCGCCCAGATCAGCGGCCCGAACGTGATCTTGAAGAGACTCGCCTGTTCCTCGGCGAACTCCTTTGCGTCTTCTTCCCGGCGCGGCTGATGTTCCTCACTCATAGCGCCCCCGGGGCCAGGCCCAGGACGGCACAGGTCACCAAGGCCGCAATGGTCACGAAATGCCAGTAAAGCGAAACGTTCCAGATGTCGGCGTCATAGCGCGGCGTCAGCTTGCCAAAGAGCGATCCAGCCAGGCAATAGAGCTGCATGATCCCCCCGACGCCGCAATGCGCCGCGACCCAGATCGCCAGCGCCCAGAGCACCGCCGGGTAAACATGAGCCGAGGGCTCCAGCGGCCAGACTGAGCCGATCAGCGCCGATGCGCCCCCCGCCGCCATGAGCGGCGCGAAGGCAAGACAGGCCCGCGCCGCGCCCACCGCCTGCACCCGGTTCAGCCGCCGTCCCCCGACGGTCAGCGCCCAAGTGGCGGCAAACCCCACAGCCGCGAGACCGATCAGCCCGGATGCGGCATGCACCGCGCCCTCCGGCGGGAAATCGGGCGAGGCCGTCCAGTAGAAGAAGAACCCGAAGATCAGGGAGGCAAAGGCCGTCGCATCCCCCAGCATGGTGATCCACATCGCCCACCACCCGGTAGACGCGGGACCGGCGGCATAGGTCGGCAACTTAAGGTCCAGCCCGACATCCTTGATATCCGTCTCGGGCGGGCGCGCGGTCGAGGTCCAGAGCCACCAGATGATGCAGCAGATCGCCAGCACCCCGCAGGCGATGGCGGGCGGGTACCAGTGGAAGGTCGGAAAGATGAAGGCCCCGCCGGTGAACCCCGCCGCAAGATGGGTGATCCAGGTCGGCCCGGAGACGCGCTGAACCTGTACCGGCTCGGCGTCGATGACCGAGGTAATGAGAATCTCGCGTTTCCCCTCCCGCGCATCGGGCAGGTAGAAGCCCCCCGCATCCATCCGGCCCTGCATGCCGGGTTGATCCCAGAGCGGGTAACGCGTGGTCACATGCGGAATCGAGCGCACCCCCCAGACCTCTTCCGGCACGTCATGGGTCCATTCGAGCGTGCCTGCGTCCCACGGGTTGCGCGGGATCTGCGGCTGGCCGCCCTTGGGCCGGATCAGGTCCCAGACGAAGATCGCGAACCCCGCGGCCACGACGAAGGCCCCCAGCGTCGAAATCAGGTTCAGACCGTCCCAGCCCAGCCCCGTCGGATAGGTATAGATCCGCCGCGGCATACCCCAGAGCCCGGTCAGGTGCATCGGCAGGAAACACAGGTTGAAGCCCGTGAAAATCAGCCAGAAGGCCCACCGGCCAAGCCGCTCGGACATCAGCTTTTTCCGGAAGAACGGGTAGAAATAATAGACCCCCGCGATCACCGGAAACACCATGCCGCCAAACAGCGTGTAGTGCAGGTGCGCGACGATAAAGTAGGTATCGTGCGCCTGGAAATCGAAAGGGGCCAGCGCCAGCATCACACCGGTCAGCCCGCCCATCGTGAAGATCGCCAGCGCCCCCGAAATCCAGAGCATCGGCAGGGTCATCTTCACCCGCCCGGCCATCAGCGTGGCAAGGAAGGCGAATATCTGGATGCCCGTGGGGATCACCACCGCCTCCGAGGCCGCCGAAAAGAAGCCGAGCGAGATCGACGGCAGCCCGGTGGTGAACATATGATGCACCCAGAGTCCGAAACTCAGGAACCCCGTGCCGACCGCCGAAAGCACGATCCAGGAATAGCCGAAGATCGGCCTGCGCGCGACAGTGGGAACGATCATCGCGGCGATGGCGATGGAGGGCAGGAAGACGATATAGACTTCCGGGTGGCCGAAGATCCAGAACAGGTGCTGCCACAGCATCGGGTCGCCGCCCCGCTCGGGATCGAAGAACGGCCAGTCGAAGGAGCGTTCCAGCTCGAACAGGAAATCGCCCGCGATAAGCGGCGGGAACGCAAACAGGATCATCCCGCCCACGACCAGCACATACCACGCGTAAAGAGGCATGATATTGACCCGCATCCCCGGAGGGCGGCATTTCAGCGAGCCGACGATCAGTTCGACCGCCGCCGCGATCGAGGCAATCTCGATGAAGGACAGCCCCAGCAGCCAGATATCCGATCCCGGCCCGTCATCCTTGGTGGCCAGAGGCGGATACATGAACCACCCCGCACGCGGGGCGGCATCGAAAAAGATCGACCCGATGACGAAAACCCCGCCAATCAGAAAACACCAGTAGCCAAACGCCGAAAGCCGCGGAAAAGGCATGTCCCGCGCGCCCAGCAACCCCGGCAACAACAGGATCGAGATCGCCTCGAACATCGGCACGGCAAAGAGAAACATCATCGCCGAACCATGCATGGTGAAAAGCTGGTTGAACCGGTCGGCGGACACGAGATCGTTTTCCGGCACCGCCAGTTGCAGCCGGATAATGAGCGCCATCACCCCGGCCAGCAGCATGAATACCAGCGCCGTCAGGCAATACCACTTGCCCACCTTGGTATTGTTCACCGCCGTCCAGTACCTCCAGCCCGTGGGCGGTGCCCAGGCCGCGCGCAGCCGTTCCGCCTGAGCCTTGGCAACGTCCTCGGGCACGGGCTCGGCCAGCATGGCCTCGGTCGGGGGATAGGGCCCTTCCGGTCTGGGCAGGCCGGTTTCGCGCACAGTCATTTCAGCCCTTTCAGATATTGCGTCAGGTCGGCCAGATCGCCCTCGGACAGGGCATAGCTGGGCATGCGCACCTCGGGCTTCAGCGCCTCGGTATGGGTGATCCAGGTGCCGAGGTTTTCCAGCGTCACGGTGCTGCGCCCCGCTCCCAGTGTCCTGCGACTGCCGATATGGGTAAGGTCCGGACCGACCGTGCCGACCGCCTCGGTCCCGCGCACCGTGTGGCAGGCACCGCAGCCTTCGGACAAGAACACCTCCTGCCCCCGCAACGCCGCCTCATCCGTCGGCGGCACGGCATCGGCAGCCTCCGCCGCAAGCCAGTCGTCGAACGCCTCCGGCGGCATGACCACGGCGGCAAAGGCCATCCAGGCATGGCTTGCACCGCAGAATTCGGCGCATTGGCCGCGATAGACGCCGGGCCGTTCAGGCGCGAGGCTGATCATCGTCTCGCGACCCGGAAACATATCCATCTTGCCGCCAAGCGCCGGTATCCAGAAGGAATGGATGACCTCGTCCGCCGCAAGCCGGAATTCCGTCCTTTGCCCGGCGGGCAGGCGGATTTCATTGGCCGTGACGATGGGCGTCTCGGCGCCTTCGGGCCAATATTCCACCCGCCACCACCATTGCTCGCCCGTCACCCTGACAACCAGCCCGTCGCCCGGACGGCGCGGATCGGGCAGGATGCTCAGCCCCCAGGCCAGCAGCGCGGTCAGGACAACGACCGGCAGAACAATTCCACCGCCGATCAGGACAGAACGCGCATGACGCGTATCCAAACGGCCGGGGGCGATGCGTGACACGTAATAGAAAGCCCCGTTGACCAGCAGCCAGAGCACGACCGCACCGCACAGCATCACCCAGAAAAGAAGCGCAATGGAAGCCGCCTCGCGTCCCGCCGTATTGAGCGCGGACTGCCCGCCCCCGCACCCCGCGAGAGCCATTAACAAGACGACAAAGCCGAATTGCCGCCCGACCGGACGGAAGCGGGCAACCCGTCCGTTCTTTTGCACCTTCATGCCGGAAGAACGTGGCGCGCGGTAAAAAGTTCCCCCGATCCGGCACCCGGAGGCCATCCATGGAACCAACACGCCCCCGTCGGCGTTTCCCTTGAAAGGAGCGCAGATGTCATTCCGAAAGACCTACCTCACCAGGCCCATCCACAGTTGGGCAAGACGCGCCCTGCCCAGCCTGTCCGAGACCGAAGCCGAAGCCATCAACTCCGGCGATGTCCATTTCGAGGCAGAGCTTTTCTCGGGGCGTCCAGACTGGTCGAAATTGCGGGCGATGAAACCCCCGCGGCTCACCCGCGAAGAACAGGCCTTCATCGCCGGGCCCTGCCGCGAATTCTGCGAGATGGTCGACCCCTGGCAAATCGACCGCCGTACCGGCGACCTGCCCCCCGAGGCCTGGGATTTCCTGCGTCGCAGGGGCTTTTTCGGCATGATCATTCCAAAGGCTCACGGCGGCCTCGGCTTTTCGGCTTATGCCCATTCCGAAGTGGTGCGCTACATCGCCAGCCATTCCGTCGTCGCCGCGGTCACCGTGATGGTGCCCAATTCGCTCGGCCCCGGCGAACTCATCCTCCAGTTCGGCACCGACCGGCAGAAAGAGGACTGGCTGCCCCGGCTGGCCGCCGGCGACGAGTTGCCCGCCTTTGGCCTCACCAGCGAAGACGCAGGCTCGGACGCTTCGGCGATGAACGACGAAGGCGTGATCTGCAAGGGCGACTGGAACGGCAAGCAGGTCCTGGGCATCCGCCTCAGCTGGGCCAAGCGCTATATCACCCTCGCGCCGGTCTGCACGGTGCTGGGGCTCGCCTTCAAACTGCGCGACCCCGAGGGGCTTCTGGGCGAGACCGAGGATATCGGGATCACCTGCGCCCTCGTCCCGACCGATCTGCCCGGTGTCGAAATCGGCCGCAGGCACCTGCCCTCCGGCACGATGTTCATGAACGGCCCCACCACCGGCCATGACGTGTTCATCCCGCTCGATCACATCATCGGCGGTCCCGATTACGCGGGCCGTGGCTGGATGATGCTGATGAGCGCGCTCGCCGCTGGCCGCGGCATCTCGCTGCCGTCGCTCTCCGCGGCCTCCACCGCGCTGGCCGCCCACACCACCGGCGCCTATGCGCGCATCCGCAAGCAGTTCGGCCTGCCGATCGGCCTGTTCGGCGGGGTGCAGGAGCCGATGGCGCGGATCGCGGCGAATGCCTATACGCTCGATGCGGGCCGCCGCCTGACCACTGCCGCGCTGGACGAGGGGCACAAGCTGGCCGTGATCTCGGCGATCATGAAATACCACGCCACCGACCGCATGCGCGACACCGTCAACGACGCGATGGACGTGCATTCGGGCAAGGCGGTGATCGACGGGCCGTTGAACTACCTGCAGCCGATCTACCGGTCGGTCCCCATCGGGATCACCGTGGAGGGCGCGAATATCGTCACCCGCAACCTGATCATCTTCGGACAGGGCGCGATCCGCGCGCATCCGCACCTGCTGGACGAAATGCAAGCGCTGGACGAGCCGGATGAAAGCAAGTCGCTCGACGCCTTCGACAAACATTTCCGGGCGCATGTCCGCCATTCCCTGCGCACCGCCGCCCGTGCCGGCTGGTCGGCCTGGACAGGGCGCGGCGCCGCGCCCCCGGACGCAGGCCAGGTGGCGCCGCTCTACCGGCGCCTCTCCCGCTGGTCCGCCGCCTTCGCCATCACCGCCGACATGGCCTTCCTCACCCTTGGCGGAGCGCTCAAGCGCAAGGAGATGATCTCGGCCCGGCTCGGCGATGCGCTTTCGGAAATGTACCTGATCGCCGCCGTTCTGAAACGCTGGGAAGACGAGGGCCGCAACGAGGCCGATCTCCCGCTGGTGCATCACGCCGCCGAAACCGGCTTTGCCCGTATTGGCCGCGCTCTGGACGAAACAATCGCCAACATGCCCGCGAAATGGGTCGGCTGGCTGCTGCGGCCCCTGCTGCGCCCCGGCGCGCATCCGCGCGGCCCCTCCGACAAGGTGACCGAGTCCACGGCAAGGCTGATCTACGACTCTTCGGACAGCCGCGACCGACTGGTGCAGGGCCTGCACCCGCCCCGGCCCGACAGTGGGCTGGGCCTGCTGGACACCGCCTACCGGCTGGTGCTCGAGGCCGAGCCGGTCGCCAAACGCCTGCGCGACACCGGGAAAACGCCGGAAGACGCGCTGGAGGCCGGTATCCTGTCGGACGCGGAATTCGAACAGTTGAAGCAGGTCGAGACAGCCGTACAGCGGGTTGTCGCGGTGGACGATTTCTCACCCGATGAACTGAACCGGCTTTTCCCCCGGATGCGCCGGACAAAAGCCTGGAAGGAGGTCGCAGAATGAGCAGACCCGTCTATCTGATTGATGGCGCCCGGACACCGTTCCTGAAGGCCCGAGGTCGCCCCGGCCCCTTCACACCCGTCGATCTGGCGGTGCAATGTGGCCGCCCCCTGCTGATGCGCCAGCCGTTCGACGCAAGCGCCTTCGATCTCGTCATCCTCGGCTGCGTCAACGTCATCCAGGACGAGATGAACCCCGCGCGGGTCGCCGCGCTGCGGCTTGGCCTGGGCGAGGATCAGGTGGCCTTCACCGTACAGATCAATTGCGGCTCGGGCATGCAGAGCATCGACACCGCATTTCGCTACATCCGCGAGGGCAGCCACGAGATTGTCCTCGCCGGTGGCACCGAGGCGCTGAGCCACGCGCCGCTCGTCTACAACCGCGAGGCCACCGAATGGTTCGGCGAGATGAACCGCGCGCAAGGACCGCTCGACAAGGCAAAGGCCTTCACCGATGTCCGGCCCGATTTCTTCTCGCCCGTCATCGGCCTTGAACGCGGCCTGACCGATCCGATCACATCGCTCAACATGGGCCAGACCGCCGAGGTGCTGGCGCACCGCTTCGGCATCGAGCGTGCCACCGCCGACGCTTACGCGGTGGAAAGCCACAAACGTCTGGCCGCCGCGCAAGAGCAAGGCCGGCTGGACGGCGAGGTTCTGCCCGCCTTCGGGCGCGATGGCAGCACGCACCGCCACGACGACGGCGTGCGCCCCAACAGTTCGATCGAAAAGCTGGCAAAGCTCGACCCGGCGTTTGAAAAACCCTGGGGAAAGGTGACACCGGGCAATGCCAGCCAGATCACCGACGGGGCCTCCTGGGTGATCCTCGCCTCGGAAACCGCCATCGAGGCCCATGGGCTGACCCCCATCGCCCGGCTTGTCGACAGCGAATGGTCGGCGCTGGACCCCGCGATCATGGGGCTGGCCCCGGTAACGGCAGCCACGCCGCTGGCGCAGCGCCACGGGCTGGACTGCGATGATATCGACCTCTGGGAAATCAACGAGGCGTTCGCCGTCCAGGTTCTCGCCTGCCTCGCCGCCTGGCAGGACGACGACTTCTGCCGCGACGTGCTGGGATATGACAGCGCCTTCGGGCGCATCGACCGTGGCAGGCTGAATGTCGACGGCGGCGCAATCAGCCTTGGCCATCCGGTCGGGACAAGCGGCAACCGCATCGTCCTGCACCTCGCCAACGCCATGAAGGCCCGCGGCGTCCGGCGCGGAATCGCCACCGAGTGCATCGGCGGCGGGCAAGGTGGCGCAATGTTACTGGAGGCCGCATGACAGACATACTCGACCAGATCACCCCCGATGACGCAACCGAAGCCCCCAAAGCCCCCGAGACGCGGCACTGGCGGCGCGAGGACGGCGAGGCGCACACGCTTTGGCTCGACTGCGCGGAGACCACGACGAACGTGATCTCCGAGGAGGTTCTGCGCGAACTCGACACCCTTCTGGACGACGCGGCGCATGCGCGCCCCGAAGTGCTTGTCATCCGCTCGGCCAAGCAAGGCGGCTTCGCGGCCGGGGCCGATATCGACGGCTTTGCCAACTTGCGCGGCGAAGAGGCGGTGACCTTGCTCCAACAGGGCCACGCCGTACTCGACAAACTCGCCGCCCTGCCCTTTCCGACCGTTGCCGTGGTGCATGGCGCAACGCTTGGCGGCGGCTTCGAACTGGCGCTCGCCTGTGACCATCGCATCGGGATCGACGGGGTGAAACTGGGCTTTCCCGAGATCAACCTTGGCCTGCACCCCGGCCTTGGCGGCACCTTCCGCCTGACCCGCCTGATCGACCCGGTCGAAGCCATGCAACTGATGCTGAACGGGCGCAGCGCCCATGACCGCAAGGCGAAAAAGCTCGGCATTCTCGACGCGCTGGTGCCCGAACGCCACGTCGTCGCCGCCATCCGGGCCGCCGCCGGGGGCAGCCTCGAACACGGGAACGGCGGCTTTCGCGCCAGCGCCCTGCGCACCCGTGCCGCCCGCAGCCTCGCCGCGACCCGCATGCGCTCGGAAAGCGAAAAGAAGGCCCCCCGCGCCCATTACCCCGCCCCCTTCGCGCTCATCGACCTCTGGGAAGATCACGGCGGCGACGCGACAGAGATGCAGCAGGCCGAGATCGCCTCTTTCGCGGAGCTGCTCGACAGCACCACCACACAGAACCTGATCCGCGTCTTTTACCTGCGCCAACGGCTGAAGGCCGCCGGGAAGGGCAAGGACGGGATCGCCCATGTTCACGTTATCGGCGCCGGGGCAATGGGCTCCGAAATTGCCGCCTGGTCCGCCATGCAGGGCAAGCGCGTGACCATCGAGGACACCGAGCTCGAACCGCTGGGCGATACGATCCGCCGCGCGGCAGATATCTGCAACGCGAAACATCTGAACGGGATCGAGACGCGAGACGCACTGGACCGGCTGATACCCGACCCGGATCGTCTGGGCCGCGCCCATGCCGACCTGGTGATCGAGGCCGTCCCCGAGAAATCCGACCTCAAGGAAAAAATCTACGCCGAACTCACCGACGCGATGAAGCCGGGCGCGATTCTCGCCACCAACACCTCGAGCCTGCGCCTGTCGGATCTGGTCGATGCCACCCCCGATCCCGCCCGCTTCGCCGGGCTGCATTTCTTCAATCCCGTCAGCCGCATGCCGCTGGTCGAGGTCGTCTCGCACGACATGGCCGCACAGGACACGCTGGACCGGCTGGCCGCCTTCACCACCGGGATCGACCGGCTGCCGGCACGGGTCGCCGACTATCCCGGCTTCCTGATCAATCGCATCCTCGCCCCCTACCTGATGGAGGCCATGGTGATGCTCAACGAAGGGCACACGCGCGAAAGCCTCGACCGCGCGGCGCTCTCTTTCGGCATGCCCATGGGTCCGCTGACGCTGGCCGATCAGGTCGGGCTGGATATCTGCCTCGAAGTCGCCCGGTCGCTGCGGGACGGGCTGGACGTGCCGGTGGCCGAAACGCCGGACTGGCTGCGCGACAAGGTCAATGAGGGCCATACCGGCAGGAAGGCGGGCAAGGGCCTTTATGACTACAACAGCGAAGACCCGCCCAGAACACCGGAGGACGATGCCGATCAGGCCGTGATCGACCGGCTGATCCTGCCGATGTGCAACGCTGCGGTGGAATGCCTGCGCAAGGGCGTCGCGCCGGAGGCCGACACGGTGGACGCGGCGATGATCTTCGGCACTGGCTGGCCGCCCTTCCGCGGCGGGCCGCTGCACTATGCCCGAATCCGCCGCGACATACCCGACACCCTGCATCGGCTGGAAGATCGCCACGGCCCGCGCTTCGCCCCCGATCCCGGCTGGGCCGACCTTGGCTGAGACCGCCACAGCCGAAGCCATCGCCGCCGACATCATCGAGCGCACCGGCGGCGACATCCGGTTGGCGCTGCCGCTCGGCCTCGGCAAGCCGGTCACGCTGGTGAACGCACTGACCCGTGCCGTGGCCGAGCGGCCCGATACCCGCCTGTCGATCCTGACCGCCCTGACACTGGAACGGCCCGATATGTCCCAAGACATGGCGCGCCGCTTCCTCGAACCCGCCGCCGACCGGCTCTTCGGGGTTTATCCTGAACTCGACTATGCCCGCATGATCCGCGCGGGCGATCTGCCCGCCAATATCGAGCTGTCCGAGTTCTTCATGCTGGCCGGGCGATGGATCGGCGTGCCCCAGGCACAGCGCCACTATATCCCGGCCAATTACACCCACGCCTACGACGTTCTCACGGCATGGCGGCCCAATGTGCTGATGCAACTGCTGGCCCCCCTCGACGACGGCGGGTTCAGCCTGTCCTGCAACACCGACATCTCCGCCGACCTGTTGCGCGACCGGCGCGCAGGTCGGCAGGACTTCGTGATGGCGGGCGAGGTCAATCGCAACCTGCCCGCGATGGACAACCCCGAGGCGACCCTGACACGGGACGAGGTTCAGCTATGCCTCGATACCGGGCGGGATTTCGACCTTTTCTCAGTCGTCAAACGCCCGGTCGGCGCCGCCGAACACGCAATCGGCCTGCATGTCGCCCGGACGGTGCCGGACGGGGGCACGCTGCAAATAGGCATCGGCGCCATCGGCGATGCCGTGGCCTATGCATTGATGCTGCGGCAGGCCGGAAAAACCGCCGCCCTCCACGCCGCCTGCCCCTTCACGCGGGACAGCTACACGGAAGACACCCCCTTCGACAAAGGCCTCTACTGCGTGACCGAAATGCTGGTCGATGGCATCCTCCGCCTGTTCGAGGCCGGGATCGTCCGGCGAGACGTAGACGGGGCGGCGATCCATGCCGGGTTCTTCGTCGATTGCCGCGATTTCTACGCCCGTCTCCGCGCCCTGCCCCGGAAGGATCGTGACCGCATCCACATGATGCCCGTCTCCTTCACCAACCAGCTTTACGGAGACGAGCCCGCCAAACGCGCGGCACGGCGTCACGCGCGCTTCGTGAACTCCGCCATGAAGGCCACGCTTCTGGGCGGAATCGTCAGTGACATCACCCCCGACGCACAGGAGGTCAGCGGCATCGGCGGCCAGTTCAACTTTGTCGAACAGGCTTTTGCGCTGGACGATGGCCGCGCGATTCTGACGTTGCCCGCCACCCGCCGCAGCGGCGGCAGGACCGTCTCGAACATTCTGTGGGAACACCCGCACGAAAGCGTTCCCCGCGCCTACCGCGATATCGTCGTGACCGAATACGGCATCGCCGACCTTCGCGGCCAGCGCGACGAAGTCGCGATCGAGCGGATGCTCCGCATCACCGACAGCCGCTTTCAGGACGCGTTGCTGGACAAGGCGAAGGCCTGTGGAAAAATCGACCCCGCCTTCGAACTGAGCGAAACGGAACGACGCAATACGCCCGAGGCCCTGAAGAACTGGCTGCGCCCCTTCGACCTGCCGGAATTTCCCTTCGGCAGCGACTTCGACCAGATCGAGCGCGCGATCCTTCCGGCGCTCGGCATCCTGTCAGATGCCGGGAAGAACAGGATCGCCCTGGCAAAACTGATCTGCGCGGGCCTCATATCCAAACCGCCCGCCGGGATACTGGCCCGAATGGGGCTGGATCGCCCGAAGGGACTGAGGGAAAGGGCAATGGCCTATGCGCTATCGGGCGCATATCGAAACCGCCGATAAAAACCGACAGACCGGACTGGCTCATGCGGACATCGGACGAGGTGATTTATGGAAATCGGATGAATGCGCAAATCAATGGCGTCCGAATCTGGGTAAGAACTCCATAAATAATTTCAGCCGCTTGCGAGATTTCCTCTGACGCACGACAGCATACGCCTGCGCAAAAATAAAAAACACGTTCAGTTTCAGTGACTAAGAAATCAATGAAGCCGGACGCGCGGCATCCGGAAACGAAAAACCCGCGCCGATGGTGGATTTATAAAGGTCCAAATTTTCCTGGAGAACCGGGTGCCGATGTTAGCCCGGAACGGCTTGTCTCTCCGAAACATCCTCTCGTAGCTCTCGTGGGTGAAGGGCGCCGGCAGTCGTTCATTCCGGTTTTCTCTTACCAGGCCGTCACGAAATCCGAGCGGTCGGGCCTGCCGCAGAGTTTGTCGTGGCTGATCTCGGCTGAGGCCTTTGGATCATAGCCAATCAGCTCGCCTGGCCGGCTCCCCGTATAGCCGGCCTGAAATTCAGCACATCCCACTGGGTCGTGCCGAAGCGCAAGGCACGCATGTCGGTTGAGCCAGCGCCCTGAGGCGCACCTCATTCGACACCAGCGAAGTTTGCCGGCATTTGCCGCCCCCCATGCTTCGGTTTTCAACCATTTCGATCACGAACGCAGCCACTCCAGTCGACAGATTTTCGATCTCAACCGCATCGACGCTCTTGCCGAGTGGTGTGGTCTTTGCGCGGAACAAAGGGAATCTCCCCTGACCTAACCGAGACCGTCTGACAACACATGCGATCCGTTATACATCACACATGACATCACCGCTTACAGGCTTCGGGCGATAATCACCCGCATGATTTCATTTGCTCCGCCATAGATTCTTTGAGCGCGCGCATCTGTAAAGGCTCTCGCCACTGGATATTCGGACATGTAACCGTAACCATCAAAAAAGTGCAGACACGTGTCGACAACACGTGCTTGCATTTCGCTAAGCCACATCTTGGCGGCTGCGGCTCGCGCGTCCATCAGCTGGCCGTCTAGCAATTCAGAGTTGCAACGGTCGACATAAGCTTCGCCGATCATGATTTCAGCCTGACATTCGGCCAGCTTGAACTGGGTATTCTGGAAATCCATCAAGGGATTGCCGAACACATTCCTTTCCCGCGTGTATCGCACGGTATCGGACAGAACACCTTAAGCCCAGCCAATGGCGCTGATCGCGACAGTGAGCCGTTCCTGAGCGAGCTGCGTCATCAGGTATCCGAAACCCTTGTTCTCGTCTCCTATCAGGTTCGATACCGGAACCCGAACCTCATCAAAGAACAGTTCAGCAGTGCCCGCAGCACCGCACGAATTGAGCTTTGCATTCACAGAGGCGCTGGCGCACATGAATCATCTTATCACGAACGGCGAATGCCGCCGGGTCGCCTCTATAAATGGTTCGAAGCGCATGGCTCTCGCTGAACCATGATGCCGTAAGGTCACTGAAGAGCCCGACATATAAAAGGCAACGACGGATTACGCGACCAGGGGGAGACCATTTCGGGGAACCGGGTGTGTCTGACATCCTTGGCAGGGATTGCTGCGCAGGTTGGCTACAGGCGCCGTCCGGGCGGATACGGCGGCAAGCCAACCATCGCGGCCGAAATCAGACAGCAGAAACCGAACGAGGCAAGTCTTCGGAAAACCAGGTAATCACATCGTTCGAAGTGGACAATTCAAGGTCACGCTCGAGACGTCCCAGTCTCCGATATCTTCGATGAAGGACACGCATCCCTGAAAAGATCGGTTATCTGGCGCATCTGCCCGGGAAAGACGTTGCGGGTGCTGTCTGCATAGGTGCAGACACCAGCGCCGCATTCCGGGGTCGGCAGGGCCGCGCCACCGGACATGGGAATAGCGGTCACCGGGAAGGCAGCCACGGGAAGGGCCATCTTGAGGATCGCAGCCATTGCCCAGCCGCCTTTTTGAATAATTCGCTTTGCACAAATTACCATATACATTTAAAAATATTGGGGTTTTCATATCCGGAGACATGACTTCGGATAGAAACCTGGGCGTGGAAAAGTTCCGACACGATTAACAGGCTGCTGAACAACTCCGGCCTCAACATACGCAATGGAACATGATCACTATCGCCAGTTTTCAGCCCGGCTGACCCGGAGCAGTCGCATCGAGGGAGTGGAGAAAGTTTGGGGGGAGCTGGCTATCCAGAGCCGCCTGATCTCCAAACTTTTTCCACTCGTCCCGTCCATTCAGACGGGGACGATAGGGCACCGGGTGACTAATGTCTCGCAAATGGGGGGCGAGTTGAACGTCTGGAAAATGAGGTGAGCATGGTCGCCACGGTGAAAACATGCGTCATGGTCATGGCATTGGCCCTTGTGCCGCAGGTAGCAGGTTCGGAAATCGACGGGTATGGTCCGGATGCCTGGCGGGTCAGCGGTGTGACCCCCGGTGATACCTTGAATGCCCGCATGGGGCCGGGAACCGAATACAGGATCGTCGGCACCCTCGCCCATGACGAAAGGGGCTTGATCGAGGTAACCTGCGTGCCGTTGCTGACCATGGATATTGCGGCAGGGCTGACCGACGCCGAAGTTGCGGCCTTGCCATCGCGCTGGTGTCTGATGCGCGCGGCCGATCTGTCCCGCGCGGGCTGGGTCGCGGCACGCTATCTGATCCCGGATAACGCAACCCCTGTGCAGGATGCCGATCCTGTCACGGAGGCGCGGAACCTGATCCGTGCGCTTTACGCGGCGGCGGATCAGGCCGGACGTGACGGATCGCATCCGCTCGACCCGGATCAGGCCGCGAAATACTTTTTTGCAGAGATTGCGGTCACTCTGAAAACCGCTCCACCGGGGGCAGACCCGTTGACGGGCGCGCAGGATTTCGACGGGCGGATCGCCGACCCCGTGCCCGCCCCCGAACAGCCGATGTTTCGCGGCATGATCACCATTCATGTCGACATCACCAACTTTGGCCAAAGCCACACCGCGATTTTTCGTCTGCGCCCCGACCCAAGCCAACCCGGCTCCCCCATACGCATTTTCCGCATCGAACATGACGGATGGCATTTCCCGACATAGCAAGAAGGACTGTTCCCATGATCCGACAAAACGCCCACGCAACCGCCTTTCTCATGCTGCTCTTGCCACTTTTTGGACAGGCGGCACTGGCCCAGGAGACCGTTCCCATGGGCACGATGACCGCAACAATCGGCGGCGAAGCCTATGCCGGGCAAACACTTGACGTGCCGTCCGAAGGCACCTCCACCGCAGAGGTCCGACCCATCGGTCCGATGATGTCGGTGTCGATCCAGGCCCATGATCCTGAGGCGGCCAGCATCATGCAGGGCATTCTGACTATCGAGTTCATGCTGATGGATGCAGGCGGCTTGCCCGCTCCGATGACACCCTCCATAAGCTGGTGGCCCGAGGGTATGAACGCGCCGTTCTTTCAGAGTGAAGAAGGCGGCACGGCCGAAGTCGCGCTGGACGATCTCTCGCTGAACGACCCGGCGTCCGCCAAGGGCAGTTTTGCCGCAACGCTTTGTCGAAAAGACAGCTTCTTCACCGAAGCCGACACAAATGATTGCAGGACCGTCGAGGGCCGGTTTGAAACGACATTGCGAGAAGCGTCATGAATCCCCTGTCTTTTCTGCATGACCACATCGGACTCGGGTGATGGCCTGACCGGGCGGCGCAGCGTCCTTCTTGCCCCTGTCTTGCGGCGCCGGGTCAGTCGCTGCGGCCGATACGTATTCCAGCGCCCAAAAGCAGAGGCTTGTGGCCGCGAGCGAGATAGAAAAGTGTGAAGCACTGAAATCGGATTGCGCCGCCCAGACCGACAATTCAATCTCTTCTCCTGCAATCGCCCCGATGTCGCTCCCCCTGGTGCTGCAACCACGACAGGTGCGGCAAGAGCCAGAAAGCTGAATGCTGCAATGGCCGATCCAAGCATGGTCACAGGGTCTCCCGTTCTTCTGACGCTGTGCTATGTCATTCTACGATCGTGATAATTGCGCGTCCGAGAACGTTCCGACTCTGAAGGTCGAGGAAACGCACCTCGTATTGGCCCGGCTCGATCGGAAGCTTGAATTCCGCTTTGTTTTCGTCGCCCACCCGATGGGCGGAAATCCAGGTAAAATCGGGCGCGTCAGCCCGAGCCAACGCCACGCGCTGGTCAGTATCATCGGCTTCGACCGTCCAGGAAACCGTGATGATTTCGCCCGGCTTCGCAGTGGCGGGCACCACCAGTCCCGCACCGTTGTCCATCGGCGCATCCGCCGCCAGCACTTCGATCGGCCGGCGCGCCATGACCCGGTCGCCACGCTCCAGATGGTAGCGGATCTCATAAGCCCCTGGCTCCGTCGGGGCGGTGAACGTGGTGCGTTCGGCGATGCCGACACGGCGATAGCCGCTTTGTTCGCCGTCGGGCGTGCCGATTGGAACGATGGAGATGTAGTCGCGCGGATGGATGGCCCCGGTCCAGGATATGGCGACGTCGGCCTCTGCACGCACCCTGTCGGGCCCACCGATCGATACTTCTCCTTCGCTCACCTCGACCGGCGCCCTCGCCAGCACGCGACCGCCCCTGTCGAGTTGCAGGCGCACCTCGTAAAGTCCGGGTTCGGCTGGCGCACGCAATTCACCGTCACGATTATCCCCGATCCGGTCGTAGTCGGTATAGGCACCGTCCTCAGCTCCAAGCGGAACGATTGTGATGTAATCGCGCGGGTGGAGCCCCTCGGCCTGCCAGGTGACGGGGAAGGCTGAGCCGACGACGACCTGCTCCGGGGCAGATACGGTGACCTCGGCATCGAGCACCTCGATGGAGGTGCGGGCGAGAACCCGATCGCCGGAGTCGCGTTGCAGGCGGACCTCGTAGAGGCCCGGCTCGGTCGGCGCGCGCAAATGACCCTCGGCTTGATCCTCGAGCCGGTCATAATCGCCATAGGCCCCGTCCTCGGCCACGGCGGGAACGATGGTGACATAGTCACGCGGATGGAGGTCCTCGCCTTCCCAAGTCACGCTGAACGCGGACCCAACGACGGCCTGCGCCGGAGCGAATACCTGCGCGGTGGGCACGAGGTGCGGAAAGATCGCATGGACATTGCGCGCGCTGTCCGACGCCAGACGGATTTCGGTCTGCGAAAGGTCGTCCTGCGCCATCGAATGGACCGTCACGATATAGTCGCCGAACGGCAAATCCGCGGTCAAGGGATTCGCGGTGCCCGTCCGCACCATGTTGAACCCAGTGTCCGAGATTTCCCAAATCACCTCGCCAGCCAGAAGGGGGAGGTCCGGCGCCGTTGACAGTCGGTCCCAGACGGGAGCGTCGCCGATCTCTGCGCCGCCGAGACTGGCGGAGAAGGTGAAGATTCCCGAGGCCGGCGCGGCGGTGACTTCGCGCAGGGCTTCAGTCAGTTCCCGGGCATTGTCGGCGGTCAGAAATCTACCGCCGGTCTCTTCGGCGATACACTGCATCTGCATCAGCGCCTCGGCCTCGCCGCGGACATCGAAGCCGATCACATGGGCGGTGAAATCCACGCCAGCCGCCTCCAGCGCGCGCGCGGCGGCGCAGGGATCGGGGTTGCAGGTCTCGATCCCGTCGGAAACCAGGATTACCGTCGCCGCCTGTTCGGTATGGCGCAGCGCCTGGCCGGCGGCGATGACGGCATCGGTCATCGGGGTCATTCCACGCGGGTTCAGTTCATGGACGATGCGGGTGATCTCATTGGCGGTGCCCGGCACCGGTGCGACAACCGTCTCGATATCCGTGCATTGTCCACGTTCGCGATGTCCATAGGTAACGAAACCGAGGTTCTGGTCGGCGGGGAAATCCGACAGAATATCGGCCACCACCTCGCGGGCGATGGTGATCTTGTTCACTCCGTCGATCTGGCCCCACATCGACCCCGATGCATCCAGCACGAGGATCGTGTTCGGGCGCTCCTGGGCGAGCGTCGGCGCCGCGAGGGAGAACGTCAGGGCGGCAAGCCCGGCAGTTACGAGAGATTTCATACGGCTTCTCCATTGTGCGTGGTTCCGAAGCGGGCGCCCGCGCGCTCTTTCAACTTGCGGAAATGCGAGGACATCCGATCCAGCCGCGCCTCCCATTCCGGGTCGGGTCGCTGACCGTCCGTCGTCCTGAAATAGACTTGCATCAGGCAGGCGACGGCGAAGGGTTCCAGGAAGGCGGCCTTGACGCTCCAGGCAAGCAGCAGTGCAAAGACGAAACCGCCCGCCGACCAGGCGCCGGGCACCGCATGGACCAGCGCCGCCGCCGGGACAAGCATCACGAGGAAGACCAGCAAGGCCAGACCATAGGTAATCAACGTCAGCCAGGCGGCGTTGCGCAGCATCACCTTCCAGTTCTGACCGTAGAGCACCAGCGCTTCCTGCGCCGATCCCCAGGCATCCGTCGAACGGGTGCGGATCGCATGGGCGAGGATCACCTCGTCGATGAAACCCACCGCCATGCGAAGAAAGGCCTGCACGACGCCCATCAACTGCCGGACATAGGGAATCGGCAGGATGGACAGGATGCCACGCACCAGCCCTGTGACGGCACGGATCACGCCCTTGACCAGCTGGTCCAGCCCAAAGAGCAATGACGCCTGACCGAACCGTTCCTTCACCACGGTCGTGGCATGGGTGATCTGGCCGCGCCCCTGCGGCAAGGCTTTGCCGTCGATCAGTTCAACCAGCACCGCAACGTGGCCCGCCTTGACGATGTAAAGGATATATTCGCGCAGCCAATACATCACCGCGCCGGTCAGCCCGAAGCCCGCGATGCCGCCCCAGGCCATCGAGGCCGCGCGAAAATCGTCGTCCCCGAAGGCACCGACACCCCAACCGATCCCGACGCCGGTGCCGGTCGCAAGGATATAGGCCAGCGTGATCCCGAAATAGACCGCTGCCCGCAAGAGTACGAAAGGCAGCGTCCGCATCATCAGTCTGAGTGCTTGTCCGATATTGAAATCCCACACGGTTCCGGTTTCCTTTCGGGTGTAGATCAGCTTGAGAGGCGATGGGTGGGGGCGCTCGTCTCGTCCCCGGAATGGTGCCTCAGCCAGGCATTGATGCGATTGGCGATCTGCCCAGGCCCGTCGCCCGATACGCCCCAGCGCGACAGCGCGACCCGTGTCGCCGGGCGTGTGTTGCGAAAGACCAGCATCACCTTCGATGTCGTGCGGCTCTCTTGCGAGGTATGGCTGCGGTCCAGTTCGGCACTGTCGAGCACTTCCAGCGGATAGTCCCACTGGCGCATGCCGAGGCGCGATGTCCGGGTGATGCTGACCAGCCCCGATCCGGCGTCCAGCCTCAGCCGTGTGCGCTCGGACAGGGCGATGTATCCCGCGACGAAGGCCCCATTCAGCCCAATCAGCAGCACCAGTGCGGTCAGGAACTCGCCCCCGATCAGATTGGCCAGCCCGATCAGCGTGACCGGCAGGACAGGCAGCATGACAAACCACAGGATGAAGCGCGGTATCCCCAGCTCCAGTTCCAGAAGATCGGGCGTATTCGTTTCGATGCTCATGACGGGGCTCTCTGTTCGCGGCGAGATAGCCACCCATTGATGAGGCCGGTCAGATGCGCCACCTCGTCAGGGTCCGGCCGGAACATGGGCACGACGATCTCACGCCGCTCCGGTCCCGATCCGCATACCAGGACCAGCCGGGTCTCATCGTTTCCCGCAGCCGTTCCATAATGCGCGACGCTTTCCAGCCTGTGCAGGTCCGAGAGTGCGCATGTCTCTTCATGTCGCCCGCGCAAGGTGGTCACGCGCAGCCGGGCAAACCCCGCATCCCGATCCAGGCGCAATTGTGTCAGTTGCACTGCCTCGTGCAGGTAGAGCCATCCGATCAGGCCCACCATGGCCAGCAGGATGATCCCCGTGCCGGTAGCGCCGTCGGTGATGGCCGCGAGGCCCGACGCGATCGCCACCAGCATCATCACTACGGCAATCGCCGCCCGCCGGATCGGACGGTTTTCGATCTCCAGCACGATGTCGGAGTCTTGCGTCACACGCAGCGGGTCGGCCAGGAACCCGGCGAGTGTCATGACGTAGCACCCAGCGAGGTATCGATCCGCCCCTCGACATTTCGACAATCGTCAGGGGTATCCCGGCGGCACAGAACCGCCGAAAAATCGGTCCGAATCCGGCCTTCGCCCTCAAGCTCCAGAAGGTCGATCTGCATCCGCGGCGGCTCTTCCTCGCTTTCCCGGACCGCGCCTGCCATCGTCCCGCGATCCGGTCGCATGTCGATGGTCAGACCGGCGGGCAGCGTATCGCCCGAGGGCTTATCATGAAAGATCACGCCGATAGAAACGCCGCCGTCACCGAGCGCATGCAGGTCGATCATGGTCAGCGGGCCGATATCGGTGATCTGTACCATCGCCGAGCCGTCATCCTCACGCAGCACCTGCCAATTCAGTTCTTCATCGTTCAGGCTTGCCCTGATCTCGCCAATGGCCTCCAACGCGCCGACCGGGGCCGCGATGCCGAAGGACAGGATAAGTGAGGGAAACAGCTTCATCGCCTATCCTACCGGCTTATCAGCTGCTCGCGGACGCCCCGCGCGGAATTGCGTTTCGTTCCCATCGCCTCATTGGCCGAGAAAAAACTGATGATCCCGTCCGAGCGCCGTGCGCCGGTGCCGAACTGCCATTCGAATTGCGGGGCCGAAGCGATCTGACAATCCTGGACCAGAGCCCATTCGAAGGGCTCCGGGACCATCATATGAAACTGCGGGTCCATCGCCTTGCCATGCACAAAATCATAGCGCAGCGGCTTGTTACCACCTCGAACCGGCACCAGTTCGGTCTGAATGCCGTCCGTACCCAGATATAATCGGTTGCGATTCTGATCATAGATGATCTCGAATGTGCTCTTCTGAACGCCGATTGCCACACTCGCTCCAATAGCGGTTTCGGTCCACCTTCCCGCAATTAACGGACCGATCTGGCGCAGGTCGAAATTGCCCGCGCGGTGGACGTCGGCGCGGCAGATCGGGTTGGGCGGCTCATTGGCCAATGCTGGCGTTGCCGTAGCGATCAGCAGGGCTGCAATTCGGGCAAGGGTGGCTCCAGTCATCTCAGTCAAGCTCTCCAAGCCGGGCGTCGAAGCTGAAAGTGACGGGCCGGGTTTCGGATGCGGGGCCGCCGCTAACCTGCCCGGTGAGCGTGCCCCGCAAGGCAACGATCCCGTCGCCCGGCGCGATTTCGTCCAGCGCCAGCGTCAAGCTGTCCTGATCTCCACTCCAGTTCCGACCCATATCGCGGGCGAAGGTGATAGTAAGCGCTATCTCACCGGGCGTGGGCAGTTCGCCGTTGATCGTCAGACCCAGATTGACCGGCCCCTGATCGCCCTCCATCTGTGCAGCAAGGAAAGAGGCATCGGCGTAGTTGCCGATAATCGTCGCGCCGGACAGCTCGGGGGCAACGGTCAGTTCCAGCGGCTGATCGCCGAAACTGCCGGTAACCAGCCCGCCCGGCTCGTCGGCCAGCGCCGGCAGCGCCAGCAGACAGGCCAGAACGGGTACACTCGTCTTTTGCACGGTCGAAAGAATGGTCAAGAGTGGTTCCTCTTGCTGCTTGATCCCAAGGGTAGCATTCTCCAGGATCGGCTGCCCCGTTCGTTTGAACGGGGAACATGCAGTTTCTTATGCTAAAGTCGCACCAGAACTGAGTTTTCACGTTAGGCTATGGTGATGAACTTGCGGCATCGCATTACTCGAATCGCGCTGATCGCGGCGCTTGTGCTCCCCGCCGTGCCGGTGGCCGCCGAGAGCGTTCTGCTGACCCTGACCGGGGCCGTTACGGATGGCAGGGTGGAACTGACACGCGCAGATTTCGAAGCGATGGACTGGCATGAGTTTGCCACATCGACCAGCGTCACCGATAATCGGCCAGAGTTTCGCGGCGTGCTGAT
Organism: Roseovarius pacificus; assembly: GCF_900142665.1. Lineage (GTDB taxonomy): Bacteria > Pseudomonadota > Alphaproteobacteria > Rhodobacterales > Rhodobacteraceae > Roseovarius > Roseovarius pacificus. The sequence continues at coordinate 43,776 of NZ_FRBR01000021.1, forward strand.
GCGCGACATCCTTACCCGCGCCGGGGCCGAGGGAAGTCATGTGCGCGCCACGGCGTTGAACGATTATGTCATCGACATCCCGGTCGCGGATTTCCACCGTTTCGATGTTCTGGCCGCACTTTACATGGACGGCGTACCCCTGAGCCCGCGTGACAAGGGTCCGGTCTGGATCGTCTATCCGCGCGACGATCACGGCATTCTGGCCGATATCCGGTATGACATGCGATGGGTCTGGCAGCTTGTCGCACTGCATGTGCAATGACCGGCCCGCGAGAGTGGATACGATATCTGGGGCTGGGCGGTCTGGTGCTGATTTGTCTGGGCCTTTCGGGGCTGGCTGCGTGGCAGCTTGTCCAACTGGAACGTCAGATGCGGATCGACGCCACCGAAAACATGATCTGGGTTTTTGGCCAGACGCAGATCGAGGCATTGAACCTTGCGCTGGCGCTTTCGGACGAGGCTGCACCGCAACAGGTTCAGACTCGCTTTGACGTGCTGCTTTCCCGGCTGACGCTGCTGGAAGGCGGGCCGCAACGCCGCTTTCTCGAAGATGCGGGGATTTCCGAAACGCTTGCAGGCTGGCGCAGCGGGCTTCTGGCGCTTGACCCCGCGCAAGGGGCCGATCCGGTCGCACTGCGGGCATATGTTACGGCGCTGGTCGCGGCCCTGCGGGGCAAGGCCAGTCTGGTGATGTCCCACGAATGGCAGATTCAGGCTGCGCGGCTGGACCGTCTGGGGCATCTGCACCGGCTTGCGCTGGCATCGATCCTGGGGGCTGCGGTAGCAGGGATGGGACTGGCGACAATCCTGATAGATCGCGAGAGGCGATTGATGAAGGGGCGGCTGGATCGCCTGCGGGCTGAAAAGCTGGCCGGCGATCTGGAACGCGAACGCGAAACCTCCGAGAACCACCGTCGGTTCGCCGATCTGATTGCCCATCAACTCCGCACGCCGCTGGCTGTGATCGACAGCGCCATGCACCGCCTGACGCGGCGCGGCACCGACCCGGTTCCGCCAGAACTGATCTCGGAAAAGGCGGCCGTCTCGCGCGAGGCGGTTGCCCGGCTTGTGAAGCTGACGGATACTGCGCTGATGATGTCACGGCTGGAACGTGATGCGGTTCTTCCCCACCTGAGTGCTCATGACCTGCGTGATCTGGTGACCTCGGTCATTGACGACCTGGTGGTAACGGCGCAGGATCGCGACCCCTCCCGCATCCGGCAGCAGGCCCAGGCGGCGCCGATGGTCGCGCTCTGCGATCCGGCGCTGACTGGCGAAATCCTGTCCAACCTGCTCTGCAATGCGCTTTTGTATTCCCCGCCAGATAGCCGCGTCGATGTCGGGGTTTCGCAAACACGGACTCACATCGTCTGTCGGGTCAAGGACCGGGGGAGGGGCATGTCGCCTGAAGAGATCGCGCGTGCCTTTGACAGGTTCCGCCGTGGCAGTGGGCACGAAACCCTGCCCGGTTCCGGGCTGGGGCTGACACTTGCACGCCATCTCGCCCGGATGCAGGGGGGCGAGGTGAGTCTGACGCCACGCGCCGGAGGAGGCCTGACAGCTGCGCTTTACTTGCCGAGGGAGGCCTCTGCATGACCGCACCACTGATCCTGTGTGTCGAGGATGAACCGTCGCTGCGCGACGACATCGCGTTCGAACTGCACGAGGCCGGCTATGCCGTGACCGCTGTCGCAGATGCGCGCGAGGCATTGACCTTTCTGGAAAGCCGGCGCCCCGATCTGATCCTGTGCGATATCCTGATGCCCGGCATGGACGGAAGAGGCTTCATGTCCCATTTGCGTCAGAGCCGGCCTGATCTCGACGACGTGCCCTTCATCTTCCTGACCGCCCTGTCCTCACGCCAGCAGGTCATCGAAGGGCGCATCGCCGGGGCCGACGACTATCTGACCAAACCCATTGATTACGACCTGCTGCGTGCAACCGTTGAATCGCGTCTGAACCGGATGCAGCGGTTGCGCGCAATGCCCGGAGACCGGTCCGGCCTGACCGCACTGGATCGTCTGGCCATCGGAGTGGTGCTGCTCGACGCCAATGGCGGCGTAGTCCATGCCAATCCTCTCGCTCGGCGCCTGTCCGGCGAGGCCGGCATCTTGCTGAGCGGGCGCATCACCACCAGCGGCGAGGATGGCCGGAAACTGTCCGCACTGATCGCCGCGTTGATTTCCGATGAAGGAATGGCGCCAACGGGCTTGCGCCTGGATGCCGGGTGTCATCTCATGATTGTCGGGATGTCGCTGCCGGCGCGCGCGCACCATGACGAGGCAGTCGCCATGCTGATCCTGAGCGGCGCGGATGGCCAGCCTCCTCTGGATAATGCGACCCTTGGCCAGCTGTTCGACCTGACCCCGATGGAAGCCCAAGTCGCTTGTTTGCTAGCCGAAGGATTGCGCCGCAACCAGATTGCGGACCGGTTGGCGATCTCCGGCACGACCGTCGCATTTCATCTGCGAAACATCTTCGCCAAGACCGGTGTGCAAAGGCAGGCGGAACTGGTGGCGCTGGTTCTGTCGGTGCCACTGGCACGACCCGTGATCTGAGCACGGCAGGACAAAGGGTGCGTGTGACGTGGAGATCACTCATTTCCCGGGGTCATGCGCCCTTGGGCACACCCTGGCGACGAAGATGATGCACCCAATGTGAACCGGCGTGCAAAATTGGCCCACTTGGGAGGGTTATGAGCGAGTAAAATTGACCCACCTGTTTTCGCTAACATCCGCGCAAAAGTGCGGAGGAAAGAGCAGGTGTTACTGATGGAAAGCCTGTCGAAGATCCGACGATGGGTATTGGTTGAGGAACGCAGCCGCCGGTCTGTTGCGCGGGCAACGGAATTATCGCGGAACACGATCAA
>NZ_FRBR01000018.1 GCF_900142665.1 Roseovarius pacificus
ACTGGCCATGGCGGCTCAATGACCACGCTGCACGCAGAAACCCCGCAACTTGCCGTGCAGCGTCTGGCCATCGCCGCACTCAAGACCGAGATCCCCATGACCTATGCTGACATGATCCAGTACATCGAGAACTCCATCGACGTGATCATCCAGGCCGGGCGTCATGACGGCAGGCGCGGCATCACCGAATTCTACCTCCCCGGCGCAGACCAGATCGGAGCTTCCCAATGAAGACCTTTGAGTATGAAATCCTCAGTTTCCCCATGACCCGTAAGACCAGCCTCGCTGACATGCAGGCCAGCCTGAATGCCAAAGGTGCAGAAGGCTGGGAGGTCGTGTCGATCAGCTCCTCGGAATTCGCGAATGTGGGACACACGGTCTTCCTGAAGCGGGAAACGACAGCTGGTGGCACGGTCTGATGATACGTTGCGGGACCGATATCACTATCGTCACTCTGGCTTTGTTGCTGGCGGGGTCACCCTCCTCAGCCGAGCGCAACTTGGTCCCGAGCCTTGAGCGCAGTTTTGATGTTTGCCCAAACAGACCTTCGGAGCCCGAATGGATGCAAAACATACCATTGCGCCAAGCCTATCAGCGCGTTCTGGTGCAGGACATCTACCGCGCGGAGAACCTTGAACGCATCGTTGAGACAGGTGAATGCGCATGCGAAACCCGCTTCCCCTCATGGAATGAGGCCGAGGCTATCTTCAGTGAATACCACGAAAGCGCCGAACGATGGGAAATGCTGCAAGCCTCTGACGGCTACAACCGCCGTGCCAACGCCGCCCGCCCTGCCGCCAAAGCCATCTGTGAAGCCGCGGACAACTGGTGAGGCTGACCCCCGATGAGCGTCGTCACCTACTTCGTTGAAACCTCCCAGGGCTATCTCGACACCGCCGCCGAAACCCAGTTCGGATCGGTTGCGGCAACGGTGGGCACACTTCTGGTACTGGGAACAACGCTCGTGGTGATCCTCGTCTTCCTGAACATGATCTACCAGTACAAGGCGATGGACGGCCGCACGGCCTTTTGGCTCGCGGTCAAGATCGGGCTCATCGGGATATTTGCAACCAACTGGGTGCAGTTCAACGCCCTCTCCTCCGCCATCCTGGCCGGGATCGACAGCATTGCGGGGGCGCTCGTGGCTTCGGTCGGTGGTGGAACTCCTGGCCCTTCTGGCACCTTTGCAGAAGAATTCGACCGATTGATCGCGGAACTAGGGGACTATCTGAACGCCGCAGGTTCAGAGCTGAACTGGATGGCCGGCGCCATGCTCGACATTGTCGGGGTGCTCTTGCTCTCGATACTCGGCGGGCTGGCCGCCTTCATCCTCGTGGCATCCCGCCTGATGATCGCACTTCTAATCGGGATCGCGCCGGTGATGATCTTCCTCACCCTCTTCGAGGTGACTAAAGATTACTTCGCACGCTGGCTGTCGGCACTGGTTTCCTTCGCGCTCTACCCCATCGTCGTGGCCGGCGTATTCGCGACGATTACCGGCGTTTCCTCCGCTCTGATAGGCGAGCTTGGCGACCCGGAAGGGGCTTCCAACATCGGCGCGCTCATCCCCTTCTTCATGATGGTCCTCATGGCCAAGGGCTTCATCATCGCTACACCCTTCATCGTGCGCGCGATCTCCGGCAACATCATGATGCCCGCACTCTCCGGAGGTCTCGGCGGCGGCTACAGCTTCGCCCGCGCCGCCATGGGCAGCCAGCAAGCCTACAACCGCTACTTAATCGGTGGCGCAAGTGGTGCGGAATTTGCCGCCCTTAGGGCGCGACAGTTCTTCGGGGTACAGCAGATGCCAGTAAGGCAAGGCATGGGGCAGACGGGTTCCGCAGGCGGCACAGGGTCGCCAGGGACAGGGTCGCAGATGCTGGCGCAGCTGGCGAGACTAGGGCGGCTTGGGCGGCGGTGACTGGTCTGATGGCCGCAACGGGGGAGAAACAACTATTTCGCTGCTCTTGCGCCAAGGTTTGGTTCATTACGCTTTGCGATCTTTCAGTTCGAATTGCACACGATTTGCGCATCCTCACTGGTTGCAGCCCTGATTTCGTAGGACTGTCTGACCGTTCCTCCATTCCAGAGCCAGCATTCGTTCTCCAGTAGATGCTGAAGGGAACGGGACTGAGCTCCAACGTTCTCCGGGTCCGCTAGCCCGGCTGAGTTCGGTCAAAGGCAAGAATAACAATTCGAATTCAGTAGGTTACTACAGGTGCAGCGCCTCCGTCATGCCGCTCGCTTCCAGATCCCACAGGGCTGTCCAGTTCCCGGCAGTCCGATCGAGAACCAGATAATTCCGCTCGGCGATGTATCTGCCGGGCTGCCCGGGAAGGCGCTCCACGCGGATCGGGTGCTCGGGCAACGGGTCTTCGCCCAACCACGATAAGGCTCCCAAAAATCGTGCCCAGCCCTTGGGCGGCGCGCGATGGGCGATTCCGGAGGCAACAAGCTGGTTCAGGTGCAGGCCGCCGCCGAGGTCCATGACCGCGCGTGTCGCCAGGTGGATTTCGCCCGAGACCGCCGTGATGTCGTGGCCGTCCCGCCGCGCAAGGTTGCGGACCAGTTGAAGCATCCGGCGCCATTCGTCGCGATGAGCACGGCTCTGCCATTGGTCGCGCAAGTCGTCCTCGTATTTCTGCATCCGCGGAATCACCACCATGAGCGCTTCCAAGAGCGACAGGCGAGGGCCGAGGAGTGGCACGCTCGACATCAGCAGGGTGTGGCCCTCGACCTCGTGCTGCGCCTCCGCCTCCATCATTGCCCAGCCGCCTGGGCCCATGATCTGGCGGCGTGTGCGCTCGGAGCGGAGGTCGGGGGCAAGGATTCGGAGGCCAGGACCATGGACTGCCCAACCCAGATGCTGTCCTTCGGGATCGGCGAAGCGCGTCGGCAGATCGTCATCAGTTGTCGCCTGCTGAAACACCAGAAAGCTTTCGCGTGCGACAGCGAAGAGCGTCTGCCCCACCGGGGAATAGGTGCGGGACCGTCGGAGCGAGCCCCAACCGTCGCAGATGTCGTGATCGTCCCATTGCATGAGTGACGGCACACGGGCGCAAAGCCAGGCGAACTGTGGCGCGGCGTAAAGGGCGGCATAGCGTTCCAGGAACCTTTCGCGCAGGTAATGGCGCAGATCGTCCAGCGCTGCGCGCGACGGATCGTGCGGGATACGCTCCGGCCAGTCATGGCTGAGCTCGTGCCCCTCGGTCACCTCATCGGCATAGACCTGATCGCCGCCGTGCAGCATCAGCGCGAAGGGCCGACGTTGGTGTTCGCTCCTAAGTCTTTCCCACATGGCATTCCGCTCGGACCCTTCGCGGTCCATGTCCCCCACTTCCTCGCCGTTGCAGGACACATACGCCAGACGCAGATCGCCGGTCAGGTCGCCCGCGACCGCGTAGGTCGTGCCGTTCCAGCGGTATTCCGACGGGCGGTCGGCCGGCAGCGTGAACCGCGCTCGCCAGACGGTCGCGCGGTCGTAGTGTGCCAGCGATATAGGGGTAGCTGGGCCACCCGGCGCATCGACCGGTGGCACACTCTCGCCCTGTGCGACGATGAAAAGCGCTGACAAGCGAAGCTGCCCATCTTCGATATCGTCCAGAAACAGGATGGGTCCGACGGTGGGGGCTAGTTGTGTACGCATCATCACCAGCTAATTCAGTCTCCTCAATAGAGCAATTCTGCAAAGGGGAACGTTCACCAATGTTTCGGCAGACCAGCATTGCGTGATGCAGATTTCGAGCGTTGCATTCCCGTCAGAACTCGCACCGGAACACCTTCTGGCTCGGCTCGCCGACTTGGCGGATGTCGCGACAGCGCTGTTGCGCATGTTGTGACCCTAACATGATTTTTGCGAATTTCTCGGTGTACCCTGCTCGCGCAGAGAAGACGGCGATCGTAGCAAGACGGGGTTGAAACCTGTTTCCGGGATTCACAGGTCTATCGTGGCTGAGGGCAAACAGCGGGGCGCGGGCCCCGGCAAGAATGCGTTTTCCCTTGCAAGCCTTAGCTCGTCGAACTGGCGGGCGAAAAACATACGAGACGAAAGGAGAAGCAAGATGAAACATCTGCATATCCTTACGATCACCACCGCAATTGCCACCGCATTCGGTTCTGCCGCTGTCGCGCAGGGGTCCGAGGTCGCCACCGCGAACAACGGCGAATGGATCAGTCTGACGGGCAGCGTCGCGTCCATATCGGCCGATCGCTTCACGCTGGACTATGGCGCAAACGAGCTGACCATCGAAATGGACGACTTCGACAGCTATGACGAGAACCTGCTCATTGCGGGGGATCAGGTGACGGTCTCCGGCATGATCGACACTGATTTCGTCGACAACAAGACGCTCGAGGCGAGTTCTGTCTACGTCGACAACCTCAACGAATTTTTCTACGCCAGCTCCGCCGATGAGGAAGACGGCTATTACAGCTATGCCGCCAATGACTACTGGGATGGCGGCGACTGGATTTCGCTGACCGGTGAGGTTGCATCGGTTGACGGTGAGACTTTCACCCTCGACACTGGGGTCGGCGAATATGTGATCGACGCGGACCAGATGGCCTACAACCCGCTGGATAGCGAGGGTGCCGAGCAGATCGAGGTCGGCGAGCGTGTCGTGGTCTCCGGTGAGTTCGACACGTTCGACTTGTACGGTGACGAAGACATCGAGGCGGAAGCGGTCACAACGCTCTCGGGCTGACACGTTGGCCAATCAACTTCTTGCTTGAATCCAGACCGCCCCTGGCAGCAGCCAGGGGCGGTCATCGTACCGAGCACCGCACGCTCGAACTATAGAAACAGCCGTGGGCGACAAATATAGGTACGGTATAGTTTGAAGAGCTGATCGGGCAGAATGCCAAAGACTCTGAAAATTGAAACCTCGAGGTCGCGCGCGGACAGCCATTCTTTGAACGACCTAAAAACGACCGCCGGCCTGACTCTCAAACAGGCCGCTGTGATTTATTTCGGCGGCCTTTCGCTTTTGATATTCGGGCTGGTGGTTGCTGGTTTCGCGACTTAGCAGGTGTGTCCGACTCATCGGAACGTTATGTCGCCATGCCAGTCAAGAACAGGAACACCATGTAGCTGGCGTAGGCGGCCAGCATCAGACCGCCCCATAGCCTGCCGATCGACTTTGCCGCAAACAACAGCGCAAGCAGCAGCAAGGCCGCGCCCAGCATCACCGGCGTGTCGATCTCGCGGAACCGCGCGCTGACCTCGATGGGCTGGATCACCACCGTCACGCCGAGAATCGCGAGGATGTTGAAGATGTTCGAGCCGATGACGTTGCCCAGCACCACGTCTGAATGCCGCCGGATCGCGGCGACGATGGCTGTGGCAAGCTCGGGCAACGAGGTGCCGATGGCTACCAGAGACAGGCCGATCACGGCATCGGGCACGCCGAAGTCGCGCGCGATGTTCACCGCCCCCTCGACCAGCATGTCCGCGCCGAAGACCAGCGCCGCGATACCGCCCAGGGCCAGAACGGGCGCAAGCCAAGGCCGCGTCAGCGGAATGTCCTCGAATTCCTCGGCCTCGTGCTGGAACGTCCTGGCTTCGCGGTCCCGTTTCTCCAGCCAGTAACTGGAGAACAGATAACCCGCGAGAACGACGAGCATCGCGATGCCCTCGATACGGGTGATCACTTCGCCCTGAACCAGCGCGAACGCCGCCAGCGAGACGAGGGTTGCCACCAGCGCCTCGCGCACTGCTGTCCGATCCCAGCTGACTATCGGCGCGATGACAGCCGCCACGCCGACGATTAGCAGGACATTGGCGATGTTGGAGCCAATGACGTTTCCAAGTGCGATCTCCGGCGTGCCGTCGAGCGCTGCGTTCAACGAGACGAGCAGCTCTGGCGTCGATGTCCCGAAGCCAACAATGACAAGACCGATCAGAAGCTTCGAGATGCCGAGGCGCTCGGCGATCGCAACCGAGCCGCGCACGAGCCCTTCGCCGCCAACAAACAGAAGAACAAGGCCCGCGGCCACGAGAAGGAGATCATGAAGCATTTTTATTCTTTTCCGAAAGTTTCTGCAGTGAACGCTCGCGCGTATTCACGATCTAGTGTGGCTCAGGCAAAAAAGGAACCGCAGGCCCTAAATTCTGCCTCGGTTTTGGAAAATTCAACCGATTTCCGGGACTTGCGATTGTAATAATCGGTCTTCCATCCGATATCCCCTACACGCTGTGAACGGGGAACGGATGCAACGAGGGGATGGACAGAGACGAAGACCCTCGTTGTCGTTGCCCATCCTGCGAACATCCCGAAACCAGCACAGGGCCGGAACATTGACCCTTGGAAACCTGCTGTCCGCGCTCGGCGAGGCATCCTTCGGGTGGGCGATCGTGGTGTTCTCGCTGCTGACGCTGCTTCCCCTCCCGCCCGGATCATCCTTGATCACCGCCCTCCCGCTTCTTGTGACCACAGGCCAGATGATGTTGGGCCATCCGCATGTGAGGCTTCCCGGACCCCTCGCGCGTCTGCGGCTTGATCCGGACAAGTTGCGACGCACGGTCTTGCGCCTCAGGCCGGTGACCCGACGCCTCGAACGCATCCTGACCCCGCGCCACGCCGCTCTTTTCGCGCCCCGACACGAACGCCCGCTGGGTCTGTTCCTGTTCATCATCGCCTTCGCGCTTTTCCTGCCGGTGCCCCTGAGCGGCTGGTTTCCGGCGATCTCGCTCTTCATCTTCGGCGTTGGTCTGGTCGAGCGCGACGGGCTGGTCGCGACCTTCGGTCTCGCCTTCGGCGCTGCGTCTGTCCTGTTGACGGCGACGATCCTGATATCGCTTGGCATCGGCGCTGATGCGATGATCAACTGACTTTGGGACGAGCTCCACGCCGGAAGTCGGGTGCCAACCTGACGGGAAGATCAAGCGGCCGGTAGCCAGCCGAGTGCCAGCATGGCAGCCAATACCCCCGCCAGCACGAGGCGATAGATGACGAAGGGCGTGAAGCTTGCCCTGCGGAGCCAGGCCATCAGTCCGGCGATCGCTGCGAGCGCGCTCAGGAAGGCAAGTCCACCGGCGATCAGCGCGTCCGTCCGCAGCGCGGCGTCCTGCGTGCCGACAAGGTCCATCGCCCCGAGAAACCCTGCCGCCGCGGTGGTCGGGATTGACAGGAGCAACGAGAAGCGCGCCGCCTCGGGACGGCGCTGCCCCAACAGCAGGGCGACCGTCATCGTGATGCCGGAACGGCTGACGCCAGGCACCAGCGCCAGCGCCTGTGCCGCCCCGATCAGAGCCACGTCGCGCCAGGTCAACCCGTCGATGGTGCCCTCGGCGCGGTCAGCGCGACGGTCGGCGGTCCACAGCAGCACACCGAACGCCGCCGTCGTGACCATGATCAGGACGGGGCTGCGCCAGTCGCTTTCGATCCGGTCCTTGAGTAGAAACCCTGCCACGACGACCGGCAGTGTCGCCGCGATGATCTGAAGGGTAAGCCGGGCTGCGGGCGTGGACCGGCGGCGGGCAACGTCTACCGCGCCTGTCAGCAGCATCGCCACGTCGCGCCGGAAATAGAGAACCACCGCAACCAGCGTGCCGATGTGCATGGCCACGTCCAGCGAAAGCCCCTGATCCGCCCAGCCGGTGAAGACCGGCACGAGGATCAGATGCGCCGAGGAACTGATCGGCAGGAACTCCGTGATGCCCTGCACGACCGCGAGCACGATGAGGTGAAGAAGTGGCGTGCCGCCCTGAAAGTCTGACATTAATCAGACCCGTCACACTCTTCAGCCGCGATTTTGGCGGTCTCGACCCACGAGGTCTGCGTAGGTCCGCTTACGGACCTGAATTGTTGGCCTTCCGCCTTCCGTCCGCTCACAGCCAGCCTTTCCGCTTGAAGAACAGATAGGGCAGCACCGCTGACAGAATCATCAGGCCGATGGCGAAGGGATAACCGACCAGCCATTCCAACTCGGGCATGTGCTCGAAGTTCATGCCGTAGATCGAGGCGATCAGGGTCGGCGGCAGGAAGACGACGGCCGCCACCGAGAAGATCTTGATGATCGCGTTCTGCTCGATGTTGATCATGCCGAGCGTGGCGTCGAGCAGGAAGGTGACCTTCTGCGACATGAACCCGGAATGGTCGGAGAGCGAACGGATGTCGCGCGACAGCGTCTTGATCCGTTCGTGCGTGTCCTTGCCGCTTTTCTGCTGCAGCGTCGCCTGCCCGAGATACCCGGCCAGCCGTTCCAGGGTCACGAGGCTGTCGCGGACGTTGGAAGTCAGGTCTCCCTTGCGGCCGATCGACTCGATGATGGTCTGAAGGTCCGGAAAGCTTGCGGCTCGTGGTAGCGCACGGTGATCAGATGGGTGGGTGTGAGAACAAACGTGACGGGTTGCATGTCGACGTCGTCGCCATCGGCATTGGCCGGCAAGATCGCCGTCATGAAGGACGCGCCGCCCTCGGTGTAGAGACGCGAGGAAACCTCGATCTCCTCCATCTCCTCTTTGGTCGGCACGTCGATGCCGAGCAGCGACTCGATCTGGGCTTCCTCATCGCCTACTGGGCTGAGAAGATCTATCCAGACAGCGGTCACGTCGGGTTTCGTGAGCCCCTCGTGCCGGACGAGCCTGCCGCCCTCATGCACATATGCTGTAATCATGCGCTACGCCTCCCCTCGGTCCGGCGACTGCTTAGGTGTCGCGCGCACCCCGTTTCTGATTGCCAATAAGCTGTCAGATCGGAGAATTACAAGGGCGCGTTGTTGTTTTGTGCTCCCAGCGGGGATATCTGCCGAAACACTATGCGAGGGGCATCCAGTGCAGGAAGAGAAACAACAGCGCCAGAATGGCCAGGCGACCCTCTGGGGCAAGCCATCGGCCTGGCTCGCTTCGGCGACCTTGTTCATCGGCCTGACAGCGACCGGCTTTGTCTTGGTCTCATCGATGTTCGGAGGCGAACTTCCAAGTTTCGACGCAAGGTTGGTCCAACCGCAGGCTTTGGCCCTGATCCTCGGTTTTCTGGTGGTCTACTTTATGTCTGACGGGCTGAGGCTCTACTTCGTCCTGCGCACGATCGGAGCCGGGGTGAAAATTCGTGAGATCTTCCCCCTTGTGTTCATCAACATCCTTTTCTCGAATGTGACACCCCTTGCGACGGGCGGTGGTTTCGCGCAGGTCTGGTATCTGCAACGGCATGGCGTGCCCGTCGGCAGTTCGGCCGCGGCGACGACGATCCGGACCATTCTCGCAATGCTGGCGATCTTCCTTGTCGCCCCGCTCTTTCAATTTTTGCACCCGGGATCTTCGCCGAACGGATTTGCAAGGATCACCCTGCAGTCGCTGTCAGGGTTCATCGTGCTCTATCTCGTTGGCTTCCTGATTGTCCTGCGCCGCCCACACTGGATCGCAACCCTACTCGGCCGACTTCTCGCGCTTGCGTCTCGCATGGGTATCCTGGGCACAGATAGACGGGACCGCTGGACCAATGCGGTGCAACGCGAGACGGCGGAATTCTCGGCAAGTTTTGCACGCTTCGTCCGGGGATCGCGTCTTTATGCCCTGGCGGCGGTAGCTTGCACGCTCGTGTTTCTACTGACGCTTTTCGCTTTTCCGGCGCTCTTGTTGGAACTTCTCGATTATGACGTGGATTGGTTGACGGTCATCGGGACGTTGTCGGTGGTGACGTTCCTGATGTATTTCGCACCGACCCCGGGCGGTGCTGGATTTGCGGAATTGGCCTTCGCCGGGTTCATGGCAGGCCGCATGGCCCCCGATGATCTTCTGCTTGTCATCTTCGCGTGGCGGTTCCTGACCATTTATCTCGGCATGGCGATCGGAACGATCGTCTCGATCCTCGTCCTTCGGCGGAAAGCGCAGCCAGGATGAACCGTGCCCTACTCTCTCTCTTCTTCTATGCAAACCTTGCAATCGTACTGACAATCGCGGGATACCGCGTCTATCTCTACGCATCGGCGCCGGACGCCAGCGCTCTTCTTGTCGGGCAGATTGAAGCGATCGAGGCGGAGGTCGCGGCGGATCGTCCGCTCAGGTTTGCAGTGGTGGGAGAAGGCAACAACTCGATCGGTGTCCTTGAGCGGCAGATCATCCCTCGGGTCAACTCGTCCGGTCTGGATTTCGTCGTCTCGGCCGGCAATCTCGTGAGCGGGGGCGGTGAGGACAAATACCGGGCGCTCCTGGGGACTCTGTCGCATCTCGATATTCCTTATCTTCTGACATTCGGGGAGAACGAGTACGAGGAGTTCGGAAGCGCTCGGTTTTATCAGCGGTTCGGGCCACACTTCTATTCCTTTGCCCTGCCGCAGGCACGGCTCGTGTTTCTCGATGCCACCGGGCGCACGCCGACAGACTGGCAAGAGCGATGGCTCCGCGACATCCTGCAGGCGGATAGCCCTACACCGGTGCTGGTCTTCGTCGGTCATCCTCTCGTCCCCCCTGCGCAGGAGACGCTTTTCGAACCGGATGTTGGTGCCTGGTCGGAAAGTACGAACCGTGACCGGCTCCTTGCCCTGCTATCGGAGCTCGGCGTCGACATGGTGGTCTCGGCGGGGGCTGCGACATTCTCCGATCAAACCGTTGGCGGGGTCCGACATGTCGTCACCGGAGGAGCTGGCGGATTTGTTCTCAACGACGATGCGAGCTTTTACCACTACCTCGAAGTGTCGATCAGCGAGGGCAACATCAGTGTTGAGATGATGCGGGTCGATACCGCGCCCACCCCCCTCATGCGACAGCTCGAGGGACTCTGGTTCTTCGTGTACTCGCTCTTCTACGTCGGCTGGCTGAATTTCCTACTCATCTTTTCGGCTTTCGTCATCGTCGGTATGTATCTCTACAACCGCCTGTTCCGGGAACGGCACTACTATCCCGATTACGATAGCCATGTCGCCCTCGACCTTGGCCGCCCGCTCAAGGTGGTGATGTTCACCAATACCTATCTGCCCTTCATCGGCGGTGTCGCGATCTCTGTAGATCGCCTGAGAAAAGGTTTGGAGAAGCTCGGACACGAGGTGCTGGTGGTCGCTCCCGCCTACGACCAGCACGTCGAAGAGACCGGAGTGTTGCGCGTTCCGGCACTGATTGAAGCAGGCGGTCTTATCCGTGTTGCCAATCCGCTGCATCCTAGGACGTGGCAGGTGGTCCGGCAGTTCGGGCCGGACGTGATCCATCTTCATCATCCATTCTGGCTCGGCTCTCTGGGGCATCGCATGGCGCGTCGGCTGAACGTCCCGGCGATCTTCACCTACCACACGAGACTGGAACAGTATGGGCATACGATCCCCCTGCCTGGTGTCCTCTTTCGCAACGTGATCGCGCACTGGCTCGTGCGGCGCTTCGCGAACAGCTGTGACGAGATCATCGTTCCGACGCCGGTGACGCGGGATTATGTGCGGCTGATCGGGGTGGACCGGCCCGTGCATGTTCACCCGACAGGAGTAGAGATCGAGCGATTCCTGCCACAGGAACCTTGCCAACTTGCTGCGCTCCGGTCCCGACACAACCCGGACGGTCGGAAAATATTGGTCACCGTGTCGCGGCTTTCGAAGGAAAAGAACCTCGACTTCCTGATCGCGGCGATGCGGGAACTCAAGGACCGCCACGCGCCCCCCTTTCGTCTTCTTGTGATTGGGGATGGCGAGGAGCGGGCGCATCTGACCCGGACCATCCGGGACAAAGATCTGACCTCGGAGGTGAGCCTGGTTGGGTCTGTCCCGGAGCATGATATCCCGGACTATCTCGGTCTAAGCGATCTCTTCGTCTTTGCGTCTACATCAGAGACCCAGGGCATGGTCATCTTGGAGGCCATGGCGGCGGGATTGCCCGTTGTTGCCGTGAATGCCAGTGGCGTGGACGCCTTCGTCCAGAACCGAAGGACCGGGGTGTTGACCGAAGAGAATATCGAGGTTTGGACCGATGTCGTTCATGCGCTTCTCGTGAACCGCTCCGAGCGCCATGCGATGGCGCGGGCTGCATTGGAAGAGGCCCGGCAACACTCCGTCGAACGGTTCTCGACTGACATCGCGCGGGTTTACCAGACCGCGATTGGTGCACGCTCAAAGTCCAAAAGAAACGGGGCCCTGCGTTCCAGTTGAACAGCATCACCTTTGCGCTAGGAGCTGGTGGATCAACGCTCGCAGCGCTCGGCGCCTATTCTCGGGAGTGCGTTAACAGTTTCAAACGTGCAGCATGACTGTAACCACGCCATTGGCACCGCCTGCCTGATCAAGGGGCAATGATCTAAGACACGTCAATAAAGACGTCGTTAACGACGTGGATTATACGGGGTCTGCGATGCGTGGAGAAATTCTCGGGGTAGAGCGGCGGCGCTTTTGGCGCGACGATGACAAGCTGGAGATTGTCGCATCGGTTGGGATTGATGGGGCGACGGTGACGCAGGTGGCACAGCGCCATGAGGTGACCCGGCAGCAGATTTACGCATGGCGGCATGTCCTCAAGAGAAAGGGCCTGTGGTCTCCGGATACGGGGGCGCTGTTCTTTCCGTTGGATTTGCCGGTGTCGACCGGAATGCCTGTGGCGCAGACTCCGGTCGCTGAGGCACCGCCACCTATTGCGGTTGAAGTGCGTCTGCGTGGCGAGCGCAGTTTGCATTTTGAAAGCACGATCGCCCCGGCCACCCTGACAGCCCTGATCCGTGCGGTGGAAGCTGCATGATTGGGCCTGGCACTGGTGTTCGTGTGTATCTGGCCTGCGGCGTCACGGATATGAGGAAGGGGATCGCAGGATTGGCGGCACTGACTCAGGATGTCTTGCGGCAAAAGCCAACAAGTGGTGCGGTGTTTGCGTTTCGAGGCCGCCGGGGTGACCGGATTAAGCTCCTGTTCTGGGATGGGCAGGGCTTTTGCCTCTATTACAAGGTGCTCGAACGGGGCCGCTTCCCTTGGCCGAGCGCCAAGGATGGAGCTATTCGGATGACATCAGCGCAGCTTGCGATGCTCTGGGAGGGGATCGATTGGCGGCGTCCAGATTGGGGCGCTCCGCCCGCGCGGGTGGGGTGATCTTGCGCCGGGATTTGTGTTATTTATATGGTGCTTTAACCTGACTTTTGGTAGTCAGGCGCATGTCTAAACACGCCGAAAACCTCCCCGATGATCCCGCGGAATTGAAGGCGATGATCGCGGCTTTGCAAGCGGAGAATGCCAAGATATCGGCTACGTTGCGCGTTCATGACCAGCTGGTTCAGGCGCTTCGCCTGCGGATCGCCAAATTGCAGAAACTGGCTTTCGGCAAGTCCTCGGAAAAGATCGAGCGCGAGATCGATCAGTTGGAGTTGGCGCTCGAAGACCTGCTGGTCGCGGTTGCCGAGGAAGATGACGCGCCCATCAACGAAGGGCAGAATGAACCGTCACCGGAAGCTGCCGATGCACCCGCTTTGCGCCGCCGACCACGTGTCTCGGATGAGACCCCGCGCGAGCGCCGCGAACTGGACCCCGGTGCTTGCTGCCCCGACTGTGGCGGCGATCTGCGCGTGGTGGGTGAGGATGTCAGCGAACTCCTCGACATGATTGCTGCCCAGATGAAGGTGATCCAGATCGCCCGGATCAAGAAGTCCTGCCGCCGTTGTGAGCGGATGGTGCAGGAACCGGCCCCCAGCCGTCCGATCCCGGGCAGCATGGCAGGGCCGAGCCTGCTCGCACATGTGCTGATCTCGAAGTTTGACGACCATTTGCCTTTGTATCGCCAGCACGAAATCTTCGCTCGCATGAGAGCGGATATCCCCGAAAGCACGCTGGTTGGCTGGTGCGGACGGGCCATGAAGACGCTGCAGCCGCTGATCACACGGATCGAGGCGGACATCATGGTCAGCGATCTGCTGCATGCGGACGACACACCCATCCGGGTGCTGGATCGCTCTTTGCGCGACAAGGGACTGGGCAAAGGTGTCAAACAAGGCCGCATCTGGGCCTATGTGCGTGACCAGCGGCCTTGGGCGGGGGCATCGCCACCGGGTGCAGTCTATCGCTTCGCGCCAGACTGGAAGGAAGAGCATGTTCTCGGCCATCTGGCGAACGCCCGCGGCATCCTTCAGGCTGACGGCTACAAGGGTTATGCCAAGCTCTATGAGCCAGACCCCGATGGCACGCGGCGTTTGCGCGAAGCGGCCTGTTGGGCTCACCTGCGCCGAGACTTCCACGACTTTTGGGCGTCGACCAAGTCCGAGATCGCCCGCGAGGCGCTCGACCGGATCGGTAAGTTCTACGACATCGAGCGCGACATCACCGGTCAGCCCGCTGACGTCCGTTATGCGACGCGTCAAAATCTGAGCAGACCAAAGGTTGAGGCCTTCTTTGCTTGGTCCGAACAACAGCTTCTGCGCATCCCGGGTAAAAGCGACCTGGCCAAAGCCTTCCGCTACGGCCTCAGTCGACAGGAGGCCTTCAGCCTGTTTCTGACCGATGGACGTGTGGCAATCGACAACAACCCTGCTGAACGTGCCCTGCGACCTATTGGAATTGGACGTAAGAATTGGTTATTTGCAGGGGCAGATACCGGTGCGGAAACCCTCGCACGTGCGATGACCGTCATTGAAACCGCCAAGCTGAACGGTCTCGACCCGCTGGCCTATCTCGCCGACATCCTCGACCGTATCCACGATCACAAGATAAACCGGCTGAATGAACTGTTGCCGTGGAATTGGAGCGCACATTGCCCGTAATAAACATCTTCTCCTCTATCGGCATATATGTATTGGCCGCGCTCGCTGAGATCATAGGATGTTTCGCATTCTGGGCCTGGTTGCGTCTTGACCGCACTGCTCTCTGGCTCATCCCCGGTGCCCTATCCCTCGTCTTGTTCGCCTACCTGTTGACGAAGGTTGAGGTTGACTTCGCAGGCCGCGCATATGCGGCCTATGGCGGCATATACATCGCTGCATCCATCGCGTGGCTATGGGCCGTAGAGGGCCAGATCCCGACCCGATGGGATATCATCGGCGCAATCTTCTGCCTCACCGGGATGGCGATAATCTTGATCGCACCCATGCTCCAAAAATAACCTGCGGTCTCAATCGAGCGGTTACGCATGACTGCTGGGTCAATCGCACTCGGTATTGTCGATGGTCTCGTTCGGCATCTGTGTGTTGCAAAGACGTCCAGCCGTTATGTCGGTGCCTTCGAGGATCGCGTCTTCAAAGACAGCGGCCGTAAGATCCGCTCCTTCGAAAGTCACGTTGACCAGACGCGCCCCTCTGAAGCTCGCGCCGCCTAGATTTGCACCGTCAAACGAGACGTTCTCGATCACGGCGAAATCAAATAGCGCGATGCTGAGGTTCGCGCCGGCGAAATCTATTGCCCGCAGGGTCGACTCTTTCAGATCGACCCCTGTCAGCTTGCTTTCGCTGCGATCCAGCCCTTCGAAACTGCACGCCTGGCATTGTCCGAGCATTCTCAGCTGCGACGCGTCGCTCGCCTCTTGAGCCGCGACAGAAGATGCCGAAAGGAACAGAACGAGTGCGGAAATCGCGGGGCTAAACGCCACGTTCTTCTTGTTCTTTTTCAACTCTCGAAACTCGCGATTGAAACACTTCACGCCCTAGAAATCGAACAGATCGCCAAGGAAGGATTCGCGCTTCTTCTTGTAGGGGCGTCCAGCGTGCGAGTCAGTCCCCCGCGTGTCCTGCCGATATTCCTGGGCGGGCACAGAAGAAGGAGGCCCCGCCCGTTCGATGATCTTGTCGAGTTCACCGCGATCCAGCCAGACACCGCGACACTTGGGGCAATAGTCGATTTCGACACCGCTGCGCTCGGCAATCACCAATGTTTCACCATCTACGGGACATTGCATGCGTTCTACTCCTGTGTGACTTCTATCCTCAGAGGACGTAAGCACTTTCAGCAGGATTCCAATGCGCGCAGGCTGATAATTGCGCGAGCGGCAAACTCAGCCCGATTGCGGCGATGCAAGGACAACAGAGGTTTCGAGCTCGGACCCGTCTCGCAGCAGGGAAATGGCCACCCTGTCGCCGGGCGCGTAGGCGTCAAGTGCATCGTTGATGTCTTCCGAGGATCTGATAGCCCGCCCATCTATGGCCGTGATAACATCGCCCGGTACGAGGTGGCCCGAGGGGGCTTGCCGGGCTGCGCGCAGTCCAGCGACAGCAGCGGGTGACCCGGGCTCCACACCAAGGACAAGAACTCCCTCGAGACCCTGTTGCGCGGCCAACTGATTGATCCTGTCACTGTGGCGGATGCCCAACACGGGGGGCCGATACGTGCCGGTTGAGATCAGCTGGGGAACAACGCGGCTCACCGTATCTACCGGCACCGCGAACCCGATCCCGGCACTGGATCCCGATGGGCTGAAAATCGCCGTGTTCACCCCGATCAGACGCCCTGCACTATCGATCAGCGGGCCACCAGAATTGCCGGGGTTGATTGCGGCATCGGTCTGGATCAGGCCTTCGATTGTTGCACCGCCACGTGTCGGGATCTCCCGGTCGAGCGCCGAGACGATGCCGGTCGTCAGCGTCCAATCGAGACCGAAGGGATTGCCGATGGCCAGAACCGACTGGCCGACCTGCAAGCTCCCGCTCTCGCCGATGGTTAGTGGGCGAGGTGCATCGAGCCCCGTGTCGATCCTGAGAACGGCCAGGTCGTGCTGGGGGGCAGTTCCGACAAGTGCTGCGTCGAGAACACGGCCATCCGCCAGCCTGACTCGCGCACCGGACGCACCGGCGATCACATGATTGTTGGTCACGATATGGCCCTGATCGTCCCACACGAAGCCCGATCCAGTTCCCCGTGGTACGTCCATCGCCCGTCGTGACCAGGGATCCAGGACGCGCTCTTCGGTCGTGATAGAGACCACCGACCCGCGCGCCGTCTCGAATAGCGCGATGGTGGTGTTTTCATGCGGCGCAAGGGCGCCTCTCGGCGTCACTATCTGCGCATCAGGTTCGCGCCAAAGGTCTGCAGAGATGAATGCCGCAGCCCCCGCAACAATCAATCCGATAACAAATGCGACGAAAGGCTTCCTGTTGATCAACATGGCTCTATCCAAACAGTGATCTTGGTTCAAACTCGGTCTTCATACGTGAATTAAGGGGCATGGCTTTTCGATTTCAACCATGGCCGGAGGCCACGACACGGTCCTCCAGCGACCCTTAGGCATAGCTATTTTCGGCCCGTCTGGCAAAACACGTCAGGTCTTTGTCTTACGATCTGCCGTCGGCTGTTCTGCGTCGTTGGAATTATTCAATTCGCTGGCCTTTCATTTCTGCATTGATGTAAGTATGTCTTTCTGTGATCAGTTCTTATCGAAAAAATGATTAGGCGGAGACTTTACCTCCTGCGAACCTCAAGCCCTTTGGCGGCCCCTGCTTGACTCGGGGGCGAAAGTTTGCTGCCCTTATCGAGCTATCAATTTTCCACCATTCCCCTCCTGCAGCATCGCTTCCATTTCGTCCAAGCCATCGACGGCGGAGCGCATCTGCGCCTCATCAGCTACGCTCGCAGCTTCAGAATCCACAACGCCGCTGCCAAAATCCATCTCCATCTGGCGCTGTTCCTCGGCGATGACGGCTTGAACGACAGGCGCGGTTTTTTTTGGAACGGCGTCGGCTTGGCCTGACGGTTGACCATCGCCAGCCTGGCTCGCCCTCTCCACATCGGCTTCTGTTCCCCCTGGCCCATCCGACGGCGGCGTCATCGGCATGGCGCGCACACTCAGCGGCAGCGTGCCTTGCGATCCCCCTCCTCCCGGCTTCGGAAACGGCAACTCCCCTGTCTGCGCCGCGTGGATCGCCTTGAACAGCCGATCGTCGAAGTACTGGATCCGCTTCGCACGGACCGGCATCTGGGCATCGATGACCATGACGATTTCATCGAGCGGCAGACGGCGCGCCTCATCTTCGGGCAGGAGAGAGCTTTCTTCGGTCCGTGTCGATTGGCTGCGGCCCTCGAAGGGGTTCTTGCCGATGGACTGGGAGCGCGTGACAACGGTCTTCGTGGTCTTGCCCACTGCTTTGCTGAGCTCCTCGACGGTTTTCTCATCCGAGGGCGTCAGGTAGAGCTTCACGCCGGCGTTGCCCTGCAGCGCGCGGCGGGTGTTTTCGCCGTAGATTTCATCGAGGGCGGGGATGGTTTGCGTGACCACGGCCAAATGCCCGCGATAGGTCCGCAGGGTCTCGATGCTCTCGACCACGATGGGCATCTTGCCGAGACGATTGAACTCGTCGAGCATGATCATTACGGGCCAGGGCTCATCCGGCCCGGGGTCCTTTTCCTGCATGGCTGAGAGGAGATCGGAAAAGAACAGCCGGATCAGGGGTGCGAGGGGCTTCACCATCAGCGGCTGGACCACGAGATAGACCGAAAAGGGCTTCTTGCGGATCGTTCGGAAATCAAAATCCGACACCGCTGTCGCCTCATCGATGGCCGGGTTCTGCCATTGATCGAGCCCCGATGTCATCAGGAGCGAGACGTAAGAGGTCAGCGTATCGTTGTTGGTCGAGGCCAGCCGCGTGAAGATCAGCTTGGCGGCCCTGTTGTCCACCTCATGGCCCCGCGCGAAATACTCCTTCTGCTTGTTCCCGCCCGAGGCGGCGATGCGGTAGATCTCGCCCAAGGTCGGACGCTTGCGCTGGAAGGCCAAGAGCCCTGCTGCCACAAAGAGATCGATCCCGCCCTTGAGCAGCCCCTGCACCCGGTCATTGTCGCTTTGCAGGAAGAGCGTCGCCAGGAGCTGCAATTCCATCTGCTGGCGCGCGGGATCTTTCAACTCATAGATGCGCAGGAGCGGGTTGTAGCGATGCGTGCGCTTGCCCTCCCAATCGGTGGGGGCAAAGCGATAGACCTTGTCGCCTTGGGCTGCGCGGTGCCGGGCCGTGGCCTCGAAACACTCGCCCTTCACATCGAGCGTCACGGCGGAGCCTTGCCAGGTCAGCAGGTTCGGAATGACAAAGCCCGTGGTCTTGCCGCGGCCCGTGGGGGCCACGATCAGCGCATGCGGGAAGACCTTGGAGCAGATGTAGTTGGCGCGGGAGCCCGGCGGCCCCAGCTTGCCGAGGATGAACCCGGTGCCCGGCGCCCCGAAGAAGCCATTGGCCTTCATCTCGCGCGCGGTCTGCCAATGGGTCTGGCCAAACCGTGTCAGAGCGGACCCCGAGAGGGCGAGGCTCAGCATCAGCCCGGCGGCGGCGAAGCTGCCGATGATCAAGTGAATAAGTTGCGCGTCCTCCGGGCGGCGATCGAGGATCGCCATGTAGTTCTGCGCGATATAGGCAAAGTCGATCTCGGCCCCGAACCCGAGATCCTGGTAGGTCAGCACCGCCGAGGCGATGGTATAGCCCATGGCCCCGGTCACCAGCGTTACCAAAAAGACCCCCGTGGCGATCCGCGCTTTTCCCATGGGCGCGCTCAATGGACCTGACCCCGCTCGGTCTCGCCATCCACGTCTGTGGTGCGGTGTTTTTCATATTCGGTGTCGGCAAGATCATCGACCACCTGGCGCAAGGCCTCCGTGTTGGCCGTCGCTGCATCCGATTGCAGGTAGACCTTGGCGACATAGAGCCGGTCGAGGCGGTCCTCGAGAACCTTGTCCAGCGCATCGGCATCGCCAGATGTGAGCCGGTCGAGTTGGCGAACGTCCAGCACCCGCGCGATCTCGCCACGGAAGGCGTCCCGCTCCGCCTCGGTCTCGAAGGGCGCGGACAATTCCCCGGCCCGCTCATGGTCCAGAACACGCGCAATCTCGTCTGCAAGGCGGTCGGCACGGTCAGACTGCGACGCAGTTTCACCGCGGGCTGCGAGGAGTGCGTCGCGCGTGCCAGACCCGAGCCCATCGCGCATCTCGGTTTCGCGGCGGACCTGATTGATGACCTCCGTGTCGCTTATCTCGACGACGGCCGCATAGGTCGCGCCGAGGCCACGGGCAAGGTGGGACGGCATGTCCGGATAGCGCGCGCGCAAGTCATCCGTGACAGCGTCTGCAACGGGCGTGCGGAGGTCGCGTCCCTCCATGATGCGGTCGACCTCGCGGGTGATCTCGCTGGCGCGGGCCGCATCGGTGATGGTCTCCCTGTAGGGCTCAGACCGGTCGATCACATCGCCGGGACGTGCGAGCAAGTCCGGGTGTGCCTCGAGATATGCGCGCTGCTCGGTCTCGATCCGGCGCTCCGCCCTTGAGACAACCTCCCAGTCCCGGTCCTCGATCTGCTGCGCTGTCAGGCCGTCTGCGCGCATTTCCTGACGGATTGTCCCTTCCATCGCCCGGACCGCGTCCCGGTGATAATGGAACCGCTCGCTGACCGCTTCTGCTTCCACGACGCCATCCCGGCGCAGCACGTTCTCCCGTTCCAGCAGCGTGCCGAGCGCGACATGCACATCGTTGAGAATGTCGCGCGCCTGTTCCAGATCGGCGCGCCGTTCGAGGTTCAGATCGCGCGCCTCAGCCACTTTGGAGAGATCATTGGCGATCCATTGATGCTCGAGCGCTGCATTTGAGGCGCCCGTCTCGATCCGGGCCACCACTTCCGATGTGCTGATCCCGGTGCCCCGTAGTGCCGCGTCAATGCGCGATCTCAGATCGGGCTCTGACAGACGCTCGCGCTGGCTGGCGTCGATATTGGCTTCGGAATAGATCCCGCCTTCCGAGGGGGTCTCTGACAGCGTGGATGATCGCAAACCGAGAGGCTGCATGTGCTGGACCTGCGTCTGGATCTCGATGAGGCGTTTTTCCAGCACGGGACGTTCCGCGTCAGACTTCTCGGCGATCATGCCCTGCACCCGCGCGAGCTTTTCCGCATAGAGGCTTCTCAGATCCTCGAAGCTTTGATCCTCGGCCATATACACATCTCCTGTTCGGTCCACCTGCCCGCCATGCGCCAGCACCTCGCCCGCGCGGAAGAGTGCTGCGGCAATATCCTCGCGGGCCTCCCTCGAGGCCTCCGCAGCAAGCGAATGGTAGACGGTTCTGGTGTTGGCGATTTCCGCCAGCGTCCGGGTCAGGTCCTGCCCCACGCGTTCCCGCTCGCGGGGTGCGCGGCCCTCTTCTTTCGCCGCATAGACCTCGCTTGTGCGGGCCGGGTAATGCACGACCCCGCGATCCACCCGGCGCGTCGCTTCCAGCCGCACGCCGTACTTCTCCGCCTCCTCGACCATGGCGAGGCGGAAATCGTCATAGTTGAATCGATGGTTGCGCCCCAGGTAGAAGAACTCGCCCTCCTGCGACCGGCGGTTCAGCACCAGATGCGCATGGGGGTGATCGCGGTCTTCATGCACTGCGATGATGTAATCGAAGTGCCCCTTTTCGGTCTGGAAGAACCGCTCGGCCACATCCGTCGCGATGTCGCGCACATCTTCGCCCCGCGTGCCGATGGGGAAGGACATGAGCATGTGGGTGGTCTGCCCAAGCTTAGGCTTGAAGCCCGCATCCCACCGCTTGGCAAAGCGCTCGGTGAGGTCCTTGATGTCCTTCGCTTCGAGCTTCGCCTTGCCATCAAGGAACCCGCTACTGTCCACGATATGAGTAGACTTGGTGGTGAGGTAATCGAGCTGGTTCATCAGCTGCGATTTGGTATGCGTGCCCCCACCCCGGATCGCCTTGAAGACCGCTGGCCGATGCCCTGCTGCCGCGCGCGAAAGCTGGCTCTGCTTGGCGACATGCAGCCCCTGCATCGAGCCTCGGATTCGGCTCCAGCCGTCCCGGAAGACCTCGCCAGTGACGGTATGGACGGCATCATTCAGCCGCATGGGCAAACTCCCTCAGCGCGGCCGTAGCCTCCAGCTGCATCGCGTCGCGACGACGGCGCAGGAGCAGATCGATCTCGTCAGCAGAATCCAGGATGAACCGCGCCAGCCCGCGCATCTGCGCAAGCCGCAATTCGGTGAACTCCGAGCCGCCCCCCTGCCCCTGCCGATTGGCCTGAGTCATCTGCTTGGCGATCTGCGCGACCCCATTACCGACCTCGTGCAGAGAGGCCCTGTAGCGCGCCATCTCTGCTGCCATCTGCGCATCCGGAACGAACACCCCGCCTGCCGCCTGAATGAGCCGCCGCAGCCCCTCGGCCCGGCTCTCGATCCCGGCGGCGGCCAGCACCTCGTCGAGCGCCGCAAGCTCCGCAGCGGTGACCTTCACACTGACCGCCGAGACCGGGATCGCGGCATCCGTCTGACGCTCGGCATCGGCTTTCAGGACGTAGCGCACGGCCCGCGACGTAACCCCAAAACGCTCCGCAAGCTCAGACGTCGACACACCCTCCGCGGCCTCGTGAACGATCTGCATTTTCTCGATCTCTGTCAGGCGTTTTGTTCGGGACATGCGGAAGAAAGACCCCCTATTTCCTGCCACCTTCCACCAAGGCTGCCCCCACCTTACGATAATATACCAATATGTCAATTATATACTTGCGTCGCATTCAGGCTCAGGCAGCCTTGGTGTCCGCTTCCCCCGCGGCCCGCAGGGACGCGGCTCTGCCGACCTCACCACCGGGCGACACCTGTCCTAGGGGTCCGGTCCGCCAGCCCCGCCCGAGGCTCTGGCCGAACACGCATGTGTTCGGACGGAACCGCGGGCGGGCGCAAACCCCACCGACAGGGCGGACAGGCAGGGTCAAGGAGGGCCAGATTTGGGTTCCCAAATCTCTGCCGCAAAAACCGGGAGGCCCTGGCCGATAGGTTTTTGTGGATGGCCCCCTTGAGGCTGACTGGCCGGTCTGTCGCGGCCTGGTCATTCCGGGCGGAGTGCGTCCGTTGAACGCGCAAGGACCAGCATCCCTGGAACAGGGATCGGGCCGCCCCAAAATCGTCCTGGGGCGGCCATCCTCGTCAGAGGATTTAGTCCTGGGGATCTTTCGCGCTCGGTAGGAACATCACCAGCTCCGAGACCGCGACCGGGAAGTCGAGCTTGAGGCTGAAGAACTCCGATCCATCCCCGTTGCGGGTGTTGCGGAACATCGCGCCCACGCGCTGAAAACGGGTGCGCTCCTGGCCATCGGTATCGGTGAACTTGACGGGAACGGTGGCGACGTAGTGGTTGGTCATTTGGGTTACTCCTTATTGCGATGAGGATCACCCGGCACGGGGGCAAGAGGACCGGTCGCAAGCGCAAATGCGGAGGGTCCGCGGCCCCGCCGTGGAAGCCGTATTTGTACTTGCCGAAGCGTGAGCTGAGGGCACGAACGGGCCGACCCCGTGCGATCCACATCTATGAGCAAAAAGGAGTGATCCGGATGACCCTTGCCATCACGCAGCCACCACCATCCGCGTCCGCGTCCCGCCGAGCCTGGCCGGGGTGCTGACGGAGCCCGCCCGCGTGGATGCGATGTTCCGAAACACCACCCGAGGGACGCGCAAGTCTTCGGCCTCAAGTGCGACGTTTCGAGCCTTCGTGTCTTGCGATGCTGACGATGTGCGTGAGGTGCGCACCATCCCCAACCCGTACCGATGCGGATGGGCCGCACTCTGACGGGCTGGGTAGAGGGATGACGGTGCTGGCCGCCGCGAGTTGCTGAAAAGTGTGACCGATCGCACGCGCCATGAGACATGACGAAAGGGCCGCGCCAAGCGCGACCCCGTTACGGCCATCACGCGCCCAAGCTGTCGAGCAACCCGCTGGTATCAGGCATTCGCTTCAGCGAGTTGCCGATGTGCTCCCGCCAGCGCGGCCCAACCTCCATTGCGGTGGCATAGGCCCGAGCCAGATCATCGGGCCGGTCCTCGGCCATCGCTTCGATAAGGAAAGCCGCCTGCTCGCGGTCCTTCGCGGATTTCAGGCTCCCTGCCCCATCGCGGCGCCGGTCGGCAATGATCAGCTTGTGGATTGCATAGCGCTCCGGGCGCGGGACCTGGACCAAAACGCCGGATCGATAGATCGCCGCCGCGTGGATCGGCTCAGCGATCAGGAAGTTGAGATAGTTCAATCCTTGGGCGTTCACGCCCAATGCTGGCAGATCACGGATGGTCTCATCTCCGAACGCCGGTGTGAGGAACTCGACCAACTGGCCGCTGCCACCCTGGGCCCATCGCCATGTCCGACCTTGGTCAAGAGCTGGCAGAGGATCGAATTTGAGCGCCGAGAACGTCTCGGCAAGACCCGGGTCGACCTGATCCTGCAACGCAACGCTGAGCTTCTCGAACTGCGCGATGTCGATGTCGCCAGTAATGGCCATACCGCCAATTGACAGACGGATACCAAGCTCGCCTTCATAGAGGCGAAATGCATTGGTTCCGACGATGGTGCCACCCAAACGGAAGGTTCCGGCTGCGGCCATGGCCGACAGGATGGAACCGGTCGCCCGGTCGATGGGCGTCATGCCTTCCGCACGCAAGAGCCGGACAAGCCGCGACCGTTCCGCCTGCCGATCCTTGGCCGTTGCGCGCAGCTCTTCGATCCGGTCGATGCGCGCGCGCGTCTCGTCGCTGTCTTCGCCGATATAGATGAACCGCATCTCCGTCCCGACACGGCGAGCGGCATACCAATAAGCCTTATCCCCACGCTCCTTGAGCGTGGGCTTGCCTTCGACACCGGACAAGGCGTCGTCCTTCAGAAGACGCACCAGGTCGGTATAGGCGCTCATCGCGATGCTGCTGAGTGGGGTCATGCCTATCATTTCCAAGTTTTGCTTGGCATTCATATACCTATCAAAACAGGAAATTGCTAGGCAAAGTGATTTGGAGAACGTCCACACCCATAAAAAACGACGAAAGGGCCGCCCGAAGGCGACCCTCTCTCTTCAATCCTGCGACGCCTTCTTCGCCGGGTCCGCAACCCGCATGACCGTCAGGCCTTTCGCTTCCGCCTTCTGCCCGAGGTTCAGCGCGACCCCGTTGCCGCCGAAGAGCACAACCCCCGTCGCCGCGAACTTGTCGTCTAGCATCTCGTCGTTGCACTTGAACGGTGCCGCCCGCCCGTGTGCGGACCAGCGCGGATCGAAGCGCGCTTGCGCTACCCCGCGCGCCCGCGCCCACCGAGCCGCGATCATCTCCGCCCCGTGCTTGCCACCCTTGTGGCAGAGGAATATCTCCTGGTTGCGGTTCTGCTTGATCCGCTCGCGAACCTTGTCGAGCGTGTTGAAGATCACATCGACATCGGTCCAGTCGGTGGCGCCCGAAACGATCAGGGGCACCCCCTCGACTTTCGACTTCTCGGCGGTTTCGCGATCATGCTGTTCGAGCAGCTGCCGGGCCTCGAAGACCGCCCCGGTCTCTTGCGCCCGGACACTCGCCCGCGAGCCTGCCGCCGGGATGAAGGCGTGACCCGTCTCGATCTCGTAGCATTCCGCCGCCGCCTCGCTCATCACCTCGATGGCGCTGACAATCTCGCGCAGCTGCAGAAAGCGCGCCTGCGCCTCTTCGAGTGCGGTCTCGGCGATCTCCGACCCGTCGTGGGACTTTGCCAGCGCGCCGATCTTGTCCGCAGTGCGGTCGACCTCCTTGCCGAGCGCCACCTTGCGCCGCTGCAGGATCGTGGCGAGCCCATGGGCGAGCGGTTCGATTTCTGCTTCGAGCCCGGTCCCGCGCAACTGACCAAGCAGAGCCTCGAAGCTCTCGCGGATGACGCGGTCGGTCAGGATGTGATCTTCCGGGATCGGCAGCTGTGCGTCCTTCTCGGTCAGTCCGAAAAGCTCGATGGTCTCGTAGGTGTTTGCGGTGTCGTAAGCCATGTCTGTTCTCCAGTATTCGGTTGAGGAGCCACCACGTGAGTGTGGGGGCATGGCCGAATGCCTGGTTTCCGAATCTGCCCGGGTCAGGGACGGCGCAGCCGCCGGCTTGCCGGGCGCAAAAGTTTTCTGCGTGCAGCACCCGACACATGCGCGCCCTCACACACGGGACCGCCCCCCGCCACGGGCACCGCCCTCGCTGAAAAGTTTTGCGATCCTTGACGCGGGCTGATTTGGGGGCCATCCGGAGGATATGCTTCCGCACTCATGTGTGTGTGTTTTGACGGTAGGTTTGCCCGACCCGAGCAGGCAAACGGCCCGACCGGACGCGGAAGACGGATGGAGCGGCGGGATCGTTTTGGCCTCGGGCCAAAACAGACCAGAGCGCAATCCGGCGGAGCGGCCGGGGAGGGACGTGCTCGCGAGGCGGGCAAACCGGGATGCCAGGCGCGACGCCGCGGTGAGGCCGCATGGCCGAATGCGCGACGGACCGAAGGGCCGTTCTCCCCTGCGACACGCGAAGCCGAGCTGGGGAGGCCGCAAGGCTTATGCCAAGGTTGACGTGCAGGCGACCACGCCGCCAGTTATACAAAGTATCTACTCCAGCATTCGACGTGATGGGCGGAACGCGGGCTTTCGCTCCAAGTGCCAGATGATTTGGTAGTGTCCTCTTAAGCAGACCTCGCTTCACCGCGCTAACGAGATAAAAGTCCCAAATGCGGCTACTTAGGCTTTTTCTTAAGGTTTAGGTTCACAGAATTACATGAACACCGAAGTCCTTCGGGAGAAGTGCCTTTGGGAGTAATGTACAGCCATGATCCACAGTCATCGCATTGTGCGCATGCCAGCAAATCCTTAAACGCTTTAACAATAGGCATAAAGTCGTTGGGACTAAAATTGGCCCACTCGTTGAAATGTACGGCCTTATTGACGGTCCAGTCTTCTTCGCCCTTGTGAGTATTGGCTTCCTTGAGACGTTGCCTGCGAGCCTGCGCTTTGGACTTTTGGTCCTCGTTGCCCCAGGATTGCGCCGAGTCGACGGCTTTTCCTAGGAGATCTGACAATCTAGAAAAGGCGCTCGGTAATAGCCCCCCTAGATCGTAGCTGTTATCCGCTCTGAAGACCGTTTGCGCCCCCAGTTGATCCGCAAGTAGTCGCGCTACAAACTCCATGTGACGCCGCAAAATCGGAGCCGCAACTTCGACCTTACCCTTAGTCAAAGCTGCATCAATTTCCGCCCAAATCTCTGGATTTGATTCTACCAACGGACCAGTGTCCACAGACCAACTATCAAAAGCCATAGATGTTTTTCGGGTAACTAGATTTGCCGAACGCATCTGCTCTGC
Organism: Roseovarius pacificus; assembly: GCF_900142665.1. Taxonomy (GTDB): domain Bacteria; phylum Pseudomonadota; class Alphaproteobacteria; order Rhodobacterales; family Rhodobacteraceae; genus Roseovarius; species Roseovarius pacificus. Next base: position 26,936 of record NZ_FRBR01000018.1, read on the forward strand.
CCAAACTTTGTCATGGGTGGCAATTACGAACTGCGTGTTTGGGAATTCTGCCATCAAAAGTTTGCAAAATTGGTAGCGATGGTCTGCATCGACAGACATCACAACATCATCGAGCAGCGCAACGGTAAAACGGTCACCCAATAGCCGCTTCATCAATGCTAGGTATAGGCATACACCCATGCCATCTTGATGACCTTCGCTATGAAAAGCACCTGGTGGGAAAAGTCCCCGCTCGTAGAAATTCACATCAAAATCGAGACGCCCTTCAGTTGCTTTAAAGCGCGCGACAAATTTTTGCTCATCGCCGTCATTTAAAAGCCGATAAAACTTGCTGAAATCATCTTCGACGGCCTCGTAAAGCTCGTCAAGTTCCGACTCCATCGCTGCGCACCAAGCGTCATATGCGACTTTGCTGGCGTCTCGTGCCTTTTGGGAAGCTGTCTCGGTAAGACGTGCTGCTTTGTAGTCCTTGAACCGCTGTTCAGCATTGATCAGATAGCTCTGTGCGGCCAACGAAGCTGATTGATCAGGCTTCGCACGAATAGCGCTCACAAAGTCCGCCAGTTTGGCCCGAAAGCCTTCAGGTATGGCTGGCCATCCATTGGCCAAGCGATCCTTCAACTCCAAGATTGTTGCGAAAGACTTTAGTTGTTCCTGAAAAAACGCCAAGTCTTTGCCCCATGCGACGACGCTGGACAGCATTTCAACTGCGCTCTCAATCTTGGCAATACGGTGAGTTTCGAGCAGCAGCGCCTTCAAGTTCCCCACTTCATTCGAAAGCGATGATGCATGTTCAACGAGCTTTTGCTTGAGCTCTCCTGCCGCTTGCGATTTCCGCTGCTTGGCGTGTAAATGCGAAAGAAGATGTGCTTCATCCGGCCATTCATGATCGCACATCGGACATGACGGGCCGTCCACCAGCTTTAATCCACTTTCCACCAAATCGCGTTGTTGCAACGAAACAAGGAGCTGTGCGTCGTTTTCAAGTTGCTCTATCTGATCGACAAGAGCTTCTGCATCCGGCGACGGAGATTGTCCAAGCTCGACGAGCTTTTTGTTAAGCTTGTCCAGTTCGATCAGTGCTGCGGATTTATTGAGCGATTGTTCACCAGCAGGCTCTGCCAAGCCTTTGTCGATGATTGTATCAGCTGTTATGGTGTCGTGGATTTCTAGTCCTAGCAGCTGGCGCTTTGCATTGACGGCTTTGAGCATCTCAGCTGCAGACAACGACGTGATGCCTAGGTGCTGCAAGAGTGTATTTCTTTTGTCCCGCGTATTCTTTTCCGCCGCAATCGCTGCCCGGTTGAGCTTGCCGTATGCTGTGTTCAGTGCCGAACGGGTCTGACCCAACTCATCGATCTTTAGAATCTCTTGAATCTGTGCAGATCGCTTCGTTGGTTCGACCAAGATGAATTTCAGAATTTCTCTTCTCGCCAAAGTGATTTCGGGATGCTGAGAAACTTCGTCCAGAATCTCCACGATGTCCGGATCGTTCGGTTCGATACTTGGCTTCTTGGGGGCAGAGACTTTGCGAGTGAGCTTGGCTTTTTTGCCAAGCGTCGGGAAGGATACCTCCAGCTCTACAAATGCAGCATCTGGGAATTTGATGTGGTCTACATGTGGACCATGATCTGCTAGTGAGAGCCCTTTGGTTCCGGTTCCGGTCAATCTGCCAATTTGACCAGTTAGTGCAAATTCGATGGCGTCAATGACCCCACTTTTTCCCGAGCCGTTCGGACCGGATATCGCGAAGGTCTTCTCAGCCAAGTTGATGTCCAACTTACGAATTCCACGAAATTCCTCGATGTGCGCTGAAATGATCTTGATCACAGAACTTCCCCTCCGTCTGGAAGAGTGAAAATCTCGGCTAGATCGTCGGCCTTAATTTTTCGACCTTCTTTCAAGAGCGCTTCAAGCTTTTGTGTTTTGGATGCATCAAAATTTTCATTATTCGAAAGTGTCTCGAGGAATTTGTTTGCGACTGAATCCTGAAGCGACGCCATTTTGCACCATATCTAAATAACTGGTTACACTTTAGGCTGAGCACCGCCCTGCGGAAAGAGGTCTCTTGCAGGAAGGTGAGGGATTACTGCCGAAGGTTCAACCAGCGCCGATTTTTGGGGGTTAGGAGCTGGGACATATGCAATGGCCGCTTTGAGGAAACTGCACTGCAGCATCTCGGCGTTTACGAATGACAGCACCGGGTCGACCACGTCGGGCGTACGGCTTCAGTCCAGATCGACACCGCCGAGGCGCGGCACATGGACATGCGTCCGGATTAGGAACGCAGCTGCCGCGCCCGCGATGGCGCTGAAGAGATGCGCCTCCCACGAGACGCCGGGTTGGCCCGGAAGAACGCCCCAGAGAATTGAGCCATAGAGGACACCGACCACCAGTGCCGCGCCCAACGTGATCAATGAGCGATCCACGAAGCCGCGCGCGACGAGGAAGCCAAACCAGCCGAAGACCAACCCTGACGCACCGATATGGATGGCGGAGCTTCCGAACAGCCAGACGAGTCCGCCGCCGAGGCCGATCACCACTGCGTTCACCGGCAGCAAGGCCCTCGTGGTCGTGGCCACCAGCAGCCCACCCATCACCAGGAGCGGCGGCGTATTGGCCATCAGGTGCGCGAAACTTCCATGCAGGAGGGGCATGGCGATGACGCCATCTAACCCGCCGAGATATCGGGGGATCAGCCCGAACGTCGGGTTCAGGCCGTAGCCGGTGATCCAGTTGACGACCTGCACTGCCCAGAGCAGAGCAATAAAGGCGAAAAGCGCCGCGGTGCGCCCCAAGAAAGCGCGCATGTGATACTTGTTCGTCATGGCGACGACAGTAGACAACTCGGCAATGCCTTCAACGGCTTTCGCGCGCTACCGGGGATGCGGCTGCGGGACCGGAGGTCAGGGCGGCCAACGTGACCAAAGCCCAACCCAAGATAGCACCGTCCATTCTACAGTGAGTTCTCAGGCCGTAGGGGCATGATTTCACGCTCGGGGCGCTTCAGGGCTTCGGCGTATTTGTGGGCATTGTCGTCAATCGTGCCGTGCCAAAGCTTCGAGACGAACGCGCGGGCGTCTTGGACTGTTATGTCTTTCAGCGAAGAGGACAGCGCCATGAAAAGCTCATCCTTGCTGATCGCAGCGGCACTGTGCATGGCGTCCGCGTAAAATGAAGGGTCGTTCAGGACCTGCTCGCTTAGCGGCATCAGCGCAAGGTTCTCCTCCGGGATCGCCATGAAGATCGTGTCCTGCAGGTCGGTCAGATACGCACGCCGCGATGTGGACACCGGCTTTCCCACCGCCTTGGCCTCCAGATATGCCTGCCTTGTCCTGTCGAGCTTTGCCCTTGCATGGGTCATGATGACTTCACGCTTTCGGGCGGGTAGCGCGAATCCGGTGCAGCGCTCGATATGGGCGAGGAGATCTTCAACCTCTGCCTCAACATCAAAGCTCTCGAACCATGGAACCGTCCCTGATCTAGCCGCCATGCGCCCGCCCTCGATGTTGCGATAATATATTTATGCATCACATTTACACCTGATCGCAAGCGGGTGGCGTCCTCCACGTAAACGGACATGGAAAAAGGGGAACCGTGGTCCCACGGCTCCCCTTTCGGTTCAGATCGTCTCCCCCTCGCGCGCCGATTAGGCGACCAAGGACAGCCCCGTGCCTGCATCCTGCGGCTGCTCACCGCTGTCGATGAACGGGATGATCGAGAAGGTCTGCCCGCCGCGCTGCTCTTCGTTCTGCACGGCGTTGACGCGCAGGTCGCCATCGGGCGTGTTGATCAGCAGCGACAGGTAGTCATTGCCCGTGCGGCTGCTTTTGGCCATCCAGGCCGAGCCGACGCGGATCGGTGTGCCCCGGGGCGAGCTGACCTCGATGCGGTAATCGGGGTGGGTCTCCTCGGATTTGTAGCTGTTTTCGATCAGCATGAACTCCAGATCGAACATCATGTTGGCGATGTAGCCGGTGAAGGCGTTGTCGGCGTCCATGGCGGTGAGCTCGCCCGAGATCGAGCCGGATTTCATCAGGCCGTTCGAGACCAGTGGGATGATCTCGAACGCGCCGCTTTGGGCCGCACGCGCCTCTTTCGTCTGCACCGCGTTGACCCGGAACGGGCCGAGGCCGACATCGATCTGCATCGAGATGTAGGGGTTGCCGCTGGTGTTGCCGGTCTCGTTCCAGGCCGTGCCGATGCGCACCTTGCGGCCTGATTTGTTAACCGCCGTCACGTCAAAATCCGGGCTGCGTTCGGACATCTTGGCCCGCGCCTCCAACTGGATGGCGATGTCAAAGCGCGTCGAGTGGATCATGCCGGTGTACTGAGCGGCTGCGGTCTCGACATTGCGGGTGAGGGTTCCTGCGAACATGGGATGGTTCCTTTTGGATTGGCCGGTGTCTGACGTCCTTGCCAGCGCATCCGGGTTTGCTTTCTCGACCCCTTGAGGGATCACAAATCAGAAAGCCTGCTTTCCCTTTCAGCCCCGCCCACGGGTCAGAGCTGCTGTCCGAGTGGGAATGCCCCCGCGCCTCCTTGTGCTACGCCCCTGCCCTGCCCGTCTGGTCTTGATTGGCTGCCCTGATTTTCCGCGCTGTCCTCCGATCACGCGATGAAGAACTCCGCCTCTTTTCCGTTCAACCGTTGCCCTTCCCGGTCGGTCAGACCGATGCAGCTACCATTCGGCACATAGGTGATGAGGTACTGACCGAGCCGGTCCTTGTGGACAACGTAGCCGGTATTGGCCCAATGCACGGTCTGGCCGGCATCGACGGCCGCCTTGATGTCTTCGAGTGTCATGCGATCCTCCTCAAGAAGAATGGTGGGGAAACGACGCAAGAAGCCCGATCTTCCAACCGGGCTTCCATGCAGTATTCGTTTGGCAAAAAGCTGGGTCCTGTCAGGCACTTTGCGCCGCTTGCATCGCGCGCGCCGCCATCCAATCCTTCAGGCCAAGAACCGTTCTTCCGGCTGCGACCTCGGAGGCCCAGGCAACCCTTGGGTCGCCGCAGGGCTCATCGCCGGAATGCCGGTAGATGTGGCCATTGGCCATCCATGGCTCAGGCTGTATCCGTCGCAGCCAGTCCGCCATGCTCGGGATACGGCCCTGACAGTCTTCGCGGACATGCTGCTCGCCGATCCAGCGCACGGGGATTTCTCGACCCGCGCTATTGGTCAGGGTCAGGCCGAAGACACGTTCGGCTTCAAACAGGCCAAGGGCGTGATGGCGCAAAGCTCTGTGCGTGAAGAGCGCGAGGTGCTCTTTCGAGGCATCGAACCAGTCATGTATGGACTGATAGTCAGACGGCACCCCGCCGAATTTCCGGGCAGAGCTTTCGGCATGATGAAGCGGATGGGCCATCTCACAGCCCCTCGTCATAGCTGTGCGAGCATTCGACATAGCGGTCGGCATGATCCAAGGTGACACTGTCGGCGGTGATGTCCCAGGTCAGCGTGCCATAGCCGCCCTCGTTGTTCTCGAACCCCGGGTGATGGTGATAGGCGAGCGACCAGGCGAAGTCGCCAACCTCTGTGGCAAGCGGCTCCGGCAGTTGGATCTCTGCAGGCTGCACCGTCACATCCTCGACATTGCCGGAGTCGCCATAGCCTTCGTATTCGGCAGTGACCTCGCTGATGCCTAGCGCACGTAGTTGCGCGAGCAGCTCCGTTCGGGATGCCTTCAAGGTGGTTTCGCGCTCTGCACGCCACTGAGCCGCCATTGCGGCATAGTCGATCTGGGGATTGGTCATGGGTCTGTCCTCTTGTCTGAACTTGGGGGGGCCGGGCCTGGCATTGGTCAGTGCGCGCCCGGAAAGCGCAGATCGGCCAAATCCCGATCCACGCCGCCCGACCGGAAGCTCGCTTTGACTTTTCAGGCGGCTTGTTCTGCCGCTCTAGCGGCTCGCTGCCCCACGATCCGGGCCAGAATGCTTCCCGTGTCGATCCCGTCCCCATGCGGCAGGAACACCCGCAGCTGGAAGGCAATGATCTCGGTGAAACACCCCATGGCCTTGAGGCCTTCGATCATGCCCTTGTCCGCACCGCCCAGCTCAAGGCGCATCTCGCCTGCGACCCGGCGACGGGTCAGGGTCAGACCCCGGCCCAGATCGACAGGCGCGGTGGTGCCAAGGGCGGCGGTCAGCATATCCTCCGGCGTTTGCGGGTTGGAGACGAGGAAGCGGGCGCGCAGCGCTGCCGCGCCTTGCTCGCTCAGCGTCCGCCCGATCATCGCGGTCGCCCCGTCGGGCGTGACCCGGTAGATGCGCTCATTGGTGGTCGGAATGTCCTTCCAGATCGGCAACAGCAGCCCGGTCAAAAGGTAGAGCTTGGTCGTGGTGGTTTTTGGCAGGGACGCAGCCTCGGCATCCCACAGCCGTGCAAACTCAGGCTTGCCGATCTCTTCCCAAGCCGAGGACTCAAACCGTGCCTCTTCGAGATAGCTCGACCCGTTTGGCCGCACCGCCTTGCGCATCAGCGTGACAATGTCCTCGTCATACATCTGCATGGGCCGCGCCGAGATGAGCGCCGCGCGACCGGAGGCGCGATTCACCATCGGCAGCTTGTCGGGATTGCGCGACATGGCCTCTTTGGCGCCCAGGACATGCACTGGGTCGGTCACCTCAAGCCCGATGATCCGCGTCACGGCGCCGGATTTCGGGCAGGTCCAGAGATCTTCCGTGGAGACCTGTTCTATCTTGTCGCCGCGTAGGGTTTCGACGCCGAGATCGAGCGTGCCCGCCGCGCGCGCCCGTTCGGTCTGATCAGCGATCCGGCGCATGAACTCGGCAAAGAGTGCGTTCTGCATGTGGATGGGAAGTGCAAGCACCCGGTTGAGAAACCGCTGGATCGGGGGAAGCTCCTCAAGGAGCACCCCGTCCTTGTCGATCAGCCGCAGGGCCGTCCAGTCGGTGAAGCTCTCATAGCTCATCGCCTCTGCGCGCCCGGCGGCAAGATCGGCGAAATACCCGCGCAGCGCCGCCCGTGCGATTGGGCTTTCGAGATTGTCCTCCTCGCGGAACATGCCCTGCGAGCCGGTCTCGCGCTGGCCCTTCGTCAAGGCCCCCAGCTGGTCGAGGCGTTTGGCTATAGTCGACGTGAAGCGTTTCTCGCCATGCACATCGGAGGTGCAGACCCGGAAGAACGGCGCGCTGACCTGGGCCGAGCGATGCGTGCGGCCCAGCCCCTGAATGGCCGCATCCGCGCGCCAGCCGGGCTCCAACAGGTAGTGCCGGCGCCGTTTCTGGTTCTTCGCCGTTTGCGCCGCGTGATAGGACCGGCCCGTACCGCCTGCATCGGAGAAGATCAGGATATCCTTCTCGCCGTCCATGAAGGCTTGGGTCTCGGAGGAATTGCTGCTGGCGCTGCGCTTTTCGATGAAGAGATGACCATCCTCGGCCTTCAAAGGGCGGATGGACCGGCCCGTGACCTCTGCGACGGCCTCGTCGCCAAAGGCCCAGAGGATCTGGTCGAGCGCCGAGGGGATCGGCGCCAGCGTCATCAACTCCATCATGGCCGCATCGCGCAGCGCGAGCGCCTCGCGCGAGACAACGAGCGTCCCGGTCTCATCCCGCAAAGGTTCCGCCACCATATTGCCGTCAATCTCGACCAGCTTTTGCGCATGGATCGGGAAGGCCTGTTCGAGGTATCCCAGGACGTAGTCGCGCGGCGTTAGCGCGCCCTCGACCAGCTCGTCCTCCGTGTCCATCGTCTCAAGCCGACGCTTCAGCAGGCTCTCGCCGGTCGAAACCACCTGGATGACGCAAGCGTTGCCCGCCGCGAGGTCATCCGCGATGGAGCGGATGATGGTCAGGGCCTTCATGCCCATCAGCAGATGATTGAAGAAGCGCTGCTTCGTGCTCTCGAAGCGAGATTTGGCAGAGGCGCGTGCGGCCGAGGCATTGGTCTCGCCAGAGGCGCCGTTGACGCCGGTGGCGGTCAGTGCCGCTTCGAGATTGTGGTGGATCGTACGAAACGCGCCCGCATAGGCGTCGTAGACCTCGATCTGGGCCGGGGTGAGCGCGTGTTCGAGCACGTCATACTCCACCCCATCAAAGCTGAGGGCGCGGGCCGTGTAGAGCCCGAGCGTCTTTAGATCGCGCGCAACCACCTCCATGGCGGCGACACCGCCAGCTTCCATCGCCGACACAAAGCTCTCGCGGCTTGGGAAGGGGTATTCGGGGCCCTGCCCCCAGAGCCCAAGCCGCGCGGCATAGGCGAGGTTGTGCACGCTCGTGGCACCCGTGGCCGAGATGTAGAAGACGCGGGCGCGGGGTGCTGCCAGTTGCAACCGCAGGCCAGCAAGGCCCTGCTGGGAGGGTTTGACCCCCCTGCCCTGCTCGGACCCCGCCGCATTCTGCATGGCATGGGCCTCATCAAAAGCCAGCACGCCGTCGAACCCCTCGCCCATCCAGTCGAGGATCTGGCTCAGTCGCGTGGTGCCGCATTTGCCCGCGGACCGCAGCGTGGCGTAGGTGACAAAGAGGATGCCGTCGCCCATCGGGACGGGCTGGTCCGGTTTCCATTTGGAGAGCGGCTGGATGTCGGCTGGCGAGCCGCCGAGATCGGTCCAGTCGCGGATGGCGTCCTCGATGAGCGTGGCGGATTTGGAGACCCAGATCGCCTTCCTGCGCCCGGAAAGCCAGTTCACGAGAATGAGCCCTGCGCATTCGCGGCCCTTGCCGCAACCGGTGCCGTCGCCGAGGAAATAGCCAAGGCGATAGGCACGTGCATCCGGGTCATCATCGGCGCGCGTCAGCTTGGTCTGGTCGTCATCGATGGTAAACCGACCGGGCAGATCACGCCCATGGGCATCATGCGCCATGATGATGGTCTCGAGCTGCGCCTCGGAGAGATGTCCCTCCTCGATCAACCGTGCGGGCAAGCGCAAGTCATCACTGCCCGTGTTTGAGGGCATGGGCGGGGCAACCGAGGCCATGGCGATGCTCTCGACCAGCGGCGTGGGATGTTCCTGCGCACCCACGATCTCGATCCGCTGTGGGCGATAGCGCGCATAGATGTCCGAGATCGGCGTGTTGTCGCGCGGGGTCTGAAGGCTCGTGCAGCTGAGCGGACGGACGGCATTGGCCCGAGATTTGGAGGCGGCCACAGGCGCAGCAGCGGTCTTGCGCGGGGCAGAAGATCGAGCGGTCGGCCGCTCGTGAGGGATCGCTTCAACCCGTTGGACGGGGCGCATCTCGGTCCGGGTCGCGGCCACGGCGTCGACATATGCCAAGGCTTCATCCAGATCCCGGACATTTGCGCGGATCATCTCGCCATCCTCCTGCATCTTGTCGAAGATCATGAGCTGGGTTTCGACAGAGGTGCCGAGCTTGCGGTAGACCTGCCCCGGCATCGTCAACGCCAAGCGCGGCGTCAGGAGACCGCAGGCGCGGGACCAATGCGCGGCATCGCGTTCGGGCGTGAACCCCTGCGGCATGACAGCCACCAGCCGCCCGCCGGGTGCCAGGCGCTTGGCAGCCGCGATGAGATGCTTGGCGGCGATGTGCTTGTCTCGGGAGCGATCGACCGAGGCGGCAAAGGGCGGGTTCATCACCACGACGTCGGGTAGAACCGGGGTCTGCAGCAGATCATCGATATGCTCACCGTTATGGCCCGTCACATCGCCGCCAAAGACCGCGCGCAAAAGGCTCTGGCGAAAGGGGTCGATCTCGTTGAGCACAAGCGTGGCACCAGCCCGGGTAGCGAAAGCAGCCAGGGCACCGGTGCCAGCCGAGGGCTCCAGCACGGTCTCGCCCTTGCGAATGGATGCCGCCCGCAAGACCAGCGCCGCGAATGGCAGCGGCGTGGAAAACTGCTGCAGCCGGATCTGCTGCTCGGAGCGGCGGGTTTCCGTCAGGAGCCGCGAGGCAAGCAGCCTTGCAGCGGCGATGTCACCTGAAGCACCTTCCCCACGCAGCAGCACCTGAACAGCCGCGGCCTGCATCAGGTCATATGCCATGCGCCAGTCCCAGGCACCGCCGGCATCGCTGCCATGGAACGTCTCGCGCATGATACGCGCGAGCGCTGAACTGCGCAGGGGTTGGTTGTCGACCTCCGCGCCGATCTGCGCGAGGGCAGAGGCGAGGTTAGCGTCGGATTCAACAGGATTGGGGAGCGTTGAGCGGGGCTTGGACATGTGGGTTTCCTTTGGATCAGGGTCTGAGTTCCAAAGAACAAAAAGCCCGCTCTACACTTTGAAGGCGTAGAGCGGGCAATTTCTTAGCGGGGGGCCTGCACCCCGATCATGGCCACTGCTGCGCAGCATGAAGAACGCGCAAAATGGTCACCATCTCAGGGCCTTCAACATAAACCACGATGTAGTTTGGCCGAACAACCATCTCCCTAGTCCCGTCCACACGGCCCGCGCGGTACATCTGAGGGCGTTCTGGAAGGAGGGACGTCTTGTGTTCAATCTCGTCTTTGAGAACTTGGGCGGCATCCGGGTTGTCGTCAGAGATGTAGTCAATGATTGCCAGCAAGTCGGCTATGGCCGTGGCTTTCCATTCAAGATTTGGCAAGGCGCTTCCCGTCAATCAATGCCTGGGCGTCTTGCATCGCCTTGGCATGGGGCGTTGTGGGCCTAGGATCGTCCAGCGCTTCCTGTACCTTCGCCCGGAACCAGGCGTCATAGGCATCCGGATCAGAAGTCAATCCGGCAGGCAAGCCACCTTCTGCGGCCACGCGGGTCAGAAGAATACGCACCGCGTCGGAGAGCGTCAGACCGACGCCCGCAAGTGCGTCCGAAGCCTGTGCTTTCAGCTGATCGTCAACACGGACATGAAGCATGGATGTTTGGGCAGGCATGGATGGTCCTCCAGTTGATGGGAGTGATGTATCTCATTTGAGATACGAATTCAAGTCGGCAGTATGCGCGCGCGTGGTCCCGTGGTGTTGTCTCAGCGGGAAACTCAGCCACCCTGCCCCGCCAGGAACTCCGCCAGCACAGGACTGGCCGCGCCTTTTGCGGAGCTGAGCAGCTCCGAGCCCGCAAGCGAGGCCTTCGATAGGCGTACGAGCCCGCCGGTTTCCTCGATGCGGTAGCAGCGGCGTTTCTGCCGGCCCCGCCTGTAGTGCGTCGCGGTGACGATCTGGCAGGTGCTGCCATCGGTGAGCGTCACGGGCGCGGCGAGCCTGATCTTGTCGCCTTCCTGGTAGTCCGGGATCGCAGCCCAATCCCGGCAGCGCTGGCGCCAGTCATGGGCGTAGCTGTCGGGATCTTTCAGGTCGGAGAGGAGCTCGATCAGCCCAAGGGGAGCACGCGACTCGTTCGGGCCAGCGCTTTCCTCCATGTCCTTGTAGCCCCAGCAGCCGTCATCGTATCGGGTGAGGAAGACAGCTCCGAAAGTGATGGAGCCATCCGCATCGGTGACATAGGTCGCGTCCTCGACAGGGGTGCCGTCCCGATTGGTGACCCTAGCCGCTGCATACCAGGTGGAGCCGACCTTACAGGCCTTGACCAGTTCGGTTTTGCGCGTGTCGCCCTCAAAGGTGCAGAGCCGGGCAATCTCCGCTTTCTCGTCCGCGTAGGTCCGGACGCGGCGATCGGTGTAGAAGAGCCATCCCATTATGCCGCCCTCCGGTCATCGATTTCCATCAATGCATCGAGCGGCACGCGGTAGGGCTGCATGGCGTCGAAATCCTCGCAATTGCCGCAGTTCTGCACGATCGCGAAGGTGTCGCAGGCATCCTTGAGGATGACCCGGAAGGTGCCGCCGAGGCCCGAGGGCACCTCGTAGGTCCCACCGATGAGATAGTCCGAGGCCCGGCGCACGAAGACGCGGATGCTGTGGCCATCGGTGGCGAGCCGGATCGCCCCCCGCCCCCGGTCGATGAGCACCTGCACGTCATCTAGGATGTCGGTGTAGAACTGGCCAGTCAGATCGCGAAACGCCATGCGGCGCTGCGCCATCCAGTCTGTGTCGCGAAACGGGTTCATGCCATCGGCGAAGGCGAAGGAGGGATCGGCCTGTTCGGTGGTGACGATACGGGTGGTCGTGCCATCGATGCCGTTCGAACGCAGATGCACACCATTGCCGACGATGAGGATCAGGGCCGGCCTGTCCACGGGCCCGTTCCAGTTGGGCAGGAAGGTTTTGCAGGCGCGCGCATGTGCGATTTGCGCCGCGACAGCGGACGCAGAGAACTTGAGAATAGCCATGGGGATGTCTTTCTGTTCGGTTTGGAAGGGTCGACCCGCGCGCTCGGAATGCTCCGCGCGGGTCACTTGATGCGTCAGGCCGCTTGCGCGACCTCGCTGGCAGGCTCCGGAGTTTCCACGGTGGGCTCCGCCTCCTCAAAGGCGACACCGGCGGTCTGCATCATCGGCGGGCACCAGGCGGCCACGGCAGCGCGCTGCGCGTCCGTGAGTGTGGCGAAGGGTTCGGCGAAGAGCTTGTCACAAAAGGCGACGATCTCCTTCTTGCTCGACGAGGCCAGCGTCACCGCCTCCTGGGCGAGACCCAGATCTTCGCCGAGGATCCTCAGGAGCCAGGCCTTCTTGAAGCGGTTGAAGAGCGCCGCATTCGGCGTCCAGTGGGCGCGGATGTCGGGCATGATCTCGATCTCGAACGCATGCATCAGGCTGTCGCGCTGGCGGTCCCGCGCGAAGCAGGACTGCGTGGTGCTGGCGGTTGCAAAGGCGACGAGCTTGGCCTTCTCGCCTGCCTCCAGCGCGCGGAACGCCGCGAACTGATCGGCAGGGGACCGGGTGTCATCGAGCCAGGAGAGGTCCAGCACATCATGCGCCGCCGCCACCTGCTCAAGCGAGGTCTCGTCGATCTCGTCCATCTTGGCATGGCTGCGGTATTCCTTGCGGGCATCGATCTTGATCGCCTGCGTCACGCTCATCCCGGTGCCCAGGACGTCGCTGACCAGCTTGAAGAGCGTCAGATCGAGCGTGGCCTCGGGATGCAGCGCCATCGCGGCGCCAAGGGCCATGGCCCGCTCGGTCTTGAGGTCCTCGGCCAGCGAGGCTGGGTAGGTGATTTCGCCGGCGTCCGGGGCCTCCTCCGCGGTCGGGCTTGCCGAGGAGCCGCGCGCGCCCTCCTCTTTGACGGTGTCCTCCGGGCGAACCAGGCCCACATGGAGCGTCACCTGCCCACTCGACCAGGACGCAATCACACCGGCGCGGGCCAGGTCGTCGGCGCTGTAGGCCTCCTGCAGGTCGCGGGCTTCCTCTTCCAAGGCGTCCACGCGGTCGTAGAGAGCGTTGTAGGCGTCGTCTTCGAGCCCCTCATCCTCCATCTCGAGCTGGAGCTTCTCGAGTTCCGCGGTGATCTCGTCGATGCGCTTTTGGGTGGCTTCATTGGGCTCGATCGGGCCGGGATAGACGCGGCCATAGTCGGCCATGGTCGCGTAATCATAGCGCAGCATTGCATCCGCCCAAGCAAAGCCCAGCTTGATGCGAGCCTCCTCGGCAGCGGCCCCGAGCTTCTCGAGCAGGATAGTCTCAACCAGCGCGGCATCCTCGAGCACGGAATGCTCGTCCAGGAGATCAGCCACGATGGCCCCGCCGCGGGCCTCATAGTCCTCGCGCACGAAAGCCCCGATATCGTCGCTGACCTGCACCCCGCGGGATTTGAGCGCTTGACGCACGGTATAGGCCTGAAGGTAGCTGTCCTCCTTCGTGAGCGCCTCGTAGACCTCATTCTGCACCTCCTGGCTCGGGTGCTCGGCGAAGGCTTTCATCGTGTCGAGCGTGATCACTTTGGCCCGGGCCGCGGCGCGGATGTCGGGGTGGATCAGCCCATAGCGCAACCGGCCTTTGACGGCGGCGATCGTGGTGCCGAAGGTCTTGGCGATGGTCTCGGGCGTCTGACCGTCGACCTCCATCATCCGCGCAAAGGCCTCGAATTCGTCGATCGCGTTCATCGGCGATTGCGTGATGTTCTCGGCGAGCGACAGCGCCGTGGTGACGTCGCAATCCTCGAGCACGAGGCGGCAGTCTACCTTGGTCTTCGCCGTAAAGCCTTTGGCGGCCTTGTCCGCGACCAGTTCCTTCAGGGCTGCATGACGGCGACCGCCTGCGAGTACGGCATATTTGCCGTCGATCTTCTGAACCAGGAGCGGCTGGAGGAGACCCAGTACGGCGATGCTGGCTTTCAGATGCGCGATGTTCTCGGAATCATAAGTTTCCGGCGAGTTGCTGCGCACATTGGCGGGATGCGGGACCAGATCGCCGATGGCGACGGAAGCGGGATTAAGACCTGCGGTCATGGGATATCCTTCTTGGTGAGTTAGATGCGGCCCGCGCCATCACGCGCGTGACCAATCCCCGGCTTCGGGGATCACCACGACAAAAGGCCCGCTTTGCCTTTTAGGGGGCAGCGGGCCTTCATCGTCTGGGGTGTCAGTGGGAGGAGTCCCCTCCCCTACCAGTCGCGCGCCAACATGATGGTCAGCACGCGCATGGTGGTGGCGGGGTTGCCCGGGGTCTCGGCCCCGTAGCGGAAATCGGAATCCGCTTCGTACAAATCCAGTTTCCAGAACACGGTCTCGCCGCGGACCTCGACCGCCCCGAAATCGTGCCATCCCTCGGGGTCATTTTCGGGTTCGAACGTGTCGAACATTCCCGTGGCCTTCACCGCCTCGGCCATGAAGCCGTCACCGGCCTCCATAAGCGAGCGGGTCACATGCATCCGGCCCTGGATGGGCTGCTCGGGCGGCACACCGAGGCAGGCGAGCTTGCGAAACGCGTCGTTCTGCGCTGCGATCACACTTGGATCAGGGCAGTCTGTCTGGGTTTGTGCGGTGATGGTCATGGGGCTCTCCTTTGAGATGTTGAAACACCCTTCTCAAAGCCCGCTTTTCCTTTTCCGCCCGGCGGATGAATCGAGGCCGAAGGCGCCCTACCCTAACAGCCCTTTGGGTCGGTAATTCGGGTTGGGGATGGTTTCGATCCAGCCGCCCTGTTCCTTGATGGTCTCGAGCGCTGCCGAGAGTGGATAGGCACCCTCGGACGCGCTCCACCAATAGGCACTGCGCTTGAAGGTGAAGATCTTGCGGCGGCCGTCAGCGAAGCAGGCCACCCGCAGCGTCTTGGGTTCCTTGCGTGGCATAGGTGTCTCCGTTCTCCCTGTGGTCAGGCGGCCTCGGCGCGGCCCCCTGCCCTGCCCGCCTCCGACCGTGCGATCAAGTAGTCGCAGGCGCGCTGCGCATCAGCGGCGTGCTTGAAGATGGCGCCCTTGTCCGAGCGCAGAACGCGCAGCCAATTGTAGAGGTAAGCGGCATTCATCTCGAGCGTATGCGCTGTGAAGCCGAGCGTCTGGCCAAGGAACACCGAGGTCAGCTCGGCGACGATCTCCTCACGGGCATAGGCCGTGTTGCCGAAGCGCGAAAGGCCGTAGTCGCGGTTCAGCCGATGGCGCGCCTTGGTGGCATGGGCCAGCTCATGGGCCCAGACCCCGTAAAAATTCCGCGGGTTCTCGAACCGCGTGATGGGCGGCATGAAGACCTTGTCCACGGGTGGTAGATAGTAGGCTTCCGTGCCGGTAAAGACGGTTGTGATGTCGATGGCATCGAAAAACGCCTGCATGTGCGGGATGGGTTCGGACGGCGGATGTTCAGGCGCTGGCTCGGGGTCCGGATAGAAGCTGTCCGGCAGACCCTCGATCTGGCAGGCATTGAACACACGGTAGGATTTCTGGAAGCGGAAGATCCGGGCCTCCTCGGAGCGGTCATCCCCATCGCTGCGACCGTCCTCATCAGCGGCGTTCGTCCGGCTTTGTCCGTAGTAGACGACGACAGACGACTTCTCGCCCTTGCGAACCTTTGCGTCCAAAGCATTGGCCTGAGGCAGCGTCATCCAAAAGGGTGAGCTGTGGCCCGCCATCACGGTCCGCATCGTCAGCAGGAAGTTGTTCACGCCTTGGTAGGGTTCACCGCCCACGCGCAGGGGGCGTGAGCTGCCGCCTGCGGTCCAGGGCTTGCGCCACGGCAGGACGCCGCGCTCGATGATGCGGATGATTTCGTTTGTGATGACCTCGGAGGCATCGAATTTGGGCGTGCGGGATCGGGCCATGGCTGGCCTCCTTTCGAGTGTTGGTGAGAGGGAGTGGTGATCAGATTGACTGACGGGGCCGCGGATCGTTGACGATCCTCGCGCCGAGCCGCTCGACCGTGTCGATGTAGGTGGTCAGCGAGACGCACTTGCCGGGACCCGAATGGTCAGGGTCGACCGATCCGTCCCGCGTCACCCGCGGCAGGTTGGCGAAGGCGATGACATCCGTGAGGGGTTGGATATCGATGAACGGGGTCCCTCGTGCGACCGCAAGAGCGGCCAAGGGAAAGCGTTCGATCGCCGCGAAAGTCGACACTGTGGTCCAGCCGAGATGAAGGAACGTCCCACCCTCCCCGCAGATCACATGCGCGTTTGGCAATAACGCCGCCTGCTTCAGATGGCCGAGATCACGCATGACGGTCTCGCTTTCGAGCCGCTTCGCCAGCCCCGTCTGGCCAGTTCGGCGCAGTTCTCTATGCCGCCACCAGGAGGCAGCGGTCGCGCGCAACACGCGCAAGACACCTGTTTGCATCGGAATGCCCTTCATCAGGAAAGACAGACCGGAATCCGGCCCGGACCCATCTGAGGGACCCCAAAGGCCCTCATCCGTCAGTCACAAAACCCGAAGAACACTTTCACTTTTCGTGGACCAAACCCATGAAACACCCAACCGCCACCGAACTGTACTGGTACGACGGGATCAGAACTTCCACAGGGCCCATGGGCTAGACCTGTGGCGGTTCCTTCTTCACGAGATAGCCCAGACCGCTCAATCGGCCCGCAACTGCCAACTTCTTCGTAAAGCGTGCTGATGCTTTGGCTTCCCGTCGATGTAGCGGATCGGCACCCTGGAAAGGGAAATCATGTCGATGAAGGCTGTTATGGGCATGATTTCTCATCGCGAATACCAAAAAACGCAATAACCTATTGTTATTAAATCATTTTCCTCCATCTGACGGATCAGATCATTCCGCAGCCAACATCAATGCACTCTTTTGAAGAGTTCGGGTGTCATGAAATCAAGAGATTGAGTTGCAACCGCTGTTCTGCGATGTCCTCGTCGTCCACTACGACCAAATCAGCGGAACGCGGGACCGCTGGCAACCAGCTGCTGCGCTTGAGGAACCGATTGCCTCGTTGGCCATGTCGCCATTATCGAAGTGACTGAGAAGTTACCGGCTCCCCCTTCCCCGCGCGCGGGAATTCGAGGATCGAGCCCTTGGTCAAACGGTTTTGGCAACCATCGATCATCTGCTCCTTGTGCGCTACGGCCCGTAGCCACGATATCATGCAACAGACATCCACAACCTACCTCTCAGGCATTAGCACCGATGAAGGCCAAGCGAATATCCGAGGCCAGGACCTAAATCGCCGTCAGCAGGCGCCGGATAGCGTAGAGCCAATTGTTGAGGGTATTCATCATCAGATCTCAGACATCGAAAAGGGCAGGGGCCGCAGAGGCGCGCAACTGCTAGGTTGGCTGCAGCGCAACGCTCTGTATGTTCTTCGCTAGCCGCCTTTGCGCTACTAGCAGCGATGGTCACCAGCTGAGGTTTTACCATGATGATCGGGATGCCCTCGTCATCAGAGCTTCGCCGGGACGAAGGCGAAAGCCACTTTCACGATCTCAAATACCGCCACACCTCAACCCCCTAACTTTTCTCTCTCGAACACCGTTTGTGTGCCGAGAGCCTACTTAACAGCTGTTAAGTTATGCCATGCCAGCCGCACGAGATCGGAGTTTAACAGCTGTTAAGCAGCGTTCCGCCGGCCAATCAATGCCATGACCATTGGGCCACAGGAAAACTCGCCTGCCGCAGCTTTGGCAGTCAGAGCTCGCAAGTATCCACCAGGCGATCTTATGTCGGCGAAGCGTTCCAGCATGGCTGCAACGACGATCGACGCTTGCTCCGGACCCATGAACCGCTGTGCTTCTTCCCATGCAGACGCACTGATTCCCATGGCTGGCCGCACATGGCACGCCGCATCGAAGAGCTGATGCCAATGCCGGATCTCACCTTGGTAGAAGGTCTTAAGCGAGGGACATGCCGCGATCACTAGGTGCAGCGGGATCTTTGGCAGGTGTCTTGTGTCCTGTTCATCGACGTCAGCCACAGGCTCATCCGTGTCCACATCTGGCACACCCGCCGCCGCCCCGCTTTTTTCTAAAGCAGGTTCAAGATCTATAGATTCTTTATTTGAATTATGATGGTGACGCTCAGAATGGGCATCATTGGTGTTCATTTCTTCTGTTTCAGGGCCATCAATGATGTTGCGTGCCTGGTCAAGGAGAGCTTCAAGGTCGGCTCGATAGGCCGCGAGGTCCTCAATTGAAAGCTTGCGGCGAAGCGCGCGGGCTGTGAGTGCAGCCTTGTCGCGAAGCTGATCCCAGAAGCCTAGGCCGGGCTGTATCTCGTCTCCGAACTCGGCGAGGGCCGCGAGGTCGCGTCGCATGAGGCTTACGACCTCTCTCAGGCGCCTGACGCGCTCCTCAGCCTCACGTACGGCCTCTGCGGCCCGTGCTATCTCCTCGGACTGACAGTAGAGCGGGGAAAGATCGAAGCCAAAGGCAACGCGATCTTCGCCGTGCTTGCGGACGTAACGCTTCCCATTGGGGCTATCGCGCCGCTGGAGCAAGCCAGCCTCGACAAGACGCGCGAGGTGACGACGCATCGTGGAGCAGGGCATACCATTCAGGCGCTCACAGATCGCCTTGTTCGAGGGGAAGACGACCATCTCGGCGTTCCCGCCAAGCGCATCGTCCGGAAAGAAGCTGAGGAGCCCCTGCAAAACCGTCAGATCACGTTCCGAGACCCCAAAGGCCGCTTGCGCCTTGGAGAGCTCGCGCAGGAGTTCCCACTTGTTAACGGGTCTGGCTGGAACAGATGCCTCGGGTCGCTCAATGACGCGCAAATGGGCGTGCGAAATCGGCCGCATAAACGGCGAGATTGGTGTGTACTCCATGAAAATGTCCACGAAGACAAAAATTCTAGGGCCCGCGAATCGCTTTGCGCTTGCGGGGTAGGGGCCAGAACGCTACATTCAGAAGTGCGAAAACTGAGATTTTGTAGCGGGCTGATCCCGGTGCGAAACCTTACAAAGGTCTCGTGAAGCTAGCTTCTCGGGGCCTTTTTCTTTTTGCCTGTATCGTGCCTCCTTCTTGTTGGTTGCTCTTCCTCAGTCTCCTGAACGCTTCCAGCGCTCATGAAGCTCGGTAATCAGCTTTGGGGCGTTGCCCTCCAACCAGCTGATAAAATCAGGTTCATCCGTAGTTAGATCAAGTTTGAGCTGCTTGCCTTGGCGGCCGGTCTTGACCGTCGCAGCTCCAACACCGGGGATCGCCAAAGCAGGCACACCCTTTCTAGACGGGCTTGCTTTCTTCTCTGCTCTCTTCGCAGCTGCCAGAACTGCGAGAAACGCACGCTCAGAAACCTCATCGACCGAGCCGGAACTTTCGGACTTGGCTGCATGAGCTACGGCTTGCAGTTGGTCTCGATCACCGTCGTAGGCACCCAAAGCCTTTTTGAGCTCTTCCCATCTCGGGCGACCAATCCCGGGAGCCGCACCAATTGCCTGGATGAGTTCCTCGCCGACCATCCGAACGACACTCAAGAGTTGTGAAACCCCAGCTTCGTGGAGGTTAAGGACTTCGGCGACACCTCGATTGGTGCGCTCAGCCCCTTCCAAATGATCACCGTCCAGAAGTGCCGTCGCAACGAGCGCACGCTCAATAAAGCTAAGATCACGACGCTCTTGGTTCTCGAGAAGCTGATCTCGAAGCGCTTGATCACCTTCAACCTCTGTGACGATGGCTCGAACTTTGATACCGAGTTCGCGACATGCTTCCAAGCGTCTGCGGCCATAGATCAGGTTGTAGCGATCGCCTTCCAGTGGGCGGACCAAGACAGGCACACGCTGACCGTTCTTGGAAATAGAGTTCTTCAGGCCCTCAACGTCAATCTGAAGCCTGTCATCCAACCGTCCTTCGGTAACAATCTGCGCCGGATCGATCTCAAAAACACCGCCACGCAGTCGGCGCCCTTCAAGAGCGTCAGGAGCGTTGCGAAGGGTCTGCAGCGGCAGGCCAAGTTTAGGCTTTCTTGCCATTCCACCCCCATGTGTTCTGGATGATTTCAGCGATCTCATCGTTCACTGCGTTCATAGATTCGATCGCACGATCAAACGTCTGACGCGTGAAGTCCTTCTTGTCAGCTTCGTAGAGCGTTTGCTTGGTCAAGCCGGCATCAGAAATTGCGGTCGACTCAACCATGTGATTGGTCAGGACCGACCTCCCAAAGAGCCCGCGAATGAAGGCGATGACTTCGGTCTGTGGCGCGTCGCCGACTTTGTATCGCGTTGGCAAGAAGCGAAGCCAATCGAAGCGCAGATTTGCGCCTGCATCCCTGATTACTCCAAGGAGATCCGCAGTCATTCGCAGGAATTGGGACATCGACATAAGGTCAAGCATCTGCGGGTGAACCGTCACGAGCACACCCGAGGACGCGGAAAGTGCTGACATCGTCAAGAAACCAAGTTGCGGCGGACAGTCGATCACAACAACGTCGTAGTTCGCTTCAACACTATCGAGTGCGTCATGAACTCTCGCGAAGAACGCCTTCGCTCCGCCTCGCTGGATCGCAGCAGGCGTCTCGTGCTCGAACTCCATGAGTTCAAGGTTGCCCGGGATAAGATCAAGGCCGCGGATGTAGGTTTTGCGGATCACTTCGGCGATCGGAACCGGATCGTCATAGCGAACGGCATCATAGAGGGTTCCGCCCTCCATGAGGTCGAGTTCTGGCTGGATTCCGTGAAGAGCCGAAAGAGATGCTTGGGGGTCGAGATCGATCGCAAGAACCCTGTACCCCTTGAGCGCCAAGCGCTGAGCGAGGTGAGCAGACGTCGTCGTTTTGCCCGATCCGCCCTTGAAGTTCACCACTGAAACGACTTGAAGCTCGTCACCGTCGCGACGTCCAGGCACGTAAGTTCCAGACTTCTTTGCATTTCCTTCAAGCGTCTGACGGATTTCCCAGATATCGTCGAGCGTATAGCGACGATGACTTCCAGCCGTCGTCTCGACGTCAACGATCTTTCCTTCTCGATGAAGCTTCCGAAGATAGGTATGGTCGACACCAAGGAGTTCAGCAGCTTCGCCGCTGGTCAAAGTGCGCATCACCTTCTTTGCATCCGGTGGGAAGTGTGCAGCGCGCTGAGCATGCAGGTTCGACGCGAGAAGTTCCGCGTAGTGCCCGATGGCGATATCTAGATCCTGTTCTGCTTCGCTCATGTCTGCCCCGATCCGTGGGCGCGTTTTTTATGTGACCGCGCGTTATTTTTCGAGACTATTGCCCGACCACCCAGATTCGTGCAAGCACTTTCTAGATTTAGTGGCAATCCGTCAGGCCAACACAAGTGTCGTGTTCAGAGGAGCCCCAACTTTTCCGCACGCTCAAGCAGCATTTTGACCGAAGACGGCTGCCAGCTAGTGCGGCCTCGAGGGGTGCGCTCACGCATCGATTCCAGCCGGTCGCAGATCGCCTGCAGTGTGATTTCCGGGTCCGAGCCTTTGATGGCAGCCACGATAGCTGGCAGGCGGTCATCGGTTTCGCGGCGTCCGGCGCGGCCAAGCACTTCATCTAGCAGAAACCCGTCGCGGACATAGGCTTTCACAGCACGGAGTAGGCGGCTTTGGGTCCAGTGCCGGTCGTGGGGCAGGGGGCCATTAATGATTCGCAAGACATCTTCCCAGGCCATATCCGGCCGTAGGCGTCGCACGTGGGGCACCCAATCCTGCGCGGTTTCGTTCAGGCGCTCCATGTAGCCGTCCTGTCGTGCCAGCCGCACCTTGCGCAGCGCGGCGGGGTCCTTGGTGCGAAGCCCAGGATTGCCACCAACGCGACCCTTGGCGCGCGCAGAGGCAAGGCCCGCCTTGGTACGCTCACGTATCAGCGCGCGCTCGAACTCGGCCGCGGCGCCCAGAACCTGCAATGTGAATTTTCCTTGAGGGGAGGCGGTGTCGATTGGATCCTGCAGCGAGCGGAAGAAAGCTCCCTTGGCCTCCAGACGTTCGATCACCTCCAACAAGTGCGACAGAGACCGCGCAAGCCGATCAATTCGCACGACGACCAGCGTATCGCCGCTCTGGACGCGTTCGAGCACCCGCGCGAGCACAGGACGCGCGCGATTGCCGCCTGAGGCGTGCTCTTCGAAGATCTCGACGCATCCCGCAGTTTGCAGGGCCTCAGACTGGGGCAGGGGGGTCTGATCCTCTGTCGATACGCGGGCATAGCCTATCAGGGGCATGAAAACGGGGCCGTTTGCAATTTCATATACCGTTACTAAACGACCGTTTGGCAGTAAGTATATGAGCTGTTCTTGCTTTTTGGCAATCTTTGCCATAGATCTTACAGAGAGGGAGACGACTATGGGCACAATGAATATTTCATTGCCGGACCCGATGAAGAGCTGGGTCGAAGAACAGGCAAAGACCGGACGCTATGCCAATTCCAGCGACTATGTTCGCGACCTGATCCGGCGTGACCGTGCCCGTCGTGAGGCCGTTGCGGAAATTCAGGCTGCTGTCGACGTAGGCCTCGCCAGCGGGCCGGCGGCCCCGCTTGATTGTGGCACGTTCAAGTCCCGGATGCGCGCTGAATATGCCGAAGAATAGCCGTTGGGTCATTCGATCCGCCGCTCAATCCGATTTGTCCGACATCTGGCGTTACGGCGCAGACACCTGGGGCATCGAACAGGCAGATAGCTATGCGGATGGTTTGTTCGCGCTCTTCGATCTACTTTCAGACTTTCCAGAGATGGCCCGGGAACGCGGCGAGTTCATTCCCCCGGTACGCATCCATCCCAGTGGCGTGCACCTGGTGATCTACCGGGCGCAAGGGCAGGGAGTTGAGATCATCCGCATATTGCATGCCCACCAGAACCTGACGGCCTATCTCCTGGAGGGATGAGTGTCACAGCCCCGCGGCCCTCGTCAGGTTCACCCGGAACCGGTCACGGCGGCGTTGGTAGCGACGGGTCATCTCGGCCGAGGCATGCCCGAGCTGCTTCTGGACGTAGCGTTCGTCGACCTCGGCCGAACTGGCGAGACCGGCGCGCAAGCTGTGGCCCGAAAATAGGGCGAGGCGGTCTTTCTCGGGGAGGTCTGACCGGATGCCGGATTTCAGGACGGTGGTCTTGATCAGGCGGGCGACGTGTTTGTCGGAAAGGCGGGTTTCCAGGGCGCGTTTGCCATCGCGGGAGGTGCGCACAAAAACCGGGCCGAAGTCGACCTTCGCGAAGTGCAGCCATTGTTCGAGCGCATGGACGGGGCAGGTCTGGTCGCTTGAGCCACGCCCGACCTCGACCTCGCGCCAGCCGGTCTTGGCACTGAGGGTGAGCAGGGCACCGCCGTCAAAGACCTCGACCCAGCCGCCGGAGTCCGGTGTATCGTCCTTGTGCACATCGAGGCAGACCACCTCCGAACGGCGCAGGCCACCTGCATAGCCCAAGAGCAGGATCGCCCGGTCCCGGAGCCCGCGGAGATCGTAGGGAAGGGCCGCCACCATGGCCTGAATGTCCTCAGGCAGGATCGCTTCCTTCTGGTCCGGCGGACGGCCATGTTTGCGCTTGATCCCGGCCAGCACGGTGGCGATGTGGCGGTTCTTGCGGTCGAGGGTGAAGCCGCGTTGCGCGTAGTTCCAAGCGAGACCGCACAGACGACGGTCGATGGTTGAGACGGTTAGGGCAGGGGCGTCGTTGGCTGGCGCGGCTAAGTCGGTTAGGTAGAGCCCGATCATTTCTGGCGACGGAGGCAGAGGATCGGTTCCCTTGAGCCTGCACCAACGCGCAAAGTGCTTCCAGTCGGCCGCGTAGGCCTTGTTCGTGTTCTGGGCCGTCGAAGCCTTGGCATAACCCCGAGCGGTGTCCACCAACCGGTCGAGCGTGCCGGACCCCGCGACATGGGAGGGCAGGGCGATGCCATCGCATTCTTCTTGATCTCTCTCGTCGAGGGGAGAAACTTCAAACGTGTTGGAGGTCGTTGAGGTTGGTTTCTCGTTGTTTGACGACATCTTTCCCCCGAAAAAGCGGTATTTCTGAGATTGTTCCGCAGCATATCCCTTCATGTCCGATAAGGCAAACTTATTGGACATAGCTGTGAATTGCAAAGTGCGGCGGTTTGTGCGGAAATATCTGGTAAAAAGCGCCGTGGCGGGGTAGCGTCGGAGACATGACATTTGCCCGGCCGGATCACATCAGCGACCTTGATACGTTACCCCGGATGCCCGCTTGGGTCACCTCTGCACGCGCTGAAACCCTTGAAGATGTTGCGTTTTTGTCGGGTGCGGCGCTGGACCACCTGTATCTTGTGTTGAGCCGAGTTGACCTCCCCCATGCCTTGTTGCGGGATCGGTTGGCGCTGCGCGCGGCCGAAGCCTGTGTCGCGTTTTCCGGGCGTCCCGAGAGGGCAGGGGAGCTGCGGGATGCAGTGCACCTTCTGCGGCCCGGCGATCTGCCCGGACCGGCGGGCGAGGTCTACCTCGCCTGGCGGCGCGCGGTGGAGCGGCCGCTGTCGATCAAGGCCCTGGGCCGAGCCTTGCCGACCCTCAGGCCGGACCAGATCGCGACGTGGCTGGATGCGGGGCAGGGGGCACCGGTCAAGCGTGCCGCACTGGTGTTGGAAGCAGTGCTGCGCGAGGCGCCGCGGGCCGATGTGCCCGCGTTGATCCTCGCGGATATAGCCCTCGCCCAAGCCCTCGGTTGGGGTCATCTTGTGCCGCTGCTGGCCCCGGGCCTGAAACGCGCCGACCTGCGCAAGCGTGGGGAAGACTTGCGGCTGGTCTGTCATCGCGCGCTCACCTCGTCGGTGGTCGAGGCCGTGCGCCTTGCTGCCGATCTCGCGCGTCGGGCGGCGCATCTGAAAGCGGTCGCTCCGAAACTTCGGGCCAAGCGGGCCGGCGACGCGGTCGAGATGTTCCTGACCCGCGATGCCGTGGCGCCGTCGGCTTTGCCCTTGCCGGATCGCGCCGCGCGGCGGCTCTGTGACCGGCTGGTCGATCTGGGCGCGGTGCGCGAGCTGACCGGGCGCGACACCTTCCGGCTGTATGGGGTGTAGGGATGGCGAGTGGATCGGTGATAGCGGGCGGTTGTGGGTTGGATGTTCAAGTAGTATGATTAGATATGAACAGGTATGACAATCAAGGCGGAGGCATATCATGTCCAGACTGACGATTTCGATGCCCGATCAGATGAACGATTGGGTCGAGGCGCAGGTCAGCGCAGGCCGTTACGGCAATGTGAGCGAGTATTTCCGCGATCTGGTGCGGCGCGATCAGGAACGCCGGGAGGCGGCGTTTGATGATCTGCGCAACATGCTGGAGCGGGCCGAGGCCGGGGGCGTCAGCACGCGTGGCTTGAGCGACATCATGGCCGCCGCACGCGAGGAAGCGCGGCAAAAGGGCCTGCTACGTGGCGAGGATTGAAATTTCCCGTGATGCCGAGCGCGACCTGATCGACATCTACCTGTATGGTATCGAAGAGTTTGGCCTGCATCAGGCCGAACAGTATAGCGAGGTTCTTCATGGCCGGATCGAAATCGTGGCGGAAAACCCGAGTTTCGGCTCGGATTATGGATATGTGAGCGAAGGGGTGCGGCGCTATGAGAGCGTCTCTCACGCTGTTTACTATCGGCAGATTGCGGGCGGTATTCGTGTCCTGCGGGTTCTGCACGGGCATATGGACCCCGGGCGGCATCTTGGGTGACCGGGGGTATGTGCCCATTGCGGAGGAGGCTGGGCATGACCCGCTGTCCTGGAGCCTGAGATGGCCATAGACCGACCCGACCCCGATCTTGACCGCGAGTTGCCCGACCTGCCGCCGGAGTTGCGCTGGCGCGAATGGATGCGGCGGATCGAGGCGGTGCTGTTTGCGTCGGCCTCGCCGCTGCCGCGCGAAGACCTGGCGCGGGTGGTGGGGCAGGGGGCCTCGGTCGATCTGCTGGTCGAGGACCTTGCCGCCGATCTGGAGGGGCGGGCCTTCGAGGTCGCCAAGGTCGCCGGTGGCTGGATGCTGCGGACCCGGCCGGCCTATGCGGCGGCGATCCGGACGGCGGCGGATCTGGGCGACCAGGATCTCGATCTTCGCGAGTACGACGTCGCGGTGCTGGCCGCCATCGCCTATCACCAGCCGATTACCCGTGATGGGCTCAAGGACATCTTCGGCAAGGAGATCAGCCGTGATCTCATCGGACGCCTGCATGCCCACGGTCTGATCGGGACCGGCCCCCGGTCGCCGCGGCGCGGAGCGCCCTATACATTCGTGACGACCGAGCGGTTCTTGACGGTGTTCGGGATGGAGAGCCTGCAGGACCTGCCTGATCGGGAGGGGCTGGAGGATGCGGGGCTGGATCATCACAAAGCTGAATCGGTCAGGGTGGATTGATTCAGATTTGTCATTGGACGGATGAGGCCCGACAGGCGAGACTCTGGCCATGCAAAGCGGCGTACACGACCCTGTCGATCTCGAACGCATCGATCCGGCGCAGAACATGGCGCGGTTCTATCGGGTCGTGTCGCGAATGCTGTGGAAATTCCCTGGCGGCGCGCTCCGGGCATATGAAGAGTCGGTGTTTTAGGCTGCGAGGTCAAGGGGCATGGGTT
>NZ_FRBR01000012.1 GCF_900142665.1 Roseovarius pacificus
CTGTCAAAGTCCGTCTGCTCAAGATCGCCTCCCGTTTTTGATCTTGAATCAAACGGAGGCTGATTTGGGAATCCCCTAAATGCAGACGCCGCCTAGGGTATGTGCTACAAAAATAGCTGCCTCGATTAGGCATGTTATCCCTGATACAGGCTTGACCTCACTGGAGATGTACGGAATTCGATCTCTGATCCTTCATGCAATCGAAAACAAGGCCTTCTTTGACTGGGAAATGCCGACGTTGACAGGGTTCAATGCTACGCAATTCAAAGCGATAGCAGACAAACTTCCACGAGAATAAAACCATGTCGCTGGGTGATCAATGCCAAATCGCTCGTCTGAGCCACGAGACAAGAAGCATCTTGTCAGCCCTTGGATCGACAACCAAATGACCCTTTGTCTATTATTTCGTCAAAGCGGACCTTGGCACGCTTATAGCGAACGTCCGAAAAGTCCGCATAGCAGCCATCGGCACCAATTACAGCGATTGTCAGGATTGAGGCCTACCTGCTCGTTAGTCGGGGGATAGCGAATGACCGCTCTTTGTGCTTGTTTTCAAGTGTGATCTATGGATTGCTCAAACTTCAAGTGAATATGGAGAAATTTCAATGATCGACCCTGCTGTTTTATTTACCTATTCGTTGATCGTTTTGGGCTTCGTGTTCATCCCTGGCCCCGCGACGCTGTTGACGGTCGCTCGGGCCACCACCTCGGGGACGAAAGTGGGCATCGCGACGGGCGCGGGTATCACGGCTGGCGACTTCCTTCACACCATCATGGCTGTTGTCGGCATCTCGGCAATCATCGCGGCATCCGCGACGCTGTTCACGGTGGTAAAGTATCTCGGCGCGGCATATCTCGTTTATCTTGGCTTGAAAGCTATTTTCGAGAAAGGCTCGGTCGATCTGGGCCAAGGACGTGTTCCGATCACTGCTGCTCAAGCCTTCAGGCAGGCGATCTTGGCTGAAGTCCTGAATCCCAAGACAGCGCTCTTCTTTCTTGCATTTCTTCCGCAGTTCGTTGCACCCGAGAAAGGCTTTGTGGTCATGCAACTCACTGTTTTGGGAGTGGTCTTCGCCTTAATCGGTTTCTTCAGTACAATCGTGTATTCGGTTGCTGCCGGGGGGCTTGGAAACTTTCTCCGCCGCAACCCGACCGTCCTCAAGTGGCAGGGCAAGGTTGTTGGCAGTATCTACTGCACATTGGGTGTTCGTCTCGCCCTGCAAGAGCGGTAGGCAGACCTTCAGGTAACGACAGAAAAGTCCGCATAGCAGCCATCGGCACCATGTCCGGCGATTGTCAGGATTGAAACCGCAGAGGTCTTCCCACCCGCGCGAAACAGCGCCGAAGGCGCCGCGCATCGCCAGACCGCCTGCACGGGCTGGCGATTGGGTGAGGTCCGCGCGCCGTTCCGGCCTCTTTCGGATTTGGCTGGGATAAACTGCAAAGAATGGCCGTTCGATCGCCATCCCGCGGTCTGGCGATGCGCGGCCTGGCTTCCTGTCAGGCCCGTGCGCGGATCAGGCCGGGCAGACAGCCGAGGGCGATGCCGATGCCGTCGGCCAGCAGGTCGGCCCATTCGGCTGTGCGTCCGAAAGAGGGCTGGATCAGTTCGATCCCGCCGCCATAGGCCAGCGCCAGCGGCGCGAGCCAGAGCGCGCTGCGTGCCCGCACCCATGTCAGCGGCAGGACCAGCACGGCGAAGGCCGCGGCATGCATGAGTTTATCGACATAAGGCATCGGCGGGCCGGGCGGCCCCGGCGGGCTGAGCGTGCCCCAGCCGATCAGGAGGGCGAGGGCGAGGGTGAGGGCGACAGCGGTTTTGTACGGCACGGGCGGGCGATCCTTGTGAAATCGGTGCGCGGACCGGGTTACACTGCCTTGCCGGGGGCGAAAACACCGGGTTTCGGGTGATAGCGATAACGACCGCGCCTGCCGCGCGGGCAAGGGTGACGCGAAGGAATCGCGAAAAGTCGGAAAATTCATAACATTTTCAATCAGCAAATTTCGCGCAAACGGTCGCACTTGGCGCAAGTATATGAAAACACGTGGTATTCGACGGTGTGCAATGGTTTTCCTGTAGCTTGCTAGGTGCGCAAGGCTCTGCTACACCGCGTTCAAATTTCGGTGTTTTAATATCTGAATACCTGTCAACGCCCCCGGACGCATGGAAATGCTGTGCGCGGAACCGGGGCCAGAAAATCGGAAGGGTGGACGTGTCCGAACCAGCTTCGATCTCCTCCGGCATCGCCGAGCGCTATGCCACCGCCATTTTCGAGATTGCGAAAGAGAGCAAATCTCTGCCCAAGCTTGAATCCAACATTGCCGATCTCGCCGCCGCGCTGGACAGCAGCGAAGAGCTGCGCGAGGTCATCGCCTCGCCGGTGCTGTCGCGCGCCGAGCAGGGCAAGGTCATGGCCGCGCTGGCCAAGAAGATGAAACTCGAACCGGCGATGGGCAACGGGCTGGCCGTGATGGCCGGGAAGCGCCGCCTGTTCGTGCTGCCGCAGCTGCTGACCCGGCTGTCGGACATGATCGCCGAGGACAAGGGTGAAGTTACCGCGCAGGTGACCAGCGCCAAGGCGCTGACCAAGACACAGGCAGACAAGCTGGCGAAGACGCTGAAGGCGCGCGTGGGCAAGGACGTCAAGATCAATGCGACCGTCGATGAAACTCTCATCGGTGGTCTCGTCGTAAAGGTGGGCTCGAAGATGATCGACACCTCGATCCGCTCGCGCCTGAATTCCCTACAGAATGCAATGAAAGAGGTCGGATAAATGGGTATCCAAGCTGCAGAGATTTCTGCGATCCTGAAGGACCAGATCAAGAACTTCGGCCAGGAGGCCGAGGTGGCCGAGGTCGGCCGGGTTCTGTCGGTTGGTGACGGTATTGCGCGCGTATACGGTCTGGACAACGTCCAGGCCGGCGAACTGGTCGAATTCCCCGGCGGTGTCATGGGGATGGCGCTGAATCTCGAAGCCGACAACGTGGGTGTCGTGATCTTCGGGTCGGACCGCGAGATCAAGGAAGGCGACACCGTCAAGCGTACCAAGTCCATCGTGGACGTGCCCGCCGGTGACGAACTGCTGGGCCGCGTCGTGGACGGTCTGGGCAACCCGCTGGACGGCAAGGGCCCGATCAAGACCGACAAGCGCCTGCTGGCCGACGTGAAGGCCCCCGGCATCATCCCGCGTAAATCGGTGCACGAGCCGATGGCGACCGGCCTGAAATCGGTCGACGCGATGATCCCGATCGGCCGTGGCCAGCGTGAGCTGATCATCGGCGACCGCCAGACCGGCAAGACCGCTGTGGCGCTGGACACCATCCTGAACCAGAAATCCTATAACGATGCCGCCGGCGACGACGAGAGCAAGAAGCTCTACTGCGTCTACGTGGCCATCGGCCAGAAGCGTTCGACCGTGGCGCAGCTGGTGAAGAAGCTGGAAGAGTCGGGCGCGATCGAATATTCGATCGTCGTGGCCGCCACCGCGTCGGACCCCGCGCCGATGCAGTTCCTGGCGCCCTATGCCGCCACCGCCATGGCCGAGCATTTCCGCGACAATGGCCGCCATGCCCTGATCGTGTACGATGACCTGTCCAAGCAGGCCGTCGCCTATCGTCAGATGTCGCTGCTGCTGCGCCGTCCGCCGGGGCGTGAAGCCTATCCGGGCGACGTGTTCTACCTGCACTCCCGCCTGCTGGAGCGGT
Source organism: Roseovarius pacificus (assembly GCF_900142665.1). Taxonomy (GTDB): domain Bacteria; phylum Pseudomonadota; class Alphaproteobacteria; order Rhodobacterales; family Rhodobacteraceae; genus Roseovarius; species Roseovarius pacificus. The sequence goes on from NZ_FRBR01000012.1 coordinate 3,706, forward strand.
CGGCCAAGCTGAACGAAGACAACGGCTCGGGCTCGCTGACGGCGCTGCCGATCATCGAAACCCAGGGCGGCGACGTGTCGGCCTTTATTCCGACCAACGTGATCTCGATCACCGACGGGCAGATCTTCCTGGAAACGGAACTGTTCTATCAGGGTATCCGCCCGGCCGTGAATACCGGTCTGTCGGTGTCGCGTGTGGGCTCGTCGGCCCAGACCAACGCGATGAAATCGGTTGCCGGTCCGGTGAAACTGGAACTGGCGCAGTATCGCGAGATGGCCGCCTTTGCCCAGTTCGGGTCGGATCTCGACGCCGCCACCCAGCAGCTGCTGAACCGTGGCGCGCGCCTGACCGAGCTGATGAAACAGCCGCAGTATTCGCCGCTGACCAACGCCGAGATCGTCTGTGTGATCTATGCCGGGACGCATGGGTATCTGGACAAGATCCCCGTCGATCAGGTGGGCCGTTTCGAAGAGGGCCTGCTGAACCACCTGCGTGGCAAGCACCAGGGCCTGCTGGACTTCATCACCAAGGACGACCCCAAGGTGAAGGGGGACGCCGAGGACAAGATCAAGGCTGCGCTGGACGAATTCGCCGCCGACTTCGCATAAGGGGGAGATAAGGCAATGCCGAGTCTCAAGGACCTTAAAAACAGGATCGAGTCGGTCAAATCGACCCGCAAGATCACCAAGGCCATGCAGATGGTTGCCGCGGCGAAACTTCGCCGCGCGCAGGACGCTGCCGAGCAGTCGCGCCCCTATGCCGAGCGGTTCAATGCCGTCATGGGCAAGCTGGCCGCCTCGGTCGGGGACAGCGACAGCGCCCCGAGGCTGCTGCGCGGGACGGGATCGGACGACGTGCACCTGCTTGTCGTGCTGACCGCCGAACGCGGGCTGTGCGGGGGCTTCAACGCCAATATCGCCAAGCTGGCGAGGGCCGAGGCCGAAGATCTGCGCGCCAAGGGCAAGACCGTGAAGATCCTCACGGTGGGCAAGAAGGGCCGCGACGCGCTGAAGCGCGATCTGGGCGAGCTGTTCATCCACCATGTCGATCTGAGCGAGGTGAAGAATATCGGGTATGCGGACGCCCAGACGATCGCCGCCGATGTTCTGAGCCGGTTCGACGCGGGCGAATTCGACGTGGCCAAGATCTTCTATTCGAAGTTCGTGAACGTCGTCAGCCAGGTGCCGAGCATGCAGCAGGTGATCCCGTTCCAGGTGGACGAGGAGACCGCCGAAGAGGCCCCCGAGGCCAGTGTCGTTTACGACTACGAGCCGGACGAAGAGGCCATTCTGGCCGATCTTCTGCCGCGCGGCGTGGCGACGGCGATCTTCAGCGCGCTGCTGGAAAACGGGGCATCGGAACAGGGCGCGCGGATGTCCGCCATGGACAACGCGACCCGCAACGCCGGCGAGATGATCGACAAGCTGACCATCGAATACAACCGTTCGCGTCAGGCCGTCATCACGAACGAGCTTATTGAAATCATTTCGGGCGCTGAGGCGCTCTGACGAGAAACCGGAGAGACGAAACAATGGCAAACGCAAAAGGCACAATCACTCAGGTGATCGGCGCCGTGGTGGACGTTCAGTTCGACGACCACCTGCCCGAGATTCTGAACGCCCTCGAAACCGACAACAACGGCAAGCGCCTGGTTCTGGAAGTTGCCCAGCACCTGGGTGAAAACACCGTGCGCACCATCGCCATGGACGCGACCGAAGGTCTGGTCCGCGGTCAGGAAGTCGGCGACACCGGCGGCCCGATCACCGTTCCGGTGGGCGACGCCACCCTGGGCCGCATCCTGAACGTCGTGGGCGAGCCCGTTGACGAAGGCGCGCCGATCAAGGCGAAAGAAAGCCGCGCGATTCACCAGCCCGCGCCGGAATTCAGCGAACAGTCCACCGAATCCGAAGTCCTGGTGACCGGCATCAAGGTGATCGACCTGCTGGCGCCTTACGCCAAGGGCGGCAAGATCGGCCTGTTCGGCGGTGCCGGTGTGGGCAAGACGGTTCTGATCATGGAACTGATCAACAACATCGCCAAGGTGCACTCGGGGTATTCGGTGTTCGCCGGTGTGGGGGAACGGACCCGTGAGGGGAACGACCTGTATCACGAGATGATCGAATCGAACGTGATCAAGCCCGACAACCTGGAAGAATCGCAGGTGGCGCTGGTCTACGGCCAGATGAACGAGCCGCCGGGCGCCCGTGCCCGTGTTGCCCTGACCGGCCTGACGCTGGCCGAGCAGTTCCGCGACCAGTCGGGGACCGACGTTCTGTTCTTCGTCGACAACATCTTCCGCTTTACGCAGGCAGGGTCCGAGGTGTCGGCGCTTCTGGGTCGTATTCCTTCGGCTGTGGGCTATCAGCCGACGCTGGCCACTGACATGGGCGCGATGCAGGAACGCATCACCTCGACCAAGCAGGGCTCGATCACCTCGATCCAGGCCGTCTACGTTCCCGCGGACGACCTGACCGACCCGGCCCCGGCCACGACCTTCGCCCACCTCGACGCCACGACCGTTCTGAGCCGTGCGATTTCGGAGCTTGGGATTTACCCGGCCGTGGACCCGCTCGACTCGACCTCGCGCCTGATGGACCCGTCCATCGTGGGGGAAGAGCACTACAAGGTGGCCCGTGACGTTCAGGGTATCCTGCAACGCTACAAGTCGCTTCAGGACATCATCGCCATTCTGGGCATGGACGAACTGAGCGAAGAGGACAAGCTGACCGTGGCGCGTGCCCGGAAAATCCAGCGCTTCCTGTCGCAGCCTTTCGACGTGGCCAAGGTGTTCACCGGCTCGGACGGTGTGCAGGTGCCGCTGGAAGAGACGATCAAATCGTTCAAGGCCGTTGTGGCCGGCGAGTACGACCACCTGCCCGAGGGCGCCTTCTACATGGTTGGCGGCATCGACGAGGTGCTTGCCAAAGCCGAGAAGATGGCTGCCGACGCGGCCTGATGAACGCCTGTCCGACCCCGGATCGCTTTGGTCCGGGGAAGGGCAAGACAAGGAGGCCCGAGAATGGCTGAAACAGTGCAATTCGATCTGGTGTCGCCCGAGCGGCGTCTGGTTTCGGTCGAGGCGACGGAAGTACGTATCCCCGGCGCCGAGGGCGATCTGACGGCCATGGCCCAGCACAGCCCGCTGATCACCACGCTGCGCCCCGGTATCCTGACGGTGTCGGGCCCCGAGGGCGAGGCCGAGTATGTCGTGACCGGCGGTTTTGCCGAGATCGGTGCCGACAGCGTGTCGGTTCTGGCCGAAAAGGCGATCCCGAGCGGTGACATGACGCAAGAGCATTTCAAGGCGCTTGTGGACGAGGCCACCGACAAGCTGGCCAAGGCGCAGGAAACCTTCGTCAACGAGCCCGGCCCGGTGGACGACGCGGCCAAGCTGCTGTCGGACATGGTGGCGATGGGGGATCATATCGGCCTGTCGGCCAACTGATCCGCCGCGAGACCGCGAGATTGCGAAAGGCCCGCCCGGTGTGGCGGGCCTTTTGCCGTTTGGGGGGCCTCAGACGTGTTGCGCGCCGTTCACTTCGATCTCGGCACCCGACACGTAGGAGCTTTGATCGGAGCAGAGGTAATAGATGGCGTCGGCCACTTCGGAGGGCTGGCCGAGGCGGCGCAGGGGCAGGCGTTCGACGATCTTGTCGGTGCCTTCGCTGAGGATGCTGGTTTCGACCTCGCCGGGCGCGATGGCGTTGACGCGCACGCCCGAGGGGCCGAAATCATGCGCCATTTCGCGGGTCAGCGCGGCCAGGGCGGCCTTGGAGGTGGCATAGGCGGCCCCGGCAAAGGGATGCACCCGCGATCCGGCGATGGAGGTGACGTTGACCACCGCGCCGCGCGCCGCCGACAGTTCGGGGATCAGCCCGCGCGCCAGCACCACGGGGGCGAAGAAATTGACGTGAAACACCTGCCCCCAGGCATCGAGTTCGGTGTCGATGGTGTTGAGCCGCTCGCCCTCGGGGCCCTTGGGCGAGATGCCCGCATTGTTGACCAGCGCGTGCAGTTTCCCGCCCTCGAGCCGGGCGCGGATTTCCTCGACGGCGGCGATGGTCTGGCGAGGGTCGGACAGGTCGACCTGGATGTGATCCTGCTCGCCGCTGGGCCAGGGGCATTCGGTGGAAAAGGGTTGGCGTGAGCAACTGATGACGCGCCAGCCCTCGTCGGCGAATTTTCGCACGGTGGCGTGGCCGATTCCGCGGCTTGCGCCGGTCAGGAGCAGGGTCTTGCGTTGGTCGGTGTCTGGCATGGGGCGGTCCATCCTGTTGATCCGAGGGCGATTTTGTGGGCGGGGCGGAGCGATTGCAACAGGGAAACCGGCAGCGGAGGCGGCGGGATTTCGATTTTGCCTTTTCGCCTTCTCAATCCTGCCCAAAAGACGTATTACAGCAGGCCGGGAAAGCAAGGCCGTGTGATGAAACATCTGACCAGTCAATCCATCGGAATCGATCAGGGCGATGACGTGCTGTTCTCGGATTACGAGGATGGCGGCAAGATGTGGACCGGGGAAGGGGCGCGCGAGCGGCGCAAATCCCTGACCTTCCGCGAGCCCTTCAGATCGGCGCCGGTGGTGCATGTTTCGCTGTCGATGTGGGACATGGACAGCGCGACCAATGCACGTGCGGACGTGGCTGCCGAAAAGATCACGGCCAACGGGTTCGACGTGGTGTTCCGCACATGGGGCGATACGCGCGTGGCGCGGGCACGCATCCGCTGGATGGCGATCGGAGAGTTGCAGCACGAGGACGACTGGCAGCTTTACTGACGCGCCGGGCCGTGCCGCCTGGTATAAGCACTGATTGCCATGACGTCCGGCGACCGGCCCGGTGCGCAGATCCGCCGGATCGCCTGCGATCCGGTTCGCGCCCGACCCCGCCGGTGCATTTTATCCCAATAGTGCGATCCTGCGCTTAGTGGCCGAACTGGCCCTCGTAGATCGGTTCGAGCGTGGGCGTGTCGAACAGCGACGACACCGAGGTGCCGTTCCAAATGTTCAGGATCGCCTGCGCCAGAATGGGCGCGGTGGGGATGATGCGGATGTTCGGTGCGGCCTTGACCGGGTCGGTCGGCTGGATCGTGTCGGTGATGACCAGCGATTTCATGACCGAGTTGGTGATCCGTTCGACCGCCGGGCCGGACAACACGCCGTGGGTGATATAGGCGTGGACCTCGGCGGCACCCTGATCGAGCAGCACCTGCGCGGCCTTGCAGAGCGTTCCGGCGGTGTCGCAGATATCGTCGACAATCACGCATTTCTTGCCGGTCACATCGCCGATGACGGTCATTTCCGCGACTTCGCCGGCTTTCTCGCGGCGTTTGTCGACGATGGCGAGCGGCGCTTCGATCCGCTTGGCCAGTTCGCGGGCACGGGCCACGCCGCCGACATCGGGCGAGACAATCATCACGTCATCGAGCGAGTCCCGGAAATGTTCCCTGATGTCGAGCGCGAAGATCGGCGCGGCATAGAGGTTGTCCACGGGGATGTCGAAGAAGCCCTGAATCTGGGTGGCGTGCAGGTCCATCGTGAGAATCCGCTCGATCCCGGCTTCGACCAGCATGTTCGCCACCAGCTTGGCCGAGATGGGCGTGCGGGCCTTGGAGCGGCGATCCTGACGGGCATAGCCGAAATAGGGGATCACGGCGGTGATGCGCTTGGCCGAGGAGCGGCGCAGCGCGTCGGACATGATCAGCAGCTCCATCAGGTTGTCGTTGGCCGGGTTCGAGGTGGACTGGACGATGAACATGTCCTCGCCCCGGACGTTTTCATAAACCTCGACGAAGACCTCCTGATCGTTGAAGCGTTCGACGCGGGCATCGACCAGCCCGACATTGACGCCGCGATGCATGGACATGCGGCGGGCGATCGCGTTGGCAAGCGGCTTGTTGGCGTTGCCGGTGATCAGTTTCGGCTCTGGCGTGGTCGGCATTGGACAGGTCCCCGAGGTGGTCTGTTAACAGATTCGTGACGTTGAACTTCGCTTAGCATGGGCGTAGCGTCGGGCAAAGATATGCCAAGGGGGGTAATCGCGAAAATGGCTCATCATATCGACTATTATTTCTCGACCCTGTCGCCCTATGCCTATCTGGCGGGCAGCCGTCTGGAAGAGATCGCCCAGAACCACGGCGCGAGCATCACCTACAAGCCGCTGGACATCATGCAGCTTTTCCCGCGCACGGGCGGGGCCGCCCCCAAGGACAGGCACCCGGTGCGCATGGCCTATCGCGCACAGGAATTGCCGCGTCAGGCGAAAAAGGCGGGTATGGCGCTGAATTTTCAGCCCGCGCACTGGCCGACCAACGCCGCGCCCTCGTCCTATGCGATCATCGCGGCGCAGGCGGACGGATCGGGCGATCTGGGGGCGCTGGTGCACGGGATTTTGCGGGCTTGCTGGGCCGAGGATCGCGATATCGCGCAGGACGACGTGATCCGCGACTGTCTGGAGCAGGCGGGATTCGATCCGAAACTGGCCGATAGCGGGCTTTTGAGCGGGGCCGAGACCTATGCCGCCAATCTGGAAGAGGCGGTTGCCGCCAATGTCTTTGGCGCGCCGTTCTACGTGGTCGACAGCGGGCAGAGTTTCTGGGGACAGGACCGGCTGGACGATCTGGACATGCATCTGGCGGGCAAGCTGTAGCGCATGCCACGGGACGAGCGGGCGGGGTTTCCGACCTATTGGACGACATACGGAACGGGCCCGCGCAATGCGCTGGCGATCCATTGTTCGCTGGCGCATTCCGGCGCGTGGGGGGCGATGGCGCAGCACCTGTCCGACAGGCTGAGCCTGCGGGCCTTTGACGTTCCGGGCCACGGGCGCAGTGCGCCCTGGGACGGGCGCGGCGAGATTCAGGAGCTGACGGCGCGCATTGCCGCCGATCTGTGCGAGGGGCCGACCGATCTGATCGGGCATTCCTTCGGTGCGACGGTCGCCTTGCGGCTGGCGGTGATGCGCCCCGATCTGGTGCGTTCGCTGGTGTTGATCGAGCCGGTGTTCTTTGCCGCCGGGTTTGCCGATGCGCCCGAGGCGCGGGCGGAATTCGAGCGGGACATGGCGGATTATGCCGCGGCGATGGCGCAGGGCGACCGGATGGCGGCGGCGCGGGCCTTTACCGACCTTTGGGGCAACGGCGCGCGCTGGGAGGCGATCCCCGAGGTGCTGCGCAACTCAATGGCGGCGCAGATGCCGCTGATCGAAGCGACGGAGCCGGTTCTTTATGACGATGCGGCGGGCCTGTTGAACGAGGGCGTGTTGCAGGCGGTAAAGGCGCCGGTCTTGTTGATCGAGGGAAGTGAATCGCCCGGCATCATCGGCCATGTCGACGCGGCGCTGGCGGCGCGGCTGCCGGATGCGCGGCGGGCGGTCATTTCAGGCGCCGGGCACATGGCGCCGATCACCCATCCTGCGCAGGTCGCGTCCGAGGTGTTGCGGTTCTTGTGAGGGGGGTGTGACGGGAATGGGGGCTCTGCCCCCGTCGCCGCAAGCGGCGACTCCCCCGGGATACTTCCGGCAAGAAGAAGGGGCGGGCGCTTTAACCTTTGGCGATGTCGAGGAAGCGGTCGATGGACTCTTCGGCGATCGACCAGTCGCAGACGAGGCGCATGGGCAGGGGCGTGTCGGGGTCGCCTGTTTCGAGCGGGCCGCCGTTGAGACCGTAATGCGCGCCGGCGGCGTGCAGCCGTTGATGGGTGGCGCGCGGCAGGGTGGCGAAGATCATGTTGGCCTGCGGGTCGGCCAGAAAGTGGCATTCGGGCAGGGCGCGCAGTCCGTCGGCCAGCCGCGCGGCGCGGGCGTTGGCGGTGCGCGCGGAGGTCAGCCAGAGATCGTCGGCGAGATAGGCCAGCATCTGCGCCGCAAGGTAGCGGTGCTTGGACAGAAGGTGCCCGGCGCGTTTGCGGCGCAGCTCGAACTCCCATGACTTTTCGGGGTTGAAGAAGATCACCGCCTCGACCCCGAGGCAGCCGTTCTTGGTGCCGCCGAAGCTGACGGCGTCGATCCCGGCCTTCCATGTCATGTCCGCCGGGGTGCAGCCCAGCACGGTGAGCGCATTGGCGAATCGCGCGCCGTCGAGATGCACGGGCAGGCCGTGGGTGGCGGCGGTTTCGGTGAGGGCCGAAAGTTCGCTCAGGGTGTAGAAGCGGCCCATTTCGGTGACCTGCGTCAGCGAGACCGGGCCGGGTTGCGACACGCCGACATCGCCCGGAGGGCTGGCGGCGATGGCATTGGCCAGGTCGGCGGCGGTCATCTTGTCGCCGGTGCCGACGGGGGTGAGTTTCGCGCCGCCGCTGTAGAATTCCGGGGCGTGGCATTCATCGCGGTGGATATGGGCCAGCGGGGTGCAGTAGATCGCCTGCCACGGTTGCGCCAGCGTGGCCAGCGCCAGCGCATTGGCCGCCGTGCCGGTGGAGACGAGGTGAATATCGGCCTGCGGGGCCTCGAACAGCTCGCGCAGGCGGGCGCCGGCCTGTGCTGACAGGTCGTCGGCGCCGTAGGAGCGGGCAAAGCCGGTATTGGCGCGGGCGAGGGCCTCGATCACCTGCGGGTGGGCGGGGCCGCAATTGTCGGAGGCGAAATTCATGTGCCGGGTTCCTCGATCAGGTGGTCTTCCCAGTCGTCGTCGGAGACCTCGAATTCCGGCACGGTGCGGCTTTGCATGGAGATGCCCGCATCGTGCACGGATTGCGCATCGCCCGAGATCAGCGGGTGCCAGTCGTAAAGCGGCTTGCCCTCGTTCAGCAGCTTGTAGGCGCAGGTTTCGGGCATCCAGTAGAGGTGCCCCTGAAGGTTGCGCGCGGTGAGCGTGATGCATTCGGGGACGAACTGATGGCGGATGTCGTATTGCGCGCAGCGGCAGGTGGTGTCGTCGAACAGGCGGCAGGCGACGCGGGTCAGGACGACCTCGCCGGTGTCTTCGTCTTCGAGCTTGTTCATGCAGCATTTGCCGCAGCCGTCGCACAGCGCCTCCCACTCCTTGCGGGTCATCTTGTCGAGCGGGGTGGTTTCCCAGTAGCGCGGGCGCAGGCCGCTGCGGTCGATGGGGTCGTCGGTGCTCATAGCGATCCGAGGATGTCGCGGGCCTGTGCGCAGTCGGCGTCCATCTGGGCGATGAAGGCGTCGAGGCTGTCGAATGTCGCCTCGGGGCGGAGATAGTCGATCAGGGCAATGGACAGGTCGGCGCCGTAGAGATCGCCGGAAAAGTCGAAGATGAAGGTTTCGAGGTTGGGAACCTCGCCGTTGAACATCGGGCGCACGCCGAGCGAGGCCGCGCCGTGGTAGTGGCCGGCATGGGGGCCGTCCAGCACATCGACCAGCACGGCATAGACGCCGAAGCGCGGGGGGTGCAGCCCGGCGATGGACATGTTGGTGGTGGGATAGCCCAGTTCGCGACCGCGCTGTTCGCCGCCCACGACCGGACCTTCGATGCGGTGCCAGTGGCCCAGCATGGCGGCGGCGTCGCGCGGGCGGCCATCGCTGAGGGCCTGACGGATCGCGGTGGAGGAAACCTGCCCCTTCTTCCCCTCGATCAGCTCTGCGATGGTGACGCCGAAGCCCATGTCGCGCCCGAACCGTTCGAGATCGCGCGCATCCCCGGCGCGCCCTTTGCCGAAACAGAAATCCGCACCGACGACCACATGGCGCAGCCCGAGCCCGTTGGCGATCACGTTGCGGGCGAAGTCATGGGGCGACAGGGCGGCCATGCCTGCGTTGAAGTTCAGTTCGTAGAGTTTTTCGACGCCGAGTTTCTCCAGCCGGTGCGCGCGCGCCTCGCTTCCCATCAGGCGGAACGGGGGGGCGTCGGGGGCGAAGAATTCGCGCGGGTGGGGTTCGAAGGTCAGGACGCCGAGGGGGGCGTTCACGGCCTGCCCTTCCCGGCGGGCGATGTCGATCACCGATTGGTGGCCAAGGTGCACACCATCGAAATTTCCGATGGCGACGGAAGCGCCCCGGTTGGCCTGATCCACATAGTCGAAGTCGCGCACGATTTGCATGGCGCAGGGGTAGCCTCAAGCGCCGCCGGGTGCAAGCGGGAGGCGGCGGGGGAATTGGTTTTGGTCGGCTGGGTAAGAGAAGTGCGGTATTGGCCATATTCCCGCCGGATCGCCTGCGATCCGGTTCGCGCCCGACCCCGCCCCCCAGGGCGGGCGCGAATCGTCCCATCGTTTCAGCAGAGTATGGCGGTGGCAATTTGAGATACCGCCTGAGCAGGCTTTACCGCGCCCACCCTCGGGGGCGGGCGCGACCCTGATGTTGTCCTGTTCGCGAATGATGCGGGTTCTGGTTTCGGCCTTCAGCCCGTCAGATCGCGGGGGACGATGAAATCGACGGTCTGGCCGGTGCCGGGGGCGAGATCGGCCCAGTCGGTGACGGGAAAATCGGCCACCAGCGTGGCGCAGGTGGGGTAGGTCCCGAATCCCGGATGGGGCGGAGGCGTGGCCACGAGGGTGTGGGCGAAATCCGCGATGCCGGGGTTATGGCCCAGCATCAGGACGATTTGGCCGCTGGCCCCGTGCAAGACCCTGAGCATCGTGGCCGGTCCGGCGTGGTAGAGCATGTCGGTGAACTGTGCCGGGGCGTCCAGCCCGAGGCGGGCGCAGGTTTCGCGGGTGCGTTCGGAGGAGGAACTGAGGATCTGATCGGGCAGAAAGCCCCGGGCGCGCAGCCAGTCGCCCAGGGCGCTGGCCGAGCGGCGCCCCCGGCCATTCAGCGGGCGGGCGTGATCGGACAGCGCCGGGTCGTCCCAACTGGATTTCGCGTGCCGCATGAGAATCAGTCGGAGCGTCATTGGAATGCCCGCATGTGAAAGGCCGATTGCGATTCGACCCTGCCATGGGTCCGGCTGACCGGGCAAGCACGGCGCACGGCGCAGCCGCGCGTCAGGCAATCGTTGCCCGTGCGCTCGAGGTCGGCCTTGCAGGCGGCCACGTCATAGCCCTGTGGCGAGAAGGCATCCACGGGGCAGGCCGTGAGGCAGGGACGGTCGGAGCAGGTGGTGCATGGGTTGGGGGCTGGCGGGGGCAGGTCGATTGCGTGGGCAAAACCGAGCGCGCCCCGGTACGAGATCATCAGCCCCGCGCTATCGTGCACCAGAAGCCCGACGGGCGAGATATGCGCGCGCCCCGAATCGCGCGCCCAGCCGGTGAAGGGCTGCCAGGGCGGGCCGCCGAAGGGGAAGAAGGCCTGCGCGCCAAGCTGCGCGGCCAGCGTGCCGATCACGCGCGAGGACCAGCGGTCCAGCGGATCGGGCTGGCCGTCGCCATATTCCGGCGTGGCGGTGAAGCGGGGCCAGAAGCCCGGTTCCAGCGGGCCGAGCAGGATCAGGGTGGCAATGCCGGGCGGCAGGCTGCCGGCGTTCGAGACCCCGCCGAAGATATCCAGCCCGGCAGCCTGTGCCGCCTCAGCGATCTGCGGCAGGGCGGGGGCGGTCATTTCGGGCGGATCAGCGAGCCCGCGCCGTGTTCGGTGTAAAGTTCCAGCAACACGGCGTTGGGCGCGCGTCCGTCGAGGATGACCACGGCGCGCACGCCGCCCTCGATCGCGGCAAGGGCGGTTTCGGTTTTCGGAATCATACCGCCCGCGATGGTGCCTTCCTTTGTCATTTCGCGAATCTGGTCGGAGGTGAGTTCGGTCACCACCTCGCCCGAGGCGTCGCGCACCCCGTCCACATCGGTGAGCAGCAGCAGCCGGTCGGCCTTGAGCGCGGCGGCAATGGCCCCGGCGGCGGTGTCGCCGTTGATGTTGTAGGTTTCGCCGTCCCGGCCCGCGCCGAGCGGGGCGATCACCGGGATCGCATCGTCGCGGAACAGGGTGTGCAGGATTGCCGGATCGACCTGGCTGGGGTTGCCGACAAGGCCGAGCGTCGGATCGGCGGGGTCGCAGGTGATCAGGTTGGCATCCTTGCCCGAGAGGCCCACGGCGCGCCCGCCCTGTGCATTGATCGCCTGCACGATACGTTTGTTCACCCGGCCCGACAGGACCATTTCCACCACTTCCATGGTGGCGGCGTCGGTCACGCGCTTGCCGCCGACGAAATCGGATTTGATATCCAGCTTGTCCAGCATCTGGTTGATCATCGGGCCGCCGCCATGGACGATCACCGGGTTGACCCCCACCTGCCGCAGCAGCACCACATCGCGGGCGAAGGTTTCCATCGCCTCGTCGCTGCCCATGGCGTGACCGCCGAACTTGATGACGACAATCGCGCCGTCATAGCGTTGCAGGTAGGGCAGGGCCTCGGACAGGGTGCGGGCGGTGGCGATCCAGTCGCGGTTCATGTCACGTTTCTTCATCTTGGGCGTCCTTCGGGTTCACCCGGTTATCCTCATAAGCGCGGTGGCCTTCAAGGGGGATCGGACAGTGAGAGAGGGGATCAGACCTTGGTGGCCGGAACGGGCGGGGTGACGGCGCGGCGTTTCAGGCGGGATTCGCGCCAGCTGATGAAGCTGACCGCGCCGACGATGACCAAGCCGCCCAGGATGACGAACAGATCGACGCCTTCGTCGAACACCAGCGCGCCCAGCAGGACCGCCCAGACCAGTTGCAGGAAGGTCACGGGCTGTGTGACGGTCAGCGGCGCGGCGCGGAAGGCCAGCGTCATGGTGTAGTGCCCTATGGTCGCGATAAAGGCCACGGCCATGAGAATCGCAAGCTCGCCCCAGGTGGGAGGCACCCAGTTCATCAGGGCCACCGGGGCCAGCCCGATGGTCACGGCGATCGAGAGCATGGCCACCACGATACCGGGGCTGGCACTGGCCGAGGCGCGTTTGGCGATCAGGTAGGACGCGCCGAAGAAGATGGCGGTGAACAGCATGGCGAGGTGGCCGGGGCCGACCTCACGAAAGCCGGGGCGCAGGATGATCAGCGCGCCGATCAGGGCCACGACCACGGCCATGATCCGCCGCAAGGCCAGGGTTTCGCCCAGAAACAGCGCCGCGCCGATGGTGACATAGATGGGCGAGAGATAGTTCATCGCCGTGACGTCCGCGATGGGGATGCGCGCCATGGCATAAAACCACAGCGCCACGCCGACGGTATGGGCCAGCCCCCGCCCGGCGAACAGCGCCCATGTGGTGCGGTCGAACGTTGCGCGGCGCAACGGTCCGAGTACGGGGATCAGGAAGACCAGCCCCAGCAGGTAGCGCAGAAAGGCCGCTTGCGGGGCGGGAATGCGGGTGCCCAGAATTTTGACGAGGGCGGTGACGCCGACGAACAGCATCCCGGTCACCACCATCCAGAAGATACCCCATCCGGGGCGCGTTGCCTGTATGTCCATGCGCGCATTAAGACTCTGGCGCGCAGGATTGTCGAGCAGGTTCCCGGATTGTGCGGTTCAGCGGCTGCGCAGGTGCCTGAGCAGGGTTTGCGAGGGGTAGCCATCGGCGGCGACGCCGATCGAGCGCTGGAAGGCGCGGATCGCGTTGACGGTGTTGGGGCCCGCGATGCCGTCGATTTTTTCCAGGTTGTAGCCCTTGCGGCGCAGGAGGCGCTGCATTTCCTTGCGGTCCTCGAAGCTGAGCGGCTCGTATCCGCGCGGCCAGCTTGCCTGAATCGGCGGCCCGCCGATCAGCCGGTCCGACAGATGCCCCACGCCGAGCGCATAGGCATCGGAATTGTTGTAGCGCTTGATGACGTCGAAATTGGCGAACACCATGAAGGATGCACCCTGCGGGCCTGCCGGTTGCAGGATGCGGGCCGATCCGTAATCGCGCACGGGCCGCCCGTCTATTCCCGTGATGCCGCGCGTGGCCCAGTCCGAGGGCATCCGCTGGGTCGTGCCGAAGGACGCGCCGCGCGGCACCCGCACCTCGACCCCCCAGGGCATGCCCTTGCGCCAGCCGAACCGCTTGAGATAGGCCGCCGTCGAGGCCAGCGCATCGGTGGGATCGTCCGACCAGATGTCACGCTTGCCGTCGCCGGTGAAATCCACGGCATAGGCCAGGTAGGATGTGGGAATGAATTGCGTGTGGCCCATGGCCCCGGCCCACGAGCCTTTCATGTTGCGCGGGGTGACATCGCCCGATTGCAGGATCTTCAGCGCCGCGATCAGCTGTTTTTCAAAGAACGCGCCGCGCCGCCCGTCATAGGACAGCGTGGCCAGCGCGTCGATCAGGGGAATGTCGCCGCGCCGTTCGCCATAGGTGGACTCCATGCCCCAGACGGCGGCGACCACCTGTTTTTCGACACCGTAATGCGCCTCGATCCGGTCCAGGGCGCGGCGATGCCTGCGCAGAGCCTTCTGGCCGTTCTCGATGCGCACGGGGCTGGCCGCACTATCGAGGTAATCCCAGATCTCGGATTTGAATTCGGACTGGTTGCGGTCCTTGTGGACGACATCGGGCCTGTATTGCGCGCCGCGAAAGGCCGCGTCGAACACCCGCGCATTGATGCCCTGACTGAGAGCCCGGCCGCGAAATCCCCCGATCCAGCGGTCGAAGGCCGCGTTCGAGGTGGACACCTGCTGGACCGATGTATCGGCGGCGCGCGGCAGATCGGCCGGGCGCAGCACCGGGCGCAGGCTGCTGACGGGGACATTGACGGAAATCACCGTGACACCCGGCCCTGCCGCGCCGGGCCGCCCCTGCGGCCTGAGAGAGGTTTCGACCGCCGCTGCCTGGGCGGTGGTTCCGATGAGAATGCCTGCGATTGCCCCGCAGAGACCACTGATACGCATTGCCCGATCCTGCTTTTGCTTTTTCGGCATGGTAACGCGATTGTGCCCGATTCAAAAGCAATGATGCGGTCTGCCGGGCGGTGATTTGCCGATTGTTTCCGAAACGGGGCGGTTCAGCGGCGCTTGCGGTCCACCTTGCGTTTGGTTTTTGCGGCCTTGTGCCGGGTTTTGGCCTGCTTGCGGCGGGGCGGTTTGCCGCGACCGCGCGCCGGACCTCGGGGCAGGGATTTGCCCTCGATGCTGACCAGTTCCAGCGCGATGCCGCCGGTGACGGGTGCGGCCTCGGACAGTTTGACCGTAACACGCTGGCCCAGCTCAATGGTCAGGCCTGTATCGGCGCCCATCAGCGTGCCGGCGTCACGGTCGAAATGGAAGAACTCGCGCCCGAGGCTGCGCACCGGAATCAGCCCGTCGGCCCCGGTTTCGTCCAGCCGCACGAAAGCGCGGAACTTGGCCACGCCGCTGATGCGCCCGGTGAATTCCTCGCCCACGCGTTCGGACAGGAAGGCGGCAAGGTAGCGGTCGTTGGTGTCGCGCTCGGCGGTCATTGAGCGCCGCTCGGTTTCCGAGATATGTTGCGCGGTGCTTTCCAGCCGTTCGATATCCTGCGGGCGCAGCCCGTCATCGCCCCAGCCATGCGCCGCGATCAGCGCGCGATGCACCACCAGATCGGCATAGCGCCGGATCGGCGAGGTGAAATGCGCATAGGCTTGCAGGGCGAGCCCGAAATGCCCGAAATTGCTGGGCGCGTAATAGGCCTGCGTCATGGCGCGCAGCGTGGACATGTTGATGACCTCGGCATGATCGGTGTCATCGGCGGCGCTGAGGAGCGCATTCAGGTGCGCGGTTTTCAGAACCTGCCCCTTGGCCAGCGTCAGGCCGGCGGCCTCGGCCACGTCGCGCAGGGTGTCCAGCTTCTCGGGCGAGGGTTCTTCGTGCACCCGGAACAGCAGCGGGGATTTGCGGGCGATCAGGGTTTCGGCGGCGGCCACGTTGGCCAGCACCATGAATTCCTCGATCAGCTTGTGGGCGTCCAGCCGTTCGGCGAAATTGACCGACAGGACCTGGCCTTCGTCGCTGAGGACCACCTTGCGCTCGGGCAGGTCGAGATTGAGCGGCTGGCGGCGCCTGCGTGCCTTTTCAAGCGCGCCATAGGCGGCGTAAAGCGGGCGGATCACGTCCTCCATCAGGGGGCCGCACTGATCGTCGGGATCGCCGTCCATCGCCTGTTGCACCTGCTGATAGTTCAGCGACGCCGCCGAGCGCATCAGCCCGCGCACGAAGCGGTGCCCCACCTTTTCGCCCTGCGCGTCGATCTGCATGCGCACGGCCATGCAGGCGCGCGGCACGCCCTCGTGCAGCGAACACAGGTCGCCCGACAGGCGGTCGGGCAGCATGGGCACGACGCGGTCGGGGAAATAGCTGGAATTGCCGCGCTTGCGGGCCTCGCCGTCCAGCGCGCTGCCGGGGGTGACATAATGGGCGACATCGGCGATGGCGACCCAGATCACGTGCCCGCCCTCGTTTTTCGGATCGTCATCGGCATGCGCCCAGACCGCATCGTCATGGTCGCGCGCATCCGCCGGGTCGATGGTGACGAGGGGCAGGTCGCGCATGTCCTCGCGGCCCTTGAGACCGGCAGGTTTCATGCGGTCAGCCTCGGCGATCACCTCGTCGGGGAAATCGTCGGGGATGCCGTGCTGATGGATGGCGATGAGCGATACCGCCCTGGGCGCCGACGGATCACCCAGCCGGTCCAGCACACGGGCACGAGGCAGGCCCATGCGGCCCCTGGGGCCGGATTGTTCGGCCTCGACCAGTTCGCCGTCCTGTGCGCCGCCGGTGGCGTCGGCGGGCACCTGCCATTCCTTGCCGTCGCCCTTGTCGATGGGCACGATCCGCCCGCCTTCGTTGCGTTTGCGGAAAATCCCCAGCACCTTGCGCGGGTTGGTGCCGATGCGGCGGATCAGGCGGGCGTCGTAATGGTGATCCTCGCCCCTGACCTCTTGCAGGCGGGCCAGGATGCGGTCCCCCTCGCCAAGCGCCGGGTCGCTGGCGCGTGGAATCAGCAGCACCACGGGTTCCACCCCTTCGCCATGCCATTCCAGCGGCTTGGCCAGCAACTCGCCGTCCGATGTCTGGCCGGATACCTGCAACACGCTGACCGGCGGCAGTTTTTCCGGGTCGCGATAGGTCTTCTTGCGCTTTTCCAGATGGCCCTCGACCTCAAGCTCCTTGAGGATGCGCTTGAGGTCGATCCGCGCAGCGCCCTTGATCCCGAAGGCCTTGGCGATGTCGCGTTTCGAGGTGAGGGTCGGGTTATCGGAAATCCATTGCAGGATTTCGTCCTTGGTGGGCAACTGGCTCATGCGGGTGGCGTAGCACGAATGAAAATGACGCGCCATGTCGGAAAGCACCTGCGCAGCGGGAACCGGGCTTTCTTCTTCTTGCTCAAAATATCCCGGGGGAGTCGCCCATCGGGCGACGGGGGCAGAGCCCCCGGCAACGGTTTCCCCGAACGTGCCACTCAGGGAAGGTCGGCGGCGCTGTCCACGTCGTTCAGCCTGTCGGCCAGCCCGATGCGCAGCCCCGGAAGCGAGGCGATACTGTCGGACAGCGCGTGTTCGCCGGACCAGCGCACGTTGCGAAACAGCGTGGCCGGAGGCGGGGCCGTGCGTTTCATTCCCACCAGCCAGTACCCGCCGTCGGGGGCGGGGCCGAACACCGCGTCATGGGCCCCCAGCAGTCCAAAGGCGCGGTCGATATGCGCCGGGCCGAGGCCGGGAATATCGCCGCCCACGATACAGACCGGGCCGGGCGGCATTGTGCGCAGGATACGGCCCATCCTGTCGCCCAGATCGCCCGGACCCTGCGGGATGCGCGGCAGGTGCGCGGGCCAGGCCCGGCTGATCTGCCCGGCATGATCGGGGGCGACGGCCAGCACGAGGTGCCAGCGCGGATCGTCCAGCCGCCGCAGCAGCCCCGCGACCTGATGGCGAAACCACCATGCCGCGCCGATCATGCCGATGTCGCGCCCCAGACGGGTTTTCACCCGGCCGGGGCGTGGCTCTTTCAGCATGACGACAAGCTGGCGGCGGGCTGTCACAGGGGGCGGTCCATGTCGCGATGCGGGATGCCCGCGTCGAGATATTCCGGCCCGAAGGTGGTGAAGCCCAGTTTCTCGTAGAACCCGATGGCGTGGGTTTGTGCGCCCAGCATCGCGCGGGCGATGCCCGGTTTGCCTTGGAGGTGCTCGAGGCAGGCGCGAATGAGCGCCGCGCCCAGCCCGGTGCCGCGCGCCTGCCGCAGGACGCAGACACGCCCGATCTTGCCGGTGTCACCTTGGTAAAGGATACGCGCACAGCCCACGGGCTGGCCGTTCAGACGGGCAAGGATATGGTCGGCCTGATCGTCCAGCCCGTCGTATTCCTCGGCCTCCGAGACACCCTGTTCACGGATGAACACGGTTTCGCGCAGGGCATGGCAGGCGGCCAGATCGTCGGTCAGACCAATAACCGGCGTCATGCGAAATAGTCCCGCAGGATGCGCGTGTAGATGGCTTTCAGGCGCGGGATTTGTGCGACCTCGACCCGTTCGTCGACCTGGTGCATGGTGCGGCCCACGAGGCCGAATTCGACCACCGGGCAGTGATCCTTGACGAAGCGTGCATCGGACGTGCCGCCGGTGGTGGACAGCTCGGGCGTGATGCCGGTTTCGGCCTGCACGGCCTGCGCCACCAGATCCGAGAGCGGCCCCGGCGGGGTCAGGAAACTTTCGCCCGAGACCTTGGTTTTCATCTCGCCCGCGATACCGAACTCCTGCGCCACGCTATCCAGTTCGCCTTGCATCCAGCCGATCAGGCCTGTGCTGTCATGGGCGTCGTTGAAGCGGATGTTCACGGTGGCGCGGCATTGCGCCGGGATCACGTTGGTGGCCGGGTTGCCGGTGTCGATGGTCACCACGGCCAGCGTGGAGGGATCGAAATGGTCGGTGCCGCTGTCCAGCGAATGGCTGGCCAGCCGGTCCATCAGCCGCGCCATGGCGGGCAGGGGGTTGCGGGCCCGGTGGGGATAGGCGGCGTGGCCCTGTTCGCCGGTCAGGGTGAACCAGGCGGTGAGCGATCCGCGCCGCCCGATCTTGATCATCTCGCCCAGTGTGTCGGGGCAGGTGGGTTCGCCCACAAGGCAGGCGTCCATCGCTTCGCCATTGTCGCGCATCCAGTCCAGCAGGGCGGCGGTGCCGTCGGTGGCGTCGCCCTCTTCGTCGCCGGTGATGGTCAGGATCAGGGCACCGTTTTCGGGCGGCGTGTCGGTGACGAAATCGACCGCCGCCGCCACAAAGGCCGCCACGCCCGATTTCATGTCGGTCGCGCCGCGCCCCCAGAGGAAGCCGTCCTTTTGTTCGGCGCCGAAGGGGGGCACCGTCCAGGCGGTTTCGTCGCCCAGAGGCACGACATCGGTATGGCCGTTGAACCCAAAGGTTTTCGCCGCGTCCTTGTCGCCCCAGCGGGCGAACAGGTTGGACACCCCGTTGCGATCCACCCGCGTGCAGGCAAAGCCCGCCTTGCTCAGCAACTCCCCGAGCAGGACAAGCGCGCCGCCTTCCTCGGGGGTGACGGAGGGGCAGCGGACCAGATCGGCGGTCAGGGTGACGGGGTCGGTGGGGGCGTTGGGCATGGGGCCTCGGGCGGATTGATGGGTATCGTGACGGTTTGCCTAGCGCGCTTCGGGCCCAAGCGCAAA
This sequence comes from Roseovarius pacificus, assembly GCF_900142665.1. Taxonomy (GTDB): domain Bacteria; phylum Pseudomonadota; class Alphaproteobacteria; order Rhodobacterales; family Rhodobacteraceae; genus Roseovarius; species Roseovarius pacificus. Next base: position 23,121 of record NZ_FRBR01000012.1, read on the forward strand.
TGCCGTTGGGCCGGGGCGGCGTAAGTGGTTGGCGAAACAGGCTTAACAGGCCTGCGGGAGTGTGTTAACCTTTTGGTAATAATAACCCGAGGCAGGGCAAAAGACAGCAGGGCCGCAAAAGGCCCGCGATCGAGCGGACACAGAATACTGTCCATCACATAACGGCGGCGATGCCCGTCGTGCTGCGCTTTTGCGCTGTCCCGCATGCAAGAGTGTTGGGGCAGACAACATGGTGACACCCGCGGAACTTCCGATCAACACATCGGCCAGTGCCATTCAGATGGCGAACGCGATCTTCGGGGATGGCGTGACAGTGGTGAACGCCTCTTACACGGGGGCGAACGGATCGTCGGGCATTTACAGTAATGGCGACAGCATCGCGCCGGATGTGACCCCGTCCGACAGCGGTGTGATCCTGTCGACGGGGAATGCGCGCGATATCACGAACCCGCCTTCGTCCGGGGGATGGTGGTGGAGCCAGTCGAACGAGGCCAACGAGAACCCCGACACCTCGACCGATACATCGGGGCCGAACAACGACCCGATGTTCAACGCGGCAGCGGGCACCAATACCTATGATGCGTCGTTCATGGATGTGGATTTCATCCCGACGGGCGATACGATGACGATGCAGTTCGTGTTCGCATCCGAGGAATTCCCCGAGTACCAGACCGGCATCTATCAGGATTTCGTCGGGGTCTGGGTGAATGGCCAGCAGATCGAACTGTCGGTCGGGGACGGCGATGTGGACCCCAACAACCTGAACGCCACGTCGAACGAGAACCTGTATATCGACAACGCAAACGACCAGTACAATACCGAGATGGACGGGTTCACCGTAACCATGACCCTGACCATTCCGGTGGTGTCGGGCGAGGTGAACTCGATCCGCATCGGGATCGCCGATGTGGTGGACAGCCAGTACGATTCCAACCTGCTGATCGCGGGAAACAGCATTCAGACCACGCTGGTGGCGATGGACGATGCGACGACGTTGTATCCCGACGGGTCCAAGACGGTGGACCTGCTGGGGAACGATATCAACAATACCGGCGGGACGCTGAGCATCACCCAGATCAACGGGCAGGATGTGGTGGCAGGCGATGTGGTGACGCTGGCCACCGGCCAGCAGGTGCAGGTGAACGGCGACGGCACGGTTACGCTGTTGGGCGATGGCGATATCGAGAACGTCAATTTCACCTACGAGGTGAGCAGCAGTTCGGGGCAGTCCGATACCGGCTTCGTCAATGTCGATTCCGTGCCCTGTTTCGTGGCCGGGACGCTGATCCAGACGCCGGATGGCCATGTGCCGGTGGAAACGCTTGCGCCGGGCGATCTGGTTCTGACCAAGGACGAGGGCGCGCAACCGCTGCGCTGGATCGGGCGCCGGACGGTGGCCGCTGACGGAACCTTTGCGCCGGTCCGCATCGCTGCGGGCACGTTCGGGGCGCATGACGAGGTGCTGCTGTCGCCGCTGCATCGGGTGTTGATCCGCGACAGCCTGGCCGAGATCCTGTTCGGTGAACCCGAGGTTCTGGTGGCGGCGCGCGATCTGGTCAACGACCGCAGCGTGCGCCGGATCGAGGGCGGTACGGTAGACTATGTGCACCTGCTGTTCGACCGGCATCAGGTGATCTTTTCGGGCGGTCTGGAGACCGAAAGCTTCCTGCCCGGCCCGCAGACCGCCAGCAGTTTCGAGGCGGAAATCGTCGCCGAGATATGCGCGCTGTTTCCTGAAATCGACCCGCTCACCGGGGAAGGGTACAGCCCGGCGGCGCGCCGCTGTCTGAAACGGTACGAGGCGCAGTTGTTCCTGCAACAGGCACGGGTGGCCTGAACCGATGGGATGGGTCGCCATAGCCAGCCGATATGGCGGACGCTTTGCGGCCGACGGGCTGGAGCGGGCGTCGTCAGGCGAGGGGTGTTCCGACATGCGGCTGATGCCGCGCGGCACGTTGTTGCTGGAAACCAGGCTGTCGCCGGACGGCCGCCCGCAGACACTGCTGTCGTTTCAGCGCAACTATCCCTGGCCGGGCAGTTTCTGCCTGCGGGCCTTGCCCTGTGGCGGGATCATTCTGGTGGAAGCGCAGGGTGAGGATATTCGCCACGCCACCTTGCCGCATCGACCCGACGGGCGCATGGATACGGTGCGTCTGACCCATAGCTGGGACGCTCCGGCGCGGTGGGGGCAACTGACGCTGGAACGTCCCGAAAGCGGTAGTCTGCATTCGGTCGATTTGCCGCCGCCCCATCCGATGCTGATGGCCGAGATCGCCGCCGTGGCCACCGACCCCGAGCGCCGGGTGATGGATCGTGACGTGGATTTTTTCGCCGTGTCCGACCGGATCGAGCCGGTCGGCCCGATGCCGACGCTGACCAGCCAGGTGCCGATTGCAACGGCGATGGGCGAGCGCAAGGCCGGAGATCTGCGCCGGGGGGACGTGGTGCGAACGGAACACGGCCAGACGGTGCCGGTTTTGCGCACGGTGTCGCGCACCGTGCCGGCCCTGGGCAGTTTCCGCCCGGTGCGCCTGCGCGCGCCCTATTTCGGGTTGCGCCGCGATATCGTGGTCGCACCGCAGCAGAGACTGGTGATCGGTGGCAGCCAGGTGGAATACATGTTCGGGCGCGAGGCGGTTCTGGTGCCCGCGCAATATCTGGTCAACGGGGTGTCGGCCCTTTACGCTAAGGGGCCGGAACTGGTGACCTATCATCACCTGCTTTTGCCGGGGCACGAGGCGATCATTGCCGCGGGGTGCGCCGTTGAAAGCCTGTATGTGGGGCGGCTGCGGCGCAAGCCCGGGCAACTGGCCCGTTCGGTTCTGGCGCAGGCCGACCGCGCCCGCCTGCCGGAACACGCCAAGCCGGTCTGGCCGGTGCTGAAACCGTTCGAGGCGATCACGCTGGCGCTGGAGCGCGCGGCCTGATCCCGGCCGGGGCGTTGCGTCAGTGAACCGTCTGATCGAAGAACGGGGTCATCTGCGCGACGATCACCGCGTTTTCATCCAGGGCGCGCTGCATCAGGTCGCGTTCCTCATCGCTGATGTCGTGGCCTTCGGCCTCGCGTTCGGCCAGGGTGCCGTAGCCGGTGACATCGAGCGGCGCGGTGTCGGCCTGTTTCAGCACGGCCACGGTTTCGCGCACGGCCTCTTCTTCGTCCACACCCGAGGCATAGACCATGAGCGCCGCACCCGTCGCCTGTTTGGGCAGGCCGTCGCCGTCCTTGCGTCCGATCTGCACGAGCAGGGTGTAGACCTGTTGCCGTTTCGGGGGTTTCGTTTTGCCGGTGCTCATGGGCGCGATCCTTTTTGCTGGTGACTGCCCTGCAATCGGCGGGCCGCGAAGTCAAGCGCGGGGTGGTCTTTTCGCCGGTCTTGAGGTGTTTTAGGCTGGAAGCAGGCGAGCAGGAGGAGACAGCTATGAAACGCGCCAGGGATATGGTGGCGGAGGCCAACGCCGTGATTGAGCATGCCCCGGCGGCAGAGATGACGGCATTGCACGGGCGCGAGGACGTGACCTTTGTCGATCTGCGCGATCCGCGCGAACTGGAGCGCGAGGGCATGATCCCCGGTGCGTTCCATTGTCCGCGCGGGATGCTGGAATTCTGGATCGACCCGGAAAGCCCCTATGCCAAGCCGCAATTCCAGAGCGGCAACCGGTTCGTGTTCTATTGCGCGTCAGGCTGGCGGTCGGCCCTGTCGGCGCGCGTGGCACAGGAAATGGGGCTGGCGGGCGTCAGCCATATCGACGACGGGTTCACGGGCTGGAAAAAGGCCGGTGGCCCGGTCGGCGAGAAGCCCCGCAAAAAGTGAGGGCCGAAAGGCGGGTGATGGGCGGCCGTCATCGTCTCCCGAAGCGATGGCGTTGCGATGGCTTATCCCGCGCGCTCTTCTGAGTATTTGGGGAAAGATGAAAGGGACCGGTTTTCGCGACTGGCGGGTCAGCCGCGCGGATCGAGCAGCTTGGCCAGGATGCGGTTGCGGGTGATCTGCCCGATCAGCGCGCCGTTTTCCACCACGCCAACCGCCATGTCGTGGCCCTGGCTGGCCTCCATCACCTGCCGGATCGTGGCCTGTGGCGGCACGGTTTCGTCCGGGGTGCCGGTGGCCGGCTCCATCACGTCGCGGGCGCACAGAACCCCGAGCGGATTCATATGGGCCACGAATTCGGCCACGTAATCGGTGGCGGGGTTGGTGAAAATGTCCTGCGGGGTGCCGCATTGCACGATACGCCCGCCTTCCATGATGGCGATCCGGTCGCCCAGTTTGAAGGCTTCGTCCAGATCGTGGCTGACGAAGACGATCGTGCGATTGAGTTTCTGCTGAAGCTCCAGAAGTTCCTCTTGCAGGTGGTTGCGGATCAGTGGGTCGAGCGCCGAGAACGGTTCGTCCATCAGCAGGATCGGGGCCTCGGTGGCGAAGGCGCGCGCCAGGCCGACGCGCTGCTGCATGCCGCCGGAGAGTTCGCTCACCTTGCGGTCGGCCCAGTCGGACAGGCCGACGAGGTCGAGCTGATAGGCGATGCGCTGATCGCGTTCGGCGCGCGGCAGCCTGGCCAGTTCGAGGCCGAGGCCGACATTTTCACGCACGCTGCGCCAGGGCAGAAGGCCGAATTGCTGGAACACCATGGCGACATGGTTCTGGCGGATGCGGCGCAAGGTGGCGGCGTCGGCGGTGGTGACATTGACCATGCCGGTCCCGTCATTCACATGCACCGCGCCGCGCGTGACCGGGTTGAGCGCATTGACTGCACGCAGGAGCGTGGATTTGCCCGAGCCCGAGAGGCCCATCAGCACCACGATTTCACCCTGCCCGACGGTCAGGCTGCAATCGTGAACGCCCAGAACCTGTCCGCAGCGGGTCTGGATTTCGGCCCGGTCCAGCCCGTCATCCATCAGCGGCAGGGCGGTTTCCGGATGATCGCCGAAGACGATCGAGACATTGTCGAACTGAACGGCATCGGTCATTGGTCACGCTCCAGCCGCAGCATCCGGTCGAGGATGATGGCGACCACCACGATCATCAGCCCGGATTCGAAACCGAGCGCGATGTTCACCGTGTTGATGGCGCGCAGCACCGGCACGCCCAGCCCGTCGGCCCCCACGAGGGCCGCGATCACCACCATCGAGAGCGACAGCATGATCGTCTGGTTCAGGCCCGCCATGATCTGCGGCAGGGCATAGGGCAATTCGACCTTCCACAGGGTTTGCCGGGGTGTCGCGCCAAAGGCTTGTGCCGCTTCGAGCAGGGGTTTGGGAGTCGAGGAGATGCCCAGATGGGTCAGCCGGATCGGGGCGGGGACCACGAAGATCACCGTGGCGATCAGGCCGGGCACCATGCCGATGCCGAAAAACACGATGGCCGGGATCAGGTAGACGAAGGGCGGCAGGGTCTGCATCAGGTCCAGAACCGGGCGCAGGCCGCGATAGAGACCGGGCCGGTGTGCGGCGGCGATGCCGATGGGCACGCCGATGGCCATGCAGAAGACGCAGGCCGACAGCACAAGCGTGAGGCTTTCTGTCATTTCCTCCCAATAGTCCTGATTCAGCACGAAGAGAAACCCGAGTGCGACGAACAGGCAGGTTTTCCAGTTGCGCTGGAACAGCCATGTCAGGGCGACGAAGACGGCGATCAGGATCAGCGGGTGCGGGGTTTGGAGTATCCAGAGAAACCCCTCGATCATGCTGTCCATCGCGGCGGCGAGCGCGTCGAAGAACAGGGCGGCATGATCCTGAAGCCACAGGAAAAAGATCTCGGCGGCGTCGCCTATGGGAATCTTGGTGTCGGTGAGCCAGTTCAAGCGGGGGCCTCTCGTGATTTCGGGTAGGGCCGTGGCGGGATGGAATCGCCGGGCTGGCCCGTGCCATGTGCGCCCGCGCCCCGCAGGGGGGCGGCGGGCAGGTCGGGAGGATCAGAGGCCGAGGCTGGATTTGACTGCGGCCATCGCGTCGCCGCCGTCCCTGGTGGTCACGCCGTCAAGCCAGCCGTCCAGAACGCCGGGGTTGGCCTTGAGCCAGGCGCTGGCGGCCTCGGCGGGGTCGGTGCCGTCATTCAGGATCGCGCCCATGATCTCGTTTTCCATGGCCAGCGTGAATTCGAGGTTTTCCAGCAGTTTGCCGACATTCGGGCAGCTTTCGGCATAGCCCGCGGAGGTGTTGGTATAAACCGTCGCGCCGCCCAGATCGGGGCCGAACCACTCGTCGCCGCCGGTCAGGTAGGTCATGTCGTGATTGGCGTTCATCGGGTGGGGTTCCCAGCCGAGGAAAATGATCGGCTCGTCCCGGCGGTCGGCGCGGCTGACCTGCGCCAGCATGCCCTGCTCCGAGCTTTCCTTGACTTCGAAACCCGACAGGCCGAAGGCGTCGGCCTCGATCATGTCCATGATCAGGCGGTTGCCGTCATTGCCCGGCTCGATGCCGTAGATGGTTTCCTCCAGCGCCTCGGCGTGGTCCGCGATATCGGCGAAATCGGCGATGCCGAGGGCCGCCCCGGCGGCGTTGGTGGCCAGCGTGTACTTGGCGCCCTCGAGATTGGCGCGCACGGTGTCCACGGTCCCGGCCTCGCGATAGGGGGCGATGTCGCCCTCCATGGTGGGCATCCAGTTGCCGAGGAAGACGTCGATGTCGCCTTCGGCCAGCGAGGTGTAGGTCACCGGCACCGACAGGACCTTGATGTCGGTTTCATAACCGAGCGCCTCGAGCACGGTCGTGGTCGCAGCGGTGGTGGCGGTGATGTCGGTCCAGCCCACGTCGGAAAACGTGACGGTGTCGCAATCGGCGAGGGCGGGGCCGGCGGCCATCAGGGCGGCTGCGATCAGCGAATATTTGAGGGTCATTCCGGATACCTCCGTTGAGCGGTTTCTTTTGGGTGCCTTGGAAAGGCTGCGCCGGCGCGATGGTTTGCGCCGGCGCGGTGTATGTCTAACGTGATTGCGACCCCTGAAGGGATCAGACGAACCACCAGCGCTCGATGAAACGCATGCCGTCCACATCCCAGTTCGAGCTCATCTGTTCGGTATGGCCGACCTTGGTGGAGTTGCCGAAGACCCAGTTGGCGAACATCGGGATCACGACGCCCCCTTCGTTCGCCACGAGGTCCTGCATTTCATAGTACATCTGGCGGCGCTTGGCCTCGTCCAGTTCCGAACGGGCCTTGCCCATCAATTCGTCAAAGCGGTCATTGCACCAGAAGGTGTCGTTCCACGATGCGCCGCATTTGTAGGCGGTCGAGAACATCTGATCTTCGACCACGCGGCCCGACCAGTAGACCGAGACGAAGGGTTTCTTCATCCAGACATCCGACCAGTACCCGTCATTGGGTTCGCGGACCGGCTTGAGGTTGATGCCGGCCTTGGCGGCAGAGGACTGATACAGCACGGTCGCATCGACCGCGCCGACAAAGGCGGCGTCGGCCGCCGAGAGCGATACGTTGATGCTGTCGAGCCCGGCCTGTTCGAGGTGCCATTTGGCCTTGTCGGGGTCGTAGGTTTTCTGCTCCATTTCGGAATTGAAGAAGCGTTGCCCGCGCCCGATCGGATGGTCGTTGCCGACCGAGCCGTAACCGAACAGGATTTTCTCGACCAGTTCTTCACGGTTCACCGCATATTTCAGGGCCTGACGCACATGATTGTCGGTGAAGGGATCGGCGCGGGTGTCCATGGCAAAGGTATAGTGCTGCGTGCCCGCGACCGAGTTGATCTGGATATCCGGTTTGCGCGCCAGCAACCCGACGGTCTTGAGGTCAAGCCGGTCGGCCACGTCGACATCGCCGGATACCAGCGCGGTCGTGCGGGCGTTCTGATCGACCAGCGCCAGAATCTCGGCGCTGTCGAACCACGCGACATCGTCGCGCCAGTGGTTCTCGTGACGCTCCAGCGAATAGGAAACGCCGGGGTTGAAATTCGTCAGCTTGTAGCTGCCGCAGCCGTCGCCCGATTTCCAGTCGATGCTGTCGCCGTCGGCCTTGCAGATCGCGATGTGATAGTCGCTGAGGGTGAAGGGGAAGTCGGCATTGCCGCCATTCAGCGTGATCACCACGGTATCGGTGCCTTCGGTGGCGATTTCCTCGATCGGAGCCACGATGGGCCCGGCGGCCGAGGTCGAATCTTCGCCGCGATGGAAATTGATCGAATTGACCACATCCTGAAGTTCCAGCGGTTTGCCCGAGTGGAACTCGACGCCCTGCCGGATCTTGAAGCGCCAGACGGTGGCGTCGTCCGAGGCTTCCCAGCTTTCTGCCAGTTCGGGGATGAGCGAGCCATCCTGCGCGACCTCGGTCAGGTGGCCGTGAATGGCGTAGGCCAGCGAGGTGGTAAAGCTGTTTTCATAGGTGCCGGGGTTGAGCGTGTCGGTGGTCTGGCCGTGGCCGATCCCGGCGCGCAGGTGTCCGCCGCGCTTGGGCGCGGCCATCGCGCCGCCCATCGGCAGCGATGCGGCGATTGCGGTGGCGGCGGTGGTTTTCAGAAATCCGCGGCGGTTCAGCATGCCGCTTTTGATAAGTGCCATTACTGTTTCTCCCTGTTGTCGTTCGTCGTTTGTCTGATCGGCGGCCCGTATCGCGGCAAGGCGCAGGAGGGGCCGGTTTTCGGGGGTGTCGGGCGTTTTGGCCGGGCTTTCGGCCCCAAAGCGACACCCTGCATGTTTTTCCGACATTATGATGACGCGGCGATGACTCGCAACGCGTTAGTTGCCGGCGAGGTGGTGAATAAGGTGTTGCGTCCCCTTCGTGATTGCGACTGCAATTATTATTGATTGACGAGTCAATTAAACACGAATACTCCGGTCTGGCAACCAATGATGGAGGCCGTGGTGCCAAAGGTCGGAATGGAGCCCATACGCCGCTCGGCGCTGGTGGAGGCGACGATCCACGAAATCGGCGCGCGTGGCACTCTGGATGTGACGGTCAGCCAGATCGCACGGCGCGCCGGTGTGTCCAGCGCCCTTGCGCATCACTATTTCGGCTCCAAGGAACAGATTTTCGCCGCCGCCATGCGCCATATCCTGACGCTTTACGGGGCCGAGGTGCGTGGCGCGCTGATCATGGCGAAAACCCCGCGCGAGCGGGTCGAGGCGATCATTCGCGCCAGTTTCGGCCCCGCGCAGTTCCGCACGGAAATGGTGTCGGCCTGGCTGAATTTCTATGTGCAGGCGCAGAAATCCGACGAGGCGCGGCGGTTGCTGCATATCTATCAGCGGCGGTTGCGTTCGAACCTGCACCATGCCTTGCGGCAGGTGCTGCCGGTTCATGCCTCGGACCTGACGCGCGGTCTGGCGGCCATGATCGACGGGCTTTACATCCGCCAGGCGCTGCGGATCGACCCGATCGAGCCGGAGCGCGCGATCGAGGTGCTGATGCACTATCTGGAAATTTCCCTGAAAGCGGAGGCTGGCCAATGACGCGCCCGAATATCCTGATTCTCATGGTCGACCAGTTGAACGGAACGCTGTTCCCGGATGGCCCGGTCGAATGGCTGCATGCGCCCAACCTGCGCAAGCTGGCGGCGCGCTCGACCCGGTTTGCCAATGCCTATACGGCCAGTCCCCTGTGCGCGCCAGGGCGGGCGAGCTTCATGTCGGGCCTGCTGCCCTCGCGCAGCCGGGTCTATGACAACGCCGCCGAGTTCTGCGCCGACGTGCCCACCTATGCCCACCACCTGCGGCGTGCGGGATACCAGACCTGCCTGTCGGGCAAGATGCATTTCGTCGGCCCCGATCAGTTGCACGGGTTCGAGGAACGCCTGACCACCGATATCTACCCCGCCGATTTCGGCTGGACCCCGGATTACCGCAAACCGGGCGAGCGGATCGACTGGTGGTATCACAACATGGGCAGTGTCACGGGGGCGGGCGTGGCCGAGATTTCCAACCAGATGGAGTATGACGACGAGGTCGCCTATAACGCCACGCGCAAGATTTACGATCTGGGGCGCGGTCATGACGCGCGACCGTGGTGCCTGACCGTCAGCTTCACCCACCCGCACGATCCTTATGTGGCGCGGCGGAAATACTGGGATCTTTACGAGAATTGCGAACATCTTCTGCCCGAAGTGCCGGCGATGGCGTATGAGGATCACGATCCGCATTCCAAGCGGATTTTCGATGCGAACGACTGGCGCTCGTTCGATATCACCGACGAGGATATCCGCCGCTCGCGCCGGGCCTATTTTGCCAATGTCTCGTATCTGGACGACAAGATCGGGCAGATCATGGAGGCGCTGGAGGGCACACGTCAGCAGGACGACACCATCGTGCTGTTCGTGTCGGATCATGGCGACATGCTGGGCGAGCGGGGCCTGTGGTTCAAGATGTCCTTCTTCGAGGGCTCGTCGCGGGTGCCGCTGATGGTGGCCGCGCCGGGGATGGAGCCCGGTCTGGTCACCGATCCGGTCAGCAATATCGACGTGTGCCCCACGCTGTGCGATCTGGCGGGCGTGTCGATGGATGAGGTTGCGCCGTGGACCGAGGGACATTCGCTGGTGCCTCTCGGGCAGGGGCGCCCGCGCGCTGCGCCGGTGGCGATGGAATATGCCGCCGAAGCCTCCTACGCGCCGATGGTTTGCCTGCGCGAGGGCAAATGGAAATTCACCCGCTGTGTGCTGGACCCCGACCAGCTTTTCGATCTCGAGGCCGATCCGAACGAGTTGACCAATCTGGCCGATGATCCGGCACATGCCAAAACGCTGAGCTATTTCAGCGACATGGCCGATGCGCGCTGGAACCTCGATCGGTTCGACGCCGAGGTGCGTGAAAGTCAGGCGCGCCGGTGGGTCGTTTACGAGGCGCTGCGCAAGGGCGGGTATTACCCGTGGGATTACCAGCCGCTGCAAAAGGCCAGCGAACGCTACATGCGCAATCACATGGACCTTAACGATGTCGAGGAAAACCAGCGTTTCCCGCGTGGCGAATAACCTTTTCACCGTTCCCCAAATACTCCCGCCGGAGGCGACATGACCTATGAGACCCAACCCAAGGCCAGCCATTTCGTGAATGGGGCCTATCTTGAAGACACCAGAGGCGCGGCGATGGAGGTGATCTATCCCGCAACCGGCGAGGTGATCGCCAGGCTGCACGAGGCCACGGCGGACGTGATCGAACAGGCCATCACCGGCGCGCAGACGGCGCAGGTGGACTGGGCGAAACTGTCGGGGATGGAGCGGGGCCGGGTGCTGCGCCGGGCCGCCGACCTGATGCGCGAACGCAATCACGACCTGTCGGTTCTGGAAACCCGCGACACCGGCAAACCGTTGCAGGAAACGCTGGTGGCGGATGCCAGCAGCGGGGCGGATGCGCTGGAATATTTCGGCGGGCTGGCGGCCAGCCTGACGGGCGAGCATATCCCGCTGCCGGGGGGGGACTGGGCCTATACCATGCGCGAACCGCTTGGCGTGTGTGTCGGGCTCGGGGCGTGGAATTACCCGACGCAGATCGCCTGCTGGAAGGCCGCCCCCGCGCTGGCCTGCGGCAATGCGATGGTGTTCAAACCGTCCGAAACCACGCCCTTGTCGGCGTTGAAAGTGGCCGAAATCCTGATCGAGGCGGGCGCGCCGGCGGGGCTGTTCAACGTGGTGCAGGGGGCGGGCGCCGTGGGCGGGCCGCTGGTGGGCGATCCGCGCGTTGCCAAGGTGTCGCTGACCGGGTCGGTGCCGACGGGCCGCAAGGTTTATGCGGCGGCGGCAGCAGGCATGAAGCATGTCACGATGGAACTGGGCGGCAAATCCCCCCTGATCGTGTTCGACGATGCGTCCATCGAGGATGCGGTTTCCGGTGCCATCCTGGGCAATTTCTATTCCTCCGGGCAGGTCTGTTCCAACGGGACGCGGGTGTTCGTGCAGCGCGATATCAAGGATGCGTTTCTCGAACGGCTCGCCGAACGTACCGCGCAGGCGGTGATCGGCGATCCGCTGGACGAGGCCACGAATTTCGGTCCGATGGTCAGCGAGGCGCAGTTGAAGATTGTGCTGAACTATATCGAGGCGGGCAAGGCCGAAGGCGCACGGCTGATCTGCGGAGGCAGCCGGATCGACCGGCCCGGTGCGTGGATCGAACCCACGGTTTTCGCCGATGTCACCGACGACATGACCATCGCACGCGAGGAAATCTTCGGCCCGGTCCTGAGCGTTCTGGACTTCGGGGACGAAGACGAGGTGATCGCGCGCGCCAACGCCACGGAATACGGGCTGTCGGCGGGGGTTTATACGCGCGATTTGCAGCGCGGGCATCGGGTGATCGGGCAGTTGCAGGCGGGCAGTTGTTTCCTGAACTCCTACAACGACGCGCCGGTCGAGGTGCCCTTTGGCGGGGTCAAGGCCTCGGGGGTCGGGCGCGAGAACTCGAAGGCGGCGATCGAACATTACAGCCAGCTCAAGTCGGTTTACGTGCGCATGGGTGAAACCGAAGCGCCGTTCTGAGGATCTGTTTTCAAGGGAACATGACATGGAAGCGGATTACGTCATCGTCGGGGCCGGAAGCGCGGGTTGCGCCATGGCCTATCGTCTGAGCGAGGCGGGCAAATCGGTTCTGGTGATCGAGCATGGCGGCACCGATGCGGGACCGTTCATCCAGATGCCCGGTGCGCTGAGTTATCCGATGAACATGAAACGCTATGACTGGGGCTATCGCAGCGAACCCGAACCTCATCTTGGCGGGCGGCGGCTGGTTTGCCCGCGGGGCAAGGTGATCGGTGGGTCAAGCAGTATCAACGGCATGGTCTATGTGCGTGGGCATGCCTGCGATTACGATCACTGGCGTGATCAGGGGGCCGATGGCTGGGGCTATTCCGATGTGTTGCCCTATTTCAAGCGGATGGAGCACTGGCACGATGGTGGTCATGGTGGCGATCCCGACTGGCGTGGAAACGACGGGCCGCTGCATGTGTCGCGCGGGGGGATGGCCAACCCGCTGACCCGCGCCTTTATCGCCGCAGGCGGGCAGGCGGGGTACGAGTTGACCGATGATTACAACGGCGAACAGCAGGAAGGGTTCGGTCCCTTCGATATGACCGTCTGGAACGGGCGGCGCTGGTCGGCGGCCAATGCCTATCTGCGTCCGGCGCTGAGGCGTGACAATTGCGATCTGGTGCGCGCTTTGGCACAGAAAGTTGTGATCGAAGAGGGGCGCGCGGTTGGGGTCGAAGTGCTTTGCAAGGGGCGGCGAGAGGTGGTGCGCGCGCGCTCCGAAGTGATCCTGGCCGCCTCGTCGATCAACTCGCCCAAGCTGCTGATGCTGTCGGGAATCGGTCCGGCGGCGCATCTGGCGGAGCATGGAATCGTTGTGGTGGCGGACCGCCCTGGCGTGGGCGGGAACCTGCAAGACCATCTTGAACTCTATATCCAGATGGCGGCCAGCCAGCCGGTGAGCCTTTACAGGTACTGGAACCTGCCGGGTAAGGCCTGGGTCGGGGCGCAGTGGCTGTTCGGCAAGCGTGGCCCCGGTGCCTCGAACCAGTTCGAAAGCTGCGGTTTCATCCGCTCGGCCGCCGGGGTGGAGTATCCCGATATCCAGTTCCATTTCCTGCCGATTGCCGTGCGGTACGACGGACAGGCGGCGGCCGAAGGGCACGGGTTTCAGGCGCATGTCGGGCCGATGCGCAGTGTCTCGCGCGGGCGTATTTCGTTGCGCAGTGCGTCTCCGGGCGACGATCCGGTGATCCGGTTCAATTACATGAGCGACGAAAGCGATTGGCGCGATTTCCGCAGGTGCATTCGCCTGACCCGTGAGATTTTCGAACAGGACGCATTCGCGCCTTACCGGCGTCATGAAATCCAGCCGGGCGCCGATGTGCAAAGCGACGACGAACTCGACGGTTTCATTCGCGAACATGCCGAAAGCGCCTTTCATCCGTGCGGCACATGCCGGATGGGGCGTCGGGACGATACGGATTCGGTGGTGGACAGCGAGGCCCGCGTGATCGGCGTGGATCGCCTGCGCGTGGCCGACAGCAGCATTTTCCCGCGAATCACGAACGGAAATCTCAACGCGCCGTCGATCATGGTGGGGGAAAAGGTGGCGGCGCATGTGATCGGGCACGGTATGCTGCCGCCCGAGAATGCGCAGCCCTGGATTCATCCCGGCTGGCGCGAGGTGCAACGCTGAATCCTGCACAAAGAACGCATCTGCGGCGTATCTTTTGATCCTTGTCAAAGACGCGTTCGGTTCCACTCTTTAGAATGAATATAAAGAATGGAAAGGAACGTTGCGATATGTCTCACACCCCCCATGAATTGCATGAGGAATTCCCCGAGCTGGTTGGCAAGATCACCGAACTGAAACAGTCGGATCAGCATTTTGCGCGGTTGGCTGACGAGTATCATGAGGTCAACCGTGCGGTTCACCGCGCCGAAACCAATGTGGAGCCGGTGCAGGAACTGGTTGAAGTCGAGATGCGCAAGAAACGCGCCTCGCTCAAGGATGAACTGTATCGTCTGCTGACAGCTTAAAACGGCTTTTTACCAGTGACTGGTTGAGTTGACGGCGGTCGGGTTTAACCCGACTGCCGTTTTTGATGCGCAGGTGTCAGCCCACCTTGTAGGGCAGCACGTCGCGCTCGTCGGGGGTGACTTGCAAGCGGCGCTCCAATGGAGGGACCGAGCGTTGGTGGCAGTCCGTGCGTTCGCAGATCCGGCAGGAAATTCCGATAGGTTCGAATGCACGCGCATTGGTCGGGTCCAGGTCGTCGGCATAGACGAGGGCATCGGCGTGTTTCACCTCGCATCCCAGAGAGATGGCGAAGCGCCGCACGGGGGCACCGAAACTGCCGCCCGGCTTGCTGACGTCGCGCGCAAGGCTGATATAGCGCACGCCATCGGGCGTTTCGGCCAGTTGCCGCAGGAACCGCCCCGGCGTTTCGAACGCGCGGTGCACGTTCCACAGCGGGCAGGCTCCGCCGAAACGGGCGAATTGCAGCCGCGTGGCCGAGTGTCGTTTGGTGATCGTACCGGCCTGATCGACCCGCACGAAGAAGAACGGGATGCCCTTGGCCCCTGGACGTTGCAGGGTGGACAGGCGGTGGCAGACCTGTTCGATCGAGGCGCCGAAGCGATTGGCGAGGATTTCCAGATCGTGGCGCGTATCCTGAGCGGCCTGAAGAAAGGCACCGTATGGCATTTGCGCCGCTCCGGCAAAGTAATTGGCCAGACCGATCTTGGCAATCGCGCGGGCGGCGTCGGATTGAAACCGCGCCAGATCGAGCGTGGCCTCCAGCAGTTTGTCCTGTGTCAGAAGGGCCAGTTGCAACAGCATCTGGAAGGTGCGGGTTTCCGGCTCGGCCCGTGAGGACAGGTGCAGGGTTTTCGTTTCGCGGTCGAAATGGCGCAGTTTCCCGCTGTCCGATCCGGTTATGGTGATACCGAGACTGGCAAGCTTGTCGGCGGCGTGGTCACCGATCGTGCGGCCGGGCGCGGCAGAGGTGGCAAAACGTTCGGCGGCGTGATCGACGGCATCTATATAATTGTCGCAATAATGGAAGAAGTCGCGCACCTCGTCCCAGGGGCTCGGTTGGGTGCGCGCATCTTCGCGGCCCAATGCCTCGTCGAGGCTGGCCAGGCGTTCGTGTGTCTGTCGGTAGGCGCGGTGCAGTTCCAGAAATGCGCGTGCAAAGGCCGGGGCATTCGACGCCGTCAGCCGCAGGTCGGCCAGTGGCGGCGGATCGTCGGCGAAAACCGGATCGGCCAGCGCTTCGCGCATGTCGCTGACCATGCGTTCGGCATCGCCGGTGGAAAGCTCGGTTACGTCAAAGCCGAACTCCTGCGCCAGGGCCAGAACCACGGTGGTGCTGACCGGGCGGTTGTTGTTCTCCATCTGATTCAGATAGGGCAGGGAGACGCCCAGCTTGACGGCGAAATCCTTTTGCGTCAGGCCGAGCCGCTGGCGCGTTTCGCGCAGCTTGGCCCCGGCATAAAGCTTTTGGGTGGGCATGGGCGTGGTCCGGGTTTGCAGATTTGCGTTCCCGGGATGGTATGTTTGCAAAGCGGGCGGCGCAAGTGCCGGATCAGCGGAGCGGTGCCGCTGTGCAATCGTCCCCGCGAAAGCAACCGTGGACCTTTTCAAGCGCCGCATCGGACGGGTTGGCAAAGCCGAATCCGCCGCAGGGCGTGAGGCTGAGAAGGTAGCCGTCAGCCCCTTTTTTCAAGAAGGTCAGATAATCCGTGTCCGATGCCGCGCCCGCGCACCACGGTCCGAAACATTGGGCGTTGAGCGTGATTTTGCGGGTGAACGGGATTGTGAAACCGTCAAGTGACATGGCCTTGCCGTCGATCCGTGCGGGAATCAGCGTATCGGGCGGTGTCGCGTGCTGATTGGCCATGTCCGCCTTGGGCAAGCGCGATTCGTCGAAATCCAGCCGCCCGTGCACAACGATATAGGCCTCTTCGGCGTCGGCGGCTTCCTGATAGGTGCGCGCCACATCCGGGGGCATGCAACTGAGCGCGAATGCCGGGCCCGACAGCGCAATCAAAAGGGATATGCCAAGTGCGCGGATCAAAGCCGGTTTCCGAACTCGGCCATAACCCGTTCATAGACGGTGCGTTTGAACGGCACGATGTTGGCGATCAGTTCAGCCGGGTCCAGCCAGCGCCATTCTGAAAACTCGGGGTGTTCGGTTTCGATGTTCACGTCCGAATCCCGCCCGTGAAAGCGCAGCAGGAACCATTTCTGTTCCTGTCCCTTGTAGCGCCCTTTCCAGATACGCGGCACGATGTCGTGCGGCAACTCATAAGGAATCCAGCCTTCGGTTTCGGCCTCGACCGTGACCAGGTCGGCGGGGACGCCGGTTTCTTCCCAAAGTTCGCGCAGAGCCGCATCGCGAGGGGCTTCGCCGGGGTCGATGCCGCCTTGGGGCATTTGCCAGGCGGTGATGTCCTGGTCGATCCGCTGACCGACAAAAATGCGCCCCTCGGCATTGGCCAGCATCACGCCGACACAAGGGCGATAGGGCAGGTTGGCGATATCCTGGGGAGTCATTTGCGTTCCGGAGCCTTATCCAGAGCTGAAATACGCTGCGCCGCCCGGATGGGCGGCGCAGCCGGTGCACGCGATTATTTTTCCGGCGCAAGGGCCGTGAGGCCGGTCAGGATATCAATGGCGTAGGCCAGTTGGTAATCCTCTTCCCGCAGCTTGGCGGTTTCGTCGGCATGGGCGCGTTCTTCTTCGATCTGACGAATCTCGTCTTCGGAGAGACTGTCATTGTCGAGACTGCCGCGCAGGTCGGCCTCGAAACGGCTGGTCGGGCCGTTATCCTCTTCCTCGGTTTCCGGTGCGCGGCGAGGTTGTTCGACGACGATATCGGGCGAAATGCCGAGGGCCTGGATCGAACGGCCCGACGGGGTATAGTAACGCGCGGTCGTCAGGCGCATGGCCCCGTCGCCGCGCAGGGGCATGACCGTCTGGACCGATCCCTTGCCGAAACTCTTGGTGCCGACGACAATCGCACGGCGGTGGTCCTGCAACGCGCCGGTCACGATTTCCGAGGCCGAGGCCGAACCGCCATTGATAAGCACGACGATCGGTTTGCCATCGGTCAGGTCGCCCGGCGTGGCGTTGAAGCGTTCGCCATCTTCGGGATTGCGGCCACGGGTGCTGACGATCTCGCCTTTTTCAAGGAACGCGTCGGTAACCTTGATCGCCTGCGTCAGCAGACCGCCGGGGTTGTTGCGCAGGTCCAGAACGATCCCGCTGACATTTTCGGCGCCGCCGGCGGCTTCGAATTGCTCGGCAAGGCCGTTTTCGAGATTCTTGAAGGTCTGGTCGTTGAAGGTGGTGACCCGCAGAACCACGGTGTTGCGCTCGGTCCGGGCGCGCACGGCCGTCAGTTTGATCGTATCGCGAATGATCGACACATCGAACGGTTTGGTCTCGCCTTCGCGTGCGATGGTGATGACGATCTCGCTGCCGACAGGGCCGCGCATCAGATCCACCGCCTCGTCCAGGGTCAGGCCGAGGACGCTTTCGCCATCGACATGGGTGATGAAATCGCCGGCTTCGACTCCGGCATTGTCTGCCGGTGTGCCGTCAATCGGCGAGACGACCTTGACGAACCCTTCTTCCTGCGTGACCTCGATCCCGAGGCCACCGAACTCGCCGCGCGTCTGAACGCGCATGTCGTCGGCGTCGTCGGGGGACATGTAGCTGGAATGGGGGTCCAGCGAGGTCAGCATGCCATTGATGGCGGCCTCGATCAGGTCGGCTGCGTCGACCTCTTCCACATACTGCGAGCGAATCCGCTCAAAGATATCGCCGAACAAGTCCAGTTGCTCGTAGACATTGACGTTTTTCGTGGCCTCTTGCGCCAGAAGCGGCGCTGCCACCTGTGTGGTCACCACGACACCGGCCAGAGTTCCGGCGGCTGCGGCCATCAGGAATTTCTTCATTGGTCAGTCATCCTTGTCTGTCCTGAACCACTCCAGCGGATCGACCGGAGCATTGTCTTCTCTGAGCTCTATATAGAGCGTTTCGGTTCGTCTGGCACCCGTCTCTGTGCCTGTGCCGGTCTGAACCACGTCATCACCGGCCCCGGCTCCGCCCATCAGCCCCACGGGGCTGCCGCCCGGCAGAACCTGTCCTGTCTCACCATAGACCACGTCCAACCCCGCCAGCACCAGTAAAATTCCGGTCTGCGGTTCCAGAATAATCACGTTTCCGTAATCCAGAAGCGGGCCGCGGTAACGTACCGTGGCGGCGGCGGGGGTGGTGACGAGTGCGCGGGGGCGGGCGGCCATGACGATTCCGGGGCGGACGATACCGGCGGCATCCTCTTCGCCCGCACGGCGCAGGATACTGCCCTGCACGGGCAGGGGCAGGTCGCCCTTGCGCCCGGCGATACCCGGCAGGCTGCCGGGAGCTTCGTCCACGGCGATCTGACTGAGGCCGCTGGCGAAACCCTCGAGGGTTTCGGTCGAAGCAATCAGCAGGGCCGTCCTGACCGGGTCTTCGGTAAAGCGGCGGGGCAGGTCGGTGCGGTCGGCGATGGCCTGGCTGAGGGCGGTACGCGCCTTTTGCGCGCCGTCGAGCCCCTCTTGCAACTTGCTGGCGGCGCTTTGTTGCAGCGCGCGCAGTACGCTGACCTCTTCCAGGGTGTCGCGCAAATCCTGAGCGCGCGCATCCAGCGCGGGGGCCACATCGGCCAGGATCATGGCCGAGCGGGCGGTGCCCACCGGCCCCGACGGATGCAGCAAGAGAACCGGGGCGGGTGTATCCCCGATGCCCATCAGGACACCTAGGAACTGCGCCACCTCATCTTCGCGCGACTGCAATTCGCGGCTGAGGGTCTGCTCACGGATCGCGGCGCGGCGCAGCCCCTCGCGCATGGCCTGAAGACCGTCTTCGTAGGCGTGGACGGTTTCGGACAGGGCCTTGACCCGGTTGCGCGCGCTTTTGGCACTGCTCAGCATTTCGCCCGCGCGGGTAAGACGGTCGGCGGCAGTCCGCGCATCGGCGGCGGGATCGGGGCTTTGGGCCAGGGCCGTGGCCGCCCACAGGCAGGACGATATGACCGCCGCCGCCAGCCTCATGCGATCAGGCTTTCTCCGGTCATTTCGCTGGGTCGCGGCAGCCCCATCAGTTCCAGCAGGGTCGGCGCCAGATCGGCCAGCCGCCCCGGTTTGAGTTGAACATCATCAGGGCCACCCACCAGAATGACCGGAACCGGGTTCAGCGTATGCGCCGTATGCGGGCCGCCCGTTTCGGGATCGACCATGACCTCGCAATTGCCATGGTCGGCGGTGACGATCATCGCACCGCCTTTTTTCTCAAGCGCGTCAATCACTTGCCCCAGCCCCTTGTCGACGGCTTCGCAGGCGGTCATGGCGGCGCGCAGATCGCCGGTATGCCCGACCATGTCGGGGTTGGCGTAGTTCACCACGATCAGATCATAGCCCTCCTCGATGGCGGCCACGAAATGTTGCGTGACCTCGTCGGCGCTCATTTCGGGCTGAAGGTCGTAGGTCGCGACCTTGGGCGAGGGGGCCATGTAGCGGTCTTCACCGGGCTCGGGGTCTTCCTTGCCGCCGTTCAGGAAAAAGGTGACATGCGGATATTTCTCGGTTTCGGCCAGATGAAATTGCCGCTTGCCGTGTTTGGCCACCCATTCGCCGAGGGTGTTGACGATTTCCCGCGCGGGAAAGACCGTGTCCATATAGGCATTGTGGGCGTCGGAATATTCCACCATCCCCAGCAGTTCCGCCCATTTCGGGCGTGTGCCCGTCTCAAAGGCGTCAAAGGCCGGATCGCCGATGGCCGACAGGATTTCACGCGCCCTGTCTGCCCGGAAATTAAGGCAGAAAAAGCCGTCCCCGTCCCTGGCGCCGGTATAGTCGCCGATTACCGTGGGGGTCACGAACTCGTCGGTTTCGGAGCGGGCATAGGCGTTGGTCACGGCGATGCGCGCGGTTCTGGCGTGGGGGGCATTAGCGTGGATCATGGCCTCGAAGGCCTCTTGCACGCGATCCCAGCGATTGTCGCGGTCCATGGCGAAATAGCGCCCGCAGACAGTGGTGATCTCGATGTTGCCGTGCAGCGCGCTTTCGAGCCGTTCCAGATAACCGCGGGCGGATTTGGGCAAGACGTCGCGCCCGTCGGTAATGGCGTGCAGCGCCACGGGCACGCCGGCATCGGCAATGACGCGGGCGGCGGCGAGAACGTGATCGAGATGCCCGTGCACCCCGCCGTCCGAGATCACCCCCATCAGATGCGCCGTGCCGCCGGTGGATTTCAGGCCAGCAATGAAATCCTGCAACGATTTGTTTTTGCTGAAACTTCCGTCCTCTATCGCAAGGTCGATCTGGCCCAGGTCCATCGCCACCACGCGGCCTGCGCCGATATTGGTATGGCCCACTTCGGAATTGCCCATCTGCCCCGAGGGCAGGCCCACATCGGGGCCATGGGTGATCAGGGTGGCGTGCGGGCAGGTGGACCAGATCCGGTCGAAATTCGGCGTGTCGGCCAGGGCGGGGGCGTTGGCGGCGGTTTGCTCGGACAGGCCCCAACCATCGAGAATGCACAAGACAACGGGGATCGGGGTGGTCATGGTCTGCTCCTGCCTGGTTGGGGGCGTTCTAGCGTTTTGCGGCGGCGGGGTGAAGCGTTGAAACGGGTCGCGTCACGCGAATCGGGGGCAAACCTTTGGTTAACAAGCGAAACCCCTGTTCGGCATCGCGTCGGTATGACGTCGGTATCGCGTCGGTACCGGGCACCGGCCGGGACAAGGTTAACAGTGCGCGCGCCCAAATGCGGGCGGAATGGCGGCAATGCCGCGCCGCCGCGGCTTGACTCCCCGACGCCTGCACCGCATGAAGCCCCCGGACGCCAAGCAGCGGAGGGCCCATGGCCAGCGAAGCCAAATCCAAAAGCGCGATCTGGGAAACCGTCAAGACGGTCTTCTGGGCCCTGGTGCTCGCGGGAATTTTCCGCACCATCTTTTTCCAGCCCTTCTGGATTCCGTCCGGGTCGATGAAGGACACGTTGCTGATCGGGGATTTCCTGTTCGTCAACAAGATGGCCTACGGCTATTCCTATGCGTCCTGCCCTTCGGTCAGGATTCCTGCACTGGGCCTCGATATCGACGCGCAGGATATTTGCGGGTTTCTGGACGGTGACAACAGCCGCCTGATGGGGGGCGAGCCCGAGCGCGGCGACATCATCGTGTTCCGCCACCCGGTTACCGGCGCGGATTTCATCAAGCGCCTGATCGGCCTCCCCGGCGACACGGTGCAGATGCGCAGCGGCGTGCTGTATCTGAATGGCGAGCCGGTCGAGGTGGAACCGGCGGGCACCTTCGAGGAAGAATTCGCCCCACAAGGGCCGATGGGTATCCGTCCGCGCTGTGAAAACGGGGTGGTCGGCATGGGCGGCACCTGCATCAAGTCGCGCTTTGTCGAAACGCTGCCAGGCGGAAGATCGCACAGTATCCTGAATATCGGCCAGCAACGATCGGACGATACAGGGGTCTATACGGTTCCCGAAGGGCATTATTTCTTCATGGGGGACAACCGTGACAATTCCACCGATTCGCGCTTTCCGCAGGCGGTGGGCGGTGTTGGCTTCGTTCCTTACGAAAACCTGATCGGGCGCGCCGGACGGGTTCTGTTTTCCTCGGCCGGGCGTTCGATGCTGTTCTTCTGGACATGGCGCAGCGACCGGTTCTTCGAGAAGCTCGACTGAGGCCGCGACGATGAAGCTGTCGGGCGAGCTGAAGGCGTTCGAGGGGCGGTTGGGCCACCGTTTCGCGCAGCCCGCGCTTCTGGTGCGGGCAGTGACGCATTCCTCGATGGCCTCGCCCACGCGCGACGACAACCAGCGGCTGGAATTCCTGGGCGACAGGGTGCTGGGGCTGGTGATGGCCGAGGCATTGCTGGAACGTGACCCGTCGGCGGAAGAGGGGCAACTGGCCCCGCGTTTCAATGCCCTTGTGCGCAAGGAAGCCTGCGCCGACGTGGCGCGCGAGATCGACCTGGGGGCCGTTCTGAAACTGGGCCGCTCCGAGATGCTGTCGGGCGGACGGCGCAAACAGGCGCTGTTGGGCGATGCGATGGAGGCGGTGATTGCCGCCGTGTATCGCGATGCGGGCTTCGAGGCGGCGAAGCAGATGGTGCTGCGCCTGTGGGGCAGCCGGATCGACAAGGTCAAGGACGATGCCCGCGACGCCAAGACCGCGTTGCAGGAATGGGCGCAGGCGCGCGGCCTGCCGCCGCCCGCCTATGTGGAAACCGCCCGGTCGGGGCCGGATCACGCGCCGAAATTCACCATCGAGGCGCGGTTGGAGAACGGCGCGTGCGAAAGCGCGCAGGCCGGCTCGAAACGTCAGGCCGAGCAGGCTGCGGCCAAGGCGCTGCTGGCGCGGGTCGAGGCGGGCTGAGGTTTTGTGAGCAAAATGTGCGCTGCGCGCGCCGGTTTGTTTGTTGAGGGGTTTCACCCCTCAAACTCCCCAGGATATTTTCGGCAAGAAGAAGAGGGGTTCTGGCGATGAGCCCGGTTTTGGGCTAGGGCAGTGGGATCGACAGACGGGAACAGCAGATCATGACCACACGCGCCGGATTCATCGCCCTGATCGGGGAGCCCAATGCGGGCAAGTCCACCTTGCTCAATCGTATGGTGGGCGCGAAGGTGAGCATCGTGACCCACAAGGTGCAGACGACGCGCGCGCGCATTCGCGGCGTGGCGTTGGAGGGGGAGAGCCAGCTGGTATTCGTCGACACGCCCGGCCTGTTCCGCCCGCGCCGTCGGCTTGACCGGGCGATGGTGGCCGCCGCCTGGGGCGGGGCCGCGGATGCCGATATCATCGTTCTGCTCGTCGAGGCGCATCGCGGCATTACCGAAGGGGTGGAGCGGATTCTGGAAGGTCTGGGCGAGGTCGGGAAGGGCCGCAAGGTGGCGCTTGCGATCAACAAGATCGACCGGGTGAAATCCGAGGTGTTGCTGGGGCTGTCGGCGGAGTTGAATGAACGGTTCGGGTTCGAGCGGACCTTCATGATTTCCGCCGAGAAGGGGCACGGGGTGGACGATCTGCGCCAGTGGCTGGCCGGTGAGTTGCCGGAGGGGCCGTGGCTTTATCCGGAGGATCAGATCGCCGATCTGCCGATGCGGATGATTGCTGCGGAGATGACCCGCGAAAAGCTGACGCTGCGGCTGCATCAGGAATTGCCCTATCAGCTGACGGTCGAGACCGAAGCCTGGGAAGAGCGCAAGGACGGGTCGGCCCGGATCGACCAGATCGTCTATGTCGCGCGGGACGGTCACAAGGGGATCATCCTTGGTAAGGGCGGCGAGACGATCAAGGCGGTCGGCAAGGCCGCGCGCGAGGAGCTGGAAGAGTTTCTTGGCCGCAAGGTGCATCTGTTTTTGCAGGTCAAGGTGCGGCCCGGATGGCTGGATGAAGCCGAGCGGTATTCCGAGATGGGGCTGGATTTCCGCGACGGGAACGACTGAACATGGCGCGGCTGACCGCGGAGTTCTGGGTGCAGGCCTATCTGGCGCGGTTGCGGCTGGCCGATATCCCGGCTTTCGTGACGGCCCATGGCGATGACACGGCGGGCGCGGTTCTGGTCAAGCTGAACACGCTGGACGGGCAGGCGCGGGTGTTTCAGCGCAGTTTCGACCTGATGAGCGGGGCGCGGCACTGGGCGGTGCTGACCGAGGGCGAGGAGTGCGCGGTGGACGAGGCGATTGCGCGGCAGCGCGGGTTCGATCCCGACCTGTGGGTGATCGAGGTCGAGGATCGGGAGGGGCGTCATTTGCTGGATCAGGAGGGGTTGAGCGACTGATCCGTTGACAGGTGTCAACATGTTGCGTGGCGCTGCGGGGCGCGGGTATCGGTGCTCCGGGGATATCGGAGATCGCACTGAGACGGGCCTTGGCTCGGGCTGCGATCTGGTGTCAGATGGCGAAAGACGGCGCAGGAGCGGTTCATGGAATGGCGCGATCAGGGGATCTTGCTGTCGGCCCGGACGCATGGCGAGACATCGGCGATCATCGAGGTGTTCACCCCCGCCCAGGGGCGGCATGCGGGAGTCGTGCGCGGGGGTACGTCGCGCAAGCTGGCGCCGGTCTTGCAGCCGGGTGCGCAGCTCGATCTGGTGTGGCGGGCGCGGCTGGAGGATCATATCGGCACGTTCACGGTGGAGCCCGTGCGCTCGCGCGCGGCGGCGTCGATGGGCGACCGCATGGCGCTTGCCGGGCTGAATGCGGTTTGCGCCTTGCTGATGTTCTGCCTGCCCGAGCGCGAGGCGCATCGGCGGCTTTACGACAAGACCGAACGGTTGCTGGACCTTCTGGGGCAGTCGGATATCTGGCCGCTGGCCTATCTCAACTGGGAACTGGCATTGCTGGAGGATATGGGGTTCGGTCTCGATCTGGGCACCTGCGCGGTGATGGGGGCGCAGGCCAATGACCTGAGCTATGTATCGCCGCGGACCGGGCGGGCGGTGTCGCGTGCCGGTGCGGGAGAGTGGGCGGATCGGCTGTTGCCGTTGCCGCCTTGTCTGCTGGGCGCGGGGCCGGCGCCGGATGCCGAGGTGCTGGAGGGGCTCAGGGTGACGGGGCATTTCCTGCACAATCGTCTGGCGCCGGAGATGGGGCACAAGCCCCTGCCTGCCGCGCGTCAGAGGTTCGTCGACCGTTTTTGCGCCATGACCGGCCTTGAGGGGGCGCATCCGGCCCGCGAATGATGCATGTCGCCCGCCCTTGGGGCGGTGGCATGTCAGGCGCCGGACCAGGGGAGTTTGCTGCCGCTCGATTCCTGCCGGGGCGTCAGGCCAAAGGCGGCACGGTAGCTTTTGGAAAAATGCGAGGGCGATTGAAAGCCGCAGGCGATGGCCACGTCGATGACGGGCAGGTTGGTCTGCATCAGCAACTGCCGCGCTTTTTCCAGCCGCAACTGGAAATAGTATTTCCTGGGAGAGGTGCTCAGGTATCTGGCAAAGAGCCGTTCCAGTTGCCGCGTGGAAAGTTCGACATACGCCGCGATTTCCTGGGGTGAAATCGGGTCTTCCAGATTGGCCTCCATCAGTTCCACGGCCTGGGCCAGTTTGAGATGCCTGATGCCGGTCTTGTTCAGGACCGAGATGCGCTGTGCGTGTTCGGTGCTGCGCGGCATGGTATAGATCATCTGGTCGGCCACCCATCCGGCCAGGTCCTCGCCGTAATCGCGGAAGATGCGGTGCAGCATCAGGTCCATCGACGCGGCCCCGCCCGCGCAGGTGAAAATCGTGCCGTCTTCGGTAAAGATGTTATCGACCAGTTTGACCTGGGCCATCATCTCGGACAGCGAGGCGTGATATTCCCAGTGTGTCGTGACCTGCTTTTCGCTGAGCAACCCGGCCTTGCCCAAGGTGTAGACCGCCGAGGAGATCGCGCCGATGGTGACACCGCGGCGTGCCTCGCGGCGCAGCCAGTTGATCACCGGAACGGTGGTGGCCTCGGCGATCCTTTCGCCCCCCACGACCACCAGCACATCATCGTGTCTGAGCGGAACCAGCCCGGCATCGCAGGGAACATGAAAGCCGTTCCATCCCACGGCGTGGGTTTCGCGCTCATGCAGGAGTTTCCAGCTATAGCAGGTGGCGTCGGGGTGGTAGCGGTTGGCATGGGCCAGCGTTTCGACCGCACAGTGAAACCCGAGTGGCGAAAACCCGTCGAGCAGCAGAAAGACATAGTTTTTCGGGGTCACGTCTTGGGACATAAGCAGGCACCGTGCAGAAACTGGCGCGCAGGGTGGCGACCGGATGGGGCATTCCGCCGCAAGATGCGACCGGGTATGCATATCATTCCTGGAAGAGATCGCGTGTCACTTTTGCGTCACGAAAAGCGACAGTCTCCGACATTTCGCCGGGGTCGCCCTGACGGTAGCGGAGTCAGCGCAGGGCCAGAACCAGATCGACAAGCGAGCCGATGGCGTCGCGGTTATGGCCGGGGCGATCCTGTTCCAGCCCCGCCATGCCGATCCCGGCGGCGCAGATGATGCGCGCCATTTCCGGGTTGCGGATGCCGGTTTCCGACAGAAGGTGCTGCGCGAGGGTCAGCCAATAGGTATCGACGCGCGCCACCGTTTGCGCCGCGCCGTCATGGCCTGCCGCCCAGGCCCGGATCGCGGGTTCGGCGGGAATGTCACGGGAAGGGTCAGCGATGATCTGTGCCAGATCGCGCAGCTTGCCGACCGGGTTTTCCTGTGCGGCAAGGGCCGCGTCGGTTTCGGCGATGACGCGGGCTTCCCATGTTTCCAGCAATGCGGCGTGGTAATCCGGGACATCCTTGAAATGCCAGTAGAACGATCCCTTGGTCGTTCCCAGCCTGCGGGCCAGCGGTTCGGCCTTCAGGGCGTCGGGGCCGCTTTGGGTCAAGGCTTCGAACCCGGCGCTCAGCCAGTCATGCCGGTCGAGTCGTTTCGCTGCGGCGTTCATGGCGCAAGGATACGCTCGCGTGTGTGGGCCGCGCAAGCGTGGTGTTGTCACGTGCCGTCGAGCGCCATGCCCTGCTGGCGTGTCCAAGGTGCGTAACGCCGGCATTTTGCCGTTTCATGCGGGCAAACGCGTCGGTTTTGCGCGTTCTTGTGTCGGCTGGACTCTGCGCAGGTCAACAGGCCTGATAAACAGGGATGAACCGGGTACCAAGGAGTCGCACCCCATGAAGACCAACGTCAAAGCGCTTATCGTCGGTGGCGGCGCCATCGGCACCTCGATCGCCTATCATCTGGCCAGATTCGGCTGGGACGATGTCATGCTGCTGGAGCGGGACGAACTGACGAGTGGCTCTACCTGGCACGCTGCCGGTCTGCTGCCGCTGTTCAACATGTCCTATGCGGTGACGCATATCCACGATTACTCGGTCAAGTTCTACAAGACGCTGGAAGAAGAGACCGGGCTGAACGCCGGGTTTTCCGTGGTGGGCAACCTGCGCATGGCGCAGACGCAGGAGCGTATGGACGAATACATGGTCTATGCCTCGACCGCCGAAACCGTGGGCGTGCCCTTTGAATGGCTGACCCCGGCACAGATCAAGGAGCGCTGGCCGCTGGTCAATTGCGACGATCTGAAAGGCGCGATCTATCACCCGACGGACGGCTATATCAACCCGGCGGACGTGACCATGGCGATGGCCAAGGGCGCGCGTCAGCGCGGTGTCATGATCGAGCGCAAGTGGCAGGCCGACGCCTATCACTGGAATGGCGAGGCGTGGGAAGTCACCTGCACAAAGATGGTGGAAAAGGGCGGTAATCTCGTGCCTTCGGACGAGCAGATCGTCATCACCGCCGAGCATGTGGTCACCGCCACGGGCAACCACGCGCAGCGCACCGCGCGCCTGTTAGGGATCAAGACCCCGGCGATCCCGGTCGAACACCAGTTCATCGTGACCGAACCCGACCCCGCGCTGGTGGACTACCGCAATGCGGGCAACCCCGAGCATCCGGTGCTGCGCGATGCCGACGCCAAGTGGTACGTCCGCGAAGAGCGTGGCGGCTGGATTCTGGGCCCCTATGAGCGCAACGCGCCCGCGCGGTTCGAATACGGTGTGCCCGACAGTTTCCGCGCCGATCTGTTCCCGCTGGATCTGGAGCGGATCGAAGAGGAATACATGAGCATGATCCACCGGATTCCGTCCTCGGAAACCGTGGGTTTGAAGGACGATTTCAACGGGCCGATCTGCTATACGCCCGATGGCAACCCGCTGGTTGGCCCCGCGCCGGGGCTGCGCAACATGTGGCTGGCCGAGGGGTTCAGCTTCGGGATCACCGCCGCGGGCGGCACCGGGTATTACATGGCGCAGATGATGGTCGAGGGCGAGGCCGAGATCGACATGGCATCGCTCGATCCCAAGCGGTTCGGAAGCTGGATGACCACCGAATGGTCCGCGCGCAAGGACGAAGAGGCCTATGAGCACGTCTACATCCTGCACCACCCGGACGAAGAGCGCGAGGCCTGCCGTCCGCTGCGCACCGCGCCCAGCTATGACCGTCTGAAGGCGCGTGGCGCGCAGTTCGGCGTGGTCAACGGGTTCGAGCGGCCCAACTATTACGGCCCCGTCGATGCGCCTGCGGATTTCGATCATAACGCGCGCAGCTTCCGCCGTGGCGGCTGGTGGCAATATGCCGTGGACGAGGCCAGGGCGGTGCGCGAGGGCGTGGGCCTGATCGACGCGTCGGCCTTTACCAAGCACACGGTCAAGGGGCCGGGCGCGACGGCGTTTCTGGATTGGTTCACCTGCAACAGGCTGCCCAAGGTCGGGCGTATCAACCTGACCTATGCGCTGACCAGCGCGGGCACGACCCGGACGGAATACACCATCGTGCGTCTGGCCGAGGACAGCTATTATCTCGTGTCCGCCGGTGCGTTGACCGATTACGACGGCGATTATCTGCGCAAATGCGCCGAGGACAAGGCGGCGGAGTTCGGCTATATCGCGGTCGAGGATGTGACCACGCAATGGGGCGTTTTCTCCATTGCCGGACCGAAATCGCGCGATGTTCTGAAAGAGGTCATCAAGGATGCCGAGCCCGACACCGCGCTATCGAACAAGCGTTTCCCGTGGCTGAGCCAGCGTGACATCGAACTGGGCATGTGCCCGGTGCGCGCGATCCGCGTGGCCTATACCGGCGAGCTGGGCTGGGAGTTGCATCACCCGATCGAGATGCAGAACTACCTGTTCGACCTGCTGGAAGAGGCCGGCAAGAAACACGACATGAAGCTGGTGGGCGTGCGCGCGCAGAACTGGCTGCGTCAGGAGAAATCCTATCGCGCCTTCGGCAACGAACTGGGCCGCGATGCGACGCCGCTGGAGGCCGATCTGCCGCGCTTTGTGGACCAGTCCAAGGAATTTCAGGGCAAGGATGCCATGAACGATCTGGGCGTGCGGTTCAAATGCGTGACGGTCCTGATCGACGGGCCGGACGATGCCGATCCCTGGGGGGCCGAGGCGCTCTACGATGGCGATACGCGGGTGGGTCGCCTGACATCGGGCGGGTATTCCGTGGCGTTCGGCAAGTCCATCGGCATGGGCTATGTCAGCCCCGACAAGGCCGAGCCGGGCACGAAGCTGAAGGTGAAGATCCTCAACGAACTTTGGGATGCCGAAGTGACCGAGGACAGCCCTTATGATCCGAAGAACGAAGTGATCCGGGTCGACGGGTAAAACGGATGAGGCCGGGCCAAGTGCCCGGCCTTTTCAATCGGGCGCGTGTAGCGCATCGCGCAGGATATTCCAACTGTCCAGCGCTGCGGGGCGGATGGGATCGGCCAAACGGATCATCCGCACATCCAGCATCAGGTCGGGCGTATCGAGGGACGCGCGGATCAGGCGGCCTTGCTTCAGCGCCGTGTCTGCCAATGAGAGCGGCAGCCATGCGATACCGATGCCATCAAGTGCATATTGGCAGGCGGCGAGGGTCAGGGCGGTTTCGGCCTTGCGCGTGATGTCGATACCGGCGGGCAGGCGGGAGAGAACGGCGCGCTCCAGCACCTGCCCGAGGAAGACCTCGCCGGGATAGGCGATGATTGGCCAGGACATCATGTCCGGCAGATTTACCAAATCCGGTGCACATACCGCGATCAGAGGCTCGGTGCCGATGGACATTTCGGCAAAGGCACGGCTGTCGGGGCGTGGCGGGCCGTGCGGGGAATCGTAGATCACGGCAATGTCCACCTCGCCGGTGACGAGTTGCGACAGGCACTCGTCCCGGTTGCCCGAGCGGACCCGCACCGACCGGTCGCGTGCCAGAACCTGCACCAGCCGGGGGGATATGGTGGTGGTGATCGCGTGCTGACAGGCCAGGGACACGACACGCCCCGTGCCCGACTGCCGCAGTCCGTCGCGCAGGGTGCGCAGATCGGCGGCCATGCGGCGCATCTCGTCCTCGCGGGCGCGAACATTAGGCAGGAGTTGCACGGGCTTGCGGGCGCGGTCGAACAGGGGGGTGCCGATTCCGTCCTCGATGGTGCGGATGCGGCGGGTAAAGGCCGATTGAGTCAGGTTCCGGGCCTCTGCCGCACGGGCAAAGGAGCCGGTATCGAGCACCGCAAGGATATCTTCCAGCCAATCCAGACGCATGGGATCGTGATAGGCGTCTTCGACATAACTTGCAAATCATGCATTATGAATTGCGGTATTCGCATTTGCAGCGGCCTGTTTCGCCGGGCTATGTGGTTTGTAACGCATAATAAGGAGGGTCCCCCCATGCATCTTGCCCGTTTTCCGCGCCATTTTTTGGCGCATCTTCCCACACCGCTGGAACGTCTGGACCGGCTGACTGCCGAGCTGGGCGGGCCGGAAATCTGGATCAAGCGCGACGATTGCACGGGGCTGTCCACGGGCGGGAACAAGACCCGCAAGCTGGAATTCCTGATGGCCGAGGCCGAAGCGCAGGGCGCCGACATGGTGATGACCCAAGGCGCGACACAATCAAATCACGCCCGTCAGACGGCGGCCTTTGCGGCCAAGCTGGGGGTACCGTGCCATATCCTGCTGGAGGACCGGACCGGATCGAACGATCCGAATTACAACAATAACGGCAATGTCCTGCTGGATCACCTGCACGGCGCCACCACCGAGAAATGCCCCGGCGGCGGCGACATGAATGCCGAGATGGAAGCCGTTGCCGACAAGCTGCGCGCCGATGGCAAGACGGTTTACACCATTCCGGGCGGGGGCTCGAACCCGACGGGGGCTTTGGGTTATGTGAATTGCGCGTTCGAGTTGCTTAGTCAGGTCAACGGAACGGGGCTGAAGATCGACCATATCGTGCATGCCACCGGCAGCGCGGGAACACAGGCGGGGTTGATTACCGGCCTTCAGGCGATGAATGCGCAAATTCCGCTGTTGGGCATCGGCGTGCGTGCGCCCAGGCCCAAGCAGGAGGAAAACGTCTATAACCTTGCCTGTGCCACCGCCGAGAAATTGGGCTGTGCGGGTGTGGTCAGGCGCGAAGACGTGGTGGCCAATACCGATTACGTGGGCGAAGGCTATGGCATCCCCACCGAGGGCGGGCTGGAAGCGATCCGTATGTTCGCCGAACTCGAGGCGATCCTGCTGGATCCGGTTTATTCGGCCAAGGGGGCGGCGGGCCTGATTGATTTGATCCGCAAGGGCCATTTCAAGAAAGGCGAGCGCGTGGTTTTCGTTCATACCGGCGGCGCGGCGGCGCTGTTTGGCTATGACGCCGCGTTCGATTTCGCGGATCGCTGGCGCAACGCAGGGTGATGACAGCAGAAAACGCGCGCCTGTCGGGGCGCGCGTTTTGACTCGGTGTCGCCCGGCAAGGTCTATTTCATGAACTTGCCAAGGATGTCGTCCATGGCCGATCCGTCGCCATCGGCATCCAGCATATTGGTCAGCATCGACAGGTCGGGGCCAGAGCCGCCCTTGTTGCCGCCCAACAGGCCGCTGACCATGCCCATCAGCCCACCGCCGCCGGTCATCTGGTCGATCTGGCTGTCGGGCATCTGTTTTTGCAGGCCGCCCTGCGCCATCGCGGCGAGGGCAGGCAGGAATTGCGCCACGAGGCCCTGATCGACGCCCGCGCTTTCCGAGGCGGCGGCGGCCAGCCCTTCGGTGGCGGCGGAATCCCCGAGAAGGCTTTCGAGGAAAGACTGCCCCTGCGCCATGGCCTCGGGTTGGGCTGCGGCGGCGGGGTTGTCGAAATACCCGGCCTGCGCCTCGCCCTTCATGGCGCCGAGGACGGTATCGGCCTGTCCCTGCTCGGCGCGTTTCTTCGCGGCCTGTCCGATTGCGGGGGCCAGCATCTGGGTCAGCTGTTGCGCCTTGGCCTCGTCCAGACCGAACTGACCGGCCAGTTGCGCAAGGCCCTGACCGCCACCGGCCTGTTCAAGAAGCTTCATGATCGACATGTTGCAATATCCCCTCAGGTTATGTGTCCTGTCCCAGCCAATCGTAGAAAGGCCAGTAAAGTAAGGGGAAAAACCTTGCTCACTCCGCAGCGGAGATTGCGCCGCGCGCCAGGTGACGTGCCGGAATCAGCCCTGACCCGTCAATTCATCGTAGCATTCCAGTGCCTTGGCGGCATACATCATCGACGGTCCGCCGCCCATCTGGATGCACATGGCCAGAACGTCGCCGATCTCGTCACGGGTGGCGCCGGTGCGGATCAGGGCCTCGACATGCAGGGCGATGCAGGCCTCGCATTTTGTGGCCACGGCAATGCCGAGGGCGACGAACTCCTTGGTTTTGAAATCCAGCGTGCCGCCTTCCTTGACGGATTTCCCAAGCGCGCCAAACGCCTGTGCGGTGTCGGGGATTGTCTTGTTCAGCGCCCGCAACTGTTGGCGGGTGTCGTTGAGTTTGTCGTTCCAGCTCATATTCGCGCTCCGATATGTGTGTCGGAGTTGTCGTATCATGATCCCATGTCAGGACTTTGATGCAGATCAGGCCGGCGCATAAGGCAGGACCGTTTTTTTGCGCTGCGCGATCAGAAGGGGCGGTGTGCGACGATACCCAGGTTGTTCGCGGGCATCTCCACCACGTCGATCAGGTCGAGCCCGGCCTCGTGCAACCAGTCGATCACCTCGAAATCGTCCTTGTAGCCGATTTCGGGGTCCTGGGCGCGCAGGCTGGCGTTGAAACAGGCGTCGCCGTCCGAGGTGGCCTCGCCATCGCGCAGGAACGGCCCGTAAAGGACGAAACGCCCTTGTGGGGCAAGCGCCTGCGCGGCCTCGGCGATCAGCGTGCGGGCCTCGGGGGTGCTGATCAGATGCAAGAGGTTGACCAGCAGGATCAGATCGTAGCCTTGATGCGCGGCACCCCAGCCGGGGGCGGTAGCGTCCAGTTCGATGGCGGGGCGCAGGTTGGGGGCGCCTGACACGGCGGCCCATGCGTCGATGCTGGCGCGGCGGGTGGCGTCGATCTCGGAGGGTTGCCAGTCAAGGCCGGGCAGGGCGGCGGCAAATTGCACCGCGTGCTGTCCGGTGCCCGCCGCCAATTCCAGAACACGGCCAGTTTCGGGGCCGTGATGGCGCAGCAGGTCGAGGATGGGCGCGGCGTTGCGTTCCGCCGAAGGTGCGTGCAGGCGGCCATCTTCGCCGGAGGTGGCGGTCGAGGCGCTGTCGGGCAGGTCGAGGCGACGGGGCATGTCAGGCCTCTTCCAGACGGTCGGTGGCCGGGGGCGGCGCGGGGCTGAGCGCGGCAAGGCGATCATATAACGCCGCATCCATATCATAGGCGATCGCGTCGAGCGACGGTTGTAACTGTTCAAGCGAGCGCGCCGACAGGATCGGCATCGGGTGTGCCGGGTGGCGCGCGACCCATGCGGCGGCCAGCGTGGCGGGGTGGGTGCCCAGATCGGCGGCGATCTGCGACAGGTCCCGCGCGGCCTGATGCATCCAGTCCTGCCCGTAGCGCGTGGCGTAGCGATCGTTCTCGGTCAGGCGTCCGGTTTCGCCTTGAGCGTATTTGCCGGTCAGAAGCCCACCGGCAAGCGGTGAATACGGGGCGATGGCGATGCCTTCGCTGGCGCACATGGGCAGGATTTCGACCTCGGCCTGACGTTTGACGAGGTTGTACATCGGTTGCAGGATCGCCGGAGACAGGGAGAATTCCGCACCAAGGCACGCGGCTTTCATCACTTGCCATGCGGCGATGTTGGACAGGCCCATATGGGTGATCCTGCCCTGATCGCGCAGGCTGGCGAAGGTTTCCAGCGTTTCGCGCAGGTCCGTATCGGGGTCGAACCGGTGCAGGTAGAGGATATCGACATGATCCATTCCCAGCCGTTTGCGCGAAACGTCGAACTGAGCCAGCAGGTTGTCGCGCCCCGCGCCGCCGACATAGCCGACCTTGGTGGCGATGATCAGCCGTTCGCGCATCGGAGCGGCGAAGCGGCCCAGCATCTCTTCGGCGGCACCGTCGGTATAAAGATTGGCGGTGTCGAAATGGGTGATGCCCGCCGCGATGCAGGCATCGAACATGGCGCGGCTGGCGGTCTCGTCGGCGGTGCCGCCGAACTGCATGGTGCCAAAGGCGAAGCGGCTGGCGGGGGTGCCATCGGGAGAGGTGAGATGTGTCATGCGGGGAAAGTGCCACGCGGCGCGGGGATGTGGAAGGGGGCGGGTGTCGCGGTATCGCCACAATCTGTTCACACGCAAACCAAATTTCCGGCGCGGTGTTGTTGGATAATCATGAAAACAGGTCAGGAAGGACGACGATCATGAGCTATGCCGCAGCCATTCCCACACCGGCCAGAACGGATCGCAGGTATCTGACGGGAATCTGCGGCGAGGCCAATGTGCGCACCCCCCTGGGGCCACGCCGGATCGAGATGCTGCATCCCGGCGACATGATCGTTACCCGCGACAACGGCCTGCAGCCGATCCGCATGATCTGGACCCGGACGGTGACCGCCGCGCAAATGCGGGAGAGGCCGGAACTGGCCCCGATCCGGCTGAAGCCGCGCGCCGTGGGGCCGATGATGCCCTCGCGTGATTTGCGGATCGCCTCGGGGCACCGGGCGTTGATTCCGGGCTATCGGATTTCCGGGGTCGCCGACGATCAGCCCTGCCTGATGCGGATCGACGGGGTTGCGGTGGCCAGCGACGCGGCGTTTGCGGATATGGGGGCGGATGCGGTGACGTTCTACAATCTGGTCTTCGACAGCCACGAGGTTTTCAGCGCCGAAGGCCTGCCGGTGGAAAGTTATCGGCCATCGCCCAAGGCACTGGTGCAGTTGGATATCTCGACGCGCGAGGCGCTGCTGGAGCATTTTCCGAATCTCGCGCGGCGGCGTTGCCCCTATCCGGTGACGCCACACCCGACGGCGCGGGCACGGGCCTATTGCGTCGATGTGATCTGAAAATCCTGAACGGTATGTAAAATGACCCCCGCCATTGGCGGGGGCCGGACTTGTGCGGAAGCGGAGGTGCCGTTTACTGCGGAATCTCGGCATCCAGACCTTCGACATAGAAATTCATGCCCAGCAGGGTGCCGTCATCGGCGGTTTCACCTTCGGCCAGCCAGTCCGAGCCGTCCTGCTTCTTCAGCGGGCCGGTGAAGGGATGATACTCGCCCGCGGCGATGGAGGCCTTGAGCGCAAGCGCCTCTTCCTTGACGTCTGCCGGAACCGCGTCGGTGATTTCACCGATGCCGACCATGCCGGGGCCGATGCCGTCCCATGTCTGCTGGCTTTCCCATGTGCCGTCGATCACCGCCTGGGTGCGGGCGATGTAATAGGGTTTCCAGTTGTCGATGATCGAGCTGACGCGTGGGCTGGGTTTGTATTCGGCCATGTCCGAAGCCTGCCCGAAGCTGATCACGTTGCCCGCCTTCTCGGCTGCCGCCTGCGGCGCGGTCGAATCGGTGTGTTGCAGGATCACGTCGGCGCCCTGTTCGATCAGGGCGGTGGCGGCGTCGGCCTCTTTCGCGGGGTCGAACCATGTGTAGGCCCAGATGATCTTGAACTGCACGTCCGGGTTGGCCTTGCGCGCGTGGATGAAGGCCGAATTGATGCCGCGAATGACCTCGGGGATCGGGTAGGAGGCGATGTAGCCGACGATATTCGATTCAGTCATCTTGCCCGCGATATGGCCCTGAATGGCGCGGCCTTCGTAGAACCGTGCGGAATAGGTCGAGACATTGGGGGCGGTCTTGAAGCCGGTGGCGTGTTCGAATTTCACGTTCGGGAACTTCTTGGCGACGTTGATCGTCGGTTCCATGAAGCCGAAGGAGGTGGTGAAGATCAGATCGGCCCCGTTCAGCGCCATCTGCGTGATCGCGCGGGTGGCGTCGGCCCCTTCGGGGACGCTTTCCTGATAGACGGTTTCGACCCGATCGCCGAAATGCTCTTCAACAGCCAGACGGCCCTGATCGTGTTCATAGGTCCAGCCGCCATCGCCGATGGGGCCGACATAGATAAAGCCGACCTTGGTTTTGTCGTCCTGCGCCACAGCGGCTGTGGTCCCGAGGCCAAGCGCCATGACGGCGCCGGTCAGGATGGATTTGAGGGTCATGTAAGGTACTCCCTGTGGTTGGATTGGCAGCGCCTCATTGCGAGGCATGGAAGATGCGGCCCAAAGAAGCGGGCGCGCGCGATTTGTCGGCGGACATGATGACCAGAACCACGATGGTGATCAGGTAGGGGGACATCGACAGGTATTCGACCGGGATCGCCACGCCCGCCGCCTGAAGGTTGAGTTGCAAAACGCTCACCCCGCCGAACAGCCACGCGCCCAGCAATACGCGGCCCGCTTTCCAACTGGCGAAGACGACCAGCGCCAGCGCGATCCAGCCCGCCCCGGCGGTCATGCCTTCGGTCCATTGCGGGACGCGCACGAGGCTGAGATAGGCGCCGCCCAGACCGGCGCAGGCTCCGCCGAAGGCGATGGCCAGAACACGCACGCGCACCACCTTGTAACCAAGCGCGTGGGCGGCGTCGTGATTTTCGCCCACCGCGCGCAGGATCAGGCCCGCGCGACTGTATTTCAGCATCGCCCAGACCACGGCCACCAGCGCCAGAGCGACGTAAACCATCAGGTCGTGGGAAAACAGGATCGGGCCCAATACGGGGATGTCGCCCAGAACGGGGATATCCAGCCGCGCCGTGGGCGGCGGTTTCACCCCGACATAGCCCTGACCCAGCAAGGCGCTGAGCCCGAGCCCGAACAGCGTCAGCGCCAGCCCCGATGCGACGTGGTTGGCCAGCGCGACCTGTGTCAGCAGGGCAAAGAGCAGCGACAGAACCGCGCCACCCGCCGCCCCGGCGACAAAACCTGTGGCGGGCGAGCCGGTGCCGACCGCGACCGCAAAGCCGCAGATTGCCCCGGTGATCATCATGCCTTCGACGCCGAGATTGAGAACGCCTGCGCGTTCGACCACCAGTTCGCCAATCGCGGCCAGCAGGATCGGGGTGGATGCGGCCATGATCGAGGCCAGCAACAGGATGGGATTGATCGAGCCGAGGTCCATCAGGCGGTCTCCGGGCGGGGGGCCAGGCGCAGGCGGTAATTGGTCAGCACATCCACCGCCAGCAGGAAGAACAGCAACATGCCCTGGAACATCTGGATCGCGGCGGCGGGCAGGCCCAGATTGCCCTGCGCGATTTCCCCGCCGATATAGGTCAGCGCCATCAACAACCCCGCCAGCGCGATGCCGACCGGGTGCAACCGGCCCAGAAAGGCGACGATGATCGCGGTGAATCCATACCCGACGTTGAAATCGATACTGACCTGTCCGGCGGGGCCGGAGATTTCGAACATGCCCGCAAGCCCGGCCAGCGCCCCTGACGCTCCGAGGCAAAACAGGATCAGGCGGCCGGGGTTGACGCCAGCGAAACGCGCGGCGCGCGGGGCTTCGCCACTCAGCCGGATCTGGTAGCCCAGAACATGGCGGCCCAAGAGGATATAGGCCAGGATCACGGCGACAGTTGCCGCGACCACGCCCCAGTGCAACCCGCTGGCCGCGATCAGGTCGGCGTTATGGGCCGCCGGATACTCTTGCAGGTTGCGGCTTCCGGGGAAGCCCATGCCGTCGGGGTTTTTCATCGGCCCCAAGGCCATGGCGGCCAGTAGCTGCTCGGCCACATAGACCAGCATCAGCGAGACAAGGATTTCATTGGTGCCAAAGCGCAGCTTCAGCAAGGCGGGGATCATGCCCCAGGCCCAGCCCCCCAGTGCCCCGGCCATGATCATCAGCGGGAAGACAACCCATGCGTCCAGTGGGTAGAAGGCCAAGGCCACGCCCGCGCCGGACAAAGCGCCGACGATGTACTGCCCTTCGGCCCCGATGTTCCACACACCCGCCCGAAACCCGAGGCTGAGGCCGATGGCGATCAGGATCAGCGGCGCGCCTTTGATCAGAAGTTGCGGGCGGTAGTAAAAGGCGAATTCGCCAAACAGCGGCTCCCAGAAGATGGTGGATATGGCCTCGACCGGGTTCTTGCCCAGAAGCGCGAACAGCGCGCCACCGGCCAGCATGGTGATGACCACCGCCAGAAGGGGGGACAGGTCGGTCCAGCGGCGCGAGGGCTGCGGGCGTTTTTCGAGATGCAGCCTCATGGGTGGCGGGCTCGTTTGCGACTGGCCGGGCAGGGGGGCACCGCCCCCGTCGCGCAGGGCGCGATGCCCCCGGAGTTTTTCGGGACCGATGAAGGGGGGATCATGTTCGCCATGTCAGCCATGCGCCACCTCCATGTCATGCGCGCCGCCCATCATCAGGCCGATCTGATCGAGGCTCAGTTCGGCGGTGGGACGGATATCCGACAGGCGGCCTTCGTTCAGCGCGCCGAAACGATCCGAGATTTCCAGCAATTCGTCGAGATCCTGGCTGATGCAAAGGATCGCGGCACCGCCTGCGGCAAGGTCCAGAATGGCCTGACGGATCGCGGCGGCGGCGGCGGCATCGACGCCCCATGTGGGTTGGTTGACGATCAGCACCTCGGGGTCTTGCAGCACCTCGCGCCCGATGACGAATTTTTGCAGGTTGCCGCCCGACAATGCCCTTGCCGCCGTCTCGGGGCCGGGCGTGCGCACATCGAAACGGTCGATGATCTGTTCGGCGAAGGCGCGCGTTGCCGGCCAGCGGATGAACCCGCGCGCCAGCAGTCCGCGCCGCTGTGCGCCGGTCAGCAGGGCGTTTTCGGTCAGGCTCATGTTCGGGGCGGCGGCGTGGCCAAGGCGCTCCTCGGGGGCGGTCAGCAGGCCCATGTCGCGCCGCGCCGCGGGTGAGAGGCGGCCAATCGCCTGCCCCTTGAGGCGGATCGCGCCGGGGGCGCTGCGCAACTCGCCCGACAGGGCGGCCAGCAACTCGTCCTGCCCGTTGCCCGCAACCCCGCCGATGCCCAGGATTTCGCCCCTGGCCACGGTCAGGTGAACGTTCTTGAGCGCGGTGCCGAAAGGGCTGGGAGAGGCCACCGAAAGCCCGGAAATATCAAGCATCACCTCGCCGGTGCCATCGCGGGGGGCGCGTGCCGGGGCATCGAAACTGGCCCCGACCATGATCTGCGCCATGTCACGCGCCGAGGTTTCGGCCGGAATGCAGGTGCCCACGTTGCGCCCGTGCCGCAGGATCGTCGCGCGGTCGCAAAGCGTGCGGATTTCTTCCAGCTTGTGGGAGATATAGAGGATCGCCACCCCTTCGGATGTCAGCTTGCGCAGGGTCTGGAACAGGATGTCCACCTCCTGCGGGGTCAGCACGCTTGTGGGCTCGTCCATGATCAACAGGCGCGGGTCCTGCAACAGGCAGCGCACGATCTCGACCCGCTGGCGTTCACCCGCCGAAAGATCGCCCACCGCGCGATGCGGGTCCAGCGGCAGGCCGTAGGTTTCGCTGACCTCGCGGATGCGGCGCGCCAGATCGCGCATCGGCGGCGGGGTTTCCATGCCGAGGGCGATGTTTTCCGACACGCTGAGCGCGTCGAACAGCGAAAAATGCTGAAACACCATCGCCACACCGGCGGCGCGGGCGGCACGGGGTTCGGACGGCGCATAGGGGGCGCCGCGCAGGGTCATATGGCCGCTATCGGGTTTGACCAGCCCGTAGATCATCTTGACCAGCGTGGATTTGCCTGCGCCGTTTTCCCCCAGAAGCGCGTGCACCTCGCCCGGAACGATATCGAACGAGACGTCGTCATTGGCTTTGACCCCGGGATAGGTCTTGGTCAGTCCCGAGATGGTAAGCAATGCGTCAGTCACGCGGTGATCCCCTGATGGCGCGAAGATGTGGTTGAGACCACTGACTAGCGCAGGCACGCCATGATGGGCAATGGTTCATGCGCCTTTTGCGTTGCGTCAGGTTTGGCCCTGCCCGCGTCTTGGGCAGAATATTTGGGTTCGGGCGCAAGGCATCTTCCGACCTGCTGCGGGTGTCGTTACTCTGGCGGGCATGAGCAACGATCCCCGATTCATCCATCTCCGCGTCCATACCGAGTATTCCCTGCTGGAAGGGGCCGTGCGGCTGAAAAAGCTGCCGGGCCTGTGCGAGGCGGCGGGCATGCCCGCAGTGGCCGTCACCGACACCAACAACATGTTTGCGGCGCTGGAGTTTTCCGTCACCGCCAGCGGGGCGGGGATACAGCCGATCATGGGCTGCCAGGTGGATCTGGAATATGTGCAGGTGCAGCCGGGCGAACGGCCCAAGCCGCCCGCACCGGTGGTTCTGCTGGCCCAGAACGAGCGCGGTTATGAAAACCTGATGAAGCTCAATTCCTGCCTGTACCTGCGCGGCGACGGTCAGCTGGCGCATGTGACGGTGGAGGAACTCGCGCAACACAGCGACGGCGTGATCTGCCTGAGCGGTGGACCGGACGGGCCGGTGGGGCGGTTGCTGCGGGCCGGACAGCGCCCGGCGGCGCAGGAATTGATGGAGAAACTGCA
Organism: Roseovarius pacificus; assembly: GCF_900142665.1. Lineage (GTDB taxonomy): Bacteria > Pseudomonadota > Alphaproteobacteria > Rhodobacterales > Rhodobacteraceae > Roseovarius > Roseovarius pacificus. Next base: position 63,903 of record NZ_FRBR01000012.1, read on the forward strand.
CAGGGCCTATGGCGACCGGCTCTATGTCGAGTTGCAGCGCCATCCCGGCGAAGACGGCGCGCCCGAGGCCGAGCGCCTGACCGAGCGCGGTTTCGTCGAAATGGCTTATGCCATGGGGATTCCGCTGGTGGCGACGAACGATGTCTATTTCCCCAATTCGGACATGTACGAGGCCCATGATGCCATGCTCTGTGTGGCGGAAGGCGCCTATGTCGATCAGGCCGATCCGCGCCGCCGCCTGACCGCGCAGCACTATTTCAAGACGCCGCAGGAAATGGCGACGTTGTTCGCCGATCTGCCCGAGGCGTTGGAAAACACGGTAGAGATCGCCAGGCGATGTGCTTTTGGCACCTACAGGCGCGATCCGATCCTGCCGCGCTTTGCCGATGACGAGGTCGAGGAATTGCGCCGTCAGGCCAAGGAGGGGCTGGAGGCGCGTCTGGCCGTGATCCCCCATGCCGCACCGGTCGAGGAGTATGAAAAGCGGCTGGACTTCGAGTTGGGGATCATTGAGGGGATGGGCTTTCCCGGATATTTCCTGATCGTTGCTGACTTCATCAAATGGGCCAAGGATCAGGATATCCCGGTGGGGCCGGGGCGGGGGTCGGGCGCGGGCAGCCTTGTGGCCTATGCGCTGACCATCACTGACCTCGACCCGTTGCGCTACAGCCTGCTGTTCGAACGTTTCCTCAACCCCGAACGGGTCAGCATGCCCGACTTCGATATCGACTTCTGCATGGATCGCCGCGAGGAGGTGATCCAATACGTGCAGGAAAAATACGGCCGCGACAAGGTGGGGCAGATCATCACCTTTGGTGCGCTGTTGTCCAAGGCGGCGGTGCGTGACATCGGGCGCGTCCTGCAGATGCCCTACGGGCAGGTCGACAAGCTGTCCAAGATGATCCCCGTGGAAGGGGTCAAGCCGGTTTCGATCGAACAGGCCCTGAAGCAGGAGGACCGCCTGCGCCAGGCCGCGCGCGACGAAGAGGTGGTCGACCGGTTGCTGAATTACGGCATGAAGGTCGAAGGGCTGTTGCGCAATGCGTCGACCCATGCGGCGGGCGTGGTGATCGGGGATCGGCCACTGGACGAGCTGGTGCCGCTCTATCAGGACCCGCGCTCGGACATGCCTGCCACGCAGTTCAACATGAAATGGGTGGAGCAGGCGGGGCTGGTGAAATTCGACTTTCTGGGCCTGAAAACCCTGACGGTCATTCAGAACGCCATCCAGCAGATTCACAGCGAAGGGCGCGACCTGCATATCGCGCAGGACGGCAGCACGATCTACGAGCCGTTCGAGGGGGCCGAGAACGACATCGGGCAAATCCCGCTGGATGACGAGCGGACATACGACCTTTATGCGCGGGCCAGGACGGTTGCGGTGTTTCAGGTGGAAAGTTCGGGCATGATGGATGCCCTCAAGCGGATGAAACCCACCTGTATCGAGGATATCGTGGCGCTTGTGGCGCTGTATCGTCCCGGTCCGATGGAGAACATCCCCAAATATTGCGAGGTCAAGAATGGCCTGCGCGAGATCGACTCGGTTCATTCGCTGATCGACCATATCCTCGAAGAAACCCAGGGCATCATCGTCTATCAGGAGCAGGTGATGCAGATCGCGCAGGTCATGGCCGGTTACAGCCTTGGCGGCGCCGACCTGTTGCGCCGGGCCATGGGCAAGAAGATCAAGGAGGCGATGGACGCCGAACGCCCGAAATTCACCAAGGGTGCGATGGAAAACGGGGTGGATGAGGCCAAGGCGAAAGAGGTCTTCGACCTGCTGGAGAAATTCGCCAATTACGGGTTCAACAAATCCCACGCGGCGGCCTATGCGGTGGTCAGCTACCAGACGGCATGGCTCAAGGCCAATCACCCGGTCGAGTTCATGGCCGGGGTGATGAATTGCGACATCCACCTGACCGACAAGCTGGCCGTGTATTTCCAGGAGGTGAAGAAGGGTCTGAAACTGCCCTATGCGCCGCCCTGCGTGAACCGGTCCGACGCGGTGTTCCAGGTGCGTGGCGGGGTGCTGCATTATGCGCTTGGCGCGCTCAAGAACGTGGGTGTCGAGGCGATGCGCCTGATCGTCGAGGGGCGCGGCGACAAGCCCTTTGCCACGCTCTATGATTTCGCCCGCCGGGTGGACCTGAAGCGTATCGGCAAACGCCCGCTGGAAATGCTGGCGCGTGCCGGGGCGTTCGATGAACTGGACAGCAACCGCCGCCGGGTGTTCGACAGTGTCGAGGCGCTGATGAACTATTCGGGGGCGATCTTCGATCAGAAAAACTCGAACCAGGTGTCGCTGTTCGGCGAGGCGGGCGATGACCTGCCCGAACCGCGCCTGAGCCCGGTTCAGGATTGGCTGCCCGCCGAACGCCTGACCGAAGAGTTCAAGGCCATAGGGTTTTATCTGTCCGGGCATCCGCTGGACGATTACATGGGCGCGCTCAAACGCAAGGACGTCAAGACGCTGGACGAGGTTACCGCACTGGCCGAACAAAAGGGCGCGGTTCTGGTCAAGATGGCCGGTGTCGTGGCCGGGCGGCAGGAACGTAAATCGGCGCGCGGCAATCGCTTTGCCTTTGCGCAACTGTCCGACACGACCGGCGGCTACGAGGTGACGCTGTTTTCCGAAACACTGGAAAAGTCGCGTGATTTTCTGGAAACCGGAACGCAGGTGGTGCTGACCGCCGAGGCCACCATGGAAAGCGACCAGTTGAAACTGCTGGGCCGGTCGGTGCAGCCCATCGACGGGGTCGTGGCCGATGCCGGGGGGATCGGGCTGCGTATTTTCGTCGAGACGGAAAACGCAATTCCCTCGGTGGCTTCGGTTCTACGGGACGCCGCGCAATCGGCGAAATCGGGCGGGCGCGGGCCGATCTGCTTTTGTCTTATGGGGCAGGGTCTGCCCGGCGAGGTTGAGATCGACGTGGGCGAGGAATATCCTGTCACCCCGCAAATCAAGGGCGCGATCAAGAGTTTGAGCGGTGTCATGACCGTGGAGGAGATCTGAGATCTCGCCACTGGACCCGGTCCTGCGGGGTGCGGTAATACCAAGGTATTCCTTTTGCAGTAGGTGATCCTTTTGGTGCGACGTCTTTTGTTCTTTGCGGCTTTGACCGTGCTTGCCGGATGTGGTGATCCGATGGACAAGGTCGTGCGCCTGTCGGATCAGGACGTGGCCGAGGATGCGCCCACGCTTGATGTCGCCCGCGCACCCGACCCCGAAGAGACAGCCGGTGGCGGATTTCTGGCCCGGTTGCTGAACCGCAGCGAAGGATCGGCCTCACTGAGTGACGATACCACGGCGGATGACGGGGCAACTGCCACGAGGGGCGAGACGCAAGCCGCTTCCCTCGATGACGGCGCAACCGCCCCGGATAGGGCCCGGTCCCGGCGCGGTGGGTTCTTTGGGCTATTGTCTTCGGGGGCGTCGAAACCCGATGTCTCTGCCGCAGGAGCGGCCAGTGACATTCCTCCCGGTACGGTGTTGCCCTATGGCAGGGTCGCCCGGATTTGCGGCCTGTCCCTTGGGCAGATGGGCAAGGTGATCGCCTCGTACCCCGAACGCCGCCCGGTCCATACGCTGTATGACAGCGATCCGGGCAACACCGCGCCGCATACTTTTTACCTGAGCGGGTTTGGCGATGGCTGTGCGCGGCAGTTCACCGCGTCGCTGGCGGTTTTCGGCACCGTCGAGATGCACGAGCAACTGCGCTATGGCCTGCCCGCCGAAGTGCAGCCCTACAGCGATACGGACAAGGCCTATGAGAAGGTGAAATCCAGGGTTTGCGGCGTTCCACAGCGCAAACCCTGCGGGACACGGATTCGGCGGCTGGAGAAGGACACCGTGTTCCTCAGCATCTATGAACGTTTCGGTGGAAATGCCGACTGGACCAACCTGTTGCTGCATGGCGGCGATGTGATCGCGCAGGACCGCAAGGGCGGTTGAGGGCGTTACCAGTGCGGCGGACGTTCGTCGCCAAGGGCGATGCTGCCGCCCTGATCCTGTTCGCGCTCGGCCTCGCGTTCCAGCAACAGTTGCACACGGCGCGTCAGCAGCGCGATTTCGCGTTCCTGACGGGCGATCACCTCGGACAGGTCATCGACGGTGCGGGTCAGGTGGGCGATCTGTTCTTCAAGGGCTTCCATGGCGCGATCTAGCGGTTTGGAGCGGCCCGCGTCAATCGTGGACCGCCTGCCACAGCTTGCCCCCGCTGGCCCCATCCGCTAGACGCTGCGGCAAACAGCATATGCCGATGGACCCGTATAATGGCCAAGCAGAAGAAACAGCCCCGCCCCAAGGCCGAGACGCCCAAGGGGTTCCGCGACTATTTCGGCCCGGAAGTGACCGAGCGTGCCGAGATGCTGCAACAGATCGCACGGGTGTATCATCTCTACGGGTTCGAGGCGCTGGAAAGCAGCGCGGTCGAAACGGTTGAGGCGCTTGGCAAGTTCCTGCCCGATGTGGATCGCCCGAACGAGGGCGTCTTTGCCTGGCAGGAGGATTCCGAAGGTGACAAACCCGGCGACTGGCTGGCGCTGCGCTATGATCTGACAGCGCCGCTGGCCCGCGTTTACGCGCAGCACCGAAATGACCTGCCCACGCCCTACCGGCGCTATGCCATGGGGCCGGTCTGGCGCAACGAAAAGCCGGGGCCGGGGCGGTTTCGCCAGTTTTATCAATGCGATGCGGATACCGTGGGCGCGCCCTCGGTCGCGGCGGATGCCGAGATTTGCGCGATGCTGTCGGACACGCTGGAACAGGTCGGCATCCCGCGCGGGGATTACATCGTTCGGGTGAATAACCGGAAGGTTCTGAACGGTGTTCTGGAGGTCATGGGCCTTGAGGAAGGCGAGCAGCGCGATGCGGTGCTGCGCACCATCGACAAGTTCGACAAGGTCGGCGAAGAGGGTGTGCGCGAATTGCTGGGCAAGGGGCGGCTGGATGCCTCGGGGGCCTATATCGACGGTGTGGGTCTGAGCGACGATCAGGCCGGGCCGGTGCTTACATTTCTGACAGCCAAGAAGACACACCCATCTATGACTTTAGGTGTGTTGCGAAATGCAGTTGGTCATTCTGTCGTGGGACAGGAGGGCGTTCAGGAACTCGAAACTATTGCCGAGCTTTTGGCTGCGCAGGGCTACGGGCCGGACCGCGTGGAGATCGATCCCAGCGTCGTGCGTGGGCTTGGGTATTACACCGGGCCGGTGTTCGAGGCCGAGCTGACCTTTGAAATCTTTGACGAAAAGGGACGCAAGCGGCAGTTCGGCAGTGTTGCCGGGGGCGGGCGGTATGACGATCTGGTCAAGCGGTTCACCGGGCAGGCGGTGCCAGCGACGGGGGTGTCGATCGGTGTTGATCGTCTGCTGGCGGCGCTGCGTGAAAAGGGCCGGATCGGGGGTGCCGTTGAGGGCCCCGTGGTGGTGACGGTGATGGATCGCGACCGGATGGCCGATTATCAGGACATGGTGGGCGAATTGCGCCGTGCGGGTATCCGGGCCGAGGTGTATCTGGGCAATCCCAAGAACTTCGGCAACCAGATGAAATATGCCGACCGGCGGGGCTCGCCGATTGCCGTGATCGAAGGCGGTGACGAGAAAGAGCGCGGTGTCGTGCAGATCAAGGATCTGATCCTTGGCGCGAAGATTGCCGAAAACGCGACCCTGGAAGAGTGGAAGGAACGGCCCAGCCAGTTCGAGGTGCCGCGCGCGCAACTTGTTGAAAAGGTGCGGGAAATTCTGGACGGGCAGGGATCATGACCCAACGCTCCGCCATCCGCGCCGAGGCCGCGCGCCTGCGGGCGTCCTTCGAGGCCGAGGGGGCGCAGCCTGTTGAGACGGCGATTCTGCAACCGGCCGAGGTTTTGCTGGATCTCTATGGCGAAGACATCCGTGCGCGGGCTTATGTGACGTCGGATGCGCTGCGCGGGGAGCAGATGTTGCGGCCGGATTTCACCGTGCCGGTGGTGCAGATGCATATGGAGCATGGGGCGGAACCGGCCTGTTACACCTATTCGGGCGAGGTGTTTCGCCGTCAGGAAGACGACCCGGAGCGCGCCAATGAATACATGCAGGTCGGCTTCGAGGTGTTCGAGCGCGATGCCCCGGAGGCGGCGGATGCGCGTGTTTTTTCGATCATTTTCAATACGTTGAAGCCTTTGGGGCTGCGTGCCGCGACCGGGGATATCGGCGTATTGATGGCGGCGGTCGACGGGCTGCACACCAGCGAGCGGCGCAAGCGGGCGTTGCGGCGGCATATCTGGCGTCCGCGACGATTTCGCGCACTGATCGACCGGTTTTCGGGGCGGGTGCCGGTGCCGGACAGCCGGGCGGCGCTGTTGTCGATGGCGGACCCGATGTCGGGGGTGGCGCCGGTGATCGGGATGCGGCAGGAGGTTGAAATTCTGAGCCGGATCAAGGCGTTGCAGGAGGATGCGGCCACCGATCCGATCTCGGAAAACGAGGTGGCGCTGATCGACGCGGTGCTGTCGGTGCGTGAAACCTCGGACAATGCGCTATCACATTTGCGTGATATCGCGGTGGACATGTCCACGATCCAGCCTGCGGTGGACCGGCTGGCGCGGCGGCTGGAGGCGTTGGAGACACGCGGAATCGACGTGACGCGGCTGGATTTCGAGGCCAGTTACGGGCGGACGAACATGGAATACTATGACGGCTTTGTCTTTGGTTTCTATGCAGAAAATCGCCCCGACCTGCCGCCGGTGGCGACCGGCGGGCGGTATGATGCGCTGACCCGGCACCTGGGGCGGGGGCGCGAGATTCCGGCGGTGGGCGGCGTGATTCGCCCCGGATTGGTGGTTGAACTTGGGGGGCTGACATGAGCCTCAAACTGGGTGTGCCGTCGAAGGGGCGGCTGATGGACAAGACCTTTGACTGGTTCGGCCAGCGGGGGATCGAACTGGGCCGGGCCGGATCGGACCGGGAATATGCCGGATATGTCCAGGGCATTGATAATGTTGAACTTGTTCTGCTCTCCGCCGGGGAAATCCCGCGCGAACTGGCCGCCGGGCGCATCCATCTGGGGGTGACGGGCACCGATCTGGTGCGCGACAAGCTGGGTCAGTGGGATCGCTCTGTTGAGGAATTGGCAGGGCTTGGCTTCGGTCAGGCCGATCTGGTGCTGGCGGTGCCCAGATGCTGGGTGGATGTGAACACGCTGGACGATCTGGATGCCGCCGCCGCCGCGTTCCGGCTAAAGCACGGATTTCGTTTGAGAATTGCCACCAAATATCACCGTCTGGTGCGGGAGTTCCTGCGCGATAACGGGGTGGCGGATTACCAGTTGGTTGACAGCCAGGGCGCAACCGAGGGCACGGTCAAGAACGAGACCGCCGAAGCGATTGCCGATATCACCTCGACCGGCGATACGTTGCGGGCCAACCATTTGAAAATATTGGAAGATGGGTTGATCCTGCGCTCGCAGGCGACGCTGTTCCGCGCCCGCAGGGCGGCGATGGACGAGAGCGACCGCAAAACGCTCAAGACCCTGCTGAAACAACTGGCGCTGGACTGAGCCGCGTTTCGTACGTTTTGTACGATGTGTACGCGGGTTTTGTACGAAAATCGGGGGGTGTTCGGAAATTTGCGTCCATCAGGGGCGCAAACCGGGGCGATGTGGGCGTAGTGGAGACCGGCGCGTGGTGCGGTAACCTTCGGTTAATCGGTTTGTGTCAGAACGGGGATGTTGGCGCGATACGTGAAGGCCGTGATCGGGCGAGGTGAAGGATATGGCATTACGGGGTGTGGTTGGGCGATGGGGGCAATGGTGATGTGTTAGCGGCGTTGGAATGGTGAATGTTTGGAATGAGGTCATTGTGTCCTAGAGAATGCGGCACACTCTAAACGCCTTTTTGGTTTGATGGGCCATGTGGTAGCCTCCTCCGCCGTTCAATATTTGGATTGTGCGGACGAGCCGAAACTAATCTTCGGGCCTCAAAGGTTTGTCCGTTGTCTACGGTGATTTTGAAAGCACAGAGCAGCTTTAAGGTTGTTAATTGCTCAGATCTGATGACTGCGCTTGTGACGTGGGCAGCAGGGATCTTTCTGATAGCCAGATGCCGCCGGAATGCCATCCGGTAGTAGTCGAGTGTCTGTAAGAAAAGACGTTCACCGTTATCTTCACTTGTCAGATCAAACACAAGACAGTTGGTTGGTTTCGATTGGAGGAAAGCTTGAAACTTTCCTAGTGCCCAGTAGCCATCAAGATCGTTATGTCGGCTTACAAAGCTTTCAAGAAGATCGTTGCACACGCCCCTAAGTTCTCTACGCCGTCCCATATACCGCTCCACTTGTTGGGTATGGCGAGAGCTTTTGCTCGCGCCCCGGCGTTCTCAATCGCAGGGAACTTTTCTATCCGTGTTGTCGTCGAAAGGCAACTTCGTCCGCATAGTGGCCCTCGGCGCCAAGTCCGGCTGTCGTCTGGATTGAAACCGGAGAGGTCTTTCCACTCGCGCGAAACAGCGGCCGAAGGCCGCCGCGCATCGCCAGACCGCCCATCCGGGCTGGCGATTTTGTGAGGTGGGTGTCCCATTCCGGCCTCTTTCGGATTTGGCTGGCATAAACCGCGATGAATGATCGTTTGATCGCCATCCCGCGGTCTGGCGTGGCGCGGCTTTGCATCCGAGGTGTTAAAAACAGCGCGATTGGCGCATGTCGATCCCATCGCCCCCCCTGCAAACGAAACGGGCGCGCCCGAAAGGACGCGCCCGCCACGAGGCCCGATCTGGAGGGGTCAGGCCTTCAGGCCGTCGGGGCCTGCCGCATTCACGCGGCAAACCCCGATCTTCCGATGTCGCATGCCTGAGGGGTGAAAACCCGGTGCCGGGTTTTGCGTGACATATGCATCAGAAGCGGAACGTACCGCGGACCTGAACCGTGGTGGCTTCGAGATCAGTGGTGGTGTTTCCGAAATTGGAGAACTCGTGATACAGCGCCTCGCCGCCGAGCGAGAAGTTCGGCGTGATCATGTGTTCATAGCCCGCGCCGACGAAATAGCCGTCGTCATCGCCCAGCGTGTCGGTGTCGGCCTGTGCCCAGCCCCCGGTACCGTAAAGCAGGCCGTTGCCGATCTTGTAGCCGCCGCGCAGTTTGACGCGGAAGATGTTTTCCAGCGTCGGGTTGCCTGCGCCGAGCCCGATATCGGCCCAGTCGTAATCGAGGCCGCCGCCGACGACCCACTGACCGAAGTCATAATCGTACCCGCCGGTCAGACCGCCGATGGCGCCGTCGCCGTCCACGCCCGGAATGCTGGTATCGGCATTGCCATAGCCGACCTGCCCGCCGAGGTAGCCGCCGGTCCAGTCGGGGCTGGCCGGAGCGGGCGGGGGGGCAGGGGTGGCGATGACGGGATCGGGCGCGGGCTCGACGGGGGAGCCAGCGAAAGCGGGGCCTGTGGCAAGGGCCAGGGAGGCGACGATAAGGGAACCTTGTTTCAGCATTGGATCAGATCCTTTTACCTTTGTGTCCTGTCATGTCCTCGCTGGTGCGGGACTGCTCGTTTCCTGTGATGCCGGTGCCGCGAGCGCGGGCCAGCGACCGCAGACAGCGACTGCGCTGCGGTTGGTTAACAGGTGAGAGCGAAAGGGCCGACATTCAACGGGGGATGGAATTTACGGCGCGATTCTGCCGGGTGGCCGTCGCGTCATGCGCTAAAAACCGCCGTTTTCCTGCTGAAAAAGCGGTGGGTAGCGCGATGGCGCTCAAAACCTCGTGACTGTGGCGTCAGAGCACGCCGATATCGGCCAGCGCCGCCGAGAGTTCGGGCGGCAGCGTATCCTCGGACTGGCGGCTGGCGGGCAGGTCGGCGGGGGCGTCGGCCGTTTGCAGGTAGCGCCAGCCCTGAAACGGGCGTTTCCGGGCAGTGGTGGTACGGATTATCTGCGGGTCCAGCACGAAGGCGCAGCGGCGGATGCCGTCCTCGCCGATGATCTCGTCAAGGCGCAGCAGGCGCTGGCGGCATTGCACAAGCCCCTGAAGGACCCAGAAAATCGAGCCCCCGTCGAGCAGTTCGGCCTCGCGTTTGGGCCACATGCGGGTGATGTGGCGCGGCATGCCGTCGGGGCCCTGCGCACGGGGCGTGGATTGCCAGCGCATCAGGCTTTCGACACTGTCCGTGCCGACGCTGAGCTTGATGAGATGGAGTTTGGCCATGACCTGCGATTCCCCCCGGCGATGGGCATATAGAGTAGTGGAAATGCGCCGGGCTTCAAGCTATTGTGGGTCTCCCCAGCCAAGCAGGATTCGCGCCATGACCCGTTTCGCCGCCCCCATCGCCCAGTCCATCTGGGATATGAAATACCGTCTGAAAGACGCCGATGGCACCCCCGTCGACGAAACTGTCGAGGATACCTGGCGGCGTATTGCCCGTGCTCTGGCGGCGGTCGAGGCCGAGCCGGAAAAATGGGAAGAGCGGTTTTACGGTGCGCTGGAGGATTTCAAGTACCTGCCGGCGGGGCGGATCACGGCGGGGGCCGGGACGGCGCGCAGTGTGACGCTGTTCAACTGTTTCGTGATGGGCACGATCCCCGACAACATGGGCGGCATATTCGAGATGCTGAAAGAGGCTGCGCTGACCATGCAGCAGGGCGGCGGGATCGGCTATGATTTCAGCACGATCCGTCCCAGGGGGGCCGAGGTGCACGGCGTGGCCGCCGATGCCAGCGGGCCGCTGAGCTTCATGGACGTATGGGATGCCATGTGCCGCACCATCATGAGCGCGGGCAGCCGCCGGGGCGCGATGATGGCGACCATGCGCTGCGACCATCCCGATATCGAGGATTTCATCGCCGCCAAGGCGGATTCGGCGCGGCTGCGGATGTTCAACCTGTCGGTTCTGGTGACGGATGCCTTCATGGAGGCGGTCAAGGCCGATGGGCCGTGGGAGCTGGAATTCGGCGGCAAGGTCTACAAGACGGTCGAGGCGCGCGACCTGTGGAACCGGATCATGCAGGCGACCTATGATTTCGCCGAGCCGGGGGTGATCTTCATCGACCGGATCAACGAGGCCAACAACCTGAATTACTGCGAAACGATTGCGGCGACGAACCCTTGCGTCACGGCTGAAACATGGGTTGCAACCGATGAAGGGGCGCGGCAGGTGCGCGATCTGATTGGCCGCCGGTTCAGGGCGGTTGTGGATGGCGTGGCGTATGACAGCGGAGCGGAGGGGTTCTTTGCCACCGGGATCAAGCCGGTTTTGCGGTTGAGCACGGTGTGTGGGCGCGGCCTGCGGCTGACGGCCGATCACCTTGTGCGCAAGGTTTCCGAAAAGACCCGCTGGCGAATGACGACTGACTGGGTCCCGGCGGGCGAGTTGCGCCCCGGTGACGAAGTGATGTTGCACGATCACCGGCGCGCGGGATGCGTTGCGGATACCGGGGACGCAAAGGGCTATCTTCTGGGGCTGTTGATTGGCGATGGCGTGATCCGGGCCGACAAGACGTTGATTTCGGTCTGGCCAAAGGCCGCCTGCGGTAATGGCCCCGACCTTGGGAACAGCGTCATGGATCGGGTCGAAACCCTTCTGCGGAGCCTGCCGCACCGGGCGGATTTCATGGGCTGGCAGGAGGTTGCGGGCCGTGGCGAATATCGCACAGGCACCGCCGCGCTGACTGCCCTTGCATCGGAATACGGTCTGCGGCAGGGCCACAAGACCCTGACGCCGCAGATCGAGGCTGCAAATCCCGGATTCTGCGCCGCTGTTCTGCGTGGGTTGTTCGACGCGGATGGATCGGTGCAGGGCACGCAGGACAAGGGCATATCGGTGCGGCTGGCGCAGAGTGACATGGCCCTGCTGGAGGCGGCGCAACGCATGCTTGCGCGCCTTGGCGTGAATTCCGTCATCTATCGCAATCGTCGCGAGGCGGGGCACCGGCCCCAGCCGGACGGTATGGGCGGACAGCGCGATTATGCGATCCGGGCGCAGCATGAGCTTGTGGTGTCGGGAGACAACCTGCCGGTCTATCAGCAGAAGGTCGGCTTCACCGATGTGGAAAAGGCGCGGCGGCTCGAGGTTGCGCTCAGCGGTTACAAACGTGCCCTGAACCGGGAGCGATTTACCGCTGTGGTGGCCGACGTGTCGGAGGATGGCGAGGCCGAGGTTTTCGATGTTTCGGTCCCGGGTGTGAATGCCTTCGACGCCAACGGCATATATGTACACAATTGCGGCGAGCAGCCCCTGCCGCCCTACGGGGCGTGCCTGTTGGGGTCGGTCAACCTGGCGCGGCTGGTGCGCGATCCGTTCGGCGAGGGGGCGGCGCTGGACCGGGAGGCGCTGGACGATCTGGTGGCGACCGCCGTGCGGATGATGGACAACGTGGTGGATGCCTCGAAATTCCCGCTGGAGGCGCAGGCGCAGGAGGCCGTCAACAAGCGGCGGATCGGGCTGGGGGTGACCGGGCTGGCGGATGCGTTGCTGATGGTGGGCTTGCGCTATGGCAGCGACGAGGCCGCGGCGCAGACCGAGGCCTGGCTGAAGCAGATCGCGCGCGCGGCCTATCTGGCCAGCGTGGACCTGGCCAAGGAGAAAGGGCCGTTCCCGCTGTTTGACTCTGACGCGTTCCTGGCCTCGGGCAACATGGTGGGCATGGATGACGACGTGCGCGCGGCGGTGGCCGAGCACGGTATCCGCAACGCCCTGCTGACCAGCATCGCGCCGACCGGGACGATCAGCCTTTATGCGGGCAATGTCAGTTCGGGGATCGAGCCGGTCTTTGCCTATTCCTACACCCGCAAGGTGCTCCAGAAAGACGGGTCGCGCACCGAGGAAGAGGTGGTGGATTACGCCGTGCAGATGTGGCGCGAGCGGAGGGGCGATGCCGAATTGCCCGACTATTTCGTGAATGCCCAGACACTGGCCCCGGCGGATCACGTGAAGATGCAGGCCGCCGCGCAGCGCTGGGTGGACAGCAGCATTTCCAAGACGATCAACTGCCCGGCCGATATTTCCTTCGAGGCGTTCAAGGACGTCTACATGCAGGCCTATGAAACCGGCTGCAAGGGCTGCACCACCTACCGGCCCAACGACGTGACCGGCAGTGTGCTGAGCGTGAGCGAAACTGTGGATAAAACGCCGGGCGAGGCCGGTGTGCCGCTGCCGGAAGAGGGCGGCGAGGTGGTTTACATGTCCGAGCCGCTGGACCGGCCCACGGAACTGGAGGGCGCGACCTACAAGCTGAAATGGCCCGACAGCAACCATGCGATCTATATCACTGTGAACGATATCGTGCTGAACGGGCATCGCCGCCCGTTCGAGGTGTTCATCAACTCCAAGAACATGGAGCATTACGCCTGGACCGTGGCGCTGACGCGGATGATCAGCGCAGTGTTCCGGCGCGGTGGCGACGTGAGTTTCGTGGTGGAGGAGTTGAAAGCCGTGTTCGATCCGCGCGGCGGGGCATGGATGCAGGGAAAATACATTCCTTCGATCCTTGCGGCGATCGGCGGGATCCTGGAACAGCACATGATCTCGATCGGGTTCCTCGAAGGCGAGGGGCTGGGGCTCAAGACCGACCCGACGCAATCGGTGGTGAACCTCAACGCGCCGCGCGGCCCGTCCTGCCCGTCCTGCGGCAGCTATGACATGCGGATGATCGAGGGCTGCATGACCTGTGCGAATTGCGGCCATTCCAAATGCGGCTGAGCGGAAGGGTGTGGGGGTGTTGTGAGACCCGGCATAAAACGGCCATTATCAGCGTTTTTTGACCATTCCGACACAGATCAAATGACCACCGACAACCCGGCTTGTCGGTGGTTTCTTTTTATTTCAGATACTTAAGATTGTTTCGTCGGTTTGCGCCGACTGACTTTGGCGTGGGCCAGCGGAGTGCCCTGGTGCCATTGACCTAGGTGGTGCCATGTTCTCATAACGTTCTCGTGGATCCGGATCCTCTTAATGAAACCCTTGGTGGCCTCGTGCTGCCGAATGCTGGCCGCCTGTGCAGGGCGGAGCGGCTCAGAGAGGACATCCAATGCCCCGAATACCGTTTGCCGATGTCAGGTTCCCTCCCGAAAACCTGCAGTCTGAATTCGAGATCAATACGCGCCTGAAACGTTTCCTGTGGCGGTACAGGGAGAACATGGAGAATCCTCCAGATGAGTTGGGCTTGTCGGAAGAGGACCGCGCGAAGATAGAGCGCCGGACGCAAAAATATCTCCGCAAGGTCGCGAACCAATCCGGTTTGGCGCACCTCGACAGAAAAGATCGTGCGCGGCTCGAGGTCTTCCGGAATGGTGCAAGGCTTATGCCGGTCGAGACCGAACATCGCGTCGACGAGATTGCCAGCGCCCTCCACACGGAGATGCCCTGGATGGCTCCTGCAACAGAGCGTCTCTGGCAAGACATGCGCGCTTCGGTCCGCAACGGCGATCCTGCGCCCCTTGTCCGGCCGATGCTCCTCGTCGGCCCGCCTGGGATCGGGAAGAGCCAATGGGCGCGCCTGCTTGGGGATCTGATCTCCGTGCCAACGACAATCATCGAAGCCACAGGGGAGCCTGCGCCATTTGCTGTTACGGGGTCTCAGCGGGGCTGGGGATCGGCGAGCCCGGGAAAGGTTCTGGAAGGGATCATGGCGTCTCAAATTGCCAATCCTGTGATCGTGATCGACGAGATCGAGAAGGCTGGGGCTGTCCAGTCGACTGGCGGTCAGCGCTACACTCTGGCGGAGGGTCTGCTGCCACTCCTCGAAAGGTCTACCGCGCGCCACTGGTCATGTCCGTACTTCCGCATTGCTTTCGACATGTCATGGGTCACATGGGTGCTCACCGCCAACACCCTCCGCGCTCTGTCAGAGCCGTTTCTGAGCCGTTGCCCTCCCACCGAATTGACGGCCCTCACACAGGAACATCTGACCGGCTTTGCGGAGCGGGAAGGGGCGCGTCGCGATCTTCCCCAGGATGCCGTTGATGCGGTCAAGGAGGTCGTCGAGGCCATCCGGACCCCGCACCATGTCAGTCTGAGATCGGTCGTTCGGATGCTGGATGCTGTCGAGCATGCAGTGAACCGCCCTGTGTTGCACTGAGAATTGTCGCGAGGGGATGGCAATGACCTCCCCGACCGCCGTCGTCCATCAATCATGCCTTTTTCAATTTTGGAGTTCGCCATGAACAAGAAACCTGCTCAGCCCCACTGGGCCAAAAAGATACGTGCCGCCATCAAAGCCGCCGATGGTGGCCCTTCCGAAACTGACCTCGCCGAGGCACCTGTGCTGAATTACTGGCGTCCCCATATGTCTCGCCGCGGCGCACCAATCCTTTGGGGCATGGTGTCAGGTCACCCGAGACTTGCGGGCGGTTGGATCACGACCTCACAGCTCGTCGCGATTGACGCCAACCGGGCTTGGGCACGCACGGCATCCCGGTGGTATGTGCTTGGTCGCCAATTCTCCGACTATGAGAGGTCCATCGCCATGGGGCTCGGGGTGGAAGAGACACCTGCCGGATTCGTGCAGATCGACGTGCCTGGGTATCGGCCGCTGGATGACTTGTCGCTGCTTGATGAACTGTTGGGGGCCTGGCGAGAACGTATGGTGTTCAACGACAATGGGGAGGGATGACATGTCCGATGAAGAAGGCCCCAAACACTTCAACTTTGCGGAACGGCAACGGCAGAAAGCGCGCGCTCGGCAACGCGACGAAGAGCGGCTGGAACGTGGGGAGATTTCCCCCGCCGAATTGCAGCGTGAGAACATGCCATTTCGGAAGCTCCGCCGCGACCGGGTGGCGATCTATAGAAACAAGAAGACCGGCGAGTTTGTGTGGGCGTCTTTTGAGCGGAAACGGGGGGCCGAAGACAGCAGTGAGGATTGACGTTGCACAACAGGGGCCGGCCGTCAGTTGGCGTGTGAAGGGTCTTCGTTCTCTTGGTGTGAGAGCGCGCTGTTGCACGCGAGGATTCTCGTGTGCGGCGGTGCCTTGGATAGAGGGTTGAGGGAAGATGGTTCTCTGCCTGGCCCCTGATCGTTCAGAGAGTTTCAACTGTCCACCTATCCTGTCGGTACAACGCGACCCGGCCCTAAGCTGCCTTTCATCAACCGGTCAAGATGCTGCAGTACGGCCCGTCGAAACGGCTATTCGCTGCGGCGGGGACATCGCCAAGGTCGCGGACCCACAGTCTCCGGACGAATTGGTCAGTGTCGGACAATGTGTGGGCCATAGCTGACGGCCTGGTCCGAAAAGTCAACGTGGCCGCGTTCATTCAACTCCCGAACCAACGCTTCCAAATCAGCGTCATCCAAGGTCTTCCTGAAAAGGGCGTTCACCGTTCCTTTGAGCGTTCTGATCTTTCTTGGACGCGAGTTTCCTCGAGATTTCAAGCTGTCAACAATTGCTTCGATTTTCTGGTCCAGAGAGCTTGCATTCGAGATTTTGACGAAAGGCACTTCGGATAGGTCAACATGGCGGAGAGCGGGGATCTTTCTTTGTCGCAAATGTGTAATCAGCGGATCGAAGCCCTTGTCACGGGAAATAATGTGGAAGTACGCATCGGCATCTTGCGCTGCGAGTTCTCCCAAGTAGAACGCAATGTGAAAGTCCAATGCGTTCGAGCCATTCCCTGTAATCTTTTGATAACAGGCATTTTCTCCCAATCCTTGCAATTGCTCCGCGAAGTCGAAAGGAACGCTTTTTTGGTTGGCGCCTATGAATACAATCAGCTTGCAGGGATGCCCACGGAGGAGTTCAAGGTTCCTGGGCTGAACATTCTCAAAGTCGATCAGGATGTAGTTGTTTTTCAAAGGCGTGCTCCTATTCGACGTCAATGCAAATACAGAACACCGAGACACGTCAAGGCGAAGGTTCATCTGCGAACCTTCTGTAGAGCCGCTTTGTGTGCGTTGGGCTCTCTGCTGCAGCAAGCCGCCCCGCGGCATCTAGCGCCATCGCGTCGAGCGGTCGCCTCAGTCTCGGCCCTTATCGGCCTTTCATGCCCCCCGCGACGAAGGGCGGCTTCGAGCCCAAACTGCGTGATGCTGCACAGCCGCTTATTGTCGGCTTTCTTCAAGACCGTCGCACCATCGTGGCCTATCGTTGGAACCACATTGTTGGAGGCGCCTCACATGATCTTTCGCTATACGATTCTCTACGTGGACGACGTCTCGTCGTCGCTCGACTTTTTTGAAAAGGCTTTCAGGCTTGAACGCGGTTTCCTTCACGAAGGCGGAGATTACGGCGAGCTGGTAACAGGGAAAACCAAACTGGCTTTCTCCTCAAGAGCCCTCATGCGCGAGTTGGGCAAGAGCCCGGCACTGCCGCGACCCGACGCCCCGACGTTCGAGATCGCTTTTGAGACGGACGATGTGGCCGGCACCCTGCAAAGGGCGCTCGACGCGGGGGCGACGCTGGTTCAGGACGTGCGCGATGAATCTTGGGGGCAGACAACGTCCTATGTGGCGGACCCAAATGGGTATCTGATCGAAATCTGCACAGCAGTACAGTTGCCAGGTTGAGACCATGATGGAGGAGTCAGAAAAAGCAAAAATCGTCGCACAATTGAAAGCTGTTGTCGCAAAGGTTGAGCCCGCCGCGGCCTGTGTCACGAAATACGGTGGAACCATGATTGAGCGCGTTCCCGGGCAGCCCAAATCGCAGTTCTGCGGGATTTTCGCTTACAAGGACCACGTCTCCTTGGAGTTCACCAACGGCGCGCAGCTGGATGATCCGGAGCGGGTGCTCGAAGGCGGAGGGAAGCATCGGCGTCACATCAAGCTCGCCAGCCTGGCCGACATCGTGGACAAGCGATGTGAGGATTTCCTACGTCAGACCCGCGATCTCGAGGCTAATCTCTCCTGACCAGTTGCCAAGCCCGGGTTGCGCCAGATCGGCAATGGCAGCCGGGTTCCGGCGGAGTTGGGCGGGCGTCCAGCCGAACCAACGCACGAACTCTCGCGTCATGTGCGCCTGGTCGCTGTAGCCGTAGTGCGCTGCGATCTCGGCAAGCGGAACGCGACATGGTAGGGCCTGAACCGCCCGCCGAGCCCGTCCCAGTTGACGCCAGAAGGCCGGGGAAGGAAGCGACAGGTCTTTGAAACGACGTTGCAGGGTTCTTTCCGATACGCCTTGTTGCCGGGCCAAGCAACGAACGCTGTTGCCCGACAAGCAAAGGGCCTCGATGATTTCCGAGACCTCTTGGTCATGCCGCGTGTTGGCTTCGATCTCTGCCTCAAGGTTCGACACGTCATGGTCCGCGGGCTCGAATTCGGCAAGGTCTAGCGTAGTGCCAGGTCGCAGCCGATAGCCAGTCAGGCAGGTGCCTGCGTTTAGCTTGACCAACCTTGGCGCAAAGTCCCAGTCAGTGGTGTGAAAAACTTCGCGTCCCGTCCTGTCGCAGGACAAGACAACCAGATCGACACACCCATCCGGAAGAACAATCGAGACTTCGTTGGCCCCGGCAGTGTAGGTCCAGCGATGAACATGGGGAAGGCTGGCTTGGGTGGATGCGGTCATGACAGTCAGAGTGAACGAATAGCCGCCATTGATCCAGAGCGAAGCAACGGCAGAAAAGTCCGCACAGCTGACCTCGGCGCAGGCAGCAGCGAAGGTCCGCTGTCCGCCCTTCGAGTAGGGCATGCCCATTCGATAGCCCTAGAAGCATCATCTATGAAGAGTTTCCAGCCGAAGGCTGAGGCGACCCCGCCAGATGATGAAGGTCCGGGCAATCCGCCCGCCCCGAATACCACCCTTGAGCCCGCGCCGTCAGAGACCCCAGCCGAGACCGACCCGATGCACCACGACAGCCGCCGCCAGCGCAATGCCGAGGTCGACTTCAAGGGCGAGAAGCGCTCGAACGCCACACACGCCTCGGTAACCGATCCGGATGCGCGCCTTTACAAGAAATCCCCCGGCGCGGGTGCCATGCTTTGTTTCATGGGGCATACTCTGATGGAGAACCGCAACGGGCTGGTCTTGCAGGGTGATCTGACCCAGGCCGACGGTCATGCCGAGCGCAAGGCGGCGCTGGACATGATCCATCGCCATTCCCCGGGATCGACGCGGCAGCTGACGCTCGGTGCCGACAAGGGGTATGACGCGGCCGGGTTCGTGTCCGACCTGCGCCAAGCCTGCGTCACGCCCCATGTCGCCCAGAAATCGAGATATTCAGCGATCGACGGACGCACGACCCGACACGAGGGATATGCGTTGTCCCAGAAGCACCGAAAGAAGATCGAAGAGCCGTTCGGCTGGGCCAAAACCGTCGGCGGCATGGCACAAACCATGTATCGGGGCGTCGAACGCGTCCGATCCCGCTTCATCCTGACCATGGCCGCCAACAACCTTGCCCAGCTTCCAAGGTTGCTGGGCGCATGAAGGGAAACATGGACACAGAAGCGAGCCGTGGACGCGCCGACAGACATGACCCATCAGTCGAACCGGACCCGATGACGGGAAAGCGTTCCGGCTCAGCGACTATTTCAGCGACCTGTTAAGAAGGTCCAGCGCCTGGACGACATCATCAATTTGATAGTGCGATCGGCCATCCACAACGGGCATGTTCGAGCCTGCGGATTTCGCCTCAATGATCTCGACAATCCTCTCCGGCAGGTACTGTGGATCGACAGGCAGTCCAGCCTTGAGCGCTCTGCGGATGATCGACAAAGTAACCAGCGTGTCCGCATTAACTTCGTCAGCTTCAGTCAGCGCGCGTGCCATCTTTGGACCCTGGGCTGACTCAGGAGGACCGATGAAGTCCTGTTGCTCTTGTTGGATGTCATCAAAGGTGGGGCGGTCACTCATGAACTGACTGTCACCTCCCCTTTGCAAGCCTGGCCGCCAATACCATTACGGCAATGGTCTTGATTTTGGCGACCAGGTCAATGCTGTCAGCCTTGCGCAGGGGATGTCCTGCGGCAGGTTAGGACCATGGGCCTATTCATCCCCAAAATACTTGTCGGCCTCCCCAATCCCGAAGGTCTCCAGTGCTTTGCGGTCCAGTTCCATGCCTTCCGGCCGAACCAACACATGCGGGATGAACGGACCGTTGTAGTCCATCACAGGCTGGCCCTGATTGGTACGCAGCTCCCCATTCGCTTCTTGGGCCAACATAATGTAGTCGAGGAGGTACTGAACGCCATCGAACAAGGCGCTGCGCTCTTCCGCGGGAAGGTCAACGATTGTCTTAAGGTCGATCACCTGGTTCATCAAATCGACGAACTCATGCTCGGTGAAGTTCTTGGGAAGTTGCTTGGCGAAATCGGAAAGGTTCATGGGGGTAGCCTAACATTCTTAAGGTGTGCGTGTGGTCGTTTGGGTGTGTGGTCGGAGCTCATCGTCTGTCGAGTCACGTTCGAAGGTATGTATAGGACGTGCCCTGTGGCAAGTGATAATCCGAAGGTATTTCCATTTAAGTTACTGTATTCGTTGCGAAAAGTGGAGATGCCATCGAGGCTCGCATGGTTCGTGCGCGCCACTCCGTTATGCGGTCGACGCTGCTGGCCTTCGGAGGGGTGCGGGGTATGAGGAGACGAAAAATTATGAAAAAACAACACCTTGTGGTGATGATAGGTATGAAGGCCGAACTGTTGACGGGGCGATGCGTCGCCACCGGGGGTGGTAGATCTACATGGGAATGTGCCTCGTCAGCTTCTGTCGAGGATGCGAGAAGCGATCCATGATTGGTTTTCGCAAACTCTCTGACGACCAGCCCACCCTCCAGCTGTCTCCGTTGCTCCGGGCTGCGCACCGCACCATGCAGTATGCCGACGAGAACAGTGGCATCGGCCTGACCGCGACGAAGGCATTTCAACGCAAGTTCGTTCACTGGGCCGTCGAGCACGTTGACTGGCCAAGGTACGGGCCCGAGGAGGCGTTCAGCGTCAGCAAGGTAGTCAACGAGTACGAGTTTCCGCCGATCCAGGTCGTGCATTTCTTACTTCTGCAGCTGAAGCTCGGGCGTCACTACAAGGGGAAATTCCTTTTGACGAAGAAGGGGAAGGATTTGCTGAATTCCCCGGGGGTGCTGTTCGACCAGTTGATCCCGTTCTTCCTGCTGGAGGTTGACCACACTTCATATGCCTGCCTGGATGAGCGCCCTTTCGGGACATGGGATGTCTGGCTCAACGTGATGAATGTCGAACTGGAGCAGGGGCTGACGGAAAGACAGCTGTATGGTCTGTTCTATGGAAATGGGCCGGACTGGGATAATGCCGGGTGGCGAGTACTCGCGGCGTTCTCCAGCTACGTTCTGAAGCCCCTGGAATGGGCTGGGTTGATCTCGGTCCATGAGGTTGAGGGTGGCAGTCGGCGGGACTGGATGTGCTTCAAGACGGCGCTTTGGAGGGAGGCGCTTCGGCTGGACACAGGTGATGAGGTGCCCAACATAGTCCGGCATTGAGGCGTGGTTGCCTTGGAGAGAAGATCTTCAATCTCCTCAAGGCTCGAGCAAGATGTATAGTGCCGCGCCAATGATGCCGATGGCGATGAGTGTGTCGATCGTTATTATCACATAAAGAAGATTTTCGATTACTTTCACATGCTTTTGGGTGGTGGAAACCAATTCCTCTTCCTCATCCGTATCGAGGGGTTGGGCTTCTTCCTCGTCGGTCAGCGGAGGAAGCCATTGTTGAGATGCTAGATATCTCTCGGTTTCATCTTCAATACGATGATGGATCCGTTTTTGGGTGGCGCTGTAAATCAAGGCGGTGGGGATATGCGCAATCATGAGGATGATGTTGAATGCATGATGGCCGAGGAATACCGCGATAAGGACATGCAGAGGCTCCCATACATCGAGGTACTTATCTGTTTCTCCGTATGCGATGACTATGAATGTAACCCAGCCGATAAGGTTCAGCGGAAGATTGAGAGGAGGATAGATCATTAAGGAGCCCTCGGGTGGTGGTTAGATATAATCCGCTGCCAAGTAAGTGAGCTGGAAGACGTTGAAGACGTACAGGATCAGACATCCTGGGATTACTGTGGCTTCTTTTTTGATGTCGTCGTACGGGATCAAGAAGGTGAGAAAATACTGAAAGATCGCCATGGAGATCCCTGATCCAATCAGCAGGTAGGGAATTGCCGCGATCAGAGAAGCGAGGATCAGTACGAATGTGCTGAGTTCCCAAGACTCCAATATGAGGAAGTAACATACCGCGGCACCGCTCGCGAAAAATGAAATCGCGAAAACCGGAAAGAGTTTGTCGATCAATGTGGCTACCCCTCTAATGGCATGTGTCTCAAGGAAAAGAGTATAGGCACAGGGGCAGGCTAGAAATTAGCCTGGCGGAGTTGTCCACACATGAAGCGGAATCGGTGGGTTCTTATGGTTCTTAGTGACCCCACGACCGCCAAGAAGACACCTTTTCTTCGGTGCCAGGAAATGTTTTTGGGCAAATCTTGGTGGTGCTGTGGGTGAGCGTGCTAAGCCCTGCACATTGGCTTCGATGATCTGATGCGGCTGACCTAGGGAATTGAGTGACGCTGCATGAAGCCTTGCTCTGGCGCTTGGTCATACTAAGCAGTTGTGTAAAGTAAAGATTTGACATCTAGCTGTCTTTTGCAAATGAGTTCCACCAAGGAACGACATCTTGGATGTCACCGATGAACGGGAACTCACGATCGACGCTGGAATCAAAGCTCGAAACCTCTTCGTGAATCATATCCAGGTTCCAGCCGGTGTGTTTCGTTGCGGTCGCTTGTGACAGCAACTGGGTGAAACTCGTTTTTGTTGCGGTGGACATGACCCTTTCATATTGCTGGACGGGAGTAAAAATTACTCGTCTTTTGTCGATGCTTCGAACAAGGTCTTGGCTAAAGGAAGCTATTTCTCTGTCAGCTCGTCGAAACACTTCTTCTTTGAGTTTCTCTGCCATGACAAGCCAGTTATCCAAGGTGATCACCATTCCAACAGCGTCGGGGTTGACATTGGCGGAGTGCTTTCCAAGTCGGCAGTGTGCGAAGAAACGCCATATTTGCTTCACAGCTTTTACGAGATCTGCGAACCCCCTTTCACTTGTAGGATCTTGGCCGAACATGGCTTCTCGAGACATGCGTGTCGCCTTGCACTCAGCGACCAGTATGAGGGACCCAGAGTCAAAGCAGAGTATGTCAGGCGTGTCGACGGGGCTCTTCTTAAGCTTGTACTGTTCTTCGGGTTGCCAAGAGAGTTCGGGCAGGGATCTCTGTGAAAAATTGAGACAATACTCTTCAAAGCGGCGGCCATACTCGTCCCGCACAGGTCCGCCGCCTGACACGACATCATAGAACAGGCCTGTTGTCATCCGATCCATGATCAATTGCGGTAACGGAGACCTAATTCTAAGATCTTTACCTGAGAAATTTATGCAAGGGTACTGCCGGAAAATGGAGGGTTTGTATGCGACATGTATGACGTTCCTTCTTTCTGTTGTGGCGAGCCGCCGGGCTTCTGTCAGAGGTAAGCATAGTGGCCTCAAAGCAGCGCGATAGGCTTCTTCTGAAACACCGATGACCTTGAAGGCCTGATCTCCGCTCAACGAAGGTCTCGACATAAGGGAGGCGTGTAGTGCAAACGATACTTTTGAAAAGTCCGTTATGGAGATTTGAAATTTCTTTCTAAATTCCTCGGCGCACTTGCCTTGGCCGTAAACGAAGTTGTTTCTGTATAAATTGGCCATATTCGCCGAGCCAACCTGCCAAGGGAATTGCCGGTTTCCAATGCGGACGAGCTCTCCGAAAATATTCTTCTTATGTCCGCCGACGCTGAACTCTTTGTTCTCTAGCTTTCGTAGGCGATTGATACACGCCACTATATTTCCATAGTGGTCGTGTTTCATGCGAATAATTTTTCCCTTTCGGGGGGCGCTAGGTGGAGTCGTCAGGCCTTCGTTGGCCAGTGTCTCCAGCTCCCATTTGTGAATAGCGAACTCGTGAGGCTCCTGTATGCCAACTGCCTTAGGGTTCACTGTCTTGAGGTCGAGATGTGGTAGTGCCCTTCGGTAGTTTTCGGTTTGAAGAATGTTTGTTGCCCATATCAGGTTAAACAAATCCTCATCTTTGAAGCGGGATAAGAGCTTGTGCAGCTCCTTCTTGTGATGAGCGTGCATGTTCTCTATGCCGCCCGACCAGCCCCGCGCACCGCCCGCTGGAACATCAGCCCCATGAGCATGTCCCTCGCCTCCTGGTCCCGCATGAAGGCATTGCGCATCGCGTTGTCGCGCTGGAACGCTTGGATCGCCCGGCGCATGAACTCCGCATCGAACCGCGGACGGACGTCACGCGGGTCGTTGTTCCGCAGCATCTCCGCCCAGACGTCATCGTCGAGGATGTCGTTGTTGACTGCCTCGAAGCGGATGTAGTCCTCCTCGGAGAACTCGGTGCCGTGGCGCGCGTTGAAGGAGGTGATGATCTCCGTGAGGGTCTTCGACTCCTCCTCGGTGTAGGGATTGGCGCCGAACCGGTCGATCGGACTCAGGGCCTGATTGTCGTCCTTGCCGAGAGAAGCGTCCTGTTCGTCGCCTTCCTTCTGGAGGCGGAAGGCAGCCATCTCGAGCATGTCGTCTGTGACATCCTCACCCTGAGGCGCTTGGCGGGACGGGAGGATCCGCTTCAACCAGGTCCCGTAGATATGCAGCTTCTCGAGATCCGTGTCCCCAAGGTCCACCACCTGGGCGATGAAGGAATAGAACCGCAGGAAGGATGCGAGGACCTGGCGGAACTCTTCCTGGTCATTCTCGTTCAGGTTCTCGTTGAAACGGGTCACAGCCTGACGGACGATGCCTTCAAGGATCGGGCGCTCATCCGTACGCTTGCTGGCCTGGAGGAAGCGGGTGACGAAGCGGTCGATCTCGGCCGCATCAAGAACTCCGAAGGCCTTCAGGCGGGCTTCCAGGTTGTAGACCTGGTTCGGATCCGAGATGTCTTCCAGCTGGGTGACGTTGTAATACGGCTTGAAGGCGTCCCGGATCTCTTCGACCGTGTTGCGGAAGTCGAGAATGTAGGTGCGCTCCTTGCTGGGGTAGATGCGGTTCAGGCGCGCCAGGGTCTGAACGGCCTGCAGTCCGCTCAGCCGGCGGTCGATGTACATGGCCACGAGCTTGGGCTGGTCGAAACCGGTCTGGTATTTCTCCGCGACCACGAGCACGTTGTAGGTCTGGCCATCGAACTGCCGCGGCAGCTCCGTCTCGGCAAAGCCATTGATCCCCGGCTCGGTATAGGTCTGACCATCGATCGTGATCTCTCCCGAGAAAGCTACCAGGGAGGTCACATCCGTGTAGCCGTTGTCGGTAATGTATTTCGTGATCGCCTGGTGTGTCTTGATCGCGTGCTCACGGCTCGAGGTCACCACCATGGCCTTGGCCTGACCGGAAAGCTCCGGCAGCGCGTGGCGGCGGAAGTGTTCGACGATCACCTCGGCCTTCTGAGCCATGGATGTCTCATGGAAGTCGATGAAACGCGCTACCTTGCGGGAAGACTTGCGTTCAAGAAGTTCCGGATCCTCGTCGATCGCCTTCTCGAGCTTCGCATAGGACTTGTAGGTCTGGTAGTTGCGCAGCACGTCCAGGATGAAGCCCTCCTCGACGGCTTGGCGCATCGAGTAGAGGTGGAACGGTTCCGGGCCGTTCTCTCCCACGCGGCCGAAGCGCTCCAGGGTGACGTTCTTCGGGGTCGCCGTGAAGGCGAGGTAGGAGAGATTGGCCTGGGGGCCGCGCAGGCGCTGCAGCTCCAGGAGGGCCTGCTCCGTGGCGTCGAATTCCTTCTCTTCCTCTGAAAGCTCGCCGTCAGCCAGGACGCGCGCCATGCTGTCGGCATGTTTGCCGGACTGGGAGCTGTGCGCCTCGTCGATGATGATCGCGAAACGCTTGTGGTTCTCGTTCTTCAGGACCGAGAGCTGGTCGGTCGAGAACTTGTGGATCGTCGAGATGATGATCTTGGCGCCATCCTCGATGGCCTTTTTCAACTGCCGTGAAGTGCCGTCGATCGGCTTCACATAGCCTTCCGTCTGCGCAAAGGACTTGATGGTCTGCTGAAGCTGGCGGTCCAGGACCACACGGTCGGTGACCACGATCACTGTGTCGAAGATCGCCTGGTCAGCGTCGTCATGGAGTGTGGCCAGGTGGTGGGCAGCCCAGGCGATGGTGTTGGACTTGCCGGAGCCGGCGGAGTGCTGGAACAGATAGTTCTGACCGGCGCCGTTCGCCTTGGCATCCTGGATGAGCATGCGAACCGCATCCAGCTGCTGGAAGCGCGGCCAGATCGTCGTGCGCTTCACTTGGCCGCCGGGCTGCTCGACCTCATCCACAAGGACGAAGCGATGCAGGATCCCGAGAAGGACTTCGCGCGAGAAGACAGCCTTCCGGGCCCCGATGTCCCGATAAAGATAGGCGATGCGGAACTCGTCCTCGACATCCGGGTTGCCGGCGCCGCCGTCACGGCCGCGGTTGAAGGGCAGGAAGCGGGTCTTGCCGTTGTTGAGCTGCGTCGTCATCGAGACGTTGTCCTGATCCAGAGCGAAATGCACCAGGGCGCCGCGCTTGAAGGTCAGGAGGGGCTCACCGTTCGGCGCGCGGTCCTTGCGGTACTGCTTCTCGGCCGTCTGGTAAGTCGACCCGGTCAGGGTGTTCTTCAGCTCCAGGGTGGCGAAGGGGATGCCGTTGACGAAGAGCACCACGTCAATGGCGTTCTCGGAGCGCAGGGAGTAACGGACCTGCCGCATCACACCGAGGATATTGCTCTCGTAGGCCCGCAGGGTGGCCGGGTTCAGGCCGGAGGCGGGCTTGAAGGTGCAGAGCGTGATCTTGATGCCGGGCACGATGGTGATGCCCTGACGCAGCACCTCGAGGGTGCCCACGGACTTGAGGCGCGCCTCGATCTGGCGGATTAGGGTCTCGCGCTCCTTGCCGGGATACTGGTCGCAGAGCTTCTTCCAGGCGTCGGGCTGCGTCGTAAGGACGTATTCCTCGATCATCTCGGGGTCGAGGGCGGTCTTGCGGTCGAAGGCCGTGTAGGGGCGTTCACGCCAGCCCTGGTGCGTGACCAGTTGGTCGACGAGATGGAGCTCGACGGCTTCTTCGGTGTGGAGCTTCTCGCGGGAAATGGCTGGGCTGGTCATGGAATTTCCTCGGGCAACATCAAAGTTGGGCTACGACCGCAGCAATGGTTGCCGTAGGCGTATTATTGTCGAATGAGTGGATTAAGCGGCCTCGAAGGGTTCGTTCCTTCAGATCGATTTTTCTTCCACCATAGTCATAGGTGAAAACATACCGATTTCCGGACAGAGTCACCCAACAGGTGCGGGCGAGGTTTCCATTCCTCTCGTAGACCTCGACGGTATCAGGGCTAAGGTTCAGCTTATTTCGGACCTCATCAGACAACGGCTGGATGATCTGGGCCACCCATTGCGCATGATGGTGTGCCTCTTGAATGACCTTCGCGATGTAGGCATCGATATCGGCATCCGTGGAAAGGTTTCTGGCCATGTTTACTGCATTTCCTTTTCAATCTGGTCAAGCGTGGCAGAAGTGGCGCTCGCCTTGCCGTAGCTGTCCACGTCGATTTGACCGGTGACAGCGGCGGTGATCAGGGCAGCGCGGTATTCGCGGAGGCGGTCGATGGACGTGCGTGTTGCCTTTGTGGTTTGCTTCATAAGGTTCAGTCTCGCGGTCAGATCAGAGAGGGTTGACTGCATTTCCTCGAACGGAGGAATAGCGACGGGAAAACGCTCGAGATTGGTCTTCGAGACGGAAGCCAGGTTCGTCGACTGGTTTGAGTGCAGGAAGAAGAAATCGCGGGCGTAACGGGCGTTGGTCGCCAGCGAAATCCATTCGGAAAAGCGTGTATCTTCAGGCCGCACAAAGAACACATGATTCTGCGTGATGCATGGAGCGAACGGGGCATTCCAGACGGCGCCACGCCCCAACTTGTCGTTGTCGCCGCCCTCGTTCATCAAAATGTCCCCGGCCTTCAGGGCATAGCGCTTTCGCTCTTTTGCGGTCGCTTCGATCTCGGCCACGTCCGAAAGGTCCAGCCAGCCTGCCTGAACATTCGCCACCCGCAGATAGGGGGTCGAGACAGTGGGCTCTGCGGCATCCAGCTTACGGCCCAAGGTGATGCCGCCGAAAGCGCGTGCAAGATGCTTCAGTCGCCAGACGGTCCAGCCTTCGGGCACCTGAGGAATGTACTTGTTGTTCGTATCGACGAGTTGCCGCCCTTGATCCAAGCCGACTGTGACAGCTCGGGAGATTGCCGAGAAGCGGGCGTCGGCAAGCACCTCCACCAACCGCTCCTTCTTCGCGATCAGCTCATCAATCCGCGCAGTCTCGCGGTCGAGGAAGGCAGCGATCTGTTTTTGGGTGGGGAGATCGGGGCGGTAGATCCATTCATTCGGAAAATCAGAGAACTTAACAGATTGCCGAACTCCGCCACCGAGCGAATAGTAATACTTCGCCAGATCCAGTGCGAGCAGCGCGTATGCCCAGAAGCGAGGCTCGTTGTCTCTGATAACTTCCAAGGCATCATATGCGGACGTAATGATGCCGCGCTCCTTCGCCAAACCTTGACGCAGGCTGCGTTTGTCGTTCTGCAAATCGGTGAGGCGCATGATGATGTCGCCAGCCTCGACGACCTGATATGTTTCGAAGCTCTCAGGGAGAAGGCCGCCGTCGGTGTCGATGTCCTTGCGAATGATCCGGCCGTAGCTGAGAGACAGCAGATTGTCTTCGCGCATACCGGCATTCTTGTTGCCACGTCGAACCTTCAAGGTTTGGTGGAGCTTATCCAACTTCCACCCGCTCGGCATCGGGGCAGAGTGAACCCGCTCTTGTAGGGTCATCATGCCACCACCTCTTTCAGCAGTCCGGCAATCTCCGCTTCCAGCGTCTTCAGTTCCGCATCAATCTCCACCAGCCGCCCCGGCGGCACATACTGGTAGAAATACCGGTTGAAGTTGATCTCGTAGCCCACACGGCCGACCTCACCATCGAGAGCATCCCGATGCGAGGTGTCCACCCAGGCATCCGGCACGAAAGGCTCGACTTCGCGGGCGAAGTAGTCCTGCCAGTCTTCCTTCAGCGGCACCAGTTCATGATCCCGAAGGCCGGTGTCGGGCACGGGGTTCCCGTCTTTGTCGAGTTCCGGGTCCGCATCCTCGTCACGTAGGGACATGGCGCTGATAATCGCCTTCTTCAGGGGGGCTGCGAACTTAATGCCCATGCTGGCCGCGATAGTCTTCAGCCCCTTCTCGACACCCTTCGGAGAGGTGTCGTTCTCACCGCCCAGGGCATCGTGAAGCAGGTCGATCATCTGTTCCTGTTCTTCCGGCTCGAGCTTCTGGAAGGGCTTCGTGGCTTTCAGGGCCGCGATGCCCTCCTCGGTGACCTCGAAGCGCAGACGCAGCGGGCGCTCCACCCGGATCTCGCGATATCCGAAGTCGGTGGTGTCGAAGATCTTGGAGACATCGCCGTAGCCAGCCGCCCCATTCAGGAACTCCTCATAGATCCGCACGATCTCGGCACGGGCGTCATCCCCGATGGCGCGACGCTTGGAGCCCAGAGACTTGCGCATGGACTGCCAGAACCGCTCGCCCGAGGCGTCGATCAACTGGACCTTGCCGCAGCGCTCTTCCGGCTTTCTGTTCGAGAGGATCCAGATGTAGGTCTGGATGCCCGTGTTGTAGAAGATGTCCGTCGGCAGGGCGATGATCGCCTCGACCAGGTCGTTCTCCAGCATCCAGCGACGGATCTCGCTTTCCCCAGATCCCGCGCCGCCGGTGAAGAGGGGCGAGCCGTTCATGACGATGCCGACACGGGAGCCTTTCTCGTCATCGCGCATCTTCTCGATCATGTGCTGCACGAAAAGCAGCTGACCATCGGAGATGCGGGGGAGGCCGGCGCCAAAACGTCCGTCGTAGCCGAGGTCCTCGGCTTCTTCCTTGATCGGCGCGGCGTATTTCTTCCAGTCCACGCCATAGGGCGGGTTGGAGAGCATGTAGTGGAAAGTCTCGCCCTTGTGCGCATCTTGGGTCAGCGTGTTGCCATAGGCGATGCGCGAGGCGTCATGCCCTTTGACCATCATGTCGGATTTGCAGATCGCGAAAGACTCGCCGTTCAACTCCTGGCCGAAGAGGTCGACATTGAGCGCCGGGTTGAACTCTTTCATCGCTTCTTCCGCGACAGAGAGCATGCCGCCGGTGCCACAGGCCGGGTCGTAGACGCGGCGGATGATCCCCTTGCCGGACAGAGCCTCGTCATCATTGGCCAGAAGCAGGTCGACGAGAAGGCGGACCACCTCTCGCGGCGTGAAGTGCTCACCGGCGGTCTCGTTGGAGATTTCCGAGAAGCGGCGGATCAGCTCCTCGAAGAGGTACCCCATCTCGAGGTTGGAAACCTCGTCCGGGTGGATCGGCAGCTGGCAGAACCGGTCGAACACCATCCAGAGCGAGCCCTTTTCATCGAGGTCCTTCAGGATCTCGGTGAATTTGAACTTCTCGATGAAGATGTCGCGCACGTTCGGGCTGAAGCCGGTCAGGTAGTCCACCAGGTTGCTGCGCAGCTGCCCGGCGTCCTGCTGGCGCAGGGTGGAGAAGGTGAACTGGCTGGTGTTGTAGATCTGGCCGCCGGCGGCCGCGATCTCCGACAGGATGGTCATGCGCATCTGCTCGTCCATCTCGTCGGGAAGGCCGGATGCGGTTTCGAGGACGGCCTGTTTAGAACCTTCCAGGAGACAATCGAGGCGACGCAGGATCGTGAAGGGCAGGACGATCTTGCCGTATTCGGATTGCTTGAAGTCGCCGCGAAGCAGCTCCGCAATGGACCAGATGAACGACGCGTTGTTGTTAATGGTGTCCTGGCTCAAAGCCGGTCTCCTGAATTGTCGAGATTTATTCCTATCTTGCCCGATAACGTATGGGGCAGAATTACGAATTGAAATCTCCGCTTCTCTGAAAATTGTGGATTGTCTCCGGGGCGAGGAGTGCGGCCAATGTTATCTGTCGTGAGAGAGGCTTTTTGTCGGGGGCTGGCATCAGCTTACTCTCCTGCGCGGAGGATACCGATCCGGCCCGGATGCTGAGCTTTGTCGTTCTCGCGCCATTGGAACCGCACCGTGACAGCCACTCGATGCTTGTCGGCAAGGCGTTTGATTTCTTTCCAGGCATCTTGCGCGGATTGCCCTTGGATGGAGATCCCTAGGTCGGGCAGAAACTTGTATCCTTCCGAGGCGTATTCGTATGGCTTAGAGGGGACTTGCAGTTCGTGGCTGAGGGCCGTCGCATCCATCCCGGTCTTCTTCTTGGTCGAGGTGATGACCTCCAGCAGAACAGCTGACCAATTTGCTTTGGCTTGAGGCTGACCGTCTACCGACGCTTCCAACATTCTCGTAAAGGAGAGGCCGGGCGCTGATCGGAACTCCAGTGCCCCTTCGGCAGAAGGCAAGTTTGGGCTGTCGCGGTGTGCCACCTCTTCCTGCACGTCATCGCGTTCCAGGCCAAGAAGGTCCATTTTCTCTCGGACCAAGTAGTCAACAGTTTGAGAAGGCGTCTCTGTCCCCAGCCACGTGGCCACGGATTTGAGATCTGCGAACGTCGCGTCGTTGATGCGTATCACGGGCATCGTATGTGTCTCCTGAAGCCTCATCCATAAAATATGTAACATAAAAAATGAAGAGTGCAAGAGCCATTTCAGGACGCCACTGGCTGCAGAGGGGGAGCTTGGTGAGTGAGGGTTCAGTGGGGAGTTGTCACAAAGATCATCTCCGGCTGAATGTTCGTAAGGTATTGTTTTTTAGAGTAATTCATGGAGGTCTGAGTTCTGGGCCGCGCACGCTGTGACACGGTAATCTATTAAAATCAGCCACTTACGAGATGTCACATGTCACGCCAGGATGTGTATTACATGCGTACATGCGCGTGCGTACATGTGTGCGCGCGTACGTAAATACATATATATCTGTGACATGTGACATATACCTATATAATGACACTTACTCATTGATTTTAAATGGAAAAATTGTGTCACAGTTTCTGTCACAAGCTGTCACAGATGTTCTGTCGTCGCCACTCGATCGGTGCAGGGTGCTGAAAATAAACAGTTTTCGAGAAATTGAGCTGTGTGACATCGCCCATCAGCATGCGGGAGGGGGTATCCATGCCGTCAGCAGGGCCGAGTGAGGTGCAGAACCCATCGTTGTCCTGCACCGCATAGGTCCTTGTTCTGCCCAATCTCTCCGGTAATTACTTTCTTATGGAAATGCGTCACAATCAGATTTTGTCCCGGTGTTTGTCGATTGATCTCGAAGTGGATCCGCGTGAGGCGAAGGTTTTCGCCTTAGCCGCGGTGCGGGAGGATGAACGCCCGGCTCTTAAGGTTACCGGGGGTATCACCGCTTCACTTCTCGATCAGCTCGAAGCACAGATTGGCGATGTGGACCACCCAATTGGCCACAATATCCTGCAGCATGATCTGGAGCATCTCATTGCGGCACGCCCCCGGTTGTCGGCGATCATGCAGGCACCGATCGACACTTTGTGGCTCAACCCACTCGCATTTCCACGGAACCCCTATCATCATCTGGTGAAACATTACCATGATGGCCGCCTGGCGACAGGCCATGTGAATGACCCCGAGCTGGATGCACGGCTTGTGTTTGAGGTCTTGGCGAACCAGCTCGATGCTTTTGCGAGGCTGAACGCTGAAGAGCCGGATGTTCTTACGGCCTACCACTACCTGACCACGCGCATGGAACAGGCGGGCGGTTTTGATACGGTCTTTCGTTATGTGCGCGGTAGGGATTGCCCGGGCTACGAGGAAACCTGTGCCGCGATACGGCGGTTGCTGGGAGGCCGCGCCTGCGGCAAGCGCGTCGAGCAGACATTGAGCCGATTGAACAGCCCGCAGAATGGATGGCCCATGTCCTATGCGCTGTCCTGGATCACGGTTGCAGGCGGAGATTCCGTCATGCCTCCTTGGGTGCGGGCGCAGTTTCGCGAAGCATCTCTGATCGTGAAGCATTTGCGAGACACGTCTTGCAAAGACCCTGCTTGCGCCTGGTGTGCCGAACAGAATGATCCTGTCCGTGCGTTGGAAAAATGGTTCGGTTTCCCGAGCTTCCGCCCTAAGCCGGTTGATCCGGATGGTCGCCCCTTGCAAGAACGCATCGTCGACGAGGCCATGTCGGGTAATAGTCTGCTTGGGATTCTACCGACAGGCACGGGGAAGTCTCTGTGCTACCAGGTGCCCGCGCTGTCTCGGTTCGACAAGATTGGGGCGCTCACCGTTGTGATTTCGCCTCTGGTCGCACTGATGTCGGACCAGGTTCAGGGCATGGAGCGGGCAGGTATTTCCTGCTCGGTCACGATCAACGGTATGATGTCCATGCCCGAACGCCAGGATGCCTTGGATAAAGTTCGGATGGGGGACGCAGGGATCCTCATTATCTCTCCCGAGCAGCTACGCAGTACCTCGATCCGCCGTGTATTGGCGCAGCGTGAAGTCGGGCTTTGGGCAATCGATGAGGCGCACTGCGTCTCGAAATGGGGGCACGATTTCCGGCCGGACTACCGCTACCTCGGACGTTTCATCAAGGAATTCTCTGGCGATCTGTCGCCCGCGCCAGTGATTTGTCTGACCGCGACAGCAAAGCCGGAGGTTGTGGCGGATATCATCGAGCATTTTCAGACGAAAGCGGGTATCGAACTACTTCCTCTCGATGGCGGCGCTTCACGGTCGAACCTGGCATTTGAAGTGCGCCCGACGACGAAGAACAGCAAGTTGTCAGATGTGCTGACCGTTATTGAGGAGCTCCTGCCCAATGAAGGGCGCTCCGGCGCGGTTGTTTATTGCTCCTCTCGGAAAGAGACCGAGCGCGTGGCGGAGTTCCTGAAGTCACAGGGGCTCGATGCCGCTCATTTCCATGCCGGGATGACCGCTGACGACAAACAGGGCGTGCAGGAACGCTTCCGTGTGGGTGAATTGCGCGTCATCGCGGCGACAAATGCCTTTGGCATGGGAATCGACAAGCCCGACATCCGGCTGGTTGTACATGCAGATATTCCGGGCTCTCTGGAAAACTACCTGCAGGAGGCGGGGCGTGCGGGGCGTGACAGAGAGGATGCTCATTGTGTCCTTCTGTTCGCCGCGGATGATGTCGAGCGCCAATTCCGTCTCTCCGCCAGTTCACGGTTGGCGCGACACGAAATCGGGGCGATCCTGAAGGCGTTGAGACGGATCGACGAGCGCACGAAGAAGACTGGCAAGGTTGTTGCAACCTCCGGCGAAATCGTGCGGTCTGAGAAAGATCAGGAGTTCGAACGCGACAGCGCCACTGACGATACTCGCGTCAAGACGGCGGTTTCCTGGTTGGAAGAAGCGCATCTTGTGTCCCGTGAGGAGAACCGGGTTCAGGTTTTCCCATCCTCCTTACGGGTGCGGTCGGTTGAGGAGGCGAAGACACGTCTAGCCGATGCGGACCTGACACAAGCATATCGCAAGCAACTCCTGTCCATCGTGGAACATCTAATGACGACGCCAGTAGATGAAGGCGTGTCGACCGATGAGCTTTGCGGCGTGTCAGGTATCTCGCCTGGGGCCTTGCCGAAGGCCATGGCGACATTGGAAAACCTCGGTATTGCACGCAATGATGTGGCGATGACAGTATTTGTCCACGTTGGGGTTGCCCATTCCTCGGTCCAGCGTCTGGCTCAGGCCTCTACACTGGAAGCTGACCTGATCACGCTGATGCAGGAATTGGCACCGGATTTGGACGACAATGCACCGGTCCCGCTGAACCTCTCCGAGACGTGCCAGCGGCTGCGCGACAAGGAGCATCCGGATGTCCGGCCCGACGCGATCGACAAGCTGGTGCGCGGTATTGCCCAAGATGGTCGAAGCCTGGAGGGCGGGCGCGGGAATATCTCTTTGCGCAAAGCCAGTCGCAATACGCTGATGGTCACTTTGGTGCGGTCCTGGAAAACGGTGCAGGAGACGGCGAAACTACGATGGTTGGCAGCAGAATTGCTGCTGACCTATCTGACAGGGCGTCTGGACAAAGGCACACGGGGCAAGGACCTTCAGGTCGAGACAACGGTTGGCGACTTGCTGGCTCAGTTGACGCAGGATGCCTTTCTGAAGACCAGTGGCGTACGAGACATGACAAAGCTGCTGGAGCGCGCTTTGATGTGGTTGCACGAACAGGGCGTTCTCACCCTTGGCAAGGGGCTCACGGTCTTCCGGTCGGCGATGACCGTCTATCTCGATCCCGCCGGTGGCCAGTTTACTCAGACCCATTTTGCACCGTTGGAAGATCACTACGGCGAGCAGACGTTGCAGACCCATGTCATGGCGACCTATGCGGAAACTGGCCTTAGGACGATGATCGACGCGGCGCGTTTGTCAGAGGATTACTTCCTGCTCAATAAAGAGCAGTTCATGAAGCGGTGGATGCCGGGCATGGGCCGGGAGGTCCGGCGTCAAACCACCAGCAAATCCTGGGATGCGATTGTCGAGAAACTTGGCAATAAAATCCAGCAGGAGATCGTGACAGATGATCGGGACCGAACGAACGTCCTCGTTCTGGCCGGACCGGGGTCAGGCAAAACGCGGGTGTTGGTCCATCGGATTGCCTATCTGCTCAGGATGAAACGTGAAGATCCACGCGGGATTCTTGTTCTCGCCTACAATAGACATGCTGCTGCTGAAATTCGCGTGCGGCTGCGGGCATTGGTGGGGGATGACGCCAATGGTGTTACGATTTCCACCTGCCATGCTCTTGCGATGAAGCTGGTGGGCGCAAGTTTTGTCGGGCAGCGTGCCGACACCGAAGACTTTGATGACATCGTTATGGAGGCCGTGCGTCAGCTCGAGGGAGATGGTCTGACGAGATCCGAGGCCGAGGCGCAGCGGGACACGCTGCTTCAAGGCTATCGCTGGATTTTGGTCGACGAATATCAGGATATCGGACCGGAGGAGTATCAGCTGATCTCTGCTGTGGCGGGGCGGTCGCTGGACGATGCCGATTTGAAGCTGAGCCTGTTTGCGGTCGGCGATGACGATCAGAACATCTATGCGTTCAACGGGGCCTCAATCGACTTCATCCGAAAGTTCGAAGAGGATTATAAGGCGCGGCCAGCTTTCCTGGTCGAAAACTATCGCTCGACAGGTCATATCATCATAGCTGCGAATTCGGTGATCTCTGTTGCCCAGGAGCGGATGAAAGTTGATCATGAAGTCAGGATCAACACGGACCGGAAGCGCAACCCGCAAGGCGGAATTCTTGAGCACGAGGATACTGTCGCTCAAGGCAGGGTACAGCTTTTGGACGTCCCCGGTGGAGATGTCCCTCAGGCCGTCGCGGCAGTCGACGAGTTGATGCGCCTGTCACGGCTCGACCCGAACTGGTCCTGGTCGCGCACTGCCATCATTTCTCGTGATTGGAGAAAACTGGGGGCCGTCCGGTCCTATGCCGAACAACAAGGCCTTGATGTCGAGATGGCCAACGAGGACCTGCCAAATATTTGGCGGCTTCGGGAGACCCAGACGTTGATTGCAGGTCTCAGGAAGCGCCAAGGAGAGTTATTGGGGATACATGACATCCTCACAGTTCTGAATGAGCAGGAGGTCAACAAATGGGTCGAGATTCTTGCGGAAGGTGTGGCTGACCTGGCGCGCGAGTTGGAAGCGAAGACCATGCCCGCGCCAGATATCATCGAGTGGTTTGCGGAGTGGTCGCGCGACACGCGCGGTGAACAGCGCGGATTGCTTTTGCTGACTGCACATCGGGCGAAGGGGCTTGAGTTCGATCATGTGGTTATTCTCAACGGCGGATGGGATAAACCTTCGAAGAATGAAGACAGCGATGCACCGCGGCGTCTGTTCTATGTGGCGATGACACGGGCTCAGCGGAGCCTCGTTGTTCTGACATCTGGGGAACACGCTCTGCTCAAAGCAGGCTCTTCTTCGGTCCTGCGGCGTCTGGTCAGGCCGGATCCTGGGCTTGGGGTGCCACGCCCAAGTGTCTACCAGTTACCCGATTTGAAATTTTCCGATTTGTCTTTTGCGGGTCGCCAGACTGAACGCCATGAGGCCCATGCTGCGATCCGCGCATGTAAAGTGGGAGATCCCTTAACGCTTGAATTCCGTGATCCTCACTGGGAACTGATTGATCGGTTCGGGCATGTCATGGGGCGGATGTCGAAATCTTGGCAACATCCTAACGGATTTGCTTTCACCTCCGGCGCAGTTGGCGCCATTGTCCATTGGCGCAAGTCGGATGGTGACGAAAAGTATGCTCACTACGCGCGTCACGATGCCTGGGAGACCGTCCTGCCAGAATTGGTGTTCTCGCCTGCAGGCACCCAGGTGTTGCCGGAGAACAGGTCGGTGAGCCCTGAAGACCATATCGTTACTGAGACAATGTTGCCGGCAGACAAAGGTGCGACATCGTCAAATACAAAGATTGATCGATCAATCTGGGATGTGGAAGCGCTTGGCGAGTTCGCGAAGGGTACCTATGCGACATGCCGTTCCTGGGAAGAGTTGATTACCGCCTTCGACGAACATGGGGTCAAAATTGAGCCAAAGTCAGGTGGACTCGTTCTGAAGGACCGATCCGACGGTGTTCAGATCTGCAAGATGTCCGCAGTGGGGCTGAGATACAGGGCGATGATCCGCCACTATGGAGTGGGGTTTCCCGATCACCCAAATCCTTCCTTAACCGAGATGGCTCTGGCGAAGAAGGGGAGTTCCACCTCTGGATCAAAGGGGCAGCCAAGAAAGAGGACGGCTAAGTATTTGGGGGGTGAAGGTGATTTCGATGTTATTGAGGAATGAATAGTTTCTTGTGTGGGAAAGTGTGGTGCTTGCCTGCTGAAATGAACAGAATTTTAAGTACCATGAGCCCCGCCTGGTGCTTTGGTTGATTTTATAGGCGCGCTGAAGGGTTTGGAATGAGCCATCTTACTGATAGACGTCGGATCGTTTTTCGTCATGCTAATGGTGAATTCTATGCCGTTTCGCGCAATGGTGGCGCGAAACACCCCGGCTACCTGTATCTTCCTCAGGGAGCGCAAATGAGCGATGAGAATATTGTCGGTGTCGAAGAACCAACCGAGCTGGCCCGCATCGCGTTGGAAGAACGTTGTGCAGTACGTTGCAGGAACCTGACGACAGGAGCGCAGCACTATCTTCGCTTCAGCGATAATGAACTGCGCAGCTACGAAATAGGACCGGAGATCGCGGAAATCTTGGGAATTCCCGAAGAAGGCAAAGTTGGCCCCAAGAATGCTGTGCTGTCGAGGCAGGAGGTCGAAGCCGCGATGAATGCATACGACAGCTACCGTACGGATGGGACGCACCGCGACTTCTTTGAGGCCTTTGGTGAGCCACGCGACTATTGGGTCCGTTCATCGCGTGAGCGCGCTCATCGCGTCTATCCTACCAAGCCCTTGATTGGCTTCATCCTTGGGAAGACAGAGCTAAACGGTGGTTGGGGGCAGAAGACTGATGCTGCAGCTCGTCTTCACAATGCTGGTTTCATCATAGTCGACCAAAGTGATCAGCCTGCCGATCGGCCTGAACGCTACGAGCACCTGATGAAAGGTGCCGACCGGATCAGGCTTTGCGCGCTCAACTACTATGTCGAACCTGCCCGGGAAAAGGCGGCCAGGGAGGTCTCTATCCGCGCAGGAGACCTTGCTACGGCGATCGGCCTGAAAGACGCGTTCCCGAACATCTGCCAGGCACTTGGCGGTGAAGAATTCCAGAAACTTGCGCAAGTACCACCGCCCACGAGCACCGAACCAAATCCAAGCAGTTCGACCGTTTTTACCTATACGCTCAATCCCCAACTGGAGGCGGACACCGTGACCGACACAAAAGAAGCGCCCTGGCCATCCGCCGTAAACTTGATCCTGTATGGCCCGCCGGGCACGGGCAAGACGTATCAGACGGCATGGGAAGCCGTCCGGCTGTGCTTGGGTGACGAGGCTACCGCTGCACTAAATGGACAAGATGGCCGAGCAGAGCTCATGAGCACGTACCGTAGCCTCGTGAGCGATGGGCGCATCGAATTCGTGACCTTCCACCAGTCTATGTCCTACGAGGAGTTTATCGAGGGACTGCGACCGACCACAGATCAGTCCGAGGATAGCCCGGTGGGGACCGGGTTCCGGTTGGAGCCCGCACCCGGGATATTCAGGCGCATCTCGGAGCGTGCCGAGAAGGGCGTACCGACAGTACCGCGAGAAAACGCCGTTTCCCTCGACGGCCGGCAGGTCTTCAAGATGTCGATCGCGCGCGCCAACGTGGCCGCGGAAAGCTACCTATTCGAGGAAGCCGTCTCCGAGGGGCACACGCTCCTCGGCTGGGAGGACATCGACTTCTCCGACGACAGATTTTCCGATGTCGAGGAGATACTGGAGGCTTGTCGTGCCCATGGCGAGCGTGAAGGCGAAGTTACTCTCCAGTCGGGCCAAGTGAGCCAAGTGGACGTTTTTCGCAATCAGTTGGACGTCGGCGACGTCATCGTGGTCACCAAGGGCAACCGACTGTTCCGGGCCATTGGCGAAGTCACGGGGGAGTACCAATACTGGCAGCGGGACAACCGGAAATACTGCCACCGGCGGTCCGTGCGATGGCTCTGGGTCGACAGGGATGGGATTCCTGCCTCAGAGATCTACGATAGCAATTTCACCATGAAGTCGATCTATGCCCTCGATCGGGCCCGCCTCGATACCGTTGCCCTCGAAAGCTACATGAACAGCGGCGGCGAACCGGTGCAGCGAGAGGCAAGACCGTATGTCCTCATAATCGACGAGATCAACCGGGCGAACATCTCGAAGGTCTTCGGCGAGCTGATCACGCTTCTCGAGCCCGACAAACGGTTGGGGGCCGACAACGAGATCCGCCTCACGCTTCCCTATTCCAAGAAATCTTTTGGCGTGCCTCAGAATCTCCACGTCATCGGTACTATGAACACGGCCGATCGCTCCATCGCGCTGTTGGACACAGCACTACGCCGCCGGTTTTCCTTCAAGGAACTGATGCCCGACCCTTCAGTTCTGTCGGACAATGTCGAGGGGGTAGATCTGCAAAAGTTGCTGTCTACGATCAACGAGCGGATCGAGTATCTGTTCGACCGGGAGCATCAGATCGGGCACGCGTACTTCACAGGCTGCCAGACGCGGTCGGATATCGAGAGCGTCATGCGAGACAAGGTGATCCCGCTTCTGGCCGAGTATTTCTATGAGGACTGGTCCAAGGTCGCAGCTGTTCTAGGCGACTCTGCTCACGGACCCTCCCGCTTCCTCGATGCCAAACCAATTGCGGTACCTGGAGGCATGACTGAAGACGACTTTTCGAGCGAAAAGCTGCGTTGGAAGGTCAAAGACGAATTCGACTTCTCGGAGTTTGCGGCCTGATGCCAGCCTTCACCCTGCGCGAATGGGAAGCGTTGCCCCACGGTGAAGGGGGCGGCTGCATTCCCGAGCATTATGCCGAGCGTCTCGCGGCTCTCGCCAGAGTATCGACCTTTGCAGGAAGGGGTGGAGGCGGAGTGCTTGAGGATCGGCGCCATGAACTGCGAGCGCGTGGCGTTGTCGGGGTCCTGGCAACCGATGGGTGCAGCCTTGAAATTCTTCCCAAGATCGATGTCGAAGAGCAAGGAGGCGAAGCAAGAAAGAATGCTGCCATTCGCAAGCGTCTTGTTCACATGCTCGCAGTCGCACTGGACCTAAGAATCGAGACAGGCCAGCTCACAGAGCTTGACTGGCAGCACGAAACGCTTCTGGAAATTCTCATCCGCATTTTCTGCAGCAAGTTGACCGATGCCGTTCGTCGCGGCATGCCGCGGCGGTATATTGTCCAAGAGGATGACCTTGCGGCGTTGCGCGGGACGCTCAATCTGCCTCGTCAATTTACGCATCACGCAGCGAACCCCTCACGGCTCGCATGCAAATTTGATGAGCTGTCAGAAGACATCGCTCTGAACCGGATCATGAAAGCGACGGTCGCACATCTCTCCAGAATGTCGCGCAGTCCCGCCAATCAACAGCGTTTGCGCGAACTGGCTTTCGTCTACGCCGATATATCCGAAGTCGCTGTTCCTGCGCTGAAATGGAATGAGGTCACCATAGACCGGACAAACCGGGCGTGGCAGGAAATGTTCGGGATGGCGCAACTTTTTCTGCGTAATCGTTATCAAACGACGAGTGCCGGGGGGGGGCGAGGGACTGCACTTCTCTTTGAGATGAACGCACTTTTTGAGGAGTATGTCGGCCGGCTGATCACACGCGCTTTGGCACGCACGGAGTATCGGGTCTCGCTACAAGGCGGGAGACTATTCTGCCTGACATCTCTTGATGACCAACGTGCTGTGTTCCAGACGAAACCCGATATCCTGATCTGGCGTGCGGGGCAGGTTGTCCATGTGATCGACACGAAGTGGAAGCGGATTTCGTCCCGGATTGATGATCGAAAACAAGGGGTGTCCCAAGGTGACGTCTACCAGATGATGGCTTATGCGCACCTTTACAAAGCCCCGCGACTGACGCTGCTCTATCCGCACCACCAAGATCTTTCAGAAGCGGAAGGCCTTCAGGCTCAGTTTCGGATTTCTGGTCAGGAGGCGATTGTCGAGACGGCGAGCCTGGATCTCGCCAGTGGGACTGATTTGGCCGTCCGGGTGAGCCGGCTCTTGGAGGGCGGGTCCAAACACGCGTAAGCGCTGACAGCTCCTCACGTTGCCGGTCGGATCTGTCTTTGCGAGTTGATATGCTCCGTCGGCGTCGCTCAAGGCCAAGAACTTCGTCCAGCATGGCCTCTCGCGCTAAGAGACGTGCGTAACTACGTCTTTATGCACGTGTCTTAGATCGCCCGACCTTCGGTAGGCAGGCAGCATGAAACGGGCAGTTACCAACGTGGCGCTCCGCGGTGGAGCGAACGGGGGCGCCTGGAGGCCAGCACCAATAGTTTGGCATCCCGTTTTGGACACGCGCACCTGTCTGTTCAAGCGGCGACGGAAAATAAACTTCTGAGATCTTAGGCGGCTTTTGACATGGGGGCGGAGTTATGGGGAGCTGCTGGCGAAACTTCCCTATCACCCACGGGTTGGCAAATCTGCCCTGATAGGGAAACCAATGCCTGATCTCGACAAGAGGCCGCAAGCATGCTGATGCGGTCTTTTCAAAATTGTGGCGCTGGGGCCACGCCTTGCCCGCGGCCTGTGTTTTCTGACCGGGAGAAATCTTGTCGAGGAGTGGATGGAATTTCTATGTTTGGGTCATGACACAGCAACGCATCCATATCTCGCCTCGGCTCATACTGTTCATATGACGTGAACCCGCCCAATCGCTTCCCCTGCGGTTGGCATCCGAGATTTGAGAATGGAGAGTGTATCGATGGCTGTCGAACCCATCCCCCAATTGCCTGCCCAGGATTCTGTAGTCCTGTCTCGTGGAATCGCCCCTCGAAAATCGCGTGATGATTCTCCGAAAATGGGTGCGACCAGCCGGGTGAACGCCATGCTGTTTCCGCGAATTGCCGCGTGTGAAGGTTCTTTCCCGGGTATGTCTCCTTGCGAAATCGTCAGCAGGAATCGCAAGACCTCGGTGATCTGCGGGTTAGGGAGCGCTGGTTCGCACAAGGTGATGTGTCTGCGAAAAATCGAAAACGCTCACGGCTTGCTTTTTCGCAATCTGACGGCGGGTGATGCTGAAGACTAACCGCATGCCCGAAAAAGAAAAAGTCTTTTGGCGGCCAAAATCGGTGGCTACCAAATACTCATCGCCGCAACTGAAGAGGCACTGACGATGTAGCAAGAAACGAAAAAGCGATCTGCGCCAACAGACCGCCCTCTCTTGGAAGACCGAGGTCCACCATTTACACCCAGAAACCTATCACCCAATCGGGTCGGTTTCAAGGACTCGGATGCTTCCAGAACATGACGACCTGCTTTTCCCCGACGCATTTGTCGCGACGGGAAAGGTCTGCCCAACGCCAACCAAGCTGAAATCCGAGTGGGGACATAGAGGCTGGTTTTGAAGGGCAGATCCAGAAGGTCACATGCTTTCCGGCTGATCGGGAAGTGGCACCTGAGACTTTTGGAATTCAACGATGTCTGATCTTTCTTTCTCCGGCGGTATCCGCCTTCCCGAACCCAGTCGTGGTGACCGCAAGACGCAAGTTGGCTCCACGCAGCACTTCACCGGAGGCATTGTCTTTGGTGAGGGTCATGGGGTCCGCCATGGCGTTGAAAGCCATCTCGAAGCGGATTGCGCGATGGTCTTGGCGTATCGCCCTGACACCAAGGAAGTTATCGAACAGGTTCGCTTTGAGTGGTTCGATGAGTTTGGGGAAGTCCACAACCACTTCATCGACTTTGTCGTTGTCCGCCAGGATGAAACTGTGACGGGATACGCAGTGCGCCCTGTTGAGCGTGCCGGCCGGAAGTACCTGACCAAGCTGGCCCGGATCAAAGCTCAGGCGATCTCCCAGGGCGTTCTCGATGACTTCCGTCTGTTCACGGAGGACGACATCTGCCCCGTCGAGCGTTACAACGCAGGTCTCTTTCACTCGGCGCGACGCCCGGACTGCTTTGGTGACCCTGTTGCCCAGGACGTGGTGCGGTCCATGACCGGGGTCGTCCGTATGGGTGATCTCGTCGAGAAAACCCGTCTGGACGGCATGGGGTTTCGGGCCTTGGTGCGTCTGATCCGTTCCGGGCATCTGAAGACGCTCGGCTATGAGCGCCTCTCCCATGATGTGATGGTTTTCAAGGCGAAGGAGGTCTGAAGATGTCCAAATATCGTTTCAAAGATACGGTTGAGGCCAAGCCTCGGATGAAGACTGGCGCAAATGTCGAAATCATCACCCACCAAGTTGATGTTGCCGAGCTTCTCGCAAAAATCGGTATCGACCGAGGTCAATTGTCCGACAAGAGCTTGCTTTCTCTGCGCTTTGATGAGGTTTTCGAGATTGACGTTGAGACACGTATGATTCGCGGGGTCAATTTGGTCCGGAGCGACCAAGAGTTCTCCACGGACCAATTGTTCGGCAGCGCCCAGTAGGGTCCACCGGCAGCGAAGCCTCAGGTTTCCAATGCGTGATGCCGGAAACCTGAGGCCGCGCCCCACCTCCAGAAACTTCCCCAATGGCGAGGCCCAATGGCCATCGCACTCATCATTGCTGCATCGCGCAGCCCAGCTCCCATGAAAGGATACACCATGGATCTCTCGTTCAGCACCGCCAACGCCCGATATGCCTTTGGACAGTTCGACCGTGTGTCGATCGATAGTCTCCCCTTCCAAGTCGAAATGGAAACCGAAACCGGCTACCTTCTCCGCCGGGACGACGCGAATGGGCTTTGTCAGCAATTCACGCACGAAGATCTTGCCCGTTTCGGTCAGCAGGGCCGTATTCGGGTCGAGCGCGATGGCTTCAATCCGTCTGCAGCACATAAACGGCTGATGTCTAGCCAGACATCGATCTCGGCTTTGACCGGTCGTCCCGGGCGCCGTCTCACCAAGAAGGATTTGTACTGTCAGGTTGCCCTGGAGCTCCATGCCGAGGGCCTGATGACGTTCACGGACGCGTCGATCAAAGCCAACAAGGCTCTCCTTCTCGACCGCGTTATGGACATTGCACCCGATGACTTGCCCGAGCCTGGCAAGAAGTTTCGGAAGTCTGAAAACTTCGCCAAGGTTCCCTCGCCACGATCGCTGCGCCGATGGCTCGCCGAACTCAACAAGTTTGGGCTGATTGGACATCTCGATCGGGTGTCCGCACGCGG
This sequence comes from Roseovarius pacificus, assembly GCF_900142665.1. GTDB lineage: Bacteria > Pseudomonadota > Alphaproteobacteria > Rhodobacterales > Rhodobacteraceae > Roseovarius > Roseovarius pacificus. The sequence continues at coordinate 108,606 of NZ_FRBR01000012.1, forward strand.
AAACCGCGGGTCTCGTCTCTCACCAAGCGAGTACGCGCTGATGATGAAAGGGGTCCGCGGCTACATGTCGCCGGATAAGCCCACCATTCATGCGATCGTCGAGGACGTGAAGCTTTCCTTTGCAAAAGAAAACGCGGAACGCGAAGCGCAAGGTAAACTCAAGATGAAGGTGCCAAGCCGAGAGACCATTCGGCTTGCTGTGCGGGGCCTGGACCCGTTCCTGGTGGAATTGAAGCGCAACGGCGCTGCAGCCGCACGCAAGAAGTTTCGCCCCGTCACAACCGGTCTTTCCGTGACGCGTCCTCTGGAGCGGGTGGAGATCGACGAATGGACGGTCGATGCGCAGACCTTGTTGGAGAGCACCGAAATCTATGGGCTCTTCACCGATGAGGAGAAGCATTCGCTCGGCCTGTATTTTGAAGAGCACGAAGATCCGAAGACCGGAAAGATCAAGCAGAAAAAGACGGCACGGTGGACCCTGAGCGCCGCGATCTGTTGTGCCACCCGGTGCATTGTCGGGTTGGTGCTTAGTCGCACTCCAAACGCAGAGGCCGCAGTCCAGTTGTTGCAGATGATCACGACGGACAAGGGAGCCTGGGCAGACGCTGTAGGTGCCCATACGCCCTGGGACATGCACGGCACTCCGGAGTTGATCGTCTTTGATGGTGGTTCGGCGTACAAATCTTTGCGGTTTCGGATGGCCTCGGAGGATCTCGGTGTGATGTGGGAAATGGCGACGAACGGCGTCCCTGAGAACCGTGGCTTCATCGAGCGATTCTTCGGAACGTGCTCCGGTGGCTTTGCCTCCCGCGTTTCGGGTCATACGTTCCGTGGCATCATGGAGAAAGGTGATGCGGACCCGGAAAAGCGCGCAGCATTGACCTTGGATGATCTGACGTTTGCGCTGATCCGCTGGGTTGTCGAGATCTACCACAACACGCCGCACTCCGGTCTTGACAACGAGACGCCGGTGCAGGCCTGGCGGCGCTTGAACAAGCTGTATGGCGTCACCCCGCCGCCAGACTCCGAAATGATGCGGATTTGTTTCGGGCAGGAGCGCGAGTACCGCTTGGACAAAGAAGGCATCACCGTTCTCGGTGTGACTTACCAATCTGAAATTCTCCAGAACCATTTTCGTCGGAATGACCCTGGGACCGTCAAGGTTCGCTGGCATCCCAAAGATGTAGGCGCGATTTCAGTGCTGATGGGGGAAGAGTGGTGCAACGTCCCCTCCCAAGACGCATCCCTCCAAGGCGTCGCGGCACAAACCTGGCTGACTGCTGTGCGGCATGTGCGCGCCGGCAACCCGGAGGCGGATCATCTGAACAATGCAGTCGTCCGGGAAGCTATTCTGGCGATCAAGGCTCGGAACGAGGTGGCGATGGCGAAGGCAGGGCTGAACCTGGAGGATTGGTCCGAAGATCGGTTCAAGCGTGAGGAAAAGAACATCCTTGCAGGTGTGAAATTCTACGAGCCGAAAGCGCCATCCAAGGCGAAAGGCGAGCTTGGGAGTGAGCTGCCTTCGCTTGACGATTTGAACGGTGAAGTCGGCGACAGCACCGACGCGCAGGTTGGCCGCAAAGGCCGGAGCGGCCCCTCGTCGGCGTCGGGCATCACCTTCGAGGAGGAGTGATCATGATGGATCAACACACTGCGGAGCAGGCTCTCGAGGCACTGCGTGAGCTGCATATCGGAACGGATCGGGACGCGGAAGCCGCTTCCCACATCGAACGGCTTTTCGAGAAGGACGCTGCGGGTCATCGGACGCCTGTCGCTAAACGGTTCACCAAGACCCGTGAAACGCGTGGCGTGATGGTGATTGGTGAGCCCGGGAGCGGAAAATCCCATCTCGTCAATCGCACGCTCGAGAAACTGCCGATGTTGCGGCCGCAAGAAGATGGCACTCCGCGTTACATTGGTTGCGTGGTGCCCAGCCCCGCGACCTTCAAGAGCATGATGGGCGAGTTGCTGAAGGTATCCGGGTACCCTGTGGAGAGTAAACGGCAGGAGGCCTGGTCGCTGTTCCAGGATTTGCGCTATCGCTTGGCCGAGCTGGAGATCAGCGTGATCTGGATCGACGAGGCTCAGGACTTGTTCTGTGCCGATCGCAACCTGATCCTGCGGGCACTGAAATCGTTGATGCAGGGTGAGCATGCCATCACGATCATCGTGTCCGGCACGAAAGACCTCGCGACCGTGATCCGGAGTGACCAGCAGGTAAAGCGGCGCTTTACGTCTATTGTCCTACCCGAACTCACCGAACAATCCGACGGCGATAATTTCTGCCAGATCATGGAGCATTATTGCCAGCGTGTCGGGATTCACGCTCCGATGGAGACCGACTTGGTCGGACGGGTGTTCCACGGTGCCCGGTATTGTTTTGGACGGGCGGTAGAGCTGCTGTTGCTGGCGCTCGAGTTCGCGATCGAGAACGAAGATAGTCATCTCGAGATCGGGCATTTCGCCTCGGCCTACGCGATGCAGGAATCCTGTTCGGCGTCGGAGAACGTCTTCTTTGTCGAGCATTACTGGTTGATCGAGACGGATCCAGAAGAGGATCAGAGGCCCCGTCGGTCCACGGGCAAGCGGAAGCGGTGATTGCCATGGCCAAGCTCTTTCCCAAAGTCTCCTTTGTTCACGATGAGACGCCCTTGTCCTGGGCGGCACGTCAGGCGGCCTTCCACAAGGGAGGTCGCCTCGTCCCGTTTCTCAATGATCTGCGTATTCCTGCCATCGATCTCGCGCGGGGGCTTCCGGGGGCGGTTCATCGCCTCTGCGAGATCGCCGGCCAGGACCCGGTGCCGGTGGCTTGGAACACGATCAGCTCGATTGGCGCACGCCGCTTCAGCCTGCGCCAGCACGAATTTTCGGCTGAGTTCACGACCGGGGTCGAGACCAGGATTTGCCCCTATTGCCTTGCTGAGGACCAATATGACCAGCGGCGCCCTGACGTTGCGATGCGTCATCGCCTTGCATGGCGCCTTGCGCCTGTTCGTACGTGCCGCCGCCACGGGACTCTGCTGCGCGATGTCCGAAAGGACGCGTGGGATGATCAACTGCATGAGCTGCAGGCCATGCAGGATATCATTGCAGCGGAATTGGCCGTGCCGGAGCCATGCGAACCGCGGGCACCCTCGCCACTCCAGACCTACGTGGAAAACCGTCTGGAAGGACATTCCGGTCCGATCTGGTTGGATGGGCAAGGCATTGATCAGGCGAGCCGGGCAGTCGAGATGGTGGGCGGGTTGATCGCCTTCGGCCCAAAGCAGCAGGCCGCTGAGCTGTCTCAGCGCATGTGGGACGACGCCGGACGTGCAGGTTGGGGCCTCGCAGCAGGGGGCGAAGCCGAAGTGGTGGCTTTTCTTGAAGATACGCTGAAGGCCTCAACGCGCAGTGAGGGATTTGCGAGCCCTCGGAGCGCTTTCGGGATGCTCTATGCGTGGCTCAACTCAGGGCACCTCTCAAAGGACCCAGGGCCGATCCATGCTCTCCTGCGTCATGTGATCATTGAGAATACGCCTCTGGTCCCTGGGCGGAATGTTCTGGGTCAGCCGGTGGCCCGTCCGAAATACAGTACCCTGAGTTCGATTTCCAAAGCTGAGAACGTCCATCCCTCGACGCTTCACAACCTTCTCAAGGCAGCTGGCATGTCGCCCAAAGAGGGTGAGGGGGCAGGGGCTGGGCGCCTAGTCGTCGACTATGCGAAGGTTGTCGAGCTGCTCGGGGATGCGAAGTTTGCTGTGCCGACGACCCAGGTTCCGTATGTCTTGACCTGTTCACGGCCGGTCGCAAGCGCGTTGATCGAACTGGGATTGCTGAGCCGTATCCATGATCATCGGCATCTGCAAAGCAAGGTCGGCAAAGCTGTCGATGGCCGCAGCATCAATAAAGTGCTCGATGTCCTGCGAGACAGGTTCGACGAAGTGGAGGAGCTACCTGTCGGCATGGAGCCCTTGGCCAGGTGTGCGGAGAAATCCCGGGCGAAGCTGAAGGTGATCCTGGAACTCCTCTTCAAAGGGCACTTGTCCAACGTGGTGCGTCTCGATGGTCAGGTAGGGTTTGCTGCCATTCATCTGGATCCAGAGGAGATAAAGTCCGTTTTGGAATCGCCGCCGGTTGGGGTATCTGAGGACGCATATTTCCTGATCCACTGACCTCGTCCCCCCAAGCTTTCCTGATGAAAGTCTGCAATGCCGCCTTCGGGCGGCATTTTTTTGTGAACTTTCGATGGTCATTTGATGTGGGTGTAGTGGTCAAAATGGCCGCCTCAGCGTGATTGCGTATAAATATTATTGTTTAATAACAATAACATATTTTCGGATGAGGTCAGGTGGTGGACATTTATTGGTGGTTTCCACAGGTGTGTATCTCCACCACCAATTCGTAGCCACTGGCGGGGTTGAAAACGCCATTTCGCAAGCAAAAGAGGGGGATTGGGCGCAAGCGTCAGGTGGTCTCGTTTGTGGCGACTCATGGCGCGCGAAAGCCAGTTTGTCTTTGTCGGGCGGTACGTGGGAGGAAAACTCCGGGGTGCAAAATGGTGCCTGGGCCCAGGGGTCATAGATACTTGTAACCAAATGAAGTTTTGTGTTGTCCGTTGGGGCTGTTCTCCTGGGGGTCGAACAATGCCGACAGCCTCTCAGACATGGGCGGACACGAGAAAGGGCGGCTTTCGCCGCCCTTGGGTAAGTGTTCAAATTCTTGGTTTCGGGGACTGCCCCCTGGGCAATGGCATCTTCAAGGCACGTGCGGGCTCATGAAACGCATTGCAGCCCTGTTTCAGTCCGCAGCGCGAAACCTTGCGATAAGCTCACTGATGCGTGCCCCATACCATCGTGCCATGTTGGACGCTGGCAGATTGCGTTGATGACCGATGCGGTCGAGCGATGATGGCGCCTGTTCGGCGAGAACGCGATGGATTTGGTGCAAGGCCGCCTCCACGGCATTGGCGTCAGGAAATGGCTGGTCAAAGGCACAGATCAGCCCGCATAGGGCCGAGAAACCGCTTGGATCATCGAGGGCATCGAGCAGATCACAGAGACCCGCGCCATGACGGCGCAGATGTTTCTCCGTTTCATCGGTTGCGTCGAAGCGGGCCTGGCTGGTGGTTGCGGGGTTGGGGTTGAGCATGAGGAACTTCCTTTGCATGAACGGTGCTGGTGGTGCCTGTTTCATCGGCGTCATGGTCTCCGTGCATTGCGGGATGGGTTCTGCGTATGGGTGGATCCTTTGGTGGTTTCTTGTTCCGTGGTGAGAAGATTGGCCTGTCTTTCAGGACACGAAGGAAAAATCTGAGGTTGGTGTCGTTTTGGTCGATGGGGCCCACACCGCCGCCGAAAATGTGCGGCGGTGTCGGACCATTGTTCAGGCCGCCCGTTCTTCCGGATCCGGGATGACGCTGGCGGCGCGCAGTGCATCATCAAGACCGTCGGCAAGCAGGCAGAGCTCGGGCACGATTGGATCCTCGGGTTCCAGCATCGCGAAGAAGCCGACATCCTCCCAGTCGCCGTTGGTGTGCTCGAGAAAAAGCATGTCGCGCAGTTCGAGAAGCATGCGCCGAACGCGGCGGGTGAGGGGGCCTGGTTGGTCGAGCGCATCGCGGATCGCATTGACGAGCCGCACACCCTGGCGATCCGCCAAGAGATTGGCAGCATCGCCGAGTGCAGTATCGTGATCGGACAGAAACGAGCGCAGCGCCAGTTCGCTGGTCTTCGTGGCGCAGGTGGTCGTTCCATCGGATATCGGTGAATGAAACATGGGGCCTCCTTGATGACAGATTGGTCCGGGTTTCGTCCCGGGTCAGGAAAGGTCGGAGGTCCGTGTTTGGCCGGTGGTTGGATTGAGCTTTGCGTTGGTCCTTGGTTGCGTGTCGATCGCATCCGTTTTTGCGATTACAACGAACATTGGCCGAAAATGATGAAGGCAAAACAGTTTTCAGAAATTTTTTGAGAAAGGTCAGTCGTCAAGACGCAAGTATCGGCCGCGCGACATGAAGGGAGCGGGTGTTATGCAGGTTTTCGGATCTTTGCCTTGCCGCTGCAATCGGGGAAGCGGACACAGCCGAGGAAGGGTCCGAACCTGCCCCGGCGCTCGATGAGCCAGCCGTCTTCACAGGCCGGGCAGGCTTGCTGAGTGGTGCCGCATTGCGAACAGGCCATCTTGCCCGCTTCAGCGGCACGGAGCGGGAGGCCGGTGCCGCAATCCGGGCATGCGGGCATCCGGTTGCCGCAGAGTTTCACGTGTTCGCAGCGATACCAGCCCGGCCCGTCCTTTCCGGGCATGTAGAGGAGACGCCCGCCGCATTGCAGGCAGGTGTGCGTGCGCCGCGCTGCATCTTGCGGGCCGGAAGCGCCGTAGCCGGGATCCTTCATCAGTTCGGTCACGAAGGCGGAGGGGCGGGCCTCGGAGGCCAGGATGGTGACTGTGCGCCGTGCCCGCGTCATCGCGACATACATGACGCGGCGCTCCTCGGCATTGGCGAAGGGTTCGGCCTCGGGGGAGACGAGGCTCAGAAGCGGATCATCCACGATCAGGGAAGGGAAGCCCATGCGCGTGTTGTCTGCGCCAAGAATGACCACATGATCGGCCTCGAGCCCCTTGGAGGCGTGGATGGTCTTGTAATTGATCGTGATCTGCGGGTGCTGTCGGCGCAGGCGTCTCAGATCGGGTTCGATGAAACGGTATCGCCCCAGCAGCAAGACCGTCGTGGGGCGATCGCCATTGATGGCGCCGGCCGCCAGCGTCGCAAGTGTTTGGCCCAGGACCTCGTCTGCTGTTTCGCGCCGGGTCCAGGCGATGCGGATGGCCGGTTGATCGGCCTCGCCCGCCGGGACCACTGTCTTTGTGATCTGGGCCGGGTTTTGCAGGATAAAGCGCCGCGCCGCGAGCGCGATCTTGTCGACTGAACGAAAAGTGCGGCCAAGATCGACACTACGATGGACGCCGGTGGACCCGGCATATTGCCCGCCGAACTCAGCCCCGAAATTTCGCATGATGTGGATGTCCGAGCCTGCGAAGCGGTAGATCGATTGCCAGTCATCCCCGACGGCGAAGACCCTGGCGTCTGCGTGCTGGGCCTTGAGCGCCTTGATAAGACGTGCCCGGCCAACCGAGATGTCCTGAAACTCATCGACAAGGATGTGGCGGAAAGGGCTGTCATAGCGTCCACTCTCTACATGCGCGGTCGCCCGGATCACCATGTCCTCGAAATCGATGCGGTCGCCCAGACGGGTCTGATATTCGTCGAAGACGGCGTCGAAAATCCTGAGGAAGGCGTCTGCACGCTTGCCCAGCTTCAGGGTCGACGCCTTTTGCGCGCAATCGTCGATCCGGTAACCTCCGTTCTTGAAATGGCGCAGGAAGGTGGCGACCAGAGACGAGAAGCTGTCGACCATCCCGACCTGTGTGACCTGATCGTAAATCTCGATCTCAGGAAGGGGTCGTCGGGTGATGTGGGGCTCGAGTTTTCGGGCCAGGGCATCGAGAAGGCGTCCTTCCTCGCGCTCCCAACTGTAGGTCTCGATCAGGACGGTCTCATGCTCGGCGTGGACCTGCCGTTTCCACTCCATGCCCGCCAGATACTCATCCCGGTCGACGAAGGGCGCGGTGGTTAACTCCTCGCTGCCGTCCCGCAACCGTTTCTTGCGCACCCCGAAATGTTCGAGATAGACGCCGCTTTCGGTGAGGCGGAAATCGGGCGTATAGGCGCGACGCCCGGTTCCCGTGAGCTTGTGCTCGTAGGTCGGTTCGTATTCATAGGCGATGCCGTTGCGATAGAGCCAGTTCGCGATCAGAAGCTCTTCGAAGCTCTTGACCGTCTCGCCCTGGAGGGTGCGCAGGTTGCGGCTTTCGATTTCGGAATACCAGGCGTGGGCGGTCTGATAATCCCAGGGCGACGGGAAGTCATCGAAGAAGCCAGCGAACCAGCCGATCACCGTCTCGGCGACCTCGGTGAGCCTGTTCACGATATCGCGCAAGATCTCGCGGATCAGCGACAGGAAGGCCTTGTCGTCTGTGGCGGTGGGGGCGAGCGGGGGCTTTTCGCCCTCGACGGCGCCGATGATTTCATAGGCCAGCGCGTGAAAGGTGCGCGCGGCGATGGGCACACCGCATCGGGCCTCGATGCGTTCGGACATTTCGGTGGCGGCATCCTTGGCGAAGGCGAGAAGCAGCAATTCCTGCGGTGCCCGGATACCGGCCTTGACCAGATAGGCGGCCTTGGCGGTGATGACGCTGGTCTTGCCCGAGCCTGCACCGGCGAGAACCAGGGTCGCGTCCTCGTCGACCACGATGGAGAGCCGTTGCTCGGGCGTCAGGGGCATTGATTCCACGGTATCGAGGAAGTCTTTCCACCTGGCGAGCTGACCGTGCACGAAGGTCTCTATCGCGGTGTTGCGCGTGCCGACGGGGTCGGCGGCGAAGGCGGTGATCGGCGAGACCCGGCGGATGGTGTCTTTGCCGACGGCTGCCGGGTTGAGCTTGGAGAGGACACGATCCGTCAGGTCTGCCGCCTGTCGTGCCAGCGGATCTATGTGGCAGGCGGCGGGGTATTGATCCGGTGTCTTGAGGCCTTTGAGGGCCTTGAGGAGGCGGCGAATGCTGTCCTCTTCGCGATTGAGCTGCTCAAGGTTGAATTGCGACCACGCTGTCTCGACGGCCTCGGCAAAGGCGTGGGCCTTTGAACCCTGGACGGCCGGAAGCAGGATGTTTGCCCCATCGCTCAGGTGGAGGGCGAGGGAGGACGAAAGCAGTCTGCGTCTTGTCGTGGGCTTCGAAGCAATTTCGTCGAAGGGGATCGTGCTCCGGGTGCCGCCCCTGGCGGAAATGCCCTTTGGTCCAAGGTCGAAAGCGCGCGGATGCCGTCGCAGCGGATCCGTCATAAATGCGAGAAGAGGATGAGCGACGAGTTCCATCAGCACCGATTTGCAAGCGTTTTCGGAGGTATAGCAGATCAGCGCGAGGTGAGAACCGGGTAGGGTGTGATAAGTTTGTGTGGCTTCAAGGGGATCATGCACTATGGCAGAGCACCTTACAGAAATGGCGTATTTTGTTGAAAAACTCGTGCTTGATCGAAGCGTAAGTTGCTGATTCAATTCTTCTGGCCAGCGGGGGAATTGAGCAATGTTGGGACCGAAGCAGGAAGCACAGGCGGCGCTGTTCTACGAGTTCTCGCTGGAAGATCACGTTCCGCAAGACCATCTTCTTCGCTCCATTGATCGGTTCGTCGACCTTGCGGACATTCGCTGTTCTTGCAGTGCATTTGTTTGACTGCGGTAAAGCGGACATTGCCCTTGGTTTAAGGATGCGGACGCAAGTGTTCCCTGCTATCAACACATGGAATACGAAGGTGGTCCCGCCATAGTGGTGTGCAAGGATAACAATATGGATGGCGAAAGAGCTCCTGGGCACGATGCCGATGCCTTAATCAAGCCGGACATGCTGGCTGTTCTCAAACGCACCAACTTGTCGATAAACGTGCAAGGCTTCCTGCTGCCCGTATTCGAGGCACTTTCAAATTCGATGGACGGAATCGAACAGCGTTTCGACGACCAAGCATCTCGCAAGGGAAAGATCCTCGTCAAATTCGAAAACCTAAATGACCCCTACAAGGTGATGATTAGCGTCACCGATAATGGCGTTGGTCTGAATGACGAAAACTACAGGTCGTTTCGGACACCTTTTAGCGGATACAAGCTCAGCAAGCGCGGACGCGGATTTGGTCGTTTCATAGCGTTCAAGGTGTTTTCGCGTATTCACTACTCCAGCAGGTTTGAAACGACTGCTGCCGAGGCGACAAAGACTTTCCGCTTTGATATTTCGCAGGACGAGGAAATCATTTTCCATGAAGGTGAACCTGACTTTCCCGGCTGCGGCTTGTGTGTCGAGCTGGATGAGCCACTGAATGATTGGTTCGATCTTATTGGCGGTTTGTCAAAGCAGGATGTAAAAGATCAAATCGGATCACACTTTCTACCGTATTTCTTGTATCGCGGGTTGCCGGAAATTCTTCTGCAATTCGACGATGAAGAACCAGAGGACATCACCAGCTACTTCAAAGCGGTCTTCGTTGAACATGCTGCGGGCCAGATCGACACTTCTATCGACGGCGCAACATGCACCCTAAACTATACGCTGACCAAGATACCCAAGACGAGACAGTTCAAGAGCCATTGCCTTCTTTTCGCCGCGGCGGATCGGATTGTTGGACACCCCCGCGACCTTTCAAACAAGCTGGGTGCCACGCATTTCGTGGACGAGGACGACAGCAAATTTATCATTGTTGCAGTCGTGCGAGGCGATGTCTTTGAAACCCGCCTGAACGACTCGCGTACCAGCTTGGACCTGCCGCCCAAGGCGATTGAAGAAATCGTGGGCGCTGTCTGTGATAAGATTCAGGACCGAGAAAAGCAGCAGATCGAAAAGATCAAAACCGGGCAGGCGCAGAAACTCAATGTCGCTTTGCACGAGAATCCGATCTTGCGCTTGGGCCTAAAGGGGCAATCGCTTTCGGAGTACGTCGCCAAGAAACCAAATCACTGGGGGCCAGAAGAGTTCGTTCAAGACCTCGCGTTGTCTCGGTATCGCAACACAGGAGATTTGCTCAAGCAGATCACTGAGGCTGCAAATGATCCAGCTTCATACGCTGAAAAAATCAAGGATTTGGCGAGCCGCATTGATGCTGGAAAGAAGGAAGCACTTGCCGAGTATGTCATCCATCGCAAGAGCATTATTGAGCTACTCGACGCGGCTCGAAAATTTGATGACACGAAGAAGCGTGGCTCTGAGGATGAGGTTCACTCTCTGATATTTCGCCGGTTCAGTGACAGTGTGGATGTTGAGTATTTCCAGCATAACCTTTGGCTGATCGACGACGCCCTTGCCTTCTTACCGTATGTGTCGAGTGATCGAACAATGCACGGTGGGGGGCGCAAAAAAGGCGACAAGGTCACGGACCTTTTGTTTTATGACGATACGATGGTTTTAGGTGACGAGGATGGCACCACTTTGACTATCGTTGAGTTTAAGAAACCGAGCCGAGACGACTACAGCTTTGGACCAGCTAAATCTGATCCGGTGACGCAGGTCATCGACACACTGGAAAAGGCAATTGCCGCTGGCGGCATTACTCGAACGGATGGAGCCCACATGTCGTTTGAGCGAGTTGCACGCCGCAGTGCCTTTATTATCGCTGATTTGACTCCGAGTTTAATTAAAGTCCTTAAACGGCACAATTTCCAAAATCCCCACGATCCTAAGATTTGGACGCAGTATTTCGACAACGGCGAAATTTTTATTCAGGCGTTTGGCTATGACACCTTGGTTTCTATGGCCAAGAAGCGAAACCAAGCCTTTAGCAAAGTTTTGCTTGATGATTGACCTCAGTGAACGCGTTCGCATCCACGACCGATACAATGCATGAAAGTTTGAAGGGTATCTCTACGAGGATTTTGGGGCTCGCAACTGATGCGTTGAAGCGGGCAAACACTGACGCCGTATATTTTGATCCGGGAATGGAGCACCGGCAATCGCTTGCGCCGTTAGCCGCCGCTCATGCGGGAGAGCTCGTTCTCAAGGCTCTAATTGCCAAGGAACATCCTCTACTCTTATTCAAGAACATCGGCGAAAAAGCCACAGATGATGAAATTGACTTGGATTGGCTTCTTAAAAACGGCCGAACACATGACTTCTCAAGGCTGCCGAGCGTGTTATGGGCCGCCTCCGGCATCAAGGTTCCGAACATGGAGAGCTATCGGCGCATTGCAGAGCTCCGAAACCAAATCCAGCACTTTGTCGATGACCGAGATTGCGATGTTCAATACGCCTGTCTTGACTTCATCTACTCAAACATTGATCCCTTGCTCAGCAAGCACTTTGGGATCGCTGCGTGCAAGTTTCATGAGGATCAATTTGATGACTATGTGATCGGATGCCTTCTTGCGCATCAGATCAGATTTACGGTGCCAAGAGACACCATGTTGACCGAGATTGACCCGAACGAATACTTACAGTCTTGTTCACACGATTACAGAAGATGGGCGTGCACAGAGCTGAAATTAGATCTACCCATCTGACAATTGACGGTTTCAAACGTGCGGCGAATGTCGGCAAAGCGGGCTGCGAATGCAGCATTCCAGGCTATGTTTGAGTGACAGCTATGGGCCGTTCGCCACGTTCGACAGGGAGGGCGGTGAGCGGTCATTGGCTACAAAAATCGAGAATGGCATCTTCGACATCTGAAGCTGTCATTGAAGATTTGAACTTTTTGGAAATCCGCTTTCGTTTGGCCATAAGTGAGCGTGGCTTCAATAAACGACAAGCGGCTGTTCAGGTTAGTGCTGCCTGTCGCCCAGCCTGACGCCGACATCCAGGAACTCGTCCATGAAAAGGCTCATCAGCTCCATGCGTGATGCGACGCCCGTCTTGCGGAAGATGTTCGATGTCTGCGCTTTGACGGTGCCTTCGGCCGTGGACCGTGCTGCGGCGATATCGGCGATGCTCAAGCCTTTCAGTATGTACATCGCGATATCACGCTCGGCCGCGGTGAGGTTCCACTCTTCGAACTTGCCGCGCACGAAACTGTCCATTTCGCCGCGCAGGAAACTAAGCGACTCGGATTGTTGCCTGTTGCGCGCTTCAAGCCAGCGCAGCTGCTGGACAAGAATGCGGATCGCCAGAACCAGAGCCACGGCCGAGAAGACCTCGAAACACAGGTGGACCGCGTCCAGAAAGCCCGGAGCGTTGTTCGCGATCACGCGTTCATAGATATCGCTGGCCACGTCGAACACAAAAAACACAACGCTGCCGATAAGGAACAGCGTCACGTATTTAAGGGTATTGGCCTGCATGGCGCCTACGTGCTGAATGGTACATATCCTTGCGGGTTGCGATGCCCATAAGAGAACAAGTGCGATCCGAAGGCAATGCCAACCTTAGCGAAGCGACGCAGCGGAAAGGCCCCCCAAAGGGGGCCTGAGACGTAGCGCCGCTTTCTTACATCAAGACGCGGATGCGGCGTTCGGGTTATTGCACCCGCGACCAGTGACCGCCGTTGCGGCAGATCATACCGCCCAGAACACAGCCGTTGACGGAAATGCGGTTTCCCGACAGCTCCAGTTTGGACATGTATTCCTTGTCGCGGTCCGGCGCATAGATCCGGCCCTCGTATTCCCCTGACTTTGCGGGTTTCAGATTCCAGACGATCTTGCGCCCCAGCGTGTCGGGCTTGATTGCTTCGCCTTTTTGATTTTCGGCACGCTCCAGCACACCGCAATAGGTATTACCGCAGGAGGCGACGCGGATATAGCCGACATCGCCGTGATCGTCCGGTGCCGTGCGCCATAGTCCTTCGATCGGGTCGGACAGCGCAGGGCTGGCTGCGAACAGGGCCACAAGGAGCAAGCTTGCGATAGGTTTCATATTTTTTCCTCCGTTAGATGTTCGGGAATGGATCGGTCGGGCCGCGTCAGAGATTGCCCATGCCGATAAAGAGTTGGCGATTGGTGTCCACGATGGCGCGGCGGCCATGCATGATCCGGGTATTGTCGAGAACGGCGATATCGCCGTCCTGCCAGTTGATCTCGTGCGTAGAGGCCTCGGCCAATTCGCGAAGCTCTTCGATCTCGTCCTGGCTGATGACATCGGCGTCGCCGAAGCGATAGCGCGGCGGGGCGTAGTTATGTGAGGGGCCAAGCACCGCGTTGGCGAAACCCTCGCCGCCCGACAGTGCGGATGCGCGCACCGGGGCCACGGTCAGGCGATAGTTTATACCGCCATCCTCCAACATGTCGAAATCCTGGTTCGGGATCGCGGCGCGAAACTCTTCGACATGGCGCGCGGTGACCTCCTCGGGGCTGGAAATGGCGGGGTGTTCGTTGGCCAGATAGCGTTTCCACAATTGCTCGGGAAGGTAGCGTTCGACGACCATGTCACGCCGCCAGCGCGCCTTTTGCGCGTCGGTCATCGCATCGAAAACGGCGCGGCCGTCGCAAATCGTGGTCTGCGATCCCTCAAAGGCGGCGACGGGGCTGTAGAAGGCGACGATATCGGGGCAAACCGGCGTATTCCCGTTTTCCGTATGAAGCCCGATCGGGCCGGTTCCGGCATCGACCTTTTGGGTGTTTTCATCGCCGTAGTCGCGCGCCGGATCGAAGGTGATTTTCCGACAAAGGGCGGTGGTCAGGGTGCTGAACGCCGTCATGTCGGGCCGAAAGCCACGCAGCAGCGTCCAGCCATCCTCGGAGAGGTTGGTGCGAATTTGCGCCACCACGGCAGGGTCGGTGACGGGCTGCGCTTCGGCGGTGGGGCGAATGATATTGTAGCTCATGGATCAAGCCTCTTTCTGTTTTGTATAGCTGTTCAGAGCGGCCTGCGCTTTGGCGCTGCCTGCCTTGTGGGTCAACGCCATGTCGATGATCGAGGGCGCGAGGACTTGCAGCAGCGCAAAGATGCGTTCGCCGGGCCCGGGATAGATCGTCTTGCGGCCCGCCATGATCCCGTCCCATGCGCGGCGGGCCACCCGGTCGGGATCGTCGAGGGCCATTCCGAAGGGTTCGACCAGATGGGCGAAACTGCCTTGCGCCGGGGTGCGTGTGGCGCGCGGTGCGACATAGGTCACCGAAATGCCGAACTCCGACAATTCGCGGCGCAGGGCATCGGAAAGACCGCGCATGGCGAATTTTGTGGCCGAATAGGCCGAGAAATAGGGAAAGGCGATCAGCCCGAACATCGAGCCGATATTGACGATCCGCCCTTGTGCCGCACAAAGCGCCGGGACAAGATCACGGGTCAGTTGCACGGCGGCGGTGAGGTTGGTGCCCACGGTGGCGGCGATCTCTGCGTCGTCAAGATCGGTGAGCCGCCCGACCGCCAGCCGTCCGGCATTGTTCACCAGCACATCCAACCGGTTTCCGGTGGCTGCAACGATGTCTGCTCGTCCCTCGGGGGTCGTGATGTCAGCGGCGACAAGTTGCAACTGCGCCTTGTCCAGCAGCGCCGCCGTGCCCTCAAGCTGTTCCTGTCTGCGACCGACCAGCACAAGATCATGGCCCGAGCGCGAAGCCTCGATGGCGAGCGCACGACCGATACCGGAACCGGCCCCGGTGATCAGGGCTTTGGGAGGGGAGGTGGTCATGCGACGCACTCCTTCATGTCGTGGGAAAGTGGAAAACAGGCAAGCATCTTGGAAAGATGCGCCAGCTGACTGCGGTCGATGCCACCGCCGGGTTTCAGAAGCCCCGCCTGCGAGGCAGGTGCAAAGCGCACCCGGCTTGGACGCGCATAAAGCGGCAGATCGGACAAAAGGGTCTCGATGTGCGCAGGCTCGACCGGGGCGGCGAGGACTGCGATGATTTCAAGCTGGTCATCCGGCGCAAGATAAAGCCCCGCAGCGGGAATGCGCGGGTCGGCGCACAGAGCGGCCTCGACCCATTCGGGATTGATGTTGCGGCCCTGCGGCGTGACGATCAGCCAATCCTTGCGGCCTTCAACGATCAGCCGGCCATCTTCGAACCGGCCCAAATCCCCGGTGCGCCACTCTCCGGTGACGGGGGGATGGCCGATATACCCCTCCATCACGGTCGGGCCGGACACGATGATTTCGCCATCGTCTATGCGGACCTCGACCCCGTCCAGAACCTGGCCCACCGTGCCGGCGCGCGTATCAAGCGGCCTATTCAGGGCCACGACCGAGCAACATTCCGACAGGCCATATCCTTCGTGGACGGGCAAGCCGTGGGCCTGGGCCTCGGCCAGAAGGGCCGGGGAGGTCCTGGCGCCGCCCACAGCGATCAGACGCAGGCTGTCGGGGGCCTGTGTCGCGGTTGTCCTGAGTTCCGAGACCAGGCGCGACAGGAGCGCCGGAACAAGGATGGTCGTCGTCGGACGTGCCGAGGCCATGGCCGCCACTATGGGCGCCATCGGACCGCCGAAAAGCGCAGCGAGCGCCTCGGGGCAGAAATGAACCTCGGCCCCGGCCAGAAGAGGAAGATAGAGACCCGCCACCTGCTCGAGCAACTGCGCCACGGGCAGAAGGGAGAGGTGAATATCCTCGCTGCCGGGGGCAATAGCCTTTTCAATACCGGCGAGTGCGGCCGCCATTTGTCTTTCGCCGATCAGCACACCCTTGGGGGCGCCGGATGACCCCGAGGTGAAGATGATCCGCCGCGCGTCGGCGACGGGCGGATCAAGCAGCGCCGTCAGCGGCGGACAGGCCTCCGGCGGACACAGACCCAGCGTCATCACAGGCGCTTCACAGGCGCCGATGACTGTGTCGACGGCAGCCGCTTCGACAAGATGAGCCTGTTGGGATCGCGAAAAGAATGGCGGGACATGAACCGATACATGGCCGCTATAGGTCACGGCGAGATCGGCCAAGGCGGCCTCCAGCGGGTCGCTTGTGCTGATTGCGACGACCCGCGCAGGTCCAGCCAGTGTTTTTGCATTGTGCGCAAGAAAGGCCGCAAGGCTGCGATAGGCGATGCATCTTGTGCCGGAGCGCAGAGCGATTTTCTCCGGGTTCTGAGACGCATGCCGCGAAAGGGAGCTGAAAACACGGTCGGTCATCAGGCCGTCTCGGCTGTGGGTATCGGGGCGTCCGTCGCTTGAACCGGGTCGCGAAAGGCGCAGACCCATGGATCATGGTCATAGTAATCACCCCATTGCGCAGGGTCCTGCACCCGGCTGGCTTGGGCGGGGGCAAGCATAAGAGGCGTGATCCGCGCGCGTTGGATCAGGCGCCGGACCTCGGTTGTGGCGGTGAAGATGCCCCAGCCGATCCCACGCTCGCGTCCCCATTGGAATACGGCGCGCAAGGTGGGATAGGCCGCGAAGGGCGAGGTGCAGGCCAAGCCACCGACCTCGAGGATGGCCTCAGAGGGGACGTTCAGGCCGGTCCGCCCGGCGAGCAGTTGGCTGATGGGGGCGTCGAGATATTGTTGCGAAAAGAATCCTTCGGAGTGGCAGGATATGCTGGTGGCGCAGGCCACGTCCCCAGCACGGGTCGTTGTGATTACGAGACGCGAGGGCCGTGTCCGATTGTCGGCGGAAAAGGCCTGTTTATAGCTGCGAACGATATGCAGCACGGCGGCGTCAAACAGGGGTTGGGTTGCCGGGTCACCATCTTCGGCAATTGTGGTTTGCATGTCATGTCTCCACAAACGGGAGGCTGCTCGTGCCTCGTTTGTTGGACATGTTCCCCGTCAGGCTGTGGAAATCCATTGGACTGAAGTCGGAATGACGACATGAACCCGGTTATAAGACAAAGGTTTATGAGTGTCCGACTTGCCTGATTACGGTTACGCTGCCGCAGCCCGCAAAGCTGGCATGACATCTGGAAACACTTTTTGGTCAAATGGAAGCTGGCTTGGCTCATGCGGGAACCGGTCGGTTCGATGACGTTGCAACGCGGCGTTACCTGACGCGATGAATGGCTGGTATAGGCCGTCACCTCCCACGTTCGATTGAGACCTCATAGTCAAACTTTCCAATGGCGTGGATCATAACTTTATCACCAGCTCGCGCGTCATTCTGCGTGAAGAATTCGCGCACCCACCCGCGTTTTCTGAAAAGTTTCTTCTTACCATCCAGATCGGTCACCGTCGGGTTGCTTGATCCCCAGCGAACGGTGAGCGAGCGGGGTGCGGCGGTGGACGCGTTCGCGCCGCCTATGCAATCTGCGGGAAAGGCGGACCAGATATCGCGCAGATAGAAATGATTGTTGTTGATGTTGCCTTGTGTAAGCACAGTATGGCCGATCAGCTTTCTTGCCTGTGCTTGGTCATTCGCCTCTGGAGAGGCTCCGCCGGGTTTTGCAGCCTCAGAGAGTGAAGGCGTTGCTTCTGGATAATCCTCAATCACATCGAAAGTCTCTCTGGTGGGTGCGCTACTGTCTGGTATTCGAGACTTCGCGCCTTCGGCATGCAGGACCTCTTCGCCGGCGTCGTGGTGGTCAAAAGACAGTCTAAGGTGGCCCTTCAGCGAAGCAAGCCCATGGCCTCCATTGCCTTTCAATTCCGGCCATGCCCTGCGGGCGACGGTGACGCTGTCCTGCCAGTGCCAGGCGGGTTCGGGGCGGTTCGCCACATTAACCGCGGTAAATGCATTGAAGGGGGGAATCGGATCAGCTGCGGAACGTCAGGGCTTTACACGGCGCGAGCTGGGGCCCGGCTGTCATTCTCGGCGGGAGAACCACAGATGACCGACCAGGACAAGGAAAACCGGACCGCAGGATCTGCCGGAACGATACCCCCGATAGATTTGCCCGAAACCGGCAGCGGTCGTGAACGTCATGTCGATATGCCCGGCCCGAAACAGGAAAACATCGAGATCATGGCTCGCTGAGCCGTTGAATGCGCCCGAGCGCGGTGACCGGACCGGTCGTCGTAATGCCGTGCGCGAGGATGCCGGAAGGAGATACCAATGACCGATCAATCGACGCCGCCGACCGATCCGGCGCAAGAGCTTTCGTCCCGATTTCCGTCGGCCTACACGATTCTGTTCCTTCTGATCGTGCTGGTCGCGGCGCTGACCTGGATCGTTCCGGCAGGCCAGTACGACCGGGCCATGAACGAGGAGGTCGGCCGCGAAGTGGCCGTCGCCGGCACCTATCAGCAGGTCGACTCGAACCCGCAGGGCTTCGTTGACGTGATGCTGGCGCCGATTGCGGGGTTCTACGATCCCGACAGCTATGCGGCGAACGCGATCGACGTGGCGCTTTTCATCCTGTTCCTGGGCGGGTTTCTCGGCGTGGTGAATGCCACCGGCGCGATCGATACAGGGATCAAAACGGCGATGTCCGCGATGAAGGGGCACGAGATCTGGATGATCCCGATCATGATGTGCCTTTTCGCGCTGGGGGGCACGACCTATGGCATGGCCGAAGAGACGCTGGCCTTCTACGCGATCCTGATCCCGGTCATGATCGCCGCGGGTTATGACGCGGTGACGGGGGTTGCGATCATTCTGGTCGGGGCGGGGATCGGCGTGCTCGGCTCGACGATCAACCCTTTCGCCACCGTCATCGCCTCGAACGCGGCGAGCATCCCTTTCACCGAGGGCATGATCCTGCGCCTGGTGATCCTGCTGGGCGGGCTGGCGATTTGCGCGGCCTATGTCATGCGCTATGCGCACCGGGTCAAGGCCGATCCTGCCCGCTCGGTCGTGGCGAAACAGGCCGAAGCGCACCGGAAATTCTTTCTGAAGGACGCGACCGGAGAAAAGACCGAGGCGGTGCTGAGCGGCACGCAGAAGATCGTCCTGGTAATCTTTGCCGTCACCTTCGCGGTGATGATCTGGGGTGTTTCCAGCCAGGGCTGGTGGATGGCGCGGATGGGCGCGCTGTTCTTCGGCGCGGCCATCGTCATCGGGGTGGTGGCGCGGCAGGGCGAAAAGCAACTGACCGGCAATTTCGTGGACGGCGCGCGCGACCTACTGGGCGTTGCGCTGGTCGTGGGGCTGGCACGCGGCATCGTCGTGATCATGGAGCAGGGGCTGATCGCCGACACGATCCTGCACGGCGCCGAACAGTCGCTTGCCGGGCTTGGCGACCTGGCCTTCATCAACCTGATGTTCTGGATTGAGATCGGCATGAGCTTTTTCGTCCCGTCCTCGTCCGGTCTTGCGGTGCTGTCGATGCCGATCCTGGCGCCGCTTGCCGATTTCGCCGGCGTCGGCCGCGATCTGGTGGTCACGGCCTACCAGTCGGCGAACGGGCTGGTGAACCTGATCAACCCGACCTTCGCAGTGGTCATCGGTGGGCTTGCCATCGGGCGGGTGTCGTATGACCGCTGGATCGTCTTCATCTGGCCGCTGATGTTGATCCTGCTGGTGTTCATCTCGGTCGTGCTGAGCGTCGGTGCGCTGTTCTGAGAGAGAGGTTCGACATGACTGGTTACCAACTTGGGGTCCATTCCGAAAGCGGTATGCTGCGGCAGGTGATCATCTGCCGCCCCGGGCTGGCGCATCGGCGCCTGACCCCGGACAATTGCGAGGAACTGCTGTTCGACGACGTGTTCTGGGTCAAGCAGGCGCAGAAGGATCACGACGCCTTTGCCGAAGCGATGCGCGGCGAGGGTGTCGAGGTGCTGGAAACCGGCGCGATGCTGGCCGAGGTGCTGGAAATCCCCGAGGCCCGCGAATGGGTCCTCGATAACCGCATATCGGCCAGCCACGTCGGCATCGGGATGCGGCAGGAGCTGCGGGACTGGATGGATGCCCTGCCGGGGGCGGCGCTGTCGGACTACCTGATCGGTGGGCTGACGGTCGGCGACCTGCCGTTCGAGACGGCGGGCATGTTCGGCAGCTACCTGGGCCATCACGGCTTCATCCTGCCGCCGCTGCCGAATTTCCTGTTCACCCGCGACAACTCGGCCTGGATATATGGCGGCGTCACGCTGAACCCGATGTATTGGCAGGCGCGGCGCCCGGAAACCCTGCTCACCGCGGCGATCTACCGCTTCCACCCGAATTTCGCGGGCAGGGCCGAGGTGATCTGGGGCGATCCGTTGGCCGATCATGGGCTTGCCACGCTCGAAGGCGGCGACCAGATGCCGGTTGGCAACGGCCTGGTCCTGATCGGTATGGGCGAGCGGACCTCGCCGCAGGCGGTGGGGCTGCTGGCGCAGGCGCTGTTCGATCAGGGCCGGGCCGAGCGGGTCATCGCCTGCCAGATGCCCAAGGCGCGGTCGGCCATGCATCTCGATACGGTCTTTACCTTCTGCGGCGGCGATATCGTGACCAGTTTCAAGGAGGTCGCCGACGAGATGACCTGCTATGACCTGCATCCGGGCGAGGGAGGCAGGCCACTCGACATGCGTCACGATCCCCGTCCGATGTTCGATGTCGTGGCCGAAGCGATGGGATTCAAACGGCTGAATATCGTGGCCACCGGCGGCAGCGATCCATTCGAACAATCGCGCGAACAGTGGAACGACGGCAACAACGTGCTGGCGCTGCGCCCCGGGCTGGTCATGGGCTATGACCGCAACGACGACACCAACGCTGCGCTTCGCGCCGAGGGTATCGAGGTGATCGAATTGCCCGGCGCCGAGCTGGGGCGCGGGCGCGGCGGCAGCCGCTGCATGTCCTGCCCCACGATCCGCGACCCGGTCTGAGGAGGTACCGTATGGCTTACAATCTGAAAAACCGTCATTTCCTGACCCTGCGCGATTTCACCCCGCAGGAAATCGCCTTTCTGCTGAAGCTCGCCGCCGACCTGAAGGCCGCCAAGTATGCCGGCACCGAGGTGCCCATGCTCAGGGGCAAGGAAATCGCGCTGATCTTCGAAAAGGACAGCACCCGCACCCGCGTCGGATTCGAGGTTGCGGCCCACGATCAGGGCGCGACCGTCACCTATCTGGGCCCCTCGGGCAACCACATGGGCCATAAGGAGACTGTCAAGGACACCGCCCGCGTGCTGGGCCGCGTCTATGACGCGATCGAGTATCGCGGCTTCGGGCAGGAGGTGGTGCAGACTCTGGCCGAATGGTCTGGCGTGCCAGTCTATAATGGGCTGACGGACGAGTTCCATCCGACCCAGATCCTTGCCGATTTCCTGACCATGCAGGAACATTCGGAAAAACCCCTGCGCGAGGTCGCTTATTGCTTCATGGGGGATGCAGGCAACAACATGGGCGACAGCCTGCTTGTCGGCGGTGCCAAAATGGGCATGGACGTGCGGCTTTGCGCGCCGGAAAGCCTGTGGCCAAAGGCGGAAATCCGCGCCGAGGCGCAGGAGATCGCGGCGGAAACCGGCGCGCGGATCACCCTGACGCAGGACGTGGAGGAGGCCGTGGAGAGTGTCGATTTCATCTATACCGATGTCTGGGTGTCGATGGGCGAGGGAAAGGAGAAATGGGCCGGGCGCATTGACCTTCTCAAACCCTACCAGGTGACGGCGCAGGTCATGGCAAAGACCGGCAATCCGCGCACGAAGTTCATGCATTGCCTGCCCGCCTTCCATAATGCCGATACCGCCGTCGGCAGGGAGATAAAGGAACAGTTCGGCCTCGACGCGATGGAGGTGACCGAAGAGGTGTTTGAAAGCCCCGCCTCGATCGTCTTCGACCAGGCCGAGAACCGGATGCACACGATCAAGGCGGTTCTTGTCGCCACGCTGGGGGGCTGAGGATGCTTGTCGTGGCCGCGCTTGGCGGAAATGCGCTGCTGAAACGGGGCGATCCCCTGACCGCCGAAAATCAGCGCGCCAATGTCCGCCATGCGGCCGACGCGCTGGCCCGCATCGTCCGGGCGGGGCACCGGCTGGTCGTCACCCACGGGAACGGCCCGCAGGTGGGGCTGCTGGCGCTTCAGGGTGCCGCCTACAAGCCCGACGAGGCCTATCCGCTGGACGTGCTGGGGGCCGAGACCGGCGGCATGATCGGCTACATGATCGAACAGGAGCTGGAGAATGCGCTGGATCACGCGCACCCGGTCGCCACGCTGCTGACGCAGGTCATCGTGGATGGGCGCGACCCGGCCTTCCGCAAGCCGACGAAGTTCATCGGTCCGGTTTATGACCGCGACGAGGCCGAGGCCCGCGCGCGGGCCGCCGGCTGGACCATCGCGCAGGATGGCGACAAGTGGCGGCGCGTCGTGCCCTCGCCTGCGCCGCAGGAGATCCCCGATATCCGCGTGTTGCGGCTTTTACTGGACCAGGGGGTGATCGTGATCTGCACCGGCGGCGGCGGCATTCCCGTGCTGCGCCGGGCCGATGGCAGCCTGACCGGCATCGAGGCGGTGATCGACAAGGACGCGGCCAGCGCCCTTCTGGCGCGGGAACTGGGGGCCGACGCCCTGCTGCTGCTGACGGATGTCGATGCGGTCTATCGCGGTTTCGGCACCGAGGACGAGGCGGCAATCGGGGTGCTGACCCCCGAAGAGGCCCGCGCGCTGGATTTGCCCGCCGGCTCCATGGGGCCCAAGGTCACGGCGGCGGCGGATTTCGCCAGTCGGGATGGGATGGCCGGGATCGGGCGGCTGGACCAGGCCACCGATATACTGGACAATCGCGCCGGCACCCGCGTAACCGCCGACGCCCGTTGAGGAAAGGAAAGACCATGCCACGCCTGAAGGACAAGATCGCACTTATCACCGGAGGGGCCGCCGGGATTGGCCTTGAAACCGCAAGGCTTTTCTTGAAGGAGGGCGCGCGCGTGGCGCTTGTCGACCTGCGCGAAGAGGATTTGAACAAGGCCGCCGAAAGCCTTGGGGACAAGGCCGATGTGCTGACCGTGGCCGCCGACGTGTCCTCCCCCGAGGATGCCGCGCGCTACGTCCGCGAGACCGTGGAGCGTTTCGGCCGCATCGACATCTTCTTCAACAATGCCGGGATCGAGGGCAAGGTTGCCCCGCTGGTCGAGCAGAAGATCGAGGATTTCGACCGCGTCATCGCCGTCAACGTGCGCGGTCCCTTCCTTGGACTCCAGAACGTGCTGCCGGTGATGATGGAACAGAAATCGGGCAGCATCATCAACACGTCCTCGATCGCCGGACTGAAGGGCAGCCCCGATCTTGCCCCCTATATCACCTCGAAACACGCCGTGGTGGGCCTGACGCGCGCCGCGGCAATCGAAGCGGCGCGAGCCAACGTGCGGGTCAACTCGGTCCATCCCTCGCCGGTGAACACCCGCATGATGCGCTCGCTCGAAGAGGGGTTCAGCCCCGGCCACGGGACCGAGGTAAAGGACCAGTTGACCACGACCATTCCGCTGGGGCGCTATGGCGAAAGTGCCGATATCGCCAATCTCGTCCTTTTCCTCGCCTCCGACGACTCGGCCTTCATCACCGGCGCGCAATACCCGGTGGATGGGGGCATGGCCGCGACATGACGGAGACACGTCGCTCAGTGGATCGCCCATGCAGGACGTAGCGCCGGATACGGACGCCCCGGATGCCGGGCAGGCCAGCGGGTCGATCGTTGCGATCCGCGGCGGGATCGTGGACGTGGCCTTTGCCGGCCACGTTCCGCGCATCGACAGCCTTGTCCTTGCCGGCGGTGTGCCAATGGAGGTCGCCTCGGTGGTGGGCGACGGCACCGTGCGCTGCATCGCGCTGGGCAGTGTCGGCGGGCTGGCGCTGGGCACCCCGGTTACCGATACCGGCGCCGAAATCATGGTTCCGGTGGGCGAGGCGGTGCTTGGCCGGATGCTCGACATGTTCGGCGCGCCCCTCGATGGCCTGCCCGCGCCCGAGGCCGAGGACCACCGCCAGATTCACGCGGCACCCCCGCATCTGTCCGACCGGGTGCTGCGCGCCAGTGTGCTTGAGACCGGGATCAAGGCGATCGACCTGCTTTCGCCCATCGAGCGCGGCGGCAAGACCGGGCTTTTCGGCGGCGCGGGCGTGGGCAAGACGGTTCTGCTGAGCGAACTGATCCACAATACGGTCGAGCATCACCACGGCGTCAGCCTGTTCTGCGGCATCGGCGAACGCTCGCGCGAGGCCGAGGAACTCTGGCGCGAGATGGGCGAGGCGGGCGTGCGCGACAGGATGGTGATGCTGTTCGGCCAGATGAACGAGGCGCCGGGCGTGCGATTTCTCGTCGGCAAGTCCGCCCTGACGATGGCCGAGTATTTCCGCGATACGCGCGGGCAGGACGTGCTGGTGCTGATCGACAACATCTTCCGCTTCGTGCAGGCGGGGTCAGAACTGTCCGGGCTGCTGGGCCGGATGCCCAGCCGCGTGGGATACCAGCCGACGCTGGCGACCGAACTGGCGGAGCTGGAGGAGCGCATCGCCTCGACCCGCAGGGGCGCGATCACCTCGATCCAGGCGGTCTATGTTCCGGCCGACGATTTTACCGACCCTGCGGCGGCGCATATCTTTTCGCATCTCTCGGCCTCGGTCGTGCTGTCGCGCAAGCGTGCGAGCGAGGGGCTGTACCCGGCGGTCGATCCGCTGGCCTCGGCCTCGGTCATGCTGACGCCGAACGTGGTGGGGCAGCGCCATTACGACATCGCCCGCGCGGTGCGCCGGACGCTCGCGGAATACGAGGATCTGCGCGACATCATCGCCATGCTGGGGATCGAGGAACTGTCGGCGCATGACCGCGCCGTCGTCGCCCGCGCCCGGCGGCTGGAGCGGTTCCTGACCCAGCCCTTCTTTACCGTCGGTGCCGCGGCCGGGACGACGGGCAGGCTGGTTCCTATCGCCGAAACGCTGGATGGCTGCGAGGCGATCCTCTCTGAGACCCGCTTCGACCGCCCCGAAAGCGCCTATTACATGATCGGCGGACTGAAAGAGCTTGCGGAGGTCACGGCATGAGCATGGCGCCCGATATGCAGGTCTATCTGCGCCTGCCCTCGAAGTTGCTGTTCGAAGGTGCTGCCGCGCGCCTGCGGGCCGAGGCCGAGGATGGCGCCTTTGGCATTCTGCCCAACCATGTCGATTTCGTCACGGCCCTTGTGCCCTCGGTCGTCCTGTTGACGCAGCCGGACGGGCGGGAGCGGTTCTTCGGCATCGACGAGGGGCTGCTGGTCAAGAAGGGGCATACCGTGGAGATCGCCGCGCGGCGCGGGATCGAAAGTGCCGATCTCGACAGCCTGCGCGACCGCGTGGCCAGCAGTTTTGCCCGACTCGAGGATGAGGAACGCGTGGCGCGCGCCGCGCTTTCGCGGCTCGAGGCCGACATGGTGCGTCGCTTTGCCAGCCTGAGAAAGATGCCGCCATGAGCGACGAGGACGACCGTTCCGCCAGCGAGATCGGCCGTCGTGCAGGCCGGATGAAGGCGGCGCGCGACAATCCCGGCCCCAGCCCGCTGCGCGGCTTCGGCACGTTCGGTATGATCGGATGGTCCGTCGCCGTGCCGACGGTGGGCGGTGCACTGCTGGGGTTGTGGCTGGACCGGGTGGTGCCGCAGGCGTTTTCCTGGACGCTGGCGCTTTTGCTTGGTGGTGTGGTCCTGGGTGCGTTCATCGCCTGGGGCTGGATTCGAAAGGAAGGAGATGGAAATGATCGTTCTTGACTGGACATTGCTGGTGCCCGGCCTGCTGGCCGGGGCCGCGGCGGCGGGCCTGTTCCTGGCCGGTCTGGCGGCCGGCATCCGGCTTGCCCTGCGCCGGGCGCGGCCCGCGCCGATGCTGTTTCTCAGCGCCGCGCTGCGCATTGCCGCGGTGCTCGGGCTGGGCTGGTGGATCGCGGGGCTGGGGGCGCAGGCGCTGGCCGGGTTCGCGCTGGGCTTTGTCATGATGCGAACGCTGGTTCTGGCGGTGGTGCGTTCTGCAGATGCGCGCGGGGCGCCGTCATGCAACTGACGCCCGACGACACGATCCTCGTTACCGTCTTCGGCATCGGGCTGAATGCCACGATCGTCAACACCTGGATCATCATGGCGCTGCTTACCGGGGTGTCGGCCCTGATCACCCGCAACCTGCGCCCGGACGTGCCGCCGAACCGCTGGCGCACCGCGCTCGAGGTCATGGTGGGCGGGATCGTCGGCCAGATTTCCGAGGTGACGCAGCGGCGCGATCCGCGCATCCTCTATTTCGTGGGCACGCTGTTCCTGTTCATCGTGACCGCGAACCTGCTGACGGTGGTGCCCGGCTTCGACACGCCGACCGCGTCGCTGTCGACAACGGCGGCGCTGGCGATCTCGGTTCTGGTGGCTGTGCCGGTCTTCGGGATCGGCAGCCGCGGCCTTGGCGGTTATCTGAAAACCTATGTCGAGCCTTCGGTCGTCATGCTGCCCTTCAACGTCATAAGCGAGGTGTCGCGCGGCATATCGCTGGCCATCCGGCTTTACGGCAACATCATGAGCGGTGCCGTGATCGCCGCCATCCTGCTGTCCATCGCGCCGTTCTTCTTTCCGGTCGTCATGGATATGCTGGGCCTGCTGACCGGCGTCATCCAGGCCTATATTTTCGCCATCCTTGCAACCGTCTACATTGCCACGGCCACGGCTGCACCCGATGCCCACCAGGACAAAAAGGACATGTCATGAGCGACCTCTCCATCATCGCCTTCATCTCGATCTTCACCGCCGGGCTAACCGTGTCCTTCGGCGCCCTGGGGCCTGCCCTGGGCGAAGGGCGCGCCGCCGCGACCGCGCTCAGCGCCATCGCACAGCAGCCCGATGCCGCCCCGACCCTGTCGCGGACGCTGTTCGTCAGCCTTGCCATGATCGAATCGACGGCGATCTACTGTTTCGTCGTCGCCATGATCCTGATCTTCGCCAACCCGTTCTGGAACGCTGCGCTCGAAGCGGCGACGCAAGGGGCAGGGGGCTGACGCCGTGTCGATCGACTGGATCACGGTCGGCGCGCAGATCGTCAATTTCCTGGTCCTCGTCTGGCTGCTCAAGCGGTTCCTGTACCGGCCCATCCTCGACGGGATCGACGCGCGCGAGGCCGAGATCACCGCGCGCATGGGCGAGGCGGCGCAGATTGAGGCAGCGGCGCAACAGCAGAAGGCCGAGTACGAGGAGCGGATCGAGGCCTTGCAGGCCAGCCGTGCCGAAACGCTGGAGGCGGCGCGGCAGGAGGCCGAGAAGGAACGCCACGAGATGCTGACCGAGGCTCGCAGGCAGATGGACCACGAACAGGCCGAGCGCGCGGTGCAGCGCACCGAGGATGCCCGCGCCTTTCGCGCCGAGCTGCAGAAATCGGCGGCCGAGGCGCTTTTGTCGCTCACGCGCAAGGCGCTGACCGACCTGGCGGATGAAACGCTTGAACGGCGCATCGTGGCCCGTGCCGCTGCGCGCTTGCCAGAGGTGGCCGACAGGCTGCGTGGCAGCGCGAAGCAGGCGGTGGCGCTGACCCGCGATCCGCTGCCCGAGGAGGCCCGCGCCCGTCTGCGCGACGCGCTGGATGCGGTGGCGCCCGGCGCCGTCCTGAGTTTCGAGACCGATCCCGCGCGGTCGCCGGGGCTGAGCCTGACACTGGGCAGCGTGCAGGTGGACTGGACGATCGGCGACTACCTAGAAGACCTCGAAGCGATGCTGGACGAGTCGATGAACGGTGCGCCGGGCGGGGAATCCCGTGATGTCGGCTGACAGCATCCCCGAAACCAGTGTGGCCGGGCTGATCCAAAGGCTTTTGGACAGCCCGTCCCCGCCCCCGCGCGTAAGCGAGATGGGTCGGGTGAAGGAAGTGGCCGACGGTGTCGCCATTGTCACAGGGCTGACCTCGGCGCTGGCCGACGAGGTGCTGGCATTCGCATCTGGCGTGCGTGGCATCGTGTTCGATCTGGAGCCCGGGCGACTGGGCGTCGTCCTGCTGGGCCCCACCGAAAAGGTTTCCCCCGGAGAAAGCGTGCGTCGCACCCACCGGGTGATCGGCGTGCCGGTCGGCCCGGCGCTTCTGGGGCGGGTCGTCGACGCGACCGGTCGGCCGCGCGACGGACAGGGGCCGCTCGATCCGCCTCATGACCGGCCCATCGAAAGCCCGGCGCCAGGGATACTCGACCGGCGGGCGGTGTCGCGGCCGCTGGCCACCGGGATCAGGGCGGTGGATGCGGCGGTGCCCGTGGGGATGGGCCAGCGCGAGCTGATCATCGGCGATCGGCAGACCGGCAAGACTTCGATCGCGGTCGATGCGATCCTCAACCAGCGCGATACCGGGGTGCATTGCGTCTATTGCGCCATTGGCCAGAGAGGCGACGCGGTCGCCAAGGTCGTCGGCGCGGTCCGTGAGGGCGGCATGATGGCGCGCACGGTCATCATGGCGGCGGGCGACGAGGATGTACCCGGCCTCGTCCACATTGCGCCCTATGCCGCGATGTCGATGGCGGAGAGCTTTGCCGCCAAGGGGCATGACGTGCTGCTGGTGCTGGACGACCTGACCCATCACGCCCGCGCCTATCGTGAGCTGTCGCTGCTTCTGCGCCGCCCGCCGGGGCGCGAGGCATTTCCCGGCGACATCTTCTTTATCCACGCCCGGCTGCTGGAACGCGCAGGCCAGTTCGGCGAGGGGCGCGGTTCGATCACTGCGCTGCCGGTGGTCGAGACACAGGCCGAGAACCTGTCGGCCTATATCCCGACCAACCTGATCTCGATCACCGACGGGCAGATCTACCTTTCGCCGCGGCTTGTCCGGCGCAACCAGTTCCCGGCGGTCGACCTGGGGGTGTCGGTCAGCCGTGTTGGCGGTAAGGCGCAGGCGCGGGCCTTTCGTGAGGTTGCGGGCAACCTGCGTGTCACGCTTTCGCAATTCGAGGAGTTGGAGGATTTCGCCCGCTTTGGCACGCGGCTGGACGAGGATACGCGGGCGCGGTTGGCCCGTGGGGCAGCAATGCGCATCGCGCTGCGCCAGCCCGAGCGCGATCCGATGCCGGCCGCCGAACAGCTCGCCATCCTGTTGGCTGCGATGGAGGGCCTGCTGGACGGGCTGGACGAGGCTCGGGCGCTGCGCGCGATGACACGGGTCCGCCAGGCCATCACCGAGGATGACGGCGGGCTTGCGGCATGTATCGCGGCCGACGAGCCGCTGACCGACGAGCTGCGCGCCACCGTGCTGGCCAAGGCGCGCCACGCCATCGGCCCGGCGGAAGGAGACGGCGATGACGCAGACGCTTGAACGCCTCAGACGCCGCACCGACACCATGAGCAGTATCCGTGGCATCGTGCGCACGATGAAGGCGATGTCGGCGATCAACGCCGCCCCCTATGAACAGGCCGCGCGCGCCATCGGGGCGTATCGCGCCACGGTCCTCGACGGGCTGCATGCCTTCATTGCCGCGCATGGGGCGCTGCCGGCAGTCTCCGATGCCGGCGATCTCCGGATCACGATTGCCTTTGGTTCCGATCACGGGCTGTGCGGCAACTACAACGAGGTGCTGGCCGACGAGGTTCTGCGCGGCACCGGCGATCCCCCGGCGCGGGTGATCTGTATCGGCGCGCAGATGGATGACGCGTTGGCGGGGCAGGGTATCGCGTCAGAAACCGTGCTTTTGCCGCCGGCGAATGTCGACGGGCTGGGCCGGCTGGCCGGGCGCCTGATCACCCTGCTCGACGACATCCGGGGCGCGCAGGGGGCTGCGGGGATGACCGTGTCGCTGGTGTTCATGCGGCGGGCCGAGCATGGCCGGCAGGCGCCCATGACGCGCAGGCTGCTGCCGCTCGACCCGGGCATGACCGGGGCGCTGGCGCAGCGCCCCTGGGCGTCGCGCAGCCTGCCGGATTTTTCCCTGCCGCCCGGCAGGCTTCTGGCGGCGCTTGTCCGCAGCTTCCTTTTCGCCGAACTCTACGGTGCGGCGGCCGAGGCGCTGGTCACCGAGAATGCTGCGCGCCTGGCCCGTATGCAGCAGGCCGAACGCGCGATCGACGACCGGCGCGCGGAACTGGCTGGCGAGATGCGCCAGATGCGTCAGAGCGAGGTCACCACCGAACTGCTGGATGTCATCATCGGCTTCGAGGCGCTGAAGACGCAGCCCGCCAGGCGGCAGGACGATGACGATACCCGCACCGAACCGTGATGCGTTTTGCTGCGGTTGCATTAACCGCTGGCAAAGCCAGTGGAGCAGGCGATGGTATGCTGACAGGCAGCACCCGATGTGGAGCCCGGAGATGCTTGTCAAATCCATCATGCGTTGCCCCGTGACCACTGTCGGCCCTGCGACTTCTGTTCGGGCCGTGGCTGCCTTGATGAAGGAATGCGATATCGGCGCCATAGTGATTTGCGAGTCGGGGCAGGTCACCGGCATCGTCACCGACCGGGATATCGTGACGCGCTGGTTTCCGAATGTCCCTTCGGATGAGCCCATCGCCGCGGTTATGACACGCGATGTCATAACATGCCGTCCAGATCAGACGGTGCGCGAGGCCGCGCATCGCATGGGCAATCTCCAGATCCGGCGACTGGTCGTGGTTGATGACACCGGCGCCGTTGCCGGTATGATCACGCTGGGTGACATCGCCAACGACGCCGACGAGGAACTGGCGGGGCAGACGCTGGGCGAGGTGGTCGAAACGCGCTGAACCTGTTGCGTTTCAGTAAAATCCTGAAGTGCTTTTCGATACCTCTCGCCGTCGGCTCGAACGCAAAAGCGGTGTGTGATGGCCTCGGTATTTCCCGAAACGATTTATCACGGTCTGCGCAGCAGGATCTCCTCGCGCAACAGCGCAAGGTCGACTTCCGCGAGCTTGCTCAGGGTATCCAGATCGTTGAGGGAAATGTCGTGATTGTCGAGATGGCCAATCAGCCCGTCGCGTTCGAATCGCCGCATGGTGCGGCACACATGTACGTTGCTCAGCCCGGCGAATTCACCCAGCTTGTGCTGGGTCATCGGCAGGTAAAAGCAACCGTTCTGCGCCATGCCGATCTGCTCCAGCCGGACATAGAGTTCCAGCAGTGCATAGGCGACGCGGCAGGCGCCGCTGCTCCGGCCCATGCGCAGCAACAGCTCGGAGGTACGTGCCTGCGTCGTCACCAGCATCGCCGCCAGCACCCCCCGCAGCGCGGCGTGTTCCGGCTCGGGGCCGTTGACGTGCTCCAGCGGTATGGCGATGTAGCTGACATTGGTCAGCGCTTCGACCGTGAAGGCTGCGACGGGGGCGATTTCGGCGCCGATCAGCGCGAAGTCGCCCGGCAGCATTACGTCGATGATCTGGGCCCGGCCCTCGGGCATGGTCTTGGAAAGGGCAACCCAGCCGTCCAGTAGCAACATGGAGTAATCCGCGTATCCCGATTCCTGTACGACGCACTGGCCCTTGGCGGCCTTTCGGATAGCCTGTTTAGGGCGCAGGGCAATATAGGCATCGACAACCGATGAGCGGTCGGCATTCCGGAAAGCAGTTGGTAGAATCGCGCTGATCTGCATGATGATGTCGCTCCAGATTCGAACACTACACGAGTGCGGCGGATTCGCCCGAATCGCCTACTCCCCATGAGCGGAAAAACGCCTGTCAACCTTGCCGGATCAAAGCCCGTATTTACATGGCACGGGCGAAATGACCGCATCACAGGCGGTGTTCGCCGAAACCTTCCGCCGGGTTCCGGAGGTGGCGCCCTCGCGGGGGCATTCGTATGATATCGATGGCCGGAAACCGGACGCGGCTGGTATTAGCCGAATTCGGATCAGTCTCGGTAAGGGCAGGGAAGTTGTCCTTTATGCCATGCAGAAATTGTGCCACTCGGTGAGGCGGCCCAGCCGTTCACTTTAGAGTGGTCTCGGTAAGAACTATATTGGAACGTTCTCTTAAAATATGATACCGGGCAATGTGTTAGCACATTGCCCGGAGCTTGTCTCCGCGCGAAGATATTTTCGTGACCGCGGAATGGGTCGAAAATCGAACGCCACAAGATATAGAGATGCTGGCGGCGACCTTCGTCTCCCGCCGGCACATAGGCGATCTACAGGTGAATGTGTGCCGGACGCCCGGATGCCCGAACTTCGGCGTCGAAGCGCTCTCGCAGGTCGATCAGGGCCGCCCTAGAAAAGACGGAACCTCACGCCGGGATAACTACCGAGCGAATGGAGATGACGGGAATACGGCCGACAGAAGCTGCTCTGCAAGACTTGCCGGAAATCCGCGCCGATCAAAAGCAACCACGCCATCTGGGAAGAACTGCGCAGGATCTCCTCCTACCTCGACCCGGTCGCCGAGCCAGGCTGTCCTACCGATGGGTGCGAGAATGCGTGTGTAGGGCGTTTCACAGGACGCGGATCATATATTCGGAAGGCGAAGCTCAAGACTTCGGAGAATCCCGGCTCGGCCAAGGCGACGGCGAAGCAGATCGCCGCCTTGCTCTGACACCGGTCAGCGGGTTGTTTCCACTAGCATGTTCGCCATGATGCGGCGTGCGTTGTCCTTGCAGTCCATGTCGTCGGGTTTGGCTTCGATCTCGGCAATCAGGCGCTTGATCTGCGCCTTGCTGTTTTTCAGCTTCGCTTCGAGTGCGGCGATTTCGGCCACCTTGGCGCGCAGCGCATCGAGCAGGCCGTCGTGCTTCCACTCATCGAGGTCGGACGGAACCATCTGTCGTATTTCGTCGAGAGTGAAGCCTGCACTCTGCGCGGTGTCGATCAGGTTGAGGACCACCAGTGCCTCGGGCGGATACGTTCGGTATCCGTTGGAGCGCCTGTCGACCAACTTGAGCAGCCCGATCCGCTCGTAGAAGCGTATGCGCGACTGCGTCTGTCCGCTGCGCTTGGCAAGCTCACCTATCTTCATGTCCGCCGATCCCCTTGACCGAATGCCTCGATTTCCCGCTTGACCCTAAACTTAGCTTAAAGGTTATGGTGGGTCAAATCGAAGAATCCGGAGATGTCCGATGACCCTGTTTTCCCCGCTCACCCTGCCCAACGGCAAGGAGATTCCCAACCGCATCGCCAAGGCGGTGATGGAAGAGAACATGGCCGATGTCGACCATGGCCCCTCGTCAGAACTGATCGAACTCTACCGTGCCTGGGCACAGGGCGGCACCGGGCTGATCATCACCGGTAACGTGATGGTCGATGCGCGTGCCATGACCGGCCCCGCGGGCGTGGTGCTGGAAGATGATCGGCTGCTCGATCGTTTCCGTGACTGGGCGGACGTCGCGCGATCAGGCGGTGGCAAGGTGTGGATGCAGATCAACCACCCCGGACGGCAGATGCCGGCCGGTATGGGGCAGGAGACGCTGGCGCCGTCGCCCATTCCGCTCGACCTCGGGGCACAGTCGAAGCGGTTTCCGATGCCGCGCGAAATGACCGAAGCCGATATCGAAGACGTCACGCGGCGCTTCGTTGCCACGGCGATGCTGGCTGAGCGCGCGGGTTTCGACGGTGTCGAGGTTCACGCCGCGCATGGCTATCTGCTGAGCCAGTTCCTCTCGCCGCTGTCGAACCGGCGCACCGATCGCTGGGGCGGCAGTCTCGAGAATCGCGCACGGCTGCTGCTCGAAATCGTGAGCGGTATCCGCGCCGCGGGTGCGCCGGACTTCGCCGTGGCGGTCAAGCTCAACTCCGCCGACTTCCAGCGCGGCGGCTTTTCGCCCGAGGATGCGCGCGCGGTCGTGGAGATGCTCGCGCCGCTTGGTGTTGATCTGGTCGAGCTGTCAGGCGGCAGCTACGAAGCGCCGGCGATGATGGGTGCGGCGCGCGATGAACGCACTCTGGCTCGTGAAGCCTATTTTCTTGAATTCGCGCGAGAAATTGCCGAGGTTGCGCCAATGCCGCTGATGGTGACGGGCGGTATTCGCCGCCATGCCGTGGCCGAACAGGTAGTGGACAGCGGTGTTGCCATGGCGGGTATCGCGACGGCTTTGGCTATTGATCCGAACCTGCCAAACAAGTGGCGGGCCGGGAAGGACGTGGCGCCCACGCTGAAGCCGATCCCCTGGAAGAACAAGCCGGTCGCGTCGGCCGCGCACATGGCGGCGGTCCGCTATCAGTTGGGACGCCTCAGCCATCGTCGCCGCACGTCGCCGAACATTTCCCCGATCTGGGCGTTGATCGTCTCGCAGCGGCACCTCAAGCGCGCCACCCGGGCCTATCGCGCGTGGATATCGGCCCGTCCTGCCCTGAAAGGAGCTTGAGATCATGAAATCAGACAAGGACAAAGCGACCGTCGAAGTCGAGTTCGCGGGCCAAAAGGTGCTTGTACCCGCGGGCGGTTATTACGACCGCTATCGCTCGAACCCCGATCTGGACGAAGTCGCGAAGGACCCCGCCGCCGGGAACATCGACTTCTTCCGTCGCATCCCGAAAACCATGGTCGAGTCCCGGATCGGGCCGACATGGGCGCCCAACTTCTACTATCGGACCAGCAACGTGCAGGCCTTGATGCTCGCCCCGATGAAGAAGCTGCGGGCCATCCTGCCGCGGGAACTCGAGCCGTTGCGGGTCCTGCCCGGCTACGGGCTTGTAGCTCTGACGTTCTTCTCTTACGCCCTCTGTGACAACGATCCGTATAACGAGGTATCCGTTGCCGTGGTGGTTCGCCGACCGGACGCGCGCGGTCCGCATTCCCTGGAACTGCTGGATTCATTGAAGCGCAAGAGCTTCCACGCGCACGTTCTGGCCTTGCCGGTCGACACGGAGATCGCGCGCGTGCGCGGTGTCTATGGCTACCAGTTGCCGAAATGGCTGACAAAGATCGAGCTCGATATCTCATCCGGCGGTGTCAGTGCCCATATCGCGACAACAGACGGGCGCCCGGATGTCAGCCTGACCGCGCCAGTGCCCAAGCTGCGGCGGATACCTTCGCAGTCGAGCCTGTCGACAAACACGTCGATCGGACTGGTGGACGGCAAATGGCTTCAGACCCAGTTTGTCTCCAATCCGCTTGAGCTTGCGCAGACGACATTCCCGAAGGGTGTCGAGCTGGCGTTCGCCGATGGTCCGATCAGCCAGCTTCTGCGTGGTCTGGGCGTCGGTAAGATCCTGAGGCTCGATGTCGTCAAGGACGCCCAGATGGTCCTCTACCTGCCGCGCCCGCTGGGGCGGTTTCAAGCAAGCTGACCATTGCATCGACAACGACAACCCCCAATCAAGGAGAACACATCATGGCTTTCGTAACGACAAAGGACGGCGTCGAGATTTTCTACAAGGACTGGGGCCCGAAGGACGCGCAGCCCATCCATTTTCACCATGGCTGGCCGCTCAGTGCAGATGATTGGGACAACCAGATGCTGTTCTTCCTGAACGAGGGCTTCCGTGTCATCGCCCATGACCGGCGCGGCCATGGCCGTTCGGCGCAGGTGAGCGAGGGCCACGACATGGACCACTATGCCGCCGATGCTTCGGCCGTGGTCGAGCATCTCGATCTCAGGAACGCCATTCACATCGGCCATTCCACCGGCGGCGGGCAGGTTGCGCGCTACGTCGCCCGGCACGGCCAGCCTCAGGGGCGCGTCGTCAAGGCGGTACTGGTCAGTGCTGTCCCGCCGCTGATGGTGAAGACCGACGCCAATCCCGAAGGCACCCCTGTCGAAGTGTTCGACGGATTTCGCGCCGCGCTTGCCGCCAACCGCTCGCAGTTCTTCCTCGATGTGCCGTCCGGGCCTTTCTACGGTTACAACCGCGCCGGGGCGGAGCCATCCGAAGGGGTGATCAATAACTGGTGGCGTCAGGGCATGATGGGCAGCGCCAAAGCGCATTACGAAGGCATCAAGGCTTTCTCGGAAACCGACCAGGCCGAGGATTTGAAGGCGATCACCGTGCCGACGCTGGTCATGCAGGGCGATGACGACCAGGTCGTGCCTTACAAGGCGGCGGCCATCATGCAGGACAAGCTGCTGCAGAACAGCGAGCTGATCATCTATCCCGGTTTTTCGCACGGAATGCTGACGGTCAATGCCGATGTCGTGAACGCAGACCTTTTGAGGTTCATTCGCAAATGAGCGCAAAGACTGATCCGCTTCCCGCGGACCGCCCCGGCAATTTCGAGAGCTTTGCGGGACAGCACGAGCTATCAGCCATTCTCGATCGACAGCGAGCTGCCTTTTTGGCCAACGGGCCGCCGGACGCGCGCCAACGCAAGGACAATCTTGCACGATTGCGCGCTGCGGTGCTGGCGCAGCGGAGTGAACTGGCGGACGCGATCAACGCGGATTTCGGCAGTCGCTCGCGCTACGAGACCGAGATCATGGAGGTCGTCCCGGTAATACAGGCGATCGACTATTACCGCAAGAAGCTGCGCCGTTTCATGAAACCGGAACGCAGGCATGTGGCGTTGCCCTATCGGTTCGGACGCGCCTATGTCGAACTTCAGCCCAAGGGCGTGATCGGCATCATGGCGCCCTGGAACTATCCGTTCTCCCTCGTCATGGTGCCCCTGATAACGGCACTGGCCGCAGGCAATCGCGCCATGATCAAGCCGTCCGAACTGACGCCGCGAACCGGCGAGGTCATCGGCCGGATGCTCGCCGCCGTGTTTGCACCGGAGGATGTTGCGGTGGTCCTGGGCGGCGCTGAAGTCGGCGCGGCCTTCAGCGAACTGGCGTTCGATCACATCCTCTTCACGGGCAGCACGCAGGTCGGGCGCAAGGTGATGCGGGCCGCGAGCGAGAATCTGGTTCCCCTCACGCTTGAACTCGGAGGCAAAAGCCCTGCGGTTATCGCGCGAGGAGCCGTGAACCGACAGACAGTCTCAAGTGTAGCTTTCGGCAAGCTTGCAAACGGAGGCCAGACCTGCGTCGCGCCGGACTATGCGCTGGTTCATGCAAACGACCTCGATGCTTTCATTGCAGCTTTCAGTGACGCTGCTGCACACCTGTATCCGGGCGGTCCCGATAACAGGGACTATGCGTCGATCATCAATGAGCGGCACTTCGAGCGTCTGCACCGCCTGCTTGATGACGCCCGGACGCGCGGGGCGCGGCTCATTGAAATCGGTGTAGGTCCAAATCGAGCCCCGAAACGACCGTACACCATAGTGCCGACGCTGGTGATCGGTGCGGACGACAACACGGGGGTAATGACCGAAGAAATTTTCGGTCCGATCCTGCCCGTGCGGACCTACCAAACCATGGACGAGGCGATTGCCTACATCAACGCGCGCCCTCGGCCACTGGCGCTCTACTATTTTGGGGAGCGTAACGCCGACTGCGCGAAGCTGTTGAAGCGGACGACTTCCGGAAATGTCGGCATCAACAACACGCTCCTGCATGTGGCGATTGATGATCTGCCGTTCGGCGGCGTCGGGCCGAGCGGCATGGGCGCCTATCACGGCATCGAGGGATTCCGCTCCATGAGCCATGCGAAGGGCGTTTTCATCCAAGCGAGGTGGAATTTGCCGGGCCTCTTGCGCCCGCCCTATCGAAAAGTCGCGGATCTGGCGATTTCATTGATATTGGGGAAGAGGCGCGCCTCGAAGTGACAAGGTTGAACGCCTCTTTGGGACATGGGATATCTGGTTCAACGTGATGAATGTCGAACTTGTCAATGAACGTTCAAAAGCGACCCGGTTTCAGCGTTTAATATGACCCACCCTATGTGGCGCAAAGCCCCCAGTCGGGCCGCTCTCATATAGCGAGTCCGTCTGGGTCGTTTGCTTTGGGAGAACCGGTATGATGTGTTGCCCGTTTCGATGATGGCACAATGATGTGTGACACGATGCAGCGGCGCGGTTGTCATCTTGGCATCGCCGAAGACCGAGACCCACTCTCCAAGCTCCAGATTGGTGATGATGATGGCGCTGATCTTCTCATAGAGCTTGCTGATCAGATCGACAGCATTGAAGAAGCGCGCCTTCTTGCCGTTATTGATCAGGGTGGTTCCAAGCGCGATGGCGATATGGGGTTTGCCGGTGCCGGTTCCCCACCAGAATGAGGTTGTGCGCCTCCTCGGTGAACTAACCTGTGCAGAACGGTTCGACCTGTCCCTTCTCCCAGCCCGCAGCCGGGGTGCAGGCAACCGGCTCCATCACGTAATGGTTCATCAAGGCCAGGAACCGGGAGTGGAATCTCCGGTCCTTCGAGCGCGAGACATAGGTCAGTCTTGGGGCTGTCGATGATCACCCGGCGTGGAACCCCGCCATAGAAAGACAACGCCTGCCAGAACCATCTCCTGGGCTTCGCCGGGACAGGCCACGACAGAGGGCTTGCGGCTGTGGCACAGGCGGAAAATGGGCAACCTTCACTTTCTGCTTGGCACTGCCCAGGACAACCCGTTCTTCGCTCCAGTCAAATTGCAGTGCGTCACCTGCCGCAAAGTGCAGCGGGATAAACGCCTCGCCCGAACCGGCACCAGCCCGCTTCCGATCGCGGACAAAGCGCTGAACCG
>NZ_FRBR01000001.1 GCF_900142665.1 Roseovarius pacificus
AGCACCGTCAGCACCGCGCAAACCAAATCCTAATCACTCGCAGAACAGCACAAAACTTTCCGCACTATTCGACAATGTATAGGCTCAGGGGTCATGTCAGAGGAACTTGGCTTGAGGCGGGCAGGGGGATGTGTCAGAGGAACCCAGCTTGAGCGGGGCAGGGCGTGCGCGTAGTCTGCAGGGATGACCCAGAAGCGCAGCCCGTTCCGATATTTCAAGACGTCACCCGAGATCATCCGCCTCACGGTGATGCTGTATATTCGCTTCCCCCTGTCGCTCCGGAACGTGGAGGACCTGTTGCACGAGCGGGGTGTTGAGGTGAGCCACGAGACAGTCCGGTACTGGTGGAACAGGTTCGGGCCGATATTCGCGGCCGAGATCCGGAAGCGCCGGGTGCAGAGCATGCGATCGAGCCAGTGGCGCTGGCATCTGGACGAGATGTTCGTGAAGATCAACGGCAAGCAGCACTATCTGTGGCGGGCCATTGATCATGAGGGGGAGGTGCTGGAGAGCTTTGTCACGGTCACACGGGACAAGGCTGCGGCGTTGAAGTTCCTCAGGAAATCGATGAAGCGGCATGGTCGACCCCGGGACGTGGTGACCGATCGTCTCCGCAGCTACGGTGCCGCCCTGAAGGATATGGGGCGGGGTGACGATCGCGAGATGGGGCGGTGGATGAACAACCGCGCGGAGAATTCACATCTGCCATTCCGAAGGCGGGAACGGGCGATGCAGCGCTTCCGGCAAATGCGATGTCTGCAGAAATTTGCCTCCGTCCACGCCTCGGTTCACAACCACTTCAACCAGGAACGTAGCCTCTCCTCGCGCTCGATCTTCAAGCAGAACCGTGCCGCCGCCCTCGCCGAGTGGCGCGGCCTTTTCGCGGCCTGACGGGTCAGCTTGCCTGCCCTTGCGGAGACCGTGTCGCATTAGTCTGACAGCACCGCCATAGACGGTGGAATTGGCCACGCCATTTCCGCCCAGCCGGTTCGAGCCATGCGCGCCGCCGGCATCCTCGCCCGCCACGTAAAGCCCTTCGAGCGCGGTGCGGGTATCCACATCGACCACAACGCCACCCATGAAGTAATGCGCGGTCGGCACCACCTCGACCCGGCCACCGGCCAGATCGAAACCGCAATCGGCGCAGCGTTTGACCATGCCTTTGAATTTCTCGGTCACGAAGTCCGGGCCGAGATGCCCCATCGAGATGTAGACCCCACCGTTTTCCGAGGTGTTGCTTTTGCGCATTTCCTCGTAAATGCCACGGCTGACCACGTCGCGCGTGGCGCGTTCGCCCTTGCCGTCGTAATCGAACATGAAGCGATTGCCGGACCCGTTCAGAAGATGCCCGCCAGCCCCGCGCAGCCCTTCTTCCAGAACCGTGCCGGTCATCCTTGTATGATCGCCCGCCAGAAGGCCGGTGGGGTGAAACTGTACCATTTCCATGTCGCGCAACGGCAGGTCCGCGCGCAGCGCCATGGCAAGCCCGTCCATCGTCTTGTCGCCCGAGGGCGTGTGATACTTGTACATGGTCGGGCCGCCGCCGGTGGCCATCAGCACGGTCTTGGCCCGCACGAAGCGGAAGCGCCCGGTGCGCATGTCGATCATCAGCACGCCAGCCAGCGCGCTGCCGTCGCGAGTGGGGATCAGGCCGATGGCGCGGTGTTCCTGCAATTTCTCGACGGGGCGCGAGAGGACCTGTTCCATCAGGCGGTTGATGATTTCGATGCCGGTCAGGTCGCCCTTGTGCACGGTGCGATCGGCAGTCTGCCCGGCAAAGGCCTTTTGGTGCAGGGTGCCGTCGGGGTTGCGGTCGAAGAAGCAGCCAATCTCGTTTTCCAGCTCGTGAATGCGGATCACGGCCTGCTCACACAGCCGCCAGGCCATGTCCTGATTGGGAAGCCACTTGCCGCCGTTGATCGTGTCCATGAAGTGCCGCTCGACCGTATCGCCGCCGCCAAGAGCGACGTTATAGCCGCCCTGAACCATGCGGGTGCAGCCGCATTTCCCGATCAGCCCCTTCACGGCGATGGTGATTTTCGTCCCCTCGGGCGCGGCCTGTTGCGCGTGCAGCGCGGCGAACAGGCCCGCGCCCCCGGTGCCGAGGATCAGGATATCGGTGTCGTGATGGTCAATGTCAGGGCGCATGGGTCAGATCGCATTCAGGAAAAAGGAGCCGGACACCAGAACCGCAACGCCCACGGCGGCGGCGGCCAGCGTTTTCTGGCTGTTGCTCCAGGGCAGGAACTCCAGCGCCAGAAGGCGCAGCCCGCCGAACAGGTGGACCGCCAGCAGAAAGACCAGCCCGAATTCGGCCAGTTTGACCATGGGCAGTTCGGTCAGCGCAAAGAAGCTGTCCAGACTGTCGGGCGCGGTGATGGCCCTGGACAGGGTCCAGAAATGCAGCGGCAGGAACAGCGCCAGCGCCAGCCCGGACAGGCGGTGCAGGATGAAGGCCAGCCAGAGGGGGTGCGCGCGCGGCGGTGTTTTCATGCGAAGGTCACGGCCCAGACGGCGCGTGCTCCGAGTGTAAAGAGGCCAAGGCCGGTGGCCCATGTGAACAATGACAACGCCATGCCCCGGAGCCCCACCCATTCATGTGCGATCACCCGCAGGCCGATGGCGGCATGTACCGATACCGCCAGGACGAACAGGCCGTAAAACGCGAACCAGAAGGCCGATCCCTGGGTGCGGCCAAGGATTTCCGCCACGCTGAGCCCGCCCTGAATGGCATAGATCATCACCGCGATATGCCCCAGCACGAGCGGCGCCATGATCAGCGCCGACAGGCGCTGCGCCATGTATAGCCGCAGATCAAGCATCCTTGCGCCTCAGCAGGGCATGGCGCACCGTTTCGCGTTTGACACCGGCGATGGCGCTCATCGGATCGAGCTCGTTCGGGCAATATTGCGTGCAGGAGCCCATCGAGTGGCAGTTATGGCAACCGCCCGCGCCCGACACCGCATCGAGGATGGTGGCCCGCGCGCCATCCCTGGTGTCGTTCAGTAAGGTCCAGGCACGTTGTAGGGCGGCGGGGCCGAGATATTCGGGATTGCCCGCCACCGTATCGCAAGCGGCGTAGCAGACCGCGCAATTGATACATTCGATCCCGGCATTGGCCTGCTTGCGCGCCGGGGTGGTTGCGTCAATCGGTTCGATCGGGTCCTGCCGGGACTGGGTGGGGTGATGTAGCCCCTCCGCCGCGACCCATTTATCGAAAAACGCGTCCATATCGGCGGCCAGGTCCTTGATGACCGGCAGGTTGCGCAGCGGTTCGATGGTCAGTTTTCCTTCATCCACCACCTTGCCCACATGGGTGCGGCAGGTCCAGCGGGGGATGCCGTTGACCATCATCGCACAACTGCCGCACATGCCGACACGACAGGCGAAACGATAGGTCAGGGTGGGATCGGAATGGTGCTGAATCCAGCTGACCACGTCCAGAACGGTCTGGTTGTCGTGCGCCGGAACCTTGTGGGTTTCAAGTTCGCCGCCCGCCGCGGTGCCGCGCCAGACCGTAACGTCGAGTGTCTGTTCCGGCTTGGACAAAAGAGGGCTCCGTCGCTGAGTTCAGGTTCGGCGACCAGTTATATTTCCGAATACAGCTAACAAAAAGGAATAAATTCTTAGAGTTATCGTTAGTTTTTCTAACGGTTTCCTACAGTGCTGTCGGTACGATTCCGGCGATGATGTCCCCGGCGTCCAAGAGGATATCCTCGCGGAACTGGTTCGCGACCAGTTGCACCCCGACAGGGCGGCCCTGTGCCGTTCCCGTGGCGACGCTCAGTCCCGGAAGCCCGAGGAAGGGCAGGCCGATCTGAAGCGCCTGCGCGGCGATGATCGCTTCGAATTCGGATTGGCTGATCACGTCGCGCAGATCGTCAAATGGCAATTCGCCCGAGACCGGGCACAGCATCACCGGGTAATCGGACAGGAAGGCCCGCCATTGCCGCATGAGGCGCGAGCGGCCGCGCAATGCCTCCAGCACCGCGGGCGGTTCGGACTCGGGCACGATGGCCTGAAGATAGTCGTAGATCGCCAGCGCGTCGGGGTCGTCCTCGTCGATGATGGCGTCATGCGCACCGATGCGCATCTCCGACAGCCACAGGATCAGTTGCAGGCGCATGGCCTCGTGGACGGGCGGGGTGTCGACCTCGTCGATTTGCCAGCCGGCCGCGGCAAGGCGCGAGGCGGCGGCGCGCAGGGCGTCCTTGACCGGGGCGTCGACCTCCATTCCGTCGGGGGCAAGGCACAGGGCGGCACGTCGGGGCAGGGTGGGGCCACGCAAGGGGGCGGGTGTGTACCACGGATCGCGCAGGTCGGGCTGCGCCATGGCGGCAAGCGACAGCCGCAGATCGGGGATCGAACGGGCCAGAGGGCCGGACACCGCCATCAATTGGGCGCCGATATTGCGGTCGGGCGCCGATGTGTTGAAGGCCGGAACGCGGCCAAGCGACGGGCGCAGGCCGTGGATGCCGCAGGCATAGGCCGGGTAGCGGATGGAGCCTGCGATGTCGGTGCCATGCGCCACGGGGCCCATCCCGGCGGCCACCGCCGCGCTAGCCCCGCCCGACGATCCGCCGGGGGTGATCCCCGGAGCGCGCGGGTTGGTCGTATGGCCATGCAGGGAATTGCGGGTGAACCAGCGCAGGGAAAACGCCGGGGTGTTGCTGCGCCCGACGATGACCGCCCCGGCCTTGCGCAGGTTCGACACGACGGGGCTGTCCTGCGTTGCGATCAGGTTGCGCTGGCGGCGCAGCCCGTTGGTGGTGGCATGGCCCACCTGATCGGTATTGACCTTGATGGTGACCGGAACACCGGCCATCGGCCCGGTGTCCAGCCCCTGGGCGCGGGCGGCATCTATTGCGTCAGCAGCGGCACGGGCTTCGTCATCGCAGCGGGCGACAATGGCGTTGCACTCGGCATTCACGGCGTCGATGCGCGACAATGTGCTTTCGGTCACCTCGCGGGCGCTGACATCGCCACGCTGAATGAGTTGAACCAGTTCGGTGGCGGTCAGGGTCCAGAGCGGCGTCATGCGGCGCCCACCTGCCATTCGGTGCCGGGCACGGCGGCCAGCAGGTTGCGGGTGTATTCGGCCTTGGGGTTGAGGAACACCTCGGCCACCGGGCCGATCTCGACCAGCTTGCCGAATTGCATCACCGCCACCCGGTCACACAGTTGCGCCGCCACGCGCATGTCGTGAGTGATGAACATCAGCGACAGGTGAAGGCGCTGTTGCAGATCGCGCAGCAGTTCCAGAACCTGCGCCTGAATGGAGACATCCAGCGCCGAAACGGCCTCGTCTGCGATGATCAGGTCGGGGTCCATCGCCAGGGCGCGGGCGATGCCGATGCGCTGCCGCTGCCCGCCCGAGAATTCATGCGGATATCGGTCGGCCGCGCCGGGGTCCAGTTCGACGATTTCCAGCAATTCGTGCGCGCGCGCCTGGGCCTTGTCTTTGGGCACGCCTTGCACGATCGGACCTTCGCACAGCGCGTGCAGGATTTTCTTGCGCGGATTGAGCGAGGCGTAAGGGTCCTG
The DNA here is from genome assembly GCF_900142665.1 of Roseovarius pacificus. GTDB lineage: Bacteria > Pseudomonadota > Alphaproteobacteria > Rhodobacterales > Rhodobacteraceae > Roseovarius > Roseovarius pacificus. The sequence goes on from NZ_FRBR01000001.1 coordinate 5,545, forward strand.
AAAGATCATCTGCACGCGGCGGCGTGCGGTGCGCAGTTCGGCGGGGGACAGGGCGTTCATGTCCTGCCCGTCAAGGATCACCTCGCCGCTGTCGGCTTCGACAAGCCGCACGATGGCGCGGCCCACGGTGGATTTGCCCGAGCCGGATTCACCGACGATACCCAGAACCTCGCCCCGGGCGATGCTGAACGATACGCCGTCAATGGCCGTTACGCTGCGCGTCGGTTTGAACAGGCCGCCAGAGGTGACGAAAGTCTTGCGCAGATCGCGGACTTCCAGGACCGGCGGTTCGGTGACCGGCTCGGGGGTGGGCACGCTATCCGAGGGGATCGCGTCGAGCAGGGCGCGGGTATAGTCGTGCTGCGGGTTGCTGAGCACCTCCCGGGCCGCGCCCTGTTCGACGATCTCGCCATACCGCATGACGATCACCCGGTCGGCGATCTCCGCCACCACGCCGAAATCATGGGTGATGAACATCACCGCCATGCCGTGGCGTTCCTGGATCGTCTTGATCAGGTCGAGGATTTGCGCCTGCGTCGTCACGTCGAGCGCCGTGGTGGGCTCGTCCGCGATCAGGATCGCGGGGTCCAGCGCAAGGGCCATGGCGATCATCGCGCGTTGGCGCTGACCGCCGGACAGCTGGAACGGATAGGCGCGGATGATCTTTTCGGGGTCGGGCAGGCCGACCTCGCGGATCAGGGCCAGAGCCTTTTCGCGCCGTTCCGGGGGTGTGTGACGGTTATGGGCCTCGAACACCTCGGCGATCTGATCGCCGATGCGCATCAGCGGGTTGAGCGCGGTCATCGGTTCCTGAAAGATCATGCCGATCCGGTCGCCGCGCAGCTTGCGCCGCTCGGTATCGGGCAGAGCGAGCATGTCACGCCCTTCGAACTGCGCCACGCCGCGCGCGACCTCGACCTGATCGGGCAACAGACCCATCAGGGCGTTGGCGGTCATCGACTTGCCCGACCCGGATTCACCGACGACGCACAGGATTTCACCGGCATTCAGATCGAAACTGATATTCTGGACGGCATAGTCACGGTCAGCCCCCGGAGGCAGGGAGATCGCGAGGTCCTGAATGGAAAGAACGGCATCCATGTCTCAGCGCCCCTTTCTGGCCAGACGCGGGTTGAGCGCGTCGTTCAGCCCTTCGCCGATCAGGTTGAGGGACAGCACCGTCAGCAGGATCGCCACGCCCGGAATGAAGCTGAGCCACCAGGCCGAGCGGATCACGGTGCGCGCGGCCCCGATCATGTAGCCCCAGCTCATGATGTTGGGATCGCCAAGCCCGAGGAACGACAGCGAGCTTTCCAGCAGGATCGCCGTGGCCACCATCAGCGAGGCCATGACGATGATCGGCGACATGGCATTGGGCAGCACATGGCCGAACAGGATACGCGTGTTCGACAGTCCCGCCAGACGGGCGGCATCGACGAACTCGCGTTTGCGCAGCGACAGCACCTCGGCCCGGACAAGGCGGGCGACGGGCGGCCAGCTGACGATGGCGATGGCCAGCGTGATCGTGGGCAGGGTGGGTTCCAGAATGGCGACCAGAACGATGGCCAGTGCGAAATTGGGGATCGTCTGGAAAAACTCGGTAAAGCGCATGGCGCCGTCATCGATCAGCCCGCCATAGAACCCGGCGAAGGCGCCGAGCGGCACGCCGATCAGCAATGCCACAAGGGTTGAGACCAGCCCGACGATCAGCGATACCCGCGCCCCGTGCACCAGTCCCGCCGCGACATCGCGGCCCAGTGTGTCGGTGCCCAGCAAGAAGCCATCGGTGCTGAACGGTGGCAGGAAGGGCCGTTGCACCATTTTCCACGGGCTGTCGGGATAAAGCAGCGGTGCGAACACCGCCAGCAGGACAACGGTGAGCAGGATGATCAGCCCGATCAGTGCACCGCGGTTGCGGGAAAAGCGTTTGAGGAAATCCATCATTGTCCTGCCTCCTCAGATTCGCGGGTCGATCAGCCGATAGACGATATCGGTGATGATGTTGAATGCGATGACCATCGCCGCCGAGACAAGGAACACGCCCAGAAGGGTGTTGTAATCCCGTGCGGTCAGGCTTTCGAACATGAGCCGCCCGATGCCCGGCCAGGCAAAGACGGTTTCGGTCAGAACCGCACCGCCCACCAGTTGCCCGGCTTGCAGGCCCGCCAGCGTGACCACCGGCAACAGCGCGTTGCGCAGGATGTGGCGGCGGCGGATCGTGCCCTCGGCCAGACCCTTGGCACGGGCGGTCTTGACGAAATCCATCTGGCTGACTTCCAGCACCGAAGAGCGTGTCATGCGCAGATAGACCGCCATGAAGAACAGCCCCAGCGTCAGCGCTGGCAGGAACAGGTGTTTCAGCCGGTCCGGGATCATTTCCAGCCCGGTGAACCCCGCGCCGACGGTTTCGTAACCGAAGGCGGGGAACCAGCCCAGCTTGACCGAGAACAGCACCACGGCCATCAGCGCCACCCAGAACAGCGGTGTGGCGTAAAACAGAAGCGCCATCGAAGTGATCGCCGTGTCACCCCACTTGCCCTGACGTGCCGCCGCCGCCAGCCCGAAGGCAATGCCCAGAAGCAGCGACATGCCGAAGGCGGTCAGCGTCAGCAGCAATGTGGCGGGCAGGCGGTCGAGGATCAGGTCCAGGACCGGCATTTGCTGACGATAGGAATAGCCCAGATCCAGTTGCAGAACGCCCGAGACGTAATTCCAGAACTGGACGTAAAGCGGCTGATCCAGCCCGAACTGTTCGCGCAGTTGCTGGATGAATTGCTCGTCCGCGGCTCCGGCTTCGCCAGCCATGACCATCGCCGGGTCGCCGGGCGCGGCGTGGATGAGAAAGAAATTGAGGATGACGATCAGCAGGAGCGTGATCACCGCCTTGGCGGCGCGCCCGAATATGGCGGCGGCAAGTGTCATATGGTCAGCCTGACGGTTTGTCGTGGAACGCGCAATGCGCGACAGGAAGGACCGGCCCGGATTTCAGTCCGGGCCAGCCGGTAAAACGCGCGGGGCGTTATTGCTTGATCCAGGCGTCGCGCGCCCCGTCGTTCACGCCGATGGCGGTGGTGACGAGATCCTGAACTTCGCAACGATAGATCGTCGGGAACTCGATTTCGAGCAGCCACGCAACGGGGACGTCATCGACCAGTTGCTGCTGAATCTTCGTATAGATTTCCTGACGTGCCTCCGGGGTTGCGCCAACGGCGGCCTCGGCGAACATCTCGTCCAATTCCGGGTTGTCATAGCCAGCGACGTTGTTCCACGGGCTGCCCTTGGCGATGTTCGAACTCAGGTAGCTGCGCGCCACGCCAAGCGCCGGATCACCGTACTGATAGAGGTAGGTGAAGGCGATATCGAAGTCCCATTCGGCCTGTTTCTGGTTCCAGCCCGCCACATCGGTGGCGACCATTTCGACGTTGATGCCGACCTCTTCGAGGTTCTGTTTCATCGCCTCGGCCCAACGCTGCCAGGTTTCGCCATAGGGCAGGGGCAGGATGCGCACCGGTGTGCCGTCATAGCCCATCTCGGCCAGCAGTTCCTTGGCCTTTTCGGGGTCCTGATCGTACATGACCGTGTCGTCGGTGTAGAAATTGGTCTTGGAGGACACGGGGCTGGTCGCGACCTTGCCGAAACCGTTCCAGATCACGTCTTTCACGAATTCGCGGTCCATCGCGTACATGACGGCCTTGCGGAACAGTTTGTCCGAGGTCGGGCCTTCGCGGTTGTTCATCCATGCCATGGCGTGCGGCGCGAAGTATTCCCAGCCCTTGCCGGTCGAACAGACGTTGTCCATTTCGGTCAGGCGCTTGACGTCCCAGTTCTCGACCGACCCGCCGGGCAGAACATCGACCTCGCCATTTTCAAAGGCGACGGCGCGCGAGGCGGCATCGGGGATCACCCGGTAATAGACTTCGTCCAGATAGGGTTGCCCGTCGAGGTAATAATCCTCGTGCTTGACCAGGTGAATATAGCTGCCCTTCTGCCATTCCTCGAACTTGAAGGGGCCGGTGCCGATGGGCGTATTGTTTGCGGGGTTCGTGGCGAAATCGGTGCCTTCATAGATGTGTTTGGGGACCATCGGCATGGTGCCGGCCTCGAACACGCCGATGAAGGGGCCGAAGGGGTTCTTCATCTTGAAGACGACGGTGTGATCGTCCGGCGCGGTGATCGTATCGACATGTTCAAGGCTGACGCGCAGGCGCGCATGGGTCTCGCGCAGGAATGTATCGACCGAGAAAACGACATCTTCGGCCGTAAAGGGTTCCCCGTCATGCCATTTGACGCCTTCGCGCAGGTGGAAGGTGTAGGTCATGCCGTCATCCGAGATTTCCCAGGACTCGGCCAGCGACGGCTGCGGGTTCAGATCGGTGTCATAGCGCAGCAGGCTTTCATAGATGTCGCCCGCGACAAGCTGCGTGGGGCCGTTCTGAACCAGGCCCAGCATCAGGCTGGGCGGTTCGGGCTGCACCACGATGTCGAGGCGCCCGCCTGCGTCTTGGGCCATGGCCGGAAGGGCCAGCCCGAGGGACAGCAAGGATGCGGTAACGAGGTTCTTCATCTGTATCTCCCAATTGGAATTGTCCGGCGCTGTATCACCACCCGCCATTTCGGGCAGGCAAGCGTGATCGCCAGTGTTTTCCTTTTGCGCTCTGCCGGTGTCCCGATCTTTTGGCGCAGTTGTGATCGTGCGGGGATTTGACTGTTAGCGCAACCCTCCGCTGACACAGGTTCGTCGTGGGGGTGCGCAAGAGTCAAGCAAAATTGTCGACAGGCGACAATTTGAAGGTTACCGTTGAACCATGACGCGTCAGAAGCAGCCACTTTTCGAACCTCTTACGCGCGATGCCCTGTCACAGAGGATCGCGCAGATGCTGACCGATGCGATTGTATCGGGCCGTCTGAAACCCGGCGATCGGGTGGCGGAATCCGTGATTGCACGGGATCTGGGCGTCAGCCGCGCGCCGGTGCGCGAAGCGGGGCGGTTGCTGGAAAGTGCGGGTTTGCTGGTTTCAAAAGCCAATCGCGGGTTTTTTGTGCGCACGATCGATTCCGAGGATCTCGATTCGCTGTATGAACTGCGCCTGTGTATCGAGCGCGAGGCCACGGCGCGTGTCGTTCGCGAAGGGCGAAGCGGCGAGATCATTCCGACATTGCTGGCGCAGATCGACGAGATGGTCGGTTTGTCACAGGACAGCCAGTTGATCTATCAGATCGGTATCGACCTGAAGTTTCACCGGACAATCGTGGAACATAGTGGGAACCGCCGCTTTCTGGCCGTCTTCGACAAGCTGGCCTCGGAAATTCAGGCCTGCACGGCGCTGATCGAAAGGGTGTTCGACGAGCCGGGAAAGGTGGCGCGCAATCATTATCTGATCGTCGACGCGCTGGAAACCGGGGATGAAATCGCCGCACGCGAGGCGATGGATTATCATATCGGCGTCGCCCGTGAGGCTGTGGTCGGCCATTTTCGCAAGCTCGAAGCCGAAAGCGGCGCTCAGGTTTGAGCGCGGGGGATACGGCTGGCGGCGCGGGCCAGTTCCGTAATCCGGTCCCAGTCTTTGGCCAGAATGGCATCGGGTGGAGCGACCCAACTGCCGCCGACGCAAAGCGTATTGCGCAAGGCCAGGTAGGACGGGGCGCTGTCCGGCGTTATCCCACCGGTCGGACAGAACGACACCTGCGGCAAGGGCGCGCCAATGGCTTTGAGCGCAGGCACGCCGCCCGAGGCTTCGGCGGGGAAGAATTTCAACATGTCATAGCCGCGCTCCAGAAGCGTCATGACTTCGGTTGCCGTGGCTGCCCCCGGCAAGACGGGTAGCGCGGCGGCTTCGCAGGCGTCGAGCAGGTTCGGGGTGCTGCCCGGCGAAACGGCAAAGCTTGCTCCGGCGGTCTTGCAGGCCTTTACGTCTTCGGCTGTCAGGACCGTTCCGGCCCCGACAATGGCGCCCTCGACCTGGGCCATTTGGGCCATTGCGTCCAGCGCGGCGGGGGTGCGCAGGGTCACTTCGAGAACGGGCAAGCCCCCGGCGACAAGCGCACGCGCAAGCGGTGCGGCGGTGGCGGGATCGTCGATGACCAGAACCGGAATGACCGGCACGAGGGTGCAGAGCGCACGGGTCCGGCGGCTGATCTCTTGCGGGGTCATCAGGAGGGCTCCTGCGGGAAAAGAGAAGACGCACCAAGCGTTGTCGAGCCGGTGGATTGGCGGAAAAGCTCGAACAGTTCGCGCCCGGTTCCGTGTGTATTGGCCGACAGGTCCGGCGTGGCCGGTGCGCGATCGAGCGCGCCATCGTTCAAAACGTCAAGCCGCCCGGCGCGGGCATCGACGCGCACCACATCACCGTCCCGCAGCCGCGCCAGGGGGCCACCAAGCGCGGCCTCGGGGCTGATATGCAAGGCGGCGGGCACCTTGCCCGAGGCCCCCGACATACGCCCGTCGGTGACAAGCGCGATACGCAGCCCGCGATCCAGAAGGACCGACAGGGTCGGTGTCAGCCCGTGCAACTCGGGCATTCCATTGGCGCGCGGTCCCTGAAACCGCACGACGACCACGCAATCGCCGGTGAATTCGCCGGCGCGGAAAGCGGCCTTGACCTGATCCTGATCGTGGAACACGCGCACCGGGGCTTCGATCACATGCAGATCGGGATCGACAGCCGAGACTTTCATGATCCCGGTGCCAAGATTGCCCGACAGGTCCTGCAATCCGCCGGTGGGTTGAAACGGGTCTGTTGCAGGGCGCAGAATTCGGTCGTTGCCGGTCTGGCCGGGACCATCCCCCCAAACGGCCACGCCATCTTTCAGTTTCGGCTCCTGCGTATAACGGCTCAGGCCCGGACCGGCGACCGTCTTGACATCGTCATGTAGCAATCCGGCCTGCAAAAGCTCACCGATCATGAACTGGAGGCCGCCCGCCGCATGGAAATGGTTCACGTCGGCCAGACCGTTGGGATAGACCTTGGCCATCAGGGGCGTAACCGACGAAATGGCGGCGAAATCCTCGGGCAATAGGATGATACCGGCTGCGCGGGCCATTGCGGGCAGATGCAGCACCAGATTGGTCGAGCCGCCCGTCGCCATCAGCCCGACCATGCCGTTCACGAAGGCGCGTTCATCCAGCACGTCGGCTGCGGGTGTATATGCGTTGCCAAGCGCCGTGATCGCCAGCACGCGTTCGCTTGCCGCCCTGGTCAGCGCATCCCGCAACGGCGTGTCGGGGGTGACGAAACTGGAGCCGGGCAGGTGTAGGCCCATGAATTCCATCAGCATCTGGTTGGTGTTGGCGGTGCCGTAGAATGTGCACGTACCGGGGCCGTGATAACTGGCCATTTCGGCGGCCATCAATGCAGTGCGGTCTATGTCTCCGGCAGCGAATTTCTGACGCACCTTGGCCTTTTCATCGTTCGGCAGGCCCGATGTCATCGGCCCGGCAGGCATGAAGATCGCAGGCAGGTGGCCGAAGGTCGCCGCCGTGATCACCAGGCCCGGAACGATCTTGTCGCATACGCCCAGAAACGCCGCCGCATCAAACGTGTTGTGGCTCAGCGCGATGCCCGCCGCCATCGCGATCACGTCGCGGGAGAACAGCGAAAGCTCCATACCCGGCTGGCCCTGGGTGACCCCGTCGCACATCGCCGGAACGCCGCCTGCGACCTGCGCCGTGCCACCGGTTGCGCGTGCGGCCTGTTTGATCAGGTCGGGAAACCGGTGAAATGGCTGATGCGCCGACAGCATGTCGTTATAGGCGGTCACAATGCCCAGGTTGGGGGCGCGATGCGTGGCAAGCCGGTCCTTGTCGCCGCCCATGGCGGCATAGGCATGCGCCTCGTTCCCGCAGCTCAGATGTGCCCGGTTCGGACCGGTTTCGCCAGCACGACGAACCCGTTCGAGATAGGCGTTTCGATGCGGAGCAGACCGTTTTCGGATACGGTCGGTGACGTCCTGAATGATCGGATTGATCGGCATTGGCGGGTCCGGCTGATGCAAATATGCGCGTTAGCGATAACATATCAGCCGGATCAATGGGTTTCAAACGGAACCGAAACGATCGACCCTGTAGGGGGACAGATCGACATTGGGCCGGATGCCACGAACCAGATCGGCCACGATACGGCCTGTACGCGGCGCCATCATCAATCCGTAATGCGAATGGCCGAACGCCGCAAACAGCCCTTTGTGTCCGGGAACCTCTCCGATTGCGGGCAGGCTGTCGGGAAAGGAGGGGCGCAGCCCGCTCCAGGTGGTTTTCCGGGCGATGTTCAGGCCGGGCAGCATGTGACCGGCGACGGTGGCGATCGTTTCGGCCCGGCGCGGATCGGGCTGTGCATCCAGACCGGCAAATTCTGCCGTTCCGGCGGCGCGCAGGCCGTCCTCCATCGAACTGGCCACGAATTTCCGGTCGGTATCCATGACCGAGTTGTTCAGCGTCACGCCCGGATCGGCGAACATCACATGATAGCCGCGCTCAGCCTCGAGCGGCAGTTTCAGCCCCAACGGGGCCAAGAGGCGGGCCGACCATGCCCCTGCCGAAACGATCAGCCGGTCGGCATGCAGGGTTTCCCCCGTGCAATCGAGTGTCCAGCCGCCTTGCGGATCGGGGCGCAGATCGCGGATCTCGGTTTGCAGCACCTCCCCGCCCATGGTGCGCAGTTTGTCGGTAAGGACCTGCATGATCCGTCCGGGCGAGGTGGCGCGGGCTTGCCCGTGGATCAGTACCGCCGCGCGGAATTCGGGGGCGAGATCGGGTTCGAGATCATGGAGATCGGCGGCGCCGATCCGCTCCACCCGCGCCCCGGCCACGCGGCGCAACTCGCTGTCCAGCCCACTGTCGGTGACCATCGCGGGATCGCGGCTGGCCAGAACGTAGCAGGCGCTGCGGACCAGCCCCTCATGGCCCGTGCCGGACAGGTGGTGGCGGTACATTTCGATGCTGCCCGAGGTCAGGTTTGCCATCGCGGCAGAGCTTTGGCGCGCTGACGTTTCGGTGCCGTTCCGGATGAACCTTAACGCCCACGGCAGGAAACGGGGCAGGTGGCGTGCGCGTATGGTGACCGGGCCAAGAGGGTCCAGCACCCAGCCGGGAGCCTTTTTCCAAATGCCGGGCATGGATTGGGGCACCACGGAAAAAGGCGAGATCACCCCGGCATTTCCGCTGGATGCGCCGCTTCCCGGCGTATCACGGTCTATCAGGCGCACGGGCACGCCATGCCCGGCCAGTTCCAGAGCCGTGCACAGACCGACGGCGCCGCCGCCCAGTATGGTGACGGGCCGATCAGTGTTCGGTGGCATTGTCGACGATCCCGTTAGCTCGTTTGCGAAGAAACTGGGGCAGGGCGACCAGCACAATGACCGCAAGCGCCAGAAGGTCGCTCGACCCGCTTGGGGCGACCAGCAGCAAACCTCCGGCAATCATGAAGAACCGGGACAGCCCGCCCATACGGTCGATGAAATACCCGGCCACCGCGGTGCCGATGGCAAACACACCCGCCGCACAGGTCAGCGAAACCTGGATGAAGGATATCAGGGTGAAATGTTCGGGCAGGACGATCAGGATCGTGGGCGCATAGACAAAGACCATTGGCACCAGCAGCTTGCCCAACCCCAGCGTAAAGGCGTTCAGGCCCGTGCGGAACGGGTTGGACCCGGCGATGCCCGCAGCCGCATAGGCCGAGGCGCAGACCGGTGGGGTGATTTCGGAAATCACGCCGTAATACAGCACGAACATATGCGTCGCCAGCGGCGGCACGCCAAGCTGGCTGAGTGCGGGCGTCGCGACGGCCACCAGCATGATATAAAGCGCCGTGGTCGGCAGGCCCGCCCCCATGAGGATACAGGCCATGGCGATCAGAACCAGCGAGATGAATTGCTGGAGCGAGGGTTGCATGAAGGCCTCGACCGGAATCCATCCGATGACCCCATGCAGCCATGTCGCGATATCCGCCGCGCCGTTCGTGACCATAAAGCCCATGCGGAAGCCGACGCCGGTGGTGTTGATAACCCCCACGACGATGCCCACCGCTGCCGAGGCTGCCCCGACCGCGAGGGCATATTGAACACCCACATGGAAGCTGTCGATCAGATCCCTGAAATCCTTGCGCTCGTTCCGGTGCAGTGAGCCGAGGATGGTGAGTGCCGCAAGGATACCGGCAAGCGTGGCCGAGAAGCCTTCGCCGCTGGCGGGGGAGGCCTTCCAGAATATGAAGGCCAGTAACGCCAGTGGAATGGCCAGTGTCAGGGGGCGGTCAAAGGCACAAAACCCCACCACGATGCACAGGGCCAGGCCGATAAAGGCCGCCATGTTGGGCGAATAGCCCGAAAACAGAACGATCAGCAGGGCAATCAGCGGGATGATCGTATACCAGCCATCGCGCCAGACCTGCATGAATTTCGGCAACTGATCCTTGGGGTAGGCGTGCAGTCCCAGCCGTTTGGCGGTGAAATGCACGATCGAGAGGACGCCGATGTAATGCATCATGGCCGGCACGATGGCTGCGATCACGATGGTGGTGTAAGGCACCTCGAGATACTCGGCCATGAGGAAACTGGCCGCGCCCATGATCGGCGGGGTGATCTGTCCACCTGCCGACGAGGCCGCCTCGACCCCTCCGGCAAAATGGCCCGGATAGCCCATCTTTTTCATGTTCGGGATGGTCAATGAGCCGGTGGAAACGGTATTCGCGATGGAACTTCCCGAGATGGTTCCGAAAAAGGCCGAGGACACCACCGAGACCTTGGCCGGCCCGCCGGTATAGCGCCCGGCCAGCATCATGGCGTTGTCGACAAAGAACTGCCCCAGCCCCATGCGCTGTGCCACGACGCCGAAAAGGACGAAGTGGAACACCACGGTCGAGACGACCCACAGGGTGATGCCGAATATCCCCTCGGACGGGAAATACATGTTGTTGACGAACTGGCGCCAGTCGACCCCTGGGTGTTGCAGGATTTGTACCGGCATCGACGGACCGAACAGGGCGTAGGCCATGAAGACGAGAATGATCAACGGCAGCACAAAGCCGATGGTGCGCCGCGCGATTTCGAGAGTGGCAAAGATCAGGACGGTTCCCAGGATCACGTCGACCGTGGTCGGGTTGCCCTGACGCAGTGCCTGTTCGGGAATGTCGAGTCCAAGGATGTCGAGGCCGCGCCAGCTGATCCACAGAAACAGCGCAGCCAGTATTGCCGCCAGTGAGATTGCCCAGTCGTAAAGCGGAACATTGCCCGGTTTCAGTGGTCCTGCGCCGTCATAGGAGAGGCTGGCAGGCGTGCGCCGCACGGGGAAATAGATGAAGATGAACAGGAAAAGCCCGGCCAGATGAATGCCCATATGGATATGATCCACCGGCGTTCCGAACCCGGCGGTCCAGACATGGTAGGCCGCGAACAGGATCGTTATCCAATAGATGGCCCGTGTCAGGGTTGGCCCGTTGTCTCGGGTATTGAGGGCGCTGTCGTATTTCTTTTCCAGCTCTTCGAGCTGCTTGGCGTCCAGATCCGTGGACAGGCGGTCACTGGCCATTCGGCAATTCCTCGGCAATAGGGAATGGCGGCGCGCTTCGGGCGCACCAGAGAAAACGGGCCAACCTGATCAGGCTGGCCCGGTGCTGCGCGGACTTGGTCAGTCCAGCATGCCCGCTTCTTTGTAGAAGCGTTCGGCCCCCGGATGCAGGGGCACGCCGATGCCTTCGACACCGTCAAGCGCGGTGTCCAGAGTGATCACCTTGGCCTTAGGGTGGCCGTTGTCCATCAGTTTGCGTGCCGTGTCGGACCACAGCGCCTTGGTGATCTCGTAGATCAGCTCTTCGTCCTGATTGGCGTTGGTCACCAGAATGCCGGAAACGGCAAGCGTATCGACGTCATAGTCGACGCCCGGATAGGTACCTGCGGGGATCATCGACTTGATGTAATACGGCACGGCCTCGTTGCCAGCTGTCAACTCTTCCTCGCTCCAGTCGTAAAGCTCCATGCCCTTGGTGTTATCGAGCTGGATCATCGCGGCGACCGGGGTGCCGGCGGCGTAGAAATAGGCATCCAGCTGACCGTCGGCCAGCCTCTCGGCGCTTTGGGTGTTGTTCAGTTCGGCCTCTTCGATGTTGTCGCGGGTGATGCCTTGCGTCGCAAGGATCAGTTCAATCGCGATTTGCGTGCCGGAACCGGCCTGCGCGATACCGACGCGTTTGCCTTCCAGATCGGCCAGGCTGTCCAGTTTCGCGCCTTTCGGCAGGACAAGGTGCAGGTCTTCGGGGAACAGGTTGGCGATCACGCGCAGATCGGGCTTGGCGTTGCCTTCGAAGACATCCGTGCCGTTATAGGCGAAATGCAGTGTTGCGGCACCTGTCAGGCCCGCTTCCATCTGACCGGCCTGCACGGCGTTTACGTTGTGGGCTGATGCGTTGGTCGATTGCGCGATGGCCACCAGCCCCGGCACGCCGCAGTTGCCGCCTTCTTCGCAGGGGCGCGACCCCGGAGGGTTGGAAATGGCATTGGCGATAATCCCGCCAATCGGGAAATAGGTGCCGCCCGCGCTGCCGGTGCCGATGCGGAAGAACTTCATGTCCTGCGCCGCGGCGGGCAGGGCCATGCCAAGACCGGCAATTGCTGCGATGGTGAAATTTCTGAGTCGTCCCATTGTGTGCATATCTCCCTGAGGAATGATTGATCCTGCGCTTTTTGGGGTGCGCAGTTGTTCAAACAGGAGCGACCGCCCCCGTCCAATGGCACGGTGCACGCTGCGGATCATAAACACAAATCGAAAATTTTTTGAATATTATAAAAAGTGCTTATATAAGGTGCCCATGAATCTGTCCCAACTCAGCGCCTTTCGCGAAGTCATGCTGTGTGGCACCGTCTCGCAGGCGGCACGTAACCTCGGGAGAACGCAGCCCGCCATCAGTACCGCGATCGCTTCGCTGGAGGATGAACTGGGGATGCCTCTGTTCGAACGCCGGTCCCGGCGGTTGCACCCCGTGCCCGAGGCGCATTACCTGCTGGCCGAAGCCACCGAGATCATCGGCCGCATGGATACGGCTCGGGAAAACCTGCAAAATCTGAAGGCGCTGACGCGGGGCGAATTGCGACTGGTGGCCATGCCCGGACCATCGGTATTCCTGTTGCCGCGTCTGGTCAGCCAACTGACCCATGACCGGCAGGATATCCATGTCACGATCCTGACCCGCAGTTCGCCGCAGGTCCATCAATTGATTTCAACACAGTCTTATGACCTGGGCATTGCGGACCTGGGAGAGGACTTCGCCGGATCGTCGCAACTCGTGACGATCAAACCCACCGCCACCCTTTGTCTGTGTGCGGTGCCTGCGGACGATCCGCTGGCCTCGAAGCCGGTGATTACCCCTGAGGACCTGAATGGCAGGCCAATGGCCACCCTCAATGAACGGCATGCAACCTATCGCGACACCAAAGACGCCTTTCATCAGGCGGGGGCCGTGTTTCGGCCACGGTTCCAGACGCAGTATTTCATCCCGTTGCTGAACTTCGTCGAACTCGGAGAAGCCTGTGCCGTGGTCGATGTTCTGAGCGCGGAAAGCTATCGGCAATATCGCGGGGTCCAGGCATGCGGTATCGCGTTCCGACCGTTCGAGCCGAAGATCGAAGTGGGGTTCAATGTCCTGACGCCGGCACATCGGCCGCCATCCCATCTGGCGTCGGCCTTCACGGAAATGTGGATCGAGGAAGTGCAACGTATCAACGCCGTATTTTGAGGCGCATTTGTCGGGGCATGGCTGATTGCCACATGCCTGCGGTTCCGCCGCCCCTCCGAAGGTGAACGCCGATATGGTAGACTTGTCATCAATCCCGAAAACCGATCACTGGAAAAGGCCGATGCGATGACGATCTATCAGGACAGGGAAGATGCTGCGCGGCAGGTTCTCGAAGCCCTGCCGCCCCTCATGGACGATGATATCGTGGTGCTGGCATTGCCTCGTGGAGGGGTGCCCATTGGTGCGGTGATCGCCCGCGCGCTCAACGTGCCTCTGGATTTGCTTCTGGTCCGCAAAGTCGGCGCCCCGCAAAATCCGGAACTTGCGATAGGAGCAGTGACGGGGCCGGGGAATGACGGCCTTGTGGTCAACGAGAGCGTTGCACAGCTTTATGGGTTGACCCGCGAGGATGTCGCAAGACTGGCCGAGCCCGAACTGGATGAACTGGAACGCAGGCGGCAGGCGTATCTGGGGCAAAGGCCCAAAGTGCCGGTGCGCGGGAAAACCGTGATTCTGGTGGATGACGGTATTGCCACAGGCACCACAGTTCGATCCGCCCTGGTGGCATTGCGGCAGCAGAGGCCAAAGCGCATCATTCTTGCGGTTCCGGTTGCCTGCGCCGATGTTCTGGCGGACCTGGAGAATCAGGTCGACCGCATCGTTTGCCCGGAACCCCATTTGCATTTCGGTGCCGTGGGCGGGGCATATCGGGTGTTCGATCAGGTTGCCGATTCCATGGTCATCGACCTTATGCAGCAGGATTTTGCGACCTGATTGTTCGACATGAAAAACGCCTGTCGAACAGTCTGAACCCCTCGCAGGTCCGGCGACGGCATCTGAGCAAAGGAAAGGCTCAATAATCTTTCTCGAAATAGATGCCGATGCCGGTGCTGCCTTCGGAGTCGAGCCGCCCCTTTACAGTCACACTGCGCGAGAGGTCGAGATTCAGGTCGATCTGCTGATTGCCTCCGCTGTCTGCACTGATCTCGGAGTAGATGTTCTCACTGACATAGGCCCCTGCACTGAGCTGGGTCGATCCGTCGTCGGCTGTGGTGACGTCGAGATTGCTCAGGCCGACGGATTCCCGTAGCCCGCCCAGCAATCCATCGTCCATACGCCCGGCGAGTGTTGCGACCGCCGCGGCCAGCTGCGCGGCCTGGAATGCGGAAATCTTGTCCAATCCCCGGCCAAAGATCAGTCTTGCGACGACCTCTTCCTGCGGAAGGTCGGGTGTCGAGGTGAAAGTTATCTCCGGCGCGCTCGCCAGGCCATCGATAACAACGCGCAGAGTGGCATCTTCGGACTCCGTACTTGCCACAAAGCGCAGATACGGATCGAAAGCCCCGCGCAGGTCGATGCGCCCTTCGTCGAGGATCAGGCGTTTGCCCAGAATGTCCAGGCGACCTCGGATGAGTTCGAACATACCGCTCGGCACCACGTCATTGGTCGTTCCGGTGACCCTGATCCGTCCGCCGAGTTCCGCATCGAGCCCGCGCCCCCGGACGAAAATACGGTTGGGCGCAGAAATGGTCAGATCCAACGCCAGAGCGGGCCCGGCCGGTGGCTCTTCCTCCTGGATAAGGCCGGCGCGGCGGCGGGTCGTGGTCACGTTTGAAGGTTCTCCGACATGTCGAATTTGCGGAAGCAGACCGACGCTGGCAATCGTGGAAGACGGCACGCGAATTTCGGTTTCATCCAGTTGCAGTTGCCCGCCGATCCTTGCGCCGCCCAGCAATGGCCCATTGACCGTAACCATGCCGCTGACCTGTGTCGTGTAGAGATCGGGATCGCTTTGGCGCAGGGCATTCAGCAGGATGGACAGGTCGGCAGGATATGGCGCTGCCAGATTGATCGGCCCGCGTAGCAAGACCGATCCTCCTTCGCGACCGTCGGCGCTGATTTGCAGGTTGGCGCGTTCTCCGGTCAGGTCGATGGTTCCGTTCATATTGGCGAAAGCCATCGACAACGAAGGAAGCGCGACACGCCCGTCGGTCAGGGTAATCCGCCCCGAAGCCGAGGAAAGGGCGGGGGCTCCGGCGATACGCAAATCAAACCGGGCCATGCCGGAGGCCGACCGTGGCGCTATGAAGCGATTTGCCAGTGCAAGCGGCGCGTTTCCGTTCATTGTCAGGTCTAGTGACTGGCCATGGTCCCGGATGGTTCCCGAAACTTGTGCCACCGTACCGCCGGGGCCGCTGGCGTTCAGGTCGACGGCGATGTCGCGCCCCATGTCGTCACGCAGGCGAACGGTGCCGCGCGCTTCGGCCGGGCCGTCAAGACCGTCGGCCAGAAGGCCGAGATTGGCCAGACGGGCCGTGATCTGGACCGGCGCGCCAGCCCCGGACCCGTTGGCATCGACCGTCAGGCGCGGGGTGTCGAGCCGAAGCGTGCGAAGGTCGATCATACCGTCTGATCGCGACGCATCCAGCCGTGCGCTGACGGTTCCGGTCAACAAGTTGTCCAGCGACGCAATGCCGCTGCGCAGATTTTGACCGTTCAACGTGGCGTCGATCATTGCAGTATCGCCTTTGACAGCGCCCTCGCCGGTTGCCTGCAATGACAGTTGCCCGGCCAATGGACGGCCCGCCAGTCGCGCAAACCGTGCGAGGTCGGCTGCCTCGAGCGTTGCCGTGCCGTTGACGGGCAGGGCAGGGTCCGCTGGATCAAGCTGCCCCGTGGCGGTCAGGGTCGCATCGGCCACCTGTGCGTTCAGTCCGGTCAGGGTCAGGCCGCCGGATTGTGTCCAGCCGATATCGCCCGTCACGCTGGCCGGGCCGGCAAGGCGTGGTTCGACCAGAGAAACATCGCTGAGCCTCGCATCGACGTTCAGCGTTCCCGAGGTTTCATCCAGCCTGCCTGAAATCAATGCCTCGACCGCAGAACTATCGACAGACAACCGTTTCAGAGCGGTGCCGGTTTCATCGCGCTGCACGGCGATGTTCAGGCGGGTTTCGGGGACCAGCAAACGGTCAAGGCGTGGTTCGCCAATGGCCAGGGCATTTGTCGTTGCGTCCAGGTTCAGATCGAACGCGCCGCCCAGGATCGCCGCTGTTCCGGACAGGTTCGCCTCGGCACTCCCTGCAAGGTCGCGCTCTGCAATGGCGGCAAAGCGCGTCAGGTCACCTGCCTGAAGCGTGGCGTTCCCCGAGACGGGAAACCCGTCTGCAAGCCCGTCTACATTGCCAGTTGCGGACAGGGTCAGGTCACCGCTGGACAGGGCCAGGTTACGGATATGGAACGGCTCGCCATCGCGCCAGGAAAATTGCGTCCGGCCTTCGGGGGCGGGGCCGATCGCCTGGGCGAGCGCGGGATCGTCATGCTGCAACCCGCTGAGCGCGAAATTCATATCGCCCGATACCTGGCGGACCCCCTCCAGCACGATACGCCCGTCTCCGGCGAGTTGCGCGTGTTGCAAACGCAGACCCTCCTGCTGCAACCCGACCATCTGTGCGGTGGCTCGCCATGTTTCGCCCAGTGACGCATCATACGCGGCGCTGATCTGCGCCGTTTCAAGGCGCAGGGGAGGTCCGGACACCGGCAGGCGGACAAGTCCCTCACCGCCAAGGCTGCCATCCAGATCGAAGCGCACCGGCCATCCGCGCGAATCCAGTTCCAAACCGCCGGAAAGTTGCAGTTGTGCCGTCTGCAAGGTCATCTCTTCCAGCACTGTTCCACCGCCAGCCGTGCGCCATCCGTTCAGCACAAGACGTGACCTGGCACCAAAAAAGCGGCGGAGTTCGGACGTAAAGAACGGCCGGATATCCCCACCCAGACGAGCCGCGAAACGACGGGTAACGGCATCTTGCGTGTCGGGTGCATCCGGTGCCTGGGAAACTGATTCGGTCGAGACAGTTCCTCCGAGACGCTGCACACCATTGCGCGTCAATGCAACCCGTGCCTCATAAGCGTCAATTGGGCCTTCTCCTGTCACGCGAAGCCCGAGTGCGGGGCGTTCGGGCAGGTTCAACACGCCCGAAAGGATGCCGCCCTGATCTTCGGTCAGGTCCAGATCAAGGGCCAGAATCCGGGTTTCGTTGCTATATTCCGCTTCGAGCGTGAAGGTGTCGTTGCGCTCCAGACGCTCGATGGTGAGGGTCGCATCCCCCGCGCCTCCGGCCAATGACAGCGCGCCTTCCGCAGAAAAATCCGCCGCCTCACCCAAAATCGGTGCCCCGAGCGCGACCTTGTCCGCACGCAACTCACCAATCTGGACCGAAACCGGCAGATCGGGCAGGGCAAAGGGTTGTGCGACGGCATCCTCGGTTTCGACGCCTCCTTCGGTTTGAGGCAGGCGCGGTATAAGGATTTCCTCGGCGGTCAGGCGGTCGACCTCGAGCCGCCCGCGCAACAGCGCACTGCGCGTCCAGTCGAGCGTCACCCCGCGCAGAGTGAGCCATACCCCTTGATCGTCGGCAATGGTCATCTCCTCCAGCGTGGCCTGCGACGACAGGGCACCGGCAAAGCCTTCGATGCGAACCTCGCGTCCGGCATCCGACAGGTTGTCTTCGATGAACCCCTGCAAAAGGCCGCGATCACGGGCAGTTTCGGCGCTGTCATCCGCGTTCTGGGCCCACAGGCCCGTCGCCCAGACAAGGAAGATCGCTATGGATAAAACCGTGCGCATCAGAATGCCTGTCCAATGCCGATATAGAGTTCGACATTTCCGCTTTTGCCGCCATCGACGGGTGTCGCAAGATCGACCCGGATCGGCCCGATGCCCGTGGCATACCGCAGGCCAAGGCCCACGCCGCTGTGCCAATCGCCGTCATCGGTGCTCCAGCTGTCACGCCCGACAAACCCGATGTCATAAAACGCGACGGCCGAGAAATTGCCCTTGAGCGGCGCGCGTATTTCCCCGGAAAAGGCCATGAAAGACCGTCCGCCGATACGGCGCCCTCCACCGAGATCAATCGCCAGGTCCTGATAGGGCTGGCCGCGTACGGTTCCGGCCCCTCCCGAGTAGAACAGCATTCCCGGTGGCAGTTCGCTCAGGCTGGCTCCGCTGACCGAGCCGATTTGCGCGCGTGCGGCAAAAACGAACCGGTCATCTGCGCCAAACCCCCAGTAGCCACGTGCGTCTCCCATTACCCACGTACCGCCCGAGTCGTCGTTGAGACCGACAAAGGGCGTTACGTTCAGATCGACATAATGGCCCTTTGTCGCATCCAGTTGGTCGTTGCGCGTGTCATAGGTCAGGCTGAGCGGCATCAGAAGATGTTCCAGTGTGCGTGTCCCCAGATCGTCGTCGATCTCGGAGTAGCGATAGGCCAGCCCGGCCTCGCCCGTCAGTTTGTCGCTGAAGATATGGGTCAGGCCGCCGCCGACCTGCAGGCTGCGTTCGCGATAGTCGGGTTCGTCTTCCTCGGCCAGGGTCGTTTCGAGGTACAGACCGGTTTCCGGGGTGAAGGTCGCCGGGCGGTCAAAGCGGCCCGACAGGTGATAATCGAGCCCGCCCGTGTCGCCGCCGATGCCTTCGACCGCGCCCTCAATCCGCAGCCGCTCGGCCCCGCCCAGCAGGTTGCGATGCATCCAGAAGGCCGATAGTCCGAACCCTTCGAGCGACGACAATTCGGCCCCGATACCGATCCTGCGTGGCTTGGCATCGACCAGACCGGCCTCGATATCAAGGCGCTGACCGGGGCTGATGGTCTCGGATTCCGCCAGCCTGACCGAACTGAAAGCCCCGGTGCGCCGTAACCTGCGCTCGGCCTCGGCAAGTGCGTCGGGTGAGAATGTCTGTCCGGTCGGCAGCCCGGCTATGGCGCGGATACGTTCGGGGCGGACAGCCCCGCGGTTCATGATGATCAGGTCGCCGAAACGAAGCCTTGGACCCGGATCAAGCCGGACATCGGCGGACAGGGTGCGGCGGGGGTGATTGGCGGTGATCTGTTGGTCGCGGATATCGGCCTTGGCATGACCGAATTCGCGCCATCCGTCGATACCGGCGCGCGCGGCCTCGCTTATCAATCCACTGCGGGCAGGTTCACCCGGTGCAAACCCCTCGGGCAGTTCCGTACTGGGGACGATGGGCGCGATACGTGCGGTGGAAAAAGCGAAGCGAGGGCCGGGCAGAACCAGAATAGCGATGTTGTCGATCCGGGAGGGCGCGGCCAAGGGCGGGATTTCAGCGGCTTCACGTCCGTCCACGGCGATGTTTACCGTGCCGCTATAATACCCGGACTCGTAAAGGACACTGACCATGCGGGCGTAGTCCGCCCGTGCGGCAGCCAGCAGGTCCTGCGGTGTCGTTTCCTCGCGCTCGGCGGTATCTCCGACGGTGGAAACAGCCCGTAACTGATCGGCAAGATCCTTCGGCGCTCCGGGCGCCACAAGACCCCATTCCGTTGCGCAAGCCGTGCCTGCACCGATCCCGGCACCCAGCAGAACTGCGCTGAAAAACTGTCCGATCTTTACCTTGCTACCCACCTGAGCACTCCAGTTCCCCGAGTGTACATATCCCGATTCCCCCGGCCTTAGATGGGTAAAATCCGATCTTGGCAGAAAACCGCCACCATTGAATCACTTTATTTGCTCGGCCTGTCTCAACTCTTGTTCCAGTGCTTTTTCAACAGCCCCGCGCGGGCGAGTCAAGCGCGCCAGGAGATCGTATAGAATTGGCGTCACGACCAGCATCAGGAGTGTGGCGAACAACAGACCGGCAATGATCACGGTGCCGATCGCATTGCGGCTTTCAGCCCCGGCCCCCGTGGCCAGAACCAGGGGCAGGGCGCCAAGAACGGTCGAAACCACGGTCATGATGATTGGCCGCAACCGCAGGACCGAGGCCTGCAAGACTGCATCGCGCACTTCCAGCCCCTCGTCGCGCAGCTGGTTGGCGAACTCCACGATCAGGATTCCGTTCTTGGCGACCAGACCGATCAACAGGATGATCCCGATCTGACTGTAAACATTGATCGACAGCCCGCCGATGGCCATCGCATAGACTGCGCCCGCCACGCCAGCCGGAACGGTCAGCAGGATTGTGATCGGATGCAGGAAACTCTCGAACTGGGCGGCCAGTACCAGAAATACGATCAATACTGAGAGGCCAAAGACCAGCCCCACCCCGGCGGACGTATCTTTGAATGTGCGCGATTGCCCTTCGTAGCCAAGCGTGGCTTCGGCAGGTAATATTTCGGCAGCTGCCATTTCGACTTCGTTCAGGACCGTGCCCAGATCGGCACCGGGGGCCAAAGCCCCGGACAACTGGATCGACGGTAAGCGGTCGAACCGGCGCAAAGACGAGGCCGCGGCGTTTTCGGTTACGCTTACCAAGGCCCCGAGAGGCACCAGAGTTTCCCCGTCACCGGAACGCACAAAGATATTGTTGATATCGGAGGGCGTGCGGCGATCCGCCTGTTCGGCCTGTGCGATCACCGGATATTCGCGTCCGCGGCTGACAAAGGTCGTCACCTGCCGCGAGGCCAGCATCGTTTGCATCGTATTGGCGATGGTATCCACGGAAATGCCGAGATCGTCGGCGCGTTCGCGGTCGATGGTCACGTCGAGCTGCGGCAGGTTCTGTTCGAAATTGATTTCGGGATTGACGAGCCCGTCGATGGTTTCGGCCCGGTCAAGCAATTGCTCCGACCAGCGTTTGACGCTGTCGAAATCCGGCCCGCCGACGATCACCTGGACCGGAGTGGAATTGCCCCTCAGGCCCAGCCCGGCTGGTGTGACGGGGAAGCCCCGTGCGATCGTCAACTGCTCCATTTGCGGTGAAATGCGACGAACGACATCGGACACGGGCAGGTTGCGTTCTTCCCAGGGGGCGAGACGAAACACCACAAAGGAACGCCATGCACGATTGCCCCAGCCGGTAAAGGTGAAAACGGTCTCGATTATGCCTTCCTCGCGCAGCGGGGCAAGAATGGCCTCGACTTGCCGGGCGGCCTGATCCGTATAGGCCACGGTACTGCCCTGTGGTGCGGTCAGCGGTACGAAACCCACGCCGCGATCTTCGCGCGGGGCCAATTCGCGCGGCAGGCTGTCATAGAAAAAATATGCGCTGCCCGAGGCCGCCACTGCGATCACCAGAACCACCAGTGGCATGCGTAAGACACGGGCCAGCAGCGCGGCATAACTTTTCTGCAACCAGCCGCGCGGTGCGTATTCGTCAGAAGGGGCTACGCCCGTTCCAGCCTTGAGCACCTTGGAGGCAAGGGCAGGGCAGGCGGTCAGTGCCACGAAGGTGGAAATCGCGACGGTGCCGGCCATGACCCAACCGAATTCGACAAACAAACGTCCCACCTGACCGGGCATGAACGATAGCGGCACGAAGACAGCGATCAGCGTGACCGAGGTTGCCAGCACGGCAAAGGTCACCTGACGTGCACCCCTCAGGCTGGCGACCAGTGGCGTTTCGCCGTTCTCGATCCGGCGCTGAATGTTTTCCAGCACCACGATTGCGTCATCCACCACCAGCCCGATGGCAAGCAGCAGCGCAAGCAGGGTAAGGGTGTTTACCGAAAAGCCCCACACCGCAATCAGGATGATGCAGCCCAACAGCGACACCGGGATCGTGATGGCCGGGATCAATGTGGCCCGGACACTGCGCAGGAACAGCAGGATCACCAGCACGACCAGCGCCAGCGAGATGGCCAGGGCCGTTACCACTTCGCGGATCGAGGCCCCTACAAAAAGGGCATCATCCGATCCGATGATGATTTCCATGCCTTCGGGCAGGGTCGGGGTCAGGCGGGCGACTTCGGCACGCACGGCGTTGGAAATTTGCAGGGTGTTCGACTGGCTCTGCCGCTGGATCGCCATGCCGACCGAATCCCGCCCGTCGCTTCGGGCAATGGTGGTGTCGTTTTCCACACCCGGCTCCACCCGCGCCACGTCGCGCAGGCGCACGGGATATCCGGCCACCCTGTCCAGCACCACGTCGCGAAAGTCTTCGACCCCCGCCAGACGGCTGTTCAGGCGTACCGTCAACTGACGATCCCGCGATTCGACTTCGCCAGCCGGAAGCTCCAGGTTGTTGCGGCGCAGGGCTTGTTCCACATCGGCGACGGTCAGTTTGCGCGCAGCCAATGCCCGCCGGTCCAGCCAGATGCGCACTGCAAAGGACCGGTCACCGTAGACGTTCACATTCGCCACGCCATTAAGTGTCGCCAGGCGATCCACGATAAAACGGTCTACATAGTCGGTGATTTCCGCGGTCGTCATCCGGTCCGACATTACCGCCAGACGCATCACCGGATCGGCATCGGCATCGGCTTTTTCGACCTCGGGCTGGTCGGCGTCTTCTGGGAGATCGTCCAATACCCGGCCGACCGCATCGCGCACGTCATTGGCGGCCACATCCACGTTCTGTCCCGCCTCGAATTCAATCGTGACGCGCGAGCGGCCCTGACGGCTTTCTGAACTGATCGAACGAATACCCGCAATTGAGGCCACGGCCCCTTCGATGGTTTCGGTAATGTCCGTGTCGATGACTTCGGGGGCAGCACCGTGATAGGTCGTGGTGATTGACACCACGGCATTGTCTACGTCCGGCAACTCTCGTACCGGGACATCCCGCAGCGCCCCGAGGCCGAACACGATTAGCAAGAGGCTGGCGACAGCGGCCAGAACGGGACGACGGACAGATATATCCGACAGGGTCATGTGTTGTCGTCCTCGGACTCGGCTTGCGCTGTATTTTCGTTGCCGGCTTCTTCACCGAGAATCTCGACGGGGCTTCCGTCGCGAAGGGTTTGCAACCCCCGGATCACGACCAGATCTCCAACCTCAAGCCCCGCCAACACCGCGACCATACCGTCGCGCCGCTGCCCGGTCATGAGCGGGACACGGCGTGCGGTTCCGTCTTCAACCACGAAGACATACGTTTCAGCGGCCTGAAACACCAGGGCCTCTTCGGGGACGACGACACGCTCGGCTTCGGACAGGACCAACTCCAGCGACATGAACATACCCGCGGGCAGCGTGCCTTCGGGATTTGGCAGGATGGCGCGCGTGCGGAACGAACGGCTCACCGGGTCAATCCGGCTGTCCTTGGCTTCGATCCGACCCTCGAATTGTTCACCGGGGAACGCTGCGCTGGTGGCCGTCACGATCTGACCCATCGAAACCTGTGCGAACAGGGTTTCGGGCAATGCGAATTCGATCTCGACCTCGTCGAGATCATCCAGTTTCGTGATCAATGTGCTTTGATCCACGCGCGCCCCGGTGTCCACGTTGCTGAGGCCAACGATCCCCGCGAATGGCGCAGTGATTGTGCGTTCCTCCAGATGCCGGGCTGCCCGGTCCAACTGAGCCAGGGCTTCGGCCCGACGTGCCTCGGCCTCTTCAAGGGTCGCTTCGGCGGCTGCGTTGGTGCGGCGCAGCTGCCGGATACGGTCAAGGGCTTGCGTACGCTCCTTGAGACGGGCCTCCGCCTCGGCAAGATCGGCGCGTGCGATGACATCGTCCAGACGGACCAGCACCGCGCCCTGTTCAACCTTGGCACCGGGTGTGATCGCCAGTTCCACGATCCGGCCTTCGGCTTCGGGTACGATCTCGATGGATTGCCTGGCGCGTGTGGTTCCGACGGCTTCGACCGTATGGCGCAGCGTTGCGACGCTTGCTGCGGAGACTTCGACTATGGTCGAACTGCCGGTCATTTCTGCATTGTCGGCGGAAACGGATGTGTCAGAACGGGACAGATAGCGTTGATATCCCTCGTATCCGCCGTAGGCCAAGGCCCCCAGCAGACACAGAAGGAAGAGTTGTTTCCATACAGACACGCAGACAATCTCCAAACCAGCCCGCAGCGGGATGCTTGCGGGTCTACTGGAGGTTATAGCAGGAAAAAGCGATGACAACTCACAAAGCGTTGTCAATGACACTTAGCAACCTTATGGTTGTGGAGCTGGATACGAGCATCGCCTTATCATTGTGTCAGGCGGCAGATGTTCCTGACAGCGACCGCAATTGTTCGACGGTCGATGCCCAGACATCCGCAAAGCTCTCAAGTTCCTTGCTCAGGGTCTCGTGATCGCCATGTCGTGCTGCGGACTCGGCATGCGCGAGCAGGCCCTGAACCCGGAGCGCGCCGAGAACGGCACCGGACCCGGCGACACGATGTAGAAAATTGGCCGTGTCGGTGTCGGCGGCCAATTGCCCGGATTGAATTCGTGCTATGATAGTGTCGCCCTCATCGACAAAGGACTGCACCAGCGCGTCAAGCCGTTTTGGGGAAATGGCCGCCCGCATGTCTTCGTAGATATCGGAAACCAATGGTGCCGCAGAGTCGGCTTGGTCATTTTTCTTGCCCATGATATCCCTGAGCCCGTCAAGGCCGAGGGGCTTGGTGCGTACTTCGTCTATGCCGGCCTTACGCATGGACGGCCATAATTCCATGGAATAATGGGCGGTCAATGCCACGATACGTGCTTTCGCCGCGCCGGTTCCGGCCTGTCGAATCTGGCGCGCTGCTGCGATTCCATCCAGCCCGGGCATGTTGATGTCCATGAGGATCAGGTCGAATGTTCTGTCGCGGGCCAGGGCGACACCTTTGGCGCCATCATGAGCCAGCGTTACCGAATGACCATCCAGACGCAGCATCTGTTGCAGGACGAACCTGTTCGTTTCGTTATCTTCGACCAACAGAACGGCCATAGGTGGAGAGGGGCGCGCGGCGCGCATTTTGATCTTGGTACTGCTGTCCGCAATAACCGGGGACCGGCCCGGCAGCGGCAGGCGCACCCAGAACAGGCTGCCTTCGCCCTCGATGCTTTCCGCGCCGATCTGCCCGCCCATCAATGTGACGAGGTTGCGCGCGATGCCCAATCCAAGGCCCGTTCCCTGAACGGGATCGTCACCCGGTGTCGGTAAGCGGACAAAGTCATCAAAGATACGTGGCAGATCCGATTGGGAAATCCCGATCCCCGTATCGGATACCTGAAATTCAACGATATTCGGCTGATCACCGTCGGACCTGCTTGCCTCGAGCGTTATGCGCCCCTCCCGAGTGAATTTGATGGCATTCGAAATGAGATTGAGCAAAATCTGTTGAACGCGTTCCGGGTCTCCAAACGCCATGCCGAGTGGGTTTTTTCGCGGGATTTGTTCCAAAGTGGTGTTATGCGCCTGCGCCTCGGATCGCTGACTGAACATCAAATCCTCCAGCATCCGGTCCAGATCGAACGCGACTGGCGACATGGCGAGTTCAAGATCATCCGCTTGCGTGACATCCAGAGTGTCATCGATTTGATTGAGGAGAATTTGGCCGGAGGATTTCATGACTTCCGCGTATCGCCACTGCTCGGGACTGAGTGCTGTTTCTTCCAGCAAATCCAACGTGCCGAGGATGCCGTGCAGGGGCGTGCGCATCTCGTGGCTGATACGGGCCAGAAAGGTGGCCTTGGCGCGTTCGCCGGACAGCGCCTTGTCGCGTGCGGCCATGACCTCGGCTTCGGCACTGAGACGATCCGAAATATCACGGAGAAAACAAATGCAGACGTTATCGCCGGATCGCGATGCTATATTGGCGGATAGTTCGATCGGAAACCAAACCCCGTCCGCCCTGCGGGCCATGGATGCGGCAACGCGGCCAGGTCCGGAGCCGCATGAATCGACCAGTTCCTGCCCGGTCACAGGCATCACATTGCCGTCTGGCTGTTGCCGGCCAAGGATATCCGAAATAATCCGAGAAGGGTGAGCGGTATCCGGATCGCGCGTTTGACTAAGGCCGAAAAGGGTGCGGGCGGTATCGTTGGTATCGACGATTTCACCGTCCGGACGAAAAACGACAATCGCATCTTCCGAGGTGTTCAGAATCGTTGCCAACCGATTGAGGGTAACCCGGTTTTCAAGCGCGCGGGTTCGATAAAGCCGGTACAGTCGCCACAACAGGAATGCGAGAGACAGCAAGGTTATCAACAGCAAAAGGCTGAGAGCCGTTAACTGAACCAGCTTGTTGGTAAGTGCGGCACGTTCGGCTTCGTTGCGATCCGCATCAATGGCGATGCCGGCACTGGACATTCGCCGGATGGCCGGTGTCAATCCGTCGATTGCGTTTTTTGCCCCGAGGTGCCGAGCCAGAAATTCGTCGTCACCGGCATCGAAGATCGGAATTAGTTGTTGCAGCACATCCTGAACGTCCTGAAGTTGTCGTTCCGCTTCGGTTCCGTTCAGCGCGCGGCTGTAGGTCTGACTTTGCCGAATGGTATTGATCCGGCTGTAAAATACGTCGAACCGTGATCGTGCATCGTTAATTCTTTGGGGCGTGGGGCTGTCCAGCCTCTCCAGCGCAGCGGACAACTTGACCTGTTCGACCTCGATCTGGGCCATGGTCCATTCGATATTGTCGACCGACGAACTGCCATATTCTTCGAGCTTGAAGAAAACCTGTATCGTCAACAGGCTGGTAGCGAACAAAAAACCGAGGGAAAGTGCGCCTAACAGTATCAGTTGCGCCCGGCGGCGCATCAGACGGCTGAAAAACGGACTTAAGAGGGTCACATTGAGATCCACCAGGAACGATAATATCTCGTGCTAGCGCGAAATGCTGATACGGTCCAGTTGCCAGATACTGCGCGAATAGTAGGTCTCGGATCTGTATTCGGGGTCTGAATCATAATCGTAGACAAGCCAGAGCGGCCCATTTTCGCGTGCCGTCATGACATTCCCGTTCCGTTGATACGCCAGCAGTGCACCCTTTGGCTCTATCTGTTCGATCGGAAAGCTGACACGATAATCATTGATCGCCTGCAACTCGATAACGCCACTGGTGATTTCCAGGTGTTCCAGCAAGGTGGACAACCAGACGCCCGAGAACACCTGTGGTCCGTTCGTCCAGATGGTTGTGGTCGCGAATTGCGTGACGGGCAGGGCCTGCAGGTCTTTGAGTGTCAACTCGACATGATGTGTTTCGGAGTCGCCATCGTCGATGTCTATGAACAATACCACCGTATCGGGTTCTGAGCGAACCGGGGTCACGTATGCGGTTGCCAAAACGCATGCGAACAGAAGAAAACCTGCCAGAATCCGGGTCAATGAATAGCCCCCTCAACTCGAATAAAACGTGCATCGCGTTATACTTACATAGATTATAGTGCTGAAAACCGCACCATGTCCCTATGCAACCGGATAGGTAGGGCCTAGAGTGGATCGCGAATTGGCTTATAAGTTCGGCGACTCCGTCAAAGAGGGCCCAATGAAAAAAATACTGATCGCCGATGATCATGATTTGGTACGCGAAACCATCGCGGATTATTTGCGCCAACAAACAGACATTGAAATCGAGACTGCCCGCAGTCTTGATGACGCTCTCGCCATAGAGAACAACAATGGCCCTTACGAACTTGTTTTACTTGATTATTCCATGCCCGAAATGGATGGCTTGAACGGTCTGACCCGGATGATTGCGCAAACGACGGGCCCGGTGGCGATATTGTCGGGAACGGCCCCCTCAGGTGTGGCGCAACGGGCGCTGCGCATGGGCGCTGCGGGGTTTGTGCCAAAGACATTGGCGCCCAACGCTCTGGTTGCGGCAGTCGAGCATATGATCGCCGGTGAAATCTATGTGCCCGAGGATGTCGAACTGCAGCGGGGGCGTGGATTGTCAGAGGTCAAGCTGACACCGCGTGAAACCGATGTCCTGCGCCGGTTGACCGATGGTATGTCCAACAAGGAGATTGCGCGCGATCTGGATATCCAGGAAGTCACCGTCAAGCTGCATGTCAAGACCTTGTCGCGCAAGCTGGATGCGCGCAACCGGACGCATGCGGCGATGCTGGCGCGTGATCTCGACCTGTGCTGATGCGAACAGGGCACCTGCAAGACGCCGATTGAAATGCAAACCCCGCGCCGAATGACCGGCGCGGGGTTTTTTCCTGGTACAAAGACATTGTCAGGCGCGGCGGCGGCGGCGCCCGCCAGCGCGGCCGCCACGACCGCCGGCCGCCTCTTCGCCGGGTTTGGCCGGAGCCTTGTTGAACTTGATCCACTCGCCGCCATGTGGGTCGTTGTTGGTCAGGAAGTTGGCGGCGCGAATGGCCTCCATCTCTTTTCCGGGGCGCGGCATGGTCGACCCCAGACCGAACAACTGGCAGAAGGTTTCGTCGTCTATGTCTGCGGGCAGTTCAAGGCCCGTCGCGGCCACTTCGGCCTTTTTGGCCTCGATTTCAGATTGTTTTACCGGTAGGGCCACCGGGTTCATGATGGCCGAGGTCATACCTGCGCCCATCGCCATCGGCAGGAAGGCATTGTTGATGCCGTGACGGTTGGGCAGGCCGAAGCTGATGTTGGAGGCGCCGCAAGTGGTATTCACGCCCAGTTCTTCGCGCAGGCGTCGGACAAGGGTAAAGACCTGCAAACCGGCAGTGCCCATTGCGCCGATCGGCATGACCAGCGGGTCAACGACGATGTCATGGGCGGGAATGCCGAAATCGGCGGCGCGCTCGACGATCTTCTTGGCCACGGCAAAGCGTACATCGGGGTCTTCGGAAATGCCGGTATCGTCGTTCGAAATTGCCACGACCGGCACGTTGTATTTCTTGACCAGCGGCAGAACCAGTTCAAGCCGATCCTCTTCGCCGGTCACCGAGTTCAGCAACGGGCGACCTTCGCAAGCTTCGAGTCCGGCCTTGAGCGCACCGGGCACCGAACTGTCGATGCACAGCGGCACATCGACAAGCCCCTGAACCAGTTCGATCATCTTGGTCATCAGCGGTGGTTCGGTTTCGTTCGGGTTGGGGTTCGAGTTGTAGACGACACCGGCATTCACATCGAGAACGGTCGCCCCGGCCCCGACCTGTGCGATGGCATCTTTTTCGACGGTCGAGAAATCGCCAGCCTCAAGCTCGGCTGCCAGTTTCTTGCGACCGGTGGGGTTGATCCGTTCCCCGATCACGCAAAAGGGCTGATCGAACCCGATAATGGCGGTTTTGGTTTTGCTTTCGACGACTGTGCGGGTCATGTTTTCTTTCTGTCCTTCGCTCAGGATGCGTTTGCGGGCACGGTGGAGGTTCCACCGTGTTCGATGGCCCAGGTGGCGTTGGTCTTGATGCCGCCCAGCGGGAAGAAGTGGACCGACTCGATATTGAAATCGGGGTTGGCGGCCTTGTGGGCGGCCAGATCGGTCAGAACCTCGGTGGGTTCGTAGGGCAGCAGGAGCTTCGACACGTCCATAGCGCGTTTTTGCAGAACTTTCAAAGACGGGCCGACGCCGCAGGCGATGGCGAACTTGATCAGTGTCTGCAATTTGGCGGGGCCGGCGATGCCGATATGGACGGGCAGGGTGACCCCGGCCTCGCGCAGGTTGTCTGCCCAGGCGATGATTGGCTTGGCGTCAAAGGCGAACTGCGTGGCCAGCGCCATCTGCGCATCCGTGCGCTCCGAGAATTTCTGTTTCCAGCGCAGGGCCTCTTCGACGTTTTTCATGCTGCCGTCGGGGTCGATGTCCTTGTTGCCCTCAGGGTGACCGGCGACATGCAGGCGTTTGAACCCCGCCTTGTCGAATTCACCGCTTTCCAGCAATTGCATGGAACTGTCGAACGTGCCGTGCGGCTTGTCCACGCCACCGGCCAGCAACAGGGCCTGTTCGACCCCGGCCTCGCCCTGATAGCGGGCGATCCAGTCGGCGAGAGTGGCCTGATCCCGGATGATGCGGGCGGGGAAATGGGGCATGACGGGATAACCTTCGCGCGCCAGGCGAGCGGCGGTGGCGACCATGTCGTCAATCGGCGTGCCTTCGATATGCGCAATGTAGACGCGCGTCCCCTCGGGCAGAAGATCGCGGAAGGTATCGACCTTTTCGGCCGTGCGCGGCATCACCTCGATCGAATAGCCCTTGAGAAAGGCCTCGACCTGTGGATTCACGGGGGCAGGGGCCGCAGCGCCTGCGTCACGCTTTCTGAAGTTCAACAAAGCCATTGCGGCCTCCCATAGCGATCCGGGTTTCATGCCCAGCCATCATTTGCAATCAGGGCCTTGATGCGCTCCTGATCGTATTCGGCGTCCAACCGGGCCGCTTCGGCCTCGGCCACCTCGGAAGCATCGCCTTCGACCGGATAGGGCGCGGCCTTGCGCCATTCGGCCAGATAGGCATCGGTATCCTGTGCGCCGATTTTCATCGCGGCGCGGTCAATGGCCTGCTCGAACCGTTCGGGAAGTTGCTTTTTCGCGCCCCGGCGGCCCTTGCCGACGATCACCTGCGCGGGAATGTCCCGCCAATATACGATTGTGACGTCAACCATCGCTGATTCCTCTTCCTCAGTGGTCCCTCTGTAATGCAGTCGCATCGACGCGCGGGGACGGTTTTCGACAGAACGCGCGCATCAAGCGACGTTTTCAGAATACTGTCGGGCAGGGCGGGCCGCCACAGCCCGCTGCCGGAAAAGCGTTCATGATGATCGTGACGCGCGGCAGCGCTTGCGCCGCGCCGCCCGAAGCACTACTTTCAACGTAACTCGAAATGGAGGGCGTGCAAAATGGCGCCCAGGCGTCCCAACGGTGCGGGCGCACTCCCGAAACAGGTTGAGAGCCCCGCACTGAGCTCCCCCGGTCCGGCGGACCTTTATGCCGCGCTGGATTTGGGCACAAACAGTTGTCGTATGCTGATTGCCCGGCCCGAGGGCGATCAGTTCAAAGTCGTGGACAGCTTTTCGAAATCTGTTCAGCTTGGGGCGGGGCTTGAGAAAACCGGGCGGCTGTCGCGTTCGGCCATTTATCGTACGCTCCAGGCGCTGCGCGTATGCCAGCAGAAGATCAGACGCCATGATGTGGGTCGTATGCGGCTGGTCGCGACCGAGGCTTGCCGACGCGCAAGCAACGGCAAATCGTTTCTGAGCCGCGTGCGCAAGGAAACCGGCTTGTATCTGGATATCATCAAGCCGCAGGAAGAGGCACAGCTTGCCGTGGTGTCCTGCGCGCCGCTGGTCAACCCCGGAACCGAGCAATTGCTGGTCGTCGATATCGGCGGCGGATCGACCGAACTGGTGTGGATCGACCTGCGCGATGTCCCCGCGCCCGAGCGCTCTCGCGCGATCATGCGAATGCACAGCGGATTTTACCGCACCGACGATGGGCGCCCCGGTGCGCGGGTGGTCGACTGGATCAGTGTGCCGCTTGGCGTGGCCACGTTGCGCGACCAGTTTCACGATGTCGAAGACGACAGTGCACGATTCGCATTGATGAGCTGGTTTTTCGAAGAAAACCTGGCCGAATTCGCGCCATACAAGAATGAGCAATCCCGCGACGGGTTCCAGATTATCGGGACATCCGGCACCGTCACGACCGTGGCCGCCAGTCATTTGGGATTGCGGCGCTATGACCGCAACAAGGTGGACGGGTTGTGCATGACCAGCGACGAGATCGACCTCGTCATTCGGAAATACCTTGCGCTCGGACCGGCGGGGCGGCGGCGTGACCCGAGGATCGGGATGGACCGGCAGGCCTTGATCATGTCCGGTGCGGCGATTCTGCAAGCGTTGTTACGTTGCTGGCCCACCGACCGGTTATCGGTCGCTGACAGGGGGCTGCGCGAGGGGATGCTATATGCGCTGATGTCGGGTGATGGCGCGCTGAAAGATGGACAAGGGTAATGGCGAAACGACCGGACGGCAAGAACACCTCGGGGCGCGGGCAACGTGACCTGACGGTCAAGGTCAAGACGGCGCGGGGGCGTAAATCATCGTCGACACGATGGCTGCAACGGCAGTTGAACGACCCTTATGTCAAGCGTGCACAGGCCGAAGGCTATCGCGGTCGCGCCGCGTTCAAGATCATGGAACTGGATGACAAATACCGGTTCCTCGTTCCGGGCGCGCGTGTGGTTGATCTGGGCTGTGCGCCGGGGGGGTGGTGTCAGGTGGCGGTGCCGCGCGTGAACGCGCTCGGAGAAAAGCAGGGCAAGGCGCAAGGGCGCATTCTGGGGGTCGATCTGCAGGAGGTCGAACCGATCGCGGGTTGTGAAATCCACCAGCTCGATTTCATGGAGGACGATGCCGACGAGAAGGTCAAGGCCTGGCTGGGCGGCAAGGCCGACGTGGTGATGAGCGATATGGCTGCCGCCAGTTCCGGGCACAAGCAAACCGATCACCTGCGGATCATCGCGCTGTGCGAGGCGGCGGCCTATCTGGCATTCGACGTGCTGGAAGAGGGCGGCACCTTCGTATCCAAGGTACTGGCGGGCGGGGCCGAGGGCGAGTTGCAAAAACTGTTAAAACAACGGTTTGCCAAGGTGGCCAACGTCAAACCGCCCGCATCACGGCCCGACAGTTCCGAAAAATTCGTGGTCGCCACCGGGTTCCGGGGCTGACATCGTCCGCATTCCTTATGTGATCGGCGATTGGTCATGCCTGATCGTCAGAGAGCGTACCGCGTCTGCCAGAAATGCCTGCCGTTCCTGCATCTCGCTCAATGTCCTGTGCTGACCGAGGATCAGCCGCGACTGGACATCCCGCGCCATGTTGCGCTGACGGATCAGTTCGAACAGCCGCTCATGGCGGGCTGGAAAGACAGGATGTCCGGGTCGGGTCATGGTTGCCACCTTTCGCAGCAAGGATGCAACATGACCTTTGACAAAGCATTAAGGCCAGAGCGGTGCGAAATTATAGCCCAAGCATGGCAAATCGGGGGTCATTGCCGGCAGCGCAATGCATGATATGGAATGCCATCGACAATCCGGAAGCCGGATAAATGGCGGAGAGACAGGGATTCGAACCCTGGGATCCCGTGAAGGATCAACGGTTTTCGAGACCGCCCCGTTCGACCACTCCGGCACCTCTCCGCGGGGGTCTGGAGGCTGCGTTTAATTTCCTTTCGCGGCGATGACAAGGGGGGTTTTGCATTGTTTATGCGTCGTTTTCACCTAGGTTGGAAAAAGGCCCTGCAGAGAAAGGAGCGCGCATGACAGTCCTGACCCAATCAGCAGCAGTCGCAATGCGCCCGGTACGGCTGATACTGGCGATCCTTGCCCTTACAGTTGCGGCGTTCCCGGCCAGGGCTGTCGATCGCGACAGGTTGCAGGCGTTTCTGGAGGTAACGGGATTCGGTGTTGCGCTGGATAGTATCGCCCTGTCTGCAACCGATGCGCCGCAGATGCTTGGTATGCAGGCCAGTGATTTCGGAACCGAATGGCGCCACGCGGCGGAAGACGTGTTTGACACCGAAGGGATGCGTGAGACTGCGTTGGTTATTCTGGAACAAACCCTGAGCGACGAACTGCTGACCCATGCCGCTGCGTTCTATGCCTCGCCGCTCGGGCAGCGTCTGGTCGAGGTCGAGAACGACTCGCACATGACCGAGGATGATGCCGCCAAGGCCGAGCGGGGCGAGGCGCTGATCGGTGAGATGGTGGAACGGGGCGACCAAAGGATTGATGTGCTGCGCGGATTGACCACTGCGGTGAATGGCGATGACGTGGCTGTGCGGGCCGTTCAGGAAGTGCAGATGCGCTTTCTGATGGCGGCGTCTCATGCCGGGGTTCTGGAAAACGAACTGGACGAGGGTGCGCTGCGCGCCCTGATGCGCGCCAACGAGGCCGATCTGCGCGTTTCGTTGAGTAAATCCGCCTTGTCCGGAGCCGCTTATACGTATCGTGATATTTCCAATGACGATCTGGTCGCGTATCTTGAGGCACTGAAAGAGCCGCAGATGCAACGGGTCTATGAATTGATGAACGCCGTCCAGTATGAAATCATGGCCAGCCGGTTCGAGGTATTGGCCGTGCGCATGGCCACTCTGAACCGGGGACAGGACCTATGATCAGGCGGGCGGCCTCGCTGATGCTGAGCGCCATGCTTGGCGGTTGGCTTCTGCTGGCCGGCTCTGCCACGGCTGACGAAACGCAGGCGCAATTCGAGGCGCTGCTGAACGCCCTGCAAATCGAGGAAACCGTGCATGTCATGCACGACGAGGGTGTGGCATATGGCAAGGAGGTCGGTGCCGACATGTTGCCCGATGCCGATGCGGTTAGCTGGCAGAGGGTCGTGAACCGCATCCACGACGCGGATACGATGCGTGCGCTTGTCGAACAGGGATTTGCCGATGCGCTGGCCGGCGAAGACCTGACGCCGATGCTGGACTTTCTGCAAACTCCGCGCGGGCAGAATATCGTCGGGCTGGAAATTGCCGCGCGGCGGGCATTTCTGGACAGCGTGGTGGAAGAAGCCGCACGCGATCGCCTGGAACAGCGCCGCGACGAAAATGCGCCGGTGCTGGATCAGATCGCGCAATTGATCCACGACAGCGACCTGATCGAGCGAAATGTCACCGGAGCGCTGAACTCGAACCTGATGTTTTATAACGGGCTGGTGGACGGTGGGGCACTGGAGATGTCGCAGGACGATATCCTGTCCGATGTCTGGAGCCAGGAAGACACCGTTCGCGAAGATGCGCGCAACTGGATGAATGCCTTTCTTCTCATGGCCTACGAGCCTTTGGCGCCAGAGGATTTGCAAGCCTATGTCGAATTTTACCGTACTCCGGCCGGGCGTGTTTTGAATCGGGCGATGTTCGACGCGTTCAATCGCATGTACGAAGAGTTGTCCTATATTCTGGGCCGCGCCGTGGCCCGGCATATGCAAAGCGAAAAACTCTGACGATTAAGGGGATCGGCCCCTTGACTTCGAGCTCGATCTTTTGAATAAGCGCGCATCCCGGCAGGATATCCTGCGCGGGAGGTGTAACTATCGCCTGGAATGAAGGGCGCGCAGTTCGAGGTGGCCAGGGGGCCGGAAACACCCGCGAGGGACGCGGGCGACCACAGAACGCGGCAATGGAAAAGGAAATGCAGATGTTTGCGGTTCTCAAAACCGGTGGCAAGCAGTACAAGGTGCAGTCGGGTGACGTTCTGCGCGTTGAGAAGCTGGCAGCCGATGCCGGTGAAAAAGTTCAGTTCAACGAAGTTCTGATACTGGGCGGTGACAAGCCGGTAATCGGCGCGCCCTTCGTTGAAGGTGCGGCCGTTCAGGCCGAGGTGGTCGACCAGATCAAGGGTGACAAGGTCATCAAGTTCGTCAAGCGTCGCCGCAAGCATGGCTCCAAGCGCACAGTGGGCCACCGTCAGCAGCTGACGCTGTTGCGTGTGACCGAGATTCTGGAAAAAGGTGGCGACAAGTCGGGCGTCAAGGCCGCTGTCGGTGCCGGGTCGGTCGCTGCC
The DNA here is from genome assembly GCF_900142665.1 of Roseovarius pacificus. Classification (GTDB taxonomy): domain Bacteria; phylum Pseudomonadota; class Alphaproteobacteria; order Rhodobacterales; family Rhodobacteraceae; genus Roseovarius; species Roseovarius pacificus. The sequence goes on from NZ_FRBR01000001.1 coordinate 41,359, forward strand.
GTGGCCGCCGGTGCTGTCGAAGCCAAGAAAGCCGAGCCGAAAAAGGCCGAAGCCAAGAAAGACGCGCCCAAGAAAGCCGCCAAGAAGGCCGATGCCGCTGGTGACGACCTGAAACAGCTGTCGGGCGTAGGCCCCGCGCTGGAGAAAAAACTGCACGAAGCCGGTGTCACCACCTTCGCGCAGATCGCAGCATGGACCGAAGCGGACATTGCTGATATGGATGAAAAGCTGTCCTTCAAAGGCCGGATCGAGCGTGAAGGCTGGGTCGATCAGGCCAAAGAACTGGTCAAGGGCTAAAGGAGTAACACGATATGGCACACAAGAAAGCAGGCGGTTCCTCCCGTAACGGTCGCGACTCAGCGGGTCGCCGCCTTGGCGTCAAGAAATATGGCGGCGAAGCCGTCATTCCCGGCAACATCATCGTGCGTCAGCGCGGCAACAAGTTCTGGCCCGGTGCCAATGTTGGCCAGGGCAGGGACCACACGTTGTTCGCCACCGTCGAAGGTGCTGTGAAATTCCACAAAGGCCTCAAGGGCCGCACCTTCATTTCGGTCATGCCAGCGGCAGAGGCCGCCGAGTAAGCCGACCGTACAGGGTTAGAAATCCAGGGGATCGGCGGAAACGCCGGTCCCTTTTTCGTTGTTTGGGCAATCGGGCGCATCGCCTGACGATTGACGGACCGCGCTTGAAGAGGAGACAGGCCAGTCCCAAGTGATCATTGTTCATCCGTATCGCCAGGAGGAGAAGGCGAATGTTACATGACCCCATCGTTAATCGGCCCGTGATCGAGGCAGACAGGTTCGACCTGCGCCCGTTGCGCGTCTCGGATGCCGGTTTGATCGAATTTTATACCGGTGACGAACGCGTCGCAAAGGCAACGACCTCGATCCCCCATCCCTTGCCACCGGGTACGACTGAGGCGTTCGTTGCGCGTGTTTGCGACGATGCAAACGATGAATATGTCTGGGCGATGGACGGCACGAAAGCAGGCGGTCCCGAACTGATGGGCGTGATCAGCCTTGACCGGATGGATCGCAACCAGTGTGAAATCGGGTATTGGGTGGCCCCGGCCTATTGGAACTCGGGCGTGGCGTCGAGCGCGGTAGCGGCCTTGATCGGTGCCAATCCGTTGGAATGCCGGACCTTCTTTGCCACCGTGTTTCAGGACAATGCGGCTTCGGCGCGGGTGTTGACCAACAACGGATTCCAGTATCTCGGGGACGCGGAATCGTTCAGTGTGGCGCGCAATGCAAAGGTCGCCACCTGGACCTACAGCCTCAAAATGGATTGAGCCGGGTGAGACCTTTGCTTAAGGAGACGACATGAAATTTCTCGATTTGGCAAAGGTCTATATCCGGTCCGGCAGCGGCGGTGGCGGTTGTATCAGCTTCCGCCGCGAAAAATATATCGAATACGGCGGTCCCGATGGCGGAGACGGTGGCACGGGCGGGTCGGTCTGGGCCGAGGCTGTCGACGGCCTGAACACGCTGATCGACTTTCGCTATCAGCAGCATTTCTTTGCAAAAAATGGCCAGCCCGGAATGGGCAAGCAACGCACCGGCAAGGATGGCGACCACATCGTGCTGCGCGTGCCCGTCGGGACCGAGATTCTGGACGAGGATCAGGAAACCGTCATTGCCGATATGACCGAGGTGGGCCAGCGCGTGTTGCTGGCCAAGGGCGGCAACGGGGGGTGGGGCAACCTGCATTTCAAAAGCTCGACCAATCAGGCACCGCGCCGCTCCAATCCGGGCCAGCCAGGGGTGGAGCGTACCCTGTGGCTGCGGCTGAAGCTGATTGCCGATGTGGGCCTTCTGGGTTTGCCCAATGCGGGCAAGTCGACCTTCCTGGCCGCCACGTCGAACGCCCGCCCCAAGATCGCGGATTACCCGTTCACCACGCTGCATCCCAATCTGGGGGTCGTGGGCGTGGACGAGGTCGAATTCGTCGTGGCCGACATCCCCGGCCTGATCGGCGGCGCAAGCGAGGGCAGGGGCCTTGGCGATCTGTTCCTCGGGCATGTCGAGCGCTGCGCGGTTTTGTTGCATCTGGTGGACGGCACCTCGGAAACCATCGCCGAGGATTACGGCACCATCATTCATGAACTGGAGGCCTATGGCGGCGATCTGGCCGATAAACCGCGTGTCACCGTCCTGAACAAGATCGACGCACTGGATGAAGAAGAACGTGCCGCTGCGCGGGCCGAACTGGAACAGGCTTGTGGCGATACGGTACTGGAAATGTCGGGTGTCGCACGTCAGGGCACGACCGAGGTGTTGCGTGCGCTGCGTTCCCGGATCGACGACGACCGCCTGCGCCGCACCTCTCAAGATGAAGAGCCCGAGCCGTGGCAGCCGTGACCGAGGCCAAACGGCTGGTCATCAAGATCGGTTCGGCGCTGCTGGTGGATCGCGACAGCGGCCAGTTGCGCGCGGCTTGGCTGCGCGCGCTTGTGCAGGACGTTGCGTGGTTGCGGGATCAGGGCAAGGATGTGATCCTTGTCTCGTCAGGGTCTATCGCTCTTGGTCGCGGGGCGCTTGGACTGCCGATGTCGGAACTCACGCTCGAACAATCGCAGGCGGCGGCCTCAGTCGGGCAAATCCAATTGGCCCGCGCCTATGCAGAGGCTCTGGCTGAACATGGATTGCAGGCCGCGCAGGTCCTGGTCACGCTGGAAGACAGCGCCGACCGCCGCCGCTATCTGAACTCGCGTGCAACGCTGGAGCAATTGCTGAGCCTGGGCGCGGTGCCTATCGTCAATGAAAACGACACGGTCGCAACGGATGAGATCCGCTATGGCGACAATGATCGGATGGCTGCGCAGGTGGCGGTGACCGCAGGGGCCGATCAGTTGATTCTGTTATCGGATGTCGACGGGTTCTATTCGGCCAACCCGTTACAAAACCCGGATGCGCGCCGTTTTGACGTGATCGAAACGATCACCCCCGAGATCGAAGCCATGGCTGGCGACGCGGGGTCGGGCCTGTCCAAGGGGGGAATGAAAACCAAGCTGATGGCAGCCAAGACCGCCACAGCGGCGGGCTGTGACATGGCGATCACCGAAGGTTCGGTGTCCAATCCCGTTCAGGCACTGGTCAACGGCGCGGCGGCGACGTGGTTCAAGGCACAGGGCGATCCGCAACAGAAACGCAAGGCGTGGATCGCGGCGATGAAGCCGCGCGGGCGCGTCGTGGTGGATGCCGGGGCGGCACGCGCGCTGCGCAGCGGCAGCAGCCTGTTGCCCGCCGGCGTAAAGGCCATCGAGGGGCGTTTCGGGCGCGGCGATCCGCTGGAAATCGTCGATCCCGAGGGCCATGTTCTGGGGCAGGGGCTGACGCGCTATGATGCTGCGGATGCAGATCAGATCAAGGGGCTTCGTTCGGCGCAAATCGAGCCGGTTCTGGGCTATCCACCTCGTGGGCCATTGATTCACCGTGATGATATGGTGTTCTGAACCACCTCCGAAAACAGACTGAAGCCGACTTTCAAGGATATGACCCGATGAGCGATACAGATAACATTCCCGCCCTGATGGCCGATATCGGTGCCCGTGCCAAAGCCGCAGCGGCAGAGCTGGCTGTTGCCACGTCGGAAAGCAAGGCGCAGGCGTTGCAGAGCGCCGCCGAGTCCGTCTGGGCTCGCCGTGCCGAGATCATCGAGGCGAACGAAAAGGATCTCGCCTATGGTCGCGACAAGGGACTGACCGAGGCGATGATGGATCGCCTGCTTTTGACCGAGGATCGGATCAGGGGGGTTGTTGACGGGCTGCGTGCCGTGGCCGCGCAACCCGACCCGGTGGGCGAGGTCATGGCCGAATGGGACATGGAGTCGGGCCTTCATATCCGCCGGGTGCGCACGCCTATCGGGGTGATTGGCGTGATCTATGAGAGCCGCCCCAACGTCACGGCCGATGCCGGGGCGCTGTGCCTGAAATCGGGGAACGCGGTGATCCTGCGGGGCGGATCGGAAAGCTTTCACTCCTCCGGGTCGATCCATGCCTGCCTTGTCGAAGGGTTGCGTGCCGCCGGTTTGCCCGAAGATGCGGTACAACTGGTGCCCACGCGGGACCGAGCCGCCGTGCAGGAAATGCTGACCATGGTGGACATGATTGACGTGATCGTTCCCCGTGGTGGCAAGGGGCTGGTCGGGCTGGTCCAGCGCGAGGCGCGCGTGCCCGTCTTTGCGCATCTCGAAGGGATCGTGCATATCTATATCGACCGCGAGGCCGACCCTGAAAAGGCGCTGAAGGTGGTGATGAACGCCAAGACCCGCCGCACCGGAATTTGTGGCGCGGTCGAATGCCTGCTGATTCATCATGACGTTGTGGATACGATCGGACAGGGGCTTCTGCGGGCATTGATCGACGCCGGTGTCGAGGTGCGGGCCGACGAAACCCTGCAAGTCATCCCCGGAACACACGCCGCGGGCGATGACGATTGGGGCAAGGAGTTTCTCGACAGTATTGTCGCCGCCCGGATGGTGGCGGATGAGGACGAGGCGATCGCGCATATCCGGCGTCATAGCTCGCATCATACCGATTGTATCATCACCGAAGACGATCAGGCTGCATCGAAGTTCTTCAGGCAGTTGGACAGCGCGATCCTGATGCGCAATGCGTCGACCCAGTTCGCCGATGGTGGCGAATTCGGCATGGGCGCGGAAATCGGTATCGCCACGGGCAAGCTGCACGCGCGCGGCCCGGTGGGGGCGACGCAGCTGACGAGCTTCAAGTATCTGGTCGAGTCCGACGGCGCGATCCGCAGCTAAAAGGTAATTTCAGCGGTTTTGCCGGTGATCTGCACCTCACAGCGGCGACCCATCCGCCCGAGCAGTCGCGGCAGCAGCAGAAACTCGACGGCAGAGGGCGGCACGTCTTGCGCATCGGTCGTGGGATCGCCTTGCAACAAGGCCCAAAGGGCCGGGTCGGCGCCGAGCCTGTCGCTTTCGGCACGGATTTGAAACAGGCCCTCATGTATGCTCACACGTAGCTGCCCGCCAAAGGGCAACGCGTGTTCGGCGCAAAGCACCGCCAGAATCAGGGCCTTGGCCTGCACCCTGTCGAAATCCTGATCGGGGAAGGTCGCTATCCTGATCCGCCCGTTTTCGTAAAGTTTCGACAGAAGGCCTGTGATCTCATCACGGGCTACGCCTTGCCCGTCAGATGCCTGCCCGAAAGCCAGACGAAACAAGCGAATCCTGGCGTTGGTGGTGGCGGCGCTGTCGCGCAGAAGTTGCATTTCCGGTCCATCGGTCGTCCCCGCCATGCCCAGGAGTTCGATCCCGTTGCTGACAGCCCCTGCGGGGCTGATCAGGTCGTGGCAGATGCGTGACCCTACCAGTGCCGCTATCATGTCGCTATGATGGGTCATGTTTAACTCCCTAAGACAGGACAGGCGATGTCAGACCTGAACGCGTTGCTGGAACCCGGTATGCTGGTGCGCCACCCCGATCAGCCGGATTGGGGAACCGGGCAGGTTCAGTCCAATATTGGCAACAGGATTACCGTGAACTTTCAAGAGGTTGGAAAGGTCGTGATTGATGGTTCACGTATTGGACTTGTTCCCGTGATTGATCCATAATTTTGGTTATCAAACGGTTAACGAGCCTTGGGGGTGATCGCCACTTTTTCAGACCGTTGCCTTTGCGGCGCAGCTTTCCTACAACCCCGGCACAACGCGCAAGGACATTCAGACGCCCATGAGCCCGGACAACCCCCCGCAATTCCGCGTCAAACTGGCGGCCGCCGCTGATGAACTGCAAGCAGCGCAGCGTTTGCGCTATGACGTGTTCATCAAGGAACTGGGCGGCAGCGGGCCGATGGTCGATCACGACGCGCGGCTGGAGCAGGATCGTTTCGATCCGTTTTTCGATCATCTGCTGTTGCTCGACGATGCCGCCGATGGCGCGGTGGTGGGTGTGTACCGCCTGCTGCGCGACGATCAGGCGGCCCATGCCGGGCAGTTCTATTCCGAGGACGAGTATGATCTTTCCGCTCTAAGGCATTGTAATAGAAAGGTTATGGAGCTTGGCCGCTCATGCCTTCATCCCGATTATCGTGGCGGGGCCGGTCTTTATCACCTGTGGAGCGCATTGGCCGCATATATCGCGGAACATGAGGTGGAAATCCTGTTCGGAGTCGCCAGTTTTCATGGCACCAACCCGCAGGATCTGGCGCAACCGTTGTCGCTGCTCCATCATCGGCATCTGGCGCCCGAGGCGTTGCGGGTGCGCGCGCAGGCGGCGCATTATCAGACGATGAACCTGATTCCAGAGGAAAAACTGGATCGGCGGGCGGCGATGTTGCAGGTGCCGCCGTTGATCAAGGCCTACCTGCGGCTTGGCGGATTCGTCGGGGACGGGGCCTTTGTCGATCGGGCATTCAATACCACGGATGTTTGCCTTGTCGTGGATACAAGCGATATGAGCGAAAAGCAAAAATCAATTTATTCCAAAGGTGTTACAGGGTGAACTTCATCTGGAATTCGGGGGATGTTCCACCCGATGACCCGATCCCGCCCTTGGGGTGGGTATATGTGGTGTTGAGGGGCGGGATACTGAGTTTCGTATTGACCTCGGGTGTGGTGGCCACGGTGCTGCTGCGCGGGCCTGAGCGGGTGTTGTATGGGTTGCATCGGCCGTGGACGCCGTTCATCACGCAATGGGTTTGCCGTATCGCGTTCATGGTCCTGGGAATGCGGTTTGAAAGCCGTGGAACGCCCATGAAAACCGCTGGAGCAGTGGTGTCTAACCATGCGTCATGGCTGGATATTTTTGCTCTCAACGCGCGCAAGAGAATCTATTTCGTTTCCAAATCCGAGGTGGCCGGGTGGCCGGGGATCGGGACGTTGGCGAGGATTACGGGGACCGTGTTCATCAACCGCGATCCGCGGGAGGCGAAGCGGCAGAAGGACATGTTCGAATCCCGGTTGCTGGCGGGGCATAAACTGCTGTTTTTTCCCGAGGGAACATCGACCGACAATATGCGGGTTTTACCTTTTAAATCAGCACTTTTTCAGGCGTTCTTCACGCCCGATCTGAGGCATGAAATGTATATACAACCGGTCAGTCTGATCTATACCGCGCCGGAGGGGGCGGATGCGCGGTTTTACGGGTGGTGGGGCGATATGGAGTTTGGGCCGCATTTGTTGCGGGTGCTGGCCTCGGCCCGACAGGGTGGGGTCAAAGTCGTTTACCATCCCCCTGAAAAGGTTGACGAATTCGCCAGCCGCAAGGATCTGGCGGCGCATGTGGAGCGGGTTGTGCGGCAAGGTATGCCGCCGGAGCGGCGGATGAGCTGAGTTTCGTACGTTTTGTACGAAGTGTACGCGGGTTTTGTACGAAATCAGACCCGCCAGCCGGAACCTGTGTCCATCAGGGACGCAACTCAGCCCATCGCGGCGATCAGATCGCCCAGAGCGGCGGCGGGATCGTCGGCTTTCCAGATCTCGTCCCCGATGCCGAAAAAGTCGGTGACCGGGGTCAGGGTCCGGATCAGAGCGGTATCGAGCGCGCCTTCGGCGACGACGGGCAGTTCGATCATCTGCGACCACCATTCGAACAATTCGGGATCGGCCACGGACCCGTCGCCAAGGCCGGTCGCGCCTACGGGGCCGAAACTGACATAGTCCGCCCCGGCCTCACCGGCGTTCATGCCTTCGTGGCGTGAGGTGCCGCAGAACGATCCGACGATGGCCTCGGCGCCCAGTTCCTTGCGCGCGGCGCGGACCGAGCGCGCGCCGTCGGTCAGGTGAACCCCGTCGAGCCCCAGCCGTTCGACCATCATCAGATGGCTGTCGATCACCAGCGCGATGTCGCGGGCGTGGGTCACCTCGCGGCAGGCATCGGCGGCGCGCGACAGGCGGTCTTCGTCGCGCGTGGCCAGCGCGAGGCGCACGCAGGCGACCTCGTGCGCGTCCAGCACGCGGGCCAGCCGGTCCGGGAAGGTGGAGAGCTCGATCTCGGGCGGGGTGATGAGGTAGATTTGCGGCTGCTCGGGCTCGGCCATTGTCGGGCGCTCCTGCGTTATCGGGTCCAGCCCCTATAGCGTGGAAGGACCGGGCGCGCCAAGTGGGGTTTGTTGGTGACGGGGCAGGGATGACCGCCAGAGGACTGGAAGCGCGTTTCCTGGTGGTGCGGAACCTCTGGATGACGAGCCGCGCATTGCCAGACCGCGGGGTGGCGAAAAAACGGTCATTCAATGCAGTTTATGCCCGCTAAATTCGAAATAGCCCTGAATGGCGCACTGTCCTTACCAAATCGCCAGCCCGGGGGGGGGCGGTCTGGCGATGCGCGGCGCCTTCGGCGCTGTTTCGCGCAGGAGAAAGTCCGCGGCACCGCGTATTTTCGTGCTTCCGATCCCGCACGGGGCTGCGCCAGCCTCAGAACCAGCTTTGCACGCCGCGCGCCGCGCCGGAGATGTCGCGCCCGACGCCATCGACGGTGGCGCAGGCCGACAGGGCCGCGATCAGGGCCAGAGCGATCAGGTTGCGCATGGGGTTTACCTCTTTGTGGGTCTTACTGCTCTTGATCTTTTTCGTACCACCAGACCTCGGGGAGGAAGCCGACGCCGTCCCCGTAGATCGGCAGATGATCCTTTAAATAGCGCAATTCGCGGATATGGGCAATTCTGCCCACGGCGTATTGATGAATGGGGATCACGTAGCGCCCGGCGGTCAGCACGCGATCCAGTGCGCGGGTGGCGGCGACAAAGTCTTCGCGGTTGCGCGCGGTCAGCATGGCGTCGATCATCGCATCGGCGGCGGGCGAGCGCATGCCCATCAGGTTGCGGCTGCCGGGCTGGTCGGCGGCCTCGGAGCCCCAGTAGAAACGTTGTTCGTTGCCGGGGCTGAGCGAGAGCGAGCGGCGCATGAAGGTCAGGTCGAAATCGAACATGCGCTCGCGTTCGGCATATTGCGCCTTGTCGATGGATTGCACGTCGAGCGCGATACCGAGGCGTTCCAGCGCACGGGCGTAGATATCCATGATCGCCGTGGCCTGCTGAATCAGTGCGTCCTGCTGCAACAGGACGGTCAGTTCGAGCGGCTGTTCGTCGGCGTTTTTCAGCACGCCGTCCTGTACCGTCCACCCGGCCTGTTCCAGAAGCGCCATCGCCTTGCGCAGGTTGCTCCGGTTGCGGGCCGAGCCATCGCCGATGGGCAGGGCGTAGCCTTCGAGCGTGCCGGGGGGCAGGGTCCCGGCAAAGGGTTCCAGCAGGTCACGCACGGCCCCCGTGGCCGGGCCGGGCTGCATCGCAAGGTCGGAATTCGAGAAATACGAGGTGATGCGCGGCTGCCGCCCGCCGGTGAGCGTGTCGTTGATATATTCGAAGTTGAAGGCGTGGATCAGCGCCGCGCGCACCCGCCAGTCATCCAGCGGCGGGCGGCGGGTGTTCATCACGAAACCGGTCATGCCCGAGGGGGTGGAATGGGGAATCTCCGATTTGACGATCTCACCCGAGCGGACGGCGGGAAAATCGTACTGGGTTTCCCAGCGGTCGGCGTTGAATTCGCGAATCCATGACAGGGCCCTGGCCTTGAACGCCTCTTTCAGCACGGTGTTATCGCCGTAGAATTCGATGCGGATTTCGTCGAAATTGTTTGTGCCGCGCCGCAGGGGCAGATCGTTGCCCCAGTAATCGGGATTGCGGCGCAGGGTGACGTGGCGGCCCACCTCGTAATCGGCCACCACATAGGGGGCCGATCCGATGGGAATGTCGCCAAGGGCGGCATTGGCGAAATCGCGCCCGTCCCATTGGGATTTCTTCAGGATCGGGCGCAGCCCGGCGATCAGCGCCAGTTCGCGGTCTTCGGTGTCGAAGGTCAGCCGGACGCTGCGCGGGCCGGTCTGTTCTATGCTTGCGACCTGATCCTGGAGGGTGCGGTAGCGGGGGTGCCCCTGGGTGCCGAGCGTTTCGTAGGACCAGATCACATCGGCGACGGTGACGGGGCTGCCGTCGGAGAATCGGGCCTGCGGGCGGAGGGTGAATTCGACCCATTCGCGATTCGGCCCGGTCTCGACCGATTCGGCCAGAAGGCCGTAGAGCGTGAACGGTTCGTCCCAGGAACGGCCCATCAGGGATTCGTGCGTGAGGTAGCTCAACTGCCAGGGCGGGGTGCCTTTCAGCGCGAAGGGATTGAGCGAATCGAAGCTGCCCACATTGCCGGTGACCACGCGCCCGCCCCTGGGCGCGTCGGGGTTGGCATAGGGCAGGGACACAAAATCAGGTGGCAGGGCGGGGTCGCCATACATAGCTATGCCATGCGCGGGGTCGGACCATGCCGCTTGACAGGTGAAAAGCCCGGCCGCGAGCAATGCGGCGGCCTTTAATGGCAGGAAAAAAACCGGTCTCATTCTGGCAACAATCTCCGCTGTGCCTTGTGTGCTTGAACCGGGACCGTAGTGACGGATTCATGGGTTTTCAAACTTTTAGCTTGGATGAGAGCGCCGGATTGCTTATAAAGGGGTTACTGCTCGATAGGTTTCTTGCCTGTATGAAACCTGCCTCAATAACTTAACGCCGGCTTCGTGCCGGCGTTTTTTTTTCGTCCGGTTCCGGGCCGCGCATCAGGGCACAGTCGACTGTTCGTGTTTTCCGGTGGCATTCGCGAATGCGGCATTTATGCTGCGTATGCATATGTCATGGAGGGCACCAAGATGAGCGCAGCAGGCAAGACAGCCGTCATTACCGGATCGAACTCGGGGATCGGGCTGGGCATCGCCGAGGAGATGGCGAAGGCCGGGGTCAACGTGGTTCTGAACTCGTTCACCGATTCGCAGGACGATCACGCGCTGGCGGAGCGAATCGGAAAAGAGCATGGGGTGAGCGCGCGCTACATTAAGGCGGACATGTCGAAGCCCGAGGAATGCCGCGCGCTGATCGAACAGGCGGGGGCCTGCGATATCCTGATCAACAATGCGGGCATCCAGCATGTCGCGCCGATTGCCGAGTTTCCGACCGAGAAATGGGACGCGATCATCGCGATCAACCTGAATTCGGCGTTTCACACCACCGCTGCGGCGCTGCCGATGATGCGCAAGGCCGGCTGGGGCCGGGTGGTGAACATCGCCAGCGCCCACGGGCTGACCGCCAGCCCGTTCAAATCCGCCTATGTGGCGGCCAAGCACGGGATCGTCGGGCTGACCAAGGTCACGGCGCTGGAAACCGCGCAGGAGCCGATCACCGCCAACGCGATCTGCCCCGGTTACGTGCTGACGCCGCTGGTCGAGGCGCAGATTCCCGACACGATGAAGGAATACGACATGTCCCGCGAGGACGTGATCAAAAACGTGATGTTGCAGCGCCAGCCCTCGAAGGAGTTCGCCACGGTCGAACAACTGGGCGGCACGGCGTTGTTCCTGTGTTCGGATGCGGCGGCGCAGGTGACGGGGACGACGATCAGCGTCGACGGCGGCTGGACGGCGTTGTGACCGGGGCGAGGGGCTCATCCTCTCGTGCTCCCCGGGCTATTTCGGGCAAGAAGAAACGGGGTGTGGTGTGAGTAAAAAGAAGCGGATCAACCTGGCGCTTCAGGGCGGGGGCGCGCATGGCGCGTTCACCTGGGGTGTGCTGGACCGTTTGCTGGAGGATGACGGGATAGAGGTGGCGGCGATCTCGGGCACTTCGGCGGGAGCGCTGAACGGGGCGGCGTTCAAGTCGGGGGTGCTGGAAGACGGGCGCGCGGGCGCGAAGGCCAATCTGGACTGGCTGTGGAGCCAGATGGGGGCGGTGCAGGACATGCGCATGCCCGCCTGGATGGCGGGGCCTGCGCCGGGGCTGATGAGCGCGGCGCTGGAGGCGTCCATGCCCTATGCCGCCGTGGACACCATGAGCCGGGTCATGTCGCCCTATGCCTATGGGCCGTTTTACCGCAATCCGCTGGAACGGATCGTGCAGCAGTTTCATTACGAAACGGTCTGTGCCGACGAGGGGCCGCGATTTTTCGTCAGCGCGACGAATGTGCATTCGGGCAAGATCCGGGTGTTCACCGGAGACGGGATTTCGACCGACAGCATTCTGGCCTCGGCCTGTTTGCCGACGCTGTTCCAGGCGGTCGAGATCGACGGGGCGCATTACTGGGACGGGGGCTATACCGGCAATCCGGCGCTGTTTCCGCTGTTCGGGTCCGATCTGCCCGAGGATATCGTGATCGTGAACATCAACCCTCTGGAGCGCGAGGAGGTGCCGCGCAGCCCGCAGGAGATTCAGAACCGGATCAACGAGATCAGTTTCAATTCGTCGCTGTTGCGGGAATTGCGCGCCATTCATTTCGTGCAGCGCCTTCTGGATCAGGGGGCAATGAGCGACGGCGCGATGAAGCGGGTGCATGTGCACATGATTTCGGATGACGCGCTGATGGGAGAACTGTCCGTGGCCAGCAAGCTGGTGCCGACGCCCTGGATGCTGCACAAGCTGCGCGATGCGGGCCGAGAGGCGGCGGAGATGTTCCTGAGCCAGCACCGGGACGCGCTGAACAGGCGCGGCACGGTGGATCTGGCGGCGATGTTCTCGTGAGGGTCAGCCGCGCGGCCTGATCCGTCCCGGTTCGTCGGCTTCGAGATAGGCCTCTTCCTCGGGGGTGAGGTCGATCTTGTCGAAGCCGGTGATCATCGGTTTGACATGTTCGCGGAAGGAGTGTCCGACCGTCAGCAGGTAGACATGGGCGATCACGAAGGCGGCGATGGCGTAGGCGGCGACGAGGTGAATGCCCGTGACCCAGCCTGCCAAAGCGGTGGCGTTTTCGGCGCCTTCCCAGAAATTCCAGCCAAGCGCCAGAAGGCCGGTGATCCAGATTGCCGGAAACAGGATGATCTTGAGCGCAAGGTAGGTGATCGACTGAAGCGGGTTGTGCTTGCGCCAGTAGGCCTTGCGATAGGGGTGGGGATCGCCCTTGAAGATGTCGAACAGGTAGAATTTCGCCACCCGGACCAGCCCGTTGCGGGTGGGCACGTAATGTTTCCATGTGCCGGTGGTCAGGTGCCAGAAGATGGCAAAGACCCACAGCACGATCAGCGCCAGCGCGGCCACCGTATGCAGCATCACCGCCGGGCCGAAGGGTATCAGCGTGTGCAGCCCGTTCAGCCCCAGCCCGGTGAACAGCAGCGCCACGATCAGCAGCATCTGCGTCCAGTGCCAGAAGCGTTCGAACCGGGGGTAGACCTTGACGTAACGCTCAGTCATGGGAGGCTCCGTTTTTCGAAGGGCGCAGCAGGCGGATGGCGGCGTGGATCAGAACCCCGCCCATTGAGGCCAGCAGCATGGCGAGGCCCAGGATGCCCGCCGTGTCATAGGGGGCGGTGCCGGGCATGTTCACGCCGGTGATCCCGGCCATGCGGCCGTCTTTGGCGTGGCAGCTTTCGCAGTCCACGGCGTCCTTGGCGGGGGCGACCATATGGGTGATGGGCCAGTACATATGGGTATCGACGAAGCCGAACTCGCCCGAATATTCCTCTCCGGCGGCTTTCATGCCCGCGTCGATCGCCTTGGCCCAGTCGAAATTGGTCCATAGCGCGGTGTCGGTATCGGGGCCCCAGACCTGGGTATAGACCAGTTCGTTGTTGACGCTGTCATAGGGCTGACGGCCTTCCATGCGTTTGAAGGGCCAGATGCGGCTGTCGGGCGCGTTGGGCGTGCCGTGGATCGGGTTGATCTCGACCGTTCGGGTCGGGTCGATCTTGAGGTCGCCGGTGGTGTATTCGACCACGCCGTTGAACCATGCGTAATAGGGCACCACGTTTTCGCCCCATTCGAAATCGCCCTTGGTGGACAGGTAGGTGTGGCGGTGATCGCCGTCGGCTTCCAGATAGTCCGAGATCGAAATCGCCCGGCCCTGTTCGTCGAGCCTGCCGGCGGTGGACCAGTCCCAGACGGTTTTGGTGGCCACGCCGCCACGGGCGAATTCGGGAATGTGGCAGCTTTGGCAGGCCAGCGTGTCGGTATGGTCGTTGAGCTTCATGCCCTTCAGCCCCGCCGGGTGGGGCGTGTTGCCGTGGCAGCTTTCGCAGGTGGCGGCACCGCGCGGCTCGCCGGGTTTGCCGGTGCCGTGCGGATCGGTGGCCTGCATCATGTAGCGCGACCCGGCCCAGTTGTGCCGATCGCTGACATGGCAGGTGGCGCAGGTGAAATCCCCGCCTTCGGGGGACATATGGATATCGGTGGCGAGCGAGGGCTCGTAAAGCGCCGAGGACAGATCGCCGTGTTTCACGTTATCGCCGCCGCCGCCGTAGAAGTGACAGTTGCCGCAATTGTCGCGCCCCGGCATGCCGACGCTGCGCGCGGCCTTGCCCAGATCGACGGGCCAGGACGCGGCCCCGGTGATCGTCTGGCTGCCGGCGGGCACCGGATCGAGCGGCGGGTGGCCCGCGCCGGTGGCGGTTTTGGTGTACTGGCCCGAGGTGTCGTGACAGACGAGGCAATCGGGCGTGGCCTGCGCCTGAGCCGAGCTTTGATTCATGTCCTCCCAGCCATAGCCGGCATGGCAGGAGGTGCAGCGCGGTTCGTTTCCGGCGACCGAGCCGCAGAACGCGTTGATCACGTTGCGCTTGCCCAGCATCTGGCCGGTTTCGGGGTGTTCGAACTCCCATTTGAAGTGGATGGAGTGCATGATCTGATCGTCGGCCTCGGTATGACACGACAGGCAGGCACGGGTGACTTCGGGGCCCGAGGTGAACTCTTTTTGCAGAATTTCGAACTTGGAATGATCCGTGGTACTGCCGGAGCCGGGCAGGGCGGGGGCCGAGCCCTGTTGGGCGAGGGCGGAGCCCGCGACGGCAAGGACCGACAGCAGGAGTGGTGGCAAGAGGCGAATCATGGGCGCACCCTAAGTGTTGACAGAATCTGCATTCCGGAATTGGAATATGATTTTGTCGCCCGGGGCATTGATCTGGCGCAAGGTGAAACATGCGCATCTGATGTATTCGCGCGCGATCAGCCGGATTTATCTGCCTTGGATTTGTCTGCCTTGGGGCGGGGATCGTTCGGGTCGACCTGGCCGGGATAGACCAGCCCGGCCGAGATCACGAGCTTGGCCGCGTCCTCGATGCTCATGTCCAGTTCGATCACGTCTTCGCGCGGAAAGAACAGCAGGAAGCCGCTGGTCGGGTTCGGGGTGGTGGGCACGAAGACGCTGAGCAGGTCCGAGCCGGTTTCCGCCTTTTCGTTCACCTCGCCCCTGGCGGCGGTGGAGATGAAGCCCACGGCCCAGATATCCTTGCGCGGGTATTGCACGAGGCAGGCCTTTTCGAAGCTGCGCTCGGACTGGGCGAAGACGGTTTCGGCGATCTGTTTGACGCCCGAATAGATCGAACGGACCACCGGCATGCGGTTGACCAGCGATTCCGCGAAGCGGATCAGGGATTTGCCGATCAGCCCCTTGGCGACCCAGCCGACGATCACGGTGAAGATCAGGAAGATGATCAGCCCGACGCCGCGCAGGTTGATGCCGATGTAATGCTCGGGGCGCAGATTGATCGGAACCAGTGGCAGGACCACGCTGTCCACCCAGCCCATCAGCGACCAGACCAGCCAGATCGTCAGGGCGACAGGGGCGATCACGACGATCCCCGTCAGGAAGCTGGCGCGCAGCCCGGCGAACCTGCCGGGCTTGCGGGTCGGGTCTGGAAGGTCGTCGAAAGGCGTGGTCATCCGGGTATAACTGCTTTGCTGAGCAATATCCGCTATCTAAGGGGTTTGCGGGGCGCTCACAATGGGTTTGCGCCGCACATCGCGACCGGACGGCGCGGGCCGCCCGATCGGTGGGCGGTTTTCGGCGGAGGGTCCGGAGTTTCCGCCTTGCGGGTTTCGGGCGGGCGGTTGCCATGGCCGGGGGCCCGGCGCGGAGGGCGGGATCGATAGCAGGGCGTGACGATGCGCCACTTGATCGGGGTGGGGTGATTGGGCGATGATCCCGCATAGGTTGTGTTGCCGGTGATTGCCGGTTGTTGTTTTAACGAGTGAAAGGTTCTTCTCATGAAATCCCTGATCCTCCTTTGCGCGGCGCTTGCCCTGACGGCTTGCGGACCAAGCGGCAAGAACCACCCGGTCTACAAGGAACTCAAGGCCAATCCGCCCACGTCGATCCCCGCGCGGCACCTGCCGAAGCTGCGCAGGGGCGTTGTCTCGTGCGATGTCTATAACGAAGGGCGGGCCGATCAGTACATGACCTGCTGGTGGCCGTCGTACTCCATCCCACCCGTTGCATATCTTTCGTTTTATGGCGGCGGACTGCTCCCTGCCCATCCGTCCCACATCATGTCACGCGGTGGTGAACCCGTAACCGACTATATGCCGTTCAACTGAGGGAGAGCGAAACCATGACCGTTACAAACCCGATCCTTCTTGGAGCCTATGCCACGATTGCCGTGGCGGGGGTGTCGCCGCAGGGCGTGCGGCCATGCTGAGGAGAACAGGGGTCGTTGTCGTGGTCCTTGCCCTGACGGCTTGCGGCCCCAGACCTGAGAACGACCCGATCTATCAGGCGCTCTTGGCCGATCCGCCCACGTCGATCCCCGCACGGCATATGCCAAAGCTGCGCAGGGGGAGTGTCGCCTGCGATGTTTATAACGAAGGCCGCCGCGATCGGTACATGACGTGCTGGTGGCCGGGGGGCAGGCCAACTCAGGTCGTGTCACTTACCTACTATCCACCCAATTCAATTCGCCCACCTGAACCATCGCAAATCTCCGTGCCGGGTGGACACGGTGTTACGTACTTTCGGCTGTGAAAGGAAATCGCATGACTGTTACAAGTGCCGCGAAACTCAATGCTTATGCAACCATTGCGAAGCAGACGTATTATGACTTTGCGCCGTACGATATCGAACCGACGCCAACTGTCGCCGGTTTGAATGGCAGCCTTTATACGGAAATCACTCAGATCGTGAATGGCCCGCTCGGCTTTCAGGCGCGGGCGTTCTTCAACGAGACCACGAATGAACTGGTCATCGCCTTTACCGGGACCGAAGGGGCGGACGATCTCGATGTCAAGGCGTGGCGATGCGCCACTTGATCGGGGTGGGGTGATCGGGGAAACTATCGTATAGGTTGTGTTTCCGGTGATTGCCGGTTGTTGTTTTAACGAGTGAAGGTTCTTCTCATGAAATCCCTGATCCTCCTTTGTGCGGCGCTTGCCCTGACGGCTTGCGGCCCCAGACCTGAGAACGACCCGATCTATCAGGCGCTCTTGGCCGATCCGCCCACGTTGATCCCCGCACGGCATATGCCAAAGCTGCGCGGCGGGCATGTCGCCTGCGATGTCTATAACGAAGGCCGCAGCGATCAGTACATGACGTGCTGGTGGCCGCAGGATGGGTTGAAACCTGTGCAATCGGCATACCTGACGTATTATCGACCAAGCGTGATCAGACCACCGACCCCTTCAATGATTTCTGTTCCCGGCGGAGCACCCGTAGTTGGGCGCGTACCAGTAAAATAGAGGTGAATAATGACCACTACAAATCCCGAAACCCTAAGTGCGCTGGCCACTATTGCGCAACTCACCTACTCAAGATTTTCAACGACAGGCCCCGTCGCGGGTGCGAATGGCAGCCTCTACACGGAAATCACTCAGATCGTGAATGGCCCGCTCGGCTTTCAGGCGCGGGCGTTTTTCAACGAGACCACGAATGAACTGGTCATCGCCTTTACCGGGACCGAAGGGGCGGACGATCTCGACGTCAAGGCGTGGCGATGTGCCGCTTGACGTGAGGCGGTTGCCCGGGCGATGATCCCGCATAGGTTGTGTTGCCGGTGATTGCCGGTTGTTGTTTTAACGAGTGAAGGTTCCTCTCATGAAATCCCTGATCCTCCTTTGCGCGGCGCTTGCCCTGACGGCTTGCGGACCTGGCCGCAAGAACCATCCGGTCTACAAGGAACTCAAGGCCAATCCTCCAACGTCGATCCCCGCGCGGCACCTGCCGAAACTGCGCAGGGGCGTTGTCTCGTGCGATGTCTATAACGAAGGGCGCGCGGATCAGTACATGACGTGCTGGTGGCCAGCACGTCTTTCAGTCCAGCCTCTCGCATATCTTTCGTTTTATGGCGGCGGGCTGCGCCCTCCCCATCCGTCCAACATCATGTCACGCGGTGGTGAACCCGTAACCGACTATATGCCGTTCAACTGAGGGAGAGCGAAACCATGACCGTTACAAACCCGATCCTTCTTGGAGCCTATGCCACGATTGCCGATTACGCCTATGACGAAACGGCTACAATTGCCGATGTGTCCGCCGGGTCCTTCGGGACCTACACCGAACTCGTCGCAGCGGATAAGGGGCTGGACCTCAAGGTTCCGTGGATGGACGATCCGACAGGCTTTCAGGCGCGGGCGTTCTTCAACGAGACCACGAATGAACTGGTCATCGCCTTCACCGGGACCGAAGGGGCGGACGATCTCGATGCATCGGAATTCCTGCCCGACTTCCTCGCCGATTTCTCGCTGGCCGTGGCGGGGGTGTCGCCGCAGGGCGTGCGGCCATGCTGAGGAGAACAGGGGTCGTTGTCGTGGTCCTTGCCCTGACGGCTTGCGGCCCCAGACCTGAGAACGACCCGATCTATCAGGCGCTCTTGGCCGATCCGCCCACGTCGATCCCCGCACGGCATATGCCAAAGCTGCGCGGCAGGCATGTCGCCTGCGATGTTTATAACGAAGGCCGCAGCGATCAGTACATGACCTGCTGGTGGCCGTCAGGGAAGCCTGTGAGCAGCGTTTACCTTACTTACTACGGCCCCAGTCTCCTTTTGCCGCCACATCCGTCGCGGATTTCCGTTCCCGGAGGGCGGGGGGTCAAAACCTTTCGAGTGAATTCCCTGTAGGAGAAAAATGATGACGATTGCCGACACGATGACACTGGATGCGCTGGCGCAGATCGCCCACCAAACATATCAACAACGATACAACCCGGATGGCAGCATAAACACCGGAAGTCTGAACGATCCCGTCGCGGGGTCGAATGGCAGCTTCTACACGGAAATCACTCAGATCGTGAATGGCCCGCTTGGTTTTCAGGCGCGGGCGTTTTTCAATGAGACCACGAATGAACTGGTCATCGCCTTCACCGGGACCGAAGGATTTCCCAATGATCCCGCAGAATTCCTGCCCGACTTCCTCGCCGATTTCTCGCTGGCCGTGGCGGGGGTGTCGCCGCAGGATCTGGCGGCGCAGGCCTTTATCAAGCAGGCCACAACACTTGCACAGCTCGAGGCCGGTCCGTTCGGCTCGTTCGACGTGACCTATGTGGGCCATTCCCTGGGCGGGTTTCTGGCGCAGACGGCCAGCGCCAGTGGCCCGGAGGGCGAGGTTGTCGTGTTCAACGCGCCCGGCGCGGGCGGGTTTCTGGGCCTGCCGGAAAATCATCCCTTCCCCGAGGACAATTTCACCTATGTCTATTCGGACCCGTCCGACTGGGGCGCGATGGGCGGCGCGATCCACAGTGCGGGCCGGCCTCTGTCGGACAATATCTATTACGTTCCGGGGGCCGAAGGCCACGATATCAGCACACCGGACGAAACGGGTCTGGCGGATGCGCTGGCGAACGGGGCCATCCCGCAACCGACCGACGGAAATATCTTCTGGCCCGTCGACGAGGCCCTGCAGCTTCTGGGCGTAAGCAGCCTGCTGGACCATTACGACAGCGGCGATGCGCCCGCCATTCACGGCACGTCCGGTCATGACGAGATCATCGGCACGTCAGGTGACGACGTGATATACGGCCTTGGCGGGAACGACACGCTGACGGGCGGGACGGCTGACGATTTCATCTTTGGCGGCGCGGGCGACGATGTGCTGTCGGGCAATGCGGGGGCCGATACGCTGGATGGCGGGGCTGGCGATGACTGGCTCAACGGCGGCTGGGGCTGGGATGAGCTGATCGGCGGCAGCGGCGCGGACCGGTTCTATCACCACGGGGTGGAAACCGGGTTCGGCACCGAGTGGATCCATGATTTCAGCGATACCGAGGGCGACAGGCTGGTGACAGGGGCCAGCGGCACGGCAGGTGATTTCACCGTGAGTTTCGCCTTGGCGGAGGGGCGCGGAAGTGGTGATATCGCCGAGGCCTTCATTCGCTACAAACCGACCGGACAGATTGCATGGGTGCTTGAGGACGGGGCCGGTCTGGACGAGATCCGGATCCAGACCGCTGACGGAGGGTTCGATCTTCTGGCGTGACATGGGGCCGCGGGCGGCGCATTGCGCCTTTGCCGGAGCAGGGGGGTTGCGCCGCGCGAAACATGGGCGTATACGCGCGCCACTTACACCGCAGGTACGGGCGGGCCGTTGGGGGAGACATCCCCATGGGTCCACCGGTTGAAGCATCCGCTTCTCTTCCCCGTGCCGAGGCTGAAACCGGAAAGGATAAAGACCATGGCTCTTCCTGAGTTCACCATGCGCCAGCTGCTGGAAGCTGGCGTTCACTTTGGCCACCAGACGCAGCGCTGGAACCCCCGCATGGGCGAGTTCATCTACGGTGCGCGCAACGGCATCCACATCATGGACCTGACGCAGACCGTCCCGCTGCTGGACGCCGCGCTGAACGCCGTGCGCGAAACCGCCGCCAAGGGCGGTCGTCTGCTGTTTGTCGGCACCAAGCGCCAGGCCTCGCAGCCGGTCGCGGATGCGGCCGAGAAATGCGCCCAGTATTACATGAACCACCGCTGGCTGGGTGGCACGCTGACCAACTGGAAAACCGTTTCGCAGTCGATCAAGCGTTTGCAGGAGATCGACGAAGTTCTGGGTGCGGGCGGTGAAGGCCTGACCAAGAAGGAACGTCTGGGCCTCGAGCGCGACCAGGAGAAGTTGCAGGCCAGCCTGGGCGGCATCCGTGAAATGGGCGGTCTGCCCGACATGCTGTTCGTCATCGACGTCAAGAAAGAAGCGCTGGCCGTGGCCGAAGCCAACAAGCTGGGCATCCCGGTCGTGGCCGTGGTCGATACCAACTGCTCGCCCGATGGTGTGGATTACATCATCCCCGGCAATGACGACGCCGCACGCGCCATTTCGCTGTATTGCGATCTGGTCAGCCGCGCCGCGCTGGACGGCACCGCGGCCCAGATGAACGCCGCCGGCGTCGACGTGGGCGCGCTGGCCGATGCGCCGGTCGAAGAGGTTGCTGCCGAAGCCGCCGAAGAGGCCCCGGCAGAAAGCTGAGCCGCTTTCACGAAACTGACATGAGAGGCGGGCAAGCCCGCCTCTGACCCATTCGATGATTCCCCAAGGAGAGCCAAGATGGCGATCACAGCTGCACAGGTAAAAGAACTGCGCGACAAAACCGGCGCAGGCATGATGGATGCAAAGAAAGCCCTGACCGAAAACGACGGCGACATGGACGCCGCCGTTGACTGGCTGCGCACCAAGGGTCTGGCCAAGGCCGCCAAGAAATCGGGCCGCACCGCCGCCGAAGGTCTGGTCGCCGTCAAGGTGGACGGTGGCAAGGGCGTGGCTGTCGAGGTGAACGCCGAGACCGACTTTGTCGCCAAGAACGCCGAGTTCCAGGAGATGGTCGGCAAGATCGCCGAAGCCGCCCTGGGCGCGGCTGACATCGACGCGCTGAACGCCGCCGATCTGGGCGGCAAGACCGTTGCCGACACCATCACCGACAAGATCGCCACCATCGGCGAAAACATGTCGCTGCGCCGCATGGCCTCGATCGAGGGGGATAGTGTCGTGTCCTATGTCCACAACGCCATGACCGATGGCATGGGCAAGATCGGCGTTCTGGTCGCGCTGAAAGGCGGCGACGAGGCGTTCGGCAAGCAGGTTGCCATGCATATCGCCGCAACCAACCCTGCCGCGCTGAACGAAGCCGAGCTGGATGCGTCGGTTGTCGATAAGGAACGCCAGGTTCAGATCGACATCGCCAAAGAGTCGGGTAAGCCGGACAACGTGATCGAGAAGATGATCGAAGGCCGCATGAAGAAATACATGGCGGAAGTGACCCTGCTGGGCCAGGCCTTTGTGATCAACCCCGATCTGACCGTCGAGGCCGCCGCCAAGGACGCCGGAGCCGAGATCACCGGCTATGTCCGTCTGGAAGTGGGCGAAGGCATCGAGAAGAAAGAAGAAGATTTCGCTGCCGAAGTGGCCAAGGCCGTTCAGGGCTAAGCGAACCCTTCATCGCAAAATTGCGGCGTCGTTCCTTGTGGGCGGCGCCGTTTTTCATTGCGGTTGGGGCAGGAGGGAAGGGCCTCTGTCGGGGCAAGAGGTCCGGCCGCCAGTCCGAAACAATAGAACCGGCGACCGGGGTCCGGCTGTGAAACCGGCAGGCTACAGAGCCCCGCAATACCGGAGATTTGACAGCCTGATGTTCCCTGGCTCAAAGCCACCACTCACGGAACGTTAACCATTTTGCGCGGAATTTTGCCGCTAAGAAAGTAGGATTTTCCTTACCAAACGATTAATTTTCGTTAAATTATTGGTTTTTCAATAATCTTTTAGGATTCAATAACAAACATCTGGTTCTGCAAGGCCGCCTTGAGAACCGCCTGCGCGGTTGTCTCGACCCGCAGCGCCTGCCGGGCGAGTCGCAAGTGCTTTTCGACGGTGGCCGGGGTCAGCCCCATCAGGAGGGCGATATCCTGTATGGTCTTGCCATCGCCGACCCATCCCAGAACCTCGGATTGCCGTTTGGTCAGTTTGCGCCCCGGTGAGGTATGGGGCAGGGTGAGAATGCGCAGGTGCACGATATTGTTGAGGGTCAGAATCTCTCTGCCGTGCCGTTCCCAGACCCGATCGACCTCGGCCTGATCGAGCCCGTTGCGGGCAGTCAGCGCAATCGCGCCCTTGCACCGCGGCGCCACCGATTTGAAACTGATGGAATAGCCCGCGCAGACGCCCTTGGAGCGATTGAATTCGAGAACCTTGCGCTGATCGTCCGAAAGCGTGCCCGCGGCGCCCCATTCCCGCAGGATCGTCCAGGAACAGGCGCCTTCGTTGTGCAAGGCCCATCGCAGCATCGGCGCGTGGAAATACAGGCCTTCGCCGATGAACACGTCGGTGTAGTCGCTGGAATGATTGGTCAGCAGCACGAAATCTTCCGGGTCGCCGAAAGACGTTTCGGTGCAATACCGGGTATAGCCGTACATGATCCGGTCGAACCCGAAATCGGCCATTTGCTGGATATGCCGCGTCCACAGCTCTTCGATGCTGCTGGCGTTGATCAGGGTGTTGATTTGGTCGCTTGAAATCATCCGCTGGCGTCAAGATGCTGTGCCATGGCCCGAAGCGCAAGCGCATAACCATGGGCGCCAAAGCCGCAGATCACGCCGACGGCGACCCTGGCGATATAGGACGTATGACGAAACTCTTCACGCGCGTGAACATTGGACAAATGCAATTCGATGGCGGGCAGATCGACCGAGGTCAGCGCATCCATCAGCGCCACCGATGTATGGGTATAGGCGCCGGCATTCAGAATGATCCCGTCATGCGTTCCGTGCGCGGCATGGATTGCGTCGATCAGTGCGCCTTCGGAGTTGCTTTGGACGAAGGTCAGGGCAACGCCCAGGGCGCTGGCGGTATCGCGGCACAGCGCTTCGATATCGGCCAGCGTTGTCGTGCCATAGACCTCGGGCTGGCGTCGTCCCAGCAGGTTCAGGTTCGGCCCGTTCAGGACGAGAATTGAGGTCATGGAGTTAAATTCCTTGTGCTATCCAGTTTAATAGCGCGTGAATATGGCGCGAGTCGAGTGGGAGTTGCGCAGTCCTTGCGATAGTCGCGCAAACGGATATGTCCGTGCCGGACATCAAAGATGTTGTGTTGAGCGTTGTTTGTAAAGCGATTTTGTCTTTTGCGGGTGCTGTTTCGGACTATTCTTTATTAACATAATACTGATTATGCGCCTTTTGCATATATCCAGGGGCACATTCTAAACTGGGTTGCGACAAATCCCCTATCTTGCTGAAAAGCAAGGAGAACGGACATGGCCCACACAGAGCTGGATTTGCGTGAGAGGCGCGCAATCGAAGACATGCTGAACGCGAAAGTCCCTGTTAGCAAGATCGCAGCCGAGATCGGCAGGTATCGCTCAACCGTGTATCGAGAGATCAAACGAAACTATTTCACGGACGACGAGCTGTCGTATCTGAACGGCTACTACGGGATGAATGCCCAGAGGTATGCCTCTGATCGCCGCGCAAGACGCCGCAAATTGATCCGCCTAGATAAACTACGCGCCCATGTGATTGACCGCCTTAAGACCGGCTGGACGCCGGAACAGATCGCTGGCCGCCTCGGATACGACGGTCAACCAGTTCGCGTCAGCCATGAAACGATCTATACTTATGTCTACAGCGCTGAAGGCCAATCTGAACAACTGGCGCGCCATCTACCTAGTCGTCGCAAGAAGCGCAGACCGCGATATGCCAGACGCCCCAGAGGCCAGGTATTCCCGCCGGATCGCTCGATCCATCAGCGCCCAGAACACGTGAAGTCGCGCGAAGCGTTTGGGGACTGGGAAGGCGATCTGATGATCTTTGAGCGCTCTCAGGGCAAAATGAACGTCGCCTCACTGGTTGAGCGCAAGACCCGCTACGCGGTTCTGTTCCGCAACAACGACCGCAGCTCGACACACTTCATGAACAAGCTGATGGATGTGATGGAGCCCCTGCCCCAGACCGCCCGCCGGTCCATCACCTTCGACCGAGGCTTTGAATTCCGCGAATGGCGCAAGCTGAAGACAGGCATCGGCACCGAAAGCTGGTTCTGCGACCCGCAGGCACCCTGGCAGAAAGGAGCGGTCGAAAATCTGAACAAACGTGCCCGTCGATACTTGCCACGTGATACCCAGCTCGCGGCGCTCTCAAATCGCTACATGAAGGCGATTTGCGAACGCCTGAACGGTACCCCTAGAAAGTGCCTCGGATGGCGAACCCCAACGGAAGCTTTCAGAGAAGAAATGATGAAACTGAGATAGGGAAAAACCGTCGCAACGAGTCTTGAGCCATCACAGAACCGTCCGCCCACCCGGTGTTTTCATCTGACGCTGAGGCCGTGCACCATGCGTGCGCCGGTTTCGAATATGGCGGTCTTGAGCCTGGTAAACCGTTCGCTGTGCTGTTCGACGGGGTTTACCGGCAACCCGGCTTCATCCCCTGACAGCAAAGCGCGGGCCGCTTCGCGACCGAACAATGTGCCGGGTGCGATCCCGCGGCCCGAGTAGCCGAAGATGGACATTCCCTGTGGCCCGAGGCGCAGGATTTTCGGCAAATGATCCGAGGTCATCGAAATCTTTCCGGCCCAGGAATGCGTGATCGTGACATTCGCCAGTTGCGGGAACAGCCGGATCAGCTTGCGGCGCGCCCATCCTTCTTGAATGTCGCTCTCGTCGCCCATGCCGCCCAGAATGATGCGCCCGGCGGCATCGCGGCGCAGGGAGGACATGATCAGCGCGCTGTCCCAGCACCCCTCGCCGCCTGGCAGGATCGTCCCGGCGATATTGTCGCCAAGCGGTTCGGTTGCGAGCTGGAAGAAATTTACCGTCGGTACCTGTGGGAGTGCCATCTGCTCGAGCGGCCGGTGATAGGCGTTCGTTGCGATCAGCAGCGCCTTGGCGCGCACCTTGGCCCCGGAGGACCGGACAACCCATTGCCCGCCATGCCGCATGGCCGACATCACGGGTGTCTGTTCGAAAATCCGCGCGCCCGCGGCTTCGGCGGCGCGGGCCAGGCCACGGGCATACGCCAGGGGCTGTATCGTTCCGGCGCGGGCGTCGTGCAATGCGCCATGGAACCCCTGCGCCCCGGTTCTCTGCGCGGTTTCGGCGCTGTCGATCAAGCTGACGGGCGCTCCCCGCGCGGCCAGTTGATCGTAGCGTTTTTTCAGGTCCGCAGCGCCCTTGGACGCATGCGCCAGATGCAAGGTGCCGTTGCGGCGCGGCTCGCACTGGATGTCGTGGGTATCAATCAGGTTGAACACCAGTTCGGGCGCGGCGCCGAGCGCGCTGTTCAGGCGTTCGCCGGCATCCTGCCCAAGCGTGGCACAGACGGCGTCGGGGGGCAGCCAGAGCCCTGCATTCACAAGCCCGACGTTGCGGCCCGATCCGCCATGGCCGATGGTTTCCGCCTCGAGCAGGATGACATCTGCGCCCTGCCCTGCGGCTTCGAGGGCGGCGGAGAGGCCGGTGAAGCCGCCGCCGAGAATCACCAGATCGGCGCTGAATTCGCCTTGCAGGGTGCGCGCGGTGAAGATTTCGGCGGCGCTGTCGCGCCAAAGGGAGCCGAGGCCGCTCATGAGACGGCCCCGGCATGTCTCGGGGGTGAAGTGTGCTGGCTCATGCTGACGGTATTCTGAAACGGTTCAGGCACGTTACCGCGCCTGACGCCAAAGGCAACACCCGGCGTGCCCGCTCTTCAGAAGAACGCCTGAAGGCCGGTTTGCGCACGGCCCAGAATCAGCGCGTGAACGTCATGCGTGCCCTCGTAGGTGTTCACGGTTTCGAGGTTCATCATATGGCGAATGACTTGAAATTCCTCGGAAATTCCGTTCCCGCCATGCATGTCGCGGGCCATGCGGGCGATGTCCAGCGCCTTGCCGCAATTGTTGCGTTTGATCAGCGAGATCATTTCCGGCGCGGCGCTGGCGTCGTCCATCAGGCGGCCCACCCGGAGCGCGGCCTGAAGGCCGAGCGCGATTTCGGTCTGCATGTCGGCGAGTTTCTTTTGAAACAGCTGGGTTTGGGCCAGGGGGCGGCGGAACTGGTGGCGGTCGAGGCCGTATTGGCGGGCGGCGTGCCAGCAGGTTTCGGCGGCGCCCATGACGCCCCAGGCGATGCCGTAGCGCGCCCGGTTAAGACATCCGAAAGGCCCTTTCAGCCCTTCCACGTTGGGCAGAAGCGCGTCTTCGCCGACTTCGACGTTATCCATCACGATTTCGCCGGTGATCGAGGCGCGAAGGCTTTGTTTTCCCTGGATTTTCGGGGCGCTCAGGCCCTTCATGCCCTTGTCCAGGACGAAGCCGCGAATCTTGCCGTCATGGGCTTCGGACCTGGCCCAGACCACGAAGACATCGGCGATCGGGCTGTTAGAAATCCACATCTTGGAGCCGTTGAGGCGATAGCCGCCGTCGATCTTTTCGGCGCGGGTCTTCATGCCCGCCGGGTCGCTGCCTGCATCGGGTTCGGTCAGGCCAAAGCAGCCGATCAGCTCGCCTTTTGCCAATCCATTCAAATACTTACGGCGTTGTTCCTCACTGCCGTAGGCGTAGATGGGGTACATGACGAGGGAGGATTGGACGCTCATCATGGAGCGGTAGCCCGAATCGACGCGTTCGATTTCGCGCGCCACGAGGCCGTAGGAGACGTAACCCGCTGACAAACCACCATATTCTTCGGGGATGGTGGTGCCCAGAAGGCCCATTTCGCCCATTTCGCGGAAAATTTCGGGGTCGGTTTTTTCCTGGGCGTAGGCCTCGGTCACACGGGGTTGAAGATTTTCCTGCGCGAAGGTGCGGGCGCTTTGCGAAATCATACGCTCTTCTTCAAGCAGTTGATTTTCAAGCAAAAACGGGTCTTCCCAGTTGAACGATCCGAGGTCCGGCTTGTCCTTGGCCTTGAGGGCGGGGGTGTCGAGGCTCATTTTGCAGCGCTCCTTATGAGGAAATTGCGGGTTTCTTGCACCATACATTAACCTTCGGGTAAGAAATAACGCGAAAACTGCATTTATTCATGAGGTTTACGCATACATGGCCACCCTGCCCCGCCGCTTCCTGCCCTCGACCGGCGCGTTACGCGCGCTGGAGGCGCTGGACCGTCTGGGCAGCGCCACCGCCGCCGCGGACGATCTGAACCTGAGCCAGAGCGCGGTCAGCCGCCAGATACAGGCGCTGGAGGACCAGACCGGCGTGACGCTGGTGATCCGCGAAGGGCGGCGCATGGTGCTGACGCCTGAGGCCGCCGATTACGCCGCCGAAATCCGCGCGGCGCTGAACAAGATCACGCAGGCGACGCTGAAGCTGAGCGTGAACCCGTCGGGCGGCAGTCTGGACCTTGCGATCCTGCCGACCTTCGGGATGCGCTGGCTGGTGCCGCGCCTGGCCGAGTTCGCGCGCCTGCACCCGGAGGTGACGATCAACCTGTCCACGCGGCTGAAACCGTTCAGCTTTGGCGCGGAACCCTTTGATGCGGCAATACATTTCGGCGCGGCGGACTGGCCGGGAACGCAGGCGCTGCGCCTGAAGGCCGAGGCCGTGATAGCGGTGTGTGCGCCGGGCCTGATTGCCGGGAAAGCGCCGCGCGGGCCGCAGGACCTGATGGCCCTGCCGCTGCTCCATATCGAGACCCGTCCCGAGGCATGGCGGGCGTGGTTCGCGGCGCACGGGATCGAAACCGGCCCGGTGACGGGCACGATCTATGACCAGTTCGCGACCATTACGCAGGCGGCGCTGCACGGGCTGGGCGTGGCGCTGCTGCCCGATTACCTCGCGGAACAGGACCTTGCCACCGGGCGGCTGGTGCGCGCCTGGGGCGGGCCGACGACCAGCCCCGGCGCCTATCATCTGGTCTGGCCGGTGGAGAAATCGCGCGATGCGGCCCTGAAAAAGTTCCGCGAGTGGCTGGCGACGCAGGTCGAGGACGAAGACGCCCTGCCCCGCTGATCCATGAAATTTGCGCATGAGGCGATCATGCGGGGTGTGCATGATCGGGAAAACCGCGCGCCAGCGGGCGTTTTGTACGTTTTGTACGAAGTGTACGCGGGTTTTGTACGAAAATCGGGGGCTGTGCGGGAGTTTGCGTCCATGGTGGACGCAAACCGGGATTTTCGGGCGGAGCTGCCGGAGTTTTGAAAAAACTCCGGGCCGGAAAATTTTGAATTTTCCGGGGCCTCAGCCGAGGGCGTATCCGGCCCCGCGCACGGTGCGCAGCGGATCGTCGCCGCCGTGCTTGCACAGCGCCTTGCGCAGCCGTCCGATATGAACGTCCACCGTCCGGGTGTCGACATAGATGTCGCGCCCCCAGACCCGGTCGAGCAATTGTTCGCGCGACCAGACCCGCCCCGGTTTTTCCATGAAGGTCGAAAGCAGGCGGAATTCCGTCGGGCCGAGTTTCAGTTCTCTGGAGTCGCGGGTCACGCGGTGGGTTTCGGCATCGAGGATGATGTCCTCGTATTCCAGCCGCTGGCCCACCACCGAGGGCCGCGTGCGGCGCAGTTGCGCGCGGATGCGGGCCATCAGTTCGATCACCGAATAGGGTTTGATCACGTAATCGTCGGCCCCGGTTTCGAGGCCACGCACGCGATCCACCTCTTCGGAACGGGCCGAGAGCATGATGATCGGAACGCTGCGGGTATCCGAGCGCGTCTTGAGCTGCCGGCAGACCTCGATCCCCGAGACATTGGGCAGCATCCAGTCGAGAACGATCAGGTCGGGCGCGGCTTCGTCCACCAGCAACAGGGCCTCTTCGCCGTTCTCGGCAGCGGTGACGCTGAACCCGTCGGCTTCGAGGTTGTAGCGCAGCACCTCGCGCTGCGCCGGTTCGTCCTCGACCAGAAGAACGGAAGGCTGATCAGTGGCCATGGCGTTACGTGTCCTTTGCTCAGGCGTCCGGCGCCACACTGGCGTCATGCGAGGTCCGGTCGCGCTTGGGGCGCGGCTCGTCCGGCATTTCGCCGGTGACCAGGTAGATCACCTGTTCGGCGATCGAGGTGACGTGATCGCCCATGCGTTCGGTGTTCTTGGCGATGAAATGCAGGTGCATGCAGGGCGTGATGCTGCGCGGGTCTTCCATCATGAAGGTCAGGAATTCGCGGAACAGCGCATTATACATCTGATCGACATCATGGTCCCGCTGGACGACATCATTGGCGAGATCGGGATCGCGCTGAATGTAGGAATCGAGCGCGTCGCGCAGCATCAGTTCGACCTCGCGCGCCATGCGCCGCAGCGCCGCCGTGGCGCCGTTGATCGGCGACATCTGCGACAGGACGGTGGTGCGTTTCGCCATGTTCTTGGCGTAGTCGCCGATCCGTTCGAGATTGCCCGCGATCTTCATCACGCTGAGGATCAGGCGCAGGTCGATGGCGGTGGGCGCGCGCAGGGCGATCAGGCGCGCGGTTTCCTCGTTGATCTGCTCTTCGAGCGCGTCGATGGCGCGGTCACCGGCGCGGACCTTTTCGGCCAGTTCCTCGTCGCGGGTTTCCAGCGAGGTCGCCGCATCGAGGATGGCCTTTTCGACAAGGCCGCCCATCTTCATGATATGGGCCTGGATGCCTTCGAGGTCGCGATCGAAGGATGAAACGATATGCTGATCGGACATTTGGGTCACTCCTTAGCCGATACGGCCGGTGATGTAGCTTTCGGTGCGCTCATCTTTGGGGTTGGTGAAGATCTGTTCGGTGTCGTCGAATTCCACGAGGCTGCCGAGGTGGAAGAACGCGGTTTTCTGGCTGACGCGGGCGGCCTGCTGCATCGAGTGGGTGACGATGACGACCGAGTAGTTCTGGCGCAGCTCGTCGATCAGTTCCTCGACCTGGGCCGTGGCGATGGGATCGAGCGCCGAGCAGGGTTCGTCCATCAGCAGAACCTCGGGTTCGGTGGCCACGGCGCGGGCGATGCACAGGCGCTGTTGCTGGCCGCCCGAGAGCCCGGTGCCGGGGGCATCGAGCCGGTCCTTGACCTCGTCCCAGATGGCGCCGCGGCGCAGGGCCTTTTCGACGATCTCGTCGAGGTCGGCCCTGGAATTGGCCAGACCGTGGATGCGCGGGCCATAGGCGATGTTGTCGTAGATCGACTTGGGGAACGGGTTGGGTTTCTGGAACACCATGCCGACCTTGGCGCGCAGTTGCACGGGATCGACCTTCTTGTCGTAGATGTCTTCGCCGTCGAGCAGGATGTCGCCCTCGACGCGGCAGACGTCGATGGTGTCGTTCATCCGGTTCAGGCAGCGCAGGAAGGTGGACTTGCCGCAGCCGGACGGCCCGATGAAGGCGGTCACGGTGTTGTCGGCGATATCGACATCCACGTCCTTGATGGCATGGGTGTCGCCATAATAGACCTGCACCTTGCGGGCGGAGAATTTGATTGTCTGGTCGGTCACGCGGTTCTCCGGGGTTGGGGCGTCGTACATGGGAGGGGTCCCTTTGGCTTACCAGCGGCGCTCGAAGCGGCGGCGCAGGATGATGGCAATGATATTCATGGTCAGGAGGAAGGCCAGCAGGATGATGATCCCGCCCCAGGCTTTCTCGTAGAAGCTGGCGTCGGCGCGGGCGGCCCAAGTGTAGATCTGGGCGGGCATGGCGGAGTTGGCCTCGGTGAAGCCGGCCATGATGCCGTCGGGATAGCCGCGCGCGACGAAGCCCACCATGCCGATCAGCAGGAGCGGCGCGGTTTCGCCGAGCGCCTGCGCGAGGCCGATGATGGTGCCGGTCAGGATGCCGGGCATGGCCATCGGCAGGACGTGGTGGAACACCGCCTGCATTTTCGACGCCCCCACTCCGAGCGCCGCGTCGCGGATCGAGGGCGGCACGGATTTGAGCGAGGCGCGCGTCGAGATGATGATCGTCGGCAGGGTCATCAGCGTGAGCACCAGCCCGCCCACCAGCGGCGCGGATTGCGGCATGTGCATGAACTGGATGAACACCGCCAGGCCGAGGATGCCGAACACGATGGAGGGCACGGCGGCGAGGTTCGAGATGTTCACCTCGATCAGGTCGGTGAAGCGGTTTTGCGGTGCGAACTCTTCTAGGTAGATCGAGGCGGCCACGCCGATGGGCAGCGACAGGAACAGCACCACCAGCATCATGAAGAACGATCCCACGACCGAAGCGCCGAGCCCCGCGCCGCCGGGGTTGTCCACGCCCGCGTCGGTGCCGGTGATGAAGGTCCAGTTGATCGCCCCCTTGATGATCCCGGCCTCTTGCAGGGCGTCCACCAGATCGAGGTCGGTGGCCATCAGGAAGCGGCTGTTTTCGAGGCTGTCGCGGGTGATCCGGCCATTGAGATAGCCATCGACGCGCGAGGAGGCCGGAAGCTGGAACGAGACGGTCTCGCCCACCTGGTCGGGATTGTTGGCGTAGAAGGTCCGCAGGTCGCCGCCGATCTTGCCGAGAAGGCGTTCGATGGCCGCGTTGTCGACCTCGACCTCAAGGCCACTTTCGTCGAGTTGCGATTTCAGCGCGTCGATGAAGACGGTCTGATAGGCCTTGGTCTTGAACAGTTCGCTTTCGGCGGCTTCCACCTGTGCGGCGGTCATGGTGAAATCGACATCGACCACGGTGCGGGTGAAGGCGGGTGCGCCCGAGCGCACGATGGAGACGGCCAGCACGGCAAGGAAGAACAGCCCCACGAGGATCGCGGCGATCCCGTAGCCCTTGAAGCGGGCTTCGGAGCGGTTGCGGCGGGTGGTTCTGGCGTCCTGCACATGGAGCGAGCCCTTGCGCGGCGCGCCCGAAGTGTTGAGCGTTGCGTCGGTCATTCGTACTGCTCCCGGTATTTGCGCACGATGTAGAGGGCGAAAACGTTGAGGCCCAGGGTGATCACGAACAGGGTCATGCCGAGGGCGAAGGCGACCAGCGCCTCGGGCGAGGCGAAATCGGCGTCGCCGGTCAGCTGGCTGACGATCTTGGCGGTGACGGTGGTCATGGCCTCGAACGGGTTGAGCGAGAGTTTCGCGGCAGCCCCTGCCCCCAGCACCACGATCATGGTTTCGCCGATGGCGCGGCTGGCGGCCAGGAGGATCGCGCCGACGATGCCCGGCAGGGCGGCGGGCAGGATCACCTGTTTGATGGTTTCCGACCGGGTCGCGCCCAGCCCGTAGGAGCCGTCACGCATGGCCTGCGGCACGGCATTGATGATGTCATCGGACAGCGAACTGACAAAGGGGATCAGCATGATGCCCATCACCAGACCGGCGGTCATCACGGCGGTGCCCGACTGCATCCAGCCCAGCCCGTCGCGCCCGAAGACCGACACGAGCAGCGGGCCGACCGTCAGCAAGGCGAAAAGGCCGTAGACGATGGTCGGGATACCCGCCAGCACCTCGAGCATCGGCTTGGCGACGGAGCGGACACGGGGGCTTGCGTATTCCGAAAGATATATGGCGGAGAAAAGCCCCACCGGCACGGCCACCGCAAGCGCCACGATGGAGATGTAGAACGTGCCCCAGAGCAGCGGCAGGACGCCGAGGTCGGAGCTGCCGCCGCGGCCCGAGAAACTGGGCGCCCAGTTGAGGCCGGTGAAGAAATCCCAGGCCGGGTAGAGGCGGAAGAACTCGATCGTGTTGAACACGAGGCTGAGAATGATGCCCACGGTCGTCAGGATGGCGATGGAGGCGGCGCCGATGAGGATGGCGCGAATGCCCTGCTCGACCGTGTTGCGCGCGCGGAAATCGGAATGCGCCTCCCGGAGACCCCGGAAGGCCCCGGCGAAGGCCAGCACGATCACGGCGATGGACATCCACAGCGTGCCGGTGGCGTTCATCACGCGGTAGCGCTGTGCGGCGTTCAGGACAGGCTGGGTCACCGTGGAGGTGACGATCTGGCCCGCGTCCTTGAGGCGTTGGGTGACATCGGTGATATCGGCGCGCATGTCGCTTGCGAAATCCCGCGTCATGGTGCCTTCGGCGACGGCGTTGTCCAGCCCTTCGGCGGTGCGGCGCACTTCGGCCATGACCAGCCCGCGCGAGGCGTTATCGGCCACGGTGCGATCCGGGATCATCCCGCTGACGGTGGAATTGATGTAGACCGGTTGCACCAGCAGCCAGACGATCAGCAGGAGGAACGCCGGGACAGCCGCCTTCATGGCGACGTTCCAGCCGTAATAGGACGGCAAGGAGTGCAGGTGACGCGTATTGCCCCCGGCGCTTGCCAGGGCGCGTTGCCGGCCCAGGAAATAGCCGGCGGCGGCGACCGCCAGGACGATCATGATGAGCCAGAACAGTGGCATATGCCCCTCGCAGGTTGTTTTGAAAAGGTCCAAAAAGGAAACGGGGGCGGCGGAATATGCCGCCCCCTGCCTGTAACCGCTTTCGATTACATGCCTTCGCCCATGGTCACTTCGTCAGCGACGGCTTTCTGGGTGTCGGCCAGTTCGGGGTCGGCGACGAGGCCGTAGTTCGACAGCGGGCCGCCGGGGCCTGCGATTTCGTCGGCCACGAAGAACTGAGCGTATTCCTTGAGGCCGGGGATCACGCCGATATGGGCCTTCTTCACGTAGAAGAACAGCGGGCGCGAGACCGGGTATTCGCCCGAGGCGATGGTTTCGGTCGAGGGCGACACGCCGCCCATGGTGGCCACTTTCAGCTTGTCGGTGTTGTTCTCGTAGAACGCCAGGCCGAACACGCCGATGCCGTTGGTGTTGGCGTCGATCCGGGCCAGGGTTTCGGTGTAGTCGCCGTCGATATCGACCGACTTGCCGTCCTGGCGCACGTCGAGGCAGGCGTCTTCGGCGGAGTCTTCGTCCATGCCGCTGTCCATCATCGCCTGCATGGCGCCGGTGTCTTCGCAGCCCTTGAGCAGAACCTTGTCTTCAAAGACTTCGCGGGTGCCGTGCTTGGTGCCGGGGATGAACATGGCGATTTCGGCGTCGGGCAGCTCGCCGTTGAACTCGGCCCAGGTGTTGTGGGGGTTCTTGACCAGTGCGCCGTCTTTCAGGACGGTGGCGCCGATGGCGTTGAAGATGTCCGACGGCTGGAAGGCGGTGTAGGCCGGGCCCGCCTGCTGGCTGGCAAAGACGATGCCGTCATAGCCGATGCGCACTTCGATGATGTCGGTGACGCCGTTTTCGGCGCAGGCTTCGATTTCCTTTTCGCGGATGGCGCGCGAGGCGTTGGCCACGTCGATGGTGTTCTCGCCGACGCCTTCGCAGAAGCGCTTGAGGCCGGCCGACGAGCCGCCCGATTCGACAACCGGGGTCGGGAAGTCGGTGTTGTCGCCGAAGAGTTCGGCCACGATCGAGGCGTAAGGCAGCACGGTCGACGAGCCGGCGACCTGTACGTTGTCGCGCGCGGCAGCGGCGGTGGCCGAGACGGCGGCAATGGCGAGCGTCGAGGCGGTCATCTTGATATAGGACATGGATAGCTCCTGATTGGTGTGTCCGGTTCGGAGGCCCCAGGCGGTACCTCTTGGCGCGGTGCTATCGGTGGGTGACGACGCTTTTGTTAAAGATTTGTAACAGTTTCATGACAGCCGCCGGATTATGCCCAAATTATGGCATCGTGGCCGGGTGCGGCCATGCGGGCGGCGCGCAGGGGCCGTCAAACGGCGCGCAGACGGGTCACAGGGGCAGAATCACCCTGAATTCGGCGCCCTGGCCGGGGGCGGATTCGATTCTGAGGCGGCCCCGGTGGCGGTTGACGATATGCTTGACGATCGCCAGCCCCAGCCCCGTGCCGCCCTGCT
This sequence comes from Roseovarius pacificus, assembly GCF_900142665.1. Taxonomy (GTDB): domain Bacteria; phylum Pseudomonadota; class Alphaproteobacteria; order Rhodobacterales; family Rhodobacteraceae; genus Roseovarius; species Roseovarius pacificus. Next base: position 76,675 of record NZ_FRBR01000001.1, read on the forward strand.
CGCGCGAGCGGTGGGTGTCGATGCGGTAGAACCGCTCGGTCAGGCGCGGGATGTGGATCTGGTCGATTCCCGGCCCGGTGTCGCAGACGCTGAGAATCGCCGCCGGGCCGCGCAGTTGCGGGGCGCGCTCGGTGGTGCTGAGCGACAGGGTGACGGTGCCGTTTCTGCCGCCGTACTTGATGGCGTTCTCGGTCAGGTTGGTGACGACCTGAATCAGCTGGTCGCGGTCGCCGGGCACGATGACCGGGGTGTCGTCCATGTCGGTTCGCAGGGTCACATCCGAGGTTTTGGCCACCGCGCGCAGCGAATGCAGCACGCTTTCGACGATCTGTTTGAGGTCCACCTTGTCGGTGGGGCGCACGCGTTCCTCGGCCTCGACCCGGCTGAGCGACAGGAGGTCGCGCACGAGGCGCTCCATGCGCTGCGCCTCGGCCATCATGATCGACAGGAAGCGCTCGCTGGCCGCCGCATCGGCTTTGGCGGGGCCTTGCAGGGTTTCGATGAACCCCATCAGGGCGGTGAGCGGCGTGCGCAACTCATGGCTGACATTGGCGACGAAATCGCGGCGCATCTGCCCGGCCTGTTCGAGATGGGTGACATCCTCGAAACAGACCAGCGCCCCCTGTCCCAGATCGGTTTCCACCTTGGAGACGCTGACCACGAAACTGGTGTCCTGCGCGCCGTCGCTGCCGAGATAGCGGGTCTTGCGCGGTTTGGCGTCGCGCAGGGTGCCTTCGATGGCATCCAGCACGGTGGGCTGGCGCAGGGCGGTGATGAAATGCCGCCCCACGATCTGCTGCCCCAGAAGGGCCAGCGCCTGTGCGTTGGCCCCCAGAATCCGCTCGCCCCGCCCGATCAGGAGGGCGGGCAGCGGAATGGCCTGCAACAGGGTCGATATCTTGCCTTCGGTCATGACCCGCAGACGGGTATCAGACCATCGCGGTAGCGGCGCATGTTCTGCTGGTAATGCAGGGCCGAGGCGCGCAGCCCCTCGATGGCCGCGTCATCGAGGCTGCGCACCACACGGCCCGGTGCGCCCATCACGAGGCTGCCATCGGGGATCTCCTTGCCTTCGGTCACCAGAGCCCCCGCGCCGATCAGGCAGTTCCGGCCGATCACCGCGCCGTTCAGGACCGTCGCGCCCATACCGATCAGGGTGTTGTCGCCGATGGTGCAGCCATGCAGCATCGCCTTGTGCCCGATGGTGCAGCCCGCGCCGACGGTCAGCGGAAAGCCGATATCGGTGTGCATCACGCAGTTTTCCTGCACGTTGCTGCCCGGCCCGATCACGATTTCCTCGTTGTCGCCGCGCAGGGTGCTGCCGAACCAGACCGAGGCCGCCCGCTCCAGCACGATCCGCCCGATCAGGTTGGCGTCGGGCGCGATCCATGTGTCGTCGGCGATCTGGGGGGCATGGCCGTCAAGCGAATATAGGGTCATAATGTGGTTTCCTCGAATTCCGTATGAAGCTGTTTGACATGGGCGTTGAGGCCCGGCTGTTGAATGCGCTTGAGACGCGCCGCCTGAACCACGGTCTTCAGCCGCTCGAAGGTGACGTCGAGATCGTCGTTGATCAGCACGTAATCGTACTCGGCCCAGTGGCTGATCTCGTCCCAGCTTTTGCGCATGCGCCTGGCGATCACCTCGTCGCTGTCCTGCCCGCGTTTCACAAGACGGCGGTGCAATTCGCGGATCGAGGGCGGGAGGATGAAGATCGACAGCGTATGCTGGCCCAGGGCCGAGTTCTGGATCTGCTGCGCGCCCTGCCAGTCGATGTCGAACAGCACGTCATCGCCGCCGTCGATGGCCGTTTGCACCGGGTCGCGCGGCGAGCCGTAGAAATTGCCGAACACATGGGCATGTTCCAGCATGTCGCCATTGGCCACCTGGCGCTGAAACTCGGGCTCGGACATGAAATGATAGTCCTTGCCGTCCACCTCGCCCTCGCGCGGGGTGCGGGTGGTGGCGGAGACCGAAAAGCTCAGGCTCGGGTCCCAGTCGCGCAATTGCCGCGTCAGCGTCGATTTGCCCGCGCCCGAGGGCGAGCTGAGAATGATCAAAAGGCCGCGGCGGTTGCTCATCTGTCCCAGTTCCTTGTCTTCATCTTTCCCCAAATACTCTCGGGGGTCCGGGGGTGAAACCCCCGGCTGCGCCACGTCGGGGCCTATTCCACGTTCTGAACCTGTTCGCGCATCTGGTCGATCACCGCCTTCAGGTCCAGCCCGATGGCCGTGAGCCCGGTATGTTGCGACTTGGCGCAGAGCGTGTTGGCCTCGCGGTTGAATTCCTGCGACAGGAAATCCAGCTTGCGCCCGATGGGCACGCCCTGCGACAGCAGATCGCGCGCGGCATCGACATGGGCGCGCAGGCGGTCGAGCTCTTCGGTGATGTCGGATTTCACCGCGATCAGCGCCAGTTCCTGCGCGACACGGGGTTCATCGACCGGGTCGGCATTGTCCGTCACGCGCGCCAGTTGCGCGCGCAGCGTTTCGGCCATTTGCCCCTGCCGGGCCTGTACGGCCCCGGCGGCCTGCTCGACCAGGTCCGCGATCTGGTCGAGTTGCCCGGACAGGATGGAGCGCAGCGCCGCGCCCTCGCTGGCGCGCATCTCCAGAAAGCCGGCGAGCAGCGTCTCGAAATCCTTGAGCAGCGCATCGCGCAGCGGCGCGGTATCCTGATCACCGCCGCCCGCGTCGAGCACGCCGCGCATGGCCAGCAGGTCGGCGGGCGTGGAGGGGGCCAGCGTGACGCCGGTCTGCATGGCGCGGGTTTCGACATGGGCCATGGCGGTCAGGATATCGTCGAGCAGGGCGTCGTTGACGGTAAGCTGGCCGGATTGATCCTCGGCATGGACGCGCAGCGACAGGTTCACGTTGCCCCGCGTCAGCGCCTTGCCGAGCCGGGCGCGCAGCGCGGCTTCGAGCCCGTCGATCCAGTCGGGAACGCGCAGGCGCAAATCCAGCCCCTTGCCGTTGACGCTGCGCAAATCCCATGTCCAGCCATGGGCCTGATGGGTTCCGGTGGCCGAAGCGAAGGCCGTCATAGAGTTGAGCACGGGTAGTCCTCCGGCACGGTTGCGGGTTTGTCCTAGCCACTCTGCCCCGGCGAGGCAAGCATTGCCATACCGGGCGGCAGGGCGCCGGACGGTTAACCATTTGGTTGGAATTTTAGACAAATTCATATGGAACCGTGGCAAATTGAAACGAGGAGCGGATGATCTCCGCCCGAATGAGCGATGTTCGTCACATGGATAACAGGTGAGCAGATGATCACGGATCTGACCGGAGCGCCGGGTTTGGCGCGACACGCACAGGGCCTGCGGGCCCGCGATATCGAGGCCTTTCGCCGGTATTGGAGCAGGATGCGCAAGGCGGGCGATGTGCCGCGCCGGACGGATATCGACCCGCGCGGGATCGCGCCGGTTCTGTCCGAGGCCTTTGTCGCGGAACGGATCGCGCCGGGACTGGCGCGGCTGCGGATCGCGGGCAACCATCTGAACGACCTGATGGGCATGGAGGTGCGCGGCATGCCGCTGAGCAGTTTCCTGCGCCCCGGCGACCGCGACAGGCTGGCCGAGTGTCTGGCCGATCTGTTCGACAGGCCCGCGACGCTGGATCTGGATCTGGTGGCCGAACGGCGGATGGGCTCTGCGCCGTTGACCGGGCGGCTGGTGCTGATGCCGTTGCGCAGCGATCTGGGCGATATCTCGCGCGCCCTGGGGTGTCTGGTGACCGAGGGGCCGTGCGGGCATGCGCCGCGCCGCTTTGCGATCAGCCGCAGCCGGGTCACCGGGATAGATACGGGCGCCTCCGCCGATCCGGAGCGCCCTGCCCCTGCCCCGCCGGTCACGCGCGCCCCGTTGATGGGCGAGCGACCTTACCTGCGGCTGGTGACGCAGGACTGAACGGGGGGCGCGAGGCGGTTAGGGCAGCGCCCGGCCCTGGTGGGGCGCATCGAAACATTTGTGTATCGCGCTGCACTCACACGAAGGAATGTCGCCAGAGATTTGTACGACATTGCCAAAGCGCCCTCCCGTGGGGAGGGTCGGGCGCGGCCCGGCCTTGCCGTCCGGGCCGGGTTTTTGCTGACGCGGTGCGGATGACTTTCCTGCGGTGCAGAAAAAAGGGGCCGCAAGGGCCCCTTTCCGTTTCCGGGTCGGTTGTCGTGGCGCCGGATCAGACCGCCTGTGCGGTCTGGCGGCTTTCGCGCAGGTTCGACAGTTCCTCGGCCACGAGGAAGGCCAGTTCCAGCGACTGGCTGGCGTTGAGGCGCGGATCGCAGGCCGTGTGGTAGCGATCCGAGAGGTTTTCCTCGCTGACCGCGCGCATTCCGCCGGTGCATTCGGTCACGTCCTGGCCGGTCATCTCGAAATGCACGCCGCCGGGAATCGTGCCCTCGGCGCGGTGGACGGCGAAGAATTCCTGCACCTCGCGCAGGACCGAGTCGAAAGGCCGGGTCTTGTAGCCGGTGGCCGACTTGATCGTGTTGCCGTGCATCGCGTCGCAGACCCAGACCACTTTGGCGCCTTCCTGTTCGACCGCGCGGATGAGGCGCGGCAGGTGATCGCCCACCTTGCCCGCGCCGAACCGTGCGATCAGGGTCAGGCGCCCGGCCTCGTTTTCCGGGTTGAGCGTGGCCATCAGGCGCTTGAGGTCGTCGGTTTCCATGCTGGGGCCGCATTTCAGGCCGATGGGGTTCAGCACCCCGCGGGCGAATTCCACATGCGCGCCGTCGGGCTGACGGGTGCGGTCGCCGATCCAGATCATGTGCCCCGACCCCGCCAGCCAGTTGCCCGAGGTGGAATCGAGCCGCGTCAGCGCCTCTTCGTATTCCAGCAGAAGGGCTTCGTGGCTGGTGTAGAAATCCACGGTGCCCAGTTCGTGCTGGGTTTCGGCGGTCATGCCCGCGGCGGCCATGAAATCCAGCGTGTCCTGAATCCGGTTGGCCATTTCGCGGTACTTGGCGGCCTTTTCGTCGTCGGTGAAGCCGAGCGTCCAGGAATGCACCCGGTGCACATCGGCAAACCCGCCCGTTGAAAAGGCGCGCAGCAGGTTCAGCGTGGCCGCGGCCTGCGTGTAGGCTTGCAGCATCTTGTTGGGATCGGGGATGCGGGCCTGTTCGGTGAAGGCCAGCTCGTTGATAATGTCGCCGCGGTAGCTGGGCAGTTCCACGCCATCGACCGTTTCGGTCGGCGCGCTGCGCGGTTTGGCGAACTGACCGGCCATGCGGCCGACCTTGACCACCGGCACCTTGGCGCCATAGGTCAGCACCATTGCCATTTGCAGCATCACCTTGAACGTGTCGCGGATCGCGTCCGCCGAGAACTGTTCGAAACTTTCCGCGCAATCGCCGCCCTGCAACAGGAACGCCTCGCCGCGCGAGGCGGCGCCGAGTTCACGCTTGAGGCGGCGCGCCTCACCGGCGAAGACAAGCGGCGGATAGTGCGACAGGCGGGCCTCGACCTCGGCCAGGGCGGCGGGATCGGTATAATCCGGCATCTGGACCCGCGGTTTCGCGCGCCAGTCGGACTTGTGCCATGTCGTCGTCATTGTTCGTCTCCGGTTTGAGGCTTCGGAACCTTTGCTATACAAAAGCAAGTATCGGGATACCATATATGATTTGACGCTCTTGACGCAAAGGCGCGGGTCTGACTTTTGTCAAATGACAGAATCACGCGCAACAGCCAGATGGGTCGGGGTGCGGAACAGCAAAGCCGGAGCGAATATGAAGCCTGCTACGCCAACAGTCGCCATAGACAGCCCGACGGCCTCGCGCCGGTTCGTTTTCGTGTTGCTGGACAACTTCACGCTGCTGAGTTTTGCCGCCGCGCTCGACAGTCTGCGCATCGCCAACCGGATGTCCGGCCAGGAGCTTTACACCTGGGCGCTGGCGGCCGATTCAGAGGACGGGAAAATCGCCTGTTCCGCCGGTGCGGTGTTTGAAACGGATATGGGGCTCGAAGAGCTGAACCGCGACGATACCGTCATCGTGTGCGGGGGCGCGGACGTGCAGGCCGCCACCACTAGGAAGATGCTGAACTGGCTGCGCCGCGAGGCCCGCCGGGGCGTCAAGATCGCCGGGCTGTGCACGGCGGCCTATACGCTGGCGCGCGCGGGGCTTCTGGATGGCAAGCGCGCCACGACCCATTGGGAGAACCACGACAGTTTCATCGAGGAGTTCGACGAGGTGGAACTGACCAAGTCGGTCTTCGTGGTGGACGGCAACCGGATGAGCACCGCGGGCGGGACATCCTCGATCGACCTGTTCCTGAAGCTGATCGCGGACGATCACGGCGAGAAACTGGCCAATTCGGTGGCCGATCAGCTGATCTATTCGTCGATCCGCACCGACCAGGACACCCAGCGGCTGAGCGTGCCCACCCGGATCGGCGTGCGCCATCCCAAGCTGAGCCAGGTGATCCAGATGATGGAGGCCAATATCGAGGAGCCGATCAGCCCGTCGGTCCTGGCCAAGGATGTGGGCATGTCCACCCGGCAGCTCGAACGGCTGTTCCGCCGCTACCTGAACCGCAGCCCCAAGCGGTATTACATGGAACTGCGCCTGCAAAAGGCGCGCAACCTGCTGATGCAGACCGACATGACGGTGATCAACGTGGCGCTGGCCTGCGGGTTCGCCAGCCCCTCGCATTTCTCGAAATGCTACCGGGCGCATTACAACACCACGCCTTACCGCGAGCGCGGCACGCAATCGAGCCGGTTGTCGGTCTGACCGGGTGCGCGGAGCGGGGGCGCTGCCCCCGCCGCGAGTTGTGCTGCCCGTTCGGAGTATTTCAGGAAAGATGAAGGCGGTGCGCTGCGCGGTCAGGCCAATGGGCAATGCCCCGTGCCGGGGGGTTAGTCCGGCGTCATGCGATAGAGCGCGCCCTGCCCCACGGACAGGAACCAGATCGCGCCATCGGGGCCTTCGCGGATGTCGCGCACGCGCAGGGTTTCGGGGGTGGCGATCTGGCGGACCTCGCGCAGCGGGTCGCCCGAAAGCTGCGCGATATGGTCGAATTTGAGACTGCCGACGAAGATATCGCCGCGCCAGTCGGGCCAGAGCGCACCGGAATAGATCATCATGCCCGAGGGGGCGATGGAGGGGTCCCAGTAATAGGCGGGCTGTTCCATGCCGGATTTCGACGTGCCCTCACCGATTTTCGCGCCGGAATAATGCGTGCCGTAGGAAATCACTGGCCAGCCGTAATTGGCGCCGGGGGCGATAAGGTTTACCTCGTCCCCGCCGCGCGCGCCGTGTTCCACCACCCAAAGCTGCCCCGAAAGGTCCAGCGCCGCGCCTTGCGGGTTGCGGTGGCCGTAGGACCAGATTTCGGGGCGGGCATCGGAGCGCTCGGCAAAGGGATTGCCGGGCGGCACCGTGCCATCGCGCGCGATGCGGAGGACCGAGCCGTTTTCACGGCTCAGGTCCTGGGCCGACGGGCGATCCCCGCGTTCGCCGACCGTGACAAAAAGAGCGCCGTCGGGGGCCTCGACCAGGCGCGAGCCGAAATGCCGCCCGCCGGAGGAGCCGGGGCGCATTTCCCAGATCACCTGCCAGTCGGTCAGGCCGCGGTTGTCGTCTGACAGGCGGGCGCGGGCCACGGCGGTGCCCGCGCCGTTGGCCTGCGGTTTGGCATGGGTGAAGAACAGGGTCCGGCTGCTGGCGAAGTCGCGCGGCACCAGAACGTCGAGCAGGCCGCCCTGCCCCTCTGCGGCGATCGGGCCGACGCCGGTGATCTCGTGCCGGTCGTCTCCGTCGAGGCGTAACAGGCGGCCGTCGCGTTCGGTTACCAGAACGCTGCCGTCGGGCAGGAAGCCGATGGACCAGGGGGCGTCGAAACCGTCGGCGACCGCCGCGATGCGTTGGGCCGTTGCCGGGGCGGCGGCAAGGGCGAGAAGGACAAGCGTGGCGATCAGGCGGATCATCGGCACCTCCTGCGGGGGGACGGCTATGGGGTCAGTCTATCACATGGGGTGCGTTGCCGTCCGGTCAACCGGCGCGGCGCCATTGCGGCGCGCGTTATGCTCTTGCGTTTCGCAAATGGCGGGATAGGGTCCGGTCTGGAGATAACCTTCTGCATGGGAGAGAGACGATGAAAAAATTCCTGATGGCCACTGCCGCCGCCGCGCTGACTGCGGGCGCTGCGAGCGCTGCTGACGACACCGTCAAGATCGGCATTCTGCTGGGCTTTACCGGGCCTCTGGAATCGCTGGCCCCGGCGATGGCCGGTGGCGCCGAGGTGGCGATTGCCGAGGTCAGCGACAGCGGCAAGCTGCTGGGCGGCATGACCGTCGAGCCGGTGCGCGCCGACGCCACCTGCATCGATGCGGGCGCGGCCACCGCCGCGGGCGAACGGCTGGTGACCTCGGACGGGGTGGCCGCGATCATGGGGGCGATGTGCTCGGGGGCGACGGGCGCGGTATTGTCCAACGTGGCGCTGCCGAACGGGATCGTCATGATTTCGCCTTCGGCAACCTCGCCCGCCCTGTCCTCGGCCGAGGATAACGGCCTGTTTTTCCGCACCGCGCCGTCGGATGCGCGTCAGGGCACGATCATGACCGAGGTCATCATGGAGCGCGGTATCCAGAGCGTCGCGCTGACCTATACCAACAACGATTACGGCAAGGGGCTGGCGGACAGCTTCCAGCAGGCATTCGAGGCGGCGGGTGGCGAGGTCACGCTGTCGACGCCGCATGAGGACGGCAAGGCCGACTATTCCGCCGAAGTCGGCGCGCTGGCTGCGGCCGGGGGCGATGCCCTGGTGGTGGCCGGGTATGTCGATCAGGGCGGATCGGGCGTGGTGCAGGCCGCGCTGGACACCGGCGCGTTCGACACGTTCGTGTTCCCCGACGGGATGGTCGGCGATGCGCTGATCGAGAATTTCGGCGATGCGATCGACGGCTCGTTCGGGCAGAATCCGGGCTCGGACAGCGAAGGCGCGAAAATCTACGAGGACATGGCCGAAGCGGCCGGTGTCGAGGGGGGATCGGTCTATTCCAAGGAGGCCTATGACGCCGCGGCGCTGATCCTGATGGCCATGCAGGCGGCTGGCTCGACCGATGCGAACGAGTTCAAGTCGCGGATCATGGACGTGGCCAATGCGCCGGGTGAAAAGATCCTGCCGGGCGAGTTGGGCAAGGCGCTGGACATTCTGGCCGAAGGCGGTGAGGTGGATTATGTCGGCGCGACCGATGTCGAACTGATCGGCCCCGGCGAAGCTGCCGGCGTGTTCCGCGAGATCGAGATCGAGAACGGCGAGATCGTTACGGTCCGCTATCGTTGAGGGTTTTCCCTACGTAAAGAAGAACAGCCCGAGGATGGACTCCTCGGGCTGTTTGCGTAAAAGGGCGGATCATGATGACAGACATGCGGACCGGGGGATGACGGGGCGATGATCGAGGTTCACGACCTGCACAAGCATTTCGGCGGATTTCATGCGGTTGATGGCGCGACGCTGTCGATTGCCGAAGGGTCGATCACCGGGCTGATCGGGCCGAACGGCGCGGGCAAGACGACGCTGTTCAACGTGATCGCCGGTGTGCTGCCGCCGACCTCGGGGCGGGTGAGCATGGCGGGCGAGGACATCACCGGGTTGCCGCCGCATGAGCTGTTTCACAAGGGGGTGTTGCGCACCTTTCAGATCGCGCATGAATTCGGGTCGATGACCTGCCGGGACAACCTGATGATGGTGCCGGGCGGACAATCGGGCGAAACCCTGTGGAACACGTGGTTCGGCCGCCGCCGCATCGCCGAGGAGGAACGCGCGCTGCGCGCCAAAGCCGACGAGGTGCTGGAGTTCCTAACCATCGAGCACCTGGCCGAGCAGCGCGCGGGCGAGGTTTCGGGCGGGCAGAAAAAGCTGCTGGAACTGGGCCGCACGATGATGGTGGATGCGCGGATCGTCTTTCTGGACGAGGTGGGCGCGGGCGTGAACCGCACGCTGCTGAACACCATCGGCGACGCGATCCTGCAACTGAACCGCGAGCGCAACTATACCTTCGTGGTGATCGAGCACGACATGGATTTCATCGAGCGTATCTGCGATCCGGTGATCTGCATGGCCGAGGGCAAGGTGCTGGCTGAGGGCACGCTGGCCGAGATCAAGGCCAACGAGCAGGTGATCGAGGCCTATCTGGGCACGGGGTTGAAAAACAAGGACATGGTGGGCGCATGAGCGGGATGGCCGCATCAGTGAACCGCGGCCCGGTTGCCGTATATGGCGGGGGCGTTTCCCCTGCCCGGACGACGGGATGTTCAAGGACGCAAGACGGGGGACGTCATGTCTGAGCCCTTTTTGATCGGCGAGGCGATGACCGGCGGCTATGGCAAGACCGGGCCGGATATTCTGCACGATTGCACGGTGGCGGTGGATCGCGGCGAGATCGCGGTGATCGTCGGGCCCAACGGTGCGGGCAAATCCACGGCGATGAAGGCCGTGTTCGGCATGCTGAGCCTGCGCAAGGGCGCGGTGCGGCTGGATGGGCAGGACATCACCGCGCTGTCGCCGCAGGAACGGGTGCGGCAGGGCATGGGATTCGTGCCACAGACGCATAATATCTTCACCTCGATGAGCGTGGAGGAGAATCTCGAGATGGGGGCCTTCATTCGCGAGGACGATTTCAGCGACACGATGGAGCAGGTTTATGACCTGTTTCCCATCCTGCGCGAAAAACGCCATCAGGCGGCAGGCGAGTTGAGCGGCGGGCAGCGTCAGCAGGTGGCCGTGGGCCGGGCGCTGATGACCAAGCCCAAGGTTCTGATGCTGGACGAACCCACGGCGGGCGTCAGCCCGATCGTGATGGACGAATTGTTCGACCGTATCCTTGAGATCGCCCGCACCGGGCTTCCGGTGCTGATGGTGGAACAGAACGCCCGGCAGGCGCTGGCGATTGCCGACAAGGGCTATGTTCTGGTGCAGGGCCGCAATGCGCATACCGGCAGCGGCAAGGAGTTGCTGGCCGATCCCGACGTGCGCCGCAGCTTTCTGGGGGGATGAGCATGCGGGTGTCCGGGATCGTGGGGGCCACAGTACTATTGGCCGGACTGGCCGGGCCCGTGGTGGCCGGGGGGCTGGACTGTATCGCCACCGAGCGTTGCCGGACGGATGGCGGCGGCTGTGCGCCGTCCCGCCTGAGTATCGAGCTGCGCACGCTTGGCGCGGCGAAGGCGCGGCTCTGGATCGACCGGCAAGGCCCCTACCCCGCGCGGATCGCACGCAGCGGCGGTATCACGCGGATCACACTTGAGAATTTCGGCGGCCGTCACGGGATGGACCTGCACGCCGATGGCGGGTTCCTCTATCGCGGCAACGGCGCCAAGGAATTCACCGGAACCTGCGAGGGAGAGTTGTAATGGACCTGCTGAACGCGTTTGTCGCGCTGTCCAATTTCGTGCTGGTCCCGGCGATTGCCTACGGCAGCCAGTTGGCGCTTGGTGCGCTTGGGGTCACGTTGATCTATGGCATCCTGCGGTTCTCCAACTTTGCCCATGGCGACACGATGGCCTTTGGCACCATGGTCACGATCCTGTTCACATGGTTGTTCCAGAGCTGGGGGCTGAGCCTTGGGCCGCTGCCCACCGCGCTTCTGGCGCTGCCCTTCGGTATTCTGGGCTGCGTGGCGCTGGTGCTGCTGACCGACCGGGCGGTGTACCGGTTCTATCGCGAGCAGAGGGCCAAGCCGGTGATCCTCGTGATCGTGTCCATCGGTGTGATGTTCATCATGAACGGGCTGGTGCGCTTCATCATCGGCCCCGGCGACCAGCGGTTCGCCGATGGCGAGCGCTTCATCATCTCGGCGCGGGATTTCAAGGAAATGACCGGGCTGCGCGAGGGGCTGGCGATCAAGACCACGCAGGGCCTGACGGTGGTCACGGCGGTGATCGTTGTGGCGCTGCTGTTCTGGTTCCTGAACCGCACGCGCACCGGAAAATCCATGCGCGCCTATTCGGACAACGAGGATCTGGCGCTGCTGTCGGGGATCAACCCGGACCGGGTGGTGATGGTCACATGGCTGATCGTGGCGGCGCTGGCCACCGTGGCGGGGGTGCTTTACGGGCTGGACAAGAGTTTCAAGCCCTTCACCTATTTCCAGCTTCTGCTGCCGGTCTTTGCCAGTGCCATCGTCGGCGGCCTCGGCAATCCGCTGGGGGCGATCGCGGGCGGGTTCATCATCGCCTTTTCCGAGGTCATGATCACCTATGCGTGGAAAAAGGTGCTGGGCTATACCCTGCCCGAGAGCCTTGAACCCGAGGGGCTCGTGCAGCTTCTGAGCACCGATTACAAATTCGCGGTCAGTTTCGTCATCCTGCTGATCGTGCTTCTGTTCCGCCCGACGGGCCTTTTCCGGGGGAAAGCGGTATGAGCGAGACAATGAGAAACACCGCGCTGTTCGCCGGGGTTGCGGCGCTGATCGTGGGGACGGGCCTGTTCCAGAGCTGGAACGCGGCGCTCCTGATCCTGAACATGGGGCTGATTTCGGCCATCATGGCCCTTGGCGTGAACCTGCAATGGGGGTTTGCCGGGCTGTTCAATGTGGGTGTCATGGGCTTCGTGGCGCTTGGCGGGCTGGCCACGGTGCTGGTGGCGATGCCGCCCACGACCGAGGCCTGGGCGGCGGGCGGCGGGCGCGTGTTGGGCGGGCTGCTCTGTGGCGCAGCGGTGATCGGGACCGCGATTCTGGCGCATCGTTTCATGGCCCCGTCCAGGCTGCGCGGGCTGGTGATGCTGGTGATCCTCGTGGGCGGTTTCTTTGCCTATCGCGCGGTGTTCGATCCCGGCGTCGAGGCGGTTGAGGCGGTCAACCCCGCCGGCACCGGATATCTGGGCGGGCTGGGCCTGCCGGTGTTGCTGGCATGGCCCGTGGGCGGGGTGCTGGCGGCGGGTGCGGCATGGATCATCGGCAAGGCGGCCCTGGGCCTGCGCAGCGATTACCTGGCCATCGCCACGCTGGGGATTGCCGAGATCATCCTTGCGGTGCTGAAAAACGAGGACTGGCTGAGCCGGGGTGTGAAGAACGTGAACGGCATCCCGCGCCCGGTGCCCTATGAGATCGATTTGCAGAACGATCCGGGCTTTGTGGAAAAGGTGCAGGGGCTGGGGCTCGATCCGGTCACGGCCTCGTCGCTTTATATCAAGCTGGGCTATGCGGCGCTGTTCACCGTGGTTCTGGTGCTGATCCTCGTGGCGGCGCAGCTGGCGCTGAAAAGCCCCTGGGGCCGGATGATGCGCGCCATTCGCGACAACGAGGTGGCGGCGCAGGCCATGGGCAAGGACGTGACCCGGCGGCATTTGCAGATCTTCATTCTGGGCAGCGCCGTCTGCGGCATCGCAGGGGCGATGATGACCACGCTGGACGGGCAGCTGATCCCGACCTCCTACCAGCCGCTGCGCTTTACCTTCCTGATCTGGGTGATGGTGATCGTTGGCGGCTCGGGCAACAATTTCGGGGCCGTGCTGGGCGGGTTCCTGATCTGGTTCCTCTGGGTGCAGGTGGAGCCGATGGGCCACTGGCTGATGCAGACGATCACCGCGCCGATGGCCGATGGCAGCGCCCTGAAGGAGCACCTGCTGGACAGCGCGGCGCATATGCGGCTGCTGACCATGGGGCTGATCCTGCTGCTGGTGCTGCGATTCAGCCCGCGCGGGCTGATCCCGGAGAAATAGGGACGGATCGGGGGCCAGCCCCCGACCCCCCGGAGTATTTCGGGAAAGATGAAGGAAACGCGGCCCTCTTGTCGTTGGGCAGCCTTCCGGGGTGCGGCGGGCGGTTTCAGGCGCGTTGGCTGCCGATCCGGGCGATGCCGAGCGTGTCGAGCACCCTGGCCTCGATATCGGCGGCGTTGAGGCCGGCGGTGGCATACATATCCGCCGGGCTGGCCTGATCTATGAAGATGTCGGGCAGCACCATGGAGCGGAATTTAAGCCCGTGATCGAAGACCCCGTGTTCGGCCAGAAGCTGTGCCACATGGCTGCCGAAGCCGCCGATGGCGCCTTCTTCGATGGTAATGAGCGCCTCGTGATTTGCCGCCAGATCGAGGATCAGCGCCTCGTCCAGGGGTTTGGCGAAACGGGCATCGGCCACGGTGGGCGTGATGCCGCGCGCGCGCAATCCTTCGGAGGCTTTCATCACCTCGCCCAGACGGGTGCCGAAGGACAGGAGCGCCACGCGCCCGCCCTGCTGGATCATGCGGCCCTTGCCGATCTCCAGCGGTTCGCCCCGTGCGGGCATTTCCACCCCCTCGCCCTCGCCCCGCGGATAGCGGAAGGCGATGGGCCCGTCATCATGCGCGACGGCGGTGGCGACCATGTGTTTCAGCTCGGCCTCGTCGGCGGCGGCCATGACGGTGAAGCCCGGCAGGTTCGCCAGATAGGCCACGTCGAACGCGCCCGCATGGGTGGGGCCGTCGGCCCCCACAAGCCCGGCGCGGTCGATGGCGAAACGCACCGGCAGGCGCTGGATGGCCACGTCATGCACGACCTGATCGTAGCCGCGTTGCAGGAAGGTGGAATAGAGCGCGCAGAACGGTTTCATGCCGCCCGCCGCCAGACCGGCGGCGAAGGTCACGGCGTGCTGCTCGGCGATGCCCACGTCAAAGCAGCGCGAGGGATAGCGTTTATCGAACAGATCCAGACCCGTGCCGTCGGGCATGGCCGCCGTGATGGCGCAGATCTTGTCGTCCTGCCCGGCGTGATCCAGCAGCGCCTCGGCAAAGACGCGGGTATAGCTGGGCGCGTTGGAGGGGGCTTTCTTCTGCTCGCCGGTGGCGACGTCGAATTTCGCCGTGGCATGGCCGCCATCGCGGCGCGATTCCGCCGGGGCGTAGCCCTTGCCCTTCTTTGTGATGATATGAATCAGGGTCGGCCCGGTGGCGCGGGCCTGCACGGTGCGCAGGACCGGCAGAAGCTGATCCATGTCATGCCCGTCGATGGGGCCGATATAGCTGAAGCCCAGTTCCTCGAACAGGGTGCCGCCCACGGTCATGCCCTTGAGCATATCCTTGGCGCGTCTTGCCCCCTCCTGAAATGGCGGGGGCAGGAGCGAGACGGCGCCCTTGGCAGCGGCCTTGAATTCCTGGAACGGCGCACCGGCATAGAGGCGGGACAGGTAGGACGACAGCGCGCCCACGGGCGGGGCAATGGACATTTCGTTGTCGTTCAGGATGACGATCATGCGCTTTTTCAGATGGCCCGCGTGGTTCAGCGCCTCGAAGGCCATGCCCGCCGACATGGCCCCGTCGCCGATCACGGCGATGGCGTCGCCATGGCCCGTGTCGCTGGCGCCGCCCAGATCGCGCGCCACGGCAAAGCCGAGCGCGGCGCTGATCGAGGTGGAGCTATGCGCCGCGCCGAAGGGATCGTAGGGCGATTCCGAGCGTTTGGTGAAGCCGGAGAGCCCGTCCTTCTGACGCAGGGTGCGCATCCGGTCGCGCCGTCCCGTCAGGATCTTGTGGGGATAGCACTGATGGCTGACATCCCAGATGATCTTGTCGCGCGGGGCGTCGAACACCGCATGCAATGCGACGGTCAGTTCTACGACACCGAGGCCCGCGCCCAGATGTCCGCCGGTTTCCGACACCGTCGCGATGGTGTCGGCGCGCAGTTCGTCCGCGAGCCGCCCCAGTTCAGCATCGGACATCCGTTTGAGGTCAGCGGGGCTGTTGACCTGATCCAGCAGGGGCGTTTCGGGTCGGGTGGACATGATGGCGCGCGCCCTCCTTGGGGCAATACTCAGCTATTGCGCGAGATAACGAAGCGGGCCAGCGCCCGCAAGGTCTCGGCTTGGTCACCATAAACAGATAAGGCCTCGCAGGCCTGCTCAACAAGGGTTTCGGCGCGGGCGCGTGCGGCATCGAGCCCCAGCAGCGACACGAATGTGGCCTTACCGGCGGTGGCATCCTTGCCCACGGCCTTGCCTGCCGTGGCGGCGTCGCCGACGGCGTCGATCACGTCGTCCTGTATCTGGAAGGCCAGCCCGAGCGCCTGCGCGTAGGATGCCAGCGGGGCACGATCGGCCTGCGCCATGCGCGGCCCGGCGCAGGCGGCCCATTCGATCAGGGCGCCGGTCTTGCCCGCCTGAAGATGGGTGATTTCCTCCAGTGTCAGGGGCTGGCTGGCGGTTTCGGCGGCGATGTCGAGCGCCTGCCCCAGCACCATCCCCTGCCCGCCCGCAGCGCGCGCAAGGCTGAGCGCCAGATCGGCACGGGCCGCGTCGGTTTGGGCACCGTCGGGATGGGAGGCCAGTTCAAAGGCCAGCGATTGCAGCGCATCCCCGGCCAGAACGGCGGTGGCCTGATCCCATTTGACATGCACGGTGGGCTGGCCCCGGCGCATGTCGTCATCGTCCATGCAGGGCAGATCGTCATGCACGAGGCTGTAGGCATGCATCGCCTCGATCGCGGCAGCGGGCCAGAGCGCGCGGGAGTCTGCCACGCCATGCAGACGCGCGCCTTCGATCACCAGCCGGGCGCGGATGCGCTTGCCGCCCGACACCGCATAGCGCATGGCCTGCGCCACCGGCCCGTCGCCAAACGGTGCCAGAACCTGATCGAGATGAGATTGCACGCGGGCGGCCTGATGCCCCGCAGTTTCGTCTTTCATCGGCGTCAGAGACCCTCGACCGGGGTGGTTCCGGTGGGCGTGCCATTGCCGTCCAGCGTGATCGCGGCGACCTTTTCCTCGGCCTCTTTCAGCTTGGTCTCGCAGCGTTTCTTCAACTCGGCCCCGCGTTCATAGAGCCTGATCGAATCCTCCAGCGCCACATCGCCGCGCTCGAGCTGGCCCACGACCTGCTCAAGTTCCTTCATGGCTTGCTCGAAAGACATTTCGTTTACGGGGGTGTCGGTCATCTGCGCGCCCTGTCAGCTTAAGGAATGTGCGCATACCTTATCCGCGCGGCCGGACGGGTTCAATTCGGTTGACGCTGTCACGGGGCTGCGGGATTGTGCGCGCATGACAGATGCAGATGCGACATCGCGATTACCGGACATGGAGGCCCTTTGGGCCCTGGCCGAGCGGTTCGAGGCGGCGCGCGCGGACGATCCGGCGCTGGCCGGGGCCGGGATGGACGATATGTTGCGTCTGGTGCCGGGGCAACGCGCCGTTTGCAGGGGCCATATTGACGGGCGGCCCTGTGTCTGGCGCATCTTTCTGGACGGGCACGACACTGCGGCGGCCCGTGAATGGGCCGAACTGCAACGCATCTGGCCCGAAATGAACAAGGGCCCGTTCCGCGTGGTCGAGCCGCTTTATTTCTCGCCCGAACACGGGATGATCGCGGTGCAGGAGATCGAGGGCAAGCCGCTGTTCAAACTGCTGTGGAAAGCCCCGCCGCGCAAACGCGCCCAGTGGCTGGACCCGGCAGCACAATGGCTGCGGCAATATACCGAAAGTTCGGAAAGCTGGCAGGAGGCGGGGCATATCGGCTGGTTGCAGCGGGCCGAACGGGCGGCGCGCAAGCAGCCATTCGAGGAATTGCGCAAGCTGGAAACAGCGATCCTGTCGGAACTCGGGCGTCTGGCGCTGCAAATCGACGGTATCGAGTGGCGCGTCGCGATCAGCCATGGCGATTTTCACCCCAACAACCTGATTGCGTGCGGCGGCACCCTGACCGGGATCGACACCGGCGGGTCGGCCAGAATGCCGATCTACAAGGATATCGCGCGGTTCCTGATGCATATGGGGCGGCGCGGCATGATCCCCTCGGGGCATATGTATCTGGGCGTGGATCGTGTGGGGCTGGAGACCTTTGCCGAGCGTTTTGCGATGAGCGGGACCGAACGGCTGGTCATCATGCCCTTCATGCTGGGAATCGAGGCGTTGCTGAGGGTGGAGACCCCTGCCCTGTCGGACTCGCGCATCCGGCGGGCGCGGCGGATGTCCGCCGCGTTGCTGGAGGATTTACGCGCCTTGTGAGGCTTCGGGACGTCAGCGCCCCTTGAACAGCCCGCCCAGTATCCCGCGCACGATGCGTTTGCCGGTGGTGCCCTTGAGTTCCTTCATCACGACACCGGCAATCGCCGCGCCGATGGACCCGGCCAGCCCGCCCTCCCCGGCACCTCCCGAGGTCGAGCGCCCGACCCGTTTGCCGGAATAACGGCGACCGGCGTTGAATTCGCGTTCGGCCATGGATTGCTCTTCGGCGGCTTTTTCGGCCTGTTCGGCCTTTTGCGCCGCTTCGGCGGCCCGGCGGGCCAGCATTTCATGGGCCGATTCGCGATCCAGAACGGTGTCATACTTGCCCGCCACGGGCGATGCGGCCATCACCGTGCGACGGGTCGCGTCGTCGATGGGCCCGAGTTTCGACGAGGGCGGGCGGATGAGGGTGCGTTCGACAATGCCGGGCACGCCCTTGTCTTCCAGCATCGAGGTCACGGCCTCGCCCACGCCGACATCGCGGATCGCGTCGGCGGTATCGAAGCGGGGGTTGGGGCGATAGGTTTCCGCGGCCCGTTTCAGCGCCCGACGGTCGCGCGCGGTAAAGGCGCGCAGCGCGTGCTGAACGCGGTTGCCGAGCTGGCCGAGGATATCCTCGGGCACGTCATCGGGGTTTTGCGTGATGAAATACACCCCGACGCCCTTGGAGCGGATGAGGCGGGCCACCTGTTCGACCTTTTCGACCAACGCGTCGGGCGCGTCGTCGAACAGCAAATGCGCCTCGTCGAAGAAGAACACCAGTTTCGGTTTGTCGGGATCGCCCACCTCGGGCAGTTCCTCGAACAGTTCCGACAGAAGCCACAGCAGGAAGGTCGCGTAAAGGCGCGGCGAGCCCATGAGCTGATCCGCCGCCAGAATATTGATCCGGCCCCGGCCATCGGCATCGGTGGTCATCGTGTCGGCCAGATCGAGCGCGGGTTCACCGAAGAAATCGGTGGCCCCCTGATTTTCCAGCACCAGAAGCTGGCGCTGGATCGCGCCCACCGATTGCGGCGAGACATTGCCATAGCGCAGTGACAATTCCTGCCGGTTCTCGCCCACCCAGACCAGAAGCGATTGCAGATCCTTGAGATCGAGAAGCGGCATGCCCTGTTCATCGGCCACGCGGAAGGCGATGTTCAGGATACCCTCCTGCGCTTCGGACAAATCCATCAGGCGGCTGAGCAGAAGCGGCCCCATTTCCGCCAGCGTGGTGCGCACCGGGTGGCCCTGCTGGCCGAACAGATCCCAGAACGTCACCGGGAAGGCCGCATAGCCGTAATCGTCAAAACCGATGGTCGCGGCGCGTTCGGTGAAGGATTCGTGTAGTTTGAAATCCGCACTGCCCGCCGCCGCCAGCCCCGAGAGGTCGCCCTTGACGTCGGACAGGAACACCGGAACCCCGGCAGCGGAAAAGCCTTCGGCCAGGATTTGCAGCGTGACGGTTTTGCCGGTGCCCGTCGCCCCGGCGATCAACCCGTGCCGGTTGGCGTATTTCAGCGTCAGCCCCTGCCTGTCGCCATAGTCCGCGCCGCCGCCGCCAACGAATACCTTGTTGTCCACGTCACTGCCCCCTGCCGGATTTATCACGCTGCGAACATACAACCTTAACCATTTGGTGCCAGTGTGAATCGCGTTGCCCGGCCCTTCATGTCCTCTTGGGGCGGGGCACGTCCTCCCTGTCTGAACTGGCCGCGCCTTCGGGCGCGGCATTTTTTAGGCGAAACTCTTTCAGTTAGCCTGTTGACGGATAGCGATAACTGTCTTAGCGTTCCGTCAATTACTAAGTCGGCCAGTCCGACAGGGAGATACTTAGGGAAAGAGACCGAAAGGTCTCTTTTCCGTTTTTATGGCGGTTCCTTGCTTTCAGGCGGCCTGCGTTCGAACCTTGAACATCCCATATAGTCACGCTGTACCGGGCGGCAATTCGGCATGGGAGGCCCAAAGCGGATTTCCGCCTTGCACCCCACCACGCAGTTCTGTTTTATCCTGACAGCCGCGCGGCATCGTGATAGATGCCCGCACAGTACAAATTGTCATTCCATGGGGATCATATGCCAAGACTTATTTCGACCCTGCCTCTGGTAGCTCTGCTCAGCCTCGGCACCGCCCTTCACGCTCAGGAAGAGACCGGCGGCAACGCTGCTGCGGAGACCGCGACCGAAGAGCAACCCGCAGCGGAGACTGCGACAGATCAGGGTACCGCGGCCGAGGATGCCGAAGGGACCGCCGATGACGGTGAAGAGACCACAGATGAGGGCGAAGAGGAAGCGGGCTCTGACGATGAGGCGCTGGACATGGGCCGTCAGCAACAGGACCCCACCTATATCAAGGAACAATATGGCGACTGGCAGTTGAAATGCTTCCGCAGCGAAGCCGAGGAAGACCCCTGCCAGATGTATCAGCTTCTGACTGAAGAGGCCGGCAATCCGGTGGCCGAGTTCAGCCTGTTCCGCCTGGCCGAAGGGGCGCAGGCCGTGGCCGGGGCGACCATCGTCGTGCCGCTTGGGACTTTGCTGACCGAAGAATTGCGCATCTCTGTCGATGGCGGACGCGCCAAGACCTATACCTATTCCTTCTGCTCAATGGTGGGCTGCTTTGCGCGGATCGGGCTGACCCAGGAAGATATCAATTCGTTCAAGGCGGGTGGCGTTGCAAACCTGCAAATCGTTCCGGCACAAGCCCCCGATCAGACGGTCAATATCAGGGCTTCTCTGGACGGGTTCACCGCCGCCTTCGACAATGTGACGGTTGTGCAAAACTGATCGGCGAGCAATCGGTTCGCCCTGACGGCGCTGCGTGGCATCCCCGCGCGGCGCCGTTTCCTTTTGAGCGTGCTACGACGAGACTTCAGGAAAATTTCCTGAGCGCCAGAACCGCGTTCAGCCCGCCAAAGGCAAACGCATTGGACAGGGCGACATCCACCTTCGCCTCGCGGGCGGTGTTGGGCACGACATCCAGCGCGCATTCGGGATCGGGTTCTTCATAGCCGATGGTCGGGGCGATCACCCCGTCGCGCACCGCCATGATACAGGCCAGCAATTCCACCGCGCCGGTGCCGCCGATCAGGTGGCCGTGCATGGATTTGGTCGAGGAAATCATGAGCCGGTCGGCATGGGCGCCGAACACATCGGCCACCGCCGCGCTTTCGGTCTTGTCGTTGGCCGCCGTTCCGGTGCCGTGGGCGTTGATATAACCCACATCCGTGGTGTTCATCCGGGCATCGGCCAGCGCGCCCTTGATCGCCCGCGCCGCGCCCTGTTTCGAGGGCATGACGATATCGGCGGCGTCCGAGGACATGGCATAGCCCGCGACCTCGGCCAGAATTTCGGCCCCGCGGCTGCGGGCGTGTTCGTATTCCTCGAAGACGAAAATCCCGGCCCCCTCGCCCTGTACCATGCCGTTGCGGTTGCCCGAGAACGGCCGGCAGGCATCGCGCGACATCACGCGCAGCCCTTCCCAGGCCTTGACCCCGCCAAAGCACAGCATGGATTCCGATCCGCCGGTGACCATCACCGGGGTCATGCCGCCATGCACCATCTGGAAGGCCTGCGCCATGGCGTGGTTGGACGAGGCACAGGCCGTCGAAACGGTGAAGCTGGGGCCCTTGAGATTGAACTCCATCGACACATGGCTGGCGGCGGCGTTGTTCATCAGCTTGGGCACGACAAAGGGATGCACCCGGTTCTTGCCGTCCTCATAGACCGTGCGGTAATTGTCATCCAACGTGGTCATCCCGCCGCCGGAATTGCCCAGCACGACCCCGGCGCGAGCGGCCAGTTCGCCCGAGAACACCAGCCCGGATTGCGAGATCGCCTCGCGGGCGGCGATCAGGGTGAACTGGGTGAACCTGTCGTAAAGCGCCAGTTGCTGGCGGTTGAAGCGCCCTTCGGGCTCGTAGTTGCGCACCTGCCCGCCGATCTTTATCGACAGGCGATCCACGTCACGAAATTCCAGCGGGCCGATGCCGCAACGCCCTTCGCGCATGGCGGCCAGCGTTTCGGGAACGGTATGGCCGAGGGCATTGATCGTGCCCGCCCCGGTAATGACGACGCGCTTCACGACTGTTCTTTCACCAGCGTCTCAATCCCGTCGATGATGGCCGCGACCGAGGATATGTCGAAATCGCTGGCCTGTGGTTCGTTGGCATTGAACGGCACCGAAATGTCGAATTCTTCCTCGATGGCGAAAATGCTTTCGACCAGCCCCAGGCTGTCGATTCCCAGATCCTCGAGCGTGCTGTCCATGGTCACGTCCGAGGGCTCCAGTACGGCCTGTTCGGCGATGATTGCGATCACACGATCCTTGATGCTGCTCATGACTGTGCTCTTTTCCGATCCTGTCGCGAAGGATTTAGTCACTCTGCACGGTGTTTGAAACAGTTTTCTTAAGTTCGGCCACATCCGCGAAAAGACGTTTGAGGCGGCGCAGGCCCTTGTAGACCTCCATCTGGCTGTCCATCTTCATCGCCGGATAGCCCAGCATCACCCGCCCCGCGGGAATATTGGCCAGCACCTTGGTGCCGCCGCCGGTAATCGCGTTGTCCCCGATGAACAGGTTATCGCCCACCCCGGTCTGACCGGCCAGAACCACGTTATTGCCGATCACGGTCGATCCGCCGATGCCCACCTGCCCGCACAGCAGGGTATCGTTGCCGACCACCACGTTATGGCCGACCTGCACGAGGTTATCCAGCTTGGTGCCATTGCCGATCCGGGTGTCGCGCACGGTGCCGCGGTCGATACAGGCGTTGCATCCGACCTCGGCGTCGTCGCCGATCCAGACGCTGCCGAGCGAATGAATGCGGGCGTAGGATTGTTTTTGCACATCGCCCTGATCGCCAAGCGTCTGGCGGGCGCGTTCGACGCCGGAGACCTCGGGCGTGACGAAAGAGAAGCCGTCGCCGCCGATCACGGCGCCGGGTTGTGCGACGAACCGGTCGCCGATCCGCACGCGCGCGCCGATCCGCACGCCTTCGCGCAGGAAACCGCCCTGCCCGATGCTTGTGCCGGCTCCGACAAAGCACTGCGGGCCGATTACTGTCCCGGCCCCGATGACGGCCCCTGCCCCGATGACAGCCAGTGGGCCAACGCTGACATTTTCGCCCAGTTCGGCATCCTCGGCGATCACCGCCGACGGGTGAATTCCGGTTGCCCAGCCTTGCCCCGGGTCCATCATCGCCGACAGGCCCGACAATGCGAACCGCGGGCGCGGCGAGATAATGGCCGCCTCGAGCCCGAGCGCCTTCCAGTCCGCCCCCTCCCACAGCATGGCCGCGCGGGCCTGCCCCTGCGAGAGTTGTTCGGCATATTCGGGCTTCATCGCCAGCGCCAGCTGGTCGGTCGCGGCTACGGCCGGTTCGGCCACGCTTTCGACAGTGATATCGGTCGCGCCGAAGGCCGTCGCCCCAAGCGCCTGTGCGATCTGCTCAATGGTGTAGGCCATGGCACCCTCCTTTGTCGGAGAGCGGTTTAGCCCTGAACCGCGCGCAGTGAAACCCCCGCTTTTTCAAGCGCGGTCCAAATCCGCGCATCACGCCCGTAAACATCGCGGCGATACTGCGTGGGCCCTTTCGCCGTGGTGAAGGCGGTGCGGTAAATGATGTGCACCGGCACCGCCTGTTTCAGAGGAACGCGGGTTTCGTTCCCGGTGTTCAGCACCGAGTGGAAAAACCCCTCGGGGTCGCTTTCCTGTCTGGCGAGCAGCGCATAGGCGAATTCGAAGGGTTTTTGCAGGCGGATACAGCCATGGCTGTAATCACGCTTTTCGTGGTCGAACAGGCTTTTGGACGGGGTGTCGTGCAGGTAGATGTTATATTGGTTGGGGAACATGAACTTGACGAGCCCCAACGCATTGCGCTGTGAGGGCGGCTGTTTGATCGCGTAGGGAAAATTCGACGCGTTATAGGCGTTGAAATTGATCGCCGAGCGGCTGACCTGACGCCCGCGGCGATCATACAGCCGCAAATGCCCGGCGGCGTTGCGGTTGCGCTTCATCATCGGCAGGTATTCCTTCACGGCGATCGAGCGCGGCACGTGCCACGTGGGATTGATCACCATGAATTCCATCTGGTCGGAAAATTCCGGGCTGCGGCGGTCACTCTGATTTTTGCCCACAACGGCGCGGGTTTCAAAGGTGACGTGATCGTTATCCAGGATGCGGGCGCTGAAATCCGTCAGATTGACCAGGATATGACGTTTACCCCTGGGCTGGTTCATCCAGCGCTCGCGTTCCATGGCGACGATCACGGATTTCAGACGGTCCTGCACCGAGGTGTTGACCTCGGCCATGGTTCCGGCCCCGGCGACGCCATCGGGCGTCAGCCCGTGCGCCAGTTGAAACTGCTGCACCGCTTGTAGCATCTGTTCGTCATAGGTTTGCGTGGCGCTGCGGCGCAGGAAACCCATGGCGATCAGACGGTTGCGCAAGGCCACGACCGCCGCACCGGACTGGCCGGGCTTGAGCGTTTCGGCGGGCACCCTGGCGCCCCAGCCGCCCCGCGCCAGCAGACGCTCGAGACGCAGCTTTTCCTTCATCAGGCGGGTGTATTCGTTGTTCTGGGGTGGCAGGGCACGAAAGAATCCGCCCGGATTGCTTTTCTGAAATCCGCTCAGGTAGGACACGCGCTCGCGATAAGGCACCTGGCGTTTGATGCCATTATCGACCCGGCCGGGCACCAGCATGCCGGTCTGCATTTCGCGGGCGAATTTCAGAAACGTCCGGCTCATCGCGACTTCGACAAGACCGAGTGCACGCAATGAATCGGCGGCCTTGAGCTGTTGCATCAATGCGTCGGCATCGTAACGTTCGGCGGGCAGGCCATGATCGTCCGCCGATGCGATCGCATCGAACAATGCGGCGCGGCGGCGGCGATCTTCTCCCGATCGGCCCGTCCAGAGCGGTTCGTAATTGTTGTCACGGTAAAACGCGGCGATATCGCGATCCTGCGCTGCGGCTTCGGCCACGGCCTGTTTGAATGCGGTTACCTGGGCCTGCGCCCCGCCGGCCCCGAGCAAAACCTGAAACAGCACCACCAGGGCGCCAAGAAAAACCATACGCAGCGCTGCGCTGTTGACCGACGTCATACGAAACTCCCGAAATCTGTTCGCGCTTCAAATTCCCCCAACCTGTTTTCCGGGCCGGCCGCGGATTGTCCAATCAAATTTGGGTCAGAACGAAATCCCGTCATCATTGCGGCCAATTCGCATCGCAAGCCGCGCAAATAGAGCACAGTCGGGCCGCTTTGCGCAAAATTTTGCCGAAAATGCTTGCCACAGACAATTTGAGCCAAAACGCACTTGGTCAGTGATTCCATATATGCCATAAGATCACTGCACTTGGGGAAAGTGACAACGCCCGCGAAGGCGGGCATCGAGCAAGCGACGGGACAGGCGCTATTCAAATGACGGACTATAGCTCTCAGAGCATGACGCGGCGCGCGGTGCTAAGCGCTTTTGCAGCCACCGCAGTGATCGCAACCCCTACCTATAGCAATGCAGCAGGTTTTCTTCGCGGGGCCGGTGATATCCGGCGGCTGCGCATGACATCGCCGCGCACCGGGGAACGTATCGACACGATCTATTGGATCGAAGGCAACTATATCCGCGATGCGGTCAACGAAATCACGCTGTTCATGCGGGATTGGCGCACCAATGACGTGATGAACATCGACACCCGCACCATCGACATCATGGCGGCGGCACATAACCTGATGGATGTGGACGAACCCTACATGCTGTTGTCGGGGTATCGCAGCCCGAAAACCAATGCGATGCTGCGCAGCCGCTCCAGCGGTGTGGCCAAGAATTCTCGCCACCTGCGCGGTCAGGCCGCCGATCTTCGCCTCAGTTCCCGCTCGGTCGGGCAAATATTCCAGGCCGCGTCATCCTGCCGTGGCGGCGGTGTCGGTCGGTACTCGGGATCGAACTTCGTTCACATGGATTGTGGCCCGGTCCGTACCTGGGGGCGCTGAGCCAAAGACAGTAACGGGCAACATCAAAAAACCGGCTGCATCGACAGCCGGTTTTTGGTTTTCAATGCTGCCCGATCAGCCCAGTTTGGCCAGCCGCGCCTCGCGCAGGCGGGCGAAATCGTCACCGGCGTGATAGCTCGAGCGTGTCAGCGGCGTGGCCGACACCATCAGGAACCCCTTGCCATAGGCCGCCTTTTCATAGGCCGCGAATTCATCGGGATGCACGAAACGATCCACCGCGTGGTGTTTGGGCGACGGTTGCAGGTACTGGCCGATGGTCAGAAAGTCGATATCGGCGGCGCGCATGTCGTCCATCACCTGATGCACCGATTGACGATTCTCGCCCAGCCCCACCATGATCCCCGATTTGGTGAACATGGTCGGGTCGATCTCTTTCACCCGTTGCAACAGGCGCAGCGAATGGAAATACCGCGCGCCGGGGCGCACCGACGGGTAAAGCGACGGCACGGTTTCGAGGTTGTGATTGAACACGTCCGGTTTGGCCGCGACGACGGTTTCCAGAACCGATGACTCGCAATGCAGGAAATCGGGCGTCAGGATCTCGATCGTGGTGCCGGGGCTGCGATGACGGATCGCGCGGATGGTCTGGGCGAAATGCTCGGCCCCGCCATCGTCGATATCGTCGCGGTCCACGCTGGTGATCACCACATGGTTCAGGCCCAGCTTTTGCACCGCGTCGGCCACGCGGCCCGGCTCGAACACGTCGAGCGCCTCGGGCCTGCCGGTGGCCACGTTGCAGAAGGTGCAGCCGCGCGTGCAAATTTCCCCCATGATCATCATCGTGGCGTGGCCCTGGCTCCAGCATTCGCCGGCATTGGGACAGCCCGCCTCTTCGCAGACGGTGACCAGGTTATGGTCGCGCATGATCTTGTGGGTTTCGCGATACCCCTTGCCCGTGGGTGCCTTGACACGAATCCAGTCGGGCTTCTTCGGCTGGGCGTTGTCCGGGCGGTGCGCTTTTTCCGGGTGGCGCTGATCCGGGATCTTGAGGTCTCGCACGAAATATTCCCCGCACATCATTCGGTAATTCTTTGTAACTATAGGTCATAGCGGTGGGGAGTACCAGTTCTACAACAACCGCATCGCGGCCACTCCGCAGCGGGGTTAACGAGTGCCCACCGCATTGCAAGGTGTCCTGGTGATTGCCGGTCCGTGCCTGTTCGGTGCGGGCCGGTTCCTTTTGCCGATGCGATGCTTGCGGGCCGCCACGAGTCGGGTATCGTCATGGCATACCCGGTTCACAGCAAGGCACAGCCCCAGCCATGACCTCCGACACAAACCACGACACACCCGCAGGTGCGGGTAAGCTGGACAAGACGCAGGAATTCCTCAAGCAGATCGTCTATGGCGGCAATGACGGGATCGTGACCACCTTTGCCATCGTCGCCGGATTCGCCGGGGCCGCCGCGGAGGGCGTGGCCCAGATCGGCGGTCTGGCGGTTCTGGTGTTCGGGCTGGCCAATCTGTTCGCCGATGCGGTCAGCATGGGATTGGGGGAATTCCTGTCGGCGCGGTCGCAAAACGACCTGTATCGCAGCAGGCACCAGACCGAGCTGCGCAAGATCACCGAGCACCCGGAGATCGAACAGGACCGTATGGCGCGCCTGTTACAGGACCGGGGGCTGTCGGTGACGGATTCGGATGCCGCGGCCAGCATTCTGTCGCGTCATCCACAGCTGATGGCCGACCTGACCATGACCTATACGCATGGCATGCAGGACCCGGATGACGACAATCCGGCGGTGAACGGCCTGTTCACCTTCGTGTCCTTTGTCTGTTTCGGGTCGGTCCCGCTATTGCCCTACTTCCTGTTCGACCCGACCCGCAGCACCCTGGTGATGTCCGTAATCGCAACGCTGCTGGCGCTGACCGCGCTTGGATTGCTGCGGTTCAGCGCCACGCGCGAGCGGTTGACCCGATCCGTCGGGGAAACGGTGCTGGTCGGCACCGTTTGTGCCGTCGTTGCATTTGTCGTGGGGTGGATCGTGGGGGGCTGAAAGGGGCTCAGCCGATCATCCCGCCCGCGTCGCCCAGATTCTGGTAGTGCCGCTTGAGCCGCTGAAGCGCGATCCGCAACACGATCTTGCCCGAGCGCGCCGACCAGCCCATGCGCTTTTCCGCGGTTTCCAGCCCTTCGAGAAAACAGCAGCAGCGCAGGGCCATGTCCCCCAGGCCCGGCCCCAGATCGCGCAATGCCCCGACGACGCGCATTCGTGCATCGGCCATGCGGATATCGTTTGGCAGGGCTGCGCAATCATCCGCAATATCGGTCAGGAAAACGTCCCAGCTGCCCCCACGCGCGGGCGCGGGCAGTTGCCCCAGTTCGAAATCTTCGCGCAGGCGTTCCCCCGCCCGTACCAGATCGTCCGACAGAAAAGGCCGACCATCGCGATCCTTGCGCCGGGCCAGCGCCACAAGCGGCGTTTCGGCCACCCCATAGCGTATACGCCGGGACGCGCCCGGTTTCTTGCCGGACGCCTTGGGGCAGGCATAGTCGAACGAGGTCTGCGCCTCGGCGAAACCGACCGCATGATTTTCACCTTCGGCCAGCATCCGGTTCAGGGCGGCACGGCCAGCCGCCGTGATCCGATAGCGCAGGATGCGCCCGGATGCATCGCAGACGATCCAGGCTTTCAACGCCATCGCCTCGGCCACCGCACGGTCGACGACAGCGGTACGCGACGCGTGCCCGTCGCGGGATTCGCGGACCACCACGGCCTTGTCCATTTCGGCGGACACGGCCAGAATCGCCCCTGTTTCGCACAGACGGCGCAGGATTCGGCTGGCTTCGGCGGTCAGTCGGGTTTCGGTCAGGGCGGCACAGCCGGCATCATCGCATGTCGTCGGGGTCACTCTTATCACCTCCTTGATCTGCGAACCGGTAAAGGCCTGATCCAGAACCTGCCGCCCAAGGCGGCGCAGCCCCTCGTCAACCAGAAGATCGTCCCGCCGTGACTCGCAGCTTCGGATTTGGCGCAGGACCGTCGACGCATGGCACCCCGCCCTGCGGGCCAGCGCCCGGATCGACGTGCCGCTTTCCGTATGCGCCAGATAGTGCCGTGCGGGTTCGGGCACCCAGGACGGCACATCTGCCAAATGGCCGGTCGCAACAGATCCGTGTGTCATGCCAAATCCCTTCCCCAGGTTTTGACAGGGCGTCGATTGAAAGCCTTGCCATCGGTTAACGATAAGACGCCGCAACCTAAGCGGGTATTTCTTACCAGTTCGTTAACTATAAATCGTTTGGCAACAATGACTTCCAAATCGTAAACAAATACTCAGACCAGCGTTCGCTGCTTTTCCACAGTGCGCAACGCCCGTTCGAGTTGTGCCACATATCTCCGGTCTCAGTTAATCGGAGTGATTCAATGCTGGATGTTCTTTCGGCCCTGCATGCCCTGCGCCGCCCTCGTCTTTTGATTCGTGCCGCCCGCATCGGACAAGGCGATTACCGCAGAACGGTCCATTTGCAGCGTCATCTGGGGATCGGCCCCCTGCCCTGTCCCGGCGCCGCCCTGATGCAACTGATGGAAATCGAGGCTGAAATGAACGCGCAAAGGAAAAGGCGCGCCGCGGGATATTCCGCGGCGCGCCATGTGGATATTCTGATCGCGATAATGGCAGAGGCCCGCATTCTGCGCGCCACCCACCCCGGGCAAAACGATGCTTAGCTGAAGGCGTCGGGCATCGATGCCTTTTTCTCGGCGATGTAGGTGGCCAGGGCCTCGCTGATGGACGGGTCCAGCGCGGGTTGCTGATAATTGGCCAGCATCTGGTGCATCTTGGCGTTTGCCAGTTGCATGGTGTCGCGCTCGCCCTCGTCCTGCCAGGTCTCGAACGGTTTATAATCCAGCACGTCCGAACGCCAGAACGCCTCCTTGAAGTTGGCCTGCGTGTGCGCGCACC
Source organism: Roseovarius pacificus (assembly GCF_900142665.1). Lineage (GTDB taxonomy): Bacteria > Pseudomonadota > Alphaproteobacteria > Rhodobacterales > Rhodobacteraceae > Roseovarius > Roseovarius pacificus. The sequence continues at coordinate 106,485 of NZ_FRBR01000001.1, forward strand.
CCAGATAGTGCCCGCCGGGGCCGACCTCGCGGATGGCGTCCATCGCCTGTCCGTTCTCGTCGGCGGCGACACCGGCAGCCAGTTTGTGCAACACGCCCAACTGATCGGCGTCCATCACGAATTTCTCGAAGCTGGCGACCAGCCCGCCTTCCAGCCAGCCACAGCTGTGCAGCATGAAGTTCACGCCGCCCAGAAGCACGGCATTGAGCGTGTTGGCGGTTTCATAAGCGGCCTGCGCATCAGGCAGTTTCGAGCCGCACAGGCTCCCGCCCGAGCGGAACGGCAGGCCCATCCGGCGTGCCAGTTGCCCCGCGCCATAGATGATCTGGCTGGCCTCGGGCGTGCCGAAGGTGGGGGCGCCGCTGTTCATGTCGATCGAACTGACGAAGGCGCCGAAGATTACCGGTGCCCCGGGGCGCACCAGCTGGCTGTAGGCGATTCCGGCCATCACTTCGGCCAGCACCTGCGTCAGTGTCCCGATCACCGAAACCGGCGCCATGGCGCCACCGACGATGAAGGGCGACACGATGCAGGCCTGATTGTTCTCGGCATAGACTTCGAGCGCGCCCATCATCACCTCGTCGAAGGTCATGGGCGAGTTCACGTTGATGAGCGAGGTCATCACCGTATTGTCGCGCACGAAATCCTTGCCGAACAGGATTTCGCACATCTCGACGCTGTCCTGGGCGCGGCTGGGATCGGTGACCGAGCCCATGAAGGGCTTGTCGCTCAGGGTCATGTGGGCATGCAGCATGTCGAGGTGGCGCTTGTTCACCGGGATATCGGTGGGCTCGCAGACGGTCCCGCCGGAATGGTGCAGCCATTTCGACATGTAGCCCAGTTTCACGAACCGTTCGAAATCGGCCATCGTGGCATAGCGGCGTCCGCCTTCCATGTCGCGCACGAAGGGCGGGCCGTAGATCGGCGCACAGACCAGCGTATTGCCCCCGATCTCGACATTGCGCTCGGGATTGCGGGCATGTTGGGTAAAGCGCGACGGCGCGGTCGAACACAGCTTGCGGGCCAGTCCGCGGGGGATATGCACGCGTTCCCCCTGCACATCGGCCCCCGCCTCGCGCCAGCGTTCCAGCGCCCTGGGGTTCTCGACGAAATTGACACCGACCTCTTCGAGGATGATCTCGGCATTGGTTTCGATGATCTCCAGTGCCTCGTCGTCCAGTATGTCGTAAAGCGGGATGTTGCGCTCGATATACTTGGCGGTTTCGATGCTGACGGCGGTGCGCTCGGCCCGGCGGGCGGCACCGCCGCCTCCACGTCCACGTCTGCGGCTTGCTGCTTCGGCCATTCTTGTCCTACCCCTGAACTCCTTGAGCGCCCAAAAGGCGCGGCTGATCCCATCCATACCGCAGCGCGACAGCCTGTCATCGGAGATTTGCGGCCTCTTGGGGTCTAAAGCGACATGTGAGCCGCTGAATCGCGACGCCTGCACGCCGGGTCTTGCGAAAATCGCACCTGCGTCCTATTGGCATGGCATGAGCCAGACATTGCATGACCGCCTTCTCATTATCGACTTCGGCAGCCAGGTAACGCAGCTGATCGCGCGCCGCCTGCGCGAGCTGAACGTCTATTGTGAAATCCACCCGTTCCAAAGCGTGACCGACACCTTTCTGGACGATTTCGCACCCAGGGCCGTGATCCTGTCCGGCGGTCCGGCCAGCGTCATCGACGAAGGATCGCCGCGCCCGCCGGTCAAAGTGTTCGAACTCGGGGTGCCGATCCTTGGTATCTGTTACGGGCAACAGGTGATGATGCACATGCTGGGCGGGCGGGTCGAGCGCGGCCATGGCACCGCCGAGTTCGGCCGCGCCTATGTCAGCCCGTCGACGGATCGAATCGACCTGTTGACCGGCTGGTTCCTGGAAGAGCGCGAACAGGTCTGGATGAGCCACGGCGATCACGTGAGCCAGATCGCACCGGGCTTCGAGGTCTACGGTACCTCGCCCAATGCGCCTTTCGCGATCACCGCCGATCTCGACCGTCAATTCTATGCCGTGCAGTTCCACCCCGAGGTGCACCACACACCCAACGGCAAGACCCTGTATGAAAACTTTGTCCGGCTGGCCGGGTTCAAGGGCGACTGGACGATGGCCGCCTACCGCGAAGAGGCCATTCGCCAGATTCGCGAACAGGTGGGCGACAAGCAGGTGATCTGCGGGCTGTCCGGCGGCGTGGACAGTTCCGTTGCCGCCGTGCTGATTCACGAGGCGATCGGCGATCAGCTGACCTGCGTTTTCGTCGATCACGGACTGTTGCGCCTGAACGAGGCTGACGAAGTGGTCACGATGTTCCGTGACCATTACAACATCCCGCTGATCCACGCCGATGAGGCCGATCTTTTTCTGGGTGAACTCGAAGGCGTAAGTGACCCGGAAGAAAAGAGAAAAACCATTGGCCGCCTCTTCATCGACGTGTTCCAGAAATACGCGGGCGAGATCGAGGGCGCCGAGTTTCTCGCCCAGGGCACGCTCTACCCCGATGTGATCGAATCGGTCAGTTTTTCGGGCGGGCCGTCGGTAACGATCAAGAGCCACCACAATGTGGGCGGCTTGCCGGAAAAGATGGGCCTGAAACTGGTCGAGCCGCTGCGCGAACTCTTCAAGGACGAGGTGCGCGCCCTGGGCCACGAACTGGGCCTGCCCGCCTCGTTCATCGGGCGTCACCCGTTTCCTGGGCCGGGCCTTGCGATCCGCTGCCCCGGCGAGATCACCCGCGACAAGCTGGAAATCCTGCGCAAGGCCGATGCCGTCTATATCGACCAGATTCGCAAGCACGGCCTGTATGACGATATCTGGCAGGCCTTCGTGGCCATCCTGCCGGTGCGCACCGTGGGCGTGATGGGCGACGGGCGGACCTATGATTATGCCTGTGCCTTGCGTGCGGTCACGTCGGTGGACGGTATGACCGCCGATTATTACCCGTTCAGCCACGATTTCCTTGGCGAAACGGCCACGCGCATCATCAACGAGGTGAAGGGGATCAATCGCGTCACCTATGACGTGACCTCGAAACCCCCCGGCACCATCGAGTGGGAGTGACCTCCCGACCGACAAATCCCGTCGCCTTCACCGATCCCGCGACCGTACTGCGCGCAGCGTTATGGATGCTGGGTGCGGTTGTGTCGTTCTCGGCCATGGCCGTGGGCGGGCGCTCGGTCAGTTTCGAACTCGATACGTTCGAGATCATGATGTTCCGCAGCATGATCGGGTTTGCTCTGGTGCTGATCGTGGCCGGGACCACCGGCAGATTGCGTACCGTGTCACGGCGCAAGCCGGGGCTGCACCTGTTGCGCAACGTGTTTCACTTTACCGGCCAGAATCTGTGGTTCTACGCGATCACGATCATTCCTCTTGCGCAGGTCTTTGCGCTTGAATTCACCTCGCCCCTGTGGGTGCTGATACTCTCGCCGCTGGTTCTGGGCGAGCGGATGACGCGCGTGCGGGTTCTGGCGGCCAGTCTGGGTTTCATCGGTATTCTCATCGTCGCCCGGCCCAGCCCTGAAACGGTGAATATCGGCACCTTGGCGGCGGCCTGTGCCGCGATCGGGTTCGCCGGGTCGATCATGGTCACAAAACGCCTGACGCGCACCGAATCCCTGACCTGCATCCTGTTCTGGATGACGCTGAGCCAGAGCCTGTTCGGCCTGATCTGCGCCGGGTTCGACGGAGATATCGCCCTGCCCTCGCTCTCGTCGCTGCCCTGGCTGGTGGTGATCGCCTGTGGCGGGCTGATGGCGCATTTCTGCCTGACGACGGCCCTGTCCATGGCGCCGGCCACGCTGGTCAGCCCGGTGGACTTCATCCGGCTGCCATTGATCGCGATCATCGGGCTGCTGGCGTATGACGAACCCGTCGATATTTTCGTGATCCTTGGCGCAGTGGTCATTTTCGGGGCGAACTACCTGAATATGTGGTCAGAAACGCGCCGCGGGGGTGACCCGGTCGCCCGGACAAGGTGAAATAAGGACTGTGACCCTGACGCACCTTATTTTTTCCGTTACGTCACTGACGTCGCGTCAAAGATTGACCGAAACCATAACCCATATAGCATGCCTCTCAATCTGAGGAGGAGCCAGTATGAAAAAGACAGCTTTCACCGCCGCTGCCCTTGCCGCAGCCACGGGCGCTGCACAGGCCGGCGGGATCGACCGGTCGGGGCAGTCCATCGACGTTCTGTTTCAGGACGGCAACTATGCTGAAATCAGCTTTGGCAGCGTCGCACCGGATGTATCGGGCACGGTCGCCGTTCCGGGCACCGGTGTGCTCAGTTCGAACAACATGACCAATACCTATTGGACATTCGGCGCCGCGATGAAGCACCAGATCAACGACAACCTGAGCTATGCGATCATCCTCGATCAGCCGTTCGGCGCGGACGTGACCTATGACCCGGCGGTGTATCCGGTCAGCGGATCGGAGGCCGAGTTGAAGTCGATGGCCCTGACCGGGCTGTTGCGCTACCGCATGGATAACGGGTTTGGCGTGCATGGCGGTTTGCGGATTCAGCGCGTCAGCGCAAAGGCCTCGATCCCGTCGGTTGCCGGGTATTCGGTCAACGGTCGGGACGATACCGGGCTGGGGTATGTGGCCGGGGTCTCCTACGAGCGGCCAGATATCGCGATGCGTATCGCACTGACCTACAACTCGCGCATCAAGACCGATCACCAGACCACGGAAAACGTTTTCACCCCCGGCCCGACTCCGCTCTATACCGTTACGGAAATCGAGACGCCGCAATCCGTGAACCTCAGCTTCCAGACCGGTATCGCCAAGGATACGCTGCTGTTCGGCGGTGTGCGTTGGGTGGACTGGTCGGATTTCACCATTGACCCGGTATTGTACCGTCAGGCGACGGGCACGCCTTTCCTGTCCTATAGCGATGACACGACCACCTATTCTCTGGGTGTCGGCCGCCGGTTGAGCGAAACCTGGTCGGCCTCACTGTCGCTGACCTACGAAGACGGCGATTCGACCACGCCGGTGTCAAACCTCGGCCCGACCAGCGGCAAGTTCGGCGTAACCGTCGGCGCGCGCTACCAGAACGACAACATCTCGGTCTCGACCGGTGTGAATTACACTTGGGTCGGTGATGCGACCACAACCATCGGGCCGCTGCGCACCAGCTTCAAGGACAACGACGCCGTCGGTTTCGGCGTCAAGGTCGGCTGGCACTACTGATCGCCAGCCGTTTCCGCTAAATCCGGCCCCGTCCGACCCATCGGGCGGGGCCTTTTCATATCTGCTGCTTTCGATTGACCTGCCCTGCCCCTCTGGCTACCACCATCGGGCAATGAAGGAGCGGCAATGATCTATACTTCGGCACAGGACTGGCGCGATGCCCCGGAGAAGCATGTTCTGTTCTACGGCATGTCGGGGCTCGGCAAGACCCATGTCTCGAACCTGCTGCGCGCGTCGGGTGACTGGTTTCACTATTCCATAGATTACCGTATCGGCACGCGCTACATGGGCGAGTTGATCGCCGACAACGCCAAGGCGCATGCCATGCAGGTGCCCTTCCTGCGCGATCTGCTGTTGTCGGATTCGATCTATATCGGCTCGAACATCACCTTCAACAATCTGACGCCGGTCTCGACCTATCTCGGCAAACCGGGCGATCCGTCCAGGGGCGGGTTGCCGATCGACGAATACCGCACCCGTCAGGAACAGTTCCGTCAGGCCGAGATTTCCGCGCTGATGGATACGGCCCATTTCGTCGAGCGCGCCCGGCGTCTTTACGGCTATCCGCATTTCATCTGCGATACGGGGGGCTCGATCTGTGAATGGGTCGATGGGGACGACCCGCAAGACCCGATCCTGACCGAGCTCAGCCAGCATTGCCTGATGGTCTATATCCAGGGCTCCGAGGCCCATACGCAGGCCCTGATCCGCCGGTTCGACCGCGCGCCCAAGCCGATGGCCTATCAGCCCGAATTCCTGGATACGGCATGGGAGGAGTATCTGGCCACGCATGATTGCACTGCCGATACGGTGGACCCCGATTCCTTCATTCGCTGGACCTATGCGCGCGCCCTGGCGCACCGGCAGCCCCGCTATGAGGCCATGGCGAAATGGGGCGTGACCGTCACCGCCGACGAAATCGCCGCAGTCCAGGACGAAGACGGCTTTACCGGGCTGATCGCCACCGCCCTTGAGCGCCGCAGCGCATAATCCTATCTGACATCAACCCCCGTGACCCAAGGATATCCCGCACATGCCTATCAAGATCCCCGCTGACCTGCCCGCCTATGACGTGCTCACGCGCGAAGGCGTCATGGTCATGGACGAGGATCAGGCCGCCCGTCAGGATATCCGCCCCCTGCGTATCGGGCTGCTGAACCTGATGCCGAAGAAAATCCAGACCGAGAACCAGTTCGCCCGTCTGATCGGTGCAACGCCCCTACAGATCGAACTGAGCCTCATCCGCATGACCGAACACCGCACCAAGAACACGGCGGCCGATCACATGCGCAGCTTTTACCGCCCGTTTTCCGAGGTTGCGGCCACCGATGAACGCTTTGACGGGCTGATCATCACCGGCGCGCCTATCGAACATCTGGATTTCGCCGACGTGACCTATTGGGACGAGTTGCAACAGATTTTCGAGTGGACACAAAGCCATGTGCATTCCACCTTCGGCGTCTGCTGGGGCGGCATGGCGATGATCAACCATTTCCACGGCGTGAAGAAGCACCTGCTGGATCACAAGGCGTTCGGCTGTTTCCGGCACCGCAACATGCTCCCGGCCTCGCCTTACCTGCGCGGGTTTTCGGACGATTGCGTGATTCCCGTCAGCCGCTGGACCGAAATGCGTCGTGACGAAATCGAGGCCGTGCCGGGCCTGCAAATCCTGTTGCACAGCGACGAGGTCGGCCCCTGTCTGGTGGAAGACCCGGAGCATTGCGCGCTCTATATCTTCAATCATCTCGAATACGACAGCGACACACTGAAACAGGAATACGATCGTGACGTGGCCAGCGGCACGCCGATCAACGTGCCGTGCAATTACTACCCAGGCGACGATCCCTCCTGCCCGCCGCAGAACCGCTGGCGCAGCCATGCGCACCTGCTTTATGGCAACTGGATCAACCAGATTTACCAGACGACGCCCTTCGATCTGAATCTCATTGGCCGTTGATATCCTGTCGGGTCTCGCGGCGCTGTCTCCATAGCATCGCGTTCCCGCATGACACGCGCCGCGCCGGATTGCGCCCTGCCCGCCAAGCGGCCATAGTACGCGCAAAACCAAGGAGAGGCCGATGGAACTGCCATTCGACGGCGAGATCAGCAGGTTCTATGAAAAGGACGCGCCCCAGGACATTCGCAACGCCATCAGGCGGGCGGACAAGGGCGATATCCTCGATTCGTCCTATCCCCACTCCGAACGCCTGCCGCGCAAGCATTACGAGAAGGATCTCGAGGCGCTGCAAATCGAACTGGTCAAGTTGCAGGCCTGGGCCAAGGCAAGCGGCGCGCGTATCGCCATCGTGTTCGAGGGGCGCGATGCCGCCGGCAAGGGCGGAACGATCAAACGCTTTCGCGAATATCTCAACCCGCGCGGTGCGCGGGTGGTCGCGCTGCCCAAGCCCTCGGATATCGAGGCCACACAATGGTACTTCCAGCGCTATATCGACCATCTGCCCGCCGGGGGCGAAATCGTGTTCTATGACCGAAGCTGGTACAATCGCGGTGTCGTGGAAAAGGTGTTCGGATTCTGCACCGACGAGCAGCGCGAACATTTCTTTGCTCAGGTTCCCGATTTCGAGCGCATGCTGGTCGATGAAGGTATTCACCTGTTCAAGTTCTGGCTCAATGTCGGACGGGCCGAACAATTGCACCGCTTTCTCAAACGCGAAGGCAGCCCCCTCAAGCAATGGAAACTCAGCCGGATCGATGTCGAAGGCCTGCGCAAATGGGATGCGTATTCGGCGGCCATTTCCGAAACGCTGGAACGCTCCCATACCGATCACGCGCCCTGGACGATCATCCGCTCCGACGACAAGCGCCGCGCCCGGATCGAGACGATCCGCCATGTGCTGAGCCAGATCGACTACCACCGCAAAGACACCAGGGCCGTCGGCAAACCCGATCCGGCGGTCTGCGGCGGCCCCGGCATCTGGGATGGGTAAGCGCGGCTATCATCACGGCAACCTGCGCCAGGCCCTCGTCGAAGCCGCCCTGCGCCTGATCGAGGCCAGGGGGCCGACCGGATTCACCCTGTCGGAAGCCGCCAAACAGGCCGGAGTGACCCCGGCGGCGGTCTATCGTCATTTCGCCGGACGCGACGATCTGATCGCCGAAGCCTCGCGTCAGGGCTACGCGATCTTTGCCGACGTGATGCAATATGCCTTTGAAAAGGGACAGCCCTCGGCACTGGCCAGTTTCGAGGCGACGGGACGCGCCTATCTGGCCTTTGCCCGGCAATATCCCGGCCATTACATCGCGATGTTCGAAAGCGGCATATCGGTCAACCGCACCCCGGAACTGGCGCACGAGGCCAGTCGCGCCCGCGCCATTCTCGAACGCGCCGCCGAGGCCCTCAGCCAGCATATTCCGCCGGGAAAACGCCCGCCCGCCGCCATGTTCAGCGCCCATATCTGGGCCATGTCGCATGGCGTGGTCGAACTGTTCGCGCGCAACTCTCCCGGCACGGCCTCGCCCTTTGCCCCCGAGGAATTGCTGGAATCCGGGATCGGGATCTACCTGCGCGGTCTCGGCCTGATCGCGCCGGACGAATAGATATCACTCGCCAGACAGGATCTCGCTCATGCGCGATTGGAGCAGGCGCGCGCCATAGGCTGACACATGATCCAGATCGGAATAGGCCGACCGCCCGTCGATGAACCAGCGATACATATCGCCATCGCGGAACGCATCGGACACCGATACGACCTCGACCCCATCGAGCCCTTCGAATTTGTCGAACTGTTCGCGCGCAAAGCTTTGCAAATCCTCGTGCCAGGCCACCGGCACACCGGACTTGGCCAGCGTCTGCTGCGCCTCGCTCGAACCCCCGCGCAGCATCATCGCTGCGAAAATCTCCTCATCGGGCGTAGCCAGCTGCTGCGGCACCTGCTCCAGAATGATGACCCGGACACCCAGATCCCGGTAATGGGATACGGTTCGCTCCAGAGCCGCCGCAAATATCGGACGCCCCGCCGCGCGGCCACCGGATTGGTGGGCCGGCTGGTCGTTCAGCAGGAAAACGTCCCCCTCACGACCATAGGTGCCCTTGGTGTAGAGCGACCAGCGCGCAACCAGAACCACGGTCGAGATGTCGTTGTCCGCGACAAACCGCGTCTGCGCCTCGGCCAAGTCGTGACAGGTACCCAAAGGGAAATTCCCGTTCAGGATGTACACCCCGATCAACGGCGGGCAGCCCCCTTTGATACCCGCCACCAGCCGGGCGCCGCTTTCCTGCGAGTATTGTTCGAATGCGGGCAGGATGGCGCGTGCATGGCTGTCGCCGAAAACGGCGATCGTATCGCTATCCTCGCGGCCTTTGAAGATCGTGCAGAAATTCCCGTCCGGGTCGATTGTATCGAGACAGCCGACAACCGAACTGCTGCGGGCCGTGCTGTCCAGCATCTCCTGAAAAAACGGTGTCATGCGCCCATCGAGCCGGCTGTTGGCCCAACCCAATTGCATGCCCCCCAGCCCGAACGCCACGAAGGCCGCGATCCCCGCCAGACTCGCACCGAACAAGGCCGGGCGACCCGGCAGCCATTTCCGCGGCCCGGCGCGGAACGGTTGCTCGATGAAACGCCAGCTCAGCGCCGCAAGGGCGAAACTGACCAGCGCCAGCCCCAGCATGACCCACAGGGCGGGCTCGTGCAGGCTGCGCAGACGGGCAAAGGCAAAGACCGGTTGATGCCACAGATAGGCCGAATAGCTGACCAACCCGATTGCCACGGGCAGTTTCGTCGATAAAAGCCGCGCCACCATCGTGCCCTGTTGCGCGAACAACAGCAGCAGCGCCGTACCCACAACCGGCATCAACGCATAGATGGACGGAAACGGCACGGCCCCGTCATAGAAGAACACCGCATAGAGGATCATGCCCAGCCCAAGCGCCGCCGCCGGACCGTTCGGCGCGACCAGGCGCTTGAACACGATGAAGGCACAGATCGACCCAGCGAACAGCTCCCACATGCGCGAGAAGGTGAAAAAGAAATTCTGGTCGGGATAGTTCCGCCAGCCCCACTCGCTCAGGCCCAGCGACAACGCCGCCAATACGGCAATCGCGATGATATGCTTCGAGTGGCGAAACGCCCCCAGCCCGGCCAGCAAGAGCGGGAAGAACAGGTAATACTGCTCCTCGACCGCCAGACTCCAGGTGTGCAAAAGCGGGCGCAGTTCGGCATCCACCGCGAAATACCCGACATTTTCCCAGAAATGGACATTCGAGATGAACAGGGCGGCAAAGGCCGTGCTGCGCAGGAAATCGTCGAAGGGCTCGGGCGGCATCCACATCCATGCAAACGGAATGCACAAGCCCATGACCACGAACAGGGCGGGCAGAATGCGCCGCGCGCGCCGTTCGTAAAACCGCAGGATCGAAAACCGACCTTCGTCCCGCTCGGCGATGATGATCGTGGTGATCAGATACCCCGAGATCACGAAGAAGACGTCCACCCCCACATAGCCGCCCGAAAACAGGCTCAGCCCCGCGTGGAACAGGATCACCGGCACAACGGCCACGGCCCGCAGGCCGTCAATCTCGCGTCTGTATTTCATGGTGCCAAATAGGTCAGGGAACAGAAAAAGCGCAACCCACGGGCTGCGCTTTTCGATGATACGTTGTCGCGTTGCTTAACGCTTCGAGAACTGGAAGCTCCGGCGCGCCTTGCGCTTGCCGTATTTCTTCCGTTCCACGACACGGCTGTCGCGCGTCAGGAAGCCCGCGGCCTTCAGCGGCGAACGCAGGGACGGATCGTACAGTTGCAGCGCCTTCGAGATGCCGTGCTTGACCGCACCGGCCTGACCCGACAGGCCGCCGCCCTTGACGGTCGCCATCACGTCGAACTGGTCTTCGACACCGGCCACGGTGAAGGGCTGGCGCAGGATCATCTGCAGAACCGGACGGGCGAAGTACTTGTTCAGTTCCTTGCCGTTCACTTCCACCTTGCCTGAACCGGGCTTGATCCAGACACGGGCCACCGCGTCTTTCCGCTTGCCGGTGGCATAAGAGCGGCCCAGTTCGTCACGGACCGGCTCGCGCGGGGTTTCGACTTCGATCTCGGCAACGGCGCCCTCGGCAACCGATTCCAGATCTTCGAGCGATTTGATTTCTTCAGCCATCAGTATGCCACCCGCGTGTTCTTCTTGTTCATGGATTTCACATCCAGCACTTCGGGGCTTTGCGCCTCGTGCGGATGTTCGGTGCCTGCATAGACGCGCAGGTTGGTCATCTGCTTGCGGGCCAGGCGGTTGCCGGGCAGCATGCGCTTGACGGCCTGCATGACGACGCGTTCGGGATGCGCGCCTTCCAGGATCTCGCCGGTGGTGCGCGATTTGATGCCGCCCGGATGGCCGGTGTGCCAGTAGTTGGGCTTTTCACGCTTGTTGCCGGTCAGCTGGACCTTGTCGGCATTGATGACGATGACGTTGTCACCCATGTCCATGTTCGGCGTGAAGGATGCCTTGTGCTTGCCGCGCAGGCGCATGGCGATGATCGAGGCAAGACGGCCCAGAACAACGCCCTCAGCGTCGATCAGGATCCATTTCTTGTCGATATCTGCCGGAGTTGCAGAGAATGTTTTCATTGCAGGGAAATCCCTTGTTGACGTGCCGGACCGGTCCTCGGACCCGCCCCTTTGTTCGATGGCGCGGTTATAAACACTGCGCGGCACAGGTCAAGCGCGACAATTCCAATTAAATCGTTTGTTTTCAATGTCTTAAAATTACGGTATTAAAATACCCCAATTCAAATCCATCTTCTGCCCAAAAACATCCGCAGGGACGTCTTATCGCATAGCCGGCGACGGGGGCAGGCAGCCCCCTGCCCACGCCCGACTTATCCGGGCGGGATCGAATAGGTCAGGCTGGCGCGCGCCACCGGGGCCTCGACCCCCTGGGAGAACAACAGCACTTCGCCCACCGCCAGCACCCGGCCCAGTTTCAGCAACCGGCATTCGGCGATCAGATCCGCGCCCGCGGCGGGTTTGCGCATGAAATCTATGCTGCAATTCGTGGTCACCGCCAGCGCCCTGGGGCCGATCATCGCCAGGATCGCCAGATAGACCGACACATCGGCCAGTGCGAACATCGTCGGCCCCGATACGGTGCCGCCCGGCCGCAAATGTCGCTCTTCGGTGACCAGCCGCACACGAATGCGGTTTTCGCCGACATCTTCGATGGCGAAATCGCCCGCCACCTGCGGAAATTCCGCCACCAGAAACTCCGCCAGCTGGTCTTGTGTCATTTTCAGGCTCATGCGCTTCCCTCCCCGCCCCTTCATGCCTAAACTTGTCCACAACATCAGGAGGAGGTTCAAGATGGCAATTCTCGAACGCAGCGACCGTGGCGCGGTTGCACGGCTGACGCTCAATCACCCCGAAAAGCTGAATGCGCTCAGCGATGCGATGCTGGCCGCCTTGCAGGCCGAGTTCGACAGTCTCGCCACCGACGAGTCCATCCGTGTGGTCATTATCGCCGGCACGGGCAAGGCGTTCTGCGCAGGCCACGACCTCAAGGAAATGACCCAGGGCCGTCAGGCCGAGGATGGCGGGCGTGCCTATTTCGCCGATCTGTTCGCCCGCTGCGCCAAGGTCATGACGGCCATTCGCACGCTGCCCCAGCCGGTGATCGCACAACCCCACGGCATCGCCACCGCCGCCGGGTGTCAGCTTGTGGCGTCCTGCGACATGGCCGTCGCCGCCGAGGGCACGCGCTTTGGGGTGAATGGCGTTAATATCGGCCTGTTCTGTTCGACGCCGATGGTCGCCCTGTCGCGCAACATCCCGCGCAAACAGGCGTTCGAGATGCTGACCACCGGGGACTTCATCGACACGACCCGCGCGCTGGAGTTGGGGTTGATCAACCGCACGGTCCCGCATGAGCAACTGGAGGCCGAAACCGACGCCCTGGCCGATAAGGTCGCGGCCAAGCTGGGCGCCGCCGTGCGCATCGGCAAACGCGCCTTTTACGATCAGATCGAAATGCCGCTTGATCAGGCTTATGCCTATACAGGCGAGGTGATGGTCGAAAACATGCTGTATCGGGACACCGCCGAAGGCATTGCCGCTTTTCTTGAAAAACGGGCGCCGGAATGGGATCAGGGATGAGCGAACCGGCATCAATAGCTGCCGATCCGACTTATTGTTCCTGTGATTGAAACAAATCAGACACCGCTCCAACGTCGAAATTCCAGGTGCACGATATGGCGCTTTGGGGATTTCCAATCGTTAACAGCCTGTTACCCCTATTGTTTCCAAAAAAGAAACACACCGTTTCACTGCACGTAGTTTTTTTGTGACGTATTTCTGCCATTTTTGGCGTGGGGTTGGTGTAGGTGACATTCGAGGGAATCGGATAAGCGTTTTTGATCAGCAAAGCATTATGGCTTATGCCAACCCCACGATTGCCAATAAAACAAGGGGTTTGGGTTTGCGGTGACATGATCACCGCCCGCGCGATTTTCCGACGTCAAAATTTGTCCACATTTGCCTTGTTTTCGCCACACCCCTCTTTTCATGGCCGGCAGGTGGGCACACCAAACCCGTGAAAACCGGCACGCGCCTCACGGGCGGCCCGGCGCGGACCCTGCACTGCCGCCCCTCCTGAACCCTTCCCAAACGCTGCGCGATCCCCTACATCGCAGGCCATGAGCAACACACTTCATATCGTCGGCGGCGGCATGGCCGGGTCCGAGGCCGCCTGGCAGGCGGCGCAGATGGGCGTTCCCGTGGTGATCCACGAAATGCGCCCCAAGGTCGAAACCTTCGCCCACCGCACCGGCGACCTGGCCGAGATGGTCTGTTCCAACTCGTTCCGCTCGGACGATGACGAACAGAACGCCGTCGGCCTGTTGCATTGGGAAATGCGCGCCGCGAACGGGCTGATCATGGCCATGGCCGACCGCCACCGCCTGCCCGCGGGCGGGGCGCTGGCCGTGGATCGCGACCCGTTCGCCCGGTCCGTCACCAGACAGCTGCGCGATCATCCCCTGATCACCGTCGAAGAGGGCGAGATCACCGCCCTCCCCGATGACGGACACTGGATTTTCGCCACCGGCCCGCTGACCAGCCAGAGGCTGGGACAGGCCATCGCGCAGGAAACCGGAACCGATGCGCTGGCCTTTTTCGACGCCATCGCGCCCATCGTCTATTTCGACAGTATCGACATGTCACAGGCATGGATGCAGTCGCGCTATGACAAGGGCGAAACCGAGGAAGAGCGCACCGCCTATCTCAACTGCCCGATGACTCGCGACCAGTACGAGGCTTTCATCGACGCGCTTCTGGCCGCCGACAAGACCGAGTTTCACGAGGGCGAAACCGCCGGGTATTTCGACGGGTGCCTGCCGATCGAGGTAATGGCCGAACGCGGGCGCGAAACCCTGCGCCACGGCCCGATGAAACCCGTCGGCCTGACCAACCCGCACCAGCCCGATGTCAAACCCTGGGCCGTGGTGCAACTGCGCCGCGACAACGCCCTGGGGACGCTCTATAACATCGTCGGCTTCCAGACCAAGATGAAGTATGGTGCGCAAACTTCTGTTTTCAAAATGATTCCGGGGCTTGAGAATGCCAGTTTCGCGCGCCTTGGCGGGATTCACCGCAACACCTTCCTGAACTCACCGACACTGCTGGATGACCGGATGCGCCTGAAATCACGGCCTCATATCCGCTTTGCCGGGCAGATCACCGGGGTTGAGGGATATGTCGAATCCGCCGCGATGGGCCTTCTGGCGGGGCGTCTGGCCGCGTCGGAAATCCTCGGGCAACCGCTGCCCCCACCGCCGCAAGACAGCGCCATGGGGGCCCTGATCCATCACATCACCGGCGGCGCCGAGGCCAGGACGTTCCAGCCGATGAACGTCAATTTCGGTTTGTTCCGGCCTGTCGAGGGGCTCAAGGGCGGGCGCCGGGGCCGCAAGGATCGCTACAAGGCCTATACCGACCGCGCCAAAGCCGCCTGGAGGGGCTGGCTGGAACAGGCCGCTCCGGCGCCGGCTCAGGGCTGATGTTGTCGGGATGAGACACATGAACAGCATCCCCCTAGGCCCTGTAATCAAATGACTTTCAGAACCCGCTTCGCCCCATCCCCGACTGGCCCTTTGCATCTGGGTCATGCCTATTCCGCGTTTCTGGCGCATGACATGGCACAGGCGGCAGGCGGGGTGTTCCTGTTGCGGATCGACGATCTGGACCGGTCCCGCTCGCGCCCCGAATGGGAGGAGCAGATTTATGACGACCTGCACTGGCTCGGTTTGACATGGCCAACCCCTGTTTTGCGCCAGTCCGAGCGCCTGCCCCGGTATCGGGAGGCGCTTGAAATCCTGTGGGATCAGGGGCTTCTCTACCCATGCGCATGTAGCCGTGCCGATATCCGCGCCGCTGCCTCGGCCCCGCAAGAAGGCGCGCCGCTGCACGGCCCTGACGGGGTGGTCTATCCGGGCACCTGCCGCCCCGCCACCCCGCCCACCGGCCCGATGCCCGACAAACCGCTGCGGCTCGACATGGCCCGCGCGCTGGCGCGTCTGAACGGGCCGGTTGCGTTCACCGAAACCGGCAGCGGCCCGGATGGCGAAACCGGCCAGATCACCCCGCAGGATATGGGTGCCACCGTGGGCGACGTGGCGCTGGCCCGGCCCGGCATGGGGGCCTCCTATCACCTGTCCGTCGTGCTGGACGATGCCGATCAGCAGGTCAGTCACGTGATCCGTGGCCAGGATCTGTTCAGCGCCACGCAGATTCATGTCGTCCTGCAACGCCTTCTGGGCCTGCCGACGCCGATCTATCACCACCACCGCCTGATCCGCGACGATACCGGCAAGCGACTGGCCAAGCGCGACGACGCCCGCGCCATCGCCACCTACCGCGCCGAAGGGCGCAGCCCGCAGGATATTCGTGACATGGTAGACCTTTAGGCGGCGAACCTCACGTTAGCGACGTGACCCACAGGATCGTTGCATCCTCGTCGCTCACCGACACCACGTTATGCCCCATCGTCGCGTCGTAATAGGCGCTGTCGCCCCGGCGCATCTCGATCGGCTCGTAGAATTCCGTATACAGCCGGATCACCCCGGTCAGCACATACAGGAATTCCTCGCCGTCATGACGTACCCAGCCATCGAATTCCTCGACGCTGCGCGCCCGGATACGGGCGCGATAGGGCATCATGCGTTTCTTGGTCAGGGTTTCGGCCAGCAATTCATGCTCATAGGTGGCGGTGGCCTGCTGCTGCCCCTCGCCCGCCCGTGTCATCGACATCCGCCCGCTGATCTGCTCGCGCTGCGGCGGGGTGAACAGTTGTGGCACGGAAATCTCCAGCCCCACCGCCAGCTTTTTCAGCGCGTCATAGGTGGGCGACATCTGCCCGTTCTCGATCTTCGACAGGGTCGAGCGCGCCAGCCCCGCCTGACTGGCCGCCTGTTCCAGCGTCCAGCCCCGCGCCTTGCGCAGCTCACGCACCCGTTCGCCAAGGTTCAACGGCTCCGCCGTTTCGTCGCGGCCAGTCTCGCGGGCCACGCGGATCAGGTTCTGAGGTGTCGTTCGCTGCATAAGCCGTTCCTATAAGAGCACTCAGCCCCACTTGCAACTGAGGGACGCGCGGCCTAATCCCTGCCTATGCTCGCCGAAACCCATACCGTCCCGCATCCACCCTGCCCCGCGCCGTTCAATCTGGCGGCCCATGTGCTGGCCCATGCCGACGATACCCCCGACAAGGTGGCGCTGGCCATCCTGCGGCTCTCCGGCGCCGAACGCTGGAGCTATGCGCGCCTCAAACAGGCGGTGCTGGGCACCGGCACGGGATTGTTGCAAACCGGGCTGAAACCGGGCGACCGGGTGCTGATGCGGCTTGGTAATACCGTTGAATTTCCCATTGCCTATCTGGGGGCCATCGCCGTGGGGCTGGTGCCCGTGCCCACCTCGTCGCAACTGACCGCGCCGGAGGTGGCCGGAATGATCGCCACGCTGAATCCGGCGGTCATCCTGCTTGGCCCCGGCATCGCCTACCCGGAAACCGATGTGCCCATCATCGACCAGCCCGCGCTGGAGGAGATGCGCGACCTGCCCCCGGCCGAATGGGACATGGGCGATCCCGACCGCATGGCCTATATCATCTACACCTCCGGCACGTCGGGCGTGCCGCGCGCTGTGTGCCATGCCCATCGCGCCATCTGGGCGCGCCAGATGATGATCGGCGGCTGGAGCGGTCTGAATGCCGACGACCGTCTGTTGCACGCCGGTGCGTTCAACTGGGCCTATACGCTCGGCACCGGGCTGATGGACCCCTGGACCGTGGGCGCCACCGCTCTGATCCCCGAACCGGGTATTGCGCCCGCGCAACTGCCACTGCTGCTGAAACGCCATGACGCGACGATCTTTGCCGCCGCGCCGGGCGTCTTTCGCAAGATGCTTGGCCCCGACGCAACGCTGTCGCTGCCCAAACTGCGCCACGGGCTGGCCGCGGGCGAGAAACTGTCGGACAACATCCGCCATCATTGGGAGGACGCGACCGGCACCGCCATACACGAAGCCTATGGCATGTCCGAATGCTCCACCTTCATTTCGGCCAGCCCCGACCACCCGGCCAGCCCCGGCACTCTGGGCCGCCCGCAACCGGGCCGCCATGTCGCCATTGTCGGCCCCGACGGTCCCGTCGAGATCGGGCAGGAAGGCACCATCGCCATTCACCGCAGCGATCCGGGCCTGATGCTGGGCTATCTGAACGCACCCGAGGATACTGCCGCTCGGTTTCAGGGCGACTGGTTCCTGACCGGCGATCAGGGCATGATGGACGATAGCGGCGACATCGCCTATCTGGGCCGCGCCGACGACATGATGAACGCGGGGGGCTTTCGCGTCTCGCCGCTCGAAGTCGAAACCGTCCTCAATCGCTACCCGGACATCACCCAGGCCGCCGTCACCGATATCGAGGTCAAACAGGACACCCGCCTGATCATGGCCTTCTACACCGCGCCCAACCCGGTGGACGCCGACGCCCTGAACGCCTATGTGCAGGAGAACCTCGCCGCCTACAAGCGCCCGCGTGGCTATTTCCATGTGGAAAGCCTGCCCACCGGCGCGAACGGCAAACTGCTGCGGCGGGAATTGCGTCCGATTTACGAGGCCCTGAATGGTCAAGCTTGATATCATCTCCGATCCGATCTGCCCTTGGTGCTATATCGGCAAGACCTTGCTGGATGCCGCCCTCAGGGATCGCCCAAACCACCCGTTCACGATCCACTGGCATCCGTTTCAGCTCAACCCCGACATGCCGCGCCAAGGCATGGACCGCCGCGCCTATCTCGAAGCCAAGTTCGGCGGCAAGGACGCCGCGGTGCAGGCTTATCTGCCAGTGGTGGAAAAGGCTGCCGAGGCCGGTCTGGACATTGATTTCGAAGCGATCAAACGCACCCCGAATACGCTCGACGCCCATCGACTGATCCACTGGGCGGGTATCGAGGACCGCCAGACCGCCATGGCCATGGCGCTGTTTCGGGCCTATTTTCAGGACGGGCGCGACATCGGCGATCACGATGTTCTGGCCGATCTGGCCGACGGTCTGGAAATGGACGCCGCCGTGGTGCGTCGCCTGCTGGCCTCGGACGCGGATGAGAACGCCATTCGCACCAGCGATGCGCAGTTTCGCGAAATGGGTATCTCCTCGGTGCCCACCTTCATCGTCAATGGCCAGCACGCCGTGCCCGGCGCACAGCCGCCCGACCTGTGGCTCAAGGTGATCGACGAGATCACCGCGCAGCTCGACCAAGCGGCGGGCGAAAGCTGATCATGAAAGGCACCAAGGCCATAACGCTGATTGGGCTGCTGCTGGCGCTGATCGGCGGCGGCACGGTGTTCTTCCACCATGTCGAAGGCTGGAGCTGGTTGGACAGCTACTTTTTCACCGTCGTCACCCTGTCCACCGTCGGCTATGGCGAACTGGTTCCGGCCACGCCGATGGGCAAGATCGGCACGACGGTCTTTATCGGCCTCGGCCTCGGCATATTTGCCATCGCGATCCAGCAATTCGGCAAGTTCGCCGTCAGTAAACACGAAATGCGCGCAAGGTTGCGAACCACGCATGACGAACATCGCAAATGGCCCGGCGAAGACGGCCAGCATGGCAAGGCCGATTCTGAAAGTCCGGGGCAATGACCGGGCAATCCCGGCTGGGCCGGGTGGAATTCGTGGCGATGATGGCGATGCTGGTGGCAACGATCGCCTTCTCCATCGATTCCATGCTGCCCGCCCTGCCCCAGATCGGCGCGGAACTGACACCGCAGGCGCTGAACCGCGCGCAGCTGGTGGTGACATCCTTCATCCTGGGCCTCGGCATGGGCACCCTGTTCACCGGGCCGCTGTCGGACAGTTTCGGGCGCAAGCGGGTCGTCCTGACCGGCGCGGGCGTCTATATCTTCGGCGCCGCACTGGCATGGGCCGCTCCGACGCTGGAGTTGATGATCGCCGCGCGGATCGTTCAGGGCCTCGGGGCTGCGGCGGCGCGCATCGTCGCTCTGGCCATCGTGCGCGACCTGTATTCAGGCCGCGACATGGCCCGGCTGATGAGCTTTGTCATGATGGTGTTCACCCTTGTTCCGGCAATTTCGCCGCTGGCGGGCAGCGTGGTGATTGACCTTGCCGGGTGGCGCATGATCTTCGTGTCCTTCATCGTTTTCGCCCTGGCCAGCAACCTGTGGCTGGCGCTGCGGCTCGACGAACCCCTGCCGCCACAGGCGCGCCGCCCCTTCCGCCGCGCCGCCATGGCGCTCGCCCTGCGCGAGGTGCTGTCGCATCGCACCGTGCGCCTGTCGATCGCGGTGCAGATGCTGTGCATGACGACGCTGTTCTGTTCGATTTCGATGATCCAGCAGGTTTTCGAGGCCTTCTTCGATCGCGCCGACAGCTTTCCCGTCTGGTTCTTCATGATGGCCATGATTGCCGGGCTGTTCAGCCTGTTCAATGCGCGGGTCGTGATGCGCCTTGGCATGCGGCGCATGGTGGCCGCTGCGCTGTCGGTGCAGATCGTCCTGACCGGGGGCATGGTGCTGGCGTTCTGGTTCGGCCTGCTGCCGCCCGCTTGGCAGTTCCCCCTCTATATCGCGTGGCAGACCAGC
Organism: Roseovarius pacificus; assembly: GCF_900142665.1. Taxonomy (GTDB): domain Bacteria; phylum Pseudomonadota; class Alphaproteobacteria; order Rhodobacterales; family Rhodobacteraceae; genus Roseovarius; species Roseovarius pacificus. The sequence continues at coordinate 126,786 of NZ_FRBR01000001.1, forward strand.
GTCTTTGCCCATGCGGCGCTGACCCTTGGCAATATCAACGCGCTGGCGATGGAACCGCTCGGTCATATCGCGGGCATGGGCGCAAGTGTGATCGCGGCCATCGCCACCGTGGGGTCGGTGGTGCTGACCGTGCCCGTGGGGCTGATGTTCAATGGCACGCCGATGCCGCTCTTCGTGGCGGTCCTGATCGCGGTCGCGGTCGCCCGAGCTTTGATGACCCGTCTGGCCCACTCCGAGGAATACGCCGTCTGATCTGAAAACTTTTTCAGTATACTGTCGCATACCATCTTTCCCGTACCAGCGGATTGCGCTATGACGCGGGCAAGTCCCGAGTCTTCGCCCCACCGCGCCGACACCGGCCGGGGGACCGGCGAAGGCCCAACCAAGACCCTACCGCCTGCCCGCCCGCATGACTCCGGGGTGTGCAGACCAGTCCAAAACCTGATCGAAAGGGATCACAGATGGCCAATACTTCCAATCCCGACATCATCTACACCAAGGTCGACGAAGCGCCCGAACTCGCCAGCGCCTCGCTCCTGCCGATCATTCAGCGCTTTGCCGCTGCGGCGGGCGTCTCGGTGGGCACCAAAAATATCTCGCTCGCGGGCCGCATCCTGGCCGCCTTCCCGGAATCGCTGACCGAGGATCAGCGCATTTCCGACGATCTGGCCGAACTGGGCGAACTGGTCAAAACCCCCGACGCCAACGTGATCAAACTGCCCAACATTTCCGCCTCGGTGCCCCAACTGGTGGCCGCCGTGAAGGAATTGCAGGATCAGGGCTTTGCCATCCCCGATTACCCTTATGAGCCCTCAAGTGACGCCGAAAAGGACGCCCGTGCGCGCTACGATGCGATCAAGGGCTCGGCGGTAAACCCCGTCCTGCGCGAAGGCAACTCCGACCGCCGCGCCGCCGCCGCGGTCAAGAAATTCGCCCAGAACAACCCCCACCGCATGGGCGACTGGAGCGCTGACAGCAAAACCCGCGTGGCCTCGATGTCGGGCGGCGATTTCTTCTCCAACGAAACCTCGGCAACGCTCGACAAGGCCGCGACCGCAAAGATCGTCCTGACCGCCGCCGACGGCTCGGAAACCGTGCTCAAGGACGGCGTCAGCTATCCCGCAGGCACCGTCGTCGATGCCACCTACATGAGTGCACAGGCGCTCGACGCCTTCCTTGCCGACGAGATCGAGAAAACCAAGGACGAGGGCGTGCTGTTCTCGCTGCACATGAAGGCCACGATGATGAAGGTCTCCGACCCGATCATCTTCGGCCACGCCGTCCGGGAATGGCTCAAGCCCGTCTTCGAGAAATACGGCGACCAGATGAAGGACCTGGGCGTGAACCCCAATTCCGGCCTCGGCGACCTGCTGGAGCGTGTCAAGGATCAGCCCGAGATACTCAAGGCCATCGAAGAAGTCCGCGCCACCCGCCCGCCGATGTACATGGTCGACAGCGACAACGGCATCACCAACCTGCATGTGCCCTCGGACGTGATCATCGACGCCTCGATGCCCGCCCTGATCCGCGCCGGCGGCAAGGGCTGGGGCCCGGACGGCAAGGAACACGATGCCGTTTGCGTCATCCCCGACGACAGCTATGCGCCGGTCTATGACGAGGCCATCAAGTTCTTCAAAGCCAATGGCAAGCTGAACCCGGCCACCGCCGGAACCGTTCAGAACATCGGCCTGATGGCGCAGAAGGCCGAGGAATACGGCAGCCACCCGACCACCTTTGAAATCCCCGCCGACGGCACCGTGAAAATGGTTCTGGATGACGGCACCACCCTGCACGAGCACAGTGTGCAGGCGGGCGATATCTGGCGCTCGGCTTCGGCCCGCAAGGCCCCGATCGAGGATTGGGTGAATCTCGCCATCGAACGGCAGAAGGCCACCGGCTATCGCGCGATCTTCTGGCTGGATCAGGCCCGCGCCCACGATGCGGAACTGATCAAATACGTGAAACCCATCCTCGAAGCCAAGGGCGTGGCGGACAAGTTCGAAATCATGTCGCCCCGCGACGCCACCCGCGCCAGCTTTGAGACCATCACCAGGGGCGAAAACACCATCGCCATCACCGGCAACGTGCTGCGCGACTACCTGACCGACCTGTTCCCGATCCTCGAACTGGCCACCTCGGCCAAGATGCTGTCGATCGTGAAACTGATGAACGGCGGCGGGTTGTTCGAAACCGGCGCAGGCGGCTCGGCCCCCAAGCACGTTCAGCAGCTTCAGGCCGAAAACCACCTGCGGTGGGACAGCCTCGGAGAATTCTGCGCACTTGGCGAAAGTTTCAAGTTCCTGGCCGAGGCCAAGGGCAATGCCCGCGCCAAGGTGCTTGGCGAAACCGTCGAAACCGCGACACAGGGCATTCTGGACAATGGCCGCTCGCCCTCGCGCAAGGTGGGCGAACCCGACAACCGCGACAGCCATTACTGGTTCGCCCGCTACTGGGCCGAAGCCCTGGCCGCCCAGGGCGACGATGCCGATCTGGCACAGGAATTCGCCCCCGTCGCCAAGGCCCTCGCCGAGAACGAGGCGAAAATCACCGGTGAACTGGCTGCCGCACAGGGCAAACCCGCCGATATCGGCGGCTATTACCACCCCGACGCCGATAAACTGGCCGCGGTCATGCGCCCGAGCGCCACGCTCAACGCCATCATCGACTGAGCGAAACAATCAGGGCCGGTTCCACCGGCCGGCCCTGCCCCTGTCCGGCACGGGAAACCGGAAACTTAAAAAGTTTCCGGACCGAATTTTTTGCAGGAATTCGCCCTTCCGTGACCGCAGCCATGCGCCCACAGCGATTTCAGTCGAAATGAAACGTCGGCTCCGCTTTATTTAAGCGGTGTCCGGCCGCTGTTCCGGACCAGATACAACAATGTCTCTTGCGGATCGTATGTGCGCGGTTCATACCGCAGGCCGGTCACGATGCAGCCTGCCGGCTCCACCCGTTTCGACGCATCCTGACGCCACCAGCCATGTTCGCGTGGATTGTCGTAATACAGGTGGATGGCTACGACATAGGCATCATCCAGAAGTTTCTTCGCGCGCGCGGCACGCGATTGGGCATTGTCCGCAAGGCACTCGATCTCATAGGTCACGTCAAGAATGGCTGCCGGGCGCCCTCTCGGGACAGTGTTGTAACTCCCCTTCACGCCACGAAGATAGCTGTCATCCTGAAACGTAAAGGTCGAAGTGGCGGCACCTTCGGGAAAGAACGGCTCTTCAGGGGCGGACGTGGTACAGGCCGAAACGGCGAATGCCGTACCAAAAAGAATGCTATATTTCCACATACCAGCTTTCTACCAGTTACCGGAGCGGCATTGACGCTCGGATCAGTTCCGGGCAACGCAGTCCATTCATGTCGAATTCGATCGCCCGTCAGTTAGACCATCTAACGGCGCGCGTCCATCCCCCTGCCCGACATCGTTTTCCCGCCTGACAGCGCGTCGAACGGTGCCCATTTCCCGAATTGCACAGACTCCGAAAACCGCGTAGCACGGCCCCATATCCCAAACGCCGGAGCCGCGCATGACCAAGGTCTATCTTCTGCTGATTGTCGCCATCGCCGCCGAAACCATCGGCACCACCGCGCTTCAGGCCAGCCAGCAATTCACCCGGTTCTGGCCCTCGCTTCTGGCGATGGTCGGCTATGGCATCGCGATCTACCTTCTGGCCCTGACGCTGAAATATATCCCCGTGGGCATCGCCTATGCGTTCTGGGCGGGGCTGGGGATCGTGTTCGTCGCGATGATTGGCTTTGTCGTGTTCGGCCAGAAACTCGACCTGCCCGCCATCGTCGGCACCGGCATGATCCTTGGCGGTATCGTGTTGATTCAGCTGTTCTCCAACACCGCCCACCACTGACGCCGCGTCACACCTGGCCGAACTGCGCTTCCTGCCTGGCGCTCCAGCGCACGCTTAATTCGAACCCGTCTTCGGTCTGGCGTTCCTCTTCGACCAGCCCGCGCTCGTAAAGCCATGCGCGCTTGCGCCCCGCGTCGAACCCAAGGCGCAGCACGCTGACATGGGTGGCCTCGGTCACGCCCGCGGTGATCGCCTCGATCAGCGCGTCCATCCCCTCGCCGGTCACCGCCGACAGCGCCTGCACGTTGTCGCTGCGCGCAGCGCGGGTCAGCACCGCCTGCCGGGCCTCGTCATCCAGCCGGTCGATCTTGTTCCATACCTCGATCTGCGGCGTGGTTTCGCGCACGCCCAGACTGTCCAGAATGGCGCGCACATCGGCGGCCTGTTCCGCGGTCTCGGGATGCGAGATATCGCGCACATGCACGATCAGATCGGCGGCCAGCACCTCTTCCAGCGTGGCGCGGAAGGCCGCGACCAGTTCAGTGGGCAGATCGCTGATGAACCCCACCGTGTCCGACAGGATCACCTCGGGCCCGCCGCCGGGCAACTCGATGCGCCGCATCGTCGGGTCCAGCGTGGCGAACAGCATGTCCCTGGCCATCACCTCGGCCCCGGTCAGGCGGTTGAACAGCGTCGATTTGCCCGCGTTCGTATAGCCCACCAGCGCCACGATGGGGAACGGCACCTTGGCGCGCGACGCGCGGTGCAGCTCGCGCGTTTTCACCACCTTCTCCAACTGCCGCCGCAGGCGCACGAGTTGCTCGTCGATGGCGCGCCGGTCGGCCTCGATCTGGGTCTCGCCCGGACCGCCGACAAAGCCAAGCCCGCCGCGCTGCCGCTCAAGGTGGGTCCAGGCCCGCACCAGCCGCGTGCGCTGATAGCTCAGCGCCGCCATCTCCACCTGCAACACGCCCTCGCGGGTCGCGGCGCGATCGCTGAAAATCTCAAGGATCAGCCCGGTGCGGTCCAACAGCTTGACGCCCCAGGCCCGCTCCAGATTGCGCTGCTGCACGGGGCTGACCGGGCCATCGACCAGAACCAGCTCGATCTCGTCCGCCTCGATCCGGGTTTTCAGCTCTTCCAGCTTGCCCTTGCCGAACAGCATTCCGGGATGCGGCCTTGGCAGGCGCACCACATCGGCGCCGCACACCTCAAGCCCCGGCAGGGCCTCGGCCAGCGAAACGGCCTCTTCCAGGGCCAGTGCCGGATCGCGCCCCGATCCCGCCGAGAGGATATCGGGGTGCAATACCCATGCGCGTGTGTCTGCGTGGTCTGTGGTCTGCGTCAAGACGCGTCGTCACCCTCGTACAGGCTGACGGGCTGCGATGGCATGATCGTGGACACCGCGTGCTTGTAAACCAGTTGCGACTGCCCGTCGCGGCGCAGCAGGATACAGAAGTTATCGAACCACGTGATAACGCCCTGTAGTTTCACACCGTTGATCAGAAAAATCGTGACCGGGATCTTGGTCTTGCGTACCTGATTCAGAAATGCGTCCTGAAGATTTTGTCGATCAGATGCCATAGTCCATCAAAGCCTTTGTTCTTGCGCGCGCCACGGACTGGCGCGATGTATCCGTCTGCCTGAGTATGGAGTGCGTGATCACGAGTTTCCAGCCCAAAAATCAAATCGCTGCACGCCGATCCGGCAGGGATGCGCTCAATCCCGCCACAGCCCCGGATTGAACAGCGCAATGATCGCCAGCATCTCGAGACGTCCCAGCACCATCGCCCCGCAGATCACCATCTTCGCAGGGCTGCTCAGCGTCAGCAGTTCGATGGGGGTTTCCGCCGCGACGGTGATCAGCGGTCCGGTGGTCGACAGCGCCGCCACCGCCAGAACCACCGAGGATTCGAAACTCTGCCCCAGCCCGGCCAGCACCATGATGATCATCGACAGCGACATCGCGAACAGCATGAAGAAAATCCAGGCGATGAACGCCCCCTGCCGCCGGATGCGCCGCGTTCCGGGCCCCGAGCGCCCCACCGACGAGGGAAACACCATGCGCTCCATCTCGCGATGCGAATTCAGATAGAGCACATAGACCCGCAACAGCTTGACCCCGCCCGCCGTGGTCGCCACACCGCCCCCGATCAGAGACAGGCCCAGCAGGATCATCCCCGGCGTGCTCAGGCCCGACCAGTCCTGCGCGACATCCCATGAGGCGCTTTCGAATCCGGTGGTCGACAGGAACGACAGGGTCGTGAACAATCCTCCCCACAGCGCACCTGCCGCCAGCGACAGGTTTTCCACCTCGTCCACGTCGAAGGCCGCGATCCAGTGCCGCGCGAACAGCAGCAACGGCACCCCGAACACCAGAATCATGCCCAGCCGGAACTCGGGATCGTGATGCAGGCCCGGTCGCGCCGTGGTGACGGTGTCCGACGAAAAGGTCAGCCGCGACAGCGCGAACAGAAAGAACAGGAAAATCACCGCCTCGCCGCCGAATCCCGATCCGGCATGCTCGACTCCGCCGACCGCGGAAATCCCGCTGGTGGCTAGCGTCGACATGGCATGCACCACCGCCACCAGGGGCCGGTCACCCCCGATAACCAGCAAGAGCCACAGCGCGGCGGTCAAGCCGATATAGATCGGGGCCAGTTGCCGGGTGACCTGAGACAGCCGCTTGGCGGAACTGGCGCGCTCGAAGCGCACCGTTTCGGTGCCGAACTGTCCCGGCTCGCCGCTGGCCGTCACCTCGAACCCGCCAAGGTTCAGCGGCGCCAGCACCGCCGAGGCCGCAATCCACATCAGCAATCCGCCGAACCAGCCGACCATGCCGCGCCACAGATGCAAACTGTCGGTCAGCCGCCCCGCATCGGCGAACATCGTCGCCCCCGTCGTGGTCAGCGACGACACCATTTCGAAATAGGAATTGAGGAAACTGGTGGTGGCCAGCCCCTCGTAAAACGGCACGGCCAGGAACAGCGGCAGCACGGTAAAGGCCAGGAACAGCGACAACAGATCGTTCAGATCGCTGTTCAGGCGGCGCGGGTGATTCGACATCGCCAGCCCGATCAGCGCCACCAGCGCCAGCCCCAGGATACTGGAATAGGTAAAGGCCCGCGCGACGCTGAAATCGCCCTGCGCCAGCGCGTGCAGCCCCGGCAACAGCATCGCGGCAGCCGCAATCCCCGACAGGATCAGGATCAGCGGAAAGGACAGCAGCCGGGCAATCATGGGTCAGAAAAAATCAATCGAAACCTGAAGCAACTGTTCGACCTTCGCCACATCGTCGGACATCGCGAACAGGACGATCACATCGCCCGCGTCGATGCGCAGGCCGCCTGTCGGTTTGTGAATCTTCGATCCCTTCTGAATACCCCCCACCAGCACCCCTTCGGGAAAGTCGATCTCGCGGATGGTCGATCCCGCGATCCCCGAGGTCGACATGACCTCGGCCTCGATCACTTCGGCCTCGGCATCGCCGATGGAATAGACCGACCGCACCCGCCCGTGCCGGATATGGCGCAGGATCGAACTGACCGTGGTGGCGCGCGGGTTGATATAGGCGTCGATGCCCAACGGCTCCATCAGCGGAATCAGCGTCGGATCGTTGATCAGCGCAATGGCAAAGGGGCAGCCCTCGGCCTTGGCGCGCACCGCGGCCAGCATATTGGTCTTGTCGTCGTCGGTGACGGTCAGCGTGGCGTCCGCCCGCGCGATCCCGGCCTCGCTCAACAATGCCGAATCCAGCCCGTCGCCGTGCAGAACGATGGTCCGTTCCAGCGCGTCGGCGGCGCGTTCGGCATTGTGACGGTCGCGCTCGATGACCTTGGTGCGGGTGCGCGTGCCGCGCTCTTCGCAGGCCTGCGCCACCGCAAGACCGATATTGCCGCCCCCCACGATGACCAGGCGTTCCTGATTGTTCTGGGTCTTGCCGAAAACATCCAGCGTGCGCGGGATGTCTTCGAGCGGGGCAAAGATATACGCCTCGTCGCCCTCGAACAGCTGATCCCCCGCCTCGGGCGCAAACAGCCGCCCTTCGCGGCGGATCGCCAGAACCACCACCCGAAGGGTCGAGAAAAGATCGCTCAACTGCCGCAGCGGCGTGTTGAGAACCGGGCAATCCTCCTCCAGCCGCAACCCCATCAGTTGCGCCTTGTCCGCAAGGAACATCTCGGTATCGAACGCCGCAGGCGAGGCGAGCCGGCGCATCGCGGCCTCGGCGACCTCGCGTTCGGGGCTGATCACCACGTCGATCGGCATGTGATCACGCCGGTAAAGATCGGAATAAATCGCCGTCAGATAGGACTGGCTGCGCAGCCGCGCGATCTTGCGCTCCACCGAGAACACCGAATGCGCCACCTGACAGGTCACCATGTTGACCTCGTCGGAATAGGTGGCCGCGATGATCATGTCCGCATCGCGCGCCCCGGCCCGGTCCAGAACATCGGGATAGCTGGCAAAGCCCGCGATCCCCTGAACATCCAGCGTATCGGTGGCCCGGCGCACCAGATCCGGATTGTTGTCCACAACAGTGACATCGTTGCGCTCACCGGACAAATGGCGGGCGATCTGCCACCCGACCTGGCCCGCACCGCAGATGATGACCTTCATGTTTCATGCCTCACCCTGTCTGGACCCTGTGCATGACAGAAGGGGTATGCAGGGTCAATTGCTTTGTCCGCATCCCCAAACCGCGCTATCATCGGCGTATGACTCGCTCTTGCCTCCTTCTGTTCACGCTCGCGCTGTCCGTGCTTTCGGCCTGCGCGCCACCTCCGCTCTGGTATCGCTCCGGTATCAGCCCCACCCGGCTTTCGCAGGATCTGACCGCCTGCCGCGTCGCCGCGTTCGAAACCGTCCCCACCGAGATCAGGAGCCACTACATCCCTGCCGAGTATATCTCGCAGCCCGTCTGCTCCCCGTCCGGGCATTGCTATTGGCGGCGCGTGCTGGTCCGCCCGGCGCAATACGAGCGCTATGACGTCAACGCCGGTCTGCGTGAAGATGTCGTTCAGGCCTGCATGGCCGACAAGGGCTATACACAGGTCCGCCTGCCCGCCTGCCAGAGCGAGGGCGGCCAGAAGATCACCGTCAACACCGCCGCGCCGCTTCCGCCCCTGACCGATCAAAGCTGCGCCGTGCGGTTGAAATCGGGCGAGTGGCGGATCGTCACACCCTCGGAGGACTGACCGCAGGCAAGTGGTGCCGCCGTTCAGCCGGCGGCGGCCTCTTCGCCATCGGATTTGCTCGCGCGGCCTGTCTTGGCGCCCGTGACCACGCCCAGCGACTTCAGCTTGCGATGCAGCGCGCTGCGCTCCATGCCCACGAATTCCGCCGTGCGGCTGATATTGCCGCCGAACCGGTTGATCTGCGTCATCAGGTATTCCCGCTCGAACGCCTCGCGCGCCTCGCGCAGCGGCATGGTGGCCACCGCCCCCGACAGCACCACGCGCCCGTCTTCCGCCGGCACCTCGGTCTCGCCGGGGATTTCCGTCGCACGGATTTCCCCCGACGGATCGCCCAGGATCAGCACCCGCTCGATCACGTTGCGCAACTGGCGCACATTGCCCGGCCAGCTCATGGTTTGCAGCAGCGCCGCCGCCTCCTCGCCCAGTTCGCGCAGTGGCAGGCCCTGCGTGCCGTTCAGGAGCGCGATGAAATGCCGGGCCAGATCGGGAATATCCTCGCGCCGCTCCTCAAGGCTCGGCACCGTGATCGGCACCACATTCAGGCGATGATACAATTCCCGGCGGAACCGGTCCGCGGCGATCTCGGCCTCCAGATCGCGGCTGGTCGAGGAAATCACCCGCAGATCCACCTCGACCTTGTCGCTTCCGCCCACGCGCAGAAATGTCTGGTCCACCAGAACCCGCAGGATTTTCGACTGCGTGCCAAGCGGCATGTCGGCGACCTCGTCGAAATAGATCACCCCGCCATTGGCCTCTTCCAGCAGCCCGGTTTCCAGCCCGCGCTCCTCGCTTTCGCGCCCGAACAGCACCTCTTCCATGCGGTCCGGCTCGATCGAGGCGCAGCTGACGCAGACAAAGGGCGCATCGGCCCGCCCCGAATTGCCGTGGATATAGCGCGCCGCCAGTTCCTTGCCCGATCCCGCCGGGCCGGTCAGCATCACGCGCCCGTTCGACTTGGTGACTTTCTCAAGCTGCCCCATCAGCGTGCGGAAGGCCGCGCTCGCGCCCAGCATGTCGGCGCTCTCGGTCTCGCGCCGCCTGAGGTCCTGGTTCTCGCGCCGCAACCGGCTGGTTTCCATGCCGCGCCGGATCACCACCAGAAGCTGGTCGATATTGAACGGCTTCTCGATGAAGTCATAGGCGCCCTGCTTGATCGCCGCGACGGCGATCTCGATATTGCCGTGCCCGGAAATGATCACCACCGGAATCTCGGGATGATCGCGCTTGACCGCCTTCAGGATGTCGATCCCGTCCATCTGGCTGTCCTTCAGCCAGATATCCAGAATCAGAAGCGCGGGAACCTCTTCGGCGATTGCCGTCATGCATTCCTCGGAATTGCCCGCCAGCCGCGTGCCGAATCCTTCGTCTTCCAGGATATCCCCGATCAGTTCGCGAATATCGCGCTCATCGTCGACAATCAGAATATCGCTCATACTGTCCTCATACCGCCTGTTGTTCCACAGTTGCCACATCCTGACCCTCGGCCAGAAGCGGCAGGCGCACCACGGCCATTGCCCCGCGATGCGCGCCTTCGGCGAAAGCCGGCGCATCTTCCAGCGCCAGCGTTCCGCCATGTTCCTCGATGATCTTCTTCACGATGGGCAGGCCCAGCCCGGTGCCCTTTTCCCGCGTCGTCACGTAAGGCTCGAACAACCGGGACCGGTCTTCCGGCAGACCGATGCCGTTATCGGAGATCCGCAACACCGCCTGCCCGTCCTCGATTGCGCTGGAAATGCGAATCTGCGGCACATGGCCCTCGGGCGCGCCCGCCTCGTTCAGGCTCTCGATGGCCTCGCCCGCATTCTTGATCAGGTTGGTCAGCGCCTGACTGATCATCGTCGCATCCACGCTTGCGCGCAGCGGATCGTCGCACAGATCCAGCGCAAAGCGCACATCGGGCTGGCCCGCCTCCTGCAACAACGCCGCCTCGCGCAGCAATTGCGTCAGGGTCTCCGGTTTGGCCTCGGGTTCGGGCATACGCGCGAATTTCGAAAACTCGTCCACGATCCGGCGCAAATCGTCGGTCTGGCGGATCACCACATCGGTCAGTTGCTCCAGCGACTCCGCCTGATCGGGCTCCAGCACCCGGCCGAATTTGCGCTTGATCCGTTCCGCCGACAGCTTGATCGGCGTCAGCGGGTTCTTGATCTCATGTGCGATGCGCCGCGCCACGTCGCCCCAGGCCGCCATGCGCTGCGCCGCGACCAGATCGGTCACATCGTCGAAGGCCACCACATAGCCCTCGCGCTTGCCCGCCTCGCTGCGCCGGGTCGACATGCGCACCAGCAGGTTTTCCACGCGCCCGCCCCGGCTGACCTTGATTTCCTCCTGCACGAAGCCGCCCGCGCTGGCGCGCAGCTTGTCGAACAGCGCCCCGAACTCGGGAACCGCCACGCTCAGATCGAGGCTGGCCTGATCCTCGTGCCAGTCCAGCAACCGCTCGGCAGCCTTGTTGACGAAAGCCACCCGCCCCTTGGCGTCCAGCCCCACAACCCCCGACGAAACCGACCCGAGCACCGAATCGAACAGCCTGCGGCGGCGTTCGATCTGCCGTGTATTGGCCAGCAGCGTGTCGCGCTGGTGCTTCAGTTGCACCGTCATCTGGTTGAAATAGGTGCTCAGTTGCGCGATCTCGTCATCGCCCTCTTCCTCGCGCACCTGCACATCCAGATCGCCATCGCCCACGCGCTGCGCGGCGCTGGTCAACCGGCCCACCGGGCGCGACAGCCGTTCGGCAAACCACATGCCCAGCCACACGGCGGCCAGAATGAGGATCACCGCGAATCCGACATAGACCAGCCCGAACTCGAACAGCACCCTGCCCCGTTCGCTTTCGCGCTGTTCGTAAAAGCGGGCGGTTTCCTGCGTTTCGTCCAGCAGGTTCAGGATCGCCCCGTCCACGTTGCGGCTGACATACAGATACCGGTCGGGAATCGATTCCAGCGGCATCAGCGCGCGGAATTCGTTGTTGTCCCAGTCACGGATCACGACGATCCCCTGCTGGACCGAGCGCCTGATCTGCTCCTCGGTCGGTTCCTCATAGTCGAACAGGTAGGATCGTTCGCCGCGCGCACGGATATCCCCCGTGCCGTCGATCACATAGGCCTCGCGCAGCCCGCGCTGAATCTCGCGCTGCCCCTGGGACAGGATCTGGCGCAATTCACCATCGTCCATGAACACCACGGCGCGTTTCGTGGCATTGATGACCGAGGCCAGCACCCGCGCATCCGCCACCAGATCGCGGCGGTGTTCCTCTTCATAGGCCTGCGCGGCGGCCACCGAACTGTCCACCACGCCGCCGACCCGTTCGGAAAACCACGCCTCGAGCCCCATATTGACCGACAGCGTCGCGAATATCGCCACCGCAATCGTCGGCAACAGCGCCATCAGCGCGAAAACGCCGGTCAGGCGCAGGTGCAGCCGCGACCCCGCCGAGCGTTTGCGCCGCGCCGCGACCATCCGTGCCACCCGCTGCATCACCAGCGCGGCGACCATGATCACGTAGACCAGGTCCGACAACAGAACGATGCGCAGCACATCCGAGGACGCGCCCTTGTCCAGCGGCCCCATCACCAGATAGGTCACCACCGCCAGGACCGGCCCCAGAACGACAAGGCCAAAGGTCGCCAGCGTTTGCAGGCGCTTCATGCGCCGCAGGCGGTTGACCCGTTCCCACGTCCATTTGCGTGTCTGCTCTGCCACGCACGACCCCCACCAAGTTGTGCGCCGGGCATGGCGCACCGCAACATCTACGGCACCTACAGGCGATCCGCCCGAAATACCACAAGCATGTTGCAGTTTTACATCAACTTGCGGCGGCGTGTCACGCTAATTTCAAGGTCCTTGATCTTCTTGCGCAAGGTATTGCGATTGATCCCTAAAAGATCCGCGCATTTCGCCTGATTGCCGCCGGTGGCGTCCAGCGCGATCTCGATCAGCGGCAGTTCCACCTCACGCAGGATTCGCGCATAAAGGCCCGGCGGCGGCAGCATGTTGCCGTGCAGGTCGAAATAATGCTGCAAATGCCGCCCGACCGAGGCCGACAGGCTTTCGCCCTGGGTCTGCCCCAGCACCGGCTGCGCCGCCGGCTGATTCCCCAGCACCACCTCGATTTCGGCGCGCGTGATCTCTTCGGCGCGCGCGGTCAGCGCGATCCGGCGCACCGCGTTCTCCAGCTGCCGCACGTTCCCCGGCCAGCTATAGGCGCGCATCAGCTCCATCGCCTCGTCCGACAGCACCCGATGCGGCATCCCCTCGCGTTCCACCCGCCCGAGGAAATGCTCGGCCAGCAGCGGGATGTCATCGACCCGCTCGCGCAGGCTCGGCACCTCGATCACCGCGCCCGACAGCCGGTAATACAGATCCTCGCGCAGCCCGCCCTTTTCCAGACGATCCGACAGCCGCGCCTGGCTGGTCGCCATGAAGCGCGGCGCATGATCGCCCGGCGCATCCATCATCCGCACCACCCGGCCCTGCGCGTCGTCGTCCAGATCGGCCACCTCGTCCAGCACGATCGTGCCGCCCCGCGCCCGCGCCATCACCCGCGAGGGCCCTTCCAGATCGGTCAGGTCCGACGGCGAAACCGTCACGAACGGCAAGGTCCGGCGATCCGAAAAATCATGCACCGCCCGCGCGATCAGCGACTTGCCGGTGCCCGATTCCCCGGTGATCAGCACCGGCAGGTCGGTGTTCATGATCCGCGCCACCACCCGATAAAGCGCCTGCATCGCCGGGGTGCGCCCGATCAGCGGCAACTCGTCCGGGCGCTCGTCCTCGACCGGCACGGCAGGCCGGCGCGACCGGGTTTCCAGCGCCCGCGCCGTGCGCTTCATCAGGTCGGGCAGGTCGAACGGCTTGGGCAGGTAATCGAACGCCTCCGCCTCTTCGGCCTGAATGGCGGTCATGATGGTGTTCTGCGCCGAGATCACGATCACCGGCAGGTCGGGCCGGTCCTGCGAAATCTTCGGCAGCATCTCAAGGCCGTTGCCATCGGGCATCATCACGTCGGTGATCACCGCATCGCCACGGCCCTCGCCCACCCACCGCATCAGCGTGGTCAGCGAACTGGTCGCATGCACCTTGCAGCCCGCCCGCGTCAGCGCCTGTGTCAGAACCGTGCGGATCGTGCGGTCGTCATCGGCAACCAGTACAGTACCATCCATCAGCCTTGCTCCTTGGTGGTTTCAGCCATGTTTTCGGGCGCGCGCGGCAACGAGATGCGGAACACCGTCCGCCCCGGCGCCGAACTGACCGAAATCCAGCCGTCATGATCGGATATGATCTTCGCCGCCAGCGCCAGACCCAGCCCCGTGCCGTTCTCGCGCCCCGACACGAAGGGGTCGAAAATGTCGTCCGCGATCTCGGGCGGCAGGCCGGGGCCATCGTCGATCACCTCGATCTGAAGCGGCAGCGACTTGCCCTTGCCCCCGCCCAGCCGGACGCGCAGCGATTGTTCGTAATAGGTATGCAGGCGGATCACCCCGCCGCCCTTGCCCGCCGCCTCCGAGGCGTTCTTCAGAAGGTTCTGAATCACCTGCAACAACTGGTCCGCATCGCCAAGCGCCAGCGGCAGCGACGGGTCGTAATCCTCGATGATCGTCATGTCGGCGGCAAAGCCCAGAATGGCCGACCGCCGCGCACGGTCCAGAACGTCATGCACATTCACCGCGCCGAGTTTGGGCTTGGTCACATTGCCGAACTGCTCGACCTGCTCCAGCAACCCCACGATCCGGCGGCTTTCGCTGACGATCAGATCGGTCAGTTCCAGATCTTCCTGTTTCAGGTTCATCGACAAAAGCTGCGCCGCCCCGGTGATCCCGGCCAGCGGGTTCTTGATCTCATGCGCCAGCATTTCCGCCATGCCAATGGCCGACTTGGCCGCCGATTTCACCGACTGGCCCTGCGTCACCCGCCCGGCCAGTTCGCGCGGCGAAATCAGCAACAGCATATGCCCCGGCTGTCCCGCCATCGGCGCGATCTGCAAATTGCAATGCAGCGGCGCCCGGTCGCCCGTGCCCACATCCACATCGTTGACGAACAGCGGCGCATCGTTGTGCCGCGCCCGCTCGAACGCTTCTTCCAGCGGGGCATCGACCATCAGCTTGTCCCAGACAGGCGTACCCGCCACCGCCTTGGCCGAGGTCATCAGAAACCCCTCGCCCGCCGGGTTCACCTGAACGATCCGGTCC
Organism: Roseovarius pacificus; assembly: GCF_900142665.1. Lineage (GTDB taxonomy): Bacteria > Pseudomonadota > Alphaproteobacteria > Rhodobacterales > Rhodobacteraceae > Roseovarius > Roseovarius pacificus. The sequence continues at coordinate 141,981 of NZ_FRBR01000001.1, forward strand.
CGCTCGTCCAGCAACAGCGCCGGCACCGGCAGCGATGTCCACAGCGCGTCATCGGGCCCGATCATGCCGCCACCCTCTCGCCATCGCGCAGCGCGCGCGGAATCAGGCGCAGCACCTCACCTGCATCCCGGCTGGTCAGCACCTGCTTGCGCAGCGCCGCGCCCGTGCCCGCATCGTCCAGATACCAGCCCAGATGCTTGCGCGCGACGCGATTGCCCAGCTCCGCCCCGTAAAAGCGCAGCATTTCTTCGTAATGACCACAGACCATATCCGCCAACTCCTCGCCCTGCGGCACCTGCGGCGCATCCGCGCCCCACAGGTCCGCCGCCACCTGCGCCAACAGCCACGGCCGCCCCTGCGCCCCGCGCCCGATCATCACCCCGTCGGCCCCCGACAGGCGCAGCGCCTCGCGCGCACTGGCCGCGCCGGTGATGTCGCCATTGGCGATCACAGGAACGTCCACCGCATCCTTGATGCGCGCAATCGCCGCCCAATCGGCACGGCCTTTGTAGAACTGGCACCGCGTGCGCCCGTGAATCGTGATCATGCGAATCCCGGCCTCTTCGGCCCGTCGCGCCAGATCGGGCGCGTTCAGCATCCGCTCATCCCAACCCAGCCGGGTTTTCAGCGTCACAGGAATGCCCACCGCCCCGACCACCGCCTCGATCAGCCTCAGTGCGTGGTCCAGATCCTTCATCAGCGCCGAGCCGCTCGCCCCCGCGCCGCTGGCGCTGGTCACCTTCTTGGCGGGGCATCCCATGTTGATGTCGATGATCCGCGCGCCGTTGGCTTCCACCTGCCGCGCCGCCTCGGCCATCCAATGCGCCTCGCGCCCGGCCAGTTGCACCGCCGTATTCTCCAGCCCGAACCCCAGTTCGGCCCGTTCGCGCACCCCCGGCTTGGCCTGCACCATTTCCTGGCTTGCGACCATTTCACTCACCACCAGCCCGGCGCCGAAGCGCGCCACCAGATTGCGAAACGGCAAATCGGTGATTCCCGCCAGCGGGGCCAGAAAAACAGGAGGCGTCAGAGACCTGTCGGTCAGGATCGATGTCACTTGATTAATCCTTGTGCAGTGATGCCGTTCTATCCAGTAAGAGGGTTTTAGGCAATATTTGCAGGGGCTTTTCCAGTACACACAAAAGCGTGATGCCTATTTTTTGTGCAACCGTTCCCGGCATTGCGCTTGGCCGGGGCTGCGCGTAATCAATTCCCATGACCAATGCCGCCATCATCGTCGCCGCAGGCCGCGGCAGCCGCGCCGGGGGCGACCAGCCCAAGCAATGGCAGCCGCTCGCCGGGCGGCGGGTGATCGACTGGACCGTCGCCGCCTTTCGCGCCACGCCCGGACTCGACCGGATCGTGGTAGTCCTGCATCCCGACGATCTCGATCTCTTCACGCCGCCCGATGGGGTCGAGGTCACGACAGGCGGTGCGACCCGCGCCCAATCCGTGCGCAACGGTCTCGAATACCTGGCCGCGACGGCGGGCGATGCGTCCATCATGTATGCACTCATTCACGATGTGGCCCGATGTTGTACGAAACCCGCGTACATTTCGTACGTTTTGTACGAAATTCAATCCCAAGACACCCGCGCCGCCGCGCCCGCCCTGCCGGTGACCGATGCGCTCTGGCGCGGGGTGGACGGGATCGTGACCGGCACACAGGACCGCACCGGCCTGTTCCGCGCGCAGACACCGCAAGCCTTTGTTTTTGATGATATTCTTGAGGCCCATCGCAAACATCGGGGCGACGCTGCCGACGATGTCGAGGTGGCCCGCGCCGCCGGTATCCCGGTACGGATCATCGACGGCAGTGAGAGCAACCTCAAGATCACCCACCCGGACGATTTCGAACGCGCCCGAAAAATACTGGTAAATCAAATGGATATACGCGTCGGCAACGGCTATGACGTGCATCGTTTCGGCGATGGCGACCATGTCACCCTCTGCGGAGTCCGCATTCCCCATACCCGCGGCCTTCAGGGCCATTCGGACGCAGATGTTGGGATGCACACGATCACGGACGCAATATACGGTGCGCTCGCCATGGGCGACATCGGCCAGCACTTCCCCCCTTCCGATCCCCAATGGAAAGGCGCCGCAAGTGATATCTTCCTGCGTCACGCGGTCGGTTTGGCGCAGAAAAATGGCTTTGAAATCAACAATATAGACCTCACCCTGATCTGCGAACACCCCAAGATCGGCCCCCATGCACAGCCCATGCGGCAGGCCCTCTCCGACATCACAGGCCTCTCCATCGACCGGATTTCCGTCAAGGCCACCACCTCCGAACGGCTCGGCTTCACCGGCCGCGAAGAAGGCATCGCCGCACAGGCCACAGCAACACTGGTGAAAACATGAGCGTAACCCATTTGATTGTAACGTTTTTTTGTGTCGGCCACCTGCGCCCGGCCCCCGGCACATGGGGCTCGGCAGCCGCCATTCCCGTGGCCTGGGCCCTGCATGTCATCGGCGGCCCCTGGCTGTTGCTGGCCGGGATCGTCTTGGCATTCGCATCCGGATGGTGGGCTACGCATTTGGAAACAAAAGGAAAACAGGATCACGACCCTTCCGAGATCGTGATCGACGAGGTCGCCGGACAATGGCTGGCCTTCCTGCCCGTGTCCATCGGCGCCGCCCATGTCGGCGCATCCCTCACCGCCCTTTATCCCGGCTGGATCGCCGCCTTCGTCCTGTTCCGCCTGTTCGACATCTGGAAACCCGGCCCCGTCGGCTGGGCCGACCGTCGCGGGGATTCGCTTGGCGTGATGTTGGATGATATGATTGCCGGGCTGTTTGCCGCGCTTGGCGTCATGGCCCTGGCGGCACTTTCACATGGAGTTTTAATGCGTTGATTGCAAATGATATTCTTGATCTGGCGCGCAAGCTGAAGCTGCGCATAGCCACCGCCGAATCCTGCACCGGCGGTATGGTCGCCGTCGCGCTGACAGACATTCCGGGGTCATCCGACGTCATGGATCGCGGCTTTGTTACCTATTCCAACGCGGCCAAGGTCGAGATGCTGGGCGTGTCCACCGACACGCTGATCGCCCACGGCGCCGTGTCCGAACAGGTCGCTGGTGAAATGGCCGAAGGCGCCCTGTCACGTTCGGGCGCGGATCTGAGCGTGGCGATCACCGGCATCGCGGGCCCCGGCGGGTCGGAACACAAACCCGAGGGCCGGGTTTGTTTCGGTTTGGCCCGCAAGGGATTGAAAACATTCACGGAAACCAAAGAATTCGGCGCACCGGGGCGGTCCGAGGTGCGGCGGATATCACGCGATCATGCGCTTGAACTGCTCCACCGCTCCCTGTCGTGATCGATTTAACCGCAATTCATTTCAATAGCTTACGATCCGATTCTCATGCGCCGCGACGCATCAACGCCGTGAACGCCTTCAGATCGTCCCCCTGAATCGCTGCCCACAAGTCATCGGCCTTGCTGCCAAGACACTCACGCCCCTTTTCCATCAGCTTATCCAGACGAACATCCAAGGGCAATGGATCGGTCAGGTCGTTATACGCTTCGAGCATCGAGCCGTCCGACAGATGCACCACAAGCTCCGCCGCTGTTTCCGACACGCTTTCATCCGCGATCACAGTGACCCGCGACATGCAATCGCGATGCGTTTCGTCCAGGGGAAAACACGCCGCCATATCGGAATTTCCGAACGATTTCATGCCGTTACGCAGCAAGAGTGCCGCCAGGAACGTATAGCTGAACTTGGCTTCAAGGTAATCCACCGGCGCGGGTTTGTTGCAAACGCTCATCCAGCGGGGATTGGTGCGCAGCTCGATCTTGCGGACGCGCCCTGTCAGGTCTGACTGATCGCCCAGAACGGATTTCATCGCCTCGATCATCGCGTGCGTTCCATGACAGCACGGGTGGAACTTATGCGTGACATCCGGGAACAGCCAGGCCTGCCCGAGAGTGTCGAACGCGCTCAGGTCGTTTTCCCCATGATGCGTATTGCCGAACCCCTGCGCCCCGTCTGCGGCCTCTTGTGACCCATCGAGCCCATGACGCGCCAGAAGAACGGACTCGACCCCATGCGCCGCCGCCATCCCTGCATTCATGGGCTTCATCGCGGTTCCGAACTGTTGTTTCAAACCAGCCGCCATGCCCGCCACAATCCGTAACGGTGCTGCCGCTGTAACATCCGACGTGGACACTGCCGCCGCCACGGCCGCACCAAAGGCGCCAGCAGTGGCCGTCTGGTGAAATCCCGCCTGATAATGGCTGCGACCCAGCCAGACACCAACACGGGTGGCCACCTCGGCCCCGATCAGGGCCGCCTGCACCAGCTGCTGCAAATCACCGTTTTCGGCCTCGGCCATGGCAAGAGCGGCAGGGAAAACCACTGTGCTGACATGACCAATATGCGCAAAATGCGTGTCGTCGAAATCCAGTGTATGGCTGATCGTGCCATTAACCAGCGCAGCCAGACGCGGGGCGGTCCGGGCCAATCTCTGCCCTTCACCGAAGAAAAGCGATGAGGAACCTTCCCCACCGGTGTCGTTGGCATAGCCCAAGATGGAACCGGTGATCGCTTCCTGCTCTGCTGCAAGTCCGACGACAGCCCAATCCAACAGGCATAGCCGCATGACATCCAGAGCCTCTTTCGGGCATTTGCCCGACTGGCGATGTGCATCCACAAAGACGGCTAAGCGATCAATTACGTTGGTCATGACAGTTCCAATCCTTCGCGCTGCGGCATGTCGTCACCGTTGGTCATACAGCGGGCGACGAGATGGTTCCAATAGCTTGAGGATATGGCTGCGATGCATTTACCGACCAGGGTATCGCCAGACCTCAGCCGCGCCGCGCCTGTTTCCCGCCCCAAACCGTTTTCTGTACGCCGGTCAGATACCGCCCCTCATGCGCCGTATAAATCCTGCGCGCGGGATTCGAACGCCTTGACGATGCGTTGCATCGCCTCGAAGAAAAACAACCCTGCGGCCTTTTGCAACAGAAGGTTGCGGAATTCGAAATCAACGTCGAACTGCACGTCGCACCCGTCTTGCGTATCCGTGAACCTCCAGTTGGAAATCAGATATTTGAATGGCCCATCCAGATACTCGGTTTCGATTTTCCTGTCTTCCGGCCATAAGACGACGCGGCTCCCGAATCGTTCGCGAAACACCTTGAAACTAACCACGAGGTCTGCCTCCATGACCTCTGAGCCATCGGTCTGCGGTGTTACCCGGCGCACACGTGCCGCCGATGTCCAGGGCAGGAATTCGGGATAGCTGCCGACATCGGCCACCAGATCGTACATCTGCTGAGCGCTGTAAGGCAGGTGGCGGGTTTCGGCATGTGACGGCATTCGGTTGCGCGCCCCGGATTGATTGTGGACAGGTCGGGGCTTTTTCTTAGACTGGTCCGGGAAATTCAAGAGGAAGTCATGCGGGCAAACAGCCACAGTAGCAATCCGGGGCATTTGAACCCGGTCGTCCGGCCATGAACCTTCGCTGGCTGTTCCGGATGACACGGTGGGCGCAATCCCCGCCGAGCGAGAAGCGGATCAGGTTTTTCTTCGCGATACTGGCGATTTGCCTGACCCTGCTCGCGATCGAACATTTCATTGGCTGGCCCGACATCCTGACACCTAACAGCACGCGCGGCCGCATGTGGCAGACCAACTAGGACAGCATTGCAGCATGTGCCAAACAAACGAATAAATGGCGCACCTGATAGGATTCGAACCTATGGCCTCTGCCTTCGGAGGGCAGCGCTCTATCCAGCTGAGCTACAGGTGCGTGCGGACCCGGCTATAGGCCAAAGCGCGCGGCCCTGCAATCGGAAATCCTTGGGTAAGGATCGGACTTGCACCTGTGATGCAAATACGGCGTTATGGCTCCGCTGTTGGAATTCCGGAGACTGCCATGCACACTGCTCCACTTTGGTTGTTGATCACCCTGCAAGCAGCCGTTTCGGCGGCCAGTCTTGTGGTCGAGATCGTGGCGGGCCGGATGATGGCGCCATATGTGGGCATGTCTCTCTATACATGGACGGCCATCATAGCCATCGTGCTGGCGGGGTTTTCCGCCGGGCACTGGTGGGGCGGTCGCGTCGCCGAACGCCCGGCCTCGCGCGCCATGGTGTTGACCGGCTGGGCGTTGCTGGCGGCGGCCCTGACCACGGCCATCGCCGGTGGGCTGCTGCGGCTGAGTGCCGGTCCGGTTCTGGATACGCTCGAACATCCTGTTTGGGGCATTACCGTTTTATGCGCCGTGGCCTTTTTTGCCCCGTCCTTTTTTGCCGGTGTGCCGGCACCGGTGCTTGCGCAGATCGCGGTAAACGGGACAGACAGATCAGGCCGTGCGCTTGGCGCCATGTTCGCATCCGGCGCGATTGGCGCGATTGCGGGCACGTTGCTGGCGGGGTTCGTCTTTATCTCTTGGCTGGGCAGTGCGCTGACCATCAGTGTGGTCGCCATATGCTATGTGTTGGCGGCGCTGATCTGTTTCGGGCTCGCCCGGCAATTGCGTTCAAGCGGCATTCTGGCCGCCTCGGGCATTGTCCTTGTGCTATCGGGCAGCGCCGCCCTGCTATCCAGCCCCTGCGATCATGAAAGCCGGTATTTCTGCATCAGGACAGAGGATATATCGGCCGATCCCGGCAGCCCCGTGAACCTGATGGTGATCGACCACCTGGCCCATGGGATCAGCGCGCGCGACGTGCCGCGCATCATGTTCACCGATCATGCCGCGATGCTGGACGGGATTGCCCGAATGCGGATGGGGGAACGCCCGTTTTCGGCGTTCTTCGTCGGCGGTGGCACCTATTCCGTTCCGCGTGCATGGGCCGACAGAGGCTTCGGTCCCCTGACCGTGGCAGAAATCGACCCTGCCGTGACCCGAACCGCCGCGCGCGATTTCTGGTTCGACCCGGACAGCGCTACCGTCCTGCACGAGGACGCCCGCCGTGCCCTGCTGATCCGCCCGGACAGGCACTATGACGTGATCGTCGGCGATGCCTTTACCGATATCGCCGTGCCTTCACATCTGGTGACCCGGGAGTTCTTCCAACTGGTCCGGGACCGCCTGACATCGGGCGGCGTCTTCGTGATGAATGTGATCGATTTTCAGCACCGGCTCGAGGCCCTGGCCGCCATTCACTCTACCTTGTCCCGGGTTTTTCCCAATGTCGAAATCTGGACCGAACAACGCCCTCCGACCCCCGGCGAACGGCTCGTCTTCGTGTTGGTCGCCTCCGACAGCGCCAGCCCGGAGGACAGCCTGCTGTTGTCCGCCCCGGATACGAAACGCTTTGGTGTGCTGTCCGATCGTTTCGTGCAAACCGTGCTGTCACCGAAAGGCGCGCCCGTCCTGACCGACGATTATGCCCCTATCGACCGGCTGCTTGGACCGGGCTGACGGCTGACGCGCAATGTCTCAGCCGAACAGGTCGTGCGCCAGTTCCAGCGCGTCGATCAGGGCGTCGACCTCGGCCTGGGTGTTATACATTCCGAACGATGCACGGCAGGTGGCCGTTACCCCCAGATGATCCATCAGCGGCCCCGCGCAATGATGCCCCGCGCGCACCGCAACGCCCTTCTTGTCAAGGATCGTGCTGATGTCATGGGCATGGGCCGCCCCTTCCATGGTGAACGAGAAAATCGCCGCCTTGTCGGGTGTCGTGCCCTGCACATTCAGCCAGTTCAGTCCGGTCAGGCGCTTTTGGGCATAGCGGCTGAGGGAGTCTTCGTGGGCAGCAATCGCTTCCATGCCGATGCCCATCATGTAGTCCAGCGCCACACCAAGCCCGATGGTCTGCACGATGCCCGGTGTCCCGGCCTCGAACTTCATCGGCGGGTCGTTATAGACGACCTCATCCTTGCTGACTTCGCGGATCATGTCGCCACCGCCCATGAACGGGCGCATCTCGGCAAGTCGCTCCTTGCGGGCGAAAATCGCTCCCGAGCCGGAAGGACCATAGAGTTTGTGACCCGTGATCGCATAGAAATCACAGCCGATCTCGTCGACATTCACCGGCATATGCACGGCGGCCTGAGATCCATCCACAAGCACCGGAACGCCCCTTTCACGGGCAGCATCGCAGATCGCTTTGACATCCACCCTGGTGCCCAGAACATTCGACAGATGCGTGATCGCCACCAGCCGGGTTCTGGGACCGATGGCGTCGATCACCTTTTGCGGGTCGAGCGCGCCGGTGGCATCCACATCGACCCATTTCAGGCGCACCCCCTGCCGCTCGCGCAGGAAATGCCAGGGCACGATGTTGGCATGATGCTCCATTACCGACAGGACGATTTCATCGCCCGCCTCCATCCGGGGCATGGCCCAGCCATAGGCGACCATGTTGATGCCTTCGGTCGTGCCGGAATTCAGAACGATCTGATCCTCGTCGGCAACCCCGAGAAAGCGCGCAATGGTGCCGCGCACGGCCTCATATTTTTCTGTCGCCATATTGCTCAGGTAATGCAGCCCGCGATGCACATTGGCATATTCGTGGGAATAGGCCCGGGTGATCGCGTCGATCACCACCTGCGGCTTTTGCGCCGAGGCCCCGTTGTCCAGATAGACCAGAGGCTTGCCATTGACCTCGCGGCTCAGGATCGGGAAATCGGCCCGGATCTTTTCGACATCCAGCATCAGGACACCCCCATGAACAGGCCCGATACGAGCCCAAAGAAAATCGACAGCCCGACCGTCACACCCAACAGCGATACGATCAGAACGCCAGCCGCCTTGAACATGTTTTCAAACTCATGCGCAACATCCAGAAGGGAAACGACAGCCCAGACCCACCAGACGACCATGGCCAGGACCATCAGGGAACTGAGCATCGGCAGCGCCATTCCCAAAACCACAATGCCGGCCATCAAGACAAAGGTTACTGCCTGCAACCATGTCATCACCGCCAACACATCACGCAGATGACCTGTGCCCCCCATCATGCGCCCGACCCAACACAAGACGAACACTGACAGCACCGCGCGGCCCCATTGCAGCAATGCCAGAATCAACGGTGCGCTGTGCGCGGGCGATTGGCGCATGAGTTCACTGAACTGATCCTCGCCCACGGCAGCGACCTGCATCAGCGCCGCAAAGATCAGCGATGTGACCACCGACACCAGCGACAGCGCCAGCCACAGCCCCTGTACGGGCAAATTCAGGGATATGATCCGTGCCCCGGCAGCTTTTGGCGCTTTGAGCGTCAGCAGGAACAGCGATTTCAGCATCGAGAGCGTCATGATGTTCCCCATCCCGCCTCTCGCAGGTTCGACAGCCAGAACCACAGGAACACCGCGATCCAGACAAGCCCGACCAGTTGCAATCCCGGCCCCGGCCCGATGAATCCGGCCACAAGGCCGTGCAACAGGATGAGGGGGCTGGAGGCCAGAAAGGCCCAGAACAACGCCAGACGGCTGGAATAGCCCCCGCCTGCCCCGCCAAAGACGCGCTGTACCAGGTGACTGAAAAACGCGAGCGCATAGAGTACCAGCGGCATCATGAAGACCCACGCCAGCAACGCCCCGCCCAAAAGCATGTTCAGTTCCTGACCGCTCAGATGTGCCTCGCGTGCAAGACGCGGCCACTGGCCGATGAACACCACGACACACCCCGCCATGACGATGGCAAGCGCACGGCCTTCGTGCGGTGGCATCGCCAGCAGCCGCCGCATAACGGCCCGCGGCCGCCTGTAGGTGGCCGCGATATCCGTTGTAACCGGCATCAGCCGCGCCGGCGTTCCAGCCAGCCTTCCAGCCGGCCCACGATGGTCTCGCGCAGCGTTTCGTCCTCGATCTCCTCGACCGCCTCGGCCAGAAAGGCCAGCGTCATCAGGTCGGTGGCAATATCCTTGGGAACGCCCCGCGCCCGCAGGTAAAACAGACCGTCCTCGTCGATCGCCCCCGAGGTCGAGCCATGCGAACAGGCCACGTCATCGGCATAGATTTCCAGTTCCGGCTTGGCGTCGAATTCGCTGTCGTCATCCAGCAGCAAGGACTGGCTGATCTGATAGCCATCGGTTTTCTGGGCGCCCGGTTTCACGAGGATCTTGCCCTGAAACACGCCCCGCGCTCCGTTGCGCAGCACTTTCTTGAAAACCTGGCGGCTTTCGCAATTCACCGCATCATGCGTGACGAACACCGTATCGTCATGATGGAAATCCCCGTCGCCCACACAGGCCCCGGCCACATGCGCCACGGCATTGTCGCCGGTCAGTTCCACCACGCATTCGTTGCGCGTCAGCACGCCATTGGCCGTCAGCGTAAAGGTCTTGAACGCGCTTTCCTCGCCCAGACGGGCAAAGATATGCGTGGCCGCCCGGCGCTCGTGGTCGCGGCCTTGCGTGCGCACATGATGGAACGCCGCCCCATCGGCCACTTCGACCTCCATCACCTTGTTGAACCGTGCCGCTGCCGGGCCGTTTTCCAGAATCGTCAGGTCCGCACCTTTGTCGAGCTTTACAAGGTGGTGGAGAATCGCATCGGAAGCCTCTGATTCATGGTGATAAATCAGGTTGATCGGCTTGCTGGCCCTGCCGGTGACATGGATCACCACGCCATCGCTGGCCAATGCCGTATTCAGCGCGGCCAAGGGGCGTGCCACAGGGTCCTGTCCGCGTTCTTCCAGAACGCCATACAGGTCCTTGGCCCAGTGAATATCCGTTGCGGCAACTTCGGCCAGACGTTCGATCCTCACACCTTCGAGGGCCAGGTCGTCGCTGGCCTCGGCGTCGAAAACCCCGTCGACAAAGACGATTTTCAGACGGTCGACCTCTTTGAAAACCTGGGTTTCGTCCGATTCGAACACCGCCGCCGAAGGTGTTTCCGCCTGCACCAGCGTTTCGGGATTCGTGAATTTCCAGTACTCGTCGCGCCGATGAGGCAATCCCATGTCGCGGACCCGCGCCAAAGCCGCGTCACGGGCCGCTTCGGCCCATGACGCCCCCGCCGCAGGCCGGTCAGCTGCCGACAGCCGCGCCTCGGTCGCGTCCAGTTTCACCTGTGGCAAAGCCATTACGCCACCTCCTCGACCAGATCGGCATACCCGTTCTTCTCGACTTCCAGCGCCAGTTCGGGGCCGCCCGTCTTGACGATCCGGCCATTGGCCATGATGTGCACCACGTCGGGTTTGATGTGATCCAGAAGGCGCTGATAATGGGTGATCACCAGAAAGCCGCGCCCCTCTTGGCGCAGCGCGTTCACACCGTCGGCAACCAGCTTCATCGCGTCCACGTCGAGCCCCGAGTCGGTTTCGTCCAGAATGCACATCTTGGGTTCCAGAAGCGCCATCTGAAGGATTTCGTTGCGCTTCTTTTCACCGCCCGAGAATCCCACATTCACTGGCCGCTTGAGCATATCGCTGTCGATCTGTAGCGCCTTGGCCTTTTCACGCACCAGCTTGAGGAAATCAGCCGCGCTCATCTCCTCCTGCCCCTTGGCCTTGCGTTGCGCATTCAGTGCGGTGCGCATGAAGGTCATGTTGCCGACGCCGGGAATTTCCACCGGATACTGGAACGCCAGGAAAAGACCCGCCGCCGCGCGCTCTTCCGGTTCCATATCAAGGATGTCTTCCCCATCCAGAGTGGCGCTGCCCTCGGTTACCTCGTAACCGTCGCGCCCCGACAGGACATAGCTGAGCGTCGACTTGCCCGATCCGTTGGGCCCCATGATCGCATGCACCTTGCCTGTCTCGACAGTCAGGTCCACACCTTTGAGAATCGTCTTTTCCTCGTCTTCAAGATCGACATGCAGATTCTTGATTTCCAGCATCTTTTTCAGCTCCTCGCTTATGTTCCGTGGCGGCTCAGGGCCGCGTCATCATCTCGATTATCGTCAACAGCCGGTCCGCAGGCACCGCCATCGGCGCAACATCGAACTCGGCCATCCGTCCGGCCATCACAGGCCGGCCCAGAAACTCCTCTATCCGGTGATAGTGTTTGCGCCGCGCATAGTCGTCGACGAACACCCTTACCGGCTTTTGCGTGCGAAAGGCCGTGGCCATCGCACAACCGGCGCGAAACCGGCCATCCACCAGCACCACGTCTGGCTGGCGGAACTCGGGCAAATCCCAAACCTCAAGCGGATAGCGCGCATAGCGCTGCCATTCACGGTCGGTTTCGGGATAGCCCCACTCCTTGGTCGGCCCCAGATCCGACCAGATAATATCCACTACGGTCCCGTCGGCGGGCGGGTTCTGCGCCAGCCAATCGCGCATCATCTGCGCCCAGTCCCTATCGCTTTCGACCGAGAACACCGATTTTCCCGGCATTTGGGCCGCCATCACCGTCGATCCGCCGGACCCGTATTCAAGGATCACCTGCGCCGCCTCATAGGCCGCGCGCAATCTTCGTGCCTCTGCCTCGGGCAGGGTCAGTTCGGGGCGCGATATGGTGGCTGCCTGATCCATTTCAGGCCAGCACGACCGCCGTGCCACTGGCCGAAACCATCAACATCGAATCGCCGACGACCTCGTAATCCAGATCGACCCCCAGAACCGCATCGGCCCCGAGTGCCGCGGCACGCTGTTCCAGCTCGTTCAGGGCGGTGTCGCGGGCATCCTGCAACTTGGATTCATAGGCGCCCGAGCGCCCGCCCACCACATCGGTGATCTGGGCAAAGAAATCACGGAACACATTGGCCCCCATGATGGCCTCGCCCACCACGATCCCGCGGTATTCGGCGACCTTGCGGCCCTCGATATTTTGCGTTGTCGTGACGATCATGACCGCCCCCTTGTCAGCGGATCGGGCGGGTCTTAGCCCACCGACCCTTCCAGCGAGATGGCAACCAGTTGCTGTGCCTCCATGGCGAATTCCATAGGCAGCGCCTGCAACACGTCCTTGCAGAACCCGTTCACCACCAGCGCGACGGCCTCTTCCTCGTCCATGCCGCGCTGACGGCAATAGAACAGCTGATCGTCATCCACCTTCGAGGTGGTCGCCTCGTGCTCCACGCGCGACGAGTTGTTCTTGACCTCGATATAAGGCACTGTATGCGCCCCGCATTTATCGCCGATAAGCAAGCTGTCGCACTGGGTATAATTGCGGCTGTTCTTGGCCTTGGGATGCATGCTGACCAGGCCGCGATAGGTATTCTGCGCCTGCCCGGCACTGATCCCCTTGGACACGATCCGCGAACGGGTGTTCTTGCCCAGATGGATCATCTTCGTGCCGGTATCGGCCTGTTGCCAGTTGTTGGTGATGGCGATCGAGTAGAATTCGCCCTGGCTGTTGTCCCCGCGCAGAATGCAGGACGGGTATTTCCAGGTCACGGCGCTGCCGGTTTCCACCTGCGTCCACATCACCTTGGCCCGGTCGCCACGGCAATCGGCGCGCTTGGTCACGAAGTTGTAGATACCGCCCTTGCCCTCTTCGTTGCCGGGGAACCAGTTTTGCACCGTGGAATATTTCACCTCGGCGTCTTCCTCGACGATGATCTCGACCACGGCGGCATGAAGCTGCGATTCATCGCGCTGCGGTGCGGTACACCCTTCCAGGTAGCTGACATAGGACCCCTTGTCGGCAATGATCAGTGTGCGTTCGAACTGGCCGGTATTTTCCGCGTTGATGCGGAAATAGGTGCTCAGTTCCATCGGGCAGCGCACACCGGGCGGCACGTACACGAACGACCCGTCCGAAAACACCGCCGAATTCAGCGTGGCGTAAAAGTTGTCGCTGACCGGAACGACCGAACCGAGGTATTTCTTGACCAGTTCGGGGTGTTTCTGGATCGCCTCGGAGATCGAGCAGAAGATCACCCCGGCCTTTGCCAGTTCCTTCTGAAAGGTCGTGCCAACCGAAACCGAGTCGAACACCGCGTCCACGGCCACCTTGCGGCCCTCGGCGGGGGCGTCTTCGGCGCCTTCGACCCCGGCCAGAATCATCTGTTCCTTCAGCGGAATCCCCAGCTTTTCGTAGGTTTCCAGAAGCTTGGGGTCCACCTCGTCCAGCGACTTGGGCTTTTCCGCCATGCTTTTGGGGCGGGCATAGTAATACTGTTCCTGGAAATTCACCTCGGGGTAGTCCAGCATCGCCCAGTCGGGTTCCTTCATTTGCAGCCAGCGCTCATAGGCCTGCAAACGCCATTCGGTCATCCACTCGGGTTCTTCGTTCTTTTCCGAGATCAGCTTGACGATATCGGCGGTCAGGCCCTTGGGCGCGTAATCCATCTCGATATCGGTTTCCCAGCCGTACTTGTACGTGCCGGCCATCTCGCGGACGGCATCCACCGTTTCCTGATCGACGCCTTCTTTGACCTGTGTATCGTCCAGTGCCGCCATATCGGCCCCTCCTTGATCTCGTTTCGCTACGCCGTTCGGGCGCAGTGTTTATTCCAGTGCTTCAGCCATGCCTCGGCAAAGCGCGTCACATCGTCCTGCGTCGTGTCTGGCCCAAGCGAGACCCGGATCGCCGATCCGGCCTCGTCCTCGCTGAACCCCATGGCCTGCAATACACCGCTGGCCCGGACCTTGCCACTCGAACAGGCAGATCCAGCGGAAATGGCGAAGCCGGCAAGGTCCATCGTCATGACCTGCGTTTCCCCTTTCCAGCCGGGCGTGATAAAGCACGACGTGTTGGGAAGACGCGACGCATCTTTCCCGACAAAAATAGTCCCGTTTGCCTCGGCTGCAATGGCATTTTCTAGAATCTTTCTAAATTCTGCCACACGATCCCAGATTCCACCGGCCAAATCCCGCGCAGCCGCCTCGGCGGCAGCCCCGAATCCGGCAATCCCGATGACGTTTTCGGTTCCCGAACGACGCCCCATTTCTTGCCCGCCGCCCTTGATCAGCGCCTCCAGATCGGTGCCGCGCCTCACGACCAGCGCGCCGATACCTTTTGGTCCGCCCATCTTGTGCGCGGAAATCAGCGCCATGCGGCAGCCCGACCAGTTGAATGCCACCGGCAGTTTCCCAAACGCCTGTGTCATGTCGCTGACCTCAAGCCCCTCGGGAAGATCCTGCACGATACCGGTTTCCGAATTGGCCTTTTGTAAGACCGAACGCGCCGGATCGTCCACGCTCACACGGCCCTGTGGATCAACCGGCAAATCCGCGTCGATCCATGCCTTGACCGCATCATGTTCCACCGCCGCGCCATGCAATCCGCGACCGGCACAGGCCAACGCCGCCGCCTCGGTTGCACCCGAGGTGAAAATGACGTCCGCGCCCTCGGCCCCGAACGCCGCGGCCACCTGCCCGCGGGCCCGTTCGATCAGGCCCTTTGCCGCGCGCCCCTCGGCATGTACGCTGGACGGGTTGCCCACCAGATCCATCGCCGCGATCATCGCCGCGCGCGCCTCTGGCCGCAGCGGTGCCGTGGCGTTGTAGTCCAGATATACCCTGCCCATTACCAAGCCAGCGTCTTGTCCAGGGGCAGGTTCCGGTGGCAAACCGGCTCCGAACGCAGCGTGCCGTCACGTGAATGTCGGACCGTCACCGCCATGATCTTGTGTCGCGGGAACGTCATTCCTCGTCCACCACCGAAAACAATGTCGGCACCGCCGGGCACGGCGCCAGCGTATTGCTCACCACATCGCTCAGCCGGGTCTGGTGCAGGAACACATAGACCTGGGCGCTCAGCGATTCCCACAGCCGGTTGGTCATCGACTGGGCCCGCGATCCGCTCGCCGCGCCCGACGCTCCGGCCCCTTTCTGCAAGGCGCTCACCGTCTCATCGACCGCCGCCAGCACGTCCACCACGCGGATTTCCGATGCGGGGCGCGCAAGGCGATATCCCCCACCCGGACCGCGCACCGACGCCACAAGATCGGCCCGGCGCAGCTTGACGAACAACTGCTCCAGATAGGGCAGCGAAATATCCTGACGTTTCGCGATTTCGCCCAACGTCACCAGCGTATCACTGTCCTGCAATGCGATATCGACCAGCGCGACCATCGCATAACGACCCTTGGTGCTCAGCTTCATGGCCGATTCTCCCGCGAATAGATTGACGCGAGGCCATGCAACCCTTATCTCGCTTGCATCCTCCGGCCCCGGCAGGAAATTTAGAAACGTTCTAAGGTGCTTGACCGATTTCGTCAAGAAAGTCGCGCACCAACATACGGAGAATGAGGCTCTATGCCAGAGGTTATCTTTCCCGGCCCCGAAGGCCGTCTTGAAGGACGCTATCACCCGCAACGCGAAAAGGACGCCCCGATCGCGATCGTATTGCATCCGCACCCGCAGTTCGGGGGCACGATGAACAACAAGGTGGTCTATAACCTCCACTACGCATTCTACAACATGGGCTTCACCGTTCTGCGCTTCAACTTCCGCGGTGTCGGGCGCAGCCAGGGGGAATACGATCAGGGCGTGGGCGAGCTCAGCGATGCGGCCTCGGCGCTCGACTACCTGCAATCCATGAACAACAATTCCAAGCATTGCTGGGTCGCGGGCTTTTCCTTCGGCGCATGGATCGGCATGCAACTCCTGATGCGCCGCCCGGAAATCACCGGTTTCGTTTCAGTTTCGCCGCCTGCGAACATGTACGATTTCTCGTTCCTTGCCCCCTGTCCCTCGTCCGGGTTGATCATCAACGGCACCGCCGACCGTGTGGCGCCCCCTGCGGACACCACCACGCTGGTCAACAAGCTGCACGAGCAGCAGGGCATCACCATCACCCACGAAGAGCTCGAAGGCGCGGATCATTTCTTCAAGGAGCCGCACATGGACACGATGATCGACACGGTCACCGGGTACGTGAAGCGACGCCTGACAGAAAACACCCGCTGATCCGATGGGCGTTACCGAGGATCTCGCCGACGAACTGGCGCTGGATGTGCTGAAATACATCGATGCCACCGGCGACGAACAGATCGTCGCGGATATGGTCAAGGTGCTGGGGGCCACGTCCCAGACCGCAGAAGAGGCATTCCTGACCTCGCTGCGGGTGCGCCGCGCCAACGTCAAGGCACGCAAGCTGTTGCTGGACCGCGCCAAGGCATTCAAGGAAGACACCAAAGCCAAGGCAGAGCAGGCCCCGAAAGAATGAGCGATGTGTCGCGTCTCGACGCGCAGATGGCCTTTCTGACCGAGGCCTGCCGCCTGAAATCCGTGATCCGCGCCAACACGCTTTGCGACGGGTCACGCTATGAAAACTCGGCGGAACACAGCTGGCACCTGGCGCTGTATGCGCTGATTCTGGGCGAACATGCACCTGACGGGGTCGATCCTGCGCGCGTGATCAGAATGCTGATCCTGCATGATCTGGTGGAAATCGACGCGGGCGATACACCGATCTATGCGCAGGCCGACCGTGCCGCTGTCGCCGCCGCCGAGCAGGCCGCCGCCGACCGCATTTTCGGTCTTTTGCCAGCGGATCAGGCTGCGGACCTTCGCGCTCTTTGGGACGAATTCGAAACGGCGCAAAGCCCCGATGCCAGATTCGCCAAGGCGCTGGACCGGTTCCAGCCGCCCAATCAGAATCTGGCGTCAGATGGCATCAGCTGGCGCGACCATAACGCCACACTGGACAAGGTCGAAACCCGTGTCGGCACGCCCATCACCCGAGGGGCCCCGGCCCTGTGGGATTGGATCGCCCCGAAAATCCGCGACTGGTTCGCCCGCAACGGCTGAGATTACGGCCTGATCAGCGGCACCTGCGGCGCGGTATCCTCCGGAAGCAGCCCCGACAATCGCGGATCGGGTGCGATCTCGATCTCGCGGGCATAGGGCGTGAACCCGCTGCGCCGATAGAATTCCAGCGCCGCCGGATGATCCAGTGTGCAGGTATGAACGTGAAACCGCGCAATACCTTCTGCCCAGGCAAGCCGGATCGCGCGGTTCATCAGCCAGCGCCCGGCACCGCCGCCAACCGCCTGCGGCACCAATCCGAAATAGGCCAGTTCGCAATCGTCATGCTGGCGAAAATCCAGTTCCAGCAGGCCGACCTCCTCCGTGCCATCCCTGACCACGTAAACATGCACCCGCTCGTCGCTCAGAATCGCGCGTAATTCACCCCGATCCATCACCAGCCGCCCGAACCAAAGCCACGGCGCGCCGACCTTGCGGAAAAGATCCAGATACCAGTCGGGATCGGGCGCGGTCACGCGCACCAGGTCCAGCGGAAGATCGGCCTCTGGCCGCTGCGCCGCCTGCCCGCTCATTTCAAGATGCGTCACGACCGAGGCCGTGTGCCCCGCCGGAACCGCATGCACCCCGTCCTCAAGCATTCTTCTTCGCCTTCTTCTTTTCCGCCACGACCTTTTCGGCCAGATCGCGCGCGATCGCGAACGCGCCCTTGATCTTGTCGCTGTCCTTGCGCCAGTCGCGGCGCACCACGATCTTGTTGTCACGCACCTTGGCCAGCCCGTTCTGCGCGGTGATGAATTCGACCAGCCCCTGTGGCGAGGCGAATTTATCGTTGTGGAACTGGATCGTCGCCCCTTTCGGCCCGCCGTCCAGCTTGGCGATCCCGGCCTTCTTGCACATGGCCTTGATCCGAACGACCAGCATCAGGGTATTGACCTCCTTGGGCAGCTTGCCGAAACGGTCGATCAACTCGGCGGCAAAGCCTTCCAGTTCGACCTTGCTGTGCAGGCCGGACAGACGACGATAGAGGCCAAGGCGCACATCCAGATCGGGCACGTACTCCTCGGGGATCAGCACGGGTACACCCAGATTGATCTGCGGCGCCCACTGGCCATCCTCTTCGGTCAGGCCTTCCAGCTCGCCCGCCTTGATCCTGGCAATCGCGTCTTCCAGCATCGACTGGTAGAGTTCGTACCCGACGTCGCGCATCTGGCCCGACTGTTCCTCGCCCAGCAGGTTGCCCGCCCCGCGAATGTCCAGATCCTGGCTGGCCAGCGTGAAGCCCGCCCCCAAGGTATCGAGCGATCCCAGAACCCGCAGCCGCTTTTCCGCCGCCGGGGTCAGGCGCATGCGCGGTTTGGTCGTCAGATAGGCATAGGCGCGGGTTTTCGCCCGCCCCACCCGGCCCCGGATCTGATAAAGCTGGCTGAGGCCGAACATATCCGCGCGGTGCACGATCATCGTGTTCGCCGTCGGAATATCGAGCCCCGATTCGACAATCGTGGTGGCCAGCAGCACATCGTATTTGCCATCGTAAAAGGCGTTCATGCGGTCATCCAGCTCGCGCGCGGCCATCTGGCCATGCGCCACCACATAGGACACCTCGGGCACCTGCTCTTTCAGGAACTCCTCGATCTCGCGCAGATCGCTGATGCGCGGCACCACATAGAAACTCTGCCCGCCGCGATAATGTTCGCGCAACAAGGCCTCGCGGATGGTGACCGCGTCGAATTCGCTGACATAGGTCCGGATCGACAGGCGATCGACCGGCGGTGTGCCGATGATCGACAGATCGCGCACCCCGGACAGCGACAATTGCAAGGTGCGCGGAATCGGTGTCGCGGTCAGCGTCAGGACGTGAACGTCGCTGCGCAATTGCTTCAGCCGTTCCTTGTGCCCCACGCCGAACCGTTGTTCCTCGTCGATCACCAGCAGGCCGAGGTTCTTGAAGCGGATGCCCTTGGCCAGCAGCGCATGGGTTCCCACGACGATATCCACCTCGCCCCTGGCCAGCCCCTCGCGGGTCAGGCTGGCGTCTTTCTGGGTCACGAAACGCGACAGGGGCCGCACATTGACGGGAAAGCCACGAAACCGCTCGGCGAAACTCTGGTAGTGCTGGCGCGCCAGCAGCGTTGTGGGCGCGATCACCGCCACCTGCATGCCCGCCATCGCCGCGACAAAGGCCGCGCGCATCGCCACCTCGGTCTTGCCAAAGCCCACATCGCCGCAAATCAGCCGGTCCATCGGGCGGCCCGCATCGAGATCATTCAGAACGTCCTCGATCGCGCGCAACTGATCGTCGGTTTCGGTATAGGGGAAGCGGGCGGAAAACTCCTCCCAGGCGTGGTGCTCGGGTTCCAGCACCGGGGCCTTGCGCAACTCGCGCTCGGCGGCGATGCGGATCAGCCGGTCGGCCATCTCGCGGATACGTTCCTTGAGCTTGGCCTTCTTGGCCTGCCACGCCCCGCCGCCAAGCTTGTCCAGCAGCCCCTCGTCATGGCCGTACTTGCTCAGCAGTTCGATATTCTCGACCGGCAGGTACAGCTTGGAGCCTTCGGCATATTCCAGCAGCAGGCACTCATGGGCCGCCCCCGCCGCGCTGACCACTTCCAGCCCCTGATAGCGGCCGACGCCATGATCCACATGCACCACCAGATCGCCGGGCGACAGCGCCTGCGCCTCGGTCAGGAAATTCTCGGCCCGACGGCGTTTCCTGGGCGACCGGATCAGGCGATCCCCCAGAACATCCTGCTCGGCAATCACCGTCAGGTTCGGCGCCTCGAACCCGTGTTCCAGAGGCCAGACCGCCAGATGCAGCCCCCGTGATCCGATGCGCGTCGCGTCCCCCACCGTGACGGGGCCTATCAGCCCCTCATCTTCCAGTAGCCCCTCAAGACGCTCTCGTGCGCCTTCGGAATAGCTGGCCAGCAACACCGGCCCTTCGGCCATGCGCGCCTCGATATGGTCTTTCAGAGCCCCGAACAGGCTCAGGTTTTCGTTCTGCCGCTCGGGGGCAAAGTTCCGCCCGATCCGCCCGCCCGCGTCGATCACACCCGGCCCGGTGGCCTGCGGCAATGCGGAAAACTGCAATACCCGGCACGCGGAAACCGCATCCTGCCACGCGCCATCGTCCAGATACAGCAACCCCGGCGCGACGGGTTTGTAAACGGTGTCCTCACGGCTTTTCTGCTTCAGGGCGTGCAGGCGCGCCTCGTATTGATCGGCGATGCTGTCCCACCGCGCCAGCCGTGCCGGGGTCACCTGATCGTCCAGCGTTACGGTCGCTCCGGGCAGGTAGTCGAACAGCGTTTCCAACCGCTCGTGAAAAAACGGCAACCAATGTTCGATACCGGCATGCTTGCGCCCCGCGCTCACAGCTTCGTACAGCGGATCGTCGGTGCCCGCCGCGCCGAACTCGATCCGGTAATTCTGCCGGAACCGGGTGATCGCGGCCTCATCCAGGATCACCTCGCTGACCGGGGCCAGTTCGATCTGATCCAGCTTTTCGGTCGTGCGTTGCGTGGCCGGATCGAACCTGCGGATACCGTCCAGAACGTCCCCGAACAGATCCAGCCGCACCGGGCCGCTTTCGCCCGGCGGGTAGATGTCGATGATGCCGCCACGCACCGCGTAATCTCCGGGCTCCATCACCGTGGGGGCCTGCGCAAACCCCATACGCACCAGAAACGCCTTCAGCGCCTCTTCGTCGATCTGATGATCAACGCGGGCGATGAACGCGGCCCCTTTCAGCACGTCGCGCGCCGGAACCCGCTGCGTGGCGGCGTTGAGCGTGGTCAGCAGCACGAACTGCCGGGGCATCCCGTGCACCAGCCCCGCCAGCGTGGCCATGCGCGCCGCCGAGATATCGGCATTGGGCGACATCCGGTCGTAAGGCAGGCAATCCCAGCCCGGAAAACGGATCACCGGCATGTCCGGGGCAAAAAAACGCAGCGCATCGGCCATCGCCGCCATGCGCTTGTCATCGCGTGCGATATGGACCACGGGTCCGCCCTGCCGGGCGACCTCGTCAAGGATCAGCCGCGCATCGAACCCCTCGGGCGCGCCGCCCACTGTGATATGGTCAGAACCGCTCATGCAAAGCCCGATACCCGCCCCCGGCGCAAGGTGCAACCGTGCCCTGCCTCAGCCGCCCAGCACACCCACGCTCATGTTCTGGAGCATGCCCCACATGGCCGTGACAAAGATCGAAATCATGCCGATAATCTGCGTGACGATCCGGTGGCGGTTCATCTGTTTGTAAAGCAATGCACCTTCAAGCGCCTGCATCCGGATTTTGCGGGCGCTCAGGAACGAGGCAAGCCCCACTAGGCTCATTGGAAACCCCATCAGGAACAATGCCTGCGAAATTTCCCTGCCATAGATGAACCCGGTCAGGGCCAGAACCGTCAGGACGAAACAGACGAAGCCGGCAATCAGAAGCCCTGATTCATGAACGATATAGAGAATCCTGTTGGTGTTGATCCGCACCATATCGTGCAGGTCGGTCACGCTCTGATCGGGCGCGTCTTTCTTGCGGGCGCGCAGCACCATGTCCCAGGGCACACCCAGCACCCAATGACTGGTCGAAGACCATAGCACCGCAAGCGCGATCCAGAACCAGAGGTTACTGAAACTGCGCATGTCGATAAGCTCGAAAACCGTTTCGTACCAATCCACTGCAAAGGGCCCTGACTTGCTTTTCGCCTCTCATAGCGCCGTGGCGCGTCAATTCCTACCCTTGAGATGTGCGAATTTCCATGCCACTGACATGGCGGAACGATTTTGAAGGCCCGCCATGAAAACCACCCAAGCCGCCTTTCCCGCCACCCGCCTGCGCCGCCCGCGCCGCACCCCCGCCATACGCGCCCTCGTGGCCGAGAATGCGCTGACCCCGGCCGACCTGATCTGGCCGGTCTTCGTGCGCGACGGCGAAGGCATCGAAGAGCCCGTCCCCTCCATGCCCGGCGTCGTCCGGCGCAGCGTCGACAAGGTGGTGGAGGCCGCAAAAGAGGCACAGGCGCTCGGCATTCCGGCCATCTGCCTGTTTCCCTATACCGGCAGCGCCAACCGCACGTCGGACTGCACCGAGGCGTGGAACCCCGACAACCTGTCCAACCGCGCCACGCGCGCCATCAAGGCCGCCGTGCCGGATCTGGCGATCATGACGGACGTGGCCCTCGATCCTTATTCGGATACCGGGCATGACGGCTTTGTCGTGGACGGTGAGATCATCAATGACGAAACGGTTGAGGCGCTGGTCAAACAGGCCCTCAGCCAGGCCGAGGCAGGCGTGGACATCATCGGGCCGTCGGACATGATGGACGGGCGCATCGGCGCGATCCGCACAGCATTGGAATCCGCAGGCCACCGCAACGTGATGCTGCTCAGCTATGCGGCGAAATACGCCAGCGCCTTTTACGGCCCCTTCCGCGATGCCGTGGGCGCATCCGGCGCGCTCAAGGGCGACAAGGCGACCTACCAGATGAACCCGGCCAATAGCGACGAGGCGATGCGCTGCGTGGCGCGCGACCTGTCGGAAGGCGCCGATATGGTGATGGTCAAGCCCGGCATGCCCTATCTGGACATCTGCCGCCGGGTCAAAGACGAATTCGCCGTGCCGACCTTTGCCTATCAGGTATCGGGCGAATACGCGATGATCCAGGCCGCCGCGCAAAATGGCTGGATCGACGGCGACCGCGCCATGATGGAAAGCCTGATGGGTTTCAAGCGCGCCGGTTGCGACGGGGTGCTGACCTATTTCGCGCCGCTGGCCGCCCGCGTGCTGAACGGTTGAGGAGGTCCGCGATGGCAAGCCCCTGCGCACCCGCGCAAAGACAGGTGACACGGCGGAAATCCGCCCGTATACTAAAAACAGACCGGCATGACAAAAAGCCGGCCCCAATGTCAGGAAACGAACAGGCAATATCATGAGCAATATTTCGCGACGCGGATTCACGCTTGGTGTGCTGGCGGGCACCCCTCTTCTGGCCGCTTGCGGCAACGGCGTGGGCACCAACAATGCACAAAAAATCGACGCGCGCGTCGATACCACATTGAATTATCTCTACTCGACCTACCCCAACACCCGCGATCTGGCCTCGAAATCCACCGGTATGCTGGTCATGCCGCTGGTGACCGAGGCAGGGTTCATGTTCGGCGGGGGCTATGGCCGCGGCGCCTTGCAGATCAATAACAGCACGGTCGATTATTATTCCGCCACCAAGGGCAGTGTCGGGCTCCAGATCGGCGCACAACAATTCGCGCATGTCCTGTTTTTCATGACCCAGGACGCGCTCAGCCGCTTCCGCCGTTCCTCGGGCTGGGTTGCCGGCGCAGATATCGAATACGTGTTCAACGACAAGGGTGAAAACCTGCGCGCCGACACCACGACCAGCACCGCACCGGTCGTCGCCGTGATCTTCGGACAGGCGGGCGCCATGGCGGGCGTGTCGCTGGAAGGCATGAAATACAACCGGATCATTCCCTGATCCATGGCTTGAGGGGGCCTTGCCCCCTCGCCGCTTCCGCGCTGCCCGTCAATGCAGCGTGAACTCTCCGACCACATTGCGCCACTCTCCGGGGGCGATCAGTTTTCGGTGATTGAAACGCACCGAATGAAGCGGACCGTCGATTTCCTCCTGCCAGAACTCCACGAACTCGAACAGCCGGGGATGATCTGGCGCAATATCGTAATCCTGCCAGATGAACGTGTTCAGCACATGCACGTAATCGGGCATGTGATAGAAAAATTCCGCCGTGGTCAGCCCATAGCCTTTCAGCATCATTTCGGTTTCGGACATCTCCATTGTTTGAGCTCCTGTTGCCTGTTTTTTCTCGTTGTTCTCAAATCATGCCACAAGAAAATTACTTTTCAATGAAAACAGTGTGTTAGCAGGCAGCGCAGAGGGCTGCCAAATGGCGGGGATGACAGCCATTGCACCCAATATCCGCCCTCTGATATAGTCTCCACAACAAGATATAGACCCCAGACACAGGACGGGCACCAACGTGAACGACACGCCGCAACCCCCTGAAAACGAAGACGAAACGCCGCCGGAGCGCCCTCAGTACGACGGGCCGACGATCTCGATCTCGGACGAGATGAAAACGTCCTACCTGGATTACGCCATGTCGGTGATCGTCAGCCGGGCGATTCCGGATCTGCGCGACGGGCTGAAACCGGTGCATCGGCGCATCCTCTATGCGATGCACGAAACCGGCAACACGCATGACAAGCCCTATCGCAAATCGGCGCGCCCCGTCGGGGATGTCATGGGTAAATATCACCCCCATGGCGACAGCGCGATTTACGATGCTCTCGTGCGGATGGCGCAGGATTTTTCGATGTCCCTGCCCCTGCTCGACGGTCAGGGCAACTTCGGCTCGATGGACGGCGACAATCCCGCCGCCATGCGCTATACCGAGGTGCGCATGGACAAACCGGCACAGGCGCTGCTGGCCGATATCGAAAAAGACACCGTCAATTTTCAGGACAATTACGACGGCAAGGATCTCGAACCCACGGTCCTGCCCGCGCGGTTTCCCAACATGCTGGTCAACGGGGCTGGCGGTATCGCCGTGGGCATGGCCACCAACATCCCGCCGCACAATCTGGGCGAGGTCTGCGATGCCACGCTGGCCCTGATCGACAACCCCGATCTCAGTTCCGAGGAACTGATCGACTACGTGCCCGGCCCCGACTTCCCCACCGGCGGCATCATGCTGGGCCGCTCCGGCGCGCGCAAAGCCTATCTCGAAGGGCGCGGCAGCGTCGTGATCCGGGCGAAAACCCGTGTCGAGGAAATCCGCAAGGATCGCTACGCCATCGTCATCGACGAAATCCCCTATCAGGTGAACAAGGCCGCGATGATCGAAAAGATCGCGGAAACCGTGCGCGAGAAACGCGTTGACGGGATCAGCCACGTTCAGGACGAATCCGACCGCCATGGCGTGCGTGTGGTCGTCGAACTGAAACGCGACGCCACCGCCGAGGTGGTGCTGAATCAGCTTTTCCGCTTCACCCCGATGCAAACGCATTTCGGCTGCAACATGCTGGCCCTGAATGGCGGCCGCCCCGAGCAACTGACCCTGCGCAAGTTCCTGACCTCCTTCATCGCCTTCCGCGAAGAGGTGGTCGCCCGGCGCACCGCGTTCGAGTTGCGCAAGGCGCGCGACCGCAGCCATATCCTGTGCGGTCTGGCCGTGGCCGTCAGCAATGTCGATGAAGTCGTCGCCACCATCCGCGCCTCAGCCGATGCCGCCGAAGCGCGCGAAAAACTGATGACGCGCCGCTGGCCTGCGGGCGATATCCTCGAATATATCGCGCTGATCGACGATCCCACGCACAAGGCCAATGACGACGGCACCTACAACCTGTCCGAAACGCAGGCCCGCGCCATTCTTGAATTGCGCCTCCAACGCCTGACCCAGCTGGGCGTCAAGGAAGTCACCGACGAACTCCAGGAACTGGCGGGCAAGATCAAGGAATACCTTGCCATTCTCGCCAGCCGCGAGCGCATCATGGGCATCATCGCCGATGAACTGCGCGAGGTGAAAGACCAGTTCGCCGTGCCCCGCCGCACCGAGATCGTCGACTGGTCGGGCGATATGGACGATGAAGACCTGATCGAACGCGAGGACATGGTCGTGACGGTTACCCAGGGCGGTTATATCAAGCGCACCGCACTGGCCGATTTCCGCGCGCAGAAGCGCGGCGGCAAGGGCCTGTCGGGCATGGCCACGAAAGAAGAGGATGTGGTTACCACCCTCTTCGTGGCCAACACCCATACGCAGCTTCTGTTCTTCACCACCGACGGGATGGTCTACAAGCTCAAGACATGGCGCCTGCCGCTTGGCGGACGCACCTCCAAGGGCAAGGCGATTGTCAATATCCTGCCCATCCCGCAGGGCGTGTCGATTGCCGCGATCATGCCGGTGGACCGCCCCGAAAAGGAATGGGACGACCTGCAAATCGTCTTTGCCACCACGGCAGGCGATGTGCGCCGCAACGCGCTGTCGGATTTCACCAACGTGAAACGCAACGGCAAGATCGCCATGGACCTGCCCGAAGGCGTCGAAATGGTCAATGCGCGCATCTGCACCGAGGATGACGACGTGATGCTGGTCACCGACTCGGGCCGCGCCATCCGCTTCCCCACAACCGAAGTAAGGGTCTTCAAGGGCCGCAAATCCACCGGCGTGCGCGGCATTCGCCTGCAAGGCGACGACCGGGTCGTGTCGATGTCGGTCATCGGCCATTTCGACGCCACGGCAGACGAGCGCGCCGCCTATCTGAAAATGCGCCGCGCCCTGGCCGGGGCCCCCGATGACGGCGAAGATGCGGATGCGCCCGCAGGCGATTTGCCCGCCGAACGGTTCGAGGAAATGCAGGCGGCTGAAAACCTGATCCTGACCATCACCGCCAATGGCTCCGGCAAGCTCAGCTCCAGCCACGATTATCCCGTGCGCGGACGTGGCGGCATGGGCGTGCAGGCCATGGACAAGGCGATGCGTGGCGGGACGCTGGTGGCCTCTTTCCCGGTTTCTCTGGAAGATCAGATCATGCTGGCCACATCGCGCGGACAGTCGATCCGCGTGCCGATCGACGGTATTTCCTTCCGCTCCCGCAGCGCCGGCGGGGTCAAGGTGTTCGACACCCGCAAAGGCGAAGAGGTCGTCAGCGTCGCTTGGATCGCCGATCAGGGCGAGGACGACGAGACCGA
The DNA here is from genome assembly GCF_900142665.1 of Roseovarius pacificus. Lineage (GTDB taxonomy): Bacteria > Pseudomonadota > Alphaproteobacteria > Rhodobacterales > Rhodobacteraceae > Roseovarius > Roseovarius pacificus. The sequence continues at coordinate 169,213 of NZ_FRBR01000001.1, forward strand.
TCTCGATACCGTCGAAACCGGCGATACGACCGAAGGCTGACGCCCTCCCATAGTCCACACTGAAATATCGGCACAAAAAAAACGCCCCGCAGGTTTTCTGCGGGGCGTTTTACTGTCCAGCCTGAGCCATGTCTCAGATGTTGCTGGCCGTATTGCCGAACCCGACCACATTGCCCAGCAATCCCAAAATCGTCCGAACGGCGTTGACCGGCGATTCCGTTGCCAGGATGGTATCGCCCGGATGGATATTGAACTGACGCGCAGCGAACAAACCGTCTGCACTGGTCAGATCAAGCGTGAAAACCACCTGTTGCATGTCGGGCCCGTCCATGCCCGGTTTCAGATCTCCGGCCTTGTAATCCCGCAGGATCAGCACGCCCTTGGGATTGGCGCGATTGGCCTCAAGGCCCCCCATGGCCGACAGGGCCTCCATCACGCTCATGGTTTCCTTTTCGAAATAAAGCAATTGCTGGCTTCCGGCAGCGCCCAGCACGTTGAAACTGCGTTCGTCCTCGACGATGGTGATCTGATCGCCGCCACGCACCCTGACATTGCTGTCCGCATCGGCCAGCAAATCACGCGCGAGAATGTCATAGGTCTTGCCGCCGCGTTGCAGACGCACCAACGGGTTGCGCAATTCGTCCTTGATGCCGCCACTCTGCGCGATCACGCTCAGAATACCCGTATTCCGCGATTCGAGGCCGACACGTCCGGGGGCCCCGACACCGCCGACCACATCGACCGAGTTGTTGCGCCCCTCGATAACCGCAAGCTGCACCTGTGCCGACGATGCGATCGCTTCCAATCGTTCCTGCAAACGATCACGCGCCGCATCCTGCGTCAGTCCACGAACCGTAACATCGCCCACATAGGGCATGAAAATCTTGCCCGAGGACGATACGGTCATCGGCGGCATTTCGGTCAGTTTGGTGCCGTCGCCCGCCAGAAGAGAGTTTTCCTGATTGTCCCAGACAACGATCTGCAACGTGTCGCCCGTCTGGATCACCGACGAATCGGGCCCCCGGCCATCGCTGAACCAGTGATAATGCCCGGTCCAGCCGGTCACCGGCCATTGGGACAATGCCGGTATGTCATCGCGGGTCACCTCGACCACCTGAAAACTGGGCTCTTCTTCCCTGCTCTCGCTCACGACTTCCGATTGAATGGCCGCTCCGCGAGGCAAACTGCACCCTGCCACGCCCAACGCAACCGTAACACTCAAAACGGCTCGACCGAATAATTGCACATTAACCCCCCAGGTTGAATTGCAGCATGTTCACTAAACCGATTACACGATATTAGACAAACGGAATCTTGTCGCGTTTAGGTTGAGTGAGTCGCTATGTGCAAATCGAAACGCCCCCGTTGTCCGCTTCTGTTGACCGGCGCCTCAGGCCGCCTCGGCCTTCTGTTGCGACAGGTCTGGCAAAGACTCCCCGGCCTGCCGCGCGCGCATTTCGTGTCGCGCAGCGCCTGCGCCGATTCCCAATGGTCTCCGGGGCAGGTGACCGAAACGCTGCCCCGATGCGATACGCTGATCGCCCTCTGGGGTGTCACCGCCGGCCCGCCCGAAGCGCTCGCTCTCAATTCCGCACTCGCGGTCACGGCACATGATCTGGCGAAAGACCTTGGCGCAACGCGGGTGCTGCACCTGTCCTCGGCGGGCGTTTACGGCCCCGGTACTGGCCTGAGCGAAGCGACCGTACCCAATCCGGTCACGGATTACGGGCATGCGAAACTCAGGATGGAAGACCGCATCGCCGCCCTGCCGGCGATTGACGGGATCACGCATTGCTGCCTGCGTCTGGCCAATGTCGTCGGCGCGGACAGCCTTGCACCCGGATTAAACGGGACAGAGCCGATAGAACTGGACAGGTTCCCTGACGGTTATGGCCCGCGGCGCAGCTATATCGCTCCCGGGATGCTGGCGCAGGTCCTGACCGGTCTGGCCGCCCTGCCCCGGCACTCGTTGCCGCATGTCCTGAACGTTGCGGCCCGCGGCCCGGTAAGTATGGCGGACCTGGTTCGTTCTGCGGGACGCAGGATCGTATGGCGACCGGCTCCCGAGCACGCAGTGCAGGCCGTCACCGTCGACATCTCGCAACTGGCCGGTTTGCTGCCCCGTGTCCCTATCGATGCCGATGCGGACAGAATGATCGCCGACTGGCAGATGCTGGAAGGGACGACATCATGACAGCCGGCAAACGCACGACGGATATCGTTCTGGCCCTGTTGCTCGGGTTGATCCTGTTTCCGGTGATCTTGGCCATCGCACTTGTCATTTTGGTTCGCGACGGCAGGCCGGTTCTTTACCTGTCCGAGAGAATGAAAACCCCCTCAGAGCCTTTCACCCTGCTGAAGTTCCGCACGATGACGACAACACGGAACGACAGCGGAGTATGTGGTGGAGACAAGACCACACGCATCACACCAACCGGCCACATCCTGCGCCGCACCCGCCTGGACGAACTGCCTCAGCTCCTCAATATCCTGCGCGGCGATCTCAGCTTTGTCGGTCCCCGTCCCCCGTTGCGCGCGTATGTCGAAAAACACCCCGAGATCTATGCCCGGGTTCTGCGCAGCCGTCCCGGTGTCACGGGGCTGGCGACCTTGCGCTATCACCGTATCGAAGAACGTCTGCTATCCGCTTGTCGCACCGCCGCGGAAACCGATGCGATGTATTCCCGGCGGTGCGTCCCCGCCAAGGCCCGGCTCGACATGATATGGGCAGCGAATCGGACCTTTTGCTTTGACGCCGCGCTGATGATCGAAACTGCCGCCAGAGCCTTTCAAAGTGCAGGCCAGCGATCTGAATCCGATTAGACACAGTGCGAACCGCTGAAAAATCTCACTTCGGTTCGGATATCCAGATTTTCTGGCCATTTTTCGCCACCGGACACCACCTTGGGTTGCACTCCATAGCCGCAAAAACTTATAAGGGAATCATCGTTCACGTTTCCTAAACGTTTCAATGTCGATCCTTTTACGAGTTGGGCCACGTTGTCTTTTTTTCACGGACAAAGATCAGCGCCTCGGGAGAATGAAGAATGCTATACCAGCTTCTGACGCGCCTTGATCGCCCCCGAAAGAACGCCCTCCTGCTTGCACTGGACATCTGCCTTATCGGCGTGGCCTGCCTTCTTGCGATCCTCGTACTGTTCGGCCCCAACGCCCTGGCGCAGCTTGCCGATCCGCTCGTCCTGGTTGAAGCCGGATTCCTCATGGCTGGCGGCGGCATCGCGATTCTTGCCCTTGGCCTGCACCGGATCAAGTTGAACGCCTATCAGATTCAGGGGTTACACGATACCGCACTGGTGGCCGCGCTGTTGGGCGCGTTCGGTATCGTCGCCTCGCTCGTTTTGCGAAACGAACTGCCGCCCCATGTCTTTGCCGTGGCGGCAATGCTGTTCCTTATTCTCAGTGTCGCCAGCCGCCTTCTGTTGCGGCAACTGGTTCTCAAACTCTATCGCGACAATACGCAGCGGCGGCGCATTCTGATCTACGGCGCCGGTCAGACCGGGCAGCAACTGGCCTCCGCACTCACCACCGATGACGCATTGCAGGCCGTCGCCTTCGTCGATGACGACCGCCGCCTGCAAGGGCTCGCCATTGCGGGGCTGCGGGTTTATCCGGCCAACGACGTTCCCGCCCTGGTCGCTCAGCACCGCATCGACAGAATCGTTCTGGCCATGCCAAGCGCCAGCGAAACGATTCAGGTCGATATCCGCCGGCGTCTGGCCGATACCGGGTGCGAGGTGCATATCCTGCCCTCTTTTTGCGATCTGGTGGACAACACGGCGCGACGCCCGCTCGACACCCGCCCGCTGGACCTCGACAATATTCTCGGCCGGGATCGTCTGGAGCAGGAACTGCCCGGCGTCAGCCTCAGTTATCGCGGCGCAAGCATTCTGGTAACGGGTGCAGGTGGCTCCATCGGCTCCGAACTGAGCCGACAGTTGATTTCCTGCACTCCCCGGCGGCTGATTCTGCTCGATCACAACGAACTGGCGCTCTTCGAGATCGACCGTCAGTTACGCGCCTTCGATTCCGATGTCGAAATCGTGACGATCCTCGGCTCCGTCTGTGACGGAGCCCTGATGAAAGAGGTCATGGACAACCATGACATCAACATCGTTCTGCACGCCGCGGCTTACAAACATCTCCCGATGGTCGAGGGAAATGCACTGGCGGGGATGCGCAACAATGTTCTGGGCACCAAAACCGTGGCCGACGCCGCACGCGAAGCAAACGTCGATCGGTTCATTCTGGTCTCCACCGACAAGGCGGTGCGCCCCAAATCCATGATGGGCGCGTCCAAGAGATTGGCCGAGCTTCTGGTGCAGGATCTCGCCACGCGCTCCACGACGACACGGTTTTCGATGGTGCGATTCGGCAATGTCCTGGGGTCCTCCGGCTCGGTCCTGCCGCTGTTCCGGGAACAGATCGCCAATGGCGGCCCGGTCACCCTGACCCATACCGACGTGACGCGCTATTTCATGACCATCCCCGAAGCCGTGCGGCTGGTTCTGCTGGCGGGCTCGTTCACCTATGGTGGCGATGTATTCGTGCTCGATATGGGTAAACCCGTCCTCGTGCGCGACATCGCCCACCGGATGATCGAACAAGCCGGGCTGACCGTGCGCGATGCCCAAAACCCCGATGGCGACATCGAAATCAAGGTCACTGGGCTGCGCCCCGGCGAGAAACTGCACGAAGAATTGTTGATCGGCTCGGACATGCTGACCACCCCGCACCCCAAGATTCTGCGCGCTCAGGAAAGCCACCTGTCGGAACTCGAAATGGCCAAGGCCCTGTCCGATCTGCGCAAGGCGATCGAGACCCGCAATCTCGACCTGCTGAACGATACACTGACGCAGTGGATCGAAACCGCCCCGCAGAAACCCGCCGTCCAGATGGTGGTGGCCGAGTAAACCGCCCCGGCGCTCCTCAGCCGGGATAAAGCGCGCCGAACTTGTCTTCCAAATACGCCATCAAAGGCTCTGCACCCGGCGTTTCACCGCCACAGGCGCGTGCGATCAGCTCTTGCGGCTGATAGAGCCCGCCATGCCTCTGCACAGCCTGATGCAACCATTCTATCGCCGGCGCCGGGTTGCCATTGGCCAGATGCGTCTCCAGATCGGGCACCTCCCGGCGCAGCGCGGCATGCAGACAGCCCGCATAGACATTGCCAAGCGCATAGGTCGGAAAATACCCGAACAGCCCGACCGACCAATGCACATCCTGCAACACCCCGCTGGCCGCACCCTTCACCGGATAGCCGAAATCGGCCTCGAACCGGTCATTCCAGGCCGCCTCCAGATCGGACACCGCCAGATCGCCCGCGATCAGCGCACGCTCCAGATCGAAACGCAGCATGACATGCAGGTTATACTGCACCTCGTCCGCCTCGGTGCGGATATATCCACGGTGCAGCCGGTTTACGGCAGCATAAAACGCCTCGGGCCCATCGACACCGATCTCACCGAAGGCATCGCGCATTCGGCCATAGAGGAACTCGCAAAACGCACGGCTGCGGCCCAACTGGTTTTCATAAATGCGGCTCTGGCTTTCGTGTACGCCCATCGACACGCCTTGCCCCACCGGGGTCAGGTGATAGGCGCTGTCGATCCCTTGCTCGTAACAGGCATGCCCGACCTCGTGGATCGTCGAATAGAGGCAATTGAACGGATCGTCCGGCACGGTCCGGGTGGTGATGCGTACATCGTCGCCCGACCCGGAACTGAACGGATGCACCGCCTTGTCGATCCGCCCGCGCGTCAGGTCGTAGCCGAACCGTTCGGCCAACTCACGCGACAGCGCCATTTGCGCGGCCTCGTCAAACGTACCACTTACCTCTGGCGCATCGGCCCCGTTCAACGCCTGCGCCCGCAGCGCCACCAACCGGGGGCGCATTTCGTCGAATATGGCTTGCAACTGCGCCGCGCTCGCGCCCGGCTCGTAATCGTCCAGCAACGCATCATAAAGGCCTGTGTCGCTGCCCCCGGTCAGCGCGGCGGCCTCTTCACGTTTCAGCGCCACGATTTCGGCCAGCACCGGCGCAAACCCCGCCATGTCGCCCGCTGCCCGCGCTTCGGCCCACACGCCCTGCGCCCGGCTGGTCAGCCGCGCCAGCGCAGCGGCCAGATCGCCGGGCACCTTGATTGCGCGCTCATACTCGCGCCGGATCAGACGAAGCTGCGCCTTGCCCGCCGCATCCGGGGCCTCCGCCCCGGCCAGCCAATCCCCAACACGCGGATCGGTCCGGCGCGCATGGAGTACGGCCTCCATCGCACCCATTTCCTCGGCCCGCTGCGCCGCCGCGCCGCGCGGCATCACCGTTTCCTGGTCCCAGCCAAGACGGCCCGCCACCTGCGCCAGCGCCTGCGTTTCGCGGGCCCAGCCCATCAACTCCTCGTAGGCGCTCATGTCCTACCCCCGCACCGATTGCGCCACCGGGTACAGGCTCAGGAACCGCGCCCGCAGGATCAGCACCCACAGGATCACGGCCAGAACCTGATGCACGATTGCCACCTGCCACGCGGCCACATGCAGAACCGTCGCCACCCCAAGCGCCACCTGCGCACACAGCGCGATGAACGCCGCAGTGAACGCTGCACGCGTCGCCACATGGGCGCTGCGGCGCCCCTTCAGCCATGCCATGATCCCGAAGGCCAACAGCGCATAGCCCACCATGCGGTGAATGAACTGCACCAGACCGGGGTTTTCAAAGAAATTCCGCCAGCCCAGATCGGACATCCAGAAATCCGGCGGCAAGAATCCCCCGGCCATCAGCGGCCAGTCGGTATAGCTGCGCCCGGCGTCGATTCCGGCGACAAGCGCCCCGATCAGGATTTGAAGGAACGCGAAATGCAGCCAGCCCGTGGACAGGCCGAACAACCGCGCCTCCTTGCTGCGCCGGGCCTGCATCAATTCGCGCTCTTCACGGCGCAGCATCATCATGTACCACGCGATAAAGCCCAGGATGACAAAGGCCAGCCCCAGATGCACCGCCAGCCGGTAACTGGCCACGTCCAGCATCTCGCCATCCAGCCCCGAACTGACCATCCACCAGCCGATCGCGCCCTGTGCCCCGCCAAGCACGCCCAGCAACAGCAGACGCCCGGTCCAGCCCGCGGGAATCCGGCGCGCGGCCAGAAACCCGAAAAAGCCCACGGCCCAGACAAGGCCGATCACCCGGCCCAACTGCCGGTGGCCCCATTCCCACCAATAGATCGCCTTGAACTCGGACAGGCTCATGCCTTTGTTCTGCAACTGGTATTCGGGAATCTGGCGGTACTTGTCGAACTCCGATTGCCAGTCGGCAGCGTTCATCGGTGGCAAGGCCCCGCTCAGCGGCTTCCACTCGGTGATCGACAGCCCGCTGTCGGTCAGCCGGGTCAGCCCGCCCACGGCGATCATCACGACCACCAGCGCAAACAGCACCATCAGCCAGATGCGTATCGCACCGCGCGCCCCGCGCCGGCCCGCGTCAATCATCCCGCCCTTGGGGGCCTCGCGCCGGGGTTCGCCCTCGGAGACATCCTCGAAAATGCTGCGCTTGCTGGTCATTCCGCTTCCCTCGCCTGATCGCGCGCACAGTAATGCGCCCCCTGCCCCCCTTCAAGCGCGCTCAGTCGCCGCGCTCCTTCCAGCGGACCATCTGCCGCAGCACACCATGCAGCATCTGCACATCGGCCCGCGTCAGGGCCATGCGGCTCCACATGTTACGCAGGTTGGTGCGCATCCCTTCGGCCTTGTGGTCGGGAAAAAAGAACCCCGCCTGCGTCAGCCGCTCGTCATAATGATCGGCCAGTTTCTCGATCTCGATCTGTTCGGCCCAGTCGGCGCGGGCCATGTCCACGCGCTCATTCACGATATTGCCCTGCGCCCGCCGCCACTCATAGGCGGTCAGCAACACGCATTGCGCAAGGTTCAGGCTGGCGAATTCGGGATTGACCGGCACATTGATGATCGCATTGGCGCGCGCCACGTCGTCGTTTTCAAGCCCGGCGCGTTCCGGCCCGAACAGCACGGCAACCTTCTGGTCCTGCGCGATCCGCTCCGCGGCGATCTGCATCGCGCGTTCGGGGCTGAGAACCGGCTTTGTCAGCCCGCGCGCGCGGGCGGTGGTGGCCATGACATAATGACAATCGGCCACCGCATCGGGCAGCGTTTCGACCATCTGCGCCTCGTCCAGCAAACGCCCCGCCCCGCTGGCCATGGCGACGGCCCTGGGGTTGGGCCAGCCATCGCGCGGCGCCACCAGACGCATCCGGTCCAGCCCGAAATTCCACATTGCACGCGCGGCGGCGCCGATGTTTTCGCCCATCTGTGGGCGAACCAGAACGAAAGCGGGCTGCGGGGTCTCGGTGGGCATGGGCATCCTCGAAGATGAATCTGCCCGCCTCTTAGGCCAGCCATGCGGTGCTGAAAACCCCCGGTCACGGTTTTACTCGGCGGCCGGGCGCGCGGCCTCTTCCGCCTCGATCTCGGCGGCCCGCCGTTCCACCTGTTCGACGATATGGTCGATCATCTCCTCGTTGGTCATCTTGTGGCTGGCCTTGCCCGCCAGATAGACCATGCCGCTGCCCGCACCGCCGCCGGTGAACCCCACATCGGTCATCAGCGCCTCGCCGGGGCCGTTGACCACGCAGCCGATGATGCTCAGGCTCATCGGCGTCTTGATATGTTCCAGCCGCTGCTCCAGCGTTTCGACCGTCCTGATCACGTCGAACCCCTGCCGCGCGCAGGACGGGCAGGAAATGATGTTCACCCCCCGGTGCCGCAGGCCAAGGGATTTGAGGATTTCATACCCCACCTTAACCTCTTCCACCGGATCGGCGCTCAGGCTGACGCGGATCGTATCGCCGATCCCCATCCACAGCAGGTTGCCCAGACCGATGGCCGACTTGATCGTGCCGCTGGTCAGCCCGCCCGCCTCGGTGATCCCCAGATGAATGGGCGCATCGGTCTGTTCGGCCAGCATCTGATAGGCGGCGGTCGCCATGAACACGTCCGACGCCTTGCAACTGATCTTGAACTCGTGAAAATCGTTGTCCTGCAAGACCTTGATATGATCCAGCCCGCTTTCCACCATGGCATCCGGGGTTGGCTCGCCATATTTATCCAGCAAATGCTTTTCCAGACTGCCCGCATTCACCCCGATCCGCATCGAACAGCCATGATCGCGCGCCGCCGAGATCACCTCGCGCACGCGCTCCGGGCTGCCGATATTGCCCGGATTGATCCGCAGGCAGGCGGCGCCGGCTTCGGCGGCCTCGATGCCGCGGCGGTAATGGAAATGGATATCGGCCACGATGGGCACCGGGCTTTCGAGCACGATCTCTTTCAAGGCCCGCGCCGACTCTTCGTCTGGGACCGACACGCGCACGATATCCGCCCCGGCTTCGGCAGCGGCCTGCACCTGTGCGATGGTGCCCGGTATATCCGTTGTCACCGTGTTGGTCATGGTCTGCACGGTGATCGGCGCATCGCCCCCCACCGGCACGTCGCCAACCATGATCTGGCGGCTTTGGCGGCGCTCGATGTTACGCCACGGGCGAATAGGATTCAGCGACATCGCTTACCCCCAGGGGAAAGAATTGATTGGGTCTCGTCTGGCCGAAAGATAAGGCGCATCGCGCCGGGCCGCAATCACCGCGCGCCGGTTATTCCTGCGGCGCGCTGTCGGTGTTGGTCTGCAACTCGGCCACATAGCGCGACAGGTCCTGATCCTGACTGATATCGGCCACCTCGTAGGCCGCGCTCAGAACCGCGGCATCCAGCGCCAGATCGGACGTGACCTTGCCACGCGGTCCCGCCGGGCCGTAATGCGCGCCATTCACGGCGAAATAGATCGCCCCCGATTCACCGACCCGCAATGTCGGGGCCTCTTCCGTGGGCGGCACATCATAGGTGTCGCCGGCATTCATGATGCCCTCGTAAATCACGCTGCCATCGGCAGCGCGCACCCGCACCCAAGCCGGGCGCACGGCCACGACACGCAGCCCCGGCATCGGGGCCTCCACCACCTGCGGGCTGGGAAGGCTCTCGGCCTTGCGGGCCACTTCGAACGTGCTCGAACGGTCCGTGCGCGGCAGGTCGGGGCGTATGGTGCCCACCTCTGCGGGGTCCAGCGTGGAAATCGGCGCATCGCGCGCCACCATCACGGGCACGTCCAGCGCCTCGGGACGATACAGCCGGTCCAGCCGCTCGTCCGCGGGGGCTGTGAAAGTCCCGGCCAGGTCGCGGTTCTGCCCGTCTTCTGCATTCGGCACCGCGCTCTCCAGCGGGTCCAGATCGGCCAGAACATCGGGCGTATTCTCGACCGGGGCGAACTGGACGCGCTGCACCTCGTTCAGCACGCTCCACCCGCCATATCCGATGGCGCCAATCAGCGCGACCAGCACCAGAACAGACCCGATCGCGCCCGGCTCGATGCGTGACAGAAACCCTTCGCTCACCGGGGCGAAGGGCGTGTTCGGCGCGACGATGGGATCGGATTTGCGGGCTGTCGTGCGGCTCTGCCCCGAGGATTGCGGCTTGCGGATCGAGGACGCCTCTGCCGACATGCCATGCGCAATCGAAAATCCGCTTTCCCGGCAAAACGCCTCGAACGCCTTGTCCGGGTCCATGCCGAGATAGCGCGCATAGGAGCGCACGTAACCGGGGATGAAACCGGGCGTGTCGAAAGCACCGGGATCGGAATTCTCGATCGCGGCCACGTAAGAGGCCTTGATCCGCAATTCGCGTTCTACATCCAGAAGGGATTTGCCAAGGGTCGCGCGTTCACCGCGCATAAGATCGCCAAGGCGCAAATCGAAATCGTCAAAGCCCCGCGGCTCTGCCTCGTATTCTTCAGCCTTGCGCGAAAACCTGCGCCCGATCATGCGGCCTGCCCCTCAAACCTGTTCATCAGCTTCCGATTGTCCCGATTCGAAAGCTTACCTTTTGTTTGCGCTACAGTAGCACATGGCAAGGCATTTTACACCTTTTTGGGGTGTCAGGCCGTCAAATCGGCACGATTCAGCGCGCAATGGCTCCAAAGTTCATCCATTGCATGCACCAACGCGTCCATCTCCCTGGGTCCATGCACCGGCGACGGGGTAAAGCGCAGGCGCTCGGTGCCGCGCGGGACGGTCGGATAGTTGATCGGTTGCACATAAATGCCGTGGGCATCCAGCAACATGTCGCTCAACTTCTTGGTGTGAACCGGATTGCCGACGATGACCGGCACGATATGGCTGCCGTGGTCGATCAGCGGCAGGCCCAGCCCTTTCAGGCGGGTCTTGAGGATCTTCGCCTGGGTCTGGTGCTTTTCGCGCAGTTTTTGCCCTTCGGAGGTCTTGAGAAAGGCAACCGATGCCGTGGCCCCTGCCGCCAGCGTCGGCGCCAGCGAGGTCGAAAAGATGAAGCCCGGCGCATAACTCCTTACGGCATCGCACATTTTGGCCGACGCCGCGATATAACCGCCCATCACGCCATAGGCCTTGGCCAATGTGCCGTTGATGATGTCCAGACGGTGCATCAGGCGGTCGCGTTCGCAAATCCCTGCGCCGCGCGCGCCATACATGCCCACCGCATGAACCTCGTCGATATAGGTCAGCGCGCCGAATTCGTCCGCCAGATCGCAGATCGCCTCGATCGGCCCGAAATCGCCATCCATCGAATAAACCGATTCGAACGCGATCAGCTTGGGCGCGTCCGGATCGTCGGCGGCCAGCAATTCGCGCAGATGTTCGACATCGTTGTGACGGAAAATGCGCTTGGCCCCGCCATTGCGGCGCACCCCTTCGATCATCGAGGCGTGGTTCAACTCGTCCGAATAGATGATCAGCCCCGGAAACAGCTTGGGCAATGTGCTCAGCGTGGCGTCGTTGGCGATATAGGCGCTGGTGAACAGCAGCGCGGCTTCCTTGCCATGCAGATCGGCCAGTTCGGCCTCCAGCCGCTTGTGATACACGGTCGTGCCGGAAATGTTGCGCGTCCCGCCCGATCCTGCGCCCGTGGCGTCCAGCGCCTCGTGCATCGCGTCCAGCACGACGGGGTGCTGGCCCATGCCAAGGTAATCGTTGCCGCACCACACGGTGATCGGCCGCTCGCTGCCATCGTCCTTGCGCCATGTGGCGTGGGGAAACTGCCCGTTGCGGCGTTCGATATCAATGAAGGTGCGATAGCGGCCTTCCTCATGCAGACGGTTGATCGCGTCATCCAGCTTTGCAGAGTAATCCACTGGCGTTTCCTCCTTGGTCCGTTCCATCCCCGCTACGGGCGGATGCCGTTTCGCGCACGACATATTCATTAAGTCAGATGCATATAGATCACACATCCTACACGCAACAGGTTACAAATTGACGCCCCCCGTTTCCTTGACTTCGATCAAGGTCGCTGGACAGCCGCGCGTCACCTGTTACCTTCGCGCCGAACATCGCGCAACTCCGAGGAAAGCCCATGTCACTCGACGCCGTTCTGGCCCGTATAGACGACCAACTGCCCGCCGCCACCGACCGCCTGCTGGAATTGCTGCGCATTCCCTCGATCTCGACCGACCCGGCCTATGCCGATCAGTGCTCGGACGCCGCCGACTGGCTGGTGGCCGATCTCAACAGCCTTGGAATCAAGGCCGAAAAGCGGGAAACCCCCGGTCATCCCATGGTCGTGGGCCATGTCGACGGCGACGGCCCGCACCTGCTGTTTTACGGTCACTACGACGTGCAGCCGGTCGATCCGCTGAACCTGTGGGAGAACGATCCGTTCGATCCCAGGGTCGAAGACACGCCCAACGGCCCGGTGATCCGTGGCCGGGGCAGTTCCGACGACAAGGGCCAGCTCATGACCTTCGTCGAGGCCTGCCGCGCCTGGCGCGAAATCAACGGCACCCTGCCCTGCAAGATCACCTTCTTCTTCGAAGGCGAGGAAGAATCGGGGTCGCCCTCGCTGGTCCCCTTCATGCAGCAGAACGCCGACGAGCTGCGCGCCGATATCGCCCTGATCTGCGACACCGGCCTGTTTCAGTCGAAAACCCCCGCCATCGTCACCATGCTGCGCGGTATGGTGACCGAGGAACTGACCATCACCGGCCCCCGCGTCGATCTGCATTCGGGGTTCTTCGGCGGGCTGGCGATGAACCCCATTCGCGCGCTCTCGGGCATACTGGCCGATCTGCACGACGAAACCGGCAAGGTCACGATTCCAGGCTTTTACGACAACATCCCCGACCTGACCGATCAGGTCCGCGACCAATGGGAAGGGCTGGATTTCGACTGGCAGGGCTTCCTCGGCTCGGTTGGGCTCAGCGAACCGGCGGGCGAAAAGGGGCGCATGCCGCTGGAAATGATCTGGTCGCGCCCCACCGCCGAAGTGAACGGCATCTGGGGCGGCTATACCGGCGACGGGTTCAAGACCGTCCTGCCCGCGCAGGCCCATGCCAAGATCAGCTTCCGCCTCGTTCAGGGGCAGGACCCGCTGGCCATCCGCAAGGCCTTCCAGACCTTCGTGCGTGACCGCCTGCCCACCGATTGCACGGTGGAATTCAAGGAATACGGCGCCTCCGCCGCCTCGGTCATGGAAACCGCCGATCCCGCTTTCGAGGCCGCCCGACAGGCGCTCTCGGACGAATGGCCCGACGAGGCCGCCTATGTGGGCTGCGGCGGCTCGATCCCGATTGCCGGGCATTTCCAGTCCATCCTCGGCATGAACGCCATGCTGATCGGCTTCGGCAAGGACGATGACGCGATCCATTCGCCGAATGAAAAATACGATATGGAAAGCTTCCACAAGGGCACCCGAAGCTGGGCGCGCATCCTCGATGCGCTGTGCAAGGGCTGAGGATCGCCCATGACCATCCCCGGCTTCACCGACCAGACCGCCAGGCCCAATGGCGTCAGGATCGCCTACAGCACGGGCGGCGACGGGCCGCCGCTGGTCCTGCTGCACGGGTTTCCCCAAACCCGCGCCATGTGGGCGCAGATCGCCCCCGGACTCGCGGAAACCCATACGGTGATCTGCCCCGATCTGCGCGGCTATGGCGACAGCGGCAAGCCGCGCGACGTGGCCGCCTGCAGCTTTCGCCACATGGCGCAGGATGTTCTGGCGTTGATGCAGCGGCTCGGGCATGACCGCTTTGCCGTGGCCGGGCATGATCGTGGCGGGCGCGTCACGCATCGCCTTGCGCTCGATGCCCCGCAGGCCGTCACACGGCTGGCGGTGATGGACATCGTGCCCACCCACACCCTTCTGGCGCAACTCAGGATCGATGTCGCCCGCGCCTATTACCACTGGTTCTTTCTGGCCCAGCCCGAACCCTTTCCCGAAACCCTGATCGGCCATGACCCGGACGGCTATTTCGAAAGCTGCCTCCTCGGCTGGGGCAAATCGGACCTGTCGCAGTTCGGCCCCGATCAACTCGCCGCCTATCGCACCGCTTGGCGCGATCCCGACACCATCCGCGGCATGTGCAACGATTACCGCGCCGCACTGGATCACGATTTCAAGGACGATGCCGCCGACCTGACACAGCGCATCGCCTGCCCGGCCCTCGTACTCTACGGGGCCGACGGGGCCATGGCGGCCCAATACGATGTCGCCGATACCTGGGCTCCCAAATGCCTCGATATGCAGGCCCTTGCGATACCCGGCGGGCATTTCTTCCCCGATACCGCCCCGCAGGACACCCTGACGGCGCTCAGGGAATTCTTCGCCTGACATGGCGGGCGTGCGACGCGCCCCCCGCCACGGCGCGCCCTACCGCCTGACCGGCGGCCTCACGGCGCTCGCCCTCACCCTGTCGGCCCCGGCCACCGCCGATGACAGCGCGCCCGACTCATGGACCGACCGCAAATGCACCCTTTACCGCCACGCGGTCGAGGATGCGCTCGCCCTGCTCGGGCGCGACGGCATCACCGATGCGTTCATGGACGAAAACGACGCCTTCATCGCCAATGGATGCGTGGCCAGGGGCGGGGTCTGTCCCCGCAGCGAACAGGACATCGCGATGGCGGACCTTCTGACCACCATGACCATGAACGAAGGCATGGCCAGCACCTTCGTGCCCTTCGACTGCCCCGATTAGGAAAACGCTCAGCCTCGCGCCCGGCCGATCTCGCGCCCCAGCTTGGCCAGCGCCAACAGCCACGGGCTGGCATGCAGCACCAGATCGAACCAGTCGATCGCGCGCACCAGATCGCCCGCCGCCAGCATCCTGATCTTTTCCCAGACATGCGGCTCGGGCGTGAACGGCGCCAGCCCCAGCGTGACGCACATCACCAGCACGAGCACCCACGGTAATTTGTCCAGCAAACGGGCCAAAATCTTTGTCCATGACAGGGAAAGGAAAGTGGCGCGGTTGACGGGGCTCGAACCCGCGACCTCCGGCGTGACAGGCCGGCACTCTAACCAACTGAGCTACAACCGCGCTGACGCGACAAGCGATCTTCGGGGCAGCGGTGGCGCGGTTGACGGGGCTCGAACCCGCGACCTCCGGCGTGACAGGCCGGCACTCTAACCAACTGAGCTACAACCGCTCACTGCCCGCCCGATCGCTCGGGCGTGATGCGCTTATTAGGCGCAGCGCGCGGTGCCGTCAAGCGCCCGTTTCGGGAAATTTCACCCCTCGTCCGCCACGTCCGCAAGACACCCCGCTGCAGCGCGCGAGCCCCCGCGCGCCGCATGAGCCACGCACAGCGAAAACAGCTTCGTATCAGCCCCGGATATGAAGGCATTCACGGGGGTCAAGGGGCGTGGAGCTTACGCCCGGTTAAGCAACGTCAGTCGCTCAACCAGCCGTAACTGGCCCTGAAACAAGACCTGTAACTCCTAGCGTCAATGACAGTGAACGCTGCCCGTGGATTTATCCATATGGCAGCACTGTCCCGGCGGAGAACTTTTCCGACAACCGCCACCGTGTTCGACAATCTCTTCAGGCCCCCCGGCCCGATCCGACACATCAAGTGCCGCAAACCCCGTACCGGGAACCATCGTTCCCGCGACAAGCACCGCAATGGAAAGAATGTGTTTCATGTCACCTCCGCTCAACGTCACCGACTCGATTTAAGCACAAGTGCACCAGCACGAGAACCCGTCAAATCGGTTCACCATGCTTCGTTTTCAACAGGTTGGGATGGTGGGTCGTGAGAGGCTCGAACTCCCGACATCTTCGGTGTAAACGAAGCGCTCTACCAACTGAGCTAACGACCCGATGCGCGCCGTTTACCCAAGCTGCGCGTCTTGTGCAAGAGGCTCCGTGCCAACAATTTCACCCATACAGCCGCCGCGTGAACCTGCGCCACATCAAAAGCGGCGTCGCCAGCACGAAGAAAAAGAACACCCCGCCGGAAACCTGCACCCAGACGGGGATTTGCAGCATGGTGTGAATGATCGTGAACAGCCCGAACAGAAACGGCGGGCTGATGAAGGACAGAACCACCGCCAGGTTGAAAATCCATTTCTTGATCCGGAACGCGGCCGTCCGGTTCAGGTGCTGGCGATATTCGTACCAATAGACGTCGCCCTTGGTATCCACGCTGCGCTCCTTGCGCATCAGGAACCGGTCGATTCCCGCGATGGTCAGCGCATCGTCGATCCAGAACAGGAACAGCGTGATCGAGATGATCGTCAGCACACACATCAGCGCGAACACGAAGGCGGCGTTTTCAGCCACTTTCACCGCCACCTCGCCACCGCCCGCAACCACGCTGAAAATCCCGAAAAACGACAGCACCCCGACATTGATCAGGCTCAGCCGGACATATTCGAACTGCTGGCGGCTGCGGCGCGCACGCTCTTCGCGCAGCATCGTCAACTCGTTCAGCATAATGTCTTTTTCGATATCCATCGCCCGCCCCGCTTGCTGCTCGTCCCCCGCCATCATTGCCCCGCGCCCGCCATCCCGCAAGCCCCGGCCCGCAAACCCCGCCACAACGAAAAACGGCGCGCCCGTTTTTCAGGCACGCCGCGCGGAATTCATGGTGGGTGATAAGAGATTCGAACTCCTGACATCTTCGATGTGAACGAAGCGCTCTACCACTGAGCTAATCACCCGTTGGCGCGCTATGTAGCGTCACTCGGCGGCGTCTGCAACACTCTCTTTCGCTTTATCCGCGCCGTGCTCCAGCGCCGGGGAGGCGGATTTGCTCTGACGGATTTTCGCCACGGTGATCCGGGCGTTCGGCGTCTCCTTGGTGCGCTGGTGCTTGAGCTTGCCGAGCGGCTGTAAGTTCAGCTCGCGCCCCTCGGCGATGGCCTCGCCCAGAATGTCGATCATGGCCTCGACCACGGGCTTGGCGAATTTCTTTTTCACGCCCGCGCGGTCGGTCACCATGTCGATCAGTTCCTTCTTCTTCAGCTCGGGCGCCACCGCCGTGACGGTGGTTTCGCTGACCACCCCCGGTTCCGGCGCGGTCTTCGCGGCCGGTTTCGCCGGGGTTTTCGCGGCGGTCTTTCCGCTTGTCGCGGATTTCGCTGCCGTGGATGCCTTGGAACTGGTTTTCGCCTTGCTCGAGGCGCTGCGACGTGTCGTCATGGGACCCTCTCGATCGTAACTGCTCTGTGGCGCTCAGCGTAACCGCAAGCGCGCGCCATGGCCAGCGTCAGTTGACATGGCCTGAGAACCCCTCCTGACATCGGGCCCATTGATACCTGGGGGAAAAATCATGACAAAACCTATTGTGACTCTGATTGCGCTTGCCACCATGACAGGCGCGGCCATGGCTGGCGGGTTGTCCGATCCTGTCGTCGCGCCCGGGATCGTCCCCGGGGCGGCCGTCGACAGTTCGGAGACAGTTCGGAAAAGGCCGGCGGGCTGATCGCCGCGATTGCCGTCCTGCTGATCATCATCGGCACGGGCAGCGGCTGATCCCCGTCCCTCGCTGAAAACGAAAAAGGCCCCGCCGGTGATCCCCGGCAGGGCCTTCAACTCAAGTCCGGGTCGCGGCGTCAGTGCGCCGTGGCTCCCTTGACGCTGTCATCGCCTTTCAGGGCGGCTTCGGCGGCGGCGGCCTCTTCGGCCTCCTCGTCCCACTCCACCGGCTCGGGCGTGCGCACCAGCGCCAGCTTCAGAACGTCGCGGACGTGATCGACGGGGATGATATCCAGCCCCTCTTTCACATTGTCCGGGATCTCGACCAGATCCTTTTCGTTCTCACGCGGGATCAGCACCGTCTTGATGCCGCCCCGCAGGGCCGCCAGCAGTTTCTCCTTCAGGCCCCCGATGGCCAGGGCATTGCCGCGCAGCGTGACCTCGCCGGTCATGGCGATATCCTTGCGCACCGGAATACCCGTCAGAACCGACACGATGGAGGTCACCATCGCAAGGCCCGCGCTCGGCCCGTCCTTGGGCGTGGCGCCCTCGGGAACGTGCACGTGGATGTCCCACTTCTCGAACCGCGGCGGCTTGACGCCGATCTCGGGCGCGATCGAGCGCACATAGGAACTGGCCGCGTCGATCGATTCCTTCATCACGTCACCCAGCTTGCCGGTGGTCTTCATCCGGCCCTTGCCCGGCAGGCGCAGCGCCTCGATGTTCAGCAACTCGCCCCCGACCGACGTATAGGCCAGCCCCGTGACCACGCCGACCTGGTCCTTTTCCTCGGCCAGCCCATAGCGGAACTTCTTGACGCCCAGGTAATCGCCCAGGTTTTCGGACGTGACCGTGATCGCCTTGTCCTCGCCCTTGATGATTCGGGTCACCGCCTTGCGGGCGACCTTGGCGATCTCGCGTTCGAGGTTCCGCACACCGGCTTCGCGGGTGTAATGGCGCACGATATCGGTCAGCGCGTCGTCGGTCAGTTCGAACTCGCCCTTGCGCAGACCGTGGTTCTTGATCTGCTTGGGGATCAGGTGCTGTTTGGCGATCTCGCGCTTTTCGTCCTCGGTGTAGCCCGCCAGCGGAATGATCTCCATCCGGTCCAGAAGCGGCCCCGGCATGTTGTAGGAGTTCGCCGTGGTCAGGAACATCACGTTCGACAGGTCGTATTCCACCTCGAGGTAATGGTCCACGAAGGTGGCGTTCTGTTCGGGGTCCAGCACCTCCAGCATGGCCGACGCCGGATCGCCCCGGAAATCCTGCCCCATCTTGTCGATCTCATCGAGCAGGATCAGCGGGTTGGTCGTCTTGGCCTTTTTCAGCGCCTGGATGATCTTGCCGGGCATCGAGCCGATATAGGTCCGGCGGTGGCCGCGAATCTCGGATTCGTCCCGCACCCCGCCCAGCGAAATGCGGATGAACTCGCGCCCCGTGGCCTTGGCCACGGATTCCCCGAGACTGGTCTTGCCCACGCCCGGCGGGCCGACAAGGCACATGATCGGCCCCTTCAGCTTTTTCGAGCGCTGCTGCACCGCCAGGTATTCCACGATCCGTTCCTTGACCTTTTCGAGGCCATAGTGATCGGTATCCAGAATCTTCTCGGCCCGGCCCAGATCCTTCTTCACGCGGGATTTCACGCCCCACGGGATCGACAGCATCCAGTCCAGATAGTTGCGCACCACCGTGGCCTCGGCGCTCATCGGGCTCATGTTCTTGAGCTTCTTGAGCTCCGCCTCGGCCTTTTCCCGGGCTTCCTTGGACAGCTTGGTATTGCCGATCTTCTCTTCGAGCTCGGCCAGTTCGCCTTCGCCCTCCTCGCCGTCGCCAAGTTCCTTCTGAATGGCCTTCATCTGCTCATTCAGGTAATACTCGCGCTGCGTCTTCTCCATCTGCGACTTGACGCGCGTCTTGATCTTCTTCTCGACCTGCAACACGCTCATCTCGCCCTGCATCAGGCCATAGACCTTCTCCAGCCGCTCGCTGACCGAAAGCGTCTCCAGAAGCTCCTGCTTCTGTTCCACCTCGATGCCCAGATGCCCGGCGACCAGATCGGCCAGCTTGGCCGGCTCCTCGGTTTCGCTCACGGCGGCCAGGGCTTCTTCGGGGATGTTCTTCTTGACCTTGGCATAGCGCTCGAACTCGTCGCTGACGGTGCGCAACAGCGCCTCGATCGTGGCCTGATCGCCCGGCATCTCGCTCAGGTATTCGGCGCGCGCCTCGAAGAAATTGTCGTTGTCCAGATAATCGGTGATCCGCACCCGCGCGACACCCTCGACCAGCACCTTGACGGTGCCATCGGGCAGTTTCAGCAATTGCAGCACATTGGCCAGAACGCCGGTGCCGTAAATGCCGTCGGCGGTCGGGTCGTCGATGCTGGCGTCGATCTGGCTGGACAGCAGAATCTGCTTGTCGTCCTGCATCACCTCTTCCAGCGCGCGAACGGATTTCTCGCGTCCGACGAACAGCGGCACGATCATGTGGGGGAAAACCACGATATCGCGCAGCGGCAGCACCGGATAGGAGGCGTTGAGAGGCTCTTGCATGCTCGTTTCCTTGTTCTGGGCAGATGGTCCGGGCCCCTGTCAAAGGCAGCCGCGCCCATCTCCGCGTTTCCTGAAGGCTAACTTGGGGCGGCCCCCGCCCCGTTTCAACCGATCTGACGCAGAATGCCTTTCCGGCCCCGGCTTCACAAGAGCTGTTTGAGCGGGTCCGCGCGCGCTGCCTGCAACGCTGTGCCGCAAAGTGCCTTTCGGCTGTCTCAACCGTACCCTGCAACCCCGCCCCACGGTCGCTCAGACGCCGTGTAATCCCGCAATGCGGGGCGCTCGAATGCCTGGCGCGGCGCGCCATGCTTGAGATTTTAGCGAAAAAATGCTAAACACTCACGGTTTTAAACAAGAAATTCAGGGGGAAATCATGAAATCAACCATCATCTCATCACTGGTCGCCGTTCTTGCCAGTACATCCTTCGCGGTGTCGGCAACCTACGACCTGTTCTTTTACGAAGGGCCTACTGTCGGAAATACCGCCAGCAACAATTCCCAGAGCGGGCGCAACATAAACGATGTGTCGCTGGCCGGAACTGGCCGCCTCGACATCGCGGACTCGGCGGTGGCGCCGAATGCCAGCATTGCGCTCAACGATTCCACGCGCATCGAACTGTCAATCAGCTACACCGACATTTACGATGAAACGCTGAATTGGACCCTTCCGGGCGATACGCTTTCCACCAATAACGGCAATGACGCCTTCGTTCTCCTGGACCCATCGGGCGCGTTCAAACGCTTCGATCTCGAAGGGACCACCACCGCCGTGCCGGGTATCTCCATTGCAGATGAGGACACACCCGCACCCGCGCCGTTCGGCCCCAACGGGCATCCGGTCGCCTCTTTGCAGGATGGCAACAATTTCAATCTCGGATACGTGACCGAGGCCTTCAGCGCGCCCAACTCGATACGCGACTGGCTGGCCGGCGATTTCATCGATCGCGATACCTGGGAAGCCCTTGGCTCCCAAGGCGACTTCATGGCATTCGCGGGAACGTACCGCTTCGATAACAGTCAACGCGACCGCGTCAGCAGCGGCGTTATCCTTGCCAGCCTGCGGGACGGCGGCACTGATCCCGACCCCGACGACACGCCCAATGTCATCCCGCTTCCGGCAAGCGGGTTTTTCCTGCTTGCCGGGCTTGGCGCCCTGGGGGCGCTCCGTCGGCGCTCCAGCACCTCATGAGGTGCCCTG
Source organism: Roseovarius pacificus (assembly GCF_900142665.1). Lineage (GTDB taxonomy): Bacteria > Pseudomonadota > Alphaproteobacteria > Rhodobacterales > Rhodobacteraceae > Roseovarius > Roseovarius pacificus. The sequence goes on from NZ_FRBR01000001.1 coordinate 190,754, forward strand.
GCACGCCGTCGTTCTGACCGGGGCGGCCCAGCGGGCGCCTGATACCGGGCGCCCGTCGCATATCAAAGCCGCTCGATATCGCCCTGCTCGCGCCCGGCGTGGAACGCGGCTTCCCAATCCGCGAACCGCCCCGCGGCAATCGCGTCGCGCATCCCCTGCATGATGTCCTGATAATAATGCAGGTTGTGCCATGTCAGCAGCATGGAACTGATGATCTCCTGGCTGCGGAACACATGATGCAGATAGGCGCGTGAATAGTTCCGGCAGGCGGGGCATGTGCACTGATCGTCGATCGGGCGCGGATCGTCCTGATGCCGGGCATTCTTGATGTTCAATTGCCCATGCCGGGTAAACACCTGCCCCGTCCGCCCGCTGCGCGAGGGCAGCACGCAATCCATCATGTCGATGCCCCGCTTCACCGCACCGACGATATCGTCGGGCTTGCCCACCCCCATCAGATAGCGCGGCTTGTCCGGCGGCAGGAATCCCGGCGCATAGTCCAGCACGCCGAACATCGCCTCCTGCCCTTCGCCCACGGCCAGACCGCCCACGGCATAGCCATCGAACCCGATCTCGCACAGTGCCTTCGCAGATTCCTCGCGCAATTCGGGCGTCACGCCCCCCTGCATGATCCCGAACAGCGCATGGCCGGGCCGGTCCCCGAACGCCGCTTTCGAGCGCGCCGCCCACCGCATCGACAACCGCATGCTCTCGGCCACCTGCGCCTCGGTTGCAGGCAGCGCCGGGCATTCGTCGAAACACATCACGATATCGCTGCCTAACAGCCGCTGGATCTCCATCGAGCGTTCCGGCGTCAACTCATGGCGCGACCCGTCGATATGGCTTTTGAAGGTCACCCCCTCTTCGGTCAGCTTGCGCAACCCCGCAAGGCTCATCACCTGAAATCCGCCGGAATCCGTCAGAATGGGCCGCTCCCAGTTCATGAAGCGATGCAACCCGCCCAGCCTGTCGATCCGCTCCGCCGTGGGGCGCAGCATCAGGTGATAGGTATTGCCCAGCAGGATATCGGCCCCCGTCGCGCGCACGCTTTCGGGCAGCATCGCCTTGACCGTCGCCGCCGTGCCCACCGGCATGAAGGCCGGCGTGCGCACCTCGCCGCGCGGCGTTTCGATCACCCCCGTGCGCGCCGCCCGGTCCGTGGCCTGCAATTGAAAGCTGAATTTCACCGCGTCATCCCGCATTTGCCGTCTTTCCGCCCCCCTTATTGTGATTTAACCTCGCTTGAAAACCCCGCGCTTTCATTTCGAGTGAGTTTCACAATGACCGAACAACAAATTCTGGACCTTCTGGGATCGAACCTGATCTGGATTCTCCTGGCAATCCTGATCTTCACCGTGATCTTCAAAGGCATCCAGATCGTCCCGCAATCCGAACAATACGTCGTCGAACGCTTTGGCCGCCTGCGCGCGGTGCTCGGGCCGGGGATCAATTTCATCGTGCCGTTCCTCGATGTCGTGCGCCACAAGGTGTCGATCCTCGAACGCCAGCTTCCCAATGCCAGCCAGGACGCGATCACCCGCGACAACGTGCTGGTCGAGGTCGAAACCTCCGTGTTCTACCGCATCACCCAGCCGGAAAAGACGGTCTATCGCATCCGTGACGCCGATGCCGCCATCGCCACCACCGTCGCCGGGATCGTGCGCGCCGAAATCGGCAAGATGGATCTCGATGACGTGCAGGCCAACCGCTCGGCCCTGATTTCCACCATCAAGGATGCGGTCGAGGATGCCGTCGACAACTGGGGCATCGAAGTCACCCGCGCCGAACTTCTGGACGTCAACCTCGATGAGGCCACCCGCGCCGCCATGCTCCAGCAGCTCAATGCAGAACGCGCCCGCCGCGCCCAGGTGACCGAGGCCGAGGGCAAGAAACGCGCCGTCGAACTCGAAGCCGACGGCGAGCTTTACGCCGCCGAACAAACCGCCAAGGCCCGCCGCATCCAGGCCGAGGCCGAAGCCTACGCCACCGGCGTCGTGGCGCAGGCGATTGCCGATAACGGGCTCGAAGCCGCGCAATACCAGGTCGCACTGAAACAGGTCGAGGCGCTCAACGCCCTCGGCAACAGCGCGTCCTCGCAAACCGTGCTGGTCCCCGCACAGGCGCTCGAAGCCTTCGGCAACGCCTTCAACATGCTGAAAGGCAGATCATGAGCGACCTCTGGAATATCTGGTGGGTCTGGCTGGCCGCCGCTCTGGCGCTGGCCATCCTCGAAACCCTGATCCCCGGCTATGTCTTTCTGGGCATCGCCGTGGGGGCGGCCCTGACGGCGCTGATCGTCGCCCTGCCCCTGTCCATCGGGCCATCCGCCCTGATCGCCATCTTCGCGGTCCTGTCGCTGGCGGCATGGCTGATCCTGCGCCGCGCCTTCCGCGCCCGCAACGATCAGAGCCGCATCATTCACGACGACATCAACCAGTAACCGCAAAACCGCCTGTCGGGCCGCGCCCATGGAATTCCTTGTGCTCGCGCCTGCGACATGCTGTCATCACCCCCAATACTCCGGCCTTGGCCCGCGCCAGGACCGACCCGAACAGACACAACAAGGGACAGATGCATGACCGATACACCCGAAGCCACACAGCAACTGCAATTCGGGTGGGAAGAATGGATTTCATTACCGGATCTCGGGGTGCCCGCCCTGCGCGCCAAGGTCGATACCGGCGCGCGCACCTCGGCGCTGCATGCCTTCGATATCGAAACCTTCGGCCCGGTCGGCAAACCCAAGGTGCGCTTTACCGTCCACCCCATTCCGGGGCGCGACGATCTGGTGATTCCCTGCTCGGCCCCCATCGTCGACCGGCGCGAGGTCACGTCCTCGAACGGCGAAAAGGAACTGCGCTACGTGATCGAAAGCAACCTGTCGGTCAACGGCGACAGCTGGCCCATCGAAATCACGCTGACCAACCGCGCGACCATGCAATCGCGCATGTTGCTGGGGCGCCAGGCGCTCAAGGATCATATCACCATCGTCGCCACCGACCGTTTCATGCAGCCCGAACTCAGCTACGATGTGTATCACACCGCCAAGATGCGCCACGAAGCGCCCAAGCGCGCCCTGCGGATCTGCGTTCTCTCGCGCGAGGATAACTACTCCACCCGCCGCCTTGTCGAAGAAGGCGAAAAGCGCGGTCACTCGGTCGAGGTGATCAACACCACCCGCTGCTACATGGCGATCAACGCCATGGCCCCCGAGGTGCATTACGATGGCAAACGCCTGCCCCGGTTCGACGCCGTGATCCCGCGCATCGGGGCCTCGATCACGCCCTACGGCACCGCCATCATCCGGCAGTTCGAAACCATCGGCACCTATTGCGTGAATCCCTCGGCCGGGATCAGCGCCAGCCGTGACAAGCTCTATGCCCATCAGATCATGGCCCGCGCCAGGATCGGCATGCCAAATACCGCCTTCGCCGCCTCGCCCAAGGATACCGGCAACCTGATCGGCCTCGTGGGCACCGCGCCGCTGATCGTCAAACTGCTGGAATCCACCCAGGGCAAGGGCGTCGTCCTGGCCGAAACCAAAAAGGCCGCCGAATCGGTGATCGACGCCTTCCGCGGTCTCAAGGCCAACTTTCTGGTGCAGGATTTCGTCAAGGAAGCCGCCGGCGAAGACATCCGCTGTCTGGTGATCGGCGGCAAGGTCGTCGCCTCGATGAAGCGCACCGGGGCCGAGGGCGATTTTCGCTCGAACCTGCATCGCGGCGGCTCGGCCAAATCCGTGCGCATCACCAAGGAGGAACGCGACACCGCCCTGCGCGCCGCCAAGGCCTTCAACCTGAACATGGCCGGGGTCGATCTGCTGCGCTCCGAAAACGGCCCCAAGGTGCTCGAGGTCAATTCCTCGCCGGGGTTCGAGGGGATCGAGAATTCGACCGGCAAGAACATCGTCGGGCGGCTTTACGAAAATATCGAATCCCGCGTGCGCCCCGCCCCGGTCCGGCGGCGCAAAACCACGACCCGGAAAAAATCCGACTGACGCTGTCGCACGCGGTTGCGTCCATCATGGACGCCCCCGGCGGGCCGACACGGGATTTTCGTACAAAACCCGCGTACACTTTGTACGTTTTGTACGAAACCCGACCTCTGGACGGCGTGGATCATAAAACCTATATGTTTCGTCAGGAACATCGCAGGACCCAGACATGACTCAAAGCCCAGAACCTCTCGAAGGCGCGCCGCTCATTGCTCCGTCCAGCACGGAGCATCCTCTCTACGAGCAGATCGTCGAGGCCTGCCGCACCGTCTATGACCCTGAAATTCCAGTGAATATTTACGATCTTGGCCTGATCTACACGGTCGAGATCGACGACGAGAACGCCGTGCGCGTCATCATGACCCTCACCGCACCGGGCTGCCCCGTCGCCGGTGAAATGCCCGGCTGGCTGGCCGAGGCCATCGAACCCGTCGCCGGGGTCAAGCAGGTCGATGTCGAACTGGTCTGGGACCCGCCCTGGGGCATGGACATGATGAGCGACGAAGCTCGCCTTGAACTGGGTTTCATGTAATATTTTCAATGGATTGAAAGGGAAATCTCATGTTCGGAATTCCCGGAAAACAGGCCGTCACCATGACGCCCGCCGCCGCCGCGAAAATCGCGAAGCTGATGGAAAAGGACGGCCACCAAGGCCTGCGCATCGGCGTCAAGAAAGGCGGCTGCGCGGGTATGGAATACACCATGGAGTATGTGGCCGAGGTCGATCCACATGATGAAGTGGTCGAACAGGACGGCGCACGGGTGATGATCGCCCCGATGGCGCAGATGTTCCTGTTCGGCACGCAGATCGACTATCAAACCTCCCTGCTTGAATCGGGGTTCGTGTTCAACAATCCCAACGTCACCGAAGCCTGCGGTTGCGGGGAATCGATCAAGTTCGAAGGCATGTAAGATACGTTCGTATCCATCTGCAAATAAACAATAATAAAGGAAATCGGGACGATGGTGCGCAAGCTCGCCGCTGGCAACTGGAAGATGAACGGAACCCGCGCGGCACTGGAGGAGCTACAGGCGTTGGCGCAGGCGCACAGCGACCCGGCCGTCGATATCCTGATCTGTCCTCCGGCGACCTTGCTGATGTCCGCCGCCGAACTGGTTTCGGGCCACCCACTAGATATAGGGGCCCAGGACTGCCACACCGCCCCCTCCGGCGCGCATACCGGCGATATCTCGGCCCCCATGATCGCCGATTGCGGGGCCACCGCCGTGATTGTCGGCCATTCCGAACGGCGCGAAGATCACAATGAATCCAATGACTTGATACGCGCCAAGGCCGAATCCGCCCATGCGGCGGGCCTCACCGCGATCATCTGTATCGGCGAAACCCTGGCACAGCGTGATGCCGGTCAGACCCTCGACGTGATCGCAGACCAGCTCCAGGGTTCCACCCCCGACGGGGCCACCGGGGTCAATACCGTCATCGCTTACGAACCTGTCTGGGCCATCGGCACCGGCAAGGTGCCGAGCCTCGAACAGATCGGCGAAGTGCATGATTTCATACGGGAAAAACTGACCGCGCGCTTTGGCGCGGACAACGTCCGCACCATCCGCCTGCTCTATGGCGGGTCGGTCAAACCCGCCAATGCCGCCGAGATTTTCGCCGTGCCGAACGTGGACGGGGCACTGGTCGGAGGCGCCAGCCTCACGGAAGCCGATTTTTCCCCTATTATCAAATCTCTGGAAGCCACAGTTTAAGCGATCACAGCGGCAGGAAGGTGGTCGATTTGATCTCTTCCATCGACAACAACGCCGTCACGTTATGCACTTTCACCTCGGAAATCAGTGCCTGGTAAAATGTGTCATAAGCCCGCGCATTGGCCACCCGCACCTTGAGGATATAGTCGATATCTCCCGCCAGCCGGTGCGCCTCCTGAACCTCGTCACGATCCAGCAAAGCCTTTAAAAACCTGGCCTGCCATTCGGCATCGTGTTCCGACGTGCGGATCAGGACAAAGAAACAGGCCTCGAATCCAAGCGCCTCGGCATCCAGTAGGAACGTCTGCTGTTTGATGATTCCGGCATCGCGCATTTTGCGAATCCGATTCCAGACAGGGGTCTTGGAACTGCCAACAACCTTGGCAATTTCATCCAGAGACAGGCCACCGTCCTTCTGCAACTGCACAAGAATTTTTCGATCCAGATCGTCAATGCGAACAGCCATTTCGCGTTTTGCCCTTTCGTAGAACACCTCCGGGAAATTGCCAGAAGGTTAGAACATATGTCCTTATTCGCGCCAACATATGGCGCATATGCGGGAATATTTTCTATATTACTTCCAAAGTCAAACAGGTTCCCAAGGCCACCGATGAAACATTTTCCCATCTTCCTGTCCGTCGAGGGCCAGCGCATCGTACTTTCGGGCGGTGGCGAGGCCGCATTGGCAAAACTGCGCCTGCTGCTGAAGACCGAGGCCGATCTGGTCGTCTTCGCCCCTTCCCCCGCCCCCGAGATCGAGACCTGGGCCACCGAGGGCCGCCTGACCCTGCACCGCCGCGCGCTTGCCGTTGGCGACACGCGCAACACCGCCCTGTTCTACGCCGCCGATGAAGACGCCATCGAAGACGCCCGCACCGCATCCATCGCCCATGCCGAGGGTGCATTGGTCAATATCGTGGACAATCTGGAGGACAGCCAGTTCATCACCCCCGCTATCGTCGATCGTGACCCGGTGACCGTCGCCATCGGCACCGAAGGCGCCGCGCCGGTCCTGGCCCGCGCGATCAAGGCCGATCTCGAGGCGAAACTGCCCGCAACCCTTGGTGCATTGGCGCGGATCGGCAAGGCGTTTCGCAAAATGGCCGATATCCTGCCCATGGGCCGTGTCCGCCGCGATTTCTGGGCGGATTATTATTTCAACGAAGGTCCGCGCGCATTGGATCGCGGTGGCGAAGCAGAGGTGAACAAGGCCCTGCAAGCGCTTGTTGAAAAACATGAAAAAGCCGAGCAACTCCCCGGCCATGTGGCCTTCGTCGGGGCGGGACCGGGCGACCCGGAGCTATTGACCCTCAAGGCGCGCAAGGCGCTCGACGCGGCGGATGTGGTGATCCACGACCGGCTGGTCGCGCCGGAAATCCTCGAACTCGCCCGCCGGGAGGCGACGCTGATCGACGCTGGTAAGCAAGGCTTTGGCCCCTCCATGGATCAGGACGAAATCAATCGCCTGATCGTGTCCCATGCCGCCCAAGGCGCGCAGGTGGTGCGCCTCAAGGGGGGTGATCCCACCGTTTTCGGGCGTCTGGACGAAGAGATCGACGCGGTCGAAGCTGCGGATATCGATTGGCATATCGTGCCCGGTATCACCGCGGCATCGGCCAGTGTGGCCGCCATCGGCCAGAGCCTGACACGGCGTGGCCGTAATTCGTCGATCCGGTTCCTGACCGGCCATGACGTGAAGGGATTTGCCGATCACGACTGGCAGGCGCTCGCCCGTCCCGGTGAGGTGGCGGCGATCTATATGGGCAAGAAATCGGCCCGTTTCATTCAGGGACGGCTGATCATGCACGGCGCGGATCGCGCCACGCCGGTAACGGTGATCGAGAACGCCTCCCGCCCCGATCAGCGCACGCTTGCCACCACGCTCGAAAAATTGCCGCTGGATCTGGCCGAGGCCCGGCTCAACGGCCCCGCCCTGACCTTCTATGGCCTTGCGCCGCGCGCGGCGCAAACCGCCCTTTTCCTTCAAGACCAGGAGCTTGCCTGACATGCCCCGAGAGTTCACTCCCAAAGTCGTCACCGCCAACGCCCTGATCGAGGGCGATGTCGTTTACCTGACAAGCGATGACCGCTGGACGCGTCACCTGTCCGAAGCCGAACTGATCACCGACGAGGCTCATGCCCAATTGCGCCTTCTGATGGCCGAGGGTCAGCCCAACGATGTCGTTGGCGTCTATCTGGCCGAGGCCGTCGCAGGCCCGGACGGGCCCGAGCCCACCCATTTCCGCGAGGCATTCCGCCGCAAAGGCCCCTCGAACTATCCCCATGGCAAGCAAGCGGAGTTGACCGATGTATAACTATTCCGAATTCGACGCTGCCTTCGTGGCCGAGCGCAACCGCCAGTTCCGCGCGCAGGTCGAACGCCGGATCAGCGGCGCGCTGACCGAAGATGAATTCAAGCCGCTGCGCCTGATGAACGGGCTCTATCTGCAATTGCACGCCTATATGCTGCGCGTGGCGATCCCCTATGGCACGCTGGACAGCGCCAAGATGCGCCAACTGGCCTATATCGCCGAACGGTGGGACAAGGGCTATGGCCATTTCACCACCCGGCAGAACATCCAGTACAACTGGCCCAAATTGTCGGATGTGCCGGATATGCTGGACGCCCTGGGCGAGGTCGGGATGCATGCCATCCAGACCAGCGGCAACACCATCCGCAATGTCACCGCCGACCATTTCGCCGGGGCCGCCGCGGATGAAATCGCCGATCCCCGACCCGTGGCCGAGCTGATCCGGCAATGGTCCACCGATCACCCGGAATTCCAGTTCCTGCCGCGCAAGTTCAAGATCGCCGTCACCGGCAGCCCCAATGACCGTGCCGTGATCAAAGCACATGACATCGGCTTGCAGATCGTCGAACGCGACGGTCGGCAAGGCTATCGCGTGATCGTGGGCGGCGGTCTGGGCCGCACGCCGATGATCGGCAAGGTGCTGTCCGATTTCGTCAGCCAGAACGATCTGTTGCCCTATCTCGAAGCGGTGGTCAGCGTCTGGAACCAGATCGGGCGGCGCGACAACAAGTACAAGAGCCGCATCAAGATCACCGTGCATGAACACGGTATCGACGACATCCGCGCGCGGGTGGAGGATCGTTTCGCAATTATCCGCCCCACCTTCAGCGGCATCGACCTTGAGTTGTTCCAAGAGATCAAGGCCGCCTTTGCTGCCCCGGCCTTTCGTGAGAGCAGCGTGGCACTCTACGAAACCGCCTATGCCACCGATCCGATCTTCCGCTCGTGGTGCGACACCAACCTGGCCGAACATCGCGCGCCGGGCTATGCCATCGTGCAGATCAGTCTCAAGGCCCATGGCGCGACACCGGGCGACGCCACGGTGGAGCAGATGCGCGTGATGGCCGATCTGGCCGAATTCTATGGTCATGACGAGCTGCGCATCAGTCACGAACAGAACGTGATCCTGCCGCATGTGCACAAATCAGACCTGCCTGCGATCCATGGCATCCTGAAAAAGCATGGGCTGGCCACGGCGAATATCGGACTGATCTCGGATATCATCGCCTGCCCCGGCATGGATTACTGCGCCCTGGCGACCGCCCGCTCGATTCCGATCGCGCAGCAAATTGCCACGCGGTTCGACGAGTTGAAGCTAGAACATGAAATCGGCGATCTGAAGATCAAGATTTCGGGCTGCATCAATGCTTGCGGGCACCATCATGTCGGGCATATCGGCATTCTGGGCCTCGACCGGGCCGGCGTCGAGAACTACCAGATCACGCTTGGCGGCGATCATACGCAGGATGCGGCCCTTGGGCAGCGCACCGGGCCGGGGTTCTCGGCGGATGATATCGTGCCCGCGATCGAGCGGATCGTGGACACCTATCTGGAATACCGCGACAGCGCCGACGAGTCTTTCCTGCAAACCTATCGCCGCGTCGGAATGCCTCCGTTCAAGAGCGCCCTTTATGAAAAGGCCGAGGCCTATGCAGCCCAGTGATCTCGACAATCGTGTCGCGACGCTCAATGACCGCTACCGCCATCATTCGGCGACAGCGGTTCTCGAGCACGCGTTGCACGACCCGGACGCCGGGAAGCTGGCGCTCGTGTCCAGCTTCGGGGCCGAGTCCGTGGTGCTGTTGCACATGGTTTCGGTCGCGCGTCGCGACACACCGGTGATCTTTATCGACACGCAGATGCTGTTTGCCGAAACGCTGGTTTATCAACAGGAACTGGCCGAGCGGCTCGACCTGCGCGACCTGCGCATCATCCGCGCTGCCGACACCGCGCTCCAACGGCAAGACCCCGACGGCACCCTGCACAAAACCGCGCCCGACGCCTGCTGCGCCCTGCGCAAGACCGAGCCCTTGCAGCGCGCCCTTGACGGGTTCGGCGGCTGGATCACCGGGCGCAAGCGGTTTCAGGGCAGCTCACGCTCCACGCTCGAGTTCTTCGAGGCCGAGGACGGCACGGGCCGGATCAAGGTCAACCCGCTGGCGCATTGGGCTCCCGAAGACCTGCGCACCTACATGGAGGAAAACCGCCTGCCCCGTCATCCGCTGGTGGCCAGGGGCTACCCCTCTATCGGCTGCGCCCCCTGCACGACACGTGTGAACGAAGGCGAAGACCCCAGATCGGGCCGCTGGCGCGGCCAGGACAAAACTGAATGCGGCATCCATTTCGTCAACGGAAGGATCGTCCGCCAAGGAGAGAACGCATGAGCATCATAGTGACTGACAAGGGGTTCACCCCCGACGATTGGACCGGCTCCATTTCCGCGCTCGAAGACGCACGGACAGGATATGCCATCGACTTGCCCTCCAGTGCCGACCCGATGGAACTGGCCGGGCGGCTGGCCGATATCCCGATGATCCGGGTGGATTTCCCCAGCTTTGCCGACGGGCGCGGCTTTACCATCGCGCGGCAGTTGCGCCTGATGGGCTACAAGGGACGGCTGCGCGCACGCGGCCATGTGATCGCCGATCAATACGCCATGGCCCGCCGGGCCGGTTTCGACGAGGTCGAAATCGCCGACGATCTGGCCGAACGGCAGCCCGAAGATCAGTGGATGTTCCGGGCCGATTGGGGCGCACATGATTATCAGGCGCGCCTGCGCGGCTAAACCCCCTTCACCTGACCTGAATCAAAGATTACTTAGAGGTGTCGGTTTAACGAAACCGGCAGATGGAGCAATGAACGAGATCAGCACAGTGACCGAAGCAGCAGCCAAGGCCGTCAAGAAACCCGCCCTGCCCGACGCGCAGACCGTGACCGAAGTGACCCATTGGACCGACCGTCTGTTTTCCTTCCGGGTGTCACGGCCCGCCTCGCTGCGGTTCCGCTCGGGGGAATTCGTGATGATCGGGCTGATGCAGACCGATGAAAAGACCGGCAAGGAAAAGCCGCTTCTGCGCGCCTACTCCATCGCCTCGCCCTCCTGGGACGAAGAGTTGGAATTCTACTCGATCAAGGTTCAGGATGGCCCACTGACGAGCCGCTTGCAGCACATCCAGCCCGGCGATGAGATCATCCTGCGGCCCAAGCCCGTGGGCACGCTGGTGCATGACGCCCTGCTGCCGGGCAAACGTATCTGGTTTTTCGCCACCGGCACCGGGTTTGCGCCGTTTGCCTCGCTTCTGCGCGATCCGCAGACCTATGAGGACTATGATGAGGTCATCATCACCCACACCTGCCGCGAGGTGGGCGAGTTGGAATACGGCAAGCAACTGATCGACGGCATCCGCAAGGACGAAATGCTGGAGGAACTGATCGGCGAGGGGTTTCACGAGAAACTGAGATACTACCCGACGACCACCCGCGAAGAGAGCCCAAAGATGGGCCGCATCACCGACCTGATGCGCAAGAGTGAAGTGTTCGAGGATCTGGGCGTCGAGGCGCTCAGGCCCGAAACCGACCGCGCGATGGTCTGTGGGAACCTGGCCTTCAACCTTGAGATCAAGGAGATGCTGGAAGAGTACGGGCTGCGCGAGGGCGCCAATTCGGACCCCAAGGAATACGTGGTCGAAAAGGCGTTTCTGGACTGATCCGCGCTACGCCTTTCCCGCGATACAAAAAACCCGCGCCGGTCTGGCGCGGGTTTCTTTTTTGTAGTCAGACTGATTACCCGATCTTACATGCCAAGCGCTTCGCGAACCTTTGCAAGAGCGGTTTCGAGCAGATCAGGGTTTTGCTGCGCTTGCTCAAGCGATCCTTTCAGCAGGGTTTTCTGCATGTCACCGATCGACGAATTATCGATCGCTTCGGACGCCTTGTCCATGTCGAAGCCCTCGACGGTCAGCCAATCGGCCACACCCCCGGCAGGTGCTTCAACCTCTGCTTCGGTCGCCGCGGCGGCCTCGTCGGTAGCGCTTTCTGCGGCATCGGCGGCGGATTCCGCTGCCTCCGCAGCCTCATCGACCGCGGTATCGGTGGCCTGATCGACGGCCTCAGCGGCGCTGTCGGTGGCCTCGGTCGCGTTTTCAACCGCCGTATCCGCCGCATCGCTGGCGGTGTCTGCTGCACTATCTGCGGCGTCATTTGCCGCATCCGCCGCATCCGAGGCAGCATCTTCGGCGGCGGTTGCCGCGTCGTCAGCGGCTTCGGTGGCGGTATCGACGGCATCGCTGGCGGCGTCCGCAGCGGCATCCGCCGCGTCTCCCGCAGCATCAACTGCTTCTTCCGCGGTGTCCTGCACGGTCGTCGCGGCCTCTTCGGCAGCATCGGTCACGGCTGTGGCCGCGTTGTCGACGGCTTCGCCGGCGGCCTCGGCGGCATCTTCCAGGGCGGTGGGTTCTTCGACCGCGCCGGTCACGTCGTCGGCAACGTCTTGCGGCGATTTCCCGGTGAAGAGCATGTAACCACCCCCCAGAACCACAAGCGCCAGAACGATCCAAAGCAGGTTTCTCATTGTTTTAGTCCCCTCAAAATACTGGTCTTCTGCGCGACCACCTGTCACGCATCTCATTGCTTTCAGATGACTCTGCGAAAGGAAAGCGACAAGGGGGAATGTAACACGATTCGGCTCAGATCAGCCGATTTTGCAGCTTGAAAGCCCGCAATACCGCGGTTAACTTGCGATTTCGAAATATTCCAACAACCGAAGGATCAAAGCCATAGCCCGCAGACCGCATAACGCGCCCCCGACCCGTGATACAGGCCCCCGCGTCAACGACAAAATCCGTGCTCCCGAAATTCGCCTGATCGGCGCCGAAGGGGAAAACGTTGGCGTCGTGACACCAGAGCGTGCGATGGAGATGGCCGAGCAGGCCGGGTTGGATCTGGTTGAAATTTCGCCCAACGCCACCCCGCCGGTCTGCAAGATCATGGACTATGGCAAGTACAAGTACGAACAGCAGAAGCGCGAGGCCGAAGCGCGCAAGAAGCAGAAAACCATCGAGGTGAAGGAGGTCAAGTTCCGGCCCAACACCGACACGCATGACTATGACGTGAAGATGCGTAACGTACTGAAATTTCTTGAAAAAGGCGACAAAGTCAAAGTCACGCTGCGGTTTCGCGGTCGCGAAATGGCGCACCAGGACCTGGGCCGCGACCTGCTGAACCGGGTGGCCGAAGACGTCAAGGACATCGGCAAGGTCGAGAACATGCCGAAGATGGAAGGCCGTCAGATGATCATGGTGATCGGCCCCATCGCGCGCTGAGGTCGGGCCATCCGTTTCGTACAAAACGTACGAAGTGTACGCGGGTTTTGTACGAAATCCGGGGCTTTCACGAAAGAGCGCGTCCATGATGGACACAAACACCCCCTTGCACCCACCGGTGCGAGGGGTTTTTTATCCGCAACGACCTGCCCCCGACCGACTCGGGCGAACAGACCCAGGACAAGGAGAGCGCACAATGTGGGAAGAGCGGTTTGCCACGCCGGACTATGTTTTCGGACGCGCCCCGGCGGTCTTTCTGACCGATCACGTCGATCTGCTGACCCCCGGCGCGACGGCGCTGTCGGTGGCCGATGGCGAGGGGCGCAATTCGGTGTTCATGGCGCGGCGGGGCATGCGGGTCACGGTGCTGGAATACGCCCCCTCGGCGATTGCCAAGGCAAAGGCCCTTGCCGAAGAGAGCGGTGTCGAGGTGACATTCCGGCAAGTGGACGTGCTGGCCCATGACTGGCCCGACACCTACGATCTGGTGGCGGGCATCTTCATCCAGTTCGTCGGTCCGAAGGATCGCGCGGTACTGTTCGACGGCATGAAGCGCAGCGTCGCCCCCGGCGGGCTGATCATGCTGCACGGCTATACCCCGAAGCAGATCGAATTCGGCACCGGCGGGCCGTCCGACCCGGCCAATATGTATACCGAAGAGATCCTGCGCGATGCCTTTGACGGGTGGGACATCCTGGAGTGCCGCGCGTATGAGCGAGAGCTTCGCGAAGGCAAGGGACATGCCGGGCGGTCGGCCCTGATCGACCTGGTTGCGCGCCGCCCCGAGGACGGCTGAGCATCAGGCGGCCGGCATCGGACCGGCCAGATCATAATTGATGCCAAGAATCGAATTCTGCGGCAGTATGGCCTCATGTCACCGTACCCAACAGCGATCTCCGTCAGCATAGTCACCGACGACACCGCGGTGACGCTCGATGGTGTTCTGGATATCCCGCCCGATCCCACGGGGGTGGTGATTTTTGCGCATGGCAGGGGCAGCAACCGCATGAGCCCGCGCAACATCAACGTTGCCCGGCAACTGAACGCGGCGGGCATCGCCACGTTGCTGTTCGATCTGCTGACCGATGCCGAAGCCTCCAGCCCGCACCATGGGCAGGACATCGCGTTGCTGGCCAATCGGGTTCAGCATGCGCTGGACTGGACGGCGATCAACACGCAAACCGCGCCGCTGCCCAAGGGGCTGTTCGGGGCCGGCACCGGGGCCGCCGCCGCGCTGGAAACCGCCGCACGCGGATGGGGGCGGGTCGAGGCCCTGGTCGCCCGTGGCGGGTATCCCGATCTGGCGCAGGCCGCCCTGCCCCGTGTCTCCGCGCCGACCCTTCAGATCGTGGCGGAACTGGACCGGGACATGCTGGACATGGGGCGCATGGCGAAAGCCATGCTTGGCCGGGACAGTGCGCTGCGGGTCGTTCCCGGCGCTTCGGCGCTGTTCGAGGAGCCGGGCGCGCTGGATATGGTCGCGCGGCACAGTGTCGAGTGGTTCACCACCCATCTGCGCGGCACCCGGTGACAGAGGTCAGCGTGCCAGCGGTTCGAGCACCGTAATCCCCACGGCGGCGGCGCGCGCCAGTTCCGGGTCCAGCGACATCGGAATATATTCCCCCCGCCGCCAGAGCTGCGCCATATCGTCGTAATGGCGCGACAGGAAATGCCCCGACTGGCCGGTCGAAACGATGAACACGCTGCTGTCGGGATCGGCGAAGTCGTAAACCCCGCGATACCCCGCACCATGCACGTTCTGGAACGGATCGGGGCCGGTTCCCTTTGTGCGCCCCCGCAACAGCGTGTGATCCCCGCCCGAGGTGGATTGGCGGATATTCACGAAATAGCGCAGCAGGGGCACCTCGCCCAGAACCTGATGATCGTGGGTGGCCTGATGGGCATCGCCCCACCGCAGGCTTTCCAGAGCGGTGCCATAGGTTTCGTTGATCCACACCAGCGCATCGTCCAGCGCCATGCGGGAAATGTCGGTGCAGCTTTCCACGCGGGTGGACTGACGCACATCGCACCATGCCGCAGCCCCGTCGATATCGCGGTAAACCCGTTCGATGAACACCGGGTCGGGGTGGCTGAACTCATGCGCCAGCGGCCCCAGATCGTCGCGCGTCAGGCGGTCTTGCAGGGCGCGCAGCCACGCGGCGTAGATCAGCGGCTCGGGGAGGTGTTCGTTCATCTCGCCGTTCCATTCCGACAGCAGGTCGAGCGCGCGCTGGCGCTGGCGTTCGGGGGTGCCGTCGGGCGCGGCCTCGCCGGTGAACCACAGATCGGCGCCGATCAGCGGCAGGAGCGAGCGCGCGGTGAAGCTGACAGTGTCGAGCTGTGCCTCGATAAAGCTGTCGCGGGTGTGCACCTCGCGGTTCTGCATCAGCTTGCGCCAGCGATAGACGCGCTGCGTATCGCCCCACAGGAAGCTGACATGCAGCGGGAAAGGCCGGTCGACGGTCTTGTTGTTGGTGTTGCCCAGAACCCCGCCCGCGGGCGCGACGAATTCGGGATTGGCGGAATAGGGGCTGATCCCCTGCCAGCGGTTCTGGCGAACCCAGCCGCGCGCGGGCATGCGCCCCTGCGTGTCGTGGCGCGCGTTGCGGCGCGGCATGGCGCCGACGGTTTTCATGGCGATGGTATCCTGATCGACCAGCGTCAGGTTCTGCGAGGGCGCGACGTAAAGGCGGCCCGCATCCAGCGCGGTCTCGACCGTCTTGGCGTGCATTATGCTCATGCCCGCGCTCATCGTGGTGTCGGCATCGCTGAGCGCGGTCCAGGACAGCGCGGCGACATGCCCCGGCGGGGTGATCGTGGCCAGATCGTAATGCGAGCCGGGCAGGATCGGGCCGTTATCGCTCCAGCGCAGGGTCAGGGTGACCGGGTCGGCATCCTTGATGTGGATGATCGAACGCTCGGTGCGGAAGGGTTTGTGCCCCTCGGGGGTGAGGTATTCGGCCGGGTTGTCGGGATTGAGCTTTTCGATGAAAATGTCCTGATCGTCCATGTAGGACGAGGTGATCGCCCAGCCCAGATCGTGGCTGCGCCCGGTCATCACCACCGGCACGCCGGGAATGGTGCCGCCGATCACGCCGCCGCTGTCCAGTTGCAGGCGCGCCAGATACCAGATGGAAGGCGCGGAAAAGCCCAGATGCGGATCGTTGGCCAGCAGCGTCCCCCCCGAGGCCGAGCGCGCGGGCGCGGCGGCCCAGGCATTCGACGCCCCGGCAAAGGCGCGTTTGTGGAACGGCGACAGAGGATCGCGCGGGCGCTCTGGCAGAGAGGCATGGCGCAGCGCGCGCGCACCGGGCATGAGTGCGGCGTAATCGGGCAGCGCGGCGATGCCGCTGCCCGGCGCGAGGGGCATGATATCGGCAAGGCGGGCCTCATCGTCGAGTTCCAGCGAGGCGCGGGCGTAGAGCACCTCGTTCTCCAGATGCGAGGAGAGCTGCACCGCCATAAGCTTGATGATGGCGATGGAATCGGCGGGCTGCCAAGGGGCGACGGGGGCATTGAACAGGAACATCTCGGGGGCGCCGCGCCCGAGCGCCTCCTGATTGATTTCGGCCAGCCGGGCGTTGACCCCGGCGGCATAGGCGGTGAGCGCCTCTTGCGTGGCGGCGTCCTGCGCCGCGACCGAACGGCGGGCCAGATCGTAGAGCGCGAAACGGCGCATGAGCTTGTCGATCTCGATGGTGCGGGCGCCGAACACCTCGGACAGGCGGCCCTGCACCGTGCGGCGCAGCGTCACCATTTGCCACAGGCGATCCTGCGCATGGGCATAGCCGAGCCCGAAGAACGTATCGGCATCGTTGCCGCCGAAGATATGGGGCACGTTGGCATTGTCGCGCACGATTTCCACCGGCGTGCTGGTGCCGGCCACGGTGAGGCGCTTGTCGTAGTCGGGCAAGGAGCGCGATAGCAGGAAATACAGCACAAGCACGGCGATCAGCGCCAGCACGATCGCCCCGCCCGTCAGCCGCAGCAGCCATTTGAAGATCAGCGCCATGCCCCTGCCCCGGTTTTTCCTTGCATCCGCGCATGGGATAGTCAGAAATCCGGGCCGAGACAATGGAAAGGGAGAAGACAATGACGAAACTGGCATTTCTGGGCCTTGGCGTGATGGGGTACCCGATGGCGGGGCACCTTCAGGCGGCGGGCCATGACGTCTGCGTCTACAACCGGACGACGACCAAGGCCGAGGCCTGGGTCAAGGAGCATGGCGGGCGCATGGCCCCCTCCCCGCGCGAGGCCGCCGGGGGCGCGGAGTTCGTGATGGCCTGCGTGGGCAATGACGACGATCTGCGCGGCGTCTGCCTTGGGCCGGACGGTGCCTTCGGCGGGATGAAGGATGGCGCGATATTCGTCGATCACACCACCGTGTCGGCCAAGGTGACCGAGGAACTTTACGCCAAGGCGCAGGAGGCCGGGCTGAATTTTGTCGATGCGCCGATTTCGGGCGGTCAGGCCGGGGCCGAGAACGGCCAGCTTTCGATCATGTGCGGCGGCGATCAGACCGCCTATGACGCCGCCGAGCCGGTGATGAACACCTATGCCAAGCTGTGCCGCCGCATCGGCGACACCGGCGCGGGACAGATGACCAAGATGTGCAACCAGATCGCTATCGCCGGAGTCGTGCAGGGCCTGAGCGAGGCGCTGCATTTCGCCGAAAAGGCCGGTCTGGACGGGCGCGCGGTGGTCGAGGTGATCAGCCAGGGCGCTGCGGGAAGCTGGCAAATGGCGAACCGCTACGAGACCATGCTGGACGACGCGTTCGACCACGGTTTCGCGGTGGACTGGATGCGCAAGGATCTGGGCATCTGCCTGTCCACGGCCAATGAAACCGGGGCGTCCCTGCCGGTCACGGCGCTGGTCGATCAGTTCTATAAGGACGTGCAGTCCATGGGCGGCGGCCGCTGGGACACGTCGAGCCTGTTCAAACGCCTGCGCAAGCTGGCAGGCTGAGTGCATGAGGGGGGCGCGGCCCCCTCGGCCCGCGGGGGTGTTTGCAGGGCGATAACAGCCATATGGTTTTTTCGTCCGGCCCGTGCCGCCGTTCGCTGCGCGGAACGGTCGTGGCTGCTATGGGGGACGGAGTTGCCGTTGACTGAGCCGCGCAACGCCGGGCCGCGGGATGGCGATCAGACGGTCATTCAGTGCAGTTTATGCTGGCCAAATCCGAAAGAGGCCGGAACAGCGCGCGGACCTCACCCAATCGCCAGCCCATACGGGCGGTCTGGCGATGCGCGGCGGCCTGCGGCCGCTGTTTCGCGCGAGTGGGAAGACCTCTGCGGATACAATCCAGACAACAGCCGGACATGGTGCCGGTGGTCGGTATGCGGACTGAGCTGCCGGTCCCTTATTGGGGCCAAATGGCAACTGTCAGCCCAAAGCGGCCTCACATCGCGCGGGTCGCTAGCTGCCAAACTGAGGAGCAAACGACCATTAGTGACAATTCCAATCACGTTTCAAAGTTTGCTGGCTAAATAGGCCAACACTTTAGCCCGATAAAAGACAATCTCAATCTGGGAGGCAATGCGCTCGGCCTCGCCAAATTGCCCAGCCTCGACGCGCGCTACAGCGATGTCGCTCAGTGTAGAATCTCGAAAACTGGCAATCTTGATCTGGGCGGCTATGTGCTCGGCATTCGACCAAAGGCGCCTTCCCTCAACCACGTGTCCAGCCTCGGTTCGCGCCGCGGCGATATAGCTCAACACCAAAGGTTGCAAACCGGCACCCTTGATTTGAGCGGCAACGCGCTCGACCTCGGCAAATTGCCCAGCCTCAGCCCTAGCCGCAGCGATATGTATCAATGCCGTATCTCGGGAGCCGTCCTTCATTTGCGCAGCAACGCGCTCGGCCTCGATAAATTGACCGACCTTAGCCCTCGCCCCTGCGATTTCGCTCAACGCAAAACCTCGAAAACCGGCATCCTTGATTTGAGAAGCAGCGCGCTCAGCCTCTGACCAAAGTTGTTCTCCCTCGACCAAATGCAAAGCCTCGGCGCGTGCAACTGCGATTTCGCTCAACGTCACATCTCGGGACAGGACGTCCTTGATCTGCGCTGCAATGCGCTCGGCCTCTGATAAAAGTCGCTCTGCTTGCGCGAAGTCGCCCACTTTGACCCACGCCACTGCAATATAACTCAACACCGACGCTCGAAATCTGGCATTCTCGATCTGAGCGGCTACACGCTCTGCTTCCAAGCAGCTTTGTCTTGCCTCGGCCAAATGATCCGGCCCGGCCTGCGCCCGCGCGATATCACTTAACGCCCAGGCTCGGAAACCGGCAATGTCAATTTTCGCGGCAGTGTCCTCGGCCTCAGTAAATTGTCCAGTTGCAGCCCGCGCTCTAGTGATTTCACTCAACAAAATAGCCTGAGATCTAGCTTGTTCGATCTGCGCGGCAATGCCTTCAGCCTCGGTAAAAAGGCAATCGCTTGGCGAGTGGCCATAGCAAAGACTGGCAACCCGGCTTGCAGCGGCGGCCAGCGCTCCGTTCTGCAATTGGGCCACAGGATGCGCTTTGAGATCGTTTAGGTTGCTTGCAATCGGATATTTCCGCCAAGCGTGGGAAGCGGCGGTATCTGCCTCTCGCAAGAGTAAATATGCGCGCAATGCAGCCGACCGAGTTGTGGGAGCTATCTGCTCCGCCGCCCCCACAAGATTTGAGACCGACGCGACAATGGCCCTTACTTCAGCGGCTTGTTGGGCAGCTTCGATTTGCCCATGCCCAACGGTTGCTTCTTGCGCTGAGTCGGCAAGAGCAGGTGTGGCCAGAAGGTGAAGTATGATAATCGTGGAAACAAATTTCATGATGAGAGTCACATCTAAATTCGGCACCTGTTTTACCCTAGCTACCATGGGGCCTGCGTATGGTAAACGTCCTCAGAACAGCGACGGCTACCAATCACTTGCCCCCCTGTGCTGCAATCTTTCTGAGGGCTGCTTTCAATAGCTAGCCCGGACTTTGCAAACTCCGCTTACTGCGCTTTGCGGGCGTCGGTGCACACCCGCAGCATCCGACACTCTGGCCTCAATCCGGCCATCCCCTGCAAATCGCGCGAAGGCCCGATACTACGCCTCCTTCGGCAGGGGAAAGACCTGATCGTAGCTCCAGTTGAAGACAAAGGCGTAGACCAGGTAGAACACCGCAAAGGCGATATCCATCAACAACGCCTGCCAGAGCCCCATGCCCAGATACCAGGCGATGAAGGGCAAGGTGACCATCAGGAGGCCGGTCTCGAACAGCACGGCGTGCAGGACGCGCACCGGCAGGGTCTTGTGGACCGTGCCCATCCACCGGATCATCAGCCGGTCGAAGCCCAGATTGTAGATATAGTTCCATAGCGTCGCCAGTGTCGCGGCGGCGATGGCGACGACACCGACATCGTGCAGGTGAACGCCAAAGCCCGTCGCCGCAAGGGGCACGACCAACAGGATGCCGATGATTTCAAAGCTGAGTGCGTGACGGATACGATCGCCGGTGGTGCGCATGGTCTTTCCCCATCTGCTGTCCGGGTCGTCCCGGCAATTGTCCCGGATGGGGGAGGTCGTCCTCGCACGGGTCATATAGGGGGTGGGCGCGGGGCTGTCCAGTGTCGGGTATCGGCCGGACATGGCCGCCCCTTCGCCTGCGGAGCCGGCGTTACCCTGTGGCCGCTTTCATCCGCGCCAGAACGGCCCGTGCCGCGCGCAACCCCGGCGCCTCGCCGCCCCGGCCCAGCCGGTCCATCGTCAGGTCCATCGCGGCAAGTTGCGGGCTGGGGTTGTCCATCACCCCGAGCATGGCCGGGGCGATCAGCTCGGGGCGGCAGGCCTTGCCGATGAATTCGGGGATGACGCGCGTTTCGGAGACGAGATTGACCAGCGTCAGCGTGTCCACCCTGAGCATCCGCGAAATGATGAACCGGCTCAGGGGTTTGAGGTCATAGGCGATGACCATCGGCGTGCGCGCCGCCGCCAGTTCCAGCGAAACCGTGCCCGATGCCGCCAGCGCCCAGTCCGCCGCACCGAAAGCGGCGCGCTTTTCGGCCTTGTAGCTCTCGGCGTCCATCCCCTCCGGGCTGAGGATCAACGGCCTGACCGGCCAGTCGGCCACCATCTCGCGCACCAGCGGGGCGACGGTTTCGGTGGTGGGAAGGACCAGCGACAGGTCCGGTCTTGCGGCCAGAACCCGGCGAACGACATCCGAGAACCGGTCGCCCAGCCATGACACCTCGCCCCGGCGCGAACCGGGCAGCACCATCCAGAGCGGCCCGTCGATCCCGTGCCGGGCCCTGAACCGCTCGATTTCCTCGGGGGTGGCCTGGGGTTCGCTCACCACCGGATGCCCGACGAAATCGCATTCCATCCCCGCCGCTTCCATATAGGGCGGCTCGAACGGCAGGAGCGCCAGGACATGGTCGATCACGCCCGCCATCTTCCGCGCCCGGCCCGCGCGCCACGCCCAGACCGAGGGCGCCACGTAATGCACGGTTCTTACAGCGCTTTTCGCCCTGACGAGCCGTGCCACGCGCAGGCAGAAATCGGGACTGTCGATGGTGATCAGAACATCCGGCTGCGCCGCCAGAACGGCCTCGGCGGTCTGGTGCAGGCGGCGTCTGAGATGCATGTATTTCGGCAGGATTTCGGCCAGCCCCATGACGCTCAACTCGTCCATGGGAAACAGGCTCTGCATCCCTTCGGCCTGCATCAGCGGCCCGCCGACCCCCTGAAATTCCATGTTGTCGAGGGATTTCAGCCCGGCCATCAGCGCCGCGCCCAGCCTGTCGCCCGAGGCCTCCCCGGCGATCAGGAACACTTTCATCACAGCACCCGTGCGGCCAGGAAAAGTCCCTCGTCTTCGACGGCCCGCAGGGTCTTGTCCCGCTCGACGATCATCACGCGGCCCGCCTCGATCACCAGACCGGCCAGACCGGCCCTGGCCACGGCGGCGATGGTCTGCGGCCCGATCACCGGCATGTCGATCCGCAGATCCTGCCCGCGCTTGGCCGCCTTGACATATACGCCCTTGAAATCACGGCGCAATTTTTCGGGGGTCTGCGCCACGAACTGCAACAGGGCATCCGTGCCCTGAACGGTTTCGATCCCCAGACATTGCCCGCCGGCCACGACACATCCCTGCCCCACATCGAGCGGCGAGAGCGCCATCAGGATATCCCAGGCCCGTGACATATCCTGCAAATCCGCCTCGTTCGGTTCGGCCCCGACAGCCAGCCCCTCCTCCGCCGTGAGGCCCGGCACCAGCTCATGCGCGCCCATGACGGCAAAGCCCTGCTCCTCGAAAATCGCGATCACCTGACTGAGCAGCGCATCGTCGCCGCTCTGCATCGCGACCATCAGACGGGGCGCAAGCGACATCATCGTGGGATCGAAGGCCGCGGGGTCGAGCGGCGGGCGCGCCAGCGACCCGGCAAAGACAACACGATCGACGCCCTGATCCTTCAGGTCCGCGAACAGATCGCCCATCTTTTCGAAGCGATGGTCCTGAACGTCGCCCTGCAAATCATTGGGAACGCCCGCAAAGCCGATGCGGATGGCCTCCGGGTGGGCCTTGGCGATGCGCACGGGCAACCCCCCGCTACAGGCCAGGATGGCCAGTTTTCCCGCCATGGCTCAGACCGCCCCCGGTGTCAGGAAGGAGCGGTCGCTCGCGCCTGTCACGAAATCCACGATCTGGCGGACATAGTCGCTTTCGGTTTCCGCACCGAGGCGGCGCGCGCGTTCCTGAAACGCGCCTTCGCCCTGCGCCAGCATCTGAAAGGCCGCGCGCAGCGCGGTGATGTCGGCCCGCGGCACCCCCCGCCGTTTCAGCCCGACAAGGTTCAGCCCGTGCAGTTCACCGCGCGGGGCCTGTACCAGACCGTGGGGAATGACATCGTTGGTCACCATCGTGACCGCGCCGATGATCGCGCCCTGCCCAATCCGCACCCATTGATGCACCCCGGACAGGCCGCCGACGATCACGTCGTCCTCGATCAGGCAATGACCGGCCAGAGCGGCGTTGTTGACGATGATCACACGGTCGCCGACGCGCACGTCATGAGCCACGTGACAGCCCGCCATGAACAGCCCGTCATCGCCCACGCGGGTTTCGCCCCCGCCCCCGGCGGTGCCGGTGTTCATGGTCACATGTTCGCGGATGCGGTTGCGCGCGCCGATCACGAGGCGGGTTTTCTCGCCCTTGAATTTCAGATCCTGCGGCACCTCGCCTATACAGGCGAAGGGAAAGATCACCGTCTCGTCGCCGATCTCGGTGTCGCCCGTGACCACGACATGCGATTTCAGCATCACACCGTCGCCAAGCCGCACTTCGGGGCCGACATGGCAGAACGGGCCGATATGGCAGCCCTGCCCCAGTTGCGCGCCGGGTTCAACGATGGCGCCCGGATGAATGAACGTCTCTGACGACTGCGACATGCGGATTACTCCCTGGGCAGGTCCATCATCGCGGTGAACTCGGCCTCGGCGGCCATTTCACCCTCGACCTCGGCCACACCGGCGAATTTCCAGACCTTGCCGCCGGGCTTGCCCCGCAGCGTTTCCAGTTTCATTTCAAGAACGTCGCCCGGCACCACCATGCGGCGGAATTTGCATTTGTCGATCGACATGAAATAAACCAGCATGTTGCGGTCTTCCATGCCGAGCGCCGAGCCCACCATCACCGCCGCGGTCTGCGCCATCGCCTCGACGATGGTCACGCCCGGCATGATCGGCTTGCCCGGAAAATGGCCCTGGAAATGCGGCTCGTTCATGGTGACATTCTTGATGCCCCGCGCCCGCTGAAAGCCGTCGATATCCACCACCCTGTCCACCAGAAGGAACGGATAGCGATGGGGGATGATCCGCTGGATCAGGTGAATATCCGCGGATTTGAACGGCTCGGTCATGCTGTTGTCCTTCACTGTGCTCGCCTGAGCTTTCCCTAGCAACTCGCCCCCGGATGGGCAAGCGCGGCGCTAATCGCCCGCAGGGGCTTGTTCTGCGGGGGTATCCTGCGCTGGCGGGTCTTCCTCCGGGTCTTCCTCCGGGGCCTGCTCGGGCGTATCCGGCGCTGGCGTGGCGTCCTCCGGCGGCGCGTCGCCGGGCATTGCATCTCCGATCCGCTCGTCGATGCGGGCGATCGCCAGGTCGGTGATATCTATGGCGCCCGCGCGCAGCAGAACATTCCGGCTGTCCATGACCACCGCGGCGCCGGCCTCGCGCATGATCTGGACCAGAACCGGTTCGATCAGGCGCATGAACTGCACCGTCGCCTGGGAACTGTTCCGTTCGAGATCGCGGGCGCGGCGTTCGCTTTCTCTCCGGATGTCCTGGACTTTGGAATCGAAGGTATCGGCCAGCTTGCGAAACTCTTCGGGGCTGGTTTCGGCGCGAAGATCGGTCAGCGCCTTTTCTTCGGCTTCGAGCTGGGCCTCGAGTTCGCGATTGCGGGCGATCAGGGCCTCGCGCTCGGCGTGCAGCGCCGATGTCATCCTGAGACCGAGCTGCGTTTCGGCGAACAAGCGGTCGGGGTCGATCAGCAGAATATCGCTTTCGATCACGCCCATGTCCTGCGCGACGGCGCCGGGCACGGCAGCGCAGAGCAGACTCAGCGCCACCAGCACCCGCCGGACGACCGCAAGACCAAAGCAGGTCATCCCCGACCTCAGAAGTCGGTGCGCACGGTCAGGTCGAAGGACTGGTCGATATCACCCGGCTCTTTCTTGAGTGCCTTGGACCAGTTGAAGCGCAACGGACCGAAAGGCGATTCCCAGAACAACGACAGCCCGACCACATGACGCGGTTTGAAGCTTTTGGATTGCACGGGGAGGATCGCATTGGTGGTGTCGACCCCCCAGATGCCCCCGACATCATAGAACGCGCCGCCCGAGATACCGTATTCGTCCGGCAGACCGAGCGGGAACTCGGCTTCGAACTTGGCCACCGCGTAATAATCGCCCCCCAGATGTTCCAGGCCCTCGACCGGGCCCATGCCGTTGGGCTCGAAGCCGCGCATGACCTGGCTGGCATAACGTTCGACCGCGCGGCTGTTCTGACCGTTGAAGAACTCGAGCGCGCCGCCTTCGACAGTTGCCCGCAAGGTGACCTCTTCGTTAAGGATCATGGTCTGGGCGACGATCCGGGCCGTGGTTTCCAGATATTCGCGATCCCCACCGAGGCCCGAATACCGCTGACCGAAGGACAACAGCACACCCGAATTCGGATCGAGCCCGCTGCGGCGCGTGTCGTAGGTGTAATTATACCCGATCCCGCTGGTCCATTGCTCGCCCATATTCGTTTCGGTCCTCAGGATACCCGAGCGCCCGTAATAGTTGCTGATATCCTGATAGCCCGCCTGATAGTACAGGCTCAGACGGCCATTTTCGCTGATCGGGAAGGTCAGGCTGGGCCGGAAGATACCATCGACCGTATCGAATTCGCTGAAATCGCTGTCCGTTTCGGTCAGGGCAAAATCGAGACCGAATTCGACATCGCGCCCGAGGAAGGCCGGTTCGGCAAAGCTGAGATTGTAGTTCAGGTTGTTTTCCGATGCGGCGATGGCTGCGGAGAGCCTCTGGCCGCGCCCGAGGAAGTTGCGTTCGCTGAACCCGACGGAAACCCCCATGCCCGAGTTGGTCGAATAGCTTGCGCCGAAGGTCAGCGAGCCGGTGGTTTTCTCTTCGACATTGACATCGACCACGACCTGATCGGGGCGCGAGCCCTCGCGTGCGTTCACATCGGTGTCGGAAAAATAGTTCAGCGCCCGGATACGTTCGGCAGCCTCGCGAATCTGGCGCGGATTGAACGGATCGCCTTCGGCCATGTCGAACTGACGGCGAATGACCCTGTCGAGCGTCGTGGTGTTGCCTTCGATGTCGATGCGTTCGACGAAGATGCGCTCGCCCCGCACCAGCGCGAATTCGACATCCAGTGTCAGATCGCGGTCATTGCGGGTGATCCGGGGCTCCACCCGCAGGAAATCCACCCCCTTCTTGATGGCGAGGCGTTCCATGCGGGCGATCGAATCCTCGACCAGGGTGGGCGAATAGGTCTTGCCCTGCCTGATCTTGAGAACGGCGTGATAGTCCTCGGCATCCGCCTCGGGGATTTCGCTGACGGTGGTGATTTCACCGAAATTGAACTGCTGGCCTTCCTGAATGTTGAAGGTCACGAAATAGCCGTCGCGCTCGCGCGCCAGTTCGGCATTGGTGCCGGTCACGCGGAAATCGACATAGCCGCGCGAATTGTAGAAATCGGTCAGCACCTGCCTGTCGAACTGAATGCGGTCTTCGACGAAGGTGTCGCTTTCGACCAGAGCGCGCAACAGGCCGGCCTGTTTGCTCTGGATCACGCGGCGCAGGCGGCGGTCGGAATAGGCGCGGTTTCCGACGAAACCGATGCGCTGAACCTCGATTTTCCGGCCTTCGAAAATCTCGAACACCAGATCGACGCGGTTGTCGCTGCGGCGAATGACCTTGGGGGTCACGCGGGCCGACACGCGCCCGTTCTGCGCATAGGCTTCGGTGATCGTGGCGGCGTCGCGTTCGGCCGTGGTGGGGCTGAACACCTGACGCGACTGGCTTTCGATGAAGCCTGCCAGATCCTCGTTCTTGAGCCTGCGGTTGCCCTCGAAGGCGATGCGGTTGATCGTCGGGAATTCGGTGACCTGAATCACGAGGCGGCTGCCCTGCGGCACGATTTCGACGGTTTCGAACAGGCCGGTGGCCAGAATGCGCTGATAGGCTTCGTTCAGATCCCCCGCCGAAACGGTTTCGCCGCGGGCGATCCCGGCATAGGTCAGGATCGTGCTGGATTCGATACGCTGATTGCCCTCGATCGTGACGGAACTGAACCGGTAATTCTGAGCGTCGGACGGGCCCGGAACGGCGAAGGCCGCAGCCGTCAAAGCTGCGAATCCGATGCTTCGCAGTGCGGGCGCCAAATGCTGTCGCTGTGTCAGGTAGCGGCTGCGCCGGTGCTGCTTATATGCCATGTGTTTCAATCCAGTCCAACATCCCTCTTGTCCGATGTCAGTAGCTGGAATGAGGCATGTTGTCAAAACGCGAAACGCAAGATTTTTGAACTCGGCGCGGCCATGCCACACTGGCCGCCCTCATGCCGGAAACGTTCAGAACGAGCCGAGAAAAGACCCCACGAATCCACCGGCCAGCAGGCCGAGCGCAATGGTTCCGATATACATGATGCGATCCCAGTTGAGATCGAAAAGCAGGCTCATGCCCCGGTATCCGCTGACGATGTGTTGCATCGGTCCTGTCCAATCGCTTCGAGTGAGCGCGACACTGACGATCCAATGTGGCGGCAAGCCGGACCAAAAATTGGCAAAAATGCGGCAGTGCTGCCCCCGGCTTCATCAGGGGCAGAAGATATCGTTGAACAGCGCGAACAGCATCAGCCCCAGAACCAGCGTCAGGCCGATGGCCATCATCAGCCGCAGCGCGGCGTCGCTGGGCGGTTTGCCCGCAACCGCCTCGTAGGCGTAGAAGGCCAGATGCCCGCCATCCAGCACCGGGATGGGAAACAGGTTCAGGAAGCCCACGGCGGCGGACAGGACGGCGATGAACCAGATGAAGCTTTCCGCGCCCTGGCTGGCCATCGCGCCCGAGACCTCGGCGATGCCGATGGGGCCGGACATGTTGCAGCTGCTGATCGCGCCCGTCACCATGTGATAGAGCCCCGAAACCGAGCCCTCGATGATGCGCCAGACCTGTATCGCGCCCCCGGCCAAGGCCTGCACCGGGCCAAGCGCCTCGGTGGCCGGCTCGAACGCCAGACCGCCGGCGATTCCGATGCGCCATGTGGTGTGGAAACCGCCCTCGGCGCGCGGCTCGTCCACCCGCCGGGGGGCGAGCACGAAATCCAGCGTTGCGCCATCGCGCCAGACTTTCAGTTCCAGGGGGCGCCCGTCCGAGGCCTCGACCACTTCCTTGAGCTCGGAAAACGCCGCGATGGGCGTGCCATCGATCGAGGTGATCACATCGCCCGGCTGCATGCTGATGTCATAGGCGGCGGATTGCGGGGCCAGTTGCACCACCAGCGGCGGCATCGGATAGGGCCCCTGCACCTGTATCTGTTGCCCGTCGCGCTCGACCTGATAGGTCAGCACCGGACGAATCGGCAATTCGTCGATCAGGTCGCTGAAGGTCTTGTCCTCGTCCGCACCGGGCACGTCGCGCCCTTCGATCTGCAACAGGCGGTCCCCGGCCTGCAAGGTCAGTTCGTCGCCAGGCAGCGGGCGCAACTCGCCCACGGTCAGCGGATCGGCCACCTTGCCCTGCGTCATCATCACGGCGGCGAAAATCAGGATCGACAGGACGAAATTGAACACCGGCCCCGCCGCAACGGTGGCCGTGCGCGCCCAGAGCGGCGCCCCGTGCATGGTCTGACGGCGAATCTCGGGGGGCATTTCGGCCACGGCCTCGTCGTTCTTGGCGCTGGCGGCGTTGGCGTCGCCCAGAAACTTGACGAATCCGCCAAAGGGCAGCGCAGCGATCTGCCAGCGGGTGCCGTGCCTGTCCATCCGCGACCACAGGACCGGCCCGAATCCGAGCGAGAACACCTCGGCCTTGATCCCCGACCAGCGGCCGACGATGTAATGGCCGTATTCATGTACGGCCACGATCACCGAAAGGGCGACGACAAAGGCGACAATGGTCATGAAGAATCCGCCAAACTGCGGCAGAAGGGCTGCAATATCCACTCGATTATCCTGTTTTCTTGCACTGTTCCTGCACCACGGCGTCAGCGCATCTGCGTGACAGATGGTCAAGCCGTGTCACGCTATCAAGGGTGATCCCGGCGTCAATAAGGCCATTTTCGGCGGAAAGCCGGGCCAGAACCTCTTCGACGACATCGCTCATGTCCAGGAAACCGATACGTCCCGCGATGAAATGATCCAGCGCGCGCTCCTTGGCGGCGTTGAACACTGCGCCGCTCAGGCCGCGCATCTCCATCACCTCGCGCGCCAGCCCGAGCGCCGGGTAGCGCGCCGGATCGGGAGCGCGGAAATTCAGCTGTCCGATGGCCGCCAGATCCAGCGCATCCACCGGCAGCGGGCGGCGTTCGGGCCAGTTCAGCGCATAGCCGATGGCATGGCGCATGTCATGCGGCCCGACATGGGCCAGCAGCGCCCCGTCGCAAAACCCCACCAGCGCATGCACGAGGGATTCGGGATGCACCAGAACCTCGATCTGGGCCGGGTCCAGCCCGAAGAATTCCCGCGCCTCGATGACTTCGAGCGCCTTGTTGAACATCGACGCGCTGTCGATGGTGATCCGCTGGCCCATGTTCCAGTTGGGATGGGTCGAGGCCTGCTCGAGACTGGCCTTCGCCAGCGCATCGAGCGGCCAGTCGCGGAAAGCCCCGCCGCTGGCGGTGATGACAACCCGGCGCACCGCGCCGATGTCTTCGCCGATCAGCGCCTGGAAGATCGCCGAATGCTCGCTGTCCACCGGCAGGATTCGCGCCCCGTGCCGGGCGGCCGTCTCCATGACCAGCGGTCCGGCGGCGACCAGTGTTTCCTTGTTGGCCAGCGCCAGCGTCGCGCCCTGTTCCAGCGCGGCAAGCCCCGGCGGCAAGCCCGCCGCACCGACGATGGCGGACATCACCCAATCCGCCGGGCGTGCCCCCGCCTCGGCCACGGCACCAGCTCCCGCGGCGGCCCTGACGGCGCTGCCGCTCAGCGCGGCGCGCAGATCATCCAGCAGGTCGTCACGCGCGGTGACGGCGATTTCGGCGCCGAACTCCATGGCGTCGCGCGCCAGTTGCGCGATGTTGCGCCCCCCGGTCAGGGCGACCACCTGATAAGCGTCGCGATCCCTGCGGATCAGGTCCAGCGTGTTCTGCCCGATCGACCCCGTCGCGCCCAGAATGGTGATGCGTTTCATGCCAGCCCCGGCAACAGCTTCAGCGCCCAGAGGGCCATGACCACCAGCCCCGCGCCCAGCATGGCGTCGAACCTGTCCAGCACACCGCCATGGCCGGGAATCAGGGCCGAACTGTCCTTGACCCCGACCCGCCGCTTGACCGCGCTTTCGGCGATGTCGCCCATCTGTCCGGCGAATCCCACCAGCACCGAAACCGGCACCAGCAGCCACCCCGCCCCGGTGGGCAGGGCAAAGATCAACCCGATCACCGCCGCGCCGATCCAGCCCGCCGCGGTGCCCGACCATGTTTTCTTGGGGCTGACGCGCGGCCAGAATTTCGGCCCGCCCAACATGCGCCCGGCGAAATACCCGGCCACGTCCGAGACCACAACGACCAGCACCAGCCACAGCACCCAGACCAGCCCGGCATCGCTGCGCAGCACGGCGATCATGTAGCATCCCAGCAGGACCCAAAGCACGCAAACCGCGTAAAGCACCTTGTCGCGTGCCGCCTGCCCTGCCCCGACGAAGGCCACCGCCACCAGCAGCGGCGCCACGATTATGCCCGGCAGGTTCAGCGCCCCGACCAGCGTCGCCGCGCCGAGGATCGGCAGGCTGGCGCGGCCCGGCACCCCGAACATGCCGGTGCATTCCCAGATCATCAGCCCCGCCAGCAGGCACACGGCAATCGTGAAAACCCAGCCCCCGGCCCAAACGGCGGCGGCCCCGGCCACGGCCATCGCCACGCCCGACAGGACGCGCGGCGCCAGATCGTGCCATTGCGCCGGTGCGCTCATCCGTTCACCGCCCCGAAGCGCCGGTCGCGCGCCCCGTAGCCGCGCAGCACATCGGTGAATATCTCGCGGGTAAAATCCGGCCACAGCGTGTCGATGAATTCGTATTCCGAATAGGCCGACTGCCACAGCAGGAAGTTCGATATCCGCGCCTCGCCGCTGGTGCGGATCACCAGATCGGGATCGGGCAAAACGCAGGTGTCCAGGTATTTCGGCAGGGTTTCCTGATCGACCGCAGCCGGGTCCAGCCGCCCGTCGGCCACATCCTGCGCCAGCCGCCT
Source organism: Roseovarius pacificus (assembly GCF_900142665.1). GTDB lineage: Bacteria > Pseudomonadota > Alphaproteobacteria > Rhodobacterales > Rhodobacteraceae > Roseovarius > Roseovarius pacificus. Next base: position 222,042 of record NZ_FRBR01000001.1, read on the forward strand.
TGTGGCGCGGGCCACCTCGTCGCGCCCGCCGTAATTCAGGGCGATGGTCAGGTTCAGCCCGGTGCAGACGCTGGTCATCTGCTCGGTTTCGTCCATCAGGGCCTGAAGGGACTTGTCCAGCCGCTGGCGGTCGCCGATGAAGCGCACGCGCACGTTTTCCTTTACGAATTCCTGCATTTCCTTGAGGATATAGCGCCGGAACAGCGCCATCAGCCCGGCGACCTCGGTCTGGGTGCGCTTCCAGTTCTCAGTCGAGAAGGCGAAGATCGTCAGGTAATCGACCCCGAGATCGGGGCAGGAGCTGACGATCTCGCGTACCCGCCGCGCCCCGGCATGATGCCCGAACAGGCGGGGACGCCCGCGGGCCTGCGCCCAACGTCCATTACCGTCCATGATGATCGCAACATGGCGCGGACCGCCAGTCAGGGGGGTGTTCCGGGCCATTTGGCGCCTCGCTTGTCTCAGACCTGCATGATCTCGGCCTGCTTGGCCTCCAGTGCCTCGTCGACATGACCGATGAACGTGTTGGTCAGATCCTGCACCTCGGTTTCCCAGAACTTCTGGTCGTCCTCCGACATGCCGTCGGCCTTGGCCTTCTTGATCTGGTCCATCCCGTCGCGGCGCACGTTGCGCACGGCCACGCGGGCGTGTTCGGCATATTGCGCGGCGACCTTGGTCAGTTCCTTGCGCCGTTCCTCGTTCAGTTCGGGGATCGGCAGCATGATGATCGTGCCGTTCAGCTGCGGGTTGATGCCGAGGCCGCTTTCGCGGATCGCCTTTTCCACCTTGCCCACAAGGCCCTTGTCCCAGACATTGATCGTCACCATGCGCGGCTCGGGAACGTTCACGGTGCCGACCTGGTTGACCGGGGTCGGCTGGCCATAGGCATCCACCATGACGGGTTCCAGCATGCTGGCCGAGGCCCGGCCCGTCCGCAGCGAGGAAAACTCGCTGCGCAGCGCGGTCATCGCGCCTTCCATGCGCCGTTGCAGATCGTCGGTATCGAGGATGAATTCATCAGCCATAGTCGTCTTCCTTCTCGCGGGTCTCGCGTGTGTTATGCCTGTTTAGCCTCAGCCATGGACCTTTGTATAGGTGCCCTCTCCGGCCAGGATACCCTTGAACCCGCCCGGTTCGTCCAGACTGAAGACGATGATCGGCAGGTTGTTGTCGCGCGCAAGCGCGATGGCGCTGGCGTCCATCACGTTCAGATGCCGGGCCAGAACCTCGTCATAGGTCACGCTGTCAAAGCGCTTGGCATCGTCGAACTTCATCGGGTCCTTGTCATAGACGCCGTCCACCTTGGTGCCCTTGAAGATCGCTTCGCAGGCCATTTCATTGGCGCGCAGCGTGGCCGCCGTATCGGTGGTGAAATAGGGGTTGCCGGTGCCCGCCGCAAAGATGCAGACGCGCTTTTTCTCGAGGTGGCGCACCGCGCGGCGGCGGATATAGGGCTCGGCGACCTCGTCCATGCGGATGGCGCTGATCACGCGGGTGAACACGCCCAGCTTTTCCAGAGCGCTCTGCATGGCCAGCGCGTTCATCACCGTGGCCAGCATGCCCATGTAGTCGGCGGTCGTCCGCTCCATCCCCTGTGCGCTGCCCGCCAGGCCGCGAAACACGTTGCCGCCGCCGATGACCATGCAGATTTCGACGCCCATGTCGTGAACCGATTTGACCTCGCGCGCGATCCGCTCGACCGTCGGCGGATGCAACCCATAGCCCTGATCCCCCATTAACGCCTCACCCGAAATCTTCAGCATGACGCGATTGAACTTGGTTTTGGGGGAATCCGTGTCGGACATGGGCAAATCCTTGTGAGCCGCTTCGCAATCGCGCGCAAAATGTAGGAAAACCCCGCAAGGTTCAATCTCAGAAACGGTTCGCCGCCGACATTCGTTCCCTCCCCCCTCGCATGCGGGGCGGTTTTCGCCTATCTGACAGGGCGATGCGCACCCTGCCCGACATACCCCCCGACAGGCCCGTCCTGATCGCTGGCCCCACGGCCAGCGGTAAATCCGCCCTTGCGCTGCGCATCGCGGCGCAATCGGGGGGCGTGATCGTCAATGCCGACGCGATTCAGGTGTTCGACAACTGGCGCATCCTGACGGCCCGCCCCTCGCCCGAGGACGAAGCGCAGGCCCCCCATGCGCTGTACGGGCATGTTCCGGGGGATGCCGACTATTCCGTCGGGCACTGGCTGCGCGATGTCGCCCCGCTTTTGCAGGGCGGCGCGCGCCCGATTATCGTCGGCGGCACGGGGCTGTATTTTTCGGCCCTGACCGAAGGGCTGGCCGATATTCCCTCAACCCCCGAAACCGTGCGCGCCGACGCCAACGAGCGCATGGCACAGGAGGGGATCGAGGCGCTTCTGGCGGAGATCGACGCCGCCACCCGCGCCCGGATCGACACGCGAAACCCGATGCGCGTGCAACGCGCGTGGGAGGTGCTGCAAACCACCGGGCGCGGGCTGGCAGACTGGCAGGACGATACGCCGCCGCCGCTGCTGCCCTTGTCGGAGTGCACCGCGCTGATCGTCGGGGCTGACAAGGACTGGCTCAATGCCCGGATCGCCCGCCGGTTCGACCGGATGCTCGATCAGGGCGCGCTGGAGGAAGCGCGCGCCAACCTGCCCGGCTGGACCCCGTCGCTGCTTTCGGCCAAAGCCATCGGAGCGCCGGAACTGATCGCCCACCTGCGCGGAGAGATGACACTCGATCAGGCGCGCGAGGCCGCCACCATCGCGACGCGCCAGTTCGCCAAGCGCCAGCGCACATGGTTTCGCTCGCGCATGCGGACCTGGCAGGCGATCGACGCCGCGATATTGTAGATTTTCCAATCTTTCCCCCTGACTTTCGGGCATTCCTGACGTTACGCTTGTCAAAACAGCGCAATCTCGGGCCATGCCATGCCATCAACCTACCCGCGCCTTTCCACCCTGGCCCAATGGTCGCCTGCCGGGCCGTGGCAGGCCGAGCTTCCCCATAGCTGCCCGCATCACGCGCTGATCTGGATCACGCGCGGTCAGGGGCGTGCGCTGATCGGCGGGGTGCGCCGTGGCGTCGGGGTTCACAACGCGCTGGTCATTCCGGCGGGCACGCTGTTTGCGCTGGATGTGGGGCGGCAGGGGTTTGGTCTGGTTTGCGAGATTCCCCCCGGAGGCGCGGCCCTGATGCCCGACGAGCCGCAACACCTGCGCCTGCGCGACGTGCAGGCCCAGGCGGAACTGACCGCGATCCTCGACGCGATGCAGCGCGAACAGAACACCGCCCGCCCGTTCCTTGACGAGGCGATGACCGCCCATGCCGCGCTTTTGTCGGTCTGGCTGCGGCGCACGATGATCAACCATACCGATGACCGCCCTGCCCGTCCCACGGCGGCGCAGCGTCTGGTCACCGCCTATGCCGCGCTGATCGAACGCGATTACAGGACCGGCAAGCCGATGGCCGACTATGCCCGTGCCCTTGGCGTGACGCCAACCCATCTGACCCGCACCTGCCAAGGCTGCGCCGGGCTCGGCGCCTCGAAACTGCTGACGCAGCGCAGCCTTCACGAGGCCCGCGTCCTGCTGGAAACCGGGGACCAGCCGTTCAAGCAGATCGCAGCCATGCTGGGATTTCGCAGCGCCGCCTATTTTTCCCGCTTCGTGCAGCATCATACCGGGCTGACGCCGACCGCCCTGCGCCGTAAGGCACAGACCCAGCCAGCGGCGGCTCAACCGGGCGTTGCGCCGCGCACGGGCATTGCCCCCGGTCCCTCGCGCCATATGGGTTGATCTTGAAACGGGGCGCATGTGTAATGCGTTGGACGAATGCCCCGTTGACCAACCGAAAGCGCCGCGCATGTCCAGATTTTTTCACCGTTCCAATCGCTTGCACCCTGCGGCCCCCGGCCTTGCGCGCGACCTGACGAGGGGACGGATGGACCGGCGCGAATTCCTGAGCCGCGCGACCTCGCTGGGCCTTACGGCCGCCACCGCCTGCGCCCTGGCCGGCCTGCCCGCACCGGCCCGCACCGATCCGGCGATCAGGCAGGGCGGCACCCTGCGCATCCAGCAGAACGTCAAATCCCTGAAAGACCCCCGCACCTATGACTGGAGCGAAATGGGCAACCTGACCCGCGGCTTTCTGGAATACCTTGTCGAATACAACCGCGACGGCAGTTTTCGCGGCATGCTACTGGAAAGGTGGGAGGTCAACGAGGACGCCACCGCCTATCGCCTGCACCTGCGCGGCGGCGTGACATGGAACAACGGCGATCCCTTCACCGCCCGCGACGTGGCCCGCAACATCGCGCGCTGGTGCGACACCGCCCTGTCCGGCAACTCCATGGCCACCCGTCTCGCCGGGCTGATCGACCGGGACACCGGGCAGGCCCGCGACGGCGCGGTGCAGGTGACGGGCGATCTGACGGTCGACCTGACCCTCGACCGCCCGGATATCGCGCTGATCGCCAACCTTGCCGATTACCCCGCCGCCGTCACCCATCACAGCTATGACGGCGGCGACCCGTTCGCGCATGGCATCGGCACCGGGCCGTTCCGCCCGGTCAGCCTGATCCCCGGCGAGCGCTGCATTCTGGAACGCCACCCCGAGCATGACTGGTGGGGAACCGCCGTCTATGGCGGGCCGTATCTGGACCGGGTGGAATTCATCGACTTCGGCACCGACCCGTCGAACTGGATCGCCGCCGCCCGCGCCGACGAGGTCGATATGCTGTACGAAACCGTCGGCGATTTTCTGGAGGTCATGGACGAAACCGGCTGGACCCGCACCGAAACCGACAGTTCGGCCACGGTGGTGATCCGCACCCATCAGCAGACCGAAACCGAAGAGGGCCGCCGCCCCTATGAAACCGCCGCCGTGCGCCGCGCGCTGGCCTTGGCCGTAGACAACGGAATCTGCCTCGAACTCGGCTATGCCGGGCGCGGTCTGGTCGCGGCCAATCACCATGTCTGCCCGATTCACCCCGCCTATGCCGATATCGGCCCACCGGCCTATGACCCGGCCACCGCCCGCGCCGAGATGATCAAGGCCGGGCTGCACGATTATGAACACGAGCTTGTCACGCTCGACGACGAATGGCAGCGCAACACCGGCGATGCGGTGGCCGTGCAACTGCGCGATGCCGGTATCCCCGTGCGCCGGACCATCCTGCCCGGCACGCTCTTCTGGTCCGACTGGCAGAGCTTTCCCTTTTCCCTGACCCAGTGGAATCACCGCCCGCTGGCGGTACAGGCGCTCAGCCTCGCCTACCGCTCGGACGGGGCATGGAACGAAACCGGCTTTGCCAATCCCCGTTTCGATGAATTGCTCGATCAGGCGATGGCGCTGTCGGATGCCGACACCCGCCGCCCGGTAATGGCGCAGATCGAAACCCTGCTGCGTGACGAAGGGGTCATCATCCAGCCCTACTGGCGCACGCTTTACAATCACCACAACGGAACGCTGGTGAATGCCGGGCGGCACCCGGCAGACGAAATTCATCTCTACAAGATCGGATTCGCGGCCTGATCGCCGCGCCTCGCGCCTCAGCTGCCCCAGATGATCCGCACGTAATTGCGCGTTTCCTTGTAGGGCGGCACGCCGCCGTATTTCTCGACCGCCGCAGGCCCGGCATTATACGCCGCCAGCGCCAGTCGCCACGAGCGGAACGTGCGGTACTGTTCGGCCAGATACCGCGCCCCGCCTTCGAGGTTTTCATAGGGATCGTGCGGATTCACCCGCAGCACCCGCGCCGTGCCCGGCATCAGCTGCGCCAGCCCGATCGCCCCCTTGTGCGAGCGCGCCCCGGCGTTCCAGCCCGATTCCTGCTGCACGAGGCGCAGGAACAAATCCTCAGGCACGCCATGACGGCGTGCGGCATCCTTGGCCATTTGCAGATACTGGCCACGGTATTTACCGTTATAGGACCTGGTCGAGGCCGTGCCCCACTTGGTGGGCGTGCTCACCTTCTGCGGCTGCAACCGGACCGAATTGTTGTATTGCTGCCTGGCGCGGGTATCCAGAACCTTGACCTGCGAACTGAACAGATTGCTGCGGCTCTTGGTGGAGAGAATATCTGCCCTGGCTGTCACCGGCGTCATCAGACCGATCACAGCCACTGCTGTCGCAATAGCCTTCATACCGTCACCTTCCCTCGGACCATCAAATCCGCGCGCAATATACCCAAATCGGACGGGATTTCCAGTTCCAAGACGAGATAAAACGCGCATCTGACGGGAACACTCTGAATTTTCCGTGCATTTTAGGCTTTTCTTCATGTACGTGCGATGGTGTAACCCGGAAAGCAACGAACACCAAGATACCTGCAAGGAGGTCCGCGATGGCCGGTTCAGTCAACAAGGTAATTCTCATCGGCAATCTGGGCCGCGACCCCGAGGTGCGGACATTCCAGAACGGCGGCAAGGTGTGCAACCTGCGCATCGCCACCTCGGAAACATGGAAAGACCGCAACACCGGCGAACGCCGCGAACGCACCGAATGGCACACCGTCGCCATTTTCAACGAAGCGCTCGTGCGTCTGGCCGAACAATACCTGCGCAAGGGCTCCAAGGTTTATATCGAGGGCAAGCTGGAAACCCGCAAATGGCAGGACCAGTCCGGGCAGGATCGCTACTCGACCGAAGTCGTCCTGCGCCCCTATGCCGGTGAAATGACCTTCCTCGACAGCCGCGACGGCGGTGGCGGCGGCGGTGGATACGGCGGCGGCCAGGGTGGCGGCGGCTATGGCGGTGGCGATTATGGCGGCGGGGATTACGGCGGCAGCAGCGGCCCGTCCGGTGGCCCTTCGGGTGGCCCGTCGCGCGACATCGACGACGAAATCCCGTTCTGATCGACTCTCCCCTCTCAGGGATCGGCGGCCACCCCTCGGGTGGCCGTTTTCAGGTCAGAACCAGCCAGTCCAGCAATGTCAGCCCCAATCCCACCGGCGCGGACAATACCACCGCCAGCAGGAAGGCCGCCAGCACCGTGGGCCGCGCCGGGGGCGCATCGACACCCAGAACCGGTTTTTCCTTTGCTCTCATTCTCCCATTAACCCCACATTAGGTTGTCATCCGGTTAATGCGGGCATGGAGATTGCCACCCTGTCCCCGGATGTTCCGGCCCTGGCCGCATGTGCCCTGCAACAGCACCCGCTTTACGGTGCGACGGTGAAGGCACTGGGGGGCACTGCGCGGCGGCTCGCAATGCGCCGGGATGGGGGTGACATCGGACAGGTGCAGATCGTCCGCCGCCGCTTCGGCCCACTCTGCCTCGACTGGCTGCCGCGTGGCCCCGTCTGGCAGGCCGACACCGACACCGCGGCGCGTATCGAGGCGCTGCGCCACCTGCCCGCGTCGCAACCGGGCCGCGCCCTGTGGCTGGCCAGCCCCGACAGCCCGCAAGACGCCGCCCTGTTCCGCCCCTTGGGCTATCGCGCGCTGATGACGCCGCAATACGTGGCCGAACTGGACCTTTTGCCGACGCAATCCGCCCGACTGGCCGCGCAACACGGCAAATGGCGCAACCGCCTGCGCCGCGCGCAGGCCAGCGGCCTGACGGTCCACGCCCGCCCCTTCGATCCGGCCCGCGACGATGACCTGCTCGGGCAGGAGCTCGCGCAACGCCGTACCCGCCGCTATGCCGCCCTGCCCCCGGCCTTTACCCATGCCTGGGCCACAACCGCCCCGCAGGCCACCCGGCTCTACCTTGCACGGAACAAGGGCCAGACCGTGGCCTTCATGCTGACGCTGCTGCACCCGCCCGCCGCCACCTATCACATCGGCTGGAGCGGCGCGCAGGGCCGCGCCCTCTCGGCCCATCACCTGATCCTGTGGCACGCCGCCAGCGATCTGGCCGGGCGCGGCTTTGCCCGGCTGGACCTCGGCCATGTGGACACGCATGGCTCTCCCGGCCTCGCCCGGTTCAAGATCGGCGCAGGCGCGCATATCCGTCCGCTCGGCCCCGCAATGATCCGCCTGCGCCCCTGAAAAACACGCCGCTTTGCCTCTGGTATTTCTTCGCCCCCCGGTATAGGCGGCACGCAGGAAACACGAGGACCCTCCGCATATGGACCTGCGCAACATCGCGATCATCGCTCACGTCGACCACGGCAAGACCACGCTTGTGGACGAGCTTCTCAAGCAATCGGGCGCCTTCCGCGCCAATCAGGCCGTGGATGAGCGCGCCATGGACTCCAACGACCTGGAGCGCGAACGCGGGATCACCATCCTCGCCAAGGCCACCAGCGTCGAATGGAAAGGCACCCGCATCAACATCGTCGACACCCCCGGTCACGCCGATTTCGGCGGCGAGGTCGAGCGCATCCTGTCGATGGTCGATGGCGTGGTTCTGCTGGTCGATGCCGCCGAAGGCCCGATGCCGCAGACCAAATTCGTCACCTCCAAGGCACTGGCGCTGGGCCTGCGCCCGATCGTGGTGCTGAACAAGGTCGACAAACCCGATGCCGAACCCGACCGCGCGCTGGACGAATGTTTCGACCTCTTCGCCAGCCTCGACGCCAATGACGACCAACTCGATTTCCCGCATATGTACGCCTCGGGCCGCTCGGGCTGGGCCGATCACGAGCTGGACGGCCCGCGCAAGGATCTCTCGGCGCTGTTCGACCTGATCGTCAACCACGTCCCCGCCCCGCGTCAGCAGGCCCGGCTCGACGACGATTTCCGCATGCTGGCCACCACGCTCAGCGCCGATCCCTTCGTGGGCCGCATCCTGACGGGCCGCGTCGAAACCGGCCGCCTCAAGGTGGGCCAGACGGTGCAGGCGATCTCGCGCATCGGCCAGAAGATCGAACAGTTCCGCGTCACCAAGATCCGCGCCTTCCGCGGCCTCTCGCAGCAGGACATCGACGAGGCCGAGGCCGGCGATATCGTCAGCCTTGCGGGCATGCAGAAGGCCACCGTGGCCGACACGATCTGCGCGCTGGCGGTCGAAGAGCCGCTCGAAGCGCAACCCATCGACCCGCCGACCATCTCGGTCACCTTCGGCATCAACGACAGCCCGCTGGCGGGGCGCGACGGCAAGAAGGTGCAAAGCCGCGTCATCCGCGACCGCCTGATGAAAGAGGCCGAATCCAACGTCGCCATCCGCATCACCGACACGCCGGGCGGCGAGGCGTTCGAGGTGGCGGGCCGCGGCGAATTGCAGATGGGCGTGCTGATCGAAAACATGCGCCGCGAAGGGTTCGAACTGTCCATTTCCCGCCCCCGCGTGCTGATGCGCGAGGACGAAAACGGCCAGAAACTGGAACCCATCGAAGAGGTCACCATCGACGTCGATGACGACTATTCCGGCGCGGTCATCGAAAAGATCACCGGCGCGCGCAAGGGCGAACTGGTCGAAATGCGCCCCGCCGGGGCGGGCAAGACCCGCATCATCGCGCATGTGCCCTCGCGCGGGCTGATCGGCTATCAGGGCGAATTCCTGACCGACACGCGCGGCACCGGCGTCCTGAACCGCGTCTTTCACGGCTGGGCCCCGCACAAGGGCCCCATTCCGGGCCGCCGCGCGGGTGTCCTGATTTCCATGGAAGACGGTGAATCGGTGGCCTACGCCCTGTGGAACCTCGAAGATCGCGGCCGCATGTTCATCGGCGCGCAGGAAAAGGTCTATCAGGGCATGATCATCGGTGAACACAGCCGTGAAAACGACCTCGAGGTGAACCCGCTCAAGGGCAAGAAACTGACCAACGTGCGCGCCTCGGGCACCGACGAGGCCGTGCGCCTGACCACGCCCATCACCATGTGTCTCGAAGAGGCCATCGCCTATATCGACGACGACGAGCTGGTCGAGGTCACGCCGAACGCCATCCGCCTGCGCAAACGCCACCTCGACCCGCACGAACGCAAACGCGCCGCCAAGGCGGGGTAAGCGCACAAACCAAACCGTCCCACGGGCGCGCGCCTGCCCGTGGGATGGCGCAGCACCGCCGGGGCACCGCGATTTATCGTGCCAAATACATCCGCGTTGAATTAGATGCGCTGTCCGGGCCAAAGCGCCAGCCCGCCGGAACGGGCAGGCGCTCGCCCGGCGCCTTCGGCGTTATTCGGGCGAATGCGGCACCCGACCCGTGCTTTCGGCAGTTTACTCGCTGGTCTCGACGATCAGCAATTCCCGCTCGGACGCGCCGCGCGCATGGCTCAGCGCCTCCTGGTATTCGGGGCTGTGATAGCAGGTTTCGGCGGCCTCGACGCTGGGGAATTTCGCCACCACGTTGCGCGGGCGATCCTTGCCCTCGAGTTGCACGTAACGCCCGCCACGGGCGATGAACGCGCCGCCATGCTTGGCAATCGCGGGTCCGGCCAGCTTGGCGTATTTGCCATAGGCCTCTTCATCGGTGACGCTGACATGGGCAATCCACAAGGCGGGCATGGTCAAACTCCTTCGACGACGACGATATCACGCTGCGAACTGCGCAGGGCGATGGGTAAAATCTCCTGGTATTCCGGCGAATTGTACCAGGCCAGCGCCATGTCCCGGCTCGGGAACTCGATCAGCACGTGGCGCTCCGGCCCCTCGCCTTCGACAAAGGATTGCGCCCCGCCCTTGACCAGAAACCGCCCGCCGGCCTTTTCGGCCAGCGCCACGGTCTGGCTGGCATAGGTCTGGTAATCCTCGGGGTCGGTCACCGTGATCCGCGCGATGAGATAGGCCGCCATACCGGTCTGTCCTTATCCTGCCAGCACGGATTCGGCGGCGGCAATCGCGGCCTCGGCATTGGCGGTATCCTTGCCGCCGCCCTGCGCCATGTCCGGGCGGCCACCGCCGCCCTTGCCGCCCAGTTTGGCCACCGCCGCCCTGACCAGATCGACCGCCGAAACCCGGCCGGTCAGATCCTGCGTGACCCCGGCCGCAACGGCGGCCTTGCCGCCCGTATCCGCAATCAGCAGCACCGCGCCCGAGCCGAGCCGCGCCTTGTGTTCGTCGATCAGCGCGGGCAGGTCCTTGCCCGACACGCCCTGCAACACCTGCGCCATGAACCTGACGCCGGCAATGTCCTTGGCCTGCGGGCCTTCGCCCTGCCCGGCCCCGCCGGCCATGGCCAGTTCGCGGCGCAACTGCGCCACTTCGTTGCTCAGCGCCTTGCGCTCGTCCAGCAGCGCCTTGACCCGGTCGATCAGATCCTCGGGCCGGGTTTTCAACTCACCGGCCAGCGCATCCACCCGTTGCGCCTGCGCGCTCAGGTAATCCATCGCGGCCTGCCCGGTCAGCGCCTCGATCCGGCGCACGCCCGCGCTCGACGCCTGATCGGCGGTCACCACAAAGCTGCCGATATCGCCGGTCTGCTTCACATGGGTGCCGCCGCACAGTTCCAGCGAATAGGTCCGCCCGTCCAGCCCCTTACCCGAGCCGTCCTGCTTGCCCATCGACACGACACGCACCTCGTCGCCGTATTTCTCGCCGAACAGCGCCTGCGCGCCCAGTTCGCGCGCATCGTCGGGCGTCATGATCCGGGTATCGACCGGCTCGTTCTGGCGGATATAGCTGTTCACGTCCTGCTCGACCTGCGCCAGTTCCGCAGCGCTCAGCGCCTTGGCATGGCTGAAATCGAAGCGCAGGCGATCCGGCGCGTTCAGGCTGCCGCGCTGCGCCACGTGATCGCCAAGCGTTTCGCGCAGCGCCTCGTGCAAGAGATGCGTGGCCGAATGGTTGGCCCGAATGGCGCTGCGGCGGGCGTGATCCACCTCAAGCTGCGCAGCATCCCCGCTGACGATCTCGCCCTCGGTCACTTCGGCGAAATGGATGAAGACCCCGGCCACCTTTTTCGTGTCCGACACGCGCGCCGCGCCGGTTTCGGTTTTCAGAAGGCCCGTATCGCCCACCTGACCGCCCGATTCGGCATAAAACGGCGTCTGGTTCAGGACGATCTGCACCTCCTGCCCCTTGGCGGCCTTGTCCACCGCCTTGCCCGATTGCACCAGCGCGGCGATCTGCCCTTCGGCGACTTCGGTATCGTAGCCCAGGAAATCCGTGGTGCCCTTATGCTCGGCAATGTCGAACCAGATCGAGGCATCCGCCGTCTCGCCCGAGCCCGACCACGCCGCACGCGCCTTGGCCTTCTGTTCGGCCATGGCGGCATCGAAGCCCGCCACATCCACGCTGCGCCCCTGTTCACGCAGCGCATCCTGCGTCAGGTCCAGCGGAAATCCGTATGTGTCATACAGTTTGAACGCCGTTTCCCCCGGCAGCGGCGCACCGTCGGGCAGCTTGTCCAGCGCATCGTCCAGCAGGCGCAAACCGCGCTCCAGCGTCTGGCGGAACCGGGTTTCCTCCAGCTTCAGCGTTTCCTCGATCAATGCCTGCGCACGGCCCAGTTCGGGATAGGCCTGCCCCATCTGCGTCACCAGCGCGGGCACCAGCCGGTACATCACCGGATCCTGCGCGCCCAGCAGATGCGCATGGCGCATCGCCCGGCGCATGATCCGGCGCAGCACATAGCCCCGCCCCTCGTTCGAGGGCATCACCCCGTCCGCGATCAGGAACGAGGTCGAGCGCAGGTGATCCGCGATCACCCGGTGATGCACGTTGCCCGGCCCGTCCGGATCGCTGTTGGTCAGATGCGCGCTGGCCTCGATCAGGGCGCGCAGCAGATCGGTGTCGTAATTGTCGTGCTTGCCCTGCAACAGCGCCCCGATCCGCTCCAGCCCCATGCCGGTGTCGATCGACTGCATGTCGAGCGCGCGCATGCTGCCATCCTCGAACCGCTCGTTCTGCATGAAAACGAGGTTCCAGATCTCGATGAACCGGTCGCCATCCTCTTCCGCACTGCCCGGAGGGCCGCCCCAGATCGACGGGCCGTGATCGTAGAAAATCTCGGTGCAGGGGCCGCAGGGGCCGGTCGCGCCCATCGACCAGAAATTGTCGTCGCTGTCGATGCGGATGATCCGGTCATCGCTCAGCCCGGCATATTTCTTCCAGATATCCGCCGCCTCGTCATCGGTGTGAAAGACGGTGACCAGCAGCTTGTCCTTGTTCAGGCCGAAATCCCTGGTCAGCAGATCCCACGCATAGGGAATCGCCTGTTCCTTGAAATAATCGCCAAAGCTGAAATTCCCCAGCATCTCGAAAAACGTGTGGTGGCGCGCGGTATAGCCCACATTGTCCAGGTCGTTGTGCTTGCCGCCCGCGCGCACGCATTTCTGGCTGGTGGTGGCGCGGGTATAGTCGCGATGCTCGACCCCGGTGAACAGGTTCTTGAACTGAACCATCCCCGAATTGGTGAACATCAGCGTCGGGTCGTTGCGCGGCACCAGCGGGCTGCTGTCCACGATCTGGTGGTCGTTCTTGTCGAAGAAATTCAGAAAGGTGGATCGAATGTCGTTCAGCGTGGGCATCTGGGTCTCTTTTCAGGGCGTTGTGGCCTTGTGTTGTGCCGGTTTATCCGCGCCGCCTTCCGGTGTCCACCGCAAGAAAAAACCCGGGCCGTCATAGCCCGGGTTTCCCTGTCCCGTCACAAATCCGCGCGATCACGCTTCGAGGATATCCCCATCCTCTCCGCCCGCGTCCTCGGGCATGTCGAATTCCAGCCCGTGCGCGGCGCGAATCTTGTCCTCGATGTCCAGCGCGATGCGCGGGTTTTCCTTGAGGAAGGTCTTGGCGTTTTCACGCCCCTGCCCGATCCGCTCGTCGCCATAGCTGAACCAGCTGCCGGATTTGTCGACCACACCGGCCTTGACCCCGAGATCCAGCAATTCGCCGGTCTTGGAGATCCCCTCGCCATACATGATGTCGAATTCGACCTGCTTGAAGGGCGGCGCCACCTTGTTCTTCACCACTTTCACGCGGGTCTGGTTGCCGACCACCTCGTCGCGGTCCTTGACCGATCCGATGCGGCGAATGTCCATCCGCACCGAGCTGTAGAACTTCAGCGCATTGCCCCCCGTGGTGGTTTCGGGGCTGCCGAACATCACGCCGATCTTCATGCGGATCTGGTTGATGAAGATCACCGTGCACTTGCTGCGGCTGATCGAGCCGGTCAGCTTGCGCATCGCCTGGCTCATCAAACGGGCCTGCACGCCGACATTGCTGTCGCCCATGTCGCCCTCGAGTTCGGATTTCGGGGTCAGCGCGGCCACCGAATCGACCACGATCATGCTGACCGCCCCCGAGCGCACCAGCGTGTCCACGATCTCCAGCGACTGCTCGCCGGTGTCGGGCTGCGAAATCAGCAACTCGTCCAGATCGACGCCCAGTTTCCGGGCATAGATCGGGTCGAGCGCGTGTTCGGCATCCACAAAGGCGCAGACGCCGCCCTTTTTCTGTTCCTCGGCGACGCAATGCAGGGTCAGCGTCGTCTTGCCCGAGCTTTCGGGGCCATAAATCTCGATGATGCGGCCCTTGGGCAACCCGCCGATCCCGAGCGCGATATCCAGCCCCAGAGAGCCGGTCGAGGTCGCCTCGATATCCTGCACCGGGTTGTCGCCGCCCAGCTTCATGATCGACCCTTTGCCGAACTGCCGTTCGATCTGCGCAAGGGCGCTGTCCAGCGCCTTTTGCTTGTCCGCGTTCTTCTTGCTGTCCATTGTCAAAAGATCTGCCGTTGCCATTGTTCTGGTCCCTTATTTCACACCCGGTTTCGGGCGGCAATCGCTGCGTTCGTTCACCTCTTGTTCTCATCCGTATGAAGACAAAGAGAGAACATTTCAAGAAAATTCTTTCCAACGCCACTTTTGCCCGTATGGATTAACAAGTAGTTTACGCCCACCGGATCACCGGCGGGCAGCAACGCAACGAGGGTTGAAATGTTAGTGTTTTCAAAGGCAAAGCTGGTTTTGCTTTCCGTGCCCAAGACCGGGACCACCGCCTATCAGGCGGCGCTTGCGCCGTATGCCGCGATGGTGATCAGCGATCCGCCCGAACTGAAACACGCGCCGGTGTTCCGCTACAACCGCTTCTTTCGCCCCGCGCTCGAAAAATTCATCGGCACGCCGCTCGATGTGGTGGCCGTCATGCGCGAGCCCGAGGACTGGCTGGGAAGCTGGTTCCGCTATCGCCGCCGCCCCTTCATGAAGGGGCAGCGCAATTCGACCCACGGGATCGGGTTCGACGACTTCGTCGAGGCCTATACGCGGGGCGACAAACCCTCCTTCGCCAATGTCGGATCGCAGGCCAAGTTCCTGGAGCCGCAGAAAAACGGCACCGCCGTCACGCATCTGTTCCGCTACGAGGATCAGGAGGGGCTGCGCGCCTTCCTCCAGGACCGGCTCGGGATCGGGTTCGACACCGCGCAGGAAAACGCCTCGCCCGCCCTGCCGCTGGACCTGTCGGACGCCACGCGCGCCAAACTGCATCGCAAATGCGCCGACGAATTCACCCTGTGGAACGGGATCGGCCCCAACGGCCGCTATCGCCCCCTGCCCGTCGCCTGAGTCCGATCCGTGTGGCGGCGGTCGGTTTCGCCTCCCGGCACTCCGCCGCCCGCAACCGCCCGGCGCTGTGCCGGATAACGGCAGCCCCGCGCAGGCTTACGCCATTTGCCGCTGTACGGTTTCGGTCAGTTCGGTCAGCGAAAAGGGCTTGGGCAGGAACACCGAGTTCGGGATCGCGGTCTGCGTATCCGCAAAGGTTTCCTCGGCATAGCCGGACACGAACACCACATGCACCCCCGGCCGGTCCCGCAACGCCTGTTGCACCCAGCTCGGCCCGTCGATTCCCGGCATGACCACGTCGCTGACAAAGACATCCACCTTCAGGTCCGGATCGTCCAGCAACTCCAGCGCGGCTTCGGCCGAGTCCGCCTCGAGCACGGTAAAGCCGCGCAATTGCAGCGCGCGGCTGGCAAAGGCGCGCACCGGGGCCTCGTCCTCGACCAGCAGAACCACGCCATCGGCCCGGCCCTGGCCGGCATCGCTGGCCTCGGGTTCGGGCGCGGGCTGCTGCGGGATATCGTGCACCGGCAAAAGCAGCTGAAAGGTCGCCCCCTCTCCCGGTGCGCTGTCCACGAAGATGAAGCCGCCGGTCTGCTTGATGATTCCATAGGCCGTAGACAGGCCCAGCCCCGTGCCTTCGCCGGTGCGCTTGGTCGTGTAGAACGGTTCGAATATCTTTTGCAGCTTGTCCGCCGCGATTCCGGTTCCGGCGTCGATCACCTTGACCGACACGTACCGCCCCGGCGCCACCACGGCCCGGTCGCGGCGCAGCGGCGTCTCGAGGGTCAGGTTCTCGGTGACGATGCGGATATCTCCGCCCTCCGGCATGGCGTCGCGGGCATTCACCACAAGGTTCATCAGCACCTGTTCCAGCTGCCGCTTGTCGGCCCGGATGGTGGCCAGCAACGGATCGTGGCTCAGCGTCAGGCTCACCTTTTCGCCCACCAGCCGGTTCAGCAGATGGGTCAGGTCGGCCAGCATGTCGCGCAGATCCATGATCTGCGGGCGCAGCGTCTGCTTGCGCGAATAGGCCAGAAGCTGATTCACCAGCGCGGCGGCGCGGTTGGCGTTCTGGCCGATCTGCATCAGATCGGCATAATCCGGGTCGCCCTGATCGTGGCGCAGCAACAGCAGGTCGCAATGCCCCGAAATCGCGGTCAGCAGATTGTTGAAATCATGCGCCACCCCACCGGCCAGCTGCCCGATGGCCTGCATTTTCTGGCTCTGCACGAATTGCGCCTCCAGCGATTTCAGCTTGGTGGCGTCGCTCAGCACCGCGATCAGAACGGTTTCGCCCTCTTCGATCACACGGTTCAGCGTGACCTGCGCGAACACTTCCTTGTCGTCGCGGCGGATGCGCATGAACTCCGAATGAACGGTTCCGCGCCCGGCCGCGGCATCGTCCAGCCAGTCCGAGATCGACCGCCCCAGCCCTTCCATCAACTCTCCAAGCGCCTTGCCCGCGCAGTTTCCGACCCCAAGCAGGTCGCGCGCCGGAAGGTTCGACATCTGCACCGTTCCATCGCGCCCCAGCTTGAGCAGCGGCACCGGCAGATCGTCGAACAGGGGCCAGCCATCGGCCTGGCATTCCGGCGCGGCCATATCCGGCAGCAGGAACACCTCGCGCCGGCCCGCCATCCCCTCCAGCTCCACGACCAGACAGGCGATCACCCCGTCCCGCGTCAGGATCGGGTTGACCTGCCCCGAGCGCAGCGGCAGGGCCGGGCACAGCCGCTCCAGCGTGCGCACGCGCTCCCCCACAAGCTGGCGCGCGGCGGCATTCATGAACAGCACGGTGTCCTTGCGCCCGACGGTCAGCATCGGCAGCGGCACCGGGTCCGCGCCGGGCGGCGGACGATCGGCGGAGGATTCATAGCGCCACAGGAACGCATCCTCACCCGCGCGGTGCGCCGACAGGCGCATATGTCCGCGCCGGGTCACCAGATCCTCCTGCGCCGCGCCCGCGGCGCTGGCGCGGCTTTGCAGGCGAAACAGGATCGCCCCCGGATTGGCCAGATCGCCCTGCAACGCCCCGGCCAGCGTTTCGGCCTGCATCCCCGGCAGCGTCGCGGAAGCCGCCGGATTGCGATACAAGATCCCGCCATCCGCCCGCGTCACGAAACACGGGATCGTGTCGTGCTCCAGCAGCCGGGCGAACTGCGTCCGGTCGCCCGCCAGGCTCCGCACCTCCGAGCGGTGCAGCAACAGAACCCACAGCGCCGTGGCCAGCAGCGTCCCGGCGACCAGCACCAGGACCGCCTGCATCAGCGGATCGCCCACCATCCAGCCCGCAACGGCAAAGCCGATGGCCGCCAGGGCGATCATCCCCGCGCGCGGACGCAACCCCGCCGCCGCCTGCCGTACCGGCGTCATGGAATGCACCCCGTCCATCACGCAGCCTGCCCCCTTGCTATCGCGTCTCCTGATCCCGTTCTGCATGAAAAGGTTTAAGCAGGACTTAACGACAGCCGGACTCACACGTCAAGATTGCGCGCCGCGCGCTCATTGCCCGAAAACCGAGAGGTAGAACCCGTCGCCGTCCTCGCCCACGGGCCAGCGCCGCCGCAACTGCTCGCTCCAGCCGCCATGCCGCCGCACGAACGCCGCGCTCTGCGCGTCGTTCTCGGCCCGGAACACCGAACAGGTCGCATAGGCCAACTGCCCGCCCGGCGCCACAAGCCCTTGGGCAATATCGAGAATCTCCGCCTGAATGGCGCACAGCTCCGCCAGCCGCGCGGGCGTCAGGCGCCACTTGGCCTCGGGCGCGCGCCGCCATGTGCCGCTGCCCGAACAGGGCGCATCGCACAGCACCAGATCGTAAGGCCCATTTGCCGCCACGTCGGCCCCCGTCAGGCAGGTCACCCCGATCCCGGCTCGCCCGGCGCGCACCGGCAGGTCCGCCATGCGCGCGGCATCGGCATCATGCGCGAACCACTGCGCCTCACAGCGCGCGGCCAGCGCCAGAACCTTGCCGCCGCCCCCGGCGCAATAATCCAGCACCCGCGCGCCGGCCGGAATCTCAAGCGCCTCCATCGCCGCCTGGCTGGAACCGTCCTGCAACTCCACGATCCCGCGCTTATAGGCCTCGCTGCCCGCCACACGGCGCGCGCCCTCGCTCACCCGCACGGCGCTTGACGCAATGGTGGAAGGCGCCGCAATGATCCCGTCTTTCGACACTATATCAATAGCTTGAACGGCACTCTTCATGCGAAGGTTTGCCCGCAACATGACCGGCGCGCGCTCTCGCAACGCCAGCGCCGCCGCCTCGGCCGCGTCACCCAAAGCCTCCTGAAACAGCGGCAACATCCAGTCCGGCAGGTCCAGCCGCTCTCCGTCCTCGCGCGGAGCGGCACCGCCAGCGCGTTCGGCCTCGCTCAGCGGCGCGGGCGCATGGCCCTGCCCGTTGAACACCGCATCGGGATCGCCCCCTTCGGCCCGCAACGCGCCCAGCATCAGCCCCCGGCCCGTTTCCGCGCCGCCCAGACAGGCATAAGACCTCCGGCAGCGCAGCGCCTGAAACACGTGATCGCGCACCGCCGCGCGATCCTTGGACCCGGCAAAGCGCGACCGCCGCGCCCAGCCGGTCAGCGCGCGCTCGGCAGGCGCCCCGGCAAGGATCTCGTCCAGCAACTCGATGGCCGCCTGAACACGGGCGCCGGGCGTCACGATATCACCTCAAGAATGTACCGCAAACTACTGTTATATAACGATTTACCCAATCCTGTAATTCGGGCTTTCGCGGGTGATCTGCACGTCATGCACATGGCTTTCCTTCAGGCCCGCGCCGGTGATCCGCACGAATGTGCAATCGCGGCGCATCTCATCGACCGTCGCGCAGCCGGTATAGCCCATGGCCGCGCGCAACCCGCCGACCAACTGGTGAATCACATGGCCCGCCGCGCCCTTGTAAGGCACCTGCCCCTCGATCCCTTCGGGCACCAGCTTGTCGCTGGCGGCGTCCTTCTGGAAATAGCGGTCGGCACTGCCGCGCGCCATCGCCCCGAGGCTGCCCATGCCGCGATAGGATTTGAAGGACCGGCCCTGATACAGGATCACCTCGCCGGGGCTTTCATCGGTGCCCGCCAGCATCGAGCCGACCATCGCACAGGACGCGCCCGCCGCGATCGCCTTGGCGAAATCGCCCGAGAACTTAATGCCGCCATCGGCGATCACCGGCACATCGCCCGCCGCCGTGGCGCAATCCATGATCGCCGTCAGTTGCGGCACGCCGACACCGGCCACCATCCGCGTGGTGCAAATGCTGCCCGGCCCGATGCCGACCTTGATCGCATCCGCGCCCGCACCGATCAGCGCGCGCGTTGCCTCGGCCGTGGCGACGTTCCCGGCCACGACCTGCACCTCGTTGGACAGCGCCTTGGCCCGTTCCACCGCCTGCGCCACGCCTTCGGAATGGCCATGCGCGGTGTCGATCACCACCATGTCCACCCCCGCATCGACCAGAGCCCGCGTGCGCTCGAACCCCGCATCGCCCACGGTCGAGGCCGCAGCCACCCGCAACCGGCCAAGCGCATCCTTGCAGGCCGTCGGGTTCAGCACCGCCTGTTCGGTATCCTTCAGCGTCAGAAGGCCGGTCAGCTTGCCCTTGCTGTCGGTCACCAGCAGCTTTTCGATCCGCCGCGCCTTCATCAGCGATTTCGCCTCTTCCCGGTCGGCGGGCTCCTGCAGGATCGCCAGATCGTTGCTCGTCATCATCACCCGCACCGGGGTCTTGTCATCCTCGGCAAAGCGCATGTCCCGGTTGGTCACGATCCCCACCACGCGCCCGTTATCGTCCACCACCGGAAACCCGGTGACGCTGTAGCGCTCCTGCAAGGCCTTGGCATCGGCCAGCGTCTGATCGGCGCGCAGGGTGATCGGGTTATAGACGATGCCGGATTCAAACCGTTTCACGCGCCGGATTTCCTGCGCCTGCTGTTCGACGGTCAGGTTGCGATGCACGACACCGATACCGCCGGATTGCGCCATGCAGATCGCCATGTCGCTTTCGGTCACCGTATCCATGGCCGAACTCAGCAGCGGAATATTGAGGTCAATCGACTGCGTTACGCGTGTCCTTGTATCTGCGGTGTTGGGCAGCACACTGGACTTGGCGGGAACAAGCAGAACATCATCGAAGGTCAGCGCCTCACGAATCTCCATCGCGTTTCTCCATGGACAGATCGTTTGGCACGTCCCTATTACACGCATGCGCCCGAATGGAAAGGGGGCGCGAACGATTGCCGCGGTTTTGGGCCAGCGCCCCGCCCGACGGGCATAGGTGTGCCGAACTCCGCCACCCTGCCCGCGCATCCTTGCCATCCGGTTAAGGGCCCGTTCCATGGCGCGGCCTGACCTGCCCGGCCAGGCCTCGGACAGCCGCTTTTGCGTCCATCATGGACACGACTTTCCGCACAGGCCCCGAATTTCGTACAAAACCCGCGTACACTTCGTACGTTTTGTACGAAACGCCTACTCGGAGTCTGCGGTTCGGGAGTTCGGTGACGATTTCGGCTCGGGCACCGGATCGTGCCCGCATTGTCCCCACGGGTTGCACCGCGCGATCCGCTTCGCCGCCAGCCAGCCACCCTTGATCCCGCCATGCTTTTCCAGCGCCTCCAGCGCATACTGGCTGCAAGTCGGATGGTAGCGGCAATGATATCCCACCCAGGGTGACAGGATCAGCCGATAGGCCCGGATCGACCAGGAGAGGATATGCGCGAGCGGTGTCATTTTTCGGTTTCGTGCAAACGGCTTAGGGCGAATCTCAGGTCGTCTTTCAACGCCTCGAAAGGTCGCGAGGCCGTTACCTCGGCGCGTCCGATCAGGACATAATCCCAGCCTTCGCGCCCGACCTCGGGCAGCACCGCACGCGCCGCTTCCCGCAACCGCCGCTTGGCCCGGTTGCGCGCCACGGCATTGCCGACCTTCTTGGAACAGGTGAACCCGACCCGGATCGCCGGGTCCTCATCGCCCCGGTCGAGGGCCTGCACCATCATGGACCTGGTCCCTTGCCGCCGCGCCCGCGCCGCCCGCAGGAAGTCAGACCGCTTGTTAAGTGTCTGAAGACAAACGGAAACCGCCGGGGGCGTTGTCCCCGGCTCATGTGCGGGGGCCTCCGGCGGCATCATGTCCGTTGACCTGAAATCGCGGCTTACGCGCTCAGCGACTTGCGGCCACGCGCCCGACGCGCGTTCAGGATCTTGCGGCCTGCCTTGGTGGCCATACGCGCACGGAACCCGTGGCGGCGCTTGCGAACCAGGTTCGAGGGTTGGTAGGTGCGTTTCATCGCTCCGTCTCCGGTCTTGGCGGGGCGGCACCGCTTTGGAATCGCGGCCAGCCCGATATCTGTTCGAAGCCCGGTCTATAGAGGCCCTGCTCAACCAAGTCAAACCCACTGCACGCCTTTTGCAACAAATTCCGCATCCTGTCAGCGCATCCATGCAACAAAACCCGGAAACCTGTAACTTTCACCCCGATTGCATCACTCGCCATCACCCCCGCGTGAGGCCTCTGGTCAAAGCTCCCTCCGCCCCGCATCTTGGCGGCACCCCGTCCCATGAGACATGATCGTTCGATGAAATATACGCCGCAAACCCACAAGCCCACCTGGTGGCGACACGCACCGCTGGCGATCATCGCCACCGTCGCCTTCATCGGCGCCTTCACCCTGAGCGATTATCTGACCTTTGACACATTACAAGCCAATCGCGAGGCATTGCTGGCCTTTCGCGATGCCAACTATCCTGCCATGGCGGTGATCTTTATCGCCGTCTACGTCGTGATCGTTGCGTTTTCCCTGCCCGGCGCCGCCGTCGCCTCGGTGACCGGCGGTTTCCTGTTCGGCCTCGCCCTTGGCACCACGTTCAACGTGATCGCCGCCTCCATCGGCGCTTGTGCAATCTTTCTGGCGGCGCGATGGGGCCTGGGGCAAGCGCTGTCCACCCGGATCGAGGCCTCGGACGGAACACTGAAGCGGTTGAAAAACGGCCTGCATGACAATGAAATATCTTTTCTTTTCCTGATGCGCCTCGTGCCCGCCGTGCCGTTTTTCGTGGCCAATCTGGTCCCCGCACTGGTCGGCGTCGGATTCGTCAATTTCGCGATGACCACGATCTTGGGGATCATTCCCGGCGCTATCGTGTTTACATGGATCGGCGTCGGCGTCGGCGAAGTTTTCGACCGTGGCGGACGCCCCGACCTGTCACTGCTGTGGGAACCGCAGGTCATCGGCCCCATTCTGGGCCTGTGCGTTCTGGCCGCCCTTCCCATTCTGATCAAGGCCCTGCGCGGCAACAGGGACATCTGACCCATGAACAGGATCAAGACGGATTTGCTGGTGATCGGCGCGGGCTCGGGCGGGCTGTCGGTGGCGGCCGGGGCCGCACAGATGGGGGCCGATGTCACGCTGCTGGAAGGCGGCAAGATGGGCGGCGATTGCCTGAACTACGGCTGCATCCCGTCAAAGGCGCTGATCGCCAGCGGCAAGGCGGCCCATGCCCAGGCCCACGCCAGCCCCTATGGCATCGCGGATGTTGTTCCACAGGTCGACTATGCCGCCGCCAAGGATCATGTGCACGACATCATTTCGCAGATCGAACCGCATGACAGTCAGGCGCGCTTCCAGGGGCTTGGCGTGCGCGTGATCCGCGAATACGGCCGTTTCATTTCACAAACCGAGGTACAGGCGGGCGATCATGTCATCACCGCCCGCCGTATCGTCATCGCCACCGGGTCCTCGCCGCTGGTGCCGCCCATTCCGGGGCTCGACAGCGTTCCACACGAAACCAACGAAACCCTGTTCGACCTGCGCGAGAAACCCGATCACCTGCTGATCGTCGGTGGCGGCCCCATCGGTATGGAAATGGCGCAGGCGCATCGCCGCCTCGGCTGCAAAGTCACCGTCATCGAAGGCGCAAAAGCCCTTGGCAAGGACGACCCGGAAACCGCAGGCGTGGTTCTGGACGCCCTGCGCGGCGAAGGGATCGAGATTGCCGAAGACGCCATGGCCAGTGAAATCCGGGGCACGAAGGGCGCGATCGAGGTCGAGGCCGAGGATGGCCGCCTGTTCAAGGGCAGCCACCTTCTGATCGCCGTGGGGCGCAAACCCAATATCGACCGGCTGAACCTTGACGCCGCCGGAATTGAAACCACCCGCAGCGGGATCGAGGTGGACAATGCCCTGAAATCCACCAATCGCCGGGTGTACGCCATCGGCGACGTGGCCGGGGGGCTGCAATTCACCCATGTGGCGGGATATCACGCGGGGATCGTCATCCGGTCGGCCCTGTTCGGCCTGCCCGCCAAGGCGGGAACGGCGCATATACCCTGGGTCACCTATACCGCCCCCGAACTGGCGCAGATCGGCCTGACCGAGGCGCAGGCGCGCGAGGCGCATGGCGACAGGATAGAGATCGTGCGCTTTCCCTACAGCCAGAACGACCGGGCGACAGCCGAACGCCAGACGACCGGCCTGATCAAGGTCATGATATTGCGCGGGCGACCCGTAGGTGTGTCGATTGCCGGGGCGCAGGCCGGGGAGTTGATCAATCTCTGGGCGCTCGCGATGGCCAACGGATTGAAGATGAAACACGTCGCCAACATGGTCGCGCCCTATCCCACGATGGGAGAATTGAACAAGCGTGTCGCAGGGGCCTATTTCTCGCCCCGGCTGTTTGATAACTCTAAGGTGAAAACAATCGTGGGGCTGGTGCAGCGCTGGCTTCCCTGAACGGGCACAAAACATATGCGGGTGCTGAACTCTCTTTCCGGACGCTTCCTGATCCTGACGGTCGTGTTCGTGATGCTGGCCGAGATCCTTATTTTCGTGCCCTCCATCGCGCGCTTTCGCGAGGATTTCCTGATGTCGCGGCTGGAACGGGCGCAGATTGCCTCACTTGCGCTGTTGGCCAGCGAGGATATCAGCCCCGAGTTGCAGGACGAATTGCTGCATAACGCGGGAGTTTTCAATGTCGTGCTTCGCCGGGACGAGGCACGCCAACTGATCCTGTCCTCCCCGATTCCCGCCCCCATTTCGGCCACCTTCGACATGCGTGACGCCACCCCGTTCGAGCTGATCCGCGATGCGATGGCACGTCTGGCCACACCCGATCCGCAGGTGATCCGTGTCATTGGCGAGCCGGTGCGCATGGCCGGATTGCTGATCGAGGTCACGCTGGATACCGCCGACCTGCGCATGGCCATGATAGATTACGGGTTGCGCATTCTGATTCTGTCGGCGGTGATCTCGGGCATCACGGCGTTGCTTCTGTTCCTTGCGGTCCGCCGCTTTCTCGTCAAACCGATCAAGCGGGTCGTGGGGCATATGCAATCCTACGCCGCCGCCCCCGAGGACGTCCGGCGCGTGATCAAACCCTCTGCCGGCGTCACCGAATTGCGCGAAGCCGAGGAAACCCTGCAACTGATGCAAACCCAGCTCACCAGTGCCCTGAAACAAAAGGACCGGCTGGCGCAACTGGGCGGGGCCGTTGCCAAGGTCAGCCATGATTTGCGCAATATCCTGACCTCGGCGCAACTATTCACCGACCGCATCGAGATGAGCGAGGACCCCGCCGTCAAGCGCATGGCGCCCAAGCTGGTCAACTCCATCACCCGCGCCGTTCACCTGTGCGAGGCGACGCTGGCCTATGGCAAGGCCGAAGAACCGGGCCCGATACTGGCCCGCGTTCAACTGGCCGACGTGGTCAGCGACGTCATCGACAGCGAGCGCCTGTCGGTCGGCGACGGTCAGGTCAGCTTTTCCGAGGACATCCCCGCCTCGCTGACCCTGCGCGCGGATGCCGAACAGCTTTATCGCGTGATCGCCAACCTCGTGCGCAATGCCCGGCAGGCCATCGTGAATTCCGGAAAACCGGGTGAAATCAACATTGCCGCCCGCGATACCGACGACAACTGGATCATCCGCATCACCGACACCGGCCCCGGCCTGCCGGAAAAGGCGCGGCAGCATCTTTTCCAGCCTTTTCAGGGTGGTGCAACCAAGGGCGGAACCGGCCTTGGCCTGACGATCGCGGCGGAACTGGTGCGCGGGCATGGTGGCGAACTTGCGCTGGAACGCAGCGACGAACAGGGCACGGCCTTCGTGATCACCCTGCCCCGCGGCGGTGTTGAAGAAGTTTGAGATTTTTCTCAAACACCCCTTGCATTGCCCGGCGGCAAAGTCTAAATCCCGCCCTCACGGACCGATAGCTCAGCTGGATAGAGTACCTGACTACGAATCAGGGGGTCGGGGGTTCGAATCCTCCTCGGTCCGCCATTTACCTCAGGCAACCTGTTGAAGGTGCAAGGTAAATCCCCCACACACTCATGATAGTTCCGCCGTTTTCAACACGGGGAAATCCGCGTCGAACGGACAGTTATCCTGCCCGCCAGACCACGACCAATCGTGGAACCGGGCGGGTGGTATCATTGGTAAATCCGGCCGCGAACGGCCGGGAACACATAGGCAATATGCTCCCGGCACTCACGTTTGCCGCTCTTGTCAGCGCACCACGAAAACCGAGCAGTTCGAGTGGCGCACCACGCGCGCCGCGTTGGGGCCCAGCAGGTAATCCTTGAAATCGGGCTTGTGTGCACCGATCACGATAAGCGAGGCCTTGTCTGTCCCGGCCACGCGCAGGATCTCGTCATAGGCGTTGCCCGTCGCCACGATGTGGCGCACCGTTTCGTTGGCCTCGGCCCCCAGAACATCGGCCACCAACTCGCGCAACAGGCTCCGGGCCTCTTCCACGGCCTTCTCATGGTGGCCTTTCTCGAAGTAACTACCCACGACGCTCATGCCGTAATCGGGGACCACGGTGATGACATCCAGTTGCGCATCGTCCAACGCGGCCAGACGGGCTGCGGCACGCAGCACATTGTCATCCCGATGCGGGTTGCTGACATCGACAGCACAAAGAACAGGACCGGTCATGCGGGAACTCCTTGCTTGCTCATGCGCGCACGCTGCATCAAGGCCACGAGCCCCAGCAACACCAGCGCCGGAATAAAGATCAATTCTTGCGGCATCTGTTTCGAAGGCGCCTCGACGGAGTCGATCACCACCGGCGTATCGCCGTAGAAATCGAACCCCTGCATCGTGTCCGAGAACGGCGTGCCGAACATCGGTTCCTCCAACAGCACCTTGCCGTCTTCTTCCATCAGGCTCAGCCCGAAACTCTCCAACAACGCCGCGCCGTCACCTTCTTCTGCGACAGTCAGAACAAGCGTGGTATCCTTGGGCTCTCCGGTGATGAAATCGGGGCCCGACACGACCACACGCAAATCCTGCCCGGCACTTGCCGACTCAAGGGCTTGCCCCAGTTGCGCGGGTTCGACCATCTGGAACGGGGGCTGAATGCGGTCCATGAAGAAATCGGGCCGGAACAGCGCAAAGGCGATCAACACAAGCGCCACACTCTCGTAAATCCGGCTCTTCGTCAGGAACCACCCCATCGTCCCGGCGGTGAACACCAGAATCGCTATGGTCGCGACGACAAAGGTTATGATCCCCTGCACCCAGGTCACATCGATCAACAACAGGTTGGTGTTGAAGATGAATACGAACGGCAACGCAATGGTGCGCAGGGAATAGAAAAACGCGGTGAAACCAGTGCGGATCGCATCGCCCCCCGACACGGCGGCGGCAGCAAAACTGGCCAGCCCCACAGGCGGCGTCACATCCGCCATGATGCCGAAATAGAACACGAACAGGTGCACCGCGATCAGCGGCACGATCAGCCCCGATTGCGCGCCCAGTTCCACGACCACGCCCGCCATCAGCGAACTGACCACGATATAGTTGGCCGTGGTCGGCAGGCCCATCCCCAGGATCAGGCTCAGCAGGCCGACCATCACAAGCATCAGGATCAGGTTTCCGCCCGACAGGAACTCGACCAGATTGGCCATCACCTGCCCCACGCCGGTCAGGGTCACAGTGCCCACGATCACACCTGCCGTGGCCGTGGCCAGACCGATACCGATCATGTTGCGCGCGCCCGCGATCAGACCCTGCATCAGATCGACCAGCCCTTCACGGCTCGCATTCCCTGCTGTGCCCTCGCCCCGGAACATGGCCTTGAGCGGGCGCTGCGTCAGCAGGATCACGAACAGCAGCGCCGTCGCCCAGAAGGCCGACAGGCCGGGGGATTTCTGTTCGATCATCAGGAAGTAGACCAACACAATGATCGGCAGCAGGAAATAAAGCCCCGCCTTGTAGATTTCCCCCACCACGGGCAGCCTGACGTCTTCGGCCTCGGGGTCATCGGGCTCAAGATCCGGCACACCGGCGGCCAGCCACAAGAGGATGACATAAGCCAGAACGAGCAGCGCCGACAGGATCGCGCCCGATCCTTCCGGGAACAGCGATACAATCCAGCCCACGGGATACTGGACACCGTAGCACAACAGCGCGAACCCCGCGAAAAAGACGGCCATGCCGACGATGGTGCGCCCGAGGCTGACCACCCGGTCCCCGAGCGTGGGCATGTTGTTTTTCACCGCCTCCAGATGGACGATATAGACCAGCGCGATATAGCTGATCGTCGCGGGCAGGAAGGCGTGGGTGATCACCTCGACATAGGAAATGCCGACATATTCCACCATCAGAAAGGCCGCGGCCCCCATCACGGGCGGCATGATCTGACCGTTGACCGAACTGGCCACTTCGACCGCACCGCCCTTTTCACTGCTAAAGCCTACGCGCTTCATCAGTGGAATGGTGAAGGTGCCGGTCGTCACGACATTGGCGATGGACGAGCCCGAGATGAGACCGGTGGCCGCCGAGCCGACAACGGCGGCCTTGGCCGGACCGCCCCGCAGGTGGCCAAGCGCGCCGAAGGCCATCTTGATGAAATAATTGCCCGCACCCGCCTTGTCCAAAAGCGCGCCGAACAGCACGAAGAGGAATACGAACTTGGTCGACACCCCAAGCGCGATTCCGAACACCCCTTCGGAGGTGATCCACATATGGCTCATCGCCTTTTGCAGGCTGGCGCCCTTCCAGCGGATCACTTCGGGAATCCAGGCGGACGCGCCGAAGAAGACATAGGCCAGGAAAATCGTGGCGATGATCGCCATCGCCGGACCAAGCGCGCGGCGTGCGCCTTCGAACAGGATGATCAGACCGGCCAGCGCGAACCACTTGTCCGTGTGATCGGCCAGACCGCCGTTATCGACAATCTTCTGATAGAAGAAATAGCCATAAAGCGAAATGAAAGTGCCCGCGAGCGCAAGCACCCAGTCGTAAACGGGCACATAGCTGCGCGGGCTGGTCTTGAACATCGGGTAGGCCATGAAGGCCAGGAAAATCGCGAACGCCAGGTGAATCTGGCGCGAATTGTTGATCAGGTCGCCGGGCAGGACGTAGTTCGAGACAGGGGACGCCAACAGCACCTGAAACAGCGACCACACCACAGCCACCACCGCCAGGAACAGTCCAACCGCCCCGACCGGGTTACGCGCGCCCCCATCGGTCGAGGATACGAGTTCCTGCAGTTCGGATTCACTCAGCGGCCCTTTTCCACCTGTAGTATCGGTCATACCGGTCAACTCCCTGTCCCTGACTGCGCTTGGCGCGTCGGTTTGTTCGTTCTCGTTAATTAGGGGCGGGAAAGGGGCCGCCGAGGGCCCCTTTCCGATGGCAAAGCCGGATTATTCGATCCAACCCTGCTCTTGGTAATACTTGGCGGCACCGGCATGCAGCGGGGCCGACAGGCCCGCGGTGGCCATTTCTTCGGGCTCAAGGTTGGCAAAGGCCGGGTGCAGTTTCTTGAAATCCTCGAAGTTCTCGAAGACCGATTTCACGACCGTGTAGACCGCCTCTTCGCTGACGGCATCCGAGGTCACGAAGGTCGCGCCGACACCAAAGGTCTGCGTGTCACCGTCATTGCCGCGATACATACCGCCGGGAATGGTCGCCAGACGATAGTACGAGTTCTCGTCCACAAGGCCCTGCACCGCGTCGCCGCTGACATTCACCAGCACACTGTCACAGGCCGTGGTGGCCTCCTGGATCGAGCCCGACGGGTGGCCCACCGTATAGACCATCGCGTCGATCTGGTTGTCGCACAGGGCCTGGCTCTGCTCGGCGGCCTTCAACTCGGTCGCCAGGGCAAAATCGTCGGTGGTCCAGCCAAGCGCGCCCATCAGCACTTCCATCGTGCCGCGTTGCCCCGAGCCGGGGTTGCCGATATTCACGCGCTTGCCCTTGAGGTCTTCGAAATTGGCCACACCGGCATCGGCGCGCGCCACGACGGTGAAGGGCTCGGGATGAACCGAGAATACCGCGCGCAGGCCTTCGAACGCACCGTCATCCTCGAATTTCGAGGTGCCGTTATAGGCGTGGTACTGCCAGTCCGATTGCGCAACGCCGAATTCCAGTTCGCCCGCGCGAATGGTCTTGATGTTGTAGATCGACCCGCCCGTGGATTCGACCGAGCAGCGAATGCCGTGATCCTTGCGGCCCTTGTTGACCAGACGGCAGATCGCGCCACCCGTGGGATAATACACCCCGGTCACGCCGCCGGTGCCGATGGTGATGAACTCTTCGGCCTGAGCCGCCGGAGCCATCATCGCGGCAAGCGCCGCACCGGCAATTGAGAATTTGAACTTCGAAAACATCATGGTCTCCCTTTGTTTGATGCTTGGTGACGTTTCAGCCGTCCCAGACTTCTCCAAGACGGCGGTTGCTCTCTTCGACCTTCGCGATCCGCTCGCGGGCGGCAGGACCGGCCCGGCTGACCAGCATCCCGATCATGGTTTCCACAAAGGCCAGCGTGGCCACGTAGGACGAATAGAAATGCGGACTGTCCGTCGGCACGACGAATCCCGCAGAGGCGTGGCGCAACGCCGGGCAGGAATGCGTGTCGGTGATCACCATCACGAACGCCCCCTGACGGGCGGCCAGTTCGGCGGCGGCGATCGAACGGGTGGAAAACGGCGGCTTCGTCACGATGATCAATGCATCGCGCTCATCGAGCCCCGTCAGACCGGCCCCGAGCGACGATCCCATGCGGCTCGCCATCGACCAGTTGTTGGTGCAGAAATTCGCCATGTAGGCAAGGTATTCCACCACCCCGGTCGATCCCAGAGCCCCCAGCAACTGCACCTGCCGCGCATCGTGCAGCCTGTCGATACAGTGCTCCAGAAGGTCGCGGTCGATGTCGTGCAACAGGCTGGACAGGTTGGCCTGACAGGCCCCGATATGGGCATCGAAGAATGCGGTTTCACCCGCCGCATGGGCCGTTTGCAATCGCTCCGCCCGGTCCGCAAAACTGTTCACCCGCCGGTCGATCTTGGTGCGCATTTCCTCGCGCAGGTCTTCGAAACTGCTATAACCGACGGCCCTTGCCATACGTGAGAACGTGGCCGGCGCCAGCCCGCTGTCATGGGCCACGGCGCGCAGGGATCGTGTGGCGGTGTCCACGGGATTGCTGGCCACATATTCACCGGCCAGACGCAGCTTTTCGCTGAGGCCGTTGAACCGTTGGGCCAGTCTTTGTTCGAACGACTCCGACAAGCCGTCTTCTCCCCGTTAGGTTATTTTTTAACCCAAATTCGTTTCACCTGTTTCACATATTGTCAATACGCGATTCATCTGTTTCAGTCACGTCAACCCATCCGGAGTCGCGCCATGAGCCACATTTTCCCCCGCCACACCAAAGCCAGCCTGCCCCTCGCCACGCGCGGTGAAGGGCCTTATATTTATGATCAAAGCGGCAAGCAGTACCTTGACGGATCGGGGGGCGCGGCGGTGTCCTGCCTCGGCCATTCCGACCCGGACGTGACCGCCGCGCTCAAGGATCAGGCCGACAGGATCGCCTTCGCCCATACCGGCTTTTTCACCTCCGAGCCCGCCGAACGGCTGGCGGATCGCCTGATCGCCCATGCGCCCGAGGGAATCGACCGGGTTTATCTGGTGTCCGGCGGGTCCGAGGCCGTGGAAGCCGCCTTGAAACTCGCGCGCCAGTATTTCCTCGAAACCGGCCAGCCACAGCGCACCCGCTTCATCGCCCGTCGGCAAAGCTATCACGGCAATACCCTTGGCGCCCTGGCCACCGGCGGCAATGCGTGGCGGCGCGAGCCCTTCGCACCGCTGATGATCAAAACCAGCCATATCTCGCCCTGTTACGAATATCGCGGGCGGCAGGACAGCGAAACGCCCGAGGCCTATGGCCTGCGCGTGGCCGATGAGCTGGAGGCCGAGTTGCAACGGGTCGGCCCCGAGACCGTGATCGCCTTCGTGGCCGAACCGGTGGTCGGCGCCACCGCCGGGGCCGTTCCGGCGGTTCCCGGTTATTTCAAACGCATCCGTGACATCTGCGACCGCCACGGCATCCTGCTGATCCTTGACGAGGTGATGTGCGGCATGGGCCGCACCGGCACGCTGTTCGCCAGCGAACAGGACGACGTGATCCCGGACATTATCACCATCGCCAAGGGCCTCGGCGCGGGGTATCAACCCGTCGGCGCGATGCTGTGCTCGGCTCGCATCTACGACGCGATCCGCGACGGCTCAGGTTTTTTCCAGCACGGGCACACCTATATGGGCCACCCGCTGGCCTGCGCCGCAGCCGATGTGGTGGTCGGCAAGCTGACCGATGGCGGGCTTACCGCACGCTCGGCCCAGATGGGCAAGGTGCTGGAAACCGCATTGAAAGACCGCTTCGGCCAACACCCGCATATCGGCGACATTCGCGGGCGCGGGCTGTTTCGCGGGCTCGAAATCGTGGCCGACCGCACAACCAGGGACCCTTTCGATCCGTCCCGCGCCATCCACAAAGCCCTCAAGGCGGCGGCGTTCGAGGCCGGCCTGATCTGCTACCCGATGGGCGGCACCATCGACGGGCAGCGGGGCGACCACGTTTTGCTGGCCCCGCCCTTCATCATCACCGAGGATCAGATCGGCGAACTGGTGGACAAACTCGATATCGCTTTCGGAAAGGTTTTCGCATGACCGCCCTGCCCCGCGTGATGGTTGCCCCCAACGGCGCGCGCCGCACCAAGGCCGATCACCCGGCCCTGCCCATGACCCTGCCCGAGATCGTCGAAACCGCCCGTGCCTGCCGACAGGCCGGGGCGGACGGGTTGCACCTGCACCTGCGCAATGCCGAGGGGCGGCACATTCTGGACGCGGGCCTCTACCGCGAAGCACTTGCCGAACTGCGCAGCGCCGTCCCCGACATGGCCCTGCAAATCACCACCGAGGCCGTCGGTCTCTATGACGCTGCCCATCAGCGAGAGATCGCCCTGACCTCGAACGCAAGCCTCGTCTCGGCCTCGATCCGCGAAATGACCACCGACACGCCCGATACGACCGCCCGCGCCTTTTTCGAAGACTGCGCCGCGCGCGACATCGCGATCCAGCATATCCTCTACGATCCGCAGGAATTCGACCTTCTGGCGCGCATCCTGCCGCCCGA
This sequence comes from Roseovarius pacificus, assembly GCF_900142665.1. Classification (GTDB taxonomy): domain Bacteria; phylum Pseudomonadota; class Alphaproteobacteria; order Rhodobacterales; family Rhodobacteraceae; genus Roseovarius; species Roseovarius pacificus. Next base: position 254,829 of record NZ_FRBR01000001.1, read on the forward strand.
ACTGTTGCAAACGCCCGCCCTGCAACTGATCTTCGTGCTTGGCCGCTACAGCGAAGGGCAACAAAGCGATCCCGCCGACCTGCACCCGTTTCTGTCACAACTTGAAACGCGCGCCCTGTCCCCGGACTGGGCGGTTTGCGCCTTTGGCAGCAGCGAAACCGCCTGTCTGGTCGAGGCGCATGAACATGGCGGCAAACTGCGCGTGGGTTTTGAAAACTCGCTCTGGCATTCCGATGGCAGCCTTGCGCGCGACAATGCCGAGCGGGTGGAACGGGTGCTGGCCGCCTGCGCCTGATACGCCGCCGCATCGCCAGGCCCGAGCGATGCTTTCGCTGGACATCTGAACTGATCGGTTTACCCTGTGCCAAAGCATGGAACAGGCAAAGGGGTCTGGCATGAAACTGACCGTCGATAGCACCCTGCACGATCTCGATATCGAACCGGAAATGCCCCTGCTGTGGGTTCTTCGGGACGAGCTTGGGCTTACCGGTGTGAAATACGGCTGCGGCATCGCGCAATGCGGGGCCTGCACCGTCCAGATCGACGGGGTCGCCGTGCCGTCCTGTCAGACGCTGGCGGGCGATGTCTGGGGGCCGGTCACCACGATCCACGGCCTTGGCACACCTGACGCATTGCATGCGGTACAGGCGGCCTGGATCGACCATCAGGTCGCGCAATGCGGTTATTGCCAATCGGGCCAGATCATGCAGGCTGCCGCGCTGCTGGCGGAAACCCCCGCTCCGACCGAAGAACAGATCGACGATGCGCTCAGCGGCAATCTGTGCCGCTGCGGCACCTATCCACGCATCCGCGCCGCAGTGAAATCCGCCGCCGCCAGATTGCAGGAGGCCCCGGAATGAGCCGCGCCGGAAAGATCGCCCGCCGCACCTTTCTGATCGGGTCGGCAGCCATCGCGGGGGGCGTCGCCTTTGGCGTGGTGATGTATAAACGCCCGCATGAAAACCCCTTGCTGTCCGGTCTGGCCGAGGGCGAGGCGGCGCTCACCCCCTATGTGCGGATCACCCCGCAAGGGATCACCCTGATCACGCCGCGCGCCGATCTGGGCCAGGGAGCCTACAACGTGCAGGCCGTTCTGATCGCCGAGGAACTGGACGTGACGCTGGATCAGGTCGCTGTCGATCCCGGCCCACCAAGCCCGGCCTATTACAACACCGCCCTGTCGCATGACTCGGCGCCCTTTGCATCCACCGATGACAGTTTCATGGCCGAAACCACCCGTGCTGTTCTGGACGCACCGATGAAATTCATGGGCATCCAGATCACCGGCGGCTCGACCACCGTACCGGATGGCTGGGAAAAACTGCGCCACGCCGGGGCCGTGGCACGCGAAACGCTCAAGGCCGCGGCCGCCTCGCAAACCGGCATGAACACCGCAGACCTGCGCACCGAGAACGGGGCCGTGATCCTGCCCGACGGCACCCGCCTGCCCTATACGGATCTCGCCGCCACTGCCGCGCAAATCGCCCCGGTCGAGGATGTCGCCCTGCGCGATCCTGTAGATTGGCGGCTCATCGGCCAGGATATGCAACGGCTCGATATCGTCGCGAAATCCACCGGCACGCAGACCTACGGGATCGACACCCGCCTCGAGGGCATGCTGTACGCCGCCGTGCGCACCAATCCACGCCAGGGCGGCGCGATGCACAGTCATGACGCCGCGCAGGCCGAAACCATGCGCGGCGTGCACAGGATCGTGCCGATCACCGGCGGCGTGGGCGTTCTGGCCGACAACACATGGCGCGCCATGCAGGCCGTGAATGCCATCGGGATCGACTGGGACCCCAACGCCAGCTACCCCGAAAACATGGAGGCCCACTGGCAAGCCCTCTCCGACAGCTTTACCGAGGCCAATCGCGACAGCCGGTTCAGGGACGACGGAGATGTCGACACCGCCCTGCAAGGCGCCGATACCGTGCAGGCCGAATACCGCGCGCCCTATCTGGCCCATGCCCCGCTTGAGCCGGTAAACGCCACCGTTCTGGTCACCGACACCCGTGTCGATGTCTGGACCGGGACGCAAATCCCGCGCTTCGTTCAGCAGAACGTGGCCGATATCACCGGGCACGATACTGACGACGTGCATGTCCATGTGCAGATGATGGGCGGCAGTTTCGGCCATCGGCTGGAGGACACGGTCGTGCGGCAGGCGGCGGAACTGGCCCTGGCGGTCAAGGGCACGCCGGTCAATCTGACCCTCTCGCGCGAAGAGGACATGGCTCATGACTACCCCCGTCAGATCGCCATGGCGCGTGGCCGGGGGGCGGTGGCGAATGGGCAGGTAACGGCCTGCGACCTCGGGATCGCCATGCCATCGGTCATCACCTCGCAGATGGGGCGGCAGGGCCTTCCCATTGCCGGACCCGATTTGCAGATCGTGGCCGGGGCGTGGGATCAGCCCTTTGCCATTCCCGACTACCGCGTCACCGGCTATCGCGCCAAAGGGCTGGCCCCGATCAGTTCCTGGCGGTCTGTCGGCGCGTCCTCGAACGGGTTCTTCCACGACAGTTTCCTTGACGAACTGATCCACGCCGCCGGGGCCGACCCGCTGGAAGAACGCCTGCGCCTGTGCAATCACGCCCCCTCGCGCAAGGTGCTCGAGGCGGTGGGCGACATGTCGAACTGGGACGCACCCCTCCCACAGGGCACGGGCCGGGGCGTGGCCTATTGCCTGTCCTTCGGCACCCCCTGCGCCGAGGTGGTCGAAGTCACCGACACCCCCGGTGGAATCCGCATCGACAAGGTGTTCGTCGCCGCCGAGGTCGGGCGCGTCGTGGACCCTGTGAACTTTGAAAATCAGGTTCAGGGCGGCGTTATCTGGGGGCTGGGCCATGCCATCATGGCCGAGATCACCTATGCCGACGGTCAGGCCGAACAGCAGAACTTCGACAGCTTCCCTTTCATGCGGCTGTACCAGTGCCCCGACATCGCCGTGCGCGGTCTGGAAAACGCCGACACCGTGCACGGCGTGGGCGAACCGCCGGTGCCGCCCGCCGCCCCGGCCCTGGCCAACGCCATCTTTGCCGCCACGGGAAAACGCCTGCGTGAAATGCCTTTCAACAAGTATATGGATTTCATTTGATTCCCACCCTTGCCTCTGAGCGCGCAGAGTGCTTGTTAGAGGCATGCCGCATCTGATCGTCACGCTTGCCCTGCTCGCGCTTTCCTCTCTCGCCGGGGGGCTTGCACTGCTGCTCGGCCTGCCGCTGCCCTTCCTGCTGGGGCCACTTGTCGTCAGCGCTGTGATCGCCACGGTCCTGCCACAACATCTACCGACCGGATACGACTTTCCTGCGTGGTTGAGACTGGCCTTTATTTCGGTCATCGGGCTGATGATCGGCGCTCGGGTCTCGCCCGAGCTGTTGGCCTCCGTACCGCAACTGGCGCTCAGCTTTTCCGCCATGGTCCTGTTCGTCCCCGTGGCGCATGCCTTCAACTACACCATCTTCCGCCGCATCGGCGGCTATGATCCTGCGACGGCCTTTTATTCCGCGACGCCGGGCGGGCTGTTCGAATCTCTGGCCATGGGCGAAGAGGCCGGCGCAGATCTGGCGCGGCTGACGCTGCAACAGTTCATGCGCGTCATCCTGGTCGTGACGATCCTGCCAATAGGCTTGTCACTGTGGCTGGGCCAGCCGGTGGGCAGTGCCAGCGGTATGTCTCTCGCTCATGATGGCGTCCCGTGGTCGGCCCTTCCGGTAATCGTGCTGGCCGGAATGGCCGGATATGCGGCCGGGCGCTGGTTACGCCTGCCTGCCGGGCAATTGACCGGACCGATGGCAGTGGCCGCGCTTCTGTCGGTCAGCGGGGCCTATCACCTCGACATTCCCCAATGGCTGGTCAATGTCGCCCAGATCGTTGTCGGCACCGCGCTCGGAATGCGCTTCACCGGCCTGTCTCGCCACCTGGTTCTGCGCGGGATGGGCCTGTCGTTTCTGTCGGTCGGCGGCATGCTGATCCTTGCCGCCTTCTTTGCCGAAGCGTTGTATCTGCTCATGGATGAACCCTTCGACGTCATGCTGATCAGCTTTGCCCCCGGCGGCGTGACCGAAATGGCGCTGGTCGCCCTGTCGTTGCAGGCCAATCCGGCGCTGGTCACGCTGCATCATATCTGGCGCATCCTGATTACCGTCCTCAGCCTGAGCCTGTCCTCCCGCTTGCTGCGCCGCTACCTTTGACACAAGGCCTGCCCTGCGTTATCTGAACACACGTTCATTTAACGGATCGGAGACCCGCCATGCGCATGACAGACACCGCCGCGATCATCACCGGAGGCGCCTCGGGACTGGGCGAGGCCACGGCCCGCCATTTCCGCAATCAGGGCGCACAGGTCACGATCCTCGACCGCGACAGCACCCGTGGCGAAACCGTTGCCCGCGACATCGGCGCAACCTTCGTGGAAACCGACGTCACCGACGAGGCATCGGTCCAGCACGCCATCGCCACGGCGAAATCCCATATGGGCAAGATCACCGCCGCCGTGAACTGCGCCGGAATCGTCGTCGGGGAGAAAACCCTTGGCAAAAACGGCCCGCACGATCTGGCCGCCTTCCGACGCACCATCGACATCAACCTGATCGGCAGCTTCAACGTGGCCCGTCTGGCCGCTGCCGAGATTGCACAGAACGCCCCCGGCCCCAACGGCGAGCGCGGCGTGATCGTGAACACCTCGTCGGTCGCGGCCTTCGACGGGCAGAAAGGGCAAACCGCCTATGCCGCCTCAAAGGGGGGGATCGTCGGCCTGTCCCTGCCGATGGCGCGGGATCTGTCGCGCGAGGGTATCCGCGTCATGGCCATCGCGCCGGGCATCTTCATGACCCCGATGATGCAAAGCCTGCCGCAAGAGGTGCAGGATCAGCTGGCTCAGGATGTCACCTTTCCCAAGCGCCTCGGCGATCCGGCGGAATACGCCGCACTGGCGCGCTTCATTGTCGAATGCGATTACCTGAATGGCGAGGTGATCCGCCTGGACGGTGCCCTGCGCATGCAGTGAGACAGCTCAGCCCAAGACCGGAAACAGCGCCTCGCGCACATAGGTTTCGGGCTTCAGCGCGACATCATACAGGCGCAGCCCCGAATCTGTGCACAGCCGGATCAGGTCGCGCCTTCGGTTTCGATTTTCAGATCATGCCCGCAATGCTTGCAATAGATCGCGTCCTGATCGTGTTTGATCAATCCGCATTCGGGGCACTTGTGCTTGACCTTGGCAGGTGAAAAAATCGCCCGCACCAGTTGCAGGAACAAGCCCACGCCCACCACCATGATTCCCACCGACAGCAATCGGCCCAACGGCGTCGTCATCGTGATGTCGCCAAACCCCGTGGTCGTCAGCGTTGCAACGGTAAAATACAGCGCGTCGATATAGTTGGTCAGCCCCGGCTCCTGCCCGCCGCGCAGCACGTCAACCAATGCCGTCATGGCAAAAATGAAGACGAGCAGATTGACCGCCGCAAGGATGGCATCCTCATGCCGGCGAAAGAACAGCGCATCGCGCCGCAGGTCGCGCATCAGATGATAGGAATGAATCAGCCGCAGCGACCGCAAGACCCTGAGCACCGCCAACCCCTGCCCGATAAACGGCGCCGCCAGCAGCGATGCGAGGACCACGATATCCACCCACACATAGACCCGGCGCATCAGCCACTTGCGGTTGGAGGCGATCCAGAAACGCAAGACCAGATCCAGCAGGATCAGGAACGCGATCAGGGCATCCATGATCATGATCGCCGGCGTCAGCTTCATCGTGGCCGTCGCCAGGAAAAAGACGATGGTAAGCGCATCGAAGATCAGCAGCCCATAACGAAATCGCGTCGCCCGTTTGCTGCGCCCTTCGTAGAGCAACCTGATCCTGTCTTTCAGCCGTCTGTCTTCAGCCATGTCCGCACCGATGGTTTACCGACACGATACCGACGTCGCACCGACATGCAAATTCAGCCATCGGTCTCGGCCTTTTCCGCCAGCATCAGCCATTCGTCTTCGGCCTGCTGCAAGGCCGCCTGACGGGTGCTCAGCGCCTCGCTCGCCTTTCGAAACTTGACCGGCTCGCGGGTGAACAAGTCCGGATCGGCCATCAGCTCTTCGAGCTTGGAAATCTCCGCTTCCAGCTTCCCGATTTCCTCCGGCAGGGCCTCCAACCGGTGTTTTTCGGTAAAGGACAAGCCGGGCCTGACAGGCTTGCGCGGCTTTGCATCGGCCTCTTTAGCATCTGATTTAACTTGTTTTTTTCCGGGTCCGGGCAACGACGCCCGCTCGGGGACATCCCCGCGCTGCGCCCGATAATCGCTCCAGCCCCCGGCATAGACAGTCGCCCGCCCGTCGCCTTCCATCGCGATCGTCGTGGTCGCCACTCGATCCAGGAAATCGCGGTCGTGACTGACCAGCAGAACCGTACCGTCAAAATCGTCCAGCAACTCCTGCAACAGGTCCAGTGTCTCGATATCCAGATCGTTGGTCGGTTCGTCCAGCACCAGCAGATTGCTTTCCCGCGCCATCAGCTTGGCCAGCAGCAACCGTGCTTTTTCCCCGCCTGACAAGGACTTGACGGGCGCTCTGGCCTGCCGCTCATCAAACAGGAAATCCTTGAGATATCCCACCACATGACGTGGCTGTCCACGCACCATGACCTGATCCGCCTGCCCCGAAACGCGCATATCCTTATCCCCGGTCAGGCTGTCCCACAGGGTCATTTCCGGGTCCAGTTTCGCACGGGACTGATCGAACACCGCCGGAATCAGATTGGTCCCGTGCTGGACAGTTCCCTGATCCGGTTCCACCTCTTTCATCAGAAGTTTCAGAAGCGTCGTCTTGCCGACACCGTTGGGGCCGACAAAGGCCACCCGTTCACCGCGCTGAATGCGAATCGAAAAATCGCGCAGGATGAGATTATCGCCGTAAGCCTTTGAAATTCCTTTGGCCTCGATCACCTTCTTACCCGATTTCGGCCCGGCGTCCAACGCCATCGCCGCCGTCCCCTGACGCCGGATCTGGGCCGCGCGTTCGGCACGCATATCCTGCAGGGCACGCACCCGGCCCTGATTGCGCTTGCGGCGCGCGCTGATCCCTTCGACGGCCCACCGGGCCTCGGCCTTGATCTTGCGGTTCAGCTTGTGGCGGGCCTGGTCTTCTTCGTCCCAAACCTTGTCACGCCACGCCTCGAAATCGCCAAAACCCTTCTCCTGTCGGCGCACAATTCCCCTGTCTATCCAGAGGGTTGCACGTGTAAGTTCACGCAGGAACGCGCGGTCATGACTGATCAGGACAAACCCCGCACGGGTCTGTTTCAGCTCCGCTTCCAGCCACGCGATAGCCTCGATATCCAGATGGTTCGTCGGTTCGTCCAGCAACATCAGATCGGGTGCTTCGGCCATCAGCTTGGCCAGTGCCGCACGGCGCCGCTCGCCCCCCGAGGCCGTCGCGACCGGCATCGCCGGATCGAACTTCAACCCCTCGGCGGCCATCTCGACCCGGTACATCTCGCCCGGCTCAAGGGCACTGGAGGCAAATTCCCCGAGCGTGGAAAACCCTGACATATCAGGATGTTGCTCCATGTATCCCACGCTGGTTCCGGGCGGGATGACCCGATCGCCGCTATCGGCCTCGACCAGCCCGGCCATGACCTTCATCAAGGTCGATTTGCCCGACCCGTTGCGCCCGACAAGCGCCACCCGGTCCCCCGGCTGAACCACCAGAGAAACCTTGTCGAAGATCGGATCGCCGCCGAAGGTCAGCGAAATATCGGAGAGTTGCAAAAGCGGAATACGTGCCATGACAGCGGGCTATCCCGCGTCCCGGCAGGCGTCAAGCGGCCTGAAACGCGGCACCGGTAAAACGTCGGTATCGTGTCGGTATTTCGTCGGTGCGCCAGCCTATTGCGCAACGGCGCGCAACAGGCGCTTTCGCGCCGGGGGAATGGCGGCGATTTCCAGCCCCGTGAACACATGCAGCGTGTTCAACTGCCGGTCGACCACCGCATGATCGCTGACCCACCCGCCCATCAACAGATAGGTGCGCAGCAGCGGCGGCATCCCCAGCATCGCCCGTCTGGCATCCGGCGAGCGCAGCCGCAACCGTTGGGCAAAACGAAAGACCGAAGGCGCCTTAACCCGCGGCAACCAGCGACGCGGCGCGATGTGGCGCTCGGCCAGCATGGCGAAGGCGTCCAGATAGCGCTCGGCATCGGTCCCTTTGAAGGACGAACAGCCAAACAGCATCTCGACCCCGTTTTCATCCACGTAGCGCGTCATGGCCCCCCAGGCCACGCGGATCACATCCGGGTCATGCAGGTCGGGGTGGATGCAAAACCGCCCCATTTCCACCATCGGCCCCTCGAACGCCCTGAGCGCCGAAAGCTCGTAAAACTGCGCCGAATAGCTGCGCCCGATATCGGCTCCGCCGCTCAGCGGCAGAAGGCGGAAACAGCACACAAGGCGTTCGCCCGCGACCTCTTCCACCAGAACATGCGTGCAGATGTCGTCGAAACCGTCCCGATCCAGGATGCTGTCGTCATGTCCGGCCCCGTCCAGAAACGCCAGCGCCCGAAGACGCTGCGCCGCGATCACATCCTTGCCGTCTTGCGCGATGCGCGCCCGATAGCGCCCCTTGCACAATGCCGCCATGTCATCCACCTCAGTCGACCGTTCGAAAACGGTAAGCGTGGGCACAATGGCACGCAAGATATGACAAAGGCTTGACGCGGATCAGTTGAACATCTGCGATGGATCGATATTGCCGATATTACTGAGAATCTGACGAAGGAAGCCATTATCGATGACCGACGAGTCGGTCACACGGCGCGACAACGGCACGATATGCCCGTCCTCGAGACCGAATCGTTCGATATTGGCGATGGTGTCGTCTTCGGCGAAACTGATGGCCAGCACCTGCCGTTCGACGACCTCGGGGCGGTACATGCCGAATTCGCGAACGCGGCTGCGCACATAGTAGTAATCGCCCTGATCCAGCATTCCGGCCGTAGAAGGCGCCCCGATCATATCGTCAACCGTGGCACGGGTATCCACGCCGACAACCAGTTGCTGAAGGTCTTCCTCAAGAGGCACGTAGCCATGATTCCTGTAGGTGGCGGAACAGGCAGTGAGGGCGATCAGGCCAAGCACGACCATGGCGCCGCGCGTCCGCTTTATGATACCAAACATGTCCACCCTCTTGATATTGGCCCGATATGCCTTTTATCCCGCTTACAACAAGGTGGGGCACAGGTTCAAGAAAGGAAGACAGCGCTTTGACCCAGGACAGCACTTCGGCCAGGACGGTCTACCGCATCGCAGAGCTGTCCGCGGGGCGGCCGGTTCGCTTTGCCCTGCGTCCCGGCAAACCCGAGATGGAACGCATCGCGGAACAGCTGGGCCTTTCGGGGCTGCGCAAGGTTTCGTTCACCGGCACACTGGCCTCCCAGGGCAAACACGACTGGCGGCTCGATGCCACGCTCGGCGCGACGGTGATCCAACCCTGTGTCGTCTCGCTGGAGCCGGTCACCACGCGCCTGGATACGCCGGTGGAACGCGTGTTCGTCGCCGATATGCCCGGCACGCCGGACGGCGAGGAAATCGAAATGCCCGAAGACGACTCGGCAGAACCGCTCCCCGAGGCCATTGACCTGACCGCCGTGATGATCGAAGCGCTGACACTGGCCCTCCCCGACTATCCCCGCCGCGACGAGGCCGCTCTGGAACGAACCGAGTTTACCCCGCCCGGAGCCGACCCGATCCGCGAGGAAGAGACCAAACCCTTTGCCGCCCTCGCGTCGCTCCGGGACAAATTGGACGGCAAGGGCTGAGTTGCGAAAAAACCGCTTGCCCTGACCCGAATTCGCTGTATTTTCGCGCTCTCACCGGAATTTGGGGTTGAACCGGCGGCTCTGTACGGATTAAGAGCCGCGGACACTCGTGAAACCGGGCCGCATGGCCCACAGGAAATTGAGGTTGCGACATGGCTGTCCAACAGAACAAAGTCTCGAAATCGCGCCGCAACAACCGCCGCGCCCATGACGCGCTGGTTGCGGCCAACCCGAATGAATGCCCCAACTGTGGCGAACTGAAGCGTCCGCATCATGTTTGCTCGGCCTGCGGTCATTACGCCGACCGCGAAGTCGTCGCCATGGTTGACGAAGTCGATCTGGATGAAGACGCGGCCTGAATATCTGAAGGGCGGGCGTCCGCATGACCGCAGGAATGGAAAATTCTAACGCGGGTGCCGGACGCACCATCATTTCTATAGACGCCATGGGTGGCGACAAGGGGCCGGCAACTGTTGTTGCCGGCATCGCGCATTCGGCCAGGAAGAATCCGGATATCGCCTTCATCCTGCACGGCCCCCGTGAAACGCTGGAACCATTGGTTGCCAAGCGCAGGCACCTGGCCGGACGCTGTGAAATCCGGCATGCGACCGATATCGTCAAGATGGAGGACAAGCCCAGCCATGTCCTGCGCAACGGGCGCGAGACCTCGATGTGGTCGGCGCTGGAATCGGTGCGCAACGGCGAGGCGACGGTTTGCGTGTCCTGCGGCAATACCGGGGCGCTGATGCTGTTGTCGGTGGTGCGGCTGCGCAAGCTGACAGGCATCTATCGCCCCGCCATCGCCGTGCTTTGGCCGTCGAACAACCCGCAGAGATTCAACATCATGCTGGATGGCGGCGGCGATATTCGCGCCGACGCCAAGGATCTGATGCAATACGCCCTGATGGGCACGTCCTATGCGCGCAACGGTTTCGGGCTGTCGCGCCCGCGTGTCGGGCTGCTGAACGTCGGCACCGAAGAGCACAAGGGACGCGCCGAACTGAAAGAAGCCCATGATCTGATCGCCGCCAACGCGGCGCATTCGGATTTCGAATTCGTCGGCTTCGTCGAGGGGCGCGACCTGCCCGGCACCGTCTGCGACGTGATCGTGACCGACGGGTTCACCGGCAACGTGGCGCTGAAGACGGGCGAAGGGATCGCCGGGCTGATCTCGGAATTGCTGCGCGAGGCGTTCCGCTACTCCCCCCTGTCGCGGCTGGCGTCGGTTCTGGCTTACACATCGCTCCGGCGGCTGCAAAAACGAATCGACCCGCGCCGCGCCAACGGCGGCGTTTTCCTCGGGCTGAACGGTACGGTCGTCAAATCGCACGGGGCAGCGGACTCCACCGGTGTTTCCGCCGCCGTGAAACTGGCCTTCGAACTGGCACAATCGGGCTTTACCCAAAAGCTGGCCGCGCGGGTTGCATCCGCCACGATGCTTGACCAAGATGGCGCAACTGACAACTCAGACAATGGTGACACTGCATGACTCTGCGCGCCGTCGTGGAAGGGGTTGGGCATTACCTGCCTGACCGGATCGTTCCGAATTCGGAATTCGAGAAAAGCCTCGATACTTCGGACGAATGGATTCGCACGCGCTCGGGGATCGAGCGGCGGCATTTCGCGGCTGAGGATCAGACGACGTCCGATCTGGCCGTGCGCGCCGCGCGCGCGGCGCTGGAAAACGCGGGGCTGAGCGTCGAGGATATCGACGGGATCATCGTGGCCACCTCGACACCCGATCTGACTTTTCCCTCGGTCGCCACCATGGTGCAACGCGATCTGGGCATGACACGTGGGTTCGGCTTTGACGTGCAGGCGGTCTGTGCCGGGTTCGTCTATGCACTGACCAACGCCCATGCGCTGATCGTGGCCGGTCAGGCCAGGCGCCTTCTGGTCATCGGCGCGGAAACCTTCAGCCGGATCATGGACTGGACCGACCGGTCGACCTGCGTTCTGTTCGGCGACGGCGCAGGCGCCTTGATTCTCGGCGCGCAGGAAGGAAACGGAAGCACCGAAGATCGTGGCGTGCTGTCGGCCGACCTGAACTCGGACGGGCGCTATCGCGAGATGCTCTATGTCGATGGCGGGGTCTCCTCGACCGGGACGGCGGGCAAGCTGCGCATGCAGGGCAATCCCCTATTCCGCCAGGCTGTCGAAAAACTGACCTCCACCGCCGATGCGGCTTTGGACAAGATCGGCCTGCAAGGCAGCGATGTCGACTGGATCGTGCCGCATCAGGCCAATATCCGCATCATTCAGGGCACCGCCAGGAAAATGGGCCTGTCGATGGACAAGGTCATCGTCACCGTGCAGGACCACGGCAACACCTCTGCCGCGTCGATTCCGCTCGCCCTGTCGGTCGGTGTCGAACAGGGCCGCATCCGGCAAGGCGACCTCGTCCTGTCCGAGGCCATTGGCGGCGGGCTGGCCTGGGGGGCGGTCGTCCTGCGCTGGTAGGTCCGTTTTTCGCTTAAAGAGATACCGCCAAGTCGTTGACATTGACTCGGAAAATCCTTCCGCCCTAAAGTCTGCCAAGCAAAGAGGGAAAGAAATGACCGAGAAAACAATCACCAGAATGGATCTGAGCGAAGCGGTCTTTCGCGAGGTCGGCCTGTCGCGCAACGATTCCGCACAGCTTGTCGAAAGTGTCCTGGCACATATGTCCGATGCTCTTGTGAGCGGCGAGCAGGTAAAGATTTCGTCGTTCGGCACCTTCTCGGTCCGCGAGAAATCGGCCCGCGTGGGCCGCAATCCCAAAACCGGCGAAGAGGTTCCGATCAATCCGCGCCGTGTTTTGACATTTCGTCCCTCGCATCTGATGAAGGATCGGGTTGCGGTCGGCAATAAACGCTAGGATATCCGTCGATCATGGGCAAATCCGCCGACGCCTTCCGGACAATCAGCGAGGTGGCCGACTGGCTTGAAACCCCGGCCCATGTATTGAGATTCTGGGAAAGCAAGTTCAGTCAGGTCAAACCGGTCAAGCGCGCGGGTGGCAGGCGGTATTACCGCCCTGCCGACATGCTCCTTCTCGGTGGAATCAAGAAACTGCTGCATGACGACGGCATGACGATCAAGGGCGTGCAAAAGCTGCTGCGCGAACAAGGCGTCAAACACGTGGCACAGCTGTCTCCGCCGCTGGACGATCTGGACGGAGATGCGGGAATCACCGTTGACGCTCAGGAAACCTCCCGACCCGAAGGGGCCACCGTGCTGGATTTCTCCCGTGGCACCACCCCGGACACGAAAACGAAATCCACCGCAAAGGATGCCGGACAGGGTAAACTCGATTTGGAGGACATCACCCCGTCCGAAACTGAACAGCCCCCGAAAGACGCGGATGCAGCAAGCGTCAGCGATGAGTCCGATGCGCCGACGACACCGCCGGTGCAAGAGACCCCCGCCCCCCCTCCCGAAGCGCCGCCACTTCCCGAAAGCGTCGAGGCCAGCACGGACGAAACGGACCCCGACATTTCGCATGCCGCGCCTGCTCAGCCCGACGACGGTACGGGGTTCGACCACAGCCCAGATGAGCCCCCCGAAACGGCTGCCCCGCTGACAGAAGACAACTCCGAAGCCACCGCGACCGAGATCACCGAGGCCGAACAGGAACCGGCCGCGGAAAGCCCTCCCGCCCCTGCCCCGGACAATATCGACCTGCCCGACGATCCGTCCGATACGATTGCAGCCGAGTTCGGTGTATTGGCCCGTTTGAGCCGCCTTTCCTCGGTCCCCGACAGCAAAACGTCAAAACGGATCGCCGCGCTGGCCGAACGCCTGCACGCAGTGATCCACCCGGACAGGTAATTGCACGAATTCCGACACGAAAAATCGGATTTCCCTCTTGTTCCCCCTGCCAAAACCGGTATGTAACGGCCACATGTCGGGCTATAGCGCAGTCTGGTAGCGCGTCCGTCTGGGGGACGGGAGGTCGCAGGTTCGAATCCTGCTAGCCCGACCATGAAACCGCCCCCATCACCGGCACCCGACGCGGGGTATGTCCCGGCAACGGGTATGCCCGGAGGAAACGGGGGATGACATGACCGGTGTTCTTGCCAGCCAGCAGATTTCGGCCCTGATCGCCGACGGGCGCATTTCGGCGCAGCCCGCCATCATTCCCGAACAGATCCAGCCCGCCAGCCTCGACCTGAGATTGGGCAAGGTGGCCTACCGTGTGCGCGCCTCGTTCCTGTCGGGGCACGGCCGCAGCGTCGCCGACCGTCTGGCCGAACTGGAAATGCACCGGATCAACCTCAGCCAGGGCGCGGTTCTGGAAAAGGGCTGTGTCTATGTCGTGCCCCTGATGGAACATCTCGACCTTCCGGCGGGGTTGCAGGCGGTCGCCAATGCCAAATCCTCGACCGGGCGGCTCGATCTTCTGACCCGGATGATCACCGATGGCGGAACCGAGTTCGACCGCGTTCCACAGGGCTATTCCGGCCCGCTTTACGCCGAAATCTGTCCGCGCTCCTTCTCGGTCCTGGTTCGTCCCGGCATGCGGCTGAATCAGATTCGCTTTCGCGAAGGTCAGGCGATTCTCGACGATGCGGCCCTGCGCGCGCTCAACGCCGAAACGCCGCTTGTCGACGGCGAGGCGGTGATCAGCGACGGGCTGGGCTTTTCCGTGGATTTGAAGCCCGCCAGCGGAACCCTCGTCGGGTATCGCGCCAAACCGCATACAGGGGTGATCGACCTCGACAATATCGGCGGCTACGACCCGGCGGAATATTGGGAAGAGGTCCATTCCGATTCCGGGCGCATCATCCTCGACCCCGGCGCGTTCTACATCCTCGTCAGCCGCGAGGCGGTGCATATCCCCCCTGCCTATGCCGCCGAAATGGCGCCGTATCTGGCCATGGTCGGGGAATTCCGGGTGCATTACGCAGGCTTCTTCGACCCCGGTTTCGGCCATGACGCCGCCGGCGGTGCCGGGTCGCGCGGCGTGCTGGAAGTGCGCTGTCATGAGGCCCCGTTCGTTCTGGAACACGGGCAGGTCGTGGGGCGGCTGGTTTACGAGAAGATGGATCAGGTGCCGCAGCACCTCTATGGGGCGGACCTGAAATCGAACTATCAGGGACAAGGCCTGAAGCTCAGCAAGCATTTCCGCACCGTCTGAGTGCCCCGCGCTCAGAACTTTCCGAAACGGCGCGTGATGCGCATCGCCTGCCGGGCCCGTTGCTGGGTTTTCTTGCTGTCGGGGCCCTGAGCCCGCGTCTGTTCGGGCGTATCCGTCTCACCGCGCGCCTTGCGTTTGCTGACCGCGTTGATCCCGGCATTCACACCGCCGTTCATCAGCCGCCGGACGACGATCCGAACGAACATATTGACAAGCTGATTGACGTTCATGACGCCCTCCTGATCTGCCTATGAACATCACATAACATCAAACAATGCAAATTTCAGGGCATCCGGCCGGTTTTTGCGGGATTATTCTTCGAACATCTCGCTTTGATCGGTGTCCTCGCCCTCTTCGCCCTCCTCCGGCGATTGCGGCATGGCCCCCGGCGGCGGGCGGCTTTCCAGCAGGCCAGCGGATCGCAACTCTTTCAGCCCCGGCAGGTCGCGTGCCGATTCCAGCCCGAAATGATCCAGAAACGTCTGCGTGACCACGAAAGTCACCGGGCGGCCCGGCGTCATCTTGCGCCGCCCAAAACGGACCCACTCCATTTCCAGCAACTGATCGACCGTTCCCCGGCTCACCGAAACCCCGCGAATTTCCTCGATCTCGGCACGGGTGACCGGCTGGTGATAGGCGATGATCGCCAGGGTCTCGATTGCCGCGCGGCTGAGTTTGCGGGTTTCCACGGTTTCCTTCTGCATCAGGAACCCGAGGTCCGACGCCGTGCGCAGCGCCCAGGCATCTCCCACCTTGACCACATGCACCCCGCGCCCGTCATAGCGTTTGCGCAGATGCGCCAACGCCTCGGCGGCATCGCAGCCATGCGGCATCCGCGCCTCCATCTCCCTGACGGTGATCGGTTCGGCACTGGCAAACAGCATCGCCTCGCACATGCGTTCCTGCTCGGCAATGGGGGGCGCATCGAACAGGCTTTCTTCTTTGTTTTCAGTCTCGTCTGACATGCTCTTAATCCTTGCGCCGCAATTGGATCGGCGCGAATGTGTCCTCCTGTCGGATCTCCGCCTTGCCTTCCTTGACCAGTTCCAGAGAGGCGGCAAAGGTCGATGCCGTGGCCGAGCGGATGCGCGCGGGGTCCGAGGTAAAGCCCTCGGGAAGATAGGTTGAAATATCCGTCCAGGTCGCCGCAAACCCGATCAGGGGTCGCATGCGCTCCAACGCCTGCTCCAGCGTGAACACCGCGTCGCGGTCCATCACATAGGGGCGGAACTCGTCCTTGGTGCGAATGCGCGCATAGCCCTGCATCAGGTCCAGCAGGCTGGCCGTATAGGTCACGCGCTTGACGCGCATCACGTCTTCGGGGATGCCGCGGGCAAAGAAATCGCGCCCCAACTGATCGCGCGCCATCAGCCGGGCCGCCTGTTCGCGCATGGCTTGCAGGCGCTCCAGCTGAAACGCCAGATGCGCGGCCAGTTCCTCGCCCGATGGGCCCTCTTCTGTCGGGTCGGGGGGCAACAACAAGCGGGATTTCAGGAAGGCCAGCCAGGCGGCCATGACAAGGTAATCGGCGGCCAGTTCGATCCGCAACTGCTTGGCCTTCTCCACGAAGGCCAGGTATTGATGCGCCAGTTGCAGAACCGAGATCTTGCGCAAATCGACCTTCTGCGTGCGACTGAGCGTCAGCAGAAGGTCCAGAGGCCCCTCGAACCCGTCGACATCGACAATCAGCGCCTCCGCCGCCATGCGGTCGGCGACGCTGGTCACGCTTGCCTGATTGTCGTCGAATTCGTCGTCAGCCATCACCGCGCCCGTTTAGCAACGCGTCAAGCTTTGCTTCAAGGGCGGGAATGTCAACCTCATCGGGTGTTTTCCGGGCGGCAAGCGCCCTTTCCGCGCGCGCCTGCCCCGCCTCCGACAGCTGGCCGGACGCCTCGGCGACCGCACAACGCTCGTCAAGCGAGGCATTGCACAGCAACACCACGTCACAACCCGCCTCCAGCGATCCGCGCGCAATATCCGGCAGCGAGCCGTTCAGCGCCTTCATCGAGATATCGTCGGTCATGATCAGCCCGTCAAACCCGATTTCCTCGCGGATCAGCCCCATCATCACCGGCGACAAGGTTGCAGGCCGCGCGTCGAGCGCGGAATAGACCAGATGCGCCGTCATCCCCATCGGCAGGTCGTTCAGCGCATGGAACGGCGCAAAGTCGATGCTGCTCAACTCGGCATGCGGCGCATCGACCACCGGCAGATCGAGGTGACTGTCCACCACCGCCCGGCCATGTCCGGGGATATGCTTGAGCACCGGCAACACCCCGCCATCCAGCAGCCCGTCAGCCACCGCGCGGCCCATGCGCGCCACCGTGCCCGCATCGAAGCCATAACAGCGATTCTTGAGAAAATCATGGGTCTGCGGCCCCGCCACATCGACCAGCGGCGCACAATTGCTGTCGATCCCCAGATCGTGCAGTTCAGCCGCGATCAGGCGATACCGCACATACATCGCCTCGGCGGCGTTTTGGCCCGCCTCGGCCACATGTTCCAGCGGCGGCAGCCATTCGCGCCATTGCGGCGCGCGCAGGCGCTGCACGCGCCCGCCTTCCTGATCAATGGTGATCGGCGCATCGCGGCCCACGGCATCGCGCAGGTCTGCGCACAGGGCGCGCACCTGATCCGGTGTGTCGATATTACGCGCGAACAGGATAAAGCCGAAAGGATTGGCGCGCGCGAACAACTGCTTTTCGTCCGGCGTCAGCCGCAGCCCTTCCGCATCGAGGATGCAGGCCCCGAACGGCGCACTCACCGTGTGACCACCGGAATGCAATCGGTGTTCTCGGCAACAAGTGCCGAACAGAACCGCCGCGCATCGCTGAGGTCGGAAAAGCCCATGGCGCGCAACCGGTAGAAGGTCCGCCCGCCGCTTTGCGCCTTTTGCACGACGCGATCCTTGTCCGCCAGGTATTCCGAGAACCTGCCGTTGAGGCGCTCCCATTCCTTTTGCGCGATCTCTGCGGATTCGAACGCCCCAAGCTGCGCCATGCGCGTGCCCGCGGGAATGGACTCCGGATCGACATTGCGCTGCGTCTCGGGCTCGGCCACCGCCGCCACCTGCTCGACCTTCGCCAGCGACGCCGGGCGCACCTGCGGGCGCAACGACCGGCCAAGCCCCCCGCTCACCGTTGCAGGTTGCGATTCCTCCGCTTCGGGTTCGGCGTCTGGCGCGGTCGCCGCAACATCGTCATTGTCGTCTTCAAACGTCGGAGACCCCGTCGCCAGTTGCGTGGCCAGGGCTTCGGCAGCCGCCAGTTGAACCGACTCGGGATCGGTAAGCGGCGGCTCCTCGGCCTCGGCGGCAGGGCTGATCTCGGCCTCTTCGGTGGCGGCCCGCGCCATCTGATCGGAGGGCTGATCTTCCAGCGTCAGGTCCAGCGGCCTGGGCGCCAGGATCAGCCGGTCGGCGGGTTTGGCCGCGGTTCCCTCGGCGGCCACCTTGTTCACGGCCAGGCCCTGATTGAGCGCCTGCCGCCCGCCGGGATTTTCCGGCTGAACGCGCATCGGCCCTTCCGCCGCCCGGACCACCGGAACGCCGCTGACATCGCGCACCATGATCTTGTAGCCCCAGACCCCCACACCGGCGATCAGCGCCAGCGATACAGCCGCACCCGCCAGATTGGTGAATTTCCTTACGGTATTACCCTGCTCTGCCGCAGCCATATGCTGCATGCCCTGCATGTCTGCCATGTCTCGCCTCGTTTTACCGCCAGCGATACTTGGCCGCCGGGGGTCATTTTGACTTGCCTGATCCCCGGCGCATTTGCGCGGCTGTCACCGCATCTCTTCGGCCGGAGTTACCCCAAGAATACCAAGACCTGCGGAAATAACAACGGTTACGGCCCGCGCGAGCGCGATTTTGGCCTGGCTTGTGGCCGGATCGCCCTCCTGCAGGAAGCGCAGCGAGGGGTCGTCATTGCCCCGGTTCCACAGCGCATGCAGCTCGGACGCCAGATCATAAAGGTAGAACGCCACGCGATGCGGCTCGTTCGTGCGGCCCGCGATCTCGACCATGCGCGGCCATTCCGCCAGCTTCTTGGCGACGGCGGTTTCGGCCTCATGCGTCAGGATCGACAGATCGGCCCCGGCCAGCGTCGCGTCCTCCACCTCGATCCCCGCCTCGCGCGCCTTGCGCAGCACCGAGTTCACGCGCGCATTGGCATATTGCACATAGAAAACCGGGTTGTCCTTGGATTGCTCCAGCACCTTGTCGAAATCGAAATCCAGCGGCGCGTCGTTCTTGCGCGTCAGCATGACAAAGCGCGTCACGTCCGGGCCCACCTGATCGACCACATCGCGCAGGGTCACGAATGTCCCGGCCCGCTTGGACATCTTGAAGGGCTCGCCGTTCTTGAACAGCTTCACAAGCTGGGTCAGCTTGATGTCCAGCGGCACCCGCCCGTCGGTCAGGGCCGACACGGCGGCCTTCATCCGTTTGACATAGCCGCCATGATCGGCGCCGAACACGTCGATCAGCATGTCGAACCCGCGTTCCACCTTGTCATAGTGATAGGCGATGTCGGGCGCGAAATAGGTCCAGCTTCCGTCGGATTTCTTGACCGGACGATCCACATCGTCGCCATGCTCGGTTGAGCGGAACAGCGTCTGCTCGCGCGGCTCCCAATCCTCGGGCGTCTTGCCCTTGGGCGGCTCGAGCACGCCCTCATAGATCAGCCCCTTGTCTTCGAGCGCCTTCAGCGCCTCTTCGATGCGGCCCGTGCCATAGAGCGACTTTTCCGAAAAGAACACGTCCATCTCGACGCCAAGCGCCTTCAGGTCGGCACGGATCAGGTCCATCATGGCCTCGGTGGCAAAGGTGCGTATCTCGGCCAGCCAGACGGCCTCGGGCTGATCGACATAGGCATCGCCCACCTGCGCCTTGAGCGCCTCGCCGACGGCGATCAGGTAATCGCCGGGATAGGTTCCGTCCTCGAACGCCACCGCCTGCCCGTGCGCTTCGAGGTAGCGCAGGTAGACCGAGCGCGCCAGCACATCCACCTGCGCGCCGCCATCGTTGATATAATATTCGCGCGTCACATCGTAGCCCACGAAATCCAGCAGGCTGGCCAAGGCATCGCCGAACACCGCGCCCCGCGTATGGCCCACATGCAGCGGCCCCGTGGGGTTGGCGCTGACATATTCCACGTTCACGCGCTTGCCTGCGCCCATATCCGAGCGCCCGAAATCATCTCCGCGTTCCAGCGCGGCGCGCAGGACATCCTGCCAGACGCCGGGCGCCAGCCGCAGGTTCAAAAACCCCGGACCAGCGACCTCGGCCGTTTCTATCCGCTCGCTCCCCAACAGGCGCGCGGCCAGGTCCACGGCGATATCGCGCGGCTTCTGACCGGCGGGCTTGGCCAGCACCATCGCGGCATTCGTCGCCATGTCGCCATGCGCCGGGTCGCGCGGCGGCTCTACGGTGACATTCGAAAGATCAAGCCCCGCAGGCAGCTTGCCCTCGTCCTGAAGCACGGCCAGTTCGTCCAGAACCAACGCGTGAATTTCGGTGAACAGATTCATCGGATCATCCCTTGTTCGTTGGTCGTGGGTTTATCACTGCAATTGCGCGCGTCAATCGCAAGGCAGCAGCACGGGCCATACCGCCGCGCCAATCGTCGGGGCGTGCGGGGCGCAAAGCCACAGGACCGTCCGCGCAAGCTCTGCCAGACCTTGCACGGATTTCAACCCCCCGGCATTGGAAATGCGCAGGGCATGAACCGGAATTCCCCCGCCAGCACCCCGCAGGTCGTGCTCCAGTGCAGCGGGCAATTCCTGCATTGCCCTGTCATAGGCCCTGTGTTCCGCCAACGCCTCCTGCGACGGCGCCGCAAAGACACTCACCACGCGCGGGCTCCGCGCCGCCGCCAGCCCTTGCGCGAAGGCACGGCAAAGCGCGGGGATCGCCGCGATGACCGCACCGGGCCGCTCGGGCGCCGCGAGCGCCTGCAAAAGCACGAGAACATCCAGCGGCTCGTTCCCCCACCCTGCCCCGAAGGCCTGGCACGGGCGCGGGCGCAACAGATCCATCACCAGATGATCGACCCGCTCGGGGTTAGCTGTCGCAGCCTCGCGCAGCGCCTGTTCATTGCGACCGCTCAGAACAACCCGCGCGCCCGCCGCCGCAAATGCGGCGCAGATTTCGGACCCTGCCGGGCAGTCGGCCCCGGCGATCAGTACGGTTTTCCCCATGAAGTCCAGATTTTGCACGCCTATACTCGCCCATGCGGCATTCGGGATGACAAGCGCCCCACCAAGAGCAGCGCATCACGCTCAGCCTGCCTTTTCCTCGTTTTCACCCTCGGCCCCCTCCTTCACCGCCTCGGTCTTCGGCGCCAGTGAAAGCAGGGTCGTTCCCTTGGTCTTGCGCGGCTCGCCCTCGTCGGGAATAAGCCGCAATTCGCCCCCCTCGTCATGTTCGGCAAGGGCCACGGCCTCGGGATTGCGGCTGCGCCAATCCTCGAAGGTGAACTCTTCGGTCAGGTTCGTCGCGCGCACCTTCCAGCCGGCGCTCATCTTCGAGGCCAGTTCGAGATAGGTCAGCCCGCCCGCAATCGCCCGTCCGCCAAGGGTGCTTGGCAAGGCATGCCGGCGGCTCTCCTGTTTGGCGCGCCGCAACTGAAAGACATTGTCGCGCCCGAATTCCGGCGCAAGGTCCGTCGCGACGAGGGTATTGTAGGCATCGTTGTCACTGACCGCCATGATCCGGCCATAGCTCATGATTTCAACGCCATGCTCCGCGGCCTCCGACAGGATATCCCCGAAAAACACCGGCAAGCCCGCCTCGCGGGCACTGCGCAACCGGGCGCGGTTCGCATCGGCGATCAGCACCGGCACCTCACGCTTTTGCAGCGCCTCGGCAAAGGCAGCGGCAAAACGCGACCCGCCCACGATGATCACACCGGGATTGCCCTTGCCCGCCAGCCCCAACGCCGCCGCCAGCGGGCGCAGTGAAAACCCGTGCAGGACAACCGTCGCCGCCACCAGCGCAAAGGCCAGCGGCCCCAGCAGGGCCGCATCCTCGACGCCCGACGCCACCAGACGCTCGGCAAACAGCCCCGCGACCGCCACCAGAACCACACCGCGCGGGCCCGTCAGCCCGACCAGCAGCCGCTCCCTGAACGGCAGCCGCGTGCCCGCCAGCGACAACAGGACAGTCAGCGGGCGGACGACGAAGATCACGCTCAGAATGAAAATCAGCGCGCGCCAGTCCAACATCGCCAGCCGGTCAAAATCCATGTTGGCGGCCAGCAGGATGAACACCCCCGAGACCAGCAGGATCGTGGCATGTTCCTTGAAACGGCGCATCTCGGTATAGCTGGGCAGGTCGGCATTGGCGATCCAGATGCCCATCACCGTCACCGCCAGCAGCCCGCTTTCGTGCAACACCGAATCCGACAGGGCGAACACCATCAGCAACGTGGCGAACAGCACCGGAACCTTCATGTATTCCGGCACCCAGGCCCGGCGGAAGGCCTCCGCCACGATCCAGCCCGCGGCAATCCCCATGACCGCCGCCACGACGATCCCGCGCGCCATGTCCCAGATCGCGGTGCCCATGGTTTCCGACGTATTGAGAACCAGCACCACCTCGAAGGCCAGAACCGCCGCCAGAGCGCCGATCGGGTCGTTGACGATCGCCTCCCACTGCAACAATTGCGCGGGCCTGCGATTGAGCCGCGCCTGCCGCAACAGCGGCGCGATCACCGTCGGGCCGGTCACGATCATGATACCGCCAAACACCGCCGACGAGGCCCAGCTGAGCCCCGCCACATAGTGCAGCGCCAGGGCCGAGAACAGCCACCCGAGCGGCGCGCCCGGAAAAATCAGCCGCCGAACCCCTTCGGCAGCGCCGCGCAGGCTGTGCACGTTCAGGGTCAGACCGCCCTCGAACAGGATGATCGCCACCGCGATGGCGATCATCGGCCCCATCAGCGGGCCGATATCACGGGCCGGATCGAACACGCCCAGAACCGGCCCGATCAGCAAGCCCGCCACCAGCATCAGGACGATGGCCGGCATCCGCAACCGCCACGCGGCCCATTGCGCGCCGACGCCAAGCACCCCGACCAGCGCAAAACTCATCACCGGGGCCAATGCCCCGTCCGCCGCCGCTTCCATCGCCATTCCTCAAGCGCCTCCCCATGCACCGGACCCGCCCGCGCCCCCCAAAAGGCGCGCGTGCTGCTGCAATGCGAAACGGTCGGTCATACCGGCAATGTAATCGCTCACCAGACGGGCCAGCGTCGTTTCGTCCCGCGCCGCCTCGACATCCTGCCGCCAACGGTCGGGCAAAAGCTCCGGCTTCGCAAGGTAAAACGGGAATAGGTCCTCGACGACATGCGTCACCTGCGCGCGCATTTCCATGACCGACGGCGCGCGATACATCCGCGAGAACAGGAACTCGCGGATTTCGCGCAGCGCCTGCCACATCCCGATTGAAAACCGGATCACCGGACGCCCCAGATGGCGCACCTCTGCGGCGCTTTGCGGCGCAGCCTGTTGCAGGATCGCACGCGAGGTTTCGATCACATCCGCCACCATCACCCCGAACACGCGCCGCAACGCCTCGTGCCTGCGCCGGTACGGATCGAGACCGGGATAGGCCGCGTCCACCTCGTCGTAACACGGCCCAACGATGGGCAACCGGCGAATGTCGTCTTCGCTGAACAGCCCCGCGCGCAGCCCGTCATGCAGGTCGTGATTGTTGTAGGCCACATCGTCGGACAGCGCGGCAACCTGCGCCTCGGCGCTCGCGTGGGTGTGAAGCTCCAGATCGTGGCGCGCATTGTAATCGGCCAGCGCATAGGGCAGATCGCCCGTGACCGGGCCGTTATGCTTGGCGATCCCTTCCAGCGTGTCCCATGTCAGGTTCAGCCCGTCGAATTCCGCGTAATGGCGCTCCAGCGCGGTGACGATCCGCACCGCCTGCGCATTGTGATCGAACCCGCCATAGGGCTGCATCAGCGCATTCAGCGCATCCTCGCCCGTATGCCCGAAGGGCGTGTGCCCCAGATCGTGCGCCAGCGCCACCGCCTCAGTCAGTTCCTGATTGAGCCCAAGCGCCCCGGCGATGGTGCGCGCCACCTGCGCCACCTCGATGGAATGGGTCAGCCGCGTGCGAAAATAATCGCCCTCGTGCTCGACGAACACCTGCGTCTTGTGCTTGAGGCGGCGAAAGGCGCTGGAATGAATGATGCGGTCGCGATCCCGTTGATAACAGGAACGAAACGCGCTTTCCTCCTCGGCCACCAGACGCCCCTGGGTCTGCGCCGGAGTCGAGGCATAGAGAACATGCATGTCGGCTATCCTTGTCGCCCGTTTTCCTGCTCCATATATTGGAAAGCACGGAACAACGAAACCATCAGGAGCCCCCGTATGCAACTGCCCCCGAAAGTCACCGAGCGCGCCTTTGCCCGGCTGGCCGAAATCGGCGCCGGAACCGAAGGTCAGGCATTGCGCATCGCCGTCGAAGGCGGGGGCTGTTCCGGGTTCCAGTACGATATCCGCCTCGACACCCCCGCCGAGGACGATCTGGTGCTCGAAGGTCAGGGCGAAAAGGTCGTGGTCGACAGCGTCTCGCTGCCGTTTCTGTCCGGCGCCACCATCGACTTTACCGAAGAACTGATCGGCGCGCGGTTCACGATCGACAATCCCAACGCCAGCAGTTCCTGTGGCTGCGGCACGTCATTCTCCATGTAATCAATACGTTATATGATGAAGTTTGCGTAACGCATCAACACCGAAACCGCGCCTTTCTCAGCCTCACCCTTGTCTTGCCACCGCTCCTGCGCGATAGAGGGCCAGGGATATCGGAAAGGCGCGACACATGAAGATTGCCAGCTTCAACATCAACGGAATCAAGGCGCGCGTTCAGGCCCTGCCGGATTGGCTGGACGAGGCGCAGCCGGATGTCGTCGTCTTGCAGGAAATCAAATCCATCGACGAAAATTTTCCGCGCGAGCTGTTCGAGGACAAGGGATATACCGTCGAAACCCACGGCCAGAAAAGTTTCAACGGCGTGGCGATCCTGTCGAAACTGCCGCTCGAGGATATCAGCCGCGGCCTGCCCGGCGATGACGAGGATGAACAGGCCCGCTGGATCGAGGCCACGGTGATCGGCGACAAGACGGCCGTGCGGGTCTGCGGGCTCTACCTGCCCAACGGGAACCCCGCGCCGGGGCCGAAATACGATTACAAACTGGCATGGATGGAGCGGCTCAAGGCCCGCGCCGCCGATCTGCTGAAATCGGAAGAACCCGCATTGATGGCCGGGGATTACAACATCATCCCGCAGGACGAGGATGCAAAACGCCCCGAAGCCTGGACCAAAGACGCGCTGGCCCTGCCCGAAAGCCGCGCCGCATTTCGCCGGATCGTCAATCTGGGCTTTACCGATGCCTTCCGCGCCCGCCATCACGGGCCGGGGCATTACACGTTCTGGGATTATCAGGCCGGGGCATGGAACCGCGATGACGGCATCCGCATCGACCATTTCCTGCTGACGCCACAGGCGGCGGACCTTCTGACCGATTGCCAGATCGACAAGGCCGTGCGCGGGCGTGAAAAGCCCTCGGACCATGTGCCGATCTGGATTACGCTGGACGCCTGAGCGCCGCCTTGGTCACATCGTAGCCATAGATCCAGTCGAACTGCCGCATCAGCCGCCCCGGCGCCACAGCCCCGCCCACGCGCAGGGCCGTATGCGCGGCCCATCTGAGCGGCGAAAACGACAGGTGATATTTCCACGCATTGCCATTGGCCGTCTCGACCACCCTGCAAACCCGCTCGCGGCGGCACTCCTGATAGGCAACCAGACGATCCTCAAGCGCCCCTGCCCCGTCCAGACACTCGGCCAGCACCCAGGAATCCTCCAGCGCCATGCAGGCCCCTTGCGCCATGAACGGCAAGGTCGGATGCGCCGCATCGCCGACAAGCGCCACCCCGCCCGCATGCCACCGCGCCGCCACCGGATGACGGAACAGCCCCCACAGATTGACCGTTTCAACCCGTGAAAGCATGGCCTGCACCTCCGGTCCGAAATCGGAAAATGCGGCCTGCAAGGCGATGGGATCGTCCTCCTGGCTCCAGCTTTCCTCGCTCCATGCCGCGCGTTCCTGAACCGCGACGAGGTTCAACATGCGGCCCTGCCGCAACGGGTAGCTCACCAGATGCCGGTGCGGCCCCATGTGCACGCAGGCCTCCGCCGGGGCATTGCCAGTGTTGGGCACCACGGCCCGCCAGGCCACCTGCCCGGTGAAAAACGGAGCGACGCGCCCGTTCAGGGCTTGCCGCGCCACGGAATGCAGCCCATCGGCCCCGATCACCAGATCCGCGCTCAGTATCGCGCCATTGGCCAGCCCCACGCGCGGCCTGCCCCCGTCCGCGCCGGGCTCAATAGACCTGATTTTTTGCAACAGGCGCAGCTTGGCCCCGGCCTGCCGCGCGCCCTGTGCCAGAATGTCGATCAAATCCGCGCGGTGAACGAAAAAGTAATCGTCATTTTCCAGCCGTCCCAAATCCAGCGACAGAACACGCGCCCCGCGATAGTCCCGCAGGTTGACGCCCCGCGCCCGGACCGACAGATCGCGTAGCGCCTGCCCAAGACCAAGCGCATTCAGAACGGCAAAACCGTTCGGACTGACCTGCAAACCGGCCCCGACCTCGGCAATTTCCGGGGCCTGCTCCAACACGGTGACATCCGCACCGCGCAGGGCCAGCGCACGCGCCGTGGCCAACCCTCCGATACCGCCGCCGATGACCAGCGTTTTCAATCCATCGAGACTCATGTGACCCTATTGAAACGAAAAACGCCGGAGCGAAAGCCCCGGCGTCGATGAAATTTCATGAAGATCATGCTCAATCGTCGCGATGGACTTTCTCGCGACGCTCATGACGCTCCTGGGCTTCCAGCGTCATGGTCGCAATCGGGCGCGCATCCAGACGTTTCAGGCTGATCTGCTCACCCGTGACTTCGCAATACCCGTACTCGCCCTCTTCGATGCGGCGCAGGGCGGAATCGATCTTGGCAACCAGTTTGCGCTGACGGTCTCTCGTGCGCAGTTCGATGGCGCGGTCGGTTTCCTCGCTGGCGCGATCGGCGACATCGGGAATTGCCCGTGTCCCGTCCTGCAGGCCCTCGATCGTGTCGCGCGTGCCTTCCAGAAGTTCGTTTTTCCAGTTGACCAGCTTGCGCCGGAAATACTCCAACTGGCGTTCATTCATAAACGGTTCGTCTTCGGCCGGTTGGTAATCGTTGGGCAGAAAGACTTCGGCTTTCATCGTTTTCCCCTCATCAAGGCCAACGTCCGACATTCGTCGTCTCCTAAGATCGTGGCGCTTCCTCGGGCTGCAATTACACCCGGCGAAAGGGAATGTCACTAGTCAATCACGCTGCATTGATGTGTTTTGCCGATCAGCCTACTGTGCACCGCGACGCTGCCTGTAAAAGCTGCAAAAAGGACTGAAAAAGATATGAAATTCGAGGGAACCGACTCTTACGTCGCAACGGACGACCTGACTGTGGCGGTCAACGCGGCCGTCATGCTGGAACGCCCGCTGCTGGTCAAGGGCGAACCGGGAACCGGCAAGACGGAACTGGCCCGGCAGGTGGCGCAGGCGCTTGGCCTCAAGATGATCGAGTGGAACATCAAGTCCACCACGAAGGCCCAGCAGGGGCTTTATGAATACGACGCGGTCTCGCGCCTGCGCGACAGCCAGCTGGGCGACGAACGCGTGCATGACGTGCGCAACTACATCCGCAAGGGCAAGCTCTGGCAGGCCTTCGAGGCCGGTGAAAAGGTCGTCCTGCTGATCGACGAGATCGACAAGGCCGATATCGAATTTCCCAACGACCTGCTACAGGAACTCGACCGGATGGAGTTCTTCGTCTACGAAACCGGCGAAACCGTGCGCGCCCGACATCGCCCCATCGTGATCATCACCTCGAACAACGAAAAGGAACTGCCCGACGCCTTCCTGCGGCGCTGTTTCTTCCACTACATCCGCTTTCCCGATCAGGACACCATGAAGCGGATCGTCGAGGTCCACCACCCCGGCATCAAGGAACAGCTGCTGACCACCGCGCTGACGCAGTTCTACGAGATCCGCGACCAGTCGGGGCTCAGGAAAAAACCCTCCACTTCCGAGGTTCTGGACTGGCTCAAACTGCTTCTGGCCGAAGACCTGACGGCGGAGGACCTCAGGCGGGATGGCGCCGATGCACTGCCCAGATTGCACGGCGCGCTTTTGAAAAACGAACAGGACGTGCATCTTTTCGAGCGTCTCGCCTTCATGGCGCGGCGATCCCGCTGAAACGATTTGGGCGATCCTGTGACATCGACTTCGAAACACGGCTTTGCGCGGACCTCTCCGGAGGGGCGCGCAAAGAGTCATAGTTTCGCCCCGAATGATCCTTATCGGCGACAGGATGGACGCGCAGTGTTCATATCGTCCTGCAAAGGCATCGGGCAGATCGTCGGGCGGCTGTGCTTCACGGCACCGTCGCAGATGCATATCCGCCAGTGCAGGTCAGGCTTTCGGGGGTCACTCAGCCCCGGCCGCATCACTGGGAACACTGGCTTCGGGGGGCACATGCGCCGCGTCATTCTACCTTTCTGCCTCATGCTCGGCGCGTGCGCGCCCGGCCCGTCCGTCGATATGCCCTCGCGCGCGGCCACCCATGAAATTTCGACCATGCCGGCGATCAAGTCGTTTTCGTCGCCGCGCCCGGTTCCCCCGATGCGCTCCAACCGCGATATTCAGAGGGACTTTCTCGAACTGTCCTTCCAGTTGGAATCGGGGCGGACCCTCAAGTATTTTTCCCGTTTCGAAGAACCGATCAGCATCGCCGTCACCGGCACCCCGCCGCCGACGCTGATTCCCGATCTGAACAGGCTCGTCCACCGGCTGCGCACCGAGGCCGGTATCGACGTTGCCCGTGTCCGGAACGGCAACGCCAATATCACGATCGAGGCCGTGCCGCGCTCGGAAATCCGGCGCAACCTGCCCAAGGCGGCGTGCTTTGTCGTTCCCAATATCTCGCGCCTGTCGCAGTACCGCACGGCCCGGCACAGCCGCGCCACCAACTGGAGCCTGCTGACCACCCGCAAGAAACTGGCGATCTTCCTGCCCAACGACTCGTCCCCGCAAGAGGTGCGCGATTGCCTGCACGAAGAGCTGGCCCAGGCCCTCGGCCCGCTCAACGATCTTTATCGCCTGCCCGATTCAGTGTTCAACGACGACAACGTTCACACGGTCCTGACCGGGTTCGACATGCTGATCCTGCGGGCCTATTACGCGCCGGAATTGCGCTCTGGCATGACCCGCGCGCAGGTGGCCGCACGGCTGCCCGCGATCCTGAGCCGGCTCAACCCCGCCGGGGACCGTCGCGCATCTCAGCATGCCTCATCCACCCCCCGCGAATGGATCGACGCCATCCAGACCGCCCTGGGTCCGGGCGCGCGCCCCGCGCAACGTCGCGACGCAGCGCTGAGCGCGGTGCGTATCGCCGAGGCCGTGGGCTGGCGCGATCATCGGCGGGCCTTCAGCCATTTCGCACTTGGGCGTCTGGCACAGGCCACGGACCCCGATTTCGCTCAGGATCAGTTCGTCATTGCCGATCAGTTCTACAGCCGGACACCGGGCAGCGAACTGCACCGCGCCTATACCGGCGCGCAACTTGCGGCCTACGCCATCAGCCAGGGGCGCGGCGCGGATGCGCTGTTGCTGCTCAATCCCCATCTTGCCACGGCGGAACGCTATGAAAACGCCGCATTGCTTTCAACCCTGATGATGCTGCGCGCCGAGGCGCTGGATCTGAACGGGCGCACCTCCGAAGCCAACGCCGTGCGTCTGGACAGTCTGGGCTGGGCACGCTACGGGTTCGGAGAGGATTGGGCCGTGCGCGCCAGGCTGCGCGAGATTTCAGCGCTCAACCCGCTAAAGGGACCGAACGGGTAAACAACGCAAATGATCGTCATCATCGGGGCCATTCTGGGCGCAGTCATCGGCGGCGTGATCGCCAAACGCCGCAAGGGGCGCTTGGCCGATATTCTGCAATACGCCTTTGTCTACGCACTGATCTTCACGTTGATCGGCCTGTTCGCCACCCTGATCATTCACCGCGCCTCCGTCTGAGGGGGCGCGCATGTTCCTGCCCTTCTTCGAAAACCTGCGCACCGCCGGCGTTCCGGTCTCCCTGCGTGAATACCTGACCTTTCTCGAAGCGATGCGCGCCAATCTGGTGACCTACGACATCGAAGGCTTCTACTATCTGGCGCGCGCGGCGATGGTGAAGGACGAGCGCATGATCGACCGCTTCGACCGCGCCTTCGCCGCCAGTTTCGACGGGCTGGAAGATATTTCGGCCGAGGACGTGCTGAACGCCGTCGACCTGCCCGCCGAGTGGCTTGAGAAACTGGCCGAAAAGCACCTGAGCGAGGAAGAGAAAGCCGAGATCGAAGCGCTCGGCGGATTCGACAAGCTCATGGAAACCCTCAGGGAACGGCTGCGCGAACAGCAGGGCCGCCATCAGGGGGGCAACAAGTGGATCGGCACCGCCGGCACCTCGCCCTTCGGGGCTTATGGCTACAATCCCGAAGGCGTGCGCATCGGACAGGACAAGTCGCGCCACCGCCGTGCGGTCAAGGTCTGGGACAAGCGCGAGTTCCGCAATCTCGACGACAGTGTCGAACTGGGCACCCGTAACATCAAGGTCGCCCTGAAACGCCTGCGCCAATGGGCCCGCGACGGGGCGCATGACGAGCTGGACCTCGACGGGACGATCCGCGCCACCGCCGAACACGGCTATCTCGATGTGCAAACCCGCCCCGAGCGGCGCAATGCGGTGAAGGTGCTGTTGTTTCTGGATGTGGGTGGTTCAATGGACCCTCATATCAAGGTGGTCGAAGAATTGTTCAGTGCGGCGCGTGCCGAATTCAAACACCTTGAATATTACTATTTCCATAACTGCCTGTACGAAGGTGTCTGGCGCGACAACCGCCGCCGCTACGATCAGCAAACCCCCACCTGGGATGTCCTGCATACCTACGGGTCGGATTACAAATGCATCTTCGTCGGCGACGCCAGCATGTCACCCTATGAAATCGCCTATCCCGGCGGGGCCAACGAGCACTGGAATCCCGAGGCCGGGCAGGTCTGGCTGCAACGCGCCCGCGAACAATGGCCCTCGCATCTCTGGATCAATCCCGTCCCCGAGCAATACTGGGGCTATACCCATTCCATCAACATGATCTCCGAGATTTTCGAAAACCGCATGGTCCCGATGACCCTCGAAGGTCTGGATCGCGGGATGCGCGAGTTGATCCGCTAGTCCCGACCAGATCGCAAGACACGCCGGGCCGCAAGACACATCGGACAGAGGCCCTCTCCGGGATCAGTCGGGGCCGGTTCGAAGATCGCGAGGAACGGCATTCCCGACCGCCCCGGCATCGCCGAAATCATCGGCATATGCGCCCATGATGGACACATATTTCCAAACCACCCCCGAATTTCGTACAAAACCCGCGTACACTTCGTACGTTTCGTACAAAACCCGTCCGGGGGCCTGCCCCCAAAATCAAGGCCGCCCCGAAAGGCGGCCCCGACAACACGATCCCGGTTTCCTCACTGCCCGACCATAGAGGGCACGACGGTCACGATGGCCGGGAACAGCCACAGGATCGCCAGCCCCACCACCTGAATCAGCACGAACGGCGCCACACCCCTGTAAATATGGCTGGTCGTCACCTCTTTGGGCGCAACCCCGCGCAGATAGAACAACGCAAATCCGAACGGCGGCGTCAGGAAACTGGTCTGAAGATTCACGGCAATCATGATCGTCACCCATTTCGGATCGAACGTGCCGCCATAGATGACCGGCCCGACAATCGGAATGACGATGTAGATGATCTCCAGAAAATCCAGAACAAACCCCAAAATGAACAGCACCAGCATCACGATCAGGAACACGGTGTATTCATTGTCGAAACTCTTCAGGAATTGCTGGATATAGTGTTCCCCTCCAAAGGAAATCACCACCAGGTTCAAGAGCTGCGATCCGATCAGGATCGTGAACACCATCGAGGTCACCTTGGCCGTTTCGCGAACCACCGGCGTCAGTATCCCTCCCGAAAACAGCACCCAGCAGGAATACAGCAACCCGAACGCCGCATAGAGATACGCGGCATACGCGCCGATGAAGGCCAGCCAGCTTTCAAACGGCACATCTCGCTGATTGATGCGCAGATCGAAATTGATCCCCAGCAAAATCGCCACAACGATCGCGAAGGTTGACCAGATGATCACCATACCCGAGCGATCCAGATCTCTCAGGCGCCGATAGGCGGCCAGCATGATCGCGCCTCCTGCCCCAAGTGCGGCAGCCGGAGTCGGATTGGTGATTCCGCCCAGGATTGACCCCAGAACGGCAACGATCAGCACCAGCGGAGGAAAGACCACGCGGATCAGTTCGTTCTGCGCCAACCGGCCAACCGCATGGGAACACCCGTAAAGGGCCATACCCAGCGGGATCGCCAGAATGACCAGCGACAGCCCGGAACTGGTGGATGGCGCGATCAGCAGGATATCCGCCAACAGCCCCAGCACGATCCCCAGAGCCCCGATCAGCAGCGGCACCGGCGTGGCCGAGGGCCGAACCCCGCGCGCGACAGCCAGAACCAGAGCCAAGAGCAGGAAGATCGTCGCAACGCCCGTCCCGATGGGCGCGGCATTTGCTTCTTTTTCGGCGATCAGTTCGGCGATTTCTTCGGGAGACAAGCGATGGCTTTCCTCCAGCCCGCCGGACTCGTCGATCACCTGTTGCTGGGCCACAGCGGCATCCCAGGCCTCTTGCCCATGCAACTCGATCATCGACGCCTTGCACTGCTCACTGACATTGGTACGCAGTTCAGCGGCTTCGCCACGGTCGGTATAGCTGTCGACCTGAAGGCTTTGCGATCCGATGATGTGCACCTGGCTCAACAGCATCATGCCCGCGATAAGGGCGACCGGAACACCGAGATACCAGGTAAAGGCCTCTCCCCGCGTGATCGCTTCTCCGCCAGACCCTCCCAGTTCCACGGCAGGCGCCCTCTTGGGATTGAACAGCGCATAGCTGAAGGCATAAAGCGCATAGAGCAAAGCCAACAGGATACCGGGCAACAAGGCCGCCTGAAACAACGTGCCCACCGACACCACCGCCGGTTCACCTAGATAAGTCAACGCGTCCGAACACCCGGCTTCCTGCGCTCGGGTTTCCTGCGCAGCGGAATAAAGATCGCCCGCCAGCGTTCCCAACAGAACGATCACGATGGACGGCGGAATGATCTGCCCCAACGTCCCGCTCGCCGCGATCACGCCCGTGGCGATCTCGGGACTGTAGTTGTTGCGTAGCATGGTCGGCAGGCTGAGCAGACCCATGGTAACCACCGTGGCCCCGACGATCCCGGTCGAGGCCGCCAGAAAGGCTCCGACAACCACCACCGACACGGCCAGACCGCCTGGCAGCGGGCCAAAGACCCGCGCCATGGTGGTCAGCAGGTCATTGGCGATTTTCGACCGCTCCAGCGTGATCCCCATCAGCACGAACATCAGCACCGCCAGCAGAGTCTCGATAGACTGCCCCGCCAGCACGCGTTCGTTGATACGATTCACAATGAAACTGACATTGCGATCCAATGCCGTTTCCCAACCCAGCGGGAAAACGGATTGCCCGATCCTTGGCAGATCGGGATAACGGAAAACGGATATCATTTCAGGCCGCACGCCCGAACCGACAAGCGTGTTATAGGCCTCGCTGGAGGTGTCGATAGCCTGGTGGATCAACAATCCCGCGCTATCGAGTGCCGCAATGATCCCGAAAGAGATCACCCCCGCGCCGCCGATTGCAAACGCCACCGGAAAGCCCGACAGAATGCCCCCGAAAAGGCACAGAAAGACGATGATCAGGCCGATTTCAACGCCATCAAGTCCGAATAGCATGTGTCCCTGCCCCCTTAATGTGTGCCTTCATAGGCTTCTTCACCTTCGCCAAGGCTATCCTTGTCGAGGTATTTGTTTTCACTGTCTTCGCCTTCGCACCATTCCAGATAGGATCTGTAGAAAAACGCGACCGAATGCAGAAAGATCATCGCGGCGAAGGCCACAAGCAGAATTTTGAACAGGAAATACCCGTTGAACCCGTTCGGCGAAAACCCGATGGTTTCGACATTCCATCGCAGCGCTCTGGATTTCGCCAGCAACCGGTCAAGAGTGTCGCTGGCTGACGGTTTCGGGACAATCAGGTGGCGCCACATGAAGAACCAGCCATACATCCAGATCAGGATCGCCATCGGCATCATGAACAGAAGCGACCCGACCATATCGATGATTTTCTTGGTGCGGAACCGGACTGTCGCATAGATCAGGTCCACACGGACATGCCCGCCTTGCACGAAGGTGTAGGTGGCACACAGGGCGACCACCATCGCATTGTAGAGTTTCAGTTCTTCAGCCCACCAACTGATATCCATCTCAATCGGGATGCCCAGACCGATCACGATATCCGGTCGGGCAAAGATGCGCTGAATGAAAACGATGATGATCTGCTGGATCACCATCAACAGCCCGGCCCATGCGAAGAAGCGTCCAACCATATTGGCAAATCCTTCAAGGATGCGCACGCATCCCCACATGAAACCATGCCTCCAGAGTCCGACCCCCGTAACCACGAGGAAAGCGGTGAAAACGATGAAGAAGAATTCAACCGATCCGCCATAATACACAAAGCGCATGATCGCTTCTTTGTCGGACCAATCGAGCCATTGGTGAGGATGACTCAGAGCGTAGCCCAGGTTGTAAAAGGCGTATCCGATATTGCTGAACATCCAGACGATCATTTCAACCACGGCACCGACTGCTCCGGTCGAAGCTGTTTCATCCATGAGGTGAATCCTTGGCTGCTTGATAGAGGAATGCTTCAGGCATGGCGCTTATTGCCTCCTGAAAGTCCCCGTGCCCCGGTTGTGGAAACGGGGCACGGGATATGACGACGGCTCTGACTTACAGACCCATCACACGGTTACGCTGTGCAGAAAACGCACCTTCCGAGCGGCTGCCCCAGGTCGCAGAACTGTTCAGCGATGCCATGTAACTGTCATAGCAGGACTTGTAGAGATCGTCGCCCAGGGACTCTTCGACGACTTCCTTGGCCGCCGCACCGAAGGCATCCCAGATTGCATCGGAGAAACTCATCAGCTTGACACCGCTCGACTGCAAACGCTGCAACGCGGCCGAGTTGTTCGCCATGAACAGCGACATGGTCCACAGGTTCGATGCCCGTGCCGCATTTGCAACGATGCTTTGCTGGGAAGGCGTCAGGCTTTCATAAACATCGAGGTTCATGTTCAGGTTGAGGTTCGGACCCGGCTCATGGAAACCGGCGGTGTAGTAGAACTTGGTGATTTCCTGGAAACCGGCCTTTTCATCGGCCCACGGTCCGATCCATTCCGTACCGTCGATCGCACCCGACGCAAGCGCCTGATACACTTCCGCACCGGGAAGGTTCTGAACCGACGCGCCCAGCTTGCCGAGCACCTGCCCCCCTTGCCCCGGCATCCGGAACCGCAGGCCCTGGAAATCTTCGACGCCGTTCATTTCCTTGGCGAACCAGCCACCCGATTGCGGCCCGGTGTTGCCAACGGGGAAACTTTTGATGCCAAAGATCGAATACACTTCGTCTGCCAGGTCGCGGCCACCGTCATGATAGAACCAGTTGTTGAATTCCTGGAACGTCATGCCGAACGGCACCTGGCTGAAGAACGACAGCGCGGGGTGCTGACTGAGGAAGTAGTAATCGACACCATGGTACAAATCGGCCTGACCGGCCGTCACCGCATCGAACACCTCGAATGCACCGACCAGTTCGCCCGCTGCCTTCAGATCGACCGTCAACGCACCATCGGTCATTTCGGTAATGGCGTCAGCAGCGTATTGCGCGCTGTCATGCACACCTGCCAGACCACGCCCCCATGTGGTTACCATGGTCAGTGTGCGTTTTCCTTGGGCATAAGCAGGCGCCGCAAGTGTTGCCGCGGCTGCGGCAGTGCCCCCGAGTGCGGAATTTTTCAGAAATGAGCGACGATCCATAGAGTTGTTCCTCCCAGAATGATTAAAGTGCGCCCTCTCCTCAAGGATTGCGCGCACGGACCGATACAAGTGGAGTCACGATATCGTGACAAGGCAAGCGTGAAAATACCTATAACTGCTTAGATGCGCGACGATTGTTCTCAAAACGAGCCATCACCCTGTATAGCTTGCCATGACAGACAGGAATCTCTGGGATTCGGTCTTGATTCGCCGTAATTCATGTCCATGAGGTTTCCGGGCAACCTAATTCGACCGAACTACGGACAGAAACTGTTCCTCACCGCCACCCTGCCCCTTATCCTGGCAGCGGTGGTCATTTCGATTCTGGTCACGCTGCAATCAACGCAGTTGGCCGAACGTGAAATCCAGCAACTCGAACAACAACTGATCGCGGCCAAGCGCGCCGAGCTGAAGAATTATCTGTCCATTGCCCGCAATGCCGTGATCAACATCTACGGTCGCGCCGGACCCGATGATGCCAATGCGAAACTGGCCGTCACACAAACCCTGTCGGCAATGCTGTATGGGCAGGATGGTTATTTCTTCGTGTATGACTATGACGGGAACAACCTTGTCAGCCCGCGCGAAACCGATCTGATCGGGACCAATTGGTCGGGCATAACGGACCCCAATGGAATCCCCGTCACTGATGAATTGATCCGCCTGGCCCGGTCAGGTGGCGGCTATCACAGCTATGACTGGCGCAAACCCTCGACCGGGCAGATGGCGCGCATGATCACATACGTGATCGGGTTCCAGGATTGGCAATGGGCTGTCGGCACCGGTATTTTTGTCGATGACGTCCTGGCCGCCGTGACCGCATCGCGCGAACAGGTCGAAGCACGCGTGCAGCGCACGTTCTTTTATATCGGTGGCATAACACTGGCCGCGCTTCTGCTTGTGTTTACCATTGGCCTGTTCATCAACATCCGTGAACGCCGTCTGGCCGACGCCAAGCTCAAGAAGTTGACTCAACGCGTGTTCGACGCACAGGAAGAAGAACGCAGCCGCGTCGCGCGCGAACTGCATGATGGAATCAGCCAGATCCTTGTCGGTGTCCGGTATGCTCTGGACATCGCCAGACGCCGGTTGACCAATGGCGACGCGCGAGGCACCGAGAATCTGGACAAGGGCCTCGAACACCTGTCCGGGGCGATTCAGGAGGTTCGCCGCATCAGCCGAGACCTGAGGCCCGGCGCATTGGACGACCTGGGGCTCGGTCCCGCGCTCAAGGCGCTGGCCGAGGATTTCGCACAACGCACCGGCATGACGACCGAGATCACCACGGCCGTCTTCCGCAACCGGCTGGACGATGACGCAAAGATCGCCCTCTATCGCGTCGCACAAGAGGCATTGACCAATGTCGAACGCCACTCGGGCGCAACGCATGTTTCCATTGATATCCGCGGGCACAGCAACGGGGCGACCATGCGAATATCGGACAATGGACATGGCATCGAACGGATGCACCAACCGGCGACGCCGACCGCTGGGCTGGGTCTGCGCAACATGCAGGAACGGGTTGAACAACTCGACGGCACTCTGCGCATCGTATCCTCCAACTCGGGCACCATGATCGAAGCCACCGTTCCCCTGATACACCTCCTGCCACCGCAAGACCGTTCCGACACAGACACCAGGGCCTCCGCATGACATCCTCTCCGACCCGTATCGTAATCGTAGATGACCACCCGATGGTGGCTGAAGGGATTCAGTCCATCCTGGAAAGCTATGACGATATCGAAGTTCTGGCGACACTGTCCAACGGGCAGGAAATCATTGACTGCGTCGAGGCGCTGAACCCCGATGTGATCCTGTTGGATCTCAACATGCCGGGCATCGGCGGGCTGTCGACCACCGAGATCATCCTGGAAAACCGCCCGGAAACGCGCATCCTGATCCTGTCGATGCATGACAGCCCGGAATATATCTTCTCGGCCCTCAATCACGGCGCGGTCGGCTATGTTCTGAAGGATGTTCCAACCGACGAAATCAAACGCGCCATCGACGCCATCATGGCCGGTCAGCGATATCTTTGCACCGGCGCGCAAGGGTCTCTGAAACCTTATGACCGGTCCGAACGCGAACAACTGACGAACCGCGAGCAGACAATCCTTTTGCAAATCGCGCAGGGCAAGTCGAACAAGGAGGTCGCGCAGACACTGGATATCTCGGTGCGCACGGTGGAAACGCACCGCAAGAACATCAAACGCAAGCTGGGGATCAGTTCGACTGCGGGATTGACGCGTTATGCAATGGAGCACGGGGTATTGCAGGGCGGCACCGCGCATCGGCTGTAGATGAAAACCCGTCGCATTTCGCACGAAGACACGATTGCGCAACAAATGCAAAGAAATCACCCCACCTTGCGACATTTATGCCGGAAAATGCGGTTGACGCCCCTCGCCGCTCCTCATAATGTCGCGCGCACGCACTTTAGGAGTCCCCAGGATGGGTATGATCATCGTACTGGTAGGAAAATGGCGCATGGGCCGGTAACGGACACCATAACGGTACCCCATGCGCCCCCGCCCGAACGGGGGCTTTTTTGTGCAAACAACAATGACGTCATGAACGGAGCAAAGCGATGACACGTCAGATGACCGGAGCGAGAATGGTGGTTCAGGCCCTCAAGGATCAGGGTGTGGACGTCGTATTCGGATACCCCGGCGGCGCCGTTCTACCGATTTATGACGAGATTTTTCAGCAAAACGACATTCGTCACATCCTTGTCCGCCATGAACAGGGTGCCGTGCATGCCGCGGAAGGGTACGCACGGTCCACCGGCAAACCCGGCGTGGCGCTGGTAACGTCGGGACCGGGCGCGACGAATGCGGTGACCGGCCTGACCGATGCGCTGATGGATTCGATCCCGATCGTCGTGCTGTCGGGTCAGGTTCCCACCTTCATGATCGGCAACGATGCCTTTCAGGAGGCCGACACCGTGGGCATCACCCGCCCCTGCACCAAGCATAACTGGCTGGTCAGCGACACCAAGACCCTCTCGGGCACGATCCATCAGGCATTTCATGTCGCGACCTCGGGCCGTCCCGGCCCGGTTCTGGTCGATCTGCCCAAGGACGTGCAGTTCGCGAGTGCCGAGTATACCTCGCCCCAGAAGGCCAAGACCGATCATTATCAACCCCAGGTCAAGGGCGACATGGAGGAGATCACCGAACTGGTCGAAGCCCTTGAAAAGGCCGAACGCCCGATTTTCTATACCGGCGGTGGCGTGATCAACTCGGGCCCTGCGGCCAGTCAGCTTTTGCGTGAACTGGTCGAGGCCAGCGGCGTCCCCATCACCTCGACCCTGATGGGGCTTGGCGCCTATCCGGCCAATGGCGAGCATTGGCTGGGGATGTTGGGAATGCACGGCCTCTACGAGGCCAACATGGCCATGCACGGCTGTGACCTGATGATCAATGTCGGGGCCCGCTTCGATGACCGGATCACGGGCCGGGTCGATGCCTTCAGCCCGCATTCGAAAAAGGCCCATATCGACATCGACCCCAGTTCGATCAACAAGGTCATCAAGACCGACATCCCGATCATCGGCGATATCGCCCATGTTCTGGAAGACGTATTGAAGGTCTGGAAGTCGCGCGGTCGCAAGATAAACCGTGAAGCGATACAGAAATGGTGGGCGCAAATCGAGGAATGGCGCAAGGTCGATTGCCTGGCCTTCACCCAAAGCGGCAAGTCGATCAAACCGCAATACGCGCTGCAACGCCTTGAGGCCCTGACCAAGGACCATGATCGCTACGTCTGTACCGAAGTCGGGCAACATCAGATGTGGGCAGCGCAATACCTTGGCTTCAACGATCCCAACCGCTGGATGACCTCCGGGGGGTTGGGCACGATGGGCTATGGATTCCCGGCTTCCATCGGCGTGCAAATGGCGCATCCTGACTCTCTGGTGATCAACGTCGCGGGCGAGGCGAGTTGGCTGATGAACATGCAGGAAATGGGCACTGCGGTGCAATTCCGCCTGCCGGTCAAGCAGTTCATCCTGAACAACGAACGGCTCGGCATGGTACGCCAGTGGCAGGAACTTTTGCACGGTGAGCGCTATTCGCATTCTTGGTCCGAGGCCCTGCCCGATTTCGTGAAACTGGCCGAGGCGTTCGGCGCCAAAGGCATCAAGTGCGACAACCCCGATGACCTGGACGATGCGATCATGGAAATGATCAATCATGACGGGCCGGTGATCTTTGACTGCCTTGTCGAAAAGCACGAAAACTGCTTCCCGATGATCCCTTCGGGCGAGCCGCACAACAAGATGCTGCTTGGCGAGGCCTCAACCAAGGACGCCATCGGCTCAAAGGGCGCGGTTCTGGTATAACAACGATGTCCTGTCCCACCTCCCGCAATCGCCGGAGGTGGGAAAATCCGCCAAACCGGATGACAAAAGAAAGTTCAACCAATGTCTGCACTGAAAATCAAAAAAGGCTCGTCCAAGCATTCGGCCTATAACCTGCGTCCCAATTTCTCGGACGTCAGCGAAACCCACACCTTGGCCGTGATCGTCGACAACGAACCGGGTGTTCTGGCCCGCGTGATCGGCCTGTTCTCGGGGCGGGGTTACAACATCGACAGCCTGACCGTGGCCGAGGTCGATCATACCGGCCATACCAGCCGCATCACCATTGTCACCACCGGCACGCCGCAGGTCATCGAACAGATCAAGGCGCAGCTAGGCCGTATCGTGCCCGTTCACGACGTGCACGACCTGACGGTCGAAGGCCACGCCGTCGAGCGCGAACTGGCGCTGCTGAAAGTCGAAGGAGAAGGTGACAAGCGGGTCGAGGCGCTGCGGCTTGCAGATATCTTCCGCGCCAATGCCGTCGACAGTACACTCAACAGCTTTGTTTTCGAAATCACCGGCACGCCGGACAAGATCGACGCCTTTGCCAATCTGATGCGTCCCCTAGGTCTGGTCGAGATCGCCCGCACCGGGGTTGCCGCCCTGTCGCGCGGTATCTGACGCCCGCCATAACCGGTCACGCGCCGCCCTGGGGATACTCGGGTCGTGATTTGTCGGTTCTAAGACATGGTTTTCTGTTTTGGGTCGAAAGATCAGGGGAACAGGAACGGATCAGCCTCTACGGAGAAGCGGCGGCCCTGTCCAACGGTCCGGATGCAATGTACTTTTACCTGACGCATGCCTATATCTTCGCGCTTGAGGCCGGGAAGCCCGAGGCACGAGGGCTGCATGCCCGTCTCAAGACTGAAGGCCACGAAGCCTGAATATCGCCGATATCCGGTCCAAAGGACCCCGCCCCGGCAAGGGCCTTTTTCATGTGCGTGGCCTTATCCTGAGCCAGATACCGTCCCGCCCCCGCACCGTCAGATGCGCGACCGGCATGGCCGGACGGTCGGCTACGGTCTCGAACCGATACGCCCGCACCAGCAGCGCAAGCAGCAATGGCCCTTCGATCATGGCGAACCCCGCGCCCGGACAAACCCGTTGCCCTGCTGAAAACGGCATATAGGCGCAACGAAGCCCCTCGCGCCCGTTCTCGGTCTGGAACCGCTCGGGATCGAAGGCATCGGGATTATCCCACAATCTTTCGTGGCGTTGTTGATGCCAGGGGCTCAGCACGATCTGCGCGCCTTTGGGAACGTCGCGATCACGGAACCGTTCCGGGCAGATAGCCTCGCGCACCATCATCGGCACAGGCGGGTAAAGCCGCAAGGTTTCACGAAATACATCCCGCGTCAGCCTGAGCTTGCCGATATCGGAAAATTCCGGTGCGCCGTCCGACATGACCTGCCGGGCTTCCCCGGCCACCCTCTCCTGCCAGTCGGGATAAAGCGCCAACAGATAAAGCGCCCACGCCAAAGCCGAGGCACTGGTTTCGTGCCCCGCCAGGAAAAAGATCGCCACCTGATCGACCATCTCTTGGGTATCGAATGTCTGGCCGGTCCGCGGATCGGCTGTCGTCATGATCTTGGTGGCCAGGTCGTCCGGTGCCGTGCCGTCCTTGATCCGCGCCATTCGTTCGGCGGTAAGGCGGGTGATCAACGCGCGAATATCCGCTGCGGTTTGTCTGGCCCGACGCTTGTGAAACCGGGGAAACCAATTGGGCAAAGGCAGAAATGCCCCCAGATTCAACACCGGCTGCGCGCGTTGATGTTCGCGGAACTTGTCGAAAACCTGCGCGGCCACCTCATGTTCGATAGGGATCGAAAACAAGGTGCGAAAGATCACGTCCGCCGCTGCATGGCTGGCCTGCGCCTCGATCTCCTGCGGCGTTCCATCGGCAGTGCTTGCCAATCGCGCCACTGCCGCCTGTCCGGCCTCCAGCATCGCGGGAAACACATCGCGCAGCCGCCCTCCTTCAAAAGCCGGATCAATGATCCGGCGTTGTCGTTTCCACGTTTCTCCGTTGGTCACGAATACCGAATTTCCCAACAGCGGCGCCAACCCTTCGCGTATCCGGTCGGACTTCGGGAAATCGTCAGGCCGCTCCTTCAGCACCAGATCGACAAGGTCGGGTTGATTGCACAGGTACGATCTGAAAAACGGGGTCCGAAACTCAGCCATCCATGCGCGATACAGATGCGCCGGTTGTGCCGACAGGATATCCTGGCGAAACAGCCGCATATAGCGCCAGAGCGATACGCGCCCGGATCGTGCAGGAGGTTTGGGCGGCAGCATCACGCGGCAACATCCGTATACTTCGACACGGCCATATCTATCCGGCTGGGTGACGGCGCGCGCCCTTCGTATCGCTGACCAAGGGTTTTCGGCCCGGCGGTGATCAGGAAATAATCATAATCTCCGGGCCTGTCGAACGCACAGAGATACTGAAAATGCAGCCGGAAGAAACGCCAGCGCAGCGCGCGCCAACGCTCGGGGCTGAGCGTTTGGGTGAAGGCCGCAGACACCACCAGCGGCCAGCGTTTTCCATCCGGCGCGACGCCGCTGACCGACACCGGATCGCACAGCGCAAAGGCGCAGCCATCGCCCGGAGCGGTCACGTCGATCCAGCTCAGTTCGTCCCGTGTGCTGAGAAATCTCAGATCGCCCCGCAGGCGATATGCCTTTGGCAAAAAGGACACCATCGGCACGACCTGCCCCAGGGACAGAAAGGACAGGACCGGCCCGTTTGCAGGTACGCGGCCCTGTCGAATGAGATCCGACAGGATCGACACCGCCAGATGGGCTCCCGAGGAATGACCGACCACCAGAACCTCATCGACATCATCGCGCAGCGCCGCGGCGATCTCGTCGGTAAATTCCGCAATCCGCGCCTCCAATTCGGGCGGGTTTGCCCCCTTGTAGCGCGCCGAATAGGCATAGTCATGCATCAGGTAATAGGCGAACAGTTTGTTGTCCCTGGACTTGAACCAGGTCAAAAGCGCCCACGCGGTGCCAAACAGGCTACCCCAGTAAAGCACCCCTTCGACCATCAGGCGCGCAGCAAGAGCCGTGCCTTCCTGTCCCAATGGAAGATATCGCGCACTCCACGTCAACGCGGTGCCAACCCCATGGCCAAGCAACAGCGCAACGAGCAACTGGATCAGCAGCATCCCAACCGGATAGAGCGCCGCAATCACCGGCCCCTTGCGCAACCGCATCAGGCGGAGCAGCGCACCCGAAGCGATATAGGCCCAGGCCGTGCGTACCAGTTGTGCGTAGGTCGAAGCGATCCCCCGATCCATGCTGTTACGCACGATGTCGGACCAGACCAGAACCTCGAAATCCGTCTGGATCGTCCCGCG
Organism: Roseovarius pacificus; assembly: GCF_900142665.1. GTDB lineage: Bacteria > Pseudomonadota > Alphaproteobacteria > Rhodobacterales > Rhodobacteraceae > Roseovarius > Roseovarius pacificus. The sequence continues at coordinate 298,622 of NZ_FRBR01000001.1, forward strand.
GTCAATCGCAGCATCGACATGCCATCCATAGCGGCCCTGCCCCTCTGCCGCCTTGGCAGACAAAGCCAGCTCATAGCCCGATATAGCCGCCTGCGCCGCACCCTCCTTGCGATAGAGTTCGCGATAGCGACGCGGGTGAATGGGATCATAGCCGGGAATATAGAAAACGCGCCTGCGCTGAACGGGTTTCACGACGCTGCTGCTCATACCTTACCTCTTGCCAGCCCACATTAGCGCGGCAGTTTGGCGAGAGTAAGACTTATCCAAGCAAAGCCAGCGACGGGAACGTTTCAAGCAGCCAGAATGAAAAGGCGGAAAAACCGCCGGTCAGCATCAGCAAACCGATTGTCCACAAAAGAAGCCCCATGATCCGCTCGATCCGCTCCATGTGGCGTTTCATCCAGTTCATCAGCCCCCCCAACCGGGGCAGGAAGGCCGCCACCAGCAGAAACGGTACCCCGAGCCCAAGCGCATAAACCGCCAACAGAACCGTCCCTCGCGCCACGTTCGCCTCGGATGCGGCCAATGACAGGATCGCCCCCAGTTGCGGCCCGATGCACGGGGTCCAGCCAAAGGCAAATGCCAGCCCAAGCACATAGGCCCCAAAGGACGAGCCCCCCCTGTCGCCCATATCCATGCGCGCTTCGCGATCCAGAAAGCCGATCCTGTAAACGCCCACGAAATGTGCCCCAAACACCATGACCACGACCCCGGCAATGGTGTTGAACCAATCCTGATATTGCAGGAAAAGCGATCCGATGGCCGATGCGGTGAAGCCAAGGAACAGGAACACGGTGCTGAGCCCCAGGACGAAGAACACCGCCGGCATGAAGGCCCGCGCCCGTCCCTGGGCCTTGTCGGTCAGATCGCTCAGCGCCACGCCGCTGATATACGCCAGATAGGGCGGCACGATAGGCAGAACACAGGGGCTGAGAAAGGAAATCACCCCGGCAAACAGGGCGACGGCCATGGCGGGGAAAAGCCCCGCGTCGATGATCTCGATTCCGAACATGCCGATCACATAGTCAATTCACGGGGCAAGGTCACGCACTGGACGGTCACAACCTTGTGGACAGGCTGTAACAAGGCGACTATGTCGCAGCCATGGACATTGCCGACCGCATAGATGCAACCGGGCTGCTGTGCCCCCTGCCCGTTCTGAAGCTGCGCAAGCGCCTCAATGCACTTGCCGCGGGCCAGTATATCGAGATGCGCGCAGATGACCCTGCCGCCGTGGTGGACGTGCCCCATTTCTGCAACGAATCCGGTCATGAACTGATTTCGATTACCGAGACTGACGGCGCGCAGGTTTACCTGCTGCGCAAAACCGCGCGGAACTGAAGCACAATGCAAAATGCCGCGCCTTCAAGTGGCGCGGCATTTTCCTTTTCAAGTCTCTCAAACCGGGTCAGCGACCGATAGACCACCATCCCCGGCGTTTGGGTTTGGCCTCTGCCGATTCTTCCGACGCACGATCAGGTTCGGCCACGACAGGCTCGGGCTCGGGTTGCGACACCTCGGTCACAGCCTCTTCTGCCTTGGGAGCTTCGCTTTGGGTCGTAGCGGCTTCGGCGGCTTCCACTTTCTTGACCGGACTCTTGCGTCGCGTGGTTTTCCGCGCCGGTTTGACCTCTTCCGTGGCAATAGCCGGGTTTTCAGGTTCCGACACCGACTCGACCACGCTCTCCGGCTCAGCTACGGTTTCGGCCTTTTTACGTGGTTTCCGGGTCCGCGTAGGTTTGGGTTTTTCCTTGGCCTCTGCGTCGACTTTGGCAGGAGTTTCCTCTTCCACCGTCTCCGCCTTCGCTTCACCCGCCGGCTTGCGCGGCTTGCGGGTCCGTTTGGGCTTTGGCTTTTCTTCAGGGGCGGCTTCGGTCACATCATTAGCATTGGCGCCTTCGTCAGACATATCCGGCGCTTCCCCGGCATTGACCTCGTCGTCCGTATCGTTGCCCTCTTCGGCATCATTGTCCTGAACAGACTGATCGTCGCCCCCGTTCCCCTTCGATTTCGAACGACGACGGCGACGGCGACGGCGTTTCTTGGGCTTGCCGTCGCCATTCTCGGCTTCGGCATTGCCGTCGTCCAACGTGTCATCCTGATCTTCGGCCGCCTCGTCTTCGATGGCATCCATCAGAGAGCTGTCGACCGAGACCACAGGCGCTGCCACTTCGGGCACATTGCGGGTTGCGGTCTTGAATTTTTCAAGTGCGAAATCCGGGCTGATCAGCATCGGATCGCCTTCAATCCGCACCGACAACCCATAGCGCGCCTCGATCTGCGCGACATGCTCGCGTTTCTGGTTCATCAGGAAGTTGGCGATGCCCACCGGACATTTCACCAGCACTTCGCGCGACCGGCGGCGCACGCCCTCTTCCTCGATCTGGCGCAGGATCGACAGCGCCAGATTATCGTCCGAACGGATCAATCCCGTCCCGTGGCACGCCGGACAGGGCTGCGTCGTCGCCTCGATCATGCCGGGGCGCAATCGTTGACGGCTCATTTCCAACAGGCCAAAACCGGAAATGCGGCCCACCTGAATGCGCGCGCGGTCGGATTTCAGCTTGTCCTTCAGTTTCTTTTCGACGGCATTGTTGTTCTTGCGCTCGTCCATGTCGATGAAATCGATCACGATCAGACCGGCCAGATCGCGCAGGCGCAACTGGCGGGCCACCTCTTCGGCGGCTTCCAGATTGGTCTTGAGTGCCGTTTCCTCGATCGAGCCTTCCTTGGTGGCCCGCCCCGAGTTCACGTCGATCGCGACAAGCGCCTCAGTGACACCGATCACGATATATCCCCCCGATTTCAGCTGAACCGTCGGGTTGAACATCGAACTCAGATAGCTTTCGACCTGATAACGCGCGAAAAGCGGCATCGCGTCGGCGTAGTGCTTCACGTTCTTGGCGTGGGACGGCATGATCATTTTCATGAAGTCCTTGGCGATACGGTAGCCCCGCTCGCCCTCGACCAGGACTTCGTCGATCTCGCGGTTATACAAATCGCGGATCGAGCGTTTGACCAGGTCGCCCTCTTCATAGATCTTCGCCGGTGCGATGGATTTCAGCGTCAGTTCCCTGATCTGTTCCCACAGCCGTTGCAAGTATTCGTAATCGCGCTTGATCTCGGATTTGGTACGCTTGGCACCTGCGGTTCGTACGATCAGCCCTGCACCCTGCGGCACGTCGATTTCGGCTGCGATCTGCTTGAGCTTCTTGCGGTCGGCGGCGTTGGTGATCTTGCGTGAAATGCCGCCGCCACGCGCAGTATTCGGCATCAACACGCAATACCGCCCGGCCAGCGAAAGATAGGTGGTCAGGGCCGCGCCCTTGTTGCCGCGTTCTTCCTTGACGACCTGCACCAGAAGGATCTGGCGCACCTTGATGACTTCCTGAATTTTATATTTGCGCGGTCGCGGTTTGCGCACCGGGCGGATATCTTCGCTGTCATCCTCATCAGCCACGGATTCGATAGAGGTATCCTTGTCCGCGGCGTCGGAGCGCTTGTCGCTCTCGTCGTCGTTATCGTCAGCATCCTGATCGTCGGCGCTGTGGCCGGCTACCGCATCCGCATCGTCGGCTTGCTCAGCCGTTTCCGTTGCTTCCTCTCCCTCATGGCCAGAGGCGGTTTCCTGAGCGACCTCTGACGTTTCAATACCGTCGTCCCCTTCGGCAACATCATCGACGGGCTCTTCCACCGGCGTTTCTGCAACGGTATCGACCGGAGATGTCCCCTCGGGCACATCGTCGTCGAGATCGATCATCTCCATTCCGGACACCTGATCGGCACCGGTCTCACCATCGTCGGTTACAATGGCGTCCCTGTCCTCGACCTTGGCGGCGCGGGAACGCGACCGGCTGCGGCGCTTGGGCTTTTCCTCGTCTTCGTCGCGGGCACGCATCGCCTCTGCATAGGCGCGTTCTTCTTCCAGCAGCTTTTCACGGTCAGCAACCGGGATTTGATAGTAATCGGGATGAATTTCCGAGAACGCCAGAAATCCGTGGCGATTTCCGCCATAATCGACGAACGCTGCCTGAAGTGACGGTTCGACCCGTGTTACTTTTGCGAGATAGATATTACCGGCGAGTTGCCGTTTGTTTTCGGACTCAAAGTCAAATTCCTCAACCTTGTTTCCGTCAACCACCACGACGCGGGTTTCTTCCGCGTGGGTGGCATCGATAAGCATTTTCTTAGCCATGTGATCCGTTTGCTCCGCGACAGAGCACCTCGCCCCGGTGGGGCGGCTGTCTGTGGCGGGTGTGTATTAATGGCGATGGCGCAGACACTCTCAGGGGCGCCAGTCAGGCGGCCCCCGGTTTGATATGTGTATTCAGCGCCTTGCATCGCGGTTCTTGGTCTCCGGCCCGGCAAAGGGGCCAACTCAGAGCCTGCTTTTCCGGGTGTACCGGCGCAGGCATGTATGCGGCCCGGCAAAGCGGGGCCAGATCGGTCTGTTCGGGGCGGCGGATGCATTCCTGTACCGTACACGCCCGAAACAGCGAAACTTTTCGAAGCACTCCGCAAATCAATTCGCGGGTGTCCACCTTCCTTGATAGAGGGTTTTGCCCCCAAGTGACAATGCCAAATCGTCCTCAAGCGGATCGCCAAGGCACGGATTATGCGGACAAGTGGCTGAAACATCTGAAAAAACATCCCAAAGAGGGGCTGCCGTTTCGCCATTCAGCCCAGATAATCCGAACGTTGCAAACCGTACTTGGCCATTTTCTCGTTGAGTGTACGGCGCGGCAAACACAACTCTTCCATCACCGAGGCAATCGAGCCCTTGTGACGTCGCATGGTGTTGTCGATCAGCATTCTTTCGAACGCCTCGACATATTCCTTGAGAGGCTTGCCTTCGGTCGTCATCACCGGCTGCATTTCCTGGTGGTCCGACATCAAAAGCGACGCGATTGTTCCGCTGCCACGCCGTGACTGCAGTACCGCGCGCTCCGCGACGTTGAACAACTGCCGCACGTTTCCTGGCCACGGGGCCTGCAACAACTGCGCAGCTTCCTGCGCGGTCACCTGAGGAGCATCACAGCCATAGTCGTCGGCAAACTGTTCGGCGAAACGGGTAAAGAGCGTCAGAATGTCCTCGCCCCGCTGGCGGAGCGGCGGCACGGTAATGCGCAGGCTGGCCAGACGGTAAAACAAATCCGAGCGCAGCGCGTCTTCGCAGGTCCGGTTCTGCTCCTGCATGTTGGAAATCGCCACGATCCGGGTTTCAGGAGGCGTCCCTTCGTCATTGATGAATGTCAGGAGGCGCGACTGCACCGCCTCGGACAGGGATTCGACGTCCTCCAGCACCAATGTGCCGCCGCGCGCCTCTTCCACCGCGGGCAATTGACTGTCCTCGGGCTGCATCGGGCCGAACAGGCGCTTGATCAGCGCATCCTCTTCGAACGCCGCGCAGGACAACAGCACGAATTTCTTGCCGGCGCGCGATCCCACGGCATGCAGCGCATGCGCCACCAAGGTCTTGCCGGTCCCGGTCTCGCCCTCGATCAGAACATGCCCGTCGGCCTGCCCGAGGTCCAGGATATCTTCCTTCAAACGCTCCATGACCGGGCTGGCGCCGATCAGTTTCTTCATCAACTGACCGCCATCCGAGAGTTCCCGGCGCAGCGCACGACTGTCCAGCGTCATGCGCCGCGCATTGGTGGCTTTCTTGGCCAGTTCGGTCATGCGATCAGGGTTGAACGGCTTTTCCAGGAAATCATAAGCCCCCATGCGCATCGCCTCGACCGCCATGGGCACATCGCCATGACCGGTGATCATGATCACCGGCAGGCTGGAATCGGTTCCCATCAGTTTTTTCAGGAACTGCATCCCGTCCATGCCCGGCATCTTGATGTCGGTCACAACGATCCCCGGATAATCCGGCCCCAGAACCTTCAGCGCCTCTTCGGCGCTTGGAAAGGCTTCGGTGTCATAGCCCGAGAGGGCCAGCCACTGGCTGATCGACTGACGCATGTCTTTTTCGTCATCGACTATCGCGATTTTCATTGCGCTCGGCATATCAGATCACTCCGCTGCACGGGTTTCTTCTGTCAAAATAGGAAGCTGTACTTCAAATACAGCCCCCCCGCCCGACGCATTGCGTGCCGTCAGGCGTCCTCCAAGGTCGTTCACGATCCCGGATGAAATGGCAAGCCCCAGACCGACACCATCGCCTGGCTGCTTGGTGGTGTAGAAGGGCTCGAACAGATTGTCGAAATTGTCGATACCATGCCCGTTGTCGCGCACCGTCAGAACGGCGGTTTCGCCTGCGGCCAGAAGGATATCGATTGTTGGCTCGTCCACGCCCTCGGTTGCATCCATGGCATTGCGCAGGAGGTTGATCATCACCTGTTCGACCCGCACCCGATCCCCCATCACCTGCACGGGCTCCTTGGGCAGCGTGCGGGTGATGTTGACGTGGCGCTGACGCAGCTGCGGCTCCATCATAGCCAGCGCCGAGGACAGTGCATCGCCAAGATTTACAGGTTCAAACGTATCCCCGCTTTGCCGCGCATAGGATTTGAGCTGCTTGGTGATCGCCCCCATCCTTTCCAGCAAGTCGTCGATGCGCTGGAACGACGACAGGGCCTCGTCGGGGCGGTTGCGATTGAGCAGCAATCGCGCCCCGGCGAGATAGGTTTTCATCGCCGCCAGAGGCTGGTTCAGCTCGTGACTGACGGCTGCCGACATCTCGCCCAACGCCGCCAGTTTCGAACTCTGCGCAAGCGTCTGTTCGGCAACGGCAAGGTTCTCCTGCACCCGCTCACGTTCGGCGATTTCCCGCTGTAGCCTCGCATTCAATGCGCGAAGCTCTGCCGATTCCCGCTGAAACAGCGCCATGCGCAATGCCGTTTTGCGATTCAGTATCCAGAAGGCGAGCGCCAGAAGAATCGCAAACCCCATGATCTCGAGCGCGAGGAACCCGTTCACTTTCTCGCGAACGCTGGCATAGGTCGTGAAACTGGCGATGCGCCAGCCACGAAAGGCGACGCGTCCTTCGACCCGCATCACCGCCTCACCCCTCAAATAAGCGTCGGCGGGCAGTGCCGTCCAATCGGCCGTGGCCTGAATTGCACGCTCAATCGCGCTGTCCACCGGTTCGCGCTGAAGCGCCTCGGCTTCGCTCAAACCGCGCCACCGCGGTTCGGTCGCAAGAATGATCTCACCCTCGCTGTTGGTCACCAGAACAGCATCGGAAATCCCTGCCCAGGCCCGTTCGTATTTCCCCAGATCCACCTCGACCATGATCACACCGACCACCTGGTTCTGGCTATCCACACGTCTGGAATAGAAAAAGCGGTATCGCCCGGTTTCGTCCCTCAAAACCTTGAAAATCGTGTCCTTTGAGCGCAAAGCGTCCACATAGTAAGGGGCTTGCCGGTGCGATTGCCCCAGTGAATTCCGATCTGTAGACGCCACCGTGCGGCCATCCCGATCCAGAAGCGTCAGCGAGGCGGCGTCGATCTCATCGACAAAGGAAATCAGGCGCTGCGTGGACTGCGTATAATCCCCGGTATTCAATGCCGAAATCAGCGCCGGGTCCCGCGCCAGAAGCTGCGGAACGATGGCGTTCTGGCGCAGTTCGCTCAGCAGGTTGCCGCCATACAGCACAAGGCGCAACTCGGCCCGGTTGCGGGTGGTTTCCGTAAAACGGTCGGTCAGCAGCCGGTTGGTGACGAACACCACGGCAATCGCAACCACGACAAGGAAGGCAAACGCCAGCCGTGCGCGCCAACTGGTGGTGCGGGTACGTGTCACTTTCGGCGGCCTCTGCGCATTGAGCATTCTGCCAATTTACGCCGCCACGCCCTGCGGCTCAAGCGATCACGCGTTGGCCAGCTGATCGACGAGACTGTCGAACATCGGCGCGCCATCCGACCCGCCATGCAGCGTTTCGGCCATCCGCTCGGGGTGGGGCATCATGCCGAGCACTCGGCGATTGCCAGACAAAATCCCAGCGATATCGTCCACCGATCCATTGGGATTGTCGACATAGGTAAAGGCCACACGCGCATCGCCATGCAGACGCTTCAGCGTCTCGGCATCCGCAAAGTAGTTGCCATCGTGATGCGCGATCGGAACCGTGATGCTCTGCCCCGCATCGTACCCTGCGGTAAAGGGACTGTCCGCCGTTTCGACGCGCAGTTCGATCGGCTTGCAGATGTATTTCAGGTTGGCGTTGCGCAACAGGACACCGGGTAACAGCCCGGTTTCCGTCAGAATCTGGAACCCGTTGCAGACACCCAGAACATAGCCGCCTTTTTCGGCATGCCCCACCACCGACCGGCAAATCGGCGAATTGGCCGCAATGGCCCCGCAGCGCAGGTAGTCCCCAAAGGAAAACCCGCCCGGCACGCCGACGATATCGACACCTTCGGGCAACGCGGTATCCTTGTGCCAGACCATCGATACCCTGGCCCCAGCCCTTTCGAACGCGACGGCAAGGTCGCGGTCGCAATTCGATCCCGGAAAGACGATGACCGCCGCATGCATCAGGCAATCTCCACGCTGTAGCTTTCGATCACGGTGTTCGCCAGCAGCTTTTCACACATCTCGGTCACGTTGGCGCGCGCCTTATCGGCATCGGTTTCGGCCAAATCCAGTTCGATCACCTTGCCTTGCCGGACGCCTTCGACCCCGTCGAATCCAAGCGATCCGAGCGCGTGGCGAACGGCCTCGCCCTGCGGGTCCAGAACGCCGTTTTTTAGCATGACGTGAACGCGTGCCTTCATGAGTCGTTTTCCTGTCTTCCTGCGCGGCACAACTCGCCGCCTTGAATGATGTCAGCGATCAGTTGATCAGCGTGGGCCGTGTCATCGGCGTGGCCCCCTTGGGCATGACGCCCAGCCGGTTGGCCACTTCGGTATAGGCATCGGTCAGGCTGCCCAGATCACGGCGGAACACATCCTTGTCCAGTTTCTGGCCGGTCTCGATATCCCACAGGCGGCAACTGTCCGGGCTGATTTCATCGGCCACGATCAGGCGTTGATAGTCACCGTCGTAAATCCGGCCGATTTCTATCTTGAAATCGATCAGACGGATGCCGACGCCATACATCACACCGGACAGGAAATCGTTCACCCGCAATGCAAGGCTCAGGATATCGTCCATGTCCTGCTGGCTGGCCCAGCCAAAGGCGGCGATATGTTCCTCGGTGACCAGCGGATCGCCCAGCTTGTCGTCCTTCAGGCAATATTCGACCACCGGGCGCGGCAGTTGCGTGCCCTCGTCAATGCCCAACCGCTTGGCCATGCTGCCCGCGGCATAGTTGCGCACGATCACCTCAAGCGGCACGATTTCACAGGCGCGCACCAGTTGCTCGCGCATGTTCAGCCGTTTCATGAAGTGGTTCGGAATGCCGATATTGGTCAGTCCGGTCATGAAATATTCCGACAGAAGGTTGTTAAGAACGCCCTTGCCCTCGATCACATCCTTCTTTTCGGCATTGAAAGCCGTGGCATCATCCTTGAAATACTGCACGATGGTGCCCGGTTCAGGGCCTTCGTACAGGGTTTTCGCCTTGCCTTCGTAAATCTTTTTGCGCCGCGCCATGCAGCCTCCGTCGCTCGACCGGGGCCAAATCCCCTTTTGTCGTGCTGTCCTCATAGATCATGCCCCCGATTGTCGCAAGATGGCGTTGAGGCCTTGCTCTTGGCGGCACAGAGTTGCATATCAGGGTCAAACGCAACGTATTCTGAGGGGACAGGCCCGATGACCACCTTCGACGATCGCGAAAACGCTTTCGAAAACAAGTTCGCCCATGACGAGGAAATGAAATTCCGCGCTCAGGCGCGCTGCAACAAATTGCTCGGCCTGTGGGCCGCCGAATTGCTTGGCAAAACCGGCGAGGATGCCCAGACCTACGCGAAGGAAGTCGTGATCGCCGATTTCGAAGAGGCCGGTCACGAGGACGTGGTGCGCAAGGTCGCGAACGATCTGGGCGATCTGGCCGATGCCGACACGATCCGCGGCAAGATGGCCGAACTGCTGCGCGTCGCCAAGGAACAACTCGTCAAAGAAGCCTGAGCTTCGGCTTGACCACCCGTTTCATCGCAGGCGCGTCCGCTCAGGGCGCGCCTTTTTCTCGTGCGATTTCGCCGATCGGCCCGTGAATGCGAATGAATTTCACGAAACGGTTGAGCAATATGAATTTGCGCCCATCTGCTATACATGCCACATCGGCCCGTGACTGACCAAGGAGTTCCCATGACCAACGCCCTGTCCAAACTGCTGCAAACCCGCGACTGGCTTCTGGCCGATGGCGCGACGGGCACCAACCTGTTCAACATGGGCTTGGAATCGGGCGATGCGCCCGAACTCTGGAACGACATGCACCCGGAACGGATCACGAAACTCTATTCGATGGCCGTGGATGCCGGCAGCGACATTTTTCTGACCAATTCGTTCGGCGGCAATGCCGCACGCCTGAAACTGCACGGCGCCGAAAAGCGCGCCCGCGAGTTGTCACGCATCTCGGCCGAAATCGGTCGTGACGTGGCGGACAGCCGAGACCGCCCAATCGTCGTGGCCGGGTCCGTCGGCCCGACGGGCGAGATCATGGCCCCGATGGGGGCGCTGACCCATGAACTGGCCGTGGAAATCTTTCACGAGCAGGCCGACGGGCTGAAAGAAGGCGGTGCAGACGTGCTGTGGCTTGAAACCATTTCCGCCCCCGAAGAATACAAAGCCGCCGCCGAGGCGTTCGAACTGGCAGGCATGCCGTGGTGCGGCACGATGAGTTTCGACACCGCCGGGCGCACCATGATGGGCATGACCTCAGCCGATATGGTGAACATGGTCGATGGTCTGGCCAACCCGCCGCTGGCCTTCGGTGCGAATTGCGGCGTCGGAGCCTCCGATCTGCTGCGCACCGTTCTCGGGTTTGCCGCTCAGGGGGCGGAACGTCCGATCATCGCCAAGGGCAATGCCGGTATTCCCAAATACGTCGATGGGCATATCCATTACGACGGCACCCCCGACCTGATGGCGGATTACGCCGTTCTGGCCCGCGATTGTGGTGCCACGATCATCGGCGGCTGCTGTGGAACCACGCCCGAACACCTCGAGAAAATGCACGCGGCATTGACGACCCGCCCGCGCGGCGAACGCCCGACGCTGGAACAGATTGCCGAGGCGCTTGGCCCGTTCTCGTCCGCAGCAGACGGCACCGGCGACGAGGATGACGCCCCCAAACGCCGCACACGCCGCCGCCGCGGCTAACAAGACATCCGGCACCCTTCAGAACAGCGACAACTGATCCCCCGGTCGCGCCGGGGGATCGAACAGATCGCAACGCAGCGCAGGCTGCCTCGCATCCAGCCCTAACCGGCGCGCAGCCAGGGCAAAGCGATGCGCGATCATCTGGGCATAAGGCCCCTGCCCCCGCATCCTGCGCCCCCATTGCGGATCGTAATCACGCCCGCCCTGCATCTGTCGCACGAGGCCCATCACCCGCGCGGCACGATCCGGATAATGCGCCTGTAACCATTCCCGAAACAGCGGCGCAACCTCGAGCGGCAGTCGCAACATGATCCAGCTTGCGGCCTGCGCACCGGCCTCCCGTCCGGCTGTCAGTATTTTTTCGATCTCATGATCGGTCAGCCCCGGAACGACCGGAGAGCTCATCACCCGTACCGGCACCCCCGCCGCCGAGACACGCCGGATCGTCTCAAGCCGCCGGCGCGGCGCGGGCGCGCGCGGCTCCATGCTCCGCGAGACCCCGGCATCCAGTGTCGTCACCGAAATACCGACCCGCACCAGGCCATGGACCGCCATATCCGACAGGATATCCAGATCCCTCTCGATCAGGGTGCCTTTGGTGACGACGGCGACGGGGTGACGAAACGCGCGCAACACCTGTAAACAGCCGCGCATGATTTCATGCCCCTGTTCGATCGGCTGATACGGGTCGGTGTTGGTTCCGATCGCGATCGGGGCGACACGATAGCCGGGCTTTCGCAGTTCCCGCTCGAGTATCGCAGGCGCATCCGGGCGTGCAATCAGCCGGGTCTCGAAATCCAGCCCCGCCGACAATCCCAGCCAGGCATGGCTGGGCCGCGCAAAACAATAAATGCAACCGTGTTCACATCCCCGGTACGGGTTGATCGACCTGTCAAAAGGAAGATCGGGTGAGCGATTATAGGTGATCATCCGGCGCGGGCGCTCCTCGCTCACCACCGTCGCCGCCATGCGCTCCTCCGGCATCTCATCGTCCCAGCCATCGGAGTCATACATGCGCCGATGACGTTCGTACCTTCCCGCCGCGTTGCTGCGCGCGCCCCGCGCACGAAGTTTCACGCCTTTGTCGATTGTCTGATCCGAGGACATGGCTCAAAATTGGAACAAATAGGGAACATTTGCAAGGCCCCATATCGTTCATGCAATGTTTTCAGCATCAACCGACCGAAATCGTTGCTATAAGTCGGTACAAGATCGGTCAGTGTCGTAATTCGCAAAGTGGCGATGCGACAAATTGACGAAAGCTGAATGAAAGAAATCGCGCACATGCGCCCTTGCTCGGGAACCTCTGCAATGTCCGACGAAGAAGACATCATCCTGTCCGACCTCAGCGACGAAGAACTCGTCGAACAAATGTGGGACGATCTTTACGACGGCCTGAAGGAAGAGATCGAAGAAGGCGTCAACATCCTGCTGGAACGCGGATGGGCCCCCTACAAGATCCTCACCGAAGCCCTTGTCGGCGGCATGACCATCGTGGGCAAGGATTTCCGCGACGGCATCCTGTTCGTCCCCGAGGTGCTTCTGGCGGCCAACGCCATGAAGGGCGGCATGGCCATCCTCAAGCCGCTGCTGGCCGAAACCGGCGCACCGCGCATGGGCTCCATGGTGATCGGCACGGTCAAGGGCGACATCCATGACATCGGCAAGAACCTCGTGTCGATGATGATGGAAGGGGCCGGTTTCGAAGTCGTCGATATCGGCATCAACAACCCGGTCGAAAATTACCTCGAAGCCCTGGAAGAGCATAAGCCAGACATCCTCGGCATGTCCGCCCTGCTGACCACGACCATGCCCTACATGAAAGTCGTGATCGACACGATGGTGGAACAAGGCCTGCGCGACGATTATATCGTGTTCGTCGGCGGCGCCCCCCTCAACGAGGAATTCGGCAAAGCCATCGGCGCCGACGCCTATTGCCGCGATGCGGCCGTTGCGGTGGAAATGGCCAAGGACTACGTCCAGCGCAAACACAATCAGGGCGTTGCAACCTGATCCGTTTCGCCAGAGGCAGATTTGCAGCGGCCCGCATCGCGGGCCGTTTGCCGTTCAAGGGACCAGCTCGGGAAGAAAACGATGACCACCCTGCCCAGTGACACCACGCTCACCGAATCCGGTCTCGATCTGCGCAGCAGGCAGAAACGCGTTCTCCTGATTGCCTGCGGGGCGCTCGCGCGGGAAATCCTCGCCTTGATCAAGGCCAATGGCTGGGATCACATGGACCTGCAATGCCTGCCCGCCAATCTGCACCTCTACCCCGACCGGATCGTCACTGCGGTCGAGCAGGCAGTGGAACGCAACCGAGATCGGTATGACCGGATATTCGTGGTCTATGCCGATTGCGGAACCGGCGGGCAACTTCAGGCCAAATGCGCCGATCTGGGCGTCGAAATGGTCGAAGGCCCGCATTGCTACTCCTTTTTCGAAGGCAACGCGGCCTTTGCTGCCCATGGCGACGACGAAACGACGGCGTTTTACCTCACCGACTTTCTGGTCAAACAATTCGATGCTTTCGTCTGGAAACCCATGGGGCTGGATCGCCACCCCGAATTGCGGGATATGCTGTTCGGCAATTACACCAAGCTGGTCTACCAGGCGCAGGTCGAAGACCCGGCCCTGAAAGCCAAGGCTCGGGACTGCGCCGACCGTCTGGGCCTTGCGTTCGAATACCGTTTCACTGGCTATGGCGATCTGGAACACGCGTTGAAAGCCCAGTCAGACACCGCCTGATCCCCTTCTTCTTGCCGAAAACATCCCGGGGAGTTTGAGGGGCAGCGCCCCTCATTCGACCATACTGCGCGGCAACGCCGCACACTTCAGGAACCGCGCGTTCAGGCCGCTTCGGAGGCGACCAGGCGAATCCGTTCGATCATCGCCCGTACACCGTTCGAACGCTGCGCCGAAAGGTGATCGTTCAGACCCAGCCGGGCCAGTTCCGCCTGTGCATCGACCTGCCCCACCTGTGCCACCGGCAGATCGTTATACAGCGCGCGCAGCACCGCGATCAGGCCGCGCACGATCATGGCATCGCTGTCGCCGTCGAAACCGAACCGTCCGTCTTCGATCCGCGGATGCAGCCACACCTGACTGGCGCAACCATCCACCTTGGTCGCAGGCACCTTCAGGGCATCGTCCAGAGGCTCCATCGCGCGCCCTTTGTCGATGACATAGCGATAGCGGTCTTCCCACTCGTCCAGAAACTCGAAATCCGCGACGATATCCTCGAAGGCTTCGGTTGCCATGATCTGCTCCTGCTGCTGTGCCCATGACCTAGGCGGGCGCATCCCGAAGGTCCAGCCCCAGCTTGCACCTTTTCAACACGGTTCGGATAAGGTAACCGGGGAGAAAGGAAAAGGGGCGGTCCAAATGCGGAAATCAGTTGCGGTTCTTGTGATCCTTTCAATGACTCTTGCGGGATGCGGCGGCTGGCGCGACTCGCGAATGAATCCGGGGAACTGGTTCGGCAAAAGCCGCGCCGAGGCCCGCACGCAAACGCAAACACCGGCCCAGACCAATCCGCTGATCCCCGAAGAGACCAGCATCTTTCGCCGCAGCCGGAAGGAAGAGGTCTATCTCGGCACGCCCGTCGATCAGATCGTCGCCATGAACGTCGAACGCACCTCGGCCGGCGCGATCATCAAGGCCACAGGGCAGACCGTGCGGCAGGGTGCATTCGACGTGCGCCTCGTGTCCGAAACAGACGGCGAGCCGGTGGATGGCGTTCTGACCCTTGAAATGAAGGCGGTCCAGCCCGTGAACATGCCACAGGGCCCTGAACGGGTGCGCCGCGCGACAGCCGGGTATTTCGTGAGCAATCAGGATCTGGCCGGCATCCAAACCATCCGCGTTCTGGCGGCGCGCAACGCGCATTCGACACGCCGCTGATCGCATGCACGCCCACTATGGTGGGCGTGCCGGTTACAGGTCGATGGTCCGAATGTCGTTGCCCTTTGCCGTCAGGGCGATCTTTCCATCGCACAGGCGCAGGGCATCGCCACCGAAAACATCGCGCCGCCATCCTGCCAGTGCAGGCAAATCCCGCTCGCCGGAAGCGATCGAATCCAGATCGGCGGCCGAGGCGATCAGTTTGGGGGCCACACCGAAAGATTCGCTCTTGGCTTTCAGAAGCACACGCAACAGATCGGCCAACGCGGGATTCACCTGCGTCTTCGACTGGGATTTATCGACCTTCGGCATGTCCTCGGTCGGGCAGTTCAGACCGTCCTGAACGGCCTTGAGGATACCTTCGGCGATATCGCCCTTGCGCGCCTCGCGCAGCAAAAGCCTCGACCGTCCGAGATCGTTGTGCGTGGCCGGTTTGGTCGAGGCCAGTTCGACCAGCGCATCGTCCTTGAACACCCTGTTGCGCGGGATATCGCGCCCCTGCGCATAGCTTTCACGAAACTTCGCCAGCTCCCGCACAACCGCAAGAAACCGCCCCGACGCGTTGCGTGTCTTGACCCGTTTCCATGCCTCTTCGGGTTTAACGATATAGGTTTCCGGCGCGGTCAGTGTCCTGACTTCCTCGGCCACCCACTGCTCGCGGCCCGTTTCCTTCAGTTTCGCCGACAGGAACTCATAGATATCCCGCAGATGCGTCACATCGGCCAGCGCATAGGTTTTCTGCGCCTCGGTCAGCGGGCGGCGGGACCAGTCGGTAAACCGCGAGGTCTTGTCCAGAGGCTGCCGGGCGATCTTGCGCACCAGCGTTTCGTAACCCACCTGCTCGCCGAAGCCGCAGACCATCGCCGCCACCTGCGTGTCGAACATCGGATCGGGAATGACCCCGGCATCGACAAAGAAAATCTCCAGATCCTGACGCGCCGCATGCAGCACCTTGACCACAGAGGTATCCCGGAAAAGATCGTATAGCGGATCAAGCTCCAGACCGTTTTCCAGCGGATCGACAAGAACCGCATCCTCGGGCCCGTCGCCCGGTATGGCCAACTGGATCAGGCAAAGCTTGGAAAAATAGGTGCGCTCACGCAGAAATTCAGTGTCCACAGTGACATAATCGAAATTGCGGGCGCGGGAGCAAAAGGCGTCAAGGTCTTGGGTGGTCGTGATGGTTTTCATGAAAGATGTTCTTCAGTCTGGTTCCGGCGATCCATTCCCTATGGGGGAAATAAGCCATTGATGCAAACAGCTTGCCCATTCAGGGCAGCATGACAGGCCGCCGGTCACCCTCGGCATAGCGCCGCAGGACTGCGGGATAAAGCCGATGCTCCTGCACCAGAACGCGCTTGGCCAGAAGGTCGGGCGTGTCATCCGGTAACACCGGGACCCGCGCCTGCCCGAGGATCGGGCCGTCATCCAGTTCCGCCGTCACTTCATGGACGGTGCATCCGGCCTCGGCATCGCCCGCCTCGATGGCGCGGGCATGGGTGTTCAGCCCCTTGTATTTCGGCAAAAGCGACGGGTGGATGTTCAGCATGCGGCCCTGCCAGTGCTGCACGAAACCCGCCGTCAGAACCCGCATGAACCCTGCCAGGCAAATGATATCGGGCGCGTGGCGTTCCAGTTCGGCCTGCAACGCGGCCTCGAACGCGGGGCGGTCGCCCTTGAACGGACGGTGATCGACCACCGCCGTGGCAACATCGCGCGCGCGCGCCTTTTCAAGCCCGCCCGCCTGCGGATTATTCGACAGCACCAGAACCGGCCGTGCCGGGTGATCGCCCGTCATGCTGTCCAGCAGCGAAACCATGTTGGACCCGCTGCCGGAAATCAGGATGGCAACGCGTTTGCTCACGCAAGCGACCCCGTATAGCTGACCCCCTGCCCGGCCACCACATGGCCAAGGCGGCTGACGGTCTCGCCCTCCGCCTCAAGCAAGGCTTGCAGGTCGTCGGCGCGCTCCGCAGCGACCGACAGGATCATGCCGATTCCGCAGTTGAACGTCTTGAGCAGCTCACCCTCGGCCATACCGCCTTGCTCGCGCAACCACTTGAAAACAGGTGGCAATTCCCAGGCACCCAGGTCGACCTCGGCCCCCAGCCCCTCGGGCAGGACGCGCGGCAGGTTTTCGGTCAGCCCGCCGCCGGTGATATGGGCCAGCGCATGAACGCCCCCGGCGCGAACCGCCGCCAGCGACTGGCGTACATAAAGCCGCGTGGGCGTCAGAAGGGCGGCGCCAAGCGTGCCTTCGGCCCAGGGGCAATCGGCCTGCCAGTCAAGGCCCGACATCTCGACCAGCTTGCGCACAAGGCTGTATCCGTTGGAATGCACCCCGTTACTGGCCAGCCCCAGCAGAACGTCGCCCTCGGCCACATCTGCGGGCAGGTCCGTGCCGCGCTCCATCGCGCCCACGGCAAAGCCCGCCAGATCGAAATCGCCCTCGGGATACATGCCCGGCATTTCGGCGGTTTCACCGCCGATCAGGGCGCAGCCAGCCCGAACACACCCCTCGGCGATCCCTTCGACGATACGCGCGGCGGTGTCCGTCTCCAGCTTGCCGGTTGCGAAATAGTCAAGGAAAAACAATGGCTCAGCGCCCTGACACACCAGATCGTTGACGCACATCGCCACAAGGTCGATGCCCACGCCGTCGACGTTTCCGGTGTCGATCGCGATGCGCAGCTTGGTGCCGACGCCATCGGTTGCGCCCACGAGGATCGGATCGCTGTAACCGGCGGCCTTGAGATCGAACAAGGCCCCGAACCCGCCAAGCCCCGACATCACCCCCGAACGCGTCGTCCGTTTGGCCGCTGGCTTGATCCGCTCGACCAGAGCGTTGCCCGCGTCGATATCCACCCCCGCATCCGAGTAGGTGATCCCGTTCTTGCCGCTGTTCATGCCATCGCCCTTTCCCGCGCCGTGCTGGCGCGGAGTTACCCCAACCGGAGACCGAAGAAAAGCGCCTAGCGCCGCCGACTCCCCCGAATCATGCTTAAAATCCTGATCCGGCGGGAAAACCGGGCTTCGGCAGCACGTCGGTATCGCGTCGGTATTGCATCGGTGCGCCGGTCGGTCGGAACCGCGGTTAACAAAGCGCACGGAGTTGACCCGCTTGACCGCCCCCAATCATCTGCTAGAGACAGTCTCAGGTCGGGCCTGTAGCTCAATTGGTTAGAGCAGAGCGCTCATAACGCTTTGGTTGGGGGTTCGAGTCCCTCCGGGCCTACCAATTCAATTTTTTGGCGTTATTTTTAAAAACTTTTTCTGAATAAGTGCCCCGCGCAGATTACGTTGCTGTACACCCTGAGCAGTAGAACTTTCTTAAAGACTTGTTTCAAACTCTTTGCTTATGGCTCTCGCAATATCTATCCATCCTTGTCGCCTTTCGGGCGACAGGGATCTAAATACTTTCAAAATAATCAGTTCTTCACTTTCATCTGGTGCATCGAAATCAACCAGATCAGCAGGTTTTACACCTAATGCCTTGGCTATTTTGATCTGCGTTTCAGTAGAAAGACGGCGTTCCCCACGCTCGATCTGAGCATAGTATGGCTGAGACAGGCCGATTTTTTTGGCAACATCTCTCTGGACCAAGCCTTTGGCGTCACGCGCTTCCCTTATTCTAAGTCTCATTGAATACAACTCCGTATAGTTTGAGGCCGCAATTTCACATACGATTCATCCACTGTATGCAATTTGGATTTAGGTCAAACTACAAGACTGGCTATCCGCAGGGCGCCCTGTCGTTAACCCATTGATACTTATAGAATGCAGTTTCATCACCACGAGGCACCTAAACTTAATTATTTCAATAGGCTATCCAAAATTAGCGCAGCTCTTTGAGCCTAACAGATTTCTGAAAATCACGTTATGCCGTTTCAGCGTCCCAGCTTACCGCGCAATCACGATATCGGCGCGCAGGCCGCCCAGACGGGTGCTTTCCCCAAGGCGCAGCGTCCCGCCATGCGCCCGCGCGATATCGAGGGCAATCGACAGGCCCAGCCCCACGCCGGTCCCCTTGTTCTGGTTGCGGGCGGGTTCGAGCCGGGCAAAGGGCTTGGTCGCCTCCTCACGGCGTTCGGGAGGAATGCCGGGGCCATCATCCTCGACCCGGATGCGCAGGGTCTTGTTCGTCAGCAACACCGATACCTCGGCCCGGCTGCCATAGCGCACGGCATTGTTGATCAGGTTCTCCACCGCGCGCCGTATGGCCCCCTCGCGCAACATCACCGTCCCCTCGCCCTTCACCTCGCGCAGTTCCGCAGCAATATTGGCGCGCTGGCAATCCTCGACGATCCGGCGTACCAGATCCGCCGGGTCCACAGGCTCGGCCTGCCCCTCCTGCGCGCCGCGCGCAAAGGCCAGAAATTCGTCCAGCAGGCGCTCCATATCGGCCACGTCCTGCTCCATCGGGCCGCGATCCTCGTCCTCCAGCATCGACAGGCTCAGTTTCAGCCGCGTCAGCGGGGTGCGCATGTCATGGCTGACTCCCGAGAGCATCAATGTGCGCTGCTCGATCTGGCGCTCGATCCGGGCGCGCATATCCAGAAACGCATGCCCCGCCGCCCGAACCTCAACCGCTCCGGCAGGCCGGTAGGGTACGTGCCGTCCCCGGCCAAAGGCCTCGGCGGCGCGCGCCAACCGCGTGATCGGACGCAACTGATTGCGCAGATAAAGAAAAGCGATCACCGTCATCAACGCGCCGAAGAACACCATATTGACGAACATCTGATGTGCGTTCGGGGCCGACACCCGTTTGCGGTCGAACGTCAGCCGCCAGAGCCCGTCGGGCTGGCGCATGTAAAGATGCACGAAATGATCGTTCGGCAGTTCCATGACCTCCAGTTCCGGCAACAAGCCACTCAACTCCCGGATCACGATAATCCCCGTGAAATCGTACCATCTGCGCAGATTTTCCCTGGGCTCCGCCGCCTGCGGAACCGGCATCACCCCGATCTGCAGGATTCTCGCCATCGGGCTGCGCGCCACCTCCTCGGCGGAGAGGCCGCTGTCGAGAATCAGATTGACCTCACGGCTGACCGCGTGGGTCATCTGCCTGGTCACGCCCTCGAAATGGCGTTGGGTAAAGACCACCGCCACCACCAGAAACAGGCTGACCACCGGCAAAAGCAGGATCAGGATGGCCCGCCCATACAGGCTGCGCGGCGTATATGATTTGAGCCACCGGAACGACATGCGCTAAACCTAGCCTCACGTCACGACGGAAGGAAGGCCCATGACATCCGAATCCCAATTCGATCCGCTCCCCGGACAGCCCGAAGACATGGGGCGCGGCATCCGCCGCATTCTGGCGCCCAACCCCTCACCCATGACCTTTCGGGGCACCAATACCTACCTGCTGGGCGAAACCGGGCTGGCCGTAATCGACCCCGGCCCCGACGATGGTGCCCATCTCCGGGCGATTCTCGATGCGGTCCGCCCCGGCCAGCGCATTACGCATATCTTCGTAACCCATGCGCATCTGGATCACTCGCCGCTGGCCGCACGGCTTTCCGCCGCCACAGGCGCCCCCGTGCTGGCCTTTGGCACCGCCACCACCGGGCGCAGCACAGCGATGGAACAGCTGGTGGCCTCGGGGCTCAGCGATGGCGGCGAAGGCATCGACCACGCTTTTGCCCCCGATCGGGTATTGGCCGATGCGCAGATCGTCGAGGGCGAAGGATGGCAGATCACCGCCCACTGGACACCCGGACATCTGGGCAATCACATGTGTTTCGCCGCCCGCGACGTGGTCTTTACCGGCGATCTGGTCATGGGCTGGGCCAGTTCGCTGGTCTCGCCCCCCGATGGCGACCTGACCGATTTCATGGAATCCTGCGTGCGCCTGCGCGAGTTGCCTGCGGACCTGTTCCATTCGGGGCACGGCGCCCCGATCGAAGACCCCCATGCGCGCCTGGACTGGCTGATCTCTCATCGCCGTGCGCGCGAGTCGGCCATTCTCGAACAGTTGCGGAACGGCCCCGCCAACGCCCACAACCTGGCCCGTGCCATCTATACCGACACGCCCGCCGCGCTGCTCCCTGCCGCAACGCGCAACGTGCTGGCGCACCTTATTGACCTGCAAGGAAAAAACATGGCCACCGCACTCGACCCGCTGTCCGCCGAGGCCCGTTTCACCACCCGCGCGGACGGCCCGGAAGCCTCGTGAAAATTTTGTCACAATACCACTGGACGCGACAGAATCCTGTTGCTATATCGCCCCCGTGTTCCGGCGTAGCTCAGCGGTAGAGCAGTTGACTGTTAATCAATTGGTCGTAGGTTCGATCCCTACCGCCGGAGCCAAAAATACCAGCTACATCAAGCACTTGAGCGGCCTCTTTATGGGGCTGTTTTGCTCTTCCGGGATCGGTCGGGCGCCGCACCGCACGAGTCAGCATTCAACAAAAGCAGTTCCAATCCCATATCCCTCGGGCCGCTTACCGTTGCGAGCGACAGGGAAACGTCGCTGACGGCTGGTTCGGGTTGATTTGCCTCCGATACCTGCCTGCGAGAGCATTGCGCATCTGACAAAGCCGCTCACGGGGGTCGCCAACGCGTCCGGATCGGAGCGGCAGGCGTTAAACCAGGTCGGCCATCGCCACCAGGTGGTTGTCCCAGGCACGGGGCAGAGATGCGAGCGCGTGCAACGATTTGTCGGCGCCGAATACCCCGCCCAGACCGTCCGTGACGAGGAAGCCTTCGTCAGCCGGTGCTATTCCGCAGACATCCGGGCGGCGAAGGGACTGCAGGAACTGCCCGCTGGTATCAAATATCTGAAACAATCCGCCGCGCGGCGATGTTATCGCAACGCGCGCCCCCGCCCCGTCAAAGGCGACCGAGCCCGCATACCCTTGCATCGCAAGGCTCTCAACAAGCGGAGGCTCGCATAACACCGGGTCTTCCCCCCGGCGATGCAGCCCCAGAAGAGGCACGGGCTCGGCAGTATCGCCCTGCCATTGCATCGCAAAGGCGACCGTGCCGTTCGCGGCGGCCAGATGGCGGATCGAACAATGCCGCAAGTCCTCGGGCAGCATGACTTGCTCAAGCAACCGGCCATCCGCCCCGAGATAGACAAGACTGGGGCACATGGTGTCGAGGTTCAGCTTTTCACGCCCGTGATCGGGATGGGTCCGTATCCCGCCATTGGCGACAGCCAGAATATCGCCGGGAAGGCGCACGACCTCGTGCGGGCCTATACCATGGGTTGGCATTTCACCGATCCTGCGCCACCCGTCACCACGCGCCCAAAGGCCGATCCGCCCTTCGCCGCTGTCGATGGCGTTCTCGGTGGTGCACAGGATATCACCGCCCTCGATGAACGCGCCATGCCCGTAGAAATGCCGCCCCCTTGGGGCTTCGAGCCGGGCGGCCACATCGCCGCTGGCGCAATCTATGACCAGTGCAAAAGTACCGGGCCTGCGGGCAAAAGCCACCGCCTCGGGTGCGGTCGGGTGCACCGCCGCCGCATGCCCGCGCGTCGGCAACGCGATCCTGAAAACATCCTGCCCCCTGGCGGACAGACCATAAAGCGCGAAATCGCCATTGCGATCACGCGCCGCCGCAAGGAGGGCGGGATTGCCCGCATCGGCCCAGGTGGCCTGAGGCAGCGCCGTGCCCGCGGCAAGCATGGTCAGAAAGGTTCTGCGATGCATGGTTCAGTCTCCATCCATTGAATTGAAACCCGCCGACAGGCCAAGCGCCGCACCGATTTCCGCCGCGACGGTCTCGCGGATATCGCCGATGCGCTGTTGCAGCGCCTCGACCCGGATGCGCGTGGACGGATCGGCCACAGAGGCCAGATCCGGCGTTTCGATCCGTCTGGCGGTTTCCAGTGCCTCGTCAAAGGCGGCCTCGCTGCGCGGGATCGGCGTGGCGGACAGGGTGCGCGCAAGGTCGCGCAGCGCTTCGAGCGACAGAACGACATTGCGCAGGCTGCGCCCCGAGCGCCGGGCCTCGGCCCGATTGGGGCGCGGACGCTCGAACGTGCCAAGCGGCCTGCCCAGCCTTTGGTCCTCGGTGAATTCCAGCCCGGTCATCAACGCGGTATAGAGCGCAAGGCGCGGCTCGCGCTCGGTCAGAAACCGGGTGTTGCCGCCCTGCCCCGCGGTCAGCATCGTTTTGGCGAAATCGTCCCAGTCTCGATTCACGGCAGCCGCCATGCGGGCGAGATCGCGCGCAATCGCCCGCACAAGCGTGCACTCGTACTCCTGTGCGCCATAGCCCGAGAAATCGTCGTCATAAAGAAGCCGCTCCAGCGCAAAGAGCCCCCGCGCCGCGACCGAAACCTCGGCAAAGCCCTCGGGAGTCCGCACAATCTGGTCCTGATCCGCCACCAGCGAGGACAGGGCACGCGCCACCATCCCCCGGCTGTCCGGCCAGAAGGCGATGGCCAGCATGCGCCCCTCGTCTTCCAGCGGGCCGAAGCTGAGATGCGATACCCCCATCCACGCATCGAACGCGTCCTGATACGCCGGGCGCAGCCCCGTCGCGGTGCAATCCGCGCTCGCCGCTTCGGCCAGTTCGTCCGTTTCCTGGGCAAACCTGTCGATACGGGGCTGAACATGGTCCTGCAAAACGGCCTGCACATCCGCCACAGCCGGCAGTGCAAGACAGGACAAAACCGCGACAAGGAAAAAACGCATCACAAGCTCTCCAGATATCGGATCAGGGCGGCCCGGTCCTCGGGCGGCATCCCGACCACGCTATCACGCGCCGCCTGCGCCTCGCCACCATGCCAGAGGATCGCCTCGAGCCGGGATCGCGCGCGCCCGTCATGCAGGAAATAACTGTGGCCATTGACCTGTTCGGTCAACCCCGTTCCCCACAGCGGCGCGGTGCGCCATTCATGACCGCTGGCGCGCCCCTCGGGGCGGTTGTCGGCCAGACCGGGACCCATATCGTGCAACAGCAGATCGGTATAAGGCCAGATCAGCTGAAAACTCTGCTCGGGCTGATTGTCGAGCCTGTGCGTGACGAATTTCGGCGTATGGCACGCAACGCAGCCCGTGTCGTAAAACACCTGCTTGCCGCGCAGCACCTGCGGATCGTCCACATCCCGACGGGCGGGAACGGCAAGGTTCCGGCTGTAAAATGAGACCAGGTCCAGCCCCTCGGCATCGATTTCCCACCTGCGCGCATCGCCATCACCATGCGGCCCCGCGATGCAGGCCTCCTGCGCTTCCGTGCAATCCCCTGAAGGGGCCTGAAAAAGCGGATTGGAAATGCCGATATCGCCCGCAAAGGCGCTGGCGGATTGCTCCTTGACCGTCGCCATGCCCGCCTTCCAGCCGAAACGGCCCAGCATCGGCACCTCGTGTTCGACCGACCACACGATCTGCGCCCTGCCCGATATGCCATCGCCATCGGCATCGTCCGGGTCCGCATGACTCAGGATGTCTTCAACCGGGATCGCCTCGAGCAGGCCAAGGCCGATCATCTGGGGCGCCACGCGCGGCGACAGCATCGCCTCGGGATGCGGCGCCCCATAGGCGGGATCGGCCAGACTGTAATTGGGCTTGCGCAGCATCGCGTTTTCGCCCCCCGACAGCGCTACCTCGATTTCCTCATAGTCGATCTGCATGCGGCCCTCGGCGGTATGACCGGCGGTCGCGAAATCCTGAATCTGGCCCCCATAGACCGGATCGGGCCGGGTGCGCGGCGTCGTGTCGCCAATCGAGTCGAGGAACGCTTCGATCTCCTCCATGGCACTGTCCGACGCCGCCGGAACCGAGATACGCAGAAACATCGACACGGGACTGTCTTCCGGGCCATCGGGCGGATGCCCGCGCCCGTCCTTGAGATGACAACGCTGGCAGGACCGCGCATTGTAAAGCGGCCCCAGACCGTCCGATGCCATGGTCGAGGACGGCGACGACACCCAGAGCTTTCTGAACAGCCCGTTGCCGACTTTGAAATTCAGCTCGCCCTCGAAGCTCATGTTGCCCGAGGCCTGTGAAAATGCATCGGCATCGCTGCGGGCACGAACCGTCGCCGCGCCGCCCGGATTGGTTTCGAACGTCTCCGCCACCGTAAAATCGGGCGTCGGCGCCGTTACCCTGGCAATGCGGGCGGTTTCGTCCGCCGTGCGGGGGATGACGTCGAGGTGCAGATCGCGCAATTCGGACAGGTCTGCGGACGCGGTGCTTGCCACAACGCACAGCGCAATGGCGAAATATCGTCGGGTCATGGGCTGGTATCCCAATACATGTTTCGGGTTTTCATTCAGCCGCCGCGCGTCAAACAGCCAGTCGGAACCATACGGCCTGCGGGGCGGAACCTGTGACCGGACCGCCCCGGAGGGTGTTATCGGGTTACTGGAACACCGCGTCAGGATTGTCGAGGCTGTCCGACCCTTCAAAGCCGATCTGATCGAGACCGAGCGCTGAAACCGCCCGTTCGATCGACCGGGTCTGTGTGACCAGAGCGTTGACCGCCGACATGATCAGGTCTTCGCCCGCCGCGTTGCCGCGCGCCAGCATCTGATCATAGGAAAATCCGGCTTCGGCAGCGGCCTTGATCTGCCCCAGTTCGATCATGGTCTGATTGAGATCGGCGCGCAGGGCGCTGTCCACATCGGCATCGGCTTCGGCCACCAGTTCGGACAGGCTCGGGCCCGACACGACCGATCCGTCGATCCGCACGTATTCCCCCATATACACGTTGCGAATGCCAAGACCGTCATAGTAGTGGCTGTTATGCGTGTTGTCCGAGAAGCAATCATGCTCTTCCTCGGGATCGTTGAGCATAACACCCAGCTTCATACGCTCGCCCGCCTGCTCGCCATAAGACAGGCTGCCCATCCCGGTCAGCATCGCCACGATACCGGCATCCTCGTTCGACATCAGGGTGGTGCGCGCTTCGCCATCGTCGGTCCACTGCGCGGCCATCCATTCCAGATCGGAAATCAGAAGATCGGTCGCGGCCTGAAGATATTCGCCCCGCCGGTCACAATTGCCATTGGTGCATGCATCGTCCAGGGCGTAATCCGTCCACACACGGCTTCCGGCCCCCGGCTCGGTGCCGTTCAGATCCTGCCCCCAGAGAAGAAATTCGATGGCGTGATACCCGGTGGCGACATTCGCCTCGACAGCGTCGGCCTCGTGAAGCTGGTCTTCCAGAAGCGCGGGCGTAATCTCGGACGCATCGATCTCGACACCCGACAACGTGAATGCCGGATTGGCCACGACATTCAGGGCCGCATACAGGTTTTCGTCCGTCGCCCCGCCATAGGTCGCATCGACATAATCGATCAGCCCCTCGTCAAGCGGCCAGGCGTTCACCTTGCCCTCCCAATCGTCAACGATGGCATTGCCGAAACGATAGGCCTCGGTCTGCTGGTAAGGCACCCGCGATTCCAGCCAGGCCGTGCGCGCCGCAGCAAGCGTATCGGGCGACGGATCGGCCAGCAACGCCTCCACTGCCGCCTTCAACTCCTGCGCCTTGATCAGGCTGTCCTCGTATCCCGCCTGTGCAATATCCGCATAGGTATCGAGCACCGCGGCCTTGTCCGCGAGTGCCGGGCTCGCAGCCATGCCAAGCGCGATTGCGGTCATCGTTCGTTTCATTGGATTTGGTCCTGTTGTTTGCGTGACGGACGATGAAGCTGGTCGTCCCGACGCCAGCGCTCATCGACTCGCGCACAATCCTGATTAAATAAATCAGAAATGTAAATGGCGAGTTTTTTTATCGGAATTAAAGCGACTTCCAGAAAGCCCCGCTCATGATGCATTTACCTCAATCGCACCCACTTAATGGATACTTCGCAACTATTTGAAATACATTCATCTTTCACAATTTTGGTGCAAAAACGGTGATCCGTTGACTTTTCGCACGAAATAACTCAGGAATATACTTACAGCCAACTGTCGCGACAGGCTCACGCCCTGCCGCAACGGCCAGCCCCACGAAAACTCAAGTCGCAATCGCTGCAGACGCCCCTTGTCAGTGCCGCCCGGAATGCCCCGATGCCGACACAGGCCCGGCCCCCGGTGCAGCACTCATCCGGCTTTCAGATATAAAAGAGGACAGACATGAAACGATTGGTTCCGGCATCCGTGGCGCTGCTTTCCGCCGCATCCACGGCCGCCATGGCACAGGAAGGCGGCAGCAGCCGCTTTTCGGCGGAATTCGCGATAGAAATCGCGAACGACTACACATTCGATTCCGATGATCCGGCGGCTGAGTTGAGCGATACCTATGTCACGATCGGCGCAGGCCTGTCCTTTGCCCTGGCCGAAAGCACATCGATCAATGCCGGCCTTGTCTTCGAACCCGTTCTCGACCCCGCCGACGACCGGTTTTTCGAGGATCACGGGCTTTATGTCGAGGAACTGTTCCTGTCGCACGATTTTGGCGGGGCCGAGGTGGTTCTCGGTAAGTTCAACCCGGCCTTCGGCGCAGCCTGGGATCTGGCGCCGGGCATCTATGGCGCGGATTTCGCCGAAGACTACGAGATCACGGAAAAGATCGGCGTCGGCATCAACATCCCGATCACGGCCCATGGCGGCGAACACACCCTGTCCTTCGCCATGTTCAACGCCGACCGGTCGCTGCTTTCCAACTCTCTGGGCCGCGAACGCGGGCAGACCAACCTTGCCGCCGGGGGTGTATCGAACACCAGCTCCCCCGAGTCCTACAGCGTCACCCTGTCAGGCAACTTCGGTGCCACGGGGTACAATTTCGGCGTCCAGCATCAGGAAGGCGGACAGGGCGATGTCGCGGATCAGACGGGCGTGGTGCTCGGCCTGACCCACAGTTTCGATACCGGATCGGTCCCGTGGGAAGTGCTGGCAGAGATCGCGTGGTTCGACAAATTCGACGGGACCAGAAATTCGGCAAGGTACTATACGCTCGGCGCAGCCGTTCCGGTTGGACGGATCACCCTGTCGGGCACCTATTCGGTGCGCGACATCGACACCGCCCCCACCGACCGCCTGGCCACGGTCACTGCCGAAATGGACCTGGCCGACGGCTTGAGCGGCGCCCTCGCCTATCGCTGGGGTCGCGAAGACGGCGTCGACAGCAACACCATCGGCACGCTGCTGGTCTACGAATTCTGAAACCGAGCAGCCAACCGATCCGGCCCGGAGCCTTCGCCGGGCCGGACAAATCACACGAATCCACACTCTGACCTGCCCCCTTTGGGTCCCTCGTTCATAACGAGAGTCTGCGGGTTTGAGATTGGTAGTGTGAGCGGTCGTTCTGGGCAAGCGCGCCGGGCGCGGAGCCCTCAAATTGCGCAAGCGTCCGGCGCGCTTCGAGCGGCGTCTTGTTTTCCAAGGATGAGTGCGGTCTGACGGCGTTGTAATCATAGCGCCAGAGCGCCAGCTTCCGGCGGGCGTCGTCCAGGGTATCGAAGATTTCCTCGTTCAAGAGCTCGTCGCGCAGGCTGCCATTGAAGCTTTCGATGAAGGCGTTCTGCTGCGGTTTGCCCGGATCGATGTAATGCCAGGGCACCTCGTTCTTGTCGGCCCACTTCAGGATGGCGCGGCTGGTGAACTCCGTGCCGTTGTCGCTGACGATGCAGCCGGGCTTTCCGTAGATCCGCACCAGCGCATCCAGCTCGCGGGCGACACGGGCGTCCGAGATGCTGGTGTCGGCAGTCAGGCACAGGTTCTCCCGGCAGCAATCGTCGATCACCGCCAGAATGCGGAACTTGCGCGAGGCACCGACGCTGTCCGCCAAGAAGTCGAGCGACCAACGGGCATTGGGATGTGCCGCCCCCGGCATCGGCGTGCGTGACCCACGGGCCCGCTTGCGCCCGCGCCGTCGCTTCACCGACAGCCCTTCCTCCCGGTAGAGCCGATAGAGCTTCTTGTGGTTCATGAGCATGCCCTTGCGCTCGAGCAGGATACCGATCCGGCGATAACCGAACCGGCGCCGCTTCCCGGCGATCTCCTTCATTTCCTCGCGGATCTTGGGGCAGTCCGGCGGGCGTGTGCGCCGGACCGTTTTGGGATCGACACCGACAAGCTGGCAGGCCCGGCGTTGCGAGATATCATGATCCCGCATGGCCCTGAGCGCTGCCTCTCGCCGCCTGGTCAATGTCGTCAGTTCTTTCCCAGAAGATCCTTCAGGACGACATTGTCGAGCATCGTGTCGGCCAGCAGGCGCTTGAGCTTGGCGTTCTCATCTTCCAACGCCTTCAGCCTGGCGGCCTCGGAAACCTCCATGCCGCCATACTTGGCTTTCAGCTTGTAGAACGTCGCTGGGCTGAGGCCATGCCTGCGGCACACCTCAGCTGTTGGCAGGCCCGCCTCCTGCTCCTTGATCATCCCGATTATCTGCGCCTCGGTGAAATGGCTCTTCCTCATTCGTCTGCTCCTTCGCGGTTGAGCAGACTCTACATCAGACTGAGGGATCTCGCGGGGGGCAGGTCAACTCCGATCGCCTTTCGCGTCGGGCTGCTTCCAGCATACTTCACGCAGGAAACGGCATGACGGGAAGAGACGCCGGAGCGTCGTTTAACGATCTGATATTACTGGAAGTTTTTGGTTGCGGGAGCAGGATTTGAACCTGCGACCTTCAGGTTATGAGCCTGAGTGGTTATGCGAGACAATTCCGACATTTCGGATCGCGACGTTTGAACCTGATCGAGGCCGCCCGCCGAAGGCGCGCAGCCACTCATCACGGCCTTACCTCCCACCAATCCGGCCATGCCACCTTATACGGTGTACGGGTGGCCTTCACCACGGTCTCCTGCTCGGCGCGTGTGAGACGCCTGTCGCCAAACCGCTCAAGGGCAGCCTCTACGATCCAAGGCTCGAGCATCATCCGCGCCGTTGGGCGATAAGGATCAAGCTTCTTGGCCATCCGGAGTGGCACCAACGCTTCGTTCACGCTACCAGGTGCGACGGACACAAGGACGATCGTCTTGGGTCTCATCATATCATCCGTCTTCGTGCGCGTGGTCTTCTCGATGGCGTTCATGGTGTCACGTGCTGCCGGTCCATTGCCTTCGAGGCCCCGCTTCGCCAGGCGCAGAAGAAAGGCTTCCGCCGCGGTGATGCGCCGTTCCTCGCCATCTTCTCGGATGGTCACCATCTGCCCAAGAACGGACTCGTAAGGCGCTTCCCTAAACCGGTTTTTGGGCCGGCCCTTCGGATTGCCGCTTTGGCCTTTCGTGAAGCGCGTAGACGTCGGTGGACGACCGTATCCAATGCCCTCTTCATCGGAGTTTCCGGACATCAAGACCGCTCCTTTGGCCAACGCAAGGTATCCGGATTGCGCGTGCAGCGCCGGATGGAAGCAATCTCGGTGTCCGTCAACGGAGCGACACCTCTCCGCCGATCAAAAGCGGCCTGCACCGCCCACGGCTCCAGAAGTTGTCGCGGAGCATACGTATCCGTTTCGTCGAAACGTTCGTCGCGGCTCACGATTCCAAGGACCTCCAAAGCCTCCTTCGCATTGTCCGGACTCGGCGACATCTTAAATTCCACTTTATCGCGTGAGGTATCTGGCGCATGACGCCGGTACCAGTCCTCCCGCTTCTCGATCCACTTCAACACCTCCCGTTCCGCCATCCGTTTGCCAGCCAGCGCGTCCTGGTAAGTGCGATGCTGCAGCGCCTCTTCCATCGTGATCGTGCGCGGTTGGCCGTTGCGGGTGATCGTCAACTCTCGATCGACCACTACGTCGAACGGCGAACTGCGTAGGGTCACAGGCTTTTTCGGGCGCCCCTTTGGGTTGCCACTTGTTCCTTTCCGGAACTGACCCCGTGTATCCCGTGTGCCCGACCCGCTCACGGGGCCGTCTCCAGTTCCGGCTCCCGCCCGGTCAGTGCCGACCACCGTTCGATGGCCACATCGACGTAGGCCGGATCGATATCGATACCGCGGAAGCGGCGCCCGATGCGTTCCGCCGCGATCAGCGTCGTGCCCGAGCCGAGGAACGTGTCGAGCACAAGATCGCCATGGCGCGTCACGTCCCGCAACGCATCAGCCACAAGCCCCGTCGGCTTCACCGTCGGGTGCAGCACCAGGTCCTCTCGCCGGCTTCCCTTCATCGAGTTGACCGAGGCGTAATCCCAGACATTGGTCCGATTGCGGCCATGCTTTCCGAGTTCCACCATGTTGAGATGCGATGCGTCACCGACACGATAAACGAACACCAGTTCGTGCTTCGAGCGGTAGAGTGAACCCATACCCGCATTTGACTTGTTCCAGACGCACAGGTTCAGCCGCGCACCATAGACCTTCCTGCCGACTGCGGCAACGTCATCCATGTGCCGCCAATCCATGCAGACAAAGTGCACGGCACCCTCGCGCGAGACTTGCGCGGCGGCGCCGAGCGTCGCCTCAAGGAACGCACGGAACTCGTCGTCGTCCATTTCTCCGGACGCCATCGCAAACTCGCGATGCCGCCCTTTCGCGTTCGCGTGACCGCTGATGCGTACGTTGTAGGGCGGATCCAGAAACGCCGCGTCAATCTGCGCACCTTTACCGACCACCCGCTCGAGGAATGCCGTATCACGGCTGTCACCACAGCCGATCCGGTGCTCGCCCAGCACCCAGATGTCACCGGGCCGCGCGCGGGGCGTGACGGGCACGGCCGGGACCACCTCGTCCTCCGGGTCATCGGGACCGTCGACGATCACGTCGATCTCCCCGGTGCTGAAGCCGGTAAGTGTCGGATCGATGTCGACATCGATCGCGGACAGCTCGGCCAGCTCCAGCTGCAGGATCTCGAGATCCCAGCCCGCATTGAGCGCGATCTTGTTGTCCGCCAGCCGCAGCGCCCGCTTTTGCGCATCCGTCAGGCCCGACAGTTCGATCACCGGGACCTCCGTCATCCCCAAGGCGCGGGCAGCGATCAGTCTTCCGTGTCCGGCGATGATGCCCCCTTCGGGATCGGCGAGGATGGGATTGGTGAAGCCAAACTCTCTCATCGAAGCCTGTAACTGGTCGATCTGGCGCTTCGGATGCGTGCGCGCGTTGCGCGGATCCGGCTTCAGGTCCGTCAGCGGTCGGTAGCATACCGCCAGGTCGCGTTGATCTTCAATTCCCTCTGCCAAACTCGATCCTCCGCCATCCCATCACGTGTTTCGAGGGTAGGCATCCCACAGTACGCGGGCAAGCCATTTCGACGCTGGACTTCCGACGCGAACGGAGCGTTTCTGGGGCCACGCCCGGACCCTCCGGGCTCGGGCCGGTACCGGCGGATTTTCCCGCCGCATAGACCGGAGATCACATCATGACCCACAAAACCACCCGCAAGACCGACCCCGACGCCTTCAAATCCTCGCGGCCGAATGCGCCACAATCACCCCAGGGTCCGCGCAAGGGCGCCACCAAACTGACACTGGTCACCGACCTGCTTACCCGCCCGGAAGGCGCCTCGATCGAGGAGCTCTGCGCCGTCACTGGCTGGCAGGCACATTCGGTGCGCGGCGCGATGGCCGGCGCCCTCAAGCGCAAGGGCCTCGTTGTCATATCTGAGAAGTACGAAGGCATTCGTCGCTATCGCACAGGGCCCGTGTCCTGATGCGGGCGGCTGAGATCGAAACGCAGGTCGAGGCTCTGACAAGCCTTGACCTCGAGGCCCTTCGCGCCATCTGGCGCTCCCATTTTGGGGAGCCCCCCAAACTCAGATCACCTGACTTGCTGCGCTTGTTGCTGGCGTGGCGGCTGCAGGCACAGCATCTTGGCGGACTCGACCACGACACCCGCCGCAAGCTGCGGGGTCGGAGGCCGACGGTGCCCGAGGGGCAGCAGCTTGGCACGGGCGCAATCCTGCGCAGGGACTGGCAGGGAAAGCGTATCGAGGTGGTGGTCCAGTCCGACGGCTTTCACTGGAACGGTCAGCTCTGGCCCAGCCTTTCGGCTGTCGCACGTGCCGCAACCGGAACTCGCTGGAATGGTCCCCGCTTCTTTGGCCTACGGGAGTCTTCTGTATGACCCCCGTTTCCCGTCCCCCGCGCCGCCGCTGCGCGCTTTACACCCGCAAGAGCTCCGAGGACGGTCTCGATCAGGAATTTAACTCGCTCGATGCACAGCGCGAAGCCTGTGCCGCCTATGTGAAGAGCCAGTCAAGCGAAGGTTGGAAGGCATTGTCCAGCCTCTATGATGATGGCGGTCATTCCGGTGGCACGATGGAGCGCCCTGCCCTGCAGCGCTTGATCGGCGATATCCGCGCTGGTCGCGTCGATATCGTCGTGGTCTACAAGATCGACCGTCTCACTCGCTCGTTGGCCGACTTTGCCCGCATGGTCGAGATATTTGAGCGACACGAGGTCAGCTTTGTCTCCGTAACCCAATCTTTCAACACCACCTCCAGCATGGGCCGTCTCACGCTCAACATGCTTCTGTCCTTCGCCCAGTTCGAGCGCGAGATCACCGGGGAACGTATCCGCGACAAGATCGAGGCATCAAAGAAGAAGGGCCTGTGGATGGGAGGCAACCTCCCGCTCGGCTACGACCTGCCAGTCGAAGGCAGCCGCGTGCTCGTGGTCAACTCCGGCGAGGCGGATCTCGTCCGGCAGATATTCACCGCCTATCTCGAACTCGGGTCCGTCCATGCCCTGCAGCAGCGCCTGCGGCAAGCCGGCATCGTCTCGAAGACCCGGACCACCGCTGCCGGACGAAGAGTGGGCGGGCACCCCTTCAGCCGCGGCGCCCTCTTCCATCTCCTACGCAACCGGCTCTACCTCGGCGAGATTCCGCATCGAGACACCACATACCCTGGCCAGCATGCCGCCATCGTCGACCCGGACTTGTTCCGGGCCGTACAAACCGGCCTCGATGCAAATGTCCGCCGCCGCAGGCGGAGCCGTGATCGAACCGCGGCATCCCCCCTCACGGGGCGCATCTTCGACATCGACGGGCAACCGATGTCGCCCACCTTTTCCTATGGCCGCAACCGCAGGCTCTATCGCTACTATGTCTCGGCTAACATGCAGCAAGGCGGACCGCGCGAGGCACGTGACGGACGTGAGCCAGCGCCGCGACGGGTTTCTGCGGACGTACTCGAAGCTCTGCTGGACCAAACGCTGAAGCGCCTGCTGCCAGACGCACTCGATGCCTCCCTTTACCTCGTCACCCGCGTCGAAGTGCATCGGGAACATCTCGACCTCACCCTGCCTCTGCGCCTGCTCCGCACAATCCGTCCGAACTTGATTGAGGACGAGATCGCAGAGCCCGATCCCACCGATCACACCTGCCTGCGCCTCACGCTGCCCGCGCGCCTGCGCACGCGCTCCGGAAAAAGCGAGATTCTCGCCGGAGCGCCCGATGCGCCAAAGCCCGATCCGGTCCTGATCCGCGCGCTTCGCAACGCGCATCAGATGCTCGACACCGCCGCCGATGGATCACAGACCATCAATGCAGCCCCCACCGCACCCTATCGACGTCGCCTCATACGGCTCGCATTCCTGGCGCCCGATCTCCAGCGCGCCATCCTCCAGGGGCGTCAGCCGCGACACATGACCCTCGCCGCCCTGATGGATTCGGAATTGCCCCTGTCCTGGTCCGAGCAGAAGCGAATCTTCGGATCGCCTCGCGCGTCCTGAAACGCATCGCGATCATTCTCCGGGCGCCTGTTATGGCCTCCGATCAGCCCTGATATCGCGTACAAAACGGCCTGATACCGCGCTCAAAGCACCTGTTATCAACCGGAACAGGAAAGTGGGTTTCCGGGATAATAAGGCACTGGAATTACGCTCTTTTTATCAGACACGCGTCGGCGCTCCGCTCTCACGCACCTGTTTTTGGAACGAATTTCGGAAAAATTCCCTGTTAATCGCAAACTCACCCTGCCTCAACGCGAGCAGAGACCGCGCCGACGAATAGCCGCGAAACGCCGCGAAACGCCGCTTTGTAAAGGGCGGTAGATAGCGATAGGCTCGGAAAAAGTTCCCTGTTACGGGCGCTTGCAAGACCGTTACAAAGCCGGAGACTTATTGCGGGGGTGCGTGGCGGAGAGACAGGGATTCGAACCCTGGAGACGGTTTCCCGCCTACACACTTTCCAGGCGTGCGCCTTCGACCACTCGGCCACCTCTCCGTGGCGCCCTCTTTAACGCTGGCCTTACCGGCAGTTCAAGAGCTTTCTGCGCCCCGCGCTCAATCGTCCAGATGAAGATAGACGCGGCGGTTCCGGCGGCCCTTTTTCTCGATCTTTCCAAGGCGCAGGCGGCCGATCTCGCCGGTGCGCGCCACATGGGTGCCGCCGCAGGGTTGCAGATCGACCTGCTCCGCCCCCTGCCCGATCCGCACCAGCCGCACCTTGCCCGTCCCGCGTGGCGGCGCGACCGACATGGTCCTGATCAGGCCCGGATTGGCGGCCAGTTCCGCATCGCTGATCCAG
Source organism: Roseovarius pacificus (assembly GCF_900142665.1). Lineage (GTDB taxonomy): Bacteria > Pseudomonadota > Alphaproteobacteria > Rhodobacterales > Rhodobacteraceae > Roseovarius > Roseovarius pacificus. Next base: position 334,051 of record NZ_FRBR01000001.1, read on the forward strand.
TCCTCACGCACCGGCAGGTCGCGATCCACCAGATCGTTGAGCGCCGCGTCCAGCATATCCTTGTTTTCGGGCGCATCGGGCATGTCGAAATCCAGCCGCCCCTTGCGCGCCGTGATCGCCCCGCCCGTGACCGGCAGGGGGATCACCACCGACAGCAGATGCAGCGCCGTATGGACCCGCATATGCCCGTGCCGCCGCGCCCAGTCCAGCCGCTGCGTCACCCTCTGGCCGACCGGGGGCAGGCCCTGCGGCCCGGCGGGGACAAGCGCGATCCCGCCCTCTTCGGTCTTCACCGCCGTCGCCACCTCCATCGCGCCGCCCGGCCAGTCCAGCCGCCCGCTGTCGCCCGGCTGCCCGCCACCCGCGGGATAAAACACCGTCCGGTCCAGAACGACGCCGCCCTCGGGCGTGTGCGCCACGACCTGCGCTTCACCGTCGCGCAGATACGGATCGTCACGAAACAGGGCCTGCGTCATTACCGCCCGTCCCCGCCGTCCGGCTCGCCGCCATCCTCCGCGTCGGGGATGTCATCGCGCGTCATATGCGCCGCGGCGGGTGTCTCGTCATCGGGCGGGCGGACGCCCTGCTCGGCCGTATCGTCCATATCCTTCGCCGCGGCGGCCCCGGTCAGAACCTCGGGATTGCGCAGCCAGATATCCTGTTGCGTGAATGGAATCTCGATCCCTTCCTCGGCAAAGCGGCGGGCGATCTCGTGGTTCATGTCCGATTTGACGTTCAGCACGAAATTCACGTCGCGCAGAATGGCCCGGATTTCGAAATCCAGCGAGCTGGCCCCGAATTTCTGGAACACCACGTAAGGCGCGGGGTTCATCAGAACCAGCGGATGCGCCTTGGCGATGTCCAGCAGGATCTCCTCGACCCGGCGGGTATCGGTGCCATAGGCCACGCCCACCGAAACGATCACCCGGCCCACCGTGTTGCCACGGGTATAGTTCGTCACCGTCCCGCTGACGAAATCCGCATTGGGCACGATCACGTCGGTGCGGTCGAACGTCTCGATCCGGGTCGAGCGCACCGAGATATCGCGCACCGTCCCGTGCTGACCGCCCACCTCGATCCAGTCGCCCTCGGAGATCGGGCGCTCGATCAGCAGGATGATGCCCGACACGAAGTTCGACACGATGTTCTGAAGGCCGAAACCAATCCCGACCGACAGCGCACCGGCGACGATGGCAAGGCTGCTCAGGTCGATGCCCGCGCTGGTGATGGCGATCAGCGCCGCCAGGAAGATGCCGATATAACCCACCCCCGACACGATGGCATTGCGCCCGCCGGGATCAATTTTGGTTTTCGGCAGAACGCTGTTCTTCAGCGCTCCCTGCAACAGCCGCGTCGCCACGAGCCCGATCACGAACACGATGGCCAGCGTCAGGAAGATCGTGGGCGAAATGCGCGTGTTGCCGATGGTGATGCCTTCCACGAACTGCGTCCACAGCTCGGTCAGGTCCGTCACCCGCGCGCCCCAGATCAGCGCGAAGACCGGCACCGACAACAGCACCAGAACAAAGCCCACCAGCACCGGAATCAGCGAATCCGCCGCGCCCTCGCGATTGCCGCTCAGCAGGGCATAAAGCTCGACCACCACGCGTTGCAGCACCACCAGCGCCGCCAGCACCATCAGCGACAGCACCGACGGGAACAACAGGAACGTCGACAGGCCGACATAGCCGACAGCGGCCAGAACCGGCGCCGCCACGGCCAGCGCGACAAGGGTGCGCGCCAGCAGCCGGGTCATGCGCGCGCGATAGGTTTCCTCGCCGGTATCCTCGGCGGATTCGGCGGTGTGCAACAGCAACAACCGCCCAAGCCGCCACAACAACAGCGCGGCCACCACCACCAGCGGGAACAGGATCACATTGCCTGCCGCCTCGGACCAGCCGAACGTTTCGCCCATCGAATCCAGGAAATGATGCAGCCCCATGGCCAGGCCCAGCAACGCCCCGTACCACCGCCCGGCCCGGCGGGCGTCGCCCTCCAGGCTCAAAGGCGGGGCGCGCATGTCGTCGGTCGGGAAAATCTGCGTCGCCAGCCACCGCGCCACGAGAAAGACCAGCGCCGCCTCGAGCGCGGTTTCGAACACCCGGTCCATCCGCGTGCCCACAAGGCCGGTCATATACACCGCCCCGGCCAGGAACATCAGCCCGACGAACGGCAGAACGAAACTGCCGAGCGACACCATGAAACCGGCGATCCAGCGCCCGGCGCTTTCGCGATCCCTCAGAATGCGCCGCGTCAGGCGGCGGCTCCACTTGCGCCCCCGCGCCACCAGAATCGCCCCGACCACCACCAGAATGGCCGAGACCGGCAGGGCCGCCAGCGCCTCTTCACGCTGTGTCGGGCTGCTCCAGATCGCCAGCGTTTCCGAATGCACCCCGTCCGCGGCCTCGATCAGCGCCGAAACCCCCGCCCGCCAATGCACCGGGTTGGCCGGGGACGGCCCGAGATCCAGCAGCTTTTCGGTCTGCCGGTCCCGCATGATCTGGTCGATCCCCTTGACCAGCCCGTCGGCCCGGCTATGCGCCAGTTCCGCGCGTTTCGCCGGCGCCTGAAGATTGGCCAGCCGCGCGTTCAACTCGTCGCGCTGCGCGGCGATCTCGGCGGATTCCTGGCCGCCCTCGGGGGCGGGGCCAAGCGCATCGAGCTGCCTCTGAACGGTGGCGATGGTGCTGGCATTGACGTTCTGCGCGACCTGAAACCGTTCGCGCCACCGCGTCAGTTCCTCGCGCAAATCCTCCAGCGCCGGGATCGAGGCCTGCGCCTCTTCGATCACCTCCTCGGCCCGTGCCGCCGTTCTTTCCCAGGCGTCGTAATCCGGGGCGGAGTTTTCGGATTGGCCCGAAATCTCCGCCTGCTCCTGCGCAAAGGCGCCCTGCGTCCCTGCGCCGCCGAACAGCGCAGCCAGCGCAACGATGGCAAATGCAGCCAGACTCCGGCGCAACGGGCCTGTCATTCAGCGAACACTCCGGGAATGCTGCGCGGGGCCTGATCCAGCCAGCCGGGGGTCGGCAGGCCCTTTTCGCGCAGGAAATCGGGATTGAACAGTTTCGACTGATAGCGCGTGCCGTAATCGCACAGCACGGTCACGATGGTATGGCCCGGCCCCATTTCCCTGGCCATGCGGATCGCCCCGGCCACGTTCACCCCGGTCGAGGCCCCCATGCAAAGCCCTTCGTTTTCCAGCATGTCGAACACGATGGGCAGCGCCTCTTCGTCGGGCACCTGGCAGGCGAAATCGGGGGTGAACCCTTCGAGGTTGCGGGTGATGCGGACCTGTCCGATCCCCTCGGCGATGGAGGTGCCCTCGGCCTCCAATTCGCCGGTGGTGTAGTAGGAATAGAGCTTTGCCCCCATCGGATCGGCCAGCCCGATCTTCACGCCCTTGGGCTGCAAGGCCATGGCAACCCCTGCCAGAGTTCCGCCCGAACCACAGGCGCAAATGAATCCGTCCACCTTGCCGCCGGTCTGTTCCCAGATTTCCGGGCCGGTGGTTTCGATATGCGCCTGACGGTTGGCGACATTGTCGAACTGATTGGCCCAGATCGCCCCGTTTGGTTCGGTTTTGGCAAGCTCTTCGGCCAGACGTTCAGAATAACGAACAAAATTGTTGGGATTTGAATAAGGTGCGGCAGGCACCTGAACCAGGTCTGCCCCCGCGAGGCGCAGCATGTCCTTCTTTTCCTGACTCTGGGTTTCGGGAATCACGATCACCGTCTTGAAGCCCAGAGACGCCCCGACCAGCGCCAGACCGATCCCGGTATTGCCCGCCGTGCCCTCCACGATGGTGCCGCCCGGCTTCAGTTCCCCGCGCGCCACCGCGTCACGGATGATATAAAGCGCGGCACGGTCCTTGACCGACTGGCCGGGATTCATGAACTCGGCCTTGCCCAGAATTTCGCACCCGGTTTCCTCGCTGGCCCGGTGCAGCCGGATCAGGGGGGTATGTCCTACGGCCTCGGCCAGATCCTTCGCGATGCGCATTGCCCGTGCTCCTTGTCAAATCATCCCCACAGATTTAGCCCCCGCGACAGGGGAACTCAAGCAATCCCCCGCAACCGATCACGTTCCATTGAAAGCCACATCAGGCACATGATCAGCGGGCCGTTATCGGCCTCGCCACTGCGCAACAGGTCCATGGCGCGCGCATAGGGGATGACATGCGTGCGGATATCTTCCGCTTCGCTGTCCAGCCCGCCCATGCCGCGTTTTTCCTCAGGCAGATCGCACAGCCCCAAAAACAAATGGAAATATTCCGTCGAACACCCCGGCGAGCAATAATGGCTGGAAATCCTTTCCAGCCGATGCAGATCGAGCCCGGCCTCCTCAGCGCATTCGCGACGGGCCGTGTCCTCCGGGGTTTCCCCGGCATCCACCCGCCCCGCCACCGGCTCCAGCGCCCAGGGCCGCGGATCGCCGCGCCCGAACGGCCCCATGCGGAACTGTTCCACCAACAGCACCCGGTCGGTGCGCGGATCGTAGGGCAGCACGATCGCCGCATCGCTGACCACGAAAACCTCGCGCCGCAGCAGAGCACTCTGCCCGCCACCGAATTGCGGATGACGCAGCGCATAATCCCGCGTCAGGAAAAACCCTTCATGCGGGGTCTCGACATGATCGACCTCGACCCTGTCCGCCCCGGTCGCGCTGCGCAGATCGGCGGGCACCCCCGTGGCCGCAGCCACCCGCGCCCCGGCACGGGACAGGATCATCGGCATCCGCCACGCCAGTTCCTCTGGGGTCTTGCGCCCGAAATACCCCATCGCCTCGGCACAGGCCGCTTGCGCGATCCCGCCCCAGCGGGGCTGCCAGTCTCCGAATGTCCAGTCCCGCGCCGCCTCGGGCGCGTGCGGTGTCACGAAACAGATGGCCCCGGCCCCCTCCGCCGTTTCGGCCCCCACCTCTTCGGCGCCCAGCCCCCCGGCCAGAAACCGCAGCCGCGTCAGAACCTCCGGCGGGACATCCCGCACCAGCAGCCCCGCCGCCGAATGCCCCTCCCGCGCCACCAGCGCGGGGAAACACGTCCTGTCATCGGTTTTCAGCGCATATCCGGGCAGTTCGGCCGCCTGCGCGCCAAGCGCACCGGCCTGCCCCGCAACGATGTCCAGCACCGGGGCCCACGCCAGGGGTCCGCACAGGAACAGCGCGCCCGTCACGTCATGACCAACGCCGCGCAACCCACTCACCGATCAGCCCGGTCACCAGACCGGCGATCACAAGCGCTCCGATCACCTGCGCATCGACCAGAACCAGCGCGTATTCCGTCATGATCTTGAACATGGCGTTGATCGCCTGCATCAACCCGGTAAAGCGCCGGTCCAGCGCCATGGCCAGCATCTCGTTCAGGCTCTGGACGAACAGCCCCCAGAACACCAGCGCCACCGCGCCGGTCAGCCCCGCGCTCAGCGCGTTGGGATAGCCCCGGCCCAGCCGTTTGCCGACCACGCGCCAGCCCACCAGTATTCCCAGCCCGGCATTGACGAAATTGAACATCCCGAAATCCGTGCCCTCGGGCATCAGCGGGCGGATCAGGTCCGAAACCAGCCACCCGGCCGCCCCCAGCAGGATCGCCGCCACAAGGCGGCCCATCGTCGGCATGTTGTCTGTCAGCGGCATCAGGACGGCCTTGCAATCGTGATCTGTGTCACGTCGCAATTACCCCCTTGGAACGCTCCCGCACAAGAGGTCAGATAGAAATTCCACATCCGGCGGAACCGCTCGTCAAAGCCAAGGCGCGCCACATCGTCCCATTTCGCGTTGAATGTCTCGTGCCAGCGGCGCAGGGTCTGGCTGTAGCTCTGCCCGAACTCGACCGAGCGCCGCACCTGCAACCCGGCCTTTTCCACCTCGGCGCGCAACACCGCCGGGCTGGGCAGCATCCCGCCCGGAAAAATGTACTTCTGGATGAAGTCCACCCCCTTGCGATAGGCGTCCCAGCGGTGATCGGCCACGGTGATAATCTGCAAGGTGGCCTGCGCGCCGGGGCGCAGACGCTCGCGCACCGTCGTGAAATAGGCCGGCCAGTATTGCTGACCGACCGCCTCGAACATCTCGATACTGGCGATCCCGTCATAAAGGCCCGTCTCGTCGCGGTAATCCTGCAAGCGGAACTCCACCCGGTCCGACAGCCCGGCCTTCGCGATGCGCGCCTGCGCGTAATCGAACTGCTCCTGGCTGATGGTCAGCCCCGTCACCTTCAGCCCCCGCTCGGCGGCGGCATATTCGGCGAACCCGCCCCAGCCGCAGCCGATCTCAAGCACATGATCGCCCGGTTGCGCCCCCATCTGATCGACCATGCTGGCGTATTTCGCGATCTGCGCCTTTTCCAGGCTCTCCTGCCCGCTTTCGAAAAGCGCGCTGGAATAGGTCATCGTATCGTCCAGCCACAGGCTGTAGAACTCATTTCCCAGATCGTAATGATAGCTGATGTTCCTGCGCGCCTGCGCCTTGGTGTTGCGCTGCAACCAGAACCGGATTTTCTCGTAGAACTGCGCGATCACCTGACCGGGATAGCTGTTATACATCTCGTCGTTATCCGCGTTCACCAGATCCATGAAGGATTGCAGGTCGGGCGTGCTCCACCAGCCCTCCAGATAGGCGTCGCAAAATCCCAGATACCCCTCGCGCACCATCCGGGCAAAGACATCGCCCTGATGCACCGCGATGTCCGCCACCGGGCCGGGGGCCGTGCCCCCCGCCCTGAAAACGCGCCCATCGGGCAGGCGGATGTCCAGACGCCCCTGTTTCAGGTTTTTCGCCGCCGCGAAACATTGCTCGAAATAGCGCGGCAGGCCCTCCTGTCCGCCGGTCTCCGTCAGGATCATGGTTCCGGTCCGTCCCTGTTGCATTGCAACAAGGCTAGGTCGCGAAACCCCCGTCACGCAAGGATTTTCGCGCCCGCATCAAAAGCCCCGGCGCTCATAGGCGTCCAGCGCACGGGCGCGCCCCTCCGTCACACCGACCACCGGATCGGGATAGTCATCCCTCGCACTCAGCCCCCAACTGCGCGGGATCGCCTCGAAATAGGACAGCGCGGTTTCGCTCGGCTGACGATACGCTTCGGCGATCCAGCGCCGCCGATATGTGCCCTCGGGGTCGAACTTTGCGGCCTGCGTTTCGGGGTTGAACACCCGGAAATAGGGCGTTGCGTCCGGCCCCGACCCGGCACACCACTGCCAGCCCATCGCGTTGCTGGCCGGGTCCCAGTCGGTCAGGCAGTCCTCGAACCATGCCTGCCCGATCCGCCAGTGGCACAGCAAATGTTTGGTCAGGTAGCTGGCCACGATCATCCGCGCCCGGTTATGCATCCGCCCGGTGACATACATCTCGCGCATCGCCGCATCGACAAAGGGAATGCCGGTGCGCCCCTGTTTCCACGCGATCACATGCGGATGGTCCTTATCCTCGTTCCACGGAAACGCCGCCCATTCCTGGCGCCAGTTGTCGCTGACAATACGCGGCGTGTGCCATGCCAGATGATAGGCGAACTCGCGCCAGACCAGCTCTTTCAGCCATGTCTCGGCCCCCGCCTTGCCCTCGTCCATCGCGCGCTGGCCCGCATGCCAGCACCGCCGGACCGAGATTTCCCCAAGCGCAAGGTTCTCCGACAGCCCCGAGGTGCCCTCGACCCCCGGCATATCGCGCTGCTCCCCGTACCCGGCAATCGCCGCGCCCATGAACGCACCCAGACGCCCCTGCGCCGCCTCTTCCCCGACGCGCTGCCAGGGCAGGCACACATTGGCCCCCCGGTTCATGGCGCGGCCCAACTGCCAGTCGTCCAGCGCATCGCTCACAGGCCACGCCTCCGGCGCCGGGATGCGCGCGGGGGCAGATTCGGGCGCAGGAACGCCGCGCTCGCGCACCGCCGTCCAGAACGGCGTATAGACCTTGTAAAACCCGCCGGTCTTTGTCTCGACGCTCCACGGCTCGAACAGCAGATGCCCGACATGGCTCTCCGCCTCCAGCCCATCGGCTTTCAGCCCCGCCTTCACCCTGGTATCGCGCGCGACGCTGTCGGGATCGTAGGCGCGCGACCAGTACACCGCCCCTGCCCCGGTCTCGGCCACCAGATCGCGCAGCACCTGCAACGGATCGCCCCGGCGCAGGATCAGGCGGCTGCCCGCCGCCTCCAGCCGCTTGCCCAGATCGGCCAGCGACAGCCCCAGACGCCATTTCGGCGCGGCGCCCAGCCCTTCGCTCAGCGGATCGAGGATGAAGACCGGCACCACCGGCCCGCCGCGCGCAATCGCCGCCACCAGCGCGGGATGATCGCTCAGCCGCAGATCGCGCCGCAGCCACAGGATCGTCGCCTTACCGTCCCTCATATCCGCCCCTTCGGTCATTCAGGCATGTTACGGCCTGTCATCGGGACCGGATCAAAGAATGTCGTCCAGCGCATTCAGAAGCTTGTCGATCTCCTCCCGTCGGGTGTAATGCACGAAACTCAGCCGCAGCACGCCCTTGTTCCGGTCGATCCCCAGGGCCTTGAGCGGGCGCACCGCATAAAAATCGCCGCCCCCCGCCATGATCCCCCAGTCCGCCAGGTCCGCCGCCGCTTCGATTGCCGGGCGGTTCAGCGCCACGGCCACCGTCGGCGCGCGTTGCGCCGCCACGTCCGGCCCCAGCAGGCGCACGGCATTGCGCCCTTTCAGATGATCCAGAAGCGGCTGCAACAGCTCCTCCTCATGGGCGCGCATCAGATCGTGCACCCCCTGCCCGCGCTCGGATGCGTCGCCGCCGATCCCGTGACGGTCGGCCAGCGCATCGACATAATCGGCCATCCCCGCACAGGCCGCCACCTGCGCATGATCCGGCCCCGCCGGGGTGAACCGCTTGTAAAGCACGTCGCCATTGAAGAAATGCGCCTGATTGGGCAACAGGCTGCCCAGCTCGCGCCGGATCACCATGATCCCCTGATGCGGTCCATAAGTCTTGTAGGCGGAAAACAGGTAGATATCCGGCCCCATGCCGCCCACGTCCGGCACCCCGTGCGGCGCATAGCTCACGCCATCGACGCAGACGAACGCGCCCGCCGCGTGGGCGGCGGCGGTGATCTCGACCACCGGATTGATCGCGCCGATCACGTTGGAACAATGCGGGAAACACACCAGCCGCACCTGTTCGTCCAGCAGCGACTCGAGGTCTTCCAGCCGCAACAGACCGGTTTCCGGGTCGATCCGCCACTCGCGAATCTCGATGCCCTCGTCGGCCAGCCGCCGCCACGGGCCGGAATTGGCCTCGTGATCCTGATCGGTGACGATGATCGCCTCGCCGGGGCTCATCCACTGGCGAAAGGCCTGCGCCAGAACATAGGTGTTCTGTGTGGTCGAGGGGCCGAAACTCAGCTCATCGGTCGCCACGCCCATCAGCGCCGCCAGCCGGGTGCGCGCCTCGTCCATCTCCTCGCCCGCCAGGCGGCTGGCCTCGTAGGGGCCATAGGGCTGCACCTTGCGCTGGCGGTAATAGCGCTCCAGCCGCGCGATCACCGGCGCACAGGTATAGGACCCGCCCGCATTCTCGAAAAACGCCTGATCCTGCAATGTCGGCTCGTCGAAGGCGGGAAACTGCGCCCGCACGAAATCAATATCGAGTGTCATGGTCCCTCCTGCCGGTCCGGGCCCACTGAAATGCAAAAGGCTCCGGGGAACAAGCCCCGGAGCCCTTTCAATCGTCCGTGGCGGCGTTTACCGCTTTTCCGAGGCCAGCCCGCGCCAGATGGCATAGCACATGACCAGCAGAACCAGCGTGAACGGCAGCCCGGTTGAGATCACCGCCGACTGGAGCGACGCCAGCCCGCCCCCGATCAGCAGCACGATCGCCACCGCGCCCTCAAAGATGCACCAGAACACGCGCTGCGCCACCGGGGCATCCACCTTGCCGCCCGCGGTGATCGTGTCGATCACCAGCGACCCGGAGTCCGACGAGGTGACAAAGAACACCACCACCAGAATGATCCCGATGACCGAGGTGATGGTCGCCAGCGGCAGTTGCGACAGCATGTAGAACAGCTTGAGTTCCAGCGCCGCGTTCTTCGCCCCTTCATAGCCGTCCGCCACCACCTGGTTCAGCGCGGTGCCGCCAAAGACGGTCATCCACAGAACGCAGACCAGCGTCGGGATCAGCAGCACGCAGATGATGAACTCGCGCACGGTGCGGCCACGGCTGACGCGGGCGATGAACATGCCCACGAAGGGCGACCAGCTGATCCACCACGCCCAGTAGAACGCCGTCCAGCCCTGGCTGAAGTTCACGTCTTCGCGCCCGAACGGATTGGACAGCGCGAAAAGGTTCTGGAAATAGGCCCAGAGACTGTCGAAGAACAGCGTGATCAGAAAGATCGGCCCGCCGACAAGGAACACGAACACCAGCAGCAGCGCCGCCAGCCCCATGTTGATCTCCGACAGCACCTTCACACCGCCATCGAGGCCGCGCACCACCGAGACCAGCGCCACCGCGGTGATGCCCGAAATCAGGATGACCAGCAGCAGCGGATTGTTCGCAACGCCGCTTTCCTCGCTGTTGCCATAGGTGATGCCCATGAAGGCGCGCGTGCCCTCGGCGGCATCGCCGCTGCCGAACAGGTAGGTCAGCCCCGAGGCCGTCTGCTCCGCGCCGAAGCCCAGCGAGGTCGCCAGACCGAACAGCGTGGCGAACACCGCCAGCGTGTCGATGATATGGCCGGTCCAGCCCCAGACGCGCTCGCCGAAAATCGGATAGAACGCCGAACGCAGCGTCAGCGGCAGGCCCTTGTTGAAGGAAAACAGCGCCAGCGCCAGCGCCACGACCGCATAGATCGCCCAGGGGTGCAGCCCCCAGTGAAAGATCGTGGCCGCCATGCCAAGGCGTTGCGCCGCGGCTTCATCGCCGCCCGCGGCCCCCAGCGGGGCCCAGTCCGTGCGCAGACCGTCCTCCATGGCGGTGCCGCCCAGCGAGCTCGAGAAATGGCTCATCGGTTCCGAAACCCCGAAGAACAGCAGCCCGATGCCCATGCCGGCGGCGAACAGCATCGCGAACCAGCCGGTATAGCTGTAATCGGGGGTCGCATCGGCCCCGCCCAGGCGCACGCTGCCATAAGGCGTGACGATCAGCAGAAGGCAGAAAATCACAAAGATGTTCGCCGCGCCGAGGAAGAACCAGTCGAACCCCTTGGTCACCGCCGAGAACATCCAGCTGAAGGCGTTGCTGGCCTGATCCGGCAAGGCCAGCGCGTAGAACACGAAGGCGACGATGGACAGCCCCGAGATCAGAAAAACGGGATTGTGAATATCCAGCCCGAAAGGCCCGATTTTCGCTTCGATATTGTCCTGACCGATCTCGTAATCGGTGTCGATCAGGTCCGAATGCCCTTCCGGAGCAGGGATTCCCTGATTCGTTGTATCATCTGACATGTATGTCCCCTCTATACTGCAACTCAGGCTGAGAATTCCGGCGCGTTTCTGTCGGGGAAGCCCCGCTTTTGCACGCGCTCCGGGCGATGCCCGTTGCTCCCTGGTGTTACCGGATCGCCGCAAACAAGCGTCCGGACTCCCTTATTTTATGACGAGAAGGCGTACCGCCCTGTTCGCTCTCATTGCCCGAGCGTAACAAGCGGCCTTCCGAAAAAGCAACCAATTGCGGCTTCTTTTTGTGTGAATCCGACCTGCGTGACAATTTGCGGCCTTCAACCGAACCGCGAATCATCCGCGCGGGCTCGTCCCCGGTTGACGGATTCGCGCCGGCGGGCCCGCCCTAGCCGTACCGCCCGCCGCGCTGCAAGACCTCGATCTGATAGCCGTCGGGATCGGCGACGAAAAAGAAAGTCGCGATCACCGCGCCGCCCGGTGCGAACTCGACAATCTGGCGCGGGGCCAGCCCCTCGGCCTCGAACCGCGCGTGTTCGGCGGCCAGATCGTCCACCGAAAACGCCAGATGCCCGTATCCGTCGCCCAGATCATAGGGCTCATCGCGCCCCTTGTTCACCGTCAGTTCCAGCTCGAACCCGGTTTCGCCGTTGCTGAGGTAAACCAGCGTGAAATCGTCGAAATCCAGCCGGTCCGCCACCTCCAGCCCAAAGGCCCTGCGGTAGAACGCGACCGAACGCGCCTCGTCCAGAACCCGGATCATGCTGTGAATCGCCTTGGCCATGCGATGCCTCCTTGCCTGTGCACGGTTTCCGCGCCGCAGATCGAAACACCCCGGCGCCCACCCTCGCGGCATACGCCCTTTGGCTCCGGGTGCAAACAGGTCGCAGGGCGATCATGCAACACCTGAGCGCCCCACCACACCGGCCCCATGCCCGGCCCGGACTACAAGGCCGGGCCGCCATGTTGCGCCCGGAAAGGACCTCCACAGGCCCAATCCGAACCACGACCTCATCCGATGTCGATGGCCGCTGAGCGGGATGACACATCATCCATGCAAGCCGCGCATCGCCAGACCGCGGGATGGCGATCAAACGGTCCTTCAGCACAGTTTATGCCCGCCAAATCCGAAAGAGATCAAAGCGGCGCACCTACGTCACCAAATCGCCAGCCCATACGGGCGGTCTGGCGATGCGCGGCGGCCTGCGGCCGCTGCCTCGCGCGAGTGGAAAGACCTCTGCGGATACGATCCGGATAGCAGCCGGACATGGTGCCGATGGCCGGTATGCGGACAAAGCCGACCTCTGGTTTTTATTTGAGGATGTCTGCTTTTCAAACGGCTACCGCCTACAGACTTTAGCTAGTATCAGAAGTTAATAGGTGTTTATGACAAGCTCCTTCACCACACGACCTCTCAAATGGATCTTTTTCGAGGCCGCATTTCGCGCCCAGTCGGGTCTGTGCCCAAAACTGATTCATGCAGGCCGCCGATAATCTCTCGCGTCGGTTCAAGATTTTCATCCGTTGCGACAAGACACCAACCGGTGTCTCGGACACGTTCATCTTCTTCGTCATAAAGCGAAGGATCATCCAACAAGTAGCACAATCCCGAGATCATTTCCGCTTGCGAACAACGCACCAAATCGACGATGTCTGAACGATCGACACCAAGTGACAGCATACGTTCTAAAGCGTGACCTTGGCCGGAAAACGGCCCTTCTGGATTGCGACGCGCGGATTCGATTATTCTCTCAATCCAGCTATCATCTGTTTCATCTACAACCTGCGCCCAAGCTTGTTTAAGGAAAAGGTATCTATGAAGTTGCGGTATCTTCTCTTGAATTTGCGAACTGGCCCATTGTTCTGGTCGTTGCGCTCCTAATGCTCGAAAAAGTTCGGTGAGCTGGTGGTCTTGATCAGCCATATTAAAGTTCTCCAGCAGAGGTCAAAATCTGGTATCACGCTGTCATTGAAAGACATTCTTCACAACACCAAAGGAGCCTTTCGTTCGAGCCGCAGCATTGGTTGTTTTTTGGGCTCTATCCAGTCATTCGCTGCAAGCGGTGCCGATGGCCGGTATGCGGGACGGAGTGGACATTGCCTTGCCCGGACTCAAGGCGCGCCTTGCGCGCCGCCGGGCATCGCCCGACCGCCCCCCGGGCGGGCGATCCTGCATCGGCAGCCCACCGAATTACCGTTGGATGCGACTTCACCATAAATCACCATCGAAAGACCGGCGCTCGCCCACCCGCGGTCGGGCAATGCCCGGTGCACAAAGTCGTCGTCGGACTCAATCCAGACATCTGCCCCATCGCCCGGCCTCACCCCGTACGTCCATCCAACTCACCTCGCTCGTTCACGGCCTTCACACGTCGCGCCGACATCCCGGTTATGACATAAACTGATTAACCGGGCGTTACCCCGATGCCCGCCGGTCTCCGCAATCGTCCTCACCCGCCCGGTTTGCGCCCCTGATGGACACAAATATCCGAACACCCCCCGATTTTCGTACGAAACCCGCGTACACATCGTACAAAACGTACGAAACTCTCCCCTTTGCAAATCGCGCGCGGCTCCCTATATTCATCCTGTCCCCTCGGGGACTATGGACATAAACGCGCTCGTAATAAGCGGATCGGACCCGGGGGCGGTACCCGGCGGCTCCACCAAAAAACCTTTCGTTGGAGGGGGTTAGGGGGCCGAAACAGGATCGACGAACGTCTAAAGGGGTTAGCTTTGTCCCGGTGAGATACCACCGTTATCGGTTCGCTAAAGCATAATTGCCAACGACAATCGTGCTCCGGTCGCCGTTGCTGCGTAAGCAGTAACAAGACCGAAATCTTAAGCCCAGCCCTCTAGCAAGGTCTGGCGGGGTTCGCAGGCACCTGGCAACAGAAGCCTGCACTTCACCTTAAAAACATCCCTCAACCAATTGAATTTATGATATTTTCATGACACGCGCCATGTGTGGTGAAAGCGCTTGAAATACGTGGCGCGCACTGTATCACCGCTATATGCGCCCCGATCTTGTTAACCTTTTCCGCGTTTTCGCCCGCATCGGCCTGCTGTCCTTCGGCGGCCCCGCCGCGCAGATCGCCCTGATGCATACGGAACTGGTAGAACGCCACAAGTGGCTGGAAGAAAAGCATTTTCTGGGCGCGCTGTCGTTCTGCATGCTGCTTCCCGGTCCCGAGGCCATGCAACTCGCCACCTATTCCGGCTGGCGTCTTCGTGGCGTTCCCGGCGGCCTGATCGCGGGCCTGCTGTTCGTTCTGCCCGGCGCAGTGGTGATCCTCGGGCTGGCATTGGGCTATGCGCATTACGGGCAAGTTCCTGTTATTCAATCGCTTTTTACGGGCATCAAGGCGGCGGTGATCGTCATCGTCCTGCAGGCATTGCTGTCCCTGGCCCGCCGCGCCCTGACCCGCCGCACCGATTGGGCGCTGGCCATCCTGGCCTTTGCGGCCATGTTCTTCCTGTCGCTCCCCTTCCCCCTGATCATCGCCGCCGCCGCCCTCACCGGCCTGCTGCTGGCACCCCCTGCAGGCGCGCCTTCGGCCCCTCTCCCCACCCATCGGACCCCGCCCCGAACCCTGCGCACCATCGCCATCTGGTCCACTCTCTGGGCTGCTCCGGTCCTGATCGCGTGGATCATGAATGCAAGCTTTCTCACTGATATTGCACTGTTTTTCTCGAAGCTCGCCATCGTGACCTTCGGCGGGGCCTATGCCGTCCTGGCCTATATGACGCAGGCCGTGGTCGAGACCCACGGCTGGCTCAGCACCGCACAGATGATCGACGCACTGGGCCTCGCCGAAACCACGCCCGGCCCCCTGATCCTCGTGACCGAGTTCGTCGGTCTGCTCGCCGGGTTCCAACAGGGCGGCACCGCTCTCGCCCTTATGGCGGGCGCCATGACCCTCTGGGTCACCTTTACACCTTGTTTTCTATGGATTTTCACCGGCGCCCCCTATGTCGACGCCTTGCTGGCCCGCCCCCGTCTCAAAGGCGCGCTGTCCGGGATTTCGGCAGCGGTCACCGGCGTCATCCTGAACCTGTCGATCTGGTTCGCGCTCCATGTTCTGTTCGGCACCGTCACACGCGGGGAGTTCGGGCCGACACCGCAACTCGACAGCTTCCAGCCCCTCAGCGCCGCATTGACCGTGCTGGCCGGTGTTTTGCTGCTATGGTTGCGTCTGCCAATGACCGTTGGCCTCGCCCTGATGGCCGTCACCGCCGGAGTCGTGCATCTTGTCACTTGACGCCTCTTTCGTTTTGGATTGAATCCCCTATGCTGCGGCTCAGGAGGACAGCACAACCCATGTCTGCTTCGATTGATTACGGAAAACTGATGCACCACGCCATGCGCGGTCTGATCCGTCAGGTTCTGTGCGATGTTCGCGATCACGGCCTGCCCGGCGTGCATCATTTCTTCATCACTTTCGATACCACCCATCCGGACGCGCAACTGGCCGATTGGCTGCGCGAACGCTACCCCTCCGAGATGACGGTTGTGATGCAGCACTGGTTCGACAATCTGGAGGTCACCGACGAAGGGTTTTCGGTCACGCTGAATTTCGGAGACGCGCCCGAGCCGCTTTATATTCCCTATGACGCGATCCAGACCTTTGTCGATCCGTCCGTGGAATTCGGCCTGCGCTTCGAATCTCCCGACGAAGATGCGCCGCACGATCCCGACCCCGATCACGAGCCCTCCACCGATGGCCCGGACAACACCGGCTCGGACGGTGAGGAGCATCACGATGCCGAGGTCGTCAGCCTCGACAGTTTCCGCAAATAGCGCATCCATCTGCGTGAAGTTTTCTTGAAGATTTCTGCGTACCGCTTGTCCGTCGCGCGGCAACGGCTATGCCTTTCCCGACACGACAGCCAGCGCGGAGAGAGAACATGGCAAGCGGTTTCGGATTGTTTCTGGGCGAGGTCCTGCGCCACCCCACCGAGGTCGTCGCGATAGCGCCTTCCTCCGCCGCCGTTGCCCGCCGCATGACGGACGGCCTTGACGGCATCACCGGCCCGGTGGTCGAAATCGGCCCCGGAACCGGCAGTTTTACCCGTGCGATCCTTGCCCGCGGCATCGCCCCCGAGCAACTGACCCTGATGGAAACCAACACCCGGTTCTGCGACAGCCTCCAACGACAATTTCCGGGCGTGCGGGTTCTCAACCGTCCCGCGCAAGAGATCGACCAGATCGGACTTGAAGGGATTTCCGCGGTGATTTCCGGTGTTCCCGTACTGGCCCGCCCCACCATTCAGCGCGAGGTGGTCGGGCGCGCATTTAACGTCATGGCCCCTGAGGGGTTCTTCAGCCAGATCACCTACAGTCCCAATGCGCCGATTGCCCCGCCAATGCAGCGCGAACTGGGCCTGCGCGCCGAAAAACGCGCCACGGTCTGGGTCAATCTGCCACCCGCCCGCGTATTTGTGTTCCATCGTATACATCATTGATCTTTCCGCTCTATCCGATAAGAGAAAACAACCTTTCGCGATGGAGTACAGATCATGACCGCCACCCGCACAGAGACCGACAGTTTCGGCCCCCTCGAGGTTCCCGCCGATAAATACTGGGGCGCACAGACGCAGCGCTCGTTGATGAACTTTCCCATCGGCTGGGAAAAGCAGCCCGTCGCCATCGTGCGTGCCCTTGGCGTCATCAAGAAGGCCTGCGCACAGGCCAACAAGGCCAATGGAGACCTCGACCCGAAACTGGCCGACGCCATCGTTCAGGCTGCGGGCGAGGTGATCGAAGGCAAGTTCGACGACAACTTTCCGCTGGTCGTCTGGCAGACCGGCTCGGGCACGCAGTCGAACATGAACTCGAACGAGGTGATCGCCAACCGCGCCATTGAAATCCTCGGCGGTCAGATCGGCAGCAAGGAACCGGTTCACCCCAACGATCACTGCAACATGGGTCAATCCTCGAACGATACCTTCCCGACCGCCATGCATATCGCTACCGCGATGAGCGTGCGTGACGTTCTGCTGCCCGGCCTTGAAAAGTTGCTCAAGGGGCTCGAAGCCAAGGCCGAGGAATTCAAGGACATCATCAAGATCGGGCGCACCCACACGCAGGATGCCACGCCGCTGACACTGGGACAGGAATTTTCCGGCTATGCGCAGCAGGTCCGTCAGGGGATCGAGCGCATCAAGGCCGCCCTGCCCGGCATCTACGAACTGGCGCAGGGTGGTACCGCCGTGGGCACCGGGCTGAACACCAAAAAGGGATGGGGCGAACAGGTGGCCGCCAACATGGCAGAGATCACCGGCCTGCCCTTCGTGACCGCGCCCAACAAGTTCGAATCGCTCGCGGCCCATGACGCCATGGTGTTCATGTCCGGCGCAATCGCGACGGTGGCCGGGTCCTGCTACAAGATCGCCAATGACATCCGTTTCCTGGGCTCCGGCCCCCGTTCGGGCCTGGGCGAGTTGATCCTGCCGGAAAACGAACCGGGATCGTCCATCATGCCGGGCAAGGTCAACCCGACACAGGCCGAGGCGCTGACACAGGTCGCCGCCCACGTCATGGGCAATGACGCCGCGATCAAGTTCGCCGGCAGCCAGGGCCATTTCGAGTTGAACGTCTACAACCCGATGATGTCCTACAACCTGCTGCAATCCATCCAGCTTCTGGGCGATGCCGCCGACAGCTTTACCGAGCGTATGCTGAACGGCATTCAGGCCAATGAGGACCGGATCGAGAAACTGATGCGCGAATCCCTGATGCTGGTCACGGCACTGGCACCTGAAATCGGCTATGACAATGCCACCAAGGTCGCCAAGACCGCGCACAAGAACGGCACCACGCTCAAGGAAGAGGCGATCGCGCTCGGGTTCGTGGACGAGGACACCTTTGATCGCGTTGTGCGCCCCGAACAGATGATCGGCCCCAAGGGCTGAGGGCGCGGATTTGAACGGCACTCGTCAGGGCGGTCCAATGGGCCGCCCTTTTTCATCTGCTGGACGAATGCAGAAACCGGTATATGGTTAACCCCATGAACAATGTCATCAACCTGAACCAGTTCCGCAAACAAAAGGCGCGGGCCGAAAAACGCGCAAAGGCCGATGAAAACGCCGTGCAGCATGGGCGCAGTAAGGCCGACAAGGCGCTCGACACTGCGCGCGCCGAAAAATCCCGGCAAGACCACGAGGCGCATAAGCGCGACGACGAATGAAACACCCAGTGCCTTTTCCTGTTCCAAAATACCTTGCGGGAGTCGTCGCGCACAGCGACAGGAGCCGCGCCCCCGCCACGTCATGACAGGACGGCCCGTCAAACACTCGCTCACCCTGCGTGGGCACCGCACCAGCGTATCGCTCGAAGACGAGTTCTGGCAGGCCTTCCGCGACATTGCACACCAGCGCGGCCAGCCGCTCAATGCCCTGGCCGCCGAGATCGACGCCGAGCGTGGCGTGGATATCGGCCTCGCCTCGGCGATCCGGCTGTTCGTGCTGCGCCACTATCGCGATCGGGTGCGTTGAAGCCCTCAGACCTTGCGCGCCACGATGAACCGGCTGGGCGGTTTGGCCGGATAGTTCCCCGTTTCCAGTATCTCGAACCCTTGCGCACGGATCGCCTTTTCCAGATCCGCGATGTCGAGAAATTTCACCGGGGGCGCCTTGCCTATCATTTGCAGCCCCGCGATCAACGCCCGGAAATGCCAGGCATTGCGCCCAAGACAAACCGTTTTCGAAATGAACACCCCTCCGGGCCGCAACAGCGCGCGCACCCGCTTGATCGTGGCCTCCATATCGTCCAGCAGGTGCAACAGGTTAAACGCCAGAACCGCATCGAATGTCCCCGGCGCGAATGCATCGCAAAACGCATCGGCTTGCCGGAATTCGACATTCGCACCGGGATGATCGGCCAGCTTTTCACGTGCGATGGCCACCATCTCGGATGAAATATCGGCGGCGGTCAGATGCGCAACCGCCGGCGCGAGCTTGAGCGCCGTGGTGCCGGTTCCGCAGCCCAGTTCCAGTACCTTGTCGTCCTCGCCCAGATAGCTGCGCGTCAGGGCCAGTGTCGTTTCATAGGCGGTTTCATCCCGCACAGGGCGCGCGGCGTAGCGACGTGCGACACCGTCCCAGAAGGTCCTGCCTGTCATGGCAACGTCTCCTTGTCTCGGGATGTCAAGGCCATCACCGTGCCGGATCAGGCTGGTTTACGATCCGCCGGAGCCTGCTCCATCAACGCATCCTCCTGACCGGCCTCACAGATAAGCCGATACAAATGCCACGTCGCATGGCCCAACAACGGCAAGACTATAAACAGTCCCAGAAACCCCGGTATCAGCGCAACAAAAGTCACCACGGCAATGAACACGCCCCAGACGAGCATCGGAACCGGATTGGCCAGAACCGTCTGAAAACTGGTGATCATCGCGGTCACGAAATCCACCTCGCGATCCAGAAGCAGCGGCAAGGCCACCACCGTGATCATATAAAGCAACAGCGCAAACCCCGCCCCCACTATCGTGCCGACGGCGAGCATCGTCAGCCCCTCCTGTGTCAGGTAGACATCGAACGAGCTTGAAATATTGGTCATTGTCGAAAAGCCGAGGAACAATGCGAAAATCATGTGCGCCAGAAAGAACCAGAACAGGAACATGATGATGATCACCGCGCTGATCGACGGCAGTTGCCGCCGCCGCTGATGTGCAATGACGCCGAAGACCGCGCCGGGTTCCAGCGGCAGCCCTTGTTCCAGCCGGTGACTGACCTCGTACAAACCCACAGCCGCAAAAGGCCCGAATAGCGGAAATCCGACCGCAGCGAAGATCAGCCAGTAACTTTGCCCGGTGACCCATGTGATCCAGACCATGATCCAGCCGATCACCACATAGACCCCGCCGAAGATCAGGGCATATCCGGGAGCGCGCTTCATGTCGGTCCCCCCCCGGCGCAGTGCCTCTTTCAGCATATCGAACGTCACCATGCCCAATTCGGGCACGCCAAGCGGCTTGCTCTCCTCCATCATCATTGCGCGGTTTCCTCCCTGTTGAGGGAAGACTAGCCAAGCAACGGCAATGCGCAAAGACAGAATTCCGCTTCCGATCCGGCAAGGCAGGCGCGAAAGGCCGGGGCTCAGTCCTCGCCCTGTGCCTCGGCACGGGATTTGCCGCTGACATTCATCGCCAGCGTGGCCGCCATGAACTGATCCAGATCGCCGTCCAGTACGCCCTTGGTGTCGCTGGTTTCGACGCCGGTGCGCAAATCCTTGACCATCTGATAGGGCTGCAACACGTAGGACCGGATCTGATTGCCCCATCCCGCATCGCCCTTGGCCTCGTGCGCTTCGTTGATGGCCTCGTTGCGCTTGTCCAGTTCCAGTTGGTAAAGCCGCGATTTCAACGCCTTCATGGCGATATCGCGGTTCTGGTGCTGGGATTTTTCGGAACTGGTCACAACGATCCCCGTGGGATGGTGGGTGATCCGCACCGCCGAATCCGTCTTGTTGACGTGCTGCCCACCCGCGCCGGAACTGCGGTAGGTGTCGATACGAATATCGCTCGGGTTCACCTCGATTTCGATATTGTCGTCGACCACGGGATAAACCCAGACCGAACAGAATGACGTGTGCCGCTTGGCCGCCGAATCAAAGGGCGAAATACGCACCAGGCGATGCACGCCGCTTTCGGATTTCAACCAGCCATAGGCGTTGTGCCCGCTGATCTTGTAGGCGGCGGATTTGATTCCGGCCTCGTCCCCCGAGGTTTCAGACTGCAACTCGACCGTATAGCCATGCTGCTCGGCCCACCGCACATACATCCGCGCCAGCATCGACGCCCAGTCACAGCTTTCGGTGCCACCCGCCCCGGCGTTGATTTCAAGGAAGGTATCGTTGGCATCCGCTTCGCCGTTCAGCAGCGCCTCCAGTTCCTTGGCAGCGGCTTTCTTGGCCAGTGCCCTAAGCGTTTCCTCGGCGTCGGTGACGATATCCTGATCGTCTTCCATCTCGCCCAGTTCGATCAACTCGACATTGTCGTTCATGTCCTGCTGAATCGAATCGTGGGTTTCAATGGCGTCGACAAGGCTCTGCCGGTCTCGCATGAGTTTCTGCGCCTTGGCCGGATCGTCCCACAGGTTGGGATCCTCGACCCGCGCATTGAACTCCTCAAGCCGATGCCTGGCGGTTTCCCAGCCCATCCGCTGGCGCAACAGCTCCAGCGAATTTTCGATTTCGGAAACAATGGTCTGGATTTCGGCGCGCATCTGCATGTCCTTGGTCTGCTCAGATGCGGGTGATACCGCAGCGCGCGATGCCGGGCAAGATGCCGTGCACCGGGCGCGAAACGGTATCCGGGTCATCCCTTGTTTGAGGGCAGCGCCTAGTACAAACCGCCCGAACTCATGCTGCCAAAGCTGGCCTTGCCCCCGACCGTGGCCTTGCGTCCGGTCGAGGTGGTCACCTCTCTGACCTGTTCGGTTTCGCCGCGCTTGAACAACTCCAGATCGGTGCCCATCGCGAAACCACCCGTCACGTTAAAGCCAAAGACCGGCTCTTCCCCGTCGCGGAAATACTCGGCCACCACGAAATCGCCCTGTGCATCGTCAGCCAGACGCGCGCCTGTGAAGCGATCGATCTTGAGGAAATGGCCGCCGGGCGGCACCTCGAACGGCCCGCCACCGTATTTCTTGATCGCCTCCGACATGAACTCCTGAAACACCGGACCACACATCGACGATCCATAGGCGCGCCCCCCCAGGCTGCGCGGCTGGTCATAGCCGATATAACACCCGGCAACGATATTGCTGGTGAATCCCACGAACCACACGTCCCGCGCGTCGTTGGTGGTGCCGGTCTTGCCTGCCACGGGCACCGGCAGATTGATCACGCCGCTGGCCGTGCCGCGATCCACCACGCCTTTCATCATCGACGTCAACTGATAGGCGGTGATCGCATCCATGACCCGTTCGCGGTCCGAGACGATGCGCGGCGCACGCGTACGCGGAATGCCGGGATCGTCGCAATCGACGCAATTGCGCGGATCGTGCGAATAGACGGTCTTGCCGTAGCGGTCCTGCACCCGGTCCACAAGCGTGGGTTCGACCCGTTCACCGCCATTGGCAAACATCGCATAGGCCGCCACCATGTTATAGAGCGTGGTTTCCTCGGACCCCAGGGAATTGGCCAGAAACTGTCTCATGTCCTCATAGACACCGAACCGCTCTGCATAATGGGCGACCACATCCATCCCGACCTCCTGAGCCAGACGAATGGTCATCAGGTTCCGCGATTGTTCGATCCCCGTGCGCAACGGCGTGGGACCATAAAACTTGTTGGACGAATTGCGCGGCCGCCAGATACCCTGCGGCGTGTCGATTTCGATCGGGGCATCGACCACGATTGTCGCGGGGCTGTATCCGCTGTCCAGCGCGGCGGCATAAACGAAGGGTTTGAAGCTCGACCCCGGCTGGCGTTTTGCCTGGGTGGCGCGGTTGAACACCGAATGCTGATAGGAAAACCCGCCCTGCATCGCCAGAACGCGGCCCGTATTCACGTCCATCGCGACGAAACCGCCCTGCACCTCGGGTACCTGCCGTAGCGTCCAGCGAATGAACTCCCCGCTATCCTCTTCAATCATCTTGCGCACAAGCACGACCTCGCCGCGCTTGAAGGTTTCCTGAAAATTGCCCGGAAGCCACGCAATATCGTTGCGCGGCACCACATGCGGCGCGTTTTCGTCCGCCGCGACGCCTTCGATGCCAAGACGCATCTGCTGATCCTCGATCTCGAGGATCACCGCCGGATGCCATCTTCCATCCAGTTCGATGTCTCGCGGCACCGCAGCTTCGGACAGGGCCTTGCGCCATGCCTCTTCGCTCTCCAGCGCCTCTGCGGGAAGCACCACGCCCGTTCCCCGCCAGCGGCCCCGGCCACGGTCATAAATCTCCAATTGCCGGCGCAATTCCTGCGCCGCCTCGACCTGCATTTCGGGATCGATCGTGGCGCGTACACTCAGACCGCCACTAAAGAATTCACCCTCCCCGAAATCCTGGCTCAGCTGGCGGCGGATTTCATCGGTGAAATAATCGCGCGGGGGCAATCCGGCGCTGAACGGCTCGAAATCGCCGTTCTGAACCGAACGCAGCGGCTGCGCCACCTCGGTTTCATAGGTCGCCTGATCGATATACCCGTTTTCATACATTTCTTTCAGCACGAAATCACGCCGTTTCAACAACCGCTCGCGATTGCGCACCGGATGGAAATCCGACGGCGCCTTGGGCATCGAAGCCAGCATCGCCGCCTCATGCGGGGCAAGTTCACGCAACGGCTTGTTGAAATAGGTCTGGGCGGCGGCGGTGACGCCATAGGAATTCTGCCCGAGGAAAATCTCGTTCAGGTAGAGTTCGAGGATCTTGTCCTTGCTCAGCGTTTCCTCGATCCGGGTGGCAAGGATGATTTCCTTGATTTTGCGCTCGATCCGCCGATCCCCCGACAGCAGGAAATTCTTCATCACCTGCTGGGTGATCGTGGACGCCCCGCGCACATTCTTTCCGCGCGAACGAACCGCCTCGACAATCGCCGCGGCGATACCGCGCGCATCGTACCCGCCATGGGTATAGAAATTCTTGTCCTCCGCGCTGATGAAGGCCTGTTTCACCAGATCGGGAATGTCTTCGGCAGGTGTGAACAACCGGCGCTCACGCGAGAATTCGTCGATGATCCGCCCTTCGCCGGAATAGATCCGGCTGATCGTCGGCGGCGTGTAATTGGCCAGCGATTCGTGACTCGGCAAATCCTGACCATAGATATGGAAAACCGCCGCGATACTCAGCGCGATCAGCATCAGCCCCAGCGTCAGCAGGCTGAAGATCGTTCCGAAAAATGTTCCAAATGCCCTGAGCACATCAGCCCCCGCTCGGTTTCACCGCTTCATATAGGCATCCCCGGCAGGCCCGTCAAAACACATCTTGGCCCGCCACGCACCACCAGCATCTCACTGCCGCACAAGATCGGCCGTCGCCGCATCCGCAATCTGCCAGGCGGCCAACGCATCGCGCAACGCCGCGGCCATTTTCGCGCGCCATGCCGGGTCGGACAGATTCTTCAGATCCCGGGGACTGGACAGAAAGCCAAGTTCCAGCAGCACAGAAGGGATGTCCGAAGATTTCAGCACCGAAAATCCCGCATGCCGCAACGGGCGCGAATGCAGCGGCAGGCCGTAATCCTTCAAGCCAAGACGGATCGCCCCGGCCAGCCGCTCGGCCCTCGGCTGCGTTTCCAGGCGCGCCAGATCCATCAGCACGTCCGCCACCACGTCGTCCTTGCCGCTCAGGTCCACCCCGGCCAGCATATCGGCCCGGTTATGCCGCTCGGCCAGCGCGGCACTGGCCTTGTCGCTGGCGCTGTCCGACAGGGTGTAAACCGTCGCGCCATGCGCCCGGCCCTCGCTCAGTGCATCTGCGTGCAGCGAAATGAATACATCCGCCCGCATCCGATGGGCGAGCGCCACCCGCCGCTCCAGCGAAACAAAGCTGTCATCCTCGCGCGTCAGCGCCACCTCGAACCCATCGGCGCGCAGCAAAACCTCTTTCAACTCGCGTGCGAAGGTCAGCATCATGTCTTTCTCGGCAATACCCGCCACCTCGGCACCGGGGTCGATCCCTCCGTGGCCGGGGTCCAACACGACAACCAGCGGAGCCTCGCCCCTCTGACGGGGGCGCCTCTCTGCCTTCAGTCCCTGGCCCGGGGCCTCCCATCCCGGCAGGGCCGGTGCCCCGGCGGCGGCCGCGAAATCCTCCTCCGACACTGGCAGCAGGTCCATATCCAGTTGCGCGCGCCCCGTTTCGGCATCGACCGCCAATCCCACACCAACAGGCGACAAGGGCTCGGACAGGTCCAGTACCATTCGCGACCAGCCGGGGCGAAACCCGCCGACGCGCACCGCCGACACCTTGCCGCTGCGATCCAGCGCCGCGGCCTCCACGCCCTGCCAGTCCACCTCGCGGAAATCCAGCACCAGTCGCGCCGGATCGGCCAGCGTGAACACCCGGTAAGGAACACCCTGGCTCAGGCTCAGCGCGATCCGCACACCATTGCCGCTGTCCTCGATCGCACTTGCCCCCGGGTCCAACCGCGCCAGGCCGCTGAAATCACGCTCCTGCGCCCCCGCAATCCCGGACCACATCGCCAGCATCACGGCCAAAATCATCCTGATCATACTGCTCATCCGCCGTTCATCCGGTCTGTTGCTTGACAGGGTACACCACCGGCGCCGCACTTGCACAGCCCTGCCCTTCTCCTGCCCGAAAATATCCTGAGGGTGAGGCCAAAGGCCGAGGGGGGCAAAGCCCCGTTGCCCCGTCAGACAACGCCGCGCGCCTTCATGAAACGCACCAACCGGTCCAACCCCTCTTTGATATCTGCCGTCGCGCGAGCATAGGAAAACCGGATCGTCCCGCCGCCGCGCACCGGATCGAAATCCAGCCCCGGCGTCACCGCCACCCCTGCCTGATCCAGAATTTCGGCAGCAAAGGCGCGGCTGTCATCGGTGATATGGCTGACATCGGCGTAAACATAAAACGCGCCGTCCGGCGGCGCGATCCGGTCGAACCCGGCCTTGGGCAATCCCTCCAGCATCAGCGCACGATTGGCGCGGTAGACCTCCATGTTGGCCAGCAACTCGTCATGGCAGTCCATCGCGGCCAGAGCCGCCACCTGGCTCGCGTGTGGCGGGCAGATGAACAGGTTTTGCGCCAGCCGCTCGACCACGCGCACATGATCTTCGGGGACCACCATCCAGCCCACACGCCAGCCGGTCATGCTGAAATATTTGGAAAACGAGTTGATCACATAGGCCTCGTCGCTGATCTCCAGCGCGCTCACCGCCTTGGCCTCGTATTCGATGCCGTGGTAAATCTCGTCGCTGATGAAGCTGGCCCCCTGCGCTGCCGTAGCCTCCATCAGCGCCGCCAGATCGTCACGGCCCAGCATGGTGCCCGACGGATTTGCAGGGCTTGCCACCAGAAGCCCCTGCAAATCGCGCCCGTCCAGATCGGCAGAGACCGGTTGCAGGCGGTTTTCCGCCGCCGTTTCGATGTCGACCGGCACAAGGTCCAGCGCCCGCAGGATCTGGCGGTAACTGGGATAGCCCGGAGCGCCGATGCCAACCCGGTCCCCGGCATCGAACAGTGCCGTAAACGCAAGGATGAACCCGCCCGAACTGCCCGGCGTGATCACCACGCGCTCGGGGTTCAGGTCGAGATCGTACCATTCTCCATACAATTTCGCGATCCGCGCCCGCAGCGCCGGCAGGCCAAGCGCCACCGTATAGCCCATCGGCTGATCGTCCATCGCCTGCGCCAAAGCCGCGCGTGCGCCCTGTGGTGCCGGAGTGCCCGGCTGGCCAACCTCCATGTGGATGATACGGCGCCCGGCCTCCTCGGCGCGGCGTGCGGCCTCCATCACATCCATCACAATAAAGGGATCGACCCCGGATCGGGTTGAGTTCCGCATCGCTTTCTTCCTAGACTGCCCGTAATATGCCCCGTTTCGCCCGGAAAAAGGCCTGCCGTCAATGCAAGTTCTTCGCCTTCTCGTGATCAGTGCGCTGATTGGGCTGACCCTGTCCACCCCGGCACGCGCGCTGTCACTGCTGCGCGATCCCGATATCGAATACGCGCTGAAACAACTGGCCGCGCCTCTTCTCAAGGCGGCGGGCCTCAGCCCGACACGTGTTGATATCCTCGTGATCGACGACCGCAGCCTGAACGCTTTCGTGGTGGATCGCGAACATATCTTCATCCATTCCGGCCTGTTGTTGAAAATGAAAACAGCACCGATGCTGCAGGCAGTGATCGCGCATGAGGCAGCCCATATCGCCAACGGCCACCTGATGCGCCGCACGGTCAACCTGCGCACCGCGCGCACTGCCGCCGGGCTGGGGGCCGCACTGGCCGCGGCTGCGGCCGTTGCCGCGGGCGCGGGCGAAGCCGCCGGCGCTGCCGCCATCGGGGCCAGCAACTCGGCAATGCGCATGTTCATGTCCCATACCCGCGCCGAAGAAAACGCCGCCGACCAGTCCGGCCTGCGCTTCATGGCCCAATCCGGGGTCGATCCGCAGGGCGCAGTCGAAGTCATGGATATCTTTCGTGGGCAAGAGGCGCTCAGCCGCTACCGCCAGGACCCTTACGCGCGCACGCACCCGCTGTCCGCCGACCGCTTCCGCGTGGTGCGCCGGCTGGCCGCAGGGTACGCCGACAAGACCCGCGACAACCCGGAAGCGAATTACTGGTTCGCCCGCGCCAAGGGCAAACTTTCAGCCTTTCAGCGCGCCCCCAAATGGACGCTCAACCGCGCTGGCGAATTCGGCTATGCCGACGTCAAGCTGATGCGGCAGGCGGTCGCCTATCACCGCCTCTCGCAAACCTCCAAGGCGGTCCGAACCATCGACCAGGCTATCGCGCACCGTCCGAACGATCCGTTCCTGCTGGAACTCAAAGGCCAGATTCTGATGGAATCGCGCAATTTCGGGGCCGCCGCCGCCGCCTATGGCCATGCGGTCAACATGGCACCGGACAACGCTCTGATCCTCGGTTCCTATGGCCGCGCGCTCATGGCGCAGGGACAAACCGGCAAGGCTCAGACATATCTCGAAAAAGCCCGCTCGCTGGATGGCCGTGACGCCCGCGTGATGCGCGATCTGGCCGCCGCCTATGCCCAGCAGGGCAACAAGGGCATGGCCTCGCTGGTCACCGCAGAACGCTACGCCATGACCGGACGGCTGGAAGATGCCGGTCTGCATGCGCAACGCGCCTCTGATCTGTTGCCGCGCGGCTCCACCGGCTGGCGCCGCGCACAGGATGTGTTATCTGCGGCCAAAGCCGCTGAAAAGAAACGGAGATGACTGAATGAAATTCGCCCCCCTTGCCGCGCTGGCCCTTGGCGCCACCCTGGCCATGCCCGCACAGGCGCTGGACCTGACCTCGATGACCGACGCCGAGCGCGAGGCCTTCCATGCGGAAATCCGCAATTACCTGATGGAAAACCCGCAGGTCATCATGGAAGCGGTCGCCGTGCTGGAGCAACGCCAGCAGGAACAACAGGCGCAAGACGACATCGCCCTGGTAAAAGACAATTCCGAGGCGCTGTTCAACGATGATTCCTCGTGGGTCGGCGGCAACCCCGAGGGTGACATCACCCTCGTCGAGTTCCTAGATTACCGCTGCGGCTATTGCAAACGCGCCTTCCCCGAAGTCGAAAGCCTTGTGGAAACCGATGGCAACATCCGCGTGGTCGTCAAGGAATTCCCGATACTCGGCGAACAATCCCTGCTGGCCGCGCAATTCGCCATTGCCACGCTGCAAACGGCAGGGGATGAGGCCTACAAGCAGGTGCACGATGCGCTGATGACCTTCAACGGCGACATCTCCGAACCCGCGCTGCGCCGCCTGGCCGAAGGTTTCGGCATCGACGCAGATGCGATCATGGCCCATATGGGCAGCGACGAGGTTGCCGAAGTCATCGCCGCCAACCACGCGCTTGGCCAGCGCATGAACATCACCGGCACCCCCACCTTCGTCATGGATGAACAGATGTTGCGCGGCTACGTTCCGCTGGACGTGATGCAACAAATCGCCGCCGAGGTCCGCAAGGACAGCTGATGCACCCGCCAAATCACATCACATGGGGCCTGCCGATTGCGGCGGGCCTCATTGCGCTGATGGTCGCCCCAGCCGGGGCTGAGACCGATTTCACCAACCTCACCCCGACGGAACGCGCCATTCTGCACAACGAGCTGCGCGAGGTCCTGCTCAGCGTTCCCCAACTGCTGCCCGACGCGCCCGCACCGCAAATCGACCCTTACAAGGATGCCGTCGCCGATGACCTGACCCGGTTATCCGAGCGCGAAGAGGCGCTTTACGGCGCACATTTGCCCGGCTTTGGCCCGCCCGATGCAGCGCTGACCATCGCACTGTTCACGGCCCCCGACTGCCCGGAATGTGATCGGGCGCAGGCCGATCTGCGGACCTTGGCCGAAACCCACGACTTGCGCGTCACGCTGATCGACATCACCGAGCAGGCCGATCTGGCCCGCGCGCTGGAGCTGGACGTGGCCCCGTCCTATGTGCTGCCCGACATGATGTTGCGCGGGCATATCCCGCCCATCGTTCTGGAACGTTATCTCAGCCGGTAAAAGCTGTTCAGCCGCCCATTGGGGCCATCAGTTCCACCTCTTCACCATCGCGCAGGGCGGTATAAAAACAACTGCGCCGGTTCGTGTGGCAGGCCGGGCCGGTCTGGTTGACCTGCAACAACAGACAATCTCGGTCGCAATCCACCCGGAAATCCACCAGGTCCTGCACGTGTCCCGAAGTCTCACCCTTGATCCAAAAGGCCTGCCGCGACCGGCTCCAATAGGTCACGCGCCCGGTCTCCAGCGTGCGCGTCACGGCCTCGGCATTCATCCACGCCATCATCAGAACCTCCCCCGACTGCGCATCCTGCGCGATTGCCGGAATCAGGCCGCGTTCATCGAATTTCAGCGTGGCGGGATCGAAAGACATGCTTGAAAACCTTTTGCATCTGGTGTCAGGGCCTCTATCTATTGGGTCAGAAACGAAAGGGAAAGTCATGAGCGGCGAAACCGACCTGATCAAGCTCTACTCGGCGCGTATTCTCGAACTGGCCGCCGATATCCCGCATCACGGGCGACTGGATGCGCCCGATGCATCGGTCAAACGCCGCGCGCCGCTTTGCGGCTCGACCGTCACCGTGGATATCCGTACCGACGGAGAGACGATCACCGACTACGCCGCCGAGGTAAAGGCGTGCGCCCTCGGGCAGGCCGCCGCCAGCATCGTGGGCAGGCATATCATCGGCTGCACCTACGATCAGGTGGTCGCGGCGCGCGACGCGCTGAAAGAGATGCTCAAGCATGACGGCCCCACCCCGCCCACACCGTTCGACGGGCTCGAAGTGCTGCGCCCCGCACAGGATTACAAGAATCGCCACGCCTCGATCATGCTGACGCTGGAAGCGACGGTCGAGGCAATGGAACAGGCCAGGGCAGCCCATTCCTGCGCCTGACGGCGTCAATCAATCCCGCGAACCAGAATCGCAATCACTGGCCGAACATCTTTATCCGTCGCCTATACGGCAACGTTTGATGCCCCCTTTGGTCGTGCAGGCCGCAATCCCCGATCCACCGGCCTTGAAGCGTGTCGGCGCAGCTTTGCTTTGGGCTGGCGTGGTGCCCTGATTGGCGCGTTTATCGGGACTGGTATTGTTGCGGGTGTCTTTCATCGGTGCAGGTGCGGCTTGATCGTCCTGCGGCACGTCTGCGGCATGCGCCCCGATGCGCCCCTTGATTGTCTCGACATACCCGGCGAAGCCGAGTTCGACCATGCGGGTTCCGGATTTTTGCGCCTGCTGATGGTAATCAATCCCCAGCATAACCAACGCGATGACGACGACCAGAACCAGATTGTGCCACCTGAACATTTCAAATGCCCCATACCGCATAACATATGTGGCGGTAAAACCATTCGACTAAGACTTCAAAATGGCAGGGCCGCGGCGATTTCGGGCCTCAATGCCTACGGCACCAAACAAAAAAACCGCCGCTCACCCGGCTGGGCGGCGGCGGAAGGAAAAGCGGGTTCCGTGGGTCGTCCATCACTTTCCGGGGCAGAAGAGGCAGATCGCCCCCGGACGGGACTTGGGACAGTCAGTCAGACACATCGGCACGCTTGGGGACAGGCGATGTATCGGGCATGACAGACGCGGAACGTCGCAGGCAGAAACTCAGACAAGCCCGGGCAGGTACAGCCCCGCCACCAGCGTGACCATCAGCGCGGCAGCCCCGATGAAATCCCCCAACAGGGTCTCCGACGAGCGTTCAGCGGTGGTTTTGATCTGGCGAAGCATGGGCGGCTCCTTTCCGTTTGGCTTTGTTGCCTCTTTGTTCTCATCTTCTTAGCGTCTTGTAAAGAACTTTATGAGAACATTCGCGAACTTTAGCGGAATATAATCACTAAGCCGCTGAATTTACGGCAAAGTTTTTGGAACGCCCCTACCCGACGGAAATCAGCCTGATCGCCTGATCCTGCTCCATCAGCCACAGCAGCACCCGTGCCGCCCGGCCGCGTTCGCCCTCCAGCGCCGGATCGTCGGTCAGCAGCTTGCGCGCATCCGTCTGCGCCACTGCCATCAGCGCCGATTGCGCCTCCATATCCGCCACACGGAATTTCGGCAGGCCCGATTGCGCCGTCCCGATCAGATCGCCCGCCCCCCGCATTTCCAGATCGACCTCGGCGATGCGGAACCCGTCTTCGGTGTCGCGCATCGTGGTCAGCCGCCGTTCGCCACCCTCGCTCAGCGGGGCCTGATACATCAGCAGACAGGTCGAGGCCGCCTCGCCCCGCCCGACACGCCCCCGGAGCTGATGCAACTGCGCCAGCCCGAAATGCTCGGCCCGTTCGATCACCATGATCGAGGCATTGGGCACATCCACCCCCACCTCGATCACCGTGGTCGATACCAGAACCGATGTATCGCCACGCTGAAACGCCGCCATCGCCGCGTCTTTTTCCTCGGGCGGCATCTGGCCGTGCACCAGCCCCACCACCCCCTCACCAAGCGCCGCGCGCAGACGCGTGAACCGATCCACCGCACTGCTGAGGTCCACCGCCTCGCTTTCCTCGACCAGCGGACACACCCAATAGGCCTGCCGCCCCTCGGCAATCGCGCCGCGCAGGTGATCCACCACCTCGTCAATGCGGCCCATATTGACCAGCGCCGTCTTGATCGGCTTGCGCCCCGGCGGTTTTTCATCCAGCACGCTCACATCCATGTCGCCATATTGCGCCAGGGACAGCGAGCGCGGGATCGGCGTGGCCGTCATCACCAGAACATCGGCCTGCGCCCCTTTCCTGCCCAGTTCCAGCCGCTGGCGCACACCGAAACGGTGCTGCTCGTCTACGATGGCCAGCCGCAGATCGGCGAATTCCACGTCCTTCTGAAACACCGCATGGGTGCCCACCAGAATCTGTATATCCCCGCGTTTCAACGCCTCCAGCTTGACGCGGCGCTCGGCCCCCTTGTCGCGCCCGGTCAGGATTTCGATGACCACGCCCGCCGCCTCGGCCAAGGGGCGCAACCCCTGCAAATGCTGCCGCGCCAGAATTTCCGTGGGGGCCATCATCACCCCCTGCCCGCCGGCCTCGACCGCGATCAGCAGCGCCTTGAGCGCGACCAGAGTCTTGCCCGCCCCCACATCGCCCTGCAAAAGGCGATTCATGCGGGTCTCTTGCGCCATGTCCCCCGCGATCTCGGCAATGGCGCGTTTCTGCGCCCCGGTCAATTCGTAAGGCAGCGCCTCCAACACCTGTGCCTGCAACGCGCCCGTACCCACCGTCGCGCGCCCCTTTGCGCGCCGCAGTCGCGAGCGGGCCAGCGCCAGCGTCAACTGATGCGCCATGAATTCATCATAAGCCAACCGCTCGCGCGCCGGATCGGCAGCCGCCAGATCGCCCATATCCTGCGGGTTATGCGCGCGTCTCACCGCCTCGGCCCAATCGGGCCAGCCGGTTTGCGCCTTTTGCGCGGGGTCTATCCACTCGGCCAGATCGGGGGCGCACGTCACCGCCGATTGCGCCGTCTTGCGCATCACCTTTTGGGTGACCCCGGCAGTCAACGGATAAACCGGCTCGAAATCAGGAATTTCCCCGGCCTCCTGCGGCTCAAGGATATGATCGGGATGCACCATCTGCGCCATCCCGTCGAACAGTTCCACCTTGCCCGACACCACACGCCGCGCGCCCGTGGGCAATATTCGCCGCAGGTATTCGTCACGGGCATGGAAAAACACCAGTTGAAACGCCGTCGCCGCATCCTCGACCGTCACGCGATAGGCCCCGCCGCGCCGCGAGGGTGCGCGATGCTGGCCCACCGTCACCTCGACCGTGACAACACCGGGCAATTCGGCCCCCTGCACCGTGTCGCGCTTGCGCCGGTCGATCCCGGAATACGGCAGGGTAAACAGCATATCGCGCGGCTTTTTGATATCCAGAGCGGCCAGGTTCTGCACCGTTTTGGGGCCCACACCCTCCAGCGTGTCGAGCGCCGCGAACAGCGGAAACAGGGGTTCGGGCCGCCCGCTCATGCGTCCCCGATGAGGCGCAGCCAATCATCCTCGTCGATTGTTTCGACGCCCAGATCGGCAGCCTTTTTCGCCTTGCTGCCCGCGCCGGGCCCGGCGACGAGCAGATCGGTCTTGGCGCTCACACTCCCCGAGACCTTGGCGCCCAGGGATTCCGCCCGCGCCTTGGCCTCGGCACGGGTCATCTTTTCCAGCGTTCCGGTAAACACCACCGTCTTGCCCGCCACCGGGCTTTCCGACGCCGGTGCATCGGGCGGCACGATCGTCAAATGGGCGCGCAACGCGTCAAATGCCGCGCGTTCCTCGGCATTGGCGAAGGCATCGCTCAACGACAAGCCCAGGATCGCGCCGACCCCGTCGATCCCGATCAGGTCCTCCCAGGCGGCGCTCGCCTGCTGCGGCACCTCGCATCGTGCGACAGCGGCGGCGCGGGTGTCCTTGATCCGTGCGCGACGGCCCTCTTCGGCGGCGGCGATCCTCTCGGCCTCTTCTGCCTCGTCCGCGGCGCGATGGGCCAACGCGGCGGGGCGCGCCTCGTCCAGGGCGCGCGCCATGGCGTCCCAGTCCCGGTAATGCAGCGCCAGGTCGCGCGCGGCCACCTCGCCCACATGGCGGATGCCAAGGCCAAAAATCAGCCGCGCCAACGGGATGGTGCGTTTCTCGTCAATGGCTGCGAACAGATTGCGCGCCGAGGTTTCGCCCCAGCCATCGCGGTTCTTCAATTTGGCAAGGTTCTGCGCATCGCGCTTTTCGAGCGTGAAGATATCGGCAGGCGTGCGGATCGGCAGGGTCTCGTCATGATAGAACATTTCAACCTGTTTCGCGCCCAGACCCTCGATATCAAAGGCCGCGCGGCTGACGAAATGCTTCAATTTCTCCACCGCCTGCGCCGGGCAGATCAGCCCCCCGGTACAGCGGCGCACCGCATCGCCCTCTTCGCGAATGGCCTCGCTGCCGCATTCGGGACAGGTGTGGGGGAACACATAAGGCATCGCCTCCTCGGGGCGCCTGGACAGGTCCACATCGGCCACCTTGGGAATGACATCGCCTGCGCGGTAAATCTGCACCCAGTCACCCACGCGAATATCCTTGCCGCCCCTTATCTCGTTTCCCCTGGCATCACGCCCGTCAATATAATCCTCGTTATGCAGGGTCGCGTTGCTGACCACGACGCCGCCGACTGTGACAGGATGCAACCGCGCCACCGGGCTCAGCGCGCCGGTGCGGCCCACCTGAATGTCGATCCCCTCCAGGTGGGTCCAGGCCAGTTCGGCGGGGAATTTGTGCGCAATCGCCCATCGCGGCGTGGTGCTGCGATAGCCCAGCCGGTGTTGCAGCCCCAGATCGTTGACCTTGTAAACCACCCCGTCGATGTCATAGCCCAGTTCGGCGCGCTGCTGCTCGATCCGGCGATACTGTGCCAGCATCTCGTCCGGACCATCGCACAGCGCAGTCAGCGGGTTGGTCTGAAACCCAAACCTGGCCAGCCGCTTGATCGCCTGCATCTGGGTTTCCGCCAGCGGTTCCGAATGCTGCCCCCAGGCATAGGCGAAAAACTTCAGCGGGCGGCGGGCGGTGATTTTCGGGTCCAGCTGCCGCAGGCTGCCTGCGGCGGCATTGCGCGGGTTGGCGAATGTCTTGTCGGATTTTTCCGCTTGCCGCGCATTCAGCGCCTCGAAGTCCGCATGCGCCATGTAAACCTCGCCGCGCACTTCCAGCACTTCGGGCGCATCCGTCAGCGTCAGCGGAATATCGTCGATGGTGCGCGCGTTGGCCGTCACGTTTTCGCCCACGGCGCCATCGCCGCGCGTCGCGGCCTGTACCAGCTTGCCGCCCTCGTATCGCAGCGACAGGCTCAGCCCGTCGATCTTGGGCTCGCTGGTATAATTGAGCGGCGCATCGCGCTCCATCCCCAGATAACGCCGAATGCGGGCATCGAACTCGGTAATCTCGTCCTCTTCGAACGCATTGCCAAGGCTCAGCATACGCACGGCATGAGTGACTTTCCCAAAGGTTTCGGCAGGGCCGAATCCCACCCGGTCGCTGGGGCTGTCGGCACGTTTCAAGTCGGGGAAACGGGCTTCGATGGCGCTGTTGCGGCGCACCAGCGCATCATACTCGGCATCCGCCATGATCGGCGCGTCGTCGGCGTGATAGGCCCGGTCGGCCCGCGCCAGAACATCGGCCAGCCGCGCCAGTTCGGCTTTGGCCTGCGCCTCGCTCAATTGCTCAACAGCCACCTGCGCCATGTCCGCATCTGCCGCTGCTTCGCCCTTGCGCTCTGCCGTCATCGCAGCTCTCCGCCCTTGTCCCCGGTGCCGGTCCGGCCCCGTTCCATCGGGTCAAAGTGATAGGGCGCGCAACGCCCGAGGTCCAGACCGTGAGTGGTGGCAAGTTGCCTGAACCTTGTCGGTCGGTGGGCTCAGGCGCCGATGGCCAGCCGTTCGTCGCCCATCTGTTCGGGTTCCGGATCACGCAGCACATAACCCCGGCCCCAGACGGTTTCGATATGGTTGTGGCCGCCGGTCGCCTCACTCAGCTTCTTGCGCAGCTTGCAGATGAACACGTCGATGATCTTGAGTTCCGGTTCGTCCATGCCGCCATAGAGGTGATTGAGGAACATTTCCTTGGTCAGGGTCGTGCCCTTGCGCAGGCTCAGCAATTCCAGCATCTGGTATTCCTTGCCGGTCAGATGCACCGGCTGGCCATCGACATCAACGGTCTTGGCGTCGAGGTTCACATTGATCCTGCCCGTCCGGATCACCGATTGCGAATGTCCTTTCGAACGGCGGATGATCGCATGGATACGCGCCACCAGTTCTTCGCGATGGAAGGGCTTGGTCAGGTAATCGTCGGCCCCGAAGCCGAACCCCTTGATCTTGCTCTCGGTATCGTCCGCGCCGGACAGGATCAGGATCGGTGTTTCGATCCGCGCCAGACGCAACTGGCGCAGCACCTCATGCCCGTTCATGTCCGGCAACCCCAAATCCAGCAGGATCAGATCGTAATCGTAAAGTTTGGCCAGATCGATCCCTTCCTCGCCCAGGTCGGTCGTGTAGACGTTCAGGTTTGCATGGGTCAGCATCATCTCGATACTTTTCGAGGTCGTAGGATCGTCTTCCACCAGAAGCACACGCATAAAAAATCACTCCGCTAGGTATTCACAAGTGTCCGAGCGACCTTGGCCGAAATTGGTTAACCACAAGTTACCCGAACAGAACAAATAGAGACTTCTCCTTACGGTTGTCCAGCGCCTCTGTGCCGCACCGTGGCTTTCAGGCCCTTCGCACCATGCAGGCTCAGCGCCTCGATCCACTCATGAAACTCCTCTTCGCTCAGCCCGTAACGCTTTTGCGCCTCGACCTGCGATATCAGCCCGTGCAGCACCCCGCGCACCACTGCACGCTTGCGCGCCACCGTCCAGCGCCGGGTATCGCCGGGCGGTAGATCGGCCCGGCTCATGACGCTGCCATCGGGCAATGTCACCGCCCGCAGTCCCTTGACCCGTTTCAAGAACATCACACTCACCCTTTTGTCGTTCACCGCACAAATCCTGCGCGCACACGCTTAACGAGCGGTGAAACCCGCTCTTGAGAGTGTTTAGGATTTTCCTATATTCCGCACGATCAAGGAGACCCGCACATGCCCCTCGACACGACCCTCAATTCCCTTGGCTTCGCCAAGCCCCCCGCCGAGACTCGCGTCGTCGTCGCCATGTCCGGTGGCGTGGACAGTTCGGTCGTGGCCGCGCAACTGGCCGAGGAAGGCTATGACGTGGTCGGCGTGACGCTCCAGCTTTACGATCACGGCGCGGCGCTGGCCAAGAAAGGCGCCTGCTGCGCTGGCATCGACATCCACGACGCCCGCCGCGTGGCCGAGGACATGGGCTTTCCCCATTACGTGCTGGATTACGAGAACATCTTCCGCGACGCAGTGATCGACGAATTCGCCGACAGTTACCTTGGCGGGGCCACCCCCGTACCCTGCATCCGCTGCAACGAGCGCGTGAAGTTCAAGGATCTGCTGGAAACCGCGAAAGACCTCGACGCCGATTGCATGGCCACCGGCCACTACATTCAGCGCAAGATGGGCGCGCATGGCCCCGAACTGCACAGCGCGGCAGATGCCAACCGCGACCAAAGCTATTTCCTGTTCTCGACTACACCGGAACAGCTCGATTACCTGCGCTTCCCGCTTGGCCATCTGCCCTCCAAGGACGCCACCCGCGAACTGGCCGCCCGTTACGGCCTGCAAGTGGCCGACAAGCCCGACAGCCAAGACATCTGCTTTGTCCCCGATGGCAATTATGCCAGCGTGATCGAAAAGCTGCGCCCCGGCGCGGCGGAACCGGGTGAGATCGTCCATGCCGACGGGCGCGTTCTGGGCACGCATGAAGGCGTGATCCACTATACCATCGGCCAGCGCCGCGGCCTTGGCATCGGCGGGCTGAGCGAGCCGCTTTATGTGGTCAGGCTGGATGTGGACAACAAGCGCGTCGTCGTCGGCCCCAAGGACATGCTTTCAACCCGGATCGTGCCGGTGCGCGAGATCAACTGGCTGGGCGACACGCCCTTTACCGACCGACCCGAATGGCACGTGTCGGTCAAGGTCCGCTCCACTCGCCCCCCGCGCGAGGCGATCATCCGCCCCCTGTCGGACACCGAGGCCGAGGTCGAACTGCTGACTCCCGAAGAAGGCGTCAGCCCCGGTCAGGCCTGCGTGTTCTACGAGACCGGCGGCAGCCGCATCCTCGGCGGCGGCTGGATCTGGCGCGGCTATTGAAACGCCGCGCCACACCGTAGGGTGCGCATTCATGCGCACCGCCCCAGTCGCACCGGTGTAACAACATGAACGTCAGCACAGGTTCACGTCAGTAAGCCTCAGTCGTCCTTGGGCAGACGACGTTCCATACGTTGCGCCAGTGCATCTTGATCCGATGCCCGCAATCCCGCGATTGCGCCACGATAGTCACGCTCCTCACGGTTCTGGCTCAGCTTCGATTTTGCGATCATCCGGGTGACCTCGATACGAAACGCAACGATTCCGCCCAGCATTTGCTGCATGTACTCGCCCGGAGCGTCGGCCATGCGCCAGGCATTCCTGCCGTTCACCCTGCGCTCGTGAGTGCGCGTCAACAGCCCCACAGCCGCACGCTTGGCATGCTCGTCGTGCTGAAACGTGATACCGCCATATGCGTGAACCACCTGATAATTCCATGTCGGAACATGCCGATGGTGGTCCTGTTTCGTCGGGTAATAATTCGGCGAGACATAACCATCCTCGCCGCGAAAGATCACCAGAACCTCCTGCCCGTCGGCAAGTACCCGATGCATCTCGTTGGCCAGAGCGACATGACCGATCAAATTCGAATCCGGCCCGGACAGCAGAGGGATGTGATTGGCGATCATGCCCTGTTCCGTTTGCGCCACGATGCAGGCAAGAGGCGCAGCCTCCATGATTGTCTTGATCTCCTCCGGAGCGATCTCCTGAAAATGCGGCGGAATATACATGCCTGGGGCCCTTCTGAATGGCATTCGCCAGCACAGCTCTGTAGAGGACTGGACAGTCCTTCGCAAACCTGTGCCTGCGACGCATAAACAAAAGAAAACCCCGCCCTTCATCACAGGCGGGGCTTTCGGTCTGTCAGGCGCGGCGCGTCAGCCTGCGGCGGCCACGGCGCGTTTGGTCATGACGCCCACCAGATGCGCCCGGTACTCGCCCGAGCCATGCAGATCCGAGATCATGCCATCGCCCGAGAGGCTGAGCCTTTCGATGGCATCGGGCGAGAAGTTCGAGCCAAGCGCCGCCTCGGCCTCGGACCAGCGGAACACGCCCTCTTCCGACGCGCCGGTGACGGCCACGCGCACCCCATCGGCGTATTTCGCCACGAAGGCGCCCACCAGCGCAAAGCGCGATGCGGGTTGTTCGAACTTCATATAGGCGGCCTTCTCGGGCACCGGGAATTTGACCTCGGTGATGATCTCGCCCTCGTCCAGCACGGTGGCGAACATCCCCTCGAAGTAGTCGTCAGCGGCGATTTCGCGCGTGTTGGTCACGATGATCGCCCCCGAGCCGAGCGCCGCCGCCGGATAGCATGCCGACGGGTCGTTATTGGCAAGGCTGCCGCCGATGGTGCCCCGGTTGCGCACCGCCGGGTCGCCGATGTTCCCGGCCAGTGCGGCAAGGGCCGGATATTTTCCCGCACCCGCCGCCACCTCGGCGTGGGTGGTGGCCGCGCCGATGCACAGCCGCCCCTCGTCGTCCTCGCTGATGCCCTTGATCTCGTCGATGGCGGTCAGGCTGACCAGCACCTCGGGCATGGCCAGGCGCTGTTTCAGCGTCGGGATCAGCGTTTGCCCTCCGCCAAGCGCCTGGTTTTCATCGGACGCGGCCAGCAGTTTCACCGCATCGGCCAACGTGGTCGGGCGTTCGATATCGAATGCATACATTGTCGGTTTCTCCTTACTTGGCCGATTGAATGGCTTGCCAGACACGGCCCGGCGTCACCGGCATGTCCACATGATCCAGCTTGATACCGCCCGATTGCAGCGCGTCGACCACGGCATTGACCACCGTGGGGCTGGAGCCGATGGCACCTGCCTCCCCGCAGCCTTTGACGCCAAGCGGGTTGTGGGTGCAGGCCGTGCCGTTGGAATGATCCACCGAGAAGAACGGCACATCATCGGCGCGCGGCATGGCGTAATCCATATAGCTGGCCGACAAAAGCTGCCCATCCGCATCATAGGAACAATTTTCAAGCAACGCCTGCCCGATCCCCTGAACCAGGCCGCCATGCACCTGCCCGTCCACGATCATCGGATTGATCACATTGCCGAAGTCGTCGGCGGTGGTGAACCGTTCGATCGTGACCTTGCCGGTGTCGGGATCGACCTCGACCTCGCAGGCATAGGCCCCTGCCGGGTAGGTAAAGTTGTTGGGATCGTAGAACGCCGTTTCTTCCAGCCCCGGCTCGATCTCCTCGAGCGGATAGTTATGCGGCACATATGCGGCAAGGGTCACATCGCCCCAGGCCACCGACTTGTCGGTGCCCGCAACGCTGAACTGGCCGTCCTTCAACTCGATATCGGCCTCCGAGGCCTCCATCAGATGCGCGGCGATCTTCCTGGCCTTGTTGATGATCTTCTCGGTGGCGCGCACCATGGCCGAACCGCCCACAGCAATCGAGCGCGACCCATAAGTGCCCATGCCCATCGGTGTGTTGGCGGTGTCGCCATGTTCGATTTCGATCATGCTCTCGTCGATCCCGATCATGTCGGCCACCACCTGCGGGAACACGGTTTCGTGCCCCTGCCCATGACTGTGAGAGCCGGTCATCACGGTGATGCCGCCGGTGGCATTGACCCGCACGGTTGCGGATTCGTATAGGCCCGCACGCGCGCCCAGCTGTCCCACCAGATGCGACGGCGCGATGCCGCAGGCCTCGATAAAGCAGTTGATGCCAAGACCGCGCAGCTTGCCGTTCTTCTCGCTTGCCGCACGGCGCGCGGCGAAACCGTTGAAATCGGCCCGCGACTCGAGCTTGTCCATCAGCCGGTGGAAATCCCCCGAGTCGTATTCGACCGCCACCGGGGTGGCATAGGGGAACTCAGTCACGAAATTCTGCCGGCGCAGCGCAATGGGATCGAGCCCCAACTCGCGCGCCGCCTTGTCGATGACGCGCTCAAGCTGATAGGTCGCCTCGGGGCGGCCCGCGCCGCGATAGGCATCGACCGGCACCGTGTTGGTAAACACCGCCTTGACGTTCACATAGATCAGCGGAGTCTTGTAATTGCCCGCCATCAGCGTGCCATGCAGCCATGTCGGAATGGACGGCGCAAAGGTGGACAGATACGCGCCCATGTTCGCGTAGGTTTCGGTACGCACGGCGGTGAAATTGTTGTCCGCATCCAGCGCCAGTTCGATCTTGGTCACATGGTCGCGCGCCTGCGCATCGCTCAGGAACGCTTCCGAGCGGCTACAGGTCCATTTCACCGGACGGTTCAGTTCGCGCGCGGCATAGGTACAGAAGGCCTCTTCGGCATAGTGGTAGATTTTCGACCCGAAACCACCGCCCACATCCGGCGCCACGACGCGCAGCTTGTGTTCGGGAATGTTCAGCACGAAAGCCCCCATCAGAAGGCGGATCACATGCGGGTTCTGAGATGTGGTGTAAAGCGTGTGTTCGCCGGTGCCGCGATTGAAATCGCCCACGGCCACACGCGGCTCCATCGCGTTGGGCACAAGCCGGTTGTTGATCAGTTCCAGCGTGGTGACATGCGCAGCCGACTTGATGGCGTCATCGACGGCCTGCTTGTTTTCCTCGACAAAACCCCAGTCGAAACACAGGTTGTCGGAAAGATCGTCATGCACTTTCGTGCTTCCGTCCTCAAGCGCGGCCTTCATGTCGATCACGGCGGGCAGGTCTTCGATGTCGAGCTCGATCGCCTCGGCGGCGTCCCGCGCCTGCTCGCGCGTCTCGGCCACGATGGCGGCAATGGGATCGCCCACATGGCGCACCTTGCCCTCGGCCAGGATTGGATGGCGCGGCTCTTTCATCGGCTCGCCAAACCGGTCGGTGACCTGCCAGCCGCAGGGAATGCTGCCCGCGCTTTCGAAATCCTTGCCGGTGAAGATACGGATCACGCCCGGCATGGCTTCGGCGCCGCTGGTGTCGATGCCGTTGATCTTTCCGTGGGCCACGTCCGAGCGCAGGAAATGCACATAGGCCTGACCATGCAGGTTGATATCGTCGGTGTAATTTCCGGTTCCGGTCAGGAACCGGGCGTCTTCGCGCCGCTTGCTGCTGGCGCCGATGCCTCCATCCTTTGGCATTGCAATTCTCCTCCCGTTGGGTGACGCGCAGGATCACGCGCCCTGTGCCGTGATCGGCTTATTCCGCAGCGATCTTGCTCACGTCCTGGCCGGATGCGGCCATGATCGCCTTGACGATATTGTGATAGCCGGTGC
This sequence comes from Roseovarius pacificus, assembly GCF_900142665.1. Lineage (GTDB taxonomy): Bacteria > Pseudomonadota > Alphaproteobacteria > Rhodobacterales > Rhodobacteraceae > Roseovarius > Roseovarius pacificus. Next base: position 376,496 of record NZ_FRBR01000001.1, read on the forward strand.
AGCGGCAAATATTGCCTTCGAGGTAATCGCGCACCTCGGCCTCGGTCGGTGTCGGGTTTTCGGCCAGCAACGCCTTGGCCGACATCACCATGCCGGGCGTGCAGAAACCGCATTGCAGGCCGTGATGCTGGTGAAACGCCTCCTGTACCGGATCGAGCGTACCATCGGGCGCGGCCACGCCTTCGATGGTCAGCACCTCGGCACCGTCGGCCTCGGCGGCGAACATGGTGCAGGCCTTGACCGCCTTGCCATCCACATGCACCACGCAGGCACCGCACTGGCTGGTATCGCAGCCCACATGCGTGCCGGTCAGATCAAGCGTTTCTCGCAGGAATTCGACAAGCAGCGTGCGGCCTTCGACATCGCCGGACGCGGGCTTGCCATTCACGGTCATGTTGACCTGTGGCATTGAGAGTCCTCCCATTTGGCTTTTCATTGTGGCTGATTGAGAGTTAAGCACGGGTCCGGTCAGTTGAGAACCCGGTTTTTTCATTTTGCCGGGCGAGGATGACGCGGCTGCGGTCGCGTGGGAATTTCCTTGAGCAACCCGCCCACACCCATCGCCGCCATCGCCGCGCTGCCTACCGGAATGCCGCAGGCCACGCGCGAGAGCACCCAGTCGGCCCCGTGCAACACCGGTGACCGCGCGCTGCCCGGCAGGCCGATCACGGACCTGTCTCCGATCTGCCCCAGAAACAGCAGGTTTCCCGGATCGACGGGCAGACCAAAACGTTCCACGCGCCCGCCCGCAAGGCGCAACGCCTGCGGTGCCGTGTCATGCACATCCGACGTGGCCGACGCGGTGAGGATCAGCACGATATCGCCGCGCGCCTGCCTGATCGCATTGGCCAGCGCCGTCTCGTCATGCGGACAGCGCAGGGTTTCCAGCAGCGTCATATCCAGGCCGGTGATGCGGTTTTCCACCGCCTCGAGCCCCTTGTCGCCCGGCCCGCCGGGAATTTCGGTCAGGATCAGGCTGGCCGTCTCGTGAACCGGCACCGCCAGCCGGACCGCACCGAAAGCATGTTGCGCGGCACGGTGCACGGCCTCGGAAGGCACGCCGTAGGAAATGATTTTGACCGTCGCCACCATGCCGCCCGCGTGCAACTGACGATAAGGCGCGACGGTAGCCACCGTGATCATCGGATCGACGGCATTCGCCGCATTGATCCGCCCGGCATGCAGAACCACCACCCCGGCCCGGTCTGCGATCAGGTTGACCCGCCCCGTGAAGGGCTGCGTCAGGTGGATATCCCCCGCCCCGTCCAGCATGGCGCTGGCCAACGTCTGCGCGGCGGCATCTTCGTGCATATCGTCCGGATCAAGCCGTGCAACCGTCACCTCGGCAATCCCGGCAGCCTGCAACTGCGCCAGATGCCCGGCCGTCAATATCACCCCCTTGCGCAACCGCCCGGCAGGCAGTTTCAGGGAATGCGCCAGAATCGCGCCCGCCGCCTGTTGCACCGGAACCGGGCCGAATTTCATACGCCCTGCCTCAGAACCCGTGTCATTTCCGCCAGAATGCTGACGGCGATCTCCGCCGAGCCAGCCGCCCCGATATCCAGCCCGATGGGCCCGTGGATCAGGGCGATCCGATCATCGCCATAGCCCTTGTCGCGCAAGCGTTCGACACGTTTGGCATGGGTGCGGGTAGACCCGAGCGCGCCGATATAGAACACATCGCTGGCCAAAGCCTGTTCCAGCGCCGGATCGTCCAGTTTCGGATCGTGCGTCAGCAGCACCAGCGCGGTTCGGCTGTCCAACCCGAAGGCCTGCACCCCCTCGTCGGGCCAGTCGTGCAGGATGGTTTCGCCGGGAAACCGTTCGGCACTGCCGAAACTTTCGCGCGGATCGATCAACAGCGGATCATAACCCGCGATTCGCGCCATCGGCACCAGCGCCTGCGCGATATGCACCGCGCCGACGATGATCAGGCGCAACGGCGGGTTGTGAATGTTGACGAAGGTTTCGCCATCCTCCTCGAACCCCGAGCGATCCATGCGAAAGCGCTCGCTATGGCCGGTGCAGTCCAGCCGCCGCGCGACCTCGAGGCCGGTCACATAGGCGACGGGCTCCCGCGCGGCGCGCGCTGCAACCAGCTCTTCCAGCAGATCGACAGGCATCACCGGGCCGATAGGTTCGACCAGAACGCGGATCGTGCCGCCACAGGCCAGCCCCACGGCAAAGGCATCGCCATCGCTGACCCCGTATTCCAGCATCACCGGCTTGCTGTCTTCTATGGCGTCCAGCGCCTCGGCCACTACGGCCCCCTCGACGCACCCGCCCGAAACCGAGCCCGCGATTTCGCCCTCTCCGGAAATCGCCAGTTGACTGCCCACGCGCCGGGGCGCGCTGCCCCATGTCTGCACCACCGTGGCCAGCGCCGCGCCCTTGCCCGCGCGGTGCCAGTTCAGCGCGATCTCGGGAATGTCGTCAAATCGGTCCATTCGCATTCTCCCTCACGGGGGCAATATGGGACCCGTGAGGGCGCGCGACAAACAAAAAAGACCGCCCCCGCGATGCGGGAACGGCCCAGTGGTCGGAATGATTTATCCGTGCTTATTCGGCTGGGGCCACGGCCTCGCCACCGCCACGCAGGCGTTCGGGCAGTGCAATGGCGACGGCAACGAAGGCCAGCCCCATGACGATCCCCAGAATGTCGCCCGACACCGGCAGGATGCCGTCATAGCCCGAACCCGGCACGGTGCCGAGGGTCAGCTTTTCACCCTCCAGCAAACCAGCCGATTTCCACGCCGGATAGGTGACCATATAGGCCGCCGCCCCCAGCAAGCCGCCTGCAATGTAGAACAAGGCATCTTTGCGCCCGGTGGCGGCAGCACACACGCCGGTGCCAGGGCAATAGCCCGCAGCGGCCCAGCCCCCGCCCAGAAGAAGCCCGCCGATGAACACGCCGGCATAGGCGGTTTTCACGCTCATGTGCCCGACATCGACAAGGCCCAGCATCTGCCCCCCGAACATCAGAACCGAGGCGGTGCCGATGGCCAGCAGGATGGTTTTCATCAGGTGCAGGTTGGTGAGGTTCAGCATTTTGCCGATCCAGTTGGGGTTGGTGGCCCCGATCCGGTCCAGTACGGCGCCGAATGCGGCACCGATCACGACTGCGAGTATGATGGATGACATGGCTCAGCCCTCCCGCTTGTACATCATGATGGCGACAGGCACGGCGGCGGCAAACGCCCCTGCGGCGAAGATATAGCCCGACACGGCGGTCTGCATCATGCCCGACATCATGTGCCCCGAGGTGCACCCCCCTGCCAGACGCGCGCCGTAAAGCACGATGAACCCGCCAAGGAAGGCGACGGTATACCGCTTCAAGGGCGTGTCGCCGTAATTCGCGTACCAGATCGCGGGCAGTTTGCGTTCCTCCGCAGGCACGCCACCGCGCGCCATCGCCGACAGGAACGCACCAAGCGCCATGGCCAGCACGAAAACGAAACTGTAGTTCAGCGGATTGGCCGCGTTTCCGGCGTATTTGCCGTCCGATTTGGCCATATAGGCGTTCGTCGAGGTATAGCCGTCATCGGTCTGAGTGATAAAATCGGGCGAAACGGCATCAGCAACGATTGCATCCAGAATGACGAACTGCGTGGAGACGCCGATCGGCTTCACCAACAGAACCGCCAGAAAGAACACGAGCCCCAGAACCACCCCACCGGTTTTCCAGTTGAGGACCATTGGTTTTCCTTCCAGAAATTACATTCTGATAATTGAATATAATAAATATCGAATATGTGCAACGATTCCTCTGCGATGTAACGGCCAGGGGCGAACTGCGCCGCGCTCAGCCGTCCAGCATCGCCATCAGCCGGGCCTTGTCTCCCATGTCGTCCGGGCGGGAAATCGCCTCGGCCAGCTCTTCCAGCGTGGCGATGGAATGGCCCGCGCGGAAGGCATCGACATGGGGCAGCATGGCGCGAATGCCGGTGGCGCGCGGCGCGAACCCTTCCCACCGCAGCAACGGGTTGAGCCAGATCAGCCGCCGCGCACTCAGATGCAAACGCTCCATTTCCTTGTCCAGCGCCTGTGCATCGCCCCGGTCCAGCCCGTCGGTGATCAGCAGCACCACCGCCCCCTGCCCCATCACCCGGCGCGACCAGTCGCGATTGAAGGCATGCAGGCACTCACCGATGCGTGTTCCCCCCTCCCAGTCCTGCGCCTCCTGCCCGGCGGCGGCCAGGGCGGCATCCACGTCGCGGGTGGCAAGATGCCGGGTGATGTTGGTCAGGCGCGTCCCGAAGGTAAAGGCGTGCACCCTGGCCCACCCGGCCCCCTTTTCATTGGCCACCGCATGCAGGAAATGCAGCACCATGCGGCTGTACTGGCTCATCGAACCGGAAATGTCGCACAACACCACCAGATTGGGCCAGCGCGGGCGCGGCTTTTGCAGATGCACGCGGCGCAGCTCACCGCCCCGCCGCATGGCCGCGCGCAAGGTGCGCCGCGCATCCAGACGATGCCCCTGAGGGCTGGCCATGCCGCGCCGGGATTTGAGCGGCTTCACCGGCAATTGCAGCCGCGCCAGCATCCGTTTGGCCTGCGCGATCTCGGCGGTGGACATCTGTTCGAAATCCAGCGTGCGCAGGCGTTCTTCGGCCGACATGGTGGCCGAGGCGTCGATCTCGATCAGCGTTTCCTCGGTGTCCCCGTCGCCTTCTGACGCGGGCATTTCGGGTTCGATCCCGTCCAGCAACGCCTCGGCGGCGCGTTTTTCCGCCGATTGGGCGGCCCGCTCCTCCTGCACGCCACGAATGGCGGGCAGCATCATCGACATCATGTGTTCCATGTAACGCGGATCGCGCCAGTACAGGCGGAAGATCTGGCCGAATACCACGCGATGTTCGGGGCGGTTCACGAAACAGGCGCGCAGCGTGTAATAGAAATCGTCTCTCGAGGTGAACCCGGCCGCCTGCACCGCACGGATCGCGTCGATCACCCGGCCCGGCCCGATAGGCAGCCCCGCCTTGCGCAGGGCGCGCGCGAAATGGGTGATGTTATGGGTCAGCCGGGGATTGTCCGGCAAGTCGAGCGCGGGATATTCAGGCATGCGATTGCAGAGGATCTGGACCGGAAAGAAGGCTCATGCCCGTTCCAGTCCCGCCCGCGCCTCATCCAGTATCCGTTTGGCCTCGGAGCCCTGCAATTTCTGGATGTCGTCCTGGTATTTCAGGATCGCGCCAAGGGTGTCGGAAATCACCTCGGGGCTGAGAGACACCACATCGAGCGCCAGCAGGCATTTGGCCCAGTCGATGGTTTCCGCCACACCCGGTTTCTTGAACAGGTCCTCGGTGCGCAGGCGCTGAACAAAGGCCACCACCTCGCGGCTGAGCGCCTCGGCGGCCTCGGGGGCGCGGGCGTGCAGGATTTCGATTTCCCGGTCGAAACCGGGATAATCCACCCAGTGATACAGACAGCGCCGCTTGAGCGCGTCATGCACCTCGCGGGTACGGTTCGAGGTCACGATCACGATGGGCGGCTCGGGCGCGCGGATGGTGCCCAGTTCGGGGATGGTCACCTGAAAATCGCTCAGCGCCTCCAACAGGAAGGCCTCGAACGGCTCGTCGGTGCGGTCCAGCTCGTCGATCAGCAGCACCGGCGCGCCGCCCGGCTGCGGACGCATGGCCTGCAACAGCGGGCGTTCGATCAGGTATTGTTCGGTGAACAGCTCGTCCTTGAGCGCATCGCGGTCCGCACCCGCCCCCTCGAATCCCATCGCCTCGGCGGTGCGGATGGCGATCATCTGTTCGGCGAAGTTCCATTCGTAAACGGCGCTGGCGGCATCCAGCCCCTCATAGCATTGCAGCCGGATCAGGCGGCGGCCCAGCATGGCGGCCAAAGCCTTGGCGATTTCGGTCTTGCCGACCCCCGCCTCGCCCTCCAGAAACAAGGGACGCCCCAACGTCAGCGACAGGAACACCACCGTCCCGAGCGCACGGTCGCAGACATATCCCTGATCGCCCAGCATCGCCTGCACATCGTCGATCGAGCCCGGTATCCGTGTCATTCCCGCCTCCCTCATGATTGCCCATGACAAGTGCACGGCAAGCCACGACCCGTCAAGCACCGCGCCGGTTGCAACCGCTCGACAAATCGGCCGGGAAGGCCGAAAAGACCCTTGGATTCTTCAAAGTTCTGCCCAGATTCGTTTCTATCCACCGGGCCAGCCGCCAGACCCACAGGCTGTTGGAAAAATGGGCGGACATTTGGTACGAGGACCGAGCAGTATGCAGGACAGCCCGCGAAGCTTTGACATATCCCTGGCCGGTCTGGGCTGGGCGGACTGGCTGCGCGCCGCCGACGAGATCGTCGAGGCCGACGGCCATGTCGAAACCCTGGGGCCCGATCATGCCGCCGTCTTCTACGAAGACAAGCCCATCCTGCTCGTCACGTTCGAAACGCACAACGGGCTCGCCAGCCTGTCGCAGGCCGCACATCCCATCGGCTGGACCTTGGTCAAGGCGCTTGGCTGGTCGCACCTGTCCGTGATCGCCCGCGAAGACAGCTGGTTTCGCGATCGCCACATCTACGGCTATTTCGACCGGCTGGCCGATGACGGTTTCTTCGACGAGTTCGACCAGGTGATTTTCTATGGCGCCGGGGCCTGTGGCTATGCGGCGGCGGCGTTTTCGGTGGCCGCGCCGGGGGCCAGGGTGCTGGCGCTGCACCCGCAGGCCACGCTCGACCCACGCGTGACCGAATGGGATGACCGCTTCACGCACATGCGGCGCACCGCCTTCGACGACCGTTACGGTTACGCCCCCGACATGCTGGATGCGGCCGAACGTGCGGTTGTGATCTACGATCCCGAAGTCCGGCTCGACGCCATGCACGCCGCATTGTTCACCCGGCCCAACGTGATGAAATTCCGCATGCGGTTTCTGGGCGAACAGCTCGAGCGCGACCTGATGGGCATGGGCGTGTTGCTGCGCATACTGGCGCAGTTCAGCGCCGACCGGCTGGACCGGCGGGCCCTGGCACGGCTTTACCGCGCGCGCCACACCCATGTGCCTTATCTCAAGCAGGTTCTGGCGCGGCTCGAACAGGACGAACGGCTTTACCTGACGGCCCTCTGGTCGCAATGCATCCTGCGCCGCACACCCGGCCCCCGCTTCCGGCGAGCCTCGCGCGCGGCCTATGCCGTGGCCGAAGAGCAAGGCCTGGCGATGCCACCCCGCGCCGTGGAGTGATCCCGCCCCAGGTGGGACCTGCGTTTTTGCGCCTGTTCCATCTGGCACCGTGCCGCACGATTGTGTAAAGCGCAGGGCATGAGCCAAAGCCTGACCCTCCGCCGCCCCGACGACTGGCACCTGCATCTGCGCGACGGCGCGATGCTGCGCGCCGTCCTGCCCGAAAGCGCGCGCCACTTCGCCCGCGCGATCATCATGCCAAACCTCGTGCCGCCCGTCGTCACGTCGGATGATGCCCGCGCCTATCGCGACCGCATCATCGCCGCCCTGCCCGAGGGCGCGGCGTTCACGCCGCTGATGACGCTCTACCTCACCGAAGAGACAGCCCCCGCCGACGTGGCCCGCGCCCATGCCGAGGGGCTGATCACCGCGGTCAAGCTCTACCCGGCGGGCGCCACCACCAACTCGGCCAGCGGCGTGCGCGATTTCGACAAGGTCCGCCCGGTGCTCGAAGCCATGGCCGAGGCGGGCTGCCCGCTCTGCGTGCATGGCGAAGTCACCGACCCCGAGATCGACATCTTCGACCGCGAGGCCGTGTTCATCGACCGCGTTCTCGATCCGGTCCGCCGCGCCACTCCGGGGCTGAAAGTGGTGATGGAACATGTCACCACGCGCGACGGGGTGGAGTACATCAAATCCGCCGACAGCGGCCTTGGCGGCACCATCACCACCCATCACCTGATCATCAACCGCAACCATATCCTGGTGGGCGGGATCAAGCCGCATTACTATTGCCTGCCCGTCGCCAAGCGCGAGGAGCACCGCCTTGCCCTGCGCGCCGCGGCCACCGGCGGCGATGCACGCTTCTTCCTTGGGACCGACAGCGCGCCGCATACCGATGCCAACAAGCAAAGCGCCTGCGGCTGCGCAGGCTGTTTCACCGCCACCAACACCATGTCGATCCTCGCCCATGTGTTCGAAGAGGAAAACGCGCTGGACCGGCTGGAAGGCTTCGCCGCACTCAACGGACCGGTGTTTTACGGCCTCCCCGCCAACGAGGACACGATCAGCCTGACCAAAACCGACCAACCGGTGGCCTATCCCGAACAGATCGTCACCGGCGATGGCCCCGTCACCGTGTTCGATCCCGGCTTCCCCCTGTACTGGCAGGTCGGCTGACCGCTTTCTTCTTGCCCGAAATATCCCCGCCGGAGGCATGAAATCTCTGGTGCCCGCCCCGCAAAGGACAAAAACGATGATCCCCACCTCCTACCCGTCCGCCGAGGAAATCGCCCGCCTGACCGCGCGCATGCTGCTGGAAATCGGTGCGGTGCATTTCAACGCGGACGAGCCCTTCACGCTGGCCAGCGGCCTGCCCTCGCCCACCTATATCGACTGCCGCAAGCTGATCTCCTATCCGCGCATCCGCGCGACGCTGATGGATTTCCTGACCGTCACCGTGATGCGCAACGCCGGGTTCGAGGCCTTCGACAACGTCGCTGGCGGCGAAACGGCGGGCATCCCCTTTGCCGCGCTGGTGGCCGAACGCATGGCCCTGCCGATGACCTATGTGCGCAAAAAGCCCAAGGGCTATGGCCGCAACGCCCGGATCGAGGGCGACATGAGCGAAGGCCAGCGCGTGCTGCTGGTCGAGGACCTGACCACCGATGGCGGCTCCAAGCTGAGCTTCGTCGACGCGATCCGCGACACCGGGGCCACCTGCGGGCATACGGCGGTGATCTTCTACTACGGCATCTTCCCCGAAACCGAGAAGACACTGGGCGATCATGGCGTGGCGCTGCACCACCTGTGCACATGGTGGGATGTGCTGGCCGAGGCCCGCGCGCAGGGCGCATTCGACGACGCCACGCTGAACGGCGTCGAATCGTTCCTCAACGATCCTCGCGCCTGGCAGGCTGCACGCAGTTAGGCCGCGCCGGAACGAATCGCTCATTCCTTGTGCAGGCGCGGGCCGGTCGGCTGCTCAAAAAAGCGGGGCTGCGTCCTATTGGCAACGCCCTGCCGGAGGCCCGCGAGCCCAAACACAAGATATTGACGCACCCACCCGCAAAAGGGCAATATGAGCCACTGAAACTTATCCACAGGCCGTCCACAGCTTTGTTCCACATTGCCCGCCCGCACCGGGCGGCGCTATGACCGGACCTCAGCAGGATCGGGGGAGAGCATGAACGAGGTCACCAGCTTCAACGCCACAGGCACCGAAGTCGAGAATACGGAGACCATGCCGCACTCGATCGAGGCCGAGCAACAGCTCCTCGGCGCGCTGCTGACCAATAACGACGTGTACGATCGCGTCGCCTCGATCATCCAGCCGCACCATTTCTACGACCCCGTTCACCAGCGCATCTATGAAACCGCCGTGGCGCGGATCGCCAAGGGCAACCTTGCCTCGCCGGTGACGCTCAAGGCGTTTCTCGAAGACGATGAGGGCCTCAGGGAACTGGGCGGCCCGGCCTATCTGGCGAAACTCGCGGGCGCGGCGATCAGCGCCTTCGCGGTGCGCGATTACGCCCAGATGATCCACGACACGGCGATCCGGCGCGAACTGATCGGGCTCGGCCATGACATCGTCGGCAAGGCCACCCGCGCCGAAGTGGAAAGCGAGCCGCGCGACCAGATCATCGAGGCCGAGCAGAAGCTCTACAAGCTCAGCGAACAGGGCCAGTCCGAAAGCGGCTTCCAGTCCTTCCTCAAGGCGGTGACCGACGCGGTGAACGTGGCCAATGCCGCCTATCAGCGCGAAGGCGGGCTGGCGGGCGTGTCCACCGGGCTGATCGACATGGACAAGAAACTGGGCGGCTTGCACAAATCCGACCTTCTGATCCTGGCCGGTCGCCCGTCGATGGGCAAAACCTCGCTGGCGACCAACATCGCCTATAACGTGGCCAAGGCCTATCGCAAGGGCACCCTGCCCGATGGCACCGAAGGCACCGTCGATGGCGGGGTCGTGGGGTTCTACAGCCTTGAAATGAGCGCCGAGCAGCTTGCGGGCCGGATTCTCGCCGAGGCCTCGGAGATCTCGTCGCACAAGATTCGTCAGGGCGACATGGAAGAAAGCGAATTCCGCCGCTTCGTCGATGCCGCCAAGGAGCTGGAATCCTGCCCGCTCTTCATCGACGACACCCCCGCCCTGCCGATTGCACAGCTTGCCGCACGGGCGCGGCGGCTGAAACGCACCCACGGGCTGGACCTGCTGATCGTGGACTATCTGCAACTGGTGCGCGGCACCTCGGACAACCGGGTGCAGGAGATCGCGGAAATCTCGATGGGTCTCAAGGCCATCGCCAAAGAGCTGAACATCCCCGTCATGGCCCTGTCGCAGCTGTCCCGCCAGGTCGAAAGCCGCGACGACAAGCGCCCGCAACTCTCGGACCTGCGCGAATCCGGGTCGATCGAACAGGATGCCGATGTGGTGATGTTCGTGTTCCGCGAAGAATATTACGTGGAACGCGAAAAACCCTCGGACGAGAAACTCGATGAAATGGCCGCATGGCAGGATCGCATGTCGCGCCTGCACGGCAAGGCCGAGGTGATCATCGGCAAGCAGCGGCACGGCCCCATCGGCACGGTCGAACTGTCCTTCGAGTCGCAGTTCACCCGGTTCGGCAACCTCGTCAAACCCTGGCAGCAAGGTGGCGAACAGGAATTCTGAGCGCGCTCGTCGCCGTTCCCGAGACGATCTGACAGGCATAACGGTGCGACCAACGCGCCGCTTGGCCCCGTCTTGGCGCGGGTCGGGCGTGTTTCCACTTGACCCCTGCCCGCATCCTGTCAAAACCCCTGTCCATGAGTACCGCGACCCTGACGATTGATCTCGATGCCATCTGCGCCAACTGGCGCGCATTGGATGGCCAAAGCACCGGCGAAACCGCCGCTGTGGTCAAGGCCGACGCCTATGGGCTGGGGGCCGACCGTGCGGCGCGCGCATTGGCCAGGGCCGGCGCGCGCACGTTTTTCGTGGCCGTGGCCGAAGAAGGCGCCGCGCTGCGCGAGGCGCTCGGGCCGGGCCCGGTGATCAATGTCTTTTCCGGGCATATGCCGGGCGATGCCGACATGATCGGCGACATGGACCTCGTGCCGATGCTCAACTCGCTCGACCAGATGATCCGCCATGTCGAGGCGCTGCCGGGCCGCCCCTTCGGCGTGCAGCTGGATTCGGGCATGAACCGCCTGGGAATGGAACCCGCCGAATGGGCCGCCACCCGCGAGGTGGCACTCGGCCAGTCCCCGACCCTGCTGATGAGCCATCTGGCCTGCGCCGACGAGCCCGACCACCCGATGAACCGTCAGCAACTCGACTGTTTCCGCGACATGACCGCCGATACCGGCGTGCCGCTGTGTTTCGCCAATACCGGCGGCGTGTTGCTGGGGCCGGACTATCATTTCGACATGACCCGCCCCGGCATCGGCCTCTATGGCGGCCGCCCGTTCGAGGAGGCGCGCCCGGTGGTCACGCTGGACCTGCCGGTGATCCAGTGCCGCGATCTGGAGCCGGGCGAAACCGTGGGCTACGCCAACAGCTTCACCGCCCAAAGGCCCACCCGCATCGCCACCGTGGCGGCGGGCTATGCCGACGGCATCCATCGCGCCATGGCCGCCACCACCCATATGCTGGCCGAGGGCACGCCCTGCCCGCTGGCGGGGCGCATCTCGATGGACCTGATCAGCGTGGATGTCACCGATCTGGGCTACGATCCCAAATCGCTGCAACTTCTGGGGCCGGAACAGGGCGTCGATGTGCTGGCCGACAACGCGGGCACCATCGGCTATGAAATTCTGACCGCGCTCGGGCCGCGCTATGCCCGCCGGTATCTGGGCGGATGAGCGCGATCACCCGCCCCCTCGGCCGCCTCGGGCGGCAGGTTCTGGCCGCGCTGGCGATGGTCGGGCGCGTGGCGATCTTCGCCGCCAACACCGTCACCCACCTGGCCCGTCCGCCGTTTTACGGGCGGGAATTCCTTCAGGCGCTGATGCAGATCGGCTGGCTGTCGCTGCCCGTGGTGGGCATGACCGCGCTGTTCACCGGCGGCGCGCTGGCGCTACAGATCTATGCGGGCGGCGCACGGTTCAACGCCGAAACGGTGGTGCCCTCCATCGTCGCCATCGGCCTCACGCGCGAACTCGGGCCGGTTCTGGGCGGGTTGATGGTGGCCGCGCGGGTGGCCTCCAGCATCGCCGCCGAGATCGGCACCATGAAAGTGACCGAACAGATCGACGCGTTGGTGACCCTGTCCACCAACCCGATGAAATACCTCACCCTGCCCCGCGTTCTGGCCGCCACGCTGGCGGTGCCGGTGCTGGTCGGCGTCGGCGACGTGATCGGCATCATGGGCGGGTTTCTCGTGGGGGTCGGGCGGCTCGATTTCGGCGCGGGCACCTACCTGCACAACACCATCGACTTTCTCGAAACATGGGATGTGGTCTCGGGGCTGATCAAGGGGGCCGTGTTCGGCTTCATCGTGGCGCTGATGGGCTGCTATTACGGCATGCAGTCGGGCCGCGGCGCACAGGGCGTGGGCCGCGCCACCAAGGCCGCCGTGGTCGCCGCCAGCGTTCTGATCCTCGCCTCGAACTACATCCTGACAGAACTGTTCTTTTCCGCATGATCGAACTCAAAGACGTTCATAAGGCATTCGGCACCAACAAGGTGCTCCAGGGGGTCGACCTGACCATCCCGACCGGCACGTCGATGGTGATCATCGGCGGCTCGGGCACCGGGAAATCCGTGGCGCTGAAATGTATTCTGGGGCTGATCCGGCACGACGCGGGCGAGATCCTGCTCGATGGCAAGGACGTCACCAAAGGCGACCGCGACGCGTTTCTGGCGCGTTTCGGCATGCTGTTTCAGGGCGGCGCGCTGTTCGATTCCCTGCCGGTGTGGCAGAACGTGGCCTTCCGCCTGCTGCGCGGCTCGCTCAAGCGGCCAAAGGACGAGGCGCGCGAGATCGCCATCGAAAAACTGCGCCGCGTCGGGCTCAAGCCCGAGCAGGCCGATAAATTCCCCGCCGAACTGTCCGGCGGCATGCAAAAACGCGTCGGCCTCGCCCGCGCCATCGCCGCCGAGCCGGAAATCATCTTTTTCGACGAGCCCACCACGGGGCTCGATCCGATCATGTCGGGCGTGATCAACGACCTGATCCGCGAAATCGTGGTGGAAATGGGCGCCACCGCCATGACCATCACCCACGACATGACATCGGTGCGCGCGATTGCCGACAACGTGGCGATGCTGCATGACGGGGTGATCAAATGGACCGGCCCGGTGGCCGAGATGGACGCCTCGGGCGATCCTTACCTCGATCAGTTCATCCACGGCCGCGCCGAAGGCCCGATCGAGGCGGTGCGCTAGGAAAATCCGGGGCCCACACGCCCAAGAGCAACGGCAGGTTCGCCTTGGGGCTCGCGCGCGAACCGGATTGCAGACGATCCGGGGATGGATCTGACGAGTGTTGCCTGGATCGGCTTCGGGCGATCTGACATGCCGCGGTGGCATAAATCCGGTTCCGGCTTGGCGGAATACTCCAGACACGGATCAGGGGCTTTGCCCCCGGCGCATAACCGGGTAATCCGGTCCCATGCTCAAATACGCCAACCTCGCCCTGCTTGTCCTCTTTCCCATCGCGTGGTTCGCGCCGCTGATCCGGGCGGGGCTGAACCTGCCGCTGTTCGGCCTCAGCGAGATCAGCGTCGTCTCGGGGCTGCAAAGCCTCTGGAAAAGCGACGTGGTGCTGGCGCTGATCGTCACCGTCTTCGCCCTCTTCGCGCCCTATCTGAAAACCATCGGCCTTGCGCTGATCCATTTCGGCCTGCTGCGCCGCAAGGTGCTCCCGGCGCTGCAAATCCTCGGCAAGCTGGCAATGGCCGACATCTTCCTGATCGCGCTCTATATCACGATCTCCAAGGGCATCGGGCTGGGCCGGATCGAGGTGGCCTGGGGCCTTTACCTGTTCACCGGCTGCATCCTGGCCTCCATCGCCATCGGCCAGTTGACCGGACGGCGACGCGCAGGGTAAGCGCCGCCACCGTTCAGTTGCGGTCGCGCTGCACCCATTTCCAACCGGTCAGCATCGGGCGCACCAGATCTTCGCGCTTCCAGACGCGGTAGAGGGCGATCGCCGCCAGGTGCAGTCCGACAAGAATCAGGATCAGCGTGGCTCCGGTATGGTGCCAGCCGACGGCCGCCTTGCGCGTCGACGCATCGACGTAGGAGGCCAGCGGCCCCACGTTGATGTAATCGTCCGGATCGGCCACCAGGCCGCTGCCCACCTGCCAGACCAGCACCGCCAGCATGGCGATGACCGACCAGCCCCCCAGAGGATTGTGCCCCGGCCAATAGCTGGGCCTGCGCAGGTGCAGGCGGGCGGCATAATCCGCGAACCGGCGCGGACCGGCAACGAAATGCGAAAACCGCGCGGGCTCCGGCCCGACAATGCCCCAGACCAGCCGAAAGGCCAGAAGGCCGATCACCACATAGCCCGACCAGAAGTGCAGCCACATGTTGGCGGGGCCGAACTCTCCGGTGATCCACGAAACCACGACGCAGAAGGCCAAAAGCCAGTGGAACCCGCGCAACAGCGGATCCCACAGCTTGACCCGTTCCACCCCGTCACGATCGGGCGAGGACGCGGGTATCATTTCTTGCGGTAATTGTCGTGGCAGGCCTTGCAGGTGCCGCCCAGTGCCTGGACGACCGGGCCGACATTGTCCTGCCCGCCGCGCACCGCATCGCCCGCGCCCGCAGCCGCCTCGGCGAGGTCGGCGTGCTTGGCCACCACGCCGTCCAGCTCGCTCCATATCTTCGGCAGCGCCTCGCTCTCTTCCAGGTCGTCCGAGGACGTGCCTTGCGGGAAATGGAAACCGAGGTTGTAGCGCGACAGCGTCTCGATGTTCGACGCGTGCATCGCGGCACGATCCTCGTCATAGGGGATATCGCCTTTGGCCATGCCGGCAAGCACCCCCATGTTGGCGCCGAGCATCTTGAAATAGCCCTGACGGGCCTCCATCGCGGATACTTCGGGGCTGTCGTCCTGGGCCATAGCGGGAAGGGAAAACGCCGCAGCAACGGCGGAGAACATGAGAAAACGCATGGTAAACCTCATCAATCACGAAAACGTACGCAACGCTTGCACATCCGCCGAACATATGCAAATCGGACAATTTGTCCCGGGTCCGGCCCCTTACCGCGCAGCGGGTTGCGTTTAGCCTTTGACGCCCCCCCGAGGCTGGGGCATCAAGGCGGCATGGCGAAACTCAATACCTTCACCTGCTCGGCCTGCGGAGCCTCGTTCTCGAAATGGTCGGGGCGTTGCGACGCCTGTGGCGAGTGGAACACCATCATCGAAGAAGCGCCGCTGTCCGCCGGTCCCGCCTCGAAATCGCTGGGCGCCAAGCGCGGCACGCCGATCACCCTGACCGATCTCTCGGCCAGCGAAACCCCGCCACCGCGCACCGCCTCGGGGATGGACGAACTCGACAGGGTGCTGGGCGGCGGGCTGGTTCCGGCCAGCGCGATCCTCGTGGGCGGCGATCCGGGCATCGGCAAATCCACCCTTCTGCTGCAAGCCGCCGCGCGTTTCGCACAGGCGGGGCTGAAAACCTTCTACGTGTCCGGCGAGGAAGCCAGCGCACAGGTGCGGATGCGCGCGCAGCGTCTCGGGCTGGCCGATGCGCCGGTGAAACTGGCCACCGCCACCAGCCTGCGCGACATCCTGACCACGCTGGAAAGCGAAGCCCCCGATCTGGTGATCATCGATTCGATTCAGACGGTCTGGGCCGATAACGTCGACAGCGTGCCGGGCAGCGTCAGCCAGGTGCGCGCCGCCGCGCACGAGTTGACCACCTTCGCCAAGCGCAAGGGTGCCTCCGTCGTCATGGTCGGCCATGTCACCAAGGAGGGGCAGATCGCCGGGCCACGCGTGGTGGAACACATGGTCGATACCGTTCTCTATTTCGAGGGCGAGCGCGGCCACCAGTTTCGCATCCTGCGCAGCGTCAAGAACCGCTTCGGCCCCGCCGACGAAATCGGCGTGTTCGAAATGACGGGCGGCGGTCTGGCCGAGGTCGCCAACCCGTCCGAGTTGTTCCTGTCGGGGCGCGGCACCCCCGCCCCCGGATCGGTCGTTTTCGCAGGCATCGAAGGCACGCGCCCGGTGCTGGTGGAAATGCAGGCGCTGGTCGCCCCCACACCACACAGCCAGCCGCGCCGCGCCGTGGTGGGCTGGGACGGCGCGCGCCTGGCGATGATCCTCGCCGTGCTCGAGGCGCGCTGCGGCATCCCCTTTGCCGGGCTCGACGTGTATCTCAACGTCGCGGGCGGCATCAAGATTTCCGAACCGGCCGCCGATCTGGCCGTCGCCGCCGCGCTGCTGAGCGCGCGCGAGGATACCAGCCTGCCGACGGAAACCGTGGTTTTCGGCGAAATAAGCCTGTCCGGCGCCCTGCGTCCGGTCGGCCAGACCGAAAACAGGTTGAAAGAAGCGCGAAAACTTGGTTTCACATCAGCAATTGTGCCATCGGGCGGCAAACCCGGCGGCGACGGTGGGCTGGCACTCACCCGCATGGGCGATCTGACCGCCTTTGTCGGGGACGTGTTCGGCGCAGGATAAAAGCCGCAAGGGACAGGACATATGGAAGGTTTCACCATCATCGACGGCGTCGTGGCGCTGGTAATCGTCTTGTCGGCGCTGCTGGCCTATTCGCGGGGTCTCGTGCGCGAGGCGCTGGCCATCGCGGGCTGGATCGTGGCCGGTATCCTGGCCTTCATCTTCGCCCCGCAGGCCGAACCGCTGATCAAGGAAGTGCCCGTCGTCGGGGATTTCATCGCCGACAGTTGCGAATTGTCGATGATCGGGGCCTTTGCGGCCGTGTTCGCCGTGGCGCTGATCGCCGCCTCGCTGATCACGCCGCTGTTTTCCTCGCTGGTGCAACGCTCGGCGCTCGGCGGGCTGGATCAGGGGCTCGGCTTCCTGTTCGGCGTGGCGCGCGGCGTGCTGCTGGTGGCCATCGCCTATTTCGTCTATGAAACCGTCGTGACCAGCCAGAGCATCGCCGCCATCGACGACAGCCGCTCGGCTCGCGTGTTCAGCCGCATGACCGAAAAGGTGCAGGACGGCAACCCGCAACAGGCGCTCGGCTGGATCACCCTGCAATACGAAGAACTGGTCAGCGCCTGCGACGCCCCCGCCGATGCCGCCGATCCCGCTGCAACACCCGAAACGACCACGACCGACGGCAACTGACCGGCCCGCCCCCGGCCCGCGATGAAGGACGCGCCATGATCAACACGCCCTTTCCGGCCTTCTTCCTCATCATCGTCGCCGGGGCGGCCATCGCCCTGCAATCGCCCCTCAACGCCGCGCTCGGCCGCCATATCGGCAGCAGCCTCGGCGCGGCCACGATCTCGTTCGGGGTGGGCTTTGCCCTGCTTCTGGCGATCACGCTGGCCTCTGGCGACGGCGGGCGGCTGCTCGACGCGGCCCATGCCCCGCGCCTTCTTCTGACCGGCGGTCTTCTGGGCGCGTTCCTCGTCTGGGCCACGCTGGCCAGCGTGTCGGTCCTTGGCGTGCTGACCATGAGTTCGGTGCTGATCCTCGGGCAGATCGTCGCGGCGCTCGCCATCGACCATATGGGCCTCTTCGGACTGGTCGCGCGCGAGGTCTCCCTGACCCGGCTCATGGCCGCCGGTCTGGTCGCGGCGGGCGTGGTCCTGTCGCGCTACTAGGATCGCCCGGAAAACATGCGCCGTCAGCCCCGTGTCTGGCCGTGACTGACATTCGTGTGATAGTTTCGTGACATACCCGCCCTCAGCCACTAAGTAGGGCACGAAAGAGACAGACCGGGATTCGGAGACGCCCCTTGTCCAAACACATGCCCCCTGCCCATCCGTTCGACGACGACAAGTTGAAAGAAGAATGCGGCATCTTCGGCGTGATCGGCCTGACCGACGCGGCGAATTTCGTGGCCCTCGGGCTGCACGCCCTGCAACATCGCGGACAAGAGGCGGGCGGCATCGTCTGCCACGATCCCGAGCAGGGCTTCAACAGCGCCCGCCGCTTCGGCTATGTGCGCGACAACTTCACCAAGCAATCGCTGATGGAAACCCTGCCCGGCCCACTGGCCATCGGGCATGTGCGCTATTCCACCGCCGGCTCCAAGGGGCCGACGCAAATCCGCGACGTGCAGCCGTTCTTCGGCGAATTCGCCATGGGCGGCGCGGCGATCGCCCATAACGGCAACATCACCAATGCCGACGCCCTGCGCCGCGAACTGATCGAGCGCGGCTCGATCTTCCAGTCCAGTTCGGACAGCGAATGCATCATCCACCTGATGGCCCGCTCGCTGCAACGCAATATCCCCGAACGGATGGAAGACGCGCTGCGCCGGGTCGAAGGCGCGTTTTCCGTCGTCGCCATGACCCGCACCAAGCTGATCGGCGTGCGCGATCCGCTCGGCGTGCGGCCCCTGGTTCTGGGGCAGGTCGGCGACGGCTGGGTGCTCAGCTCGGAAACCTGCGCGCTCGACATCATCGGCGCCAAGTTCGTGCGCGAGGTGGAGCCCGGCGAAATGGTCGTGATCTCGGACAACGGCGTCGAAAGCCACTTCCCCTTCCGCCCGCAATCGCCGCGCTTCTGCATCTTCGAACACGTCTATTTCTCGCGCCCCGATTCGATCATCGGCGGCCGCTCGGTCTATGAAACCCGCCGCCAGATCGGCGTGGAACTGGCGCGCGAAGCCCCGGTCGATGCCGATCTCGTCTGCCCCGTTCCCGACAGCGGCACGCCCGCGGCCATCGGCTTCAGCCAGGAATCGGGCATTCCCTACGCCATGGGGATCATCCGCAACCAGTACATGGGCCGCACCTTCATCGAACCCACCGAGCAGATCCGCAACATGGGCGTGCGCCTCAAGCTGAACGTCAACCGCGCCCTGATCCAGGGCAAGCGCGTGATCCTCGTTGATGACAGCGTGGTGCGCGGCACCACCAGCCGCAAGATCAAGGAAATGATCCTCGATGCCGGCGCGAAAGAGGTGCATTTCCGCATCGCCAGCCCGCCCACCGCGTGGCCCTGCTTCTATGGCGTGGACACGCCGCAGCGGGAAAAACTGCTCGCCGCCACCATGAGCGAAGAGGAAATGCGCGACCATCTGGCCGTCGACAGCCTCAAGTTCATCTCGCTCGACGGGCTTTACCGCGCCGTGGGCGAATCATCCGGGCGCAACGCCAAATGCCCGCAATATTGCGATGCGTGTTTCTCGGGCGAATACCCGGTGGCCCCCTCGGACATGATCGAAAAGGGCTTCGAGGTGAAGGCGGCGGAATAACACCGCCTCACCTGCCCCGCTCCCTCTCTCCACCAGACCGGATAAGCGGTTTGCCGCCCCGTGCCGCATGGCGGTGCAGCGGCTTGCCGCCGACGCCCTGTTCCCCCTGTTTTACCTGCCCGCCACAGGGTCTATAGGCCTTACTCCGATAGTCACCATGCGATACAGGCAGTACCGACACATGGCACAAACCACCGCCAGCACCCCCAGGATTCAATCCGCCGCCACGCAGGAAAACGTCCTGCCCCGCCGACAGGTCGCGCTTCTGGGAACCTTCATGAAACCGAACGGCGCCGAGGCGCTGATTCTCGACAGCCGTGGGCGTCTGCACACCGTCACGCCCGGCGACAGGATCGGGCGCGCCACCATCATCGCCATCGAAACCGGCGCGCTGCACCTGGCCGAAGGCGGGCGCGCCCGTGTCCTGCACATGCCCGGCGAGGGCTAAGGCGTCATCCCGACGGGTATCCCCGGCTCTGGCCCGGACGGCAAGGCCGGGCCGCGCCCGTCCCCTGCACATGAAAACGCCGCCCCGCACGGGACGGCGCATTGCCTCACCGACCGACAGGCTCAGCCCTTCGCGCGATATGCCTCGACAGCCTTCCAGCCGCCCCGGACAACCATCGCGGCAATGGCCGACTTGACCACCATCCCCAGGAGGAACGGCAGCATGCCCGCCTGAACGGCCGTCTCGAACCCGATAAAGGTGCTCAGCCACGCAACACCCGGCACGAACACCAGAAGCGTCACGACCGCCCCAACCACCGTGGTGCCGACCAGACCGCGCGCAAGCCCTTTCTCGGCGGCCAGCCCGGCCAGATACGCCATCGGCACGAACCCGAACAGGAACCCCGCCGTCGGCCCCACCAGCGATGCGCCATTGCCGCCACCGGCAAACACCGGCAGCCCCATCGCGCCCTCGGCCAGATAGGCCAGCAACGTCAACGCCCCCAACCGCGCGCCATAGGTCAGCCCGACAATCAGGATCGCCAGCGTTTGCAAGGTCATCGGCACCGGGTACATCGGCACGCTGACCTGCGCGGCCAGCGCCACGAAAAGCGACCCGCCGAGAATCAGACCGACGGTATTGAGCAGGGTTTGCCGGCCGAGCACGGCCTTGCTGAGAACTCTGTCCTGCGACATGGAATTGTGTCTCCCCGTGTTTATGTCATAGATGGGCGCGACATTTTGGATCGCGGCGGCGGTTGTCAATCAAAGGCACTTGCCATCGCGGCAATCAGGTGAGATTTCCCGAACATGACCGAAACACCGGAACAAAAGATTGCCCTCGTCACCGGCGCCTCGCGCGGCCTGGGTTTCGCGCTCGCCGTGGAACTGGCGAAAACCCACCATGTCGTCGCCGTCGCCCGCACCACCGGCGCGCTCGAGGAACTGGATGACCGCATTCAGGCGGCGGGCGGTCAGGCCACGCTCGCGCCGATGGACATCGCCAATGTCGATGCCATGCGCCAGCTTTGCCGCTCGATCCACGATCGCTGGGGCGCGGTGGCCACATGGGCGCACACCGCCGTGCACGCCGCGCCGCTCGCGCCGGCCGGGCATATGGACGAAAAGGCATGGGAAAAATCGGTCGAGGTGAACGTCACCGCCACGGGCCGCCTGATTCCCTTTGTCACGCCGCTTCTGGGCGATACGGGCCGCGCCCTGTTTTTCGAGGACGACCGCGCGGGCCAGAAATTCTTCGGCGCCTATGGCGCGACCAAGGCGGCCCAGATCGCGCTGGCGCGCAGCTGGCAGGCCGAAACCGCGCGCACCGGCCCGCAGGTGCATGTGCTTGCGCCCCAACCGATGGCCACCGCCACCCGCGCCCGCTTCTTCCCCGGCGAGGATCGCGCCCCGCTGGCCAGCGCCACCGACGAGGCCCGCCGCCTGTTGGCCACACTTGATTAGGCGCGTGCCCCAAACGCTTGCCGCATCTGCCTTGCCCGGATAGACAGGCAGACGAAGCAGGCAAAACAAGGGGTACGGGGCATTGCGCATTCTCATCACCAATGACGACGGGATCAACGCCCCCGGACTGAAGGTTCTCGAAGAAATCGCCACCGGCCTCGCCGGCCCCGAGGGCGAGGTCTGGGTCGTCGCGCCCGCTTTCGAACAATCCGGCGTGGCCCACTGCATTTCCTACACCCGCCCGATGATGGTCAGCCAGATGGGCGAACGCCGCTTCGCCGCCGAAGGCAGCCCCGCCGACTGCGTGCTGGCCGCGATCCATGACGTGATGGCCGATGCCCGCCCCGATCTGGTGCTCTCGGGCGTGAACCGGGGCAACAACTCGGCCGAGAACGCGCTCTATTCCGGCACCCTGGGCGGCGCGATGGAGGCCGCCCTGCAAGGCTGCCGCGCCGTGGCGCTCAGCCAGTATTACGGCCCCGCCGTCAGGGACACCCCCGACCCGTTCGAAGCCGCCCGCCTGCACGGCCTGCCCACCCTGCGCAAACTGCTGGAGTCCGGCATCTGGACCGAAGACGATTACGGCATCTTCTACAACATCAACTTCCCGCCCCTCCCGGCGACCGAGGTCAAGGGCGTCAAGGTCGCGCCGCAGGGCTTCCGCCGCGACATGGGCTTCGGGGTGCAACCCGTCCACTCGCCCTCGGGGCGGCGCTTCCTGTGGGTGACCGGCGCACCGCAACAGCAACCCACCTCACCGGGCACGGATGCCGACATGAACCTCAAGGGCTATATCTCGGTCACGCCGATGCGCGCCGACCTGACGGCCCATGACGCGCTGGAGGCGCTCAAGGCGATAGAATGACCGACGACGCCAGCGATATCGCCGAACGCAAGATGCAGTTCCTGTTCGCGCTGCGCTCCAAGGGCGTGACCGACATGCGCGTGCTGACGGCGATGGAAAAGGTTGATCGCGGCCCCTTCATCCGCGGCTATTTCGCCGCCCGCGCCTATGAGGACATGCCCCTGCCCATCGCCTGCGGCCAGACGATCAGCCAGCCCTCGGTCGTCGGTCTGATGAGCCAGGCGTTGCAGGTCACCCCCCGCGACAAGGTGCTCGAGGTCGGCACCGGCAGCGGCTATCAGGCCGCGATCCTCAGCCACCTCGCACGCCGGGTCTATACCGTCGACCGCCACAAGCGGCTGGTGACCGAAGCCAGCGAGATTTTCCGCGACCTCGACCTGACCAACATCACCGCCGTCACCGCCGACGGCAGTTTCGGCCTGCCCGATCAGGCCCCGTTCGATCGCATCCTCGTGACCGCCGCCGCCGAAGACCCGCCCGGACCTCTCTTGGCGCAGTTGAAAATCGGCGGTATCATGGTGTTGCCGGTGGGGCAGTCCGATACCGTCCAAAGCCTGATCCGCGTCACGCGCACCGAAACGGGCCTTGACTATGACGAGCTGCGTCCGGTGCGGTTCGTGCCGCTGGTCGAAGGGCTGGGGCGCGATGGCTGACGAGTTTGACACGCAGAGGCCCCGGCCAACAAGGGGCGCAGGAGCATGAGGACAAGATCGAGATGACATTCCCCTTCCCCAAAGCGCCGCTTCTCGCGGGCACCGCATGTCTGGCGCTGGCCGCCTGCCAGCAGCCGCTCGATTACGACCTGCGCGGTGCCTTCGGCAATGCCCACAGCACGGCAGAGGCCGCGCAGACCGCCACCACCACCCGCCCGCAACCCGACAGCCGCGGCATCATCTCCTATCCCGGCTATCAGGTGGCCGTGGCCCGGCGCGGCGATACCCTGGCCAGCCTCGCGGCGCGCATCGGCGCCGATGTGCAATCGCTGGCGCAATATAACGGCATGCAAACCGGCGATCCCCTGCGCAAAGGAGAGGTCATCGCCCTGCCCTCGCGCGTGGCCGAACCCGCCGGCGGCCCGATCCAGCCCCCCGGCGAGGTGGACATCACCACCCTGGCCGGCGATGCGATCAACTCCGCCCCGGATACCGCCACCACGGTCCAGAGCAGAACACTGCCCCCGTCGCAAACCGGGGTCGAACCCGTGCGCCACAAGGTCGAACGCGGCGAAACCGCCTATACCATCGCGCGGCTCTATAACGTCTCGGTCCGCAGCCTTGCCGAATGGAACGGGCTCGGGGCGGACTTCGCGGTGCGCGAAGGGCAGTTCCTGCTGATCCCGGTCGCCCAGGCCGACAGCGACACCGCCCAACAAACCGCAACGACCGCGGTCACCGCTCCCGGCGCCGGATCGCCCACACCCGAACCGCCCTCGGCCTCCACGCCGCTGCCCGAAAAGGACACGACACCGGCGGCCAAACCCGTGCAAACCACCAGCGCCCCCGATCTGGGCGCCACCCAGACCCAGACGAATTCGGGCGCGCGCATGGCCTTTCCGGTGCGCGGCGACATCATCCGCGATTACGCCAAGGGCAGGAATGACGGGATCGACATTTCCGCCGCCGCGGGCACGCCGGTGGGCGCCGCCGCCGACGGTGTCGTGGCCGCGATCACCGAAGATACCAACGGCATCCCGATCATCGTGCTGAAACACCCCGACAACCTGCTGACGGTCTATTCCAACATCGCCAATGTCACGGTGAAAAAGGGCGATAGCGTCAGGCGCGGCGGCAAACTGGCCGAGATTCGCCGCGATGGCGCGGCGGCCCTGCATTTCGAGGTGCGCGACGGCTTCGACAGCGTCGATCCCAACAACTACCTGAACTGACCCGCACAGGCATCACGAGGGGTTCAAGCCCCTCGTGCTCCACAGAGTATTGTCGCCGGGAAGAAGCCCCCGATCAGAGCGCGACGCCGCGCCGCCCCGCGAGATCGGTGAAATACTGCCACGCCACCCGGCCCGAACGCGCGCCGCGCGTGGCCTGCCATTCGATCGCCTCGGCACGCAGGGTTTCGTCGTCGATCTCAATGCCATGGGCATCGCAATAGCCCCGGATCATGGTCAGGTATTCGTCCTGATCGCAAGGGTGGAAACCCAGCCACAGCCCGAACCGGTCCGACAGGGAAACCTTTTCCTCGGTCGCCTCCGACGGGCTGATCGCCGAGCCGCGCTCGTTCTCGATCATGTCGCGTGGCATCAGGTGACGGCGGTTCGAGGTGGCGTAGAACACCACGTTCTCGGGTCGCCCTTCAATCCCGCCATCCAGCACCGCCTTGAGCGACTTGTAATGCTGGTCGTCATGGCTGAAGGACAGGTCGTCGCAGAACAGGATGAACCGCGCCTCGCTGCCGCGCAGATGGTTCAGCAGGCGCGACACGCTCGGCAGGTCCTCGCGCTGCAATTCGACGATCTTCAGCGGCAGGTCTTCGGCGCGCACGGCGGCATGCACCGCCTTGACGAGGCTCGATTTCCCCATGCCCCGCGCGCCCCACAGCAACGCGTTGTTGGCCGGCAGGCCCCGCGCGAACTGGCGGGTATTCTCCAGCAGCGTATCGCGCGAACGATCCACCCCCACCAGAAGCGACATGTCCACCCGGTTCACCTGCGGCACAGGCTCCAGCCGGTCGGGCTCCACATGCCAGACGAAGGCGTCGGCAGCGTCGAAATCCGGGGCGTTCAGCGGCGCGGGCGACATGCGCTCCAGTGCCGCGGCGATGCGCTCAAGCGGGTCGCTCACTTGGAATTGTCCTTATCGTCGTCTTCATTATCGAACTCGTCCAGCAAGGGATCGTCGAACTCTTCCTCGCCATACGGGTCGCTGTCGTGATGCGCGGCCGTGTCGGGTTCGGCACCGGCACCGGCCTCTTTTGCCGCGTCCTCGTCCTCATCCTCGTCAAACCACAGCCCCTCGGCGCGCAACTGCGCCTCACGCTTGGTTTCGACCCGGCGCACCAGCCAGATGGAAATCTCGTAAAGCCCATAGACCACCACGAACAGGATCACCTGCGTGATGACATCGGGCGGCGTCACCAGCGCGGCCAGCACCAGAATGCCCACCACCGCGTATTTGCGCACATTGCCCAGACCTTCGGCACTGACCAGCCCGGCCTTGCCCATCAGCGTCAGCAACACGGGCAGCTGGAAACACAGGCCAAAGGCCACGATGAACTTGATCGTCAGGTTCAGATATTCCTGCGCCGAGCCCTGGAACACCACGCTCAGCGGCGCGGCGTTCTGCGGATCGCCCGCCGGCAGCGCCTCGCCGCCCTGCCCGAATTGCTGGAATCCGAGGAAAAAGTCATAGGCCAGCGGGGTGACCACATAAAACGCGAATGCCGCGCCCAGAACGAACATGAACGGCGAGGCGATCAGGAACGGCAGGAACGCGCCCTTTTCCGATTTATAAAGCCCCGGCGCCACGAACCGCCACAGCTGGTTGGCGATGAAGGGAAACGACAGGAAGAAGCCCCCCAGCAGCGACACCTTGATCGCCACGAAGAACCCTTCCTGCGGCGAGATGAAGATCAGGCCGCAATCCTGCCCGCGGCTGGCCAGCACCTGACACAGCGGCGCGGTCAGGAAGTTGAAGATCGGCGTCGCCACCGTGAAACAGATGATCATGCCGATCAGGAAGGCCACGACCGATTTGATCAGCCGCGAGCGCAGCTCGGTCAGGTGCTCGATCAGCGGTGCCGAACTGTCTTCGATCTCGTCAGAGGGGCTCATGCCTTGCTGTCCTCGGCAGTATCCGTCGCAGCCTTGCCCGCATCCTCCGTGCCGGATGCGTCCTCTGCGGCGGCGGCCTTCGCCTGCGCGGCTTCTTCGGCGGCGCGGCGTTCAGTGGCCTTTTCGGCGGTCCTGGCGCGGATCTTGTCGGCCTGCGCCTGACGTTCCTCGCTCAGCTCGCTTTTCTTCTTGGGGCCGGCCATGGTGTCCTGGGTGAAGGTCGAAGAGGCCTTCTTGACCTCGTCCATGGCGCTGCCCACCGGGTTTGTGGCCTTGCGCAGGCTGTCCGAAACGTCCTTGACCCCGGCCTCGTCGGCGGCGTCGTTCATGGCCTGGCTGAAATCGCGGGCCATGCGCTTGGCCTTGCCCACGAAATTGCCCACCGTCCGGAACATGCCCGGCAGATCCTTGGGGCCAACGACGATCAGCGCGACGATGCCGATCACCAGCAGCTCGGTCCAGCCCAGGTCGAACATCTAGGGCTCAGGCCTTGTCTTTTTCGTCTTCGGGGGTCACGTCGCGCGCCGTGTCGGCGGCGTCTTCGCTGGCGTCCTCGATTTCCTTGTTGCCCTCGGCAACGCCCTTCTTGAACGAGGTGATGCCCTTGCCCACCTCACCCATCAGCGACGAAATCTTGCCGCGACCGAAAAGCACCAGCACCACCACAGCGATCAGAAGAAGCCCCGGAAGGCCGATATTGTTCAGCATAATGTCTCTCCCATTGTCGGGGCCTGTTTTTGCGCGGCCCCGGCATTTCGTGATCCGTATCTAAGCCCTCTGCGCGCGGGTTGAAAGACGCAATCCCGCCGCAGACCCCACAAATCGGCAATTTCCTCTGCCCGATGACCGGAAAACGCCGTCAATGCCGCGCGACCCGCGCTCTCAGGCCCTGACCGGAAAGGTGAAACACTTGTCGCGCCGGATCATC
This sequence comes from Roseovarius pacificus, assembly GCF_900142665.1. GTDB lineage: Bacteria > Pseudomonadota > Alphaproteobacteria > Rhodobacterales > Rhodobacteraceae > Roseovarius > Roseovarius pacificus. The sequence goes on from NZ_FRBR01000001.1 coordinate 403,471, forward strand.
AGCCACAGCGGCTTGCCGGGCTTGGGCAGGAAGACGTTGGGCACCGTCGCGCGCATGATCGAGCCGTCATGATCCATGCGGAATTCCACAAGGCTTTCGCTGCCCATGAAGCGCGCCCGCCGCACCACGCCGCGCGCCGCCGTGCCCATTTCGATCGTCGGGTCCGGGCCGCGCCCGTTGCGGTCGAAGTCGATCTTGATGTGCTGCGGGCGGATGACGATATCCACCTCGCTGCCCTCTTGCACCCCCGGCGTCAGGAACCGGCCAAAGGCGGTATGCACCAGCGCCCCCTGAACTTTGCCGCGTATCACGTTGATATCGCTGAAAAACGCCACCGCATCCCGATCCACCGGCGCGTTGTAGATGTTATAGGGCGCGCCCTGCTGCACGATCCGCCCGTTGCGCATCAGCGCGATCTCGTCGGCCATGCGCATCGCTTCCTCAGGTTCGTGCGTGACCAGCAGAACGGCGGTGTCCTGTTCGCGCAGGATATCCAGCGTTTCGTCGCGAATCCCGTCGCGCAGCCGGTTGTCCAGCCCTGAAAACGGCTCGTCCATCAGCATGATCGACGGGCGCGGCGCCAGCGCGCGGGCCAGCGCCACGCGCTGTTGCTCCCCGCCGGACAGCTCATGCGGATACTTGCCGCCATAGCTGGACAGCCCGACGCGCTCCAGCAACTCATCGACACGGCGCTGGATATCGGCCTTGTCGCCCGACAGACCGAACGCCACGTTCGCCCGCACCGTCAGATGCGGAAACAGCGCAAAATCCTGAAACATCAGCCCGATATGGCGGCGTTCGGGCGGGATACGGAACGACGTGTCGCAGACAAGGTTGCCATCGACCCAGATTTCCCCCGAATCCTGCATCTCGACCCCGGCGATCATGCGCAGCGTGGTCGATTTCCCGCAGCCCGACGGCCCCAGCAGGCAGGTCACCTGCCCCGGCATCACCTTGAGCGAAACATCGTCCACCACGCGCCGCCCGTCGTAATTGCGCACGAGGTTGCGAATCTCAAGTCTCGGGGTTGCTGACTGCACCTTGGCCTCTTGTCTTTCCGATCAAATTGATCGGATTTTCTTTGACTGGCAGATAGCAACCCCACCGCATTTGCGCAAGAGAGCGCGCCTCACCCGCCCAGCGCCTGCCTGAGATCCGCGATCAGGTCGCCCGCATCCTCGATCCCGACCGACAGGCGCAGCAAGGTGCCGGGAATGCCGCTGTCGGGCTCGATGGTGGCGCGATGCTCGACCAGGCTTTCGACCCCGCCCAGCGACGTGGCGCGATGAAACAATTGCAACCGCCCCGCCACCCCGATGGCACGGGCCGCATCGCCGCGCACCAGAACCGACAGCAGGCAACCGAAACCACCCGTCATCTGCCGCGCCGCCACCTCGTGCCCCGGATGCCCCGGCAGGCCGGGATACCAGACCGCCTCGATCCCCTCATGCGCGTCCAGCGCCTGCGCCACGCGCAGGGCGTTCTCGCACATCCGCTCCATGCGCAGGGGCAGCGTGCGCAATCCCCGCATCAGCAGCCACGCCTCGAACGGCCCGAGGATCGCCCCGCCGTCATGGCGCTCGCGGGCGATCTCCTGCCAGACGCGCGCCGCGCGGTCCCGGCAGGACAGGACACCGGCCACCACATCCGTATGACCGTTCATCGACTTGGTCGCCGAATGCATCGAAATATCCGCACCGAAGTCCAGCGCCCGCGTCAGCACCGGCGAGGCCGCCGTGCCATCCACCGCCAGCAGCGCCCCCGCGCCATGCGCCAGATCGGCGGCGCGCGCGATATCCACGGTTTTCAGCCACGGGTTCGACGGCACCTCAATCCACACCAGATCGGCAGGGGTTTCACAGGCCGCGCCCAGCGCCCCGGCATCGGTGGCGTCCACCTCCTCCAGCGTGATCCCGTGGCGCGCGCAATGGCCCCGCACCCAGGATGTCACGCCCCAGTAGATACCCGATTGCATCACCACGCGCCCCCCGTCCGGCACCGTGCGGAACAGCGCCGTGACCGAGGCCATGCCCGACGGGAACAACAGGCTCTCCTCGGCGCCTTCCAGTTGGCGGATCACCTCCTCGGCCTGACGCACGGTATCGTTCTCGTCACGGCAATACATGTTGCGCGGATGCAGCAAGGCATTGTCCGCCCCCCGCGCATAGGTCGTCGCCACCGAGATACCGGGAATCACCCCGCCATCGCCCGCGTTCAGCGCTCCCGCCGCACGGGCGGCGATGGTGGCGGGGTGCAACCGCTTGTCGCTCATCGATGCTCTCCGTTCCGAAACAACCGCCCCGGCCCCCAGCCTTCGGTGTCTTCGATCCCGCCCAGCCGCAGCACATGCCACATCAGCGCAAGGTTCGAACTGACCACCGGCAGGCCCAGCGCCGCCTCGACATCGTCGATCAGGCCAAAGGTGCGCAGGTTCGTGCAACTGGTGAAAATCGCCTCGACGCCCCCGGCGCGGCCAGTGTCCAGCATCGCGGCGCGGGTGCTGTCCTCGCTGATGCGCGCCACGCTCCAGTCTTCGCTCATGCCATAGCTGGCCTCGGCCACCACCTCGATCCCGTCCTGCGCCAGCAGCGCGCGCACCGGCGCCGAAACCGTATCGACATAGGGCGACACCAGCGCGATCCGCGTCACCCCCAGATGCTTCAGCGCCGCGCGCACCGCGCGGGCTGGATCGGTCACCGGCACATCGGGATGCGCCGCGCGGATCAACTCGCCCACCCGGTCGCTGCCGATCACCGTCGCCCCCGAGGTACAGCCATAGCCCACCGCATTCAGCCCCGCAGGCAGGCGTGCCGCGGTCGAGGTCATCTCACCCTCCATCGCCGCCAGATCCGCGGGCGTCACATGGGCATTCGCCGGAATGCGCGCATGCAGCAGGTTCACCTCGCGCCCGTCGATCACCTGCCGCGCCTCGTATTCCAGCGTTTCATCGGTGCTCAGAACGATCAGGCCCAGCCTGCGGCCCCGCCCGGCCCCCTGATCCAGCTCGTAAGGTATCATGCGCCTCCTCCTCCCATCGTCCGGATGGCGTGCGACGGGCGGCTGATCGTGCCCCCCGACACGCCCGCGCGCACGCCCGTCGTGCCGGGGCAGGATGTCGGCAGCCCCCGCGCCACGCGCACCGCCAGATGCGCAAATGCCTGCGCCTCCAGCATGTCGCCATCGAGCCCCACGGCCTCCACCGGCTCCACCGGGCAATCCAGCGCCACGCGCAGCATCTCCATCAGCACCGGGTTCTTGCGCCCGCCCCCGGTGACCAGCAACCGCTCGGGCGGCTCGGGGCAATGCTCCATCCCGCGCAGCACGGCGGCGGCGCTCATCCCGGTCAGCGTGGCCACCGCGTCGGCATCGTCCAACTCCTCCACCAGCGCGATCATGTCCCGGAACGCATCGCGATCCAGCGACTTGGGCGGCATCCTGAGGAAATAGGGCTCGTCCAGGAACAGCTCCAGCGCCCCCTGCACCACCTCGCCCCGCCGCGCCAGCGCGCCGTCCCGGTCAAAGGGCTGGCCGCGCCGCGCCATCGTCACATCGTTGATCGGCGCATTCGCCGGCCCGGTATCGAAAGCCAGCAGCGCGCCCTCCTCCTCGGGGCGGTCCCTGCGCGGGTCCACCCATGTCAGGTTGCCCACCCCCCCGAGGTTCAGAAACGCCAGCGGCGCGGTCGCCCCCATCCACTGCGCACAGGCGAAATGGTAGAACGGCGCCAGTGGCGCGCCCTCACCGCCCAGCCGTATGTCGGCACTGCGGAAATCCCAGACCACCGGCACGCGCAGCGCCTCGGCCAGCGCATCGCCATCGCCCAGCTGATGCGTCCCCCGCCCCTGCGGCTCATGCGCCAGCGTCTGGCCGTGAAACCCGATCAGCCCGACATCCCCGAACCCGCTCAGCGCCTCGATATGCGCGCGCTGCACCACCTCCAGCGCCTCGTCCAGATCGTCCCCCGGCCAGCGGCCCAGCGCGGCGCTCAGCACCGCCTGTTCCTGCGCCGAATACGCCCGGTACACGCTGTCGCCAAAGCCATAAATCCGCTCGCCATCGGTCTCGACCACAGCGGCATCCACCCCATCGAGCGACGTGCCCGACATCGCGCCCAGTGCCCGGATACGCCCCGCTTTCAACATGGCCTTTCCCTTCGCGTGTTCCGTGCCTATACATGCCGCGCAATCAAGACCGGGACAAGCGATATGACCTACCACCCCAAGTCCGAATTCCTGCGCATCATGCAAGAGCGCGGCTTCCTCGCGGACTGCACCGACCTTCAGGCGCTGGACGACAGCCTGATCGCGGGCGCGGTGACGGCCTATATCGGCTATGACGCCACCGCGAAATCGCTGCATGTGGGGCATCTGCTGAACATCATGATGCTGCGCTGGCTGCAAAAGACCGGTCACCGCCCGATCACCCTGATGGGCGGCGGCACCACCAAGGTGGGCGATCCCTCCTTCCGCTCCGATGAACGCCCCCTGCTGGACGAGTCGCAAATCGCCGAGAATATCGACGGCATGCAGCAGGTGTTCGCGCGCTACCTGTCCTACGAGGACGGCACCGGCGCGATGATGCTCAACAACGCCGAATGGCTGGACGAGCTGAAATACATCGAGTTCCTGCGCGATATCGGGCGGTATTTCTCGGTCAACCGGATGCTCAGCTTCGAGTCGGTGAAATCGCGGCTCGACCGGGAACAATCCCTGTCCTTCCTCGAATTCAACTACATGATCCTTCAGGCCTATGACTTCCTCGAGCTGAACCGCCGCTATGGCTGCACCCTGCAAATGGGCGGCTCGGACCAGTGGGGCAACATCGTCAACGGCATCGACCTGACCCGCCGCGTGTCGGGCACCGAGGTGTTCGGCCTCACCTCGCCGCTCCTGACCACCTCGGACGGGCGCAAGATGGGCAAATCGGCGGGCGGCGCGATCTGGCTCAACGGCGACATGCTCAGCCCTTATGAATTCTGGCAGTTCTGGCGCAACACCACCGATGCCGATGTGGGCCGGTTCCTGAAATACTACACCGAACTGCCCGTGGATGAATGCGACCGTCTCGGCGCGCTGCAAGGCTCCGAGATCAACGAGGCCAAGGTGATCCTCGCCAACGAGGTCACCACCCTTCTGCACGGGGCCGAGGCCGCACAGGCCGCCGAGGCCACCGCCCGCGAGGTGTTCGAAAAGGGCGGCACCGGCGATGACCTGCCCACCTTCGAGCTAAAACGAGAAGATCTTAAAATTTTGACAGGTGAAATGCTCCAAACCGGCGACGACGAAAGCTATTGCGCTGCCAATACCGTTTTCGTTGAAGCTCGCCTTGCAGACACAGGAAAAGACGCCAAACGTCTTATCTTAGAAAAAGGTGCTATGGTGAACGACGAACCCATAACACCTGACTTTCCTTTCATTAAAGTCAAAGACCTAGAAGCCACCGTAAAACTATCAGCCGGCAAGAAACGCCACGCGCTGGTCAAACTGGCGGACTGAACCAACGCGCGCCCAAAGCCCATGGGGTTTTGGGCCGCCCGCCACCGGAAAACGGCGAGGGGAGCGGCGGGAAACCGTTGCACCCGCCCAAACACTTCGATACTTCTCAAAATAACGAAATTCCAAGCCGCACCCGCAAGGACCCCGCGATGGCCGATCAATGCCCGCCCCGAACGCCCCCCGTCATGGGCATCTTTGAACGCTGGCTGTCGCTCTGGGTGGCGCTGGCCATCGGCGCGGGGCTGCTTCTGGGCAATATCGTTCCGGGCCTCTTTCAGACGCTTGCCGCGCTGGAAATCGCCTCGGTCAACCTGCCGGTGGCGCTGCTGATCTGGGCGATGGTCTACCCGATGATGATCGGCGTCGATTTCACCGCCCTGCGCGACATCGGCGAACGTCCCAAGGGGCTGATCGTGACGCTGCTGGTCAACTGGCTGATCAAGCCCTTCACCATGGCCGCGCTCGGCGTTCTGTTCTTCAACCATGTCTTTGCCGGGCTGATCCCGCCCGACGAAGCACAGGCCTACCTGGCCGGGGTGATCCTGCTCGGCGCCGCGCCCTGCACCGCGATGGTCTTCGTCTGGTCGCAACTCACGCGCGGCGATGCCACCTATACGCTGGTGCAGGTCAGCGTGAACGACGTGATCATGGTTTTCGCCTTCGCGCCCATCGTGGCCTTCCTGCTGGGCGTTACCGACATCGCCGTGCCGTGGGAAACGCTGGTGCTGTCGGTGGTGCTCTATATCGTCATTCCGCTGATCGCCGGGCTGCTGACCCGCGCACGCCTCATGGCACGGGGTGGCGAAGCGGCGGTCGACACCTTCCGCGACCGGATCAAGCCCGTCACGGTGATCGGCCTGCTGGTCACGGTGATCCTGCTGTTCGGCTTTCAGGGGCAGGTGATCCTCGAAACGCCGCTGGTCATCGCCCTGATCGCCGTGCCGCTCCTGTTGCAAAGCTATGGCATCTTCGCGCTGGCCTATAGCCTTGCGCGGCTGTGGCGCATCCCCTTCAACGTGGCCGCCCCCTGCGCGCTGATCGGAACGTCGAACTTCTTCGAACTCGCCGTCGCCGTCGCGATCAGCCTCTTCGGCCTCGGCTCGGGCGCGGCGCTGGCCACCGTGGTCGGCGTTCTGGTCGAGGTGCCGGTGATGCTCTCGCTGGTCGCATTCGCCAACCGCACCCGCCACTGGTTCCCCGGCTGAGGCCACGCGCCCCCGCATCGGCCCGCCGCGCATCCGGCGCATCACACCGCCCGCACGGCGCCCTGACGGCCTGAGCGCCGCCACGACCGCCAACCGGAAACGCCATATCAGGCGCTGTATCAGGGCGCTGGCCAAGTCCAATCGTTCCTCCGCTCCAGGGTCATGCGTCCAACAATGCCGGACCTGAGATATCCGGCCCGCATTGGCATCATGTTGCAGATGATATGGAGGAACCCGTTAAAATCCCGTTACCGTCCCGCACCCCGTCTGCCCGCCCGGACATCGCCCACACAGCAGCCAGGCCCTGGCTGGCGCATAACAGTCGGTTTTCAGGCCGGTTTGCGTCCCACATGGACGCAGGTTTCACGGATCACCCCGGTTTTCGTACAAAACCCGCGTACACTTCGTACAAAACGTACGAAACTCAGCCGCGCTGCGCCAAAGCCTCGGCCAGAAGGCCGCGCACGGCGTCCGCGTCCACGTCCGAGGTCACAAAGGCCTCTCCGATGCCCCGCGCCAGAACGAAATGCAGCTTGCCCGAAACCACTTTCTTGTCCTGCCCCATGAGGTCCAGAAGCCTGTCCGCATCCGGCAATTCCCCTTCGATATCAGACAGATCGACCTTCATCTTCATGTTGCGAAGATGCGCACGCACGCGGCTCGGGTCCTCTTGGCTGCACAGCCCCATCCGGGCCGACAACTCGAAGGCCAGCGCACATCCGATGGCCACCCCCTCGCCATGCAGCAAGCGGTCGGAATATCCCGTCGCCGCCTCCAAAGCATGGCAGAATGTATGACCCAAATTCAAAAGCGCCCGATCCCCCTGTTCGGTTTCGTCCCGCACGACGATCTCGGCCTTCATCTCGACCGAGCGTTTCACGGCGGCGATCCGGGCCGCCATATCGCCTGCGGCAGCGCGTGAAGCATTCTCTTCAAGCCATTGGAAAAACTCGGAATCTCCCAACAGCCCGTATTTCACCACCTCGCCATACCCGGCCAGGTAATCCCGCTCGGTCAGGGTGCCCAGAACCGCCGTATCGGCCAGCACCATGCTGGGCTGATGAAAGGCCCCGATCAGGTTCTTGCCCTGCGGCGCGTTGATCCCGGTCTTCCCCCCGACCGAGCTATCCACCTGCGCCAACAGGCTCGTCGGCACCTGCACGAACCGCACCCCCCGCCGCAACACCGCCGCGGCAAAGCCCACAAGATCGCCGACCACCCCGCCGCCAAAGGCGATCACGATGTCATTGCGCTCGATCCTTTCGGCCAGAAGCCATTCGACGACCCGCTCGAAATGCGGCCAGGATTTCGTCGCCTCACCTTGCGGAAGGGTCATCACCGACGCGGTAATTCCTTTTTCTTCCATACCCTTAAGAAGCGTTGTTAAATGATTCTCGGCGACATGCTCATCCGCCACTATGGCCACATGCGGACGGTGCAGCAAAGGCGCAATCAGCTCTCCCGCCCGCTCCAGCAATCCGGGACCGATATGAATATCATAAGCCCGCTCACCCAGGGGCACATGCACCGTTTCCATCATTTCACCATCTCCAAAACATCGGCTCGCCCAGCCAGCGCCTCGCGCACCTTTTCGGCCATCGCCTCGATCGAATACTCCGGCCGCGCCTCGACGCTCAGGTCGGCCATGCCATAGATCGGAACGCGCGCCTCGTAAATCTCGCGCAGCGTCGCATAAGGATCAACTGTGCGCAGCAAGGGCCTGGTATTCTTGTGTTTTACCCGATTCCACAAAAGCTGAAGATCGGCCTTCAGCCAGACCGACACCCCCTTGTCCGAGATCAGCTTGCGGTTTCTTTCAGCCAGAAACGCGCCGCCACCCGTGGACAGGATACCGTGTTCGCCCTCCAGCAGCCGGTCGATCACCTCTGTTTCCCGGTCCCGGAAAAACGCCTCGCCGTCGCGGGCGAAAATCTCGGCGATGCTCATCGCCGCCGCCCGCTCGATCTCGGCATCAGAATCCAGGAAAGGCACCCCGAGATCGGCCGCCAGAGCCTTGCCCACCGCTGTTTTCCCCGCCCCCATCATGCCGACCAGAACGACGGTTTTCTTCAGCTTCCACTGCTCTGGTGCACTCACTGTAGGCGCTCCCCTGCCAAAATTCGGGATCTCGCCACTGAATGACGTGATCTTGTCTGAAATGCCAGTTATAAAGTTGGAAAAAATACGGACCAATACAGGCAGGCCCAACATGTTCAGACTGATCAAATGGCTGTTTTACCTCGCCATTCTGGCGTTTATCGCGCTTGTGGGCTATGCTTATATCGGACCTTTCTTCGGTGCGGATTTCTCTCCGCCCAGCAATGAGATTCGCCAGGAAATCATACTTGAGACAGGCTAAAGCCCTCCTTGTATCGCTATTGACGGTTCCCGCCGCGCAGGCGCAAGAGCCATTATCGGCCATCGACTGGCTGGACGAACCGGTATCGGTCAATGTTGCGGCCCCATTGGCTGTGCCGCTCAACGCCCCGCCGGTGGCCGACGGTGTGACCGTGCCCCGCGTGACGGTGATGCCGCTCGACGCGCAACAATCCGATTCGGTCGGGCTGCTGCCCGGATCGACCACCGGATTGCCCACGACGCTATGGCAGGCCAGCACCACAGCCCGGCTCAGCGCGCAACTGTCCAACCTGCCCGCCACCCCCTTGCCCGCCATGCAGGCGCTTTACTACACGCTGCTGCTGGCCGAGGCCGACGCTCCCGCCGATGCCGGAACCGATGCCGGTTTTCTCAAGGCGCGACTGGATGCGCTCAGCAAATTCGGAGCGGTCGATCCCGCTCTGGCCCTGATGGAGCGTGCCGGCTCCGAGACCGAACCCTTGTTCGACCGATGGCTGGACCTGTCCTTGCTCGCCGGGGCCGAGGACGCCCCCTGCGCCGCCCTGGCCAAGCGCCCTTCGCTGAGTCCCCGCTACAGCGCGCGCATCTTTTGCACCGCCCGCGCAGGGGATTGGCAGACCGCCGCGCTCACCTATGAAACGGCGCAGGCGCTCGGGCTTCTGACGCCGTTGCACGCCGATCTTCTGGGGCAGTTTCTGGACCCGGAAACCATCGACAACGGCCCGGCACTGGCCCCGCCGCCAGAGATGACGCCCCTGACCTTCCGCCTGTACGAGGCCATGGGCCGCCCCCTGCCCACCGGCGGCTTGCCGCGCGCCTATGCCATGGCCGACCTGCGCCCCACCGCCGGCTGGAAGGCCCGGCTCGAAGCCGCCGAACGTCTGGCGCAGGCCGGCGCATTACCGTCCAACCGCCTGCTGGGCCTTTATACCGAGCGCAAACCCGCCGCCTCGGGCGGCGTGTGGGACAGGGTCGCCGCGATACAGGATTTCGATCGCGCCCTGAGCAGCGCCGCCCCCGAGCGGATCGCCGCCACCCTGCCCGCCGCATGGCGCGCGATGCGGGCGCAAGGCCTGCAAATCGCCTTTGCCGAACTCTTCGGCGAGGCCCTGATCGCGCAACCGCTCCCCGATGGGCCCGCCGCCGCGCTGGCCCTGCGCATCGCCCTTCTGTCGCCCGCCTATGAAAGCGCCGCGCCCAAAGCCGGGGAAACACTGCCCTTCCTGGCCGGTCTGGCCCGTGGGGCACCGCCTGCCGATCAGGCAAAAACCGAACTGGAACGGTCCATCGTCGCGGCCTTCACCGCCTCGGGCCCCGCCCCGGCCTATGCCGGGTTGCTGAACAGCGGCAAGCTGGGCCAGGCAATCCTGACTGCCGCCCTGTCGCTGGATCGCGCGGGCCCTCGCGGTTTCGACGAAATAACCGACGCCCTGAGCACCCTGCGCGCCGTCGGGCTGGAGGACACCGCCCGCCGCGCGGCCTTGCAACTGCTGCTGCTCGAAAGCCGGGGCTGAGACCGTGCCGGACACGGGGCGACGCTGGATTTCGACCTTTCTGGAGGCGCAGGCCGCCGAACTGGGCGCAGCGCAGAACACCTTGCAGGCCTATGCCCGCGATCTGGCGGATTTCGACACCTGGCTGACCTCCCAGGCACTCGATATTCCGCGCGCCACGCAACAGGACATCGAAAACTACCTCATCCATTGCGATGCGCAAGGGCTGGCCCGGTCCACCCGCGCCCGCCGCCTGTCGGCCATCAAACAGCTTTACCGCTTCGCCTTTGACGACCGCCTGCGCGAGGACAATCCGGCAATCCGCATCAAGGGGCCGGGCCGCGACAGGAAACTGCCCAAAACACTGAGCGAAGAGGAGGTCGACCGCCTGCTTGCCGCCGCGTGCAGCCATGGCCGCTCGGACGCGGAGCGTGCGCGCAACACCTGCCTGATGGAATTGCTCTATGCCACCGGCATGCGGGTCAGCGAGCTGGTCGCCCTGCCCGTCGCCGCCGCGCGCGGCGATCCGCAGATGCTGCTGATCAAGGGCAAGGGCGGCAAGGAACGCATGGTTCCCCTGTCTCCCGATGCGCGCGACCGGCTGGCCGAATGGCTGACGATCCGCGACGCCGCGCAGGACAAAGCCCGCGAAAAGGGGCGTGCACCGTCACCCTTCCTGTTTCCATCGACCGGCAAGGCCGGGCACCTGACCCGGCACCGCTTCTACACGCTGATCAAGGAGTTGTCCGTCGACGCCGGGGTCTCTCCGGCCAAGGTCACGCCGCATACGCTGCGCCATGCCTTTGCCACGCATCTGCTGGCCAACGGGGCCGACCTGCGCGCGATCCAGACACTTCTGGGCCATGCCGATGTCGCCACGACCGAGATTTACACCCATGTGCTCGAAGAACGCCTGCGCGATCTGGTGCAGCAGCATCATCCGCTGGCGGTGGCCGCACGGCGCAAATCGGGTGGCACGCCCCCCCCGGACGATCCATAACCCGCCACAAGCGTCACATCGCCGCCCGCGCCACCCCGACGACGCACAGCACCGATGCATCATGTGGCCCCGGATCGCCCGGCATCATGGCATTCCTCCCTTGATTGCCGCCCGCCCGCGCCCCATAACCGCTATTGGACAAACGGACGCCCTGCTTCATGGAACCATCATCACTGACACTCGATGCCGCCTTCTGGATCACGGCTGCGGCGATCCTGACACTTCTGGTGCTGTCGGGCCTGTTTTCGGGCAGCGAGACCGCGCTCACCGCCGCCTCGCGCGGCAAACTGCGCGCCCGTGCCGACAAGGGCGATACCGGCGCGCAACAGGCGCTCGACATCACCGAGGATAACGAGCGGCTGATCGGCTCGGTTCTTCTGGGCAACAACCTCGTGAACATCCTCGCCACTTCGCTGGCCACGGCCATGTTCACCCGGCTGTTCGGGGAATCCGGGGTCGCACTGGCCACGCTGGTCATGACCCTTCTGGTGCTGGTCTTCGCCGAGGTGCTGCCCAAGACCTATGCCATCACCAATGCCGAGGCCGCCGCCGCGCGCGCCGCGCCGGTGATCCGTGTGGTGGTGCGGGTCTTCTCCCCCGTGGTCAGCGCCGTGCGGCTGCTGGTGCGCGGGGTGCTGCGCGTCTTCGGCGTGAAAACCGACCCCGACAGCCAGATTCTGGCCGTGCGCGAGGAAATCGCCGGCGCGCTCTATCTGGGCCACTCCGAAGGCGTGGTCGAAAAAGAGGATCGTGACCGTATCCTTGGCGCGCTCGATCTCGGCGAACGCGCGGTCGAGGAAATCATGCTCCACCGCAGCCAGATCGAGATGATCGACGCCGAAAACTCTCCGCGGGCGATCCTCGATCAGTGCCTGCAATCCAGTCACACCCGCCTGCCCGTCTATCGCGACGACCCCGACAACATCATCGGCGTGGTCCATTCCAAGGATCTGCTGCGCGCCATGTACAAGCTGGTGATGGGCGGCGAGAACGTCAGCGCCGAGGCGCTCGAGCAGTTCGATATCTGCGACGTGGCGATGAAGCCCTATTTCGTGCCCGAAACCACCACGCTCGACGACCAGATGCGCCAGTTCCTGCGCATGCGCAGCCATTTCGCGCTGGTGGTGGACGAATACGGCACGCTTCAGGGGCTGATCACGCTGGAAGACATCCTCGAAGAGATCGTCGGCGAAATCACCGACGAATTCGACCCCGACGCCGAACACCCGATCCGGCGCAGCGACGACAACCGTTTCCTTGTCGACGGGGCGATGACGATCCGCGATCTGAACCGCGCCACCGACTGGAACCTGCCCGATGACGAGGCCAACACCATCGCCGGTCTGGTCATCCACGAGGCCCAGATGATTCCCGAGGTCAACCAGGTGTTCAGCTTCCACGGCTTCCATTTCGAGGTCGCCGCGAAATCCGACAACCGCATCACCAAGCTGAAAATCCGCAAATTGTGACCGTCCTCCGGGCACGACAGCCGGAAACTTGAAAAGTTTCCGCTCCGATTTCTTTTCAAGAAATCGTGCCATTGCACCCCGGCCTTAAACCACAGACGCCATGTCGTGAGCCCCCTCACGCCCGCAATCTCTCGCCCCTCGGATCGAATGGCGGCTCGTGCAGGATCCGCCCCTTGTGCGGACGGCCGAGGATCATCACCTCCACCGCGTCGCCCGGCGCCGCCATCCCGTGTCTGACATAGCCAAGCGCAAGGCTCATCCCCACGCTGTAGCCATAGGTCCCCGAGGTCACACGCCCCACCGGCACGCCGTCCTTGCGGATTGGCTCGCCCCCCGTGGCATCCGCGTTCGAGGCCATCACCTCCGCCTCGTCCACCGCGATCAGCACCAGATCCTCGCGCGCAGGTTTTTGCAGCGCCTCCTGCAACGCGTCCTTGTGCAGGAAATCCTTGTCCATCTTGCAGAGCGCGGCCAACCCCACCTCATGCGGCCAGTATTCCGGACTGTATTCGCGGCTCCACGAGCCATAGCCCTTTTCGATCCGCATCGACATCAGCGCCCGCGCGCCCACCGGACCCGCACCCACCTCTTTCCCGGCCTCCAGCAGCGCGGCGTAAAGCTGCGCCTGATCTTCGGTCGCACAGTGCAACTCCCACCCCAGATCGCCGGTAAAACTGACCCGCAGCGCAAGGCATTCGACCCCCGCCACCGTGATCTGTTGCGAGCGCATGAACGGGAAATCCCCGGTTGCCAGCGAGGCATCGGTCAGCCCCTGCAGCATCTCGCGCGATTTCGGCCCGGCCACGTTAAAGCCGCAGATCGCCTCGGTCATGCTCTCGAAACCCGTGCCCTCGGGCAGCGGCACCATATCGAAGAACCGCTTGTGATAGCGTTCCGCCATGCCCGAGCTGATCACCCGGAATTCATCCCCGGCCACCCGCGTCACCGTGGCATCCCCCGCGATCCCGCCACGCACGGAAATCAGCGGCGTCAGGCAGGACCGCCCCACGCCCTTGGGCATGGTGTTGGCAAAGACGGCATTCAGCCAGTCCTCGGCCCCCGGCCCCCTGACCCGGTATTTGGCAAAGTTCGAGATGTCGATGATGCCCGCCCGCGCGCGCAGCATCCTGCATTCCTCGCCCACCGGTCCCCACCAGTTCTGCCGGGTGAACCCGTTGCTGTCCTGCACGCCGGGCGCATCGGCAAACCATTGCGGATGTTCCCAGCCATAATTCAGGCCGAACACCGCACCCATCTGTTTCTGTACCTCGTAAACGGGCCGCGTGCGCAGCGGACGCCCCGCCGCGCGTTCCTCGTTCGGGTAATGGATGGCAAAGCGATGGGCATAGACATCCCTGACCTTCGCCTTGACGAATTCGCGGTCATTGGCCCATTCCCCGAACCGCGCCATATCCCAGGCGAACATGTCGTACTGCATCTCGCCTGTCGTGATCCACTGCGCCACCATCAGGCCCATGCCCGCCGACTGGCTGAATCCGGGGATGATCCCGCCGCACATGAAATAGCCCTTCTTCTCGGGCACCGGCCCGAGGATCACGTTGCTGTCCGGGCTCCAGATCATCGGCCCGTTGATCACCCGCTTGATCCCGGCCTCGGCGGCCACCGGCACCCGCTCCATCGCGCGCATCACGTTTTCCATGATGCGTTCCAGATCGTCGGGGAACAGGTCATGCGCGAAATCCAGCGGCGTGCCCTCCTCGGCCCAGAACCGCATGTCGCGCTCATAGGCGCCGATCAGCAGGCCCTTGCCCTCCTGACGCAGGTAATATTCCCCATCCCGATCCGCGACCGAGGGCAGACGCCGGTCCAGACCCGCGATCCCGGCGATGGTTTCGGTCACGAAATACTGATGCTCGGTCGGTTGCAGCGGCACATCGACCCCGGCCAGCTTCGCCACCTCGCGCCCCCACAGCCCGGCGGCGTTGATCACCCAGGGCGTGCGAATCTCGCCCTTTGGGATTTCCACGATCCAGGTGCCATCGCGCTGCTGCACCGTGGCCGTCACCGGGGTAAAGCGATGGATCTCCGCCCCCCGCTGGCGCGCGCCCACGGCATAGGCATTGGTCACGCCCGACGGGTCCACATTGCCGCCGTCGGGTTCCCACATGATACAGCGGATACCGTCGAAATTGACCAGCGGGTGAAGCTCCTGCGCCTGCTCGCGGCCGATCTCGCTGAAATTCATGCCATAGAGGTCCGCCTTGGCGGCTTGCAGGCGCAACTGATGCTCGCGCGCCTCGGTCTGCGCCAGGTACAGGCTGCCGGGCTGGAACACGCCGCAGGACTGGCCGGTTTCCTCTTCCAGCCGGTTGTAGAGCGTCATCGTGTAATGCTGCAAACGGCTGATATTGGCGCTGTCATGCAGCCCGTGAATATTGGCCGCCGCATGCCATGTGCTGCCGCTGGTCAGCTCGTCGCGCTCCAGCAGCACGACATCGTTCCATCCCGCCCTGCTCAGATGGTAGAGGATCGAGCATCCGATAACGCCCCCGCCGATGACGACGGCCTGTGCGTGGGTTTTCATGTCCTGTTCCCCGGCTGTTTCGCAACCAGCCTGACGCCCTTGCCGGCCCGAATGTTGCCGGTTCACGACATGATTGGTCGCAAGGGTACAAGTCCGCACCGGGATATCGCATCGCCCCGCTCCGGGCCCACGATAAACCAACAGCGACACCCATTGTCGTTTTCCGACATGCCCGGCCCTCCCGCACGCCCCACTCTGATCCCGACAAGCAGCAGGAGGCCCCCCATGAAAACCACTACCCGTGTGGCCGTGATCGGCGGCGGAGTCGTCGGATGCAGTGTGCTCTATCACCTGACGAAACTCGGCTGGTCCGACGTGATGCTGATCGAACGCTCGGACCTGACCAGCGGCAGCACATGGCACGCGGCGGGCGGATTTCACACGCTCAATGGCGATACCAACATGGCCGCGCTTCAGGGCTATACGATCAGGCTCTACAAGGAACTCGAAGAGATCACCGGCCTCTCATGCGGGCTGCACCATGTCGGCGGCG
Source organism: Roseovarius pacificus (assembly GCF_900142665.1). Taxonomy (GTDB): domain Bacteria; phylum Pseudomonadota; class Alphaproteobacteria; order Rhodobacterales; family Rhodobacteraceae; genus Roseovarius; species Roseovarius pacificus. Next base: position 419,529 of record NZ_FRBR01000001.1, read on the forward strand.
TGACGCTGGCCGACAATCGGGACCGCTTCGACATGCTGCTCGCCGAACGGGCCAAGCACCGCTACATGGGGCTGGAAACCGAAATCGTCACCCCCGAAGAGATCGCCAAAATCGCCCCCGTTACCAATACCGACGGGATCATCGGCGCGCTTTACGATCCGCTCGATGGCCACCTCGACCCGTCCGGCACCACCCATGCCTATGCCCGCGCGGCGCGCATGGGCGGGGCCAGCATCGAAACCCATTGCCATGTGCATGAAACCAATCAGCGCCCCGACGGCACATGGGACGTGGTGACCGACAAGGGCACCATCCACGCCGAACACCTCGTCAACGCCGCCGGTCTCTGGGCGCGCGAGGTGGGGGCCATGGCGGGCCTCTACCTGCCGCTGCACCCGATGGAGCACCAATATATCGTCACCGGGGAGGTCCCCGAAATCGCCGCCATCATCGACGCGGGCGGCGAACACCCCCATGTCATGGACCCGGCCGGAGAATCCTATCTGCGGCAAGAGGGGCGCGGGCTGTGCATCGGGTTCTACGAACAACCCTGCCGCCCCTGGGCGGTGGACGGCACGCCGTGGACTTTCGGCCACGAACTCCTGCCCGACGATTTCGACAAGATCGAGGACAGCATCGCCTTTGCCTATCGCCGCTTCCCGGCGCTGGAACGCGCGGGCGTCAAATCGGTGATCCACGGCCCCTTCACCTTTGCCCCCGACGGCAACCCGCTGGTCGGCCCGGTGCCGGGGCTGCGCAATTACTGGTCGGCCTGCGCGGTGATGGCGGGCTTTTCCCAAGGCGGCGGCGTCGGCCTGATGCTGGCGCAATGGATGGTGGAGGGCGAATGCGAACGCGACGTATCGGCAATGGACGTGGCCCGCTATGGCGACTGGATCACACCGGGCTACACCCGCCCCAAGGTGATCGAGAACTACCAGAAACGCTTTTCGGTCTCCTACCCGAACGAGGAACTGCCCGCCGCACGCCCCTTCCGCCAGACCCCCATGTATGACGTGTTCGACAGCCTCGGCGCGGTCTGGGGCCACCAATACGGGCTCGAGGTGCCCAATTATTTCGCAGCCCCCGACGAACCGCGCTTCGAAACCCCCAGCTTCCGCCGCTCCAACGCGTTTCAGGCCACCGCCCGCGAGGTCAAGGCCGTGCGCGAGGCGGTGGGCATCAACGAGGTGCAGAATTTCGGCAAATACCTCGTGACCGGCCCGAACGCCCGCGCCTGGCTCGACCGGATCATGGCCGGGCGCATCCCGAAACCGGGGCGCCTGTCGCTGACCCCGATGCTCAGCCCCAGAGGCCGGATCATCGGTGATTTTACCGTGTCCTGCCTCAACGAAACCACCTTCCAGCTCACCGCATCCTACGGCGCGCAGGCCTATCACATGCGCTGGTTCCAGCAGAACGAAGCCGAGGGCGTGCATGTCGAAAACATCTCGGACCGTCTCACCGGCTTCCAGATCGCCGGGCCCAAAGCGCGCGAGGTTCTGTCCGCCTGCACGCGCGACCCGATATCGGACATGAAATTCATGGATATCCGCCACGCATGTATCGGCATGGTGGATTGCCTCGTGCAGCGGGTCAGCTTCACCGGCGATCTGGGCTATGAAATCTACTGCGATCCGATGGCGCAGCGCGCCCTGTGGGAAACGCTCTGGACCGCGGGGCAGGCCCACGGAATGCGCCCCTTCGGGATGCGCGCGATGATGTCGCTGAGGCTCGACAGGTTCTTCGGCGCATGGCTGCTGGAATACGGGCCCGATTACACCCCGGCGGAAACCGGGCTGGACCGGTTCATCAGCTTCACGAAAGACACCGATTTCATCGGCCGCGCCGCCGCGCAGGCCGAACGCGAAACCGGCCCCGCCCGCAGGCTGGCCGCGTTCGAGGTGGACGCCGACGATGCCGACGTCAACGCCTACGAACCCGTCTGGATCGACGGCACGGTCCAGGGCTTCTGCACCTCGGGCGGCTATTCCCACCACACCGGCAAATCCATCGCGCTGGCGCTGATCCCGGCCGGACAGGTACAGGACGGGCGGCAGGCCGAAATCGAAATCCTCGGCCAGATGCGCCCCGCCCGCCTGATCGCCACACCGCTGTTCGACGCCGACGGCGCCCGCATGCGCGGCTGATCCGGCGGCGCGCAAGTTCCCGCTGGCCGGATGCCCCCGGCGCGGATATTTTGAACCGGAAGAAGGACAACCCTCGTCTTTCTTCTTGCAGAAATATCCCGGGGTGAATTGGCCGAAGGCCAAGAGGGGCAGCGCCCCCCCCCGACAACGGAGATGACATGCCCGACGTCGCCATCCTGATTCCCGCTGCCGGGGCCTCGTCCCGGATGCGCGGGCGCGACAAGCTGCTCGAACAGGTGGACGGCCAACCGCTCCTGGCGCGGCAGGTCCGCATGGCGCTGGCCAGCGGGGCCGGGGTGCTGGTGACCTTGCCCCCCGGCGACACCGCCCGCCGCGCCGTGCTGGAGCCCTCCGACAGGCTGACCGTGCAGGACGTCCCCCAAGCCGCCGAAGGGATCGCCGCCTCATTGCGCGCCGGGGCACGTTGGGCGCAAGAACGTGGCGCGACCGGGCTCATGGTGCTTCTGGCCGACCTGCCGGATCTGCAACAGGACGATCTGGCGCAACTGCTGGCGGCCTTTTCCGGCCAGCCGGACCGCGCAATCCGCGCCGTGGACAGCGCTGGCCGCCCCGGCCATCCGGTGATCTTTCCCGCCCGCCTGTTCCCCGCGCTGGCGCATGTCACAGGCGATCATGGCGCGCGCGCGGTTCTCGCGCGCGAAGAGGTCACCGCCCTGCCCCTCCCGGAAAACCGGGCAACGACCGATCTGGACACCCCCGAAGCCTGGGCCGCATGGCGCGCGCGCACCGGACGGTAGCGGCGTTATTGTTTGTGAAAACGAGATAATCCCGGCCAAAAGCCGGGATTATCCACGTCAGGAAAACAGGACAGCCCCTTCCCCGTTTCCAAGGGACCGGCACGCCCCAAGGGCGTACCGGCCAGCTGCAAACCTTATTTCACCAGAAGTTTCGCTTCGTGCTTTTTCAGCGAACGGCGCGCCGCCTGGTACGATCCCAGACCCTCGGCATCGCGCAATTCGGGGAAGAGATCGTAAATCTCGTCGCGCTGCGCCGTGCCCATGCCGTCCATGGTCTGCTCACCGGGCTGGAAGCTTTCGGTCCAGGCCCCGTTCGACAGAACCACCTCGTGCTGGTCGAACATGAAGTGAATATAGCTGACCGAACTGGCCTCGACCGCATCCACCCCATCGAGACCGGTCAGGTGCTTGGCCGCAGCCAGAACCTCGCGCTCCTCGAAATAAAGCGCGGTCCGGTCGTTGTTGATCAGCACCCTGTGGTTCGGGCTGACAACCATATCCGTCTCGGGCACCCCATGCCCAAGCGATCCGGCCCGGATCAGCACCGGCTTGAGATGCGGCGCCTGCAACAGTTCGCGGCCCTGCAAATCGCGCCGGCCCAGCCAGCGGATTTCCTGGATGCCGTTGTCGCGGGTGATGATCCGGTCGCCGGCTTGCAGATCCTCGACCAGGCGCTCGCCCTTCGGCGTGGCAATCACCGTGCCCGGCGTAAAACAGGGGATGATGTTCTCGATATTCGAGAAGGTCATCGTGCCGGTCACGACGCCATCGGCATCCTTGAACTCGACATAACCGTTTTCCTGATCGGGCGTGATGTAATGGACCTTGAGGCTCCCTCCGGGGTTCTCCGCCTCGGCCGCTCCCCTCAGATCCAGCGTGTCGTAATCGTCCGCCGGGTCGCCCGAGGTGGTGGTTTCGTTGCCGTCGACCACATCTCCCGCCGTAATCCCGGTGAAATAGTCGCGATCCGCTCCCCCGATCAGGTCGTCCTGACCCGCGCCGCCAATGAGCGTATCGTTCCCGGCACCGCCGATCAGCGTGTCGTTGCCGTCACCACCGATCAGGCTGTCATCGCCGTCCCCGCCATAGATCAGGTCATCGCCGATGCCGCCGTCGATGGTGTCGTTGCCGGCCCCACCCAGCAGCGTGTCGTCACCTTGACCGCCGATCAGGCTGTCATCGCCATCCTCGCCATAGATCAGGTCATCGTCGACACCGCCATCGATGGTGTCGTTACCCGCACCGCCCAGCAGCGTGTCGTTGTCGTCCTCGCCATAGATCAGGTCGTCACCGTCACCGCCATCGATGTAATCCCGGCCATTGTCGGGCACCGGGTCTATCGCATCGGGCAATTCGCCGACGACACCGGGAATGGGATCGTTGCCGAAACCACCCCAGATCGTATCGTTGCCGTCGCCACCATAGATCGTGTCCGACCCATGGCTGCCGGTGATCGAATCGTCACCCTCGTTCCCTTCGACATAATCGTCGTCGATCCCTGCGTTGATCGTATCGTTGCCGGTACCGCCATAGATCGTATCGGCATCGTCGCCGGTAAAAATCAGGTCGTCCCCGGCCCCGCCATCGACGAAATCGCGCCCGTCATCGGGATTGGGGTCGCTGGTGGCGGGCAAGCCCGTCGCCGGGTCGATCAGGAACGCGTTCGGCAGGTTGGGATCATCGCCCACGTAATCCGAGAAAGCGTCTATACCGGCTTCGATCGTATCGTTGCCATCGCCGCCATAGATCACGTCCGATCCCAGGTTGCCGTTGATGTAATCATCTCCGTCGCCGCCATAGATCGTATCGTCGTCAAGCCCGCCATCGATAACATCATCGCCCGCACCGCCGGTGATGCTGTCTGCGTCGTCACCGGTGAAGATCGTGTCGTTCCCGGCGCCACCATGCACGGTGTCCTTGTCATCCAGCTGGTCGTCGCCGGTTTCGAAGGGCACGCCGACAAAGGTTTCATGGTCATTGACGTTCTGACTTCCACTGGTGTCGATCCAGTCGTCCCCGTCGCCGCCGATCACGCTGTCACGGCCATCGCCGCCGATCAGACGATCGTCGTCGTCGCCACCGTCCAGAGTGTCGTCGCCTGCACCACCGTCCAGGGTGTCCTGTCCGGCCATACCTTGCAGACTGTCGTTACCCTCCCCGCCCAGGACGCTGTCGTTTCCTGCGCCGGCATCGACATCGTCATCGCCCGGACCGGCAATCACTGTATCGTCGCCATCGCCAGCCCGCACGATATCGTCGTCTGGGCCTTCGCCCGGCAGAATCGCGTCGCCCGCGTCGATCATGTCGCCCTCGGGATCGCCCGTGTAGGTCGCATCGATCAAATCGTCGCCATCGGTGCCCTGGACAATGCCATCAAGCGAACGTTCGGCCACGCTCACTGTCACCGTTGCAGTATCGGTGCCGCCATTTCCGTCGCTGACCGTATAGCTGAAACTGTCCTCGCCGCTGAATCCGGCATCCGGGGTATAGGTGATCGTTCCGTCGGCATTGATCACGGCGCTGCCATTGGCCGGATCGGTGACATCCGTCACGCTCAGCGTATCCCCGTCCACATCCGTATCGTTGCCCAGCACCGGAATGGTGACATCGGATTCGAAATCGGTGGTCGCCGTATCGTCCTGCGCCAGCGGATCGTCATTCACCGCGTTGATCGTCACATTCACCGTGGCGGTATCGGTGCCGCCATTGCCATCCGAAACGGTGTAGGTGAAGGAATCCGTGCCGTTGAAATCCGGGTCGGGCGTATAGGTGATCGTCCCGTCCGGGTTCACAACCGTCGTCCCGTTGGCGCCGTCGCTGGCTCCCGTCACCGACAATGTATCGGTTTCCGGGTCGGTATCGTTGCCCAGCACCGGGATGGTGACGGAATTGTCTTCATCCACCGAGGCGGTGTCGTCCACCGCATCCGGGCCCAGATTCTCGGGCCGGATCAGGTTTTCGATCTCGGTAAAGGTCATGCTGCCCGAGACCGTGCCATCCGCATTCAGGAACTCGACCGTCCCCGAGGTGGAATTGCCGTCCGCGTCCAGCGTTTCGTCGACCACGCGCAACGGGCCAGCGCCGCTCAGGTCCAGCGTGTCATTGTCGTCCCCGCCAGCGCCACCATCCACATGATCGCCCGCACTGCCGCCGACGATGTAATCGGCATCGTCATGCCCGTAGATCGTGTCCGCTCCGTCGCCGCCGGTCAGCGTGTCGTTTCCGGTGCCGCCATCGAGGAAATCGTCGCCATCGTCGCCCGACAACTCATCGTCGCCGTCGCCGCCCATAAGGGAATCGTCGTCATCCCCGCCCAGCAGGGTATCGTCGCCCCCGTCGCCATAAAGCGTATCGTCGCCGGCCCCGCCTTTCAGCAGGTCGTTGCCCGCACTCCCATCACTGGCCTCCACCGGTATCGTCTCGAAATGCACATCCGAGACCCAGATTTTCTGGTCGGTGACGTCGGCATTGTCATAGTCGATCTCGACGCGGGCCACCGGACCGGCGATTTCGACCTCGATCGAGCCGGTCGCATCGGCGGGCGAAACGCTGCCGCCATAATCCTCTGAGGTGCCCGTCGCGGTATCGCCGGTCACGTTCACGGTTCCGGCGGGCGTCATGGTGACATCCAGCAGGTTGCCTTCGGCGTCATAGGCGCGGATCGTCACGATATCCTTGTGGTTGTCGCCCCTCGTCGCCTTGTCGATATCGTTGATCCGGAACGAAACATTCTGCACCTCGCCGGACAGCGCCGTGTCGGTCGCCGCAAAGTCGATCCGCGTGGTCGAGGTGTCATCCACGACCCCGGCACGCTCCCCGCCCTTGCCAAAAAGTTCCAGCGCCGAATTGGCGTCATAGGCTTCCCCGGAGTCGACATATTGCGCCTCGGTCGAGGTCTTGGCGGTGGCGCCGTAATCCTGCTGGTCGAAACTGATCGTCGCGGTGATTCCGCCCATGTCCACCGACACCGGCGACCCTTCGCTGATCGACGTGCCCGCGGCGCCGATGCTGTCCCATTCCAGCACCTTTTCCTGCGGAAGAACCGCATCCGCCGGCGTCTGATCGCCATACAACAGGTCGTTCCCGGCCCCGCCTTCCAGCGTGTCGTCGCCGCCTTCGCCATAGATGACGTCGTTGCCATCCCCGCCGATCAGCGAATCGTCACCGGCCACGCCGTCATCGACACTGCCCGCCGGGGCGTCGTAATACATGTCGGTGATGTTGATGCCGGAATTGTTCGGACCGTTCTCAAGATGAACGACCTCGATGCGCGCCACAGGTCCGGCGATGTTCACCAGCGCCGAGTATTCCGGCGCATAGTCTTCCTTGTAACCGCCCTTGCTGTCGATCACCTCGGTCCCGGCGACCCCGTCCTTGTCCGACACCTCCAGGCGGGACCCGGCGTCGATATCCAGTTCCTGCTTGTTTCCATCGGCGTCATAGGCGTAGATCTTGACCACACCGTCGCCATCTATATCGTTGATTCGGAAGGAAATATTCTCGACTTCCTTCGAGAAATCGAACGCGTAGGTCGCCTTGCCGTAACTGCCGTCCAGTTCCGAGGACATCGAACTGTAGGCATCCACACCGTTGCCGTCATCGGTGATCGAATGCACCTTCTGCTGGTTGTCGGCAAACTCAGTCCGCACGCCGCTGGTCGCGCTCACCACGGAAAAGGTCACATCGACATTGCCGGTGTTCTGGGTCACCCCGCCATTCAGCGGATCGCCCCTGTCCACAGTGCCCGATCCGCCGTTGGTGTCGGCGATCTTGTCCCACTCGAAACTCTCGCGCACCATTTCGGCGGAACCGCCCTCGCCCAGGCTGCTGTCGCCATAGATCGTGTCGTCGCCGCCCTCGCCCAGCACGGTATCGTTGCCCGATCCGGCATACACCACGTCATCGTCCGCCCCGGCCTCGACCCGGTCGTCGCCGCCGCGCGCATCAACGATATCCATATCGCCCGACTGCCCGGCCAGCACCGCATCGCCCGCGTCGATCATGTCGCCCTCGGGATCGCCGGTATAGGCCAGATCAATCACCTCGCCCGCATTGGTGCCCTCGACGATACCGTCCTGCTGCGGCACCGGTGCCACGATCGCGCTGCCATCGACCGACTGGTTCGAATACCAGCCCGAATAGCAATCGCCGGTGATCTGGTTGACGGTGACCCCCGAAATCTGAAGGTTGTCCAGCGTGCCGTCGTTATTCAGATCCGAGATGAACAGATCGCCATTGGTCTGCTGCATCATCACCACATCGACCGTCTTGGTCGTGCCGTCGGCCAGTTCCAGCGTGACATTAGCCTCGAGCGTCCCATCGGTCTGGTTGGTGACCGATCCGCCGCCCAGATCGTAGGTCAGCTTGTCGTAGGTGCCGTAATCGTCGTCATTGACGACGCCATCGCTCCTGGCGTCCTTGAACGAGGCTTCGACGATCTGCATCTGGGTATAATCGACCTGCACCCCGTTCAGCGCCGAGGCCTTCTCTGACGTATAATTATACTCGGACGTGTCGGTGCTTGCGAAATTTCCCAGGTAAATCAGGTTCACAGTCCCGTAAGTGGCAAAATACGTCATCATCGAACTCCTCGTTACACGCGGGAAGCACCCGGTCGCGTCTCTCGTCCCGACGCGGCGCGCGCTCGTGCACGTCCGCTGGTTGTCACTTCAGCCGTGCCGGACTGACAGGGAAACGTGCAGAGTTTGATGGACCACTTAAAACGGGCGCAAATGTCCCGCTTACTCGTATTCCAAAATGGCAGCTACCTTGCGCGACGAAACAGACACACTCGGCATACGCCTCCCCCGCACCCTGCAATCGGGCACTGACAGTTCAGCGGCCGCCCCCACGGCCAATGTATACCCCCCAGTTGGGCACATCCCTGCATACGGCAGCGTTTGTGGCAAAAAAAGTGAAATTTGTCAGAAAGCTGGCAACAATAGGGAAGCATGCGACCAGACAGGCCTGAAATTTTACCATAGGTTGCAATTTTCAATCCGAACCGCTTCCAGAATGAAAGCCGCGATTATGAAATAAAGTATTGTTTTTGTTTAGTTTTACAAAAACTCCGTGAGAACCAAAAGCCGTAAATCCACTTGATTGTTTCCAAATTGGAAACGCGGGGAAACTGGCCACAGTTTGGTCATATTTGAGGTGCCAACCTCAGACCAAATGGTTAATTCGCGATCAATATCCAGAATATTCCCTGAAAGGTGCCTTTTTGGAAACAAATGGCCCGAATCGGACCGCGCCAATCACAAAATCGCCACATTCCGTCCCGGCGCTGCGCCAGACGCATAAACCGGCCTCGGGACCTCTGCTGCCCAGGATGAGAGCCGAACGCTCGCGGTCTTGTCGTCGGGGGTTTTGAAACCTGTCCATATCCCATTTTTCAGGCACATATGACGCCCACGCACGGGAACAGGATAAAAACATCAAAGATTTCATGGCAAATGTGGTGAAATTGTGGCATGAAGAAATCACGCAAAATAACTCGAAGAAAATTAGGGGATTTCCATGAGTTTCTTAAATATATGCAAAAGTGCGGTTCTTGCGGTAGGCCTGACAGCAGGTTCGGCTTACGCCGCGACAGTTGATTTTCTGGTCGGCACGGACACCGAGGTGAACGATATATCGGCATGCCTTGGCTGTGATGTGACCGTCATGCAAAACCTGGGGCTTGAAGGAACGGCTTTCTCGCTGAACCCCGGTCAAACCCAGACGCTCGCTTTTTTCGATATTACCGCAGAGACAAATAATCCGTTCGGTGCGATCGGGGTCTATGGTGTTGACGCCACGCTGGCCTTCGCGGATCCCGGCGGGTCCGCATCCAGCGTCGGTGGCGGCGGTTTCATCAACCTCGCTGGCTCCATTTCTCTTGGTGCGCTTGTCTGGGATCAGCACGAATTCACGATCGGTTTCGGGAACGGCGGTCAGTACACCGTGATGTTCGATCAGGGCATCGATCTGATTCTCGGCACCGCCACAACGGTTTACGCAAACGTAAGACTTGACGCGTCTCCGGTCCCGCTACCGGCATCGGCCCTGCTTTTGCTGGCCGGAGTTGGCGGCCTCGGCGCGATGCGCTTTCGCAAGAAAAAACCGAGCGCAGTCTGACCCCGGCCAAGAATTGACCACAGGCACAACAGCCGTCCGTATTTCGGACGGCTGTTTTCGTTTCCGGGTACGCAGACCCAAATGGCGCGGCTCTTTGCCCGCGCGCAGGCCATGAAACCTGTCCTGACTGTGACACTCCCCACCCAACGGCATCCCGTTCTGCACGTTCCGGCCATTCACGGCACAGGCCACCAGAGGCGCCCCCGCCGAACCGTCACAAAACCACGCGTCATGGCATCGGAACAGAACGGAAACGGAACAAGAAAGTGGTTTCGGGGTGTGGTTTCGCGCGAATTCCCGGTGACTGTCGAAACCAGCTAAGTCTTTGGTGCCCAAGGAGAGACTCGAACTCTCACGGTATTGCTACCGGGGGATTTTGAATCCCCTGCGTCTACCATTCCGCCACTTGGGCCCGGATTGGGGTTTTAGCCAAGCGATGCGCCCGCGTCCAGAGGGTCGCGGGCTTTTTTCTCCCGCGCGGGCTTGACCCCTCCGCCCCGCCGTGATCAGAGGTCACACCCCAAGCGAACAAGGCTTTTCGCCCATGCTCAGACGGCTTTACGACTGGACGATCCGAATGGCGGACCATCCCCGCGCCCTTTGGGTGCTTGGCGGCGTGTCCTTCGTGGAAAGCTCGGTCTTTCCGATTCCGCCCGACGTGCTGATGATTCCGATGATCCTCGCCCGGCCCTCGCGCGCGTGGCTGGTGGCGCTGGTGGCGCTGGTCACCTCGGTTCTGGGCGGGCTTCTGGGCTATGCCATCGGGGCGCTGGCCTATGAAAGCATCGGGCAGCCGATCCTCGAATCTCTCGGCAAGGCCGACTCGATGGCCGAATTCAACACCCGTTTCAACGATGTCGGCTTCTGGGCGGTGCTGATCGCGGGCATGACGCCGTTTCCCTACAAGGTGATCACCATCATGTCGGGCTGGACGGGCATGCCGCTGGCCACCTTCATCGCCACGTCGATCCTTGCGCGGGGCCTGCGGTTTTTCATCGTTGCCGGGCTGTTGTGGAAATTCGGCGCGCCGGTGCGCGATTTCATCGAACGCCGGCTGGGTCTGGTCACGATTGTGTTCATTGCACTTCTCTTCGGCGGCTTTTACGTGGTGCGACATCTATAGGGTGAACAGATGAACGAAATCCTGACGCGCCGCACGCTGATCCTGATCGCCGCCGCTGGCTCCGCCGCGCTGATGCTGGGGGCGCTCGGGTTTCAGTATATCGGCGGCATGCCCCCCTGCAAACTCTGCCTGTGGCAACGCTACCCGCATGTGGCCGCCATCCTGATCGGGGCCGTGGCGCTTGCCCTGCCCCGCGCCTCCCTCGCCCTGGCCGGGGCCGCCGCCACGCTGACCACCGCCGGGATCGCCTTCTATCACACCGGCGTCGAACGCGGCTGGTGGGCCGGTCCGACCTCGTGCAGCTCCACCAGCCCCACCGGCCTCAGCACCGACGACCTGTTCGATCAGATCATGGCCGCTCCCGTCATCCGCTGCGACGAGGTGCCGTGGGAGATGTTCGGCCTGTCGATGGCAAGCTGGAACATGCTCGCCTCGCTCGCGCTGGCGGCGATCTGGATCATGGCGGCGCGGCGCTGACCCCCGGTTTTGCGTCCCTCATGGACGCAAATTTCCGAACATCCCCCGATTTTCGTACAAAACCCGCGTACACATCGTACAAAACGTACGAAACTCAGCCGCCGGATTTGCGGGTGTTCAGCAACAGGCTGGTTTCCGAGCTGGCGATCCCGTCGTATTTGCGAATCCGGGTCAGGGTTTCGTCCAGCGCCTCCAGAGTGTCGGTGCCGATTTCCACGATCAGGTCCCACCGGCCATTCGTCGTATGCACCGCGCGCACGGCGCTCAACCCGTTGAGTTGCCTGATAATTCTGTCGGCCCCGCGCCCTTCGATCCCGATCATCATCAGCCCGCGCACCGGATCGCGCGCCGCATCCCCCCGCAGCACCACGCTGAATCCCACGATCTCGCCCGATTGTTTCAACCGCTCGATCCGCCCCCGCACCGTGGTCCGCGACACCCCGAGCGTCAACGCCAGGTCCGACAGCGAGGCGCGCGCATCGTGCCTGAGCGCCGAAATCAGTTTGCGATCCGTATCGTCCATTTCGGATTTATCACCCTTCGTTTCGATTATTCTGCGCCCGATTAGTGCAATTTGAGCGCTTCAAATCAACCCGTTTCGGAACAAAACTGATATTTCCCGATAACAGCGGACGTATCTCATGACGCCTGAAACCTGCATCCTGATCGGCGCTCCCGTCGACAGCGGCAAGGCCCGCCGCGGCTGCCTGATGGGCCCCGACGCCTACCGCGTCGCCGGTCTGGCCGACGCATTGACAACCCTCGGCCACACCGTCCAGGACCTCGGCAACCTTGCACCGGCCCCTGCCGATACCCCGCCGGGCATGCCCACCCATGTCCATGCCCCGGCCGAAACCATCGGCTGGACGCAAACCCTTGCAAAGGCTGGACAATCCGCGATGTCCGAGGGGCTGCCGATCTTTCTGGGCGGCGATCACAGCCTGTCGCTCGGCTCGGTCCTCGGGGTCGCCAACCACGCCGCCAGCACCGGCACACCGCAATTCGTGCTCTGGCTCGATGCCCATAGCGATTTTCACACGCCCAACAGCAGCAGTTCGGGCAACCTCCATGGAACGCCGCTGGCCTATGTCACTGGCGCCAAAGGGTTTTCCGGCTTTCCCGAGGTCACGAACCCGATCCCCGAAAACCAGATCTGCATTCTCGGCCTGCGCTCGGTCGACGACCCGGAACGCGATGTCCTGCAACGCTCCGCCATCCGCCGCCACGACATGCGCGAGATCGACGAGACCGGCATCGCCAAACCCCTCTCCGCCTTTCTCGACCGCGTGGCCGACACGGGCGGCGCGCTGCATGTCTCGCTCGACGTGGATTTCCTCGACCCCGCCCTCGCCCCCGCCGTCGGCACCACCGTCCCCGGCGGCGCCACCATCCGCGAGGCGCATCTGGTGATGGAGATGATCTGCGACAGCGGGCTGATGACGTCCCTCGACCTGGTCGAACTCAATCCCTTCCTCGACGAACGCGGCCGCACCGCGCAGGTCATGGTCGATCTCGCGGCCTCGGCCCTTGGCCGCCGCGTCTTTGACCGCCCCACGCAAGCCTTTGGATAAAAAGGACAAACTCATGCCCCCCATCCCCCCCTCCAACAAGGCGCTGGTGCCTTTCGTCAGCGTCGAGAACATGATGAAACTGGTCCACCATATCGGGATCGAGCCGATGCTGCGCGGCCTCGCGGCGTATATCGAAGACGATTTTCGCCGCTGGGAGTTGTTCGACAAGACCCCGCGCATCGCCAGCCATTCCGCCGAGGGCGTGATCGAACTGATGCCCACCTCGGATGGCGAGGTCTATGGTTTCAAATACGTCAACGGCCACCCCAAGAACACCAAGGAGGGCCTGCAAACCGTCACCGCCTTCGGCCTGTTGGCGAATGTCGGCAATGGCTATCCGGTGCTGTTGTCGGAAATGACGGTGCTGACCGCCCTGCGCACCGCCGCCACCTCGGCCATGGTGGCCAAACACCTTGCCCCCAAAGGCGCGGATACGATGGCGATGATCGGCAACGGCGCGCAATCGGAATTCCAAAGCCTCGCGATGAAGGCGATCTGCGGGCTGAAATCCGTGCGTCTGTGGGACATCGACCCGGCAGCCACACACAAGGCCGCCCATAATCTCAAGGGCTTGGGGCTCGATGTTCATGTCAGCGACAGCGCCGAGGACGCGATAGAAGGCGCGCAGATCATCACCACCTGCACCGCCGACAAGCAATACGCCACGATCCTCAGCGACAACATGATCGGCAGCGGCGTACATATCAACGCCATCGGCGGAGACTGCCCCGGCAAGACCGAACTGGCCCCCGGCGTCCTGCATCGCTCGGAGATTTTCGTGGAATATCCCGAACAAACCCGGATCGAAGGCGAGATTCAGCAACTCGCCCCCGATCATCCCGTCACGCAGATGTGGGAGGTGATCAACGGTACCAAACCGGGCCGTACCAGTGCGGGCCAGATCACCCTGTTCGACAGCGTCGGTTTCGCCATCGAGGATTTCAGCGCCCTGCGCTATATCCGCGACCATATCGGCGGCACCAATCTGTATCTGGAACTCGATCTCCTGGCCGATCCGGACGATCCGCGTGACCTGTTCGGCATGGTTCAGCGGGCGGCGCCCTAAGCCGCCTGTTCGAGCAACGCGATCAAGTCGCCCTCTGACAGGTTGACCGGGTTGCCCTTCATGGAGGACGACACCGCCGCCGCCTCGGCCAGAGCGGCGTAATCGCTTGATTTCACGCCCATATCCGAAAGCCCCGGCAACCCGGCGCGCGCCGACCATTCGGCCAGGTGTTGCGGGGCGTTATCGGGCGCACAGTCCAGCGCCAGCGCGATCCAGCCCCGGATTTCTGCCAGCCGCTTCGCCAATACTCCCGTCGCACCCTGCGCATTGCGCATCAGCACGAAGGGCAACAACCGCCCACAGACAGCCCCGTGCGGCGCCCCCGATAGCCCGCCAACCGGCCCGGCCAGCCCATGCACCGCCCCAAGCCCCGCATTGGCCAGCGCCAGACCGCCACACAGGCTGACCCATGCCATTTCGTCCCGCGCCACCGCATTCTCGCTGTCGATCAACGCCCGCAGCGCCGACAGCCCGCGCGGGATCGCATCGCGGCACAGCGCATCGGTCAGCGCATTGGCCTTGCGGCAGACATAGGGCTCGATCACCTGCGTAATCGCATCGAGCCCGCTGGCCAGCGTCACCGCACGCGGTGCACCATCGGTCAGCGCGGGGTCGACAATCGCCAGATCGGCCAGCATCCGGTTGTCCCGCAGAGACACCTTACGCCCGGCCTGCGGCACCCCGATCACCGCGTTCTTCGTCACCTCCGCCCCCGTGCCCGCCGTTGTCGGCAGCGCAACGAAAGGCAAGGGGTCATGATCGAGCGGCAGACCCTGCCCCACGACCTCGAGATGCTCCAGCATCGGCCACGTGGCGGGCACGAGCGCGGCAATCGCCTTGCCCGCGTCGATCACCGCACCGCCGCCAAGCGCCACCACCACTTGTGCACCATCGGCACGCGCGGCTTCGACGCCCTGTTCGATCAAACCGATATCCGGCTCGGACGGGCAGGAAAACGCTTTCACTTCGCCCCCCGCCTGCGCAATCGCTTCTGTCAGCCAATCCGCCCGCCCTGCATTGGCCCCGTGAACCAGCAACACCTTGCGCCCAAAGCCAAGCACCGCATCGGCGGCGCCCTGCGCCTGCCCCCTGCCGAACCGGATTTCGCCAGCGGTCAAGACATTGAATGCCGTGATGGTCATCGCGCGCCTCCTGTCCTGAGGACCGTTGTGACATGGACGCGCCCCACACGAAACCTCCGAACAGGAAAAAAGGGGCGTCCTGGGACGCCCCCTGAGGTTCACGAAATCAGGCTCACTCTTTATACCGCCCGGTTTCTGCCTGCGGCCTGATCCGCGTTCAGGGCGAGCGCACCCGCCCCGGAAAAGGATGGGTCGAAGCACATAGTCCGCCCCCACCCTGTCTCGTCGGGGCCGTGGGCAACATACGCCCGGTGGCCCCTACGCACCCCCGGTCAGGGGGCACGATCCACTCAGCTACACCCGCTTGTCGCGCCGCAGGTGTTGCATTTCATGCAGGTGCCGTTGCGCACCAGCGTGTAGTTAACATGGTCCAGCTTTGTCAGGCTCAGAGGATTACCCTTTCGACTTTAGGTCTGGGCCGTCGCAGCTCCTGCTGAAAAACATCAAGCTGAACAATCCTCTGCGCCTTTTTTACATAGTGAACGTCCGAAAACGCTCGGTGAGCCAACTGGACAGCATCTATTTGTCTGTCTTTAAGCGCTACTCCACATTGAAAGAACACCGCTGCAAGATTGGCTTCCAACTCTTCGACCGTTGGAGGCACGTTAGACATACCGTTAGGTCCAGAGAACAGTTGGAAGTTCTTTGTTATCGCGCCTTTGGCATGATGATCCAAAGTCAAATGGCCGATTTCGTGAGCAAGAATATAGTTTGAGAGCTTGCAGCCCCTCCTTGCGTTTTCCCAAAGTCTTTCATCTGCGCTCAGAGTGACATAGTCACCCAACACCACGATGCCTGCTTTACGTTTGTAGTCCTCCAATAATTCTGTGCGATACGTCTTTAACTTCCACGTTTCGCTTTCTTCACATATCGCTGCCCACGCGTCGGGCACCTTAAAGAACTCGCCGTCATCGTAGAGTTCCCGCCTCAGCCATAGCATTTCCTACCATATTTTCACGGCGCGGGAAGTAGCAAGTGTAGGCCTGCGTTTCATCGCCGCTACTCCTCAGCTACACCCGCTTGTCGCGCCGCAGGTGTTGCATTTCATGCAGGTGCCGTTGCGCACCAGCGTGTAGTTACCGCATTCGCCGCAGGCCTCACCCTCATAGCCCTGCATGCGGGCCTTGGTGCGGGCGTCCATGCTGACGCTGCCCGAGGCCACAGCCGTGGTCGTGGTCGAGGTGGCAGCGACGGTGGCACTGACCGTTTCCGGCACCAGCGTTTGCAGCGTCTCGACAGGGTCGCTGCCGCCATTCAGGGCCACCGCGCCGGATTGCCCGCCATTCAGCACCACCAGTTCCTGCGGCAGGCGCTTGCGCAGATAACCCGTCGAACTGATCTGCTTGAGCACCTCCAGCGAGCGCGAGGCGGCGGCATCGCTCATCTCCGAAATATTGGAGACGCCCTCTTCCTCGCCGCGGCCCAGATCGTCAAAGCTGGCGCCTTGCGGCTTCACATGGGCCAGATCGGTGCGGTCCAGATAGCTGACGGCGAGTTCGCGGAAGATGTAGTCGAGGATCGAGGTGGCGTTCTTGATGCTGTCATTGCCCTGCACCATGCCCGCCGGTTCGAACTTGGTGAAGGTAAAGGCATCGACGAACTCTTCCAGCGGCACGCCGTATTGCAGGCCCACCGACACGGCGATGGCGAAATTGTTCATCATCGCGCGGAATCCGGCGCCTTCCTTGTGCATGTCGATGAAGATCTCGCCAAGGCTGCCGTCTTCGTATTCGCCGGTCCGCAGGTACACCTTGTGACCGCCGACAATCGCCTTCTGGGTGTAGCCCTTGCGCCGCTCCGGCATCTTGGTGCGCTGCGACTTGATGATTTCCTTGATGACGACCTTCTCGACGATCTTTTCGGCCAGAACGGCGGCCTTTTCCTGTGTCGAGCCGCTCTCCAGTATCTCGGCGGCCTCCTCGTCATCCTCGACAAGGCTTGCGGCCAGCGGCTGGCTGAGCTTGGAGCCGTCGCGATAGAGCGCGTTCGCCTTCACCCCCAGGGACCAGCTGAGTTCATAGGCCTGCTGGCAATCCTCGATGGTGGCATCGTTGGGCATGTTGATCGTCTTCGAGATCGCCCCCGAAATAAAGCTCTGCGCCGCCGCCATCATGTAGATATGGCTGTCCACGCTCAGGTAACGCTTGCCCTTCTTGCCGCAGGGGTTGGCGCAATCGAAGATGTGGTAATGCTCGTCCTTCAGGTGCGGCGCACCCTCCAGCGTCATCGTCCCGCAAACGTGGTCGTTGGCGGCTTCGATATCGGCCTTGGAATACCCGAGATGCGCCAGCATGTCGAAGGTCGGGTCGTTCAGCTTCTCCGCCGGGATACCCAGAACATTGGTGCAGAATTCTTCGCCCAGGGTCCACTGGTTGAACACGAAGCGGATGTCGAAGGCCGAGCCGAGCGCGTTATCGACCTTTTCCAGTTCGTTGGGCCCGAACCCATGCCCCACCAGCGACGTGTGATTGATCCCCGGCGCATTGCCGATGGTGCCATGGCCCACCGCATAGCTGACGATTTCCTCGATCTGGGCCGAGCCATAACCGAGTTGCTCCAGCGCTGCGGGAACCGACTGGTTGATGATCTTGAAATAACCGCCCCCGGCCAGCTTCTTGAACTTCACCAGGGCAAAGTCCGGCTCGATCCCGGTGGTGTCGCAATCCATCACGAGGCCGATCGTGCCGGTCGGCGCAATCACCGTGGCCTGTGCGTTGCGATAGCCGTGCTGCTCACCCAGCTTCAGCGCCTCGTCCCAGCTGGCCATCGCCAGATCGACCAGCCGCGCATCGGGGCAGTTTGCCAAATCCAGCGGCACCGGCTTGACGGCCAGCCCTTCGTAGCCTTCGGTCGCGCCATAGGCGGCATTGCGGTGGTTGCGGATGACGCGCAGCATGTGCTCGCGGTTGCGCCCATAGCCTGCGAACGGCCCCAGTTCCCCGGCCATTTCGGCGCTGGTGGCATAGGCGACACCCGTCATGATCGCCGTCAGCGCACCGCAAAGCGCGCGCCCCTCCGCCGAATCATAGCCATGGCCCATGTTCATCAGCAGACCGCCGATATTGGCATAGCCCAGGCCGAGCGTGCGAAACTCATAGCTGAGCTGCGCGATTTCCTTCGACGGGAACTGCGCCATCATCACCGAGATTTCCAGCGTCACCGTCCACAACCGCGAAGCGTGCACATAGCTATCCGCGTCGAATTGGCCGTCCTTGTAGAACCGCAACAGGTTCATCGAAGCCAAGTTGCAGGCCGTATCGTCAAGGAACATGTATTCCGAACAGGGGTTCGAGCCGCGGATTTCCCCGTCTTCCGGGCAGGTGTGCCACGCATTGACGGTGTCGTGATACTGGATGCCCGGATCGGCACAGGCCCACGCGGCGTGCCCCACGTCTTCCCACAGGTCGCGCGCCTTGATGGTCCTGGCGACGCTGCCATCGGTGCGGTTGATCAGCGCCCAGTCATCGTCGTTCTCGACCGCCTTGAGGAAGGCATCGGTCACGCGGATCGAGTTGTTCGAGTTCTGCCCCGACACCGAGGCATAGGCCTCGGAATCCCAGTCGGTATCGTAGGTCGGGAACTCGATGCTGTCATAGCCCTGCCTGGCATAATCCAGCACACGCTTGACGTAAGTCTCGGGAATCTGAACCCGCTTGGCCCCGCGAATGGCGTCTTTCAGTTGCTCGTTCTTCCTGGGATCGACGGCGTCTTCATTACTGCCGTCCCAGGCCCGGATCGCGGCGAAGATTTCGTTCAGCTTCTGCTCGTGCATCTTCGAGCCGGCGACGATGCTGGCGACCTTTTGCTCTTCCTTCACCTTCCAGTTGATGAATTCCTGGATATCGGGGTGATCGGCGTCGCAGATCACCATCTTGGCGGCGCGGCGCGTGGTGCCGCCCGACTTGATCGCACCCGCCGCGCGGTCGCCGATCTTGAGGAACCCCATCAGGCCCGAGGATTTGCCACCGCCCGACAGCGCCTCGCCTTCGGCGCGCAGGCTGGAAAAGTTCGTACCGGTGCCCGAACCGTATTTGAACAGGCGGGCCTCGCGCACCCACAGATCCATGATGCCGCCATCGCCGACCAGATCGTCGCCGACCGACTGGATGAAGCATGCATGGGGCTGCGGGTGCTCATAGGCGCTGCTCGATTTGGTCAGGTCGCCCGTTTGGTAATCCACGTAATAGTGCCCCTGGCTGGGGCCGTCGATGCCATAGGCCCAATGCAGGCCGGTATTGAACCACTGGGGAGAGTTCGGCGCGGCCATCTGATCGGCCAGCATGAAGCGCATTTCGTCGAAATAGGCGCGGGCATCCTCTTCGGTGCTGAAATAGCCACCCTTCCAGCCCCAATAGGCCCATGCGCCTGCCAGACGGTCGAACACCTGTTTGGAGCTCGTCTCACCGGCAAAACCCTTGTTGTCCTTGGCGGGAACCGAGCGCCACAGGAACTCGGGCACATCCTTTTCCTCGACGCGGGTCAGCTTCTGGGGCACGCCAGCCTTGCGAAAGTACTTCTGCGCGATCACGTCGCTGGCCACCTGACTCCAGCTGGCGGGCACTTCGACGTTGTCCAGCTTGAAAACAGTCGTTCCGTCCGGATTGCGGATTTCCGAACTGGTGGTCACGAAATCCAACGCAGCGTAAGCGTCTTGCCCGGCTTTGGTGAACTTTCTTTCAATTTTCATGTTCTAGCTGCCCCATAATTCAGCGTTTTCACTTCACGAATGCCTGGCACACGGCACCTGACCGCCGCCGCAACCGACAAAACATCCCCGCCGTGATCGACAGATCGTCACGGTTCTACATGGCCCGGAATGCACCGGGTATGTTTGGGGTTAAGTCCCTGATCCGCCGATGCGCACTATATGTTGTGGCTTTCCGACCGATGGACACAATCTGGCGTATTGCACGGCCTCTGGTCAACGGCTTTTTTGCGGAATTTTGCTGAAAAAAATGTTGACCTTAGCCGTTCGTGAAGATTGCCGGGCGCAGCGCGCGATTCATCCACAGACCGGATCGCCGTACCAAGGCTCGGCCAATATCCCGTATACTATCCCGGAAAGACCTTCCTGCATAAGTGGTTAGCACAATATTCTCATATGAAGCTTCAAGTGCAGCCCAGCCAAACCGGCTTGTGCGACTCATGCCGGAACGGAAATTATCCACCGGTTGACTGCAACATCTTGTGGATAAGATCTTTTCTGGCCGCTACGGAGAGTGTGTCGGCAAAATCACCGGCCAAATGATCTCCGCCACCCGAAATCAGGGCAAATTGCCCATGATTTCCCCGGAACAGAGAAAATGAACCACTACATCTTGTGATTTGGTCGGGGCGGCGAGATTCGAACTCACGACCCCCTGTACCCAAAACAGGTGCGCTACCAGACTGCGCTACGCCCCGAACCGGGGATGTGCATACTCGGCCCGCGCAGGATTGAAAACCCCTAACAGGGCCAGGCCGCCACTTGCGCGTCAATTGACGGGTGTTGCATCTGGCTGCCCTCGGAAATTCCAAGCTGGCGTGCCAGCCCGCCATTGATTTCCAGGACATACTGAATATCGCGCCCGCCCATGATCGGACGCTCGTCATGCGGTTGCGCACGATGATGAACGCGACGCACCGTACCGGTACGGTCGGCAAAGATCATGTCCAGTTCGATCAGGGTATTCTTCATCCAGAACCCCACTGACCGGGGCGCCGGATAAACGAACAGCATGCCCGCGCTTTTGGCCATCTGTTCACGATGCATCAGCCCTTGGGCGCGTTCCTCGGCATCATCGGCCACCTCGACGGTAAAGCCGGCCTGGCCCCAGTCGCCGCGCAATGCCACGCGGTCATCACGGCATTCTCCGGCCAGCGCCGCAAAGACGGACGCCAGCCAGAAAAAACATGAGGCAAGCCCTAATCCGAGGACTTTTTCACAGCCATTTCCCATCCACACACCTCCGTGGCCATCCGGCCACGTTTACCCTCTATAACCCGAATGGCCAGAGCTTCGCCGGGTTGCAGATCCGCCAGCCCGGAACGCCGCAGGACTTCGACATGCACAAACACGTCTTCGTCCCGGCCAAAGGTGTTCGCAAAGCCAAACCCCTTGCCTTTATCGAACCATTTGACGCGTGCGGGCTCAAGCGGAGCCGAGCGGATAAGTTCCGGATCAATCTCATCGAGATCGCTCAGGCCCGTACTTTCGCTGTCCTCAGGCGGCTCTATGCTGTGCACTTCAATCGCCTGAACACCGCGCTCGGTATCTTGCACGTCAATTTCCACCCCCGCCCGGTCGGCAACCGAACTCTGGCCGAAATTGCGCAACACATTTGCATGCAGAAGAATATCAGGACCGCCTTCATCGGCGACAACAAATCCAAACCCCTTTACCGGATCAAACCACTTAACGCGTCCTTTTACTCTGCGGATACGTTCATTTTCCTTGGTCACTTTGTTCCTACCTAAACAGTCTTCATCCCCACGAGACCAGATTTAGTCTTGCGCTATATCACCGCCCCGTTGCAAGCAAAAATTCCATTTATATTCAGGACTTTGCATTTTACGAAACGTGAATATCAAGGATTCAGACGCGATATTTCCCATTCATTTTCATATTCTTCACGGCGCCAGACGAACCTGTCATGCAGTCTGAAAGCGCCATCTGCCCAGAATTCGATCTCAACCGGCTCGATTCTGAAACCTCCCCAAAAGGGGGGTCTCGGCGGATTTGTGCCCTTCTGAGCGGTTACCTTCGCCACTTCCGCCATCAACGCCGTGCGCGACGCAAGCGGCTGCGACTGCTTCGAAGCCCAGGCCCCGAGCCTACTCTTTAAAGAACGCGAGGCAAAATAGTCGTCAGCCTCAGGGCCGTCCTCGCGGACGACCCTGCCCCGCACGCGAAGCTGACGTCGCAGGGATTTCCAGTGGAGCACGATCGCCGCCTTGCCGGCGTATTCGAGCTCACGCCCCTTGGCGCTGCCGTAATTGGTGTAAAACCAGAACCCGTCATCACCTATCTCTTTCAGCAACACCATGCGTACATTTGGCAAACCGGTTTCATCCACGGTGGACAGGGCCATCGCATTGGGATCGTTGATCTCGGTTTCGGTGGCGTCCGACAGCCAGCGGCGGGCAATCTCGAAAGGATTGTCGCCCGCAAAAATACCGGTTCTGTCCGTCATGTTCATGCCTTCCAACCTACCCATACGATTGTGCGCCAAGCGCCTATCCCACCTCATTGACCGATGCAAGCCAGCAAGCCATCCTCCGCACAACATGCAGCGCTGACCGTATAAAACGCAAGGGGCTCGAAACAGGCTTTCCCTTGATGCCTCATGAGCGATCGCCTAAAGGATTTCGGAAGAACCACAGATGGGCCGAGGGCAAGAAATGTCAAATCAACTAATGGCGGGCAAGCGCGGTCTGATCATGGGCGTCGCAAACGACAAGTCGATCGCCTGGGGAATCGCCAAAGCCTGCGCCGATGCCGGGGCCGAACTGGCCTTTACCTATATGGGCGACGCGTTCAGGAAACGGGTCGCGCCGCTGGCCGAAACTCTTGGCGTCGCGCACATGTTCGATTGTGACGTATCCGATCCGGCCTCGATCGACACGGCGTTTGCCGAAATCGAAAAGGTCTGGGGCAGGATCGACTTTCTGGTTCACGCAATCGGCTTTTCCGACAAGAACGAACTGCGCGGCCGCTACGTGGATACCAGCCGCGACAATTTCCTGATGACCATGGATATCAGTTGCTACAGCTTTACCGCCGTCATGCAGCGCGCCGAGAAACTGATGACCGACGGCGGCAGCGCTCTGACGCTCACCTATTACGGTGCCGAACAGGTGATGCCGCATTACAATGTCATGGGCGTCGCCAAGGCCGCGCTCGAGGCGTCGGTCAAGTACCTGGCCGAGGATCTGGGCAAGGACGGCATTCGCGTCAACGCGATTTCCGCCGGCCCGATCAAGACCCTGGCCGCCAGCGGGATCGGCGATTTCCGCTATATCCTGAAATGGAACGAACTGAACTCGCCCCTGCGCCGCAACGTCACCACCGAGGATGTGGGCAGGTCCGCGCTGTATCTGCTCTCGGATCTCGGCAGTGGCGTCACGGGCGAAAACCTGCACGTGGATGCCGGGTACCATGTTGTCGGCATGAAGGCCGTCGACGCCCCCGATATCGACGCAACCTCCTGACGCCGGAGCCCGCCCCTTGGACGCAGCCGCGCTCATAGCTTTCAACCTCGCGATACTCGGTGCGCTGGTCTCTCCCGGCCCCGCGATGATGGCGATGCTGCGCGCGGCATTGTCCGGCGGACGCAAGACCGGACTGGCCTGCGGTATCGGGCTGGCGTTTGGCGCCGTCAGCTGGAGCGCACTGGCCGTTCTGGGCCTGACCGCACTGTTCGCGGTGGCCCCGTGGGCCTTTCTGACGCTGAAACTCTGCGGCGCCGCCTATCTGATCTGGCTGGCGGTGTCGCTGTGGCGCAATGCCAGCACCCCGGCCGATGCAACTCCCCCGCGCGGCGTGAACGGCTTCCGGCTGGGATTGTTGACGAACTGGGCCAATCCCAAGGTCGTGGTTTTCATCGCGGCCATTTTCACCACCGTGTTCCCGGCCATGCCCACCGGGGCCGAGGCGCTGCTGGTTCTGGTCAATCACCTGATGCTGGAAATCCTGTTCTATGCATTGCTGACACTGGGCCTGACCATTCCCGCCATTCAGCACGCCTATCTGAAATTCAAAGCCGTGTTCGACCGGGCGGCGGCCGCCGTTCTGGGGGTCATGGCGTTGCGCGTCGCCACCTGAGCGCGCCAGACCACCCTCTGCCAGACCGAAAGGACCACCCGATGACCGACCGCCTGCCCCACGAAAAAGGCTTTCACGTCAGCTGGGACCAACTGCACCGCGATGCCCGCGCCCTCGCCTGGCGCCTTCAGGACACCAGCCCCAGGGACGGCTGGCGCGCCGTGGTCGCCATCACCCGCGGCGGCATGGCCCCGGCGATGATCGTCGCGCGCGAGTTGGACATTCGCGCCGTCGATACGATCAGCGTGAAATCCTACAACCATCAGGCCCAGTCCGAGCCGCGCATCATCAAGTCCCCCGATATCGACCTGGTCGGCGATGGCGAAGGCGTGCTGATCGTCGACGATCTGGTCGACACAGGGAAAACGCTCGAAGTGGTCCGCGCCCTCTTGCCCAAGGCGCATGTGGCCACCGTCTATGCCAAGCCGATGGGCCGTGAGATGGTCAATACCTTCGTGACCGAAGTCAGCCAGGACACCTGGATATTCTTCCCCTGGGATATGGCCCTGCAATATGTCGAACCCTATCGCGGGACCTGACCACCGACACGCCAAGGAGACCGGGATGAACACCACGCCTCGCACCGCCAGAACCTTTTCGCCCCCGGTGATGGAGGCGCGCCGCTGGCTGGAGGGCGTGGATTTCCCACCCGAACGCCCGCTGATCAATGTCAGTCAGGCCGCCCCGGTCGATCCGCCGCCCGAACCCCTGCGCCAGATCATCGCCGAGGCCGCCCTGCGCGATCCGCAAGCCCATCTTTACGGCCCGGTTCTGGGCCGTCCCGACCTGCGCGACGAAGTGGCCAGCCAATGGTCAACGGCCTATGGCGGCACGTTGGACGGGCACAATGTGGCCATCACCTCGGGCTGCAATCAGGCGTTCTGCGCGGCCATCGCCACGCTCTGCACCGACGGGGACGAGGTGATCCTGCCCACGCCATGGTATTTCAACCACAAGATGTGGCTCGACATGTCAGGGGTGCAGGCCACGCCTCTGCCCGCCGGGGCCGAATTGCTGCCCGACCCCGACGAGGCCGCGCGCCTGATCACCGAGCGCACCCGCGCCATCGTGCTGGTCACCCCCAACAACCCCGGCGGGGTGGAATACCCCGCTGATCTGGTGCAGGCCTTCTACCGGCTGGCACAGGATCGCGGCATCGCCCTGATCGTCGATGAAACCTATCGCGATTTCGATGCCCGCCCCGGCGCGCCGCACGCGTTGTTTGCCGATCCCGACTGGGACAAGACCCTGATTCAGCTTTATTCCTTCTCCAAGGCCTACCGCCTGACCGGGCATCGCGTCGGCGCCATCGTGACCAGCCCCGCGCGGCTGGCCGAGGTCGAGAAATTCCTCGACACGGTCACCATCTGCCCCAACCAGCTGGGCCAGATCGCGGCGCTTTGGGGGATGCGCAACCTGTCGCAATGGCTGGCGGGCGAACGGGCCGAAATTCTGGATCGCCGCGCCGCGATCCATGACAACATGCCGGACCTGGCCGCGCAGGGCTGGCGCCTGATGGGCTGCGGCGCCTATTTCGCCTATCTGCGCCATCCCTTCGCCATACCCTCGAACGACCTTGCCCCGGCACTGATGCGCGAGGCGGGCGTCCTGCTGTTGCCCGGCACCATGTTCCAGCCCGCAAACAGCCCTGCTGGCGCACGCGAGGTCCGCATCGCCTTTGCCAATGTCGACCGCGACGGGATCACCGCCCTGTTCCGACGCCTGGCCGGTCCGGGCTGGCCTCTTGCCCCTGCCCCGGACAGCGCGTAGACAGTCCCGACTATTGATTTCAACGCCGTCTGACGGGGGGCCGCATGGCAGCCAAGAGCATCTCGAAAACGCTGGTCTGGATTCTGATGGGTCTGCTGATCCTCGGGCTTGGGGGCTTTGGCGTCACCAACCTCTCGGGCGGCGTCAGCAGCATCGGCAGCGTCGGCGACACCAGGATCGACATCAATGACTATGCCCGCGCCCTTCAGTCCGAAATGGATGCCCGTCAGGCCGCCACCGGGCAACCGATGACCCTGCAACAGGCTCGCCAGAACGGCGTCACCGATGCGGTTTTGGCCCGGATGATCGCCATTGCCGCGCTCGATGACGAAACGGCCCGCCTCGGCATTTCCATCGGGGACGAAAACCTGCGCCAGCAAATTCTGGAAATTCAGGGGTTTCAGGGTATCAACGGCACGTTCGACCGCGAAGCCTATGCATTTGCACTGGATCGCGCGGGCCTGAGCGAAACCCAGTTCGAGGAAAACATGCGCACCGAATCCGCGCGTGCCATCCTTCAGGGCGCGGTCATGGCCGGAATTACCGCACCCGAAGGCTATATCAGGCCGCTGATGACCTATCTGGCCGAACAGCGCGATGCGACATGGGCCATCCTGGACCGCGCGGACCTGCAAACAGGCCTGCCCGACCCGACCGAGGAAGAGTTGCAAGACTATCACCAAAGCCACCTGCCCGATTTCACCACGCCGACGGTCAAGCAGATCACCTATGCCTACCTGACGCCCGAAATGATCATCGACAGCGTCGAGGTGGATGAACAGGCGCTGCGCGATGCCTATGACGAGCGGATCGAGGAATACCGCCAGCCCGAACGCCGCCTTGTCGAACGTCTGGTCTTTGCCGATTCCGACAGCGCCAGTGCGGCCCTTGCACGGATCGAAAACGGCGAGATCGGCTTTGAAGCTCTGGTCGAAGAACGCGGCCTTTCCCTTGCCGATGTGGATATGGGCGATGTCGCCAGGGACGATCTGGCGGCGGGCTCGGACGCGGTCTTTTCCGCCGGGGTCGGCGACGTGGTCGGCCCGCTGGACAGCGATCTCGGCCCGGCGCTGTTTCGCGTCAACGCGATTCTTGCGGCTCAGGAAACCACCTTTGACGAGGCCGAGGCAGAGTTGCGCGACGAGCTGGCCAGCGGCCGCGCCCGCCGCGTGATCGAAACCCGTATCTCGGGCATCGACGACCTGCTCGCCGGTGGCGCCACGCTCGAGGACCTGGGGGCCGAAACCGACATGCAGACCGGCACGCTCGACTGGCATCCCGGCATGAGCGACGGGATCGCCGCCTACGCCGCCTTCCGCAGCGCCGCCGAAGCAGTGAGCGACAGCGACTATCCCGAGGTCATGGACCTCGACGATGGCGGTATTTTCGCACTGCGCCTCGACAAGGTGATCGACCCCGAAATCCAGCCGCTCGACGATGTCCGCCCCGCCGTGGTGGCGGGATGGCGTCAGCAGGCCACCGCCGAGGCGCTCAAGACGCAGGCCGAGGCGCAGATCGAAGAATTGCGCGGCGGCGCCGGCTTTGACGATCTGGGGCTCGAGACACAATCCGCCAGCGATCTGACACGGCAGGGGTTTCAACCCGGAACCCCTCCGGGATTTATCGAAACCCTGTTCGGCATGGACAAGGGCGATGTCAGCGTGATCGAAGCCGATGGCCGCATCTTCGTGCTGCGCCTCGATGACATCCGCGCGCCCGACACCGATACCCCGGAACTCGAGGCGCTTCAGGCGGGCCTGCGCGAACAGGCGGCCTCGGGGCTGTCGCAGGATCTGTTCCAGATACTCGCCAACGACATCCGTGAACGCGCCGGGCTGACCATCGACCAGCAGGCGATCAACGCCGTACACGCGAATTTCCAGTAAGGGGCATCTGACGTGGAGCTGACACCCTCTTTCGAAGACTTCGCCAAGGGGTTCGAGGCGGGCCGCAATCAGGTGGTCCATGCCCGGCTGGCCGCCGATCTGGACACGCCTGTCTCGCTCATGCTGAAACTGACCGGCGCGGCGCGCGATGCCTTCATGCTGGAATCGGTGACCGGCGGCGAGGTGCGCGGGCGCTATTCGATCATCGGAATGAAACCCGACCTGATCTGGCAATGCCACGGCGAAACCAGCCGCATCAACCGCGCCGCACGCTATGACAGCGACAGTTTCGGGGATCAGGACGGCCATCCCCTGGACAACCTGCGCGCCCTGATCGCTGAATGCAAAATCGACCTGCCCGATGACCTGCCCGCCTCCAGTGCCGGGCTTTACGGCTATCTGGGCTATGACATGATCCGGCTGGTCGAACACCTGCCCGATGTAAACCCCGACCCGTTGGGCCTGCCCGACGCGCTGATGATGCGCCCCTCGGTCGTGGCGGTGCTGGACGGAGTCAAGGGCGAGGTGATCGTCGTCGCCCCCGCATGGGCCGGCAATGGCCAGTCGGCGCGCGCCGCCTATGCGCAGGCCGCCGAGCGGGTGATGGACGCGGTGCGCGACCTGGACCGCGCCCTGCCCCGGCAGGCCCGCGATCTGGGGGATGCCCACGAAGACGCCCCGCCGGTGTCGAATTTCACCCGCGAGGGCTACAAGGCCGCCGTCGAGAAGGCCAAGGAATATATCCGCGCAGGCGACATCTTTCAGGTGGTGCCCAGCCAACGCTGGACCCAGCCCTTCCGCCAGCCGCCCTTCGCGCTCTATCGCTCGCTGCGGCGCACCAACCCGTCGCCCTTCATGTTCTATTTTAATTTCGGCGGCTTTCAGGTGGTGGGCGCGAGCCCCGAAATCCTTGTGCGCGTGATGGATGGCGAGGTCACGATCCGCCCCATCGCCGGCACCCGCCCCCGCGGCCAGACCCCGGAAGAGGACCGCGCCAACGAGGCCGATCTTCTGGCCGACCAGAAAGAACTGGCCGAACACCTGATGCTGCTCGATCTGGGGCGCAACGATGCGGGGCGCGTATCGAAAATCGGCACCGTGCGCCCGACCGAGGAATTCATCATCGAACGCTACAGCCACGTCATGCATATCGTGTCGAACGTGGTAGGTGAACTGGCCCCGGATCAGGACGCGCTGTCGGCGCTGCTGGCCGGGTTGCCCGCCGGTACGGTTTCGGGTGCGCCCAAGGTTCGCGCGATGGAGATCATCGACGAGCTGGAGCCGGAAAAGCGCGGCGTCTATGGCGGCGGCGTGGGATATTTCAGCGCGGGAGGCGACATGGATGTCTGCATCGCCCTGCGCACGGCAGTGGTGAAGGACGAAAAGCTTTATATTCAGGCCGGTGGCGGCGTCGTCTATGACAGCGATCCCGAGGCCGAGTACATGGAAACCGTCCATAAATCCAACGCCATACGCCGTGCCGCCGCAGATGCGGCGCGCTTTGCCGGGGATGGCAACGGCTGAACGCATCTTGATACAGGTCAAAGATCAGACAGCGGCATACCTTTAGACAGGACATCGAATTCGGATTTTCGAATGTTTTGAAAGGAAACCGCGATGACACCCTTTACCCGCCTCCTGGCCGCGCCCGCGCTGGCCCTCGGCCTCAGCCTTGCGCTGCCCCTGCCCGCGATGGCCGACAGCCTCGGTGCACTGCTCGAAACCTCGGTGATCGAGGCCGACCTGCCCAAGAAAAAGACCAACGCCACCTCGACCTATATCACCGCCGCCGAATCGATTGCCCTGCTGGCCGAACGCGATGACGTGGCGCTGGTCGATATCCGCAGCCCCGAGGAAACCATGTTCGTCGGCTATGCCACTGAAACGGATGCCAATATCCCGTTCAAGCTGGTCAATCCCGATCATCCCTACAACGCCGAGAAAGGCGCCTATGGCATGATCGACAATCCCGCCTTCCTCGACCAGATCAAGGGCTTCATCGCCGCAAACGATCCCTCTGCCATCCTGATCATCTGCCGCTCGGGCTCGCGCAGTGCAGCAGCGGTCGATGCGCTGGTCAAGGCCGGGATCGAAACCCCCGCCTATACCGTTGTCGACGGGTTCGAGGGCGATAAATCGGACATCGGGCAGCGCACGGTGAACGGCTGGAAAAATGCCGGGGGTGACTGGACCTACAAGATTCGCGACGGGCTGATGCCCGCCCCGGCGGCACAGTAAACGCTTGTCAGCCATGGCGGCCTGAGGCATCAGGTGCGCCATGGCCCGTCTTATCGCCTTCAACAAACCCTACGGGGTGCTGTCGCAGTTCACCGACAAGGGCAACGCCGACAGCCCGCGCGCCACGCTGTCCGATCATATCGACCTGCCGGGGGTCTATCCCGCCGGGCGGCTGGATCGCGACAGCGAGGGGCTGTTGCTGCTGACCGACCACGGCAAGCTGCAAGCACGCATCTCAAGCCCCCGTTTCAAAACGGAAAAAACCTATCTCGTGCAGGTCGAGGGACTGCCGGACGATGCCGCGCTGGAGGCCCTGCGCAACGGCGTCACGCTCAAGGACGGGCCGACGCGCCCGGCCCGTGCGCGCCGGATCGACCCGCCCGATATCTGGCCGCGCAATCCGCCCGTGCGGTATCGCAAATCGGTTCCCGATTGCTGGATCGAACTGACGATCACCGAGGGCCGCAACCGGCAGGTCCGGCGCATGACGGCGCATGTGGGTCACCCCACCCTGCGGCTGATTCGCTGGCGGATCGGTGGGTGGAGCCTCGACGGGCTCGCACCCGGAGACTGGCGGGACATTGCCGAAAATCCGCGTCGGTAAAACGTCGGTATCGCATCGGTATCCTGTCGGTGCCGCCCGCGTTATCGCCCGCGCAGCACCGCCGATACCGGCGCAAGGGCCACACTGCTGGCCCGGTCCTGCAATCCCCACAGCAAAAGCGCACTGATCGTGTCGGGGCGCAAACGCCCCACCATGACCACCCCGTTTTCGTCCTGACCCGCCTTGAAGGCGGCCTGATCCAGAAAGCGGCGGATGACAGTGGCGTCCTGCCCCTTGGCATCGAAATCGCGGAACACGGTGGTCGAGGGCACGCCCTCTTTGGCGATCAGCTTCTGTGCGGTGTTCAGCCCCTGGGGATACATCACCAACCCATGACCGCTGTCCAGCAGGATCGCGGCCAGTTGTTCGCTGGCCTCGCGGTTCGATTGCAGGTCGGCGCCCGGAACTTCGAACACCGCCACGGCCTCGGGAATAACGGCCATCTGCGCCTGGATCGCCACCTCGGTATCCGTGGCGCTCGCGCCCGGCGGCAGGTCGGCCATGGCCAGCACCTCGAACCCCGCATCGCGATATTTCCGCGCGGCCTCTGCCGCGCCGGGCCAGCCGGGATCGACGGCGAAACTGACCGGATAGGGAAAATCCGACAGCGCCTCCAGCCCGATCCCGCTGCCGCCGTCGTCGATCAGAACAATGGACATCAGCGGCTTGTCGTCGGGATTGTCGAACGGGACGGCGAACCGTTCCAGCGGCGGGCGCATATCTTCCTCAGTAGCGGCGCTATCGGTTTCCGCCCCCTCCTCTTCGGGGGCAGTCGCTTCGGGGTCGTCGGTCACCGAGGGCAATCGCCCGGTGGTCACGCCCTCGGCCATATTGTCGAATATGCCGGTACGGGGGGCATCCTCATCGTTCGCCTGATCGCCGGCGGCATCTTCGTCCTGTCCGGGTGCGTCGTCCGGCATCGCCTGTTCCTCGTCCGTATCCTCCTGCGGCACCTGTAGCACCGGCGGTTGCACCTCGGTCGTTTCCGGGGGCGTATCCTGCGCGGGCTCCTGCATCGGCTCTTCGCTGGCCTCCCCGGCCTCCGGTGAGTCCGGGGCATCGAACGCCCCACCCTCTTCGATCTCGGGCGGCGCGGGCTGTGCCGGTTCGGTCGAGATCGACAGCTCGCCCTCGCCTGCGGGGGCCTCGGGGGCCATGGATTGCGGGCTGGGCAATACCGGGCTGTCGCTGTCCACCTCGACGCCCGCAGCGTCCTCTCCCGCGGCGGGTTGCGACATCCCGCTTTCGGGCTGGGCGGTTTCGGGCTGGCCCGCCGGGGCCATATCGGCCCCCTGCAACGAAGACAGGTCATCGGGTTCCGGGGCCGTCACCCGTGGCGTGCTGCCTGCGTCGGGGGCCTCCTGCGTGGCGGGCAGTTCGACCTCCCGGTCTTCTCGCGACTGGTCGAACTCCGACCCGGCCGGCACCTCCAGCGCGGCGGCGTCGGGCGGGCCCGATACGGGCGGTCCGTTCAGCACCGAAACGGTGCCCACCGCCACCCCGGAAACCACCGTTCCCACAAGGAATCCAGAAAAAAGCCCGCGTGCCACTGCCTTTGCCCCCTGTATTTGCGTTTTCCCAGCTATGCGCCCCTTGACGGTGCCGCGCAACCCTGAACATGTATACCGCGACCGCACCGCTGGCCTCCAGCCCCCTTGGCGTAAGGACAGGCAAAATGCTGCTTTTGATAGATAACTACGACAGTTTCACCTATAATCTGGTGCATTATGTCGGTGAACTGGGCGCCGATGTCGTTGTGAAACGCAATGATGCGCTGAACGTGCAGGAGGCCATGGGCATGAACCCCGCCGGCATCCTGCTGTCGCCCGGCCCCTGCGATCCGGACCAGGCGGGTATCTGCCTTGCCCTGACCGAGGCCGCCGCCGAAACCGGAACGCCCCTTCTGGGCGTGTGCCTTGGCCATCAGGCCATCGGACAGGCGTTCGGCGGCAAGGTGGTGCGCCATTCCGAGATCGTGCATGGCAAGATGGGCAAGGTGCATCACACCGGCAAGGGCCTGTTCGCGGGCCTGCCCTCGCCGTTTCAGGCGACGCGCTATCACTCGCTGGTGGTCGAGCGCGCAACGTGCCCCGACGTGCTTGAGATCACCGCCGAACTCGAAGACGGCACGATCATGGGTCTGCAACACCGCGAATTGCCGATCCACGGCGTACAGTTCCACCCCGAGTCGATCGCCTCGGAACATGGCCATGCGCTGCTCAGGAATTTCCTCGACATGATGAAGGTGCCCGCATGAGCGACCGCCTCAAACCGCTGATCGGCGCCGCCGCCGAACGCCCCCTGACCCGCGACGAGGCCGAGGCCGCATTCGCCTGCCTGTTCGAGGGCGAGGCGACACCGGCGCAAATGGGCGGCTTCCTGATGGCGCTGCGCACACGCGGCGAAACGGTGGACGAATTCGCCGCCGCCGCCGCCGTGATGCGCGCCAAATGCAACAAGGTGGCCGCGCCCGCCGGGGCGATGGACATCGTCGGCACCGGCGGCGACGGCAAGGGCACGCTGAACATTTCCACCGCGACGGCCTTCGTTGTGGCCGGTGCGGGTGTGCCGGTGGCCAAGCACGGCAACCGCAACCTCAGTTCCAAATCCGGCGCCGCGGATGCGCTGGCCCAGATGGGCGTCAATGTCATGGTCGGCCCGCAGGTGGTGGAACAGGCCATGCAGGAGGTCGGGATCGCCTTCATGATGGCGCCGATGCACCACCCGGCCATGGCCCATGTCGGCCCCGTGCGCGCCGAACTGGGCACGCGCACGATCTTCAACATCCTCGGGCCACTGACCAATCCGGCGGACGTCAAACGGCAGTTGACCGGGGCTTTCGCCCGAGACCTGATCCGCCCGATGGCCGAAACGCTGGGGCAGTTGGGCTCGGAACGGGCCTGGCTGGTGCATGGCAGCGACGGCACCGACGAGATGACGATCACCGGCGTCACATGGGTGGCGCAACTGGGTGAAAACGGCGATGTCACCGACGCCGAGATGCACCCCGAAGACTTCGGCTTGCCCGTGCACCCGTTCGAGTCCATCCTCGGCAGCACGCCCGAAGACAACGCCAACGCGTTCCGCGCCCTTCTGGACGGCGCGTCCGGCGCCTATCGCGACGCGGTGTTGCTGAATGCCGCCGCCGCGCTGGTGGTGGCGGGCCATGCCGGCGACGTCAGGGAAGGCGTCGCGCAGGCCATTGAGAGCATCGACAGCGGCGCGGCACGCGCCAAGGTCGAAACCCTTGCCAAGATCACATCGGAGGCCGCATGAGCACCCCCACCATTCTCGAAAAGATCAAGGCGTACAAGCTGGACGAAATCGCCGCCGCCAAGGCCGAGCGCCCGCTGGACGAGGTCGAGGCCGCCGCCCGCGACGCGGGCGAGGTGCGCCCCTTTGCCGACGCGCTGCTGCAGGCCAGCAAGCAAGGCTATGGCCTGATCGCCGAAATCAAGAAGGCCAGCCCCTCCAGGGGCCTGATCCGCGAGGAGTTCGATCCTGCCGCGCTGGCCACCGCCTATGCCGAGGGCGGCGCGACCTGCCTGTCGGTCCTGACCGACACGCCCAGCTTTCAGGGTGCGCCCGAATTTCTGGGACAGGCCCGCGCCGCCTGTGACCTGCCGGTCTTGCGCAAGGATTTCATGTACGACCCCTATCAGGTGGCCGAAGCCCGTGCCTGGGGCGCGGATTGCATCCTGATCATCATGGCCTCGGTCAGCGACGCACAGGCCTCCGAACTCGAGGACGCCGCCACCGCATGGGGCATGGACGCGCTGATCGAAGTGCATGACGAGGCCGAACTGGACCGCGCCGCGCAACTCTCGTCGAAAATGATCGGCATCAACAACCGCGACCTGAACACGTTCGACACCACGCTCGACACCACACGCACCCTGTCGAAACTGGTCCCCGTGGACCGCATGATCGTCTGCGAAAGCGGCCTGTCCACACCCAAGGACCTGTCGGATATGGCCATGTATGGCGCGCGCTGCTTCCTGATCGGGGAATCCCTGATGCGTCAGGACGATGTGGCTGCCGCCACGCGCACCCTGCTGGCCAATCCGCTGACCGCCGGGGGCATGTGAATGGCCGGCCTCACGCATTTCGACGGCAAGGGCGATGCGCATATGGTCGATGTCTCGGACAAACCGGTGACATCGCGCGTGGCCGTCGCCGCCGGATCGGTCAAAATGGCGCGTGACACCTACGACATGATCAGCGACGGACGCGCCAAAAAGGGCGACGTTCTGTCGGTGGCCCGTCTGGCGGGCATCATGGGAGCCAAGAAAACCCCCGAGCTCATCCCGCTCTGCCACCCCCTGCCCGTTAGCAAGGTCTCCGTGGAACTGGCGCTCGATCCCGACCTGCCCGGCGTGCAGATCGAGGCCACGGTCAAGACCACCGGCCAGACCGGCGTGGAAATGGAGGCCCTGACCGCCGTCAGCACCGCCGCGCTGACCGTCTATGACATGGTCAAGGCCGTGGACAAGGCGATGGAAATCGGCCGTATCCGCGTCAAGCTGAAGGATGGCGGCAAATCCGGACGGTACGAGGCCACATGATCACCGTTAACGAGGCGCTGGACCACCTGTTTTCGCTGGTGACGCCACT
The DNA here is from genome assembly GCF_900142665.1 of Roseovarius pacificus. GTDB lineage: Bacteria > Pseudomonadota > Alphaproteobacteria > Rhodobacterales > Rhodobacteraceae > Roseovarius > Roseovarius pacificus. The sequence goes on from NZ_FRBR01000001.1 coordinate 454,850, forward strand.
GGACACCGAAGAGGTTCCGCTGATCCGGGCCGCAGGCCGTGTGCTGGCCGCCGATGCGGTGGCCCGGCGCGATCAGCCGCCCTTTGCCGCCTCGGCAATGGATGGCTATGCGGTGGACGGGTCCGCCGTGCGCCCCGGCGCGCAGTTCACCGTGATCGGCGAGGCGGCGGCGGGCCATGGCTTCGAGGGCCGCGTCGGCACGGGGCAGGCCGTGCGCATCTTTACCGGCGCACCGGTGCCCGACGGCGCGGACCGCATCGTCATCCAGGAAGACGTCACGCGCGAGGGCGAGCGGATCACCCTTGGCGACGATCTTGGCGACAATACCCACCTGCGCCCCGCCGGGGCCGATTTCAGAACCGGCGACCGGATCACCGCGCCGCGCATTCTGGGCCCGGCGGATATCGCGCTTCTGGCGTCGATGAACGTCGCCCATGTGCGTGTCACCCGCAAGCCGCAGGTCGCGCTGATTTCCACCGGCGACGAGTTGGTGATGCCGGGCGAAGAGCCGGGGCCGGATCAGATCATCGCCTCGAACACCTTCGGCCTCAAGGCGATGCTGGACGGCATGGGCGCAGAGGCCCGTATCCTCCCGATTGCACGCGACACGCGCGCCTCGCTGGAAGCCGCGTTCGATCTGGCGCGCGGGGCCGATCTGGTGGTGACCATCGGCGGGGCCTCGGTGGGCGATCACGATCTGGTGGGCGACGTGACCGAAAGCCTCGGAATGCAACGCGCGTTCTACAAGGTGCGGATGCGCCCCGGCAAACCGCTGATGGCGGGCCGGATGGGCGGCGCGGCGATGATCGGCCTGCCGGGCAACCCGGTTTCGGCCATAGTCTGCGGGCATGTGTTTCTGGCCCCGGCGATCCGCGCGATGCTGGGCCTCGGGGCCGAGAGCGCGCCACGCCTGAGTGCGCGCCTAGCCCATGACCTGCCCCGTGGCGGCCCGCGCGAACATTACATGCGCGCCGATGTCCGCGACGGCACAATCGCGCCTGCCGAGCGGCAGGACAGCGCATTGCTGAGCGTGCTGGCGGGCGCCAACGCCCTGATGATCCGCCCCGCCGACGACGCCCCGCGCAAGGCCGGCGACGTGATCGACTACCTGCCGCTGTAAAGGGGGCGCTGCCCCCGTCGCCGCAAGCGGCGACTCCCCCGGAATATTTCTGGCAAGAAGAAGGGCGGAACGCGCCGGAGTTGACACAAAACGGGAACATGCGTAGAACAAAACAAAACGCATGGACCCGAGGTGCGCAAAATGCTGACGAAAAAACAGCTCGATCTTCTGAACTTCATCCACAAGCGCGTGCAGCGCGACGGGGTGCCGCCCAGTTTCGACGAAATGAAAGAGGCGCTTGATCTGCGCTCGAAATCCGGCATTCACCGGCTGATCACGGCGCTGGAGGAACGCGGTTTCATCCGCCGCCTGGCCCACCGGGCGCGTGCGCTGGAAATCGTCAAACTGCCCGAGGCGCTCGGCGGCGAGGCCTCCCATGGCTTCACCCCCCGCGTGATCGAAGGCGAAAAACCGGATGTGCGGCAACCCGCCAATGCGCAACCCGTCGAAGCGGTCGGGGCGATGGAACTGCCGGTGATGGGCCGGATCGCCGCCGGTGTCCCGATCGAGGCGATTGCCCATGTCAGCCACAAGGTGGCCGTGCCCGGCGCGATGATCTCGGGCAAAGGCGAACATTACGCGCTCGAGGTCAAGGGCGACTCGATGATCGAGGCCGGGATCAACGACGGCGACGTGGTGGTGATCCGTGAAACCAGCACCGCCGACAATGGCGATATCGTCGTGGCCCTGGTCGAGGATCAGGAGGCGACGCTCAAGAAATTCTATCGCCGTGGCAACGCCATCGCACTGGAGGCCGCCAACCCGGCCTATGAAACCCGCGTCCTGCCCGAGGATCAGGTCAAGGTGCAGGGCCGTCTGGTCGGGCTGATCCGCACCTACTGAGCGTTCCACAACCGCGTGCCGGTGATCTGGCGCGCGGTCACGGTTTTCACCCCCTCCGCCGTGACATGCAGTGCCACCGCGCCCGAACGGCGCAGCATGCGCGGCTCGAACACGGTACAGGGCAGCTTGTGCTCCGGCGTTCTGTCGAAAACGATCCAGTCATGCCCGTTGCAATCGGTGGTGCCGCGCGCCGCGCGCTTGCCGCGCAGGGCAAGGATGCGCAGGCCGCCGGGAGGCGGATCGCGCCAGCGGCTGGCGGCGCTTTCCTGCACCGCGCCGTCGCCATCGTTCTCAAGCCAGTTCATCGCAACGAACCCGGCCCCGCGCGCCCGGCTCAGCGCGCGCCCCTGCGAGGTCATCACCCCGACCAATGCTCCATTGTCTGAGATCAGCACATCGGGCCGCTCGCTCTGCGCCCAAAGCAGCGCGGCCAACAGAATCGGCACAAGTCCGGCCAGCCGCGCCCGCCCCTGCCACAGCACCAGAAACAGGGCCCCCATCGCCATCAGCGGCAGAACCATCGGCGTGGGGCTGACCACCGTTCCGCGCGCCCCCTCGAGCGTGGCCACCCAATGCGCCACGCCGAGTATCCAGCCCAACCCCTGCCCCATGACCCACAGCGCCACACCCTCCAGCCCGAAGGGCAACAGGCAGGCGGCCAGCACCGCGGCGGGCATCACCAGCACCCCCATCAGGGGCACGCTCAACAGGTTGGCCAGCAAACCGTAATGCGCGATCTGGTTGAAATGCGCCGCCGCCACCGGCGCGGTGGCCAGCCCCGCCACGGCCGAGGAAATCACCACCGCCACCGCCGGGCGCAGCCAGCGCGGGCCAGGCGGCACTGCGGCATCGCGCAGCCAGCCGAACACCGCGACCAGCGCGGTCGTGGCGGCGAACGACATCTGGAACCCCGGCCCCAGCAGGGCCTCGGGGCGCAGGACCAGCACGATGACCGCCGCCACCGCCACGGCGCGCAGCGACAGCGCCCGCCGGTCGCTCATCACCGCCAACAGGGCCACCGCCACCATGACAAATGCACGCTCGGTCGCCACGCTGCCGCCGGACAGGCCCAGATAGGCCGCCGCCACCGGCAGGGCCATCAGCGCCGCCAGCTTCTTGGCCGGCACCCGCAGGCCGACCACCGGCACGGCGGCAAAGCCCAGCCGGAAGGCGGCAAAGACAAACCCCGCCAGCAGCCCCATATGCAGCCCCGAGATCGCCAGCAGATGCGCAAGGTTCGACACCCGAAGCGCCTCGAGCGTGTCCTGCCCGATACCCGAGCGATCCCCGGTCATGATCGCCGCCGCGAATCCGCCGGTTTCGCCGGGCAGCGCCGCCTGCACCCGCGCCGACAGCGCCATGCGCGCCCGGAACATCCCTTGCCCGGCCTCCGGCGGGGCAAGCGTCAGGACCGGGGTTCTCGTATAGCCCACGGCGCCAAGACGCAAAAACCATGCGTGACGCTGAAAATCGAAGCCGCCCGGCTCGACCGGGCCACCGGGCGGCGACAGATGCGCAGTCATCATCACCCGCAGGCCGGGGCGCGGAACGACAAAGCCCTGCATGCCATGCAGCGACACCCGCACGCGCGCCGGGGTCTTTTCCGGCGAAACCTCATGCAGCCGGACGCGATCCAGCGTCAGCCGCAGCGCATCCGACCCCGACCGGTCGATCCCCACGATCCGCCCTTCCACCGGCCCGTAATAGCGCCAGCCCAGAACCGGCCCGGACAGGTGATGCGCCCGCGCCCCGGCGATGCACAGCCCCGTGGCCACCATCGCCCCGGCCCAGAACAGCGGCGACAGCCCCGGACCCAAGCGCCCTGCCAGAACGGCGCACAGAACGCCCGCCACGACCAGCCCAAGGTACGCGCCCGCCCCCGGCTCGGCCCGCAGCGCGAAATATATCCCGACACCACAGCCCAGGCATACGGGCACCCAGGGAAACAGATGCCCGCGCTGGTTCAGCCATGCGGCCCACGCGTGTTGCCATAGCGCCAAGTCTTGTCACCCTTCCGCCGCGCCGATAGACAGGCCGCAACGCTAGGCCCAACCCGGTTACCGAAAGGTTAATGTCCCCCATGCCGCAAACAGTCGTGACCCGTTTCGCCCCCTCGCCCACGGGGTTCCTGCATATCGGCGGCGCGCGCACCGCACTGTTCAACTGGCTCTATGCCCGTGGCCGGGGCGGCAGGTTCCTGTTGCGCATCGAGGATACCGACCGCGCGCGCTCGACCGATCAGGCGACGCAGGCGATTCTCGACGGCATGGCGTGGCTGGGCCTCGATCATGATGGCGAGGTGATCAGCCAGTACGAGCGCGCCGAGCGACACCGCGAGGTGGCGCTGGACCTGCTGGACAAGGGCGAGGCCTACAAGTGCTTCTCCACGCAGGACGAAATCCAGACGTTCCGCGACACCGCCCGCGCCGAGGGCCGCTCGACCCTGTTCCAGAGCCCGTGGCGCGATGCCGATCCCGCCACGCATCCCGACGCGCCTTACGTCATCCGCATCAAGGCCCCGCGCGACGGCGCCACGGTGATCGCCGATCGGGTGCAGGGCGATGTCACCATCCGCAACGATCAGCTGGACGACATGGTGCTTTTGCGCTCGGATGGCAGCCCGGTCTACATGCTGGCCGTGGCGGTGGACGATCACGACATGGGCGTGACCCATGTGATCCGCGGCGACGATCACCTGAACAACGCCGCCCGGCAGATGCTGATCTATACGGCGATGGGCTGGCCCCTGCCCGTTTACGCCCATATCCCGCTGATCCACGGCCCCGACGGCAAGAAACTGTCCAAGCGTCACGGCGCGCTCGGCGTCGATGAATACCAGAAAATGGGCTATCCGGCGGCGGGCATGCGCAATTACCTGGCCCGGCTGGGCTGGAGCCACGGCGATGACGAATTCTTCACCGACGCGCAGGCGCAGGAGTGGTTCGACCTCTCGGGCATCGGAAAATCGCCCGCCCGGTTCGATTTCAAGAAGCTCGAAAACCTCTGCGGACAGCATATCGCGGCCAGCGACGATGCTGCGCTGCTGCATGAATTGCAGGGGTTTCTGGCAGCCACCGGACAACCCGCCCTGTCCGGTCCCAGACTGAGCCTGATGGAAACCGGCATGTACTGCCTCAAGGAGCGGGCCAGGACATTTCCCGAACTTCTTGAAAAGGCAGAATTTATCCTGGCCGAGCGCCCGATTCGACCGGACGAGAAGGCCGCCGCGCAGCTCGATGATGTATCCCGTAGTATACTGAAAGAATTGACGCCGCATTTGCGAAATGCTAGGTGGTCGCGCGAAGATTTGGAGGCAGCCGCAATGCAGTTCGCCGAATCTATTGACGTGAAGTTCGGCAAGCTGGCAGGCCCGCTCAGGGCCGCTCTGGCAGGCCGCAGCGCAACACCGAGCGTATTCGACATGATGCTCGTGCTCGGGCGGGATGAAACGATCGCCCGGCTTTCCGATGCCGCCTGCGAGAGTGGTTAACCTACTCGAAAGGCCGACTGTTATAGGCAGCCCGTGACGCACAGCAAGTGCGGGCTTGAAAGGGAGAACCCGAATGGCTGAAAGCACTAAAACCGCGAAGCTGACCATCGACGGCAAGGATTACGACCTGCCCGTTTACGCCGGAACCTCCGGTCCCGACGTGATCGACATTCGCAAGCTCTATGGGCAGGCGGGCGTTTTCACATACGATCCCGGCTTTACCTCGACCGCAAGCTGCGACAGCACCATCACCTATATCGACGGTGACAGGGGCCAGTTGCTGCACCGCGGCTATCCGATCGACCAGCTGGCCGAGAAATCGCATTACCTCGAAGTGTGCTACCTGCTGCTGTACGGCGAACTGCCCTCGCCCGCGCAGCTGGAAGATTTCGAATCGCGCGTCACTAACCACACCATGATCCACGAACAGATGATGTACCTGTTCCGGGGCTATCGCCGCGATGCCCATCCAATGGCGATCATGGTGGGCGTCGTCGGCGCGATGTCGGCCTTCTACCATGACAGCACCGATATCTCCGACCCCTGGCAGCGCGAGGTCGCCTCGATCCGCATGGTCGCCAAGATGCCGACCATCGCGGCCATGGCCTACAAGTATTCCATCGGTCAGCCCTTCGTCTATCCGCGCAACGATCTGGACTATGCCTCGAACTTCCTGCGCATGTGCTTTGCCGTGCCCGCCGCCGATTACGAGGTGAACCCGATCCTCAGCCGTGCGATGGACCGGATCTTTACCCTGCACGCCGATCACGAACAGAACGCCTCGACCTCAACGGTGCGTCTGGCGTCCAGTTCGGGGGCGAACCCGTTTGCCTGTATCGCCGCCGGCATCGCCTGCCTCTGGGGTCCCGCGCATGGCGGCGCCAACCAGGCCTGCCTCGAGATGTTGCAGGAAATCGGCACGCCCGACCGCATCCCCGAATTCATCGCGCGCGCCAAGGACAAGGACGATCCGTTCCGCCTGATGGGCTTCGGCCACCGGGTCTACAAGAACTTCGATCCGCGCGCCAAGGTGATGAAGCAATCCGCCGACGAGGTGCTGGATCTTCTGGGCATCGAAGACAACCCGACCCTTCAGGTCGCCAAGGAACTGGAAAAGGCGGCGCTGGCCGATCCCTATTTCGCCGACAAGAAACTGTTCCCGAACGTCGATTTCTACTCGGGCATCATTCTCGAGGCGATGGGCTTCCCGACCTCGATGTTCACGCCGATCTTCGCGCTCAGCCGCACCGTCGGCTGGATTTCCCAGTGGAAGGAAATGATCAGCGACCCGCAGTTGAAGATCGGGCGTCCCCGTCAGCTGTATCATGGCGAAACGCTGCGCGATTACGTCGATATCGAAAACCGCTGACGCAAGCGGATCAAGCCGAAAACCGGGGCCGGGATGCAGCACGCATTCCGGCCCTTTTCTTATGAGAAACAGATCGAATTTTACGGAAATTCACCATGACCGGCCGGGAAGGCATTCACCCGGTCTTTACCACCGCCCTGCGATCAATGACCCGTCGTCAATGATCGCACAGGAAACACTGTCATGGCCTTCCTCGCTCTTTTCCTCCTGGTCGGTGCCTCCCTTGCCGGAATGGTGGGGTTGTCCGCCGGTGATATCGACATCGCCGGGGGGGCCGTGGATGACGATGACGTCATGGACGGCACCGACGGGCAGGATACGCTCTCGGGCGGCAGCGGGAACGATCTTCTGATCGGGCGGGGCGGTGATGATGTCCTGTCAGGCGGGGCCGGAACGGACTGGCTGCTGGGGCTGGAGGGCGATGACCTGCTTGCAGGCGGCGCCGGGGCGGATGTTCTGATCGGCGGCGCGGGTTTCGATACCCTGATCGGCGGCGCGGGCGACGATTTCATCGAGGCCGCCAATGTGGTGGACGAAACCGCACTGGTGGCATCGCTGGACGGGCTTGAAAACCTGGGTGATATCGCCTTTGGCTATGCCCTGCCCGGCCCTTCCGACACCGGCGATATCGTCGATCTGGGGCCGGGGGACGATACCGTCGTCGCGGGCAGCGACGACTCTGTGACCGGCGGCGAAGGATCGGATGAATTCGCCCTTGGCGACTGGATCGAAGGCGGCCGGCCTGTCGTGATCGAAGATTTCGATCTGGCCGAGGATCTGATTTCCTTCGTGCATGCCGACGATCGGCCCACCCCCGACATGACGCTGGAGGTGGACAGGCAAACCGGCATGACCACGATCAAGGCCGATGGTCAGGCCGTGGCCGTGCTGCGCAACGCCAGCCCCGAATTTTCCCTGCGCAACGTCGCTGTGGGCCGCTATGCCGCCTGATGACGCGCGGTTTTCGTTTCCAGTCGGGAACCGAAAGTAGAAAAGATCATAAAAAGAACCGAAAACAGAAACAAAAACACCCCCATAGCGTGACCGCGGCGTCGAAAAATCATGGTACGATCATACCTCGTGCTCTACAAATTTCAGAGTGGATTCGGTGTGTTCCTGGGGGAATTAAAATGATCGGTTACGTGCTTTTGAGCCTGCTCGGCATCGGTGCTGCGGCGGGTATTATTATTGGTCTCGATGACGATAACGACGACGAAACCTTTTTCCGGCCCTTCGTTCCCGGCGGGGACGATCCGGCAGAGGAGCCGGACGAGATAACGACCGGCACGGAAGATGACGACATCCTGACCGGCGATGACGACGGTTCGGTGATCGAGGCGCGGGCCGGCGACGATACCGTCGAAGGCGGCGCCGGAATCGATCGGCTCAGCGGCGAAGACGGCGATGACCGGCTGAGCGGCCTTGCAGGCGACGACGCGCTGGCCGGTGGCGACGGAAACGACAGCCTTTTTGCCGATGACGGCACCGACCTGGCCTTTGGCGGCGCCGGAGATGACCTGATCTGGGGCGGGTCGGGCGACGACCTGCTCGTCGGCGGCGCGGGCGAGGACACCATGAACGGCTCGACCGGCGCGGATGTCCTGATCGGCACGCAGACCGACCTTGGCGAGGGCACCGTGGCCGATATCGAGGCCCAACTCGCCGCCTCCGGCGAAACCGACCCCGCGGCGGCGCTTCTGGCATCTCTTGCCATCGGCGGCGCAGGCAGCGACGGCGATGCCGGGGACGTGATGAACGGCGGCTATGGCAACGACAACCTGATCATCGGCAGCGACGATTCGGCCACCGGCGGCGCGGGCTCCGACAGCTTCGGCCTCGGCGACTGGATTCAGGCGGGCCGCGCGGCGGAAATCACCGATTACGACCCGGAATCCGATCAGATCGCCTTCAACTATGACGCGGCGGACAACGTGCCCGAACTGACCGTCACCGACGACGGATCGGGCAATGCCCTGATCCGGATGAACGGCGAAACCGTGGCCAGCGTTCAGGGCGCGGCGGGCAATCTGACCGCGGACGATATCGCGCTGGTGAGCTACAGCGCCGAGGCCGATACCGGCCAGGCCGTCACCGGCACGGACAATGCCGAAAGCATCGAAACCACGCCCAACGACGATCTGGTCGAGGGCGAAGGCGGCAACGACACGATCAGCGGTCTGGCGGGCAACGATATCCTGCGCGGCGGCACCGGCGACGACGAGATCGACGCTGGCGACGGCGATGACCGGGTCTTCGGCAACGAGGGCGCCGATACCGTCCTTGGCGGCGCAGGCGACGATTTCATGCGCGGCAGCGCCGGTAACGACCTGCTGATCGACGGCGACGGCGCCGACACCTTCCACGGCGACACCGGCGACGACACCATCTTCGGCAGCGGTTTCGGCGATCCGTCGGCCCCCGACCTGTCGGCCGACACCGACACCACCGGCGACCTGATCGACGGCGGCACCGGTAACGACACGCTCTATTTCGGCTTTGACGACACCGTCACCGGTGGCACGGGGGCCGACAGCTTTGTCACCACTGATGCCATCGCGGGCGACAATGCCCCGGTGATCACCGATTTCGACAATGCCGAGGACGCGCTGATCGTCTCGACCGCTGCGGGCGCGCCCCCATCCATCGCCATCGCCTACAGCCCCGGCGCCACCGCCACCGAGGGCGACGCCACCGTCCTGCTGGACGGTGTGGCCGTCAGCGTGGTTCAGGGCGTCGGCACCGGCTTTACCGCCGCCAATGTCCAACTGACCCCGCGCGCGGCGGCCACGCCCTGACGCACAAGCAAAAGGCGCGACCCCCGCTGGCCGCGCCCACATGTCCGGCGACGTTGCGCGCCGCCCTCAGCGCCCTTCGTATTTCGCCGGGCGCTTTTCGAGAAACGCCACCACGCCTTCCTTGAAATCGCGCGTCGTCCCGCAAATGCCCTGCGATTTGGCCTCGAGGTCCAGCTGCCCGTCGTAATCGTTGCTCCAGCTCTGCCGGATCGCCTGTTTCAACTGCGCGTAGGCCACGGTCGGCCCCTTGGCCAGATGCGCCGCCCGCGCCTGCCATCTGGCCTCGAACCCGTCATCGGCCACCGCCTCCCAGATCATGCCCCAGTCGCTGGCTTGCCGGGCGCTCACCGGCTCGGCGAACAGGGCCGCCCCCATCGCCTTGGCCGCCCCCATCTGGCGCGGCAGCCAATAGGTGCCCCCGGCATCCGGGATCAGCCCGATCCGCGTAAAGGCCTGTAGGAAATAGGCGCTCTCGGTGGCGATCACCACATCGGCGGCCAGCGCCAGATTGGCCCCCGCCCCGGCAGCGGCGCCGTTCACCGCGCTGATCGTCGGGATCGGGCATTCGCCAATGGCGCGCAGCATGGGTTCGTACTCGTCGCGCAGCACACGTTCCAGGTCCAGATTGGCGGCATTGCCGCCATCGCTCAGATCCTGCCCCGAGCAAAAGCACCTGCCAATGCCCGTCATCACCAGCACCCGCGCCGATTTCCCCGCCACGCCAACGGCATCGGTGATCTCGGCGCGCATCTGGGTGTTGAGCGCGTTCATCTTGTCCGGGCGGTTCAGCCGCAGAACGGCAACGCCGTCCGCAATCTCCAGCGTGATGGTCTGATAGTCTGTCACCGGGCCTGTCCCCCTGCATCCTGTTGCGATTTGCGGCGATCAAACCCGATTTCGCCCGGCAGGGAAAGCAGAACGGCGCGTCAGTCCTTCATGATCTCGCGCAGGCGCTCGGCCTCCTGATCGCTCAGCGGCTCAAGCCGGCCTTCCTCGGCCCGTTCCCGGCGGCGCAGATAGGTCCAGCCCAGACCGGCCCCCACCAGCAGCATCGCAGGCCCCGCCAGCCACAGCACGAGGTTCGATCCCGTCGCCCGCGGATTCAAAAGCACATATTCACCATAGCGATCCACGATGAATTCCACGACCTCATCGTCGCTGTCCCCCGCGACCAGACGCTCCCGCACCAGCAGCCGCAGATCGCGCGCCAGCCCGGCATTGGAATCGTCGATGCTTTCGTTGCGGCACACAAGACAGCGCAGCCCGGCGGAAATATCGCGCGCGCGCTGTTCGAGTTGCGGGTCGTCCAGCACCTCGTCGGGCTGCACCGCCCAGACCGGCGCGGCCAGCAGGCACAGGGCAAGGCTCAGGATCAGGCGTTTCATTCGGCGGGCACTCCGGCGGCGGGGGTGGATTTGCGCGCACCGGCCGCCACGCGATAGCGCCGGTCGCTCAGGCTCAGCGCGCCGCCGATCGCCATCAGGATCGACCCGCCCCAGATCCAGTTTGCCAGCGGCTTGTGATAGGTCCGCACGGCCCAGCCGCCATTGTCCTGCGGATCGCCGATGACGACATAGACATCCCGCAGGAACCCGTTATCCAGCGCCGCCTCGGTCGTCGGCATCCCGGCCACCGGGTAGAATCGTTTTTCCGGCTGCAAGGTCGAGATCACACTGCCGCCGCGCGACAGGATCATATCCGCCTGCGTGGCCTCATAGTTCGGTCCCTTGATCTCCCGCACCGCATCCAGCGTGACGGTATAGCCCGCCAGATCGAGGCTTTCGCCCACCTGCAACACGCGGATATCCTCGGCCTCCCAGGCCATGACCCCGGCAACCCCGGCCATGGTCACCCCCAGACCGGCATGCGCCACCGCCTTGCCCCAGTCGGCGCGCGGCAGGCGCGTCAGACGGCTCAGGCGGTTTTCGCCGCGCCCGGTGCGGCTCCACAGATCCACCGCCGCGCCGGAAATCAGCCATGCCCCCAGAAACAGCCCCACAGGGCCAAGCGCGCTGCGCCCGGTCTGCATCGCAAAGGCCAGCGCCCCCACCGCCACGGCCAGCAGGAACGCGCCGCGCAAGGGCCGGATGACGCGCGCCAGATTGCCCCGTTTCCACGGCAGCATCGCCCCCACCGGCAGGATCAGCCCAAGCGCCACCATGAAGGGCGTAAAGGCCATGTTGAAGAACGGCGCCCCGACCGACAGCTTGCGATCGAACGCCATTTCACTGACCAGCGGCCAGATCGTGCCGACGAACACCACGAAGGCGGCGACCGCCAGCAGCACATTGTTGATCACCAGCACCGATTCCCGGCTGACCAGCGAAAACACCCCCTTGGCCTGCAACACGTTGCCCCGCGCGGCGAACAGCGTCAGCGCGCCCACCATGAAGACCGCGAGGATCAGCAACAGGAACACGCCCCGCTCGGGGTCGCTGGCAAAGGCATGGACCGAGGTGATCACCCCCGACCGGGTGATGAACGCCCCCACCATCGAAAAGCCGAAGGCGATGATCGCAAGCAGGATCGTCCAGCTTTTGAGGCTCTCGCGCTTTTCCACCACGATGGCCGAATGCAACAGCGCGGCGGCGATCAGCCACGGCATGAAACTGGCGTTTTCCACCGGGTCCCAGAACCAGAATCCGCCCCAGCCCAGCTCGTAATAGGCCCACCAGCTTCCCAGCCCGATCCCGACGGTCAGGAAAATCCACGCCGCCAGCGTATAGGGCCGCACCCAACGGCCCCACGCCGCATCCACGCGCCCCTCGATCAGGGCCGCCACGGCAAAGGAAAACGTCATCGAAAGCCCGACATAGCCCAGGTACAGGAACGGCGGATGGAAGGCCAGGCCGGGGTCCTGCAACAGCGGGTTCAGGTCCTGCCCGTCAAAGGGCGGCACGCCCATCCGCAGGAACGGGTTGGACGTGAACAGGATAAAGGCAAAGAACGCCACGCCGATCATCGCCTGCACCGACAGCACCCGCGCCTTCAGCGTCGGCGGCAGGTTGCCCCCGAACCACGCGGCGAACGCCCCGAACAGGGTGACGATCAGCACCCATAACAGCATCGACCCCTCGTGATTCCCCCAGACGCCGGTGATCTTGTAGAGCATCGGCTTGGCCGAATGGCTGTTCACCGTCACCAGCCGCACCGAGAAATCCGAGGTGACAAAGGCATAGGTCAGCGCGGCAAAGGCCGTCGCGGTCAGCAGGAATTGCACATTCGCCGCCGGTTCCGCCACGGCCATCCAGCCGGGCCAGCGTTTATGCGCCCCCACAAGGGGCACGACCGCCTGAACGCAGGCAACGAAGAAGGCGAGGACGAGGGCAAAGTGGCCGAGTTCTGTAATCATGGGCGCATGATACGCGTTTTCACCGTGGCGGGCCAACGGGATTCGGCACGCCGCGGTGATCACATTGTCGCGGGGTCAGCGGTCGCGCCGGGTGTCGCGCCGCCGCCACTCCGCCAGCGCCGGGTTGTTTGCCGGGCGCACCGCCTCCAGCACCGTGCGCGCATCCGGGCCGGGATCGGCCACGCCGGGGCTGTCCGCGCGCAGGCTCTCGAGCCGGGACAGATTCTCCACCACCGCCGGTGTCTGCGCCAGCGTGCGCACGACCGAGCGCTGGAACTCCTGCCCTTTCAACTGATGCCGCGCCCCGAAATAAAAGCTCACGATCGCGCCCAGCAGCCACCACAGCGGCTCGGGCACCAGCGCGATTCCCTGCATCCGCGCGGCAAACCATACCGGGTCGACCATCGCGGCCACGAACAATCCCAGAGTCCCAAGCGCCAGCGCCGGGCGCGGCACCCGGTTCAGCCCGTCCATGACCCGGTCGAACCGGCCGCGCGGCGGCTGGCCGAACTCGGCGCCGAACTGGTCCACCGCCGCCGCGCGCTGTTCGCTCTCGCGCGCCGCCCCGGCCTCGGCGTTTTCGCGAAACACTTCGGCGGTCTGCGCCACCACGTTGCGCCCGTCGCCGAAGAACAATGTCACGATCCGCTCGATCATCCCCATGCCGCCACCCTTTCACGAAAGTCCTGTTCGCTCAGATGAAACCGGGGCGAAATGAAGTCCTCGGCCCGCCTGATCCAGCCCCCCTTGCCGCCCGCGCGGGTGCGGGCGTATTTGCGGCTGGCGGGCCGCCGGTCGGCCAGGGCAAGGTAATAGTTGCGCCGCGCGATCCCGTAGGCATCGGCGATATGATCCGGCGCGCTGCGCGCCACCCGTTGCGCGACGGCGATGGTTTGCGGCCCGATCACGCCGTCCACCGTCACCTCCTGCCCCATGTCGCGCAACAGCCGTTGCAGGATCTTCACCGCATTCGCCCCCGCGTTCACATACATGTCGAACACGCTGGCGCGCAGCACCGGGGGCAGCTCGTCAATGCGGGGGCGGTGGTAATACTGCGCGACAAAGATATCCTCGGCCTGCGCGCGGCTCAGGCGGCGCACATCCGCGACACCGACCGCCCCGTCGCCATCCAGATCCAGCCCAAGGCGGCGCATGGTGTGAATGGTGACGCCGTATTTCGTCGCCCCGCCCGGATCGTCCGGGTCATCCACGAATCCCCCCTCGCGGGCGATGATCTGTTTTGCGATATCCGATACGCTGAGCATGATCCGGTCCTTCCTGCCGCATGACGGGGCAAGACTGACCGTGAAAGGTTAACGACTGGCTTGAACAGCGTGCGCAGCGTGCGCTCAGCTACCGCTGGCGTGCCCGTTATACTCGCCACCCGGCTCCTGATAGACGCCCTGTTCCTTGAGCGCGTCCACCACTTCCTTGGGCATGTAATCCTCGTCGTGCTTGGCAAGAATCTCGGTGGCGCGGAACACCTCGCCGTCATAGGTGCCCATGCCGACCATGCCCTGGTTCTCCTCGAACAGGTCGGGCAGAACGCCCTTGTAGGTCACCGCCACGATAGCCCCGCCATCGGTCACGTTAAAGCGGATTTCCTCGCCCTGCCCGCGCACAAGGCTGCCACCCTCGACCAGCCCGCCGATGCGGAACACCTCGGTCGGGCCGGGCGGTTCGGCAACGATTTCACTGGGCGAGCGGAAAAAGTTGATCCCGTCGCGCATCGCGTATCCGATCAGCGCCGTCGACACGATCAACGCCAGGGCGGTCACGGCGATCACCTGCACCCTGCGTTTCTTCTTCAGCGATTTCATGGCCTTGCTCCGATCAGATCACGGGAATACCGGGGCCAGCATCAGACCTTCGGTTTCCTGAATATCTAACATCAGATTGGCATTCTGCAATGCCTGTCCGCTGCTACCTTTTGTCAGGTTATCCAGCGCCGCGATCACGATGGTCTTGCCGGGGATACGGTCGGCCACCACGCCGATATGACAGAAATTGCTGCCCCGCACATGGCGCGTGCTGGGCGCCTCGCCCATCGGCAACAACTCGATGAACGGCTCGTCATCGTATTGCGCGGCCAGCGCATCGTGAATCGCCCCGGCCTCGCCCCTGACATACCCTGTGGCCAGAATACCCCGGTTCGCCGGCACCAGGTGCGGCGTGAACTGGATGCGCACATCCCGCCCGGCAATCGCGCTGAATTCCTGATCGAACTCGCCCAGATGCCGGTGCGTGCCGCCCACCGCATAGGCGTGATAGCCCTCGGACAGCTCCGCATGCAGCAGGTTTTCCCTGAGGCTGCGCCCCGCCCCGGACACCCCGCATTTCAGGTCGAGGATGATGTCCTCGAGGTCGATCACCCCGGCAGCGATCAGCGGGCGCAGAAGATACTGCCCCGTCGCCGCGTTGCACCCCGTCCCGGCCACCAGCCGCGCGGCGCGGATCTCATCGCGGTAAAACTCGGTCAGGCCGTAAACCGCCTCCTTCTGCAATTCGACCGCCGCATGCGGATTGCCATACCATTTTTCATAAGCCGCCGGATCGCGCAGCCGGAAATCGGCGCTCAGGTCCACGATCCGCAGATCGCGCGGCAGGGCGCTGATCACCTCCTGGCTGGTCTTGTGCGGCAAGGCGCAAAAGCACAGGTCGATGTCCGCAAAGCCGATCTCGTCGATTGTCACCAGATCGGGCAGGTCCAGATGCCGCAGATGCGGAAACACCTGCGCCATGCCCTGCCCCGCCTTGGAATTCGCGCCCAAGGCCGCAATCTCCATTCCCGGATGGGTGGCGATCAGCCGGACAAGCTCGGCCCCGGTATACCCGCTGGCCCCCAGAATCGCGATTTTATGGCTCATCTCCGCCCCCGATATTGATCGGCCTGTGCCTACATGCTGGACACGCGATTGCCAAGAGCGGGCAAAACCGCGCCAGCCCCCATTGCTTCACGACAGGACACAGGCTTTACTCCCGCGCAACACAGCAAGCGCAAATCACACCCGAGCGTCGGATCGGCCAATCGCGGCCCGCGATCCTCTCCGCCCCGGAAACAGGATACCCTCATGCCCCTTTCCCAAGATCTCAAGGACACGATCGTCAAGGCGGTGAACGACGGGTTCGATGAACAACTCGACTTCACCCAAACCCTGATCCGTTTCCCCTCCACACGCGGGCAGGAGCACGAGATCGTCAAATTCATCACCGGTCAGATGGCCGACCGCGGATACCAGATCGACCAGTTCGACATGGACCGCACGGCCATCGAAAACCACGAAGGCGGCGGCAAATACAGCGACAGCCATTCCGACGCCCCCATCGTCGTGGGCACCCACCGGCCCCGGCAGGAACGCGGACGTTCGCTGATCCTGCAATCGCATGTCGATGTCGTCCCCACCGGCCCCGAGGACATGTGGAGCGCCCCACCGTTTGAGCCCCGTATCGAGGGCGACTGGCTCTATGGCCGGGGCGGGGCCGACATGAAGGCCGGTCAGGCGCAGATATTCTTTGCCCTCGATGCCCTGCGCCGCGCCGGGGTCGCCCCTGCCGCGCGGGTCCACCTGCAAACCGTGGTCGAAGAGGAATCCACCGGCAACGGCGCGCTGATGACCTATCTGCAAGGCTATACCGCCGATGCGGTCTTCATCCCCGAACCCGAAGAGGAAATGCTGGTGCGGGCCAATGTCGGCACGCTCTGGTTCCGGGTCGAGGTGCGCGGCACGCCGGTGCATGTGCGCGAGATGGGCAGCGGCGCCAACGCCATCGACGCCGCCTATCGCGTGATCGCCGCGCTGCGCGAGATCGAGAGCGACTGGAACGCCGAAAAAGCCGCTCACCCGTTTTTCGAGGACGAGGACCACCCGATCAACCTCAATATCGGCAAGATCGAAGGCGGAGACTGGGCCTCGTCGGTGCCCGCATGGTGCCGCTTCGATTGCCGCATCGCGCTCTATCCCGGCACGAAGGCCGCCGAGGCCGCGCAGGAGATCACGGACCGCATCGCCGCCTTCGCGGCGCAGGATTCCTACCTGTCCAAATCGCCGCCCACCGTCACGTTCAACGGCTTCTTTTCCGAAGGCTACGTGCTGGAGCCCGGCACCGAGGCCGAATCCGTCCTGCACTCCGCCCATCGCGGCGCCACCGGCGAGGATCTCAAATCCTTCGTCACGCCGGGCTATCTCGATACCCGCGTCTACCAGCTCTACAATCGCATCCCGTCTCTGTGCTACGGCCCGAAATCCGAAAACATCCACGGCTTCGACGAACGCGTCAGCATCGAATCGATCCGCCGCACGACCATCACCATGGCCCTCTTCATCGCCGAATGGTGCGGAACCGAGGCGCTCGGGGGGTAAGGGAAATGTTAATGCCCGGTATTCTCGCTGGCCCCGAGAACCGCGATTTTATGACTCTCCTCCGCCAGCGGTTTTATCGGCATGTGCCTGCTGCTGGAGGCGCCAGTGTCAAGAGCGGGTGGTGGCCGTCCCCCAGTTCGATGGTCTGCCTGCTCACTTGTTTTCTGTGGCATCGCGCTCGGCAGGGAAAAATACCCACAGTATGAACATGACAGCAAACGGAGACCACGCCAGCGACAGCAACCACCAAGGCCACGGATTATGTCCACGCCGCAAAGACATTTCTCCAACAATGACAAACAGCTGATAAACCAGCCAGATCATTGAAATGATCATCAAGATCACAAGAATTGCTTTAAAAGCATCGACCAAATCATGTCTCCGAGCTATTGAATTACTTAGTCAATACTCTCTCACAAACTCGAAACAGGAGCACAGAATTGTAAAGTGCTTTCACTTGTTGAAAACGTGCATATGCCCGCGTTGTCTCGCGGCTGCTTTCCAATGCTTTTTACGCACGCCCTCCGGCTCCAAATGAGAATATTTTCCACCAGAGAATTTCGGCCAATCCAGTGCCAGCCCTATTCGAACCATTTCCGCGCTCAGGTCACGACCATCGGGAAGATAACACGTAGCAACCACACGATCATATGACATTTCTGGCTCGATCTCCGCGGTAATCACCTGCCCTTTGCAAAGTTTCACCAACTCCCATTTCGCCTTTTTGCCCCACGGATGTTCCAGCTCTGGCGCGTCAATACCCGCCAACCGCAAACTGACTTTTCCGATCCGTATTGTATCCCCGTCCACCACATAGCATTTGCCTGTGAGTGTCGTTTCAAGCACGGGACTTACCGCAGGCGGCGGCGTGACGACTGGCTGCGGCGGTCTTGTGGGCCTCGGAACACTCGACTGATTGGCGCGGCGTGTTATATGCGAAACGGAAACAGAACGTGTATAGGTCTCAGTTCTTCGTTGCGTAGGACTGCTACGAAACAGCGCGCGAAATATAAGCTTAAACAAATGATTATCTCTCAACTGCAATCGCTTGATTTGTTAACATGATAAAAATTTTCGTCAAAATTTTGGCTTGAGGCCATTTTCTCTGAATACTACGTCTCATTGATTTGACTCCTCAGAACAGAGAAGCTGCCAAATCGAAGAGATTTCAGAATAGATAGTTTCGCACCGCCTCCTCACAGGCAAAGGCGGCACCATTCTCAAAAATCCGAAACATATTGAACTATCCCCCGGTTCGCGCCCTGCACGTTTCCTGATGCATTTTCAGACTTTCGCAGCAAACCATCTATTCTTCCGCCAAACGCGAAACTCACATCCCGACACCGAACATCGAAGAATGGATTACAACTCGGAATGCCGGACAGAGCATATCATTTGCGCCCCTCATGGACGCAACTCTCCCGGACACCCCCGATTTTCGTACAAAACCCGCGTACACATCGTACAAAACGTACGAAACGCTCAGGCGGCGGTAAAGGTGATCTCGCGGCGCAGGAATTGCGTGGCGCGGCTCGAGACCCGCTTGGGGTCGCCCGTGGTCAGAAACGCCGGGTCCGTCCCCTCACCCATCATGTCCGGGTGGCGCGTCAGGTAATCGGCAAGGCTCTCGGCCACCAGGTTGGCCTGGCTATAGACCTGCACATCCGGCCCCAGGGCATCCTGAAAAACGTTTTGCATCAAGGGGTAATGGGTGCATCCCAGGATCGCCGCCTCGGGGGTCGGCATCTTGCGCTTCAGCGCATCGACATGCGAGCGCACCAGCGCCTCGGCCAGAATCATGTCGCCCTCCTCGATGGCGTCCACCACGCCCCCGCAGGCCTGCGCCTCCACATCCACACCGATGGCACGAAACGCCAGCTCCCGCTGAAACGCCCGGCTGCTCACCGTCGCCGGAGTCGCAAACAATGCCACATGCTTGACCGCCACCTCGCGCGGCGGCGAATTATCACCCCACTGACGCTCGGTAAGTGCTTCAATTAATGGCACAAAAACGCCCAGAACCCGTTTGTCGCGCGGCACCCAGCTTTCCTGCATCCGGCGCAGCGCGGCGGCGCTGGCGGTGTTGCAGGCGAGGATCACCAGATCGCAACCCGCCTCCCATAACCGGGCGACCGCCCTGGTGGTCAGATCGTAAACATCATCGGCATCGCGCACCCCGTAAGGCGCATGCGCATTATCGCCGTAATAGACGAACGGCACGTCGGGCAGGCGTTTCTGCACCGCGTCCAGCACCGTCAGCCCGCCAAGCCCGCTGTCGAAAATCCCAACCGCCATGATGATCCGCGCCCCTGCGCCGCTATTCGAACTCGAAGCCGACTGCCCGTGGATCAACCGGCCTTGGGCTAAGCTCATACGTCTTGTGCCGCAGGAACGCCATAAGGGATTTGCTGTCTCCGGCACGGGCCTTCAGGGCATCGCGCCCGATGGGCTCACCCACCACGACCCGCACCGAGGTATCCATCCGCTTGCGGAACTCCTTGATCAACAGGCCCATACGCAGCGTGGTATGCAGATGGCTGGCCACCTGGAACAACCGGCTGGTATGCCCGTCAAAGAACACCGGCACCACCGTGGCATCGGATTTCGCCACCATCCGCGCCGTAAAGGCGCGCCAGCCGGGGTCCATCGGCTGGGCAAAGGGTTTCGCCGCCGTGCTGACCGTACCACCGGGGAAAATCCCGATCGCCCCGCCCTGGCCCAGATACTCCAGCGCGCGCTTACGGGTCTCGAGGTTCAGTTGCACGGCCTCTTTGGTTTCGTCGAAACTGATCGGCAGGATGATGCGGCTGACATCCTCGGCCTTGCGAAACACCTGATGCGCCAGAATACGGAAATCGCCGCGCGTCCGGCTCAGGATATGGCCCATCATCAGCCCGTCCAGAATACCGTAAGGATGATTGGCGATCAGGATCAGCGGCCCCTCGCGCGGGATACTGTCCAGCGAGCCGCCCACGACATCCAGCGTCAGGCCATAGCGTTCCACCATCACCTGCCAGAAATCCCGGCCCTGCGCGATCTCGTGCTCATATCCCCGGGCACGCTTGATCAACCCGATCCGCCCCGTCAGGTTTTCCATGGTACGGATCATCGCCCGCCCGCTGCGGGTGCGGGCGGAATGGGCATAGCTGATATCGCGCGCGATGTGCCGCTCCTGGCGCATGGGTCAATCCTGTACGATTCGGGCCTTGCGGTAGATCATCGCGACAGGAGTGACCAGATACGGTTACAGTTTTGCGACAAATGCGTGACGATCACTCCGCCGCCCGCGCCATCGGCGCGCCGCCCTGCCGGATCACCGCCAACAGTTCCTCGCGCCGCTTGGCCGCCTTTGCCTCGTTGGCCTGCTTGACCGGACCAAAACCGCGAATCTGCAGGGGCAACCCGGCCAGCGCGACCACCGCATCATGCGTGGCGTCGTCCAGTTTCGGCAGCACCTCGGCCATGTCGCGCTCGTACTGTCTGATCAGCGCGCGCTCCATCTTGCGCTCGGCGGTATAGCCGAACGGGTCCAGCGGCGTGCCCCGCAGGCGCTTCATCTTCGACAGCCACCGCAGCGGGCGTTCCAGCCACGGGCCGAACTCGCGCTTTTTCGGGCGGCCATCGGCACCGGCCTTGGCCAGCAGCGGCGGCGCCATATGGAAGGTCATCTCGAAATCGCCGTCGAACTCGGCTTTCGCCTTGTCACGGGTCGACAGAAGCAACCGCGCGACCTCGTATTCGTCCTTGTAGGCCAGCAGCTTGTGATAGCCCCTGGCGGCGGCCTCTTTCACCTCGGCGTCGTCGATCCCGTCCAGCAGCTTGCGATAGCGCTTGGCCAGCCCCTTGCCCTGATAGTCGACCAGTTGATCGGCCCGGAACGCGATCTTGTCGTCCAGCGTTTTGGGCTTTTCCACCACGTTGGGCGTCAGCAAGGCCTCCGCCTCTTCGGGAAAGGCCGCGGCCCACCGGCCCACGTCGAAGGCGCGCAGGTTGCGCTCCACCGCCGCGCCGTTCAGCGTGATCGCATCGCGGATCGCTTCCAGCGACAGGGGCACCAGCCCCCGCTGCCACGCCGCGCCGAACACGATCATGTTGGAAAAGATCGAATCCCCAAGCGTCGCCGTCGCCAATTCATGCGCATCGAACAGTTGCACGTCGTCGCGCAAACGTGCCTCGAGCGACAGTTTCAGCCGATCCGTCGGCAGGCGGAATTCGGTATTGCGGGTGAACTCGCCGGTGATGATCTCGTGGCTGTTCACCACCGCGCCGGTGCGCCCCGTACGCGTCAGCCCCAGGGTCTTGGCCCCCGCGCTCACCACCAGATCGCCCCCGATCAGCGCATCCGCCTCGCCCGTGGCCACGCGGATCGCGCTGATATCGGCAGGGTCGTTGGCGATGCGGCAATGGATATGCACCGCGCCGCCCTTCTGCGCCAGCCCGGCCATTTCCATCATGCCGGCGCCCTTGCCGTCCAGTTGCGCCGCCTGTGCCATGATCGCGCCGATGGTCACAACGCCGGTCCCGCCAACGCCGGTAATCACCACGTTATGCGTGCCGTCGATGTCGGGCAGTCTCGGCAGCGGCAGGTCGGGCAGATCGAACCCCTTGACCGCCTCCTTGCGGATTTTCGCGCCTTCCAGCGTCACGAAAGACGGGCAAAACCCCTTGAGACAACTGAAATCCTTGTTGCAGGCGGATTGGTCGATCGCCCGCTTGCGGCCCAGTTCGGTTTCTTCCGGCACCACCGCCACGCAGTTCGACTGCACCCCGCAATCGCCGCAGCCCTCGCAGACATCGGTGTTGATGAACACCCGCTTGTCCGGGTCCGGGAAGGTGCCCCGCTTGCGGCGGCGGCGTTTCTCGGCGGCGCAGGTCTGGATGTAAACAATAGCCGATACACCACTGATCCTGGTGAATTTTTCCTGAACCTCGGGCAGGTCCGCCCGCTCGTGCCAGGTGATTCCACCGGGGAACACGCTGCGCTCGGGTTCTTCCTTGGCATCATAGACCACGGCGATGTCCCTGACCCCCGCCGCCTGCAATTCGCGCACGATCCTTTCGGGCGTCAGATCGCCCTCGTTGGCCTGCCCGCCGGTCATGGCCACGGCATCGTTGTAAAGGATCTTGTAGGTCATCGTGACACCCGAGGCCACGGCCGCCCGGATCGCCAGAATGCCGGAATGGTTATACGTCCCGTCGCCAAGGTTCTGGAACACGTGATCGCGGGTCGAGAACGGCGCTTCGCCGATCCAGTTCGCCCCTTCGCCGCCCATATGGGTAAAGCCGCTGGTGCCGCGATCCATCCACAGCGACATGATGTGACAGCCGATCCCGGCATAGGCGCGCGACCCGTCCGGCAGCCTGGTCGATGTATTGTGCGGACACCCCGCGCAGAAATACGGCAGGCGCGCGGCGATCTCTTCTGCATTGTCGGATTTTTTATCTTTTTCAATGGCTTGCAAACCGGCTTTCACCCGATCCGTGCCGCGCCCTTCCTCAATCAGGATCGTGCCGATCTTTTCGGCGATCATCACCGGGTCCAGCGCCATGCGCGTCGGGAACAGCTCCTCGGAATGCATGCCGCCCGCGCCGCCCTTGTACCAGCCATAGACGCGCCGCCCGCGCCGGTCGTCGAAAATCGCTTCCTTGATCTGCACCTCGATCAGCTTGCGCTTTTCCTCGACCACGACGATCAGGTCCAGCCCTTCGGCCCAGTCGTGAAACCCCTTCATGTCCATCGGGAAGGTCTGCCCGATCTTGTAGGTGGTCAGGCCCAGCCGTTCGGCCTCGGCCTCGTCGATGCCCAGCAGGTCCAGCGCATGCACGAGATCCAGCCAGTTCTTGCCCGCCGCGACAAAGCCGATCTTCGCGCCCGGTTTTCCCCAGACACGTTTGTCGATTTTATTCGCGTTTGCAAAGGCTTCCGCCGCGAATCTCTTGTGGTCGATCATCCGCGCCTCTTGCGGAATCCAGTGATCGTTGAGGCGAATGTTCAGCCCGCCCTCGGGCATGTCGAACTCGGGCTCGACAAACTGCATCCGGTCGGCGCGGCCATCGACGACGCTGGTCACCTCGACCGTGTCCTTCATCGTCTTCAGCCCCGCCCAGACCCCGGCAAAGCGGCTCAGCGCAAAGCCGTACAGCCCGTAATCCAGGATTTCCTGTACACCGGCAGGCGACAGCACCGGCATATAGGCATCGACCAGCGCCCAGTCGGACTGGTGGCACACGGTCGAGGATTCGCCGGTATGGTCGTCCCCCATGGCCATCAGAACGCCGCCGTATTTCGAACTGCCCGCCATGTTGGCATGGCGCATGACATCGCCCGAGCGGTCCACACCGGGCCCCTTGCCGTACCAGAGGCCGAACACCCCGTCATGCTTGCCCTCGCCGCGCAACTCGGCCTGCTGCGTGCCCCACAGCGCGGTCGCGGCAAGGTCTTCGTTCAGTCCCGGCTGGAACAGGACACCGGCCTCTTTCAGGGGTTTCTCGGCGCGCATCATCTGCATGTCGACCGCCCCCAGGGGCGAGCCGCGATATCCCGTGACATAGCCCGCGGTCTTCAGCCCCGCCGCCCGGTCCCGCGCGGCCTGCATGATCATCAGGCGAACCAGCGCCTGCGTGCCGTTCAACAGAACAGGTGATTTTTCCAGGTCGTAACGGTCGTTCAGGGATACTGTATGCTTGCTCATCGCTCGCGCCCTCCCGTGCGATTGGTATGCTTATATATAGGGCGATAATAGGTCATAATTAATGACCTACAAAGGGATATTTCACGAAATTGATCAGGTAAGCCGGTGGCCATAAATGAATTTTCTGGTATTGCGTGTCCCTGTCGCCAGTGAATCGAAAGTTGCAGGAATGGATTGGGATAAACTCAGAATATTTCACGCCGTGGCAGATGCCGGCAGCCTCACCCATGCGGGCGATCAGCTGCACCTGTCGCAATCGGCGGTCTCCCGCCAGGTCCGTGCGCTCGAAGAATCGCTCAACGCCACCCTGTTTCACCGCCATGCGCGGGGGCTGATTCTCACCGAGCAGGGCGAATTGCTGTTCGACGCCACGCGCGCCATGATGAAGCGGCTCGATGCCGCCACCGCGCGCATCCGCGACAGCGAGGAAGAGGTGTTCGGCGAATTGCGCGTCACCACCACTACCGGGTTCGGCTCGCTGTGGCTGGCGCCGCGCCTGCCGCAGCTTTACAATAAGTACCCCGATCTCAAGATCGACCTCATGCTGGAAGAACGCGTGCTGGACCTGCCGATGCGCGAGGCCGATGTCGCCATCCGGATGAAGGAACCCAGCCAGGCCGACCTGATCCGCAAGCGGCTGATGAGCGTGCATATGTGCCTCTACGCCTCGCCCGAATATCTGGCGCAGCGCGGCACACCCGAAACGCCCTCCGATCTGCATCATCACCGCCTGGTCTGCCAGAATCCGCGCTCGGCACAGGTGGGCGCGGGCGCGATGCTGATCAACGAACTGATGACTCACGACATCCCGTCGCTCCTGACGGTGAACAATTATTTCGGCGTCTTGCAGGGCGTTCTGCATAATCTGGGCATCGGCGTGCTGCCCGATTACCTGACGCAGGACTTCCCCAACCTCGTGCGCGTCCTGCCCGATGTCCACTCCGTCGATGTGCCTGTATTCCTCGCCTATCCCGAGGAATTGCGCCACTCCAAACGCATCGCCGCCTTCCGGGATTTCGTCCAGAACGAGATCATCACCTACCGCAAAAAGCTCAAGGAACAGGCGGAAAGCTGACGATTTGGGCGCTTTTCAACTGAGGCATGCATGCAACGCATATCGGGCATGATGCGCTCGCAGCAATATTACCCTTGATTGCACCGCACGATCCCCCTAAATCCCGCTCGTGACGGTGATTGCTTCTGGCGTCACCATCATACCTCCCTGTTGGACTATGGCCGAGCTTAGTGCTCGGCCTTTTTTTGTGCAAATGCTGCACGTGGCTTTTCAAACCGCCCATTTCATGATCGTTGCGCCCATCGCCCGAACAGGCGTTTCAGATCACCGGCAGGTCCGGCCCCGCCATCGACGACAACAGGCGCGGCGCGCCTTCGGTGATCGCGATATTTTCCTCATGCACCATGATCCGCCCCGGCGCGGTGTCGATCCCCGGCTCCAGTGTGATCACCATGCCGGGGCGCAGTTCGGAATGATCCTTCGCCGTCAGCGACAACCCTTCTGTCAGTTGCATGCCCAGACCGTGCCCCAGACGCCCCGCCCCCTCGCCGCCGCCCACGATATCGGCCATGACACGCCAGACATCGCTGGCCCGCGCGCCGGGGCGCGCGGCCTCCAGCCCCGCCTGAGTGGCCTCGATCAGCCGTGCATGGGCGTGCCTTTGCGCCGCACTGGCCCCGCCAATGGCGAAGTTCCGGTCATAATCGCAGAAATACCCGTCACGCACCGCGCCCGTGTCCAGCATCAGCACATCGCCCACCGCCAGCGGCGCATCGGTAGCCGGTGAAATCACGTCGGCATAGCCCTGCGCCCCCGCACCGCCCGCCAGATAAGGCACCCAATCGGCCCCTTCCTCCAGCAACAGCCGCTGGAAATCCCGGAACACCCGGCTCAGCGGCACACCGGGCGCGGCGATCTCGCCGACGCGCGCGAACGCCCGCCCGGCAATCGCGCAGCTTTCGGCGATTTTCGCAATCTCGGCCCCGGACTTGATCGCACGGCACCCCGCCACGATCCCCCGGTCATCGGTGAACTCCAGCCCACTCGCGCGCCTGACCCGCTCGAAATCCGCCAGCGGCATGCGCAGGTGGGTTTCCGGCCCCGACGGCACGCCCACCGGGCCGCCCGCCTCCTGCAACGCCTCGACCAGCAGGCTCACCCCGTCATCCTCGGGGTCCGGCGCGGCCCATGTGCGGATATCCCCGACCCATGTCGCCCCCATCAGCGCCGCGCCGATCGACGGGATCACCGCCACCGGATCGCCGCTGACCGGCAGGATCAAAAACCACGGGCGGCTCGGGCTTTCCCAGAAGCGCGTCAGGAAGCCGGTGAAATAGCGCAGCTCCGGCTCGGTCGTCAGCAACAGCGCGCCAAGCCCTTCCTCCCCCATCCGCGCCTGCGCGCGGGCCAGCCGCCTGCGATACTCCCCAACCGGAAAACCCCGGCTCACGCCCCGGCCTCTTCGCTCAGGATGCAAAGAACCCGCGCCTCCTGCGACAGGTCCATCAGCCGCAGCGCCGCCAGCCCCGCCCCGCCCGACTCGGTCGTGGCAAGGCCCTGCGCGGCCAGTTCCGGCAACACCGCGCTCGCCTCGGCATCGCTGATCGTCACGAACGCATCCGCATCGCGCGCCAGCCCTTTCAGCGCGATCAGCGAGGGCGCCTTGCAATCCAGCCGCCCCATGTTCGACACCGGCCCGGCGCTCTCCTCGGGCCGCCCCGCCCGGATCGAGCCCATCAGCGCAGGCGCGGCCTCGGGTTCCACCACGACAATCCGGGGGCTGTCGCCCCAGACATGGCGGAACCACGCGGCACAGGCCCCGGCCAGCCCGCCGACACCGGCCTGCAACAGGATATGCGTGGGCGCTTGCGGCATCTGGCGCGCGGCCTCGGCAGCCATCGCCAGATAGCCCTCCATCAACCGGTGCGGCAGGTCGAAATATCCCGGCCAGGAACTGTCCGACAGCAAGGTCCAGCCCTTGTCCTGCGCCGCATCGGCGGCGGCCTGCATGCTGGCCTCGTAATCGCGGCCCGCGCGCACCACCTCGGCCCCCTTGCCGCGCAAGCGCTGCGCAAAGCCCTCGGGCACGGTATCCGACAGGTACACCACCGCCTGCGCTCCGAACACATGCGCCCCGGCGGCCACCGACAGGCCATGATTGCCCGCACTCGCCGTGACATAGGTGCGCCCGTTCAGCGCATTCGCCATGTCCCCGGCCCCGGTTGCGCCAGCCTCGTGGGCAATGACATAAGCCGCGCCAAGCGCCTTGAAGCTGCCCAGCCCCATGCGCCCGCGCTCGTCCTTGATCCAGACCCGCGCGCCGAACCCCTCCGCCTCGACCAGCGGCGTTTCCCCCGCCACCGGGCAGCGCGCCAGCAGCGCCTCGACCGCGCCCGCGTCGATACCGGGGGCCGGTGCGCCGTGCAGCACGTCTTCGGGGAGGCGCTTGCCCCGCCACGGATTGTCCAGACTGTCCATGATCCCTCCCGATGCGTCGCATCATAGCAACGCCATTCCCCCCTTCCGGTCAAGCAGGATCGCGCGGCCCCTTCCCCCGGCCCGCGCCATGCACTAATAGAGACCCCAACCGGACCACCCAGGGGGAATCCATTCACATGCAGGACCCGGCAATCACGCCCGAACTGATCGAGGCCCATGGCCTCAAACCCGACGAATACCAACTGATCCTCGATATCATTGGCCGCGAGCCCACGTTCACCGAACTGGGCATTTTCAGCGCCATGTGGAACGAGCATTGTTCCTACAAATCGTCCAGGAAATGGCTGCGCACCCTGCCCACCGAAGGGCCGCAGGTGATCTGCGGGCCGGGGGAAAACGCCGGGGTCGTGGATATCGGCGACGGTCAGGCGGTCATCTTCAAGATGGAAAGCCACAACCACCCCTCCTACATCGAGCCCTATCAGGGCGCGGCAACAGGTGTGGGCGGCATCCTGCGCGACGTGTTCACCATGGGCGCGCGGCCCATCGCCTCGATGAACTCGCTGTCCTTCGGCGAACCCGACCACCCCAGGACACGCCAGCTCGTGCATGGCGTGGTCGAAGGCATCGGCGGCTACGGCAACTGCTTCGGCGTGCCCTGCGCCGGGGGCGAGGTGCGCTTCGATCCGGCCTATAACGGCAACTGCCTGGTGAACGCCTTTGCCGCCGGTCTCGCGGATGCCGACAAGATCTTCTACTCCGCCGCCTCGGGCGTCGGCATGCCGGTGGTCTATCTCGGTGCCAAGACGGGCCGCGACGGTGTCGGCGGGGCCACCATGGCCAGCGCCGAATTCGACGAAACCATCGAGGAAAAACGCCCCACCGTTCAGGTCGGCGACCCCTTCACCGAAAAGCGCCTGATGGAGGCCACGCTGGAACTGATGGCCACCGGCGCGGTGATCTCGATTCAGGACATGGGCGCGGCGGGCCTCACCTGTTCCGCCGTGGAAATGGGCGACAAGGGCAACCTCGGCGTGCGCCTCAACCTCGAAGACGTGCCCTGCCGCGAAGAGAACATGACCGCCTACGAGATGATGCTCTCGGAATCGCAGGAACGCATGCTCATGGTCCTGCGCCCGGAAAAAGAGGCCGAGGCCAAGGCGGTGTTCGACAAATGGGATCTCGATTTCGCCATCGTCGGCGAAACCATCCCCGAGGATCGCTTCCTCATCATGCATAACAACACGGTCAAGGCCGACCTGCCGCTCAAGGCGCTCTCGGGCAACGCCCCCGAATACGACCGCCCCTGGGTGGAAACCCCGGCGGCCGATGCGCTCGACAGCGATACCGTGCCGGGCGTCGATCCCATCGACGGGCTGCGCGCGCTCATTTCCTCGCCCAATTACTGCTCGCGCCAGTGGGTCTACGAACAATACGACACCATGGTCATGGCCGACACCGCCCGCACACCGGGGCAAGGCGCGGGCCTGATCCGCGTGCACGGCACCGACAAGCTGCTGGCCTTCACCTCGGACGTGACCCCCCGCTACGTCAAGGCCAACCCCGTCGAGGGCGGCAAACAGGCCGTGGCCGAGGCCTATCGCAACCTCACCGCGCTTGGCGCGGTGCCGCTGGCCACCACCGACAACATGAATTTCGGCAACCCCGAAAAGCCCGAGATCATGGGCCAGTTCGTCGGCGCGATCAAAGGCATCGGTCAGGCCGTCGCGGCGCTGGACATGCCCATCGTGTCGGGCAACGTGTCGCTCTATAACGAAACCGACGGTCAGGCGATCCTGCCCACCCCCACCATCGGGGCCGTGGGCCTGATCCGCGATCCCGAAACCGCGATCACCGGCGAGGTGCGCGAGGGCCATGTCGCCCTCCTCGTGGGCGACACCACCGGGCATCTGGGCCAGTCCGCCCTGCTGGCCGAGGTCTATAACCGCGTCGAAGGCGATGCCCCCGCCGTCGATCTCGACACCGAGAAACGCCACGGCGATTTCATCCGCGCCAACCACGCGCTGATCAAGGCCTGTACCGACCTGTCCGATGGCGGGCTGGCGCTGGCCGCGTTCGAACTGGCCGAATCCGCGGGCGTCGGCGTGCATCTGGACAGCGACGACACCGCCTTCCTGTTCGGCGAGGACCAGGCGCGGTACCTGGTGGCCTGTAACTTCGATCAGGCCGAGGCACTGATGATCGAAGCGGGCCGCGCGGGCGTGCCGGTGCAGACCGTGGGCCGCTTTACCGGCGATACGGTGCGCTACGGCGGGTCCGAGGCCCCGCTGGACGAGCTGTCGCAACAGTTCCGCTCCAGCTTCGGCGCGCATTTCGCCTGACGATGTGATACAGTTGACGGCGGGCGGTTCTGCCGCCCGCTCTTGCGCCGCCCCCGACCGCGCTCTACATCTTCGGGAGTAGACCAACAGGAGATGCCCGCATGCCGATGCAAGCCCATGAAATCGAGGATCTGATCCGCGCGGAATTTCCCAATGCCCAGATCACCATCACCGATCTGGCAGGCGACGGAAATCACTACGCCGCCGAGGTGGTGGATGCCTCGTTCAAGGGGATGAACCGCGTCCAGCAGCAACGCGCCGTCTATGCCGCCCTCAAGGGCAAGATGGACGGCTCGACCGGCGAATTGCATGCGCTGGCCCTGACCACCAAGGCCCCCGGCTGATCCGATGGGCGCGGGCACGGTCATCGTCAGCGTGATCGCCATCGCCGTGGTCACTGCCGTGCTGGCGGTGCTGCGGGCGAAAACCGACACTCTCTCGCCGCGCGGCTGCGAACCCGGACAGGGCGATCAGCTGATCGACATCGCCTATTGCTCGGGCGGGCTGGGCGGCGGTCATGGCGGCGTCATGCGCGTCACCCGCGACCCGCAGCAATATGCCCGCGCCTTCGTGCCGCGGCATGCCAGCGGGAAACGGCACCAGACCGGAAAGTGAGCGTAACGTGCAAGCCAGCGACAGTTTCACCATCTCCCCGTTCGGACTGCCCGAAGGCCACATCCTGAGCGGGCACCCCATCATCTTCCTGCTGATCGCCCCGTTTGCCATCCTGTTCCTCTGGGCCGCATGGCTGGAATTCCGGCGCTGGTATCGTCACGGGCCTTCCATGAACCGCCGGGCGGATTTCCCGATCGACAAGACCGCGCCCAGCTACGAGCCGCCCGAACCCAAAACCCGATCCTCCCGCGATGCCGGGAAAGGACAGTCCTGAAAGGTAAACAATGACCGACGTGAAAACCCGTATCGCCGACACCGTGAAAGCCAATGACGTGGTGCTTTACATGAAAGGCACCAGGGACATGCCGCAATGCGGCTTTTCCAGCCGCGTTGCCGGGGTGCTGAATTTCATGGGCGTCGACTATGCCGACGTGAACGTGCTGGCCGACGAGGAAATCCGCCAGGGTATCAAGGATTATTCCGACTGGCCCACCATCCCGCAGCTTTACGTCAAGGGCGAGTTCGTGGGCGGCTGCGACATCATCACCGAAATGACGCTGTCGGGCGAACTGGACCAGCTGCTGGAACAGAACGGCGTCGCCTTCGACAAGGACGCCGCCGACAAGATCCGCGAAGCCAACGCCTGAAGTGTGCCGGGGGACGATGGGGGCATTCGCCATTGTCTCTAGGACCAATGGCGCACTACCCTGCCCCCGCCGCCCGATGGGCGACTCCCCCGGGCAAGAAAGAAAGGGGCGGCAAGGCTCAGAGCGGCCAGAGCACCGCCGCCAGCCCCGCCGTAAAGGCGCCCGCGCGTAGCAAGGGCGCCTTTTTGCGCACCAGGGCCCAGCTGATCAAGGCCAGTCCGAGGGCGATCTTCCCCGCCGCCAGCAGCGCGGCCCCCGGCGTGGCGGCCAGAGCGATCAGCGCCGGGTTCGCCACCATCCCGAGCGGGATCAGATAAAGCCCGATCCCGAGCGTCATCGCCGTCAGCGCCACCTTGAGCCAGTTCTCCCCGATCATGCCCGACGCGATGAACACCGCGCCGCAAACCGGCGGCGTGATGGTGGACAGGAGCGCATACCAGAAGACGAACAAATGCGCCTGCAACGGCTCCAGCCCCAGCTGGGTCAGCGCCGGACCGGCAACCGACACGCAGATCACATAGGCCGCCGTCGTCGGCACCTCCATCCCCAGCACAAGGCAGGCGATGGCGGTCAGCAGCAGCGACGGCCAGAGCATCCCGCCCGAGGCCGAGAGGATCAGCGACGTCAGCTTGACCCCAAGCCCCGTCACCCCCAGCACACCGATCACCAGCGACGCGCAAAAGATGATCGACCCGATCAGCGCCACCTGCCGCGCCGCCGTCAGCACGGCGTTTTCCGCCCGTGTCACCGCGCGGCGCAGGTCGATCCGCAGATCGCCCCCCAGCATCAGCAGACACGCCGCGCCGAGGATCGCCAGACAGGCGGCATATTGCGGCGTCACCCCCAGCCCGAACATCCCCCATAGCAGGATCGCGAAGGGCACGAGGAAAAAGGCCGAGGTTATGGCCACATCCCGCCCCGCCGGGCGATCCTCGGCGCGCAGGCCGCGCAGGTCGAAGCGGCGGGCATAGCCGTCGATCCCGATCCACACCGCCCAGAAATACAACAGCGCAGGCAGTGCCGCGGCGGCCATGATGCCCGTATAGGGCGTGCCTGTCAGCTCCACCATCACGAAGGCGCCCGCCCCCATCAGCGGCGGCATGATCTGCCCGCCCGACGAGGCCACGGCCTCGACCGCGCCAGCGATGCGCCTGGGATAGCCCAGCTTTTCCATGGCGGGCAGCGTGATCGCCCCGGTCGAGGCCACATTGGCCGAGGCCGACCCCGAGATCGACCCGAACAGCGCCGAACTGAGGACCGATACCTTGGCCGCCCCGCCCCGCAACCGGCCCGCCGCCGCCGCCGCCACGTTCATGAAGCCCTGCCCGGCCTCGCCCGCATTCAGCACCGCGCCGAAGATGACAAAGATCGACACCACGTTCACCGACACCGCGGTCAGGCTGCCCCACAGCCCGCCTTCGGCGATCACCAGCGTGCCGAGGAAACTTTCCACCGGCGTGCCCGAATGCCCGAAACGGCCCGGAATATGCTGACCATAGAGCCCGTAAAGCAGCGCCAGCGCCGCCACCAGCGGCAAGGGCCAGCCGATCGCGCGGCGCGCAGCCTCCAGCACCACGAGGA
Source organism: Roseovarius pacificus (assembly GCF_900142665.1). Classification (GTDB taxonomy): domain Bacteria; phylum Pseudomonadota; class Alphaproteobacteria; order Rhodobacterales; family Rhodobacteraceae; genus Roseovarius; species Roseovarius pacificus. The sequence goes on from NZ_FRBR01000001.1 coordinate 487,511, forward strand.
TCAGGACGGCGGCGATGGCCACCTGTCCCTGTCCTTCCAGAAACCCGTACTGATCGGCCAGCGCGTTCTGGTTCCACACCACCCAGAGCGCCGCTGTGCCGCCCAAAGCCGTCAGTACCGCGCCCGAGGCCAGCGACCACCCGGCCCGGCCCCGGATCAGCACCCAGGGCAGCACGAACACCAGATGCAGCGGGCGGCTCACGAGGTTCGGCACCAGCCCGGAAAACACCAGACCGATGTGAAAAACGACAGAGGCCAGCGCGAAGCTGGCCCAGATCGCCCGCGCAGGCCCGGCCTGCGCGGCGGTGTCGGAGGTTGCCGTGCTCACTTCTGCGCGTCGGTCAGGGCGATGCCCGCCTCCTCGTAATAGCGCACAGCGCCGGGGTGGATCTTGCCGGTGATGTTCTCCATCAGCCCGGTATCCACACCGGCCCACCATTTGGCGGCCTCCGCCATCCTGTCCTTTTCCTCCCAATAGGTCTTGGTCAGCAGATAGGCGGTCTCGTCATCCATCCTGGTGGTGGTAAAGGCCACGACCGGCAGCGAGGTGGTGGTGATATCCGCCTCCTGCCCCGCATAGGTGCCCGCCGGGATCACCAGCCTGGCGCGCTCGGTCCGGGCGATTTCCTCGTCGCTCAGCGACAGAATGGTCACCCCGGTCGAGGCTGCGGCCTCGACCACGTTGGGCGCGGGCCACGACCCGGAAGTCACGAACCCGTCGATCTGCCCGTTCTTCAGCGCCGGAACCGCGTTCGACAATTCCACATCGGCAATGTTCACCTGATCCGCGATCCCGAACAGTTCAAGGTATTTCTCGCCCTCACGGGCACCGAAACTGCCCTTGCCCAGCAGGATCGTCTTGCCCGCCATATCGGCAAAGCCGGTCGCGCCACTGTCCCTGGACATCACGAAATGCATGGTCAGCGACGGGATCGGAAACAGTGCGCGAATCTCGTCAAAGGCCGGATCGCCCTTGCCTTCGAACATCGCCTTGCCGCCCTGCGCCAGCCCGACAAGGGCCGGGGGCGTGGTGAACACGTAATCCGCGCCGCGCGCACGCACCTCCATCACGTTCTGAACCGAGCCCTGGCTTTCCTCGACCGTGACGCTGATCTCGCCGCCCGAGGCCTCCTGCATCGCCTCGGCGATCTGCACGCCCATCTGGTAATAGGACGAAGCCGTCTTCGCCGACTTGTAGGTAACGCGGGTTTCCGCCTGCGCAGGCAGCGCGGCAGTGGCCGCCAGCAGAACGGCAGCGGTGATGCAACGGATTTTCATGAGGACCTCCCTGAGATTCGGCGCCATCAAACCGCTGTCGATGCGGATGGTCAATGCCCCGCGCCCCCGAAAAACCCAAGGACGCCGGGGAACGGTCCGAAAGTCTCAGGCGCGTTCCCGGCCGCCCTCACCGTCCAGCTGATCGGCCAGGGATTCCGCCCGCGCGGCGATCTCGGCCATGGCATCGGAAACCGTCTGCGGCACCACGGGCACCTCGATCTGCTGCGGCTCGGGCGCGGGGGCGTTGCGCAACTGGTCCAGTTCGGCCTCTTTCTCGGCCATCCTGTCCTCGAGCGCGCGCAGCTTGTCCTGAATGCCCGCCGTCTTGTCGGCGAGCATCAGCCCCGCCATCAGCAACATGCGCGGCTCGGGGATGCGCCCGATCTGCGCCGTCAGCACCGAGGCCTCCTCGTTCAGCATCCGGGCCGCGGCCTTCAGGTAATGCTCTTCACCGTCCTGGCAGGCCACTTCGAACATGCGGCCGCCGATTTCCACTTCAACCTCGGGCATCAGGCCTCCTCCGACTGGGTTTCGTCACTGTCCGCCGCGCCGCCTTCCAGAATCCGGGTCAGCTCGGCCAGAATGGCATCGGCCTCGGCCCGGTCTGCGGCATGTGTGGCGCGCAGCCCCTCGAGCTCGGCCAGCATGGCCTTGTTGATCAGATGCGGTTCCGCCAGGCCCCTGGCATTGGCCTCGCGCAGGGCGGCGTTGTTGTCGCGCAACTGCTGGTTGGCCTTGCGCAACGACTGCAAATCGCGGTCCAGCGCCTCGATCTTTCCGGCCATCTCTTGGCGCGCCCTCGCCGCGACCTCATCCTGCGCGTCATGCTTTTCGTGCAGCTTTTTCAGGCGCTCTTCCAACTGGGCGCAGGCCAGCCGTTCGTCTTCCAGCTGCTGCCTGAGCGTTTCCACCTCCTGCACATCGGCCCCGGCCTGGCGGTCTTCCAGGCCCTGCCCGATGCGGTCCAGCGCGGCAATGATCCGGCGCTGCAATTCGTCGATCTGGCTCATCTTGGCGATTCCCCTGCTTGCCTCGGGTCGCGGCCCTGCGAATCGCATTCGGGCCGCTTTGCAGGTAAGTCTATCGAATGGCGATGGGAAATGCGCCCCCCTATGCCGATCCGCCCCATGACAGGCCGCACCGCGCTTGATCTTTGACCCCGGCCTGATATTGAGCGCCTCAGACGCTGCCAATCAAAGGATGACCCCGTGGATATCGCCGCTCTGCGCTCTGCCAATCCCGATCACTGGAACAAAGCCACCGCAATCCGCGCGCTGACGCTCGATGCCGTCGCCGCCGCCAATTCCGGCCATTCCGGCATGCCCATGGGCATGGCCGATGTCGCCACCGTACTGTTCGAGAAGCACCTGAAATTCGATGCCGCCAATCCCGACTGGCCCGATCGCGACAGGTTCATCCTGTCCGCCGGGCACGGCTCGATGCTGCTGTACTCGCTGCTGCACCTGACCGGCTATCAGGACATGACGCTCGAGCAGATCAGGAACTTCCGCCAATGGGGCGCGATCACGGCGGGCCATCCCGAATACGGCCACGCCAAGGGCATCGAAACCACCACCGGCCCGCTCGGTCAGGGGATATCCAACTCGGTCGGCTTCGCCATGGCCGAGGAAATGCTGCGCGCCCGCTTTGGCCGCAAGCTGGTCGATCACTACACCTATGTCATCGCCGGGGACGGCTGCCTGATGGAGGGCGTCAGCCAGGAGGCCATCGGCCTCGCCGGACGTCACAGCCTCGGCAAGCTGATCGTCTTCTGGGACAACAACAACATCACCATCGACGGCAAGGTCGACCTGGCCGACCGCACCGATCAGGTGAAGCGCTTCCGCGCCTCGGGCTGGCAGGTTCTGGAAATCGACGGCCACGACCCGGCCGCGATCGACGAGGCCATCACCGCCGCCAAAAAGTCACGCAAGCCCACCATGATCGCCTGTGCCACCCATATCGCGCTTGGCCACGCGGCGCAGGACACCTCCAAGGGTCACGGGGCGCTGACCGACGCGGGCCAGCTGGCCGCCGCGAAAGAGGCCTATGGCTGGCCCTACGGCCCGTTCGAAGTGCCCGCCGAGGTGAAATCCGCATGGGAAGCCATCGGATCGCGCGGCGCAGAGGATCGCAAGGCATGGGAAACCCGCCTCTCCGAGGCCTCCGAGCGCCGGCAAAAGGACTTCGCCCGCATCTTCGCCCGCGACGTGCCGAAAAACCTGTCGGCCCGCATCAAGGCCCTGAAAAAGCAGATCGCCGAGGAACAACCCAAGGTCGCCACCCGCAAATCCAGCGAAATGGTGCTTGAGGTCGTCAACCCGATCATGCCCGAAACCGTGGGCGGCTCAGCCGATCTGTCGGGCTCGAACAACACCCAGACCGGCGACATGACGGTGTTCGACGTGGACAACCGCAAGGGCCGTTACGTCCACTGGGGCATTCGCGAACACGGCATGGCGGCGGCCATGAACGGCATGGCGCTGCATGGCGGCATCCGCCCCTATGGCGGCACCTTCATGTGCTTCACCGATTATGCCCGCCCCTCGATGCGCCTTGCTGCGCTGATGCGCATTCCCACCGTGTTCGTCATGACCCATGACAGCATCGGCCTTGGCGAAGACGGCCCGACCCACCAGCCGGTCGAGCATCTGGCGATCAGCCGCGCCACCCCGAACACCTGTGTGTTCCGCCCCTGCGACACGGTCGAAACCGCCGAAGCCTGGGAAATCGCCCTGCGTTCCACCGAAACGCCGTCGGTCCTGTCGCTCACCCGTCAGGGCGTGGCCACCCTGCGCACCGAGCACAGGAACAAGAACCTGACCGAACAGGGCGCCTATGTCCTGGCCGATGCCGAGGGCAAGCGTCAGGCGATCCTGATGGCCACCGGCTCCGAGGTCGAAATCGCCATGAAGGCGCGCGACCTGCTTCAGGCCGAAGGCATCGGCACCCGCGTGGTCTCCATGCCCTGCATGGAACTCTTCGCCGATCAGGACGAGGCCTATCGCAAACGCATCCTGCCCGCCGGCCCGGTGCGCGTCGCCGTCGAGGCGGCAGTGCGGCAAGGCTGGGATCGCTGGCTCTGCGGCGAACGTGGCCGCGAGGCCAAAGCCGGTTTCGTCGGCATGGACAGCTTCGGCGCCTCCGCCCCCGCCGGCACGCTCTACGAAAAATTCGGCATCACGGCCGAGGCCGTGGCCGACAAGGTCAAATCCCTGCTCTGAGCACGGCGCACCGATAAACAGCAAGCCCGGACGGTCCCCCGTCCGGGCTTTTTCGTTCGCTCCACGGCACGAGAACGTGCCGCTATGCCAACGATATCGCCAATCATGCAAGCCGCGCATCGCCTTCGGCGCTGTTTCGCGCACGGGAAGACCTCTCCGGTTCAATTCAAACAATAGCCGGAGGTGGTGCCGACGGCTGATTTGCCGGACAAACCGAACTTTCGCTGCGGGGTTGCGCCAATATCTGCTTTTCTGAGATACTCATTCATGCAATGTGATCACCATCGGGCCTGAAAGCCCGGGAACACCGGAGTCACATCTGATATGCCCTCTTGTCTCATTATCGGTGTCGGCAGCGGTCTGTCACACGCCATCGCAAGCCGCTTTGGGCAAGAGGGATATAACATCGGATTGGTTGCGCGGCGATCCACCGTCATAGAGCCGTTGAGCGCCACGTTAAATGGGCTTGGGGTTCAATCGGCCTGGGCTCTCGCCGACGCAGGCGATGAGGCAAGTCTGCTCGATGCGATCAACTCCATCGAAGACCAACTCGGTCCAACTGACGTGCTTATTTACAATGCCTCTGTCATGCGTCCCGCTTCCCCATCCGACCTTACAACCGACGCGTTGCGCCGCGAGATGGAGGTCAACGTTGTAGGCGCTTTCGCCGCGAGCCGCGCAGTGGCGCCCGCCATGCTTCACAAGGGATCCGGTGCAATTCTCTTCACCGGTGGTGGGCTCGCGTTGGAGCCCTACCCGGAATGGGCATCTCTGGCAGCAGGAAAAGCGGCGTTGCGCAGTCTCGCGTTCTCGCTATTCAAGGACCTTTCGCCCAAAGGGGTACATGTATCGGTAATCGCGGTGTGCGGGATCGTAGAACCCGGCGGCCCGTTTGATCCGGACAAAATCGCCCAGGAATACTGGCGACTTGCCAGCGAACCGAACGGGCTCGAAGATCGAGAGCTGATCTTTCAACCTCAGGGCACCGACCCACACTACAATGACCCTGAACGAGTGCATGAAGCGACAACCATCGTGCCGGCGCATGTTCAGGACTAGTGACCGCGCAGTTACGGGACAATTTCAAAATAGAAATACAACGTGGCGAGCGCCCCAAAGCGGCCTGCCATGCTTCCCACAGCATCCGTTACTCCGGGCTCAATCCAGACATCTGCCCTTAATCCCGCCAACATATCACCACGCGCCCCATCGCCCGGCCTCACCCCGTAATCCATCCATTTCACCTCGCTCGTTCACGGCCGTCACACCTCGCACCGACACCCCGGTTATGACGCAAATTGATTAACCGGGCGTTACCCCGATGCGCGCCGGTCTCGGCATGGCCCATGACCCGCCCGGTTTGCGCCCCTCATGGACGCAAATTTCTCCGCAGCCCCCGATTTTCGTACAAAACCCGCGTACACTTCGTACAAAACGTACGAAACGCCGCGCCAATCTCAGGCGGGCATCAGGCGGGTCCAGACGGGTTTGACGATCTTCACCCCGACGGGGATCAGGATCACCCCGAGGATCAGCCCGAACACCCCGTCCAGCCCCGCCGTGACCAGCCATTCCACCGCCCCGCGCCATTCGCCCGCGCCGTCTGCGGCGGCCACGGCCACATGGTGAATCCCGTCATAGGGCGCGGACCACCCCATCTGGTCCAGCCCGTGCAGGATGATCGACCCGCCCACCCACAGCATCGCCGCGGTGCCCACAATCATCAACAATTTCATGAAGGTAGGCATGGCATGCACGATCCCGCGCCCGATGGCCCGGGTCACGCCCAGACGTCCCCGCTCGGCCATGAACAGCCCGACATCGTCGGCCTTCACAATCAGCCCCACCGCACCATACACCAGCGCGGTGATGCCCACCGCCACCAGCGCCAGAGTCGCCGCTTCCATCCAGAAATTGCTCTCCGGGATCGCCGCCAGGGCTATCGTCATGATTTCAGCCGATAAAATGAAGTCCGTCTTGATCGCCCCGGCCACCTTGGTCTCTTCCAGATGGGTCGCGTCCACCTCCGCATGGCTCCCGTCCGGCCCCCCATGCCCTTTGCCGAATCCCAGGGCATGCGCGATCTTCTCCGCCCCCTCGAAACACAGATACGCGCCCCCCAGCATCAACAGTGGCGGAATCAGCCAGGGCGCAAAAGCCGACAAGGCCAGCCCGGCAGGTAACAGGAACACCAGCTTGTTGATCAGCGACCCGCGCGCAATGCGCCACACGATCGGCAATTCCCGTGCAGGCGCAAAGCCTTGCATGTATTTCGGGGTCACCGCGGCATCGTCGATCACCGCCCCCGCCGCCTTGGACCCGGCCTTGGCCGCCTGCCCGGCAACATCGTCGATCGAGGCGGCCGCCACCTTGGCCAGCCCCGCCACATCGTCCAGAAGCGCCATCAACCCGCTCATACTCGTCCCTTTCCTTGTCCCACACCTCTAAGTTCTTCGTTAGCGCCACCATGTCAAGCCCCGACGGGTTTGCGATAACAGTTATCGCTAACATGTTGGAAAACCGCCGAAAACGCCGTTTTTCACCTTTCAGCCAAACCTTCCCCCGTCTATATCGCGGGCAACCCGAACCCGCAGGAGATACGCATGACCATCACCGTCGGCATCAATGGTTTCGGCCGCATCGGCCGCTGCACCCTCGCCCATATCGCCGCCAGCACCCGCAACGATATCAAGGTGGTCAAGGTCAACGCCACCGGCCCGCTCGACACGGCTGCGCATCTCATCAAGTACGACAGCGTCCATGGCCGCTTTCCCAACGAGGTCACTCTTGGCGACGGCACGATGGATCTGGGCCGTGGTCCGATGCAGATGTATTCCACCTACGACATGGACGAGCTGGACTGGTCCGGCGTCGACGTGGTTCTGGAATGCACCGGCAAGTTCAACGACGGCGAAAAGGCCAAAAAACACCTCGAGCGCGGCGCAGGCAAGGTTCTGCTCTCGGCTCCGGGCAAGAACGTGGATCGCACCGTGGTCTACGGCGTCAACCACGAAGACCTGCAAGCCGGTGAGCGCATGATCTCGAACGGCTCCTGCACTACCAACTGCCTGGCCCCGCTGGCCAAGGTGCTGCACGAGGCGATCGGCATCGACTCCGGCATCATGACCACGATCCATGCCTACACCGGCGACCAGCCGACGCTGGACCGCCGCCACAAAGATCTGTACCGCGCCCGCGCCGCGGCGATGTCGATGATCCCCACCTCCACCGGTGCCGCCAAGGCACTGGGCGAGGTGCTGCCCGACCTCAAGGGCAAGCTCGACGGCTCGGCCATCCGCGTGCCCACCCCGAATGTCTCGGCGGTGGACCTGACCTTCATCGCGCAGAAAGACGTAACCGAGGCCGACGTGAACGAAGTCGTCGCCGAAGCCGCCGCAGGCCGCATGAAAGGCGTTCTGGGCTATGAGCCCGAGCCGCTGGTCAGCATCGACTTCAACCACACCGAAGAAAGCTCGATCTTCGCGCCCGACCAGACCAAGGTCACCGGCGGGCGTCTGGTGCGCGTGCTGGCATGGTACGACAACGAATGGGGCTTTTCCTGCCGCATGGCCGACGTGGCCGTGGCCATGGGCAAGCTGTCCTGAGGCACGAACTTCCCCAAGGCAATCGAAACCCCGGCGCACCCGCGCCGGGGTTTTTCATTTGCGATACGCGAAAATACGCCATCAACCCCGGTTATACGCGCCACGAATGAACCCCAGATCAATGGCCAGAGTCTCGCTCCTGCCCCATTCCTTTCCTCATCGCAGGCTACTCCCGGCCCGTGACCAACCACATGACTCAGGAAAGGACTCCACCATGACACGCATTATCGCACTGGCCCTTGCCATCACCGCGGGCACCATGGCCCAGGCCTCGGACAATTACATCAAAATCGACCCGGCCAAGATCCAGCAGATCGAGACGCTCCTCACCGAACAAGGCTACGATGTGCGCAAGATCGAAATGGATGACGGCCTGTACGAGGCCGACGCCCTCAAGGACGGGGCCCGCTACGAATTCAATCTGCTTCGGGACCTGTCTGTCATGGAGACCGAACTTGCCAAAGCCGAACAGATCAGGACTCTCCTGACCGAACAGGGCTATGACTTGCAAAAGGTCGAAATGGACGACGGCAGATACGAAGCCTACGCCCTCAAAGACGGGGTCCGTTACGAGATCGACCTCAGCCGGGACCTGACTGTCGTGAAAACCGAAATCGACGACTGACGTTATCGGGGCCGGCCTGTCCGGCCTCAACCGTCTCGGGTAAAGGACAATCCGGGGGGGCGAAAACAGAGTCCGTTTCACCGGTTGCTGACAATCGGGTTTATCGCCAATGCCATTTTTGAGCGACGACAACCGCAACCTGCGTGACTTGGGCGGCGTGCTCTGGCATCTAGGACGCAAGAATGACCGCAAAGGACAGCCGCACCATGACGAACGCCACCTCTATCGGCCTTGGCCTCCTGATCGTGGCGGGGCTGACCGTGGACGCGACGATGTATGACTGGTCCGGCACGCTGTTTCTGGCCCGCAAGCTGGCCGACCTGATTGAATGGCTGGCGTTCTGGCGCTGATTGCGCCACCTGTCCGACGCTTCTGTTGACGCATGCCCCGCTTTCCTCCTATACACGCGCCATATGATTCATGTTAGCGCTAACAGGAATATTAAAGGGAGGGTCACCATGCCGATCAGACTGGCCATCAACGGATTTGGACGGATCGGGCGCAACGTTCTGCGCGCCATTGTGGAATCGGGACGCACCGACATAGAGGTGATCGCGATCAACGATCTGGCCCCGGTCGAAACCAACGCCCATCTTCTGGAATTTGACAGCGTACACGGTCGCTTTCCCGCGACGATCACGACCACCCCGGACAGTATCGACGTGGGGCGTGGCCCGATCCGGGTGACCGCCCTGCGCGATCCGGCCACCCTGCCCTGGGGCGACGTGGATATTGCGCTGGAATGCACCGGCATCTTCACCGACCGCGACAGCGCCGCCGCACATCTGGAAAACGGGTCCAGCCGGGTTCTGGTATCCGCCCCCTCCAAGGACGCGGATCGCACGGTGGTCTATGGCGTCAATCACGACACGCTGACCAGCAACGACCTGATCGTCTCCAACGCCTCCTGCACCACCAACTGCCTCGCCCCGGTGGCCAAGGCCCTGCATGACGCCATCGGCATCACGCGCGGCTTCATGACCACGGTTCACAGCTACACGGGCGATCAGCCAACGATGGATACCGCGCACAAGGATCTCTATCGCGCCCGCGCGGCTGCCCTCAACATGATCCCCACCTCCACCGGTGCGGCGCGCGCTGTGGGGCTGGTGCTGCCCGAACTGGCAGGCAGGCTGGACGGCACCGCCATTCGGGTGCCCACCCCCAATGTCAGCGCCGTGGACCTGACCTTCGAGGCCGCGCGCGAAACGAGCACCGAGGAAATCAACGCCGTCATCACCCAGGCCGCCGCCGGGCCGCTGGCCGGCGTGCTGGACCTGACGGGCCGCGAGCTGGTGTCGTCGGATTTCAACCACAACCCGGCCAGTTCGGTCTTTGCCACCGATCAGACCCGCGTGATGGACGGCACCATGTGCCGCGTTCTCAGCTGGTATGACAACGAATGGGGCTTTTCCAACCGCATGGCCGACACCGCCGCCGTTATGGGCGCGCTACTGGCCAATGGCGGATCGGGCGGCGCCAAAACCACACGCGCCCCGGAATACGCCTGATCCGGCGCAGGACGGGCGGCACAGGCCGCCCAACCGCTTCGGTTACCTGAATTTCGCCATCAACTGCGTTTGCACGGCGGGGGTCACGAACTTGCTGGAATCGCCTCCCAGACGGGCGATTTCCTTGACCAGCTTGCTGGCAATCGCCTGGTGACTGGCATCGGCCATCAGGAACACCGTCTCGACGGAACTGTCCAGCGTCCGGTTCATCCCGACCATCTGGAATTCGTATTCGAAATCCGCCACCGCGCGCAACCCGCGCAGGATCACCTGCGCGCCCACGTCATGGGCACAGTCGATCAGCAGGTTTTCGAACGGATGGGCGACGATCTCGGTGCCGGTTTCCTCGGACAGTTTGGCGCATTCCGCCTCGATCATGGCGACCCGCTCTTCCAGAGAAAACAACGGCCCCTTGTCGCGGTTGATCGCCACCCCGATCACCAGCCGGTCCACCAGAGCGGCGGCCCGCCGGATGATGTCGATATGTCCCAGGGTGATCGGGTCGAAGGTGCCGGGGTACAATCCTATGCGCATGGGGCGGCTCCGTTATTTCGAACTGAAGGCACGCAACAATATTGCGCCCCGGATTGCAAGCCGTAGAAATACGTGGCCGGTATTGCAAGCGCCTATGTCGCAGATCGCCGGGGTCAGTGCCCCATGATCATGCCTTCCAGCGCGTCCTTTTCCATCGCCAGTTCCTGAAGCCGCGCCTTGACCACATCGCCGATGGTCACGATCCCGACCAGCTTGCCGTCCTCGACCACCGGCATATGGCGAAAGCGCCCCTCGGTCATGCGCGTCAGCACCTGATCCGAACTGTCCTGCCGGGTGCAGCAGACCGGGTTGCGGGTCATCATCGTGTCCACGGTTTCCATCAGGCACCCGGGGCCCTTCAGCGCAAGGGCGCGCACGATGTCGCGCTCGGACAGGATGCCCTCCGCGGTATCGCCTTCGCGCGACACGATCACCCCCCCGATCCGGCGCTCCGCCAGAATCCGCGCCGCGTCGGAAACCGATGTGCCGGGCTTGACCGTGATCACCCCATCGTCGCCCTTGGATTTCAGGATTTGCTGAACCAGCATACTCGGATCCTCCGCAAGAAAATGCCCATATCCTCAGCGTTTACGATCTGCGGCATTCTGTCAAGTCAGCGCCTCCAGCCGGGCCACCTCTGCGCGGGTCTCCTCGACCAGTGCGGCGGCAAAGCGATTGAGCCGCTCCAGCCGCCGGTCATCGGCATGACGCACAAGGTAGAAACTGCGCGTCAGGCTGAAATCGTCGGCCAGAATCTTGCGCACCCCGCGAAACCACGGGATCGAGAAATCATGCACCACGCCGATCCCGCCCCCCTGCCGCACCCAGTTCACCTGCACGGAAACCGAATTGGACGCCAGATTGACCCGCTCCACCCCCGCCTCGCGCATGTAGTCCAGTTCCTTGTCGAAAATCATGTCCTGAATATAGCCCACCATACGGTGGCCATGCAGGTCTTCCCGCCGCTCGATCGGCGGATGCTGGCGCAGATAGGAGCGGTGCGCCGCCAGATGCAGGTGATAATCGGTGATCTTCTGCACGCTCAGCCGCCCGGCGGTGGGCGGGCTGACCGCCACCACCATGTCGGCCTCGCGCCGGGTCAGGCTGAACAGGCGCGGCAGCGCCACGATCTGCACCTCAAGGTCAGGATTGTTGCGCGCGATACGCGCACACACCTGCGGCAGCACGAAATTCGCCGCCCCGTCCGGCGCACCGATACGGATTTGCCCCGTCAACCCGCCTGAGCGCCCGGCCATTTCCTCGGACACGCCCTCCACCGCCTGTTCCACCCGCACCGCATGGGTCATCAGGCGCTGGCCCGCATCGCTCAGCGCATAGCCCATGGGCGATTTGGCGAACAGCGGCGCGCCCAGGTCGGTTTCCAGCCGGGCAATGCGCCGCCCCACCGTCGCCGGGTCGATCCGCAGAACCCGCCCCGCGCCCGACAGGCTTTCGGCGCGGGCCACGGCCAGAAACACCCGAAGATCGTCCCACTGCATATCCATCGTCCCACCCTTTGCATTTTTGCATGACCCTTTTGAAATATTGCCCCTTTTACCGCAATATTTGCAAGACTACACTCCGCCCGAACCTGAATGGAGGGAGGATTCTCATGAAAGAACTCACGCATTACATCGGCGGCGAACATGTCAAAGGCACGTCTGGCCGTTTCGCGGATGTCTTCAACCCCGCGACCGGCGAAGTGCAGGCGAAATGCCCGCTCGCCTCGACCGAAGAACTGAACAAGGCTGTCGAAGTGGCCGCCGCCGCGCAACCCGCATGGGCCGCCACCAACCCGCAGCGCCGCGCGCGGGTGATGATGAAATTCGTCAGCCTGCTGAACCGCGACATGGACAAGCTGGCCGAGGCCCTGTCCGCCGAACACGGCAAGACCTTCCCCGACGCCAAGGGCGACGTTCAGCGCGGTCTGGAAGTCGTGGAATACTGCATCGGGGCACCGCAACTGCTGAAGGGTGAATTCACCGACGGCGCAGGCCCCGGCATCGACATGTATTCGATGAAACAGCCGCTCGGCGTGTCGGCGGGCATCACGCCCTTCAACTTCCCGGCCATGATCCCGATGTGGATGTTCGCCCCGGCCCTGGCCTGCGGCAACGCCTTCATCCTCAAGCCGTCCGAGCGTGATCCCTCGGTGCCCTTGATGCTGGCCGAACTGATGGAAGAGGCCGGCCTGCCCAAGGGCCTGCTGCAAGTCGTCAACGGCGATAAGGAAGCGGTGGACGCCATCCTCGACAACCCGGTGATCCAGTCCGTCGGCTTCGTCGGCTCGACCCCGATTGCCGAATATATCTATGGCCGCGGCTGCTCGAACGGCAAGCGCGTTCAGTGCTTCGGCGGGGCCAAGAACCACATGATCATCATGCCCGATGCCGACATGGATCAGGCCGCCGACGCACTGGTCGGGGCTGGCTACGGCGCGGCAGGTGAACGCTGCATGGCGATTTCCGTGGCCGTACCGGTGGGCGACGAAACCGCCGACCGCCTGATCGAAAAACTCGTGCCACGCATCGAAAAGCTCAAGGTCGGCCCCTACACCGCAGGCGACGACGTGGATTACGGCCCCGTCGTGACCGGCGCCGCCAAGGAAAAAATCCTCGGGCTGGTGCAGTCGGGCATCGACCAGGGCGCGGAACTGGTCGTCGATGGCCGTGACTTCCAGCTTCAGGGCTACGAAGACGGCTTCTTTGTCGGCCCCCACCTGTTCGACAAGGTGACCCCCGACATGGACATCTACAAACAGGAAATCTTCGGCCCGGTCCTCAGCACCGTGCGCGCCGCGTCCTACGAAGAGGCGGTCAGCCTGGCCATGGATCACGAGATGGGCAACGGCACCGCGATCTTCACCCGCGACGGCGACGCCGCCCGCGATTTCGCCAGCCGGATCAACATCGGCATGATCGGCGTCAACGTGCCGATCCCCGTGCCGCTGGCCTATCACACCTTCGGCGGCTGGAAGAAATCCATGTTCGGCGACCTGAACCAGCACGGCCCCGACGCCTTCAAGTTCTACACCCGCACGAAAACGGTCACCTCGCGCTGGCCCTCGGGGATCAAGGAAGGCGGCGAATTCAACTTCAAGGCCATGGACTGATCTGCAAGCCCCCGCCACGCATTGGTGGGGGCTTTTCCTTTACACCCGATGCAGGCTCTATCTGTGCGGCAGGCCGCCGCCGCTCCCCGAGGCTTGGAGATAGGCCTTGCAAGCACGGGCCTCCTTCCCTCTGGCAACCGGCAGCGCCATCTTGTACTTTTCCGGCTCCCGTCCGCCAGCCAGTTCCGGGAACAGCCCCAGCAATTCATCGCGCGCCGCGTCACTGATCCCTTCCAGGGCGACAACCCCGGGAAACAAACTTTCCGCTGGCATGCCATTGGCAATCAGAACCACGTGACGATCACACATCAGGTGATGATACTTCACTTCGGTCAGGGATCGGTTGATCCGGATATCCGTGTCATTCACCAACTGGACCGCAGGCACCAGAACCTCGTCCAGCCCGGTCAGTAACTGCACCCGCCAATCCCCCAGCATCACCCGATGCTGCTGCGAAACCCGCGTCCGCCTGTAAGGGCGCCCCTCGCCCAGGGAATCACGCTCAAGATCGACGGGACGCCATTTGTCGAAATACGGGTGTCTTGGAAGTTGCAAGGCACGCGCACCCGTCCAGATGATTTCATGCATCTCGCCATGAAAATCGGTGACCATGTCCCCAGCCCCGAGTTCCTGCACCGCACGTTCCCCGCTCGGGGTCAATATCCGTGTATCCGCAGCAAAGCAGATTGGCGTGAAAACCTGATAGGGAGCCGGCGAAATGTCGATGTTAAGCAAGAGTTCGGACAAGGCCGGCTTGCCAGCCGGGTAGTGAAAATAAACCTGCCCGCCCGCTTCGAAAACCACGACATCAACCGACGGGCCGATCCTCACGAACAGGCCGAGAATCTCCAGCCCCCCAGCGGCCGTGCCGCTGCCGATGTAGTTGACCGGCTGACCGTCGAAGGTCGAAGTTCCGTCATCGGCATTCTCCAGGAAACCGTCGTTATCCGACAACGTGCCAGCCTGTTCAGCGCCGAAAGCGGACAACACGAGGGTCGTCGATCCGGCAAGCAAATCTGCCGCAACCAGCGATCCGTCATAGGGGATAACAGATATGTCCGACGAGGCCATCAGGCGTGCCTCCCAAGCAGCTCATTCGCGATGCATCTTATTTAAATTATTCAGAACAACTAAATTACCCGTATATGGCGAAAGCATGACGAAAAGAGGACAGCCCCCACAGCGCGCTCCTCCGGTCCATGCCTTTTCTGTCGGTATTCCCTTGCCCGGTCCGGGCGGGTCGTGTTCAACTGCCTGTCAGGTCCGTTCTGCAAGGGGGGCGTGCCATGGCCCTGATCCATCCCGATTTCACCATCGGCATCGAGGAAGAATACCTTCTGGTCGACCGCGACAGCCTTGCGCTGGCCGACACCCCCGAGGCCCTGATGGAGGACTGTAAGACGCAATTACAGGATCAGGTCAGTCCGGAATTCCTCAATTGCCAGATCGAGATCGGCACCAAGGTCTGCCGCACCGTGGCCGAGGCCCGCGACGATCTCAAGCGCCTGCGCTCCTGCGTGGCGGCCTGCGCCGCCAGGCACAACCTCGCGCCCATCGCCGCCTCGTGCCATCCGTTTGCCGACTGGCGCAATCAGACCCACACCAACAAGGATCGCTACAACATGCTGGCCGGGGATCTGGCTGGCGTGGTGCGGCGCATGCTGATCTGCGGCATGCACGTGCATGTGGGCATCGACCCGCCCGACCGGCGCGTCGACCTGATGAACCAGTTGTCCTATTTCCTGCCGCACCTTCTGGCGCTCAGCTGTTCCTCGCCCTTCTGGCAGGGGCAGGACACCGGGCTCAGCAGTTACCGGCTGACCGTGTTCGACAACCTGCCGCGCACCGGCCTGCCCCCGCGCATGGAAAGTTTCGGGGAATTCGAACGCTCGGTTCAGGCGCTGGTCGATCTGGGCGTGATCGAGGACAGTTCGAAAATCTGGTGGGATCTGCGCCCCAGCCACCGGTTTCCCACGCTTGAATCGCGCATCTGCGATGTACAGCCCCGGCTGGAACACGCCCTGACCCTGGCCGCGATCACCCAGGCGCTGGCCCGGATGCTGTGGCGGCTGGCCGTGAAAAACCAGCGCTGGCGCATCTATGATCGCTTCCTTCTGGCCGAAAACCGCTGGCGGGCGCAGCGCTATGGCGTGCGCGAAGGCCTGATCGACTTCGGCCTCGGCGAAATCACCCCTATGGGCGATCTGGTCGAGGAACTGATCGAATTGCTGACCGAGGACGCCGCGTTTTTCGAATCCGTGTCCGAGATCGAAGGCGCGCGCGACATGCTGCGCTCGGGCACCAGTTCGGGGCGTCAGCGTCAGGTCTATTCCGACGCCCTGCACGCCCAGGACGATCATGACCATGCACTTCAGGCGGTGGTGCGCCATCTGATCGAAGAATTCCACGCCGATCTGTAGAGCGAACACGCAAAGCCGACCCTCCTCGCGCGGTGCAAAAGACCGACGCGATACCGACAGGTTACCGACACGGTACCGAGGCCGGTTTTCCCTGTTAAAAAAGGGCGACGGCCAAGCCTTGCGCTTGCCTGCAACACTCCTGTAAGAATTGGTTATTAAACACGCGTTCAATTCAATTCGGGAGGAGGAGGCCGCGTCATGGATTTTGCCCTGACAGAGGAACAAACCGCCATTTTCGACATGGCCCATGCCTTCGGGCAGGACAACATCGCACCCCATGCCAAACAATGGGAAAGCGACGGCACCATCCCGAAAGAGCTGTGGCCGCAAGTCGGCGAGCTCGGTTTCGGCGGGCTCTATGTCAGCGAAGAGGGCGGCGGGTCCGGCCTGACACGTCTGGACGCGACGCTGGTTTTCGAAGCCCTGTCAATGGCTTGCCCCTCGGTTGCCGCCTTCCTGTCGATCCACAACATGTGCGCCAAGATGATCGACACCTTCGCCAGCGACGACATGAAGGCCCGCGTCATGCCCGGCGTTCTGTCGATGGACACGGTCCTGTCCTACTGCCTGACCGAGCCGGGCTCGGGCTCGGACGCCGCCGCGCTGAAAACCCGCGCCGAGCGCACCAATGAGGGTTACACCCTGAACGGCACCAAGGCCTTCATCTCGGGCGGCGGATATTCCGATGCCTACGTGGTCATGGTCCGCACCGGCGCAGACGGCCCCAGGGGCATCTCGACCGTCTATGTCGAAGACGGCACCGACGGCCTCAGCTTTGGCGGGCTCGAAGACAAGATGGGCTGGCGCAGCCAGCCAACAGCGCAGGTGCAGTTCGACAATTGCAATATTTCCGCCGACAATCTCGTGGGCGAGGAGGGCAAAGGGTTCACATATGCCATGGCCGGCCTCGATGGCGGGCGGCTGAACATCTCCGCCTGCTCGCTCGGTGCGGCGCAACAGGCGCTGAACCTGACCCTGCAATACATGTCCGAGCGCAAGGCCTTCGGCAAGTCCATCGACCAGTTCCAGGCGCTGCAATTCCGCCTCGCCGATCTGGAAATCGAACTTCAGGCCGCGCGCACCTTCCTGCGGCAGGCCGCATGGAAACTGGACACCGGCGCCCCCGACGCCACCAAGTTCTGCGCCATGGCCAAGAAGTTCGTCACCGAAACCGGCAGCCATGTCGTCAATCAGTGCCTTCAACTTCACGGCGGCTACGGCTACCTTGCCGATTACGGGATCGAGAAACTGGTGCGCGACCTGCGCGTGCACGAGATCCTTGAAGGCACCAACGAAATCATGCGCCTGATCGTGGCGCGTCAAATGCTGGCCGACAGATGAGCGACGAAATCAATATCCGCAAAGAGGGGCGCGCAGGCCGGATCACCCTGACCCGCCCCAAGGCCCTGAACGCGCTCAGCTACGACATGTGCCTCGCGATGGAGGACGCTCTGGATGCTTGGGCAACAGATGACAGCGTCGAACTGATCCTCCTGGACGCCGAAGGCGACAAGGCGTTCTGCGCGGGCGGCGATATCCAGAAACTCTATGATACGGGCCGCGCGGGCGATTTCGCCTTTGGCCGCCGGTTCTGGCGCGACGAATACCGCCTGAACGCGAAAATCGCCGAATATCCCAAGCCCTACATCGCCTTCATGCAGGGCTTTACCATGGGCGGCGGCGTGGGCATTGCCTGCCACGGCAGGCACCGCATTGTCTGCGACAGCAGCCAGATCGCCATGCCCGAATGCGGCATCGGTCTGGTGCCGGATGTGGGCGGGTCGCTTTTGCTGGCAAAGGCACCGGGCCGGTTGGGCGAATACCTTGGCCTGACCGGCGCCCGCATGGGCCCCGGCGATGCGATCCATGCAGGGTTTGCCGATCATTACCTGCCGGACACCGGATGGGACGCCCTCAAGGCCGAACTGATCGAAACCGGCGACGCCACGTTGATCGAACGCGCCGCCTCGCCCGCGCCCGACAGCCCGCTTGCGGCGGCACAACCCGCGATCGACACGCTGTTCACCGCTGAAACCCTGCCCGACCTCCTCAAGGCGCTCGAATCCGACGACACGGAGATCGCGCAAAGCACGCTCAAGAAACTGTCGCGCAATTCGCCCCTGTCGCTGGCCTGCACTCTGGACATCATCCACCGCCTGCGCGCAACGCCCTCCGCCGATATCCGGCACGCGCTGGACCTCGAATACCGTTTCACGCACCGCGCCATGGAACACAGCGACATTCTGGAAGGCATCCGCGCCCAGATCATCGACAAGGACCGTCAGCCGAACTGGCAGCACGATCCGACCACCCTGCCCGATGCGGCGGTCAGCGACATGCTGGCCCCTCTGGGACAAGACGCTCTGACATTCGACAAGGAAGGATAGGCCATGAAAATCGGATTTATCGGACTGGGCAACATGGGCGGGCCGATGGCCGCCAATCTGGCCAAGGCGGGTCATGACGTCACCGGGTTCGACGCCGCCGGCGTCACCATCGAGGGCGTCACCCCCGCCGCCAGCGCAGAAGAGGCCGTCAAAGGCGCGCAGGTGGCGATCACCATGCTGCCCAACGGCAAGATCCTGCGCAGCGTGGCCGATCAGATCATCCCGGCGATGGACAAGGGCGCGGTGTTTCTGGACTGCTCGACCGTCGATGTCGACAGCGCCCGCGCCGTGGCCGAACAGGCGCAGACGGCTGGCCTTTCGGCGCTGGACGCCCCCGTTTCGGGCGGTGTCGGCGGCGCACAGGGCGGCACGCTGACCTTCATGGTCGGCGGTGACGAGGCCGGGTTTAATACCGCAAAGGAACTCTTTGATATCATGGGGCAAAAGGCCGTCCACTGTGGCCCTTCGGGCAACGGCCAGGCCGCCAAGATCTGCAACAACATGATCCTCGGCGCCACGATGATCGTCACCTGCGAAGCCTTCGCCCTGGCCGACAAGCTGGGTCTGGACCGGCAGGCGATGTTCGACGTGGTCAGCACCTCGTCGGGGCAATCCTGGTCGATGAACACCTATTGCCCCGCCCCCGGCGTCGGCCCGAGCAGCCCCTCCGACAACGATTACAAGCCCGGTTTCGCCGCCGAACTGATGCTCAAGGACCTGCGCCTCGCACAAGAGGCCGCAAGCTCGGCAGATGCGGATACCCCCATCGGCGAAGCGGCGATGAAGCTCTACGCGCAGTTCGTCGAAGACGAAGACGGGCTTGGCCGCGACTTCAGCGCCATGCTGCCCCGCTTTGAAAAACGCACGCGGAATTGATCTGAATCATATTCGCAAATCCCGATTTATCGTTAAGCTGTCCGACAGATAAACCTTTTCGGGAGTAAACCGATGTTTACAAAGAATATGGGCAAAACAGATCGCACAATTCGCGCGATCGTGGGCGTTGTCTTGCTGTTCCTCGCCCTGACGTCAATGTCGGGGGGCTGGGCTTGGGTTGCCGGGATCGTCGGCGCGGTCCTTCTGGTCACGGCCGCCATGGGCAGTTGCCCGTCCTATACGCTTCTGGGGATCAACACCTGCAAGAAAGAGTCCTGAGACTCTTCAGCACTCACGAACCGACCTCACAAGGCCGCCCCATCCGGGCGGCCTTGATCGTTTCAGCCCCATAGAAAGGAAAACAGCAGAACTCCGCCCATCCCCTGCGCCTGCCCTTGAATACCCTGCGCCACCGGCCCATTCTTCACCCCAGGAACAGGAGGCAACCATGCGCAAAACAACGCTTTTTCTGGCCATGCTGGCAACCGGCCTGACCGTATCGGTCGCTCAGGCCGATCAGCCGGGGCGCAAGGGCTGCCCTCCGGGCCTCGCCAAGAAACACAATGGCTGCCTGCCCCCCGGCATCGCCAAGAAACGCTATGGCCGTGGCGATTACATCAACGGCGACTACGTGGTGATCCGCCATCCCGGTCGTTACGGGCTGGACCCCGGCCAGACATATTACCGCGTGGGCGATTACGTCTATCGCGTCGATCGCGACACGCGCGAGGTGCTGGACCTGATCGGCGCCGTCGCACGGGTTCTGGATTAACTCAGCTCATCCATTTCAGACCGAGGTGGTCGATCGGCGACGCACAATACCCCATCCAATCGCGGTAATCCTGCGTCAGGACATATCGCATCCCCCTGGACTCCCATTTGTCCGCCTTGGCAATGGCCAGATCGGCAACATACAGTTCCGCCGCGCCCCGCCTGACGGTCGATCCAGATACGCCTACCCGGCCATTTCAGGGCGGTTATTCGGCAGCCACCCTGCGTGCGGACAGCATGTCTTTCAGGTAACGCCCGGTATGGCTGCGCTCGACCCCCGCCACCTCTTCGGGCGTGCCTTCGGCCACGATCTCGCCACCGCCATCGCCCCCCTCGGGGCCGATGTCGATGATGTGATCGGCGGTTTTCACCACATCCAGGTTGTGCTCGATCACCACCACCGTGTTCCCGGCATCGACCAGTTCGTGCAGCACCTCCAGCAGCTTCTTCACATCCTCGAAATGCAGCCCCGTCGTCGGCTCGTCGAGGATATAGAGCGTCCGCCCCGTGGATCGTTTCGCCAGTTCCTTGGACAGTTTCACGCGCTGCGCCTCGCCGCCCGAAAGCGTGGTCGCCTGCTGGCCCACCTTGATATATCCCAGACCGACACGCGCCAGCGCATCCATCTTGTCGCGGATACTGGGCACCGCCTTGAAGAACTCCTGCGCATCCTCCACCGTCATGTCCAGCACATCGGCGATGCTCTTGCCCTTCCACCGGATTTCCAGCGTCTCGCGGTTGTAGCGCGCGCCGTTGCAGGTTTCGCAGGTGACATAGACATCGGGCAGGAAATGCATCTCGATCTTGATCACCCCGTCGCCCTGACAGGCCTCACAGCGCCCGCCCTTGACGTTGAAGGAAAACCGCCCCGGCTTGTAACCCCGCGCCTGCGCCTCGGGCAGCCCGGCAAACCAGTCGCGGATCGGGGTGAATGCCCCGGTATAGGTGGCCGGGTTCGAGCGCGGCGTGCGCCCGATGGGCCGCTGGTCGATGTCGATCACCTTGTCCAGATGTTCCAGCCCCTTGATCGTCTCACAAGGCGCCGGCGTCTGGCGCGCCCCGTTCAGGCGCATGCTGGCGGTCTTGAACAGGGTTTCGATGGTCAGCGTGGACTTCCCCCCGCCCGACACGCCGGTGACACAGACGAATTTGCCCAAGGGAAATTTCGCAGTAACATTTTTCAGGTTGTTGCCCGTGGCCTTGACCACACTCAGCATTTTGCCATTGCCCTTGCGCCGTTCGGGCGGAATGGCGATCTCGCGCGCGCCTGACAGGTACTGCCCGGTGATCGAGGCCGGATCGGCCGTGATCTCCTCGGGCGTGCCGCGGCTCACCACCTGCCCGCCATGCACCCCGGCGCCGGGGCCGATGTCATAAACGTAATCGGCGGTGCGGATCGCCTCCTCGTCATGTTCGACCACGATCACCGTATTGCCCTGATCCCGCAGGTTTTGCAGCGTCTGCAACAGGCGGCCGTTGTCGCGCTGATGCAGCCCGATGCTCGGCTCGTCCAGCACATAGAGAACCCCGGTCAGCCCACTGCCGATCTGGCTGGCCAGCCGGATACGCTGGCTCTCCCCGCCCGACAGAGTCCCGGCATTGCGGCTCAGCGTCAGGTATTCCAGCCCCACATTGTTCAGAAATCCCAGCCGCTCGCGGATTTCCTTCAGGATCGCGCGGGCGATCTCGTTCTTCTGCGCCGTCAATACCTCGGGCACCCCCGCGCACCAATCATGGGCCTCGCGGATCGACATCTGCACCACCTGCCCGATATGCAGACGCTCGTCCTGCCGGCCTCCGGCGGGACCGATCTTCACCGCCAGCGCCTCCTGGCGCAGGCGATACCCCTCGCAAGTGCCACAAGACCGGTTGTTCTGATAGCGCTCGAACTCCTCGCGGATCCAGTTGCTGTCCGTCTCGCGATAGCGCCGCTCCATGTTGGGGATCACCCCCTCGAAGCTGCGCGTCACCTGATAGACGCGCCCGCCCTCGTCATAGCGAAACGGGATTTCCTCGTCGCCCGACCCGTACAGGAACACCTGCTGCACATGTTTCGGCAGGTCCTTCCACGGGGTGTTCTGGTCGAACTCGTAATGTTTGGCCAGCGCCTCGATGGTTTGCAGGAAATAAGGTGATTTGCCCTTGCGCCACGGTGCAATCGCCCCGTCGCTGATCTTCAGGGTCGCATCCGGCACCACCAGCCGTTCGTCGAAAAACAGCTCGGCCCCCAACCCGTCGCAATCCGGGCAGGCCCCGAACGGCGCGTTGAAGGAAAACAGCCGCGGCTCGATCTCGGGGATGGTGAACCCGCTGACCGGACAGGCGAAATTCTCGGAAAAGGTGATCCGCTCCGGCTCACCCTCCTTCGGCGCGGTTTCCAGAACGGCGATCCCGTCCGCCAGATCCAGCGCCGTGCGGAAACTGTCCGCCAGCCGTGTCTCGATCCCCTCTTTCACCACGAGGCGATCCACCACCACGTCGATGTCATGGCGGTATTTCTTGTCCAGCTTGGGCGGATCGTCCAGATCGTGAAACGCCCCGTCCACCTTGACCCGCTGGAACCCCTGCTTGCGCAACTCCAGCATTTCCTTGCGGTATTCTCCCTTGCGGTCGCGCACGATGGGGGCCAGCAGATAGGCGCGCGTACCCTCTTCCATGGCCATCACCCGGTCGGCCATGTCCTGCACCTGCTGCGCCTCGATGGGCAGGCCGGTGGCGGGCGAATAGGGCGTGCCGACACGGGCAAAGAGCAGCCGCATGTAGTCGTAAATCTCGGTCACCGTCCCGACGGTCGAGCGCGGGTTCTTGCTGGTGGTTTTCTGCTCGATGGAAATCGCCGGGCTCAACCCGCTGATATGGTCCACATCCGGCTTTTCCATCATGTCCAGAAACTGGCGCGCATAGGCCGACAGGCTTTCGACATAGCGCCGCTGCCCCTCGGCATAGATCGTGTCGAAGGCCAGCGACGACTTGCCCGAGCCGCTCAGCCCGGTGATCACCACCAGCTCGTTGCGCGGAATATCCACGTCAATGTTCTTGAGATTATGCTCGCGCGCGCCGCGCACCTCGATATGCTTCAGCTCAGCCATCAGGACCCCCGTCAACGGTGGTTAACAGATAGTGGACGATGCGCCGGGTTCCAAGAAAATTCTGCGAACATTGCGCGAACATTCGCCGGGCCTGCCCGCTATTTCCGCGCCAGAGCCCAGGAACAGATCGGAAAATCCGGCTCGTCCGTCAGATCGTCGCGCCCCCGCTCATAGGCGGGCGGCCAGGGCGTTTCGAAATTGCGCAGCGCGGCGGCCCGGTTACCCCACTGCCGGGCCGTGATCCTGTCCTCGTCGAACCCCGCTTCGATCAACAGGTTCTTCAGACCCCGCGCGCTCCAGCGCGAACAATCCACCGGATCGCCGTGATAGGGGATGAAGAACGGCACCGCGACCCAGAAATACCCGCCGGGGCGCAGCATCTCCAACACGTTGCGCGTGGCGGCATAGGGCCGGTCCAGATGCTCCCACACCTGATTGGCGAGGATCAGATCGAAACTCAGAACGTCGCCATCGCGCCCGCGATAAGGACCCGCACAAACATCGTATTTCGGATAGCGAAACCGCTCATAGCTGCGAAACGTAAACCGCCGTCCGAACTTGCCCGACACTTCGGCGGCGTCCATATCGGCCAGCGGCAACTCTTCCAGCCAGTTGCGCGACATGCGCTGCATCACGACCCTGTTCACACTCGGCACAATTCACCTCTGACTGACACGGAAAGGGGGCGCTCCCCCTCCCTTTCTTCTTGCCCGAAATATCCCGGGGGAGTCCGGGAAAATCCCCGATTTTTCCGGACGGGGGCAGCGCCCCCGAGACCCGGTTCAGATATGGATCACCCGGTCATAGGCGTCCAGCACCGATTCATGCATCATTTCGCTCAGCGTCGGGTGCGGGAACACAGCCTGCATCAGGTCTTCCTCGGTGGTCTCCAGCTGGCGGCCCACCACATAACCCTGGATCAGCTCGGTCACTTCCGCGCCGATCATATGCGCGCCCAGCAACTCGCCGGTCTTCTCGTCGAACACCGTCTTGATCATGCCCTCTGGCTCGCCAAGCGCTATCGCCTTGCCGTTGCCGATGAACGGGAATCGCCCCACCCTGATCCTGTAACCGGCCTCTTTCGCCTGCGCCTCGGTCAGGCCGACGCTGGCCACCTGCGGCTGGCAATAGGTGCAGCCCGCGATGCTGTCGGGTTTGACCGGATGCACCGTCTGCCCGGCGATCATCTCGGCCACCATCACACCCTCGTGGCTCGCCTTGTGCGCCAGCCACGGCGCCCCGGCCACGTCACCGATGGCATAGAGCCCCTCGACACCGGTACGGCAGTATTCGTCGGTCACCACATGGGTGCGATCCACCTTGACGCCCAGATCCTCCAGGCCCAGCCCCTCGGTATTGCCGACGATCCCGACAGCGGAAATCACCGTGTCGAAATCGTGCTTTTCCACCTTGCTGCCCGCTTCGATATGGGCGGTTACCTTGCCCTTGGCGCGGTCCAACTGCTTGACCATGGCCTTTTCCATGATCTTCATGCCCTGTTTCTGGAAGGATTTCTTCGCCATGCCGGAAATCTCGGCATCTTCCACCGGCAGGATACGCTCCATCACCTCGACAACGGTCGTCTCGGCGCCGAGCGTGTTGTAGAAACTGGCGAATTCGATGCCGATGGCGCCCGATCCGATAACCAGCAGTTTCTTCGGCATATGCGGCGGCATCAGCGCGTGCTTGTAGGTCCAGACCTGTTCGCCATCGGCTTCCAGCCCCGGCAGTTCGCGGGCGCGCGCGCCGGTGGCCAGCACGATATGTTTCGCCTCCAGCTCCTCGGCCCCCTTGTCGGTCTTGACGCTGACCTTGCCTTTGGCGGGCAGGCTCGCTTCGCCCATGATGATCGTGACCTTGTTTTTCTTCAGCAGGTGCCCGACGCCCGAGTTCAACTGCTTGGCCACCCCGCGCGAGCGTTTGACCACCGCCTCCAGATCGTATCCGATCTTGTCGGCCTTCAGCCCGAACTCCCCGGCGCGGTGCATCAGGTGAAACACCTCCGAACTGCGCAACAGCGCCTTGGTCGGGATGCAGCCCCAGTTCAGGCAGATACCGCCCATATGTTCGCGCTCCACGACGGCCACGTTCAGGCCCAGTTGCGCCCCCCGGATCGCGGCGACATAGCCGCCGGGGCCCGCACCGATCACGATCAAATCAAAACTTTTCGCGGCCATGACCATCTCCGTTTTCAAATTTAGTTTGATATTAAACTATCTCCGCAACGATCACAACGCAGGCCGCACCCGGCCACGTCCGATCCCGGCTTGCAGGATGGCAAACCGTTGGCGCAGGGCAAGATTTTTTTGCATGTCACAGCAAAACACCGCCTGCCATGGGGCGCAGAGGCGCTGCCATGGGGCGCAGAGGCGGCGTTTTCAGGGTGGTCACACCCTCTTTCCCGGTAAAACGGCGGCCCCCAGGCTCAGGCCGCAGCCCTGGCCTGCAATTCGCGCAGCGTGGCGGCATAGCCCCCATCGGCAACATAGGCCCGCTCCGGCGAGGTCGATGCGCGCTCCAGCGCCTCGTTGCGATAGGGGAAACGGCCGAACTTGCGGATCACCTCGCGATGCGCACGGGCATGCAACAGGTTGCTTTCGCCGGTCTCGGGCATCCGCTGGCAGATCAGGCGCACGCAATGCTCCTGGTCGCACAGGTTCTCCGAATGCATCAGCGGCAGGTAAAAGAACTGGCGCGCGGGCTCGTCGATGCGCAGATCCCACTTGCGTTCGATCGCCGATTTGGCGGCGGCCAGTGAGGCGCGGTCGCTGGCAAAGGCACGCCCCTGCCCCCGGAACATGTTGCGCGGAAACTGGTCCATCAGGATGATATAGGCCAGCGTCCCGCTGGGATAGGTCAGCCACAGCGAATACGCGCCCTCGCAAGCCTTGCGCCAGGCCTCCTCGAACCGATCGCGAATTCTGGCATCCAGCTCTTCGGACACCTCGTACCAGCCCTTGGGGCCGACGTCATCCAACCAGAAACTCAATACGTCCTCGGGCGCGATCATCGGTTTTCCTCCCTGCCATGGGCGCACTGCACTGTTACAAAAATGTTAACTGAAGATTCGCGTTCAGGGACAGTCACTTATTGCTACAGTCACAACAATACCGTGACGTTAGCGCAATCAACTGCCCGTTTGCGTGCTTTCCTCGTCCTCCTGGGCGGTTTCGATGGCATATTCCTGCGCAAATTCCACCGCCACCGGCGTGGCCGAGGCGACAACCGGCGCATAGCTTTCGGTCTCGCCCACCGAAGGCGCGGCACGCTGCGTCATCCGATAGGCGGCATAGCCCGCCATCGCCAGCATCAGCACCGCGATGAACAGGAAAAAGCCCTGCGGCCCCACCACCTCCATGATCCAGCCGGTGATCAGCGGCCCGGCCACCGCCCCCAGCCCGTTGATGAACACCATGCCACCGGCGGCGGCGGCCATGTCGTCATGCTCCAGAAAATCGTTGGTATAGGCGATCAGCAGCGAATAGAGCGGGTTCGACATCCCCCCGATGGCGAAGGCCGACACCAGAAGCATCGGGTAAAAACCCCCCAGCAGAAACCCGAGCATCCCGCCCAGGCCACAGATCAGCGCCGCGGAAAAGATCAGGACGCGCCGGTCCATGCGGTCCGACAGCCAGCCGATGGGATATTGCAACAGCAGCGAGCCCACAAAGAACGCCGAAACAAAGGTCGAAATCTGCACCACGCTCAGCCCGGCCTCGGCGCCGAACACCGCGGCCATGCCGAACTGCGCCGAAAACACGCCTCCCAACAGGAACATGCCCACACAGCCCAGGGGCGAGGTTTCCAGAATTTCCCGCAATGTCATGGGCTTGGCCGTCCCAAAGGCCGGGGTCGGGCTGACCGACAGCAGGATCGGCGCAAACGACAAGGACACCAGAACCGACGGGATGATGAACAGGATGAATCCCCCCGGATCGCCCACCAGCATCATCGCCTGCGCGCTGACGATCCCGACCATCTGCACGATCATGTAAAGCGAAAGCGCCTGCCCGCGCGTCTCGTTGGTCGAGGAATTGTTCAGCCAGCTTTCGGCGGTCACGTACACGCCGGAAAAACAGAACCCGATCACGATGCGCCCCGCCCCCCATGCGATGGGGTGCGTCAGCGTCGGATACAGGATCATCACCGCCGAGATCATCGAGGCCAGTGCCGCGAACACCCGCACATGCCCCACCCGGCGGATCATCTCGGGCGCCATGCGCGATCCGAACAGGAAGCCGACGAAATAGCCCGCCATGACCAGCGACATGTGAAAGGTCGAAAACCCTTCCATCGCGCCGCGAATCCCCAGCAGCGTCCCCTGCATGCCATTGCCCACCTGCAACAGCATCATGCCCAGCAACAGCGCCCATGCGCCCGACAGCACCTGAATCATCGCGTTTTCCTTCCACAAGACGGCCCCGGCCTTATCCGGGGCTCCCTGATCGCGCGCCCGCCGTGCCAGCAAATCAGCCGGGGATCAACAGTGAAGCATCCCCATAGGAAAAGAAGCGGTAATCCCCGCGCACCGCATGATCGTAGATCGCCCTGATCCGCTCGGGGCCCATCAGGGCCGACACCAGCATCATAAGCGTCGATCTGGGCAGATGGAAATTGGTCATCAGCGCATCGGTGACGCGAAATTCGAATCCCGGATAGATGAAAATATCCGTCTCGCCCCGCCACGGGGCGATCTGCCCGGTGCCGCGCGCCGCGCTTTCGATCAGGCGCAAGGCCGTGGTGCCCACCGGGATCACCCGTCCGCCCGCGGCCTTCGTCGCGGCGATCTCGGCGGCGGCGGTCTCGCTGACCTCGCCCCATTCGGCATGCATCTTGTGGGTGGTCACATCCTCCACCTTCACCGGCAGAAACGTGCCCGCCCCCACATGCAGCGTCACGTGGCTGAACGCCACGCCCATCTCCCGCAATTCCGCCAGCAGCGCATCGTCGAAATGCAACGAGGCCGTCGGCGCGGCCACCGCGCCGGGGTTGCGCGCCCAGACAGTCTGATAATCGGTCTTGTCCTGCTCGTCCGCCGCGCGCCGCGCCGCGATATAGGGCGGCAGCGGCATCGCCCCCGCCTCTGCCAATGCCGCGTCGAACGCCGCGCCCTCAAGGTTGAAGCGCAGCCGCGCCTGCCCGTCTTCCCTGGCCAGCAGTTCGGCCTCCAGCCCGGCGGCAAACTCCACCACCTCGCCCTCGCGCAGCTTTTTCAGCGGCTTGACCATCGCCGTCCACGTGCCGTCGCCCCCCGGCTCCAGCAGCGTGACCTCGATCTTCGCGCGGGTCTCGCCCTCGGGGCCGAGCCGACGGCGCGCCCCGCTCAGCCGCGCGGGGATGACGGCGGTATCGTTCAGAATCAGCCGGTCGCCGGGGCGCAGCCACTGCCCCAGATCGCGCACCACCGCATCGGTGATCGCATCCCCCTCGGCCACCAGCAGGCGCGCCGATGTGCGGGGCCGCGCGGGCCGCGTCGCGATCAGCGCCTCGGGCAGGTCGAAATCAAAATCGCTCAGCTTCACCGGTCGTTCTCCCGCAACGCGGGGCTTCCGGGGCCGTCCTCGCCCGGCGGCGGGCGGCGGAACAACTGCCGGAACACGCCCGGTGTCAGCACCGACAGCGGATTCACGTCGACATCGGGGTTTGCGGCGGTTCCGCGCAGGGTATAATTCATGCCAACCAATCCCTCGCCCCGCCGGGTGAACAGCCCGCCCATCCCGTTCAGCATGAAGAACGGCGACACGACGCCCTGCATATCCATGCGTCCGCTGTTCAGGTCGTAATATCCGTCCATCGAAATCCCCATCGACGCGCCCACCGCGCTGCCCGACAAAAGCGTCAGGTGATCCGGTGTCAACTTGAAACGCGCGATCACCTCGCTGAAATGGATGCCCTCACCCGACAACTGCTCCAACAGGCCGATCACGCTGATCGTGTTCAGCAGTTCGGCCATCGCGGGGGCATCCTTCAGCCGCACGTTGCGCACGGTCAACTGCCCGTCATAGACCCCGGTTTCGCCCGTCGGCACCAGCGCCAGGTCCATGCGCCCGTCACGCGCCTGTTTCAGCAATCCGGCCGCCGCCATGACGCCCCCGGCATCCCCGGACAGGATGCGAATCGCGCTGTCCCCCGCCTTGGGCAAAATCGCGCCCTGCACCGCCGGGCCGCCATTGACCCTGCCGGTAAAGCTGCCGCTGGTGCCCTTGCTCATATCGAAATCCGCGCGGAACCCGGTCAGGGCGATCCCGTCTGAAATCTGCAACCGATCCAGCACCAGCGAGACCGGCCCCGCCCTCTGCGCGGGATCAGAGGAGGAACCGCCCCCGCCGCCACCCGCCCGCGGGCCGAAACTGCTTTTCCGCAAATCCAGCGTGCCGCCGCTGACCAGAACCTGCGGCACGCGCGCCGCGCCCCGCCCCACCAGTTCGACCGGCGCGCTGAACCACTCTTGCAGCCGCACGCGGTTGAATCGGGCGCGCTCCAGCGTGCCATCGGCATTCAGCACCACGTCGCCCTGCGCCTGCAACCCGCCCGCATCCAGTGCGATCCGGTCGATCTGCGGCGGCTGGCCCAACTGCCCGGTCACCTCCAGATTGCCGCGTGCACCCTGCGCGAAATTCCAGCCAAGCGCAGGCAGCGCCAGCCCCACGCCCGCAAGGTCCGAACGCAGCTCGAACGCCCCCGGCGCTCCCCGCTGCAATGTTATGTCGAGATCCGCCCGCCCCGCTCCGCTCAGACTGCCGGGCGGCAGGCCGATGCCGAATTCGTCGGCAAAGCGTTCCGACAATTCGATGTCCCCGGTCAGGTGACTTTCCCCGCCGCCCTCCGGCCCCAGAGCACTGCTCCACAGCGCCGTCACCGGCACCCGGCCGATCCGGCCCTCGCCTTCGATGCTCAGCCCGTCATTGGCGGCCCTCAGCGTCAGCTCCGGCGCGGCCAGCACCCGCCCCTCGACCAGCGTTTCACTGCGCACGTCGCGCAACGTCCCGGCCACGTCAAAGGCCACCTCGTCGGGCTGCAAATCGGGCTTGAGCAGGAAATCCAGCCGCCCCGCCACCTGCGCCCGCCCATCGGCCAGCGTAACCGGCATGCCCGCCTTGGTCATGAAGCGGAACGGCTCTTCGTCCAGCAAGGACAGCGCGGCGGTGATCGTGCTGTCCGTCCTGATCCGCGCTTGCGCCGGACCGCGCTTGATATGCACGTCGGGGATGATGAAACTGGTGCCCGCAATGTCGATCCGCCCGCCCTGCGCGGCACCGATATGCCCCTGATCGGCGGTGATCGCGAAGCGGTCGGCAAACAATGACGCATGCCCCGACGCCCCGACGATATGCGGCACCTCCTTGATGAACCGGGTTTCCAGCCCCTCGTAATCGAACCCCAGAAACAGGTCCGGGCGCTGTCCCGGCTCGATCCGCAGGGCGAATTGCGCATTGCTCACCGACGCGCGGCGCACGTTTTTACCGACCCATTCGCGCGCCTTCGGGGCCACGTCGCGCAGCGGCCACAATTCCAGCAACCGCTCCAGCCCCAGATGATCGCGCCATCCGTCCAGCGCCACGCGCCAGCCCTCGGGCCCGGCCGACAACTCGCCCTCGAACAGCAGCCGCTCCTCGCCATCGCTCAGCGCAAGCTGCCCGATACTCAACTGAAACGGATTCATCCGCAGCCGCAGATCCATCATCGCCGCGTCCAGTGAAACCGGCTGCGCAAAATACCGCTCCGGGCTGGCGGTCAGGTCCGACACCCTGAACTGGCCCAGCAATTCCCTTGGCCAGCCCTCCTCCATCCCCACCAGATGGGCCTGCCCGTTGATCCGCGCCTTGACCCACTGGCTGTCCACCGTCACCTCGTCGAAACGCAACAGCTGTTGCGCGGGATCGTAGGTGAAATAGGTCCGCGCCTCGCTGAAGGCCACGGGCCTGGCCCCGGCATGGGGCTGAACCGCCCCGGCCCCGATATCCAGTGTGGCCGACAGCCGCGACAGCGCCCCGCTGTCGTTCACCGAGGCCCGCACCGATCCCGAAATCGGCGCATCCAGCGCCGCCAGCCAGCTCAGCGCCGGGTTCTGCCCGGCAATGTCGCGCGCCGGCATATCCTCGAAACTGACGCCAAGTTCACCCGCGACATGGCCGATCCGCCCCTGGTAATTCATCTCCAGGGTCGTGGCATAGGCGCGCGCGCCCAACAGGGCGAACCCCCCGCGCAGGGTCAGGTCCTCCCCGTCGCGCGTCAGGGTCACGCGCCCGCCATCCACGCTCCAGGCCCGCCCGGCGCGGGCATCTTCGTAGCGCAGGCTCAGATTGTCGGCATCGACAATCCTCAACTCGGCGAAATGCGGGCGCTGCAACAGATCGTCCATATGCCCGACCAGCGCGGCCATGTTCGGCGCGCGTTCGACGGTCGGGGCGGCCTCGCCCACGGTCAGCCCCACCGCCCCGTCGGTGGATCGGCGCAGCGTCAGGCGCGCCCCCGACAGGGCGATTTCGGCGGGTTGCAGCTTGCCCTGCAACAATGGCCCAAGCGCCACCCGGCTGCGCGCATTCGACAGGCTGGCCAGCGTCACGCCGCTCGCATCGCGCAGTTCGACGCCCCGCAGGCTCAGGCGCGGCACCCAGTCGCTGTCCATCAGAATGGCCATGTCGGCAAAGTGCAACGACATCCCGTCCATATCCCGGTTGATCTTGTCCGTGATCCGGCTGCGCAGCCAGTCCGGCGCGGCGATCTCGCGGCCCACCGCGAAATTCAACGTCAGCCCGGTCGCCAGCATCACCACCAGCAGCACGCCAAGCAGCCACGGACGGGCCCGCCGGGCCCGGCTCTTGCGCTCGGTTCTGTTCAAGGGGTCGTCCATCTGTTTCAGAAATCCAGGCTGTGTCGCCTGCTGCCTGCTTGTTGCCTTTTCTCCGGCGCGTCCTGCTCTAATATGACGGGGACGGCAACGCATAACAAGGAGAGCCCATGCCCGACACCGGCCAGACCGCCCCCGATTTCACGCTGCCCCGCGACGGCGGCGACCAGATCACCCTGTCCGCGCTGCGCCCCGCGCCCGTGGTCCTGTTCTTTTATCCCCGTGACGACACGTCCGGCTGCACCAGGGAGGCCATCGCCTTTACCGCCCTGCAAGGAGAATTCGAGGCCGCCGGGGCCCATATCCTGGGGATTTCCAAGGATACCGTCGCCAGGCACGACAAGTTCCGCGACAAGCACGATCTCGGGGTGCCGCTGTTGTCGGACGCCGAGGCCGACATTTGCGAACAATACGGCGTCTGGAAGGAAAAGAGCATGTACGGCAAGAAATTCTGGGGAATCGAACGCTCGACCTTCCTGATCGACGGGTCCGGCCAGATCGCCCGCGTCTGGCGCAAGGTCAAGGTGCCCGGCCACGCCGAAGAGGTTCTTCAGGCGGTGAACGCCCTGTGACCGGGACAACGCTGACGCAAATGGCGGTGGAGGTTCTGACCACCGCCGACGGGCGCGAGAAAACCGCGCTGTCGCGCCGCCATGCCGCCGCGTGGTTCGCGGCGCGCGAGGCTGGCCATGACATCCCTGTCGGCACGGCCACCCCGCCCTTGCGCCCCGCCCGGCCCGAGCGCCCCGAATTGCTCGATCCGCGCGACGTACCGCGCCGCCGCCCCGGCAGCCCGCAGGGACGGCTGGCGATCCTGCACGCCGTCGCGCATATCGAACTCAACGCCGTCGATCTGCACTGGGACATCATCGCGCGTTTCGGCCATGTCCCCATGCCCATCGGCTTCCATGACGACTGGGTGAAATCCGCCGATGAAGAATCCAAGCATTTCAACCTGATATGCGACTGTCTTGAAGCGAACGGCAGCCATTACGGCGCCCTGCCGGCCCATGCCGGCATGTGGCGCGCCGCCGAGGACACCGCCCAGGACCTGATGGGCCGCCTGGCCGTGGTGCCGATGGTGCTCGAAGCCCGCGGGCTCGACGTCACCCCCGGCATGATCGGGATTTTCGACAAGGCGGGCGACACCCGCGCGGTCGAGGCGATGAAGGTGATCTACGCCGAAGAGGTCCACCATGTCGCCTATGGCTCCAAATGGTTCCACTTCCTGTGCGGCCGTCACGATCTGGACCCCAAAGAGGTGTTTCACGATCTGGTCCGGCGCTATTTCCACGGCCCGCTGAAACCGCCCTTCAACGAGGAAAAGCGCGCCGAGGCCGGATTGCCCCCGGATTTCTACTGGCCCCTGGCCGATGGGCCAGCCGCAGAAAGCTAGTCAATCCCTTGCGGATCGGCGGTTTTTCGCCGGGACAGCGACATTTGGCCCAAATCCGCGAATCAGCCGGGCAAAAACCTTGCTCTAACGTAAAGCACTCGGTAATCCATCCGGCGAAGGCGCGTGGTCACAGAAGATGACCAATCACTCAGAACAGCGCCGCGCGTGAGAAGGGTTGAATAGGGACTGGGAACTTGCGGACACGAATGGCGATCAGGGTACACACCCTGCTTGAGAGATATTTCCCCGAACGCCGGGTTTTCCTGAAATCCGATACCGACACCCGCTTCATCCGGCTCCGGCCTCTTCCGCAACTTCTGGCCTCCCTCGGCGCATCCGCCATCGTCGCCTGGGCGATCATCGCCACCGCCGTCCTGATGATGGACAGCATCGGGTCTGGCAATTTCCGCGAACAGGCCAAGCGCGATCAGCGCACCTATGAAAACCGCCTGAACGCGCTGGCCTCCGAACGCGACATGCGCGCCTCCGAGGCGCTGGCCGCACAGGATCGCTTCAACTCGGCGCTGGAACAGATTTCGGTCATGCAGTCCGAGCTTCTGGCCTCCGAAACCCGCCGCCGCGAACTGGAAACCGGGATCGACGTGATCCAGAAAACCCTGCGCCGGACGATGAAGGAACGTGAAACCGCCCGGCAGGAAGCCGAACAACTGGCCCTCGTACTCGAAGATCAGGGCGCAACCCCCGGCGATCAGGACGAAACCGCCGCCGACGGCACGCTCGATTTCCTCGCCGCCGCCCTGGCCGACACCGCCACCGAGCGCGACATGGTCACCGAAAACGCGCAGACCGCCCTGCTGCAAGCCGATGAAATGGCCGCGCAGATCAGGTTCCTCGAAGACCGCAACGATCAGATCTTCCGCCAGCTCGAAGAGGCGATGACCATCTCGGTCGAACCGCTGGACAAGATGTTCCGCGCCGCGGGCCTCAACACCGACAGCCTGCTCGACACCGTGCGCCGGGGCTATTCCGGCCAGGGCGGGCCGCTCGTGCCGCTCAGTTTCTCGACACGCGGCGAAGACCCCTCGCCCGACGCCATGCGCGCCAACCGCATCCTCAACCAGATGGACCGGCTGAACCTCTATCGCATCGCCGCGCAAAAGGCGCCCTTCTCGATTCCGCTCAAGGATTCGTTCCGCTACACCTCGGGCTACGGCATGCGGTGGGGCCGGATGCACAACGGCACCGATTTCGCCGCCCCGCACGGCACCCCGATCTATGCCACCGCCGACGGCGTCGTGACGCATGCGGGCTGGCTTTCGGGTTATGGCCGGCTGGTGAAAATCCAGCATGAATTCGGTATTGAAACGCGCTATGCTCACAATTCACAGATCTTCGTGAAAAAAGGGCAAAGAGTTTCCCGCGGGCAGAAGATTTCTGCTATGGGCAATACTGGACGTTCCACGGGCACGCATCTACACTATGAGGTCCGTGTCGGCGGCAAGCCCGTCAACCCCATGATCTATATCAAGGCTGCTAAAGATGTTTTCTAAGAGCAAAATCAACGAACCCGGCCCCAAGGCTGACGACAGCGCCCGCAAAGCACCCGGCGCCGAAGCCGCGCAGGCCGCACGCCCCGAAAGCGCCGGCACCGAATTCAAGGCATCGGCTCCCAAGGCCAAGCCCCCCGCATCGGTCCTCTCCTCGGACCTGCATGTGACCGGCAACCTCAAGACCACCGGCGACATCCAGGTCGAAGGCACGGTCGAGGGCGATATCCGCGCACACCTGCTGACGGTCGGCGAAACCGCCACCGTCAAAGGCGAAGTGATCGCCGATGACGTGGTGATCAACGGCCGCATCGTCGGCCGTGTGCGTGGCCTCAAGGTCCGCCTGACCTCGACCGCCCGCGTCGAAGGCGACATCATCCACAAGACCATCGCCATCGAGTCCGGCGCCCATTTCGAAGGCTCGGTACAGCGTCAGGACGATCCGCTCAACGCCAA
Source organism: Roseovarius pacificus (assembly GCF_900142665.1). GTDB lineage: Bacteria > Pseudomonadota > Alphaproteobacteria > Rhodobacterales > Rhodobacteraceae > Roseovarius > Roseovarius pacificus. The sequence goes on from NZ_FRBR01000001.1 coordinate 523,154, forward strand.
CAAGCCCGGCCAGAAGCCCGCCCAGGGTCAGGCGCAGGCGCAACCGAGGCCCGCAGGCGAAGCCGCCAAAGGCTGACGCCCGCCGCGATACGCGCATCAAAGGCGCCCTGCCCCGGCAGCGGCGCCTTTTTCATGTCCACTTGCCCCTTGCGCCGCCCCGCCGCAACCCGCATTCTGCCGCCCATGAGCCAGCCCACCTGGGGCCTTGTCGCCACGATCAAGGCCGAGACCACCGATATCCTGAACTTCGCCGCGCACCATCTCGATCTGGGCGCGCACCGCCTGCATATCTATCTGGATGCCGACAATCCCAGGGCCTTCGCCGCGCTCAAGGCGCATCCCAAATGCCGCGTCACCCTGTGCGACGACGGCTACTGGAAACGCCGGGGCAAACGCCCCGAGGCGCATCAGCCCCGGCAATCTATGAACGCCACCCATTGCCTCAACAAACGCCCGCAGGTCGATTGGCTGGCCCATATCGACGTGGACGAGTTCCTCTGGCCCGCGCCCGCCACGCCCCTGCCCGATCAGCTCGCCGCCCTGCCTCCCGGCACCCGCAGCGCCCGCATCCGCCCGGTCGAGGCCATGGCCCCCGATCCCGCCGATCCCCCCGCGCCGGGGCATGCATGGTTCAAGGGCTGCTCCCGCTATCAGGGCGAACGCCGCGACCAGACGGCACAGATCTACCCCACCTACGGCCCGCACCTGCATGGCGGATTTCTCAGCCATGTGGCGGGCAAGGTGTTCATCCGCACCGGCCAGCCCGACGCCGCCCTGCGAATCCACAACGCCTTTTTCGACGGCGCCAGGGATTCGGACCCAGCCACCCTGACCGATACGCTCCTGTGTCATCTGCACGCGCCCGACTGGAACCGCTGGCGCGCCGCCTACCGGTTCCGGCTGGAACAGGGATCGTATCGCGACGGGCTGAAACCGCCGTCCTCGCCCACCGGCGATGGGCTCAGCATGAACGCCCTCTTCACCCTGCTCGAATCCGATAACGGCGAAGCGGCGCTCGAATCCTTCTTCACCGAGGTCTGCACCGCCACGCCGGACCTGCGCGACCGGCTGGCCCGGTTCGGTCATCTGCACGACATCGCGCTCGATCTCGATGCCAAACGCGCCCGTCATTTCCCGAAATACGTCTGAACTGTTGCCTTTTTCGCAACAATACCTACATCCTGCGCAGGATCGTATCCTTGATCCGAGGTCGCATTGACCCACCCCCCCGCTTTCCGGTAAACGCAGAGTCAAGGGTCACAGATGTGACAAACCACAGGGCCACACGGGCCCGACCCTGAACAGACGTGCGGGCCAGGAAAGTGTCCGCAAACTACGGACACACATGACAAAATTTTCCGATCTGAACCTGAACCCCAAGGTCCTCAAAGCCATTGAAGAAGCCGGTTACGAAGAACCGACACCCATTCAGGCCGGCGCGATTCCCCCGGCCCTCGAAGGGCGCGACGTTCTGGGCATCGCCCAGACCGGCACCGGCAAGACCGCCAGTTTCACCCTGCCCATGCTGTCGCTTCTGGCCCGTGGCCGCGCCCGCGCCCGGATGCCGCGCAGCCTCGTGCTCTGCCCCACGCGGGAACTGGCCGCACAGGTGGCCGAGAATTTCGATACCTATTCCAAACACCTGAAACTGACCAAGGCGCTGTTGATCGGCGGGGTCAGCTTCAAGGAACAGGACAAGCTGATCGACAAGGGCGTCGATGTGCTGATCGCCACACCGGGCCGCCTGCTGGATCATTTCGAACGCGGCAAGCTCTTGCTGACCGGCGTGCAGATCATGGTGGTGGACGAAGCCGACCGCATGCTCGACATGGGCTTCATCCCCGACATCGAACGCATCTTCAGCCTCACGCCCTTCACCCGGCAGACTTTCTTCTTCTCGGCCACCATGGCGCCCGAGATCGAACGCATCACCAACACCTTCCTGCAAGCGCCCGAACGCATCGAAGTGGCCCGTCAGGCCACCGCCAGCGAAACCATCGAACAGGGCGTGGTGATGTTCAAACCCTCGCGCCGGGATCGCGCCGACAGCGAAAAGCGCAAGGTGCTGCGCGCCCTGATCGACGCCGAGGGCGACAAATGCACCAACGCCATCGTCTTCTGCAACCGCAAGGTCGATGTCGATATCTGCGCCAAGTCGCTCAGGAAATACGGCTATGACGCCGCCCCGATCCACGGTGATCTCGACCAGTCGCAGCGCACCAGAACGCTCGATTCCTTCCGCAACGGCGAGTTGAAGATTCTCGTCGCCTCGGACGTGGCCGCACGCGGGCTCGATGTGCCCTCGGTCAGCCATGTGTTCAACTACGACGTTCCCGGCCATGCCGAGGATTACGTTCACCGTATCGGCCGCACCGGCCGCGCCGGACGTGACGGCAAGGCGATGATGATCTGTGCGCCCCGTGACGAAAAGAACCTCGAAGACATCGAGCGCCTGATCCAGAAAGAGGTGCCGCGCCTCGACAATCCGGTCAAAGGGGCCGCGCCCCAACCCGACACCACGGACGAGGCCAGGGGCGACGACAAACCGCCGCGCAAAACGCGCAGCCGCCGGAAACCCAAAACCGACGAGGCCGCGGCCCAGACGGTCGAAGCGACAGACAACAACGCCCCGGCGGCCCCCGACACCAAACCCGCAGAGGACAATTCGTCCTCCAAACCGCGCCCGCGCCGGAGCAGCGGCGGTCGCGGCAGGTCGGACGCTGGCGGCAAGCCGGTCGTCGGGATGGGCGATCACATGCCCAGCTTCATCGCCCTCAGTTTCGACGAACGCCGCACCGGCTGAGCCTGCGCACCGCACCTCACCCCAAGCGCATCACGATTAAAAAAACCAGCCGCAAAAACGGCTGGTTTTTTGTTTTGCGTCCATGATGGATGCACGTTTCGCGATGAGGGCCGAGTTTCGTACAAAACCCGCGTACACTTCGTACGTTTTGTACGAAACTACGCGCTCAACCGGCTGATGATCACCGTCACCTCGGGGCGCTTGCCAATCTCGGTCTGCGCCGACTGCCGCGTGATCTTGCGCAGCCCCTCTTCCAGCTTCTCATCGTCGGTCATGGTCTTGCGCCCGGCCCGGCCCATGAACTGGCTCAGGTCTTCCTCCAGCACATCCACCAGCGGCGCGCGGCTGCGCCCTTCTTCCGGTAAGCCTTTGATTTCACACCAGGGTTCGCCAAGCGGCTCGTCATCCTCGTCAAGAATGACATTGACCATCACATGCCCGTTCAGCGCCATGCGAATGCGGTCGCGCACGATCCCGTCCAGCGCCCCGATCTTGATACTGCCATCCAGATAGACGCGCCCGGTCTCGACATAATCGCAGATCTCGGCCCGCTTGCCCGTCAGGTCCACCATCGTCCCGTTCACCGCCAATATCCCCTGACGCCGTTTTTCCTTGGCCAGTTTGACATGCTCACGCAAGTGACGGTGTTCGCCATGCATCGGAACCACAACATCTGGTTGCAACAGATCCTGCAACGCCTCCAAATCGGGGCGGTTGGCATGGCCGGACACGTGGTACTTCCCATCGGAATCGTCCACCACATCGACGCCCATCTCACTGAATTGATTGATAATTCTGATGACGCCACGTTCGTTTCCAGGGATCGTTTTCGAGGAAAACAGGAACGTATCCCCCTCTTTCAACGTGATCCCCTGATACTTGCCCTGCGCCAGTTGCGCACTCGCCGCGCGCCGCTCACCCTGACTGCCAGTGACGATCAGCATCACGTTCTCGCGCGGAATTTCCTTTACTTCCTCGGGGCTTATGGTCTTCGGAAAACTGGTCAGAACGCCGGTTTCGACGGCGGCCTCGATCATCCGCCGCATCGCCCGCCCCAGCAGACAGACCGAACGCCCGGCCCTGTCCGCCGCCTCGGCCAGCGTCCTGACCCGCGCCACGTTGCTGGCAAAGGTCGTCGCCACCACCATCCCCTTCGCGCCTGCAACCAACGCCTCGATATCCGGCCCAAGGGTACTTTCAGAACGCCCTTCATGTGCATTGAAAACATTGGTAGAATCGCACATCAGCGCCTTGACGCCCGACTCGGCCAGACTGCCCCACAGCTCGGGATCGAACGCCTCTCCGACCACCGGGTTCGCGTCGATCTTGAAATCCCCCGAATGCACCACACGGCCCGCAGGCGTGTCGATCACCAACCCGGAACTCTCTGGAATCGAATGGGAAATCGGTATGAACCCCACGCTGAACGGCCCCGCCTGCGTCACCTCGGGCCAGGCCGAAACCGTGCGCACGGATTTTTCGGAATAGCCGAACTCCTCCATCTTGCGCCTTGCTATATTGGCCGTAAACGCCCGCGCATAAACCGGCGCACCGAGATCTTCGTAAAACTGCGCCACCGCGCCGACATGATCTTCATGGGCATGGGTGATGAACACCGCCTCCAACTGGTCGCGCCGCTCGGCCAGCCATGTCATGTCGGGAAAAATAAGGTCGACACCGGGGCTTGTGTCCATATCGGAAAAGGCCACCCCCAGATCGACAAGGATCAACCGTTCCTGCCCCGGTTTGCCATATCCGTAGACATAGGCATTCATGCCGATTTCGCCCGCCCCACCGAGGGGCAGGTAGATCAGTCTGTCACTGCTCATATAGTCTCTGCTTTCTTGTTATAGTCGTGAATCACGGTCAGGCCGTGCATCGTCAGGTCGTCTTCGATGAAATCGAACAGCATCTCGCCCTGCGCAAACAGCGGTGCCAGCCCACCGGTGCCGATGATGCGCATCGGCTTCTCATATTCGGCGCGGATACGGTCGCAAATTCCGTTCACAAGGCCCACATAGCCCCAGAACACACCTGATTGCATGCAATCGACGGTGTTGGTGCCGATCACCTTTTGCGGTTTGGTCACATCCACATGCGGCAGCGCCGCCGCCGCCATGTGCAAGGCTTCAAGGCTCAGGTTCACTCCCGGCGCAATCACCCCGCCCACATAGGCCCCGTCATGCGCCACGACGTCAAAGGTCGTTGCGGTGCCGAAATCCACAACGATCAGATCCCCGCCATGCCGGTCGAACGCCCCGGCCGAGTTCACCAAACGGTCAGGCCCCACCTGCGTGCCCGGATCGACGCGCGGCGCATGCGGCAACCGGCATTCCGGTTTGCCCACCACCACCGGACGGCACCCAAAGAACCGGTCGGCGAAAACCCTGAGGTTGAACACCACCCTTGGCACAGTGGACGAAATGATCACATCCGTGATGTCCGCGTCGATCCCGTAATGTTTCACCAATGTGGAATACCATGTGAAATAGGCATCCGCAGTGCGTGCATGATGGGTCGAGGTGCGCAAGGTGCACAGAAATTTCTCTCCGTCCCAGATCGAAAAAACAGTGTTCGTGTTGCCGCAATCGATGGCCAGAAGCATGGCGCGTCCCTCAGAAAAAGACCTCAGCCGCCGGGATGGCATGCCGGGATTTCGCTGTTGTTAGAACAAGATTACCGGCCTCGTCCACTGTCTCGAACGTACCGGTGAATTCGTCCCGCGCCGTGCGCGCGGTAATGACCTCCCCCAGTTTTGCGGCGCGATCCAGCCAAGCGGTGCGAATGGGCGCAAAGCCGTAGGTGGTGAATTGCGCCTCGTAACGGGCATAGGCCGGGGCAAGCAGGTCGAGGAATTCCTCGGGGGTTACCTCTGCCCCGGTCTCGGACAGCAACGAGACAGGCCGCAACGCCTGCGGCTCGACCTGGTCCGGGGACGGGGCCTGCGCCAGGTTCACGCCGATCCCGATCGCGAAATACGACAGGCCCGCCGCGCTGCCCGCGCTTTCCAACAGGATACCGGCCAGCTTGCCACCGTTCAGCAAAACGTCATTCGGCCATTTCAGGGTAAACCCTTCGGCACGGCCCGTGGCGGCGACAAAAGCGTCATAGAGCGCCAGCGAGGCCACGAAAGACCGCAGCGCCACCTGATCCGGGCTTTCGGTAGGGCGCATCACCAAAGTCGCGGCAAAGTTGCCTTGTGGGTTTGTCCATGCGCGCCCACGTCGCCCGCGCGCCGCGGTCTGGCGCAGGGCGAGTATCCACTCCGGGCCGGTCAGATTCGGGGCGATACGCGCGGCCTCGGCATTGGTGCTGTCCACTTCGGCCAGCACCCTGCGGCCCACCCCATGCGGCCAGGCGGCCATATCATGCGCCATGTTCATCGTTCTCCCGATGCTGGCGCCCCAAAGGGACGCCCACAAACAAAGCGACGCGCCCGAGGCGCGTCACCTGTTCAATCCACCCAGTGCAAGCGTCAGTTGACAAGGGTCGCTGCCGCAGCCTGAGCCATGCCTTCGACACCGAACATGTTGATGATCCCCAACAGCATCAGCGCCGCCGACACCATCAGGAAACTCCATTGCACGGGCGACCGGGAGGTTTCCAGCGGCTCTCGTTCTTCGCCGAAATACATGTAGTAGACGATGCGCAGGTAGTAGAAGGCACCGATCACCGAAGCAATCACGCCAGCCACCGCCAGCCAGGCCAACCCGCCCTCATAGGCGGCGCGCAGCACGTAGAGCTTGCCGAAGAAGCCCAGAAGCGGCGGCACACCAGCCAGGCTGAACAGCAGGATCAGCATGGCAAGGGCGCGGGCCGGATGGGCGCGCGAATACATGTTCAGGCTTGCGATCTCGGTGATCGGCTGGCCGTCACGCTCCATCGACAGGATAAAGGCGAAGGTGCCGATATTCATGGTCACATAGATCGCCATATAGATCAGCATCGCCTGCACGCCAAAGGCATCGCCCGCCGCCAGCCCCATCAGTGCATAGCCCATATGCGCGATCGAGGAATAGGCCATCAGGCGTTTGATATCGGTCTGCCCGATTGCCGCCACGGCCCCCAGGAACATCGACAGAAGGCTGAGCAGTGCAAGCACCTGCTGCCAATCGCCTACGACGCCGCCAAAGGCATCGTGCACCACACGGGCAAACAGTCCCATGGCCGCAACCTTGGGCGCGGTCGCAAAGAAGGCCGTGATCGGCGTGGGCGAGCCTTCGTAGACATCCGGCGTCCACATATGGAAGGGAACCGCCGACACCTTGAAGGCCAGACCGGCGATCACGAAGACCAGCCCGAACAGCAAGCCAACCGGCGCCTGCCCTTCGGCCGCTTCGATGATGCCCGAGAACAGCGTCGTTCCGGCATAGCCATAGGTCAGCGATGCACCGTAAAGCAGCAGCCCCGAACTGAGCGCGCCAAGCACAAAGTATTTCAGGCCCGCCTCGGTGGATTTGGCACTGTCGCGGCGCAGCGAGGCGACGACGTAAAGCGCCAAGGATTGCAGTTCCAGCCCCATGTAAAGCGCCATCAAGTCCCCGGCGCTGACCATCAGCATCATGCCGACGGCAGACAGCGCGATCAGGATCGGATACTCGAAGCGCAGGATTTTCCGGCGCATCATGTATTCCTGTCCCAGCACCATGACCGCGGCAGCCGACAACAGGATCGTCACCTTGGCGAAGCGGGCAAAGCCGTCATCGTTGAACATGCCGCCGAATGCAGTGCGCGAGCCATCTCCCGTCACGCCGATCCAGATCGCCATGGCGCCCAGCAAACCGGCGGTCAGCCACAGTAGCATTCCTGCCATCCGGTCCTTGCCGGTATAGGCCGTGAACAACAGCGCGGCGATCGCATAGACCGAGATCACGATCTCGGGCAGGATAATATTCAGATCAGCCTGCATGTCTCAGGGCCTCCGTTAATGCGACACTTCGGCGATCTGGCTGGCGGCGTGCGCCTCAGCCAGGGCCGTGTCGTAGTTGGAAATCAGGGCTTCGACCGAGGGGCCGATGATGTCGGTGACAAGGCTCGGATAAACGCCGAGCAACAGTGTCATGACAACCAGCGGCGCAAAGATCGCACGTTCGCGGGTGGTCATGTCGGTGATCGAGCGCAGGCTCTCCTTGATCAGGTCGCCCAACACGACACGGCGATAGAGCCACAGCGCATAGGCCGCCGACAGGATCACGCCCGAGGCCGCCACCAGTGCCACCCAGGTATTGACCTGGAAGACACCGATCAGCGTCAGGAATTCACCGATGAACCCGGACGTGCCCGGCAGGCCGACATTAGCCATGGTGAACAGCATGAAGATCAGCGCATAGGCCGGCATCCGGTTGACCAGACCGCCATAGGCGTCGATCTCGCGGGTGTGCATCCGGTCATAGATGACGCCAACACAAAGGAACAGCGCACCCGAGATGAACCCGTGGCTGATCATCTGGAAAATCGCACCGTCGATCCCCTGCTGGTTCGCCGCGAAAATACCCATCGTGACATAGCCCATATGCGCGACCGACGAATAGGCGATCAGCTTTTTCATGTCTTCCTGCGCCAAGGCGACCAGCGAGGTGTAAACGATGGCAATGGCCGACATCCACAGGATCAGCGGGGTCATGATCTCGGCCCCGACCGGGAACATCGGCAGGCTGAACCGCAGGAAGCCATAGCCCCCCATCTTCAGCAGGATCGCCGCCAGAACGACCGAGCCCGCCGTGGGGGCCTGAACGTGCGCGTCCGGCAGCCATGTGTGCACCGGCCACATCGGCATCTTGACCGCGAAGCTGGCGAAGAAGGCGATGAACATCAGCGTCTGCATGCCGCCCACGACATGCACACCGAGGATGCTGAAGCTTTCCGACCCGAACTGGTGGTTCAGCAAGGTCACGATATCGGTGGTCCCCGCGTCCGAGAACATCGCCACCATCGCCACCAGCATCAGCACCGAGCCAAGGAAGGTATAGAGGAAGAACTTGAAGGAGGCATAAATGCGTTCCTTGCCGCCCCAGATGCCGATGATCAGGAACATCGGGATCAGGCCCGCCTCGAAGAACAGGTAGAACAGCACCAGATCGAGCGCCATGAACACGCCCAACATCAGCGTTTCGAGGATCAGGAAGGCGATCATGTATTCCTTGACCCGCTTGGTCACGTTCCACGACGCGGCGATGGTCAGCGGCATCATGAAGGTGGTCAGCAGCACGAACAGAACGCTGATCCCGTCCACACCCATCTTGTATTTGAGGCCCAGAAGCCACTGATGCTCTTCCACGAACTGGAAGCCCGTATCGTTCGGATCGAACCCGGCCAGGATGAACAGCGACACGATAAAGGTCAGCGTCGTGGCGATCAGCGCAACCCACTTGGCATTGCGCTGTGCCGCTGCATCCTCGCCGCGCAGGAAGATCGCGAGGATCGCTGCCGCGATGGCGGGGATGAACGTGGAGATGGAAAGAAGGTTGTCCATTATTCAGCCCCTCCGATGAAAGTCATCCAGGTCACCAGGACCGCGATCCCGATCACCATCGCGAAGGCATAGGTGAAGATGTAGCCCGATTGCGCCCGCCCTGCGAGGCGGGTGAAGAAGGGAATGATCCCCATGGCCACGCCATTGATCGTTCCGTCGACGACATCCCCGTCGCCGCGTTTCCACAGGAACCGGCCAAGCGCCTTGGTGGGACGCACGAACAGGAAGTCGTAGATTTCGTCGAAATACCATTTGTTCAGCAGGAACTGATAAAGCGGGCGCTGGTTTTCGGCCAGTTTGCGCGGCATCGACGGATCCCAGATATAGAACCAGAGTGCAACCACGAAACCGATCACCATGGCGATGAACGGGCTGATCTTGACCCAGGTCGGCGCGTGGTGCGCATCGTCCATCACATGATTGTCGGGGCCCATGAAGATCGCGCCTTCGGGAGCCATTGCATGGATCGCGGCGGCGGGTTCGCCACCCTCTTGCACAGCCGCCTCATCATTGCTGGCGTCAGCAGCAGCCTGATCCTCGGTGGCGGTCTCTTCTCCATGCCCGGCATCGGCCTCGGCATGGTGAACCGGAATACCGAAGAACTTGTTCACCTGGGCATGGTCCCCGAAGAAGCTGTTGTACCACACCATCCCCGAGAACACCGCGCCAAGCGCCAGAACACCAAGCGGCACCAGCATGACCGTCGGGCTTTCATGCGCGTGATCATGCGTGTGCTTGTCGCCGCGCGGTTTGCCCCAGAAGGTCAGGAACATCAGCCGCCAGCTGTAGAAACTGGTGAACAGCGCCGCGATGACCAGCATCCAGAAGGCATAACCGCCTGCCGTGCCTGCGTAAGCGGATTCGATAACGGCATCCTTGGACAGGAACCCGGCAAAGCCGAAATGGGTCAGCGGGATACCGACGCCGGTAATGGCCAGTGTCCCGATCAGCATCGCCCAGAACGTATAGGGCAGTTTCTTGCGCAGGCCGCCATAGTTGCGCATGTCCTGCTCGTGATGCATCCCGTGGATCACCGACCCAGCCCCGAGGAACAGCATTGCTTTGAAGAAGGCGTGCGTGAACAGGTGGAACATCGCCACCGAATAGACGCCCACACCGGCCGCCACGAACATGTAGCCAAGCTGCGAACAGGTGGAATAGGCGATCACGCGCTTGATGTCGTTCTGAACCAGCCCCACCGTGGCCGCGAAAAACGCCGTGGTGGCCCCGATGAAGGTGACAAAGCCCATGGCCTCGGGTGCGTATTCCATGATCGGCGACATGCGGCAGACAAGGAACACACCTGCCGTCACCATCGTGGCGGCGTGGATCAGCGCCGACACCGGGGTCGGGCCTTCCATCGCGTCGGGCAACCAGGTGTGCAGGAACAGCTGCGCCGACTTGCCCATGGCCCCCACGAACAGCAGGAAGGCGATCAGGTTGGCCGCATTCCACTCGGTCCACAAAAAGCTGAGCTGCGTTTCGGCCAGTTCGGGACCGGCGGCGAAAATATCCTCGAACCGGATCGAGTCGGTCAGGAAATAAAGCGCCATGATGCCGAGGATGAACCCGAAGTCGCCGACGCGGTTGACCACGAAGGCCTTGATTGACGCGGCGTTGGCGCTTGGCTTGCGGAAATAGAACCCGATCAGCAGGTAGGATGCGAGGCCTACGCCCTCCCAGCCAAAGAACATCTGCGCAAGGTTGTCGGCCGTGACCAGCATCAGCATCGCGAAGGTGAACAGCGACAGGTAGGCAAAGAAGCGCGGCTTGTAGCTTTCGCCCTCGCGGAAATTCTCGTCATGAGCCATGTAGCCCATCGAATAAAGATGCACGAGCGCCGAAACCGAAGTCACGACGATCAGCATGATCGCGGTCAGCCGGTCCAGCCGGATTGCCCATGACGTGCTCAGTGTACCGGATTCGATCCAGTCCAGAATATGGACGATATGGGTTTGCCCGTCATGGCCCAGAAACACGATCCACGACAGAATACAGGACAGGAACAGCAAGCCGGTGGTCAGCCACTGCGCCCCGGTCTCTCCGATGATGCGCCAGCCGAAGCCGGCGATGATGGCCCCGATGAGAGGCGCGAAAAGAATGGTCAACTCCATCGGATCAGCCTTTCATCACGTTGACGTCTTCCACGGCGATAGTGCCGCGGTTGCGGAAGAAACAGACAAGAATGGCCAGCCCGATCGCCGCCTCGGCGGCGGCGACGGTCAGGACGAACAGCGTGAAAATCTGCCCCACCAGATCGCCCAGATGGGCGGAAAAGGCCACGAGGTTGATGTTGACCGAGAGCAGCATCAGTTCGATCGACATCAGCAGGATGATGACGTTCTTCCGATTCAGGAAGAGGCCGAAAATCCCGATGACGAACAGCGCCGCCGCCACCGTCAGGTAATGTTCAAGTCCAATCATGCGTGTCCCTCCGGGCTCTGCCCGTCCGTCTTTCTTTTCAACGCGTCCCGGGCCTGACCCGGGACCTCTTCCTGTTTGCCCCGGCGCTTTTGGCCGGGAGGCCCCGGATCGGGTCCGGGGCGGGTCAAAAGCTCAGAGCCCCTGCCCCGGCTTCACGTCCTTCAGTTCCATCGCCTTTGCCGGATCGCGATACATCTGCGCCAGAACGTTCTGGCGTTTGATATCCGTGCGATGGCGCAGCGTCAGGACGATTGCCCCGATCATCGCCACCAGCAGGATCAGGCCCGCCGTCTGGAACAGGAGGAAATACTTGTCGTAAATCAGCAGCCCCAGGGCTGCTGTGTTCTCGACCCCGTCGGGCGCGACCGCACCGCGCGCCGTTTCGGCGGTTTCGGCCATATGCCAGTTGCTGTAGGCCAGCCCGAACTGCATCAGCAGGATCACCCCAATCAGCAGCGCCAGAGGCATGTATTTGGCCATCTCGGCCTTGAGTTCGGCGAAATCCACATCCAGCATCATCACGACGAACAGGAACAACACGGCGACCGCACCGACATAGACGATGATCAGAAGCATCGCCACGAACTCGGCTCCCAGCAGAACGAACAGCCCCGCCGAACTGATGAAGGCCAGGATCAGCCACAGCACCGAATGCACGGGGTTGCGGCTGATCACGGTGAACAGCCCCCCGGCCAGCGCCGAGACCGCAAACAGATAGAATGACAGTACCGTCAGGCTCATGTCTCGTTATCCTTTCCCTCGTTCTCGTCCATGACTTCACGGGCGAAATCCATCGCCCGGTTCATCGACGGAATGCCGGCGAACATCGCCATCTGCGCGATGGTTTCGGCAATCTCTTCCTTAGTGGCACCCGCTTCCAATGCGTGGCGCACCGTCATGCGAATCTGTGTATCGCTTTGCGCACCCAGCATGGTCAGCCCCGCCAGCGTCAGCAAAAGCCGCGTCTTGGCATCGAGCCCGTCCTTACTGAAGCCCTTGCCAAAAGTCATCTCCATGATGTCCTTGGGCATGGTCGGCCACAGTTTTTCCATTCCCTTGGGCGAAAACGACTCGAGCGCAGGATTCATGGCCTTCGCCATTTCCTGTGCCTGCGCCATTAAGGCCGCAAAGGGATTACTGTGATCGCTCATCGGTACGGCGCGTCCAGTTCCAGGTTGCGGGCGATCTCGGCCTCCCAACGTTCACCGTTCTCAAGCAGTTTTTGCTTGTCATAGAACAGCTCTTCGCGGGTTTCCGTTGCGAATTCGAAATTCGGCCCCTCGACGATGGCATCCACCGGGCATGCTTCCTGACAGAAGCCGCAATAGATGCATTTCGTCATGTCAATGTCGTAACGCGTGGTGCGGCGGCTGCCGTCATCACGGGGCTCGGCGTCGATGGTGATGGCCTGCGCCGGGCAGATCGCTTCGCACAGCTTGCAGGCGATACAACGCTCTTCGCCGTTGGGATACCGTCGCAGCGCGTGTTCGCCACGGAACCGCGGGCTGAGCGGCCCTTTTTCATGCGGGTAATTCAAGGTGGCCTTGGGAGCGAAGAAGTACTTCAGCCCCAGCCGGAAGCCTTTGAAGAAATCCTTGAGCAGGAAATAGCCTGCGGCGCGTCCATAGTCGATTTGCGTCATGGGTCAGCTCCTGGCGTCTTCGAACCGGGTTTGCCCGGCGGTATCGTGGCCCTGCCACTTGGTTTCATAGTCGCTTTGCAGCGCAATCTTCGGCAGGCGGGATTTCGATGTCTTTTCGATCTCGTAATAAAGATAAGTCCGTCCCGGCCCGATCTTCTTCTTCAACCGCAGGCGGCGGCCCGTGTCGGCGGGATCGCCGAAAACGACTTGCTCGTAAGGCTCTGTCGGATCCTCGGGAATGGCACGGCAGTCGATGACTTCGCAATTGCACGCGCGTTTCCAGAAGGTCCAGACCAATTCAGGATTGAACTGGTACATACCGTGCCCATACCAGCCGTTCAGCCCATTCAACGACACCAGGCGCCCACCTAGCTTCAACATCCGATAAAGCCCTTCAAGCGCCACCGGCACGTTGAAAACATGTTCCACCGTACCACCGTCAAAGATGAAGTCGAACTGGTTCTCCAGTTCTTTCGGCGGTCTTTTGTTGAGATCGTGCAAGATGCTGGCGCCCTCGTAATCCGAGAAGTCCATCGTTTCCATCTCGCCAAAGCCCAGTTTACGCATCAGGGTTTCGGCATAGCCGTCTTCCTGAAGGAAATCGAAACGCCGTGCCTCAACCCCGTTCTTTCTCAGGCTTGCCTCATAGCGTTTGGCGTCGCGACGCTTGATCTTGAACCCCTGACGGCCAAGCATGAGCGTACGGCCCTCCGGCTTGAACCGGGTAGACAGATCGACCAGCCTGTCAAATGTGACGTAGTCGACGCCCATAGTTCATCAGCCTCCGATTGCCCAACGGGCCCACATACCACCAAGCACTTCGAACTTGGCAAGGAACGACACGATCACCACCCAGGCCAGCGATAGCGGCAGGAACACTTTCCAGCCAATGCGCATCAACTGATCATAGCGGTAACGCGGGGTGATCGCCTTGACCATCGCGAAGATGAAGAAGAAGAACGCCATCTTGGCCACCATCCACAGGACGCCATCGGGCAGCCCCGGAATGGGCGACAGCCATCCTCCGAAAAACAGCAGCGAGGTCAGCGCGCACATCAGGAAAATGGCGATGTATTCACCGGCCATGAACAACAGGAAAGGCGTTGCGGAATATTCCACCTGATATCCGGCAACCAGTTCCGATTCAGCCTCGGGCAAATCGAAGGGCGGGCGGTTGGTTTCAGCCAGGGCCGAGATGAAGAACAGGAAAACCATCGGCAAATGCGGCAGCCAGTACCAGCCGAAGAATCCATACCCCGTATCTTGCGCAGCAACGATCGCACTGAAATTCATCGAGCCGGTCGAGATGATAACCCCGATGATGATCAGGCCGATGCTGACCTCATAGGAAATCATCTGCGCCGCCGAACGCAGCGATCCAAGGAACGGATATTTCGAGTTCGAGGCCCATCCCCCCATGATTACGCCGTAAACCTCCAGCGAAGACACGGCAAAGACGAACAGGATCGCAACGTTGATATCGCTCAGCACCCAACCGTCATTGAACGGGATCACCGCCCAGGCAAGGATTGCCAGCACGAAACTGGTCATCGGGGCCAGCATGAACACCGCCTTGTCGGCCCCTGCGGGAACGACGACCTCTTTGACGACATATTTCAGTGCGTCGGCCACCGATTGCAGAATGCCGAATGTCCCCACCACGTTCGGTCCGCGGCGCATCTGGACAGCGGCCCAGATCTTACGGTCTCCATAGACCAGAAACAGAAGCGAGATCATGACAAAGCCGACCACTGCAAGGCATTGCGCCACGATAATCACCGCGATCCCAAGTGGGGTTGTAAAGAATTCAGCCATCAGGTCCTCACACCATCGGTATTCCGTTTTCCGCGCAATCGGCGGCGACGACTTCTGCGTCGATTGTCTTCAATCCCTGGGGCAGCGCCGGCGAGATCGTATAAACCGCATCGCCACTCCAGATACCACCCGCTTCCTCGACATTTGTGCGCAAATGCCGGGCAAATCCGTATCCCCGGATCAGGGTATATTGCGCCGCCGCGCATTCGGCGTAGCGGCTGACATCTTCTGCATTGCGCGCACCGCCCATCGAGACCTGAAAGCTGACCAGATCATTGTCCAGCAAACGCGTCTCGACCCCCCTGTAGTCAGGTGAGAAACCGGCACCCCCGTTCGGGTCGGGCATTTCACAGCCCGACACCGCCCCGGCAA
This sequence comes from Roseovarius pacificus, assembly GCF_900142665.1. GTDB lineage: Bacteria > Pseudomonadota > Alphaproteobacteria > Rhodobacterales > Rhodobacteraceae > Roseovarius > Roseovarius pacificus. The sequence continues at coordinate 538,682 of NZ_FRBR01000001.1, forward strand.
AGGCCAGCGTCATCGGCGATATGAGCGCCACGCGCCGCATCACTCGGCGGCCACCGGCGCGCTGCTGCGGGCCTTGGCGTTGGCACTGAGTTCCGCCATCAACTCGCTGGCCCGTGCGATCGGGTTCGTCAGATAGAAATCCCGGATCGTCAGGCGGAAATCGGCAGTGCCCAATTTGCCCTGCGGCAATGCCTGCCAATCGTTCTCGGGAACCTGATCGATTTTCGCCAGATGCGGCACCTCGGCCACGAGAGCCTTACGAAGCTGAACCAGGCTGTCATAGGGCAACGCCTGCCCCATCTCACCCGACAACGCACGCAGGATCGCCCAGTTTTCCTTGGCCTCACCCGGCGCGAACCCGGCGCGCAGCGCCAGTTGCGGACGGCCTTCGGTATTCACGAACAGGCCCTGTTCCTCGGTGTAAGCGGCGCCCGGCAGGATCACATCGGCGCGATGCGCGCCGCGGTCGCCATGGCTGCCCTGATAGATCACGAAGGGGCCGTCCTGAATCTCGACCTCGTCCGCGCCGAGATTGTAAATCACGTCGGCCCCGTCGATTGCCGCCGTCATGCCGCCTTCGGTGACGCATCCCGCATCCATCGCGCCGACACGCGCCGCAGCGGTATGCAGAACCATGAGTTTCGATTGCGTGTCCCCGGCCAGCTTCATGGCCGCCGCCAGAACCGCCTCGCCATCGGCTTCGTTGAGCGCGCCCTGGCCGACGATCACCACGGAAGGTGCGTCGAGAACTTGCCCATAGTCCTTGTCGAGCAGTGATTTCAGCGACTCGCGGCCCGTCCCGACATGCTCGTATTCATAGGTCAGGTCAACAGCTTCGCCCACAAGGCCAACCTGTGCCCCCCTGAGCCACGCCTTGCGAATGCGTGCGTTCAAAACCGGCGACTCGACCCGCGGATCGGTGCCGATCAACTGAATGAACTTCGCGCTGTCGATGTCATCGATAGACGCCGTGCCGACATACCCCGAACGATTGCCCGCAGGCAGGCGCGCGCCGTCAGTACGGCATTCCACGGAACCGCCCTGCCCCTCGATCAATTGCCTCAGGGCAAACGCGGCCTCGACCGGGGCAAGGTCACCCACCAGACCCGCCAGTTTGGACGCACCCTTGACTGCTTCTGCGGTCTTGGCCAATGCCTCATCCCAGGTGGCGGCGCGCAGCTTGCCGTTTTCACGCACATACGGACAGTCCAGACGTTGCCGGCGCAGCCCGTCCCAGACAAAGCGCGTCTTGTCGGAAATCCATTCCTCGTTCACGGCATCATGGTTGCGCGGCAGGATACGCATGACTTCGCGCCCCTTGGTATCCACCCTGATATTGGCACCAAGCGCATCCATCACGTCGATGGTCTCGGTCTTGCGCAACTCCCACGGGCGGGCCGTGAAGGCGTAGGGCTTGGAGACAAGCGCCCCGACCGGGCACAGGTCGATAATGTTGCCCTGCATGTTGCTGTCCAGCGTTTCCCCCAGATAGCTGGTGATCTCGGCGTCTTCGCCCCGTCCCGTCTGACCCATCTGGTTAATGCCCGCCACCTCGGTGGTGAAACGCACGCAACGGGTGCAGGAAATGCAGCGCGTCATGTGGGTTTCGACCAGCGGGCCAAGATCCAGATCATCGACCGCGCGCTTGGGTTCGCGGTAACGGCTGAAATCCACGCCATAGGCCATGGCCTGATCCTGCAGGTCGCACTCGCCGCCCTGATCGCAGATCGGGCAATCCAGCGGGTGGTTGATCAGCAGGAATTCCATCACCCCTTCGCGGGCCTTCTTGACCATCGGCGAATTCGTCTTGACCACCGGCGGCTGGCCCTCGGGCCCAGGCCGCAGGTCGCGCACCTGCATCGCACAGGAGGCGGCCGGTTTCGGCGGGCCGCCGACCACCTCGACAAGGCACATACGGCAGTTGCCGGCAATCGACAGCCGCTCGTGATAGCAGAACCGCGGGATTTCGATCCCGGCCTCTTCGCAAGCCTGGATCAGCGTCATGGCGCCGTCCACTTCCAGTTCCTGATCGTCGATGATGATCTTGCGCAGGTCAGACATGATTTCTCACTTCGCTTTCAGCAGCAGGCCAATCTGGCTCTGCTTCCGGATTTCGTCGCGGCCAAGGCTACACAGGCTGGCAGGGTCCAGATTGCTTGCGCCGCGCGCCTTGAAATAGGCGTTGCGCTTCATGCGCATCTTGGCCTTTTCCACGTCGTTGTTGATGTAGGAGTCGATCTCGGCTTCCGAATACCCCCGCTCGGCAGCCCGATCCTTGAGATCGGTCAAATAGGCGCGCGCGGTGAACAGCCGCGCCGAAATGGCATCGCATTCGCGGCGTATCTTGTCGGCCACCGCAACCACCAGAAGACCATCGTTGATTTCTTTCTCGGCGGGCAGGCCGGATTTTGCAGTGGCTTGGGCAGTGGCGGCGGTGGCCACCATCACGGCACCGAGAATCAGGGATTTCATCATACGCATGGCACATATCCTTTCATTGCATCAGCAGGCCGCGCATGACGCGCCGCCCCATCTGCGGCGCAGATGGGGACCAGGGCGGATGCTATACAATAGCAAGCCTCCCAAGCCGCTGATATCAAAAGGAGTTTCACCATAGAGCGCAGCGCCCCCGGAATGTCAGACTACCGCCCGACAGCATCACGGTTCCGTCCTCGGCATCGGGGCCCTGGCTCCAGTCGATCTCGGAGGTTCCGAAATTCTGGAGGCAATACCGTGTGCCCTCGTACCGTCCCGCTTCCCGTGCGAGTTCCAGGTTCTGCTCGGCCTTGCGGACCGTCACGACAAAATCCTGACGGTCATCCGAAGCCTTCTTGGATTTCAACGGGAAATAAACACCGTCAAACGTCACCCGTTCGGTCTTCTTCGCACAGGCCCCAAGGGCCAATGCCGCCAGCAAAATGAGAGTTGTCCTGCGCATACCGCTTACTCCGCCGCCACTGCGCTGACACGACCGGATTTCTGGGCCTTGATACGGTCCTCGATCTCGTCGCGGAAGTTGCGAATCAGGCCCTGGATGGGCCAGGCCGACGCATCGCCAAGCGCGCAGATCGTGTGCCCCTCCACCTGTTTGGTCACATCGAACAACATGTCGATCTCTTCGACTTCGGCCTCGCCACGCACCAGCCGGTCCATGACCCGCATCATCCATCCGGTGCCTTCCCGGCATGGGGTGCACTGGCCACAGCTTTCGTGTTTGTAGAACTTCGACAGGCGCCAGATCGCCTTGATGATATCGGTCTGCTTGTCCATGACGATCACAGCCGCCGTACCGAGGCTCGATCCGACCTCGCGCAGGGCGTCGAAATCCATAACCGCATCGCGCATGTTCTCGCCCCGCACACAGGGCACCGACGAACCGCCCGGAATCACGGCCTTGAGGTTGTCCCACCCCCCGCGAATACCGCCGCAATGCTTGTCGATCAGCTCTTCGAAGGTGATCGACATCGCCTCTTCGACGACGCAGGGATTATTGACATGGCCGGACACCGCGAACAGCTTGGTCCCCGCATTGTTGGGCCGCCCGAACGAAGCGAACCAGTCCGGTCCGCGCCGCAGGATCGTCGGTACGACGGCAATGGATTCCACGTTGTTCACCGTGGTCGGGCAACCGTAAACGCCAGCCATTGCCGGGAACGGCGGCTTCATGCGCGGCATGCCCTTCTTGCCTTCGAGGCTTTCCAGCAGCGCGGTTTCCTCGCCGCAGATATAGGCCCCGGCCCCGTGATGCAGGTAAAGATCGAAATCATAGCCCGATTTGCAGGCGTTCTTGCCGATCAGCCCGGCCTCGTAAGCCTCATCGATCGCGGCCTGCAATGCCTCGCGCTCACGAATGTACTCGCCGCGGATGTAGATATAACAGGCATGCGCGTTCATCGCGAAAGACGCGATCAGACATCCTTCGACCAGGGTGTGCGGATCATGACGCATGATTTCGCGGTCCTTGCAGGTGCCCGGCTCGGACTCATCCGCATTGACCACCAGATATGACGGACGCCCATCACTTTCCTTGGGCATGAACGACCATTTGAGACCGGTCGGGAACCCCGCACCGCCACGGCCCCGCAGCCCGCTGGCCTTCATCTGTTCGATGATCCAGTCGCGACCGTTTTGCAGGATTTTCGCCGTCCCGTCCCAATGTCCACGTGCCTTGGCCCCGTTGAGGGAGCGGTCATGCATCCCGTAGAGATTGGTAAAGATACGGTCTTCGTCCTTGAGCATCCGTTATCACCCTCGGTTATCCCGGCGCGTGCGCCAGATTTGATAAGTTACCACCAAGGCCCAGATCAGGGCCGCGATGGCAGCAAGATCGAACAGAAAGACAAAGCGCACCGGCCAGCCCATCTGCCCTCCCAGCCATTGGGCGCCCATCCAGACCAGCATCGTCACGGCAATCACCACACCCACGGCGCGGCCCTTGCGTGCCAGATGCATATCGGTCGAACGGTCTCCCATCGTTTCGTTTCACTCCGTCAATATACGTCGCCGTCTTCGACGCGCTTGGAGAATTCTGTGTCACTGCCCCCGGCCAGAATCCGGGCCTGTTCGACCCAGTTGTCGCGGCTGACGCGCCCGCGGAAACCCTTGAGGTTGGCATCGACCCAAGCCACCTCATCCACGCCCCAACCGGCGATCTGGTCGAAGTGGTAGAACCCCAGTTCATTACACAAGAGTTCCAGTTTGGGGCCAATCCCCTTGATCTGCTTGAGATCATCGGCATTTCCACCGCGCGGCGCGGACAAACCTTCGGGGCGGCTGCCCTCTTCGGTGCCTTCCTTGACGCCGTCGCCGTCATAATCGGGAATGGCGTCTTTCCCCGAAGCTTTGGTCGTTTCGACCGCATCGCCCGCCGTGCCCTTGGCCGACTTTGCCGCCTCGGCGATATCGCCGGTTGCATCTTTCGCGGCGCCTGCGGCTTTCTCACCGGCGTCCCTGGCCACTTTTGCTGTATCGGCCGCAACGGTCCTGGCCTTGTCGGCCACATCGGTCGCCGTGTCCTTGACCGCGTGCGAGGTCGCGACAGGCTGTCCGGCTGCCGCGCAGAAAAGGCGTGTCAGGACCAAACCCAGAAATACCGCGATGGCCGCACCGGCCAACACCGCCGCCACGAAACCTACCGCCGACGTCGTGCCCCACAGCACCAGCACGCCAACAATGGCGGCGATGGCCCAGCAAACGATGCGGCACATGCTCCAACCTTCCGAATTCGACATCACTAACTACCCCCTATTGGTGTCTAGACGGGCGCCTTCAATAGACGCCTCCTTTCTTGACCTTGGAGGAAAACTCCGTCTCCTTGCCCTCGGCCAGCAGTTTCGCCTGTTCGACCCAATTGTCGCGGCTGACGCGGCCCTTGAATCCTTCAAGGTTCTGGTCAACCCACTGCACCTCGTCCTCACTCCATTTCGCCACCTGGTCGAAATGGAAGAATCCCAGCTCGTGAAGCAGTTTTTCGAGTTTCGGTCCGACGCCCTTGATCTGCTTGAGGTCATCGGCCCCCGCTTTGCGGGGCGCTTTCATTGTACGTGGTTTCTTACCCGGCCCGGCGGCCTTGGGTTCCGCGGCAGGTTTGACTTCGGGTTTGGCCTTGGTTTCGGCCTGCGCCTCACGCTTGGAAATCCCCGTTTTATCAACGCTGGCATTGCCCGCAACTTTCGGTTTCGCGGCTCTGGCCCCCACCTCTTGGGGAGAGGCGTTCAGCTTGACGGCCGGGTCGGCGGGCTGATGGTTGGCCCCACGGTCACGCCACGGGGACAATAGCGGCACCTCGGTACCGTCGATACGCTTGATCGTGTCGCCGATATCGGTGGCCCGCTGCACGCTGGCATTGTACTGGTGCCGACCGCTTTCGAAATCCTTGAGGCTGGTCAATCCCGACGCCGGTTCACTTGCATAACGGCCATTTTGCGGGCCCGGCGTGGGCACCTTGCCTGCGGCCATCTCGTCGATGAGGCGTGCGAAACTCTCGGCGGTCAGGTCTTCGTAGTAATCCTTGCCGATCTGCGCCATGGGCGCGTTCGCGCAGGCGCCAAGGCACTCCACCTCTTCCCAGCTGAACTTACCATCCGCTGAAAGTTCATGTGCGTTCGGCGCTATCTTTTCACGGCAAACCGCGATCAGGTCTTCGGCGCCGCAGATCATGCAAGAGGTCGTGCCGCAGACCTGAATATGCGCCACACTGCCGACCGGCTGTAGCTGGAACATGAAATAGAAGGTCGCGACTTCGAGCGCGCGGATATATTGCATCCCCAGCATCTCGGCGACATATTCGATCGCCTTGCGGGTCAACCAGCCTTCCTGCTCTTGCGCGCGCCACAACAGCGGAATCACCGCACTGGCCTGACGGCCCTCGGGATACTTGGTCATCTGAGCCTCGGCCCAGGCCTGGTTTTCAGGCGTGAAGGCAAAGCTGTCGGGCTGCTCGTGGTGGAGACGTCTCAGCATCTAGGCACAGGCTCCTGTCGTCAGTTTCACACCGCCTTGGGGCAAGCGTTCGGCCTTGCCCGTGGCCAGCATGTATGAGGTGATCGCCTTGGACTGCTCGCGGGTCAGCCCCGCTTGCAGCTCGACCGGCTGATAATCGGCTTCGGTCACCATCTGGCAGCCGATGGTCGATACGGCCAGTTCATATTCCGAAATATCGGCAGGTTCGACACCTTCGGGCGGCACATCACAGGCCGCCAGCGGAAGGATACTCAGCACAGCGACGGCTTTCGTCACATAATTGATCACCGGTCGATCTCCCCGAACACAACATCCATGGTCCCGATAATGGCTGCCACATCGGCCAATTGATGCCCGCCAGCCACATGGTCCATTGCCTGAAGGTGCAGGAAACCGGGCGCGCGCAGCTTGGCGCGATAGGGCTTGTTGGTGCCATCGGCCACCAGATACACGCCGAATTCCCCCTTGGGGGCCTCGACGGCGGCATAAACCTCGCCCTCGGGCACGCGGAACCCTTCGGTATACAGCTTGAAGTGATGGATCAATGCCTCCATCGAGGTCTTCATCTCACCACGGGCTGGCGGGGTCAGCTTGCCACGCGCCAGAATATCGCCCTGCCCTTCGCGCGCACGCAGTTTTTCGATCGCCTGATGGATGATCGAAACCGATTGGCGCATCTCTTCCATCCGCACCAGATAGCGATCATAGCAATCGCCGTTCTTTCCTACGGGAATCTGGAATTCAAACTCGTCATAGCACTCATAGGGCTGCGCCCGGCGCAGATCCCACGCCAGACCGCTGCCGCGCACCATCACGCCCGAGAAACCCCAGTTCTGGATATCTTCTTCGGTCACGACACCGATATCGGCGTTGCGCTGCTTGAAAATCCGGTTCTCGGTCAGCAGGCCGTCGATATCGTCAAGAGCCTTGGGAAATTCATTGGCCCAGGTTTCGATATCGTCGATCAGGGCGGGCGGCAGATCCTGATGCACCCCACCGGGGCGGAAATAAGCCGCGTGCAGGCGCGCGCCGCAGGCCCGCTCGTAGAATTCCATCAGCTTTTCGCGCTCTTCAAACCCCCAGAGCGGCGGGGTCAGCGCGCCAACGTCCATCGCCTGCGTGGTGACGTTCAGCAGATGGTTCAGGATACGGCCGATTTCCGAAAAGAGCACCCGGATCAGCTGTGCCCGGCGCGGCACCTCGACGCCCGTCAGCTTTTCGATGGCCAGACACCAGGCATGCTCCTGATTCATCGGCGCCACGTAATCGAGCCGGTCGAAATAAGGCAGGTTTTGCAGGTAAGTGCGGCTTTCCATCAGCTTTTCGGTGCCGCGATGCAGCAGGCCGATATGCGGATCGCACCGCTCGACAATCTCACCGTCGAGTTCCAGCACCAGCCGCAACACCCCGTGCGCCGCCGGGTGCTGAGGACCGAAATTCAGGTTGAAATTGCGGATTTTCTGTTCGCCCGTCAGGGCATCGTCAAACTTGGAGCCGTCCATCACGCACGCCCTCCGTCAATCTTGTCGCGAAACGCCATGACCCACAGCAGGATCAGCGCGCCGAGAGGGATGATAGAAACCAGAGCCACCCAGCTTGGAATGCCGAATTTCGGCAACAGCCGCCAGAACGGCACCACGACCAACACGGCCATGACAACGAGGAACAGAAAACCGCCGCCGCCCATTCCGTAACCTCCGCCCATCATTTCGCCTCCTCCTGCTTTTCATCACCCGGAAGGATGTATTCCGCCCCTTCCCACGGCGACATGAAGTCGAACTGCCGGTATTCCTGAACAAGGCTGACGGGCTCGTAAACGACGCGCTTCTGCACCTCGTCATAGCGCACCTCGGTATAGCCCGTGGTCGGGAAATCCTTGCGCAGCGGATGCCCGCGAAATCCATAGTCGGTCAGGATGCGGCGCAGGTCCGGATGGCCCGAAAACAGGATACCGAACATGTCGAACACTTCGCGCTCGAACCAGTTGGCCGAAGGGTGCACATCAGTGATCGAGGGCACCATATCCTCTTCGCGCACGGCAACACGCAGGCGAATACGCTGGTTCTGGTACATGCTCAGGAAATGGTAGACCACATCGAACCGCTTGGCCCGCTCGGGGTAATCGACGGCGGTGATGTCCACCAAAGTAGAGAAACGACAGGTCTGGTCGGTTTTCAGAAACTCCACCAGTCCCACGATATTGGCCAGCGCGACATCCACGTTCAGTTCGTCATGGGTGACATCCCAACCCAGCACGCAATCGGGGCGTTTGACCTCGATATGGGCGCCCAGTTCTTTCAGCGCGTTGCTCATCGTTTTCGTCCTTTCGCGCGGCCCGTATTGGCGCGCCGTTATCTGTCAGGCGCGCTTAGCGCACGATCGTCCCGGTCCGGCGGATTTTCCGCTGCAATTGCATGATGCCGTATACCAATGCCTCGGCGGTCGGCGGGCAGCCCGGCACGTAGACGTCGACCGGCACGATCCGGTCGCATCCCCGCACAACCGAATAGCTGTAGTGATAATAGCCGCCCCCGTTGGCGCAGGACCCCATCGAGATCACATAACGCGGCTCGGGCATCTGATCGTACACCTTGCGCAGCGCCGGGGCCATCTTGTTGGTCAGCGTGCCGGCCACGATCATCAGATCCGACTGGCGCGGGCTGGCGCGCGGCGCGGTGCCAAAGCGTTCGAGGTCATAGCGCGGCATCGAGGAGTGCATCATCTCGACCGCACAACAGGCCAGGCCGAAGGTCATCCAGTGCAGGCTGCCGGTCCGCGCCCAGTTGATGATGTCCTCGGTCGAGGTGACAAGGAATCCCTTGTCCTGCAACTCGCGGTTCAACTCCTGCGTGGCGACCTCGCGGTCGACCCCGGCAGTGTTCAGTCCGGTCGCTACTCCCATTCCATTGCCCCTTTCTTCCATTCATAGGCAAAGCCGGCGGTCAGCACGGCCAGGAACACCATCATCGACCAGAAGCCCACCATCGACACGTCCTTGAAGGCCACGGCCCATGGGAAAAGCATCGCGATCTCCAGATCGAAGATGATGAACAGGATCGAAACCAGGTAGAACCGGACATCGAATTTCATGCGCGCATCGTCGAAGGCGTTGAAGCCACATTCATACGCGCTCAGTTTTTCGGGGTCGGGGTGGCGGACCGCAGCGACAACCGCCGCAAGGATGAGCACCAGACCAAGACCAATGGCAATGGCCAGAAGAACCAGAATGGGAAGATATTCCCTCAGCATCTCGTCCACGGGATGGCTCCTTTCATGCGCGTCGCGCACGCATTCAGATGGCTGTACAGACTATCGCAGGGTTTACCCCCGCCCCCGATCAGGGTCAACCGACGCAGAACATATTCCAATTTGTGAAACTGTTTGTCGTAATCAATGTATTCTACAGTACACAAATAAGGCGAATACGCTGAAGTTATACGCAGAAAACCCAGGCAGGCCTGGCTTTCAGGACAGTTGAACAGGACAGGCGCACACGCCCTGTCCGCGGGCCTGCCGAATCTTTCAGCTTGTCCAGGACGGTTTGCTCTTGCCGAAAAATGCGCCGATCCCTTCCGGTGCTTCCTCGCCCCGCCAGCACGCCGCCAGTTCCTCCACCGTGTGAGCGATAACCGAGTCGTCGATACGCGGGCCGAGATGGCGCAGCAACGCCTTGGCCCGCGCAACCGCCCCCGGCGCACATTCAAGATACGGGGCGACTTCGGCTTCGATGGCCGTATCCAGTTCGACCTCGGGCACGGCGCGGGCCAAAAGGTTCAGCGTCACCCCCTCATCCGCACCGAACCGGCGGCCCGACATGAACACGCGCCGCGCCTTGTCTTCGCCCATCCGGGCGCAGACATAGGGCCCGATGGTCGCCGGGATCAGCCCCAGCCGGGTTTCCGTGAATCCCAGCAGGATATGATCGGCCCCGATGGCCACGTCGCATACGCTGGCCATGCCCAAACCTCCGCCAAAGGCATTGCCATGCACCCGCCCGATCATGGGTTTCGGCAGGGTATTGAGCGCCTGCAACATATGCGCCAGCTTGGCGGCTTCGCTCGAACGCGTTTCGGAGTCGGCTTCGAACTGCTCGCGCATCCAGCCCAGATCTCCGCCCGCACAGAACGTCTTGCCCTTCGCGGCCAGAACGACCACGCGCACTGCCTCATCCGCAGCCAGTTGTCCTGCGGCCTGCGTCAGTTCCGCAATCATCTGCGCCGACAAGGCATTATGCTTTTCCGCCCGGTCCAGCCAAAGGGTGGCCACACCACGCGCGTCGCACTCGATACTGATGGTTTCAAACATTCCTTACCCTCCTGCAATCCCGACGTTGAGCGACCGGCTTCAACCGGTCCGCATCGCACGCGCCATGTCCGCCGCCATGTCCAGAACCGCGCGGTCAAGGCCGGTCGCATACCCAAGCGCGGTCAGACAATCGTGCACAGCCTCGGTCGCGACATTCCCCGCAGCACCAGGGGCGTACGGACATCCGCCCAGCCCCCCCACAGCGGCATCGAAAACCCGCAAACCACGCGCCAGCGACGCCTCGATATTCTCCAGCGCGCGACCGCCGGTGTCATGATAGTGTCCGGCCAGCCGGTCCGCCGGAACCGCCTGACAGACAGCGCGCAACATCGCGTCGATGCTTTCGGGGGTGCCCTGCCCGATGGTGTCACCCAATGACACCTCGTAACAGCCCATCTCGAACAGCCTGGCCGCCACACGCGCCACATCGGACGGGGCGACCGGCCCGTCATAGGGGCAATCCGTCACACATGACACATACCCCCGCACCGGCAAGCCGACGGTTTTCGCGGCCTCCATGACCGGCGCGAACCGTTCAAGACTTTCCTCAATCGTCGCGTTGATATTGGCCTTCGAAAACCCTTCCGAGGCCGATCCGAACACCGCCACCTCATCGGCTTTCGCCGCCACCGCGCCCTCGAACCCGCGCAGATTGGGGGTCAGCGCCGCATAACGCACGCCCGGTGCACGGGCGATCCCGGCCAGAACATCCGCCGAATCCGCCATTTGCGGCACCCATTTCGGGCTGACGAAACTGGCCACCTCGATACGCCGGAACCCCGCCCCGCTCAGGCAATCGACCAGGGCGACCTTGTCCACCGTCGGGATCTGGCGCTTCTCGTTCTGCAACCCGTCGCGCGGGCCTACTTCGAAAATCTCGACCGTTTCAGCCATCCCATGCCTCATAGAAATCCTGTTCATAAATCAAGGAACTCTCCGGCCTCGGCAACGACGCCTGAAATCCCTCGCGTTCGGTAATCCGCTCAAACCATTTTCCGGTTTCAGGGAAGCCCTCCAGCCGCGCGAAGCGACGCGCCATATACACAGCCTGACCGACAGCGATATCGCAGGCCGAGAACCCGCCCGTCAGCAGGTAGTCGCGATTTTCCAAAGGCGTGGACAGGCGCGCCTCGATCGCCTCATAGCATTTGCGCAATCGTGCGGCCTCAAGCTTCATGACGATCGGGCTGCGCATCGAATCTTCGTAGAGCATGATATGCTGCTGCGTCAGCGCCGCCACATGCTGACTGACGGTTTCGGCAAAATGCACCCAGACCAGCCACGCCATGCGATCCATGCTGCCCGGCAACCGGCCAAGCCCAGCCTCGGGGAAGCGTTCGCAAAGATATTCGACCATCGCGCCGGATTCGAACATCCGCTCGCCTTCGATCTCAAGCGCGGGTACCCGCCCCGCCGGCGACAGCGACAGGAATTCGGGCGCGCGCAAGGATTTATCGAAGGCATGTTCGACCACCTGAAAATCTACACCCAGTTCGTGCAGCAACCACAAGACCCGCATCGAACGGCTTTGCGGAACATGATGCAGGGTGATCATGCCGCCTCTCCTTCCTCGTCCTCGCTGGCCAGCCGGATCAGGGCCGCTCCGGCCTCGACCTGCGCGCCCTCTTCGACCAGCACCTCGTCAACCGTGCCGTCCCGCGCGGCCAGAAGCGAATGCTCCATCTTCATGGCCTCCAGCACCGCCAGCCGGTCGCCTTCTCTGACCTCCTGCCCCGGTTTGGCCAGAACCGCCTTGACCAGTCCGGGCATGGGCGCCTCGATCACATCACGATCCCCGCCAGCCATGGCCGCGCGATCCAGTGGATCGACGATATCGAAGTCCAGACCGTAATCGTCGAACACCGTCACCAGATGCCCCGACACCGCCACGTTCGCGGCCGCCTGCCCATCGAGTTGCCATCGCCCACCCACGCGCCGCGCTTCCACCGTGGTGTCACCGATCTGCACATCATGGGCCTCCGCCGACAAGCTCTGAACACGCACGGCAATCTCATCGCCCTGACGATGCAGGTGCACCGTACGGGTCAGCGGCGACCACAGGGTGAAGCCCGTCGCGCCTTCTGTTGCATCCAGCACGCCCATGGCGGCAAGGGCTGCCAGGGCGATATCGCGCGTATCCGGCGCGGGCTCAACCACCAGCATATCCAGATCGCGCGCGATCAGGCCCGTGTCGACTTCGCCGGCGGCAAACCCCTCATGCGCGGCCAAAGCCCCCAGAAAGCCGAGATTGGTCACCGTCCCCGCCACCTCGCAATCCCGCAACGCCGCTGACAGGCGGCGCAACGCGCCCGCACGGGTTGCCCCGTGAGTGATCAGCTTGGCGATCATCGGATCGTAATGCGGCGATATCTCATCACCCGCACGTACCCCGGTATCGGCGCGCGCCCCATCGGGGAACCGCAGATGCGCCAGCCGCCCCGTGGCGGGCAGGAACCCCTTGGGCACATCCTCGGCATAAAGCCGCGCCTCGAAGGCATGACCGTTGATCTGCAACTCATCCTGACACTTGGGCAGCCCTTCACCGCTGGCCACGCGCAACTGCCACTCCACAAGGTCAACGCCGGTAATCGCCTCGGTCACCGGATGCTCGACCTGCAAGCGCGTGTTCATTTCCATGAACCAGAACCCATCGGGGCGCAGCCCGCGGCTGCCATCCACGATGAACTCCACCGTCCCGGCCCCGGCATAGCCGATCGCCTCGGCGGCGCGCACCGCCGCCTGCCCCATCGCCGCGCGCATCTCATCGGTCATGCCCGGTGCGGGGGCCTCTTCGATGACCTTCTGGTGACGGCGCTGAAGCGAGCAATCGCGCTCGAACAGATGGACGGCGCCTTGCCCGTCGCCAAAGACCTGCACCTCGATATGGCGCGGCTTCTGGATGAACTTCTCGATCAGCACCGCATCGTTGCCAAAGGCGGTCCTGGCTTCGCTGCGCGCGCTGTCCAGCGCATCGGCAAAATCGCCTGCACGTTCCACCAGCCGCATGCCCTTGCCGCCGCCGCCCGCAACGGCCTTGATCAGTACCGGATAGCCAATCGCATCGGCAGCCCCCGAGAGGTGCTCGGGGTCCTGGTTGTCGCCGTGATACCCCGGCACCACCGGCACGCCCGCCTCTTCCATCAGCACCTTGGCCGCATCCTTGAGCCCCATGGCACGGATCGCCCTGGCCGACGGCCCGATAAAGGCCAGCCCCGCCGCTTCGACCGCCTCGACGAAATCGGGGTTCTCGGACAGGAACCCATAGCCGGGGTGAATGGCCTGCGCCCCGGTCTGTAACGCCGCCTCGATGATCGCATCGCCCCGCAGATAACTGTCGGCGGGGGCCGGCCCACCGATATGCACGGCCCGGTCCGCCATTGCCACATGGCGCGCGGCCCGGTCGGCATCGGAATACACCGCCACCGTGCGCACTCCCATCTTCCTCGCGGTGTCGATCACCCGGCAGGCGATCTCGCCGCGGTTGGCTATCAGGATCGTTTCAAACATCGGTTTCTCTCCTGTCGGGCAGGTTTCGCCCGCTCTTCATCTTTCCCCAAATACTCCCGCCGGAGGCATCATGCGTCGGCCCCGAACGGACCGGCATCAGGATAGGCAGAGGGCACGTCACCACTTGCCCAAGGCCTCCTGCGCCTCTGCGACCATACGCACGACGATCTCGCCCGCCGGTCGCACCTCATGGATCAGGCCAACGGCCTCACCGGCAATGCCCGGCGCACCCGCCGCATCCCCATCGGCCACAGCCCTGGCATACCCCGCCTGCGCCTGCGCCGACGCGGGACCACCCGGCACGCCCTGCCAGTGATCGGTCCAGGCGTTGCGAAGCGTGCGGATCGTATATGGCTCGGGCCATTTCAGCCCCCGTGCGATATCCGGCAGGGACGAGCGCAACGTGCGATCCCCATCCGCATCCAATGCCGCACGGCGGAATCCCGGCGCGACAAGCGCCTCGTCGCTGGCCCAGAACCGGGTGCCCACCAGCACCCCGTCGGCGCCCAGCATCAGCGCCGCCGCCAATCCCCGGCCATCGGCAATGCCCCCGGCGGCCAGCACAAGCGCACGCGCGCCCACCGCATCCACCACCTCGGGCACAAGGCTGAACGTGCCGCGCGATGCGCCATGGCCGCCGGCCTCGCTCCCTTGCGCGACGATCACATCGGCCCCGGCCTGTGCAGCATCGCGTGCGCCCTGTACCGTCTGAACCTGCACGAATACCGGCACAGCTGCGGCTTGCGCGCGTTCGGCAAAGGGCGACAGATCGCCAAATGACAGGAACACCGCCGCAGGCTTGCGGGCAAGCACGGCATCGAACAGCCCCGGTGCTTCCGCCTCGCGCTCGGCCAGGGCCCAGGTGATAAATCCACAGCCCACCGCCCCATTCCCGGCCTCGGAAAACTGCTCATCGATCCAGTCGGCATCGCAATAGCCCCCGCCGATGAACCCAAGCCCCCCGGCCCCGCTGACCGCAGCCGCCAGACGCCCGCCCGCAGCCATCGCCATAGGGGCCGACACGATCGGAGCGTCCAGACCGAACCGCTCGGTCAATCGGGTTGTAAAAACTGCGCTCATGTCACCTGTCCTGTTGCATCCACTGAGAGCCATGCCCGATTACATACGGAACACACCAAACCGGGTTTCGTCGATAGGCGCGCACAGCGCAGCGCTCAGGCTCAGCGCCAGAACCTCGCGCGATTTGCGCGGATCGACGATCCCGTCATCCCACAGCCGCGCCGAGGCGTATAGAGGGTGCGACTGGCGCTCGAACATCTCGATGGTGGGACGCTTGAACTCGGCCTCTTCCTCGGCGGACCATGCGCCCCCCTTGCGCTCGATCGCGTCGCGCCTGACCGTGGCCAGCACACCCGCCGCCTGTTCGCCGCCCATCACGCTGATCCGGCTGTTGGGCCATGACCACATGAAGCGCGGCTGATAAGCCCGCCCGGACATGCCGTAATTCCCTGCCCCGAACGAGCCGCCGACCACCATGGTCACCTTGGGTACGCGGGTCGTCGCCACCGCCGTCACCATCTTGGCACCGTGGCGCGCGATGCCCTCGTTTTCGTATTTCCGGCCCACCATGAAGCCGGTGATGTTTTGCAGGAACAACAGCGGGATCTTGCGCTGGCTGCACAATTCCACGAAATGCGCGCCCTTCTGCGCGGCCTCCGAGAACAACACGCCGTTATTGGCCACGATCCCCACCGGACAGCCCTTGAGATGCGCGAACCCGCATACCAGCGTTTCCCCGAACCGCGCCTTGAACTCGTCAAAACGCGATCCATCCACCAGCCGCGCGATGACCTCGCGAATATCGTAGGGCGTGCGCAGATCGGCAGGCACGACGCCCAGCAATTCGTCGGGATCATAGGCCGGGTCTTCGGGGCTGGCCCAATCGACCGTCGCGGGTTTCACCCGGTTCAGACCGGCCACCGCCCGGCGCGCAAGGGCCAGCGCATGCGCGTCATCCTCGGCCAGATAATCGGCAACGCCCGACAGGCGCGTATGCACGTCGCCGCCGCCCAGATCCTCGGCTGTCACGACCTCGCCCGTCGCGGCCTTGACCAGCGGCGGACCGGCCAGAAAGATCGTTCCCTGATCCTTGACGATGATGGTCACATCCGACATCGCCGGAACATAGGCCCCGCCTGCGGTGCAGGACCCCATCACCACCGCGATTTGCGGAATTCCCTTGGCGGACATATTGGCCTGATTGTAGAAGATGCGCCCGAAATGATCCCGGTCGGGGAAAACCTCATCCTGATTGGGCAGGTTCGCACCGCCCGAATCCACCAGGTAGATACAGGGCAGATTGCATTCTTCGGCGATTTCCTGAGCGCGCAGGTGCTTCTTGACCGTCATCGGGTAATAGGTGCCGCCTTTGACCGTGGCATCGTTGCACACGATCATGCATTCCAGCCCCTGCACCCGGCCGATTCCCGCAATCACCCCGGCACAAGGCGCTGCGCCATCGTACAGGCCATGCGCCGCGGTGGCCCCGACTTCGAGGAACGGTGAGCCGGGGTCCAGAAGGTTGGCCACCCGTTCGCGAGGCAGCATCTTGCCACGGCTCAAATGGCGCTCGCGAGCCGCCTCGCCCCCGCCCGCTGCGGCCAGCGCCGCAGCCTCTTCCACCACGCGGATCGCTTCAAGATGACCGTCGCGATTGGCCTGAAACTCGGCTGACGACGGAATTGCCTTGGACTGAAGCTTCATGTTGCCCCCCAGAGTGGTCGGGGCCGGTATAAAACCGCCCCGAATGTTGCATTAATGCCGCATCGCGGCGAGCGTTTCGCAATTTGACCTGAATCAATGAGAAATTGCCGGGCGGCCACCATGTTCGCGAGCACTCGCATAGGAATGGAAAGACCATGAAAAAGATCACCGCATTTACACTCGCAACCGCCCTGGCCACGGCCGCCGCACCGGCGCTGGCGCAGGAACAAGGTGATATGACTCTCGGCTTCGGCCTCGCCGCGGTGATGCCCGCCGACAAAACCAACACCACGCTGGCCGGAGACCTCAGCGTCGACGACAACGTGCGCCCGACCCTGACCTTCGAATACTTCGTCGCGGACAATATCGGCGTCGAAGTTCTGGCGGCATGGCCGTTCGAACACACCGTCAGCCACCCGACGCTTGGCAATATCGTCAAAACCAAGCACCTGCCGCCGACGATCTCGGTCAACTATCACTTCACCAACAAATCGTCGGTCACGCCCTTCGTGGGTGTCGGTGTGAACTACACCACCTTCTGGGACGACAATGCCATCGGCCTGCTGACCGGCACCCCCGTCAGCCTCGATGACAGCTGGGGCATCGCCCTGCATGCCGGTCTGGACTTCAAACTGACCGAGCGTTCCTCGCTGCGCACCGACATTCGCTGGATCGACATCGACACCGACGTGACCGTCGGCGGCTCCGATATCGGCACCGTCTCGATCGACCCGCTGATTGTCGGCGTTTCCTACGTGATGAAGTTCTGATCCATATCGGGACAGTGAAGTCAGGGGGCCGGCCATTGCGCCGGCCCCTTTCACTATATGCATGAGCCAAGCCATCATGACGTGGCCTCGGCGGTTGCGCGCGCTTTCAGTTCGCGCCGGATCACCTTGCCGGTCACGGTCATCGGCAAGGCGTCGAGAAACCCGACCTCACGCGGGTAGGAATAGCTCGCCAACCGCGCCTTGACGAAGCCCTGCAACTCCTCCGCCAATTCGTCGGACGGCGCGACACCCGGTTTCAGCACCACATAAGCCTTGACGATCTCGGTGCGCAGCGGATCGGGCTTGCCCACTACGCCCACCGTCGCCACGGCCTCGTGCTGCAACAGGCAATCCTCGATCTCGGCGGGGCCGATGCGATAGCCCGCGCTGGTGATCACATCGTCATCACGCCCCACGAACCGCAAATAGCCATCGTCCCACACCCCGCGATCCCCGGTCAGCATCCACGCGCCCCGGAACTTAGCCGCTGTCTCGTCGGGTTTGTTCCAGTAACCCAGCATCATGCTGGCCGCGCCGCGACGCACAGCGATGTCACCTTCGCCATCCGTTTCCTCGCCGCTGTCGTCAATCACGCCGATCCCGAACCCCGGCGCCGGTTTCCCGATACACCCCGGACGCGGCGGAAACAGCTGGTTGCAGGAACTGGCCACCATGTTGCATTCGGTCTGGCCGTAAAATTCGTTGATCGTCACGCCAAAGGCCTGCCGCCCCCATTCCAGCATCTCGGCCCCAAGGGGCTCGCCGCCGCTGGCGATACTGCGCAGGCCCGCGATATGCTGATCGGCCGCCTTGAGCATGCGCAGCGCCGTGGGTGGGAAGAACACGTTGCGCACCCCGCCCTCGCGCACGATCCGCGCGCAATCCTCGGGCGTGAACTTGGGCAGGCGCGCGGCCACCACCGGCACCCCAAGCGCCAGCCCCGGCATCAATACATCGAACAGCCCTCCGATCCAGGCCCAATCCGCAGGCGTCCACAGGCAATCGCCCGGCTGCCCCAGGAAATCGTGGCTCATCTCGACACCGGGCAAATGCCCCGTCAGAACGCGATGTCCGTGCAGCGCCCCCTTGGGGCTGCCCGTGGTGCCGCTGGTATAGATCAGCACCGCCGGATCTTCCGGCCCGGTTTCGACCGGCTCCAGCGGGGCCACGTCCAACGCCAATTCTTCGGAGATCAACGGCGCGGCCCCCGCGATCCCGTACAGCATCCCCGCGCCCTCGGCATCGCAGATCACCCACGCCGCCCCGGCATCGCCGACCCGGCTGGCCAGCGCATCGTGACGAAACAGCTTGAACAGAGGGATCGACACCGCACCGATCTTCCAGATCGCCACATGCGCGGCCACGCACCACGCATCCTGACTGCGCAAGACGCCCACACGATCGCCGCGCCTGACCCCACGGGCCAGCAGATCGCGCGCCAGACCGTCCGACAGGCGTTTAAGCTCGCCATAGGGGGTCTCCCGACGCCCCTGCGTCAGGTCGATGACCGCCACCCGGTCCGGCTGATCCGCCGCCCAATCGTCGCAGACCTGCGCGGCCATGTTCAACCGCCCGGGCAAGTTCCAGCGGAACTTGCCGGTCAGCACGTCATAGCTGTCACCCCGGCTCAACATGGCCGCCCCGGCGATTCTATTCGTTCAGCGCGTAATAGAACTCCACCGCCCGTTTTGCCGTCAGGTCGCGTTGGCATTCCGCACCGTAGATCACCCGGATCGACCCGCCTCCGGCGGAATCGTAGGCGCGCTGACATTCGGCATCCCGCTCCTTGATCCATTGCCGTTGAACGGCCAATAGCTGATCCCAGTTGCCGTTGGCCTGCGCCCGCGCCTTCATGGGCTTCCACCAGGCATTGAGCAGATGGTCCCACGCTGCCGTTTCGCGCATGATGCATTCGGCGATTTCTATGGTTGTCTTGCTGCGGCATGCACCGTCGATGATTCCGACACATCCGCCGATCACCCTCTCCTGCGGAGCCCCTTTCGAATAGTTGCGAACGCAGTCCTCGATCTGTGCGACATCCGACCGGCTGGCGGATTGAGCATGAGAAATTGCAGGTAAAATCAAAGTGAAAAGCAGTGCGATCCAGCGCATGGCACCCCCCATAACAATGCGGCACGACAGGTGCCACACTATCACGGATCGCCCCGGACGCACAGATGCGGCCAGAATGGTTCACCCCATGGCTCCCATCAATTCGCGCCCCACCAGCATCCGGCGGATTTCCGAGGTGCCCGCCCCGATTTCCATCAGCTTGGCGTCGCGGAAAATCCGCGCCACCGGCGCATCGTTCAGAAATCCGGCCCCGCCCATGGCCTGCACCGCCTGATGCGCCTGCACCATGGCCTGCTCGCTGGCATATAGACAGCACGCCGCGGCATCCTGACGGGTAACATCGCCCCGGTCGCAGGATTTGGCGACCTCGTACACATAAGCCCGCGCAGAATTCATCGCCGTATACATATCGGCAATCTTGCCCTGCATCAGTTGGAAATTCCCGATGGGCTGCCCGAACTGTTTGCGCTCGGCCATGTAGGGCATGATCTCGTCCAGACAGGCGGCCATGATCCCCGTGCCGATGCCCGCCAGAACGACGCGCTCGTAATCCAGCCCCGACATCAACACGCGCACGCCCTTGCCCTCTTCGCCGAGAATGTTCTCGAACGGGACTTCGACATCGTCAAAGATCAACTCGGCGGTGTTGCTGCCGCGCATCCCCAGCTTGTCGAAATGCGGGCTGGTCGAGAACCCCTTCATGCTTTTCTCGATCAGAAAGGCCGTAATCCCCCTGGACCCGGCTTCGGGATCGGTCTTGGCATAGACCACCAGCGTGTCGGCATCCGGTCCGTTGGTGATCCAGTACTTGTTGCCGTTCAGCTTGTAATGGTCATTGCGCTTTTCGGCGCGCAGCTTCATCGACACCACATCGCTGCCCGCCCCCGCCTCGGACATGGCCAGGGCGCCCACATGCTCGCCACTGACCAGCTTGGGCAGGTATTGCGCCTTCTGCTCGTCACTGCCGTTCAGCTTGATCTGGTTCACGCACAGGTTCGAATGCGCCCCGTAGCTGAGCGACACCGAGGCCGAGGCGCGCGCGATCTCTTCGACCGCGATCACATGCGCCAGGTACGACATGCCCGCACCGCCATACTCTTCGGGTACCGTAATGCCCAACAGGCCCAACTCGCCCATTTCTTTCCACAGATCGTTGGGAAAAGCGTTGGATTGATCCACCTCCGCCGCCATCGGCTTGACGCGCTCCTGCGCCCATCTGTGAACCATGTCCCGAAGGGCGTTCACATCCTCCCCCAGGTCGTATTGCATCACCGCGTTGAACATCCGCCTTGCCTCCCGCTTCCGGCATTTATTGAACACTTGTTCATTTATAGGCGCAAGAGTCGAGTCGGGTCAATCCCATCGTGGCGTCCGGCCAGTTAACCCTGGCCGATCCGACCCCGCGCACCGACGCGATACCGATGCATTACCGACGTGATACCGACACGGCGATTTTGGGGTTTTGACCTTGTTAACAAGGGGAATTCCGGCGTGCCGACTCATCCGCGGCGCGGCGGCACAAGGTTTTGTTCATAGAGGTTAAGATCAGCCCTGCGCAGCCTGATACACAGCGCCCACCTCGGCCCGGATGATCCGCGCAATCAATGCGCAATCCTCTAGGGAGAAGGTCAAAGGCAGGCGCATATCCAGAATCCCGCGCAGAATACGGTCGGACTCGGGCATCGCCTCGCTCGGCGCATAGCGCCAACTGTCATAGCGGCTGGTAAAGCCCACCGGCTCGGCCCCGCCGAACCACTTCAGCTCGACCCCCCGCTTCAAACAGCGCGCGATGACTTCGTCAATCGCGCTATCCCCCCAATCCAAAAGAAGAAACTGGATCGACGACCCGACATAGGTTTCCTCTTCGGGGCGCTCCACCACGGTCAGGCCCAGCGTGCCGCGCAGGCCGTCTTCGACCACCTTGTAACGGTCGTTCCACGCCGCGCATTGCGCATCCAACCGGGCCAGTTGCGGTCGCAGGATTGCCGCGCGCAGATGGTCCATCCGCCCGGAAACATTGGGGGTTTCGTATTTCACCCGCTCGAACACGTCCTCAGGCGGCACCGTCCCGTTGCGCCCATAGAGCATGTAAGAGCCCGACAGGATCGTGGCGCGCGCCGCGATCTCGTCTTCATCGGTGATCAGCAATCCGCCTTCGCCGGAATTCATATGCTTGTAGGTCTGGGTGGAATAGCACCCCACCTTGCCCCACCGCCCCGAAGCACGCCCCTTCCACGCCGCGCCCATGGTGTGCGCACAATCCTCGATCACGGTTATCCCGGCATCATCGCAGATGCGCATCAGCCGCTCCATGTCGCACAGATGCCCGCGCATATGGCTCAGCATCAGGATATCGGCCAGATCCGCCTTGCCCTGCAAGTCGTTGAGGTCAATCGTCAATTCCTGGGTAACGCCGACAAATACCGGCACCGCGCCGACACTCGCGATAGCCCCCGGCACCGGGGCCAGCGTAAAGGCATTGGTCAGCACCCGGTCGTCCGGCCGGACGCCGACAGCCCGCAATGCGGTGGCCAAAGCATACCCGCCCGACGCCACCGCCAGCGCGTATGTCGCCCCGGTATAGGCGGCGAACTCCCGTTCCAGAAGCGCCGTTTCCCCCGGTTCGTCCGGGGCAAGGTTATAGCGATGCAACCGACCGCTGCGCATTACCTCGAGCGCCGCGGCAATCCCGTCCTCGGGGATCGGCTCCTGCTGGGTGAAATTACCTTTGAATATCTCAGTCATGGCCCTGTTCTGAGGGGCAAAACCTGCGCGGTCAATCCGTTTACCGCAAAGCGCATGCAGAGTTCGGTATTCCCGAACATTCCCTGCACAACCATCGAACGCCCTACCCGATCAACCGGCGGGTGATATCCGGCAACTCGCTGTAATCGCTCAACAACGCGTCCGGCATCAGATCGGCCACAGAGTGCCCGTCCGGCCCAAAGGTCACCAACACCGACGGCACCTGCGCCGCCCGGCTGGTTTCACGATCGGTCACGGTGTCCCCGACCAGCAAACAGCGCTCCGGGTTTCCACCCGCCCTGCGCACCGCCTCGCGCAACGGTTCGGGATCGGGCTTGCGCACGGGCAAGGTATCCGCTCCGATCAGCGCACCAAAGGCGTCCCGAACCCCCAGCCGGGTCATCAGCAAATGCGCCAGTTTCTCGGGTTTGTTGGTGCATATCGCCACCCTGTAACCCGCGCTGCGCAACGCCTCGACCGCGTCCATCGCACCGGGATACAGCAGCGTGTGCGTGTCGATAGCCGCCTCATAGGCCTGCAAAAGCAGCGGATACTGGCGGTCCACTTCGGTTTCGCATTCCGTGTGCCCCAGACGTTCCAGCCCGAGCTTGAGCATCGCGCGGCCCCCGCGAAACGCCGTGGCGGCGTCGTCCCGCACATCCAGCTGATCGCCCACACCCATGGCGCGGAAACAGGCATTTGCCGCCGCAATCAAATCAGCGCTGGTATCCGCCAAAGTCCCGTCCAGATCGAAAACAACCGTCCGCATCGCCACCTGCCCTTTTTTGCATAGATGCGCAGTTTTCCGCGCATGGCTGACATATACCGCAATTCAGTTTGATGCACTGCCTCCTTGCGTAGCGGTGGCAACCCGATAAAACGGTCAACGCAGGAATACAAAGAGAAACATCCATGAGTACAGCCTTGATCATCCTGGCCGCCGGTCAGGGCACGCGCATGAAATCGGACCTGCCCAAGGTACTGCATCAGGTGGCCGGTGCGCCGCTTTTGGTCCACGCGATGAAAGCGGGTGCAGCCCTTGCGCCGGACCGGACGGTGATCGTGGCCGGGCATGGAGCCGAGGCTGTGACCGAGGCCGCGCAGGACTATGATGGCGACGCGCAGATCGCCCTCCAGTCCGAGCAGAAAGGCACGGCGCATGCAGTGGCACAGGCGGCTCCACTGCTGGGCGGCTATGACGGCGATGCGCTGGTTCTCTATGGCGATACCCCGTTCATCCAGCCCGAAACGCTGGCCCACATGGCCAAAGCGCGGGAGCAGCACGACATCGTGGTTCTGGGGTTCGAAGCGGTGGACCCGGGCCGTTATGGCCGCCTGAAAATGACGAGTGAAGCCCTTGAGAAAATTGTGGAATTCAAGGACGCCGATGAATCCGAGCGTGCTATCACGTTCTGCAACTCCGGTGTTATCGCGGCCCCCGCGCCCCTGTTGTTCAGCCTGATTTCAGAGATCGACAACAACAATGCCAGTGGCGAATACTACCTGACAGACATCGTGGCGCTGGCGCGCAAGCGGGGCTTGTCGGCGACAGCCGTGGCCTGCGACGAATCCGAAACGATGGGCGTGAATTCTCGTGCCGAACTGGCCGTAGCCGAGGCCGCCTTTCAGACGCACGCACGGGCAACGGCCCTTGCCGACGGGATTACCCTGACCGCCCCCGAAACCGTGCATTTCGCCTATGATACGGTGATCGGTCGTGACACGGTTATCGAACCCAATGTCGTGTTCGGCCCCGGTGTGACCATCGAATCCGGTGCGCGGATCAGGGCGTTTTCGCATCTCGAAGGATGCCACGTGTCGCGCGGTGCGGTGGTCGGTCCCTATGCGCGCCTGCGGCCCGGTGCCGAGCTGGCCGAGGATACACGCATCGGCAATTTCGTCGAGATCAAGAATGCGGTGATCGACGCCGGTGCGAAGGTCAATCACCTCAGCTATATCGGCGACGCCCATCTGGGTGAGGCGACGAATGTTGGCGCGGGGACGATTACCTGCAACTACGATGGTGTCATGAAGCACCACACCGAGATTGGCCGCAACGCCTTTATCGGGTCGAACACCATGCTGGTCGCTCCGGTCAGCATCGGCGACGAGGCGATGACGGCCTCGGGGTCGGTCATCACACGCGATGTCCCGGATGGGGCGCTGGCTATCGCCCGGGGGGAGCAAACGATCAAACCCGGCATGGCACGTAAGTTGTTCGATATTCTAAAGTCTAAAAAAGCGAAACGCGACAAAGGGGCAGGATAATGTGCGGTATTGTAGGCATCCTCGGACAGCACGAAGTTGCCCCGACCCTGGTTGAGGCCCTGCGGCGACTGGAATATCGCGGCTATGACAGCGCCGGGATCGCCACGCTGAAAGATGGGCGACTGGATCGCCGCCGCGCGGTCGGCAAGCTGGTCAACCTGTCGGACCTTTTGGTGCACGAACCGCTGGCGGGAAAGGCCGGGATCGGGCACACCCGATGGGCTACGCATGGTGCGCCGAATCTGGCCAACACCCATCCACACCGTGCCGGGCCGGTGGCCGTGGTGCATAACGGCATCATCGAAAATTATCGCGATCTGCGCACCGATCTGGCGACGAAGGGGATCGGCCACGAAACCGACACCGACACCGAAACCGTTGCCCTGCTGACCCGGCATTTTATGGATCAGGGCCTGCCCCCGGTCGAGGCGGCGAAACGCACCATCGAACGGCTCGAAGGCGCTTATGCGCTGTTGTTCCTGTTCGATGGCGAGCCCGACCTTCTGGTCGCCGCGCGCAAGGGCAGCCCGCTGGCCGTTGGCCACGGCACGGGCGAAATGTTCGTTGGCTCGGACGCCATCGCACTGGCGCCGATGACCGACCGCGTGACCTATCTGGACGAAGGCGATATCGCCGTCGTGACGCGCGAGGGCGTCACGATCACCGACGAAAAGGGAAACACCGTCGACAGGCCGGTCAAGCGTATCCGCATCGGCAATACCCGCGTCGATAAGGCCGGGCACAAACATTTCATGGCCAAGGAGATCACCGAGCAACCCGCCGTGATCGGCGATGCGCTTGGGCATTACCTGTCAGCGGACGGGCGTGACGTGACCTTGCCCGGCGACGGGCTGGATTTCAGTGGGTTCGACCGGCTGACCATGGTGGCCTGTGGCACCGCGTATTACGCCTGCCTGACCGCGAAATACTGGTTCGAACAACTGGCCGGCATGCCTGTCGAGGTCGATATCGCATCCGAGTTCCGCTATCGCGAACCGCCCGTAACCCCCAGAACTTGCGCGGTTTTTGTCAGTCAGTCAGGGGAAACCGCCGATACGCTGGCCGCTTTGCGCTATTGCGAGGGGAAGGCCGATACGATCCTGTCGGTGGTCAATGTGGATGAAAGTTCGATCGCGCGGGAAAGCGATCTAGCGCTGCCGATCCATGCCGGAGCCGAAATCGGCGTTGCCTCGACCAAGGCCTTTACATGCCAGTTGACGGTGCTTCTGTTGCTGGCCCTGAAGGCCGCCAAGGATCGCGGTGCGATGTCGGCCGATGACATGGCCGACACGCTGTCGAGCCTGCGCGGGCTGCCCGCCACGATCAATCACGCGCTTGAACTGGACGATGATTTCGCCAAGGCCGCGCGCCGTCTGTCCGAGGCGGACAACGCGCTGTTCCTGGGCCGGGGGCTGATGTATCCGCTTGCCCTTGAGGGCGCGTTAAAACTAAAAGAAATCAGCTATATACATGCCGAAGCTTATGCATCCGGAGAGCTGAAACACGGCCCCATCGCGCTGATCGACAAAAGGATGCCCGTCGTGGTGATGGCCCCGCGGGACGCCTTGTTCGACAAAACCGTTTCCAACATGCAGGAGGTCATGGCGCGTGGCGGCAAGGTGATGCTGATCACCGATCATGCGGGCGCTGCGGAAACCGACGAAGGAGTATGGCGTCTGATCGAAATGCCCGAGGTCGATCCGGTTCTGGCGCCGATCCTCTATGCGATTCCGGCGCAATTGCTGGCCTATCACACGGCGGTTGCGAAAGGCACAGATGTGGATCAGCCGCGCAATCTGGCGAAATCGGTGACGGTGGAATAGCACCGGGGATTTCGTACGTTTTGTACGAAGTGGACGCGGGTTTTGTACGAAACGCGCACCGCGCCCCGAGTCAGTCGGGAAGGCGATACACCCGAAGCTCGGGCAGGCCGGTCAGATCGGCCTCGATCACGCGCATGGCGGCCAGCGATATCTGGCTGCCCCCCCCCGGCGCGCCGGCGAGCGGGATCAGGTCGACCATAACGGAAGTTCCCCTGTCGGGGTATTCGACACGTCCCCTGCCTGCTGTACCGGCCAGGGGCGTCTTGAGCCAGAACCCCGGTTCGCCCGGTGCGCCGAGCGATGCGACGGTCGTACCGAGATCGGTTTCACCGCCTGCGGGTGCGGCCCCGGCCACGGCCTCGGCGCGTTGCTGTTCGGTGGTGGTGTCGAATGCCTCGGCGGTGCGTGCGCCGGACACGGGGACCGGCGCGGTTTCCGGCGGGCGGATGCCGGATGGATCGGCCTCGGAGGGAACGACGGCGGAGTCTTCTGCTGCGGTTGCGCGGGAGCGGTCAAAAAGTCCCTCGACCTGGGCGCAACCGGCCAGGGAAATACCCAGAACGACACTGATCAATACGGGTTTCATATTTCGATCATACCGCCGCCCACGGCGCGCTTCAATCTGCAAGATCAGCCTTGCCCCATATCGCGTCACGCCTTAGGTAAATTCCTATGACCGCACCATTGATCGACCCTTTCCAGCGCGCGATTTCCTACCTGCGCGTCTCTGTCACGGACCGCTGCGATTTCCGCTGCGTCTATTGCATGTCCGAGAACATGACCTTTCTGCCCAAGAAAGAACTGCTGACGCTGGAGGAGTTGGACCGCATGTGTTCGACCTTCGTGCGCATGGGCGTTGAAAAGCTGCGCATCACGGGGGGCGAGCCCTTGGTGCGCAAGGGGATCATGACCTTTTTCAACGCCATGACCCGGCATCTGGACTCGGGCGATCTGAAGGAACTGACGCTGACCACCAATGGCAGTCAGCTGGAACGGTTCGCCGACGATCTGTATGCGGCGGGCGTGCGGCGGGTGAATATCTCGCTCGATACGCTGGACGAGAAGAAATTCGCCGATATCACCCGCTGGGGCCGCCTGCCACAGGTGATCAGGGGCATCGACGCGGCGCAACGCGCCGGTTTGCGGGTCAAGATCAACACCGTGGCGCTGAAGGGGTTCAACGAGAACGAGTTGTTCGCGCTGGTCGACTGGTGCAAAAGCCGCGACATGGACCTGACCTTTATCGAGGTCATGCCGATGGGCGATATCGGCAACGAGGACCGGCTGGACCAGTATTGGAAGCTGAGCGATCTGCGCAAGGATCTGGCGCAGCGCTACACGCTGACCGAATTGAGCGAGCGCACCGGCGGGCCTGCGCGTTATGTGCGGCTGGAAGAGACCGGGCAGAAGATCGGCTTCATCACGCCGCTGACCCATAATTTCTGCGAAAGCTGCAACCGGGTGCGCCTGACCTGCACGGGGGAATTGTACCTGTGCCTGGGACAGGAAGACATGGCCGACCTGCGCGCGCCCTTGCGCAACAATCCCGGCGACGACGCGCCGCTGGAGGCCGCGATCCGGCAGGCGATCACGCTCAAGCCCGAGGGGCATGATTTCGACTATTCCCGCCAGACGGTGGACGGGCGCGTGTCGCGCCACATGAGCCACACGGGCGGCTGAGGCGCGCATGGGCCGACGCCCCCTGCCCCTGCGGCTGTATGCGGCCGCGGCCAACCTGCTGGCCCCGGTGGCCTATAACCGGGTCAAGGCCAAGCTGCGTGCGCAGGGCATTCCCCCGGCCCGGTTCGGCGAGCGAATGGGCCGGGCCACGCAACCCCGCCCCGATGGAACGCTGATCTGGTTTCATGCCGCCAGCGTGGGCGAAAGCCTGTCGGTGCTGCGGCTGATCGCCCATATGGCGCAGGCGCATGACGACTGGCATTTCCTGATCACCTCGGGGACGGCGACATCGGGCAAGATTCTGGCCGACCGTTTGCCACCGCGTTGCACCCATCAGTTCGCCCCGCTGGACAGCGGCCCGGCGGTGGGGCGGTTTCTGAATCACTGGCATCCCGATCTGGCGGTGTTCGTCGAAAGCGAGTTCTGGCCGCAGATGCTGAACAAGACCCATGCGACGGGTATTCCCATGGCGCTGCTGAATGCGCGCATATCGGACGGCTCGGCGCGGAACTGGAAACGGTTGAGCACCACGGCGCGGCATTTGCTGAGCGTGTTTTCGATGATCCATTGTCAGGACAAGCGCACCGAGGGGCATTTGCGCGATATCGGGCTGACCCATGCGCAGGTCGGACAGAACCTGAAATCGCTGTCCGGGCCCCTGCCCTTTGACGCTGAAACCCTCGATCAGATGCGGCACAGTATCGGCGCGCGCCCGGTCTGGCTGGCCAGTTCCACCCATCCCGGCGAGGACGAGATCGTGCTGGAGGCGCATCGGCAGTTGCTGGAGACGCATCCCGAGTTGTTGCTGATCCTAGTGCCGCGCCATCCCGAGCGGGCGGGCGACATCGCGGCGCTGATCGGCAAGGCCGGGCTGCGCCATGCGCAGCGCTCTGCCGGGGCGCTGCCGGGCGCGGGCGATCAGGTGTATCTGGCCGACACGTTGGGCGAAACCGGGCTGTGGTATGCGCTGTCGCCCATCACCTGCCTGTGCGGGTCATTCAGCCCTGTGGGTGGGCACAACCCGTATGAGCCCGCCCATGCGGGATCGGCCCTGATCCACGGGCCGCTTTATGCGAATTTCGCGGATACCTATGGCGAGTTGAACACGGCGCGCGCAAGTACCGAGGTCACGGATGCCGGGGCGCTGGCCGGGGCCGTCGCCCAATGGCTCGATGATGCGGCGGCGTTGCAGGGTGCGCGGGATCGCGTTTCGGCCTTTGCCGCCGCGCAGGAGGATGCGCTGGACGCGCTGGCTCTGGACCTTTCCGCGCTGGTCGATCCGGTGTAAGAGCGCGCGAAACCAGTTCAGCCAAGGCCGCCGTCATGCCCAACCCCGCCGACGCCATCGACGTGATCGCCCCGAATTTCAAATCCCGGATGTCGGGCGTGACCTCGACCGTGTTCCGGCTGGTGCCGATTCAGGCGCGCAGCATGGCGGTGGCGACCTGCGGGCCGAACATTCCCGAAGACATCCCGCATATCCCGCCCGGCTGCCTGCCGACGATGAGCCGCCGTCGGCGGGTATGGCATGCGCGGCGCAACAACGAAATGCTGGCGGGGATCGCGCTCAAGCGCCTGTTGCGCAAGGATCTCAAGCTGATGTTCACCTCGGCGGCGCAGCGCGACCACAAGAAGCTGACCAAGTGGATGATCCGGCAGATGGACAAGGTGGTGGCGACCTCGGCGCGCTCGGCCTCGTTCCTGGAGGTCGAGGCGCAGGTGATCCATCACGGCATCGACGTGGAGCGGTTCGCCCCCGTGGCCGACAAGGCGGCGCTGAGGGCCGAACTGGGCCTGCCGCAGGATAAGGTTCTGGTGGGCTGTTTCGGGCGCATCCGCCCGCAGAAGGGCAACGACCTGTTCACCGACATGATGCTGCGCCTGCTGCCCGAGCGGCCCGATGCGGTGGCGGTGATGATGGGCGGGGTGACCGATCAGTTCCGCGACTTTCACAAGGCGCTGGTGGACAAGGTCGCGGCGGCGGGGTTGCAGGATCGGTTCCTGTTCCTGCCCGAAGACCCGCATTGGGACGTGTCGCGCTGGTTCAAGGCGCTGGATCTCTATATCGCGCCGCAACGCTGGGAAGGATTCGGCCTGACCCCGCTGGAGGCGATGGCCTGCGGCAGTCCGGTGGTGGCAACCCGCGCGGGCGCGTTCGAAGAACTGGTGCAGGACGGGCAGACCGGCACGCTGGTCGATATCGAGAACCTGGAGGCGATGACCGCGGCCACCGCGCGGCTGCTGGACGATGCGAACCTGCGCACCGAATGGGCCCGCAACGCCCGCGCCCATGCCGAAACCCATTGCCGGATCGAGCAGGAGGCCGAGGCGCTCTGCGCGATTTACCGGGGGTTGCTGGACGAGGTTTGAGGGGGGAAGCGCTGTTCCGAGCCCGTTGTGTTTTTCCGGGCGCGAAACAGCGGCCAAAGACCGCCTTCAGCCCAATGGCATGCGCTGTTCCACGATTCCGGCCCACCAGCTGCACCCGGCGGGGATCACCGCGTCGTTGAAATTGTAATCGGGGCTGTGGACCATTGCCGTGTCGCCGTTGCCGACAAGGATATAGGCGCCGGGACGTTCTTCGAGCATGAAGGCGAAATCCTCGCCGCCCATGACCAGCGGCGCGTCGGCGCATTGCCCCGAGACCGAGCGCGCCACGTCGGCGGCGAATTCGGTCTGGGCGTCGTGATTGACCATCACCGGGTAGTTACGCTCGTAGTCCAGCACCGCACGGCCACCGAACCCCGCCGGGATGCTGTCGCACAGCGCCTGCATGCGGCTCTGGATCAGGTCGCGCATTTCGGGGCTGAGGCTGCGGGCGGTGCCCAGCAGGTCCACCCGGTCGGGGATCACGTTGAACGCGTCCGAGCCGGTTTTCATCGCCGTGACCGACACGACGGCCTGTTCGGTCGGGTCGGCGTTGCGGCTGACGATGGATTGCAGGGCCAGCACCAGATGGCTGGCGATCACCACCGGGTCGATTGTGTCATGGGGTTTGGCGGCATGGCCGCCCTGTCCGGTCACGGTGATCTCGAACTTGTCGGTTGCGGCAAAGAACGGCCCCGGTCGGATGGCGAAGGTGCCTTCGGGCACGCCGGGCCAGTTGTGCATGCCGTACACTTCCTGAATACCGAAGCGGTCCATCAGCCCGTCGGCGCACATCTCGCGACCGCCGCCGCCGCCCTCTTCGGCGGGCTGGAAGATCACCACGCAGGTGCCGTCGAAATTGCGGGTTTCGGCCAGGTATTGCGCCGCGCCCAGCAACATTGCGGTATGTCCGTCATGGCCGCAGGCATGCATCTTGCCCGGTGTCTGGCTGGCATAGTCGAGCCCGGTGGTTTCATGGATCGGCAGCGCATCCATATCGGCGCGCAGCCCCACCACCTTGCCCGAGCCGGTGTTGCGCCCCCTGATCACGCCGACAACCCCGGTGCGGCCAAGGCCGGTGACGACCTCGTCACAGCCGAAGTCGCGCAGCCTGTCGGCCACCAGCGCCGCCGTGCGATGCGTGTCGAACAGGATTTCGGGATGGGCATGAAGATCGCGCCGCCATTCGGTGATCTGGTCGTGCAACTCGGCAAAGCGGTTCTTGACGGGCATCGAAGTATCCTTTCCTGCGGCGCGTGTGGCGTGACGCTACAGCCGGGCAGGATTGGCGTCAAACGGCAAGCGGCCGGACCCCGAGCGCAGCGCCATTTACAGGCATCTGAGCGGAACTCGGCGCATCAGAGCAGAAAAGAAAGCCGGTCACGGCGAGGGCGGACGGCGTGGATCAATAACCCGCCGCGCCGCCACAGGCGAAACGGATGTTTTGCTCCGCTCCGATGTGAGGTATTTTGTTCCATCCCGCTTAGGTCCGCCCAATTTATACGGTCTTGATCGAAATCCATTTCCGCTCCATCTGGGAAAAAATTCCGATTTCGGGAGAATCGATATGTTTGAAACTCTGGGTTTCGAATCCCTGACCGCATCGCAGGCCGCCGTCTGGTTCGCACTGGGGCTCGGCGTGCTGTTCGGCGCGCTGGCGCAGGTGACCCGTTTCTGCCTGCGTCGCGCCATCGTGGCTGGTGAGCATCGCCGACAGGCCGCCGGTGTCTGGCTGACCGCGCTGGCCGTGGCCGTTCTGGGCACGCAGTTTGCCGTCGCGCAGGGCTGGATCGGCTTTGGCGACCATCGGTTCATGGCGGGCGACCTGCCGGTATTGGCCATCGTGGCCGGTGGCGTGATGTTCGGGATCGGCATGGTTCTGACCCGCGGCTGCATCTCGCGGCTGACCGTGCTGAGCGGCGCGGGCAACCTGCGCGCCGCGCTGGTTCTGGTCATTTTCGCGATCACCGCACATGCCACCCTCAAGGGCGTTCTGGCCCCGGTACGCACCGCGCTCGGATCGCAGACCGTGGCGCTGGACAATGCCGCGCTGCCCGGCAATCCGGCGATCTGGGCCGGGCTGATTGCCATAGCGGCGCTGGCTTATGGGCTGCGCTCGGGCAATCGTGCGGGCATTCTGGCCCTGGCGGCCCTGATCGGGGCGCTGGTGCCTCTGGGCTGGGTCGGCACGGGGTTCATTCTGTATGACGATTTCGATCCCATCGCGATGCAATCGCTGTCCTTCACCTCTTCTGCGGCGGATGCACTGTTCTATTCCGTCGCCTCGACGGCCGTGGGCGCGAATTTCGGTGCCGGGCTGATCGGCGGTGTATTGATCGGGGCGCTTGCGGCGGCGCTTCTGAACGGCGGTTTCGCCTGGCAGAGCTTTGACAGCCCGCGCCAGACCGGGCGCTATATCGCCGGTGCGGTTCTGATGGGGCTCGGCGGCGTTCTGGCGGGGGGCTGCACCGTGGGGGCCGGTCTGGCCGGTGTCCCGACGCTGTCGCTGGCGGCCATTCTTGCGCTGCTTTCGATTGTCGCGGGCGGTGTGCTCGCCGACAGGCTGTTGCGCGGCGCACCCCGGTCCGCGACACAGGTTCAGCCCGCCGAATAACCGGCACGACGCCAAACGTTCAGGCCCCCGTGCAAGTGGTTGCCGGGGGCCTTGCGCTGTCCGGCTGTGCGGGTAGGATGCGCCAGCCACGAAACTGGACGGAACGCGATGCCCGCAACATTCGAATACAAGGTGATCCCTGCCCCGGCAAAGGGGCGCAAAGCGCCCGGCGTCAAAGGGGCCGAGGCCAGATTCGCCCATACGCTGGAAGCGGCGCTGAACGAAATGGCCGCCGAGGGGTGGGAATACCTGCGCTCGGATATCCTGCCATCGGAAGAACGGCAGGGGCTGACCTTGTCGCATACGGTGTATCGCAGCGTGCTGGTGTTTCAGCGCGTCTTGCAGGAGGGCGAGCGGCTGAACACCGAGCCTGCGCAGGCCGAAGAGGCCGTGCCCGACAACGAGGCGGAAACGGACGAACAGGACGGCATTGCGCCCGAAACCGCCAGCGATGCGGCGCAGGGCGATATGGATACGTCCGACGAGACCGACGCCGAGGCCCGGCCCGAGCGCCCCTGACACGGTTCCGTGCGCCGGGCATCCCGGCGGCATGACGCGGATTCGGTTGGGGTCATGGCGGGTTTGCGCTGATCAACGGGATTTTTTGCACCCTGCCCCCTTCAATTCGCGCGCGTTTAGCATAAACTCTGCGCTCCGAGTCGCAAAGGTAGAGCCATGTCCAAGACAGATCCCTTCGGTTTCGACATGTCGGTTTCGTCGGCCAAGAAGAAGAATCCGCGTGGTCGGCGCGGCATGTCCGGCGCATCCGAAACGTCAACGCGCATCTGCGAGAAAGAAGGCTGTCAGGAGCCGGGCAAGTATCGTGCCCCCAAGGCGCCCGACGTGCTGGATGAGTTCCACTGGTTCTGCAAGGAGCATGTGCGCGAGTACAACCAGCAATGGAACTTCTTCCACGGCACGACCGAGGCCGAGATGAACGCGCAGATGTCCAAGGACAAGGTCTGGGAGCGTGAGACCAAGGCCTTTGTCGATCCCGAAACGCGGGCCTGGGCGCGGCTTGGCATCGAAGACCCGCATCAGGTGCTGGGCGAGAACGCCACCAAGAATCCGGGCCGCAAGAAGGCCGGCGGGCGCAAACTGCCGCCGACCGAGCGCCGGGCCGTGGAAATTCTGGAGGTCGAGGACAACTGGACCAAGGCGGATATCCGCAAGAGTTACAAGAAGCTGATCAAGGTGCTGCACCCGGACATGAACGGCGGCGACCGCAGCCAGGAAGAGCAGTTGCAACAGGTCGTCTGGGCCTGGGACCAGATCAAGGCCAGCCGGAACTTCAAGTAAAGCCGGCGACAAGGCCGCTCAACCGGCCTTGCGCGGCGGATGCCGGATCAGGCCGGTTTGAACACCAGGCTGACGCCGTTGATACAGTGGCGTTTGCCCGTCGGTTTGGGACCGTCGTTGAACACATGCCCGAGATGACTGCCGCAGCGGCTGCAATGGCATTCGGTGCGCGGGATCACAAGTTTCCAGTCGCGTTTTGTGGCCACGGCAAAGGCATTGACCGGTTGCCAGAAGCTGGGCCAGCCGGTGCCGCTGTCGAACTTGTGCTTGCTGGAATACAGCGCCAGATCGCAGCCCCGGCAGTGATAGGTTCCCGGATCGTATTGTTTGTCCAATGGCGAACTGAAGGCCGGTTCGGTGCCCTCGCGGCGCATCACCTCGTATTGCCGGTCGGACAGCATCGCCTTCCATTCGGCCTCGGTGCGGGTGATCTCAAAGGTTTCTCCGGCGGCGAGGGCGTATCGTGTCAGGGACAGGCCGGTTCCCGCCCCGATGACGG
This sequence comes from Roseovarius pacificus, assembly GCF_900142665.1. Taxonomy (GTDB): domain Bacteria; phylum Pseudomonadota; class Alphaproteobacteria; order Rhodobacterales; family Rhodobacteraceae; genus Roseovarius; species Roseovarius pacificus. The sequence continues at coordinate 573,818 of NZ_FRBR01000001.1, forward strand.
TGGCGACAAAGCTGCGGCGGTTCATGCGGGGCTCCTTTTTTGCAGGGCTGTGTCTCATGAAAAGTGACGGGTATGGGGCCGTGGCGCAATGCACGGCCCCACACGATCGGGTGAGAATTACTGCATCGCCGGCAGGATCACCCGGTCGACCACGTGGATGACGCCGTTGGACTGATCGACATCGGCAATGGTCACGTTGATGGTGCGGCCGCGCTCGTCTTCGAGCATGATCTTGTCCCCCTCATAGGTGGCCTGTAAGGTGCAGTTGCCGAGGGTGGGCACGGGATGTACGCCGCCATCGTCGTCGATCATCCCCTTGATGGCCATCGACATGGCGTCGGCCCCCACGACGTGGCATTTCAGGATATTGGTCAGTTGCTCCCTGGCCGCGGGGTCCAGCAATGCCTCGACGGTGCCTTCCTTGAGCATGCCGAACGCGTCGTCGGTGGGGGCGAACACGGTGAACGGCCCTTCCGAGTTCAGCACATCGACCAGACCGGCGGCCTTGACGGCGGCGACCAGCGTTTCGTGATCGGCCGAGTTCACCGCGTTTTCGACAATGGTCTTGTCCGCATACATCGCGGCCCCGCCGACCATCGGGTTTTCCGCGGCGGCAAAGCTGGCCGAAAGGCCGAGTGCGGTGGCTGCGGCGGCAAATGTCCTGATCGTAAACATATCGAGTTCCTCCTGTTATGACGTCGCGGCTTCGATCGCCGCGACAAGGGCGTGACGGGCCTGATTGCCCGCCGACACCCGAAGCCACGCAGACGCCTTCAAAGAGTTTCAGGACAAGCGATCACAGGTTCGTGATCTCTCCGACGGCCAGAATATCGCCCGTGGCGGTGCCCGTGGGCGACCCGCCCGGCGGTTCGTCGGAGATCGCCAGCACCGCACCGTCGAGACGCGGACGCAACGCCGTCGGCACAGTCAGATCGGCCTGAGCCTCGGCGGGCAACACACCGAGCGACACCGGCGCGTCCTCTCCTGCGATCAGCCACAATTCCAGCGCGCGCCCCTCACGCGGGGCGCCACGCTGTCGGTCGATGAACAAACGCCCCTGCCCCGCATCATAGGCGGCGGCAACGACGAGGCTGCGGTCCTCGGCAGCGATTTCGGCAACATAGGCGGGGCTGCCCGGCGGCGTCGGGCCACGATCCAGAACCCCTGTACCAAACCCGACCGCCACGACCACGACCGCCGCCGCCATCGCGCCCATTATCCATGACAGCCAAGTCCTGCCTGTGCTGCGGCCCTTGCCGAACAGCCGTGCCTCGATCTGGCCGAACACCCGTGGCGGCGGGGCGACCGGTTCGATCCGGTCGGTCAACCTGGCCAGATCTTCGGCCCAATCGGCATAGACCGCGCGCAATACGGGATCGGTGGCCAGACGCGCCTCGAACGCCGCCGCCTCATCCGGCGGCAGCAATCCCAGGGCGTATTCCCCGGCCAGGGCCTTGTCGGCCTCGCGATCTGGTGTCTCATCGCTCATCGCGACAGGCACTCCCTCAGTTTCAGCAGGCTGCGGCGCAGCCATGTCCGCATCGTATTGAGCGGCACATCGAAGCGGCTGGCAAGCTCTGCATAGGTCTCGCCGTCCAGATATGCACGGCGCACGGCCTCGGCATGACCTTCGTCCAGTTCATCCATACAATCCGAGAGGCGCGCGTTTTCGGATGCGGCAATCGCGCGCTGTTCCGGCCCCGGCCCGCTGTCGGATTCGGAGTCGATGGCCGACATATCCGCCGGGATCGCCACACGCCGCCGCTTGCGGTCCACGGCGGCGTTGCGGGCAATGGTGATCAGCCATGTCATGGGGCTGAGCCCGTTGACCCGATAGCGCCCGGCATGCCGCCAAATGCGCATGTAAACCTCTTGCAGCACCTCTTCGGCTTCGGCCCTGTTGTCCAAGACACGCAGGATAACGCCAAAAAGTTTCGCAGATGTGGCCGAATACAGCGCGGAAAACGACGCACGGTCCCCCAATGCGATCTGCCCCAGCCAGTTTTCAATATCGTCACGCGTAGCCAAGATGGCGCCATTCCTCTTGTTCCATGGCCTGAGTTAGCGCGACTATTTCCGGAGTCCATGGCTCTTGCCCTTCCCCTTGCCCTTTGCTGCAATATGTTGCACCACGTAACGCAACTTGAGACACCCGACTTGAAGGACCGCGCGAATGGCTGACGGCAGCATCGACACGAACGCAAAACCGACCGAAGAGATTTCCGTTCGCGAGGTATTCGGCATCGACACCGACATGATCGTGAAAGGCTTTGCCGAGCGCAGCGATCGCGTGCCCGAACTGGACAGCACCTACAAGTTCGACCCCGACACCACGCTGGCGATCCTTGCGGGCTTCAGCCACAATCGGCGCGTGATGATCCAGGGCTATCACGGCACCGGCAAATCCACCCATATCGAACAGGTCGCCAGCCGCCTGAACTGGCCCTGCGTGCGGGTCAACCTGGACAGCCATATCAGCCGGATCGACCTGATCGGCAAGGACGCGATCAAACTGAAGGACGGTGTGCAGGTCACCGAATTTCACGAAGGCATCCTGCCCTGGGCGCTGCGCAACCCCACCGCCATCGTGTTCGACGAATACGACGCGGGCCGTGCGGACGTGATGTTCGTGATCCAGCGGGTGCTGGAAGTGGACGGCAAGCTGACGCTGCTGGACCAGAACGAGGTGATCACCCCCAACCCCTATTTCCGCCTGTTCGCCACCGCGAACACCGTGGGCCTGGGGGATACGACCGGCCTCTATCACGGCACGCAGCAGATCAACCAGGGCCAGATGGACCGCTGGAGCCTTGTCGCGACACTGAACTATCTCAGCCATGACGCCGAAACCAATATCGTGCTGGCCAAGAACCCGCTTTACAACACCGAAAAGGGCCGCAGGATCATCAGCCAGATGGTGACCGTCGCGGATCTCAGCCGGTCGGCCTTCATGAATGGCGAGCTGAGCACCGTGATGAGCCCGCGAACGGTGATCGCATGGGCGCAGAACGCCACGATCTTCCGCGATGTGGGCTATGCGTTCCGCCTGACCTTCCTCAACAAGTGCGACGAGCTGGAGCGCCAGACCGTGGCCGAGTTCTATCAGCGCTGCTTTGACGAGGAACTGCCCGAAAGCGCCGCGAGCGTGAGTCTGGGGTGAGTGCGCAGGCCGCCCTCGTTCCCGCGCTGCTTTGCGCATGGCCCGCATTCGCGGACGGTGGCGAACTCTACCCGGCGGCGGACTGCGCGGCGCTTTGGTTCGGCTACGGGGATTATGCGGCTGTGTCGTCCTTTCTCGACGGGCAGCAGGCGGCCTATGACAAGGCGAATGCCTTCCGCGCAGCCGCGATCCGCCTGACCGGCGATGCAGAGGCGGTGGAGGCCCATATCGCCAGGTGGCGCCCCGACATGGCGCTGATGATGGAGGCCTATATCGGCCATGCCGACCGCTCCAGCCGCGAGATATTCGAACGCCTGTCAGACACCTGCAAAGATTTTGCCCGCACCCAACCCGAAACACGGCTATTGCAATGACCAAACCGACCGACAACCCCGCCGATCCGTTCAAGAAGGCCCTGGCCGAGGCCACCAAGGTCCTGGCCGACGACCCGGAACTGACGGTCAGCTATTCGGTCGATCCTTCGGGGCTGACCGGCGATTCCATGCGCCTGCCGCAGGTCAGCCGCCGGATGACCCGTGACGAGGTCTTGCAGGCGCGCGGCACTGCCGATGCGCTGGCGCTGCGCCACAAGTATCACGATGCGGCCACCCATACGCGCTATAACCCGACGGGCGAAATGGCGCGCGATCTGTATGAAGCGATGGAAACCGCCCGCTGCGAGGCCATCGGCGCGCGTGACATGCCCGGCACCGCCGGGAATATCGACGCCAAGATCGGCGCCGAGGCCGAGCGCATGGGCTATGGACAGATCACCGAGGCCTCGGATGCGCCGCTGGCCACCGCCGCCGGATATCTGGTGCGCCACATGGCGACGGGGCGCGATCTGCCCCCGGCGGCGCAGAACGTCATGAACCTGTGGCGCGGCTTTATCGAGCAGCAGGCCGGCGGCACGCTGGAGGGGCTCGGGGACACGCTGGCCGATCAGGCGGCCTTTGCCCGGTTCGCCCGCAAGGTGATCGAAGATCTGGGTTATGGGGATCAGCTGGGCGACGATCCCGACGCGCTGGACGAGGATCAGGACGACGAGGCCGAGCAATCCCCCGACGAAGAGGACGAACAGCCCGACAATTCCGGTCAGGACGACAGCGAGGACGACGAATCCGAGGCCAACCCCGAACAGGCCCAGGATCAGCAGATGGACGAGCAGCAGGCGCAGATATCGTCCGACGACATGGCCGAAGACGAGATGAGCGACGAAACCGAGCTGCCCGAAGGGGAAGCCCCGCTCGATCCGCCCCCGCCTGCGCCGGTGTCCGAAGCCGATCCCGACTATACCGTTTTCAGCACCGCGTTCGACGAGGAAATCCGCGCCGAGGATCTGGCCGAGCCCGTCGAACTGGAACGCCTGCGCGCCTATCTGGATCAGCAGCTCGAGCCGCTCAAGGGCGCGGTCAGCCGCCTTGCCAACAAGCTGCAACGCCGCCTGCAGGCGCAGCAGAACCGAAGCTGGGAGTTCGACCGCGAAGAAGGCATTCTGGATGCGGGCCGGCTGGCGCGCGTGGTGGCCAACCCGACCACGCCGCTGTCCTTCAAGGTCGAAAAGGACACCGAATTCCGCGACACCGTCGTGACCCTTCTTCTGGACAATTCCGGCTCGATGCGCGGGCGTCCCATCTCCATCGCGGCGATCTGCGCCGATGTTCTGGCGCGCACGCTGGAGCGCTGCAACGTCAAGGTCGAGGTGCTGGGCTTCACCACCCGCGCGTGGAAAGGCGGGCAGAGCCGCGAGACCTGGCTGAACGAGGGGCGCGCGCAGCTTCCCGGCCGCCTGAACGATCTGCGCCATATCATCTACAAATCCGCCGACGCCCCCATGCGGCGCACCCGCGACAATCTGGGCCTGATGATGAAAGAGGGCCTGCTCAAGGAGAATATCGACGGCGAGGCGCTGGAATGGGCGCATCGGCGGCTGGCCGGGCGCAAGGAGGCGCGCAAGATCCTGATGGTGATCTCGGACGGGGCGCCCGTGGATGACTCCACCCTGTCGGTCAACCCCGCCAATTACCTTGAAAAGCACCTGCGCGACGTGATCGATATGGTCGAGCGGCGCAAGGCGGTGGAATTGCTGGCCATCGGCATCGGCCATGACGTGACCCGATATTACGAGCGCGCGGTCACGATCACGGATGTCGATCAGCTGGCCGGCGCGATGACCGAACAACTGGCGGCGCTGTTCGATCCCGACCCGCGGGCGCGGGCCCGCGTGATGGGCATCAGGAAAGCGGGCTGAACGCTGCAACAAGGCGGCCCGCCGTCTTCATCTTTCCCGAAATACTCCGGGGGAGTCGCCCGACGGGCGACGGGGGCAGCGCCCCCATCTTCCCTCCGGCGCATGCGCGGCGTTGATCTTCGGAGCGCGGTTCACTAGCACTGTCGGACCAGATCGTTTTCAGGAGATCGCGATGTTCCAGTCCTTCGACGACACTGCCAGCCCGGAACAGGGCCCGCCGCGTCTGGCGCAACTGCGCGAGGCGATCTCCGCCGAGGGGCTGGCCGGGTTTCTGGTGCCCCGCGCCGACGCCCATCAGGGCGAATACGTCGCCCCCTGCGACGACCGTCTGGCGTGGTTGACCGGGTTTACCGGATCGGCGGGGTTCTGCGCCGTTCTGTCCGGCATCGCGGGCGTCTTCGTCGATGGGCGCTATCGCGCTCAGGTCAGGACGCAGGTGGATACCGCGCATTTCACGCCCGTGGACTGGCCCGAAACGAAACTGGCCGTCTGGCTGAAAGAGCATCTTCCCGATGGCGGCGCGGTGGGCTTCGATCCGTGGCTTTATACGCCCGCGCAGATCGCGGCGGTCGAAAAGGACCTGGCCGGGTCCGGGATCGAGCTGAAACCCACCGGCAACCTGATCGACCGTATCTGGCCTGACCGGCCAGCCCCCCCGCAAGGCGCGGTGCGGGTCTATCCCGAAACCCTCGCGGGTGAACCGCAATCAGACAAGCGCCGCCGTCTGGCCGCTGCCCTGCGCAATGCCGGCCATGCCGCGGCGGTGATCACCCTGCCGGATTCGATCGCGTGGCTGTTGAATATCCGCGGCAGCGACATCCCCCGCAACCCGGTGCCGCATGGTTTTGCCGTGCTGCATGACGATGCGCATCTGACACTGTATATCGACGCCGCCAAGCTGGACGACAGGGTGCGCGATCATCTGGGCGGCGAGATCACGATCCGCCCCACCAGTGCGTTCGGCCCCGGGTTGCGCAGCCTGACGGGCAGCGTGCGTCTGGATCGGGCGAGCGTGCCGCTCTGGGTGGTGCAGCATCTGGACGAGGCCGATGTCGCGCATGTCTGGGGCGATGATCCCTGTGTCCTGCCGAAAGCCACGAAAACCAGCGCCGAGATCGCCGCCACGCAAGAGGCGCATCTGCGCGACGGCGCGGCGCTGTGCGAGTTCCTGGCCTGGTTCGACGCTCAGGCCCCTGGCACCATCAGCGAAATCGACGTGGTCACAAGGCTGGAAGAGGCGCGCCGCGCCACCGGCAAGCTGCTGGACATCAGCTTTGACACCATCGCCGGGTCGGGCCCGCATGGCGCGCTGGCGCATTACCGGGTGACGCAGAAAACCAACCGTGTGCTGCAAAACGGCGATCTTCTGGTGCTGGACGGCGGTGGGCAATACCTTGACGGCACCACCGACATCACCCGCACCCTGCCCGTGGGCGATATGGGCGAGGACGAGCGCACCGCCTTTACCCGCGTGTTACAGGGCATGATCGCGATGAGCCGCACGCGCTGGCCGCGCGGGCTGGCGGGGCGCGATCTGGACGCCATCGCGCGCTATCCGCTGTGGCTGGCCGATCAGGATTATGCGCATGGCACGGGCCACGGCGTGGGGGTGCATCTGTGCGTTCACGAGGGCCCGCAGCGCCTGTCGAAGATCAGCGACGTTCCGTTCGAACCGGGCATGATCGTGTCGAACGAACCGGGATATTACCGCGAAGGCGCGTTCGGCATCCGTATCGAGAACCTGTTGGTCGTGCGCGAGGCCGAAACGCTGCCCGGCGGGGATGCAACCGGCAAGCTGTGCTTCGAAACGCTGAGTTTCGTGCCGATCGACCGGCGACTGATCGTGACCGATATGCTGAGCGATCCCGAGCGCGACTGGCTCGATGCCTATCACGCCGCGTGCCGCGACAAAATCGGGCCTCGGATATCCGGGGCGGCTCGTCTATGGTTGGACCAAGCAACCACGCCTTTGCAACACTGACGTTACAAAAGCCGGGCAAGCACACAGCAGAAACGACGAGACGCGAAAGGGACGGAGATGACCGATATCAAGATACGCAAGGCCGAGGGAACGTGGGTGGTCCGTGCAGGCGGCGCGGTTCTGGCTGAAAGCAAGGACGCGCTGGAACTGTCGGAAAACGGCCACCCGGATGTCATCTATTTTCCCCGCGGCGATATCGCCATGGCGTTTCTGGATGAAAGCGATCAGCGCACCACCTGCCCGCACAAGGGCGAGGCGCGCTATTATTCCATCGTGACCAAGAGCCAGACCCTGGAGAATGCGGCGTGGAGCTATGACGCCCCCAAGGACGACGTGGCCCGCATCAAGGACCATCTGGCCTTTTATCCCAGTGAAAAGGTCGCGGTCGAGCGCGTATAAGAGCCCTATCGGCATATAGGACAGGACGTGAACGGGCACTCGTTTCAGGCGGGGGTACGGGGCGTGTCCTGTGCGCCAGTCAGGGTCGCTCGGCACAGACCTGAGACGCCGGTCGGCATATGCCGCCGACCGGCTTATGACAGTCGTCGGCCCGTCCGGAAATCCCGCTGATCTCATAGGAACATCTTCGCCCGGACGGGCCGGAAACGGCCAATTTCTGCTCCCGGCGCGCAACGAGGAAAAAGGGTCAAAGTTCCACCACATTTCGCCTCTAAACCGAGATTCTGCGTAGCCAGTGATCTGTGTTTTCTCCTGAACTCAACACCAGAGGCCAACGCGAAATGAAGATCCTTGCGGTCGACGATGACGAAAGCATTTTGGAAATTCTTCGGCACGTTCTGGGAGGCACTGGGTATCACGAGGTCGAAACGGCGCGATCCGCCAAACATGCGCTGGAAACCATCAGCGATGAACAAAGGTTCTTCGACTGTTTCCTGATCGACATTCAAATGCCGTCCATGGATGGGGTCGACCTGACGGGGTTGATCCGTCAGACACCGGGCTACCGGCACAAGCCGGTCCTGATGCTGACGGCGATGGAAGACAAGCATTATCTCGACCGGGCCTTTGCCGCCGGCGCCACCGATTACATCACCAAACCGTTCGACTTTCTCGAGCTTCGCGCCCGTCTTCACGAAGCGCAAAGGCTGACCCATGACAAGCTACATCACGATTTCTGGCCCAACATGGACGAGACTATGGCACAGCCCGGCACTCAGCCCGGCTCCGGGCAGGTCGGGGACAGAACAGGCGAATCCGGGGCGTTGATCGACTACGCGGAATTCGAAAACTACCTGATCGCGCTTGGCCGTCGCAAAGCGTGCAAGGCGATTCTCATCGCGTTCAAGATCAGGCATTCGAGGCGCGACTTTCCGAAGCATTCGCCAGAAAGCCTCGCGATCATGGTGCCGGACGTGGCCATATCGGTTCAACAGGCGCTGTCGGGTCATCTGAGCAGCCTGTCCTATCGCGGTGATGGAACATTCGTTTGCGTCCTCGAGAAACCGCTGAACGCGTTCCGGGACGAAATCGAAGACATGATAAACACCCGGATCGCCTCGCTTCCCCGGCAAGACAGGAAATCCTCCGTTCGGGTGGTCGCCGGGGATCAGGTTTCGTTGAAGACGATCTCGCCGCAGAACCTTTTCAAACTGCTGTGGCACGCCGTCGACAGCGTTGAGCAAAGGCACCTTTCGGCGAACGAGTTCGTTTCGATTTCGAAACGCTTCCTGAGCCGCGCCCTGCTGTCCGATGAACAGCGGCGTCTCGATCAGAAAGCCTACAGGTCAGTCCTGAAAGAGACCCTCCCGGAAGTGAACGACACCCAGTGGCACCAACGGCTTGCCGCCAGGAAAACCCGGACAGGCTGACGCACGCGCCCGCGGCCTGAGGGCTCCCGCAGATGCGCCTGCGACCATTTTGAGGCAAGTTTAACCGGCTTGCCAACTCATCGACCGATCTTGGCCACGATCTGATCACAATTCCGGTGCAGCGTATCAACGTTATGAGTGCAAACGTACCCTTCCCAATGGTTTTCAAGCTATCCAATGGAAAGTTACATTGCCAAACACGGCCACCATTCAAAGCCTGCCTGAGGATCAGCTCCTCTCTCCCGGCGCGACGCTTCTTTACGGTCAGTACACGATCGAACGGCATCTCATAGACGGGGGGTTCGGCATGACCTACCTCGCCCGTGACAGCCTTGATCGTCGTGTCGTGATCAAGGAATGCTTCCCCAGTTCGATCTGCCAGCGCGTCGACGGAGAAGTCCGACCGACCGAGACGGACAATCAGGAGCAGTTCCAGTGCGTCATTCGCAATTTCCTGCGCGAAGCCCTGCGTCTGGCCAAGCTTGAACATCCCAATGTCGTCGGAGTGCATCAGGTCTTTCAGGAAAACAACACCGCCTATATCGCCATGGAGTACATTCAGGGCGTTGACCTGATCACCGTGCTCGAACGCGAACCCGAGCGGCTGACAAACCGCCTTATCACCAAGTTGCTGCACGATACCCTGAACGCGCTGGATTACGTTCACGCCCAGGGAATGCTGCACCGCGATATCTCGCCCGACAACCTGCTGCTGGATATCAATGACAAGGTCACCATGATCGATTTCGGGGCCGCGCGTGAGGAGGCCCGCAAATCGTCGCGTGCCCTGTCGACCCTGCTCGCCGTCAAAGAGGGCTATTCCCCGCAGGAATTCTATGTTCAGGACAGTGTCCAGGACATGTCGAGCGATCTCTATTCCGTCGCGGCGACGTTCTATCACCTGGTCACGGGCGAAGCGCCACCGGAAAGCCAGAAACGGCTTGCTGCGCTGACCTCGGACGAAGCGGACCCCTACGTTCCGCTGGCCGGTGGAAAATGGCCTTTCGACAGGCCGTTTCTGGACGCCATCGACCGCGCCCTTTCGCTGTCACGGGGGGAACGCATTCGCTCGGTCGAAGAATGGCTGACCCTGCTCGATGCGAAACCGGATGCGGTTGCAAACATTCCCGAGCTCGAGCCGGAGGCGGAACTACCGGATTCAAGACTCGAAGCCGTGATTTCCTCGCTTGTGGCGGACACGAACAGGTATCTTACCGCCGCCGTGCCCGACACGGCCATACAGACCACAGACACGACCGACGACTCCGCCGAACAAGAGGACGACCCTCCGCAGCTTGTCGATATCTTCGGCAACCCGATCCAGGATCTCGAGGCCTGGCTGAAAGATCAGGACCGGCAATCGGAAAAACACAGCCGCCGCAAAAGACCGGAGGTGGCTGAAATCCGGCACGAGATCGAAACTAAAGAACCGGAAACGCCGATGATGGCAGCGGCGGACGAAACGGTCGAGGAGCAGGCTCCGCGTTCCGGGCTGTCGCGTATGTTGAATTCTCTTGTGAAACGGCGGGGCCGCTCAGCCGCCACGGGTCAGAACTGAAAGGACGATCATGAAATTCATTCGTGACATTATCGGAGAAAAGCGTCAGGCGCATTTCGAGGCTGGCGGCATTCCCCCGGCAGATAGTCCCATGCCCGACAGGCCTCGCATCGACAGCACGCAGGAAGAGATGCCGCACCGAACCGCACAGGACCAGCAGGCAGAGCGGCTTGATGATATCCTGCTTGGGCATGTCAGCGCGAAAGCCGAAGACGGTTTCGAACAGTTCGACCGGAAAACCGGCGATCTGGCCGAGAGCCTGACAGAGGGTCCGAGCGAAACCGCGGATCACGACCTGATGGACGATCTGAACAATCTCTTTGCCGATACGGATTACGACGATCTGCAAGACGATGTCACCTTTGCGGATGCCGGGGCAATGCCCGCTGCCCCTGCCGAAACATGCGCGGTGGAGAAGCCGCAGCAGGACGCAGCGCGCCCCCTTGCAGACGACCCGCCGGCGTTTCAGCCCGACGATACGGCTCCCGCATCGCAACCCGACACGACCACCCCGCAGCACATGACCGGGGAACACGAAGTGCCGCAACCGCAAGACCCTGTCGAGCCCCCCGCTGACGGCCCTGCGCCCCTGCAACTCGGCCCCGAATACGAACGCACCGTCACCGTTTCGCCCGAAATACCTGCACAAGAGGCAAGTAACGAAACACCGCCCCCCGCACCGGCCAGCGAGTCATCGACGCCCGCCGCCGATCCTGCCCCCGCTGTCGCGGTCAATGTCCCTCAACCGACAGCGGGGCTTGGCGCCGGGCGTCGGGGCCGGGCCAAGACACGGTTGCTGGGGTTTCAGCCGGGGAACGGCCTCGGGCGGGATGTGCTGTCGGACGCGCCGGTCGCATCGCATGCGGAGCACGCCATGTTCCCGGTCGGATGGCTGGTGGTGATCGGCGGCGCAGGCTATGGCGCATCCTTTACCCTGCATAACGGTGTCTGCACTATCGGGCGCGGTGCGGATCAGTCGGTTCGGCTGGATTTCGGCGACAACAGCATTTCGCGCGAGAACCATGCCTCGATTGCCTATGACGAACAGCAACGCGCCTTTTACATCGGGCATGGCGGCAAGGCGAACCTGGTTCGCCGCAACGACAGGCCGGTTCTGAGCACCGAAGACCTATGCGCAGGCGACAAGATCACCATCGGCGAGACCGTTCTGAAGTTCATCCCGCTTTGCGGTCAGGATTTCAAATGGGGCACCCCGGACAACGATGGCTGGGCCCATGACGCAAACGGCTGATCTGACCTACGAAACATCGATGTCCATCGACCAGGGGCGTCGCGACCGGCAGGAAGACGCAGTCGTGTCCGATTTTCAGGCCGGATTCCCCTGTGGTTTCGTGGTTCTGGCAGACGGCATGGGCGGGCACGCCGCCGGCGATGTGGCCAGCAAGATCGTCGTGACCGAGGTTTTCAGCGAGCTGAAGCTGCAATCCGGCGATCCCGAACTGCTGGAGCCGCAGATCGGGGATATATTGCGCCGTGCCGCCGAATGCGCGAACGAATGCGTCGGATTATATGCCAGCACGCGCGCAAACGTCGCCGGAATGGGCGCGACCCTTGTCGCCTCGGTCTTCATCGAGGACAGGCTCTACTGGGTTTCGGTCGGGGATTCGCCCCTATACCTGTTCCGCGATGGCGTGTTGACGCGCCTGAACGAAAACCATGCGCTGGAATCCCAGATCGATTTCCTGGTGAACAACGGCATCATGGGCTACGAGGAGGCGCTGAACTATCCCGATCCAAGCTGCCTGACATCCGTCCTGATCGGGGATGACATCCCCCAGATGGACTGCCGGTCGATGCCCCTTCGGATACGGCATGACGATATCCTGATCGTGGCCAGCGACGGGCTGCAATTTCTGGACGACGCCCAGATCGAGGGCGTCCTGCGGTTTTCGCGTAAACGCTCCGCCGACGATATCAGCGCGGCGCTGATGCGCGAAATTCACAAGCTCGACGACCCGGATCAGGACAACGTGTCGTTCTGCGTCATCAAGGCCGTGCAGGAAGGGGCAAAAATGTCAGAGCCCCCTGCCGAAGCGGTGACGCATTCAAGCATGCATCAGGCCGGGAACAAAACCATCACGATTCTGGCCAAGGTGTCCCGCTCGGGCGCCGGAACCGCATAGGCCGGATTTGGAAGAGAGTACACGCGTGACGCATATGGGGAACATCAGTCCGGTCATCGACCGTCTGGAAACCGCGCTGTCCAGCGGAAACATACCGCCCCCCTACGATCGCTGGGGAGGGCGGCTGTTGTCGCACCTCACCAAACCGGTTCAGGTGGTCGTCACCGGCCTGCCGGGCAGTGGCAAGACGGCCCTTCTGGAAATGCTGTCGGGCCATTCGGTATCGACGGGGGATTTGTCGCCGCCGATCATGGAGCTGTCCTATGGCGAGCGTCAGCGCACCGTGATCGAGCGCCGCGACGGTTCGGTGCAGGAAATTGCGGGAGCGCTGAAGGATATCGACCTGCCCGCGGATGTGGTGCGTGCACGCCAGGAAATCCCGACCCCGAGACTGGCCTGTCAGGACTTCATTGAAATCGGCCTGACGGGAAACCCCGCCGAAAACGGTTCCGTTCTCGATCAGATCGTCAGGCGGGCCGATATCGTCCTGTGGTGCAGCCAGGATTTCAACGACGCGGAACAACAGCTTTGGGCGATGGCCCCGGACCACATCAAGGATCACAGCTTTCTGGTGCTGACCAAGGCGGACAAGCAAATGATGCGCGGCGTGCTGCCCGGTATCATGTCCCGTCTGGAGCCCGTCGTGGCCGAGGAATTTTTGGGCATGTGCCCGGTCGCGACGATTCAGGGCATAACGGCGCAGACCTCGGGCGCGGCGGTGGACGATGCGCTCTGGGCGTCGAGCGGTGGCCAGCGCCTGATGAATCTGGTGCTGAACGAGGTGCGGCAGGGGCGTGCCGCCGACATCGACCAGGGCCGGGTCTTTCTGGAAAGGCTGTCGACGCAGGCCCCGATGGCCCCGGACGCAAGCGCCGCCCCCCCCTCACCCGCCCCTGCCCCGCACCAGACCTCCGGCAATGAGCCTGTCGCGGCCAAAACCGGTGCGCTGCTGTCCGAAGCGGTCGATCTGCTACAGAAACAAGCCGGGCAGATGCTCGACTCGCTGGATATGTCGGGGGAACTGAACTCCGACGCAATCCTGAATGGCTGCGTCGAGGCGGTATCGTCGCTCGGCACCCTGATGGACCGCATCGCCCCGAACAATCCGGCGGCGCAAACCGTACGTGACGATCTTCAGGATGGCGAGGAAATGCTGGTTCTGTTTCAACTGGAACGCGGCGAAGACGCCGCCCTCGACGCCGTGACCCTGTTACTTCAGATGCGCAAGGAGCTGATCGAAAAAGCGGCAGGCTGAAAAGCGGGTTAACGAACTGGGCAAAAACAAGATTATTTCCGCAGACCCGTCCAATTCTCACCACAATTGCTTGCCAGTTTCGTCAAATGTTGAATGCGGGCGGATCATATGGACGTCTCGAGCAGGCCTGTCCATCCGCCTCGCCCAAGCCGACACCGGAAGCCGAATGAACGTCAAAGCCGAAGTAGATCACGCAACCGGGCTCCTGACCTCCGCCGGTCCGGCCAATCTGTCGTCGGGCATGGAAGACCTGAGCGACTTCGCCTGCCGGGCAGCCGAAATCGAACAGGCCTTGGAAACGCTTGCCAATCTCGCAGGCAAGGGCACGCGCCGTTCGGTGCAGCGCCTGCAGGACGAGCTTGCCGGCTTCGAGCCCTGCGTCACGGTTCTGGGGCAGGTCAAATCGGGCAAGACGACCTTGCTGAACGCCATGGCCGGTTGGGCGGACCTGCTTCCGTCAGATGTCAATCCGTGGACCTCCGTCGTGACCTCCCTGCACCTGACGCCGGGCCGGAAACGCGCCGAGAACGGCGCGAAATTCCAGTTCATGACCGAAGACGAATGGGATCGGCTGACCTCCAAGGGCGGTCGTCTCGGAGAACTGGCCGGACGCGCCGGGGCGGACAGCGAGCTGCAGAAAATTCAGCATCAGCTCGAAACCATGCGCGAGAAATCCCGCAAGCGCCTGGGGCGCAAATTCGAACTGTTGATGGGGCAGGAACACGAATACAGCTATTTCGACAAGAACCTGCTGGAACGCTATATCTGTCTGGGCGACGATTTCGGCGATGACAGCAACGATCCCGCCGATGACGGACAGGGGCAGTTCGCCGATATCACCCGGTCGGCCGATCTCTATCTGAATTGCCGGACGGTTCCGCACAGGATTTGCCTGCGCGACACACCGGGCGTCAACGATACCTTCATGATGCGCGAGATGATCACCATCAAGGCCGTCCGCGACAGCCGGATCTGCGTGGTTGTCCTGTCGGCGGCGCAGGCGCTGACCACGGTCGACCTTGCCCTGATCCGCCTGATATCGAACCTGCCGTCGCGCGACGTGGTGATCTTTGTCAACCGGATCGACGAGCTGTCCAACCCGGTCAACCAGATCCCCGAGATCGAGGACAGCATCCGCGAAACCCTACAGGCCCATGACGGCCCGGCAGAGGCCGAGATCATTTTCGGCAGCGCCTATTGGGCGAACAAGGCACTCAGCGGAAAACTGGATGATATGCCCGATATCAGCGCCGATGCCCTGCTGGCGATCACAACCCATCTGCTGGGCACCACCCGGATCGACCGCCAGCCCGCCGATCAGATATGGGACATGTCCGGCCTCCCTGCCCTGATGCAGGCCTTGTCGCAACGCATCATCGACGGGCTTGGCGCGCCGCTGCTGGAAAAACTGGCCTCTTCGGCGCTGTCCATCGCCACGTCCCAACAGGCGGCGCAATCGGTCATGATCAAAGCCGGCGATCACGGCGCCGATCTCAGCGGCTATGACCTGCGGAAAGAATTCGAGCAGATCGCCCAAACCCATCTGGACGGGTTCGGCAGCGAGATCGACGAGATCATTGCGGATTTTCACCTGCGTGCCGGCCGGGCGCATGAGAACTTCGTCGAACGCTCCACGCATTCGCTTCTGACACATCTTGAACGTTTCGGTCCCGATCTGGTTTGGGAATATACCCCGACGGGGCTGCGTGTCCTGCTGCGGTCGGCCTATTCCTCGATGGGCGCACGTATCCGCAAGGCTGCCGAGCAGCGCTATGAGGCCGCCGTGACCGATACGGCCCATCTTCTTTACCGCGGCTTCGGACAGATGGTCGAAGGCATCCAGATCGGAGTGCCCGCAGTTCCCGATATCCCCGCCCCGGTCGCCCTGGGGCAGACCATCGCACTGGATTTCAACGACAGCTGGTGGGTCATGTGGTGGCGCAAGACCCGCGGCTACAAGGCGTTCGCCAAACAGTTCCGCGAGTTGATCCGCGCCGAAACCGAAGATTTCATGACCCAGATGAAGGATGCCCAAACCGGCGACATTCGCACTGCCGTCCTCAAGGAACTGCAAGGGTTCCTGGACCAGCAGCACGACGTTCTGACCGACCTGATTGCAGGCCGCCAGCACGGCGAAAACATCGAGACCCTGTTTCAGGCACCGGCAGGCCGGGACTGTCACGGCAGTCTCGACGCGGCGATCGAAACATTCAGACGCTACACCTCATGACGAAGGAGACGACCTTGGATACCGCCGATACAAGTCTGCGCGTCGCCCCCCGCAAACCCCGGTTGGCGCTGATGGGCGAGTTCAGCGCAGGCAAGAGCACGCTGTCCAAACTGCTTCTGGGCGGGGCGCCGATGCCGGTGCGCGTGACCGCTACGCGGCTTCCGCCGGTCTGGCTCAGCAAAGGCGCGGACTCTGCCGTTGCCATACGGCACGACGGAACGGAAACGCCCTGTGACATCACCGCGCTCGACGAGGTGTCGGTCGAAGATACACGTTATATCCGGCTCTGTAACCCGTCCGAAACGCTGGATATCTGCGATCTTGTCGACATGCCCGGCATTTCCGATCCGAACCTGTCCACCGAGGCGATGCTGTCCCTTGTCGATGACATCGATTGTGTCGTCTGGTGCACCCCGGCCACGCAGGCATGGCGGCAATCCGAAGCCGCGATGTGGGAGCGGATCAAGGACCGGACGAACGGCGACAACATTCTTCTTGTGACCCAGGCCGACAAGCTGCGCAACGATCGCGATACCGCGCGCATGCTGGCCCGCGTGCGCAAGGAAACCGAGGGGCTGTTCAAGGCCGTCTACCCCATTTCGATCCTCAAGGCGCTCGATTCGGGGGACGACGAAGCGAAATGGCAGGCCAGCGGCGCGGCGGAATTCGTCGATCACCTAGTGGAAATGCTGCTCAATCCATCGTCATCGGCCGCGCAGCAAGCGCCGCACTATACGCCGCCCAACGCGCCTTCGGATATGGCCCGGAGCGATGATGCCGGCGAAACATCTCTGGCCCTGGCAGGGTCCGACGACGACGAAACCGCCTCCGATCCCGGAATCGTGCCAAAGCGCGTGCGCCGCGTGCGCACCGAACTGCGCGGGCGTCGGACGCGACCGGGGGCCGACCTATGACACAACGCAGGACACAACGGCTGGCACCGGCGAGGTAATCGTCGCGCCAGCATGACCATCGCCGGGGGGGCGGAGCATGAACATTGCCGAATACCTGGACCAAATGCGCAGGGACATTCCCGATTGCTCGCTGGTTTCCTTCGGGGACCTGCGCACCGGGCTTTCGCTTCGTGCCAGCGCGGCAGACCCTCTGAGACAGGATCAACTGGAAGAGATTCTTCAGCACGCAGCCTTTACCTTTTCCGTGTCCGACGCGCTGGCGGCGACAGGTGAAACGGAAACTGCCGACCAGCAAAGCGCTATCGTTGCCCGCCCGCAGGGAGTGCTGATTTTCGTGCGCTCCCCGGATGAGCCATCCGATGTCATATGTTGTCTTTGCCGGGATGCGACGGCGGAGACCCGTGTCGTGAACGGCGCAAACAAACTGTTCCATGGCATGGCGGGGGGCTCCTGATGGCAAGGACAGCCCAGATAACGCCGGGTCCGAACGACAAGGCGGAACAGCGCCTGCGAAAGGTGCTGAAACGCTTATGCGCCGAGCGGACCGCCCTGAGCGCCGAACGCAACACCCCTGCCGAAAATGGCCTCGGTCTGGTTCGCAGGGTCATAGACGAAATCGACGAAACCATCCTGCCCAGGCGGATCGACATCGTGGCGGGCGGCCAGGTGGTGGCCCGGCTGATCGCCTCGCACCGAAGGCTGATCGCCCTCGATACCGCCCACCCTGCCCCCGAAAGCAATGCCACTCCGGAAGGCATGGCGCGCGCCCATGTCGAAACCCTTGTGCAGATCGGCGACAGCCATCCCCAGGCATCGCTGTGCTGCCGGGGGCGCATCGAAAACGTCGCGACCGACAGTCAGTCCTGTTCGGTCGAGCAACTGGCAGCCTGCACCGTTGCAGACGACCGGACCGAGCCCTTGGAGCGTTTCCTTGGGGAAATCGAGGATCGGGCACAGGGCTGGATACGGCTCGAGGGGCGAACGACGATCCTTGGTTCCGGCGGTTCACAGGATCTGGTCGTCCGCCTGGCCGATCTGGAGCAGCTCGTTGCAGAAAAGCGGATGTACAAAGGATCACTGTCGCGCCTCAAGCGAAACGAGCCGACCTGTTCGATACTGCCCTTTTCCCGGACGTTACGTGCCGTCGTCGCATCGGATTCCGACGACTATGTCATCGCCGTCCTGCACCACGAGGATGTGACCGGGACACTGGCGGATTGGCAACGGTTTTACGGCACGAAATTCCCTGCGTCGCCATAAAATCCCCCAATCGTCAAAGCCCATCCCCGCCGCAGCGGGATAAAAAGCCCGATTCTCGCCTGACGCACACAGAATGCGCGCAAGCGAAAAAAGCCGCACAACCAGAACAACTTATAAATCTGCTGCCCAATTTCCGGGCAGATAGATGCGTATGACGTATGCTATGGCATTCTAAACCAACGAAATTTAATAAAAAATTAATACGCGGTAGACTTGTTTGGTTAAAATTTGGCATAAATAAGTCAAAAATATGTTGAGAGCAGGCAATGAACCGATCGTGGTCGCCTTTCCGTGCACCGTCCGAAACTCCAGACTGGCCAAATCCGGCGTCCCTGACGACACCGGAAAACGCCAGAGGCATTCCCTCGGGTTTCATGACCCGCGGCAAGGCATCGAAGCGGGAAAAACCGGCCTCGAAGATCAAATCCGTCACCATGGGCTTTCGCACCATGCACGAGCATGGCGATCTTCTGGTGAAATATCTCGAGGCACGCAAAACGATATTTCTGGACCAGTTGAAATGGGACGTCTGCGAGGCAGACGGCATGGAGTTCGATCAGTACGATACGCCCGCGTGCCAATGGGTTGTCCTGCACGAATTCGGCGAGGTTCTGGGCGGCGTTCGAATGCTGCCAACCATGGCGAAATGCGGCATTTACAGTTACATGCTGCGCGATGCGCAACGCGGCCTTCTGGAAAGCCTGCCCACCGACGTCCTGTTCATCGAAGCACCGGTTGAGTACGATGTCTGGGAGGCATCGCGCTTTTTCGTGACCGATATCGTCCCCGCCTCGCGGCGTCTGGAGGTCGAACAATTGCTGTTCAAGGGCATGACCCAGGTCGCGGTCGACAACGGGGCGAAATATATCCTTGGGATCGTTCCGGCAATCTGGTCGCGCTGGGCACGGCGCCTGGGCGTCAGCGCAACCCCGATCGGCGCGAAATTCACCATTGACGGCACCACCAGCCAATCGGTTCTGTTCAACGCGCAGGGCTTCGTGATCTGACCAGAAAACGGCGTTTATTTCGGACGTAACGGAAACATTGCCATGCTGAAAGGCGGGTTTCCGTGCAATTTATCAACAATGTCATGGAAATGCCCGATTTTACCCACAATCGGTCAGAATTCGTCGAAACCGGGCCTCAATAAAAGCACAATCTTTAATTATCGGTTGATCGCTATTCCGCAGCAATAACGGCCGTGGCTCATGACCAACCTGATTTCAGCAAGTGACCGTTTCCAGCGTAAGCTGGATGACCGTGCGAACAAGATTATGGCCTCCACCTTCCGGATTCTGGTGGTGGATGACGAGCCCAGCATCCTGGAGCTTGTGAAGACGGCCTTGGAAACGCTTGACGATTACAACGTATCGACCGCAACGAACGCGATTGCGGCGCTTGAGGAAATTCGCCGCGCCGAACGGCCCTTCGACTGCATTTTGCTCGACATCCAGATGCCCGAAACCGATGGCATCGAACTGCTGCGCGGGCTGCGATCCCTGCCCGACTATGCCGACATTCCGATTCTCATGCTGACCGCCATGAGTGATCGCAGCTATATCGACGAAGCCTTCAAGGAAGGCGCAACGGATTACGTGAACAAGCCCTTCGACTTTCTGGAGTTGCGCAGCCGCATCAAATGCGCGCATCAGCTTGTCGATGAACGGCGCAAGACCGAACTCAGTCAGAAATGCGCCTATCAGTTGCAACAGAAGATGAAGCGGAATAAGCAGTTCAACTTCGACGATCCGATCTCGGTTTCCGATGTCGACAAGCATCTGCGCTACCTTGAATTCGACAACTACGTCACACAGCTTGCCCGCCGCAAGCTGTTCAATTCGCAGTCGATCGCGATCAAGATTCAGGATGCCCAACTGCTGTACGAAAAACAGGATTGCGACAGTTTCCGCAATGCGATCCAGACCGTCGCCGAAAGCATCCAACTGGCCACTCACAAGGTGGATTGTGTCTTTTCCTACCGCGGCGGCGGTATCTTTCTGGTCATTTCGCACGATGCGAAGGGGGCCGAAGCGCTCTCATGTGAAAAGAACCTGAACACCCTGATCCAGGAGCGGACGCCTCATCAACAACCCGCGCCCGAACCGATCAATGTTCTGGTCAGCAACTCCGTCCCGATGCGCGGCCTGTCACGGTCGGCGGCTGCAACGGCCCTTCAGGACGCAATCAGCAACGTCAACGAACTGGAGCTCGCCTTGCAAAAAGATCAGGATACACAGACCGGCACCATGCACGATCACCGTCAGGATCTTCGCAAACAGACGCGCAAGCGTGTCTACGAGCGTGTTCTCTTCGAATTGTTCGGGGAAGAAAACTATCTGAATATGCGATAAAGTCGCAAAACTGATCTGTTTTACTCGTCCCGGAAGACGCGGTAAAAAATAAACGGTTTGGTACACTTGCCAAACCGGCATCTGATGATTCACTATGTCCACACTTGGCAAGCGCTGCGAGCCGGTTCGGGAATGCCTGACGGTATTTCCGTTTGTGTCTGAACAAGTTGGACGTGTTTTCCATAAAATCAACTTTGGCCTGTCCGGGCGTTTGTGCGCTTGTCAGGCCTCTATTCTGAATCTGGCTCGATTACGCGCCTGACCTTGGGGAGGTCGTTGGCAATGACTGAACAGCCTCTGTTCGATGCGACGCCCATCACGGCGCAGCTTGCCACGAAACCTGTCGGTTTGCTGAAATTCGCCCAGTTGGCAGGGCGCAACATGCTCGAAGTGATTCCCGACGAAACGCTTCGGCAGAAATACGTGCGCGGGCCGCTGAACATCCATTATTTCTGCGATCCCGATATCATTACCGAATTGCTTGTCGGCAAGGGACGCTACTTTCCCAAGGCGAAGTTCACCAAGGACATCATCGGCTCGGCCGTCGGCAACGGGCTGATCCTGTCCGAGGGCGACAAATGGCGCAGTCAACGCCACCGCTATTCCCCCCTCTTCGCCGCGCGTAACCTGCCCCTGCTGGCGACGCATTTCGCCGAAACCGGGATCGAAGTGGCCGACTCCCTTCTCGAAGGGCACGGCATCGTGGATGTCACCCAGATGGCCCCGGCCTCGACGCTCACCAACATCTCCCGCGTCATTTTTTCCGGCAACGAAGAGGTCAGCGCCGAAGAAATCCGCGCCGGGCTGAAAGCCTATTTCGAATATATTTCAAGGATTTCTCTGTTCGACCTGATGCAGCTTCCCAAATGGCTCCCGCGCCGCAAATGGCTGCAAAGCAACGCGCCGGTCACCAACATGCGCAACCTGGCCCGGCAGGTCATCGTTGAACGGCGCAGCCAGAACCGGGAAGAGCCCGAGGATTTCCTGGACCTCATGATCGCAGCGCTGGAAGAAGATTTCGAGGACCTCGAAACCACCGTGGACAACCTTCTGACTTTCGTCGTGGCCGGGCATGAAACCTCGGCCAATGCGTTGGCATGGGGATATTACCTTCTGGCCCTGCATCCGCGCATGCAAAACCGGATTCGTCAGGAAATCCGCAAGATCACGCCCGATGCGCCGGTCACCTACGAGGATGTGCAGCACATGCCGCTCTTGCGGGCCCATATCAAGGAAACGCTGCGCCTCTACCCGTCGGCGGCCTTCTTTGCCCGCGATGCGTCGGACGATCTGCAAATCAAGAACGTGACCATCTCCAGGGGCGACGCGCTGTTCTTCCCGGTCTATTCTCTGCACCGGAACGAAAAGCTATGGGACGCCCCCGAAAGCTATCGCCCCGAGCGGTTCCTGTCGGGCAAGATCCCGCGCGGCCAGTATATTCCGTTCGGCGACGGGCCACGAATCTGCCTTGGCGCGCAATATGCCGAAACCGAAATCATGGTTCTGATGGCCAGCGTTCTGCGCAAGATCACGTTCTCCCTTTCGGGGTCCCTCATCCCGCGCCCGGTGCTGACCTTTACGATGCGCCCCGAGGGGCCGATGATCCTCAACGCACGGCCCGCACCGTAAACCCGAACGTCCGACCGGCTCAGTTTCGCGGCGGCACGAGCTTGCCGGGGTTCATGATGTTCTGCGGGTCCAGTGCGGCCTTCACCGCCCCCATCATCTGCCATGCCCCGCCATGTTCGCGCGCCATGTAATTCAGCTTGCCCACGCCGATGCCATGCTCGCCCGTGGCCGTCCCGCCAAGTGCAAGCGCGCGGGTCACCATCTTGTCTGAAACGGTTTTGGCGCGGGCCACGGCATCGGCGTCGTTTTCGTCGAACATCAGGATCGCATGGAAATTCCCGTCGCCCACATGCCCGAGGATCGGGCCGGGCAACCCGGCCTCTTCCAGATCGGCCTGCGTGCCCTCGATGGCCTCGGCCAGCCGCGAAATCGGAACGCAATTGTCGGTCACCACCGCACGGGTGCCGGGCCGCGAGGCCAATATCGCGTGATAGGCATTGTGCCGCATGGTCCATAGTGCATTCCGGTCTTCAGCCCGCGTGGCCCAGTCGAACCCGCTGCCACCATGTTCGGCGGCGATCAGGCCGAAGGTTTCCGCCTGTTCCGCCACACCCGCGTCCGAACCGTGGAACTCCAGCAACAGATGCGGCCGCTCGGGCAGGGTCATGCCAGAATAGGCGTTCACCGCCGCGACGCTGGCCTCGTCCATCAGTTCGATCCGGGCCATGGGCACCCCCATCTGGATCGTGTCGATCACCGCCTGCACCGCGCCGCCCATCGTGTCGAACCCGCAAACCGCACTGGAAATGGCCTCGGGCTGGCCGTGCAGGCGCAGGGTCAGTTCGGTAATCAG
Organism: Roseovarius pacificus; assembly: GCF_900142665.1. Taxonomy (GTDB): domain Bacteria; phylum Pseudomonadota; class Alphaproteobacteria; order Rhodobacterales; family Rhodobacteraceae; genus Roseovarius; species Roseovarius pacificus. The sequence goes on from NZ_FRBR01000001.1 coordinate 597,173, forward strand.
CCCCAGGGTGCCTTCGGCGCCCACGAAAAGCGAGGTCAGATCGTACCCGCTGGACGATTTGCGCGCCCGTGTGCCGGTGCGGATGATCTCGCCCGCAGCGGTGACCACTTCGAGGCCCAGAACATTCTCGCGCATCGTGCCATAGCGCACCGCCGTGGTGCCGCTGGCCCGCGTCGACGCCATACCGCCAAGCGAGGCGTTCGCACCCGGATCGACCGGAAAGAACAACCCCGTCGCGCGCAGTTCTTCGTTCAGGCTCTGGCGCGTCACGCCGGGCTGCACGGTCACGTCCATATCCTGCTGACGTATCTCCAGAACCCGGTTCATCCGGCTGAAATCCACGCTGATCCCGCCCTGAAACGCCTGGGCCTGCCCTTCAAGCGAGGTTCCCGTGCCCCAGCCGATCACCGGGCAGCCCGCCTTGGCGCAGGCGCGCAGGATCTGTGCCACCTCCTGCGTGGTTTCGGGATAAGCCACGGCATCCGGGGGCGTGAGTGGGAAATAACTTTCGCTGCGGCCATGCAAGTCCAGATCGGACTTGGACCGCGTCAGCCGTTGGCCTAGAAATGTGGAAATCTCGGCGATTGCGTCCTGAACACCCATGCGTTTCCCCTCAAGCTGACTCCGGCGCACAGTAGGGCATGTGCTGGGTGGGGGAAAGATCGCCCCAGGGGAAACGGTGCGCAATGACCGACGGGGAACAGTCCATTTTTCGGCAAAAAGCCGCAGCAGCCACCGACGCGCTGCGCAACGGCTGGACGGTGCTGGTCACGCGCGGGCCGAGCCAGTTCCAGTTCTGGCTGATCGCCCTGACCATCGGCGTGGGCGCAGGCTTTGCCGCGTTGTTTTTCCGCAAGGGCATCAACGCCTTGCAGGGCCTTCTTTACGGCACGGACGATCCCGGCAGCATACACAGCCTGGCCGAAACCCTGCCGTGGTACTGGATTCTCATGATCCCGATCATCGGCGGGCTGGTGGTGGGGCTGATCCTGCACCATTTCACCGACGACGCACGGGTGCGCACGGTCTCGGACGTGATCGAGGGCGCGGCGCTGAACGAAGGCCGCGTCGAAGGGCGCGCCGGTGTCGCTTCGATCTTTGCATCGCTCATCACGCTTGGCACCGGCGGATCGTCCGGACGCGAAGGGCCGGTCGTGCACATGGCCGGGGTGATCTCGAGCTGGGTCAGCGACCGGATCAATGCCGACGGAATTACCGGGCGCGATCTGCTGGGCTGTGCCGTGGCGGCGGCGGTGTCGGCCTCGTTCAACGCGCCGATCGCCGGGGCGCTGTTCGCGCTCGAGGTGGTGCTGCGCCACTTCGCCCTGCATGCCTTTGCCCCCATCGTGATCGCCAGCGTGGCGGGCACGGTCATCAACCGGCTGGAATTCGGCGACATCACCGAATTTGCGCTGCCCACCTCCAGCGCCCTGGAATTCTATGTCGAACTGCCCGCCTTTCTTCTTCTGGGGCTGATCTGCGGTGTGGTGGCCACCATCCTCATGCACTCCATGCTCTTTGCCGAAGACATGGCCAGCTATATGCAGAAACGCGCCCGCCTGCCGCGCTGGCTGCGCCCGATGGTGGCCGGGGCGTTGCTGGGCGCGCTTGCCATCGGCTTTCCCCATATCATCGGTGTCGGGTATGAAACGACATCGCTGGCGCTGACCGGGCAGATGCTGCTGCACGAGGCAATCGTCTTTGCCATGGTCAAGGTGCTGGCCGTGTCGATCACCATCGGCGGGCGCATGGGGGGCGGCGTGTTTTCGCCCTCGCTCATGGTCGGTGCGCTGACAGGGTTGTCTTTCGGCCTGATCGCGACCGGGCTGTTCCCCGACGTCTCGGGATCGTCCACGCTCTATGCGCTCGCGGGGATGGGGGCGGTCGCCGCCGCCGTTCTGGGGGCGCCGATTTCCACCACGCTGATCGTGTTCGAACTGACCGGCGACTGGCAGACCGGTCTTGCCGTGATGGTCGCCGTGTCGATCTCCACCGCGCTTGGCGGGCGGCTGGTGCGGCGGTCGTTCTTCCTGACCCAGCTGGAGCGGCGCGGCACGCGGCTGGCAGCCGGGCCACAGGCCTATCTGCTGGCGATGTTCCGGGTCGAACGGCTGATGCGCGGCCCCGATCACGAACGCGCAGCCAGGGACGAGCAACTATGGGAGCTGATCGAGGACGGCATCTATATCGACAGCAACGCCACACTCGAGGCGGCAATGCCGATTTTCGACCGCTCGGCCATTCCCTTCATCCCCGTGGTCACGCTCAGGGGCGGGGATCAGCCACCCGAGTTGAAAGGCGCGTTGTTCCATGTCGATGCCCTCAAGGCCTATAACCGGGCGCTGGCCGCTGTCTCGGCGGAAGAGCACAGCTGACCCACGGCTGAAACGCTCCGCCGGGCGGCAGTGACAAGATTTTAACAGATTGCGGGCGTATTCGTTCCACTTCACTATGAGACAACGCGCCGAACGGGGCGTATGTGGGTAGTAACGACAGGTCATAAAATGGCGTTTTTTGATATTGTTCAGCCGGGTTCCAAAACGGCTGCTCCGGACGAGCGGTTGCTGCAAAATCTGAAAGACTACACATCGATGAGTTTGACGCTGCTCTGGCAGCGTCAGGCGATCTACCTTGCGGCAACCCTGCTGACCGCATTCTATTTCGATCCGATCAATGCCGCGCTTTTCTATGTGACGATCCTGTTCTGCGAAGTTCAGGACATCATGCTGGCCCGGCGCGTGGCGGCGCTTCTGCCTCGTCAGACCGATGCCATCTATTCCAGCCTCATCTGGATTCTCCTGAACACGATGCTGAGCGCGGCGGCCATCTGCCTGTTCGCGATCTCGGTCGCCTTCGAACAGGAAAGCGGCGGGCATTTCACGCCATTGTTCTTCCTGTTCGCCGCGGCGCTTTTTGCGGCGATGAACAACCACCAGCTGGTCATGGCGCTTACGATACGGCTGGCGATGTACGGCCTGTCGTTCTTCATCATCGTTCTGCGCGATCTGTGGCTGCACCGTCCCGATCTGGATTCCGAACTGTGGCTGCACTTCTTCACGGTCGTGTTCGTCATGTATTTCCTGATCGACTGTTCCATCGTTTTCCTGAAACTCTACCAGAAAAACCTCAAACAACTCGAAGCGCTCCGCGAGGAACACGAGCGCACCAAGGCCGCCTATATCGTTAAGTCGCAGTTCATCTCGACCGTCAGCCACGAATTGCGCACCCCGCTGACCTCGATCAAGGGGTCGCTCGACCTGCTGAATTCGGGAACGATGGGTCCGGTGCCCGACTCCATGCAGAAACTCGTCGAAATCGCCGGCAAGAACGCCCTGCGCCTGTCCCATCTGATCGACGATGTTCTGGATCTACAGAAAATCGAAGCGGGCGAAATGAACTACAAGATCACGATGGTCGACGTAAACGCCCTGCTGGACGAGGCCGTGAGCGGCAATTCGGGCTATGGCAACACCTACGGCGTGACCATCACCGAAGACTGCCCCCCGGACGAAACCATGAGAATCAGGGCCGACGAATCGCGTCTGATGCAGGTTCTGAACAACATGATTTCCAACGCCGTGAAATTCTCGCCCGAAGGAAGCGAAGTGACGGTCGGCTGCAAGCGTTTCAGCGACACCGTCAGAATCTATGTCTCGGATCAGGGCAGCGGGATACCCGAAGGCGTCAAGCACAAGGTCTTCGACCGGTTCAGTCAGTTGGATTCCTCGGACCAGCGGCGCGCGGCGGGCAGCGGCCTGGGCATGAGCATTTCAAAAGAAATCGTCGAACAGCTGGGCGGCACGATCGACTATGTCAGCGAACTGGGGCACGGAACGACCTTCTACTGCGATTTCCCCGCCTGCGGCGATTCCGACGAACAATGGCTCAAGGGCACCTTCGGCAGCCTGTGATCCCCGGCGCGCGGTTTCGTTCGCAGCCGGGCCTTTGGAATATGCCCCGAAAGCGGCCCCTACCCCGCCATCAGCGCCTGTGCGGCGGCGCGGGCCTCTTCGGTGATCCGGTCGCCCGACAGCATGCGCGCGATTTCATCCACCCGTTCGGACGTCGGTAGCGGCGTGACGGTGGACAGGGTCTGCTCCCCGGTCACCTTCTTCTCGACACGCCAGTGATGCGCCCCGCGCGCCGCCACCTGGGGCGAATGGGTCACCACCAGAACCTGCCCGTCTTCGGCCAGTTGCGCCAGACGTCGGCCCACGGCATCCGCCGTAGCGCCCCCGACCCCGCGGTCGATCTCGTCAAAGATCATCGTCAGCCCGCTATCGGTGCCGGTCAGGCAGACCTTGAGCGCCAGCAGGAACCGGCTGAGTTCCCCGCCCGAAGCGATCTTGTTCAGCGGTCCCGAGGGCGCGCCGGGGTTGGTGGCCACGGTGAATGTCACCGTATCGCGCCCCTCCGGCCCCGGATCGGACGGCTCGACCTGCGTGCTGAACACCGCGCGCTCCATCCTGAGCGGCGCCAGTTCCTCGCTGACGGCCCGGTCAAGTTCGCCTGCCGCCTCGCTCCGCGCCGCGCTCAGCGCCCCGGCAGCGGCGTCATAGGCCGCCTGCGCCGCCGATAACGCCGCCTCCAGCGCCTTCAGGTCCGCATCCCCCTGATCGAGCGCCGCCAGCTTTCCGCGCAGTTCGGTCGCAAACTCCCCCAGGTCGTCCGCCGCGACCCCATGCTTGCGGGCCATGGCGCGGATGGCGAACAGGCGTTCCTCGGCCTCTTCCAGATCCAGCGGGTTGAAACTCAGCCCCTCAAGGCATCGCGCCACCCCCTGCGCGGCGTCATCCAGTTCGACCATCGCCCGGCCAAGCGCGGCAATGGCATCGTCAAGCTGCCCCTCGGCCCGGTCCGCCACCCCTTCCAGCCAGCGCAGCGCATCGCCTGCGGACCCTTCGGCCCCCTCCTGCCCAAGCGCAGCCTGCGCGCGGGCGATATCCTCGCGGATACGCTCGGCCTGCTGCATCAGCCGGCGGCGGGTATCCAGCGCCTCCTCCTCGCCCGGCTGCGGGTCCAGCGCATCGAGTTCCGACACCGCGTGGCGCAGGAATTCCTCTTCGGCGCGCACCTCGTCCAGCGCCGCCGTGGCGGTTTCCAACGCCTTGCGGGCCTCGGCCACACCGCGCCATGTGCTGCGGGCCTTGGTTTTCAACGGCTCGAGCCGCCCATAGGCATCCAACAACGCGCGATGCCCTTTCGGGTCCAGCAAACCGCGATCGTCATGTTGCCCGTGCAACTCGACCAGTGTTTCCGACAGCCGCCGCAGCACCTCGCCGGAACAGCGCCGGTCATTCACCCAGGCGGTCTTGCGCCCGTCGCGGGAATTGACCCGCCGCAGGATCAGCTCATCCCCCGCCGGAAGGCCCGCCTCTTGCAGCACATCGCGCGCCGGGTGCCCCTCGGGCAGGTCGAATTCGGCCATCACCTCGCCCTGATCGGCCCCCTGGCGCACCAGTTCCGCCCGCCCGCGCCAGCCCAGAACGAACCCCAGTGAATCGAGCAGGATCGACTTGCCCGCCCCGGTTTCCCCGGTCAGCACGTTCAGTCCGGGCTGAAACGCCAGCTCCAGATGGTCGATGATCAGAATGTCCCGGATATCAAGCGCGCGCAGCATCGGATGCATCCCGGCAGCGGGGCTGGCCCCGCCGCCCCTTTACAACCAACGGCCCTGGATCATCTGGCGATAGATCTGGCGCAACCAGCTATCGCCCGCCGCCTCCAGCGTCAGCCCCTGACCGGTCAACAGCTTGTAGCTGTCTTCGTACCATTTGGTGCCGCGGAAGTTATGACCCAGAATCGCACCGGCGGTGCGCGCCTCGTTCGTCAGCCCCAGAGACAGGTAGGATTCGACCAGACGGTGCAATGCCTCGGGCGTATGCGTCGTGGTCTGGAAATCCTCGACCACCACGCGGAACCGGTTGATCGCGGCGGTGAAATTATCCCGGCGCAGGTAATACCGCCCGATTTCCATTTCCTTCGACGCCAGATGGTCGAACGCCAGGTCGAACTTGAGAATCGCCGAGCGCGCATATTCGCTGTCGGGGTAATGCTCGATCACCTGCCGCAGCGATTGCAGCGCCTGGAAGGTCAGGCCCTGATCCCGCCCGACCTCGTCGATCTGATCGTAATAGCTGAGTGCCAGAAGATACTGCGCATAGGCCGCATCCTCGTCGGTCGGATAGAAGTCGATGAATCGCTGCGCGGCGGAACGGCTGTTCTCGTAATCCTTGTCCTGATGATAGGAATAGGCCTGCATGATCAGCGCCCGCTTGGCCCATTCCGAATAAGGGTACAGGCGTTCCACTTCGCCAAAGACATCGGCGGCCATACCGGGATTGCGGCGGGCAAGATCGTATTCGGCTCGTTCGAAAATCTGCTGGGCGCTGTAGTTTTCGAAATCGACGTCGCCGCGCTCGACCCGGCCATTGTCACTACAGGCTGCAAGGCCAAGGCCCACGACGATTGCACCGACCAGCTTTGCGCGGGACTTGCCGATAGTCATGCTCGAACTCACCTATCTTGCGTATCTGCGGGGAAAATCCCCAGCTTCCGGAACGGTCCTAGCACATAAATTTCCGGTGCAAAACGCCTTTGGCGCTTTTCTTGTGCTGTTCAGGCGACCTCGGGAATCTCATCCCAGTGGACATCGGCGCCGGGGAGGCGTGCCGTCGTGGCCGCGTCGCATTCGACAATCTCATAACAATCGGGCTGCGAGAACACCGCATGCAACAAATCGTTGGTCAGCGCATGGCCCGCACGAACACCGTGGTAATGCCCGAGGATCGGCAGCCCGGCCAGTCCCAGATCGCCCACAGCGTCCAGCATCTTATGGCGCACCGCCTCGTCCGCGTGGCGCAGGCCACCGGGGCTGAGCACCTTTTCGCCATCCACGACCACCGCGTTTTCCAGCGTGCCGCCAAGCGCCAGACCGTTGGCGCGCATGGCATCCACATCCGCCTTGCGGCAGAATGTGCGGCTGGTGCTGAGTTCACGCACGAAACTGCCATTCGACATGTTCAGGGTCTTTTTCTGGGTGCCGATCGCGGCATCCTCGAACTCGATGGCGAATTCGACCAGCAGCGTGTCATGCGGCGTCAGCCGGGCACTGGCCGCGCCGCGGATCACTTCGACCGGGCGCAGGATACGCAGCGCCTGCAAGGGGGCCGCCATCCGGCGCACACCACGCGACAGGATGCCCCGCACGAACATCGCCGAACTGCCGTCGAGAATCGGAACCTCGGGGCCGTCGATCTCGATCACGGCGTTGTGGATGCCACAGCCGACGAGGGCGGCCATGATATGCTCGACCGTCGAAACACTCATCCCGTGTTCGTTTTCCAGCAGCGTGCACAGCGGCGACTGGTTCACATGGCTCCACAGCGCCGGAATATCAGCCTGCGCGGGGTCGGCATCGGTACGGCGAAACACGATCCCCTGCCCGGCGGGCGCGGGCAGGATCGTTGCGCAGGCCGGTTGCCCGGAATGCAACCCGACCCCTTTGAACGCGACTGATGACTGAACCGTCGTCTGCAAGATACCCTCGATTACGCAAAACAAGGCGCTTTAATGGTTACCGAGGGTTTAATTCTGCTGCGCCACAGCCTCAACTCAATCTTTGCAACGGCTTGAAACATCCCCGTTCAGACACCGGCGGATTTTCGCCAACAGCGCATCTTCACCCGCTACCCCATTGTTTCACAAAGAAAAAGGCCGCCCAAAAGGCGGCCTTTTCCTGCTAATCGCGAAGCCGTTCAGTTGGCCTGTCGGCGCAAAAATGCCGGAATTTCGATCTGTTCGTCTTCCGCCTCTTCAGGGGCCGGAGCCGCCTGCCGGGGCTGATGCGCCTGCATGGTGGGTTGCTGACGCGCCGGGCGCGGGGCCTCGGACTCGGCACCGTGGCCGGTCATGCGGTTGATCAGCGAGTTGATCCCGAAACGCGGACGCTGCTCGGCTGCCGGAGCCTCTTCCCGGAAGGTCTCGCGCTGCACCGGCTGCGGGCGATGCTGCTGCGACGGCGTGTTGGTCACCGCGCTGTGCAGACGGGCCAGCGCCTCGGGCGACGGCGTGCCGGGGGCCGGGGCGCGGGGCGCGACAAAGCTGTCACGCTCCTCTTCTTCCTCGGCACGATGTGCGCTCGGATCGAACGCATCCGGGCGCGGCTGATAGGCCGGCGGCGGCAGATCGTCGGTCAGTTCCTCTGCTTCGGGCTCGAAGATATCTTCCATCTGGTCCTGCGCCGCGGCGCGCTGCGCATCCAGACCGTCCGTTCCGAACAGGCCCGGTTCGTTTTCGCTGCGTGCGGCGACCGGCGTCACCTCTTCGGCCAGGTCTTCCACCGGCATTTCGGCGGCGGGTTTCAGCGGCTCCGCCAGCGACCGGCGCGGCACCGGAATATCCGTATCGACCGCCGTGGCATCGATGCCCGTGGCCACGACGCTGACGCGCATCGCGCCTTCCATCGCCGTGTCCAGCGTGCTGCCCACGATGATGTTGGCATCGGGGTCCACCTCTTCGCGGATGCGGTTGGCGGCCTCGTCCAGTTCGAACAGGGTCAGGTCGTGCCCGCCGGTGATGTTGATCAGCACGCCGCGCGCGCCTTTCAGGCTGATCTCGTCCAGCAGCGGGTTGGCGATGGCCTTTTCGGCGGCCTGGATCGCGCGATCTTCGCCGCTGTCCTCGCCGGTGCCCATCATGGCCTTGCCCATCTCGTCCATCACGGCGCGCACGTCCGCGAAATCGAGGTTGATCAGACCGGGGCGCACCATCAGGTCGGTCACGCCCTTCACACCCTGATACAGAACGTCGTCTGCCATCGAGAACGCCTCGGTAAAGGTCGTCTTCTCGTTCGCCAGGCGGAACAGGTTCTGGTTGGGAATGATGATCAGCGTATCGACCATCTTCTGAAGCGCCTCGACCCCTTCTTCGGCCTGACGCATGCGCTTGGCGCCCTCGAACTGGAACGGCTTGGTCACGACGCCGACGGTCAGCACACCCAGCTCACGCGCCGCATGCGCGATGATCGGAGCGGCGCCGGTGCCGGTGCCCCCGCCCATCCCGGCGGTGATAAAGCACATATGCGCCCCCGCCAGGTGATCGACGATCTGCTCGATATTCTCTTCGGCGGCGGCGGCCCCGACCGAAGCCTTGGCGCCCGCGCCCAGCCCTTCGGTAACCTTCACCCCCAGTTGAACCCGGTGTTCCGCCCGGCTTTGCTGCAGCGCCTGCGCATCCGTGTTGGCCACCACGAAATCAACACCGTCGAGCTGTTTCTCGATCATGTTGTTGACTGCGTTGCCACCCGCGCCGCCCACACCGAAAACGGTGATCCGGGGCTTCAGCTCGTGGTCCTGACCGGGCATCGTGAGGTTCAATGTCATTGCTCTATCCGCCTGCTGTTACGCCTGTCGTTACAGGCCGTTTTTCCGCCTAAACTGACTTATTCTTACTGATCGTTAACCCATACGTCACCCAAAAAACACCTTTTTACCACAAAATATGGCCTTTTTTTGATCTCGATTCGCGGGATTTTGCCGATAAGGGCATATTTTGGGGTCTGGATTGACTTCAGACATAGCAGACATCCTTACCAATTGTCCCGAAACCACTTGACCGCACGCTTCAAAGAGCGCGCCGGATAGCGGTCCTGGGGGATCTCGAAATCCCACCATTCGTCCTGTGGATTCGCCGCGAACAGGCACATTCCGACGGCGCTGGAGAAGCCGGCGCCGGTGGCCGCCTGCGGCAGGCCATGCACCCGCAGCGGCCGCCCCAGACGCACCTGGTGGCCCAGGATCTTGCTGGCCAGCCCGTCAAGGCCGGGGATCTGGCTGCCGCCCCCGGTCAGCACGATCTGCTGACTCGGCAGGTGATCGAACCCGGCGGCATCCAGCCGCGCGCGCACCTCTTCCAGTATCTCCTCGACCCGCGGGCGCATGATGCCGATCAGTTCGGCGCGGCTGACCGTGCGCCGGTCATGTTCCCAGTCGCCGGTCTCGCCGCCGATCTCGATCATCTCGCGGTCGTCCATGCCGGTGGCCACGACCCCGCCATAGAATGTCTTGATCCGCTCGGCGGTGGCCTTGGGCACCTGAAGGCCCATGGAAATGTCGCTGGTCACGTGATCGCCGCCCATGCGCACGCTGTCGGCATAGATCATGTGCTTCTTGATAAAGACGGACACGCCCGCCGTACCGCCGCCAAGGTCGATACAGGCGGCGCCCAGTTCCTGCTCGTCCTCGACCAGTGCGGAAATCCCACTGACATAGGCCGAACTGGCCAGCCCGGCCAGTTCCAGATCGCAGCGTTTGATGCAATAGGCCAGGTTCTGGATCGCGGCGCCCCCGACGGTCAGCATATGCATGTCGGTCGACAGGGTCTGTCCCATCTGCCCGCGCGGATCGGCCAGCCCGCTGCGATGATCCAGCGCGAAATTCACCGGCTGGGCATGCAGCACCTCGCGCCCCTCGCCGTAATCGGGCACATCGCAGGAGCTCAGCACCCGGCTGATATCCTGTTCACTGACCGTATGGCCCTCAAGCTCGACCTGTCCCGCCAACCCGTAAGAGCGCGGCTCGGCCCCCGAAAAGCAGGCGATGACGTGATCGACCCGGATATTGGCCATTTTCTGCGCCGCCTGCACGGCGGTGCGGATCGCGCGCTCGGTCTCGGCCATGGCGCTGACCTCGCCAAAGCGCACCCCGCGCGACCGCGTCGTCGCCGCGCCGATCACGCGGAATCCCGCCTGCCCCGCCATCGCGCCGATTCCATCGGCTTCGGACAGGCGCTCGGTCCCATCGAAGCGCAGGACCAGACAGGCGATCTTGGATGTGCCCACATCCAGAACCGCGACCACGCCGCGCTGCATCGCGGCCTTGCGCATGTTGCGCATCGCTCGTTGGGATTCGTAGAGCTCGATCATTTTCTTATTCTGCCCCTACTGTCATTCTTGTTACCTGCCACCATTCTTCGACGGCGTTTTCGCTCATTCTCAGGGTCGGGCGCGCGGCCAGCCGCATGTCCACCACAACAACATCGCGCGCCAGCGTCTCCTGCACCTCGTCCAGCACGATCACCCGCTCCAGCGCGCGCACGGGGTTGGCCTCGGGCAACAGGATGCGCTGGCCGCGATCCAGCACCACGTCCCACCGCCGCTCGCCCATACGCACCAAACCGCGCACCCGCTCCCTGAGCGGTGCGGCGGCGCGCAGGATTTCCAATGCCTCGGGCACGGCGCGATCGGCCCCCTCGCCCACGATCAGCGGCAGGTCGGCACGCGCCGCGCGGCTGTCCAGATCGTCCACGACGACGCCTTCGGCATCGACCGCGCCCAGCCCGTCACGGGTCCGCCATACCGCCACCGGCTCGCGCTCGCGCACCTCGGCCACCAGAACACCCCCCTGCCGGATGCGCAGGCTGGCCTCGGCCACGGCGGGCAGGCCCTGCACCATCTGCTGAACATGCCCCAGATCCAGATCGAAGGAACTGGCCGGCAGGTCGTAAGGGAAAATCTCGCGAATATCTTCCTCGACACCGGTGCTGGCGCCTTGGACGGCCAGCAGCGACACCATGAATTCCGGGCGCGTGGCCAGTTGCTCGCGCATGTCGGCCACACTCAGCAGGATCGCCTCACGCCGCGCATTGTCGGCCAGATACCATGTGCCGACGGCAAAGGTCAGGCAGAACGGAATGCCCACCCGCAGGGCCAGACGGAACAGCGGCGTCAGCATCAGCCGCTGGAACCTGTAGGACCAGCGCGAGGGGGCCGGATCGGGGCGCGTCACCTGTTGCACGATGCGTCCTCCACCAGCCAGTGGCACAGTTCGGGGAACGAAATCCCCACCGCCTGCGCCTGTTCCGGGCTCAGCGAGGTGGGCGTCATCCCCGGCTGCGTGTTGGTTTCCAGCAGGATCAGCCCGTCCAGCCCGCGCGCCTCGTCCCAGCGGAAATCGGTGCGGCTCAGGCCACGGCAACCCAGCACCTCATGCGCGCGCACCGCGTAATCGAGGCAGGCCTGGAAAATCTCGTCCGGCAGGTCGGCGGGCACCACATGGCGCGATCCGCCCTCCTTGTACTTGGCGTCGTAATCGTACCAGCCTTCGGTCAGGATATCGGTCACGGTCAGCGCCCGGTCGCCCATCACGCTGGCGGTCAGTTCACGCCCCGGCACAAAGGCCTCGACCATCACCTGTTCGGGCATGTCATCGGACAGCGCAGGCGGCGCATTCGCCGCCTCATGCACCAGATACACCCCCACCGACGAACCCTCGTTGTTGGGCTTCACGACATAGGGCGGCGCGATGACATGGCGCGTGCGCACCTCATCCCGCGGGGCCAGAACGCTTTCGACCACCGGCAGCCCGGCGGCGCGGTAGGCATCCTTGGATTTCTGCTTGTCCATCGCCAGCGCCGAGGCCAGCACGCCGGAATGCGTATACGGAATCCGCATCCATTCCAGCAGCCCCTGCACGCAGCCATCCTCGCCCCAGCGGCCATGCAACGCGTTGAACACGACATCGGGCGCGGCATCCGTCAGACGCGCGGCCAGATCACGGCCCGCATCCACCTCGATCACCTCGTAACCGGCTTCCCGCAATGCGGCGGCGCACTCACGTCCTGTGGAAAGCGACACTTCGCGCTCGGCCGAAGGTCCGCCCATGATCACCGCCACAATCGGGGATTTTCTGCTCGAAAGTCCCAATTTGTGCCTCAAAGTACCGGACCGTTTTCCGGCCCTGTTTAATTCTGTCGCCTGCCTTGGCGTCACGGGGCCGGTTCGCCGACCCTCATGATTTCCCAATGTAACTCTATTCCACTGTTTTGGAAAACCCTTTTTCGCACCTCTTCGCCCAGGGCTTCCAGATCCTGCGCCGTGGCACCGCCGGTGTTGATCAGGAAGTTCGAATGCTTCTCGCTCATCTGCGCGCCTCCGATGCGCGCGCCGCGCATCCCGGCATCGTCGATCACCTTCCACGCTTTCAGGTCATGCACGTCATCCGCGCGCCCCGTGCTGGAAAACCCCGCAGGGTTGCGAAAGGTGCTGCCGGCGGTGCGCTCCCTGCTGGGCTGGGTGGCGTCGCGCCTGGCCAGTTGCTCGGCCATGCGCGCCTCCAGCGCCCCGGCCTCGCCCCTTGGCGGGGCAAACACCGCCTCGACGATCACCCATCCCTCGGGCAGGTCGGTCTGACGGTAGCGGAAATTCAGATCACCCGCCGTCAGCGTCACCACCTCGCCGGCGCGCGTCACCGCCGTGGCCTCGACGAAATGATCGGCCGTATAGATGCCATAGCACCCGGCATTCATCCGCACCGCGCCGCCGATCGCGCCGGGGATGGTGCGCAAAAAGGTCAGGTCCAGCCCCGCCGCCGCCGCCTTGCGCGCCACATGCGCATCCAGCGCCGCCGCGCCCGCGCGCACCCGGTCGCCCTCGATTTCGATATAGTTGAACCCCCGCCCCATGCGGATCACCACGGCGCGCAGCCCCCCGTCGCGCACGATCAGGTTGCTGCCCACCCCCATCGGGAAAACCGGCACCTCCGGCGGCAAATCGCGCAGGAACGCGGCCAGATCCTCCACATCGGCGGGCTGGAACAGCCAGTCCGCAGGCCCGCCCACGCGCAACCATGTCAGATCCGACAAAACCCGGTGTTCCGTCAGCTTGCCGCGCGTTTCAGGCATCCGCATCCTTGTTCCCCACATTCCGGCGCATCCAGCGCCCCAGATAGATGACCGGCCAGCGCAACAGGCTCATTCCGCCCAGCAACACCGCCAGCCCGATCCATGGGCCGTTCTGATAGGTGACATAGCCCAGAATGGGAACCCCCACGGCGATCAGCGCATAGGCGCGGCGCCAGTGATTGTCATGGCTGGGGATCATCGCCAGGACATTGGCGGCAATGGCCCAGAGAAAGGCCAGGATCAGCGACAGGCTCATGATCCCACTCCGAAACTGACGGCCAGCGCCCCCATGGCCGCCAGCAGGCCCACCACGGGCACCGCCATCGGCACCCGGAACGCCGCCTCGGGCTCTGCCCGCTTCATGGCGATGAGCGCCGCATTGACCAGCACGAAGACCGACAACAGAATGGCCGAGGTCACCTCGGCCAGATCGGCCACCGGCAACAGAACCGCCATGGCGATCACCGCCGCGCCGATCAGGGCCGTGGCCAGAACCGGCGTGCCGAACCGGGGATGCGCATGATGAAACACCGCCAGCGAAGGGTGCCGCCGCCCCACGCCGAACATCACCCGGCTGGCCATGACGATCTGCGCCAGGATACCGTTCATCGCCGCGGCCACGGCGATCAGCGACAGGAACCCGGCGCTCCCGCCCCGTGCGCTCGACCAGACCAGCGCCAGCGGCTGCTCGGACGCGCCAAGCTGCTCCAGCGGCACCGCACGCACGGCGGCCCAGCTGACCAGCGCATACAGCAGGCTGGTGATCACCAGCGACATCAGGATCGCACGCGGCAGGGTGCGCAGCGGATCGCGCACCTCTTCGGCCATGTTCACGATATCCTCGAACCCGATAAAGGCGAAAAACGCCAGCACCGCCGCCGAGGCCACGCCGGGCCAGACAATCGCGGCGGGCGCGGCGTAATCCGCCGTCGGCTCGGCCCCTGCCCCGGCCCAGACCACCAGCGCCAGCCCCAGAACCTCGACCGCCGTGAACAGGGCCGCGACGGTCAGGCTTTCCAGCACCCCGGCAATCGCAACCCCGACCAGCACCAGCCCCATGACAATCGCCGTCGCGGCAAAAGGCAGATCGACCACGCTCAGCAGATAGCCGGTGCCGCCCCGCAGCACCGCCGCCGCCGAAACCGTCCCGGCGGCCACGATGGCCAGCCCCACCAGCATGCCCAGCCACGCGCGCCCCAAACCTTTTTCGACGAAAACCGCCTCGCCCGCCGCTTCCGGCAGGCGGGTGGAAAACTCGGCATAGCTCAATGCCGTGGGGGCCGCGATCAGCCCCGCGATGACAAAGGACAACGGCGCCCAGACGCCCGCCTCAGCGGCCACCGCGCCGACCAGCACGTAAATTCCGGCCCCGACCATGACGCCCACGCCATAGGCGGTCAGCAGGCCCAGCCCGATCCGGCGCTTGAGGTGTTCGCTCATCTCACGCCCTTCCCGTTTATCGTAAACCGGGGGTTCGTTGCCCCCGGTCCCCCCGGTGATCGTTACATGCGCTTCAGGCGCTCCGGCAGCCCGTTGGCCCATGTGCTGATCGTGCCCGCCCCAAGGCACACGACCATGTCGCCGGGCCGTGTCTGTTCACGCACCAGCCGTTCCAGATCGTCCTCGTCCCGGATGGCGCGGGCATGGCGGTGGCCATGCCGGATCAGCCCCGCCACCAGATCGTCGCGTGTCGCGCCCTCTATCGGGTCTTCGCCCGCGGCATAGACTTCGGCAATCGCCACGACATCGGCCTCGTTGAAACAGGCGCAGAAATCGTCGAAATGATTGTGCAGGCGGCTGTAACGGTGCGGCTGATGCACCGCGATCACCCGCCCCTCGCAAGCCTGCCGCGCGGCCTTGAGAACGGCGGCGATTTCCGTCGGGTGGTGGCCATAATCGTCGATGATGGTCACGCCGTTCACCTCGCCCACGCGGGTAAAGCGGCGGTTCACCCCGCCGAACGCGGCCAGCGCCTGCCGGATTTCCACATCCTTCATGCCCAGATGACGCGCCACCGCCACGGCGCTCAGCGCGTTGCTGACATTGTGATCGCCGGGCATCGGCAATGTGCAGCCCTCGATGGTCTTGTCCTCGTTCTGCAAGCGGATATCGAAATGCGCCACGCCCTTTTCATAGCGCAGGTTCACCGCCCGGATATCGGCCTGCGCGTTGAACCCGTAGGTCACCACGCGCCGGTCGGTCAGCTTGCCCACCAGCGCCTGCACATCGGTATCGTCGGTACAGCATACCGCCAGCCCGTAGAACGGGATATTGCTGACGAACTCGTAGAACCCGCGATGCAGGTTCTCCTCGGTGCCCCAATGCTCCATATGCTCGGGGTCGATATTGGTCACGATGGCGATGGTCGCGGGCAGGCGGTTGAAGGTGCCGTCGCTTTCGTCGGCCTCCACCACCATCCATTCGCCCTCGCCGACGCGGGCATTGCTGCCATAGGCGTGGATGATCCCGCCATTGATCACCGTGGGGTCGAAATTCCCGTGATCCAGCAGCGCGGCCACCATCGTCGTGGTGGTCGTCTTGCCATGGGTTCCGGCCACGGCCACATTGGATTTCAGCCGCATCAGCTCGGCCAGCATCTCGGCCCGGCGCACCACGGGCAGGCCCCGGCGGCGCGCCTCGTCCAGTTCCGGGTTGCCCGGCTTGATCGCCGACGAGATCACGACCACCTCGGCCCCCTCGAGATTCTCCGCCGCCTGCCCCTCGAACACGGTCGCCCCCATGCCTTCCAGCCGCTTTGTGATCGCCGAGCGTTTCAGGTCGCTGCCCTGCACCACATACCCGTGATTGAGCAGAACCTCGGCAATGCCCGACATGCCGATGCCCCCGATCCCCACGAAATGAATGGGGCCCACATCTCCGGGCAGTTTGGTCGCGGCATTCATCACAGGCTCTCCTTCACGCGCGAAATCCCTCATTGCTCGTCCCCCCTGCCGGCACCCGCCGCCAGCGCCTCGACCATGTCGGCCAGATGCTGCGGCGCGTCGGGCAGCGCCACGCTCAACGCGGCCTGCGCCATCTGAAGGGCCCCTTCGGGAGTCGTCAGAACGCTGGCTATCTGCTCCGAAAGCGTCTCGACCGCAAGTTTCGATTCCGGAATCACGATCGCCGCCCCGGCCTGCGACAGCCCCTTCGCATTGGCGCTCTGATGATCCGCCGCCGCCGCCGCATAGGGAATCAGGATCGAGGGCCGCCCGATCACGCTGATATCGGCCACGCTGCTGGCCCCGGCCCGGCTGATCACCAGCTGCGCCTCGCTCATCCGGCGCGGCACATCGCGGAAAAACCCGGCCACATCGGCGTCGATCCCGTGTTCGGTGTAAAACGCGGCGACCCGCTCGCCATCCTCGTCCCGCGCCTGGTGGCTGACCCGGATGTTGCGGCGCAGCTCCTCGGGCAGGGCCGCAATCGCGCCGGGCACCACGTCGCTCAGGATACGCGCGCCCTGGCTGCCGCCGATCACCAGAATCGACATCGGGTAATCCCCCGGCGGGATATAGGCCGCCCCCGCCCGTTCCAGCACCGCGGCACGCACCGGGTTGCCCACATGCACCCCCTCGACGCCCTCGGGCAGCGCGGTCGGCCATGTGCCACAGGCCACACGGTCCACCTTTTTCGAGAATATCTGATTCACCCGGCCCAATACGCCGTTCTGCTCATGCACCATGCGCGGCAGGCGCAACAGCCACGCCGCCCCAAGCGCCGGGATCGTCGGATACCCGCCAAACCCCACCACCACGGCGGGCCGCTCGCGCAGCATCCGAACCGTCGCGCCCAATACACCGCCCAGAATATGGAACGGCGCCAGCAGCCTGTTGACAACGCCACCCCGCGCAAAGGTCGCGCTGGACACCTGCTCGATCTCCACCGAATGCGGAAAGCCCCCCACATAGCGCGCCCCGCGCGCATCGGTGCTCAGCCGCACATGCCAGCCCCGGCGCAGCATCACCTCGGCCAGCGCCT
Organism: Roseovarius pacificus; assembly: GCF_900142665.1. Taxonomy (GTDB): domain Bacteria; phylum Pseudomonadota; class Alphaproteobacteria; order Rhodobacterales; family Rhodobacteraceae; genus Roseovarius; species Roseovarius pacificus. Next base: position 614,834 of record NZ_FRBR01000001.1, read on the forward strand.
GGGCGGGAAACATATGCCCGCCCGTGCCGCCCGCGGCGATCACCAGCAAAGGCGCCTTGCCGTTCATCGGCCCCTCCCGCGCAGGATATCCCCGATCTCGCCCTGCGGACGGGTGCGGGTAAAGGCGAACAGCATGCCCACGGCGATGCCTCCGGCAATCAGGGAGGACCCGCCATAGCTGACGAAGGGCAGCGTCATGCCCTTGGCCGGCAGCAGGCGCACGGCCACCCCCATGTTGATCATCGCCTGCACACCGAACATTGCCACCATCCCGGTCCCGGCCAGACGGATGAACGGATCGCGCTCGCGCATCAGGCGCATCAGCGAGCGCACGACGACAATGGCGTAAAGCGCGATGATGACCAGCACCAGAATCAGCCCGTATTCCTCGGCCGCCACGGCGATGATGAAATCGGTATGCGCATCCGGCAGGCTCCACTTGACCTCGCCCTCACCGACGCCGACGCCGAAAAACCCGCCCTCGCGGATCGCGTTGGTGGCAAAACCGAGCTGCGTGTTGGGGTCGACATCGGGGCTCAGGAACCCGTCGATCCGGCGCGCGAAATGCTCGGAGCCGGAATAGGCGAAACTGCCCGCCAGCACCACGCAGACCGCCATGCCGATCAGCAGCAACAGCGGCGCACCGGCCACGAAATACATCACGCCCCAGCCGAACAGCACCAGACAGGCCTGCCCGAAATCGGGCTGCATCGCCAGAAAGACCACGATCACCAGCGTCAGCAAGAACGACCAGCTCCGCCCCGGCGGGCCGTTGATCTCCTGACTGGCCGCCATCATCCAGGCCGCGACCACGACGAAACCGGGCTTGAGGAATTCCGACGGCTGCACACTGGCAAAGCCCAGCGAATACCACCGCACCGCGCCCTTGCCGAAATCGGTGCCGAAAAACGGCAGCAGCATCAGCGCCACGAAGGCCCCGAGAAACCCCAGAACGGCCAGCCGCCGCACCAGTCGCGGGTTCATCATCGAAGTCAGCATCATCGCGCTCAGCGCCAGCGCGCCGAACACCGCCTGCCGCTCCACGTAATGGAACGGGGCAAAGCCGTTCTTTTCCGCCAGCGGCGGCGATGCCGCCAGCCCCAGCAAGATCCCGATCCCGAACAGGATCAGGACACAGGACATCGACCATTTGTCGATCGTCCGCCACCACTTGGGAAGAACAGGCTCCGACTCCCGCACAGGGATCGTGCCATAGACCATTTCTGTCATCTGAACCGCCGACTACTGCCTCATGTCCCGCCCCTTTTCGGGGTCTGTTCGCATAGTTTAGCAGCAGAACGGCCCCGTGGGAAGCGTTCTTGACACCATGCGCGGCGCACCACGCATGGACCGGAGGCAAACGCACCCGCCGCCCCATTGCGTATGTTCACCGCCAGAAAGACCCGACGCACCCCCTTCTTCTTGCCCGAAATATCCCCGCCGGAGGCATCCGGCACCGGCCACCGGGCGCAGGGCCGCGAAACCGATTGACCCCACCCGCCCCATGCGCCACATCCTGCGCCCATGCAGGTCAACACACTGATCCTCGGCGCCGGGGCCGCCGGTATGATGTGCGCCGCCCATGCGGGCGCGGGCACCCTGATCGTCGATCACGCCAGGGCGCCGGGCGAGAAAATCCGCATCTCGGGCGGCGGGCGCTGCAATTTCACCAACATGCATGCCGGGCCGGAAAACTTCCTGTCGGGCAATCCGCATTTCTGCAAATCCGCGCTGTCACGCTATACCCAGTGGGATTTCATCGACCTCGTGGCGCGCCATGGCATCGCCTATCACGAAAAGACCCTCGGGCAGTTGTTCTGCGACGGCAAGTCCGGGCAGATCATCGCCCTTCTGCGCGCGGAAATGGCCCGCGCCGGGGCCGATCTGTGGCTACAGACCACGCTGGCCGAGCTGACCCATGACGGCAGCCGCTTCATCGCCACGCTCGACCGCGAGGGCCGGCGCACAACCGTCACCGCGCGCCATCTCGTGGTGGCCACCGGGGGCAAGTCGATTCCCAAGATGGGCGCGACGGGGCTGGCCTATGACATCGCCGCGCAATTCGGGCATGGCCTGCGCGAAACGCGCCCGGCGCTGGTGCCGCTCACCTTTTCCGATCAGCGCTTTGCCGGTCTCTCGGGCGTGTCCGCCCCGGCGCGGGTGTCCAATGCGCGCGCCGCGTTCGACGAATCCGTCCTGTTCACCCATCGCGGCCTGTCCGGCCCCGCGATCCTGCAAATCTCCTCCTACTGGCGCGAGGGCGAGGATATTCTGATCGACCTCGACCCCGGCGGTCACCTGTTTGAAACCCTGCGCGCACAACGTCAGCAGGAGGGGCGGCGCAAGCTGACCACCGAACTGGCCCGCCACCTGCCCGCGCGTCTTGTCGAGCATCTTGCCCCGGACCTGTTACCAAACGGTAACCTCGCCGATCAGTCCGACGCCGCGCTGGCCGAAATGGTCCGAAACCTGCGCGAATGGCGTCTCAGGCCCACCGGCTCCGAAGGCTACCGCACCGCCGAGGTCACCCTGGGCGGCATCGACACGGCGGGCCTGAAGTCCCGCTCCATGATGTCGCAAACCCTGCCCAACCTGTTCTTCATCGGCGAGGCCGTGGACGTGACCGGCTGGCTCGGGGGCTACAATTTCCAGTGGGCCTGGTCCTCGGGCTGGGCGGCGGGGCACGCCATTGCCGCAGGCCCGATCCCCTGATCAGCGCCCGATACAGTAGGCCGCGCCGCCATAAAGGACCGGCGCGTATCGCGGGCATGTCCCGCGCAGCGCCTTGCGCGGTTTCTTCCCTGCCGGGATACGCGCACGGCCCAGCTTTTCATCGGCACAGGCATTGATCCACCGGGCATCCTCCTTGCTGACGCCACCGCGCGGCAGAATGCGCAGAACGGAATTTCCGGCCAGCGGATATTCCTGCCAGACCGCCTGAAAAACCGCCCGGCCACCCCGGCCCAACTCATGCTTGCAATCCAGAATGGCGGCGCGCTGGTCGTTCGCGGAATAGTACCCGTCACGATCCGCACCGAGCGCCGCAGCGGGTGATGTCATCGGAAAAAGCGCCAACAGGGTGGCGCCGAATGTTGCGCTGAAATATCTCATCAAAGGTGTTTCCCGTCTCTTAATATCTCCCTCTGATTGATGCCGGTTTTGACGTCCAGGGTCAACGTCCCCCTCCCGGCGTGCTGTGGTGGTGGCGGACCCGGCGGGCCCGCGCGATTTGCGCCCCTGATGGACGCAAATTCTCCCCGCACCCCCGATTTTCGTACAAAACCCGCGTACACATCGTACAAAACGTACGAAACGCTCAGAGGCGGGACGTGACCTGGCGGATGAAATCCTCGCCGCGTTTTTCGAAATTGTCGTACTGGTCGAAACTGGCCGCCGCAGGGGCCAGCAAGACCGTCTCGCCCGGCTGCGCATCCTCCATGGCGCGGGCGACGGCGCGCTCCATCGTGGTGCAGACCTCAGCCTCAAGCCCTTCCAATTGCAGGGAAAATTCCGCCGCCTCGCGCCCGATGACATAGGCCTTCGCGACATGGCCGAACCCCGGCACAAGCGCCGACAGCCCGCCCTCCTTGGCCAGCCCGCCGCAAATCCAGCGGATTTTATCGAACGCCATCAAGGCCTTGAGCGCCGAATCCACATTCGTCGCCTTGCTGTCGTTCACGAAAGCGACCCCATTTTTCTCGGCAATCACCTGACTGCGATGCGGCAACCCTCCGAAGGACTGAAAGGCCCGCTCGATCACCTTGGGCGCCAGCCCGAGGGTGCGGCAGGCCGCATAGGCCGCACAGGCGTTCTGGTGGTTATGCGCCCCCGGCAAGCCCTTGATATTCCTCAAATCTATCGACCCGGCCTGTTTGCCCTTGCGGTACTCCGACAGGAACCCCTTGCGCGCGAACACCGACCACCCCGGCCCCGACAGCCTGCGATCGGCCGACACCCGGATCACCCGGTCGTCGCCGCGCCCCACGGCCAGTTGCCCGGCCAGGAACAGGCCCTCGTCCTCGTCCACGCCGATGATCGCACGATCCGGCCCGCCCTCGGCGAACAGCCGCCGTTTGGCCGCGAAATACCCGCCCAGACCGGCGTGCCGGTCCAAGTGGTCGGGGGTCAGGTTGGTGAAGACCGCAATATCTGGTGTCAGGGCACGGGCCAGTTCGGTCTGGTAACTGCTCAGTTCCAGCACCACCACACCGCCATCGCCGGGCGGGTCGATATCGAGCACCCCACGCCCGATATTCCCGGCCAGTTGCACGTCCTTTCCGGCCTCCTCCAGAACATGATGAATCAGCGCCGAAGTCGTTGATTTTCCATTGCTTCCGGTCACCGCGATCACCTTGGGCGGCTGATCGTATGCCTCCCATCCGGTGCCCGAAAACGAGCGGAAGAACAGCCCGATATCGTTGTCCACGGGCACCCCGGCCCGCAAGGCATTGGCGACCACCTTGTTGGGCTGCGGATAAAGATGCGGAATGCCGGGGCTGACAATCAGAGACGCGATGTCATCGAACACGCCATCGCGCGATAAATCCTTGATTTCAAACCCTTCTTCGGACGCGCCCTCGCGCGCGGCGGGGTTGTCGTCCCATGCCAGAACCTGCGCGCCACCCGCCCGCAAGGCCCGCGCCGCCGACAGGCCCGACCGCCCCAGCCCCAGCACCGCCACACGCTGCCCGGATACGCCCTGCACCTCGATCATGCCTGTTTCCTTCGATAGTTCACCACGCCAAACTGCCCCCACAACGCCCCGCGCGCAAGCGGGTTAACAAAGTGTTACGCCTTGCGGACGCTCCCGGCCGGGCGACGGTGCCGAATCCCTTTGTTAACAAGGGCCGCGCCCCCATTCAGGCCCTTCGGTATCGTGTCGGTATCGCGTCGGTGCCGGGGCGGTGCGGCCTGCGGATAAACCGGGCGCACGCTGGACGTTCGTACAAAGCGTACGCGCGTTTCGTACAAAAGATGAAACAGCCCACCAAGCGGGATCAGCGAACCTTCAGCGTCGCCAGCCCGACCATCGCGAGAATCAGGGCGATGATCCAGAACCGGATGACGATCTGCGGCTCGGCCCAGCCTTTTTTCTCATAGTGATGATGGATCGGCGCCATCAGGAACACCCGCTTGCCGGTGCGTTTGAAATAGAGCACCTGAATGATCACGCTGAGCGCCTCGACCACGAACAACCCGCCGACAATGCCAAGGACGATCTCGTGCTTGGTGACCACCGCAATCGCGCCCAAGGCACCGCCAAGCGCCAGCGAGCCGGTATCGCCCATGAACACCGCCGCAGGCGGGGCGTTGTACCACAGAAACCCAAGGCCACCACCGAACAGGCCAGCGGCGAAGATCAGGATTTCCCCCGTACCGGGGACGTAATGCACATCGAGATACTCGGTAAAGTCCACACGCCCCACCGCATAAGCGATCACCCCCAGGGCGCCGCCCGCGATCATCACCGGCATGATCGCCAGACCGTCCAGCCCATCTGTCAGGTTCACGGCATTGGCCGCGCCCACGATGACGAACATCGCGAAGGGTACGAAGAACCAGCCGAGGTTGATCAGCGTATCCTTGAACACCGGCAGGGCCAGCTGGAACTGCAATGTTTCGGGGTGATAGACTGACGCCCAGTACGAGGCGATCCCGGCGATCAGGAAACCGAGCCCGAGGCGCACCTTGCCCGGCACGCCCGACACGTTCTGCTTGGACACCTTGGCGTAGTCATCGGCAAACCCGATCAGGCCGAAGGCCAGCGTCACGAACAGCACCAGCCAGACGAACGGATTGTCCAGCCGCGCCCAAAGCAGGGTCGAGGTGAGCAGCGCCCCCACGATCAGCAACCCGCCCATGGTGGGGGTGCCGGTCTTGGCGATGTGGCTTTCCGGGCCGTCGCTGCGGATCGGCTGCCCCTTGCCCTGGCGCTTGCGCAGCACGTTGATCAGCGGCGGCCCGAACAGGAAACCGAACAGCAGCGCCGTCATGAAGGCCCCGCCCGCGCGGAAGGTGATGTAGCGGAAAAGGTTAAAGATATCCCCGCCATCCGACAACGCGGTCAACCAGTAAAGCATTCAACTGTCCTCTGTTTCCCGGCCCGAAGGCCGCATGGCGCGTCGCAGCGCATCGACCACAAGGCTGACTTTGCTGCCCTTGGAGCCCTTGACGAGCACGACATCGCCCGCGTCTATCATACGGCGGGCGCGGTCCGCCAGTTCCTGTGCCGTTTCGCACCATACGCCGCGCTTGTGCTCCGGCAGAACCTGCCATAGCGCCCGCATCCGCGGGCCGACACAATGAATCACGTCCAGATCGGCGATAAAGGGCAGATCGGCCAGACCGGCATGCAGGGCGGTTTCATCCGCGCCCAGTTCCAGCATATCGCCCAGAATGGCGATGCGCCGCCCCCTGGACACCCGCCCGACGCCATCCTCGGGCGTCGTGGCCGCCAGCACTTCGAGCGAGGCAGCCATCGAGGTGGGGTTTGCGTTGAACGCATCGTCGATCAGCGTCAGCGACAGATCGTCCACCGTATCCAGCACGATCCGCTCGCGTGTGCCCCGCCCCGCCGGGGGCCGCCACCTGGACAGATCGCGCGCCGCGAGCGTTACGTCACCGCCCAGGGCCTCGGCCACCGCCAGAACCCCAAGAGCGTTGGCCGCGAAATGCCGTCCCGGCGCCGACAGTTTCACGATTTGCGCCCCCGAGGGCAGTTCAGCCCGGATCACCGTGGCATCTGCGGTCAACTGCACCGATATCAGGCGGTATTGGCAGTCCTCGCCCGCCCCGAAGCGGAACACCGAGCCGCCCGTTGCGCATGCCGCGCCTTCGATGGTGCGCGTCACCGTTTTGTCCAGATCGCCATTGAAGATGCAGGCGCCGCCCTCTTCCAGCCCTTCGAAGATCGCCGCCTTCTCCCGCGCGATCCCGTTGAGATTCTCGAAGGCCTCCATATGCGCGGGCGCGACGGTGGTGATCATCGCCACATGGGGCCGCGCCAGGCGTGACAGCGGCGCGATTTCGCCGGGGTGGTTCATGCCGATCTCGATCACCGCGAATTCGGTCCCGGCAGGCATGCGGGCCAGCGTCAGAGGCACGCCCCAATGATTGTTATAGCTTGCCTCGGCGGCATGGGTGCGGCCCTGTCGGGACAGCACATCGCGCAGCATTTCCTTGGTCGAGGTCTTGCCGACCGAGCCGGTCACGGCCACCACGCGGGCCTGCGTGCGGGCCCGCGCGGCGCGGCCAAGCGCCTCGAGCCCGGTTTGCACGTCCTCCACGATCAGCAGCGGCGCGCTGTCGTCCAACCCGTCGGGAATACAGCTGACCAGTGCGGCGGCAGCCCCGTTTTCAAGCGCCTGCGCCACGAAATCATGCCCGTCGCGCGCCGCCTTCAGCGCCACGAACAGATCGCCGGGTTGAATGGTGCGGGTGTCGATCGAAACGCCGGTGGCTTGCCAGTCGCAGGTGCTGCGCCCGCCGGTGGCCGCTGCGGCCTCCCGTGCCGTCCAGAGCGTCATGCGAGGCCCCCGTCGAGCGCCGACACCGCGACGCTGGCCTGTTCGCTGTCATCGAAGGGAAACACGTCGTCGCCGACGATCTGCCCGGATTCATGGCCCTTGCCGCAGATCAGCAGCGCATCGCCCGGCCCCAGCATATCGACTCCGCGCAGGATCGCCTCGGCCCGGTCGCCCACCTCGGTGGCCGAGTCGGCGCCGCCCGCTGTGGCGACGCCCGCCATCACCGCGGCGCGGATCGTTGCCGGATCTTCCGAGCGGGGGTTGTCGTCGGTCACGATCACCAGATCGGCGTTTTCCACCGCCGCCTTGCCCATCAGCGGGCGCTTGGCCGCGTCACGATCCCCGCCCGCGCCGACAATGGCGATCAGGCGGCCCATCACATGCGGGCGCAACGCCTTGAGGGCGGTCGAAACGGCATCGGGCGTATGGGCGAAATCCACGAAAACCGCTGCGCCATTGGCGCGGGTCGCGGCCAGCTGCATCCGGCCCCGCACGGTTTTCATATGCGGCAGGGTTTCAAAGACGCGCTCGGCATCGGCCCCGGCGGCAATGGCCAGACCGGCGGCCAGCAGCACGTTTTCCGCCTGGAACCCGCCGATCAGCGGCATCCGGGCCTGGTGTATCCGGCCCTGCCAGTCAAAGCGCAATTCCTGCCCGGTAGGATCGAACCGCTGCGCCAGCATGTGCAGATCGCTCCCCTCGCGGCGGCCAACCGTGATCAGGTCCTGCCCGCGCGCGCTGGCGATTTCGGCCATCGCCTGCCCCCTGGGATCGTCGACGTTCAGCACCGCGACGCCATCCTCGGGCAACACGCGGTCGAACAGCCCGGCCTTGGCCGCGAAATATTCATCGAACGTGGCGTGGTAATCCAGATGGTCCTGCGAAAAGTTCGTGAAGCCCGCCGCGCGCAGATGCACGCCATCGAGGCGGCGTTGCTCCAACCCGTGCGAGGACGCCTCCATCGCCGCATGGGTCACGCCGGCCGCCTCGGCCTCGGCCAGAACGCGGTGCAGGGTGATGGGCTCGGGGGTGGTATGGGCCAGCGGCGCCTCGAACGCGCCTTCGACGCCGGTGGTGCCGATATTCACAGCCTCCAGCCCCAGTTCCATCCAGATCTGGCGGCAGAAACTGGCGACCGAGGTCTTGCCGTTGGTGCCGGTCACGGCAACCATCACCTCGGGCTGCGCCCCGAACCACAGGGCGGCGGTATAGGCCAGTGTCTGGCGCGGGTCTTCGGCCACGATCAGGGCGACATTGTCATACAAGGCCAGATCGTCAGCCGCCAACCGCGCGCCTCTTGAATCGGTCAGGATGGCCGCGGCCCCCATGCGCAACGCGTATTGAATGAATTCGCCGCCGTGCACGCGGGTGCCGGGCAACGCCGCGAAGAGAACCCCCTCGGCCACCTCGCGGCTGTCCACGGTCAGGCCGGTGATCTGCGCCCGCTTGCCGCCTTGCGCGGTCAGGCCGAGTTCCGTCAGTGATTTCGTCTGGCCCGCCACCATATGTCCCCGCGCGTCATGCCTAGTTCGCTGTCAGCGTTATAGCAGCCAGTTCGCCGGGTTCAATCTGTGGGCGAAGCCCCAGCAGGGGAGCGACGCGACGTATGATTTCGGCGGCCACGGGTACGGCTGTCCAGCCCGCTGTGCGGCGCGGCTCGTCGCCCGAGGTTTCCACCGGCTCGTCCAGCGTGACCACCAGCACGTATTCCGGGTCATGAGCCGGAAAGACGCTGGCGAAAGTCGCGATCACCTTGTCCTCGTAATACCCGCCGCCCCGTTCCTTGGGCTTGTCGGCGGTGCCGGTCTTGCCGCCCACGGCGTATCCCGGAACCTCGCCAAAGCTGGCGGTGCCTTCGGTGACGACCTTGCGCAGCATGTCCAGCGCCACGCGCGCCGTCTGTTCCGACATCACGCGCGGACCAAGCTGCGCAGTAGGCTGACGCAGCAATGTGGGTGTCACCTTGCGCCCGCCATTGGCCAGCGTGGCATAGGCGGCGGCCAGGTGCATCGGGCTGGCCGACAGGCCATGACCATAGGAAATCGTCATCGTCGACAATTCGGACCATTTCGGCGGCAACAGGGGCTGCCCGCCTGCGGCCTCGACGATCTCGACCGGGGTCGGATCGAAGAACCCGAGTTTTTTAAGGAACGTTTGCTGACGCTCGGCCCCGATCATCTGGGCGATACGCGCGGTGCCGATGTTCGAGGATTTGACGATCACCTTGGTCGCGGTCAGTTCCGGCCCGTAATTGTGGAAGTCCCGAATGCGGAACCTGCCCCACCGCAGCGGCCCCGTGGTGTCGATCATCGTCGACGGGTTGATCAGACCCAGTTCCAGCGCCTGCGCGACCGCGAAAATCTTGAAGGTCGAACCCAGTTCGTAAACCCCCTGAACGGCGCGATTGAACAGCGGGCTGTCGCTGGGATTGCCCTCGGTCGGCGGGCGGGGCCGGTCGTTGGGATCGAAATCGGGCAGCGACGCGACCGAGATCAACTCACCCGTTTTCGCCTCCATCAGGATCGCGGTGGCGCCCTTGGCATTCATCAGGGTCATGCCGCCATGCAAAACCCGCTCGACCGCCGCCTGCACCGACAGGTCGAGCGACAGGGTCAGCGGCTCGTGGCCATGCGCCGGATCGCGCAGGCGTTCGTCGAACTGCTTTTCGATACCCGCCACGCCGATCACCTCGGCGGCATGGACGCCCTCACGGCCGAAACTCGCCCCGCCCATCACATGCGCGGCCAGCTTTCCGTTGGGGTAAAGGCGCATTTCACGCGGACCGAACAACAGGCCCGGCTCGCCGATGTCATGCACGGCCTGTTTCTGTTCGGGGCTGAGTTTTTTCTTGATCCACAGGAACTTGCGCTTGCCGGTAAAATCCTTGATCAGCCTTTCGCGATCCAGATCGGGAAAGATTTTGACCAGCTCGTCCGCCGACCGCTCCGGTTCGATCATCTGGGGCGGCTGCGCATAGAGGCTGTGGGTTTCGAAATTGGTGGCCAGGATACGGCCCTTGCGATCCACGATATCGGCGCGCTGCGCCAGTATCTGCGCCCCGGCGATGGAACTGCGCGGCTCGGACGGTTCGGAACTGGCCAGAACGCCCATCCGCCCGCCGATCACCGCGAAGGCGCAAAAGAACATCGCCCCCAGAACCAGAAGACGCCCCTCGGCGCGCACGCGGGCGCGATCCCGCATCTGTTCGTGCCGGATGCGGATATTCTCGCGCTCGATGGCATCGGGGTTTTCGCCCCTGGCACGGGCTTCGAGGATACGGGCCAGCGGACGCAGCGGGGTGCGGATCATTGCGTGTCCTCCATGTTCATATTGGAAACCTCGACCGGGGTCAGGATCGGCAGGGTTTCGTCCTCGGGCGGAAAGGCCACCTGGTCGATACGGCCGAACTGATAGGGTTGCAGCGGCACAAGGCCCAGCTTGTCGAAATTGATCTCGGCCAGATCGCGCAGACGGTCGGGCCGGTTCAGATAGGCCCATTCGGCATTCAGCACGCGCAGGCGCTGACGGGCATCGGAAATCTGAAGCTGGAGCCTCTCGGCGCGGTTCAGCGCCGCCTGGGTTTCATAATTCTCGCGATAGGCCCAAAAGGCCAGGCCGATCACCGATAAAGCGGTCAGAACGTAAAACAGGCTGCGCATTATCTGTCCCCCTTGAGCAACGGCATGCCAATGGCCTTGCGATCCGCCGGCGTGGCCGGTGCATCGGTGCGGATCGCTATGCGCAGTTTGGCGCTGCGCGAGCGTGGATTTTCACCGAGTTCCCGATCGTCCGGGCCAATGGCCTTGCGGTTTCGGACCTCGAATTCCGGCGCGATGGCCTGTAGCTCGGGTGCGTGGCGGCTGCCCCGCCCGCCCCCGCCGGACTTGGCCTGAAGGAAGCGTTTGACCATCCGGTCCTCGATCGAATGGAAGGTCACCACCGCCAGTTGCCCGCCGGGTTTCAACGCCCGTCCGGCGGCCTCCAGCCCGGCGACCAGCTCACCGAATTCATCGTTCACCGCGATGCGCAAGGCCTGAAAGCTGCGGGTCGCGGGATGGGCCTGCCCCGGCTTGGGGCGCGGCAGGCATTTTTCCACGATTTCAACCAGTTGAAAGGTGGTCTTTATGGGGCTTTCTTCGCGGGCACGAGTGATCGCACGGGCAATCCGGCGGCTGGCGCGTTCCTCGCCATAAAGATACAGGATATCGGCCAGATCGCTTTCGGGCGCCTCGTTCACCAGATCGGCGGCGCTCGGGCCGTCCTGGCTCATCCGCATGTCCAGCGGGCCGTCCTGCATGAAGGAAAACCCCCGCTCCGCCCGGTCGAGCTGCATCGAGGACACGCCGAGATCCAGCACCACGCCATCCACGCCCTGCGCATGATCGTCCATGTTGGAAAACGTATCCTGCACCAGGTCCAGCCGCGCGCCGTACTCCGCCCCCCATTCGCGCGCCATCTCGAGCGCCAGCGGGTCGCGGTCCACGCCGATCACACGCTCGGCCCCGGCCTCCAGCAGCGCACGGGTATAGCCGCCCGCGCCAAGGGTTCCATCGACCCAAACGCCCCGAACGGGCGTAACGGCCTCCAGCAGCGGGCGCAGAAGAACAGGAATATGCGGGGCGGTATCGGGGGCGTGGGCAGCGGCAGCCATCCGTCAATCCCCTTTCGGCCCATCCAGGAAGGACAGCGGATCGAAATCCTCGGGCAGATCGTCCAGCCACTCTTCGGTCTTGGCCAGCTCTTCTTCCTCGTAGGTTTCGGGCTTCCAGACCTGAAAGGTGTCACCGGCGGCGATGAAGAACGCCTCGCTCTCCAGCCCGATCTTCTGCCGCAGCTTGGCCGGCAGAACCAGACGCCCGGTTTCGTCCACATTGGTCGGATAAGACTGACCATGGAACAGGCGCTGCAACATCTTGCGCTCCATCGAGCCGCGCGGCAACGCGTCGATCTTGGCGTCGACCTCGGCGATGGCGTCCATGGTGTAGCATTCAAGGTAATTGCGGCGGTGATCGCCATAGACGATGACCAGTTCGGGGTTCAGCCCTTCGGTCCAGTTCGGGTCGGAGGCTTCGAGGACACGGCGAAAAGAGGCCGGGATCGAGACCCTGCCCTTGCTGTCCACCTTGTGGTGGCTTTCGCCTCTGAACCTGCGAACCACTGTCCCGTCCGCCTCTCTGTCGCCCCGGTTGAAATCGTCCCCCCCCCCTGAAACGAAACGACGGACTGAGCTGCTGCCACTGCCCAATCCGCCGCCCTCGTCCCGCCTCGCGGGGATGTCCGACTGCGCGCGCCACCTGGGGGGATGTCTGCTCGCCCGCGCGCCGGATCTCTTCGTTCGATGAAAGCGGGTGCCTGTATGAAACCTGACTTGGGAGTTTTTTGTTCGGGGTCTTTGTTGCGCCCCTTTGTTCCCGTCCTCATCGTGATTAAAGGGATGCCATGGGATTTCATGGAAATCAATAAGTTTTTGCGGGAAACAGGCACATGATCTTGTTCTTAGTAGCCTTCAAAAACAACATGATGTGCTAAATCGGCACGCCTGAACGCATAACTTAGCGGAATATACCGTCATCTAACACAACATATAGTAGACTAAGGCAAGGCCGAATTTTTCCCATGCTTTCCCGAAAAAATCCCATAAATCAGCAGCCCGGTCAGAAATTTCAGCTGAAATCAGGTACGCTCAGGGCCAATCGCACCGATCACACCCCCGTGATTCGGCGCGTGAACAGACCCCGCCCATGAATTCCCATGGCGCGGTCCCATGAATTCCCGCACGGTTTCCCAGGATGTCCCGAAAGGCGCAGTCAGCCCTGCGCAGGCTCCAGCCACTTATACATCACCAGCGCATCCACCAGCCCCGCCTCGGGGTGGCGAAACGCCCCCGGCAGGCGGCCCACGGTCTCGAACCCCAGATACTGCCACAGGCGGATCGCGCCGGTATTGGTGGACACGACCAGATTGAACTGCATCGCCAGATAGCCCAGCTTGACCGCCTCGTCCTGCGAGTGCAGGCACATGGCGCGCGCGATCCCCTGCCCACGGGCCGAAGGGGCCACCATGTAACCGCAGTTGCAGACATGAGCCCCGTTCCCGGCCTGGTTCGACTTGATGTAGTAGCTGCCCAGGATTTCGCCCTCGCGCTCGGCCACATAGGTGGCGCGGGGCTGCTCGACCCACTGCGTCAGCATGCGGTCGCGTGTCAGGTTCGGGTCGATGGCATAGGTGTCGCCCTTGCGGATCACATCACGCAACAGGGGCCACACCCTGTCGGCATCCGAATCCCGCACCGGGCGGATCACAAGATCGCCGTTGTCCTTCACCCGATGCTCCTTGCGTGGCCGTTTCAGGAAAGGCCACATTACCCCCTGCGCCGCTCAGAGCAAGCCCTCGCGCAAAAGGTCGCGCCGCAGCCCCGGCGTCAAGTGCCGGGACCGCGCGTCCTTCATATCAGCCGCGCACCACGAAAACCGAGCACTTGGCATGTTCGGCCACCTTGCCGCCATTCGATGGCCAGATGTAATCGAGAATGTTCGGCATGTGGCTTTGCATCACGATAAGATCGACGCCCTCGTCCTTGACGGCCTTGATCAGCACATCGTCGATATCCGTTGTCGGGTCATGCGCCATCACCATGTCCGCCGTGGCATTGATCCCGTGCGCCTCGGCCTGCTCCGCCGCAAAGGCCATCAGCTTGTCCTTGTACTCCGCAGGGTTGTGCGCGGTCGAACTGGGCGTCGGCGTCGTGGCCCCGACATAAACCACGTCGGCGCCGTATTGCTTTGCAAGGTCGGCCGTAACGGCCAGAGATTTGGTCAGATCGCCTTTATGGGCCAGATCGACCGGCGTCATGATCTTCTTGAACATTCACTATCCTCCTGTCGCGCGGATTGCACCGCCGCTCCTGTCCGAAACCGGACAGGCCGCCTGTGCGCTCCGCCGAACGGGGGCCTGCGGCGGCTCCGCAGGATGCCCCTTGCATCGACGGTAACGCGGCGCGGGGCCGAAAATCAATCAACCACGCCGTTTTCCATGCCAGTCGCGACATATGCGGCCCCGCAGGACGATCTCAGGCGTTCACATCCACCACGACCCGGCCCTTGATCTGCCCCTTGAGGATATCACGCCCCAACCCCGGCAGGTCCGACAGCGTCGCGGGCTGCACCATGGCCTCCAGCCTGTCCATCGGCAGGTCGCTGGCCAGCCGCTGCCACGCGCGCAAACGGTTGTCATAGGGTTGCATCACGCTGTCGATCCCCAGCAGGTTGACACCGCGCAGAATAAAGGGCGTGATCAGCGCCCCCTCGATCGCCGCGCCACCGGCCAGCCCCACGGCCGCAACCGACGAGCCGTATTTCATCTGCTTCAGAACCCGGCCCAGCATGACGCCCGCCACCGCATCGACGCAGCCCGCCCACTGCTCGGATTCCAGCGGCTTCCGGGTGACCTCGGTCAACTCCTCGCGCGCAACGATCTGGCTCGCGCCAAGCCCTTTCAGGTACGCGCCGGTCTCTGGCCGCCCGGTCACCGCCGCCACCTCGTGGCCCAGATTGGCCAGGATCGCCGTGGCGACACTGCCCACGCCGCCCGCGGCCCCGGTCACCAGAACCGACCCGTGACCCGGCTCCAGCCCGTGATCCTCCAGCGCCATGACCGACAGCATCGCGGTCAGCCCGGCGGTGCCCACCGCCATCGCCGCACGGGTATCCAGCCCCTCGGGCAAGGGCACCAGCCAGTCGGCCAGCACCCGCGCCTTCTGGGCATAGCCGCCCCAATGCGCCTCACCCACGCGCCAGCCGGTCAGCACCACCTTGTCGCCGGGCTTGTAGCGCGCATCGCTGCTCTCTTCGACCGTGCCGGCAAAATCGATCCCCGGCACATGCGGATAGCGGCGCACCAGCCCGCCGCCCGGCCCGATGCACAGCCCGTCCTTGTAGTTGACCGTGGAATAATCCACCGCCACCAGAACCTCGCCATGGGGCAGGTCATCGACCCCGATCTGCGTCACTGCGGCGCTTGTTTTGCCGCTGTCCTCGTCCTTGTCCACAACCAGTGCGTTGAACATCTGTCTCTCCCTTCGCGCAATCAGGGCCAGCCCCCTGCTTCATCTTTCCCAAAATACTCCGGGGAGTGTGAGGGGCTGGCCCCTCACTCCCTCGCTCGCAACAGGCGCCTACGTCCCCGGCATCGCGAACAGATCGCTGACCGGCGCATCGAACCCCGCCCGTGTCATCATCGCATGCAACTGCCCGCGATGATGGGTCTGGTGGTTGAACATATGCACCACGCACAGCGCCTTGGGCTTGCTCACCTCGCGGCCCAAGGCGCCCGAATGCCATGTCAGATCGCCGGTCAGGTCCAGCGCATGCAGCTTGTCGGCCCAACGGGCGATGGCCGCATCGGTCACGAACCGCTCGGCACTCCACACCGCGAGGGTCGGGCACAGCCCCGGGCTGCCCTCGATCCCACCCTCGGGCGCACCGACCAGATCGGAGGCGAACCGGCTCATCCAGATCCGGTCTCCCCACAGGATATGGCTCAGCGTTCCCAGGATCGAGCCGAAGAACGCGCCGTGACCTTGCCGCAGATCGTCCAGCGATGCGCCGTCCAGCGCGGCATGTATCTGCCGGTTCTGCCACGCGTTGTAGCGCGCCATCTGCCGCGGATACGCCGGGCCGATCATCAGCGGGGCCCGTGCCAGTCGATCTGGCAGATTTCCGCGCTGCGCCCGTCGAAATCCCACACCCGGCCAAAGGCGCGCACCCGCCCCTTGGTGGCGGTGGCCACGGTAATGTCGGGGCCCATCCAGTATTCGGTGTTG
The DNA here is from genome assembly GCF_900142665.1 of Roseovarius pacificus. Classification (GTDB taxonomy): domain Bacteria; phylum Pseudomonadota; class Alphaproteobacteria; order Rhodobacterales; family Rhodobacteraceae; genus Roseovarius; species Roseovarius pacificus. The sequence continues at coordinate 631,181 of NZ_FRBR01000001.1, forward strand.
GTCACAACGATATCCTCGCCGCCCTTGCCCTCGACCGGCACCACCTCGCCCTGGATCTTCTTGCCCACCATCAGGCGGCGCGCCTTGCCTTCGGTTTCGAACACCACCGGCGCGCGCTCGGCGCCCAGGAATTCGCTGACCAGCAAGCTGAACAGCCCGGTGGTGCCGCGCGCCTTGCCGCTGAAGATATTGACCAGCGCCTCATAGGCCTCGTCGCTGGCGCGCTCGTCGATATAGGCCGCCGCCTTCCAGTTGCCGCGCGCCATCAGGCCCGGAATTTCCAGCATCAGCCCCACGTTCAGCCCCGACAGGTCGGCATCGCCATACTGCCCCTCGTCGATGCGCACCCCGGCCCAGGCCTGGCAATGACCTTCGGTCGGCGGATGTTTCCCAAGGCTGACGACACAGGGGCAGAACACCGTGCAGTTGCAGTTGAGGATCAACTCCCCCTTGATGGTCCAGGGCACCGTGCCCAACTCGTCGAACGGCATGTTTCACTCTCCTCCGTTTCAAATTCCGCCTGCCAGCATCCAAAGCCCGGCCAGCCCCAGCCCCGCCCCCAAAGGACGGGTCAGCCAGCGGCCCAGATCGGGCAGTTTCTCGATGATCATGATCGCCGTGGCGAGTCCCATGAAGGCCAGGTTCATCACCCCGCCCACAAAGGCCAGCGCCATCAGCGCCCAGCAACAGCCAAGGCACACCAGCCCCAGCCGCAGCCCGTTGCGCCACGCGCCTTCGTCCCAGTGCTGCATGAAAAAGGTCAGCGGCGCGCGGCATTTGGCAAGGCAGGCCTCTTTCACCGGGCTGAACTGATACGCCCCGGCGATCAGTAACAGCACCCCGGACAAGATTCGCGAGCGGCTGTCGCCAAAGGCGCTGACCAGGTCGCCCCGGTAAAGCCCCATCTGCGCCCCCGCCGCCAGCAGCGAAAAGCCCAGCCAGATCGTCAGATACCCCGCCAGCAGCGCGGCAAACCCCGACCGCCCGGTCGTTGGCAACTCGTCATAGGTGGCCAGCGCCGGCAGGGCGGTGGGGGCCATCATCGCCGCCGACATCAGCGCCCACATGACCGTGATCCGCCCGAATCCCGCCGCGTCGGGCGTGACCACGCACAGGCTGGCCAGGAACTCGGCCCCGTAAACCTGCCCCGCCGCCCTCAGGCTCTCGGGCAAGGCCATCGCATAGAGCAGCGCCCAGGCCAGAACGATCACACCGAACAGCGTCAGCCAGTGCAGGCCCGTCATCCGTCTGATCCGTGCTGAAATCATCTCACCCTCATGCGACTCATCGCTTGCCTTTAAATTGTCAGACATTTAAATGTAAGACAAATGAAAATCGACCCGAACACCAAAACCGACCTCTCGGCCCAGATCGCCAAGGCCATCCGCGACGCCATCGTCGAGGGGCGCATGATCGTGGACGAGCGCCTGCCCTCCGAGGCCGAACTGGCCGAGCAGTTCGAGGTCTCCCGCCCCACCGTGCGCGAGGCACTCAAACGGCTGGCGGCGCAATCGCTGATCCGCACGCAGCGCGGCGCCTTCGGCGGGGCTTTCGTCAAACGGCTCAGCTATGAAGAGGCTTACGGGCAGCACGTCACCACCTCGACGCTGCTGTTGTCGATGAACGCCGTCAGTTTCGAAACCGCCTGCGAGGCCCGCTATGCGCTGGAACGCGCCTGCGCGCCGCTGGCCTGTGCGCGCCGCAGCGCCGATCATCTCGCCACGATGCGCGCCGAGATTCACCGCCAGACCCAGCCGGGCCTGTCCGATGAATCCTTCTGCGCGTCGGACGTGGCCTTTCACCGCGCCCTCGTGGATGCCGCCGGGAATCCGGTGCTCAGCTATCAGCTGGCGGGCGCGGTCGAGGCGATGCAGCCGCTGATGAACATGATCACCTTCACCGCCCGCTCACGCGAAACCATCGAGCGCCTGCACACCCGCATCGCCGATGCGCTCGACACGCAGGACGCGGCCGCCGCCGATACCGCCCTGCACGAGCTCGAAGCCTATACGCTGACCCTCGGGCACGATGTCATGGCCGCCCGCGCCCGCAAGGCCACCTGACCCGTCAGTCGTCCAGCCGGCGCGCCTCGTCCAGCAGCATCACCGGAATCCCGTCGCGAATCGGATAGGCCAGGCCGGCGGCGCGGCTGATCAGTTCCTGACGCTCGGCGTCATATTCCAGCGTCACCTGCGACTGCGGACAGATCAGCGCCTCCAGCATGCGCCGGTCGAACCCGGCATGATCATGACGGCTGTCTTCGGCGGTATCGTTCATTGCACGACCTCCCTGTCGTCGCCCCCGCGCAGGGCGTATTCGATCAGCGTCACCAGCGTTTCGCGCCGTGTCGACAGCGACGGCGCCTCCAGCAGCGCCTGCTTGTCCTCGGGCTCGAACCCCAGGAGCATCGACAGCGAATTGATCAGCAATTCGTCCTCGGCCTGCTCCAGCGTCTCCCAATCGGTCTGCAACTCGCGCGATTTGAAATAACGCCCCAGCAGCGCCAGAAACGCCGCGCGGTCGAACTCCGGGTCGGCATCCGCCGGTCCGAGATCGCGGTCGAACCCCTCCCAGGACACGCGCGCGCGCCGGTACGGGGTGAACCCCTCGACCTCTTCCAGTATCCGATACCGGGAAAGCCCCGTCAGCGTGATCATGTATCGCCCGTCCTCGGTTTCCGAGAACTGGGTGACGCGCCCGACGCAGCCGATGGCGTGCAAGCCCTTGTCCTTGCCGCTCTCGGGGGCCGAGGCCGGGCCGGGATTGGGCTGCACCATGCCGATCAGCCGCTCCGGCGTCTTCAGCACATCGTCGAGCATCGCCAGATAGCGCGGCTCGAACAGGTGCAGCGGCAGACGCGAGCGCGGCAACAGCAACGCCCCCGGCAGCGGAAAGACCGGGATGACATCGGGCAGATCGGATGCGTTGAACATATCGGTCAACCTAGCCCGCACAGGCGGTCAGGCAAATATCATCGAGCTGAGCTTGCGGCGTCCGTTCAGAACGATGGGATCATTGGGCTTGAGCGCCTCGAAAATGGTGAACAGCTGCTGCTTGGCCGCCGCGTCGTTCCATTCACGGTCGCGGCGGAACAGTTCCAGCAACTGATCGACCGCCTCCTGTGTCTGCCCGGTCGCGTTCAGTGCCTGGGCCAGGTCGAACCGCGCCTGATGGTCGTTGGGATCGGCCTCGACCTTGTCCTGCAATTCGCCCACGGGTCCGGCATCCGCCGCCTGCCGCGCCAGTTCAAGCTGAGCATGGGCCGCCTCCAGTTCCGGGGCCTGCGATATCTCGGCGGGTGCGCCGTTCAGGATCGCCTCGGCCTGTTCCAGATCGTCCATCGAGATATGGGCCCGAACCAGCCCGCCATAGGCGGCGGCGTTCTGCGCATCCTCCTGAAGGATCGCGGCAAAGGTCTGGGCGGCATCGGTCGCCGCGCCCTGCTCCAGCATCTCCTCGGCCGCCGCAAGCGCATCGTCGAGCCCGCCGCTGGCATCGCCCCCGGCGGCCTGCACGACACGTTCGACAAAGGCGTCGATTTCCGACGGGGGAACCGCGCCCTGAAACCCGTCCACAGGTTGCCCCTGCCAGAAAGCATAGACCGTCGGGATCGACTGCACCCGCAACTGGCCCGCGATCATCTGGTTTTCATCGACATTGACCTTGGCCATCCTGACCGCGCCCTTGGCCTTGGTCACCGCCGCTTCCAGCGCCGGACCGAGCGTCTTGCAGGGGCCGCACCACGGTGCCCAGAAATCCACGATGACCGGAACGGTCTGGCTGGCTTCGACGACTTCGCTCATGAAGTCCGCCTCGCTCACGTCCTTGATCAGATCGGTTGCAGGAGGGGTTTGGCCACCAAGTTCAAGCATGTCTCGGGCTCCGGATGCTGTGCGTGTATTCCCCGGTTACATGGAGCAGCCGCGCGCATGTTGCAAGAGGGCAGCGCACTCATCCCCTTGCGCCCGAGAGTGTTCCGCCCCGGACACCGGCCTGAGAGTCACAAGGGGGGCGGCAGCCAAAGCCCACAAGACAGCGCCACCGCCCAAGAGGGCCAAACCTCTGACACTCGCATTCATGAACCGTTTACTGTTTGGCCCCCCGCGGTTGTTCTTTCTGATCGGGGGGCAAATTGATAGGTCAGGTTTTCCTTACCTAAATTGCGACAACGTAAAGCTATAAATCGAATGTCGCGAATACGGGGGCGTGGTCGCTGGGCTGGTCCCAGCCACGCGCGGCGCGCAAAATGCGGCTGGAATGAAAGGCGTTCTTCAGATCGCCGGACGTCCAGATATGATCCAGCCTGCGCCCCTTGTCCGCCGCGTCCCAGTCCCGCGCGCGATATGACCACCAGCTATAAAGCTGCCCTTCGGGAATATCGGCGCGGGTCACGTCCGTCCAGCCCCCCGCCTCTTGGGCATTGCCCAGATGTTCGACCTCGATGGGAGTATGGCTGACCACCTTGAGAAGCTGCTTGTGCGACCACACGTCGTCCTCGCGCGGGGCGATATTCAGGTCACCCACCAGAATCGCCTTTTCGGGGCGGCTGTCGCGGAACCAGTCCCGCATTTCTGTCAGGTAATCCAGCTTCTGGCCGAATTTCTCATTGATGGCACGGTCGGGCTTGTCGCCCCCCGCAGGCACATAGAAGTTATGGATCACCGTGCCGTTTTCCAGCCGCGCCGCCACGTGGCGGGCATGGCCAAGCGCGGCGAAATTCATGTCTCCCGCATCTTCCAGCGGCAGGCGCGACAGGATCGCAACGCCGTTATATCCCTTCTGTCCGCGCGCCACCATATGGCCATAGCCCAGGGCGGCGAACTGGTCGCGCGGGATTTTCTCGACCGGGCTCTTGCATTCCTGAAGGCACAGGATATCCGGGCCTTCTTCCTGCAACAGCCGGGCGACCAGCCCTTCGCGCAGCCGGACCGAGTTGATGTTCCATGTCGCCAGCGTGAATGCCATGAGTGTCCCTTTCCTTGCCTGTGCGTTCGAATTCCGTATCCGCTCTATACCGCGAAGCGCGCGCCGCGACACCCTCGGAAATAGCCCGCGCCGCCATGCCCACCCCGACCCGACAAAAAAAGACCCCGGCGCAAAGCCGGGGTAAGTCCAACAGGGAGGTGCATGCGATAACCCGCACATGCAACGGGAACTCTTGCAGCATACCACCGCATGCAGGCGCTATCCTTGACCTGCGTCAAAACCTGCGTGGCATGCCAGTCACCCTAACATAAGCTATCTTTGCCCTATGCCAAGAGGCGGTACCCGCCTGTTTCCGTCACTAAAAGACGTGCATTCGACGGATCGGGTTCGATTTTCTGGCGCAGACGGTAGATATGGGTCTCCAGCGTATGCGTCGTCACCCCTGCATTATAACCCCAGACCTCGTGCAGCAGCACGTCGCGCGCAACGACGCCCTCGGGGGAACGATACAGGAATTTCAGGATGTTGGTTTCCTTCTCGGTCAGACGAATCTTGCGGTCGTCCTCGTCGATCAGCATCTTCATCGCCGGTTTGAAGGTATACGGCCCCAACTGGAACACCGCGTCCTCGGATTGTTCATGCTGGCGCAGCTGGGCCCGGATTCGCGCCAGGAGCACCGGAAACTTGAACGGCTTGGTCACGTAATCGTTGGCCCCGGCATCGAGGCCCAGAATGGTGTCGGCATCGCCATCATGGCCGGTCAGCATCATGATCGGCGCCTTGACCCCCTGCTTGCGCATCAACCGGCACAGTTCGCGGCCATCGGTGTCGGGCAGGCCGACATCCAGAATCACCAGATCGTAGAGTCCGTCGCGCGCCTTGGTCATCGCCTCGGCCCCGTTGGCGGCCTCGAACACGTCGAAATCCTCGGTGATCACAAGCTGCTCGCTCAGCGCCTCGCGCAGGTCGTCATCGTCATCGACCAGAAGAATTTTCTTGAGCTGTCCCATGCAAATGGCTCCTCGTACTGGATGCCGGAAAGATGTGGCAGCCAGGGCGATTGCACAAGATATGCAACAGCGGCCTCACAGCGACGTGTTGAATCGGGGGCGTATATTTCAATTCCCTGCAAAAGGGGCTAGATGTTACACAGTAACAACGAAGACACCCCAAGGACACCGCACCATGAGCCTTGCCCCGGACCTGACAGAAACGCTTGCACGCGCCCGCGCCGATCTGCGTATGGGCGTGCCCGTCGTGCTCGAGTCCGCGGACGGCGCGGCACTGGTGCTGGCCGCCGAAACGCTGGATGCGCAACGCCTGGCGGACCTGCGCGCGCTTGGCGGGCGGCCCATGCTGGCGATCACCGCGCGCCGCGCCGAAACGCTCAAGGCCCGCGCCTATGACGGCGACGTGGCGCGCATCCTCCTGCCGCCGGATGCCAGCCTGCCCTGGGTTCTGGGCGTGGCCGATCCCGCCGACGATCTGAAAACCCCGATGAAAGGCCCCCTGATGGCCGAACGCGGCGGCGATGCCGCGCTGCACCGCCTTGCCCTGTCGCTGGTCAAATCGGCCCGCCTCCTGCCCGCCGCGCTGGTACTGGACCTCTCCGACCCCGACAGCTTTGCCGCCAGCCACAGCCTGACGCGCGTGCCCGCCACGCCCGCCGCCGCGATGATATCGGAAACCAGCCCCCTGCACCCGGTGGTCAGCGCCCGCCTGCCCTTGCAGGTGTCCGAGGCCGGACGGCTGCACATTTTCCGCCCCGAGGACGGCGGCGAGGAACATTACGCCATCGAAATCGGCCAGCCGCCGCGCGACAAGCCGGTTCTGGCGCGCCTGCATTCGGCCTGTTTCACCGGCGACCTGATGGGCAGCCTGAAATGCGATTGCGGCCCGCAACTGCGCGGCGCGCTGGCGCAAATGGGGGCCGAAGGCGCGGGCGTGCTGCTCTATCTCAACCAGGAAGGGCGCGGCATCGGCCTCGCCAACAAGATGCGCGCCTATTCCCTTCAGGATCAGGGGTTCGACACGGTCGAGGCCAACCACCGCCTGGGGTTCGAGGATGACGAGCGCGATTTTCGCATCGGGGCGGAAATCCTCAAGCGCATGGGCTTTTCCTCGGTGCGGCTGCTGACCAACAACCCCGGCAAGATCGCCAAGATGGAAGAATGCGGCGTCAGCGTGACCGAACGCGTGCCCCTGAAAGTGGGCGAAAACGCCCATAACCGCGCCTACCTCGCCACCAAGGCCGCCAAGTCGGGCCATCTTCTCTGACCGAAATCCTGAAAAGATTTCGAACCGCTTTCTTTTCAAGAAAGCGGCACCGGCCCCGACAGCCACCGCACGGGCGCACGGTTGCAGAAAATCACGATCTGCCCCGAGTTCTCCGCCACCTGAACCCCCCGTCGATGGATTTCACGCAGGAACAGTTCCATCCCCACAAAACGCTCCACATCCCGCGCCTTGCGCCGGATCACCCCCCCTGCTGCACCGCCTTGGACGCAAACAGATCGTTGAGCCATATTTCGGGCGAAAGAGGAGAATTCCGGTTCTGCATGGGACGCAGACTGGCGCAGGTATGGTTAAAATCACGTTAAACGAGGCCCCCGTAGGGTGCGCATTCACTGCGCACCATGCCCGAAACACCCCGCGCAAACGATGCGCATTCACTGCGCACCCTCCCCTTTGCTCTACCGCCCCCGCCGCTTCACGTTCCCCCCGCGTTGCCCCGGACGCCCGGCTGTCGAGCGCCCGCGCGCTTTCACCGCGTCCTCGCTGGCCTTCTCCACCGCCTGTTGCCGGGCCAGCGGGTCGTCGTGGACGGCCAGATCGACCGCTTCCAGCCGCCTGACCTCGTCGCGCAGGCGCGCGGCCTCTTCGAATTCCAGATTCTCGGCGGCCTTGCGCATCTCGGCGCGCAAACCGTCCAGATGGGCCTGAAGATTGCTGCCCACCATCGGCTTGTCCACCGTCGCCGTCACCCGGTTCATATCCACGTCGCCCTGATAGAGCCCGGCCAGAATGTCATCGACATTCTTCTTCACCGTCGCGGGCGTGATGCCGTGTTCCTCGTTATAGGCGATCTGCCTTGTGCGGCGGCGGTCGGTTTCGTCCAGGGCCCGCTGCATCGAGCCGGTGATCCTGTCGGCATACATGATCACCCGCCCCTCGGCATTGCGCGCCGCGCGCCCGATGGTCTGGATCAGCGAGGTTTCCGAGCGCAGGAATCCCTCCTTGTCGGCATCCAGAATGGCCACCAGCCCGCATTCGGGAATGTCCAGCCCCTCGCGCAACAGGTTGATCCCCACCAGCACGTCGAACGCCCCGAGGCGCAGGTCGCGCAGGATTTCGATCCGCTCGATGGTGTCGATGTCCGAATGCATGTAGCGCACGCGAATGCCCTGCTCGTGCAGGTATTCCGTCAGATCCTCGGCCATGCGCTTGGTCAGCGTAGTGCACAGCGTGCGATAGCCCGCCTCCGACACCCGGCGCACCTCGTCCAGCAAATCATCCACCTGCATTTCGACGGGCCGGATTTCCACCTCCGGGTCCAAAAGGCCCGTGGGGCGGATCACCTGTTCGGTAAACACCCCGCCCGTCTGCTCCAGTTCCCAGGCGGCGGGGGTGGCGCTGACGAACACCGATTGCGGGCGCATGGCGTCCCATTCCTCGAACTTCAGCGGGCGGTTGTCCATGCAGCTCGGCAGGCGGAAGCCATGCTCGGCCAGGGTGAACTTGCGCCGGTAATCGCCCCGGTACATGCCGCCGATCTGCGGCACGCTGACATGGGATTCGTCGGCGAACACGATGGCATGGTCGGGAATGAATTCGAACAGCGTGGGCGGCGGTTCGCCCGGCGCGCGCCCTGTCAGGTAGCGCGAATAATTCTCGATCCCGTTGCAGACGCCGGTCGCCTCCAGCATCTCCAGATCGAAATTCGTGCGCTGCTCCAGCCGCTGCGCCTCCAGCAATTTGCCCTCACCCACCAATTGATCCAGCCGCTGGCGCAGCTCCTTGCGGATATTCACCATCGCCTGCTGCATGGTCGGCTTGGGCGTGACATAGTGCGAATTGGCGTAGACGCGGATTTGCTCGAAACTGCCGGTTTTCTCGCCGGTCAGCGGATCGAATTCTCCAATCGATTCAAGCTCCTCCCCGAAAAAGCTCAACTTCCATGCCCGATCCTCAAGGTGCGCCGGCCAGATTTCGAGGCTGTCGCCCCGCACCCGGAAACTGCCGCGCTGGAACGCCTGATCGTTGCGGCGGTATTGCTGGGCCACCAGATCGGCCATGACCTTGCGCTGATCGTACTCCTCGCCCACCTTCAGGTCCTGCGTCATCGCGCCATAGGTCTCGACGCTGCCGATCCCGTAGATGCACGACACCGAGGCCACGATGATCACATCGTCCCGCTCCAGCAGCGCCCGCGTGGCCGAGTGGCGCATGCGGTCGATCTGCTCGTTGATCTGGGATTCCTTCTCGATATAGGTGTCGGAGCGCGGCACATAGGCCTCGGGCTGGTAGTAATCGTAGAAGCTGACGAAATACTCGACCGAGTTATGGGGGAAAAATCCCTTGAATTCCCCGTAAAGCTGCGCCGCCAGCGTCTTGTTCGGGGCCAGGATGATCGCCGGGCGCTGCGTTTCCTCGATGACCCTGGCCATCGTGTAGGTCTTGCCGGTGCCCGTCGCGCCCAGCAACACCTGATTGCGCTCGCCCTCGTTCACCCCTGCGGTCAGTTCGGCAATCGCCGTGGGCTGATCGCCCGCGGCCTCGAACTCCGTCACCATTTCGAACCGCTTGCCGCCTTCCAGCTTTTCGCGCGTTTTCACGTCCGGCGCGGGGCTGTGCAGGATCGGCGGGGTTTTATCGGAATGGGCATAGGGCATATCTGGGGCGGTCCTCGTGGTTCCGCCCCACATTTGTTCTCTTTTCGTCCCGGATCAAGGGGCAATCCCCGAACGCGCCGGAAATGCCGCCCCGTCGCCTGCCCGGCTCAGCGGTGCAACCGGGGCGCGGCCATCCGGTGCCCCTGGCTCAGTTCGACGCCCCGGTCACGCTCAGCCCCAGCACCCGCCAGCTTTGCATGCCCCCGCGATAGTAATGAATCCTGTCGGCGGGATATCCCACCTCGATCATGTTGCGGATTGCTGTGGGGCTTTGCCCGCACCAAAGCCCGTTGCAGAACAGGGCGACGGGCCGCGCCTCGTCGCAGACCCAGCCCTCAAAGTCGATTTCGCAGCCCAATTCGCCCAGACGATCCACCACCTGCGTATAGGGGATGTTGACCGCGCCGGGGATGGTGCCGCCCGCAAACCACTCCGGCGTGCGGCTGTCCACCACCACGGCCTCCTCGTCGGCCAGCATCTCCAGCAATTCCACCTCGCCAATCGTGGTCACGCCCGGTGCGGGTGTCATCGGCTGGATGCAGAACGGCGGACAGGCCCGCGAGGTGCGCGCCCATTCGCCGGTGATCTCATGCGCATTGTCCTGAATGCGCGAAATTTCGACCGGCCCCGAGGGCGTCTGAACCGTGACCGAGGGGATATAGGGCCGGATATTGACCGGCTTCTGCTCCTGCGCCGCCACCGGCATCGCCAACAGGCCCAGCATGGCCGAAATGATCGTGAAACGCATCGAAACTCCTCCCTCTCGTGAACACGGATCAGATCAGCACGAAACGCCCGCCCCCGCAAGGGACGGGCCCTGTGGCACCCTGACCGCCAATCGCCCGCGGTCTCAGCGGATCACATGCACCGCACAGCCCGCATGCCGCACCACCTGCGTCGCGGTACTGCCCAACAGCAAATCCTGCATGCCGGGCCGGTGGCTGGCGATCACGATACAATCCACGCCGTTCTTTTCGGCGTAATCCAGAATGGTGCGGCCCGAATGCCCGTCGATCACCTCGGCCACACCGTTGGGCAGGGCCGACGCCATTTCACTCAGTTCAGCCTCGATGGCCTGCCGGCTTTCCACCAGGTAATTCTCGGGCACATAGGAAATGGCATAGCCCGGAATCTGCTCCATGACATGCAGCACGGTCACCTTGCCACCGTCGCCGGCCAGAATACGCGCCACATTTATCGCGCCCGCCGAATCGCGGTCTTCCTCAAAGGAAACAGGGACGAGAACATTCTTGTACATAAGGGCCTCCAATTGCAGTTCATGACAGTATGGCACGGCATGTGCCGGGAAACATTGACGCAGGTCAGATGCTAAGGCAATTCCGTCGCTTCCTCGATCTGGCGTTTGATCTCGGCGCCCCATTCCCCGATCACCGGAAGAAGTTCGACCTGGCTCAGCCCCCAGACCACGATCGACAGGATCATCGACGCTCCCAGCAGCGTGCCCAGCGCAAAGGCCGCGCCGCGCGCGAAATTGAACAGCAACAGCCGCGGGATCGAGTTGTGAATCCGCACGAAACGGTGCTTGTTCAGCCGCGCCACCTCGGCGCGCAGCGCTTCGAGCTCGTCGGCCAGCGCGCGCTCGCCGCTCTCGTTCCCCTTGTCCATGTCACCCCGGCTCATTCAGTCGAAAGTTCCGGCGACCTCGTACATCACCGGCTCGAATCCCTTGCACAGTTCGTTGATCCGGCGATTGCGCTTGCGCATTTCCTGGCTGCGCAGCATCGCCTGAAAATCCTCGCGCCGCTTCCACTGGGAATAATTGGCGATCCGGGTCTGCGCATCGTTCACATGCAGCCCCGCCGCGATGAAGCCGGGCTGTTTCGAAATGAACTCCTCATAGGCGCTGGTCAACTCGTCCAGAAGGTCCTGACAGGTGCCGGGCGTCATCTCGAAGGTGGTGATCACGGTCTGATAGCTGTTGTCGGTACGGATCAAAGGCATGGCGGAACTCCTTTTACACGCTTCAGCCTAACATCCTTGCGTCACAGCGCAAATTCTAACCGCGCCCGATCAGAAATTAACCGCCGGTTTACCAAGACTAAGGATAACTGAATCCCGTGTGGGGGCCGTCTGACCGGAGGGCCGATGCGGCGCGTTCTGCTCCTGATATGCCTGTGCGGTCTGCTGGCCGCCCTGCCTGCGCGCATGGCGCAGGCCGGCCCCTGGCCGCGCGGCAAGGGCGACACCTTCCTGTCATTTTCATGGGAACGCGACATCCTGCACGACCGGGGATACGCAACCCTCTACGGCGAATATGGCCTGTCCGACCGGCTGACGCTCGGCGTCGATATCGGCGCAGACCCGGGCGGGCTCGACAAGGCCATCGCCTTCGCCCGCATCCCCTTCGCTCAGGCCCCCGGAGGCATGCGCCTCGCGCTGGAACTCGGCTCGGGCGTTCAGGACTCGCGCCCGGTGCTGCGCCCCGCCATGTCCTTCGGGCGCGGGATCGACATCGCCGGACGCTCCGGCTGGCTGGTGCTCGATATCCGCGCAACCGTCTTTCAGGACAGGTTCGACACCGCATGGGAAAGCGACCTGACACTCGGCCTCGACACCACAGCGCGCATCAAAACCATCCTGCAACTTCAGGCCGGACAACCGCTACAGGGCGATGCCTATCTCAAGCTCGCCCCGTCCTGGGTGATACAGGGCCCGCCTGGTCGCCACATCGAAATCGGCGTGGTGACCGGGCTGAAGAACAGCCGGGCACTGGCGGCGAAAATCGCGCTCTGGCACGACTTCTGAACGCCGCCAGCCCCGCCGCCCGGTCACATCGGGTCGTCGATCCGCACCGTGATCCGCACCGTCCCCTGCACATCCTCGCTCCAGCGCAGCACCACCTGATCGTTCTCCGGCCCCTGCTTGCCCTGGTAATACGGCGTACCATAGTAAACCGCGCCACTGTCATCGCGCAGCGGCCCCGCGGCCACCACCGCATCCACCCCCTGCGCCCAGGCATCGAACGGCAGGCGCGGTCCGGCATCTATGGTCCAGGCCTGCGCCGGGCTGGCCTCGGTATGTTCGATCATGATCGGACTGGCCACCCTGCGGTTCACGTTCTTGAACATGTTGTCGCGGAAGGTGACATTGGAGAACCGGTTGAAATCCAGCGCCGCGAAACTGGTGTCGATCCCCTCGACCCGGTCGACCGGATCGCCGATGATGCGGAACGAATTGCCCGTCATCGTCAGCCCGTTCAGGAAATGCCCCGCCCCGTGCGGCTTGACCACGAAGAAATTGAACCATCGCGCCACATGGCTGGCCAGAAAGGTGTTGTCGGTCACGATCAACTGGCTGAACGAAAACTCGTTCGCGAACTCCGGCGCCTGATCGTGCTCGTTCGACCACTCGATGAAACTGTTGTCCACATAGTTGCCGTTGATCGTGCCCCGGTTATTGGTACGCGTCAGAACCAGCCCCGCCATGCGCGGCGAATTCTGCAACGTATCGCCCTGGAACCAGTGATTGCCGGTCACGATCGTGCTGGAGCCTCCGATCACCGCGAAATGCCGGAAATGCACCGCCCGGTTGTTGCGCAGCTTGACGTCGTTGGCATTGGTGTTGATCGCGATGGACTGCCGGTCCACGGCGGCCAGCGGGCTTTCGTTGGACAGGAACTGGCAGCGGTCGATCAACATCCCCTGACAGCCCTCGCCATGGCTGGTGATGCCGCGATCCTTCGGCCTCGTGATGAAACAATCCCGCAGCGCAAAGCCGCTGCCGGTCGGCGGCAACAGGATGCCGCTGCATTCACCGCCGCACTGGAACTCGATATCCGACAGGGTAAAGCGCCCCAGATCCTCGAACCCGCTGAAATCGAGGATGTATTTGAACCGCCGGAAGGTGAACAGCTGCGAGCCGTCCGCATCGTAGAGCGGCGCGCTCAACTCCACGCTTTGCGCCGCAATGTTCTTCGCGCGCACGTAAACCTCGCGCCCCACGCCATTGCCTTCCACCAGCGCGCCCACCGGCACGTTGGCCACATTCACCACCCCGGTCAGCCGCTTGGGATCGTTGGGCGAATAGCTCGCTTGCGAGGTCGCCACCTCGGTCTCCCAGGCCGGGCCGGAATAGATCGAAAACTGCCCGTTGCGGATCACCCGCCGCTGGTTGAAATAGGTCCGGTTGGCCAGCGCCGCCTGCATGTCGATGGGCGCGCGCACCCCGATGAGCCGCCCCCCCAGATCGAGCGAGTCATGCCCTGCCGTGTTCAGCAGCGCCTGAAACGCCTTTTTGAAGGCCAGTTCCTCGTCATCGCCGAACGCGTCGATATAGGCGGGCAGGTCGAAATTCTTCGTCAGGCCAAGGATCTTGTCCTCGGGCATCGCAACCGACCCTTCGAATCGCACCCGGTTCTGAAAGGTCACGCTGTCGGCAAGGTAATAGGTACCCTGCGGCACCAGCACCTCGCGCCCGTTCGCCGCCGCATCGGCCCGCTCGAAGGCGGCGGAATCGTCGCTCACACCATCGCCCAGCGCACCGTAGTCGCGCACGTCCACCACGCTCAGCATATCGCGCAGGAACACATGGGTGACATCCTCGATCGCGATGTCGTCGATGCGCACCACGCCGCCGCTCGGGCCGGTCAGGTCCAGCCCGAAATGCCCATAGAGCGCCTCGCTCCCCCACACCATATCGACCCCGGTGCGCGCGCCGGTGCCGACAATCGCGCTCACCTCGACCACCTCGCCATAGCTGGTCAGGCTCACCGCCGGGCCCGCCTCGCTCAGCCCGCCGACATGCGCCCCGCCCGCGCCCCCGGCCCAGCCCGCGATGCGCACCGATGGCAGATTGCCCGCCACCGCCTTCACCCGCGCGCTGATCCGCAGGTAACAGCCCGGCAACAGCGGCGTTTCCCCCATATAGCGCAGCTTTTGCACCGTATCGGCCTTCTGGAGTTCCAGCGCCCCGCCAAAATCCTGATCCGCCGGGACAAAGGCCGCATTGACCGCGTTGTCATAGGTATCCGCGCCGGGCGTTCCGTTCCCGCTCGACCACACATCCAGCCCGCCCGCAAATTCGGGCGGCATGAAAACGACCCCGTCGGTGATTGCCTTGTTCATGAGACTTCCCTTTCCGCATCCCGGCCCCACGCGGCCCGGATGTCATACGTATCTGCACGACAGGCACGGCCCGCCGCCGCACCCGATACGCAAGGGAGGTATCAACAAGGAATTAACAGGCCCCGACACCACCGTGACGGTGCCCTGTTCTCAGGAACGAAGACGGATCAGATCACCAGCACCGGGATCGAGGTCAGGCTCGTCACCTTGTGACTGACCGAGCCCAGCATATAGCCCTCCGACGCGCCCAGCCCGCGCGAGCCGACGACGATCAGATCGCAGCCCTTTTCTTCCGCGAAGGACACGATGGTGCGCGCCGACGGGCCGCCCTTGATGAAGGCATGCACCGACTCGACCCCAAGCTCCCCGGCGCGGGCCTTGGCGTGCTCCGCCGCCTCGCGCGACACCGCGCGCATCGCATCGTCCAGGCTGGCGCCGCTCTCGTCGCTGCCCCGCACCATGGACAGCGACGCTTCGAGGATCGAATGATGCCGGTACACCGTCAGCACCATCAGCTCGGCCCCGGTCAGCTTGCACAGTTCGGCCCCCTTCTCCAGCGCGGCCTCGGCCCCCTTGGACCCGTCATAGGCGACAAGTATCTTCCTGAACATCACGACCCCCTCACTTGGAGAATGCCAGATCACGCAGGAACAGCGCGATCTGCGGGAAAAAGATCAACAGCACCGCAACCGACAACAACATGATGATAAAGGGCGGCGTGCCCCTGACCACCTCGGCATAGGGCCGTTTGAACACCGCGATGGCCGTAAAGATATCGCAGCCGAACGGGGGCGTCGCACTCCCGATCGCGACCTGAAGCGTGATGATCGTCCCCACCAGCACCGGGTCCAGCCCGACCGAGGCCACCACCGGCGCGAAGATCGGCACAAGGATCAGGATCACCACAATGGGATCGACGAACATGCAGCCGACGAAAAAGGCGATGGAAATCGTGAACAACACGCCATAGCCGCCCATCTCGTCGATGCCGATGCTGCCCAGCACCTGCTGCGGAATCTGCGCAAAGCTGATGACATAGGAAAACGCCGCGCCGGCCCCGACAAGGATGAACACCACCGCCGTGATCAGCCCGGTGGATTTCGCCGTCGCGTACAACTGCCTGACGTTCATTTCGCGAAACACACCCATCTCCAGGATCAGCGCATAGAGCACACAGGCCGCCGCCGCCTCGGTGGGCGAGAAAATCCCGCCATAGATCCCGCCGACGATGATCACCGGAAAGCCCAGCGGCCACAGCGCACGCTGGATCGCCCGGCCCCGTTCGCCCCAGCTTGCCCTGGGCTCGGTCGGCACGTTGTGCCTGACCGCGTAGAAATACGAATAGACCGAGAACATGAACAGGATCAGAAGCCCCGGCCCGATCCCGGCAATGAACAGTTCCGAAATCGAGGTGCCCGAAACCACGCCGTAAATGATCATCCCGATGGAGGGCGGGATCAGAAAGGCGATATCCGACGAATTGACGATCAGCGCCAGCGCGAAACTGTCGTTATACCCCGCCTTCAGCATCCGCGGGCGCAGCGGCCCGCCCACGGCGACCACCGTCGCCTGGGTCGAGCCCGACACCGCCCCGAACAGCGTACAGGCCGAAGCCGTCGACACCGCCAGACCGCCCTTGAGATGCCCGACAAAGGACATGACCAGGTCGATCAGCCGGTTCGCCGACTGTCCGCGCGTCATGATATCGGCGGCGAAAATGAACATCGGCACCGCGATCAGGCTGGCGGGCCGTATCCCGCCCAGAATCTGCTGCACCATGGTGTCCAACTGGCCAAACCCGCCAAACAGCGACACGAACCCGATCAGCGATCCCGCGATCAGCGGAATCATCATCGGGAACCCCAGAAGCAAAAGCACGATCATCGTGCCGAAGATTGCGATGGCCATGGCTCAGACCTCCTCTTCGCTGGTATCGTCGTAGCCTTCCAGCGTGCTCGTCGACAGCCAGATATCCTTGTGAATCATGTTCTTGATCGCCGTCAGCGCATATTGCACCCCGGTCAGGAAGAACCCCAGCGGCGCCCAGACGATGATCCACCAGACCGGGATCTGAAGCGCCGGCAGCAACCGCCCGCGCGATGCCTGCGTCATCAGGTAATCCAGCGCATACCACGCCAGCAGGAACATCGCCGCCGACGTCACCAGGGCGATCACCACCATCAACAGCTTGCGCAGCGGCGGTTTCATCGCATCGAAAAACGCCGACATGCGGATATGGCGGCCATGACGCGCGGCATAGGATATCCCGGCGAACGTGATCAGGACGATCAGCGCCTGGTTCACTTCTTCGGAAAAGAAAATGCTCTGGCCCAGCACGAAGCGCCCGACGACATTCGCCATCGTGTTCAGCGCCATGAGCAGGACCCCGACAGCCAGCAACACCGCCTCGATCCGGGCAATGGCAACGTCGATCACCCCGAGAAACCCCGGCAATCCCGAAACGTAACTGGAATCGTCGATATCGTCGTCCGCCACCGGGACGGCCACTTCGGCAAGGAGGTCCGGATCGCTCGCGGACGCGCGTTCTTGTTCAGGCTTCATGGCCGCAATCCTCGGGATAATCTGTCGGGTTGGCGCGGCCGTCGCGAAACGGCCAGCGCCTTGTATCCGGTGCGCAGTCCGCGCGCGCCGGTCAACCGCCGCTCTTGGCGGCTTCCAGATCGGCCTTGAGCTGATCCAGGATCGTCTGTGCCTGATCGCCACCGATCTCCAGGAACTCCTGCTCGACCGACTCCGCCGTCGCCATGAACGGCGCGCGTTCTTCCTCGGTGAGCGTGGTGATGGTCATCGAGGGCTTGGCCTCCATGATCTTCTCCAGCGAGGCTTCGGTCAGGCCGGACTGATACTCGATGATGTAATCGAACGCCGCGTCGATGGCGTTGTTCACCAGTGTCTTGTCCTCGTCCGGCAGCCCGTCATAGAAATCCTTGTTGGCCATGACGGCGGTGGTGAAGTTGTTGTGCCCGGCGCGGGTGATATGGTCGGTCACCTCGTACATCTTCGTCGACTCGATGAAGAAGGCGGGATTTTCCTGCCCCTGGATGATGCCGGTCTGCAACGCGCCATAGACCTCGCCCCACGGCAGCGGCGTCGGCGTGGCGCCGAAGGCCTTGTAGCTTTCCACCAGCAGCGGGTTGGTCATGACCCGGAACTTCACTTCGTTCAGATCGTCCGGGCCGCTGACCGGCTCGGTCGTGGTCATCATCACCTCGCCCTCGGGGAACATCGTCAGCAATTCCAGCCCCTGCTCGGCATAAAGCGGCGGGAACAACTCGTTGATGGCCTTGGAATTTTCAAAGAAGCTGGCCAGCGTCTCGGTGTCCTGCGGCAGCAGATACGGCACGAAGAACACCTGCGCCTCGGGGATCAGCGCCCCGGTGAACCCCGGCGACTGGTCGACGAATTGCAGGATGCCCGACTGGGTCTGTTCCATGATGCTGTCGGATTCGCCCAGCGTGCCGAAGGGAAACAGCTGGACCGTGTGATCGGAATTGGCCTCGATCTCTTCCTTGAACTTCTGGGCGAATTTGCCCTGAACCTCTTCCATCGCCTCTTCGAACGCGTACCGCCACGTATCGGCCGCGGCGGCGCCCGCGCCCACGAGAAGCGCCATGGCACTGGTCGTCAAGAGTGATCTGTAAGTCATGTTTTACTCCCTGTCGTTAGACCCCGCCGCAGCGAAACACGCGGGCGGAATGGCTTCCAGGTTGCGGGGAAAACTCCCACACTGGCTACCGTCAAACTCCAAGGACAACTTTTTCAAGTCAATTGATATATTAAATCATGACAATTTTCGCCGTGGTTTTCAGAGCCTTTCCACGGCTGGCTGCGCAGGGCCGCTTGCCAGGGAGGCCAGCGTGTTCAGCGCCAGCTTCAGATCGCGCAACCCGACACCGCCCAGACACAGCCGGACGGCCGGGCCTGTTTCGGACACCGCGAAACCGGCGCCCGCCGAAACCGCCACCCCGTGCTCCAGCGCCGTTTGCCTGAACGCCCGCTCGTCCTGCGTGTCCGCCAGCGCCAGCCAGCGATGCAGCCCCTGATCCCCGCCGAGACAGCGCACCCCCAGAAGATTCTGCGCCAGCCGGTTGCGCAGCACCAGTTCCGCGCGCTGCGCCTCCAGCAACCGATCGGCGCTGCCGGTCTTCATCCAGTCCGACGCGATCTCCGCAATCAGCGGCGTCGCCATCCACGACACCGACAGATGCCTGCTGGCGGCGCAATCCGTCAGATAATCGGGCGTCACCAGAAACCCCAGCCGCAGCCCCGGCGCAAGGCACTTGGTCAGGCCGGTGCAATACAGCGTCCGGTCGGGGGCGAAACTCGCGATCGGCGGGGGCCGCCGCGAAACCAGCGGCCCCAGCGGATCGCTTTCCAGAATGACCAGCCCGGCAATTTCCGCCGCCCGCGCCAGCGCCGCCCGCCGCTCCCGGTCGATGACGCGGGCGAAGGGACCGGCCCCCGACGGCAACAGGAACACCGCCTTCATCTGCCCCGACGCCGCCTGCGCCGCCTCGATCAGAGCCTCCGGCAGCATCCCGCGCTCATCCCCGGCGATGCCCTGCAACCGCAGATGCAGATGCTGCGCGACCGGCCTCATCGAATGGCAGGTCGCGCTTTCCGTCGCGATCACGTCCCCCGGACTCGCCACTGCCGCCAGGGCGACGAACATCGCCGGGGTGACCCCGTTGGTCACCAGAATCCGCTCGCGCGGAACCGTCAGGCCACAGCGTTTCAGCCAGGCCTGCGCCATCTCTCCGTAATGCGACGAGGCCCGTCCGGGGCGTGAATCGTGAAAGGCCCCCTCCGGCAACCGCCCCGCCACGCGATGCAACGAGTCGGCCCAGGCTTCGGCGATCTGCGGCAGGCAGACCGGAGTCATCAGCGACAGGTCCATCGGCGGGCGCTCGGTGGCCCCGTGATGCCACGGCATTTTCAGCGTTTCGCGCGGCCCCCTGTTCACATAGGTTCCGCGCCCCACCTCGCCGGTGACCAGATCCGCCCGAATCAGCTCTTCATAGGCGCGGCTGACCGTCTGAACCGAAATCTTCAACCGCCATGCCATGTCGCGATGCGGCGGCAGGCGGTCTCCCGGCTGCAACGTCCCCGCCTGAATGGCTGCGGCAATGCCCTGCGCCAGACTGCGATAGGCCGGTCTGGAGATATCTTCGGGGGTAAGGGGCCAGTGCGACATGGCGCTCAGCGTCGCGCAGCCGCCCCGGCTTGTCCAGCAGTTGCTACTGCACCTGCAAACTTAGCAAATAGGCCACCAGATCGACCACCGGGGTCGAGGTGATCACCGGCTGGCCGCTCTCGGTGCGCAACGATGCCCCGTCGCCGTCGAAGAAATCGCCATAGACCGGCATCTGGCTGCCATGCGCCACCAGCGGATCGCGCCCATCGATCCGCTTGACCACCCGTTCCATCGGGAACACGCCGTCATTGCCCGCGCTCAGGGCGGTCAGGTCGCTGGGCTGCACCGTCAGAACGGCATGCATCGGCCCCTGCCCCGTGGCCCCGGCGCCGTGGCAGGCCGCGCAATACCGGTCATACAGCGCCTCGCCGGTCGCCGCGTCCCCCTCCGCCGCCGCCGCCGCCGAAGCGCTCAGGGCCACGGCTAGGGACAGAACACTCAGGTCAAACACTCGGGTCATGGTCTTGCTCCTCCTGATGGGGCCGCGCGATCAGCCCCGTTGAATGCTGGCCAGATACAGCGCCAGGGCCAGCAGCGCCCGCGGCGTTTCCACCCTCTCGCCCGTGGCCGGATCGTGCCACGTTACACGCGGCCCGTCCAGCAGCGGGCCGAATTGCGGCATTTCGTGAAACTGCCCCGGATAGCCGTGAATGCGCGCCATCGCCGCCGCATAGGGAAACACCCCGCCATTGCGCGCCGCCAGCCGCGTCAGATCCGCCGGCGGCACGGACAGATCCCCGGCCAGAGGCCCGTCGCCCCGCGCCCCCGCGCCATGGCACGAGATGCAATAGGCCACATATAACTGTGCGCCGTTCTCTGCCTGCGCTTCGGCCCCGGTCTCGGGCGCCGGCACGCACCCCGCCACGGACAACGCGGCCAAAGCCGCCAGAATGGGTTTCATCGTCATGGTCCCGCCGCCTGTTTCCATCACTCATCAAGCCCCATCGCCCCGCGCGGCGCATTGATCTCGATCAGACACGGCCTGCGCCCGGCCACGTCAGTCCAGCCCGGCCAGCCCCCGCACCTGCGCCCAGACGCTCTCGTCCAGCGCCACGGGATCGGCGAGGCGCTTGCCCTGCCCCGGCATCCGCGCACCGCTGTCACCGTCCAGCGCCACACCCGCCCCGACCTGCGCCAGCCGCTCGAAAAACGCCCCCGACGCCTCCGGGTCCATCAACAGGTAATACTGGCCCAGATCGTGCGGCGGACCGTCTGGCGCTTTCAGCGGTGTCACGTCCCGGCTGACCACGCCGCCGGTCATGCCCGCCGCCAGCAGTTCCGCCATCAGGCCGAACCCCCAGCCCTTGTAGCCCCCCACCGACACCAGCGACCCGGCCAGCGCCGCCTCGGGGTCGGTCGTGGGGCGGCCTTCGGCATCCACCGCCCAGCCCTCGGGAATGGGCTCTCCGGCGGCCTTCGCCATGGTGATCTTGCCCAGCGCCACGGTGGTGGTGGACTGATCGAACTGCATCGCGATCCCGCCCTGCCCGTCGGGCACCGAGAACGCGATCGGATTGGTGCCGATCACCCGGGTCTTGCCCCCCGGCGGCGCGACGATGGGCGAGGCATTGGTCAGCCCCAGCCCGATCAGCCCCGCACGCGCGATCTGTTCGGTGAAATAGCCAAGGCTGGTGCAGGTATGCGCATGCCCCACCGCAAGGCTCGCCACACCGCATTCCCGCGCAGCCTCCAGCGCCTGCGGCAACCCACGGGCAAAGGCAGGCTGCGCAAAGCCGAATTTCGCATCCACCTCGACCACACCGGGACGCGGGCGCGTGACCACCGGCTCGGCATCGCCCCGGACCCGGCCGCTCTCCAACTGGCTGCAATAGCTTTCGAGGTAATAGAGCCCGCAAATCCGGTTGCCGACGCTTTCCGCCTTGCGCACCGCATCGGCCACGCAATCGGCCACCCAGCCCGCCGCGCCATGGCGCACCAAGGCCGCCTTCGTTACCCGTTCGATCTCGTCCAGCGCAACGTCAACCATCCGTGCCCCCATCCGTTTCAAATGTCGCGGCACATTGATCAGGGCCATGCGTCAGGTCAATTCAAACCTTCTGAACGGCCTTTCAGTTTCACAGAACCGGGCCCCGGCCCGCTCAGCCCGCCACCACCTGCCCCTGATCCAGCCGCACCACGCGATCCATCCGCGCCGCCAGATCGAGGTTATGCGTGGCGATCAGCGCCGACAACCCGGTTTCGCGCACCAGTGTCATCAGCGCCCCGAACACCTGATCCGAGGTCGCCGGATCGAGATTGCCGGTCGGCTCGTCCGCCAGCAACAGGCGCGGCGCGTTGGCCAGCGCCCGGCAAAACGCGACCCGCTGCTGCTCGCCCCCCGACATGGCCGAGGGCCGGTGATCGGCCCGCGCCCCGATCCCGACCCGCGCCAGCAGGTCGGCGGCGCGGGTCTGCGCCTCAGCCCTGGCTATGCCGTTGGCCAGTTGCGGCAGCACGATGTTTTCCAGCGCCGTGAACTCGGGCAACAGGTGATGGAACTGGTACACGAATCCCACCTCCTGACGGCGCGCCACCGTGCGGCGGCGGTCGCTCAACCCGGTGTAATCGGTCCCGCCGATCCGCACCGTCCCGCTGTCGGGCGTGTCCAGCAGCCCGGCGATATGCAACAGCGTCGACTTGCCCGCGCCCGACGGCGCGACCAGCGCCACCATCTCGCCCGCGCGCACCTGCAACGCGGCCTCGTCCAGAACGCGCACCTCGTTTTCGCGGCCCTTGTTATAGGTCTTCGACACGCCCTCCAGCGCCAGCATCGCCTCACTCATAGCGCAGGGCCTCCACCGGGTTCATCCGCGCCGCGCGCCGCGCCGGAAAGATCGTCACCACGAAACTCAGCCCCAGCGACAGCGCCACCGCCGACATCACGTCAGCAAACTGCAACTGCGCGGGCAGATGATAGATGCCGCGAATGGACGGGTCCCAGACCTGCCCGCCCATCATCATGTTGATGAAGCTGAAGATCGGGTCGATATAGATCGCGAACAGGCAGCCAAGGATCACCCCGCACACCGTGCCGATGATCCCGGTGAACGCCCCGCAGATGAAAAACACCCGCAGCACCGATCCTTCGGTCAGGCCCATGGTGCGCAGGATACCGATATCGCGCCCCTTGTTCTTGACCAGCATGATCAGCCCGCTGGTGATGTTCATCGCCGCGATCAGAACGAGGATCGACAGGATCACGAACATCACGTTGTCCTCGACCTCCAGCGCGCGCAGGAACCCGCCGCTGGCGTCCTTCCACGTCCAGACCTGCGCCCGCTCGCCCGCCGCCTGTATCAGCGGCAGCGTCATGGCGTCCACGCCGTCCGGGTCGGTCACCATCACCTCCAGCTCATCCGCACGCCCCTCGCGGTTGAAGAACCCCTGCGCCTCCTCGAAGGGCAGGTAAACGCGCACCCGGTCGATATCGTAGCGTCCGGCGCTGAACACATAGACCACGTCATAGGCATTCACCCGCGGGCTGGTGCCAAAGGCCGTCTTGACCCCGTTGGGCGAAATCAGCTTGATCCGGTCGCCCACGTTCACGCCCAAGTCCCGCGCCACGCCCGAGCCAATGGCGATCCCGCTCTCGAAAGCGTCGATATCGCCCTGCGACGTTTCCGGGTCGGCAATGCGCGGAATGCCCTTCAGGTCGTCGGCCCGGATGCCGAACACCTGCACCCCCGCGTTTTCCTGCCGGGCATTGGCCATCACCTGCCCCTTGATCAGCGGCGCCACCCGCGTCACGCCCTCGACGGCGCGCACCCGCTCGGCCATGGCCTCGTAATCCGCGATGGTCCGGTCCAGCCGCCCGGTCTGCGTATCGACCTCACCCATGCTGTAGACCGTGACATGCGCATTCGCCCCGAGGATCGTATCCACGAACTCGGCCCGGAACCCCGAGCGCACCGCCAGCGTCGCCACCAGCGCGAACACCGCCAGCGTGATTCCGATCAGGCTGATCCACGTCATGACGCTGACACCGCCCTCGGCCCGCTTGGCCCGCAGATAGCGCCAGGCGATCATCCATTCAAAAGGCGCGAAGGGCGCGGTGGTGCCTGCCATGTGTCAGCCTCTGCTCAATCTCTCGGGATCGGGTTCGCGCGGACAGTGGGGCTTGCGCCCGGCAAGGTCAAGCCGGGGGCGGCAATTGCCGCCTCTCGGGTGGTCCATCCCCGATTTGCGTCCCTAATGGGCGCACAGTTCCCTGCCGGGCGCGATTTTCGTACAAAACCCGCGTACACTTCGTACAAAACGTACAAAACTACGCCCTGGCCTCGGAGCGCCTGCGCCCCAGCAGCGCCAACCCGCCAAACAGCCCTGCAAACAGGCCGTATCCCGCAAGGAACCCGATACCGGCAAGGCCCAGCCCGGCGCCGGTGACCGGCACGGCGGGCTTGAAATCCCCCCAAGCCTTCTGCGCCAGTTCGAGATCGGTAAAACGACCTGCATTCAATATCTTACCAATCGTTGTTGACCTTCGGATCGCGGCCAGATCCTCACTCAGCATCTGGTGACGGTTCAGCACGTAACCCATTGAAATTGCGCGCGCTTCGCCCATTCTGCCGCCCTGACGCAAATCTTCCAGCGCGGCCTCACGGTCAAGGCCAAGCCCCGCCGCATCCGCGTCGAACTGCGCCACCACCGCCGAAAGTTCCTCCACCGCACCTGAAAGACGCTGCGTATACTGTTGAGAATACTCGGGAAATTGCGACAGCCCGACCGCACCGGCCAAGCCGCCCGCCATGGCGATTGTCCTGATAATCATATGTCCTGCCTCTTTTTTAGAGGCAGTATAGCAATCTTACAGCCAGGTGTGGAACGACCGTTTCGCCATCGGCTCGGCACGGGCGACGGAATGGTGCGGAGCGTATATTTTCGCAACCTTTTCAACGGCTTGCTCCGGCGGCAATTCTTCGCTCCCGCCCGTCCGGCGGCAGGTCAGTTCGACCACCCCGTTCTTCAGCCCCCGCGGCCCCACCGTGATCCGCCACGGCAACCCGATCAGATCCTGCGTCGCGAACTTCGCCCCCGCCCGGTCATCGGTATCGTCGTAAAGCGGCTCCAGCCCAAGGGCTTCGATGGATTTATAGATCGCCTCACAGGCCGCGTCGGCCTCGCTATCCCCTTGTTTCAGATTGACAATTCCGACATGGAAGGGAGTCACGCCCTCGGGCCAGATGATGCCCTTGTCGTCATGGCTGGCCTCGATGATCGCCCCCACAAGGCGGCTCACCCCGATCCCGTGGCTGCCCATATGCACCGGCACGGGCTTGCCGTCCGGCCCCTGCACCGTCGCGCCCATCGGCTCGGAATACTTTGTTCCGAAATAGAAAATCTGCCCCACCTCGATTCCCCGCGCCACCCGGCGGCGCCCTTCGGGAACCTGCTGGAACACGGCCTCGTCATGGGTTTCGTCCGTCCGCGCATACCGTGAGGTGAATTCCTCCAGCACCGCCTGACACTGCGCGACATCGTCATAGTCGATCTCACGGTCGCCAAAACGCAGATCGGTGATCTCGCTGTCATAGAACACCTCGGACTCGCCGGTTTCGGCCAACACAAGGAATTCATGGGTATAATCGCCCCCGATCGGCCCCCCGTCGGCGCGCATCGGGATCGCTTGCAGGCCCATCCGCTCGTAGGTCCGCAGGTAGCTGACCAGATGACGGTTATAGGCGTGCAGCGCGTCTTCCTTGGTCAGATCGAAGTTATAGCCGTCCTTCATGAAAAATTCGCGCCCGCGCATCACACCGAACCGGGGGCGGATTTCGTCCCGGAATTTCCACTGGATATGATAGAGCGTCAGCGGCAGATCCTTGTAACTGCCCACGTGCGAGCGGAAAATATCGGTGATCAGCTCCTCGTTCGTCGGGCCGTACAGCATGTCGCGGTCATGCCGGTCGGTGATCCGCAACATTTCCTCGCCATAATCGTCATAGCGCCCCGATTCACGCCACAGATCCGCCGATTGCAGGGTCGGCATGAGCATCGGGATATGGCCCGCGCGCATCTGCTCCTCGTGAACGATGTTTTCCAGCTTGCGCAGCACCTTGAAACCAAGCGGAAGCCAGGAATAGATGCCGGCGCTGGCCTGCTTGATCATGCCGGCCCGCAACATCAGGCGGTGGCTGGCGATCTGCGCCTCGGCAGGCGTTTCCTTGAGCACGGGCAGGAAGTAACGGGACAGGCGCATGTTGGACCCTCGCGGCAAATTTGCGTTTTGCCCCGTTTATGGCTTTGCGCCCTGGCAGACAAGCCATCGCAAGCCGTTTTCGCGCCGCCCGCTCTTGCAAGCCCGGCCCGCTTGGGCGATGTCTAAGAGCCAACAACCACCGAGGCGCGCATGGCTCTGCCGGTCAAGACACAGATGAAATACTGGGGCATCGCATCGGCGGTGATCCTGATCGTGCTGTGGTTTCTGGGCGACGTGATCCTGCCCTTCGTTCTGGGCGGCGCAATTGCTTATTTCCTTGATCCTGTCGCCGACCGGCTGGAGCGCATGGGCGCCACCCGCGCCGTCGCAGTAACCGTGATCACGCTGATCGCGCTGATGATTTTCGCAATCATGGCGCTGCTCGTGGTGCCGACCCTGATCGAACAGACGGTCAGCCTGTTCGAAACCGCGCCCAAGCTGGTCAACAGGTTTCAGGAGGCCCTGACCCAACGCTTCCCCTCGATCGTCGATCAGGAATCGACCCTGCGCAAATCGCTGATCGCCCTCGGAGAAACGATTCGGGACCGCGGGGGCGAAGTTCTGCAATCCGTGCTCAGTTCGGCGGCATCGCTGATCAACGTGGTCCTGCTGTTCGTGATCGTGCCGGTCGTGGCGTTTTACCTGCTTTATGACTGGGATCGCATGATCGCCTCCATCGACGAC
This sequence comes from Roseovarius pacificus, assembly GCF_900142665.1. Classification (GTDB taxonomy): domain Bacteria; phylum Pseudomonadota; class Alphaproteobacteria; order Rhodobacterales; family Rhodobacteraceae; genus Roseovarius; species Roseovarius pacificus. The sequence continues at coordinate 658,178 of NZ_FRBR01000001.1, forward strand.
CTGCTGCCGCGCGACCACGCGCCGGTGATCCGCAAGCTGGCGGGGCAAATCGACAACACGCTGGCCAGCTTCATTCGCGGCATGGGCACGGTATGCCTGATCCTCGGCACCTATTATGCCGTCGCGCTGATGCTGGTGGGGCTGCAATTCGGCCTTGTGGTCGGGGCCGTGGCCGGGCTGATCACCTTCATTCCTTACGTGGGCGCGGTGGTGGGCGGCGCCCTGGCCATCGGGCTGGCGCTGTTCCAGTTCTGGGGCGACTGGCTGTCGATCGGCCTTGTCGCGGGCATCTTCGCACTGGGGCAGGTGATCGAAGGCAACGTCCTGACCCCCAAGCTGGTCGGCAATTCGGTCGGCTTGCACCCTGTCTGGCTGATCTTCGCGCTGTCGGTCTTCGGCGCGCTCTTCGGCTTCGTGGGGATGCTTGTGGCCGTGCCGGTGGCCGCCGCCATCGGGGTTCTGGCGCGCTTTGCGATCAGCCAATACACCAACAGCCGCCTCTATCGCGGCCTGTCGCAAACGGACGACTGATGGCCGAACAACTCAGCTTTGACCTGCCCGTGCGCGAGGCACGGGGCCGCGAGGATTTCTTTGTCTCTCCCGCCAATGCCGAGGCCGTGGCGATGATCGAAGGCTGGCAGGGCTGGCCCTCGCACAAGCTGGTCCTGACCGGCCCGCCGGGGTCCGGAAAGACGCATCTGGTCCATGTCTGGGCCGCGCTGTCGGGCGCGCGCATCGTCTCTGCGGCAGATCTGCCCGAGGCCGACATTCCCGATCTGGCCAGCGGTCCTGTCGCCATCGAGGATTGCGACGCCATCGCCGGGAACCGCCCCGCCGAAGAGGCCCTGTTTCACCTCCACAATCTTGCAATGGCCGAGGGGCGTTCGATCCTGTTCACCGCCGAAAAGCCCGCCAACCTGTGGAACCTCACCCTGCCCGATCTGGCCAGCCGGATGCAGGGCACCCCCGCCAGCCCGCTGCATGAACCCGACGATACGCTGCTTGGGGTCGTCCTGATGAAACTTCTGGCCGACCGGCAATTGTCGCCCACGCCCAACACGGTGCCCTATCTGGTGCGCCGCATCGACCGCTCTTTCGCCGCTGCGCGCGACGTCGTGGCCCGGCTGGATTCGCTGTCCCTGTCCACGGGCCGGCCGATCAATCGCGCGCTTGCGGCAAAGCTGCTGGACAATGCCTGAAACCGGCGGCAGACTCGGTCATCTTCCCGTTACATGACACCGCCATAAGGCCCGCATGACACAAGCAGATTTCCTCAAATCCCCGATGCCCGAAGCGACCGAAATGCCCGATCTCGATCAAGAGGGGCCGGGACGTTTCTATAACCGCGAACTCAGCTGGCTGGGGTTCAACTGGCGCGTATTGGAAGAAGCGCAGAATACGCGGGTTCCCCTGCTGGAACGGCTGCGTTTCCTGTCGATCTCGGCCACCAACCTGGACGAATTCTACAACGTGCGCGTGGCCGGTCTGCGCGAGCTGGCCCATGCCGGCAACACCACCCCCGCCGCCGACGGGCTGACCCCCGCCGAACAGCTTGTGCTGATCAACGAGGACGCGCGCAAACTGCTCGAGGCGCAACAGGACACCTACGAAACCCTGCGCCGCGAGATGGAGGACGAGAACATCTCGATCCTCGACAATACCAGCCTGACGGCGGATGACCGCGCCTATCTGGCCGATGTCTTCCTGAACAACGTGTTTCCGGTCCTGTCGCCCCTGGCGATCGACCCGGCGCACCCCTTCCCCTTCATTCCCAACCTCGGCTACTCGCTCGCCCTTCAGCTCGAGCGCAAATCCGACAAGCGCCCCCTGCAAGCGCTGCTGCCCATCCCGCAGCAGATCGACCGTTTCGTCAGCCTGCCCGCCCCCCATGGCACCCACCGGGTGATCCCGTTGGAGGAATTGCTGCTGGTGCATCTCGACAGCCTGTTCCCCGGCTACAAGCACAAGGGGCACTGTTCCTTCCGGGTGCTGCGCGACAGCGATCTGGAAGTCGAGGAAGAGGCCGAGGATCTGGTGCGCGAATTCGAGGTCGCCCTGAAACGCCGCCGCCGCGGCGAAGTGGTGCGCATGAAGATTTCCTCGGGCGCCCCCGAGGCCCTGCGCCGCGTCATCATGGACGAACTGCACGTCAACCCCGACGAGGTGGTCGAGGTCGAAGGCATGATCGGGCTGGCGGACCTCAAGGAGCTGGTGCTCGAGGACCGTCCCGACCTGCTGTGGCCGTCCTTCACGCCACGTGTCCCCGAACGGGTGCAGGATCACGACGGCGACATGTTCGCGGCGATCCGGCAAAAGGACATGCTGCTGCACCACCCTTACGAAACCTTTGACATGGTGGTGCGGTTTCTGGCGCAGGCCGCGCGCGACCCCGACGTGGTGGCGATCAAGCAGACGCTTTACCGCACGTCCAAGGACAGCCCCATCGTCAGCGCCCTGTGCGAAGCCGCCGAAGACGGCAAATCGGTCACCGCGCTGGTCGAACTGAAAGCCCGCTTTGACGAGGCCGCCAATATCCGCCAGTCCCGACGGCTGGAGCGTTCGGGCGCGCATGTGGTCTATGGCTTTCTCGATCTGAAAACCCACGCCAAGATTTCCACCGTGGTCCGCCGCGAAGGCGATCAGCTGGTGACCTATACCCATTACGGCACCGGCAACTATCACCCGATCACCGCGCGCATCTATACCGATCTCAGCCTGTTCACCTGCGATGCCGCGCTCGGGCGGGACGCAACCAAGGTGTTCAACTACCTGTCGGGCTACGCGCAGCCCGAAAGGCTGGAGAACCTTGCGATCTCGCCGATCACGCTCAAACCGCGCCTGCTCGAGATGATCGCGAACGAGGCCGAGAACGCCCGCAACGGCAAGCCCGCCGCGATCTGGGCCAAGATGAACGCGCTGATCGAACCCGATGTGATCGACGCGCTCTATGCCGCCAGCCAGGCGGGCGTGAAAATCAGCCTCGTGGTGCGCGGCATCTGCGGCCTGCGCCCTGGCGTCAAGGGGCTCAGCGACAACATTCGCGTCAAATCCATCGTCGGGCGTTTCCTTGAGCATTCGCGCATCGTCTGTTTCGGCAACGGGGCCGACCTGCCCTCGAAAAAGGCGCGGGTCTATATCAGTTCCGCCGACTGGATGGGCCGCAACCTGAATCGCCGCGTCGAAACGCTGGTCGAAATCCAGAACCCGACCGTCAAGGCACAGATCGTCAGTCAGGTGATGGCCGCCAACATGGCCGACATCGCGCAAAGCTGGGTGATGGCCCCCGACGGCAGTTTTACCCGCGCCGACCCGCCCGAAGGCGCGTTCGCCTTCAACTGTCACCGCTTCTTCATGGAGAACCCGTCGCTGTCCGGGCGCGGATCGGCCGGGGCGTCGGACGTCCCCAAACTGACCCACACCGAAGATTGACGGCCCCGCCCTGCTATCGCATACAGAACACCCGAAGCGACCCGAGGGGCAAATGGACGGCACCAACGATCCGGCGCAGGAAGATGGCGGGCCTTTTGGCCGCCCTCTGTTCGACAAACCCTCGGCCCGCGCGCTCAGCCGCGTGGGCGTGGTCGATGTCGGCTCCAACTCGGTCCGGCTGGTGGTGTTCGACGGCGCGGCGCGCAGCCCGGCCTATTTCTACAACGAGAAAATCATGTGCGCGCTTGGCGCGGGCATGTCCGAAACCGGGCGCCTCAACCCCGAAGGGCGCGTTCGCGCACTCGAAGCGCTCAAGCGGTTCAGGCTGTTGGGTGACGGGATGGGCACCGGCCCGCTGGTGGCCGTCGCCACGGCGGCGGTGCGCGACGCCGAAGACGGCCCCGAATTCCGCGACGAGGTCGAACGCGAAACCGGCATCCGCCTCTGGGTGATAGACGGTCGCGAAGAGGCACGCCTGTCGGCGCAGGGCGTATTGCTGGGCTGGCCCGGCTCTTATGGTCTCGTCTGCGATATCGGCGGCTCTTCCATGGAACTGGCCGAGATCAACGGCGGCACGGTGGGCAAGCGCATGTCGTCTTCGCTCGGGCCGCTGAAACTGCGTGACCTCAAGGGTGGCAAGAAGGCCCGCAAGGCGCAAATCCACGACACCATCGCACGGATGCGTCAGGAACTGGGCGAACAGAAAAACCGCCTGTTCCTTGTGGGCGGCTCATGGCGGGCCATCGCCAAGATCGACATGGAACGCCGGGGCTATCCCCTGCATGTGCTGCACGAATACCGCATGACGCCCAAGGCCGTGCGTGAAACCGCCAAGTATATCGAAAAGAACGATCTCGAAGAGCTGCGCAACCGCGCGGATGTGTCTTCGGCCCGCGCCGCCCTTGTGCCCTACGCCATCGAGGTCCTGCGCGAGGTGGTGCGCACCTTCAAACCCCACGACATCGCCGTCTCCAGCTATGGCATCCGCGAGGGGCTGCTTTACGAACAGATGCCCCAGCAACTGCGCGATCGCGATCCCCTGATCGAATCCTGCCGCTTTGCCGAGGCCAAGGATGCCCGCATCCCCGGATTTGGCCGCGTAGTGTACGATTTCATCGAACCGCTTTTCAAATCCGCCAAACCCGACCGCCGCCGCATCATCAAGGCAGCCTGCCTGCTGCACGATGTCAGCTGGCGCTCGCACCCCGATTACCGCGCCGAGGATTGCTTCGACAACGCGACCCGCGCCAACCTTGGCGGACTGAAACATTCCGAACGGGTCTATCTGGGCCTTGCCCTGCTGCACCGCTATTCCAACAAGCGCGAAGGCACCCGGTTCGCGGATCTCTACGACCTGATCAGCGAGCGCGACGCCCAACAGGCCGAAGTTCTGGGCAAGGCGATGCGCTTTGCCGCCATGCTATGGCTGCGCAAGGACGCGAAACTGGGGCAGATGCGCTGGTATCCCAAGAAAAAACAGCTCGAACTCAGCCTGTCCCCCGAAGCCGCGCCGCTGTTCGGCGAAGTGGCCCAAGCGCGGTTTCAGTCCCTCGCCGCCTCGCTCGGGGCCGAGCCCGCCATCAGGACAGCGCGAAAATAGCCCTCAGATCTCGATCTCGCCATCTTCGAGCGGCGGCGCGGCTTCGGGCTCTTTCGGGGTCTTGCGGCGCAGGATGATATCGCCGTTGGGCAGCATCTCGGGCGGGTGATAGGCGTTCAGATCGTCGATCTGGCCCATCAACTCGCCAAAGGCCGGGCCCATCTCCTCGACAAAGCGGCGCAGTTCCGGCCCCATGGTTTCGGCCAAGCCCTTCAGGTCGTTCACCGCGGGTTCCATCTCGCGCATGATCCCGTCCAGAAACATCCGCGCCCCGCGCTCCATCAACGAGGGGCCGGTCTCGTCCTCGTCGGTTTCCTGCGCATGAAGCGGCAGGGCAAGGCACAGGGCAGTCGCCGATATCAGGGCAATACGTGTCATGCCGCCAATATAAGCGCAGCCGGTGACGAATTTAAGTCACAACACGATATCCATCGTCACCGGGAAATGATCCGACGCGGCGATCAGCGCCTCACGCAGTTCCGGCACCTTCCAGCAGCCAGGATCGTCGAACGGATGCCAGATGCGCCAATCGGGCCGTCTGGCCGCCAGATCGGACGACACCATGATGTAATCCAGCAGCGCCTGAAGGTACCGTTTCTCGCTGGTCAGGTAGAACCGCGCGGTCGTGTTCACCGCGCCGATCCGCCGGGTCAGCGCAAGATGCGCATGCGGGTCGCTCAGACAAAACGCGCCGCCATCCCCCTCGCCCATGATGATCTCGACCGAAGAGCGCCCGAACAGGTGCTCGTATTCGTCCAGACCGGGGCCGTCATTCAGATCGCCCAGCACGATCATCGGTTCTCCGTCGCGCAGATGTCCCTCGATCCGGCGGCGCAACCAGACCGCCTGCGCCTGCTGCTTGCGCCGGTTGGCGATGGCCATGCGCATGATCTGATCGCGGGTGCGCGCCCCGTGCGGCGCCTTGGATTTCAGATGCGCGCCGATCATGCGAAACGCGAAACCGCCAGCGGTTTCGCAAGCCAGCTCCAGCGGCGGCTTGGAAAACTCCACCCGATCCTCGGTATCGTCGATATCCAGGTCGATCCGGAACACCCCGTCAAAGCGCGGTGCCTCATCACTCCCTTTCTCCGGCGTCAACACGCCCCTGGGATCGTGACGGCAACTCAGCACATCGGGATCGTAAAGCAGCGCGATTTCCTGCTGGGTGTCATTGGTGAACCCCACCACCGCCTTGCGCGCCCGGATCTGCGCAAACGCGGCAAAGGTCTCGAGCGCGGCGACGGTCGTCCGCTTGCCATTGTGATCGGGCGCCTCGATCACCATCACCGCATCGGCATCGAGCGCGGTGAACACGATCCCGAGCGCCGCCAGCTGATCGGCCCGCGTCACATTATGACGGCCGGACCATTCCCCATCGGCCAGCAACTGACCGGCATCGTCGAACAGGGCATTGAACCACTCGACATTATAGGTGGCGATCCGCATGGCTCTCCTTCTGGCTGATCTCTTCCCAGGCCCGGTTGATATCGACCATGCGCTTTTCGGCCAGCTTGATCGCCTCCTCGGGGACGCCCCGCGCGATCATCCGGTCGGGGTGGCTCTCGCGCACATGCTTCTGCCAGACCTTCCTGATGTCGCGGATCTCCATATCCGGGCTGACGCCCAGAACGTCATAAGGGTCCGGCTCGGCATCCGTCACGAAGCGGCTGCGCAACCGGCGGAAATCGCTCTCTTGCAGGCCGAAAATCTCGGCCACCCGGCGCAGGAAATCGTCCTCGTTCGGGTGGTACTGGCCATCGGCCATGGCGATATGAAACAGCCCCTCCATCAGGTCGCACAAGGTGCCATCCTGTCCGTCGAACATGCGCCGGATGCGCGTGGCATAGTCCTCGAACCCGGCCACGTCCTGCCGCGCCAGGTTGAACACCCGCGCCGCGCCCGCCTCGTCTTCGCGCGCAATCTGGAACACCTCGCGAAAGGCCGTCACCTCGTCACGGGTCACCAGACCGTCGGCCTTGGCCATCTTGGCCCCAAGCGCGATCACGGCAATGGTAAAGGCGACGCTGCGCTCGGGCGGGCTGCGCAGCCTGTCGAAAACAGCGCTCAACCCCTCGCCCTTGGCAAGGGCCGAGACGGCTTCGGTTATACGGGTCCAGATCGACATGGGCGGCACCCTAGAGCGTTTCGCCGGGCTTGTCAGCGCGGGCTCAAAGACATTTCTGCAAAAGAATCAGATCCATCCACCGGTCGAACTTCCATCCCACCTGCGGCAGAACGGCCACCCGCGTATAGCCCAGCCGTTCATGAAACCCGACCCCGCCGGGATTTTCACCGCTGACTCCCGCGATCATCGAATGCATTCCGCCCGCCCTCGCGTGATCCTCAAGTGCGCTCATCAATACGCGCCCCACACCGCGCCCACGCGCGCCACCGGGCAGCATGATACTATGCTCTCCGGTGCGGGCATATCCCGGCCCGCCGCGAAACTGCTTGTAACTGGCAAATCCCAACACCCGCCCATCCTCTTCGGCCAGAAGATACCCATGGCCCTGCGCGCGCCGCTCGGCGATCTCGGACCGAACCTCCCGCGCCGTCTTTTCCTGGCTGTTGAAGGTGATCGCCGTGTCCCGGATCACCGGGTTCACGATATCCGCAATCGCCTGCGCATCTGCGTCCGACGCCGCGCGCAGGATCATTCCAGCACCCGCAGACCACCGGGCGTGGCGATCTCGGCCCGCAGGCCCGGCAGCCCGCGCTCGAACTGCACCCGCTCGTCCCGCAACACCGGCCCCAGCAGATCGGCCAGGTCTCCCGCCTGCGGATGGCTGACCATCAACCGCTGCAAGCTACAGCCCGAAGCCGTCAATCGCTCCGCCGGATGCGCCTCGCAGTCCCACTGGATAAGCGCCGGAAACAGGTTGTCATAGGGCAGGATACCGTCGTCGGGCACCGCCATGCGCCAGTTCAGATCGCCCCGCGACAGTGCCACGGGCCGCCCGGCCTGCGGAAACCGCACCACCTCACCGGTCAAGTCGTCCGACCGGCAAATCCACGTATTCAACCGCGGCGGCCCGTCGAAACGGTCCAGATCGAACCACCGCGCATAGTCCGGCGGCGGCGCATCCGGGTCGATCGCGATCACCTCGAGGTAAAGACCATCCTCCAGCCCCAGCAACAGGTTGTGCGTGGCGAAATGCGGATGCTGCCCGCCCCCCTGCAAACGCACGCCAAGCGCCGCTTCGACCGCTGCGCGCCCTTCTTCCAGCGTGCGCGCAGCCACCGCCAGATGATCCAGTTCCAACATGCCCGTTCTCCTAGCCAATTCCACCCGTCAGACGCCAGAGCGCCCAGAGTGCCACCAGAACCGTCGGCCAGAACGTGGCCGCAAACCCCACAACCCGCAACAGTGGCGCGCGATGATACCCCACCCAGAACACCACTCGTGCCAGCACGAACCCCGCTCCGAGCGTCACGATCACGCCCGGCCCGGCCTCGGCCAGCAATACCGCCGCCGCAGGCCAGATGCACAGTGCCAGAACCAGTTGCTCCACCGTATTCTGCAACACCCGCTGATCCACCGCCGCCGCGCCGTGCAACGCGCCACCGGCCAGCATCTCTTCGTCGCCCAGGCGTCGTGTGGCCACCCGCATCACCATCGCCGCCGTCACCAGCCCCGGCGCCAGAAACGCCGTCATGATCGTCGGCATCAGGGTAAAGACCGGCAGGCGCACGAACTGGGCCGCCCCCCACAACAGCGCCAGCGCCCATAAAAACCCCACACCCGAGGCTGCTATCACACGTGTCCGGCGGCTCATGCCCGTCCCCTTCATCTTTCCCGAAATACTCTGGGGGAGAATTGGCCGCAGGCCAAGAGGGGGCAAGGCCCCCTCCCGCCCTCGTGATCAGCCCCGCGCCTCGCGGATCAGGCGCAGGATGTCCTGTGCCGCCTCGGGAATATTGGTGCCGGGGCCAAAGATCGCCTTGACGCCCGCCTTTTGCAGGAACTCATAATCCTGCTGCGGGATCACCCCGCCGCAGATCACGATGATATCCCCGGCATCCTTGGCCTTCAGCGCCTCGATCAGTTGCGGCGCCAGCGTCTTGTGCCCGGCGGCCTGGCTGGAAATGCCGACCACATGCACGTCATTGTCCACGGCGTCCTGCGCGGCCTCTTCCGGGGTCTGGAACAGCGGGCCCACATCCACATCGAACCCGATATCGGCAAAGGCCGTGGCGATCACCTTGGCGCCGCGGTCATGCCCGTCCTGCCCCATCTTCACCACCAGCATCCGCGGACGGCGGCCTTCGGCCTCGGCGAAGGCGTCCACCGATTTCTGGATTGCGGCGAACCCCTCGTCGCCCTCATAGGCTGCGCCATAGACGCCGGCCAGCGTTTTCACTTCGGCGCGGTGACGGCCGAATTCCTTTTCCATCGCCATGCTGATCTCTCCCACCGATGCGCGTTGACGTGCGGCCTCGACCGCCGCTTCCAGAAGATTGCCGCCCTCTTTGGCGCGGCGTGTCAGTTCGCCCAGGGCCGCCTCACAAGCCGCCTCGTCTCGTTCGGCGCGGATTTTCTCCAGCCGCGCGATCTGGCTTTCGCGAACCTTGACGTTGTCCACGTCGAGAATGTCGATCGGGTCTTCCTTGTCCTTGCGGTACTTGTTGACGCCCACGATCACCTCGTCGCCCCGGTCGATCATCGCCTGCCGGGTGGCGGCGGTTTCCTCGATGCGCAGCTTGGGCATGCCGGATTCGACCGCCTTGGTCATGCCGCCCATTTCCTCGACCTCTTCCATCAGGGCCCAGGCCCTGTCGGCCAGATTCGCCGTCAGCTTCTCGACGTAATAGGACCCCGCCAGCGGATCGACCACATGGGTCACGCCGGTTTCCTCCTGAAGAATCAACTGCGTGTTGCGCGCGATGCGGGCGCTGAAATCGGTGGGCAGGGCAATCGCCTCGTCCAGGGCATTGGTGTGCAGCGACTGCGTGCCGCCCAGAACCGCGCTCATCGCCTCATAGGCCGTGCGGATCACGTTGTTGTAGGGGTCCTGCTCCTGCAGGCTGACGCCGCTGGTCTGGCAATGGGTGCGCAGCATCTTCGAGCGCTCGTTCTTCGCGCCGAATTCGGTCATCACCCGATGCCACAACAGGCGCGCCGCGCGCAGCTTGGCCGCCTCCATGAAGAAATTCATACCGATGGCGAAAAAGAACGACAGCCGCCCGGCGAACTTGTCCACATCCATGCCCGCCTCGATGGCCGCGCGCACGTATTCGCGCCCGTCGGCCAGCGTATAGGCCAGCTCCTGCACCAGGTTCGCCCCGGCCTCCTGCATGTGATAGCCCGAAATCGAGATCGAGTTGAAGCGCGGCATCTCGTTGCTGGTATATTCGATGATGTCGCTGATGATCCGCATCGACGGTTTGGGCGGATAGATATAGGTGTTGCGCACCATGAATTCCTTGAGGATGTCGTTCTGGATCGTGCCCGACAGAACGCCCTTGTCATGGCCCTGCTCCTCGCCCGCGACGATGAAACTGGCCAGTACCGGGATCACCGCGCCGTTCATCGTCATCGAAACCGACACCTTGTCCAGCGGGATACCGTCGAACAGGATCTTCATGTCCTCGACGCTGTCGATCGCGACGCCCGCCTTGCCGACATCGCCCACCACGCGGGGGTGGTCGCTGTCATAGCCCCGGTGCGTGGCCAGGTCGAAGGCCACCGATACGCCCTGCTGACCGGCGGCCAGGTTGCGGCGGTAAAAGGCGTTCGATTCCTCGGCGGTGGAAAACCCGGCATATTGCCGGATGGTCCAGGGGCGGCCCGCATACATCGTGGCGCGCGGCCCGCGCGTGAACGGCGCCTGACCGGGGATCGAGCCCAGATGCTCCAGCCCCTCCACATCCTCGGCGGTGTAGAGCGGCTCGATCTCGATCCCCTCAAGGGTTTTCCAGTTCAGATCCTCCAGTGGGCGACCCTTCAGCTCGCCCTCGGCAATCTTACGCCATTCGTCTTTCTTCGTCGTCATTTGCGTGTCCTCTTGTCGTCTGACCGGTCGGCGGATGTTCCCCCGCCTGTCCCGGTCCGTTTTCCTCGATCAAAGTCGCCAGACCATCCGCCCCGGCCCGCAGCCAGAGCAGATCGTCCGCATAAGCCTCGCGCAGCGCGGCGGTTTGCGCGCTGTCGAACGGGTGCCAGCGCCCTTCGCCGTCGCCCAGCCGGTCGGCATCGCCGCCCCGTTCGGCCACGATCCCGCGCAGCGCCTTCAGCGTCGGGGCCCGGTTCAGCCAGGCGCGCGCATGTTTGCGCGGCAGGTCGGCGCGGCCCGTCATGACCTCCAGCTTGCGCTCCGGCAGGCTGCCGAACAGCTCGTAAGGCAACACCTGAAGGTCGGCGCGCGGAAAGGCGCAGGCCACATCGGCGATCACGTCGCGCCAATGGCGGTTAGAGGTCACCAGCCGGTCCAGATCGTCAGGGCGCGGCACACGATGCCCCCGCGCCACAGCAAATCCCAATACCGAGGTCCAGTAACTCTCCTGCCCGCGAATCGACAGCACCACCCGCGTCACCCGGCCGCCGAAGGCCTGCGCGAACCGGGCCATGCGCTCCCCCGCGTCGCCATACAGCGCGCTTTGGCGCAGGTTGCGGCGCGGGGCCCCCAGCATGTTTTCATCGCTGACCAGCAGTTGCGTGAATCCGTTCTTCTGCGCCGTGACGGCGGCAATCGCGATCCGTCCCGCCGCGCGTTTCAGCTGCTGCCCGGGCGGGCGCAGCCCCGGCACCGGAACAACCCCGGTCAGCAGCCCGTCCCGTGTCCGCAGCGGCCCCCATACCCCGATACCGAGCCCCGACAACGCATCGGAATTGCTCCGCAGATAGTGCTGGAAACCGGTCGAGGCCGTTCTGTGCGCTCCGATATGCAGTATGATATCCATCGTCTTGCTGGCCCTTCGCCGGGTGGCCGCGCTGTGCGGGCTTGGAAATTGCGTCACGCTCATGCTGTCCCCCGAAAGCTGAGGAAGGGCTTAACGCTAAAATTTTCCCGGCCACACAGGCATTCAGCCTTCGCAATTGGCCCCGGCCCGCCTATATCTTGCCAGACAGGTGAGATGATGAAGAAGTTATTTGTCCTTATTTTCATGGCTCTGGCCGCGTTTCCCGCATATGCGCAGGACAGCGCGGAACGCGATCCATCGGGTGATTCGCCGATTATTTTCGACGGGGTCCGGACGGATTTGAACGAATTTCTCTGGATAAAACGCCCGCTGGTCGTCTTTGCCGACGCCCCGGCCGATCCCCGGTATGTCGAGCAGATGCAGTTCCTCACCGACCGGCTGGAGGCGCTGGATGCGCGCGACGTGGTGGTGCTGACCGATACCGACCCCGGCGCGCGCAGCGACCTGCGCCAGCAGTTCCACCCGCGTGGCTTCATGCTGATATTGCTGGGCAAGGACGGCACCATATACCTGCGCAAACCGTTCCCGTGGGATGTGCGTGAAATCAGCCGCGTGATCGACAAACTGCCCACCCGCCAACGCGAGATGCGCGAAAATTCCGGCGGCAGTTGATCCAATACCGCCATCACCGCGCCCCCACCGACACGACCAGCACCCCCGTGACCGGATCGAGGATCATCAGGCTGCCGCTGTCGCGGTCAAAGGCCAGTACGCTGCGCGGCTCCTCCAGCGCATAGCGAAAGGCGCTTTCCACGGTGTCGTCCATGCAGGCCCGCCCCTCCAGCGCGGCGCGGCGCATCTGCATGCCGGTCGCGCGGTCGCGGTTGATCAGCGCCACCAGCCCCGCATCGGGGGGTTGTGCGCTGTCATCCAGCGCGGCACGCCCGGACTGTCCCAGCCTCAGCAGCATCTCGCCCGTCCCCGAGGCCACCGGCATCGGGGCCTTGATCGACGGATCGACCAGCCGGAACACCCCGGCCGCGCATTCCTGCGTGGCCGAAAACCCCACGCTCTCGCCCAGGGAAAACCATTGATCCAGCCGCGCCCGCATCGCGGGTTCGTCATCGCGGGCACAGGCCGCGGTCAGGCTCAGCGCGGCCAGTACCATCGGCACCCGCCCCCTGCTCCCGATATGTCCCGCGGCCCGTATCATCCCCTTATTCGAACTCCATGATCACTTCGTCCACGGCAAGGCTGTCGCCCGGCCCGGCATTCACCTTGGTCACGATGCCCTTACGCTCGGCACGCAGGATATTTTCCATCTTCATCGCCTCCACGGTACACAGCGCCTGCCCCTCCTGAACCTCGTCGCCTTCTTCCACGTTGATCGCGACGATCAGGCCGGGCATCGGGCACAGCAGCATCTTGGATGTATCAGGCGGAAGTTTCTCGGGCATTAATTCGGCCAGTTCCGCCTGGCGCGGCGTGCGCACATGCACCTTGAGGTCCGCCCCCCGGCTGCGGATACGGAAGCCCCCCGACACCTTGCCGACCTTCAGAACCAGCGGCGCGCCATCCACCGTCAGATGCGCCAGTTGGTCGCCCGGCGTCCAGTTGCTGGTGACACGCTGCGTATCGCCATCCTCGAAGGTGACGGTCGATCCGTCCCTGTCCGCCGCGATCCGCACCGGGAAACGATGCCCCTGAAGGGTGACGACCCAATCCTCGCCGACATGGCGTTCGTGGTTGTCCATCCGCCCCGACACACGGGTGCGCCGGATTTCCGCCACCCGATGCATCGCCGCGCAGCTGGCGGCGATCCGGCGCAGGGCATCCTCGCCCAGGTCCACACCTTCAAACCCCTCGGGGTATTCCTCGGCGATAAAGGCGGTGGTCATGTCGCCCGAGACGAACTTGGGATGATCCATCACCGCGCTCAGGAACGGCAGGTTATGCCCGATCCCTTCCACCTCGAACCCGTCCAGCGCGTTGCGCATCCCTTCGATGGCTTCGGCGCGGGTATGGCCCCAGGTGCACAGCTTGGCGATCATCGGATCGTAATACATGGAAATCTCGCCGCCCTCGTAGACGCCGGTATCGTTGCGCACCACCGCGCCCTCGACATCCAGTTCCTGCGGCGGGCGATAGCGCGTCAGACGGCCGATCGACGGCAGGAAGTTGCGATACGGGTCTTCGGCATAGAGGCGGCTTTCCATCGCCCAGCCGTTCAGCTTGATATCGTCCTGGCTCAGCGCCAGCTTTTCGCCATAGGCCACGCGGATCATCTGTTCGACCAGATCGACCCCGGTGATCAGTTCCGTCACCGGATGTTCCACCTGCAAACGGGTGTTCATTTCAAGGAAATAGAAATTCCGGTCGCCATCGACGATGAACTCCACCGTGCCGGCGCTGGCGTAATCCACCGCATGGGCCAGCTTCAGCGATTGCTCGCCCATTGCCTTGCGGGTTTCCTCGTCCAGAAACGGGCTGGGGGCCTCTTCGATGACCTTCTGGTTCCGGCGCTGGATCGAACATTCCCGCTCGCCCAGATACACCCCGTTGCCATGACCGTCGCACAGCACCTGAATTTCGATATGGCGCGGCTGCGTGACGAATTTCTCGATGAAAATCCGGTCGTCGCCGAAACTGCTGGCCGCCTCGTTCTTCGAGCTCTGGAACCCCTCGCGCGCCTCCTCGTCGTTCCAGGCGATGCGCATGCCCTTGCCACCGCCCCCGGCGCTGGCCTTGATCATCACCGGATAGCCGATCTCCCGGCTGATCTTCACCGCCTCGTCGGCATTCTCGATCAACCCCATCACGCCGGGCACGGTGGACACGCCCGCATCCTGCGCGATCTTCTTGCTGGTGATCTTGTCGCCCATCGCCTCAATGGCGCCCTTGGGCGGCCCGATAAAGGCAACGCCCTCGGCCTCCAGCGCCTCGGCGAATTTGGGATTTTCCGACAGGAAGCCGTATCCGGGATGCACGGCCTCGGCGCCGGTCTGGCGGATCGCCTCCATCACCTTGTCGATCACGATATAGGATTCGTTCGCAGGCGGCGGGCCGATATGCACCGCCTCGTCGGCCATCTGCACATGCAGCGCCTGCGCGTCGGCATCCGAATAGATCGCCACCGTCTGGATACCCATCTTGCGGGCGGTCTTGATCACCCGGCAGGCGATCTCGCCACGGTTCGCGATCAGGATCTTCTTGAACATACTGTGTCCCTTCTTCCGGTTCCGGCCCCCGTGGGGGCCACATCAAAAAGACCACCGGCGCAAGGCGCACCGGTGGTCCTGTCAAAATCGTTCCGTATCCGCGCGTCAGGCGCGGAAATTTTCAGATCAGCGGCAACGGCCCGGATAGGCCTTGCAATAGGCGACATTGCCCGCCGCACCGACAAGCGCGCCCGCGCCGATGCTGCCATCGAGCACCGCCGCCGTGCCCGCCCCGGCCCCGGCGCCCAACAGCGCCTGCTCGGGCAGGGTGTCTCCACAGGCCGCAAGCCCAAGCAATCCGGCCCCTGCCAATAGTGTGATGAAACGCTTACGCATGATAATCCACCCTTCTCGATTTTCGGTTTCTCTCTACCGAATATCTGGGGTGGCTCCACCGCCAGGTCAAAGCCCAGGGCGGATATGCGGCCATGATCGGCAACTTGCCGCCGACGCCGAAAGCGAGCCAACATATTGTTTTTCAACAAAAAAAAGGACGGCCCGCACGAAATGGTGCAAGGCCGTCCACTAGGGGAAGGGTAACGGATAAGACGTCGCGTCTCAACCCCGTGGGGGCGGGGCATCGTTACGAACAATTCAACCGTCGCGCGATAATCGCCCAAACCCAAGCTACCCCGCACGGGCCGCCCGAAATCGGCTGTTCTTTGCGTAAAATCCGCCGCCCTCGGCAAAAAGACGCCAGTCGGCCGCATCTTTTGCACCATCACCATCCCTCGTCACCGTCGAAGACCTCGGGAAAGGCGGCGCGGGCAGCCTCGACATCCAGCATCAGCAACGCCTCGTAACTGGCCGGATCGAAGGGATCTTCCGCGGGAATCACCTCGCGCCCGAACAGCCAGCTCAGGCGTCCGGCATCCAGATTGCCCCGCTCGAACGGCTGATCGCCGAACTGCTCCCACAGAGCGCGCAAAAAGGCGCTGTCGGCGCGGCGGTCGGCAGGCTTGCGGTCGCGGTAGCGTTCACGCCGGGTGATCGCCGTCACGCCACGCGGATTGGCCCGGCGAATCGTGAATTGAAAATCCGTTCCCGGCATACGGCTGGGAAAGCCACGATGCTTCAGCATGGCGCACCTGCCGCATCCCGGCGCGGCGCGACAGCCCGCAGCCCTTCGAAAGCCAGTGTTTCAAGGGAAATCACGGGCGCAACAGCCCTGTTCAGGCGGCGCGTGCAAGCCTGGCGATGTCGGGATATGCGCCCTTCGGCGCGACAGGCCAGCCCGGACACCCTGTCCGATGCGCTGGCATGTGTCGGGACAGGCCAACCGGCCTGCCCCCGGTAAACCGCTGACGGCTTACTTGTACTTACCGGTGTAGACCGGCTCTTGGCTGACGGGCTCGGGTTCGACGACCACGAACTCTTCTTCAGCCTGCTGAGCGCAAGCAGCTGCGAAAGCGACCAGGCCGAAGGCCAGAATGCTCTTGATGCTGTTCGACATTTTATGTGTCTCCTGTCATTTTTCACGGGCAAACGCAGCGTAAACCGCCCCACCTGCCCCAGTTCCGAGGTATGGGTTACTTGGGTGCAACCGTTTGGCACCATAACGGAATTTCCGGCGGTTGCATACGCGGCATACGCGAACAGCCGCCAATGTGGCGTCAAAGCCTCATACTGGCCACAGGCATGACCGTCCGGGGCTATATCTTGTGCCCACATCAGAACATCTCCCAGATACAGGTGCCGTTTTCGACACGATATGCCTCGAAAACCTGCGTTGCCGTAGGGTCGATCACCCCGAATTCGGTTTCCCGGTCGGACAATGAAATCACCACCTGACGGGGCATCGGCCCGACATTCGACAAATGCGGAATCGCATGGCTGTTACACAGGAACTCCAGATCGCTCATGATCGTGTCGAACTCTTCCTCTCCGGTGAACCCGGCAGCCACGAATCGGAACCGATAGGTCAGGCCCTGTCCGGGCTGATTCCACACCATTTCCTGCAACACGGCCTCCAGCCCCGAGGGCAGGACAAGGCGCTCCTCCGTCGCCTCGCCCTGCTCTGCCGCACCGGCCTGACCGATGGTCAGCGCCAGCAACGCGGCGGGGATATGCAGGCCTCTCGCCCTCACAACGCGCCGCGTCTTACAACGGGATATTGTCGTGCTTTTTCCACGGGTTGCTCAGCTTCTTGTTGCGCAGCGCGGCAAAGGCGCGGCTGACGCGCTTGCGGGTGCTGCGCGGCTGGATCACCTCGTCGATAAAGCCACGTTCGGCCGCCACGAAGGGATTGGTGAAGCGGTCTTCGTAATCCTTTGTATGCGCGGCGATCTTGTCGGCATCGCCCAAATCGGCGCGATGAATGATCTCGGTCGCGCCCTTGGCGCCCATCACCGCGATTTCCGCCGTCGGCCAGGCATAGTTGAAATCGCCGCGCAGGTGCTTGGAGGACATCACGTCATAGGCCCCGCCATAAGCCTTGCGGGTGATCACCGTGACCTTGGGCACCGTCGCCTCGCCATAGGCGAACAACAGCTTGGCGCCATGCTTGATCACCCCACCGTATTCCTGACTGGTCCCCGGCAGGAACCCCGGCACATCCACCAGCGTCAGGATCGGAATCTCGAAGCAGTCGCAGAACCGCACGAAGCGCGCCGCCTTGCGGCTCGAATCGATATCCAGACACCCGGCCAGAACCATCGGCTGATTGGCCACCACGCCCACGGTCTGCCCTTCCAGACGGATGAAGCCGGTGATGATGTTCTTGGCGTAATCTTCCTGAATCTCATAGAAATCGCCCTCGTCGGCGACCTTCTCGATCAGTTCCTTCATGTCGTAGGGCGTGTTCGGGTTGGCCGGGATCAGGGTATCCAGGCTTTCCTCCACACGGCCCGGCTCGTCGAAGAACGGGCGCACCGGCGGCTTTTCCCGATTGTTCAGCGGCAGGAAATCGACCAGCCGGCGCACCTCGGCCAGCGCCTCGACATCGTTCTCGAACGCCCCGTCCGCGACCGAACTCTTGCGCGTATGGGTCACCGCGCCGCCCAGTTCCTCGGCGGTCACCTGTTCGTTGGTCACGGTTTTCACCACATCGGGGCCGGTCACGAACATGTACGAGCTGTCCTTGACCATGAAAATGAAGTCCGTCATCGCCGGGCTGTATACCGCACCGCCCGCGCAAGGGCCCATGATCACGCTGATCTGCGGGATCACGCCCGAGGCTTCGATATTGCGCTGGAACACCTCGGCATACCCCGCAAGGCTGTCCACGCCTTCCTGAATGCGCGCCCCGCCCGAATCGTTCAGCCCGATCACCGGCGCACCGTTCTGCATCGCCATATCCATGATCTTGCAGATCTTCTCGGCATGGGTTTCCGACAACGACCCGCCGAACACCGTGAAATCCTGGCTGAAGACATAAACCATCCGGCCATTGATCGTGCCCCAGCCGGTCACGACACCATCGCCATAGGGGCGCTCTTTCTCCATGCCGAAATCGGTGCAGCGATGCGCCTTGAACATGTCGAACTCTTCAAAGCTGTCCTCGTCGAGCAACAGTTCGATCCGCTCGCGGGCGGTCAGCTTGCCCTTGGCATGCTGCGCGTCGATCCGTCTCTGCCCGCCGCCCAGCCGGGCCTCGTCGCGGCGATCCTCGAGTTCCTGAAGGATATCTTTCATGTCGGTCCCCTTGCGATTTTGCGCGACCATAGGCAATGCAGGCGCTGTCACAAAGAAGAATCCGGCAAATTTGCAAAACCTCGCAAATTTCATCCTGCTAATCTGAAAATCTGCAAACTCCACAACGGATTCCCCAACCGTCACCTCATGCCATCCAATCTGTGCATTTCGCCACAGTTCCTTGTGCATGGACAAAACCGCGAGGCAGGCCTAACCCTGTTCCATGACCGACATGCACCCCTCCCGATTTCTGGATCGCGCCTCGCCGCCGCATATCGCCACGCTGATCCTGCTGGCGGGGATATCGGCACTGGCCATGAACATCTTTCTGCCCTCCCTGCCGGGCATGGCGGCCTATTTCGACACGGAATACCGGGTGCTGCAACTGTCGGTCGCCCTGTACCTGGGGGTGAATGCGGCGCTTCAGATCGTCATGGGGCCGATCTCCGACCGCTTCGGCCGCCGCCCCCTGATCCTCGGCGGGCTGGCGATTTTCCTGATCGCCACCCTGGGCTGCATATTCGCCACCAGCACCCTGATGTTCCTGACCTTCCGGATGTTTCAGGCCACGGTCGTGGTAGCCATGGTGCTCAGCCGCGCCGTGGTGCGCGACATGGTCCCCGAAGATCAGGCCGCCAGCATGATCGGCTATGTCACGATGGGCATGGCCGTGGTTCCGATGATCGGCCCGACCATCGGCGGCGCGCTGGATCAGATGTTCGGCTGGCAGGCCAGTTTCTGGGCGCTGTTCCTCCTCGGCGCGATGGTCACATGGCTGGCGTGGCGCGACCTCGGCGAAACCGCACCGCAGTCTGGCCAGACCCTGCGCCAGCAGATCGCGGACTACCCCGAGCTTCTGTCCTCACCGCGCTTCTGGGGCTACGCGATGGCCACGGCGCTCTCCTCTGGCGCGTTCTTTGCCTATCTGGGCGGCGCGCCCTTCGTGGGCGACCGGGTCTTCGGGCTCGATCCGGCGGTTCTGGGGCTCTATTTCGGAGCGCCCGCCGTCGGCTACATGGTGGGCAGTTTCATTTCGGGGCGCTTCTCGATGCGGCTCGGCGTCAATCGCATGGTCCTTTGGGGATCGCTGATCAACACCATCGGAATCGCCGTTAATCTCGGCCTGTTCTATGCCGGGTTCGGCACTCCCCTCACCTTCTTCGGACTGATGACGCTGATGGGGCTCGGCAACGGCATGGTCATTCCCAACGCCACCGCCGGGGCGCTGTCGGTGCGCCCGCATCTGGCCGGCACCGCCAGCGGCTTGTCCGGCGCGCTGATGATCGGCGGCGGCGCGGCGCTGTCAGCCCTGGCCGGGCTGCTCCTCACCCCCGGCTCCGGGGCCTACCCGCTTCTGTGGATCATGCTGACCACGGCCTTGGCCGGGATCGCCGCCATCGCGCTGGTCATATGGCGCGAACGCCACCTGACCCTGCCCTAGGACCGGGGGCCACCCCGCCTACCCCGTCAGCAGCCGCAGGGCAATCGCCCACATGGTCGCCCCCACCACGGCATCCAGCACCCGCCAGCTGCCAGGGCGGCGAAACAGCGGCGCCAGCCCCCGCGCGCCATATCCAAGCCCAAAGAAGAATACGAAACTCGCCAGAACCGCCCCGGCGGCAAAGCCGGGTTTATCGTCGTATTGCGCACTGACCGAGCCCAGCAGAACCACCGTATCCAGATAGACATGCGGATTGAGCCATGTCAGCGCCAGACAGGTCAGCAGCGCCCGGCGCAGGCTCGCCGCCCCCTCGCCCGCCTCCAGACTCTCGCCACCGCGCCACGCGGCGATGAAATTGCGCGCACCATACCAGATCAGGAACGCCGCCCCGCCATAGCGCATCACCCCCTCCAGCCCCGGCACCGCACGGGCCAGCGCACCAAAGCCCAGCACCCCCGCCGTCACCAGCACCGCGTCCGACAGCGCACAGACCAGCACCACGGGCAGCACATGCGCGCGCCGCAGCCCCTGCCGCAACACAAAGGCATTCTGCGCCCCGATCGCCAGGATAAGAGAAAACCCAAGGGCGAATCCTGCGCCCATCGCCTGCGTCATACCTGCCTCCACAATCCGACAGGGGCTTGCCTACCGATCCGCAGAACATTACTCAAATTAAAGTTCATTGCCCGTAATCAGGATTTCTAATGCAGCTCGACCCCGCCCAGCTTGCCGCCCTCTCGGCCATCCTTCGCACGGGCGGCTTTGCCGCCGCGGCGCAGGATCTGGGCATCACCCAATCCGCCATCTCGCAACGCCTCAAGACGCTCGAGGACCGCGTCGGCGCGCAGCTCGTGACGCGCGGCCAGCCCTGCACCGGCACCGAAACCGGGCGCCGCCTTGCGGCCCATGCCGAACAGGTCGGCCTGCTCGAAGCCCGGCTTGCCCGCGACATCGGCGCGCTCGCCCCCGCTCCCGACACGCGCCTGCGCATCGCCGTCAACGCCGACAGCCTTGCCACATGGGTGCTCGAAGCTCTCGCCATGGTGCCCGGCCACACCTTCAGCCTCGTGATCGACGATCAGGACGTGTCCGCCGAATGGCTCCGCCGGGGCGAGGTCCTGGGCGCGGTCACCGCCAGTTCCACGCCGGTCGCCGGATGCGATGCAATGCCGCTCGGCATCCTGCGCTACATCCCCACCGCCAGCCCCGCCTACATGACCCGGCATTTCCCCGACGGTCTGACGCCCGAGACCATCGCCCGCGCCCCGATGCTGCGCTTCAATGCCAAGGACCGGCTGCAACACCGCTGGATCGCGCGCTACATGGGGGTACAGGCCAGCCCGCCCTTTCACGATATCGCCTCCTCGCAGGCCTTCGTGCGCGCCGCCTGCCTCGGGCTCGGCTGGGGCCTCAACCCCGACCATCTGGTGCAGGCCGAACTGTCGCGCGGCACGCTCGTACCGCTCCTGCCCGACAGCCCGATGGACACGCCGCTCTACTGGCAATCCTCGCGCCTGCTCGGCCCCGCCCTCGCCCCCCTCACCCGCGCCATCCGCCACGCCGCCCGGACCTGCCTGCACCCGATGGAGGGATAGCCGGACACCCCGACTTGCCTCCAAGATGGACACAAGGTCTGGCACAGCACCGGATTTTCGTACAAAACCCACGTCCCTTTCGTACGTTTCGTACAAATTCTTATTCCCTCCAACAAAACAAAAAACGGCGCCCGTCAGGACGCCGCTTTCAAACCATATGACGGCCGCGTTACTCCGCCGCCAACTGGTCCATCACCTCGTCGGAGGCTTCGAAATTGGCAGTGACGCGCTGCACGTCGTCGTCATCCTCCAGCGCGTCGATCAGCTTCATCAGCTTCTGCATGCCGTCCAGATCCATCTCGGTCGTGGTGGTCGGCTTCCACACCAGCTTGGTCGACTCGCTTTCGCCCAACTCGTTCTCAAGCGCGCCGGACACGTCGTTCAGGTCGGTATCGGCGCACCAGATAATATGGCCGTCCTCGCTGCTTTCCACGTCCTCGGCCCCCGCCTCGATCGCCGCCATCATCACCGTGTCGGCATCGCCCACCCCGGCGGGATACGTCACCTCGCCCTTGCGCTCGAACATGAAGCCCACGCTGCCGGTCTCGCCCAGGTTGCCACCGTTCTTGGTAAAGGTCGACCGCACGTTGCTGGCGGTGCGGTTGCGGTTGTCGGTCATCGCCTCGACGATCACCGCCACCCCGTTCGGGCCATAGCCCTCATAGCGGATTTCCTCGTAATCCTCGCCATCGCCCGCCGAGGATTTCTTGATCGCGCGGTCGATCACGTCCTTGGGCACCGAATTGGACTTGGCCTCTTTCACCGCCAGACGCAGGCGCGGGTTTTTCTCGGGATCGGGGTCGCCCATCTTGGCGGCAATGGTTATCTCTTTGGAAAGCTTTGAGAAAAGCTTCGACCGCGCAGCGTCCTGACGCCCTTTGCGGTGCTGAATATTTGCCCATTTGGAATGGCCGGCCATACGTGTCTCCGATTGGAATGTCCCTGATTTCGGCCTGATATAAGGCAGGCCGAGCCCCTATCGCAACCCGCTTGCGCCGCGCCGCCCAATCGGGTTGGCTGAACGAACGAAACCGGAGAGCGCCATGAATGTCGATCAGATCGTCCTGTTTTCCCTGTTCGGAGCCTTGTTCACCCTGCTGATCTGGGGCCGGTACCGCTATGACCTCGTGGCGTTTGCCACACTGCTCTGCGCCGTGGTTCTGGGCGTGGTGCCCGCCGAAACGGCCTTTACCGGATTTGGCCACCCGGCAACGATCATCGTGGCGCTGGTGCTGGTCGTATCGACGGGTCTGGTCAATGCCGGCGCGGTTCAGATAATCACCCGCACGGTCGTGGACGGCGGCCGCAGCCTGCGCTCCCATATCGCCCTCCTGGGCGGGATCGGGGCCGTCCTGTCGGGATTCATCAACAACGTGGCGGCCCTCGCCCTGCTCATGCCGGTCGACATACAGGCCGCCCGCAAGTCCAGTCGCGCCCCCGGCCTTTCGCTGATGCCGCTCAGCTTCGCGACGATTCTGGGCGGCATGGTCACCCTGATCGGTACGCCGCCCAACATCATCATCGCCTCGATCCGCCAGGCCGAACTGGGCCGCCCTTTCGAGATGTTCGATTTCGCCCCGGTCGGGGTGGTGACGGCACTGGCCGGCATGGCCTTTGTCACGCTGGTCGGATGGCGGCTGATCCCCGAACGCGCCGCCACCCGCGACCCCGCCGGAGCCCTGCACGAAACCTCGGCTTACCTCGCCGAACTCTCGGTGCCCGATAACAACGGCCTCGTCGGCAAACGCCTGTCCGAACTCGATGAAACCGCCACGAAAAGCGACGTGTCGATCCTCGGCCTGATCCGTGACGGCACGCGCCGCTACGGCAGTTCGCGCGGGACCGTGCTCAAGGCCGACGACATCCTCGTGCTCGAAGCGCAGCCCGACGCGCTCGACGATTTCCGCGCCGCGCTCGGGCTGGCCTATACCGATGCCGACCGGCGCGAGCTGATCGAGGGCGAAACCGACGGGCTGACCCTGATCGAGGCCGTCGTGCCCCGCGATGCGCGCATCGCGGGCACCTCGGCGCAGGCCGTGGGCCTGCACTGGCGGCAGCGCTCGGTCATCGTCGGGATATCGCGTCAGGGCCGCCGCATCACGCAGAACCTGCGCCGCGCCCGGATCACCCCCGGCGACATCCTGCTGCTGCTGACCCCGGCCGATGCCGGGCCGCAGGTGATCAACTGGCTCGGCTGTCTGCCCCTGGCCCAACGGGGCCTGTCGATCACCCGGCAAAACAAGAGCTGGCTGGCCATCGCGCTGTTCGCCGCCGCCGTGGCCGCCGCCACCGCCGGGCTGATCCCGCTCTCCATCGGGCTGGGGGGCGTGGTGGTGGGCTACGTCCTCAGCGGGATCGTGCCGCTGCGCGATCTCTACGATCAGATCGAATGGCCCGTGGTGGTCCTGCTCGGCTCGCTCATCCCCCTGGGCGAGGCGCTCAGCGACAGCGGCGGAACCGAGCTTCTGGCCTCGCAACTGGTCGGGCTGACCGGCGACCTGCCGACATGGGCCATCCTTGCGGTGCTCATGGCCGTGACGATGACCCTCTCGGACGTGCTCAACAATACCGCCACGGCGATTGTCGCGGCCCCCGTGGGGATCGAGATCGCCAACCGGCTGGATGCCGCGCCCAATGCCTTCCTGATGGCGGTCGCCGTCGGGGCGTCCTCGGCCTTCCTCACCCCCATCGGGCACAAGAACAACACGCTGATTCTCGGGCCCGGCGGCTATCGCTTCGGCGATTACTGGCGCATGGGCCTGCCGCTCGAACTGATCGTCATCGCCGTGTCGGTGCCGATGATCCTGCTGGTCTGGCCGCTCTGAGCACCGCTCACAACGGCCAGATCAGCGGAATAAGCGCGCTGGCCAGCAGCCCCACGCTCAGGTTCAGCGGAATACCGACCTTCATGAAATCGGTGAACTTGTACCCGCCGGGGCCATAAACCAGCGTATTCGTCTGGTATCCGATGGGGGTCGCGAAACTGGCCGAGGCCGCGACCATCACCGCCACCACCAGCGGGCGCGCGTCGATCCCCATGACATCGGCCAGCCCGATCGCGATCGGCGTGATCACCACCGCCACCGCATTGTTGCTGACAAGCTCGGTCAGAACCGAGGTCAGCAGATACACCGCCCAGACGATCAACACCGGTGGCAGGGCCGACAGAACCGGCGCCAGCGCCTCGACGATCAGGCGCACCGCGCCCGACGCCTCCAGGGCCGCGCCGATCGCCAGCATGGCGAAAATCAGTGCCAGCAACCGCCCGTCGATAAAGGAAAACGCCTCGTCCGCGTCGATGCAGCGCGTCACCAGCACCACCGCCACCGCGACAACGGCCAGCGCCAGAATGGGCGCCACGCCAAGCCCCGCAAGCGCGACGATCCCGGCCAGCGCGGCCACCGCCAGCGGCGCATGCCCCCGCCGGAACGCCCGCGCCGAAGGTTTCGAGACATCCACCAGGTCCATCTCGCGCGACAGGCGCTGGATGTCCTCGGGTGCGCCTTCCAGCAGCAGGGTATCGCCCACCCGCACCACCAGATCGTCCAGTTGCCGCCCGATATTCTGGTTCCGCCGGTGCACCGCCAGCGGATACACCCCGAACCGCCGCCGCAACCGCATCGCCCCCAGGGTGCGCCCCACCATGCGGCATCCCGGCGTGATCAGCACCTCGACCGTGGTGGTTTCCACCGCCGACACCTGATCGACCCGCTTCAGGCTCTTGTTGCGCTGAAGACTCAGAAGTTCGGTCATCTGCGTGCGCAGCACCACCCGGTCGCCCACCTGCAACTGCACGCCCTTCAGGTTGCGCCGCAGCGACAGATCGCCCCGGATCACGTCGATCAGGCGTACGCCCTCGCGCTTGAACAGCTGCACCCCCGTCACCTCGCGCCCGATCAGGTTGGAATCCGGCGGGATGACCGCCTCGGTAAAGAACTTCATGCGCGAACGGTCCGACAGCATATCGGCCATCGACGCCCGGTCCGGCAACAGGTGCGGCCCGACGAAGCGCAGATAGAGCGCGCCCCAGACCACCAGCACGACGGCCAGCGGCGTGACCTCGAAAATGCTGAACGGCTCAATCCCGTGGGTGCGCGCCACACCATCCACCAGCAGGTTGGTCGATGTCCCGATCAGCGTCAGCGTGCCCCCCAGAATGGCGGCATAGCTCAGCGGAATCAGCAACTTGCTGGCCGGCATTCCCAGGGTGCGCGCCAGTTGCACGAACACCGGAATCATCACCACCACCACCGGCGTATTGTTCATGAAGGCCGACCCGGCCAGAACGCAGACGAACAGCAGCACGATAGCCACCCTGGGGCGTTCCTTGGCCTCCCGGTCCGCCAGAGAGGTCAGCGCATCCAGCGCCCCGGTGCGCACCAGCGCCCCCATGATGATGAACAGCATGGCGATGGTCCAGGGCGCCGGGTTGGACAGCACATCCAGCGCCGCGTCATAAGGCAGCACCCCAAACACCAGCAGCAACGCCGCACCGCTGATCGCCACCACCTCGGTCGGATAGATTTCGCGAATGAACAGCGCGAACATCGCCGCAACAACAGTCAGGGCCACAACCGCTTGTCCCGTCTGGGAAAACTCGAAAACGTCCATCCTACCTGCCTGTTGCAAAAATTGCTGCCGGCCATTTTCACCCATGGCGCGGGGCGCGGCAAGCGCCATCGCACAGAGCGTTAGGGAGCGGCCTGTTCCAGCCGCCCGCCCAGCCGGACCATGGCACAGCGCACGGCCTTGCCGGTCTTGTCGTCGGTTTCCACGAACAGCCCCGACAGGGTGACATCGCCCAGGGCGGGCTGGAACCGGCCCTTGCTCATGCCGGTCACGAAGCGGCGCATCGGCTCGGCCTTTTCCATGCCGATGACCGAATCGTAATCGCCGCACATGCCCGCATCGCTCTGATAGGCGGTGCCGCCCGGCAAAACCTGCGCATCCGCCGTGGGAATATGGGTATGGGTGCCCACGACGGCGCTGGCGCGCCCGTCGCAGAAATGACCCATCCCCACCTTTTCGCTGGTCGCCTCGCAATGCATGTCGATCAGGGCCGCCTGCACCGCCCCGCCCCGCGGATGCGCGCGCAGCACCGCATCGACGGCCGAGAACGGATCGTCGAAGCAGCGTTTCATGAACACCTGCCCCAGCACCTGCGCCACCAGCACCTTGCGCCCGCGCGCATCGGTGAACACCCGGTGCCCCCGCCCCGGCGCATCCCTGGCAAAGTTGATGGGCCGGATCACGCGCGGCTCGTTCTCGATGAATTGCAGCATGTCGCGCTGATCGAAGGCATGATCGCCCAGGGTCACGCAGTCCGCGCCGGCATCCAGAAGCAGCCTGGCGTGATCCCCGGTCAGGCCCATTCCGCCCGACGCGTTCTCACCGTTGACCACGACAAAATCCAGCCGCCACTCGTCTCGCAGCCGCGGCAGGGTATCGGCCACCGCACGCCGCCCCGCACGGCCCACGACATCGCCCAGAAACAGTATTCTCATGAGCGGATTGGTAGGCCCCGCCACGGCCAAACGCAAGGCCCGCCGCCGCGCCCGGCACAGCGCAGCCCGTTCTGCGGGACGACAAAACGCCGCTGCGAAATCCCGCCAGAACGGCCAAGGAATGCTTGCTGCACGGCCTCAGCTTGCTATGTATTGAGGGCAAACGCGCGTTCGATAACCATCATAACGAGGTCGGAATGAAAACTCTCATCACAGCAACCGCCGCCATGCTGGCCATCGCCGCTCCGGCGCTGGCCGAAGGCGACGCAGCCGCCGGCGAAAAGGAATTTCGCAAGTGCAAGTCCTGCCACATGATCGAGTCGCCCGAAGGTGAATCGATCGTCAAGGGCGGACGCGTCGGGCCCAACCTTTACGGGATCATCGGCAGCACCGCCGGCACGGTCGAGGACTTCCGCTATGGCGAAGCGCTCGTCGCCAAGGGCGAAGAAGGCCTCGTCTGGGATCAGGAAAACATCGTCGAGTACATGGAAGACCCGGCCAAATTCATCGGCGGGCGCTCGAAAATGACCTTCAAGCTGCGCAAGGGCGGCGAAGACGTCGCGGCCTACCTGGCGACGTTCTCGGAATAAACACCGGAAAATCAACGCATTACCCAAAGCCGCGCGGCGCTTGCCGTGCGGCTTTTCCTTTATCCCGCCCCGCGCCACGGGGCCGCGATGTCCGCCCGATCCCGCCACCCCCGCCCGGTCATAGGTTCAAGAGGGTGCGACAAAATTATTTGATCTGGGTCAACTTCTCGCATTGCCCCCTTGGTTCCGCCATTCTAAAACCTGAATGGATATGGGGGCCGGCGCAGAGTCGCGCGCCCGGAATTTTACCAGCAGGAGGCAGACAATGGCAGACGCAGCCATTCACGGCCACGAACACGAAGATCAGCGCGGGTTCTTTACCCGGTGGTTCATGTCCACGAACCACAAGGACATCGGTATCCTTTACCTGGTCACTTCGGCAGTCGTCGGCCTGATCTCGGTGCTCTTCACCGTTTACATGCGGTTGGAGCTGATGGAACCCGGCGTTCAGTACATGTGCCTGGAAGGCGCGCGCTTCACCGCCGCGGCCGCGGGCGAATGTACCCCCAACGGACACCTCTGGAACGTCATGATCACCTATCACGGCGTCCTGATGATGTTCTTCGTGGTGATCCCGGCCCTGTTCGGCGGCTTCGGCAACTACTTCATGCCGCTCCAGATCGGCGCGCCCGACATGGCCTTCCCGCGGATGAACAACCTCAGCTACTGGCTCTACGTGGCCGGGACGGCGCTTGGCGTCGCCTCGCTGCTGGCGCCGGGCGGCAACGGTCAGCTCGGCTCGGGCGTGGGCTGGGTGCTGTATCCGCCGCTCTCGACCAATGAAACCGGCATTTCGATGGACCTGGCGATCTTTGCCGTGCACGTATCGGGCGCCAGCTCGATCCTGGGCGCGATCAACATGATCACCACCTTCCTGAACATGCGCGCCCCCGGCATGACGCTGTTCAAGGTGCCGCTCTTCGCCTGGTCGATCTTCGTCACCTCCTGGCTGATCCTTCTGTCGCTGCCCGTTCTGGCCGGCGCGATCACCATGCTGCTGACCGACCGTAACTTCGGCACGACCTTCTTCGACCCGGCCGGCGGCGGTGACCCGATCCTCTATCAGCACATCCTGTGGTTCTTCGGCCATCCCGAGGTGTATATCATCATCCTGCCCGGCTTCGGCATTATCAGCCACGTGATCGCCACCTTCGCGCGCAAGCCCATCTTCGGCTACCTGCCGATGGTCTGGGCCCTCATCGCGATCGGCGTTCTGGGCTTCGTCGTCTGGGCGCACCACATGTACACCGTCGGCATGTCGCTGACCCAGCAAAGCTACTTCATGCTGGCCACGATGGTGATCGCGGTGCCCACCGGCGTTAAGGTGTTCAGCTGGATCGCCACCATGTGGGGCGGCTCGATCGAGTTCAAGACGCCCATGCTGTGGGCCTTCGGGTTCCTGTTCCTCTTCACCGTGGGCGGCGTCACCGGCGTCGTGCTCAGCCAGGCGGGCGTCGACCGCGCCTATCACGACACCTACTATGTCGTGGCGCATTTCCACTACGTGATGAGCCTTGGCGCCGTCTTCGCGATCTTCGCCGGTATCTACTTCTACTTCGGCAAGATCACGGGCCGCCAATACCCCGAATGGGCCGGCAAGCTGCACTTCTGGGCAATGTTCATCGGCGCCAACCTGACATTCTTCCCGCAGCACTTCCTGGGCCGTCAGGGCATGCCGCGCCGCTATATCGACTACCCCGAGGCCTTCGCGGTCTGGAACTACTGGTCGTCGATCGGTGCGTTCATCTCCTTCGCGTCCTTCGTGTTCTTCTTCGGTATCGTTATCTACTCGCTGCTCCGCGGTGCCCGCGTGACGCAGAACAACTACTGGAACGAATACGCCGACACGCTGGAATGGACCCTGCCCAGCCCGCCGCCCGAACACACGTTCGAGCAGCTGCCCAAGCGCGAAGACTGGGACAAACAGCCCGCTCACTGACCAGCGGACCAGACGGAAACCCGAAAAAGGCCCCGGACATCTCCGGGGCCTTTTTTCATCCCTGCAACCGGCGCCGTGCCGCCTCTGCGCGCCAGCCCGTCGCATTCTCCCTTCCCCCGTGGTCCGCGCACATGCTATCCCCCGTCCACTGACCACCCAGAGGACGCATCATGTCCAACGAAATCCGCCTCGCTTTCGAGCACCCCTCCGCCCGCGCGGACGCCACCGCCCCCGACGGCCCGCTGGATCGCATCTCGCTGCGCGATCACATCGTCGCGGTCGAGATCGGCGCCTTCCAGGCCGAGCGCGGCGTCACCCAACGGCTGTGTTTCAACGTGGTGGTCGAGGTGCGCCCGATCACCGACCCGCTGGAAGACGACGTGGATCGCATCCTCAGCTACGACCGCGTGACCGAGGCCATCGCCGCCGAACTGGCCGAGGAACGCCTGAACCTGCTGGAAACGCTGGCCGAACGTATCGCCGAGCGCATCCTGTGGGAGCCGCAGGCCGTGCGCACCTTCGTGCGGATCGAAAAGCTCGATCGCGGCCCCGGCGCGCTTGGCGTGGAAATCGTCCGCTCGGTCGACGATCTGGCAACCAAACCCGTGGGCAGCCACCCCGACACCACGCCGCACCCGCATCTGGTGTTCCTGACCAATACCGCGATCCGGTCGCCCAATCTGGGCCGCTGGCTGGACCAGCTGGAAAAACGGGCCGAGCCCGTGATCCTCTGTGTCGGCCTCTCCGATACCCCCGCCCCTCAAACCGGCCACAGGATGACACAGCGCCGGGTGGACCTGCTGGCCATCGAACAGAACGCCTGGGTGCTGGGCGGGCGCGACGACCGCTGTGTCGTGGTCAGCACCCGCACCGAACTGGACTGGGCCATGAAGAACGGCCAGATCAGCGTCTGGGCCCCCTCAAAGATCGTGCTCGATGCCGTCGACGGCCCCTCGACCGGCCCGGATGACCCCGTAGCGCTGGCCGCATGGTTCGCCGGCCACATGGAGGCCTCGGACCTCCTGCTGATCGGCGAAGCCCCGCCAAAGAACGCCCCCGTGCCCGTCCTGATCCAGGACATCGCGCAATCGGGGCTCTGATCGGCCGCGCCGCAGGCTTGACCCGGCGCGCCTGCCGTCAATAAAGGGGCAACCCCTTGCTGAAACGGATCGCATCATGGCCGCCTATTACCGCCCCGTCGCCCGCTTTGATCATGCCCGCCCCGATGCGGCGCTGCCGCTCGCCGGTGGCGCGCTCTGGTTCGATACCGTCGAAGAGATGCACCGCGACGCGCCCTCGCGCCTGATCCCCGCCGCACAAACCCCGTCCGAGGCGCTCGACCGCCTGACCGCGCCGCGCGCCCCGGTGGCCGGGCTCGATATGTCCCGCGCGCAGATCATGGGCATCCTCAACGTCACCCCCGACAGTTTTTCCGACGGCGGTCTGCATTTCGATCCCGGCTCGGCCCTTGCCCACACGCGCGAGATGATCGGCGCGGGGGCCTCCATCATCGACGTGG
This sequence comes from Roseovarius pacificus, assembly GCF_900142665.1. Lineage (GTDB taxonomy): Bacteria > Pseudomonadota > Alphaproteobacteria > Rhodobacterales > Rhodobacteraceae > Roseovarius > Roseovarius pacificus. Next base: position 689,507 of record NZ_FRBR01000001.1, read on the forward strand.
GCGGCGAATCCACCCGCCCCGGCGCGCAGGAAGTCCCGATTGACGAGGAAATCCGCCGCACCGCCCCGGTGATCGCCGCCATCCGGGGCGAAACCGATGTTCCGATCTCGATCGACACCCGCAAGGCCCCCGTCGCCCGCGCCGCGCACGAGGCCGGCGCAAGCCTGATCAACGATGTTGCGGGCTTCACCTTCGATCCCGATCTGGCCCCCTACGCCGCCGGGGCGGGTCTGCCCGTCTGCGTCATGCACGCCCAGGGCACCCCCGAGATCATGCAGGTCGATCCGCGCTACGACAACGTGTCGCTCGATATCTACGACTACCTGTCCCAGCGGATCGAGGCCCTGGCCGCCCTCGGCATCCGCCGCGATCAGATCGTTGTCGATCCCGGCATCGGCTTTGGCAAGACGCTGGATCACAACCTGACCCTTTTGCAAAATCTCTCGCTCTTCCACGGCCTCGGCTGTCCCGTCCTGCTCGGCGCATCGCGCAAGCGCTTCATCGGCACCCTCGGCGGCGTCGAAGAGGCCCGCCACCGCGCGCCCGGTTCCATCGCGGTGGCCATCGCCGGTGTCGCACAGGGGGTGCAGATGCTGCGCGTCCACGATGTGCGCGAAACCGTCGAAGCGCTGCGCCTGTGGCAGGCCGCGACCCTGGGGAAGGCCGATTAACCGGACCGCCGCGTGCGATCCGGCCACCGGTCATTGCGTCCATCATGTAGACACATCAACATATCCCTGCCGGATTTCGTACAAAACAGCGGTACGCTTTGTACAAAACGTACAAAACTCACACCCGCCGGAACAACCGGCTCAGCGCGCCGTATTGGCTCACCCCGACGCCGCACAGGATCAGCGCCAGCGCCGATATCAGGCTGGGCGGCAACGGTTCCGACAGGATCAATGCGCCCAGCACCACCGACCAGACCGGCACCTGGTAATTGACGAGGCTCATGAAAACCGGCCCCGCCGTGCGGATCACCAACACCCGCAACAGGCTCGCGCCAGCAGTCGGCACCAGTCCAAGAAAAAGCAGCACATACAATGTGTTACGGTCGGTTTTCGGCGGCGATCCTTCGACGGCCCAGGCCGCCGCGATCACGATTACCGCCCCGATCAACAGCGTCACCGCGTTCAATCCGATGGAATCCACATCCGGCAGCAACCGCATCTGCACCGAACTCAGCGCGTAACAACTCGCCGCGCCCAGACAGGCGATCCGCCCGAAACCTTCAAGGGATTCACCTGTCGTTTCAAAGGCTTGCCCCCCGATCAGCACCACCACACCCATGAACCCGATCACGAATCCCGCCACCTTGCGCCGGGTCAACCACTCTCCGGGTACCAGAAAATGCGCCAGGGGCAGCACCACCAGCGCCACTGCCGCCATCGACACACCGGCAAAGCCCGAGGTCACATATTGTTGCCCCCAGCTCAGCAACATGAACGGCACCGCCGACGACAGCGCGCCAATCGCGATAAGGCGTAAAATATCCGCATTTCCAACAGGTTGCGTAAATAACCTGAACCCCCGAAAGGCCCAGATCGCCAGCATCAGTAGCGTCGCGAACCCGATCCGCGCCGAGGCCAGCCAGAACGGCGTGATCCCTCGCAACGCGATTTCCATGACCAGAAACGTACCGCCCCAGATCAACCCGAGAGCGGCCACCATGATCCAGCTTTTTCCCGTAATCTCAGGCATTTGCGCGCGCCTTCTCATCTGGTCAAAGCGAAAAGACCCCAGCCGCTGGCCGGGGTCAATCCAATATCGCTCAGGCTGTGGCGCCGATCAGTTCTTTTCCTGATCCACCAGCTTGCCCGCGCTGATCCACGGCATCATATCGCGCAGTTTCTTGCCCACTTCTTCGATCTGGTGCGCATCGTTCATCCGGCGCGTCCCCTTGAAGAACGGCTGACCAACCGCGTTTTCCTGCATGAAGTCACGCACGAACTTGCCGGTCTGGATATCGTGCAGGATCGCCTTCATCTCTTTCTTGGTCTGCTCATAAGGCAGAACCCGCGGACCGCTGACATACTCGCCATACTCGGCCGTGTTCGAGATCGAGTAGTTCATGTTCGCGATGCCGCCTTCATAGATCAGATCGACGATCAGCTTCACTTCGTGCAGGCACTCAAAGTAAGCCATTTCAGGGGCATAGCCCGCTTCGACCAGCGTCTCAAAGCCCATGCGGATCAGTTCCACCAGACCGCCGCACAGCACCGCCTGCTCGCCGAACAGGTCGGTTTCGCATTCTTCCTGGAAGTTGGTTTCGATGATCCCGGAACGACCGCCACCGATGGCCGAGCAGTAGCTCAGGCCGATTTCCAGCGCCTTGCCCGAGGCGTCGGTGTCAACGGCCACAAGGCAGGGCACGCCGCCGCCCTTGACGTATTCACCGCGCACGGTGTGGCCGGGGCCCTTGGGCGCCATCATGATCACGTCGACGCCTTCTTTCGGCTCGATCAGGCCGAAATGCACGTTCAGACCGTGGGCGAATGCAATCGCCGCGCCCGGCTTGATGTGATCATGCACGTATTTCTTGTAGGTTTCGGCCTGCAATTCGTCGGGCATGGTGAACATCATCACGTCACACCATGCGGCGGCTTCGGAAATCCCTTTGACTTCAAGACCTTCCGCTTCAGCCTTCTTGGCCGAGGCCGAGCCGTCGCGCAGCGCGACACAGAGGTTCTTGGCGCCCGAATCCCGCAGGTTCAGCGCGTGGGCGTGGCCCTGGCTGCCATAGCCCAGAATGGCCACTTTCTTGTCCTTGATCAGGTTGATATCGCAATCGCGATCGTAATAAACGCGCATGTCGCACTCCTTTGCTTACAGATTACCGGCAGATTACGCCGAACCCGGAAAAAGAGCATTCAAAACGCATATATTCCGTGAAACAATCGTGGTATTCATTCTCAAAGTCACTGCTATATAAAAATATCATGCTCGACGATATCGACCGGCGCCTGCTGCGCCACTACCAACACGACGCCAGCCTCGGCCCCGCCGACCTGGCGGACCTCGCCGGATTGACCCCCGCGACCTGCGCACGCCGGCTGGAAAAGCTTCAGGCGCAGGGCGTCATCCGCGCCAATCGCGCAGTCATCGACTGGCGCGCGCTCGGGTATGAGGTGGCGGTGTCCCTTCGCGTCACACTGGACAAGACCCAACCCCGCGCCTTCGACGATTTCATGCAGGCCGCGCGCCAGGTGCCCGATGTGGTGGAAATCCAGACATTCCTGGGCCGTGTCGATGTGCGCCTGTCCATCATTGCGCGCGACATGGCGCATTATCAGCAGGTCTATCGCAGCGCGATCCTGACCCTGCCCCATATCGCCGATATCGAGGCCCTGATGCATGTGGCCCAGATCAAATCCGACGAGGTTCTGCCCCTGTGATCGAACTGGACACGACCGACCGCCTGATCCTGCGCGAACTGGTGCAGGACGCCACCCAAAGCGCCAGCGCATTGGGCCGCAAGCTGAACCTGTCGCAACCCGCCACCTGGCGGCGCATCAAGCGGCTGCGCGACAGCGGCGTGATCAAGGGGCAGCGGCTGGATCTCGACAAGGAAAAGCTGGGCTTTGGCGTGTCGGTCTTTCTGGGCATCAAACTGGCCACCAAGGGGCGTGTCAGCCTCGAGGATTTCGAACGCGCAGTGTCCGCCATCCCCGAAGTGCAGACCGTGGAACATATCCTTGGCCTTTATGATTATCGCCTGCGCATCGTGGCCCGTGACATTTCGGACTTCGAACGTGTCTTGCGGCGCAGGATCATGACCCTGCCGGGCGTGGGCGATGTCGAGGCGAACGTGCTGATGAGCGAAGAACGCCGCCCCGGTCCCATCGGTTAGGCCGACAGGGCAGGAAACGCGCCCGCTCCGGCCCCCTCCCGATCCGGGCTTTGCCATCCCCCGCGCTACAGGCTAGCACTATGGCGAAACCTGCAAGGAGATTCCAAATGACCGCATTGCTCGACACAGTGGACCCTGACGGGCTGCTGGAATTCTCGGTGGTGTTCACCGACCGCTCGCTCAACCACATGAGCCAGAGCTTTCAACAGGTGATGCGCGACATCTCGGGCATGCTCAGGGATGTCTACAAGGCCGATGCGGTCGCCCTTGTGCCCGGTGGCGGCAGCTATGGGATGGAGGCCGTCGCGCGGCAGTTCGGCACGGATGCGCATGCGCTGATCGTTCGCAACGGCTGGTTTTCCTACCGCTGGAGCCAGATTTTCGACGCCGGAAAATTCGCCGCCGACACGACCGTCTGCATGGCCCGCCAGACCGGCAATGGCGCGCAGACCCCTTTCGCCCCGGCCCCGATTGACGAAGTGACCGCGAAAATCCGTGAAACCAGGCCGGATGTCGTGTTCGCCCCGCATGTCGAAACCTCGGCAGGGCTGATCCTGCCCGATGACTATGTCACCGCCCTGGCCGATGCCGCACATGAGGTCGGCGCGCTGCTGGTGCTGGATTGCATCGCCTCGGGCTGCGCATGGATCGACATGAAGGCGACCGGCGTCGATGTGCTGATCTCGGCCCCGCAAAAGGGCTGGTCGGCCTCACCCTCGGCAGGGCTTGTCATGATGTCGAAACGCGCGCTCGAGCGGCTGGAAAACACCAGTTCGAACAGCTTTGCGCTGGACCTGAAGAAATGGCGCGACATCATGGCCGCCTATGAAAACGGCGGTCATGCCTATCACGCCACCATGCCCACGGACGCATTGCGCGCCTTCCGCAACACGATGGTCGAAACCCGCGATTATGGCTTCGACAAGCTGCGGGATGCGCAATGGGAACTGGGAAACAGCGTCCGGGCTGTGCTGGCCGAAAAAGGTGTGAAATCCGTTGCCGCCGAAGGGTTCGGCGCTCCGGGCGTCGTGGTCAGCTACACCGACGATCCCGACATCCAGAACGGCAGCAAATTCGCCGCCGAAGGCATGCAGATCGCAGCGGGCGTGCCGCTGGCCTGTGACGAGCCCGAGGGCTTCCGCACCTTCCGGCTGGGCCTGTTCGGGCTGGACAAGCTCTATGACGTGCCCGGCACGGTCGACCGTCTGAAAACCGTGCTCGACAAGGTTCTCTAGAAGCCAGCACAGCACATCAGGCAGCGGGGCGGTTCAGCCCCGCGCGCCAAGCCCGAGCTGCATCAGCGTCTTGCGCACCGGGGCCAGCGAATAGATCGCGTTCAGCGTCATGGCGCGCGCATCCCGCAAGGGCTGCGCATGCATCATCGACGCACGGTTCAGCAGGTCGATCCCCCGCACCCGCGCAGTCACCTCCCAATGGCGGCGGCGGTGATAGCTTTCCAGCATCGCCAGATCGCCCAGCCGGTCGGGTGCGGCCTCGGCCAGGTCCAGCAGAACGCGCATATCGCCAAGCGACATGTTCAGCCCCTGCGCCCCGATCGGCGGCACCACATGGGCGGCCTCGGCCACAAGGGCCACGCGCTCGGAATACATCTGGTCGGCCTGCTGGCTGATGATCGGCCAGACCGTGCGCCGCGAGGCCAGCGTCAGGGGGCCGAACAACCGGCAGGACCGCTCGTTCATGGCCGCTTCGAACTCGGACACGGGCAGCGCGGCAAGACGTTGCACCTCGGGGCCGCCCTCCATCCAGACAATGGCCGAACTGGGCCGCCCCTCGTAATCGGGCAGCGGCACCAGCGTAAAAGGCCCGCCCGTGCGGTGAATTTCGGTGGACACGTTTTCATGCGGGATCTGATGGGTCACCGCAAAGGCCAGCGCCTTTTGCCCATAACGCATTGTTTTCACGCCAATCCCGGTCGCCTCGCGCACGGGCGAATTGCGCCCGTCGGCGGCAATTACCAACCGGCACCGCAGCTTCGTGCCGTCACTCAGCCCGACACGCGCCTCGGCCTCTCGGGTAAAAAGCGAGGCAAAGCCGGTGCCGGGGCGGAACGCGACCGTGTCGAGGCTTTCCAGATGCGCGACCATCTCGCGCCGCAGCAACCAGTTGGGCAGGTTCCAGCCAAAGGGCCGGTCCGAAATGTCCGAGGCGTCGAATTCCTTGGTCAGGCGCGGTTCGGCCAGTTCGCCGCCCGCATCGACGATGCGCATGATCTGCAAATCGGCCGCATGAGGCGCCAGACGCGCCCATAACCCGGCCCGCTCCAGCAGCGCCTGCGCCGGTTGCAAAAAGGCCGTCGTGCGCAGATCGGCCCCCTTGGCATCGCGGTCCGTCACCGGAGGGGCGGGATCGACGCACAGCACCGAAAACCCGGCGTTCCCGAACACCGCCGCGGCGGTCAGCCCCGCCACGCCGCCGCCTGAAACGACAATATCGAAATCCGGTGCAGTCATGGCCAGGCCCTCCTGCCGTGCAGCATAGGCCGGGCCGCCGGGCTATGCCAGCGGCCGATTTGCCTCAACCCCGCGAAATCCAGATCAGCAGCCCCATCATCACCGGAACCAGTGCAACCGCCGGAACGTAAAGCCCCGGAACGCCCCACATCACGAAACTGCCCGCCCAGGCGGCCAGCAGGACGAAAACGGTCAGCAGGATCGGACCCGCGATGGCGATATCGGGGTCGCGATGGGCCGCGTGGCTGGCCTGTGCGGTTTCACGGGTTGCGGTTTCTGATGCGGTCATGGCGTTTCCTCGAATGCTTGATTGGGTTTGGGGCATAGATATGACAGTGCACCGATCCGCAAAGGCACATTTCGCCGCATGCGACAGATCAGACCAGCCGCGCCAGAAAACCGCTCAGGTCGTCGGTATGATGATGAATGTGATCGAGCGCCTGACGTTCGGGCGCCACATGAACAGTGCGCATTCCCATGGCGTGCGGGGCCGCCAGATTGCGGGGATCGTCCTCGAACATGGCGGCGTCCTGTGGCGTGATCCCGTCGCGGGCGAGAACCGCGTCGAAGGCGGCACGCTCGGGCTTGGGCCGGTATCCCGCATGTTCGAACCCATAGACGGCATCGAACACCCCCGACAGGCCACGCCGCGCAATCACACGTTCCGCATAGGGCCCGCTGCCGTTGGTATAGACGATCCGCCGCCCCGGCAGCGCCGCGATCCGGGTGCGCAACTCTTCGTCCGGCGTCAGGGCGTCAAAGGAAATGTCATGAACCTTTACAAGATAGGGATCGGGGTCGATCCCGTGTTCGCGCATCAGACCGGCCAGTGTCGTGCCGTATTCGCGCCAATAGTGATGACGCAAACGGTTGGCCTCGGTGCGGTCCACATGCAGCGCCTCCATCACGAATTGCGTCATGCGCTGTTCGATCTGGTCGAACAGCCGCACTTGCGGCGGATAGAGCGTGTTGTCCAGATCGAAGACCCAGCTTCGAACATGAGAGAAATCTTGCTTAGGCATGGCATCAATCTAGGCGGCCGTGACAATGGGTGCAATCGCGTTACACTTGATTGCAGCCCCCTTCCCCGCTTAGTGTCGCGCAAATCAACAAATGACAGGGACAGACCGCGCTTATGAAAACGCCCCCGAAAGATGCCTATACGTTGATCCTCGAAGCGATCGACATGGGGCTGTACAAGCCCGGCGACCGCCTTGTCGAAAGCGATCTGGCCGAACGGTTCGGCGTATCGCGCACGCCCATCCGCGAGGCGTTGCAGCGGCTTGAAACGCAATCCCTGCTCACCCGCGACGGGCGCAGCCTGATCGTGGCGTCGCTCGATCACAACCAGTTGGCCGAGCTTTACGTGGTGCGCGCCGAGCTGGAGGGGCTTGCCGCCAACCTTGCCGCCCGCCACGCCACCGACGAAGAGGTGCGCGTGCTGCGCGACATGGTCGAGGACGACCGCGCCCTGCTCAATGATCCGCAGGCCATGGCCCGCGCGAACCGGCGCTTTCACAAGCAAATCCATCTCGCCTCGCACAACCGCTTCCTCGTGCAGCAACTGGACCTCGTGCACCGATCCATGGCGCTGATGGCCACCACCTCGCTGGCGGCGCTCGGTCGCCCCGAGGATGCGCTGAAGGAACACGATGCCATCGTCAGCGCCATCGAGGCGCGCGATTCCACCGCCGCTGGCGAGGCCCTCAGAGCGCATATTTCCAAGGCTTTCGTGACCCGCCTGAAACTGGATTCAGGCGAGGTGAACGCCATCGCCTGACACGGCCCGCCCCGCCGGCGGCGCGGCCTCCGGCAACGAAAGCCCATGCGTGGTCTTGTCCCAGAAGAACGGTTTCAGGATCAGTTCGTAAAGCGCCTTGTAGGCGGCAATCGCGCCAAGCGGAGCGTAGACATGCATCATGGGCACCCATGGCAACAAATGCCGGTGCACCGGATCGCGCACGGCGGCCGCGTGGATCACGATGTTGATCGCCTCGACCATCAGGAACAGGCTGGCGAAACCGACAAGAACCTCCCGCGGCAGGACCGCATCCAGCGGGTGCGCCACCCCGAACAGGATCAGCCAGAAAGACCACAGGAACGGCGCCAGCACGAATTGCGACAGGGCCGTAACGAAATGCGCCTGAAACCCCCAGAATTTCCACGCGCCCAACTGGCGGTACAGTACCGAAGGCCGCCGCATATGCACCAGATAGGTGGTCATGTACCCCTTGAGCCAGCGGGATCGCTGCTTGATCCAGGGCCATAGCCTGCAATTGGCCTCTTCCCCGGTGACGGTGTTCAGCATCTCGGTCCGATAGCCGTGCCGCGCCAGCCGAAACCCCAGATCGGCATCCTCGGTCACGTTATGGGCGTCCCATCCGCCCAGATCCTCAAGCACGTCGCGGCGAAAATACAATGTCGTCCCGCCAAGCGGGATCGCGAACCCCAGTTTCGCCATACCCGGCAGGATCATGCGGAACCATGTGGCGTATTCGATGGTGAAACAGCGCGCCAGCCAGTTCTGACGCGGGTTGTAGTAATCCAGCACCCCCTGCAGGCAGACCAGATCGGGCGGCGCCTGCTGAAAGCGGCGCGCGACTGCGGTGATCTGATCTGGGTCCGGCGCATCCTCGGCGTCGAAAATTCCGATGATATCGCCCCGGCAGAAATCCAGCGCATAGTTCATCGCCCGCGGCTTGGTGCGCGGCTGTCCGTCGGGCACCACAACGGCGCGAATCCACGGCGGCAGGTCGATCTGGGCCAGCGTCTGTCGGGTCAGATCGTCCTCTTCCTCCAGCACCAGCACCACATCGAGCAGGCATTTGGGATAGGTCAGACGCGTCAGGCGGGCGATCAGGTGATGCGCGATCTCGGTCTCGCGAAACAGCGGCACGAGGACCGACACCTTGGGCAAAGGTGCCTTGCGGTCAGGTGCGGGGGGCATGGGCAGTGCATCGTCCCCCGCCGCCATGCGCGCCACGAATGCCGTTGTTTTCATTCCCGCCGACACGATCAGGGTAAATGCGGCCCAGCCCACGAACACTCCGAACACGGCAACCGGGAACGCCAACGACAAGATCGCCAGAACCGCAAGTAAGGTCAGCGTCACTCCAAGCCGCAGGCCAAAGCCCGCGCCCCATGTGCGGCAACTTTCCGCCTCGGGCACGCGGGCCTGCGCCGAGGCGATCAATGCCTCCCGATGGCGACTGGCGACAGCCTCCTGCACCGCGTGCCGCGGCGCCAGCAACAACCGCGCCGACATACCATTTTCGGACAGTTCATTATTCAAAATGCCGGTTTCCGGCGGAGCATCCGTGACAATCGCGGGCCGTCCATCATGGTCCATGACCGGAAGGATCGCATTCTTTATCAGGTTGCGGGGATCAACGCCGCTTTGATAGTCGGGCAGTCGCGTCAGGTCAGCGACAGTGGCGCGCCGCACACCCAACCGCGCCGCATGAGCCGCAAGCAACCGATCCTTGTCGGCCAGACCTTCGGCGCGCAGGATATCGTCCAGTCCGGCATCGCAATGCCTCTGCACGATCCAGGCAAGCGCCAGATCGGAGGACGAGACCACCCCCCGCCGCACCAGATCGGTTCCGGCTGTGTCCCGCGCATCCGCAAGGACATCGCCGCGCGCGCCAAGCTGGCGCAGTTCCGAAATCCCCATACGGCCCTCCTTGCCCATGCCGTGCTCTCGCACAATGGGCCAGAAAGATTAATCACAGGTAAATCAAGTGTTAACAGGATGTTAACGGTCGAAGGTCACGCACCCATCGACGCGGCGAAACGCTCGAACAGGTAGAAACTGTCCTGCGGTCCGGGGCTGGCCTCGGGGTGATGCTGAACCGAAAACACCGGGCGGTCGGTCATGCGAATACCGCAGTTCGAGCCGTCAAACAGCGACACATGCGTTTCCACGACCCCCTCGGGCAAGGTCTGGCTGTCCACCGCGAACCCGTGGTTCATCGACGTGATCTCGACCTTGCCGGTTTCCATGTCCTTGACGGGATGGTTCGCGCCGTGATGGCCGTGGTTCATCTTGACGGTCTTCGCCCCAAGCGCGAGGGCCAGCATCTGGTGGCCAAGGCAAATGCCGAACACCGGCAAACCCTTGTCCAGAACGCCCTTGATCATCGGCACGGCATACGCCCCGGTCGCGGCCGGATCGCCGGGGCCGTTGGACAGGAAAACCCCATCGGGATTCAGCGCAAGAACATCCTCGGCGGTGGCGGTCGCCGGCAGGACCGTCACCTCGCAACCGGCGCTGGCCAGACAGCGCAGGATGTTGCGCTTGGCGCCATAGTCGATCGCGACGACCTTGTGTTTCGCATCCGTCTGGCGGCTGTAGCCCTCGGGCCATGCCCACCGCATTTCGTCCCACCGGTAGGACTGCGCACAGGTGACGCGCCGCGCCAGATCCATGCCTTCCAGCCCGGCGAAGGCACGCGCCTTTTCCACCAGGGCAACGGTGTCGAAATTGCCCTCCGGGTCATGCGCCAGGGCCACATGCGGTGCGCCCTGCTGGCGGATCGCACGGGTCAGGCGGCGGGTATCGACCCCGCCGATGGCGATGCGCCCGCGCTTGGCCAGCCAGTCGGCCAGCGTTTCCGTGGCCCGCCAGTTGCTGGGGTCGGTCGGGTCCCACTTGACGACCATACCCTCGGCCACCGGATCGGCGGTTTCATCGTCCTCGGGATTGACGCCGACATTGCCGATATGCGGGAAGGTAAAGGTGACGACCTGCCCGGCATAGGACGGGTCGGTCATGATTTCCTGATATCCGGTCATCGCCGTGTTGAAACACAACTCGGCCGTGGTTTCCCCCGCCGCGCCAAAGCCTTTACCGTAAAACAACGTCCCGTCGGCAAGGGCCAGGCAGGCGGTCGGGCGGTCTTGGGTCGCATGAGCCATGGGGCGAGTCTCCGGATGTGGGCAAATTGGCGGATATGTAGGAGCCTGCCCCGACAGGGTCAAGTCACAAGATCGCCATGCCTTGCCGCCCCTGCGGCGCAGCAAACACATACGGACGTATGGTTGTCACCGCAGTGCGGGTTCTGTATTGTCGCGAACTTGTGACTCTGAAACGGGATGGACCGGAATGAACTTGCGAGAGCGTGTAAACACGGCCCTCAAACAGGCAATGAAAGACAAGGATGCAGCCCGCCTTGCAACCTTGCGGCTGATCAACGCCGCGATCAAGGATCAGGATATCGCCCGCCGCGGCGGCGATGGCGATCAGGGCGTCGACGACACCGACATCCTCGCGATCCTCGGCAAGATGACCAAGCAGCGTCAGGAAAGCGTCCGCGCCTATGAAGAAGGCGGGCGTCTGGACCTGGCCGAGCGCGAACGTCAGGAAATCGCCGTGATCGGGGAATTCCTGCCCCGTCAGTTGAACGACAAGGAAACCGAAGCCGCCATCGACGCGGCCATTGCCGAAGTCGGGGCCGGTTCGATCCGCGACATGGGCAAGGTCATGGGCCGCCTGAAAGAACAGTATACCGGCCAGATGGATTTCGGGGCGGTCGGCCCCCGGATCAAGGACAAACTCAGCTGATCGCGCGGCACCGCCCCGCCTACTGCGCGGGGTCCGGTGCCGCCGCGGCGCGCAGCGCATCGACAATCTCGCCATAAAGCGCCCTGCGCTCGTCCTCGGACAGGAACGCGCCGATCTCGACCTCGCGTTCGGCCCCGCGCAGGGTGATGTAATGGCCCACCGGTCCGCCCGTGGGGTGCATCTGCGCGCGCGCCCAGTAGCTCAGGCATTCCCATTCCTGACGCACCCCGCCCGGATTGATCCGCACAAGGTGAACCTGCTCGGGGTCGATGGTCAGTTCCTCGGAAATATCGCCGTCGCGATAGGATTTCTCCAACGCCCACCAGATACCGGCCACGGCCAGCAACATGAACGGCAACAGCCCCCACAGAACCACGGTGCCCAACAGCGGATAGAGCGGCACGGTGATCAGGGTGAACGTGCCCAGAATGAACGCGGCAAAGCCCTTGCGGGGCAACGACCGGTGCGGCCAGAGCCTGAGGCGCGAAACACGCGCCCCACTCGTTTCGGAAGACCATTCATAGGGCATGAGCCGCATTCTAGCGTGGCTAGGCCGCGGGAAAAGCCCGCACTCCGCCCGTGCGGCAAAAAACATGGCCGGAAGAGCGGAACGATCAGAATATCGGCGCGGAAGGCCTGTAAGCCGGATTCTGTCCACCCCGGATCGTGATCCGGGGCTGGATGACCATTCCTCTGGATGCCGTGTTGCCACGACACCTCAAGCTGCCAACCCGGATCGCTGGGGCAAGACGTCCCTGCGGGCGGTATCCCGAACCGAGGTCCGGGACCGGCCCCCGCGCGCGATCCCTATTCGGCATTGCTCCCGGTGGGGCTTGCCGTGCCGGACCTGTTACCAGCCCCGCGGTGGGCTCTTACCCCACCGTTTCACCCTTACCGCGCGAAACGCGGCGGTCTGTTTTCTGTGGCGCTTTCCCTCGGGTTTCCCCGGCCGGGCGTTACCCGGCACCGTTGCCTTGTGGAGTCCGGACTTTCCTCGGGGCGAACCCCGCGGCCATCCGGCCTTCCGCGCAAGGGGTATCTAGGCATCCCTCGCGGCGCGGTCAATGGGGAAGCGCGCGGCAAGATCGGCCATCAGCGCCCGGTCGGTGGCGTCCAGCCCCCCGCGCGCCCAGGGGCGAAACCGCTGGCGAAAGGCGGGCAGGATCAGATCCACCGCCGCATCGTTATCCATTCCGTCGGGAATGGCATAGCCGAACCGCACCGCGTCTTGCAGAAAATCCCCCGGCTCGCCCCCGATCCGAGGCCAGATGGACAGCCCCCGCAGCGCCAGCCGCTGCCAGTCGAACCGTGGGCCGGGATCGGATTTGCGATCCGGCGCCATGTCGGAATGGCCGATGATGCGCGTGGCCGGGATGCTCCAGCGGCGCATGATCCCCCGCAATAGCGCCTCGAGCGCCCGCATCTGCGGTTCGGGAAACGGATGCGCGCCGGTATTGGCCAGCTCGATCCCGATCGAGCGGGAATTGACGTCACGGACATCGCCCCACTGCCCGGCCCCGGCATGCCACGCGCGCTGATCCTCATCGACCATCTGCCAGACGGTCCCCGCCTCGCAAATCAGGTAATGCGCCGACACCTCGGCAGCCGCGTCGCACAACCGCTCAAGCGCGGTCCGGGCATTCTCCATCGCGGTGTAATGCAGAACGACCATATCGGGCAGCGCGCCCTGGCGGCGCGGCCCGAAATTGGGGGATGGGGTTGGAACGATATCGGGCTGCGCAACCGCGCCGGACATATCAGCCGCCGACGGCCTTGCGGAACGGGCGTGGGTCCCAGTCACAGGCATACCCGTCGCCATCCGGGTCCAGCCCCAGACGGTCGCGCTGCGGCCCGCCCTTCGACAAAAAGTCGATCTGCGCCTGATCGGCCGAGGCGTAAGCAGCGCAGTTGCGGCGGAACTTGGCCTCCTTGTTCAGACCCGGACGGCTGAACACCTGCGTGCCTCGGGGGTGATTGCTCTGCAAGGCGTACTGCACAACATTGGGTTCGCTCGTGCCGTTGCGCGCCGGCAGAGCCTCGGGCGCGATCACCTTGTAACGCGCCCGGTTGCGTTCGATCAGCGCGGCGTCGCTTTCGATGGAGCGTTCCGAACTCACGGCTTCGAAATCGGTTTCCTCCGACATGCCGTCGGCCGTGGTCACGGTTTGCGGCGGCGGGTTGCCGGGATCGGCATGGACCACCGCCTGCCCGGAATTCGCGGCCTGCTCACGCAAGGCGGCCTGCGTTTCCGCAGCCAGATCCGCCGCATCGTCGCCCTGCCCGCCTGCCGGTATGGCCGCACCGTCCAGCGTCTCGGACGACACGGCGTTCGGAGCCGGTATGCTTGTGCCCGCAAGCTGCGTTTCACGCGCCTGCCGTTCGGCCTGATATTGAGTATAGTCGCCAAATCCCACGCCGGCCCCGCTGTCGGGAACCGCCGGAGCACAAGCCGTAAGGGCCGCAAGGGCCGTTGCACCAAGGATAATACGCATCTGCTTTGTCCTGCCGTCAGAAGCTTTTGATCGGTTGCTTACCACCATTTGCCGGGTTTGGCCACAAAACCGGCAGCCTGTTCAAGCGCATAAGCCGTATTCAGCAAATCGCCCTCTTCCCAGGGCCGCCCGATCAGTTGCAGCCCCAGGGGGAGGCCCTGCTTGTCCAGCCCCGCAGGCACCGAAATCCCCGGCAGCCCGGCAAGGTTCACAGTGACGGTGAACACGTCGTTGAGATACATCTGAACCGGATCGGCATCCTTCATCTCGCCCAGACCGAAGGCCGACGACGGGGTCGCAGGGGTCAGGATCGCATCCACACCATCGCCGAACACCTGCTCGAAGTCACGCTTGATCAGGGTGCGCACCTTGCGGGCACGGTTGTAATAGGCGTCGTAGAACCCGGCGGACAGCACATAGGTGCCCACCATCACGCGGCGCTTGACCTCGTCGCCAAAGCCCTCGGCGCGGGTTTTCTCGTACATCTCGGTGATGCCGTCGCCCTGCTCCAGCTTCGCGCGGTGGCCATAGCGCACCCCGTCATAGCGCGCGAGGTTCGAAGACGCCTCGGCGGGCGCGATCACGTAATACGCAGGCAAGGCATATTTCGTGTGCGGCAGGGAAATGTCGCGGATTTCCGCACCCGCGTCCCTGAGCATCGCCGTACCGTCCGACCACAGTTTCTCGATCTCTTCGGGCATGCCCTCCATGTGGTATTCGCGGGGAATACCGATCACCTTGCCCTTGACGTCGCCGGTCAGCATCGCCTCGAAATCCGGCACCGGAATATCGACCGAGGTCGAATCCTTCGGATCATGGCTGCA
Organism: Roseovarius pacificus; assembly: GCF_900142665.1. Lineage (GTDB taxonomy): Bacteria > Pseudomonadota > Alphaproteobacteria > Rhodobacterales > Rhodobacteraceae > Roseovarius > Roseovarius pacificus. The sequence goes on from NZ_FRBR01000001.1 coordinate 704,707, forward strand.
CATCGCCTCGAGCATGATGGCCGCGTCGCGCACATCCTTGGTCATCGGACCCGCCTGATCCAGCGAACTCGCAAAGGCCACGATCCCCCACCGCGAACAGCGCCCGTAGGTCGGCTTGATCCCCGTGATACCGGTGAAGGCCGCGGGCTGGCGGATCGAGCCGCCGGTATCGGTGCCGGTCGCCGCAAGGCACAGATCGGCCGCCACGGCACTGGCCGAGCCGCCGGACGATCCGCCCGGCGTCAGCGCCGCCTCGTCATTGCCACGCCGCCACGGGTTCACCGCGTTGCCGTAGCACGAGGTTTCATTGGAACTGCCCATGGCGAATTCGTCCATGTTCAGCTTGCCCAGCATCACCGCACCGGCATCGAACAGGTTCTGTGTGACGGTCGATTCATATTCGGGCCGGAAGCCGTTGAGGATCGCGCTTGCGGCCTGGCTGGGCACGCCCCTGGTGCAGAACAGATCCTTGATGCCAAGGGGGATGCCGCACATGTCCGGCGCATCGCCGCCCCTGATGCGCTCATCGGCGGCTTTGGCCTGATCCCGCGCCAGATCGGGCGTGTGGTGAACGAACGCGTTCAGCGCGCCCGCACCCTCGATGTCCGACAGGCAGGATTCGGTCAGCTCGAGGCTGGTCACGTCGCCCTTGCGCAGCGCGTCCCGCGCGGCAGAGATGGTCAGCTTGCTCAGTTCAGACATTATTCCACCACCTTCGGCACTGCAAAGAACCCCTCGCGCGCATCGGGCGCGTTCGACAGGATCTTGTCGGGCATGCCGCCTTCGGTCACCACATCCTCGCGCCGCTTGAGACGCATCGGGGTGACGCCGGTCATCGGCTCGACGCCCTCGACATCGACCTCGGCCAGTTGCTCGATAAAGCCGAGGATATCGTTGAATTCCTGCGCCAGGGCCGGCAGCGCGTCCTCTTCGACGCGAATGCGGGCCAGCTTGGCCACCTTGGCGGCGGTGTCCTTGTCGATCGACATGCATCAATCTCCGTTTTCCATTCGCACCAGCGTTTAGCGCCCGGATACGGGCGGCGCAAGCATATGGCGGGCCTTTTCCCCCGCCGCAGCCATGCTAGGGTGAGATCGGACAACAATAGGAGACGGACATGAAACTCACATGGCTTGGACATGCCTCCTTCCGGCTGGAAATCGGCGGGCTGGTCCTGTTGATCGACCCGTGGCTGACCGGCAATCCGATGCTGGAGCCGGATCAGCACAAGGCCGCGCTCGACGGGGCGACGCATATCGTGCTGACCCATGCGCATTTCGACCATGCGGGCGACCTTCCCCGGCTGTCGAAGGAGCTCGGCGTGCCGGTGGTCGGCCAGTTCGACCTGATGTCGCACTGGGAAGAACATGCGGGGATCGAAACCGTGGGCTTCAACAAGGGCGGCACGGTCGATCTGGGCGGCGTGATGCTGACGATGGTGAACGCGGTGCATTCCAGCTCGGTCGGAACCGAAAACGGCCCGCAGGTGATGGGCACCGAATGCGGCTACATGATCGCGGGCGAAGGGCACACGATCTACCTGTCCGGCGATACCGACGTGATGGCCGACATGAAGGTGTTCAACGACCTGCACCACCCCGATATCGGCATCCTCTGTGCAGGCGGGCATTTCACCATGGACATGAAACGCGCGGCCTATGCGGCAAAGACGTTCTTTGATTTCAAGACGGTCGTTCCATGCCATTACAAGACCTTCCCGATCCTCGAACAATCCGCCGGGGAACTGGCGCGCGCCCTGCCCGGCGTCGATGTGATCGAACCGGAGGTGATGCAGGCGATCGAGCTTTAGGAAGGGGGCGCTGCCCCCGTCGCCGCAAGCGGCCTGTCCGGAGCTCCGCCCGTTCGGGGCTGAAACGATCCCCCGGATCGTTTCCGGGACGCCCCTCACCCCCGGAGTATTCCGGCAAGAAGAAGCAGGGGCCGCGGCCCCTGTTTTTATACCGTTGCGCACCGGCGGAATACCGACACGATACCGACGTGATACCGACGCGCCGGACGGCGAAAATATTTTGATCAAATTATTGTGGCATCCCGGCGCCCCCTGGGCTAGCCTTTGCGCGATCCACGTTCAGGAGCCGCCCAATGGAACTGTCAGACTATCCCACGATCCGTGTCGCCGCCTGCGACCTGAACGGACAGATGCGCGGCAAGCGTGTGCCCGGCGACTATGCCGCCAAGCTCGACAGCGGCGCGGTGCGCATGCCGCTGTCGGTTCTGAACGTGGACATCTTCGGCGCGGATATCGAAAATTCGCCGCTGGTCTTCGAAACCGGCGACGCCGACGGCGTGCTGCGCCCCACCGGTCGCGGGCCGGTGCCCCTGCCCTGGCTGAACGCGCCACAGCCCCTGATCCCGATGACCATGTATCACGAGGACGGCACGCCGTTTGACGGCGACCCGCGCCATGCGCTGGAGGCGGTGCTGGAGCGTTATGCCGCACGCGGCTGGCAGGTGGTGGCCGCGACCGAACTGGAATTCACGCTGGTCGACGACAGCGGCGATGCGCTCAAACATGTGCGCAGCCCGCGCTCGGGGCGGCGGCTGGATGCGCCAGGCATCCTGTCGATGTCGCAGATGGATTCCTTCGACGATTTCCTGACCGCGCTCTACGAGGGCTGCGCGGCCATGGGCATCCCGGCCCAGACCGCCACGATCGAGGCCGGAATCGGCCAGTTCGAGGTCACGCTCGATCATCAGGACGCGCTGCGCGCCGCCGATGACACATGGCTTTTCAAGGCCTTGATCAAGGGGCTCGCGCGCCGCCACGGCTTTGCCGCGACCTTCATGGCCAAACCCTTCGACGAGGATGCGGGCAACGGGATGCACATGCATTTCTCGGTGCTGGACGGCGACGGGCGCAACGTGTTCGACAATGGCGGCGCAGCGGGCACCGACACCCTGCGCGCCGCCGTGGCGGGATGCCTTGCGGGGATGCCGCCCGCGACGCTGCTGTTCGCGCCGCATGCCAACAGCTATGACCGGCTGGTGCCCGGCGCCCATGCGCCCACCGGCGCGGCCTGGGCCTATGAAAACCGCACGGCGGCCATTCGCATCCCCGGCGGGCCACCCGCCGCGCGGCGCATCGAACACCGTGTCGCGGGCGGCGACATCAACCCCTATCTCAGCTTCGCCGCCATCCTCGGCGCGGCCATGGCCGGGATCGAAGACGCCATGACACCCCCCGCCCCGATCACCGGCAACGCCTATGATCTGAACCTGCCCGGCCTCGCCGCCGACTGGCAAACCGCCATCGACCGCTTCGAAGCCTCGGAGCTGATCGCGCGCATCCTGCCGTCGGGCCTGATCCGCAATCTGGTGATGACCAAGCGGCAGGAACTTTCCGCCATGTCGGCCATCCCGCACGAGGCATGGTGGAAAACCTATCTGGAAACGGTGTAACCCCTTGCCTTCGGGCCACCGCCGCGCTGAACTGAAAGGGCTTGCCGCACGCGCCATGCTGCGCTAGCCTTAATTTGATCAAATTATGGAGACCCCATGAAGATCGGCATCCTTCAAACCGGCCACGCCCCCGATATCGTGCTGGGCGAACTGGGCGATTACGACACCATGTTCGCGCGCCTGCTGGACGGGCACGGGTTCGACTTCGCCACATGGAGCGTGGTCGACAACGAGTTTCCCGACAGCCCCGATGCGGCGGATGGCTGGCTGATCACCGGCTCCAAACACGGGGCGTACGAGGATCACGACTGGATCGCGCCGCTGGAAGAGTTCATTCGTGCCGTCCATGCCGACGGGCGGCCCATGATCGGCGTCTGCTTCGGCCATCAGATCATCGCGCAGGCGCTTGGCGGCAAGGTCGTCAAGTTTCCCGGCGGCTGGTCTGTGGGCCCGACGGAATACCGGATCGAGGGCCGGACCCTGCCGCTCAACGCCTGGCATCAGGATCAGGTCGTGGAATTGCCCGAAGGCGCACGCGTCGTCGGCTCGTCCGATTTCTGCGAAAACGCCGCGCTGATCTATGATGACCGGATTTGGACGATCCAGCCGCACCCCGAATTCACCGCGCGCATGATCGAACAACTGATCGACCACCGGGGCCGTGGCGTGGTGCCCGATGCCCAACTGGACGCGGCCCGAAACCGCCTGTCCGACCCAATCGCCAACGACGCCATCGCCGCGCGTATGGCCGCCTTTTTCAAGCGGGAGTCCTGAAATGTCCGACTGGATCAACACCCTGCCCGACCCGGCGCAGGCCTATCTCGAAGGCCGCCGCCTCGACGAAGTGGAATGCATCGTCGCCGACCTGCCCGGCATCGCCCGCGGCAAGGCCGTTCCGGCCAGCAAGTTCGCGCGCCAGCAGCATTTTCACCTGCCCGATTCGATCTTCTACCAGACGATCACCGGCGACTGGGGCGAAGAGGGGTTCATCGAGCGCGACATGATCCTGCGCCCCGACATGACCACCGCCACCGCCGCGCCGTGGACCGGCGACTGGACGCTTCAGGTGATTCACGACGCCTTCGACCGCGACGGAAGCCCCATTCCCTTTGCCCCGCGCAACGTGCTCAGGCGCGTGGTCGAGATGTACCACGAACGCGGCATGAAACCCGTGGTCGCCCCGGAAATGGAATTCTTCCTCGTGGCCCGCAATCTGGACCCGGCCAAGGAGATCGAACCGATGATGGGCCGCTCGGGCCGCCCCGCCGCCGCACGTCAGGCCTATTCGATGACCGCCGTCGACGAGTTCGGCCCCGTCATCGACGACATCTACGACTTCGCCGAGGCGCAGGGCTTCGAGATCGACGGCATCACGCAGGAGGGCGGCGCCGGGCAGCTGGAAATCAACCTGCGCCACGGCAGCCCGGTCAAACTGGCCGACGAGGTGTTCTTCTTCAAACGGCTGATCCGCGAAGCGGCCCTGAAACACGATTGTTTCGCCACCTTCATGGCCAAACCGATCGAGGACGAACCGGGCAGTTCGATGCATGTGCATCACTCGATCCTCGATGCCAGGACCGGCGAGAACCTGTTCTCGGACAAGGACGGCAGTGAAACCGAGATGTTCTATCACTTCATCGGCGGGCTACAGAAACACCTGCCCGACGCGATTGCCGTGCTCGCGCCCTACGTCAACTCGTACCGCCGTTACGTCAAGGACCACGCCGCGCCGATCAACCTCGCCTGGGCGCGCGACAACCGCACCACCGGCATCCGCGTGCCGCTCGCCCCGCCCGAAGCGCGCCGCGTGGAAAACCGTCTGGCCGGGATGGACTGCAACCCGTATCTGGGGATCGCCGCCAGCCTTGCCTGCGGCCTTCTGGGCATCATGAACCAGGAAACCCCGGACGGGGAGTTCAAGGGCGATGCCTATGCGGGCGAGGCCGACATTCCCCGCGTTCTCGGCACGGCGCTCGACATGTTCGACAACGCCACCGACCTGCACGATCTCCTCGGGCCGGACTTCGCGCGCGTCTATTCCATCGTCAAACGCGCCGAATACGAGGAATTTCTGCAAGTCATCAGCCCCTGGGAGCGTGAGCACCTGCTGCTGAACGTCTGAACGGGCCATGCGCCCGCAGCACCGCAAGTCTTTTGCCAGGACAAAGCCATGAACCTGCTCTTCGCCAATGACCGTCAGGGCCGGTATCCGCCCAGTTGGTACGCCGCCACCGCCAACGACCTACCTGCCTTCGCTCCCCTGCGCGGGCAGGAAAAGGCCGATGTCTGCATCGTTGGCGCGGGCTATACGGGGCTGTCGGCGGCGCTGCATCTGGCCGAACGGGGCTATGACGTGGTGCTGCTCGAAGCGCATCGCGTGGGCTTTGGCGCGTCGGGGCGCAATGGCGGTCAGTTGGGCTCGGGGCAACGGATGGAGCAGGACGGGCTGGAAAAGCTCGTCGGGCACGAGGACGCCGCGAAACTGTGGGATCTGGCCGAAGACGCCAAGGATCTGGTCAAGTCCCTGATCGCGAAACACGCCATCGACTGCCATCTGAAACCCGGCATCGCGCATATGTGCTTCACCCCGCGCGAGGTCGAGGCCGAATACGCCTATGCCGATCATCTGGCGGCGCGCTACGGCTATACCGCATTGGAAAAGCTGGATCGCGACGCGGCACAGGCGATCTGCCCCTCGCCGCGCTATGTGGGCGGCACGCTCGACATGACGGCGGCGCATCTGCACCCGCTGAACTACGCGCTCGGGCTGGCCCGTGCCGCGCGCGATGCGGGCGTGCGGATATACGAAAACACGCTGGTGGCGCAGATCAACAAGGGCCAGCCCGCCCGCGTGCAGGCCGACAAGGGCGCCGTGACAGCCGATCACGTCATTCTGGCCTGCAACGGCTATCTGGGCGGGCTCGACCGCAAGGTCGCCGCCCGTGTCATGCCGATCAACAATTTCATCGCCGCAACCGAACCTTTGGGGGACGACGCGGCAAGGGTGCTGGCCCGCGATATCGCCGTGGCCGACACCAGGTTCGTGGTCAATTACTTTCGCCTCAGCCACGACAATCGCCTGCTCTTCGGCGGCGGCGAAAGCTATGGCTACCGTTTCCCGTCCGATATCGGCGCGACCGTGCGCAAACCCATGGCCGAGATTTTCCCCCACCTGCGCGACGTGCGTTTCGACTACACATGGGGCGGCACCCTTGGCATCACCATGAAACGCATGCCCTATCTGGCGCGGCTTGGGCCCAACATGCTGTCGGCCTCGGGCTATTCCGGCCATGGCGTGGGCACCGCGACCCATGCGGGCAAGCTGATGGCCGACGCCATCGCCGGGCAGGCCGAAGGGTTCGACACGCTCTCGCGCGTTCCGGCCCCACGCTTCCCCGGCGGCAGCGCCCTGCGCGCGCCGCTGCTGGTGCTGGCAATGACGTGGTACGCGATGCGCGACCGGATGGGCGTCTGAGCCGCGACAGGTCTGTGCCGCGCCCCCAGGATACCTGCAATCCTTCTCCCGGTGCCGGGAACGGCACGCGCCCCTACCCATGGGCGCGGCAGCCTGTCACAGAATTTTCGCTTTGGGTTTACGCCGCTTTGTTTTAGATTTCCCGAAAAGATAGTTCAGGAAAGCCGAAAAGAATGACCCTGCCGCCCAATGTCTACGACGCCGAAGCCATCCCCGAAGCCGCCCGCGCCGAAATCGACCGCATGCTGCAATCAGGCGATCTGTTCCGCTATACCGCGCCGGAAAACGCCCCCGTCACATTGCTCGAGCAGGAGTTCGCCGATCATCTGGGCAGCAAATACGCGCTGGCGGTCTCGTCCTGTTCGGCGGCGCTGTTCCTGTCGCTCAAGGCGCTCGGCCTGCCGCGCGATGCACGGGTATTGATCCCCGGTTTCACCTTCGCCGCCGTGCCTTCTTCGGTGGTGCATGCCGATTGCATCCCGGTGCTCTGCGAAGTGGGCGAGAACTACCGCATCGACATCGACGATTTCACCGCCAAACTGGACAATGTGCAGGCCGTCATCATCAGCCACATGCGCGGCCATACCAGCGACATGGACGCCATCATGGCTCTGTGCACCGCCCGCGACATCCCGGTGATCGAGGACGCCGCGCATTCGCTCGGCACCACATGGGCGGGCCGCAATATCGGCACGATCGGGCAAGTGGGCTGTTTCAGCTTCCAGTCCTACAAGCTGGTCAATGCCGGCGAAGGCGGGATCATGGTCACCGACGATGCCGATCTGATCGCCCGCGCCGTGATCATGTCCGGCGCTTACGAGCATAACTGGTCCAAGCACATCAGGGGCGGCGATAACGCCCTGCGCGCCGCCTTTGCGACATGGCAGAACCAGTTGCCGCTCTATAACCTGCGCATGAACAACCTCAGCGCGGCCATCATCCGCCCACAGATTGCCGAAATCCCCCGCCGGGTCCGCGACGGACGCTCCAACCACGATTATGTCGCGGCGCAACTGAATGTGTCACCGTGGCTGAACGTCCCCGACAAGCTCACCCCCGAAGAGCGCGCACCGGATTCCATCCAGTTCAACCTCGTGAACATGAGCGATGAGGACACACGCGCCTTTGCCGCCGCGGCCGCCGAACGGGGCGTCAAGGTGCAGGTGTTCGGGCTGTCCACCGACAACGCACGCGCCTTCTGGAACTGGCAGTTCCTGCCCGAAGCGCCGGGCGACCTGCCCCGGACGCGCGCCATGCTGATGCGCGCCTGCGACGCCCGCCTGCCCGCACGCCTCACCCGGCCCGAACTGGACCTGATCGCCGACGCGCTGGTTCAGGCGGCAAACGATGTGATGGGCGAAGCACTGGCCTACGGCACCTGAAACCGGCGCGTCACAGCAGCGTCAGGCGGTCGGCCAGAAACGGATGCGCGGCAATGGCCGGGGTAACGATCCGCTCTTGCAGGATCGGGCGCAGGGTGGCAGCAACCTGCGCCGGCATCTCGCCCAGAATATCCTTGCGCGCCATCAGGCTGATCGTGCGGCTCAGCGGCTCGAACGGCAGTTCCATCACGTCGATCTGATCGGCAAAGCGCTGCGCCCGCATCAGCGCCAGCGGCGGCAGGATGCTCCAGCCCGAGCCCTGCCCGACCAGCGCCAGCGTTGCGTGATAACTGTCGATCTCGAAGCGGTGGCGCAAGGTCAGGTTCTGCCGCGTCAGATGCGCGCTGACCAGCCGGCCCATGTAATGGCGCTGCGTGTATTGCACCAGCGGCAGCCGCTTGAGCTGGCGCAGCACGTCGCCCCCCTGGTCGATCGCCCCCTTCGGCACGGCCGCGACAAACCCCTCGCGCAGCAGCGCATGCACCTCGGCCCAATCGCTCCCCGCCCCCAGATCGGCGGCCACGATCACGTCGAGCGTGCGCTGATCCAGCAGATCGTACAGGTAATGGCTGGCCCCGGTCTCCAGCAGGAACTGACAGCCGCGCAATTCGTCGGCCATGTGGGTCAGCAGGCGCGGGGTCACGTCGGCCTCGAAATCCTCGATCATGCCAAGGCGGAACCGCGTCAGCATCGACAGGTCCGACATGGCCAGTTCGGCGCGCGCCTGCGTGGCCTCGTTCAGGATCACCTGCGCATGGCGCTTCATGATCTCGCCCGCGGGGGTCAGGCGCACGGGCCGCGCGTTGCGTTGCAGCAACGTGGCCCCGACCGCGCCTTCGAGATTGGTCAACTGCTGGCTGACCGCCGACGGACTGGCCCCCAGGCGTTTCGCCGCCGCCGAGATCGAGCGTTCATCCGCCGCGGCCATGAACACCTCGATCCCCCACAGGGTTATCCGGCCCGGACTATCGACCATGCCAGCGTTACTTGTTCATCTTCGACAGCTTGTCCTGCAACTCCGACAGCTGCTTGCGGATGGCGTCGAGGTCTTCCTGATCCTCGTCCTTGGCGTCGTCCTCGCGCGCGGGGGCGCTCGTCATGCCGCCAAAGCCGCCGGTCATCGCCTTGAGAAACGCCTCCTGCTGGGCGCGCATGGCGTCCATGCCCGGCATGCTGGCCAGCGGGTTGCCCTTGGTCATGTTCTCGACCATGGCCGATTGCCCCTCGCGCAGCATCTCGAAACTGGCAGCCAGGAAATCGGGCACAACGCTGGTGGCCTGATTGGTGTAACTGCGCACCAGATCGGTCAGTACGTTGATCGGCAGGACATTGTCGCCCCGGCTTTCGTGTTCGGCGATGATCTGCAACAGGTATTGCCGGGTCAGGTCGTCGCCGGATTTGAGGTCGATGATCTGCACCTCGCGGCCCAGCCGGATGAATTCGGCGATATCGTCCAGCGTCACGTAATCGGACGTCTCGGTATTGTATAAACGCCGGCTGGCGTAGCGTTTGATCAGCAACGGCTTTTCGGTGTCGGCCACGTCGCGATCCTCCCATGTTTCAGCGCTGCAGCATAGCTTATGCCAGTGCAGCACAAAAAGAAAGGGCGGGCCGCTATGGGCCCGCCCCTGTCATACCGGCCGATCAGGGAGGATGGATCGAACCGTATGTTTCACACCGCGCTTACTTGACGGTGGTGGCTTTCTTGGCAGCCGCCGTTGCGTCGTCGGTGGCTTTCTTGACGGCCTTTGCGGCGTCTTCCTGCATGTCCTTGCCCGCAGCCATCATCAGTTCGACGGTGTCCATCTGAACTTTCTTGGCGATTTCGGCGAAGGCAGCCATGTTTTCGGCAGCCACTTCGGCATTGGCCGATGCGAAATCGGTCAGCGCCTTGGCGTAGTCGGCCGGCTCTGCCTTGGCTTTGGTCATGTCCGACATCTTGGCCAGGGTTTCCTTGGTCCATTTGCTGGACAGTTCAGCCGACTTTTCAGCGGCGTCCAGGGCAACGCCCGACAGCTTTTCGCTCAGGGCGGCCTGGTTCTTGAACGCGTCTTCCATCGCCTTGGTGTCGACGGGGAATGCGCCCATGATGTCTTTCATGACGGTGGTGAAGTCTTGTGCTTTGGCCATTGGTAGTTCCTCGGTTTTGCTGGTCCGCGGGACGATCCCGCCTTTCTGCATCTGCGAGGAATATGCATGCTGCACCGCAGAAAATCAACCCTCTTTTTCTGCGGTGCAGCATTTTTTGGGAAATGACCCGATATCAGACACTTGCCTTCTTTCGCACATAGGTTCCCGGTGCGGGCGCCAGGGGCGGATGCTGCGAATCGCCGGGTTCCCTAGCGTCAACTTTCTTGCCCGACCGCTTGCGCAGCCAGGCCTCCCACCGGGGCCACCACGACCCCTCGTGAAACTTCGCGCCCTCCATCCAGGCGGCGGCGTCGCCGCTCAGGTCGGCATTGGTGTAATGGCCGTATTTCTTTTTCGACGGCGGGTTCACGATCCCCGCGATATGGCCCGATTGCGATACGATGAATGTCCGGTCCTTCGCCCCGGTCTGCCGGAAGCCGCGATAGCAATCCCGCCACGGCGCGATGTGATCGGTCTCGCAGGTCACCGACATCAGCGGGATCGTCACATCGCTGATATGCAGCCGCTCGCCGCAAAACTCGACCCCGCCCTCGATAAAGGCGTTCTTCTGGCACAGCAGGCGCAGATACTCGACCGTCATCCGCCCCGGCAGGTTCGATCCGTCCCCGTTCCAGTAGAGCAGATCGAAGGCGGGCGGCGCCTCGCCCATCATGTAGCTGCGCACGGCGGGCTGATAGACCAGATCGTTCGAGCGCAGGAACGACATCGTGCGTGACATGATAAAGGATCTCAGCACCCCCTGCTCGGCCACCTCGGCCTCGATCCCGTCGACGAAATCGTCCTGCAGGAACGGCGTGAACTCTCCCTGTTCGGAAAAATCCGTGAGCGCGGTAAAGAACGTGGCGGATTTCACCGACTTGTCGCCGCGCCTGGCCATCAGCGCCAGGACCAGGTGCAGGGTGGTGCCCGCAATGCAATAGCCCACCGCATTCACCTGCCTGACCCCGCAAATCGCCTTGACCTCGCGGATCGCGGTCAGGAACCCCTCTTCGATGTAATCCTCCATGCCCACATCGGCATAGGACGTATCCGGGTTCACCCAACTGACCACGAACAGGGTATAGCCCTGCTCGGTGACCCATTTGATCAGGCTGTTCTGCGCCTTGAGATCGAGAATGTAGAACTTGTTGATCCAGGGCGGGAAGATCACGATCGGCGTCGCATGCACCTGCTCGGTGGCCGGGGCATACTGGATCACTTCCATCATCCGGTTGCGGTACACGACCTCACCGGGCGACGTGGCGATGTTGCCGCCCAGTTCGAACGCCTTGTCGTCCGCCAGGCGCACCAGCATTTCGCCGTTATTGGCCTCCAGATCGGCCACGAGGTTTTCCAGCCCCCGCACAAGGCTTTCGCCCTCGGTCGCAACCGCCTTTTCCAGGGCATCCGGGTTCGTGCCCAGAAAATTCGTCGGGCTCATCATGTCGATGATCTGGCGCGAGAAATACTCCAGCCGGCGTTTTTCCACCGCGTCCAGATCGTCGATCTCCCGCACCGCCTCCTCGATGGCGCGGGCATTCAGGGCATATTGATGCTTGATGTAATGAAAAAACGGATGCGTCTGCCACAGCGGGTTGGAAAACCGCTTGTCGCCCTTCAGCGGATCGTCCTCATCCGCCGGCGCGGTTTCGGCGCCATGCCCCTGAAACATCTGCTGCTGCGCCTCCATGAAATGGCGCACCGATTTGCCCCAGTATTCCAACTGCCTTTCATAGATGCGGCCGGGGTTTTCCAGCATCTCCGACCAATAGGATGTGGCCGCCTTGGCAAACAGATCCTGCGACGGGCCACCCAGCGTGGGATTGGCCGGATTACGCTCCGACAACACACTGATCAAACGCTGTGACAACTCCTCCACGCGGGCCAAATTCTCGTTCATCCGTTCGAGATTTTCACCTGCGGCCTCCTCTTTTGTTGCCATATGCTTAAATCCCTTCTAAGTTTCTGCTGTGCAGCATTGCGCCGCAAACCGGAGGACAAGTGTGGCGTAATCGACCGGAAATCCCGGTGTAACAAGGAGATTACAATGCGCCACATGATGAATTACGACTGGATGGAAACCCTCCGGAATGCCAATCAATGGATGGGCGCATCGGCCCTTTCCTTTGCATCCTATCCCGTTTTCGCGATGACGCCAAACCCTGCTTTGCAATGGATGGCCGCCTGGGGCGAAGTGACCGAACGCACCTTTCAGCGCATGGTCACGAAACCCGACTGGGGGATCGAATCGATCACCGGCGAAGACGGGCGCGACCACCTGGTCAACGTCGAAACCGTGGTCGAACGCCCCTTTGGCGACCTGATCCATTTCGACGTGATGGGCCGCGATGAAATGGACCGCCGCGTGCTGCTGGTGGCGCCGATGTCGGGGCACTACGCCACGCTCCTGCGCTCGACCGTGCGCTCGCTCCTGCCCGATTGCGAGGTCTATGTCACCGACTGGCACAACGCCCGCGACATTCCCGTATCGGCGGGCAAGTTCGATATCGAGGATTACACCCTCTACCTGATGGATTTCATGCGCAACCTGGGCAGCGACCTGCACGTGATCGCCGTCTGCCAGCCCGCACCGCTGACGCTGGCCGCCACCGCCTACCTGGCCGAGCTGGAACCCGAGGCGCAACCCCGCTCGCTGACCCTGATCGGCGGCCCCATCGACCCCGACGCCACCCCGACCGACGTTACCGATTTCGGCAATCGCGTGACCATGGGCCAGCTCGAGGAAACGATGATCCAGCGCGTCGGCTACAAATACAAGGGCGTGGGGCGTCAGGTCTATCCGGGCCTGCTGCAATTGTCGTCCTTCATCTCGATGAACGCCGATCGCCACGCCAAGGCGTTCGCCAACCAGATCATGCGCGTCAGCCGCGGCGAAGCCAGCGACCGCGACCCGCATAACAAGTTCTACGACGAATACCTCGCCGTGATGGACATGACCGCCGAATTCTACCTCTCCACGGTCGAGCGCGTCTTCAAGGGGCTGGAAATCGCGAAGAACGAATTCGTCGTCAACGGCCACAAGGTGGATATGGGCGCGATCACCAGCGTCGCGGTCAAGACCGTCGAAGGCGCCAAGGACGATATCTCGGCTCCCGGCCAATGCGTCGCCGCGCTCGACCTGCTGACCGGCCTGCCGGACGAGAAAAAGGCCAGCCACCTGGAACCCGACGCCGGCCATTACGGCATCTTCGCGGGCCGCAGCTGGCGCAACAACATCCGCCCGCTGGTGCTGGATTTCATCGACGCCAATTCCGAAGCCCCCGCCGCGCGCAACCGCACCAAGCCGCGCAAGGCCAAGGACAAGGCCAGGAAAGCCGCCAACAAGAACGCCGCCGCCTGACGCATTACCCTGACGGGGGACATAAGGGGGCGCTGCCCCCATCGCCGCAAGCGGCGACTCCCCCGGGATATTTCCGGCAAGAAGAAAGGATGCCGCAGGCGCGAGGCCGGTTCACTCTCGCGGCGGTGTTCTGCCCTTGCGCCGCCCCCGCAACCAGCGCCAGACCGGCACCACATCCAGTGCCGCCACGGCCATGCCGAGCGGGAACATCCAGAATCCCACCACCGGCAAAAAGCCCAGCACGCCCCCGGCCATCAAGACAAGCCCGGCCAGCAACCGCACCCCCGGCGGCAGCTTGCGCCCGGTCCATATCTGCACCTTGCGGCGTATCCGGCGCAGCCGCACCAGCCAGTCCGCCGGCGGTTCGGTGTCAGGCATCGGCACGGGTTTGCAGGACGTAGGGTTGTTTCAGCCAGCCCTCCAGCGCCGCGATGGTGGCTGTCGGGGCCTCGAGTGGCGGCAAATGCCCGGCGCCGTCGATCACCTCCAGATTGGCATAGGGGATCAGATCGGCCATGAAACTGTGCCGTTTCACCGGCGTCAGCCCGTCCTGCGCGCCACAGAGCACCAGCGCGGGCACCTTGCAGCGGCGCAGAACCGACTGGTAATCGCGCCGCCGCTGCAACGCCCGGATCTGCCGGATGATCGCCGTCTCGCCCACATGATCGGCCATATCCAGGACCATCGCCATGATATCCGCCCGGTCCGGCCCATCGGCCAGCGCCTCGGGGGGCAACAGGGCCTCGACCGCCTCACGCAACTGCCCCGAGCGCAGCTTGATGATCGCCGGCTCGTAATTGGCCGCCGTCTGCGGGGTTTCGGCCAGTGAATTCGTGTCCATCAGAGCGATCCGGGTCACCCGTTCGGGCGCGCGCCGCAGAACCTCCATCGCGACGATGCCCCCCATCGACAGCCCCGCCAGCGCGAATTTGTGCGGCAGCAGGTCCAGCAGCCCCGACGCGATCTCCTCGATCCGCTCTCCCCCGGTCACCGGCGCCACCGTGATCGCGTAATCGGCGCTCAGCGCCGCGATCTGCGGGCCGAACACCCGTGCGTCGCACATCATCCCCGGCAACAGCACCAATGGGTCGCTCATGTCGCAATCGTCCTTTCCCGCCATGCGGAACGTGCCCGCCACCGCACATTGCCACAGCCCCGCTCAGGGTCAAGCGCCGCTCAGCCGCGCCCCCCGGAACGGGCCAGGACCTGCCCGACCGCCTCTTCGATCAGGGCCAGGCAATCGGGATCGGAAAACCGGTGATCGGCCCCGTCCACCAGCGTCAGGCGCATGTCGGGGCCTTGCGCATGCTCCAGCAGGCGCAAGGCCACCGACATCTCGACATCCTCGTCCGCCGTGCCCTGCAGGAAGCGCACCGGAAACGGCAGCGGCAGGGGATCGCGCAACACCAGATGGTTCCGCCCGTCCTCGATCAGCCGCCGGGTGATGATATAGGGCTCGCCATAATCGCTGGGCAACGCCACCTGCCCCCTGTCCTGCAACTCGGCGCGCTGCGCGCCATTGAACCCGGCCCACATGGAATCCTCGGTGAAATCCGGGGCGGCGGCGATGGTCACCAGCCCGGCGACCTTGTCAGGCATCTCCCGCGCGCACAGCAGCGAAATCCAGCCCCCCATGGAGGACCCGACCAGCACCTGCGGCCCGTCCGTCAGATCCCGGATGACAGTCATCGCATCCCCGGCCCAATCGCCGATACAGCCATCGACGAACGCCCCGGACGATTGCCCATGCCCGGAATAGTCGAACCGCAGGAACGCCCGCCCCGTGCGCCGCGCCCAGTCCTCCAGATGCACCGCCTTGGTGCCCTCCATGTCGGATTTGAACCCGCCAAGAAACACCACACCGGGGGCCTTCCCCGCAGTCTGGTGATAGGCCAGCTTGCGGCCCTGTTGCGTGGTCAGAAAATCGGTCTGCCCCATCTTGCCTTGCCCCTGCTTGAAAACACGGGAGCAGACTCGCCGAAAGCGGGGGGCAGATGCAAGCCGCGAATGCGGCTCAGGCCACCGAGCCGATACGCGCCTCGATCCGGCGCAGGGACCATTCGGCCTCGGCCCGCTCCGGTGTGGCACTGTCGGCGGCGTCATTCGATATTGATGGGTCGGCCAGACGCCGGGGACAGGTCCGGCTCAGGGTGACATATTGTTCGGTCAGCAGGGAATCGTGTTCTGAACAGGCCATCTTGGGGCTGATGCCTTTGTCGTTGTTGGTTCGGTTCTGGTCGCGGGCCTGCGAGGTTTCCGGCATCTATTGAGATCAGGATATCTCGTTGTTAGAAGGGCAAACGGAGTCAATCGGGGATATCCCTGCTGATATGCCTGTTTGCTGATATTGCTGCTGTTTCAGCCTCATGAAAAGTAACCGGCGCACGTCAAAGCACATTCCTCGGGTGGACAAAAAACGTGGCTTTAGGAGGTGCCTTTGCTGAAGAAGATATTGGCGGGAATTTTGCTGTCCGGAACACTGACGGCATGTGGTTCTACGACACTGTCAGTGCCTGACAAGATTGAGTACAACGGACAAGAAGCTTTCGATGTGCTTGCGGTATATACAAGCAACTTCGATTACCCGCCTACAGACGATCAGACCGCCTATGCACTGAAAGAACTGGAAACCGGCAAAAAGTTTTCAAGATTGCCTGCGAGAGCATCCAAAGCATGCCCGTCGGGCAGCTATACGATATTGAAGAGAGAAGAAGCTCAGGTTGAATCGTATTTGATCTCGGCTATTCCTCAAATCGTGGCTCGCTGGAAACAGCGTTTCATTATTGCTTGCGACTAAGCGATCAAGAGTCGCTGCCACCCAACGAATAGTGCGGTGACAGCGACAACTGTTCAGGGAATCCCAAATATGCCTGCGGTCTGAATACGTCGTTATTATGAATCAGATGAACGGCAAGCCGCCCTACACGATCTTCATTCTCATTCCCTGTAGCGCCAATTTTTCCCGGCAGGATGGGAAACCGTGTGCATTGGCCATCGGCCTCCCTCACCCACCGATATAGGGCCGCTCCTGCGGTCGGTAAAACACCTTCTGATTATGCAGACGGCCCAGCAGATCGTGAATCCGGCGCACCGACTCGTCGATCTGTTGAATCTCTTCGTTGTCGGCCTCGTCCGCCTCGACCAGCCTGCCCGCCAGATCACGCTTGGACTGGCGCAGGGCGGTCTCGATCAGGTCCAGGTCTTCAACCGACAATTCGAAATTCTCGTTGTAACGCGGCATGTGCAATTCCTCGGGTTGCAGTTGCTGACGATGTATCGGAAACGATGATAAACGACAATACAGGCATCATTTGCGACAGGCGATATTTTTTATCGTTCTGCGTCAATGTGTTACGCCCCGTTTCCGCATACAATCGCACACCGTCGCGACGCACCGCCGCATGTCGGGTGTCAAATGCCCTCAGTCTCCCGTGTGATCCTCAAATCGCGCCACTTGTGTCCCTTGTGGACGCACATTTCCCCAGCCATTCCGATTTTCGTACAAAACCCGCGTACACTTCGTACGTTTCGTACAAAATGCCACGCTTGACTTGGGCCGGGGCGCGGGGCAGAACGCGGGCCTGAACCATATACCCGCAACCGGGCGTTCCGTGGGCGCCAAACTGACGAGGAGCGACAGGCCGATGGCCCAGATTTCCCTTGAATTTCCTGATGGTAACCAACGGTCTTACGAGGCCGGCATCACCCCGGCCGACGTGGCCGCCGACATTTCCAAATCCCTGGCGAAAAAGGCGATCTCGGCCACTGTGAACGGCCAGCACTGGGATCTGCAATGGCCCATCGAATCCGATTCTTCCATTGCAATCAATACGATGAAGGACGAAGCTCAGGCGCTCGAACTGATCCGCCATGACCTTGCCCATATCATGGCCCGCGCCGTGCAAGAGCTCTGGCCCGACGTCAAGGTCACCATCGGCCCGGTGATCGAGAACGGCTGGTACTACGATTTCGACCGCGCCGAGCCTTTCACCCCCGAAGATCTGGGGGCGATCGAGAAAAAGATGAAGGAAATCATCAACCTGCGCGATCCCGTCCGCACCGAGATCTGGGACCGTGCCCGTGCGGTCAAGCACTATGAAGACAATGACGAACCCTTCAAGGTCGAACTGATCGACGCCATTCCCGGCGACGAACCCCTGCGCATGTACTGGCACGGCCCCTGGCAAGACCTCTGCCGCGGACCGCACCTGCAACATACCGGCCAGGTGCCCGCCGACGCGTTCAAGCTGATGTCGGTGGCCGGGGCCTATTGGCGTGGGGATTCCAACCGCCCGATGCTGCAACGCATCTACGGCGTGGCCTTCACCGGCAAGGAAAAACTCAAGGAATACCTGCACTTCCTGGAAGAAGCGGAAAAACGCGACCACCGCAAACTGGGCCGCGAGATGGACCTGTTCCACATGCAGGAAGAGGCGCCGGGACAGATTTTCTGGCATCCCAACGGCTGGACGATCTACACCACGCTGCAAGACTACATGCGTCGTCAGCAACGTCGCGGCGGCTATGTCGAGGTGAACACCCCGCAGGTCGTGGACCGTAAACTGTGGGAGGCGTCGGGCCACTGGGACAAGTACCAGGAAAACATGTTCATCGTCGAAGTCGACGAGGAACACGCCCGTGAAAAGGCCATCAACGCGCTCAAGCCGATGAACTGCCCCTGCCATGTGCAGATTTTCAACCAGGGCCTGAAATCCTATCGCGACCTGCCCCTGCGCATGGCCGAGTTCGGCAGTTGCAACCGCTACGAACCCTCGGGCGCGCTACACGGCATCATGCGCGTGCGCGGCTTTACCCAGGACGATGCGCATATCTTCTGCCGCGAAGATCAGATCGGCGCGGAAACCGAGAAGTTCATTGGTTTCCTGTCGAAAATCTATCGCGACCTCGGGTTTGAATCCTTCAAGGTCAAGTTCTCGGACCGCCCGGAAAAGCGCGCCGGCAGCGACGAGGTCTGGGACAAATCCGAAGAGGCGCTCAAGACCGCAACGCAAACCGCCGGATGCGAGTTCACCCTCAACCCCGGCGAAGGCGCGTTCTATGGCCCCAAGCTGGAATTCGTGCTGACCGACGCCATCGGGCGCGACTGGCAATGCGGCACGCTTCAGGTGGATTTCGTGCTGCCCGAGCGGCTGGACGCCACCTATATCGCCGAGGATGGCGCCAAACACCGTCCCGTTATGTTGCACCGTGCCGTTCTGGGCAGTTTCGAGCGGTTCATCGGCATCCTGATCGAGCAACACGCCGGCAAGCTGCCCTTCTGGATGGCGCCCCGTCAGGTTGTGGTCGCCTCGATCGTGTCCGAGGCCAACGACTATGTGCAACAGGTGGTGGATCAACTGGTCGCCGCTGGCGTGCGTGCCGAGGCCGATATTCGCAACGAAAAGATCAACTACAAGGTCCGCGAACACTCGGTCGGCAAGGTCCCGGTGATCCTGGCCTGCGGCCTGCGCGAAGTCGAGGAACATACCGTTTCGGTCCGTCGCCTTGGTGAAAAACAGACCAAAGTCGAGGCGCTGAATGACGTGATCCCGGCCCTTGCGCATGAGGCAACGCCGCCCGATCTTCTGTAACAATCGGCACTTTACCGGGAAGCGGCGCGTGTAACATTTGACACGCGCCGCTCTTTCTTTTGCGAAAATTGATTTTTGAATCAGAGCCTTACTCCTCCCCACCCTCCTCACACGGTTTAACGCGTTCGTGTCTGACGGGCTCGTGAATGGCCGCGTGATCGCCCTCGCGCTTACCCTCACCCTGTCGCTGATACTGGCGATGTAACCTGAGGGAGAGACCCGATGTCGAAAACGATGAAGACCATGGCGATTGCTGGTGCGATGACCGCCGCGCTTGCCGCACACACCAATATGGCCAGTGCCGAAGGCGCCAAGGAAAAATGCTTTGGCGTGGCCATGGCCGGGCAGAATGACTGCAAAGCCGGGGCTGGCACCACCTGCGCGGGCACGTCGACCGTCGATTATCAGGGCAACGCCTGGTCGCTGGTCGATGAAGGCACCTGCGCCGAAATCGACCTGCCCGACATGGCCGATGGCACGCCACGTATGGGCAGCCTTGAAGAACTGGATCGCGACCTGCCGTCCTGATCCTTGTCCGGGATGCGCGGGCCAGCCTGTGCATCCCTATCCGCCACCCTGTCTTCACGAGGCCCACCATGCTGGACAATACCCGTCCCTGTTCGCATCTGCCCGCCGCCCCTGGCGTGGGCTACAAACCGCAGCATTTCGCCGACATCATTGCCGATGCCCGGCCCGTGGAGTGGCTGGAAATCCACGCCGAGAATTACATGGGCGACGGGGGACGCCCGCTGGCGCAACTGCGCCACCTGTCCGAAAGGTTTGCCGTATCCGTCCATGGTGTAGGTCTGTCGATCGGGGGCGAAGGACGGCTTGACCCCGATCACCTGTCCCGGCTCAGGCACCTGTGTGACTGGCTGCAACCGGCCAGCTTTTCCGAACATCTGGCCTGGTCCACCCATGACAGCCATTTCCTGAACGATCTTCTGCCCCTGCCCTATACGCAGGCCACGCTGACACGCATCGTGGATCACATCGACGAGGTACAGGAAACGCTTGGCCGTCCCATGCTGCTGGAAAACCCCTCCAGCTACCTGGCATTCGACGAAAGCACCTATGCCGAGCCCGAGTTCCTGTCGGAAATCGCCCGCCGCACCGGCTGTGGCCTGCTGCTCGATGTGAACAATGTCTTTGTGTCCGCCACCAATCTCGGCCTCGATCCACGCGCCTATATCGACGCCTTCCCGCTCGAGCGGGTCGGAGAAATTCACCTTGGCGGGCATGACGAGGATCAAGACGATCATGGCGCGCCCCTTCTGATCGACAGCCATGGGCAAGAGGTGGCCGATCCGGTCTGGGCGCTGCTGGACTACACGCTGGATCGCATGGGCAAGCGTCCCCTGCTGATCGAATGGGACGCCAACGTGCCGGACTGGCCCGTTCTGGCCGCCGAGGCGCAACGCGCCGCCGATGCCCTTGCAAAGGTGCCCGCATGAGCCTGACCCAAACCCGTTTCCACGATGCGCTGCTGACCGGCGCGCAGTTGGCACCCGACGGGCTGAGCGACGGACAGGGCCGACCGGCCGGACGGCGGTTTGACGTCTATCGCAACAATGTTGCCGTCAGCCTGACAGAGGCGCTTGAGCAGGGATTTCCCGCCGTACGAAACCTGATCGGGCCCGACAGGTTCAAATCCATGGCAGGCCGGTTCCTGCGGCAACACCCGCCGGAAACCCCCATGATCATGCACTATGGCGCGGCCTTCCCCGCCTTTCTGGAAGCCGCCGAACCGCTGGCGCATATCGGTTATCTCGGCGACGTTGCGCGGCTTGAGCAAGCCCAACGCGAAGCCTATCATGCGGCGGATGCCACGCCCGTCGACGCCGCCGCACTCTCTGCCTTGCCGCCCGACGATCTGGTGCGATCCCTTGTGCGGTTTGCCCCTGCGCTCCGTCTGATACGCTCGGCCTGGCCGGTGCTGGCGATCTGGCGCTATGCCACGGAACCCGGTACGCCCAAACCGGCCGCCATCGCTCAGGATGTCCTGATCACCCGCCCGGACTTCGACCCTGAACTGACCGACCTGCCCCAGGGGGGTGCGAGCTTCGTCACGGCACTCATGAACAACAGCACGCTGTCCGCCGCGCTGGACACGGCACTGAGCGATGCGCCGGACTTCGACCTGCAAAACATGCTGGGCCTGCTGCTGCAACGTCAGGCCATAGCCGCCATAACCCCGTCGGAGTGACCCATGAGTGCCCTTCTAAATCTCTATCACGATATCGTCTCAAGGCTTGAAAGGGCCGACGGGCTGTTGCCGCTACTGGCCCGCATCCTGTTCGCTGCCATCCTGACGGGATATTTCTGGGCCTCGGGCCTGACCAAGCTGGGCTCTGGTCCATTGGGTTTTTTTCGCCCCGGTACAGGGGCTTATGCGCAGATATTCCCCCGCGCGATGGAAGCCGCGGGATATGACAGTTCGCAACTCGGCCTCTTTCACGGCCTTGTCGTTCTGGCTGGAACCTGGGCCGAATTCATCCTGCCCCTGTTGATCGTGATCGGCCTGTTCACCCGCCTTGCCGCGCTCGGGATGATCAGCTTTATCACCTTGCAGAGCCTGACCGACCTCTATGGTCACGGCGCATTGTCCGATCCGCTGACTCTGGGCGCATGGTTCGACAAGGCGCCTGACGGGATCATCCTCGATCAGCGAGCTCTGTGGGTGTTCCTGCTGCTGGTACTGGCGATCAAGGGGGCGGGGGCAGTATCGCTCGACCGCGCCCTGCTCAGAAATGCGCCTTGGGCTCGTCCGGTTTCCCGGCAGCCAGCGCCAGAAGACCGCCAAGCGCGGTACAGCCGATCGGGAACATGGTGAACACGCCGAAATCGAAGGCGTAGAACATCGCCGCCGCCGAGAGCAGCATCAGCACCCCGCCCCAGAGGGCGCGAATCCTGGCCATGGCGCCTCCGGCAATGGCCAGAAGCGGCGCGAAGAAGCTGACGAAACGAATCAACCCGACACGCTCCACCTGCGTGGCCAGCCCTTCTATCTCACCGTATTCATTGATGAATTCGGTATAGCCATAGCTGAAGAAGCCCACCAGCATTGCGAAAAGCCCGCCGATTATTCCCAAGACCAGGGCCGCGTTGCGCATGTCGCTCTCCTTGTTGCTGCCGTCCAGATAGGCACCGGGCGGCGTTTATCCAAGCAGGGCGGCCTGAACGTCCTTGCCCCAGCCGAGATACAGACGGCCCTGCGATTCGATCAGGGGGCGCTTCATCAGGGTTGGGTGATCCGCAAGCAATTCCAATGGGTTACGCTGTCTTTCCGTGTCATCCAGCCCGCGCCATGTGGTCGAGCGGGTGTTGAGCAACGCTGCCCCGAATTGCGCGTGCGCGGATTTCAGCAGGTCTTGCGGCACCCCGTCGGCGCGGACATCCACGAACTGCGCATCCGGCAATGATTTCAAGGCCTTGCGGCAGGTATCGCAGGTTTTCAAACCATACAGAATCATGGCGTTCCCCCTTTTGGGTGCCTGATTAACGGGCAGTGCGGCGCAGGTCACGCGGGTTTTGCTTGCTTTTTACATGACCCGTGTAATCATCGTTTTCGCTGCATTGGTCAAAACCTGTCCGCCTTCGAATTTTCGCAGTTGGATCAAAGGCTTGCCCGGTCGGCACTATGGCCCGGCATACTTCCGGGGAAGCGAAGTGAAGAAGGAGAGACGGCATGCCAACAGGCACCGTGAAATGGTTCAATACCACCAAAGGCTACGGATTTATCGAGCCTGATCAAGGCGGTAAGGATGTTTTCGTCCATATTTCGGCGGTCGAACGCTCGGGGCTGACGGGCCTCGCGGACAACCAGAAAGTGGGCTACGAACTGCAAGAAGGACGTGACGGGCGCGAAATGGCAGCCGACCTCAAGCTACTGTAACCAAACGATATTTTCAGGCCATCGCAGCGGCGCAGGCGATTGTGCCGCTGCAATTGCGTGTGACTCACCCCGCGCGTCCCCTCTGATACGGGCGTTTCAAAGCGGGGTTCGGTCGCGCCCCCGATAGCGTAGAGTTTCGTACGTTTTGTACGAAGTGTACGCGTGTTTCGTACGAAAATTGGGCGGGTCCGGCGGATATGTGTCCATCATGGGCGCAAACCGGGAATTTGGGCCGTTCTTCGGGATGACGCGAGTCCGGCAACAGCAGCGACCGGGCGAGGCATGATGCGCCCCGAGGGATGGGGGTGGTGCGCATGAATGCGCACCCTACGGTTCGATGACACCCATGAACTCTCGCCATTCGCCCTTGGACATGCCCGAGCTTTCCTGTGTCACCTCTTCGCCTTTCAGCATCCGGCGGACGCAATCGAGCGCGGAGGAGGAGAGCGTCGCGCCGCCCATGCGGTAATCCTCGAACGCCTTGTAGGCGGCGGGCACCCAATCGGCCACGATGGCGCAGATCGCGTCGGCATAGACGCGGATCTCGTACTGGGCGTGGGCATCGGCGCGCAGGCGCAGGAAGTGCAGCAGGTTGTGCAGATCGACCTTCCAGTACCATTGCGTATAGACATTGGCGGGCAGGTTCATGCGGGCCAGTTCACGGGCCAGCCCCTGTTGGCCGTCCTCGGAAATCATCTGTTCGTAATGGTCATAGCAGCGCATGGCGTCATCCTGAAGGATGCGCAGCACACGCTGAGCCTCGTCGCCTTGCAGGGCCTCGCCCCGGCCCTGATTGTTGGTGGTGGATTGCGCGGCCAGCGCATCGGGCGCGGGAATGTAGAACTCGCGATCGAGGATCGAATAGCGCGCCGAGTATTCGTTGACATTGGCGGTGCGGTGGCGAATCCACTGGCGCGCGACGAAGACGGGCAGTTTGACGTGCAGCTTGACCTCGCACATCTCGAACGGGGTCGAGTGCCAGTGGCGCATCAGGTAGCGGATCAGCCCCTCGTCATTGCTGACGGATTTGGTGCCCTTGCCGTAGCTCACGCGCGCGGCCTGACAGATGGCGGCATCGTCGCCCATGTAATCGACCACCCGCACGAAGCCGTGATCCAGAACCGGATGCGCGGTATAAAGATGGCGCTCCATCCCCGGCGCGACGGTGCGCAGGGTTTCCTGCGGCTGGCTGCGCAGGGTGTCGATTTCGGCCTGTTGCTCGGGCGTGAGGGGCATGGCGAATCCTTTCGGTGCGTTCGGTGCGTCGCGAGTCGAAGCTTACTATATCTTGCGTTGCCGCCCAGAGGAAACGCCAATATCGGGTGGGCAGTGCGCCAATTGGCGCGGGTGGCTCGACATGGGCCATGACAGGCCTATTGTGACAGGGAACGACATGAACGGAGGCACGCGATGCGCATCAGGTATCTGCATACGATGGTCCGGGTGAAGGACCTTGAGGAAAGCATGAAATTCTATGGCCTTCTGGGGCTGAAGGAAACGCGGCGGATCGACGTGGAGGCCGGGCGGTTCACGCTGGTGTTCATGGCCCCCGACGGGCAGGAGGAATGCCCTGTCGAACTGACCTGGAACTGGGACGGGGACGAGGGGCTGCCCTCGGACAGCCGCCATTTCGGGCATCTGGCCTATGAGGTCGAGGATATTTACGCCATGTGCCAGCATTTGCAGGACAACGGCGTGGTGATCAACCGCCCGCCCCGCGATGGGCGGATGGCCTTTGTGCGCAGCCCCGACAATATCTCGATCGAACTGTTGCAGCAGGGGACGGCGCAGGAACCGCAGGAGCCCTGGGCCAGCATGGAAAACACCGGCCATTGGTAAGGCTGGCGGCACTGGCCGGGGTCCTCTGGGCCTGCGGGGCATGGCCGGCAGCGGCGGCCTGCCGGCTGGCGCTGGTGCTGGCGCTGGACGTGTCCTCGTCGGTGGACGAGATGGAATACCGGCTGCAACGCGCGGGGCTGGCGGCGGCGCTGAATGCGCCGGATGTGCGCCATGCGGTGTTGCGGGGCGGCAATGGGCATGTGGCGCTGACCGCCTATGAATGGAGCGGGCGATACCGGCAGCGGGTGTTGCTGGACTGGCAGGCGCTGCATGGGCCGCGCGATATCGACCTTGCGGTGGCGGCGCTGGCGCAGGGCGAGCGCGAAGAGCGGATGCACCCCACGGCGATGGGCTATGGCCTGGGCTATGCGGCGACCCTTCTGGAGCGGGCGCCGGACTGCGCGCGGCGCGTCATCGACGTGTCGGGCGACGGGGTGAACAATGACGGGTTCGGCCCGCGCCTGGCCTACAGGCATTTCCCGCTGGACGGGGTCACGGTGAACGGGCTGGTGATCCTCGGGCACGATCCCGAGGTGGAGGCGTTCTATCGCCGGGAGGTGATCCGCGGGCGCAATGCCTTTGTCGAAGTGGCGCAGGGGTTTCAGGATTTCGAAACCGCCATGACCCGTAAGCTGTATCGTGAACTGAGCGACATCATGCTGGGCGCCCTGCCCGACACCACGCCGCCGGGCAAGCGATACGCGCAGGTCAGTAGATATAGCGGATCTGATCCGTCCAGTAGCGTTCGACCCGGCGCAGGGCCGCGGTGATCTGGTCGATCCCGTCGGCCCCCAGCACGCCCTTGCCCTGAAGCCCGTCGGCATGGCGGGCGAACAGCCCGGCGACGATATCGCGGATTTCGCGCCCCCGCGCGGTCAGCCGCACCCGGACCGAGCGGCGGTCGATCTCGCAGCGCTGGTGGTGCATGTAGCCCATCTCGACCAGTTTCTTGAGATTGTAGCTGACATTGCTGCCCTGATAGTAGCCTCGGGTTTTCAACTCGCCCGCCGTGACCTCGTTATCGCCGATATTGAACAGCAACAGGGCCTGAACCGCGTTGAGCTCCAGAACGCCGACGCGTTCGAATTCGTCCTTGATGACATCGAGCAGCAGGCGGTGCAGCCGTTCGACCAGTGACAGGGCATCGAGATAGCCCAGCATGAACCCCTGCTGATCGGCCGTGGCCAGTGGTGTGTGCAAACTCATTTCCGTCTCCGTGCGATGCTGTTGGCAGCGACACTGAGCGAAAATGCCGAAAAATCGGTAAATCCCGCCAAAGACCGATAAAATGCGTTCGATTTTACCGCGAGGCGTCGGAGTCCTGCGCGATACCGGCGATCAGGCTGGCGAAGGGATCGGGTGCGGGGGCCTGCCCCGTCACCCATTGATAGAGGTCCTGATCGTTTTCCGACAACAGGCGGTCATAGACATCCAGCTGCTCGGGCGTCAGGGACTCGAGCCGTGCATCGGCATAGCGGCTGAGGATGATATCCATTTCCTTGATGCCGCGCCGCATCGAGCGCATGCGCAGCCGCTTGAGCCGGGTCTGGCGGTCTTCAGGCACCGGCCTCGTCCCTGAGTTTGGCGCGCAGGCTTTTCTCGAGCCGGCCCAGACGATCGGTATATTGCGCCAGATGGGTGCGGATATCGCGAATCTCGGTCAGCATCTCGACCACGTCCGAGGACAGTTCGCCCGCTTCGTTGGGGCCGTCGGGGCCATCGCCCTCGCCCGAGAGGAGCCACAAAAGGGAAACGTTCAGCAGCCCCGCCATCATCGACAGCTTGTTGGCGCGCGGTTCGCTCAGGTCGTTTTCCCAGCCCTTCAGCGTCTTCAGCTTGACGCCGAGGCGCTTGGCCAGTTCGGCCTGGCTCATGCCGGCCTGTTCGCGGGCACCGGCGACGCGGTCGCCGAATGTGGTGGCCTCGGGGTCGAACCAGCCGTCGTTGGCTTCGGTGTTCATCTTCAATCCTTTCCGGTCATCCGTTCAGAATGGTTGATCCGTCTCGGGGCAGACCCTAAGACATTCGGGAAAGCATTACAAACCGGAGCGCGCCATGAACCCTCTTTCCGCGACACTATCTCGCGTCAAACCGTCCCCGACCATCGCCGTCACGTCGAAGGCGGCGGAAATGCGCGCGGCGGGGATGGACGTGATCGGCCTTGGCGCGGGCGAGCCGGATTTCGACACGCCCGACAACATCAAGGCCGCGGGCATCCGCGCCATCGAAGAGGGCAAGACGAAATACACCGCCCCCGACGGCATCCCGGAACTGAAAGAGGCGATCTGCGCCAAGTTCAGGCGCGACAACGGGCTGGACTATACCCCCGCGCAGGTCAGCGTGGGCACGGGCGGCAAGCAGATTCTCTACAACGCCCTGATGGCCACGCTGAACCCCGGCGACGAGGTGATCATCCCCGCCCCCTACTGGGTCAGCTATCCCGATATGGTGCTGCTGGCGGGCGGAGAGCCGGTGGTGGTGCCCGCTGGCATCGACACGGGGTTCAGGCTGACCCCCGAGGCGCTGGAGGCCGCGATCACGCCCCGGACCCGCTGGTTCATCTTCAACTCGCCCAGCAACCCGACCGGCGCGGGGTATTCATGGGACGAACTGAAGGCGCTGACCGACGTTCTGATGCGCCACCCGCATGTCTGGGTGATGACCGACGACATGTACGAACACCTGGCCTATGACGGGTTCGAATTCTGCACGCCCGCGCAGGTGGAACCGGGGCTTTACGAGCGCACGCTGACCTGCAACGGCGTCAGCAAGGCCTATGCCATGACCGGCTGGCGGATCGGCTATGCCGCCGGGCCCGAGGTTCTGATCGGGGGCATGCGCAAGATCCAGTCGCAATCCACCTCGAACCCCTGCACGATCAGCCAGTGGGCCGCGATAGAGGCGCTGAACGGGCCGCAGGAGTTCATCGCCACGAACAACGCGGTCTTCGTGCGCCGCCGCGATCTGGTGGTGGAGATGCTGAACGCGATCGAGGGCGTGGACTGCCCGGTGCCCGAAGGGGCGTTCTATGTCTATCCGTCCATCGCGGGGCTGATCGGCAAGACCAGCAAGGGCGGCACGACGATCACCGATGACGAAGCCTTCGCCACGGCCTTGCTGGAAGAAACCGGCGTGGCGGTGGTGTTCGGCGCGGCCTTCGGGCTTTCCCCGGCGTTCCGCGTCAGCTACGCTACGTCCGACGAGGCCCTGAAAGAGGCCTGCGGCCGGATTCAGACCTTCTGCGCCGCGTTGACGTAATCGGGGGCGGTAACGATGGCCGGAGACCTGCCGGACTATTATTTCAGGGTGCGCGAGAACGGTGCGTTCGTATTTCGCGTGGACACGGAAAACCGCCAGCGGCGCATCGACATGGACCAGATCGCGGTGGTCAACATCCGCAACGGCCAGATCAAGCCGCATGGCGAGCGCGACCTGACCGACGAGGATTTGCAGGTCATCAAGGACTGGATGGAAGACCGCGCCGCGCTGCTGGCCGAGCGTGATATCGACGACATCCACCGGGCGGTGGATTACCTGAACCAGACCACCCACTGGGCGCAATCGCGCGCCAGCGACGAACAGCTGGAACACGTCACCGACGCCCTGTTGCTGGCGATGCACGACCTGCGCACCGTTCTGGTGCGCAAGAAGGCCGACCGCCTGCTGAAGGACGAGTGATACGAAAACGCTCCGCTCGGGCAGGCCCGCCTTAAAGCGCCTCGCGCAGCTGGGCTGCGAGGGTCATCGGATCGAAGGGTTTGGTGATCACCTTGAGAGCGCCTTCCAGCAGGAGGGTTTCCGAGAACGAGTCCTCGGCCTTGGCCGTCACGTATATGGTCCCCACATTTTCCATGCCGGGCATTCCGGAAATGGCGGCGTGCACCTCCCGGCCGGTCATGTCGGGCATCATGAAATCCAGCAAGAGCAAATCCGGCTGAAAAATCTGTGCCGCCTCGATGGCCGACGGGCCGTCATGACATTGCCTGAGTTCGAAATCCTCGGCGAAGGACAACGCGATATCAACGATCGTCCGAATATCTTCGTCATCTTCAACGTGAAGAATCTTGCGCATTTCCGTAACCTGCCTCTCGTCGTGCGACCGGCTCATGTTGCGCACATGTGGCCGGGCCAGACGTCTGTTTTCTCAAGGTTTCGATTTACCACTCCACCAATCAACCTGTCCTGAACAGTACCGAACCGCTTTGATTATGTTTGTTTTGCGGTTTCAGCGCAATTACCGGCCAACCGGGCCGGTGATCGGGAACATTTTTCGTCCACGTCTCCATCGCGGCGTCGGGCCCATCGGCATCGGGCGCCTCATACCGCGTCCTGATCGAGCACGACCTCCATTTCATCCAACAGAGTCTCGACCTTTTGTATAACCGTCGCGGGATCGGCCGAGGCATCCCCCGCAATCGTTTCCGCCTCGCGGGCGGCATCGCCAATCGCGTCGAACCCCAGGGATGGGGCAACCCCCGCCAGATTGTGCGCCTTGCGGGCGATTTCCTGAAAGGCGCGGCTTCGGTTCTCGGCGGTCCGGCAGTATTGCAGCAACGCCTCGATATCCAGAATACGCTCTTCCAGCGTATCGACGAACTTGATCCTGAGCGAGGCAATCGCCTCGTCTATCCTCTGCCGTTCCCTGGTTTGCAGGTCATGCGACATGAACCGCACCCTTGATCCTGATGGCCTTGTGATCCTGCACACCGACATCCTGCGCCGATTGCATGGCGGCGAACAGCATCGCGGTCGGATCGCTGAACAGGCTCAGGCCACTGGATTTGGGCGCGCCGACGGCAACCGACGGCACCAGCGCGGCATCGTCGGACAGCAGGCCCGCGACCTGGGAAATCTTCCAGCCGATATCGGTTTCCAGGGTGTCCGAATCCAGCCGGGTCATACGAGAAATCAAGGCGCAGAAATTGCCGCTGCCGAAATAGGAAAGAACACGCAATCCGCCATGCAGCGATCCACCGATGGATCGCGCCACCTCGGCCATGGTGTCGGCAAATTCCAGCCCCGACGAATGAACAAAGATGTCATGGGCGTTGCGGACATGGAAACCGACAGCGACCGTCGTCATCAGGCGCAACGGCCCCAGACGCAGCACATAGTTTTCAAGGCTGCTTGCGGGGATCAGGAATCTGGAATTGGCGATGATGTCGGCGTCTTCGAACCCATGCGTCATGCCGAAGGCCTGTTCCGTTTCCGTGAGTTGCGACGATATCTGGCTGCACTGGCGCCGTTCGCTGGCAAGAGCCTCGACCATACGCATGCGCGCCTTGACCTCCATCGGGTCCACCGGCTTGTTGATGTAATCGCTCGCCCCGGCGTCAAAAGCGGCATCGACATATTGCTTGTCCGTCACGGACGAGATCATCACGATCGGCGTTTTATCGTAGGAGGGCCTGTTCCTGATCGACGCGCACAGCTCTATCCCGTTCATGCCGTCCATGTTGACGTCGAGAAAGAAGCAATCGAACGGTGCCTGCGATTGTGAGATGACATCGAGCGCCTGATCGCCGGACTCTGCGAATTGCAGGTCGTCATATCCGTCGCCTTGAAGGACCTGCATCAGCAGATCGCGGAAAATGGGCTCGTCGTCGACGATAAGTATCTTCATTCTGTGTGCTCACGTTTCCAGATGAGAGGTATAGGATTACTGTTGAGCACTCTTTACGCTTAAGTGATTATGCAACTTTCATACTACTCTTCGAGTTGAGTGCGGCGACAATATGGCGACAATATGGCGATCTGCTAAAAATGAAGGAAAATGAGCGGGATGCGGGGGGCGGCGCCCTTGACCGACGCGCGCGCCCCCCTGCCCCGCGTCAGTGCCGCAGGGCTTCGATCGGGTCGAGCTGCGCCGCCCTGCGCGCCGGGAAATATCCGAAGATCACCCCGACCAGCGCCGAAAAGACGAAGGCAAGCAGAACGATCTGGATATCTATCACGAACGGGACATTCAGCATCCGCGTCCCCACCGCCCCGAACGCCAGCCCGAGCAATATGCCCATGATCCCGCCCAGACCGGACAAGACCACCGCCTCGACCAGAAACTGCATCAGGACCTGACGCGCCTGCGCACCGACCGCCATGCGTATGCCGATCTCGCGGGTGCGTTCGGTGACCGAAACGAGCATGATGTTCATGATGCCGATCCCGCCCACAAGCAGGCTGACCGCCGCCACCGCCGACAAAAGGCCGGTCAGCACATCGGTAATCCCCGTGAGCATCGAGGCCAGTTGCTCCATGTCGCGGATCGCGAAATCGTCCTCTTCGCCCCGACCGATGCGCCGGGTCTCGCGCAGCAGCGCGGTAAGGTCGTCGATTGTCCGGGTGGTCGAAAACCCATCGCGGACCGAGACATAAATGAGCCGGACATCCGACGTGCCCGCGATGCGGCGGGCGAAGGTGCGGAACGGGATCATGACGATATCGTCCTGATCGGTGCCGAAGGACGACGCCCCCTTGGCTTCGAGCACGCCGGTGACTGTGCAGGAAATCGGCCCGAGGCGCAGTTTCTCGCCAAGCGGATCGGTCATGCCGAACAGCTCGTCGCGCACCGTCTTGCCCAGAATGCAGACCGGCTTGCCCGCCTGTTGCTCGGCTTCGGTGAAACTGCGCCCCTGTGCGATATTCCAATCCGTCGCCAGCAGGTACTGGTTGGTCGTGCCGCTCACGCTGGTGCGGTAATTCTCGTTGCCGAACACCGCAACCAGCGACGAAGAGCCCATCGGCGCGGCGGTTTCGACGCTGGCAAGCTGATCAACGATGGTTTGCACGTCCCTTTCGGAAAAGGCGCGCGCACTGCCGGAACCGGCGCTCGGCCCGAACCGGCTTTGACCCGGCGAGAGCATCAGAAGGTTGGCGCCCAGCTTTTCGACATCGCTTGTCACCTGCACGGTCGATCCGCGCCCCAGTGTCACCATCGCGATCACCGCGGCCACGCCGATCACCACGCCCAGAACCGTCAGGAACGACCGCGTGGGATTGCGCAGGATCGCCTGTAGCGCCAGCCTGACCGTTTCCAGAAACATCAGGCGGCCCCTTTGCCGGTGGGCCGGTCGGATTCGATACGTCCGTCCACCATCCAGATCAGCCGGTCGGAAAACGCGGCCATGTCGTCTTCGTGCGTGACCATGACGATCGTCAGGTTCTCGTCGCGATTGAGACTTTGCAGGAGTTCCATGATCTCGATAGAGCGCGTGGTGTCGAGGTTGCCCGTCGGCTCGTCGGCCAGAATCACGCTCGGCTGACCAGCCAATGCGCGGGCGATGGCGACCCGTTGCTGCTGACCGCCCGACAGTTCCGAAGGATCGTGATGCGCGCGGTTGCCCAGGCCCACCTTTTCCAGCGCGGAAAGCGCGCGCGCCTCGCGCTCGTCACGGGACATGCCCTTGTAGATCAGGGGCAATTCCACATTCTGAAGCGCCGTCGTGCGCGGCAGAAGGTTGTAGCCCTGAAAGATGAAGCCCAGATAGTGCCGCCGCAACAGGGCGCGCTGGTCCTGTGTCAGATCGGCAACCTCAACACCGTTGAACAGGTATTGCCCCGAGCTCGGCCGATCAAGGCACCCCATCACGTTCATCGCGGTGGACTTGCCCGACCCGGACGGCCCCATGATCGCCACGAATTCCCCCTGCGTGATGGTCAGCGTGATCCCGGCCAGCGCAAAAACCTGCGCCTCGCCCTTGCCGTAAACGCGGGTGATGTCGCGGAAATCTATGACGGGGTGGGCAGGATCAGTTGCCGTTGAAGCGGTCTGTGATGACACGGTCGCCCTCCTTCAGATCGCCGGACCGGATAATCGTGACCAGACCGTCGGTCTCGCCCGTTTCGACGGCCACTTCCTCGGCCTGCCCGCCCCGCAGCACCCAGACCGATTTGCGCGCTTCCGCCGCCCCGCCGCTTCGGCCACGATCCGGCCTTCGGGACATCATCAGCCCGACCAGCCCGCTGCCGCCCTGTCCGTTGTCTTCCTCGGCCTCCACGGGCGGGGTGTAGCGCAGCGCCGCATTCGGCACGAGCAGCGCATCCGCGACCGAGGTCACGACGACATCGGCGGTCGCGGTCATGCCCGGACGCAGCGCCATGTCGGAATTGTCGAGCGTCAGAATGCCCTTGTAGGTCACCACGCCATCCACGGTTTCGGGCGCGAAATACAGTTCGGTTATCTGCGCGGGGAAAACCCGCTCGTCATAGGCATCCACGGTAAACCGGGCCTCTTGCCCCACCTCGGCCCGGCCAATATCGGCCTCGTCGATGTCTATCTGAAGTTCCATCCTGGCGATATCCTCGGCCACCGTGAACAGGACGGGCGCCGACAGCGACGCCGCCACGATCTGCCCGACATCCACGGCGCGGTCCAGCACGACCCCGTTGACGGGCGAGCAGATGCAGGATTTCGTCAGGTCCACCTTCACGACCTCGAGATTGGCCTTTGCAAGATCGCGGTTCGCGATGGCCGCCTGAAGTTCGGCCTTGGCGCGTTCGTACCCGGCCTCCTGCGCGATGAAGGTCTGTTCGGCGGCCACCCCCCGGCGCGACAGTTCCAGACCGCGCTCGAAGGTCTTGCGCGCTTCGTCCAGCGACACCTCGGCTATGGCGACCCTGGCTTCGGCGGCGGCAAGCGATGCCTCCTGCACGGCGCGTTGCGCCTCGAGTTTGCTGGTATCGAGCGTGGCCAGCACCATGCCCTTTTCGACCGTGTCGTTGAAATCGACGTGAACGGCGGCGATGGTTCCGGACAGTTCGCTGGAGATATCGAACAGATCCGTCGGCTCGACCGAGCCGGTCGCCGAGACCGTGACCTCAAGACCGCCGCGCCGCGCCTCTTCGGTGACATAGCGCACCTGCTCGCCGCTGGTGGCGCCACGATAGAACAGGACCGCAGCCACCAGCAGGATCGCACCCCCGGCAACTGCGATCCAGCGCCACGAGGCATGGCGGCGGCGCCCGATCCCGAGCGTTTTGGCGATCTCTTCCTGTTCGGCTGTCATGCGTCGACCTTTCCCGATTTCGGAACCCTGAAAAAGAATAACGTAACAGCAACGGTTTTCCGTCGCGGAAAATCAGGATTTTTTTTCGGCTGCCTGTCCGGGTCATGCAGCACAAGACCGGCCTCAAGTCAAAGGCCAACGCTCTCTGACACGCAAAACCGGCAGGCCGCGCCGGGCGCAAGACCGCAAAAACGGGACATTTCATGCAACACAGCGCAGACCGCGCCCGGTTCCGACCGGGGCGGTTCGCCCCCTACCTGACGGACAGAACGATCTTTCCCACATGGCCCCCGGCCTCAAGCTCGGCATGGGCATCGCAGGCCCGCCCCAAAGGATGCACGGAATGGATGACGGGCCGGACCGTGCCGCTCTTCAGCAGCGGCCAGACATACCGGTGCAGATCGCGCGCGATCACCCCCTTTTCCTGCGGCGTCTGCGGGCGCAGGGTGCTGCCGCAAAGGGTCTGGCGTTTGCGGATCATGGATTCGATATCCACCTCTGTCCGCCCGCCTCCGAGAAACGCGATGATCACCAGCTGCCCGCCCACGGCGAGAGAGGCGAGATTGCGATCCAGATACTCGGCGCAGATCATGTCGAGAATGACATCGACACCGCGCCCGTCGGTCAATCGGGCGATTTCGGTCTCGAACCGCTCCGTTTTGTAATTGATCGCCTCGGTCGCGCCCAGTTCCCTGCATGCCCGGCATTTTTCGTCGGTGCCTGCCGTGGCGTAAACCGTTGCGCCAAGGGCGCAGGCCAGCTGGATCGCCGTCGTGCCGATGCCGCTGGCGCCGCCATGGATCAGAACGGTTTCGCCCTCGCTCAGCCGCCCGATGCGAAACAGGTTGGTCCAGACGGTGAAAAAGGTTTCCGGGATGGCCGCGGCTTCGAGCGCCGTCAGACCGGGCGGCCATGGCAGAACCTGTTCGACCGGGGCAACGCAATATTCCGCATAGCCCCCGCCCGCGACGAGGGCGCAGACCTTGTCGCCGGGCGCGTAACCCGTCACGCCAGCGCCGCAAGACACGATCTCGCCCGCCACTTCGAGACCCAGAACCTCGGTCACACCGGGGGGCGGCGGGTAGCCGCCCTTGCGCTGGCGCAGGTCGGGGCGGTTGACCCCCGCCGCCGCCACGTGGATCAGAACCTCGCCCGCGGCAGGGTCGGGCACGGGAATCGGCCGCGCCTCAAGAACCTCGGGACCGCCCGGTTCGGTGGCGAAAATGGCCTGCATCGTCTGGGTCATGTGCTCTTACCTCTGTAATGAAATGAAAACCGCCGTGGCGCAGAACAGCCCGACCACCAGCAAGGCCAGCACGGTCAGTTTCAGGTTGCCCCTGCGCACAAGGTGCCCCCCGTCCAGCCCCATGATCCGGCTGGTGATCAGCACATTGGCGGTGAAGGGCGAGGAAGCGGCCGTGATGCCCCACCCCAGGATCGCCGCCAGTGCCAGCCAGATCAGCGCGGGCTCGGGCACGAGCGGATGAAGGACGCCCAGCAGGATGCTGGCCGACACGATGGGATTGACGGCCCACAACCCTGCGCCGACCATCCCCACCGGCACCAGGGCGACGATCACCGGCAGCAGGATGTCGGGCGGCGCGGCAATCGCTCCGCCAAATGCCGAGATGGTTTCGGCGATCACCGCCCCGAGGAAGCCTGCGCCCGAGACGATGACGATCTCGTTCACGCTGTTCCCGGCTGTCGCGGCAAGTTCGCGATGCAGCCCGGGCGCGGCCCCGGCCAATATCTGCACGCCCCACCAGGCCAGCGAAAAGCAAAGGACCGCCACCAGCACCGATGCGGGCATCGACAGCGCCGCCAGATGGTGCAACCCGAACGCGACCGCCACCAGCAGAACGACCCTGAGAACCACACGCCCCAGCACCAGTTGCTCGGGCCAGGACGGCAATGCGCGCGTCAGACCAGCATCGTGCGAGGGGCCTTTCGACAAAAGGTAGCCCGCGCCGACATAGAGCACCGCCGCCGCGATCCCGTAGGGCAGCACCTGAAAATAGCCGACCTCGGGCAGGATCGACAGGGTGATGATCGTCGACAGCGCCAGCGGCGACCACATGGGCATTGCCGCGAACCCGCGCAGCATGGCCAGGGTCAGATCCTCGACCGCGTTCTGCCGCACGAGCGTATCGCGGCTTTGCGCAAGAAGCGTCGCCATCAGGGCGGCGGCCCCGAAATTCAGGAAGATCGCAAAGACATGCGTGCCGAACATGACGAACAGATACCGCGCCCCGCGGGGACGGTTGGCGACGATGGATGCGGCGCGCCGGACGTCCTCTGCGCGCGAGGCCGCGCGGCTGAGAATACCAAGCGCGATCAGAAGGGCCCCGAGAAAGATCACACGGGGCATCGCATCCGACGAAGCAAGCCAGCCCGTCAGCCAGCCGCCGAAGAACAGGACCATGACGATGACCCCGATGATCCGCGCAGGCCGGTTGAGCCGCTGCCGGTTCAGCACGGCCATGACGATCAGGACCACGCCCACGGGCATTTCGGGCACGTGAACAAAAATCGACGCCGCACCGGCACACAGCAGGCACAGCGCGACAACGGCATTGATCCTGTCCTTCGGGGACATCGGCATTGCTGCGGGGTCAGCCATCCATGGCCTGACGAACGCTTGCCGACAAGCCACCGTCGACGACCAGTTCGGTTCCCGTGATATAGCCCGCCCTGTCGGAGGCCAGGAAAACCGCCGCCTCGGCGATATCCCAGGCACTGCCCATGCGCCCCAGCGGGCATTGCCGGGCGCGGGCCTCGCGCATCTGCGCCTCGGTCTTGTCGCCATAGCTTTGCGCAAGGGTGATGCCGATCCGCGGGGTGTCGATCAGCCCGGCGATGATCGCGTTGACCCGGATGCCATCCGGCGCCAGTTCGACCGCAAGGGCGCGCGCGAACTGGTTCGCCCCGGCCTTGGTGGCCGAATAGGCCAGATGCGGAAAACCCGTATGCCGGATCGAGGCAATCGACGAGGTCACGGTGATGACCCCGCGCCCCTGCGCACGCATCATCGGCAGCGCCGCCTGCGCCGCGACGTGCAGCGAGGTCAGGTTGGCGTCGCTGATACGCCGCCACTCCGCCGGGCTGGTCCGGTCGGATGGCCCGCTTTTGCCAAGCCCCACATTGCAATGCAGGATATCGAGCCGGCCATGCCCGGCCTCCACCGCGCCGACAAGCTCTGTCACGCTGGTATCGTCGAGCACGTCCACGCTGCGGGCTTCGCCCTGGCCGCCCTCGTCGCGGATCAGGGCGACGGTTTCCCCGGCGGCGGCCAGATTGCTGTCGGCGGCCACCACATGGGCGCCTGCGCGGGCCAGGCAGATGGCGATGGCGCGGCCTATCCCGATGCCCGTGCCGATCGAACCGGCCCCGATCACGAGCGCGACGCGCCCTTCGAGTTCGGATCGGACCGGCGCCTTCATCGCGCACCTCCCGCGCGGATCGCATCGCGCTTGGCGCGCGTCGCGCGCAGCTCCCGCCGGACGCCGACATACAGCGACAGGACGGTGATCGCGATGAAGATCCAGCAGATCGGGCTTCTGAAGAAGATCGTGATATCCTCGGAGATCAGGAAGGACCGGCGCAGGTTATCCTCGAACAGCGGCCCCAGAATGAACCCCATCAGGAACGGCGCGGCGGCCATGTGGATTTTCATCATGACATAGCCAAGCGCCCCGAAGGCCAGCATCACGCCGACGTCGAACATCTGGCTTTGCACCGCATAGCTGCCGAAGACGCAGAACATCAGGACCACCGGCAGAAGGATATGGCGGGGGATATCGGCGATCTTCGCGAAATACCGGATGGCAAGCTTGCCCGAGCCCAGCAGCACGACGGAACTCAGCATGATACCGATGAAAATCGCGTAGATGATGGTGATGTTGTCCTGAAACATCAGCGGCCCCGGCGTGAGCCCCTGAAGCATGAACGCCCCGAGGATCACCGCCGTCACCACGTCACCGGGAATGCCCAGCGCCAGCAGCGGAATGAGCGTGGCCCCGGCCACACCGTTGTTCCCGGCCTCGGAGGCGGCGACGCCCTCGATATTGCCCTTGCCGAAGGTTTCCGGCGATTTCGAGGTCCGCCGCGCCTCGCCATAGGACAGGAACGCCGCGGCGGTGGCCCCGGCGCCGGGAATGGTGCCGATGATGACGCCAATAAAGCTGCCGCGGATGATCGAGACAAGGCTGCGCTTAAATTCCTCCAGCGTGACGCGGCTCTTGTCGGCGGTCTTGACGGTGACGGGCGCGACCTTGCGCACGTAGAAATCAATGACTTCGGGCAGCGCGAAAAGACCGATCAGCAAGGGAATATAGCTGACACCCCCCATCAGGTTGAAATTGTCGAAGGTGAAGCGCTGCGTGCCATAGACCAGATCGAGCCCGATGGTCGAGGTCAGAAGCCCCAGCAGGCCCGAGATCAGCCCCTTGGTCAGCGACGATCCCGAGATCGAGATGACCACCGTCAGCGAGAAACAGATCAGCCAGAAATACTCCGGCGGGCCGAAGGCCAGCGCCAGGCCCGCGATCAGGCTGGCGAAAAAGATCAGCGACAGGTTCGACAGGAAATCCGCAATGCACGACGCGTAAAGCGCCATGTTCAGCGCCTTGCCCGCCTGCCCCTTCTGGGCCAGCGGATACCCGTCGAGAATGGTGCAGGCCGCCGCCGGTGTGCCCGGCGCGCGGATCAGGATGGCGGTGATCGACCCGCCGAACACCCCGCCCTTGTAGACCCCCACCAGCAGAAGGATACCGGTCACCGGATCGAGATTGAAGGTGAAGGGCAGCGCAAGCGCCACGGCCATGGTGGCCGTCAGCCCCGGAATGGCCCCGACAACCACCCCCAGGCAGACGCCCGCGGTGATCGCCATGAGATTTCCCAGGGTGAAGAACAGTTCGAACCCGGTTGCGATGTTTTCAAGCATGAATCACATCCAGTCTTCGAAGATACCCGTCGGCAGGGGCACCTGCGCGACATGGGCGAAAAACAGATAGACCAGCAGCGGCACGGTGATCCCGACCCCCAGCAGGATGACGGGACGCCGCTCGCCGCCGATGGCAAGCAGGGCGACGGTGACCAGAACCGAGGTCAGAAGCATGCCCAGCCGGTCGGGCACCAGAAGATAGACCAGCAGCAACGCACAGAGCATCAGCAGGCGGCTTTTCCATCTGGGGTGAACGCCCGACATCATGTCTTCGTCTTCGCCGGGGATATGCGGGGCAAAGATCGCTTCGAGCATGTGGATCAGGGCGAACAGGCCGATGGCGATGGTCAGAAGATACGGCAGAAAGGCCGGCGACAGCGGCAGGTGCTTCACCGAGGATGGCGTCGTGACCCCGGTCGGTATGACGATCAGGGCGAACAGCACCGACGCCGCAAGCGTGAGCGCCGCAAAGACGATCTCGCGGCGGCGGCCCCTGTGGGCATCGGTCCGGGTTGTGTTTCCGCTCATGGCTGACCCTCCTCCTGTGGTGTGAGTCGGCAGTGGCGGCCCGTCGGGGCCGCCACGCATGATGATATCGCAGTGTTACTCGACGGTCACGCCGGCCTCGTCCACGACGGTTTTCCAGCTCGACAACTCGCTGGCGATGAAGTCGCTGAACGCCTCGGGGCTGCCGCCCTCGATCTGCGCACCACGCGTATCGGCGAACTTGACGAACCCGTCGCTGACGATGACCTGATCGAGCGCGTCGGACAGCGTTGCGACAATCGCCTCGTCCGTTCCGGCGGGCGCCAGCAGGCCGAACCACGACCGCGCCGCGAACCCGTCGAGTTCGGGAATGTCCAGCTCATCCAGCGTCGGCACGTCGGCCAGCTTGTCCGAGCGTTCCGGCGTGGTCACCGCCAGGGCGCGCAGCGCCCCCGACTGGATATGCGGCATGGCCGACGGCAGGTTGTCGAACATCACGTCCACATCCCCGGCCAGCAGGGCGGGCACGGCCTCGCCGCTGCCACGGAACGGCACATGGGTCATGTCGGCCTTGGTGCGGGCCTTGAACATTTCGCCCGACAGGTGGATCGAACTGCCCACACCGGACGAGCCGAAGGTCTTGCCCTCGGATTGCGCCGCGGCAAGGAATTCGGCGGCACTCTGGTAGGGGCTGTCCTTGTTGACCACCATCACGTTGGGGATCGACATCAACAGCTTGATCGGCGCGAAATCCGCGACCGGGTCGTATTGCAGGTTCTTGTAGACCGCAGGCGCGATCCCGTGCGATGACACCTGCCCCATGAAAAGCGTGTACCCGTCGGGCCGGGCCTTGGCGGCCTGAGTCGTCCCCAGGGTCGCACCGGCACCGGGGCGGTTTTCGACCGTCACCGTTTCATCCAGCGCCTGGCTCAGGCTATCGGCCACCTGACGGGCCAGGATGTCGGTCGCGCCACCGGCGCTGTAGGGCACGATGATGGTGATACGCTTGCTCGGGTAATCCTGGGCCATGGCCGATGTGCCGAGGGCCAGCATCGAAACGGCGCCTGCCGCAGCGATGATCGTTCTTCTGGAAAGTGTCATCTTCTTCTCCTCCATTGGTGAAAACGTCTGTTTTCCGGGTGTCCGGATGCTGTTCAGGCAGATCCGATCGTCATACCTCCGCAGACGAACAGAACCTGCCCCGTCACGAATCCCGATCTCTCCGAACAAAAGAACGATACGGCATCGGCCACATCTTCGGGGTTTCCTGTGCGCTTGACCGGAATGGACTGGATGATCCGGTCCGTGCGCGGGTCACCGGGCGGGTTGACCTTGTTGAAAAGTTCGGTGGCGATCGGCCCCGGACCGACGGCATTCACCGTGATCCCGTGCTGCCCGAGTTCGAGCGCCCATGTTTTCGTCATCCCGTGCAGCCCGGCCTTGGTTGCCGAATAGGCCGAGCGCAGTTCCTTGCCGAGCGCCACGCGGCTCGAGATGTTCACCACCCGGCCCAGCCGGGCCTCCTTCATCGCGGGCAACGCCGCCTGAAGGCACAGGAGCGGCGCACGCAAGTTGACTGCGGCGACCCGATCGAGCGAATAGGGATCGGTCGATTCCACGTCGGCGGGCTCGACGATGCCGGCATTGTTGACCAGCCGGGTCACGCGCCGCCCCTTGCAGAAGGCCCCGAGCGCGGACTGAACCGCCTCGACATCCGACAGGTCCAGGTCCAGAACCTCGTCGGCGACATCGTGTTCGGGCCGGACCCGGTCCACCACGGCGACACGCAGC
This sequence comes from Roseovarius pacificus, assembly GCF_900142665.1. Taxonomy (GTDB): domain Bacteria; phylum Pseudomonadota; class Alphaproteobacteria; order Rhodobacterales; family Rhodobacteraceae; genus Roseovarius; species Roseovarius pacificus. The sequence continues at coordinate 746,021 of NZ_FRBR01000001.1, forward strand.
CCGTCGGCCTTCAGCCGTTGGGCCACCGCCGCCCCGATCCCGCGGGCTCCGCCTGTGACGATTGCGAAATCCTGCATTGACTCAGCTTTCAAAGGGCATGGCTTTGTCGATGGTCTCCCAGATGAAACGACCCGACGGTTTGCGCTGTTCTTCGGCGATATGGGCGACAAGCCCCGCAGCGCGGGAAATGACGGCAAAACCGCGCATCAGTTCCACCGGAATGTCCATATCCCCGAGCAGGGCCGCCGTCGCGCCGGTGGCGTTGATGGTGATATGGCGCTGGAATTCGGCATCCACCGCAGCCGACAGGGTCCGAAGCGCCGTCAGGTAGCGGGGCGTTTCGCATTCGGCCTCGCCGATCTCCAGGAGCCTCAGCGCACGCGGATCGTCGGGCTTGTGCAGGTGATGGCCGAACCCCGGCAGATGCGCCTTGCGGGCACGGTGCTCGCGCACGATCCCGGCGGCGCGGGCCGCCTGGGCATCGCCCTCCAGATCGACCAGTTCCGCCAGAAGGCGCGCGTTGTTCTCGATGGTGCCGACAAACTGGCTGCCAACCGCAAGAAGGCCCGCGGCCACCGCGCCCTGAAGGTTCTCGGGGGCGGACATGTAGATCGAGCGGGTGGCGATGGCGCTCGGCGTCAGCCCGTGCTCCATCATGGTGATCAGGATCGCGTTCATCACCCGTTTCTGGCCGGGCGGCACATCGCGCCCCAGGATGTGCTGCATCATGACGGTCACGAAATCGCTGTCGCCGGTCAGCAGCTCATCGACCAGGTTGCGGTCGCGATAGAAAATCTCGGTATCGGTATACCGGCAAAGCGATGTGGTCGGTGCGGATTTTGACATGATTAACCTTCCTTGAGTGCATCGGCGCGCTGCGCCATGTGCTGTTCGGCGAGTTGCGTTTTCTGGAGCTTGCCAATCGCGTTGCGCGGCAGGCTCTCGACGAAGCGGACGGATTTGGGCGTTTTCACCGGCCCCAGCCGTTCGCGGATGAAGGCGATAATCTCGGCCGGGGTGACGGATTGCGCGTCGCGCACCTGCACGGCGGCATGTACGGATTCACCCCACTTGTCGTCGGGAACGCCATAAACCGCGCAGTCGATGATATCGGGATGCTCGCCCATCACCGTTTCCACATCGGCGGGATAGACATTGAACCCGCCGGTGATGATCATCTCCTTGGCGCGGCCGCGAATGAAGACATAGCCGTCCTCGTCCTTCAGCCCCAGATCGCCGGTATGCAGCCACCCGTCCACAAGGGTCTTGGCGGTCACCTCGGGCTGATCCCAGTAGCCGGTCATCAACAGGTCGCCGCGGATCACGATCTCGCCGGTTTCCCCGGCGGGCAGGATGCGCCCCTCGCCATCCATGATCTCGACCTGCGTCAGGAACGTCTCGCGCCCGACCGAGGCGCGCTTTGCCGGGTTCTGCAACTCCTGCGCGGAAATCATCGTGGCGATCTGCGGCGCTTCGGTCTGGCCGTAGGTCGAGGCGAGGCACGGGCCGAAAATCGCCTGCGCCCGCTCGATGGCGTCGGGGCGCATCGGACCGGCCCCGTAGATCAGGTTCCTGAGATCCGCGTAATCGGACTCCCGCACGTTCTCCAGTTCCATCAGCATATAGAGAACAGTGGGCGGCACGAAGGTGGTGGTGATCCCGGCATTTTGCAGGAAATGCAGCGTTTCCTCGGGGCGCGGCCTGTCGAGCAGAACCAGCGTGCCCCCCGTGGCCAGCGTCGGCAGAATGTAGGTCGAGGTGCCATGCGTGATCGGAGCCGCCGCCAGATAGCGCTGCCCCTCGGCAAGCGACCATGCCGAAATCTGGATCGCGATATTCGTGTTCCAGGCGCGATAGGGTTGCATCACCCCCTTGGGCAAGCCGGTGGTGCCCCCGGTGAACTTGATCGCCTGCGTGGCGCTCAGCGGCATATCCGCACCCTCGGGCACCTGCCCCATATGCTTTTCACACAGCGCAATCGTGGTCTCGGGGCCGCCCGCCGGATCGGACATCAGGAACCGGGTCTCGGCCCCGGCCAGCTTGTCCACGGTCTCGGGTTGGGCAATGACGATGCTGGCCCCGGTGAATTCGACCGCGCGCACCAGTTCGGCCCTGGCGTTCATCGGCTGAAGCGGCACCCAGACCTTGCCGGCGGCCAGAACGGCCAGCCAGCTGATCAGGTGATCCACAGAGTTGTAACAACAGATCCCGACCCGCGAGCCGAACGCGGGATCGAGCGTTTGCAACCCCGTGGCCAGCGCCTGAACCCGGTCGTGAAGCGCCTTGTAGCTCAGCGCCTCGTCGCCGTGTTCAACGGCGATGTGATCCGGCCAGAGCCGTGCTGCGCGATCGAAGAAATGGATTGGATACATGCTTGTCTTGCCTCAGGTCTTGAGCCCGGCGCGGTTGAGCGCCTGTTCCATCACGGCCACGATTTCCTTACGGCGCTGAGGGCCCATGCGCGACTTGCGCGCCGAAACCGACAGCGCCGCCAGAAGGCGGTCGGAGCCATCGAACACGGCCACCGCAATCGCGCTCACATCCGGGATGATGAGCGAATTGTTCACCAGATACCGATGCTTGCGCCAATGCCGCACCATGGAGCGGACCTCGGCCGTGGAGAGGTCGCCATAGCGTCCGTACACCTCGCTGTTGGAGCTGATCAGACGGTCGCAGCTGTTCTCGGGCAGCGCCGCCAGAATGGCCGCGCTTCCCGCCCCCACCCCGAGGGGCCGCCGGGACCCGACCTGCAACGTATTCGCCCGCAGCGGGGTGGTCCCGATCACCGCGTCGATGCACAGGGCCTCGTCGCCGAACGGCACCGTCAGGTAAACGGTTTCGCCCGTGACCGTGGCGGTCTCGGCCAGCGCGGGATGCAGTTCCATGCGCACGGCATCGAACTGCCGCGGCGATCCCGGCGCACCGGCGAGATCGAACAACCCGATGCCGAGCGTGTAGATTTTGGAATAGGGATCGAAGCTCAGAAGCCCGCCATCGACAAGCCCCTGCAACAGCCTGCGCGCCGTCGCCGTCGTGAGGTTCGCCTTGCGCGCCACCGTCGACAGGTTGACGCCCGTCGCGTTGCGTTCCGCCACGATGGGCAGCAGCCGGATGGCCTTGGCAAGCGACGTCTCAGCGCGCCGGCCGGAATCTGCGTCCAGTGTGGGCAATGGCCCCTCCCCCTTCAGGACAGGCCAATCGAATGGCCCCTCCGACAGGGATAAAACTTGTCCGGCAGGCCGCGAGAGTCTATCGAATTTTTATCATATATCGAATTTTTTTTATCATATACTGATATATATTTTTTTAAATTACTGTTTTACATATATTATCTTTAATAACAAATTGAAAAACCAATACCGAAAAATCCGGCTGCCCACCCGTTCCACACGGCGCAAATGACGAAACGTGCCCGACCATGCGGCCGGGCGCCTCGCCTCATTCACTTGTGCAAAAGGGACGCACGGCCTCTGATCAGACGGCTTCCAAAGCGATCGCAATGCCCTGACCGACGCCGATGCACATGGTCGACAGGCTTTTCTGCCCGGGTTTCAGCTCCAGCATCGCCGTGCCGGTGATCCGGGCGCCGGACATGCCCAAAGGATGCCCCAGGGCAATCGCACCGCCGTTCGGATTCACCCGCGGGTCGTCATCGGCGATCCCCAGATCGCGCAGCGTCGCCAGCCCCTGAGACGCAAAAGCCTCGTTCAGTTCGATCACCGCGAAACCGTCCTGTTTCATACCCAGACGGTCCATCAGCTTTTTCGACGCGAGCGCCGGGCCAAAGCCCATGATCCGCGGCGCGACACCGGCACTGGCCCCACCCAGAACCCTGGCGACGGGCGTCAGGCCATGCACACGCGCCGCGTCCTTCGAGGCAAGAATCAGCGCCGCCGCGCCGTCATTCACACCCGACGCATTGCCCGCCGTCACGGTCCCGTCCGCTTTGACAATGCAGCGCAGTTTTTGCAGCGCTTCCAGGGTGGTGGCGGGGCGCGGATGCTCATCCTCTGCCACCACGACAGGATCGCCTCTGCGCTGCGGGATGGTCACCGGCACGATTTCCGTCGCCAGACGCCCGCTGGCCATCGCCGCCCCGGCCCTTTGTTGCGATCGCAGGGCGAAAAGATCCTGATCTTCGCGGGAGACATTGAAATCCTCTGCCACGTTCTCGGCGGTTTCCGGCATCGAATCGACGCCGTATTGCGCCTTCATCAGGCTGTTGACGAAGCGCCAGCCGATGGTCGTGTCGTGAACCGCGTTGGCGCGGGAAAAACCGATTTCCGCTTTCGGCATCACGAAGGGTGCGCGCGACATCGACTCGACACCGCCGGCAACGATCAGATCGGCCTCGCCCGCGCGGATTGCGCGGGCGGCGGTGATCACGGCATCCATGCCCGAACCGCAAAGCCGGTTCATCGTGGTGCCCGGAACCGTGTCAGGGTAGCCGGCCAGCAAAAGCGACATGCGCGCCACGTTGCGGTTGTCTTCGCCCGCCTGATTGGCGCAGCCGAAAATCACGTCGTCGATCGCCGCAGGGTCCATCTCCGGGTTGCGCTCGGCCAGCACTTTCAACGGGATTGCGCCCAGATCGTCGGCCCGCACGGACGACAATGCGCCGCCATAGCGGCCCACCGGCGTACGGATATAGTCGCAGATATAAACCTCGGTCATCACAGGCCCCCTTCAGATATCCGCCGGAACGATCAGATCGCCGACCTGGCCTTCGGAGTGCAGCCTTGCCCCTGTCACCGCCTGCAAGGCGTCCATCGGGATTTGCGGCAGCTTTTCCCGCAGCACGAATTTGCCATCCACGATATCGACCACCGCCAGCGACGAGTACACACGGGTGACACATCCCAGCCCGGTCAGCGGAAAGGTGCAGGATTCGACCAGCTTGGGCGCTCCGTCGCGGGTGACATGATCGGTCACCACCGCCACGCGTTTCGCGCCGTGGACCAGATCCATCGCCCCGCCCACGGCCGGAACGCTTTTTGACCCCACGCGCCAGTTTGCCAGATCGCCGTTCTGCGCAACCTGGTAGGCCCCCAGCACCGCAAGATCGAGATGCCCGCCACGGACCATCGCGAAACTGTCGGCATGGTGAAAGAACGAGGCGCCGGGCTTCAGCGTGATGGCCTTTTTCCCGGCATTGATCAGGTCCCAGTCCTCGTCGCCCTCGGCAGGCGCCTTGCCAAAGCCCAGCACGCCGTTTTCGGTGTGATAGGTCACGTTGCGGCCTTCGGGCTGAAACCTGGCGATCATCTCGGGAAAGCCGATCCCGAGGTTCACATAGGACCCGTCCCCGATATCCTGCGCGGCACGCCATGCGATCTGCGCGTTCGACAGCTTGTCTTCCATGATATTGAAACCCGACATCAATAGACCACTCCCATGCGCACCAGCACTTCTTCCTGTTGAGGTTCGGGGACTTCCACGATCGTATCGACGAAGATGCCGGGGGTGATCACCTGCTGCGGGTCGATACATCCCGGTTCGCCCAGCCTTGACACCTGCGCGATGGTCCTGTCGGCGGCCATGGCCATCAGCGGATTGAAATTGCGCGCCGCCATGCGATAGGTCAGGTTTCCGACCGTATCGCCCTGCTGCCCCTTGATCAGCGCGAAATCGGCCTTCAGCCACCGCTCGCGCACATACATCCTGCCATCGAATTCCTCCGCCGGTTTGCCCTCGGCCAGCTCCGTGCCGTAAGAGGTCGGCGTGTAAAAGGCCGGGATACCCGCACCCGCGGCGCGGATGCGTTCGGCCAGCGTGCCCTGCGGGACCAGTTCAAGCTCGATCTCGCCCGCAAGGTATTTCTCGTTGAAGGCCTCGGCGTTGGAACTGCGCGGAAAAGAGCAGATCACCTTCGCCACCATTCCCGCCCTGATCATCGCGGCGATGCCGATGCCGCCATTGCCGGCATTGTTGTTGACGATGGTCAACCGGGCCGGATGCCCCGTGGCGCGAAACCTGTCGATCAGCGCATGCAGCAGTTCCACCGGCGCCCCCGATCCGCCGAACCCGCCGATCATAACCGTCGCGCCATCGGGAATGTCGGCGACGGCAGCCACCAGATCAGGGCATAGCTTGTTCATTCTCTGTCTCCTTCATCAGGTTGCACGCGGGCCTTACCGGCACTCCCGGCCAGGCACGAAAGGCAGTTCATCGCGCACCGCATCGGTCAGGATTTCGGCGATCCGCTCACGGCGCGGGACCTCCATCGGCAACGACAGGTAAATGTCGCCGCGCGGTGTCAGGGCCAGACCGCGCTCCAGCGCGTTGAGATGCACCAACCGCCGCAGGATCACGCTGCGCGGATCGGTCTGCGCCAGCGTTTCGGGGCTCTCCGCCCCCAGATGCAGGCTCAGAATCGACCCCATGCCGCTGGCGCGAACCTCCAGACCTTCGCGCGCAAACCCCGCATTCAGCCCGTGCCGGAAGGCCTCGCACTCCTGTAGGAACTGCGCGGCGCGGGCGGGCGTGAACACATCGCGCAGCCCGGCAAGCCCCCCGGCCATCGACATCACGTTGTTGTTGAAGGTGCCCGCATGGGCCAGCGCGCCGGGGCGCGCGGGGTCAAAGCGCTCCATCACCTCCGCGCGCCCGCCGAAGGCCCCAAACGGCAACCCGCCGCCCAGATATTTCCCGAGCGTCGTCATGTCCGGGGTGACGCCGTACTCCCCCTGCAATCCGCCCGCGCCAAGACGCGATGTCTTGACCTCGTCGAATATCAGGATCGCCCCGGCGCGGCTGGCCTCCTGACGCAGCATATCCAGAAACGCGGCGCGGCCCGGGATATTGCCCGCCGCGCCGATCATCGGCTCGACAAGGATCGCGGCCAGTTCCCCGGCATGATCGCGGATCGCGGCGCGGGTGGCGTCGATCTCGTTGAACCGGGCCATGACCCAATCGAACGGAGCCGCCATCGGCGACGGGCCCTGCCCGAAGGTCAGCACACCGCCGTGATACGCCCCTTCGAACACCATGATCCGGTCCCGGCCCGTCGCATTGCGCGCGGTCTGGATCGCGAACAGGTTGGCCTCGGTGCCCGAGTTGCAAAACCGGACCCGCTCGACCGAGGCGAAACGCGCGCAGATCAGTTCGGCGAACGGCACCTCGTACCGGTTCGGCCCGCTCAGAACCAGCCCGCCCGCCAGCGCCTCATGCAGCGCCGCGGTGATTTCGGGGGTGTCGTGGCCATACAGCCCGGCGGAAAATTCGCCCGCGCAGTCGATATAGCTGATCCCGTCGATATCCGTCAGGGTATCGGCCTTGCCCCCGGCGATGACGAAGGGAAACGGCGACAGATGCAGCACGCTGCGGGTATTGCCGCCGGGCATCACCGCGCGGGCGCGCTCGTGATGACGGTGGCTTTCGGGACGGCGGGCGGCATAGGCCGCGCGCAATTCGCTCAGACGGTCCTCAGCGGTGTCGGTCATGCGATCTCCTCCAATGCGTCGTCCAGGGCCAGCGCGAGGCGTGCAACGATCTCGTCCAGTTCGGCCTCCGACACGGTCAGGGCCGGGGCCAGCAGGATGTGATCCCCCTGCGCGCCGTCCACGGTTCCGCCGGACGGGTAGATCATCAGCCCGCGCGTCATCGCCGTGCGCTTGACCACGGCGTGCAGACTGCGGGCCGGATCGAAGGGGGTCTTTGTTTCTCGGTCCTGCACCAGTTCCAGCCCCAGAAACAACCCGCGCCCCCGGATATCGCCCACATGCGGATGCTGCCCGAACCGCGCCTCCAGCCGCGCGCGCAGGGCCGCACCACGCAGCGCCGCACGTTCGACCAGCCCTTCCCCGGCGATCACCCGCTGCACCGCCAGCGCCCCGGCACAGGCCACCGGATGCCCCATATAGGTCAGCCCGTGGCCCAGCCTGCCGCTGCCTGCGGCGATGGCATCAGCGATTTGCCCGCCGATCAGCACCGCGCCGATGGGCAGGTATCCCCCGCCCAGCCCCTTGGCCATGGTCATCAGGTCCGGCGCGACCCCGTCTTCGAGGCAGGCATGACCATGCCCGGTGCGCCCTGCCCCGCACATGATCTCGTCCAGAATGAGCAGCACGTCATGCGCATCGCAAATCCGGCGGATTTCACGCAGGTATCCCGGAACGGCGGGCGCGCATCCCAGCGTCGCGCCGACCACCGGCTCGGCGATGAAGGCGGCGACGTTTTCCGCCCCGAGCCGCAGGATGGTGTCCTCCAGGTCGCGCGCGGCGCGCAGCCCGTAGTCGGCCTCGCTCTCGCCGGGGCGCTGATCGCGATAGGCATAGCAAGGCGCAATGAACTCGGCGTCGAACAGCAAGGGCGCATAAAGTGCGCGCCGCGCCGGGTTCCCCCCCACCGACAACGCCCCCAGGGTCGCCCCGTGATAGCTTTGCCGGCGCGCGATGATCCGGCTTTTCTGCGGCTGGCCGCGCTCGACCCAGTATTGCCGCGCCAGTTTCAGCGCCCCTTCCACCGCTTCGGAGCCGCCCGAACAGAAGGCGACCTTCGCGATCCCGTCGGGCGCCGAGGCGACAAGGGTTTCGGCCAGGTCCTCAGCCGGGTCCGACGTAAAGAAGGACGAATGCGCATAAGCCACCCTGTCGAGCTGCGCCAGGATCGCCTCGCGCACGGTCGGATCGCCATGCCCGATTGCCGAAACCGCCGCACCACCCGACACCGCATCGAGATATTCCCGGCCCTCGGAATCGGTGACCCACAGGCCGCGCGCATTGCCCAGCCGGGGCAGCGTCGTGCCTGTCTGGCGGTGCAGGATCGCGCTGCCGGTCATGGTTTCGCCCCGTGAGGATCGTGCGGATCGAGATAGCCTTGCAGGCGGTCACGCGCGACGGCCTCGTCGGCACGGTCGGCCGCAGGGCCATACCCGCCGCCGCCCGGCGTGTTGACTTCGATCCAGTCGCCGGGGCACAGCACGAAATCCTCCCCCTTTGAGCGATGCTCGGGTTCGATCACCCTGTCGCCCTGACCAATCCGGATGCGATTGGGGTCTCCGGCCTCTCCGCCAAGGATACCGGGCGGGCCATAACGCCCATGCTCCATCAGGAACGACGCCTTGCCCTGTCCGCGCAGCAACCTCAGGCGATAGCTGACCCCCATGCCGCCGCGATGCCGCCCCGCCCCGCCCGAGCCGGTGCGCAGCCGGTAACTGTCGAACAGGATCGGATATCGCTGCTCAAGAATTTCGACCGGCTGGCTTTTGGAAATGCCGATGGTCGAACAGCCGTTATTGAGCCCGTCGCCGTCCCACCAGCCGCCATAGCCGCCGCCCGAGAAGTAATACATGATGTATCCTTCACCGGTTTCGGGATCGGTGCCGCCGAGGCTGAGATTGCCGCTGGTGCCTGCGGGCGCGGCGAACAGCCGGTCGGGGATCGCCTGCGACAGCGCCAGGAACACCGCCTCCATCACCCGTTGCGACACCTCCGCCGCACAGCCCGCCACCGGGCGCGGATATTCGGCGTAAAGGAAGGTGCCCCTGGGCTTTTCGACGGTGATCGGCTCGAAACAGCCCGCATTCATCGGCACGTCGGGAAAGATGTGCTTGAGGCCGACATAGACCGCCGACAGGGTCGAGGCCCAGACCGAGTTGAGCGGCCCCTGACAGGGCGGGCTGGATTTCGAGAAATCAAACGAGATATGCTGCCCCTCGACAGTGACCTCCAGATTGATCTCCAGCGGTTCGTTCACCACGCCGTCGCTGTCCAGATAGGCCGTGCTGGCATAGCAGCCGTCGGGGATCGTCTCGATATGGTTGCGCATCAGCCGCGCCGAGCGGGTTTCGAGCTCGGCAATCGCAGCTTCGACCACGTCCGCACCGTAGCGGTCCAGCAACGCGGCCAACCGGCGCGCCCCGCTGTTGAGCGCCGCGATCTGCGCGCGGATATCGCCGATGCGTTCCTCTGCGACCCGGATATTGGACAGGACCATCTGCACGATGTCCTGTTGCATCTCACCCCGCCGGACCAGCTTGACCGGCGGGATGCGCAGGCCCTCCTGGTGAATCTCGGTGGCGGTGCTGTTGAACCCGCCGGGCACCATGCCGCCGGTGTCGGGCCAGTGGCCGGTATTGGCCAGGTAACACCACAGCCGCCCCTTGTAATAGAACGGGCGCACCATCTTGACATCCATCAGGTGCGTCCCGCCCAGATAGGGATCGTTCACCAGGATCACGTCGCCGTCTTCCAGATCGTCGCGCGCCTCGATCACGCAGCGCGTCGTTTCCTGCATCACCCCCAGAAAGATCGGCAACCCCATCTCGCCCTGTGCGATCATCCGCCCGTCACCGAGCCCGTAAAGCCCGTTCGAGCGGTCGAACGCTTCCGAGATGACCGGCGAGAACGAGGTTTTCTCGTGCACCAGATCCATCTCGGAGCAAACCTGTTGCAGCCCTTTTTCGATCACGGTCAAGGTGACGGGATCAATGCCGGCGGAAGGATCGGAAGACAGTGTATTGGCAGTGTTTTGCATGGCGATTGTCCTGAAATATGTGATCAAACGGCGTCGATTTCGACGATGATGTTGCCGATGTCGTCCACCTGCGAAACGGTGCCCGGATCAAGCACCAGTGTGGAATCGGCCTGCTCGACGATGGCGGGGCCGACGATCCTGCCCCCCGCAGGCAGCGCATCGCGCGCATAGACCTGCGTGTCGTGCCAGACACCGTTGAAATACACCTGACGGCTGCCCGTCCGGGCGTCTTCCAGCGTGCCGGACGCCGGCCTGAAGATCGCCAGATCGGTCTTTTCGCGCCGCCCGATAATCGTGGTGCGCATGTTCACCAGCACCGGGATCATCTCGGGCAGTTCCAGATCGAACCGGGTCTTGAAGGCGCGCTTGAACGCCTCGAGCGCGGCATCGGGGGAAAACGTCTCACCGCTCAGCGGGATACGTAGCACATGCGACTGCCCCTTGAACAGAAGGTCGGCCTCGTGCTGCAATTCGATGCTGGTGACCTCCACCTTTTCATCCTGCAAAAGCGCACGGCCACGCTCGCGCTGATCGGCCATGATCGCGTCGATCCCGGCACAATCTATGTCGCGCAGCGGCTGGTTGACGGTCTGCACGAAGTCGTGGCGCACATCCGCCATGACGCAGCCCAGAGCCGAGGTCAGCCCCGGAAAACGCGGCACCAATACGCGCGGCAGGCCCAGTTCGCGGGCGATGGCCACCGCATGCAGCGGCCCCGCCCCGCCAAAGGGCATCAGCGCAAAGTCGCGCGGATCGTGGCCCTTTTCGATCGAGATCAGCCGGATCGCCCCGGCCATGTCGGCCACGGCCACATCGACGATGGCCGACGCCGCCCGATCCGCATCCAGCCCCAGAGGATCGCCGATATCGGCCCGCATCGCGGCCCTGATCCGCTCCAGCGGCGCGGGCTTGTCCGAACCGGTGATCGCCTGCGGATTCAGCCGCCCAAGCAGGAAATTCGCGTCCGTGATGGTCACCTTGTCGCCACCCCGGTCAAACCCGATCGGCCCCGGGAACGACCCCGCGCTTTGCGGCCCGATACGCAGCATCCCGGCCTTGTCGATCCGCGCCAGACTGCCGCCACCGGCCCCGACCGTGTGCATGTCGATCATCGGAATGCGGATCGGCACGCTATAGGCCAGATCCTTTTCGGCGGTGATCACAGGCTCCCCGCCGACCACCAGCGCCACGTCGAAACTGGTGCCGCCCATGTCGCCGGTGATGATCTTGTCGAACCCCGAGGCGCGCGCGATCTGCGCGGCGGCCAGAACGCCCCCGGCCGGGCCTGACATCACGGTATGCGCCGCATGATCCCCGATCAGACGCGAGGACATCATGCCGCCATTGGCCTGCATGATCAGCAATTCATTGGCAAAACCGCCATCGCGCAGGCGGTCCGCCACACGGGTGATGTACTGGCTGACGATCGGGGCGATGCTGGCATGGATCGCGGCGGTGCTGCCACGCTCGAATTCGCGCACCTCGCGGATGATCTCGTGCCCGGCGATGACATGCGGATTGGACCAGAGGTCGCGCGCAATGGCGACGGCGCGGCGCTCGTGATCCGGGTTGACGTAGGAATGCAGGAAATGGATCGCCAGCGATTCGACCCCGTCGGCGATCAGTTCCCCGACAGCGGCGCGCAGCGCGGCCTCGTCCAGTTCGGTGACGACACGGCCCTGCGCATCGACGCGCTCGGGCACCTCGCGGCGGAAACGGCGCTCAATCAGCGGTTCGAAATTGCCCGACAGCCCATAGGCATGCGGCCGCGTGCGGCGCCCCAGTTCCAGAACATCCCCGAATCCCTGCGTGGTGATCAGACCGCAACGCGCGCCGTTGCGTTCCAGCACGGCATTGGTGCCCGCGGTGGTGCCATGCACCAGCCAGCCCACCTCGGCGGGCGATACGCCCAGCTCGGCCAGCCCCTGAAGAAACCCCTTGGCCCGGTCGTCGACCGTGGTCGGCACCTTGGCGGTGGCGAATGCGCCTGACGCGGAATCCAGCATCAGAAAGTCGGTAAAGGTTCCTCCAACGTCCACGCCCACGCTGATCGTCATGACATCACATCCCCAAAGTTAAAGTTTCGTTTATCGGAACTATTTCTCGATTATTGATAATTAGAAAACCTGTGCCCCGAATTGTCAAGCGGGGTTTCATCCCGGGGATGACTTGTGTCCGCCGGGCAATCCAATCCATAAAGGCAGCAATGCCGAAGGCCCGAAGGAGTCCCCCCTGTTGAGTGCGAAAAATCCCCGTCCGATCGAACGGTACTTCCAGATCATCGAGATCGTTGCCGCCTCGCGGGACGGGCTGACGCTTGCCGAGATCAGCCAGATCGCCAACCTGCCGAAACCCTCGGCACACCGGCTGGTGAAGGCACTTCAGGAACTGGATGTGCTGGTCAGCGACGAAACCTGGTACAAGAAATTCCGCATCGGCCCCTATATGCGCCGCATCCTCCAGCTGTGCGTCGAACCCGAAAAGGAAGTCGCCTTTGCCCAGATGACGGTCGACCGGCTGGCCGCCGAACTGGGCGAAACCGCCTATGTCGTGCGCATGGAGCATGACAGCATCCGTTCTATTGCCCGCTCCGCCCCCGATCAGGGGCACCGGCTGCACGTTCTGCCCGGCGAAGTACTGCCGGCGCATGCCGCGGCCTCGGCCAAGGCGATCCTGGCGTTTCAGGACGAGGCCACCGTCGCACGCTTCCTGACGCCCCCGCTGGACGCCCTGACCCCCCTGACCAAGACCGACGTGGAGGCCGTGAAGGCCGAGTTCGCGCAGGTCCGCGAGACAGACTTCGCGATCTGCGACCGCGAAATCGACGAAAACGTCCGCGCCTATGCCTGCCCGGTGCATATCGAGGCCATCGGCGTCATCCACGCCGTCGGCGTCACCGGCCCGGTGACGCGGCTGGGACAGCACGACCATGACCACTGGATCGCGCCGATGAAACAGGCCGCCGACACCCTTGCCGCGATGCTCGCCACGCTCAAGCCGGCCTGAGCCGCATCGCAGGCCACACCGGCCACACCGGCCCGCCCCCTGCCGTCACATCAGAACAACTGCTCCGGCAGCCACAGCACGATTCCCGGCGCAGCCATGCACAATCCGACCGCCGCCAGCATCAGCAGGATGAACGGTATGACCGAGCGATAGATATCGGTCATGCGGATACTCGGCGGCGCGACACCGCGCAGATAGAACAGGTTGTACCCGAAGGGCGGGGTCAGGAATCCGATCTCCATCATGACGATGAACAGAATGCCGAACCACACCGGATCGAAGCCCAGCGCCACGACGATGGGCACGAAAATCGGCACGGTGATCATGATGATCCCCACCGTATCCAGCAACATCCCCATCACGAACAGGATGCTCAGCATCGCGATCAGGACGATCCAGCGATTGATCTCCAGCCCCAGAACCAGCCCCTCGATCAGGCGCGAGGCGCCCATCGCGGTGTAAAAGGTGGACATCGCCGTCGCGCCGATGATGATCCAGAAGATCATGCAGCTCAGGTGCAGCGTGTCCTCGGCGGCCTCGCGCAGCATCGTCCAGGTGCAACGCCGCAGGATCACCGCACACAGGATCGCCCCGCCCGCGCCGACGGCGCTGGCCTCGGAAACGCTGGCGATACCGCTCAGGATCGAGCCCATCACCGCAACGATCAGCGACAGCGGCAGCACCAGCCCGCGCAGGCTGGCGACCTTCTCGCGCCAGCTGTAGCGTTGCATGTCCTGCCCGCCGCTGATTTCGGGCTGCAACCAGCCGCGCAGGATCAGATAGGCGCAAAACAGCGCCGCGATCACCAGCCCCGGCATCAGCCCCCCGGCATAGAGCTTGCCGATCGAGGTATTGGCGACGATCCCGTAAACGATCATCGTCACCGACGGCGGAATGAGAATGCCCAGCGACCCGCCCGCGGCGATGGCGCCCAGCGTGATATCCTTGCCATAGCCGCGCGACAGCATCGAGGGGATGGCGATCATCCCCATCGAAATGGTCGCCGCACCGCTGATCCCGGCCATGGCGGCAAACAGCGTGCAGATCACGATCGTGCCCACGGCAAGCCCGCCGCGCAACCCGCCAAAGAATTTCTGCATCGTATCATAAAGATCGTCGGCCACCCGCGCCCGTTGCAGCATCGCGGCCATGAAGATGAACAACGGGATCGCCAGGTATTCAAAGCTCGACGCCGTTGAAAAGGCCTTGATCGGCACCATGTTCAGGGCCATCGGGCTCCAGAACAGGTAGATCATGCCGATGGACAACCCGCCCAGCGCAATGGCGATAGGCACCCCGAGGGCCAGGAAAAGCCCCATGCCGGCGAACAGCAGCGTCGTGGTCAGAACGGGATCAGGCATCGGAAGCCTCTCCGGGGTGCAACGCATCGCGCCACAACCGCAACAGGTGCAGCACCCAGGCCACGCATAACAACGCCGCGCCCAGCGGCATCATCCCCTTGGCCAGCCAGACAGGGCCGTTCCAGCTTCCGGTGGCCGAGCGTTCGCCCATCGCAAAGGACTTGAGCGCGAACTCCCCGCCCAGCTTGATCAGCGCCGCCGCGAACACGGCGAAAAGCAGCGTGGAAACGGTGCTGTCGATGATCGCCTTGACCATGGGCGGGAAATGCTCGTGCAGGGCATCGACACGCACGAAATTGCCCCGCGACAGCGCCCAGGGCCCGCCCAGAAAGATGAACGCCACCAGCAGCCAGGCACTGACATCGCCCGCCCAGGCGGCAGATCGCCCGAACACGCCGCGCGACACCATTTCAAAGACCATCACGGCGATGATCGCCAGAACGAACAGCGCCACCACCCGGCCCAGCCCCGTGATGAACCGTTCCAGTACTGAGATTGTATTGTCGAGCATGGTCCCTCCGGTCATAAACGGCCCCCGCCCGGTACCGGGCAGAGGCCATAGCCAGCTTACTCCGTGCGGCCCAGATCGGCCAGAAACGCGTTCAGCATCTCGACACCGCGCCTGGCCAGGTCGTCATGCTCGGCATAGGCCTGCCAGAGACTGCGCGCCTCGGCCTCCATCGCCACCCATTCGGCATCGGGGATCGTGCTGATCTCGACACCGGCGGCCTGCATGTCCTGCATCGCGCGCGCATCGTCGTTCATGCTGCGCATGATGTAATCCAGCGACGACGCGACAGCGGCCTCGTTCAGGATAGCCTTGATATCGTCCGGCAAACCGTCCCAGGCCGCCTGATTGACGGCAAAAAAGTTGTTGGGCACCGGCATCGGCGAGGGTTGCACATAATACTTGGCGACCTCGTGGAACGAGTTGTTCATGTTCCCCGCAGGGCTTGCCCAGCGCGCGGCATCGACCACGCCGGTGGCCAGCGCCGTATAGATTTCACCACCCCCAAGGAAGACCGGGCTTGCGCCCATCTTTTCGTACCAGTCGGCCTCAAGCCCGAACGAGCGGATCTTGAGCCCGTCGAAATCGGCTTGCGAGGTGATCGGCCTGGTCGACATGATGTCCCAGGGCGGGCTGAGTTGCGGCCCGAGATAATAGACCCCCTGCGCGCCATAGGCCTCGCGCGCCAGATCGAGGAAGCCGCGCTTGTAAAAGAAATTGAACCGTTCGACCGGCGTGCGCAGCGAACCGGGCACACCGCTTTCGAGGCTGGCGATCGGGCCCATCTTACCGGCGTAATAGCCCCCGGTCAGCACGGCCATTTCCGTCACCCCGGCAGACACCGCTTCCAGCCCGTCCTTCATCGGAAACAACGATCCGACCGGATAGATTTCAAACGCGATACGGCCCCCGGACATTTCCGACGCCAGGCCGGCGAACTTCTCTTCCAGCGCGACATAGCCGGGTTCACCGGCGTTCAGGTTACTCTGGATGCGCCACTGGAAATCCTGCGCCGATACGGCGCCGGGCAAAAGCGAACTGCCAAGCAGCGCCGCCGATCCGAGCATCAGTTTCAGGGATTTTAACATGGGATATCTCCTCTCTGCTGGTTTAATGTCTCGATTATCGAGATTTAATTTTACTTAATGGAACTTTTGCAAAGAATTGTTTTCCGGTCAAGCCCGCCTCGCACCAGAAAACCAGACAAAAACCGATTCCGGCGCCAGAATGATGAAGAACTCATCGCCGAACCCCGAAACACCGCCCGCGAAACGAACCGGCATGCCCCGGCTGGACTGGCACCTGTCTGGTATGAAAACCTTGGTCCTGTTCGTATCGGGATACATTTTTGTGCGCATCGGTCCGATACCGACAGCCCCCCGCCGCGACTTTCGCCAATGGAGTTGAGTTCTCTTACTCCCCTGCTAAGGTATAGGATATCTTTTTGACGGTATGTCGCTCATGCGGTTTTTATTTTTGCTCTTTCTCGGCATATTTATTGGCACACAGCCCGCTCAGGCTGACTGGACCCTCGCGCCGAACGGAAACTGGATCTCCCAAACCCCGACCGCCATTGGCGTTTCGGTGGATGGCGTCAAGGCGCTGTCGCTGACATGCGCCAACGGGGCACCGCTGATCTACACCAGCGGCTATCCGGCGACACCCGGCCAGAACCGTCAGGACAGTTTCACCGTCACCGTCGAGGGCCGGGATTTCCCGATAACCGGCGAACATTCACCGCCCGATGGCCTCTGGACGGGCATCCCCCCGGCGGCGCTTGTCGATGCCCTGAAAAAGGGGCGGGTGGCGGATATCCGGCCGCCCGGTCAGGGCAAGGCGCGCATGTCGCTCAAGGGTTCGTCGAGGGCGATTGATGCGGCGCTGGCGGGATGCATGCCCGTGGCCGATCAGGCCTCCTCCCCGCCAACCGGCGGCGGGACCGGTCGTATCGTCCTGACCGGCGCGCTGATCGCCGAGGCCTGTGGCGGCGCGTTCGACATCGCCGACGGGGCCGAACTGACGGGCCTTCTGGATGGCGACG
Organism: Roseovarius pacificus; assembly: GCF_900142665.1. Classification (GTDB taxonomy): domain Bacteria; phylum Pseudomonadota; class Alphaproteobacteria; order Rhodobacterales; family Rhodobacteraceae; genus Roseovarius; species Roseovarius pacificus. The sequence goes on from NZ_FRBR01000001.1 coordinate 763,413, forward strand.
ACAAACCCGATATCGTGCTCGACTGGGCAGGCGTGACCTGCGCCGACAGGTCCAGGGGGCGCGGCGCCGGGCGCTGCGGCATCAATATGTGCTCGGTCGAGGTGTTCCTCACCCAGACCCAGAGCAGCCAGCAATTGCTGGGCTTGCAGCCGCAAATCGTGAACCGCGCCTTCGGCAAATCCGCGCTGCGCACGCTGGCGCTCAGGCCCTCCTGCCCCGACGGTGCGCTGGAATGCGTGATCGACTGGCGCTGGACCGGCACAAGGCTGGAGCCCGCGCAATGAGGTGGCTCGCCTGTCTCCTGACCCTGTCGCTGGCTCAGGGGGCAGCGGCGCAAACCGAACTCGATCTTTTCGGCGCGATGGTCGAAGGCCCGGACGGCACGGCGCTGGCCACCGCGACCAGCGTCGGCGGCACGCCCGAACACTTGCTGTACCTGACCTCTGCCGAGGCCGCGGGCATGCCCGGTGCCTGCCTCCGTATCTGGGCGCGGGGCGCCTGCCACCCGACCAGAGCGGCGGACGGCGCTCCGCTTGCCGGGCTGCCGGGGCTGGGCCTCGTGGCCGTGACGATCCCGAATGACGAGATGATGGCCAAATTCTCGGAGCTGCGGATCACGGCGATGCCCACGGTCGGCACCTTCGATGCCGCACGCGATGGACGACAGGTCCAGATCCTGACCCAGAACGCCTTTGGCGGCTGGGAAATCCCACTGGACCCGGCAGAGGTGTCGGGAAAAACCGGGCGCGGCATCACGATCCGCACCCCCGCCCTCTCCGGCCTCAGCACCGGCGCGCCGGTCGTCCACGGCGAAAAGGGCCTGATCGGCGTCATCGACGCGGCCCGGAACGGCAGCGCAAGCGTGGTGGACTTCGCCCGCATCGTCGAGGCCGTGATGACGGCAGGATATGCCGTGCCCCCCGAACTGCGCCCGCAGGCCGGGCCACAGGGCGAGTTGCCCCGCCAGGTCGACAACGAGATGGGCCGCCTGTTCGTCTTCAGCGACAACAGCAGCATCCAACAGGGGCTTTCGGGGTTCTACGGCCCGTCGCAGGGGCTGGGCTTCGATGCGAATTTCGTGACCGGCATAGAGTACAGCGTCTGGAGCGTCGATCTTCAGGGCGCCTCCGGGGCCTTGCTGGCAAGCGGCGCGAAAACCGTTCCCATGATCCCCGGCGGCATGCCGCTCGAAGCGCCCTATGACGGGACGCCGCCGGATATCGTCGCCACCTGCGTCCTGCACGCGACGCCCGCCTCTCAGGGGCGCCGGGCGATGGTGATGCAGTTCTGGCGCGCGGTGCCGGACCGCTACAATCCCAATACCGGCAACAAAAGCTATGACGAGGCCGCACCGCCGCTCACCGGCTGGGCCGATCATGCAAGCCCCTGCGCAGACCGCCTGACGCGGCTCGATGCCGAACGTCGCGCCGCCCTTCAGGGACTCGCCCCGCCGCCCACCGCCGCACCGCCCGTGCCCGCGCGCCCCACCGGCACCGCCAACCCGGCCCCACCCGGCGAATGGGCCCCGATCGCGCAATGGCCGGTAACGGGATATCCCGCCACGTCCATCGCGCTGGCACAGGGCCGCACCCTCACACTGGGCTGCACCGAAAGCCGCGAACTGGTGCTGACCATCGCACCGGGGGCGAGCGTCTCCGGCTTCCTGATCGGCGGACAGGCCGCCACCGAACAGGGCGAGGCCGACGGGATGGCCTACGGATTTTTCCCCGGCACTGGTTTCGGGCAACTGGCCGCCGGGGCCAGCATCGGCTTTCGGATCGACGGCGCACCCATGGACCTGCCCGGCCCCACGACCCTGCAAGGCGGACCGCTCGGGGACACCTGCCGCCCATAGACACGACGGAAAAGGAACATGACGATGATCTTTCGGACAGTCTTGGTGATCCTGATCGCCCTCGGCACCGCCGCCCAGGCCCAGATGGCCGACAAGACCGAAATCGCCCGCACCCTGTTCCTCGAGGCCATCCGCGCCACCCCCTCGCTGGCCGATGAAAACGACCCCCGGCGTTTTGCCCTGATGACCTATGTCGATCCCGGCTCGTCCAAAACCTTCGGGCAACGCCCCGCCGCCGAACAACAGCAGAACCTCGACGCCGCCGAGACCTGGATCAGGCAGCAGTTGCAACAGCCCCCCGCCCTCCCGCTGAAGATCGAGGTCGCCCTGCCCGCCGCGATCCAGATGAACGACGACGGCTCGGTGCGGCTCAGGGCCGGCAGCGGCAAGAAGCCCAAAATCGTGTCCGGCACGCTCGACGCGCTCAGGGTTCAGGCGCCACTGCAATCGCCGGGCGTCGAAATCTATCCGATTCAGCCGTTCGACCTGACCGCGCTGCGCCCGCCCGCCGCCGTGCAGGACCGGCTGGAGGGCCTTGCGCGCTCCCGTCAGGGCGTGATGATCGTCGCGCAGATCACGGTCACCCGCATCAATCCCACCGTGCAAAGCCGCGTCACCAGCGCCGCCGGGAGTGTCGACGCCCTGGCAGTGCACGAGATCACGGCCGTGAACCGCGAGTTGGTGCCGGGCAACCTGATCTGGACCCTCCCGGCACCGGAGACCGACGCCGACAGCGTGACACTGGCCAATGTCGAACAGGCGCTGCGCCTGCGCTCGCGCGACGGGCGCTACCTGGACGAACGGCAGGGCGGGGCCAGCGCGCTCAACCAGCTGATGCAATGGCGCGCCCTGACCGCCCTGCCCATCGAAGATATCCTCTCCCGCCGCCTCAGCCCCGATCTGTTCTGGCAGGCCTATCTGCAAATGGCCCCGCGCGCCCTGCAAGACAGGCTGATCCCCCCCGACAAGCTGACTCCGGGCCGGGATCGTTTCGCCCTGCATATCAACGACATCGAACAGCGCGACCTGGAAGACCGGACACTCCGCGCGCTGCTGCCGCAGATCGCCGCGGTCCTGCCGCAAGACCCGATTGCCGTCACCTCGACGGTGACCGTTCCCATGTCGGATTACGATTTCGACAAGGGCGGTTTTGCCGTGACCTTCCGCGCCGGTGGCTGGCTTCTGGGAACGCATTACCCGGTCGTCAGCGGGCTGCCCGATTTCTTCAGGATCGGCCAGAACGAAGCCACCCAGATCCTCGACCGGATGGCCATGATCGACGGGCCGGGGCGGAAATTCCTGACCCTCTATGCCGAACTGGGCCTTCGCGCCCGCGAAACCGTCTTTGCCCCGGACGGCCCCATCGGCCTGCCGCGCATTACGCCGGGGTTCGATCTGAGCGCCCTCAGCCTCCATGCCGGGTCGAACCACCCCGATCACGACTCGTTGCAGACCAACAAGCTGCTGGATCTCGATCCGCAAAACTATCGCGGAGCGGAACAGCCGATTGCGGATCGCGACGAACTGGCCCTCTGGGGCGAACTGTCCGGTGATCCGGGCGCGCGGGGCGAGGATCTGATCGCCGCCGCCATGCAGGTGGCCGAAGATCGGGCCGCCTTCGCGCAGGCGATGAACCGGCGCGGACAGGCCGATGACCCGCTCGCCGCCGCCCATGCCCTGGCCATGCCCGACCCGCCCGTCCTGACCGGCACGATGACATTCGTCAAACAGGGCACGGGCTGGAGCGCGAACGGCTTTCGCTGGACCTACCGGAGCAACGAAAGCGGCCTCGACGCGCCGCAGGTCGAACTGGCCGATTCCTCGATCCTGACCAATCTGCCGCTGAGCGACACGCAGGACAGCGCCATGCAGGCAATCGGCGGCACCGTGCAGTACCGTGCGCTTTTCACCCCCGTGGCCACCGCCATCAAGGGCGGGCGGACCACCGTTTTCGTTCGTCTCAGGGAAATCGCCCTGTTTTCGCACCAGAAGGACGAAACCGGCCTGCCCCTCCTGCGCGTCATCCTGAAGGAAGAGCCCGGCACCGCCCAACCCGAGGCACCGCAAAGCGCGGACTTGCCGGACCGGCCCGAAATCGTGATGCTGGATCACGATTTTCTCGATCTGCTACAGGTCCGCGAAACGGGCGACTCGCTGGACGAGGCGACGCTCGACCGGATGTTTCTGGATCGGCTGCACCGCGAATTGCGCACGCAAAACGACGCCGACCTGTCCTGGGGGCGGTTTTTCGATCCCATTCCGCAGCGCCTGAACCGGATTGAGCGCGCCGCGATGCTGCCCGCCTTCCAGGCCTGGCAGACGGCCCGCGTCGCGGCCCTGCCCGAGCGTGTCATGCTGCGGGTGGCGACCAACCCGATTTCGGCGGGCTGCGCGGCACTGAGCTATGCCCATCCCTCGCAGGTCAACGGGTTCTCGCCCGGCGTCAAGGCGATGCTCGAAGGGCTCGATTACGCCGCGTTGGCGCAATCTGTCGGAAATACGCTCGGCATGCTCGAAAAGACCGCGCAGAAAATCCCCGAACGCAAACCGGTGCTGGCCGACACCCGCCTGACGCAGATCGGCGGGCGGCCCATCTATCAGCTCTATCGCACGGCCCGCCATCCCAGCGTTTCGGCCTGCGTCGGGCAAGAGCGCTTGGATGCCGTGACTGACGGTTTCGATCCCGCCGCCAGCCAGACGACCGATGCCGTCATCGTTCTGAACCACCCGATCCTGATCGCGAACGAGCGCCGTCAGGTGGTTGAAACCCGCCATCTGGCCCGCCTCGCCGATATCGCCTTCGTGCCCGGCACACCGGCAGGACCCGGGCCGCGCCATGCGGGCACCTTCCGCATCGAGCTCGACGTGACCGACAGCATATTCTACGGACAGGACGCCCTGCCGCAGCGCCATATGCCCGACCCCACCGGCAAGCCCGTCCGCCTGTCGGTCGCGCAGGTCGAAAACCTCCGCGTTCCGGCCCCGCAGGTGAGCGACATCAAGGGCATGAGGCTGGAGACATCGGCGGAAGACATGGAAATCGCGCTGATCGCCAACGGCGCGGGGCAACGCGACTATGCCCAGAGCTTTGCCCGCCAGATCTCCCCCAAACCCGTTCCCGGATTGGGCACCCTGCCCGCCACCGAGGCGATCACCGATGCAACGATGCTGATCGACCTGCCCGAACACGAGGCGATCCTGTCGCTGTCCGACAGCCGGACCGGAACACCGCGTCTCGGGCTGGGACGGATCAAGCTGTACGATCCCGCCGCGGTGACCTCCGACGGGCTGGCCGGGGCGCTCATCAAGAAATACGGCGAACCCCGCTTTGCCGAAGCGGACCGCCGGGGTGGCCGCCAACTCAATCGCTATGTCTGGGGCTACCACCCGGCCATTTCCATGCCGTACTGCCTGCCGCAGATGAACGAAACCGCCGGTCGCCAGATGCGGGACGCCTTCAGGATCGACAACGACGAAGACCGCCGTTTCCTCGATCTCGCCAATGCCCTGACCTGGCCGCAATTCGGATCGCTGACCGAGGCCGGCCCGGATTTCGGCCTGTGCCAGCCGATCGTGATTGCAGAAATCTCGACCCACGCCGACAAACTCAGCCTCAGCACCTGGGTGATCGACCCGGCGGTCTTGTCCGGGCTTGACTGGGGTGGTGACGACGGCACGCCCAAAACCGCCGGGGAGTTGGCCAGCGAAGCCGCCGATATCGACCTCTGAATGCGCCGCCTGACTCGGGCACTTGCGTCCATGTTGGACGCAAGTGTTCCGGCAGGCCCCCGGTTTCGTACAAAACCCGCGTACACTTCGTACGTTTCGTACAATTTCCGTGCCCGCTTTTCCCGCCACACCGCGCCACGGAATCCCCGGAATCCTCTGGCGCAGCTTGACCTGACAAAAACACTAAGATAACGCGCCCGGAACAGCCAGACGCCGTGTCATCCCGTGCGCTCCAGCCAATTTCATACTATTACGCTGAGGGACACACATGACACGGATCACCAAGGGGCTGCTGCTCCTGTCCGCCTGCGGCTGGGCGGGCACAGTTCACGCCCAGGACGGCACGGCCTTCGATCTCGGGACCATCCGGATCGACACCGACGAGGCCCAAGCCCTTCTGGGCAATGAAGAAATCGACGCCGAAGACCTCGAGAACAGGAACCCGTCCACCACCAAGGACGTGTTCGCCGGTGAGTCCTCCATCACCGCCAGCGGCGGCGCCTCCATCGCGCAAAAGGTCTATGTGAACGGGATCGAGGAAAGCCTGCTCTCGGTCACCATAGACGGCGCGCGCCAGAACAAGTCGGCGTTTCACCACACCGGCAACGTGCTCTTGGACCCCGCATTGCTGAAACGGGTCGAAGTCAGCGAAGGCATCGCCCCCGCCGACGCCGGCCCCGGCGCACTGGCAGGCCAGATCGCCTATGAAACAAAGGATGTCGGCGACCTTCTGGACGACGGCGACAGCTTCGGCGGCTTCTCCAGCGTGACGGGCGGCACCAACGGTTATGGCGCGCGCGGCACGCTGACATTGTTCGGCCGCCAGGGCGGTTTCGAATGGCTGCTCAGCGGCACCCGTCACAAGGGCGACGATTACGATGACGGCGCAGGGCGCACCGTCCCCGGCACCGAAGCCGACCTCACCGATTACATGCTGAAACTGGCCTATACCGGCCAGAGCGGCGGGCGGCTGGAATTCTCGGCCTCGCAAACCGAAGACACCGGCACCCGCTCGGCACAGACCGGACCGGGCGGCCTGCTGTACACGCGGCCGGATTTCGCCGCGGTGGTCGGGCGCAACTCTTCCTTTGTCGAGGCCCTGTCGAAACGGAACTCCTACACGCTGACCTATACCGATGAAACACCCGAAGGCTGGCTCGATCCGACGGTGCAACTGTCTTATAACGAACAGGAAATCGACGCTTCTGGCGTGTGGGGCCTCAACACCAGCCTCAGCGGCACCGTCAAGAACGAATGGGCCACCGGGAACGGAACGATCACAGCCGGGTTGGATTTCTTCGATGAAGAGGCCAAAGGCCACAGCCGTGTTCCCGGTTCTCTGACAGGCAAGGAAAAACTCAGGAATTACGGCCTGTTCGTGCAAGCCCGGCAGGATCTGAGCGACCGCGTATCGGTATCCTACGGCGCGCGTTTCGACACGCAGCGGTTCAGGGCGGCCAATGGCATGGTGTTTAAGGATAACGGCATGAGCGCCAACGGTGCGGTCGATATCATCCTGTCGGACAACTGGACCTTCAACGCCGGCGCCGCAACCAGCTGGGGCGGGTACGAACTGGGCGAAGCGGCCCTGATCGACCCCACCGCCTGGACCTATGCGGGCTTCACGTCGTCACGCGCGAACTCCGCACGCGCCGGTCTGCGCTATGCCAGTGGCCCCTGGGAGGTCAGCGGCGCGCTGTTCTATACCGAGGTGAACGACGTCAACGCCGTCCTGCCCACCGCCGGCAATCGCGGCGCGACAAGCGATCTGGTTTCGCAAGGCTTTGACGGGTCTGTTTCCTACCGCGGCGCACAAGGGTTCGTTCGTATGAACTACACCTATGCCGATGTGGAACTCGACGATACCGCCATCGGATCGACCGCCTATTACCTCGGGCGCCCGGCGGGCCATATCATCGGGCTGGAAGCGGGCTATGACATCACGCAGGAATGGCGTGTCGGCGGCAACGCGCAGATCGTTCTGGAAAACGACGATATCACGCCGTCCCTGCCCGCCTATGAGACAGTCAACCTCTATACCAGTTACAAACCGGCCACCCTCGACGGGCTGGAATTGCGGCTGGACGTGTATAACCTGTTCGATGAAACCTATGCGGCGCGCAGCTCGGACGGGATCGACATCCCCTCGCGCGTCGTTGCCCTGAACGAACCGGGGCGCACCTTTGCGCTGACGGCCAGGCTGAACTTCTGACCGGCGAACACGGAAAACAATCTGGGCGCGCCGCGACATCGGCGCGCCCTGTCGTATTTACAGGGCCTGCCAGCCCATCCCCTTGAACGCCTCGCGAAACGCAAACCGTTCAAGATGAACGTCGACGATATGCCGGGCAGCTTTCAGCCCTGCCTCGTCCGGTGCGCAGATCTCGACCCGTAGTTCGCTTGCGGTCGCTCTCAGCCGCACAGGCCCCGGCGGCAGCGCGGCTTCGCCACTTTGCGCGTCATAGCGCACCTCCACCTTGTGGGCGAAATGCTTGCACAGTTGTTGCAGGTATTTACTGGCGTTTTCGGTCGCGAAAATCCCGACTTCAGAGTACATTTTTCCGGTCACATCCAATTCCTGACTATTTTAGGTCAATTAAGCCCTTGCAGTCGCCCGTTGCAAGGGCATATTGCAACCGGAACACCGCGCCGCCAGCCCACGCCAGCCCCGCGCCCACTCACCTCGACCGAAGGATGATCCGATGCGTGATCTGTTCGCGATGGCTGCCGCGTTTACCTTTTGCTGCGTCTCCGGCGCACTGGCCCAAACCCTGACCGTGGACACCGCCCGTGGCGATGTTGAGGTGCCAGCCGCCCCCCAGACTATCGCCGTGTTCGATGTGCCCGCGATCGACACGCTCGAAGCACTCGGCGTAGCGATCGCAGGGGTGCCCGCGCCGCTCTACCTGCCGTATCTCGACGATGTGGCCGCCGAAGCCGAACAGGTCGGTACCCTGTTCGAACCCGATTACGAAACACTGGCCACCATGGCGCCCGACCTCATCATCGCCGGGGGGCGCAGTTCAGAGCAGGTGGACACGCTGGCACGGATCGCTCCAACCATCGACATGACCATCTGGGGCGGTGACATGGCCGCGCAAGCCATGGCCCGCACCACCGCCTACGGCGCCATATTCGACCGTCAGGACCAGGCCGCCGCACTCAACGCGGCGTTCACGGCCCGGCTGGCCGAAGCGCGCGACGTCGTCGCGGGCAAGGGCAACGCCCTGATCCTGCTGACCAACGGTGGCAAGATTTCCGCCTATGGCGACGACAGCCGCTTTGGCTGGTTGCACAGCGCCACCGGCCTGCCCGAAGCCTATCCCGGCGTGTCTTCGGAAACGCATGGCGAGGCGGTGTCGTTTGAATTCGTCGCCGATCTCAACCCCGACTGGATACTGGTGATCGACCGCGGCGCGGCTATCGGCGCGGCAGGTCAGGCCGCGGCGGCGACGCTGGACAATCCGCTGGTTCAGGGCACCACCGCCGCGCAAAGCGGGCAGATCGTTCATCTCGATGCCGGGCCGATCTATATCGCTGGCGGCGGCATGCAGTCGATGATGCACACGCTGGATGAACTGATCGCCGCCTTCCGGGCCTCCGGGGGCTAAGCCCGGTGCGGCTGCCGCTGATCATTGCGCTCGTGCTGGCCGCCCTCGTGACGGCCAGCCTGTGCATCGGTGCCGCCTCGCTGTTTGCCGGGGATCTCGACGCCGGTTTCCTGATCGCGACCAGCCGTTTTCCCCGCACCGCCGCAGCGCTGCTGGCGGGCATGGGGCTGGCGCTGGCGGGGGTGGTGGTACAGCAATCGGTGCAAAACCGTCTTGTCGAACCCAGCCTGATCGGCACCCCGGAATCCGCCATGCTGGGATTGCTGGCGATCACACTGGCCTGGCCGGGTGCTCCGATCTGGATCAAGATGTGCAGCGGCGCGCTGGCGGCACTGGCGGGCATGGCCGGATTCCTTGGCCTTGCGCGCGCCCTGCCCCGGCACGATCCGATGCTGTTGCCCATCGTCGGCATGATCTATGGCGGCATCCTGATGGCTGTCGGGCTGTGGCTGGCATGGGTCACCGACCTGATGCAATACCTGGGCACATGGCGCCTGAGCGAGTTTTCAGGCGTGGTGCAGGGGCGCTATGAACTGCTCTGGGGGATCGCCGCGCTGGCGGTGTTGCTCTATCTGGTTGCCGACCGCATCACTCTTCTGGGCCTTGGAGAGACACAGGCCCGCAGTCTCGGCCTGAACTATGGCCAGACCCGCGCGCTCGGGCTGGGCATCGTCGCAACGATCATCGCGCTGGTGGTGGTGACCGTGGGCACCCTGCCCTTTGTGGGGCTGGTCGCCTCGAACATCGTGTCGCGCTGGCGCGGCGACAACCTGCGCGCCAACCTGCCGGTCATCGCGGCCTTCGGGGCGGGCGCGGTGCTGGCTGCCGACATTCTGGGGCGCCTCATCCGCTATCCCTATGAAATTCCGGCCGGAACGATCTTTGCCGTGGCCGGGGCGGGCATCTTCCTGTGGCTGCTCAATGCCGCCCCGGCGCGCGCCCATGATTAAACGGCGGGTGACATGGCTGGCGCTGGCGATGCTGGCGCTCTCGGCGGGCTTCCTGCTGTGGCAACTCAAAGGGCCCACCGGGTTCATCCTGACGCTCAGGGGCACCAAGCTGGCCACGCTGATCATGGTCGGCGCGGCCACCGGCGCGGCGACAATCCTGTTTCAGACGGTCGCCGCGAACCAGCTTCTGACACCGGGGCTGGTCGGGTTCGATGCGCTCTACGTGTTTCTGCAAACCCTGCTGGTGTTCCTGCTGGGCGGTGTCGGCTATGCCGCGATCCCCGCGGCGGCGGGGTTTCTGGCCGAAGCCGGCCTGATGATACTGGTCGCCGTGATCGTCTTTCGCCTTTTGTTTCGCAATGGCGGCGCTGACGTTATCCGTATTCTCCTGACCGGCGTCATTCTGGGGATCATGCTGCGCGGGCTGGCCGAATTGCTCCAACGCCTGCTGGACCCGGCGGAATTTTCCGTCGTGCAACAGGCCAGCTTTGCCAGTTTCAGCGCGGTCAGTCCCGCGCAACTGGCCATCACCGGGACGGCGCTGGCCATCGCCCTGTTTCTCTGTGCCCGCATGGCGCCCCGGCTTGACGTGGCGGCGCTTGGGCGCCCCGTTGCGCGCGGCCTCGGGCTGGATTACGACCGGCTGATCATGCAGGCGCTCGCACTGGTGGCGGCGCTGGTGGCGATCTCAACCGCGCTGGTCGGTCCACTGACATTCCTGGGGCTTCTTGCCGCCAGCCTTGCGCGCGAACTGGTGCCCACACATCGCCACGCATGGCTGATCCCCGCCGCCGCCCTGACCGGCGCGCTGATCCTCGTTGCGGGGCAATTCGTGTTCGAGCGCCTTCTGGGTCAGCAATCCACCCTGTCGGTAATTGTCGAATTTTTCGGCGGGCTGCTGTTCATCGCCCTGATCTTCAGACGGAGAACCCTATGATCGAGGTGTCCAACCTGTCGTATTCCGCCGGTCAGGCGCAGATCCTGCGCGACATCAGCCTGACCATCCCGCAGGGCGGGATCACGGCCATCATCGGGCCGAACGGGGCGGGCAAATCCAGCCTCCTGCACTGCATCGCGGGCCTGTTGACGCCGTCGGGCGGACAAGTGCGCATCGACGGCCTCGACCCGTTTGATGCCCCGCACCGGGACCGTGCCCGCGCCGTCGCACTGTTGCAGCAGACGCCGCGTATTGCCACACGCCTGCGGGTTCGCGAACTGGTCGCCTTCGGGCGCTGGCCCCATCACGGAGGCCGCCCCGGCCCCGAGGATGCGCGCCTGACCGAAGAGGCCCTCGCCACCTTCGACCTGACCCCGCTGGCCGACCGGTCACTGGAGACCCTCTCGGGCGGGCAACGTCAACGCGCGCTGGTTGCCATGACATGGGCGCAGTCCGCGCCATGGCTGTTGCTGGACGAGCCGCTCAACGCGCTCGATCCGAAATATGCCCGCGACCTGATGGAACGCCTTCACGATCTGACACGCCCCGCCCCCGAACAACGCAGCGTCGTCGTGGTGATCCACGACATCAACGCCGCCGCCGGCTGGGCCGATCGCGTGATCGCCCTCAAGGATGGGGAAATCGGTGCCAGTGGCCCCTGCAACGACATCATGACCCCCGCGACCCTGCACGCGGTGTTTGGAATGGCGTTCGATGTCATCGACCACAAACAGCGGCCCGTCGTGATTGCACGATGAGCGGGCCGATCCGGCCAGGGGCCCACTTGGCGCTCAGCTAATTCAAACGGACCTGTCACCAGCGTTTTCTCTGCGCCTGACGCTTCCTCAGGCAGACTAACGAAATAGACTTCGAAGCTTGCGGCGCCCCAAAACAGAACAATTCCCGCGAAAACTGACTGCAAGACAGACAATCCCGAAACGAGAGGGCTATGCAGGGCTTCTCCCCGACTTAAAAACTGACAAAATTCATGGAAACTGTATTTTTGGCACGATTCTTGCTATTCCAATTTTACACAAGCCCGCTATCCGGACGAGGAGGGACGGAGAGCGGCGCAGGCAGATCTGGGGGGAGAAAGAATGCACCTGCAAGCGACTCAGGAACTGAGCCAGTCTCAGTCTTTGAAAATCACCGCGCAGGCAATTCAGTCGGTCAAGATATTGCAACTCGGCAGCCAGGAACTCAACGAACTCCTGCGTGACGAGGCGGAAAGCAATCCGTTGCTGGACGTGCAGTTTCCCGATGCGCATTCCCGGTCTTCCGACGAAAAATGGCGGCCCGTCGATACATCGGCGCGCCCATCCACGTCTGGGGACAACATATCGGCAACGGATATCCCCAGCATCGCCGATACTCATGCCCACCATGTCAGCCTGCGAGAACACCTGCATCAGCAGGCGGCGATCACGTTCCATAAAAAACACGACAGGACCATCGCCTTCGAAATCATCGAGTCCATCGAACCGGACGGATACTTTCGGCGATCCGCAATCGAAATCGCCGACACCCTGAAAACAAGCGAACCACGCATCCTTCAGGTTCTCGGCAAAATACAGGAGTTTTCACCGTGCGGCGTCGGCGCGCGCGATCTGGCGGAATGTCTGCGCCTGCAACTGACCGAACGCGGGGAACTGACCCCAAAAATAAGTTGTTTTCTGGAAAACCTTCCACTTCTGGCCAATTACGAGGTCGACAAACTCGCCCGGAAATGCGGCTGCGACCGGCGGGGCGTCATCGAAATAATCGAGCATTTGAAGCGGTTGAACCCCGCACCGGGGCGTCAATTCGATACAAGCCCCACACCGCTGGCCATGCCCGATATCATCGTTCGCTACGACACCGCAGACGACTTCAAGGTTGAGTTGAATACCGATCTCTTGCCCAAAGCACTGATCGACCGGGACTATTATGCCCTGATACGCCGCCATTCACAGACACGCAGCGACAGAAAATTCATTGCCGACTGCATGAAGAGCGCAACCTGGCTGACCAAGAACCTGGACAGGCGCGCCCAGACCATATTGCAGGTGGCCAGTGAAATCGTCGTCCAGCAGCGCGATTTCTTCGTCCACGGTGCGGACCACCTGAAACCCCTGTCGCTCAGGGATATTGCAGAGGCGGTTGGCCTGCATCAGTCCACGGTGTCCCGCGCCATAGCCAACAAGTATATCCTGAGTCCGCGCGGCCTCACCTCGCTGAAGTTCTTTTTCTCCGAGGCGGTTCCGGTGTCCCAGACCCGCACGCAAGTTTCGGGCGAGGCCGTCCGCAACAAGATCAAGGGCCTGATCGAAGCGGAAATCGCCGGGGCAGTCCTTTCCGATGACGGTATCGTAGAGGAACTATCGCGCAACGGCATCAACATCGCCCGCCGCACCGTTACCAAGTACCGCAAGATGATGCGCATTCCATCTTCAGCGGTGCGCAAAAGGATCAAGAGAACACAGAGCGTTTCCATTGCCTGACGACCGGATCACCGCCATGCCGTTCCGGCTTTCGAGGGTTGCAATCCGTGCCGGGCGATCCCGAACCCGAAAAGCGCCCGTTCATATCGGGTTTCTCCGACCTCCATCAGCACACACGACACCCTTCAGATAACAGGAACACATGATGCAAGACGTCTTTATCTGCGACTACATTCGCACACCGATAGGCCGCTTTGGAGGCGGGCTGTCCACGATCCGGCCCGACGATCTCGGAGCCGTCCCGCTGCTGGCCCTGATCGCCCGAAACACCGCTGTGGACTGGGCGGCGGTGGACGACGTGATCTATGGCTGCGCCAACCAGGCTGGCGAAGACAACCGCAATGTGGCGCGCATGTCCCTGCTGCTGGCCGGGCTGCCGGAAACCGTGTCGGGCACCACGATAAACCGGCTCTGCGGATCGGGCATGGATGCGGTGATCACCGGAGCGCGCGCAATCCGCGCGGGCGAGGCCGATCTGATCGTCGCCGGTGGCGTCGAAAGCATGAGCCGCGCGCCTTTCGTCATGCCCAAAGCCGAAAGCGCCTTCTCGCGTTCGAACGCGGTGTATGACACGACCATCGGCTGGCGTTTCGTCAATCCGCTCATGAAACAGCAATACGGCGTGGATTCGATGCCCGAAACGGCCGAGAACGTGGCCGGGGATTTCGGCATCAACCGTGAAGATCAGGATGCCTTCGCACTCCGCTCGCAACAGCGGGCCGGGTTGGCGATAGACAACGGACGCCTTGCACAGGAAATCACCACCGTGTCCGTTCCGCAGCGCAAGGGCGATCCCCGTCAGATAACAACCGATGAACACCCGCGCCCGGACACCACACTCGAAAAGCTCGCGAAACTGCCCGCACCGTTTCGCGACGGCGGGACCGTCACGGCGGGCAATGCGTCGGGCGTGAACGATGGGGCAGCGGCCCTTGTTCTGGCCTCCGAACAGGCCGCCAAGGCGCACGGGCTCACCCCCATCGCCCGCATCCTCGGCGGTGCGGCTGCCGGTGTCGCCCCTCGCATCATGGGGTTCGGTCCGGCCCCGGCCTCGCGAAAACTTGTGACCCGGCTTGGGATGACCGCCGACGATTTCGACGTGATCGAACTGAACGAAGCTTTCGCCAGCCAGGCCCTCGCCACCATGCGCGACCTGAAGATCGCCGATGACGATCCTCGTGTGAATCCCAATGGCGGCGCAATCGCCTTGGGTCATCCTCTGGGCATGTCCGGTGCCCGGCTTGCGGGTACGGCGGCCCTGGAACTCAAACTGACGGGCGGGAAAAAGGCGCTTGCCACCATGTGCATCGGCGTCGGCCAAGGGATCGCCATCGCGCTCGAGGCGGTCTGACGCCGCATTTTGCGCCCTCCGACAGCGGATACTGCATTGCATCGTCCGCTGTCGGACAACACCGGATGACCTGAATCGAGACACTTTAAATTCAGGCATACCTAGTGGGAACAAGCGCCGCGCAAATCATTTTTCTGTCGCCCCGCCGACACCGGAAAGAATTGCCCGATCATGCCCCGGCCCCGCGATAAAGACAAAATCGAACAGGCCCTTACCCCAAAAACGCCAATTCCCCTGCCGCAGCACACGAAACAAGGGTACTGTCGGCATCTCCCGCCCTTTCCGGGATAAAATTCACGCGCAAAATTAAATAATGGCACGCATTTTGCGTCACATCCTGTGGCCGTCGCAGTGACGTGACCTTCAGTTTACCTGACCCTAGGGAGGAGACCAGAAAATGAAACTTTTGACAGGAGTAACCGCGACGATCGCGCTGTCGACCGGCATCGCCATGGCACAGGACGTGTCCGGAGATGCGGTCAAGATCGGCGCCATGGTCGATATGACCGGCGTCTATTCCGCGAATGGCGGCATGGGTGCCGTCCTCGGTGCGGAAATGGCCATTGAGGATTTCGGCGGTGAAGTGAACGGCAAACCGATCGAACTGCTCTCGGCAAACTATCAGAACCGGGTCGACGTGGCCTCCAACCTTGCGCGCGAATGGGTCGACCAGGAAGGCGTGGACATGATCATTGAGTCCACCGACTCGGCCGCAGCCATCGCCATTCAGAATATCGGCAAGGAAAAGGATATCCTGACCGTCGCGGCCGGATCGGCTTCGACGGCGCTTACGAACAACGAATGCTCGCCGACCGGCATCCACTATGTCTATGACACGTTCGCCCTGGCGACCGGCACGGGAAATGCCATCGTCAAGAACGGCCTCACGGACTGGTTCTTCATTACAGCCGACTACGCGTTCGGGCATTCGCTCGAGGAAAACACCGCGACTGTCGTCAAGGAACTGGGCGGCAACGTCATCAACACCGTCCGGCATCCGTTCAAGGCAACGGATTACAGTTCGTTCATCCTTCAGGCGCAATCTTCGGGCGCGCAGGTCGTTGCTTTCGCCAATGCCGGCACCGACTTCAGCACGGCTCTGAAACAGGCCAGCGAATTCGGCGTCGTTCAGGGCGGACAGACCATCGCCGGTATGCTCGTCTTCCTGACCGATATCTATGCCCTTGGCCTCGACGTTGCACAGGGCCTGACCTACACCACCGGGTTCTACTGGGATTACAACGACGAAACGCGCGCCTTCGCCGAACGTTTCAAGGAACGCCACGGCAGCATGCCCACGATGATTCATGCCGGGTTCTACTCGGCGGTCACGCATTACCTGAAGGGCGTCGAGGCCACCGGTTCGGACGATCCCGCAACGGTGCGCGCATGGATGGGCGAAAACCCGATCAACGACTTCTTCGCCAAGGATGGGTATATCCGCGAAGATGGCCGCATGATGCACACGATGTACCTGGCACAGGTGAAATCGCCCGAGGAATCCGAAGGCGAAGATGACGTTGCCAAGGTTCTGCGCGAAATCCCTGCCGAGGAAGCCTACATGCCGCTCGCCAAGAGCACCTGCTCCTTGGTGAATGGCTGACATCATTTCCAAAGCGGTGCCTTTGCCTCAAAGGCACCGCCAATCAGCAAGGACATCCTTCCCATGACATCCCGCCATGATGACGGGGCCGATTATGTTCTCACGGCCAAGGGTTTGACCAAGGTCTTCGGGGGCATAAGGGCCGTAGACAACGTGGATCTTTCAGTGCGGCGCAACTCTATTCATGCGCTGATCGGTCCGAACGGGGCAGGCAAGACGACCTGTTTCAATCTTCTTACGAAATTTCTTACACCATCCAAAGGCACCATCACTTACGAAGGTGAAGACGTCACCAATCTGGCTCCTGCGGCCATCGCCCAAAAGGGATTAGTGCGTTCATTCCAGATTTCGGCTGTATTCGGTGGCATGACCGTTCTCGAAAACGTTCGCCTCGCCCTTCAGCGACGCGTTCACGGTCGCTCCTTCGATTTCTGGCGGTCCAGCAAGTGCCTGAACAGCCTTGAGGACGAAGCCGTTCAATTGCTCGAGGACGTGGGACTGGAGGACTTCCTTCACGATCGCGCGGCAGACCTTCCTTATGGGCGCAAACGGGCACTGGAGATCGCGACGACACTGGCGCTGGACCCGCGCCTTCTGCTTCTGGACGAACCGCTGGCGGGTATGGGCCAGGAGGATATCGGCCGCACGTCGGATCTTATCAAACGTGTCGCGGAGACACGGACCGTTCTGATGGTCGAGCACAACCTTTCAGTCGTCGCCACACTTTCGGATCGCATCACGGTGCTCGCGCGCGGCGCGGTACTGGCCGAAGGAAATTACGCCGAAGTGTCCGAGGACCCGGCCGTTGTGGAAGCTTATATCGGAGAGCCGAATGACACATACGATTGAGAAATCCCAGGCGGACACACCCGGCCCCGAAACCCAGGCCATGCTTGAGGTTCAGGGGCTGAATGGCTGGTACGGCGAAAGCCACGTGCTGCATGACGTCAACCTGACCGTCAACAAGGGCGAGGTTGTTACCCTTCTGGGCCGCAATGGCGCCGGGAAGACGACGACACTCAAGGCCATCATGGGGCTCCTGAAATCCCGCAGCGGCAGTATCCGCTTCAATGGCACGGAACTGATCGACCTGCCCGCGCGCGATATCGCCAGGCTCGGCATCGGGTATGTGCCCGATGATCGCGGGATATTCGGCAGCCTGTCGGTGCTCGAAAACCTGCTTTTGCCACCCAAGGTGGCGGATGGCGGTTTTGATCTGCCGGCGATCTACGAGTTGTTCCCGAACCTGGAGGAACGCCTGGACAGCTATGGCAACAAACTGTCGGGCGGGGAACAGCAGATGCTGTCCATCGCGCGGATTCTCCGCACGGGCGCACTGTTCGTTCTCATGGACGAGCCGACCGAAGGGCTGGCCCCGGTGATCATTCACCAGATCGGCCACACCGTCCGGCGCCTCAAGAAAGCAGGGTTCACGATCCTGCTGGTGGAGCAGAACTTCCACTTTGCGCGCGAACTCGCCGATCGTCATTACATCGTGCAGGAGGGCAAGGTCGTCGACCAGTTCCGCAACGATGAGATCGCGGACAACCTGGAAAAAATCCAAGGCTATCTTGGCATATAAGGAAACTAACTATGTTCGAGCTATTGGGAATTCCGCCACAGGCTCTTTTCGGCCAAGTGCTCCTTGGACTGATCAACGGATCCTTCTATGCGGTTCTGAGCCTTGGTCTTGCGGTCATTTTCGGCCTGCTGAACATCATCAACTTCGCGCATGGGGCCCTTTACATGATGGGCGCGTTCGTGTCGTGGATGCTGCTGACATATCTGGGCATTCCATTCTGGTTTGCCCTGGTGATCTCGCCGCTGGTGGTGGGCGCACTGGGCATGGTGATCGAACGCACCATGCTTCGCCCGCTGCATGAGCTGGATCACCTCTACAGCCTGCTTCTGACCTTCGGCCTGACACTCGTCATCACCGGGGTGTTCCAGAACTTCTATGGCGTCTCGGGCAAGCCCTATCCCATTCCGGCGGCACTGACCGGGGTCATGAATCTGGGCTTCATGTTCCTGCCCATATACCGGGGCTTCATCATCGTGATGGCGGTGATCGTGTGTTTCGCCACCTGGTTCCTGATCGAGAAAACGCGGCTCGGCTCCTACCTGCGCGCCGCGACCGAAAATCCCGAGATGGTCAGCGCGTTCGGAATCAACGTCCCGCTTCTGGTCACCCTGACCTATGGCTTCGGCGTTGCCCTGTCGGCATTCGCAGGGGTGCTGGCGGCGCCGGTCTATTCGGTCAACCCGGTGATGGGCAACGACCTGATCATCGTGGTGTTCGCGGTCATCGTGATCGGCGGTATGGGCTCGATCATGGGGGCGATCATCGGGGGCTTTTCGCTGGGTCTGGTCGAGGGGCTGACCAAGGTTTTCTACCCGGAAGCCTCGACAACGATCATCTTCATAATCATGGCGCTTGTTCTGCTGTTCAAACCCAGCGGCATCTTCGGGCGGGAGGTTTAAATCATGTCAAAACAAGCCGAAACAACGAACCGGACCACGGCAATTCACCAGAGTCGCCCGCCTTCGGATGCGCGCGCACGGATGACGCGCCATCACATGATCGTTTTTGCCCTGATCGGGCTGTTCGTGGTGATCGCTCCGCAGTTCCTGTACCCGGTGTTCGTCATGAAGCTGCTTTGCTTTGCACTGTTCGCAATGGCCTTTAACCTGATGCTCGGGTTTGGCGGGCTGTTGTCCTTCGGGCACGCGGCTTTCTTCGGCGGCGCGGCGTATGCGGCGGGTTACGCGGCCAAGGTCTGGGGCTGGCCGCCGGAACTGGCCATCGCCTTCGCGGTGCTGGTCGCCGCTGTCATGGGCGCAGCGTTCGGGTTCCTGGCGATCAAAAGCCGGGGCATCTATTTCGCCATGATCACGCTGGCCTTTGCCCAGATGGTGTATTTCTACGCCTTGCAGGCCCCCATAACGGGGGGCGAAGACGGCATGCAGAGCATTCCGCGCAACGCCCTTTTCGGCCTTGTGGACATGTCCGGAGACGGTCCCTTCTACTGGATGGTGGTGGTGATCTTCATCATCGGCGTCCTGTTCATGTACAGGGTCATCCACTCGCCCTTCGGCGAGGTCCTGAAAGGTATCCGCGAGAACGAGCCGCGCATGATCTCGCTCGGGTATCAGGTGCAGCGCTACAAGCTTCTGACCTTCGTGATCTCCGCCGCCCTGTCGGGCCTTGCGGGGGGCACCAAGGCGCTTGTCTTCCACCTGGCGTCACTGGTGGATGT
Organism: Roseovarius pacificus; assembly: GCF_900142665.1. Taxonomy (GTDB): domain Bacteria; phylum Pseudomonadota; class Alphaproteobacteria; order Rhodobacterales; family Rhodobacteraceae; genus Roseovarius; species Roseovarius pacificus. The sequence goes on from NZ_FRBR01000001.1 coordinate 783,186, forward strand.
CCACTGGACCATGTCCGGCGAAGTCGTTCTGATGACCCTGATCGGGGGGATGGGGACGATCTTCGGCCCGATTGTCGGGGCGACGGTCATCGTTACGATGCAGAATTATCTCGCCAATCTGGGGTCGCTCGTGCTGATCATTCAGGGGGCGGTATTCATCGTTTGCGTTCTGACCTTCCGCGAAGGCATCGTCGGCGTTATTGCCAAATGGCTCAAGACACGCCTGTAATCGAAAACGTGGCCCGCCTGCGGGCGGGCCGCCTCTGCGAACCACTCGAAACTTCAAAATCTCCGAGGCAAACTCATGGCAACCCCATTGGACAATATCCGCGTTCTGGATTTTTCAACCCTTCTGCCGGGGCCGATGGCAACGCTTTTCCTGGCCGAAGCCGGTGCGGAAGTCATCAAGATCGAACGCCCCGGACGCGGCGAGGAAATGCGCAGCTATGTTCCGAAATGGGGCGAGGACAGCGCCAATTTCGCCATGCTGAACCGCGGCAAGAAATCGCTGGCGCTGAACCTCAAGGAAGCCGGGGAACGTGAGCGCCTGATCCCGCTCCTGAAAGAGGCCGATATTCTGGTCGAACAATTCCGGCCCGGAGTGATGGAAAGACTGGGATTTGGCTATGACGATGTCGCCGCGATCAATCCCGGCATCATTTACTGTTCCATCACCGGCTACGGGCAATCTGGACCAAAGGCCGCGCGCGCCGGGCATGACCTCAACTATATCGGGGACAGCGGATTGCTGGCCCTCGCTTGCGGTACCCCCGACACGCCCGTGATCCCCCCCGCCCTGATCGCGGACATCGCGGGCGGCACATATCCTGCGGTGTTCAACATCCTTCTGGCGCTGCGGGAACGCGACCGGACCGGCAAGGGGGCCCATATCGACATCGCCATGTGCGACAACCTTTTCCCATTCATGTACTGGGCACTGGCAGAAGGACAGGTCACCGGCGACTGGCCCGGCAACGGCGACTCTCTCGTGACCGGGGGCTCCTGTCGTTACAGGCTCTATCCGACGCGTGACAACCGTTTCGTTGCCGCAGCCCCTCTCGAACAAAAGTTCTGGGATATATTTTCCGAAGCCATCGGGCTGGACCCCGCTCTTCGTGATGATGGTAAAGACCCGCAAGCCACAACCGATGCCGTGGCCCGGATCATTGCCGCGCATGACGCCGACCACTGGCAGACCGTTTTCGAAAAGGCCGATTGCTGCTGTTCCGTGGTTCAATCGCTGCAAGACGCCGTGTCAGATCCGCATTTCAAAAGCCGTGGGGTTCTGGACCGCACAGTCGAAAATGCCTCGGGGGAGCGCACCATGGCGTTGCCCGTACCAGTGGTCCCGCAATACCGCACTTCGCAGGAAACATCCCGCGCCCCGTCCCTCGGCGCCGATAACGATATGATGCCCCGAATTGGAGCCTCGGAAATAACGGAGAAACCGCAATGAAGGCCGTTCTTGTCCGTGAATTCGGCCCCGTGGACACGGCCCGCGTCGAAGACCTTCCGGAACCGACACCCGGTCCCGGCGAGGTTGTCGTCGACCTGCGCGCCGCCGAAGTGAATTTTCCCGACATTCTCGTGATGGAAGGGAAATACCAGGTAAAGCCCCCCCTTCCCTTTTCGCCCGGCAAGGCCGGGGCCGGCGTGATTTCGTCGATAGGGCAAGACGTAAGCGGCCTTGAGGTTGGCGATCATGTCGCCATTCAGGCCGAATACGGCACCTATGCGGGTCAAATCGCGATCACCGCAGACAACTGCCACCCGATGCCGGATGATATGCCGTTCGAGGTCGGGGCGGCGCTCGGCCTTGTTTATCAGACCGCGCATTTCGCTCTGATCGAGCGCGCCGCCATGAAACCCGGCGACACAGTGCTGGTGTTGGGGGCGTCAGGCGGTGTCGGATCAGCCGCCGTGCAACTGGCGCGCGCGATGGGGGCCGGTGTCGTGATCGGTGGCGTCAAGGGCGCGCGCAATGCCGAACTCGCGCGCGCGGCAGGATGCGACGAAACGGTCGATCTGGGGATGGACAATCTGCGCGACGGGCTGCGCGACAAGGTTCGCATGGCCACTGACGGACACGGTGCCGATGTCGTCATCGACCCGGTCGGCGGCGCTGTGACCGAGGCCGCGCTGCGGGCGATGGCCTGGCGCGGGCGGCTGGTTGTCGTGGGCTTTGCCGCAGGAGAGATTCCCACGATCAAGGCCAATTACCTGCTGGTCAAGAATATCGCCGTGTCGGGCCTGCAATGGTCGGATTACCGCGAACGCGACCCGGCATGGGTACATCGCGTGCAACAGGACATCTTCGACCTCTGGTCACAGGGCAAGCTGTCGCCGCAAATTGCAGACACCCTGCCGCTGGATCAATTCTCGGACGCGCTGCAACGCCTGCAAGAAGGCCGCGCACATGGCAAGATCATCCTGACCCCTTGAGCGGGACGCGCAGGGCCCGCGCCCCCTGTCAGGCGGGTACGGGGCTGCGGTTCGGCGGCTCGTGCAGCACGAAAATCAAATCGTCGTCGGGATGGGCCGGATACAGCCCGGCCACCAGGGGATCGTGGCCGGGGATCAGCCGCTCATACCCGCCAGCAAGTTCCAGAATGCGGTCATGGCCATCCAGAGCCTGCCCCACATGCGTGGTGATCCGAAACGGGCTGCCAAGCGCGACATTGTCGAAAAAATGCACCGTGTCCGACGCAAGACACAACCGGCCACGACGGGTATCGACCGTCACCGCCTGAAGACCCGGCGAATGCCCCGGCACATGATGAAGGCGCACACCATCGGTCAGGTCATGCGCACCGTCCACGAAACGGACCCGTCCCGCATAATTCTGGCTGACCATCTCGAGCACATCCGGCAACGCGAACGGCACCCGGATCAGATCGTGACGCATGTAGCGCCCGGTTGCAAAACGCATCTCTTCGTCCTGCAGGATGAATTCGGCGTTGGGAAACAGGTTCAGGTTTCCGGCATGATCGTAATGCAGATGGGTGATGATCACCGTATCGACATCTTCCGCCTCGACCCCAAGCACGCGCAGCCCTTCGGTCGGGCATCGCTGAAAATCCCGCCCTCGTTCCTGGGCACGCTGTTCGCTGAACCCGGTATCGACCAGAATGCAGCGGTCCTCGTTCCGGATCAGCCAGACGTAATAGTAGATCGGTGCGGGGCCGTCATGCGGGTCCGCCCCCAGGAAATAGTCAGACGAAGGCCGGATCGAGGTGGCGTACTGGATAGCGTAAACTTCGAATTCGGGGGGCGTCGTCATGGCTGCATCCTTTCGATATAGCGCAATGCATTCATAAAATGGGGGCGGAAACCCGTCGGGTCTTCGATCATCGGAAAATGGCCAAGTCCAGGCATCTCGGCAAACCACAGGGTCTCCGAGGCCACGGCCCGGCACAGGCTGCGGGTGTTGTCGGGCGATGCGGAATAATCGTAACTGCCTGTCAACAGGGCCAGCGGGCGGGCGCTGTCGCGCAGCAGTCCGGCGATGCGGGCACCGTCGTATTCCTCGCTGTAATACGCCAGATCGCCCATATAAATCCCCGGCCGCGCCTGCGCATAGATCGCGCACGCCTCGTCGCGCTGGCGTTGCGGACAGGCCGGCCCCAGCATCGCGCGCACATAGGCCGGGTTGTGCTGACTGTCGGCGATACGTGCATCGGTCAGCAGGTCGCTGCGTCGGCCCGGCGCGGCCATCGGCGCCTCGAGCGCGATACAGCCACGTATCAGTTCAGGGTGCCGCGCGGTCACCGTCAGCGCCATGGTCGCGCCCATCGAACAGCCGGCCAAAACCACAGGCTCCCCGGCGGTTTCGCTGATGAACGCGCAGACCCACTCCAGATAGGCCGCCTCGGTCAGCCGGTAATCCGCCGTTGTCTCGCATCCGTTCTCGCCCGAAGACAACCCGTGCCAGGGCAGGTCAAAGGCCATCATCCGATACTTGCCCTGCAATTCTGTATCGGCCAGTTGATGAAGATACTGTCGGCTGTCGGCCCCGGCAGTATGCAGAAACACCACCGGCGGCCCCTCCCCCGTTTCGATCCAGTGAATCAGCGCCTCCTGCCCACCGGCACGGCGCAACACCCGTCGCCCCCCCAAAACGGAGGTGGCGTCATGTGCAAACCCGTGCCCCTCGAAATAAGGGGCTTCGGGACGCGCCAGTTCGATCAGGCGTTCCAGTGCAGCCAATGCCTGCGCCTGCGGCAGCGGATCGGCGGAAATGGCAAGCCCCGTGTCATGGCGCAAAAGCGCCCCGAACGAATGGCTGCCCGGTGGCGGATCGGCCTGCCCGACCCGGTCAAACGCCTCCTGCGGCCCTTCGATCAGAATGTCGGGCTGCTCCAGATCTTCGACCTCAAGCGGTCGCGGCACATCGGACAGCAACAGCCCGCACGTCCCTTGCGTTGATCGCAGGACTAGGCGCAAAGACAGGCCGCGGCAATGCCACGCAAAAACGCGATCCGCCGCGGCCCGCCCGATCCAGTCACTCAGATCAAACGCCATCGCGTTCGGCCAGCGTTTCGAGATAGCTGAAGATTTCCGTGTGATCGGCATCTTTCTCCAACCTGTTCCGGGCGTCGGTCCACAGATCGCTGACTTCGTCGATACAGGGCAAATCGAGCCCCAGATCGGACGACAAGGACTTGGCCAACGCCACATCCTTGGCCATCAGGTCCAGCGAAAAGCCCGCCTTGCGAAACTCGCCGTTCAGCACGAATTGCTTCAGCTTGTTTTCCGTTGAGTTGTTGCGCCCGGTCGAAACATTCAGAACATCGACCAGCGTTTCGGGGTTCAAGCCAAACTTGCGGCCCACGATCAGCGCCTCGCAAGCCGCCGCCAGACCGGCGGCAGACACGTAGTTGTTCAGCGCCTTCGAAGCATGCCCCGAGGCCAGCGGCCCGGTCAGTATGACTTTGCCCATTGCCTCGAGCACCGGCGTGACACGACCTGCGGCAGCCTCATCGTCACTGCCCAGCATGATGCTCAGGGTTCCGGCGATCGCCTTGCGCAAACCACCCGACACCGGCGCATCCAGCAAGGTGACACCGGCCTTTGCCAACTCGCCCGCCAGCTTGCGGGTTTCCATCGGATCGGATGAGCTCATGTCAATCACGAGCGCACCCTGTTTCAGCCCGTCAACCAACCCCGGAGCATCGTCACCCGACCCGAGACAGACCATGCGCACGATTTCCGAACGCGGCAACATCAGGATCACCAGATCGCAGGCCTGACCGATCTCGGGCAGGCTGCCCATCACATCCAGCCCGTTTTCATCAGCAACCCTGCGCGCCGCCTCATGATCGACATCAAACAGCGCCGGGCGCAAACCGGCCTCCACAAGGCACCGGACCATGGGCGCCCCCATCGTCCCGATCCCGACAAACCCGATTTTCATGTCCGGCTCAGATTTCATCCATCTCTCCCAGAACGGTGCGGGCCACGCGGAAACTGTCGACCATTGCCGGAACCCCTGCATAAATTCCGACCTGAAGCAGGATTTCCTTGATGTCGTCCGGTGTCAGCCCATTGTTGATTGCACCACGGATATGGGCGGCCAGTTCATGCTGACGGTTCAGCGACGCGATCATCGCGATGTTGATGGTCGAGCGCGTCTTGCGATCCAGCCCTTCGCGGCCCCAGATCTCACCCCAGCAATAGCTCGTCACCAGTTCCTGGTAGTCACGTCCAAAATCGTCGGCATTCGCAAGCGCCTTATCGACATACTCGTCGCCGAGCGTCGCGCGGCGGATTTCAAGACCCTTTTCATAGGTTGCCTCGTCCATGGTGGGGTATCCTCTTCATTGGTTAGGTATTCGTATTCATGTCCAGAAAACTCTGATCGGCGGCCCTGGCGGCCGAGGCCACATGCACCTCTGCCAGACGGCGCGCCGCCTTGGCATCGCGCCGCATGATAGCGGCAACAATGTCCTGAATTTCCGAGAGCATCTTGGGCAAGCGGCCCTCTTGAGACAGCGACCGGCGGCGCAGAAGAACAACGCGGTTGTTCAACTGGTTGAGAATCTTTTCAAGCGGCTGATTTTGCGCCCCCGCGAACAGGCAGCGGTAAAAATCGTTCTTCGCAGCGACCAGCGCCTGTTCAGGCGCCCCCTCGGCCACCAGTTCCGCCATACGCGCAGTGATCGCCTCGAGTTCGTAAAACTCTTCTGGCGTGGCATTGGCCGTAAATTCCGCACAGGCCAACCCTTCGACAGCCCCCCGCACACGGTAGAGGTCCTGTGCCGATTTGCGGTCGAGGCGGGTTACCATCGGCCCCTTGTGGGGCACATGCGTGATCAGATCTTCAGCGGCAAGCGCCTTGATCGCCTCACGCACAAGGCTGCGGCTGACCCCGAACATATCGCACAGCGCTCGTTCGCTCAGGTGCTGTCCCGGCTCCAACACACCATCCAGGATGGCGTCACGCATGGAGCTCAGCAAACGCCCGCTCAGTGTAACGTCGTCTCTTTTCAGCAACAGATTCTGTTGTGGGATGTCGTCCATCATGGCGAAACATCATCATATTGTCCTACAATATGTCAACTGTCTATATACCTGGTACAATACAATATCGCCCCAGACCAGCCTCAAAACCCGGCGCGGGAGCCCCTTGGCTCCGCCCTCTCCAGCCAAGTTGACAGCCGCAACTCGCTCATGGGCTTAAAGCACGCCCTCTGATGGCGATCAGCAAGACGGTTTCTTGTCGCTGCAAAATATGAAGGATGTGCACACAGGCATCTGCCCAAAGCACGACTGTCGAAGCGGCAGGCATGTCCGGCGCTTCAGCGGTTAATAAAAGGCATTGACCTCGTGAAGGATCGGCGCCGGGGTCAGTGCCTTCAAATCGCCCTTTCCCGATACGGTCCGGCAGCGTTCGGCACGGGGCGAGCGCCCATAGAGAGTTTCGTAGTGCTTCTTCATCGCCTGCGTCGTCCCAAAGCCGCAAATCAGGGCGATTTCCGTCAGGCTGTGGTCACTGTATTGCAGGAGTTGCCGCGCAAGCGACAAGCGGATACTGCGATAGAATTTCTCGGGCGTTGCACCGAGTTCGGCTTTGAACTGACGCTCCAACTGACGCACGCTGGCGCCGACATCCTTTGCCAGATCCTTGATTTTTCGGGGTTCGCCGATGTGATCGTTCATGATCGCAATGGCATCCAGCAGCAACTTGTTCGAGGTGCCGTAACGAATGTGGGGCATCAGGTTCGGGCTGTCCCGCCCGTCACGGATACGATCCATGACCATCCGCGTGGCCACGTCCAGAGTCAGATCAGACCCCAGTATCCGTTCGAGATAAGCCAGCATCATATGCGCGCTGGCCTCACCGCCCGCGCATGTCGAAATGCGCTCGCCCAGTTCGAAAATTCTTTCGGTCACATTGATCCTGGGGTGATTTTCCCGCAGGCGGGGGCTGTCCTCCCAATGTGCGGCACAATCACGCCCGTCCAACAGGCCCGTGCGCGCCAGAACCATGACGCCGGATGACACGGCCCGTATGCCGCCCCCCTGACGGTGATGGAACCGCAGCCAGTTTTCGACAGGCCGGGTGTGTGACAGGTCGGTTTCGCTGCCGGAAAACACCAGGACATCCGTCAGCCCCGGCACATTTTCCAGATCGTAATCCACCAAACAGGCGACACCGTTGGATGCCGACACCTGACGCATTCCATGCCCGATCAGGGACCATGTGAAAACCTCCCGCCCCATCAGGATATTTGCGCTTCTCAGGGGTTCCAGAGCCGCCGAGAAGGAATAATGCGAAAACCCCGGCAAAAGCAGAAAACCGATGTGGTGCTTGCGACCGGGATCACCTTTCCCGGTGGACCCAAGAGACATTCGCGGCAGACCCATCGTATTTCTCCTTTTCGGCCTCGCGTCCCCTTCGCGCCTGAGCGGCGTCGGGCTTTCGTCAGCGCACGGGGCCAGACAGCAGCCCCATACCCCCGCCCCGCGCGGCGGGCGCATCGCCCGCCATCAAGGTGGCAGATCCCTCGCTCAGCACTTCACCCGCTTCATCCGGGGATCATACAGCGGGCCGAGTTGCACCGCGCAAGGCACGCGTTCGGTCGCGACCTCCAGCTCGTAATCCCCGCTCAGGACGAAATCCCGTCCGATGGCCTCGGAGGCGCGGACATAGCCATAACCGATGGACTTGCCCACCGTGTACCCATAACCACCGCTGGTCAGCCACCCGACGCGCTCGCCGTTGCGATAGATCGTTTCGCGGCCCGACAGCACGATATCGGGTTCCGTGGTGAAGCAGGCCAGTATCTTTTTGACTCCGTTGTCACGTTGGCCCTCGGCGGCCTTGCGGCCCTTGAAGTCGATGTTTTGCTTCAACTTCACGGCCCAGGCCAAACCGGCCTCGGCGGGCGTATGATCGGCCCCGATGTCAGAGCCCCAGGCGCGATATCCCTTTTCCAGCCGAAGGCTTTCGATGGCCCGGTATCCTGCATCCCGCAGGCCGGAATCGCGCCCGGCCTCCATCAGCGCATCGTAAACGGTGGTGGCATATTCCACGGGCAGGTGCAGTTCCCACCCCAGTTCGCCCACATAGGTGACCCGCAAGGCATTGATCGGGCAGCCCGCGATGCCGATCGTTCTGGCGGTGCCGAACTTGAACCCTTCGTTCGACACATCATCGCGCGTGACCTGTTGCAGGATGTCGCGCGCCTTGGGCCCCATCAGCGACAGCACCGCATAGGACGAGGTGACATCGACAAGCTGAGCATTCATGCCCTCGGGGATATTGCGCGAAATCCAGTCGAAATCATGGGTGGCATATCCGGTGCCGGTCACGATGTAGTATTCATCCTGCGCGACGCGAACGACAGTCAGATCACATTCGATCCCGCCCCGGTCATTCAGCATCTGGGTATAGATGAGCGACCCAACGGGCTTGGCCACGTCATTGGCTGCGATCCAGCTCAGCGCGGCCTCGGCATCCGGCCCCTTCAGGGTGAACTTGGCGAACGAGGTCTGATCGAACAGCACCGCCGCCTCGCGACAGGCCTTGTGCTCGTCGCCAACGGCACCGAACCAGTTCTGCCGCCCGAAGCTGTAGACATCCCTGGCTTCCATACCGTTCGTGGCAAACCAGTTCGGGCGCTCCCATCCCAGTTTCTCACCGAAACAGGCCCCTTTGGCGCGCAGCTTGTCGTACAGCGGCGATTTGCGGCAGGGCCGCCCCGAGCTGTGCTCCTCGAACGGCCAGGCCATGGTGTAGTGTTTGCCATAGGCCTCGACGGTGCGGGTGCGCACCCAATCGCTGTCGAAATGCGGACGCCCGAACCGGCGGATATCGACCGGCCACAGATCGAAGGGCGGTTCGCCCTTGGCAACCCATTCGGCCAAGGCCATTCCCGCACCGCCGCCAGCGGCGATCCCGTAGGCATTGAACCCCGCACCGACAAAGAAATTCTTCAACTCCGGTGCTTCACCCAGAATGAAATTGCCATCGGGCGTGAAACTTTCGGGGCCGTTGACGAGTTGCTTAACCCCCGCCGTTTCCAGTGCCGGAACACGGCCAAGCGCCAGTTCGACCAGTTGTTCGAAATGATCGAAGTTCGAGTCGAGCAACGTGTAGTGGAACCCCTTGGGAATGCCGTTCATCGCCCATGGGATCGGGTTCGGCTCATAGCCGCCCATCACCAGGCCGCCGACTTCCTCCTTGTAATAGGTCAGCCTGTCGGGATCGCGCAGCGTGGGCAGATCCGGGGTAACCCCGTCGATCCGCTCGGTCACCATGTACTGATGCTCCATCGGCGCAAGCGGCACGTTGACGCCAACCGTCCTGGCGAAATCACGCGACCACTGGCCGCCGCACAGCACCACCTTTTCACATTCGATAAAGCCCTTGTCGGTCATCACCCCCTTGATGACGCCGTCCTCCAGTTCGACTCTCGTCACCTTGGTGTCTTCAAAGATCGACGCCCCCGCCATGCGCGCGCCCTTGGCAAGGGATTGCGTGATATCCGACGGGTTGGCCTGCCCATCGGTGGGCATATAGGCCGCGCCGACCAGATCGTCGGTGGTCATCAGCGGCCACAACTCCCTGGCTTCGGACGGGGTCAGAAGCTGCATCTCCAGACCGAAGGAATGCGCGGTGGTCGCCTGCCGCTTGACCTCGGTCCAGCGTTCCTCGTTGCAGGCCAGTCGCAGACCGCCGTTCATCTTCCAGCCCGTGGCCTGCCCGGTTTCCTGCTCCAGCGTGTTGTAGAGGTCCACCGAATATCCCAGAAGCTGGGTGATATTGGCGTTCGAGCGCAATTGCCCGACCAGCCCCGCGGCATGGAATGTCGTGCCCGAGGTCAGCTTCTTGCGTTCAAGCAGGACGACATCGGTCCACCCCATCTTTGCCAGGTGATAGGCGGTCGAACATCCCACGATGCCCCCGCCGATGATGACGGCCTTAGCGCTTGTCGGAAAATTGCTCATCTTGGTCCTCACATGGATTGAAAATCGGACAGGGCTGCCCGAAACCGTGACAGGTTTTGTTCGGTGTAGTCGGCGTAATCGAAGTCGATGTCTGAATGGATTTCAGAAACCATGCTCCACATCGTTTCCCGCAGAAGCGATGCGCATTTCATGGCATGGTATTTCCGGTTCAGTTCGCCGGTCAGTCGCGTCTCGAAATAATTTTCCAGAAGCCATGTCTCCTGCGCCGGGCTCAGTTCGTTGTTCGAGGCCAGACCGGCAAGATCGAACAACGGCGAGTTGAACCCGCCGTATTCCCAGTCCAGCAGCCACAGCCGCTGCCCGTCATCCAGAAAATTGGCGGCCAGCAGGTCGTTATGGCCCAGAACGATATCGACCTGTCCCACCGCCTGTTCCAGACCGGCAGCGATCTGCAACAGCTCATCCAGCCGCGCGATATGGCGTGACCTGGCATCGCGCAACGTGGCGGCATAGTCACACAGCACATGAAAGACCCAGAACGCCAGGACCGGCCCGCGCAGATGCGCAGGTGCTTCGGTATGGCAGCGTTTGAGAACCGGCAGGATACGCTCCAGCATCGCGTCGTCGCGAATGGCGGCCTCGTCGAGTGTGACGCCATCCACGAATTCGATCACCAGAATTCCGGGTTCGCTATGCCGGATTGCGGCGGCGATCCCGATGGATTGCGCCGCGCGATGCACCGCGAGTTCGTTGAACCGCATGATCTGATGCAGCACGATATCCTGCCCGACACGCACGACATATTTGCGCCCCTTGTCGGTCAGCGTGACATTGAAATTCGTGATCCCCCCACCCAGCAACTGAACATCCGTCGGCGCGCTCCAGATCGGAAGCGACGCGGCGGTTTCGAGGGCGGCTTTGGCTGCGTCGTTCATCATTCCAACCCCAGATTCCGACGCGCGCGACGGGCCGAGGCCGACAGGATGCGATCCGCACAGATGGCGATGAAGGCAACGGCCAGACCGGCCACGATGCCCTGCCCGGAATTGGCCTTGGTCAGCGCGATATAGACCTCCTGCCCCAGATCGCGCGTTCCGACGAGCGCGGTGATCACCAGCATCGAGAGGGCCAGCATGATCGTCTGGTTCAATCCCAGCAGAAGCTCGGGAACGGCCATCGGCAGCTTGATGCGCCACAGCACCTGTCGTGGCGTGCAGCCCGAGACCAGCCCGGCCTCGATCAGTTGCGGGTCGATGTTGCGGATACCGTGGGCAGCATAGCGCACAGCCGGGGCCATGGCATAGAGCACCACGGCGATCATGGCGGAAAAATCACCGACCCGGAACAGCATCACCACCGGGATCAGGTAGACGAAACTGGGCAGGGTCTGGAGCGTGTCGATCAACGAGCCGACGATGCGGTTCGCCATATCGTTCTGCGCGGCCAGTATCCCCAACGGGATTCCGATGACCGACGCCACCAGCACCGAAACACCGCACAGGTAAACCGTGGTCATGGCTTTGTCCCAAAGCCCCACCGCAGCGACCAGCGCAGTCAAAATCCCGGTGAGCAGCGCCAGGGAAATCCCGCCGATACGCCAGCCGATGATGGTCATCACCAGGATACCCCAAGCCCAGGGAATGCCAGTGAAGAAGCGCTTGATGGGGAGCAACAGGTAGGTCAGGAACGCCGTCTTGACCGCCTCGAACGTGTCGAAGAAATTCACGTTTATGTAGGTCATGAAATCCGACCAGAACGTCCCGGTCGAAATCGTCGCGCTTTGCGGATAGGTCTGGAACGCGGGCGATACCTGCGCCAACAGGAAAGTGGACACCGCGACCAGCAGAACGACAGAGGTCCAGGGATGCCTGCGAACCAGATTCTGGTCGGCATCTATAGCATGCAGATCCGCCGTGCGGGTCGCGAAGGCCTGACTCAGGCGGTCCAGCGCAATGGCCATGACCACAATGGCCAGCCCCGCCTCGATCCCGCCGCCGATGTCCAGACGCCGCAGTGCCCCCAGCACGTCAAAGCCAAGTCCCCCGGCCCCGATCATCGACGCGATGATGACCATGTTCAGCGTCAGCATGATGACCTGGTTCACCCCCACCATCAGTGTCGGCGCCGCCGAGGGCACGATCACCTTCCACATCAACTGCCGCCGGGTACAGCCGACCATCACGCCGACATCGCGGATTTCCGACGGCACACCGTGCAGCGCCACCGTGGTGACGCGCACCATCGGCGGCATGGCATAGATGATCGTCGCGACGAGCGCCGCCACCGGGCCGAACCCGAACAGGAACAGGATCGGCACCAGATAGGCAAAAACGGGCACGGTCTGCATGAGGTCGAGGACCGGGCGAAGCATGGCCTCGAACAGGGGAACACGATAGGCCAGAATGCCCAGCAACAGCCCCCCGACCGCCCCTATCGGTACGGCGATCAGAACCGAGGCGAGCGTGACCATGGCGCTGTCCCACTGTCCGAACACCGCCAGATACAGAAAGCATCCACCGACCAGAGCCGCCAGCTTCCAGTCCCGCGCATAGTGCCCCATCGCCCCAAGCGTGACGATGACCGCGATCCAGCTCAGTGACGGGGCGATCTTGACCGCATCGCTCCCGAGCCCGACCGAGAAGCCGTCGATCAGCAGGTCGCGCACGAAATCATAGGGGTATTCGATCAGTGCAGCAATGAACCGCGTCACATCGCGAAAAGTGAAAAGTCCGAAGGTCGCGTCCTCGACAAGCCATTGCATGAAGGCACTGATCGACGTTTCGGCTTTCAGCAGGTAGGCGCTCGGGTATTTGACGATCCAGCGTGCATCGAGCGCCTTGTAGATATCCCACGAATAATGGGACAGCGCCCATGTGATCGCGAAAAGGCCCAGCCAGAACCAGCCGCTGCGCCCCGGCAGAAGGTCACGCAGCCGGTTCATGAGACGACCTTGCGGCCGATCAGAACGTCGATCACGGCCTGACGTCCGATTGTGCCGACGACAGAGCCGTCATTGTCCAGAACCCGGAACGGCAAGTCGCTGGCCTCGATCTGGTCGGCAACCGCCTCGATGCGTCGATCCTGCTGCAAATCGCCCGCTGTCTCGCCTGACGGTGCGCCGGGTGTCATCACGCTGCGCAGTGTCAGAACCTTAGAGCGGGGGATGTGGCGGGTGAACTCCTGAACATAGTCCGTGGCCGGGTTCAGCACCAGTTCCTCGGGTGTCGCGATCTGAACCACCTCGCCATCCTTCATGACGGCGATGTGATCCGCCAGCCGGATCGCCTCGTCAAAGTCATGGGTGATGAAGACAATGGTCTTGTGCAGCATGCCCTGAAGGCGCAGGAATTCGTCCTGCATCTCGCGGCGGATCAGAGGGTCGAGCGCCGAAAAGGGCTCGTCCAGGAACCAGAGGTCGGGTTCGACCGCAAGCGACCGTGCGATCCCCACCCGCTGTTGCTGTCCGCCCGAAAGCTGGCGCGGATAATAGGCCTCCCGCCCTTTCAGCCCGACCAGTTCGATCACCTCGCGGGCGCGCGCCTCGCGCTCGGCCCTGGGCACGCCCTGCACTTCCAGCGGGAAGGCGGCGTTCTGCAACACGGTCAGGTGAGGCAGCAGCGCGAAATGCTGGAACACCATGCCCATCTTCTTGCGCCGTATCTCGATCATCTCCTTATCGGTCATCGACAAGAGATCGCGCCCCTCGAACAGTATCTCGCCCCCGGTCGGTTCGATCAGGCGGGACAGGCAGCGCACCAGCGTGGACTTGCCCGATCCGGACAACCCCATGATCACGAATATCTCGCCCTGCCGTATCTGGACCGAGGCATCCCGCACAGCGCCCACGAGGCCATGTGTCCTGATCTCATCGGCACTCAGCTTACCGTTGTTGCGGGAAAAAATATCCTCGGCGTGCGCTCCGTAGAGCTTCCAGATGCCCCGGCAGTCAAGCAAGATCGGTTTTTCCATATCTGTCCTCAGGCACGAATGAACCAGCCAGACCGCAACCGGGCCAGGAAAGGCTGTTCATGGTGGAAGGGCGGAGAACGGCGGACCGGCGAAACCGATCCACCGCAGACTATCGGATCAATCGGCAATCCAGGCGGACCAGACGTCCTTGTTCCCGGCAAGCCAGGCATCGGCCACCTCATCGACGGATTTACCGTTGAGGTCGACATCGGCAACCATGGCGCCCATATCTTCGTTATTGATATCGAACGCCTCAACCGCTTTTGCCGCGCCAGGCCATTTTTCCGCCACGCCGGACCACGCCACCTTCCAGATCGGGCCGGTGGGCTTGCCACAATCATAGGCCATATCCGGGTTCGACCCCCATGCAGGATCATCATAGCATTCCGCTGTATAGGGCGGGAATTCCACGAAGCTACCTTCGTACTTGGCAGGAGCCCAATGCGGCGCATAGATCCAGAGAACAATCGGCGCCTTGCGCTGATAGGCGCTTTCGAGTTCCGCAAAAAGCGCGGCGTCGGTGCCCGCGTGGACCACTTCGAAATCCATTTCCAGCGCCTCGACACGTTCTTCGTCGAAGCCACCCCAGGTCACGGGACCACCCAGATAGCGCCCCATCGGCGCGGTTTCCGGTGTCGAGAATTCGCGCGCACAATCGTTGAGCGCCTTCCAGTCGGGCAGACCCGGACAGGTTTCTTCCATATAGGCCGGATACCACCATTCCTCGATGGCGGTCATGCCGGTTTCGCCCATGTTGACGACATTGCCGGTGGCGACCGCCTCGTCCATCGCCTCGCGCCCGGTGGTTTCCCATATCTCCATGGCCACATGCAAATCGCCGCTTTTCAGCCCGGCGAACTGCGCGATGTAATCGGCCTGCACGTATTCCACGTTATATCCGGCCTCGGACAGAACCTTGCCCATGATGGTCGTGGTCAGCAACTGACCACTCCAGTCATGCAATGTCAGTTTGATGGGTTCTTGCGATTCCACTTCGGCAAAAGCCGCGCCGGCCATTGTGGCCCCGACCAAGGCTGTTGCCGCCAATACATTAAAGCGCATCCTGAAACTCCCTGTGTTTTTTTGCATGCAGTCGATGGCCTGAGCAGGCTTTCGATTCTCCATTTTTGTGACATCCAACCTCCGACAAGACGCCACATAAATCAACAAAAAGTTTCACTATGTGTTGATTTATATGTTCTATTTTCGGCTTTATGTGGTTAACTGACCGAAAACTGCACAAAGCCTTTGCGGAGGATCGTCAAGATGCCAGAAAACCCCACATCACCCGCACCAGACAAAAAGGTTCTTCCGGCTTCGCGCCGGGGCGCCGAAATCATTGATCTCGTCATGCGGGCGGGTGGCAGTATGCGCATCCAGTCGATTGCAACGGCATTGAACGTGTCCGAGGAAACCGTACGGCGAAACGTGCGGCGGCTCTCTGATGAGGGGCTGGTGCGCAAGGTGCATGGCGGCGTCCTGCTGCAACACGGCTCGACCGAACTCAGCTTTGCGCAGCGCATGGCCGAGAATCCCTTGCCCAAGCAACGGATCGCCGCCCATGTGGCGGGGCTGATCGGAAACGGGTCGTCCCTGTTTCTCGATATCGGATCGA
Organism: Roseovarius pacificus; assembly: GCF_900142665.1. GTDB lineage: Bacteria > Pseudomonadota > Alphaproteobacteria > Rhodobacterales > Rhodobacteraceae > Roseovarius > Roseovarius pacificus. Next base: position 799,183 of record NZ_FRBR01000001.1, read on the forward strand.
CCACGGCCTTTATTTCAGAGGCGCTCAAGGGTCATCAGGAACTGCTGATCGTCACCAATTCCGTTGCGGTCGCCTACAATCTGGCCGCCCGGAACGACAACCGCGTCTTCATGCCCGGAGGCGAGCTGCGCAATCACGACGGAGGAATTTTCGGCGCGCAATCCCTTGATTTCGTCAGCCAGTTTCAAACGGATTTCGCCGTACTTTCCGCTGCTGCCATCAACATGCGCTCGGGTTTCATGTTGTTCGACATGGAAGAGGCGCTGTATTCCCGCGCGATCATGGCCAATTCCAAGACACGCATCCTGGCTGCGGACAATTCGAAATTCGGGCGCGCCGCACCAATCACCCTTGGCGATCCGGCCACCATCGACCTGCTGATCACCGACGAACAACCTCCCGCCGATATTCGCGATGCGGCCGAGACGTGGGGCACTGAAATCGTGGTCGCGGACTGAAATAAAGGAAACCCGATGCCCGATACTGCCGACCTGCGCCGTTACCTGGACATGGCCCTGGATATTACCGAAGCGGCAAGCCGCATCGCTCTGAGCCATTTCAACGGCGCATTCGAGATTGTTACCAAGTCCGACGCCAGCCCCGTTACGGTTGCCGATCAGGAAACCGAACAGGCCATTCGTGCCGCCCTGCAACAGGTCTTCCCGGAAGACGGGATTTTCGGCGAGGAATACGGCACCGAGGGGCTGAATAACGAAACGGTCTGGGTCGTCGATCCAATTGACGGCACACGATCCTTCATTGCCGGAGTGCCGCTGTTCGGCATGCTTCTGGCCATGACGCGAAACGAGATACCGCAACTGGGCATCTGTCGGCTGCCCGCATTGGGGCAGGTGTATGCAGGCGCGCGCGGGCTGGGGGCGACGCGCAACGGATCGCCTATACAGGTTTCCGACTGCAATCGCCTGAACGATGCGATGCTGTTCATCAACGAGGGCGAAAAAATCTATGCCGAAGACCCTGCGCTGTTCGACCGCCTGATGGCTGCCGGTCGCCTGCGGCGGCTGGCCTATGATTGCCAGCCCCATGCCCTGATGGCGGCCGGTCAGGTGGACGCGGTGGTGGATTTCGACCTGAAGCCTTATGACTACCTCGCCATGGTTCCGATCATCGAAGAGGCTGGCGGGGTGGTCACCGACTGGCAGGGCAAACCGCTCGACTTTTCCTCTGACGGGCGGGTGGTCAGCGCCGCCACGCCCAACCTTCACGCTGAACTCCTTGCGATGCTGGCAGAATAAAATGGGCGCGCGAAACACTCCGCGCGCCCCAGTTTTCAGAGAGAAGACACTCCCAGGAAGAGACTTACCCGGCCCGCACGGCCTCGACATGGCCAGCAAATGCCGGATCGGACATCAGTGCCTTGCAGCGTTCGAACCGCCCCGTTGAATAGGCCCAGAAATCCTCGGCCGGATTGCCGTCCGCATGCTGGATCAATCCCCAAAGCGTCCAGAGCAGATCGCACATCGCCTTGTAGATTACTGTCCGGCCAATCTGTTCGGGCGTCGGAGCCTGCCCGAAATAGGCGGTCAGCATCTCGATATCCTGCTCATCGCTCAGCCCCGCCTCGACCGACAGGTCGCCCAGATCCCAAAGCGGGTCGTTCATGCCGGAATATTCGTAATCCACGATCCACATACGCGTGCCATCGTCGAGGAAGTTTTCGCACAGCGGATCGCAATGGCTGGGCACCAGATCGCCCGGTTTCTCGGCCAGAAGCCGCTTGATCGGCTCGGCCTCGGCCACCACCTGCGCATATCCTTCGGGCAGGTCGGTCTTCTTGGTGGACAGCACTTTCAGATAGTCGTCGATCATCGAAAACAACTCGAAGCGAAACCTGAAAGGCTCCCTGGCGTCGTGCAACTGGCGCAACGCGGCCCCTGCCCGCGCCGGAGACCCGGCCCGACTCCGGAACAGATCGGGCGTCATGGTGACGATCCCCTCGATACAATCGCACACCATGTTTCCCGTGTCCGGGTCGGCCCACAGCACCTCGGCGGACACGCCCGCCGCCGCCGCGATGCGCGTGTTGTGAATTTCCACAGCCCGGTCGATATAAGATTCCGTTCCCTCGCCCGGTATTCGCACGATCACACTGCGCTCGCCGCTTTCCACGCGGTAGACTAGGTTCGTCAGCCCGCCAAGCCGCTCAACGGTCACGGTCTCGGGGGTCACACCTCCGAAACTTTCGACATTGCGCAAGACACTCAGCACTTGTTCGGTATTGTTCTTTGTCATTTTTTATACCTCCCCGTTTTGTTCAGGCTTTCAGGCGTTCATTGGCCGGATCATAAAGCGGCCCCTCGACCCGGCGGATCGCGTGGCGTTCACCGAAAAGCTCGAGTTCGAACTCGGTCTCGCCAGAGATATCCGTTGGCAAATAGCCAAGAATGATCGTCTTACCGACAGTGTGGCCGTATCCCGCACTGGCCGCCAGCGACACCGTTGCGCCGTCCTTCAGGATGGTTTCGCCGCCTGTCGTTGGCAGTTTGTCATCGCAGGCAAAGGTGCACAGCTTTTTGCCCGTGCCGTCTGCCTTTTGTTTCTCCAGAACAGCACGCCCGGTGTAATCCCCCTTGCTCTTGAGATGAACGCGAAAGCCAAGCCCGGCCTCGACCGGGGTATAGTCGGGCGTGATGTCGGCGCTCCAATAGAGATACCCCTTTTCAAGCCGCAGGGATTCAATGGCGCGGTAGCCAACGTCGCGAATGCCATGCGCCTGTCCCGCCTGCCACAAACAGTCATAGACGTGGCGGGCGAATTCGGTGGGAACGTGCAACTCCCACCCCAGTTCCCCGACATAGCCGATACGCACGGCCTGCACATGGGCTGCGCCGACGATAATGTCCTGCCCGGTGCCGAACGGAAATGCCGCGTTGGACAGGTCATTCTCGCTGACGGCCTGCAATACGTCGCGCGCCTTGGGTCCACAGATATTAATCACCGCCCGCCCCGAGGTCACGTCGATCAGATGTACCGACCCATCCTTTGGCAAGGCGCGGCGAATCCAGTCGCTGTCATGCACGCCAAAGCCCGACCCGGTGACGATATAGAACCTGTCCTCGCCCAGCCGGGTGATCGTCAGATCGGCCTCGATACCGCCGGTTTCATTGCAAAGCTGGGTATAGATCACGCTGCCCACGGGCTTGTCCATGTTCGACACGGCCATGTGTTGCAGGGCCTCCAGGGCCCCCTTGCCGAACAGTTCGAACTTGGCGAAACTCGACTGGTCGATCAGGGCCACGCCTTCGCGCACGGCCTTGTGTTCCTCGGCGGCATATTTCTGCCAGCCCGGATCGACAAAGGCCAGTTGGTCGACCGGTTCCACCCCTCCGGGCGCGAACCACAACGGGCGTTCCCAACCGTTTTTCGACCCGTAAACCGCCCCGTGGTCCTTCAGCCGGTCGTAAAGCGGGCTCAGGCGCAACTCGCGCGCGGTCTCGGCCTCCTGCCCCGGATAGCGCATTTTGTAATGATGCGCGTAATGCTCCACCGCACGCGGATACATAAAGGCGCGCGTGGCATGGTGCGGGCTGAACCGGCGCACATCCAGCGGCCACAGATCAAGGCTTGGCCGCCCGTCGAGAATCCATTCCGCAATCATCTCGCCCGCGCCGCCGCCTGCGGCGATACCGTAGAGGAACCCGGTGGACAGCATCAGGTTGTCCAGTTCGGGCGCCCATCCCATAACGAAATCACCATCGGCCGAATATGGAATCGGGCCGTTGATGACCTGCCGGATACCAACCTCGTTCACCACCGGCGTCACCTCACCGGCCATTTCAGCCAGAGGCGCAAAACGATCCAGATTGTCGGGCAATAACTGGCGCACGAACTCGCCCGGTATCCCCTTATCGCCAAAGGGCAAGGTGCCTTCCTCATAGCCACCGATCACGAGACGGCCACCGGCGTCGGGCTTGTAATAGACCAGCCGTTCGGGATCGCGCAGGGTGGGCAGCCCCTTGACCAGATCGGGATTGGGCAGCGGCTCGGTCACGATATACTGGTGTTCCACCGCACAGGCAGGCACCGTGACGCCCAGCTTGTCGGCCAGTTCGCGGCTCCACATCCCTGCGGCAAGGATCACGTTCTCGGCCTCGTAATCCCCTTCCGAAGTCATAACCCTGGTGATCCGGCGCCCGGTAATCTCGAAATCGGTGACCTTCACGCCCTGCCGGATCTGTGCGCCGCGATTGCGCGCACCCGCCGCAATCGCCTGGCACAGGCTGGCCGGATCGACATGCCCGTCCGACGGAATAAACGCCGCGCCCTCCAGCCCATCGGCGTCGATATACGGGAAAAGTTCCTTGGCTTCGGCGGGCGTGATGATTTCCATTTCAAGGTCGAAACTGCGCGCCATGGTCGCCAGCCGCTGCGCTTCCAGAAGGCGCTCCCTGGTGGCGGCGAGCCGCAGGCTGCCAACCTTTTTCCAATCGAACGCCATTCCCGTTTCCGCCTCGAGCGCGTCATACATCGCGACCGACCGTTTGAGCATGCGCGTCGTGTTTCGCGACGACCGCAACTGCCCCACCAGACCGGCGGCATGCCATGTGGCGCCTTCGGTCAGCGACGCCTTTTCCAACAGGACGATGTCCTTTTCGCCGGATTTGGCCAGATGATACGCGATGGAGCATCCAATGATCCCCCCGCCTACGATAAGGTGCTTTGCCGCATGCGCCGCCATGTCTGATCATACCTTCTGTAAAATGGTGTCGAGGAAAATACATCCGAGATTTCAACATAAATCAACAAATTTGTATTATTTATGTTGAATAATGTTGATCACGCTGAAATTTTCCGCTCAAACTTTCCGGGGAAGGTGCGTAAAATAGACGAACCATGTCTAAATACGAACACGATATCCTGAGTACGGTGAACTTGCGCGGCACGGTTTCGGTCACGGAGCTGGCGCAGATTCTCGATGTGTCGGATCAAACGATCCGGCGCATCGTCAAGCCATTGGTCGAGCTTGGAAAAGTCCGCAAGGTGCACGGGGCGCTGGTCAGCACGCAAAATGTGATGGACCCGCCTTTCCTGGCCCGCATGAACGAGAACCGTTCGAAAAAGGTGGCAATCGCCAACAGGGTGGCACAACTCATCACCGATGGCGGATCAGTCATGATCGACACCGGGTCGACCTCCGCTTTCGTGGCGCAGGCCCTGGCCAACCGGAAAAACCTCACCGTGATCACCAATTCGGCCTATATCGCAAGCAAACTCGCGATGATCGAAGGGAACCGGGTGTTCATGGCCGGTACACAATTGCGCAACCATGACGGCGCCGCCTTTGATCGTGCCGCCTTCGAGGTCATCGCCAGCGCATCCGTCGAGATATCGATCATTTCCGCATCTTCGGTGCATCCCAAACGCGGATTTCTGGCGTTCGACCAATGCGAGGTGGATATCGCCCAGGCGATGATGGAAGTCTCTGCCCGAACCGTCATGGCGGTCGATTGCACGAAATTCAAGGAAACCGGAACAAAAGCGTCATTGCGCATGCCGCCTCTCAGACCGCAGGACATCGTTGTTTGCGACTCGCGCCCTGCCGAAAGATTCGACGATCTGCTGAACGCACAGGAATTTATTTCTGCTGATACATAAGGATAGGCGGCATGCCCATCGTAAATCCGGAGTCTGCATATCGTGACAGCGGCACCGGTTTGCGGGAAGCCCCTGACATCTCAGGCCGATCCAGCAAAGACCGCGCCACCGGTTCCAAGTGTCATCTAGGTTTTACTTGGAAAGCGGTCCATTCCTGCACTAACAATAAATTGGACCATTCGGACAAATCCGTTCAAGACAGGGAAGTCTCATGAAAACCTACGCTACACAGTTGAAATACGCTGCCGTCATCACCGGTGCTTTTGCGCTTGCCGCCCCCGCCAATGCGGACACGCTGCGCCTTCTGACATGGGGCGGCTATGCGCCCGAGAATGTCATCGAGAAATTCGAGGCGGAAACAGGCCACACCGTCGAGGTGACGCTGTCCAACAACGAGGAAATGATCGCCAAGCTGCGCGCCACCGGCGGCGGCGGCTTCGACCTGGCCCAGCCCAGCCAGGACCGCATCGCCGGGCCGCAGGCCGAATTCGGCATCTACAAACCCATCGACCTGTCCAAGATCGACGAGTCGCAGTTCATCCCCTCGATGCTGATGGCCACCAAGGCCAACACCACCGTTGGCGATGAAATCTATGGCGTGCCGCATGTCTGGGGGACTTCCGGGCTGGTTCTGGACACCGCCAAGGCCGGCATGGTCAAGGATTACACCGATCTCTGCGCACCCGAGGTGTCGGGCAATGTCTCCTATCGCCTGCGCCGCCCGACGCTGATCGGGTTCGCCTTCGCGATGGGGATGGACCCCTTCGCCGCCTATGGTGACGAACAGGCCTACACCGAGATGATGGAAGAGGTCGAAGCCAAGCTGAAGGACTGCAAGCCCAATGTCAAAGCCTACTGGAGCGGCGGTGACGAGTTGATGAACCTGCTGCGCTCGGGTGAAGTCGTGGCCGCGATGGCATGGGACACCGGCGGCTGGAAGCTGAACGATGACAATGCCGACATCACCTTTGTCGCGCCCGCATCCGGTGCGCTTGGCTGGATCGACACCTTCGTCCTGCCCGCCAAGGGCCGCGCGGACGATGCCGCCTATGACTGGATCAACTTCGTGATGCAGCCCGAGGTTTCCGCCATGATCACCGATTCCGTCGGCAACTTCACCGCCTCGCAGGGCGCCGATGAATATGTTTCGGACGCCCTGAAAGCCAAATATCAGGCCAGTTTCCCGCCCGAAGCCGTGGACAACATCAAGTGGTACCCGCCGGTTCCCGCCGGGCTTGAGGTGATCGAAGGCGCTGTACTGGATCGCGTCAAGGCCGCCAACTGAGACCACACATACTCTGAAAGCCCCCGTTCAACCGGCGGGGGCTTTTTGCTTTGCAAGGACAACGATACCCCATGACGGCACCTGATCTTGAATGTACTCACCTGACCAAGCGTTTCGGCGACACCACCGCCGTTCAGGATGTCAGCTTCGAGGTGCCACCGGGTTCTTTCTTCTCGATCCTCGGGCCGTCGGGCTGCGGCAAGACAACGATCATGCGCATGATCGCCGGGTTTCTCGCCCCCACCAGTGGGGATATCCGCATCAAAGGCCGTTCGGTACTGGATGTCGCCCCCAACAAGCGGCCGGTGAACATGGTGTTCCAGCATCTTGCGCTGTTCCCGATGATGAACATTGCCGAAAACATCGGCTACGGACTGCGCCGCAAGGGCCTGCCCAAGGCCGAAATCACCCGCAAGGTGGGCGAAGTACTGGAACGCATCGGCCTGCCCGATATCGGCGCGCGCAAGGTGGATGAACTATCGGGCGGGCAGAAACAGCGCGTGGCCATTGCCCGCTGCATGGTTCTGGAACCCGATGTGCTGCTGCTGGACGAACCGCTTGGCGCGCTGGACCTGAAACTGCGCGAGCATATGAAAATCGAACTCAAGGCATTGCAGGCGGCGTTCGATACGACATTCGTCTATATCACCCACGACCAGAGCGAGGCGCTGGTCATGTCCGACAACATCGCCGTGATGAATGCCGGGCAGTTCGAACAGGTCGGCAGTGCGCGCGATCTGTATTATCGCCCGGAAACGGCCTTTGTCGCCGGGTTCGTGGGCGACAGCAACCGCTGGCGCGGACAGGTCATGGGCGTGTCCGGCGACACGTTGCAATTGCGCAGCGAAAACGGCCTCGAGTTGCGCGGCTCCTGTCACGGGCGTCGCCTGGCCCGGAACGATACCGCCGAAATCTTCGTCCGCCCCGAGGCGATCCGCCTTGGCCACAGCGCACAGGACGTTTCGCATTTCGACAACCGCCTGTCCGGCGAGGTCACCAGCCTGCTGTTCAACGGCGCGGCCAGCCGTATCCTGATGCGCCCCGAGAGCGGCGGCGAGGAAATCGAGGTCACATTGCCCCAGTCGGGCGAGTTTGCCCATCTCGACCGCGGCGCACAGGTGCATATCGGCTGGTCCAGCGATCAGGGAAGCTGCTTTGCGGCGGGGACGGCCTGATGCAGGCCGCGCATCGTCTGGGCTTCGTGCTGCTGCTGACGCCATTGGTTCTGTGGCTCGCGCTGTTGATCATCATCCCCCATATCGACATGTTCTTCGTGTCGCTGCGCGAACGGGTCGGCGTCGGGGAATACGAAACCAGCCTCGCCAACTACCGCACCTTCCTTGAAGAACCGCTGTACCTGATGACCTTCGCACGCACGGCGGTCATGTCGGTGCTGGCGACGGCGCTCACTTTGCTGATCGGGTTTCCCGTGGCCTATTACATCGCCAAGATCGCGCGAGGGCGGGTCCGCTCGGCGCTGTTCCTGCTGTGCCTCGTGCCGTTCTGGGTGTCCGAACTGGTGCGCACCTTCGGATGGATGATCCTGCTGCGCGAAACCGGGGTGTTCTCGTCGTTGCTGCAATGGGCCGGCCTGGCACAAGGCCCGGTCGAAATGCTCTATAACGATGCCGCGATCATGGTCGGGCTGGTTTATACCTCGATGTTGTTCATGGTGGTGCCGCTGGTGACGACGCTGGACAGCCTCGATGATGCGGTGATCGAAGCCGGGTACGACCTTGGCGGATCGGGGCCCTCGATCCTGCGCGAAATCGTGATCCCCCATGCCATGCCCGGCATCGTTTCAGGCTCGATCGTGGTGTTCATGCTGTCGCTCGGCAACTACCTCACGCCGATCATGCTGGGCGGCAAGGACAGCCTGTGGTTCACCGAACTGATCTATTCGCAGTTCATCGTCCGCTTCAATTGGGAACTGGGCGCGGTGTTCGGCTTCATGCTGCTCATCCTGTCCTCGGTCATCGTCTGGGGCACGTTGCGCCTGACCGGTCAGACCCTTGAAAAGACGATGGGATAAGGAGGCGCGCCATGATCCCCACCATCCCGCAAAGCCGCCTGATCCGCGCAACCTATGGCGCTTATGTCGCGCTGTTCTTCCTCTACCTCGCCCTGCCATTGGCCGTTGTCGCCATCTTTGCCTTCAACGACAGCCAGTTCCCGTCGCTGCCGTGGGAAGGTTTCACATGGGACTGGTTCTTTGGCGACGAGCGCCCCAAGATCGGCGTGTTTCACGAACGCCCGATCCTGCGCGCCATCGGCACATCAGCCTTTGTCGGGCTGTGTGTTTCGCTCCTGTCCGTGGCGGTCGGGACATCGAACGCCTTCCTGTTCAACCGCTATGATTTTCGCGGCAAGGGAGTGTTCTATGTCCTGATGCTGCTGCCGCTGGTCATTCCCGGCATCGTTCTGGGTATCTCGATCCTGGTATTTTCATCGACCGTGGCAAATGCGGCGTGGAACGTCATGGAGTGGGACATCATGGCGCTGCGTCCGGGGTTGTTGCTGGTGATCCTCGGGCAATTCTCGTTCATCACCACCATCTCCACCCTGGTCATCGCGACCCGGCTTCAGAAATTCGACCGCTCGCTGGAAGAGGCCGCGCTGAACCTCGGGGCTGGCCGGCTGACCGCCGTACGCACCGTCACGATCCCCTTCCTCATGCCTGCCCTGATCGGCGCTTTCGTTGTTGCCTTCCTGATGAGTTTCGAGAATTTCAACACCACGCTGATGCTTGTCGGCTCGGACGCGCCCCTGACCATTGCGATGTTCGACCGCCTCAAGGAAGGCTCAACCCCGCTGCTGAACGCGGTTTCGCTGCTGCTGATGGTCGGGTCCAGCCTGCTGGCGCTGGTCATGATCGCATTTCAGCGCAAATAGAGGCCGGCGGCATTATAGGGAATCTCGACGTCGGAGCCGACGCCGCTCTGACTGCACGCCTTCAGTTCTTGCGGAACAGGCGTGTCATTTCGAACAGCTTGTCCAGCCGCTCGAAGCGCTCGCGCGCCTCGGGCCAACGCTCTTCCTGCGTGGCCGCGATCAGCGCCTCGATCAGGGACAGCGTGGCGATGTTCGAATCCCATGCCGACGGAATCTCGCCCCAGCAATGAAACGTCGCCTCTGCCAGACCGGCAACGGGGCTGGCCCATTGATCGGTAATCAGGATCACGCGCCCCCCCCGGTCCGATGCGATTTCGGCCAGCCTGAGCAGGTTTTCCTCGTATCGGCGCACATCGAAGATCAGAAGGGTATCTCCTTCGACCATATCCAGCACGTAATGCGGCCACGTGGCCGGCGACGAGGTCAGATGCGTCACGCCTTCGCGGATTGCCTGAAAGTGCGTAAAGGCGTATTCGGCCAATGACCGGGTTATCCGCCCCCCCACGATATACAATCCCGGAGCCGACGCCATCAACCGCGCCGCGGCATCGAATTGCGTCGTGTCGATATTCGAGAATGTCTGGGCAAGGTTTTGCGTCACCGCGCCTGCAAAACGATTGAGCATGTGTGATTCCGGGGCTTCCGCCGCCCAGACCGCACGCCGCTCTGTCGGGCCCGAAACCTTGGCCTGAAGCTCTTGCAAAAGCGCCTGGTGAAACTGCGGGAACCCTTTGAACCCCAGCTTCTGCACCATTCTCGCGACCACCGGCGTCGAAACCCCTGCCCCCTCGGCCGCAGCAGTGATCGTTGCCAGCCCTGCATTGGGGTAGTTTTCGACCAGTGCATTGGCGAACTTGCGCTCTGACTGGGTGAGTGTCGGGTAATGTTTGCGGATCAGCTGGCGCACTGTCGGCGTGGCCGCAGCCACGGAAACGGGCAGGTCGGTATCGGTTTCATCGGTCACGGGCGCGCCCCCTTGCGGCTGTTTTCCTGAGCGGAAACCCGGATATGCGAGGAGGCTGTCGGGTTTCTTTCGTCAGGCTGCTGGAAAAATATTGACGAAAAACTTTCCTCGTGGAAAGCTTTTTCCAACAACGAGGGGGCGACATGGCCAACAATGACGAAAAGGCCTTTGAAATACTGAACGCGGATGGCCGGGGGGCGGCTGTCATCGTGTGCGAACATGCTTCGAATCACGTCCCGGCCCGTTATCGCAACTTGGGACTGAGCGAGACCGACCGCCAGAGCCACGCCGCCTGGGATCCTGGCGCCGAAGCCGTGGCGCAACGCCTCTCGCAAGCACTGGATGCCCCGTTGATCGTGGGCCGCGTCTCGCGCCTCGTCTACGATTGCAACCGCCCGCCCGAAGCGCCGGGAGCCATGCCCGAACGTAGCGAAGTCATCGACGTGCCGGGCAATGTCGGATTGAGCGACGAAGACCGCGCCGAGCGCGTGCATTGCGTTTACGATCCCTTCACCACGGCGCTTGGCAATCTTCTGACACGGCAGGCTCAGCGCGGAACGCCCCCCGCCCTGATCACCGTGCACAGTTTTACTCCGCTCTGGTTCGGCGAACATCGGAGTGTGGAAATCGGTATCCTGCATGACGATGACAGCCGCCTTGCCGATGCGATGCTGGCGCGGGCCAAGAGCATTCCGGGGCGCAAGATCAATCGCAACGATCCGTACGGCCCCGCTGATGGCGTCACCCACACGCTGCGCCTGCATGGGCTGGCCAACAATCTGGCGAACGTGATGATCGAGGTTCGCAACGATCTGATCGAAACCCCGGCGCAACAAAACGCCGTCGCGGAAGAGTTGTTGACGCTTTTGCGTCCCGCACTGGCCCAACTGACACAGGCGGAGGTCGGGAATGCATAAGGCGATGCAGGGCTATATCCGCGCGATAGACCGGATGAATCACGTCATAGGACGGATCGCGATGTATCTGATCTTCGTTCTCATGGGCGTACTTTTGTGGTCATCGGTTTCCAAGACCTTTCTGACACCATCCATCTGGACCCTCGAAACCGCCCAGTTCGTCATGGTGGCCTACTACGTATTGGGCGGCCCCTATTCGATACAGCTTGGGTCGAATGTGCGCATGGATCTGTTTTACGGAGACTGGTCGCCGCGCACCAAGGCCTGGGTCGATGGGTTCACCGTCTTCTTCCTGCTGTTCTATCTGGTGGTTCTGTTCATGGGCGCGGTCAGTTCGACGGCCTATTCCCTCGGATATTTCGGGATGGAACCCTTTGCCTTCTTCGGTGACCTGTTCATGACGCTGATCACCCAAGGGTTTGCCGCGGCCAATGAAAAACTGGGCTTTCTCGAAAAAAGCCCCACCGCGTGGCAACCGCAACTCTGGCCGATCAAGGTGGTGCTGTGCCTGGGGGTATTTCTGATGATCCTGCAATGCGTTGCGGAGTTTTTCCGCGACCTGGAACGTCTGCGCGGGAGTGAAGCCTGATGTCGCATGACCTGATCGCAATCGTCATGTTCTCGGGCATGATGCTGATGCTGATGACCGGGCAGCGCGTGTTCGGTGCAATCGGCTTCGTCGGGGCGCTGGCCGGGGTTCTGCTATGGGGCACCGGCGGGGTGGAAATTCCGTTCTCGGCGGCCATGAAGCTGATGAAATGGTATCCGCTGCTAACGCTGCCGATGTTCATTTTCATGGGCTATGTCCTGTCCGAAAGCCGCATCGCCGATGACCTCTATAAAATGTTCCATGTCTGGATGGGCCCGGTACGAGGCGGGCTTGCCATCGGCACGATCGGGCTCATGGTCCTGATTTCGGCCATGAACGGGCTGTCGGTGGCGGGCATGGCAATCGGCGCAACCATCGCGCTGCCGGAACTGCTCAGGCGGAACTACGACAAGATCATGGTCACCGGGGTCATACAGGCGGGATCGTCGCTTGGCATTCTGGTTCCGCCCTCGGTGGTGCTGGTGCTGTATGCCATGATCGCACGGCAGCCCGTGGGGCAACTCTGGCTGGCCGGCGTCATTCCCGGCCTGCTCATGGCCTCGCTGTTCATTCTTTACATATACATCCGCTGCCGGTTGCAGCCGAACCTCGGCCCGGTCCTGCCCGAGGACGAGCGGAACGTACCCATGTCTGAAAAACTGCGCCTGCTGCGCGCCGGAATCCTGCCGCTGGTGATTTTCGCCGTCATGATGGTCCCCTTCGTCAAGGGGTGGACCTCGCTGGTGGAAAGTTCGGCCATCGGAGCGCTGGCCGCCTTTCTGGCTGCCGTCCTCAAGCGGCGCATGACGCGCGAGGTGTTTGAAAAATCCGTTCGCAGTACGCTGGCGATTTCCTGCATGTTCATGTGGATCATCCTTGCCGCATTGGGCTTTGGCGCGATCTTCGACGGGCTCGGCGCGGTGCGCGCCATCGAGGGACTGTTCACCGAGACCCTGAATCTCAGCCCGTGGATGATCCTGATCCTCATGCAGTTGAGCTTTATCATCATGGGCACATTCCTTGACGATACCGCCATGCTGGTGATCGTCGCGCCGCTTTATGTGCCGCTGGTCGGGGCGCTCGGGTTCGATCTGATCTGGTACGGGGTGCTGTACACGATCACCACGCAGATCGCCTATATGACACCGCCTTTCGGATATAACCTGTTCCTGATGCGCGCTATGGCCCCGCCCGAGATCGGGCTGCGCGACATCTATCGCTCGATCGTGCCCTTCGTGGCGGTCATGGTACTGGCGCTGTCGCTGGTGATGATCTTCCCGCAGATCGCACTTTGGCTGCCGGAGTACGTGTACGGAAAATAATCAACACAAGAAGCCCTGCCGAAGGGGCCGCATTTCAAACAAGGAGAGAAGACAATGACCACGACAAGACGCAAGTTCCTGAAAACCGCCGGGGCCAGCGCCGTCGCCGCCCCGCTGGCCGCCCCGGCCATCGCGCAATCCACCATCACATGGCGGATGCAGACCTATGCAGGTGCCGCGCTGGCCGAACATGTCGTGAAACCGGCCATCGACACGTTCAACAAGATCGCCGGAGATCGCATGCAGATCGAACTGTACTTCGCCGATCAGCTGGTTCCCACGGGCGAATTGTTCCGCGCGCTTCAACGTGGCACCATCGACGCCGTGCAATCGGACGACGATTCAATGGCGTCACCCACCGAAGTGACGGTTTTCGGCGGCTATTTCCCCTTCGGCTCGCGCTATTCCCTGGATGTGCCGGTACTGTTCAACCAGTACGGCCTCAAGGAAATCTGGGACGAAGAATACGCCAAGGTCGGGGTCAAGCACATCTCGGCCGGGTCATGGGACCCCTGCCACTTTGCCACCAAGGACCCGATCAACAGCCTCGAAGACCTCAAGGGCAAACGTGTCTTCACCTTCCCCACCGCGGGTCGCTTCCTGTCGCAATTCGGCGTCGTGCCGGTCACGCTGCCATGGGAAGACATCGAGGTTGCCGTGCAGACCGGCGAACTGGACGGCATCGCATGGTCGGGCATCACCGAAGACTACACGGTGGGTTGGGCCGACGTGACCAACTACTTCCTGACGAACAACATCTCGGGCGCATGGGTCGGCCACTTCTTTGCCAATATGGGCCGTTGGGACGAATTGCCCGAGGACCTCAAACTGCTGCTGGCAACATGCATGGAGCAATCGCACTATTACCGCCAGTGGTGGTACTGGGGCGGTGAGGCCAGCCTGCGCGTGAACGGCGAAAAGATGCAGCTGACCACGATCCCCGATGCCGAATGGGCCACCGTCGAAAGCGCCGCGCGCGAATTCTGGGACGAAATCGCAGCAGAGTCGGAAACCAAACGCAAGGTCGTGGAGATCTTCAAGCAGTACAACACCGACATGGAGAAGGCGGGCCGGCCTTACCGCTACACCTGAGCAGGCCAAACCCCGCCAATGAAAGCCGGAGGGGGCCAGAAACCGGCCCCCTTCCCCAAGCCTGAACGGAGCAAATCAAAATGACAGCCCTGACCCTGGACGCGCTGAAAACCAAGGCCGCAAGCGGCGAAATCGACACCGTGCTCGCCTGCGCCGTGGACATGCAGGGCCGCCTGACAGGCAAGCGGTTTCACGTCTCGAACTTTCTTGAGACCGGGTTCGAGGAAACCCATTGCTGCAATTACCTTCTGGCCACCGATCTGGAAATGGCCACCCCGGATGGCTATGCCTCGACAAGCTGGGCGTCGGGCTATGGCGATTACGTCATGAAACCCGACCTGTCCACGCTTTGCCCGGTGCCGTGGCTTGAAGGCACCGCAATGGTGCTGTGCGATTATCTGGATCACCACGATCATGCACCGGTGCCGCATTCCCCGCGCCAGATCCTCAAAGCGCAGATGGACCGCGCCGCCGCCATGGGCTTTACCCCGATGATGGCGACCGAACTGGAATTTTTCCTGTTCGCCAAGACCTATGATGAAATCCGCGCCAGCGATTACCGCGATCTGGAAACGCTGGTGAAATACAATCAGGATTACTCGATCCAGTTCACCAGTCGTGAAGAGCATGTGATGCGCCCGGTGCGCAATGCGCTTTACGCCATGGGCATACCGGTTGAAAACACCAAGGGCGAAGCCGAAATCGGCCAGGAAGAACTGAACATCCGCTATGGCGATGCCCTGGCCGCCTGCGACCAGCACACGCTGGCCAAGCACGCGATCAAGGAAATCGCCGCACAGCAGGGCCACGCCGCCACCTTCCTGCCGAAATGGCGCTCGGACAAGGTGGGCAGCGCCGCGCATATCCACCAGTCGCTGTTCAATGACGACGGCAACGTGTTCCACGATGCCGACGGGGCCTATTCCATGTCGCAGACCATGCGCCATTACGTGGCGGGCCTGCTGAAATACGCGCCCGACTGCATGTTGCTGATGGCGCCCTATATCAACAGCTACAAACGCTTCGTGCCGGGCACTTTCGCGCCCACGAAAACCGCATGGTCCATCGACAACCGCACCGCCGGGTTCCGCCTTGTGGGTGAAAATACCAAGGGCGTGCGGATCGAGTGCCGCATTCCCGGCTCAGACATGAATCCCTATCTGGCCTGCGCCGGGCAACTGGCCGCCGGTCTGGCCGGGATCGAGGAAAAGCTCGACCTGCCCGATCCGGTGCAGGGCGACCTGTACAGCATGACGGACATACCCGACGTGCCGCACACGCTGGCCCGCGCCACGCAAACCTTCCGCAACTCGGACATGCTGCGCAAGGCATTGGGCGATGACGTGGTCGATCACTACACCCGCGCCGCCGAAGTCGAGCAAGAGGATTTCGACCGCGCCGTTACGGATTACGAATTGCAGCGCGGTTTCGAACGCGCCTGACCTGAACCCCAGAGGATACCATGACAACGCTGACTTGCACATCCCCGATCGACGGATCGGTTTTCGCCACACGCGAGACGCTGAGCGCGCAAGACGCCCGCGACGCCATCGCCGAAACCCGCGCCGCACAGGCCGAATGGGCCGCCCGCCCCTTGCAGGAGCGCATTGATCTGGTCATGGCCGGGGTCAAGGCCGTGGGCGAAATGAATGATGAAATCGTGCCGGAACTGGCGCGCATGATGGGCCGCCCCGTGCGCTATGGCGGCGAATTCGGCGGTTTCGAGGAACGTGCCTCGAAAATGGCCGAATTGGCAGAGGAAGGCCTTGCAGATATCGAAATCGCCAACGACGGCGATTTTCATCGCTATATCAAGCGCATCCCGCATGGTGTTGTCTTTGTGGTTGCCCCCTGGAACTACCCCTACATGACGGCGATCAACACCGTGGCCCCGGCTCTGATCGCGGGCAATACCGTGGTGCTGAAACACGCCACGCAAACCCTATTGGTGGGCGAGCGCATGGCGCAGGCCTTTCACAAGGCCGGTATCCCCGAGGCGGTCTTCCGCAACGTGTTCCTCGATCACGGCACCACCTCGACGCTGATTTCCGAAGGGCTGTTCGATTTCGTGAACTTCACCGGCTCGGTTGGCGGCGGCAAGGCGATGGAGCAGGCTGCGGCCGGTACGTTCACCGGGCTTGGCCTGGAACTGGGCGGCAAGGACCCCGGCTATGCCATGGATGACGCGGATCTCGATGCAGCCGTTGCCGGGCTGATCGACGGGGCGATGTTCAACTCGGGGCAATGCTGCTGCGGAATCGAACGGATTTACGTACATGAAAGCCTGTTCGACAGCTTTGTCGAGAAGGCCGTCGAGATCGTCAGGGGCTACAAGCTGGGCGATCCGCTGGACCCGGAAACCACCATCGGCCCGATGGCCAATACCCGCTTTGCCACCGAAGTTCGCGCACAGATCGCCGAAGCGGTGGAAAGCGGCGCGACCGCCCATATCGCCCCCTTTGCTGAGGATGATGGCGGCACCTACCTGACGCCGCAAATCCTGACCGGGGTCACCCATGACATGCGCGTGATGCGCGACGAGAGTTTCGGCCCGGTCGTGGGCATCATGCCGGTGCGCGACGACGCCGAAGCGATCGAGTTGATGAACGACAGCCCCTTCGGCCTGACCGCCTCGCTCTGGACACGGGACGAGGCGCGCGCCGCCCGCGTGGGCGACGCCATCGAAACCGGCACGATCTTCATGAACCGTGCCGATTACCTTGACCCGGCATTGTGCTGGACCGGCTGCAAGAACACGGGCCGGGGCGGTGCGCTTTCGGTCATTGGCTATCACAACCTGACACGTCCCAAATCCTACCACCTCAAGAAGGCCACGACATGACACTCACTGCCAACTGGTCCTATCCCGCCGCCATCCGTTTCGGCGCAGGCCGCATCGCGGAACTCGCCGACGCCTGCACGCAATCGGGCATCTCGAAACCCCTGCTGGTCACCGACAAGGGGCTGGCCAGCCTGCCGATTACCGAGCAAGCACTGGACATCCTGCGCAAGGCGGGGCTCGATGCCGCAATGTTTTCCGAGGTCGATCCCAACCCCAACGAAAAGAACCTCTCCGCCGGGATTGCCGCCTATAACGATGGCGGCCATGATGGCGTGATCGCCTTTGGCGGCGGCTCGGGGCTCGATCTGGGCAAATGCGTGGCCTTCATGGCCGGGCAGACACGCCCGGTCTGGGATTTCGAGGATATCGGCGATTGGTGGACCCGCGCCGATGCCGATGCCATCGCCCCGATCATCGCCGTGCCCACCACCGCCGGTACGGGCTCGGAAGTAGGACGCGCTGGCGTTCTGACCAATTCCGAGACGCATGAGAAGAAAATCATCTTCCATCCCAAAATGCTGCCCGCAGCGGTGATCTGCGACCCCGAACTGACGGTCGGCATGCCAAAACCCATCACCGCCGGCACCGGGCTCGATGCCTTTGCCCATTGCGTCGAGGCGTTTTCCAGCCCGCATTATCACCCGATGTCCCAGGGCATCGCGCTTGAAGGCATGCGGCTGGTCATCGAAAACCTGCCGCGCGCCTATGAGGACGGTACCGATATCGAGGCCCGCGCCCACATGATGAGCGCCGCCGCGATGGGCGCCACCGCATTCCAGAAAGGTCTGGGGGCGATCCACGCCATGAGCCACCCGATTGGCGCACATTTCAACACCCACCACGGCACCACCAACGCGGTGTGCATGCCTGCCGTTCTGGACCTCAACGCACCGAAAATCGCCGAACGCTTTGAGCGCGCGGCGGGCTATCTGGGCATTGACGGCGGCTTCAAAGGCTTCCGCGCTTTTGTGGACCGGTTCAACGACCAACTGGGCGTTCCCAAGGGGCTTGCCGCGCTTGGCGTGACCGAGGATACGATCCCCGATCTGGTCAGGGGCGCGATCAAGGACCCGTCCTGTGGCGGCAACCCCGTCGAACTGACCGAAGAGAACCTGACGGCCCTGTTCAAGGCCGCGATGTAAGCCGGTCCGGCCCCTTTTCACGACCTCGACTCATGGCGGCATTCGTGCCGCCATGTTCTTTCCCGGCCGACCGCCTATTCATCTTTCCTATGACTGTCCGGCACCTGCCCTGGGCGGCTTACTTCCACCTTGCAAACCCGGTTGCTCATAGTAGCGTAGCCTGGGAAACAAGAGGGAATGATCATGCAAAAATGCGCCATCGTAACCGGCGCCGCGCGCGGCATCGGGCTGGCCACGGCCAAACAGTTTCTGGAACAGGGCTATGTTGTCTCAGCCGTCGACCGCGACGAGGCAGAACTTGAAAAAGCGCTCGGCGAACTGGGCGAAGGCGCGATTGGCCTGCCTTACGACATTTCCTTCCCGGAAAAGGCCGAGGCAATGGTGACCGATACGCTGGCCTCCTTTGGCCGGATTGACGCGCTGGTCAACAACGCGGGCGTGGCCGATTTCGGCCCGGTCGAAGACACCGATTTCGCCCGCTGGCGCAGGGTCATGGAAACCAATCTGGATGGGGTGTTCCTGTGTTCGCAGGCCGCCACACCGGCGCTCAGGGAAACCAAGGGCGCGATCCTGAACATCGCCTCCATTTCCGGGCTGCGGGCCTCGACCCTGCGGGTCGCTTATGGCACCTCCAAGGCCGCCGTGATCCACCTGACGCAACAGCAAGCTGCGGAACTGGGCGAGTACGGCATTCGCGCGAATTGCGTGTGCCCCGGCCCGGTACGCACCAAGCTGGCGATGGCCGTGCACACACAGGACATCATCGACGCCTATCACGACGCGATCCCGCTGAACCGCTACGGAACCGAGGAAGAACTGGCCAATGTCATCACCTTCCTGTGCTCGGACAAGGCCAGCTATGTCACCGGCCAGATCGTGGCGGTCGACGGCGGCTTCCAAAGCACAGGGGTCGGCCTGCCCGCCCTGCGCAAGTGACGTGAAAGCCGCGGCGGCACAAGCATATCGGTGATCGGGGTCAGCCGGCCTCGATCACCATCAATTCAAAGGTCACGCAAACCGGCGCGCCACCGGGAACGATGTCACCTGAAAACTGATCGTCGTCAGGATCGACGCAATACATCGGCAAGCGCAACCCATCCTCGGCCCATTGCGCACCGGGCGTAATCATGACCTCGGAAATGGGCGACTCCATCGGTATCCCTGCTTCGAACCGGGCACCGATCAGGCTCCCGACCCCCAGCACCTCGGCGCGCGCGAAACCTGCGTCCCGGACGATCTGCGATACGGTCTGGTGAATATCGTGATGCGGATTCACCTTGGCGATCAGGGCATTGCCGTCGGACGCCCCGTCAACGGGATGGAAGATGGGAAACAATGTTTCCTCGTTCAACGAAACATCGAACGCCCCCCCATTAAAGGCATACAGCATGACCCCGGCATCATTCGGCACGGTCACATCGTCAGGCAGAAGATGACCGCATTTCACGCTGTCGCCTTCTTCCCAAACCGCATGGCAATGCAGCCACCAGGCCCCGTCCCGCCTGCCCACGATGGCCGATCCGTGGCGGATACGGGCGTGCGATCCATGATGGGTGGCGCTGTACCATGCCGCATGAACCCCATCATCGGACGGCCCCGGCATGACGTAATCGTAAGGGCCGATGTCCATCCCGTCGACAACGATCACCCCGCTGTCGCTGCCGGTCTTCTCCATCACGTCCGCAACCGCATCCATCAACGACTGCCCGCCTTGCAAGGTAACGGGCAGCTTGCGCCCCTGCCCCCGCGCGACCGCATACGGCTTGGGCGCAGGCGGGCCGGGATGGCGGATGACATCACGGGTCATGCCCCCTCTCCGGGCCAGATCCCCTGCGCTTCCAGTTCTTCGCGGACGAGTTTCTTGGTAATCTTGCCATAGCCCGTCTTGGGCATCTCATCCAGGAACACATAGTGATGCGGCAGTTTGTATTTCGCCAGCTTCTGCTCAAGCATCTGCGCCAGGTCTTCGGGCGAGACAGACTGCCCCGGCTCGCAGGTGCACACGGCAACCCCCACTTCGCCCCACCTGGGATGGGGTGCGCCAAGAATAGCCACCTCGGACAGGGCAGGATGGGTCAGCATGATTTCCTCGATCTCGCGCGGATAGACGTTCGAGCCGCCTGAGATATACATGTCCGATGACCGCCCCGTGATATACAGATACCGTTCAGCATCCATATGGCCCAGATCGCCGGTGCGGAACCAGCCATCGCGGAACGCCTTTTCATTGGCGCCGTCATCCATGTAATAGCCCGCGCAAACCGCCGGCCCGGCCACGCAGATTTCGCCGGTTTCACCGGGGCTCAGTTCACACCCGTCATCGTCCTGAATGCTGACATGCAACCCCGTGCGTTCGATCCCGCACGACCCGAGGCGCGTGTCCGGCCCATCCTCGACATGATGATCCTCGCGCGGCAGATAAGTGATGCACCCCGTCACCTCGCCGAGGCCGAAATACTGCACCAACACCTGCCCCAGTTTGCGCAGCGCGTGTTTCTGGTCCTCCCGATACATCGGGGCCCCCGCATAGATCACGAAGCGCAGGCTGGAATGATCGTACTCATCGACAGCCGGGTGTTCCGTCAGCATCTTCACGATGGTCGGCACCGTGAACATATTGGTGATCCTGTATCGCTCGACCAACGCCCAGGCTCTGGCCGGATCGAACTTGCCGGACGGCATGAGCACCGAACACACGCCGCCCGCGATCATCATCAGCTGGTGCATTCCGGCCCCGTGCGACAAGGGCGCCACCACAAGGCTCATGTCCTCGGGCGTGGTTCCCGGCGTCAGATCGTGCAAGTGATTGAGCGCGGTAAAGGTCAACTGGCCATGGGTCAGCACCACGGCCTTGGGCCGCCCGGTGGAACCCGAGGTAAAGAACAGCCAGCAAGGCGCGTCGCGATCCACCGCCGCATCGGGAACATGAACGCCAGCGTGACGCGCGATCAGATCGTCATATGCCGTGCCGAACCCCTGACCGATGCAAACCACATGCTCCAGCCTCGGCGCGGCGTCGAGGCAGGCGGTGGCGTGATCGGGGAAGCCCTCTTCACAGAACATCAGGGATACGTCGGATTTCTGCGCCAGATAGGCCACCTCATCGGGTCTCTGGCGATAATTCGACGGCACCCAGACCGCCCCGATCCGCCAGCAGGCCAGCATGATTTCGGTGATCTGGTTGTTGTTGGGGCTTTGCACCATCACCCGGTCGCCGGGCTGCAATCCGTAATCGTCCCGCATCGCCGCCGACAGCGCGCTGACACGCCGGTCCAGATCGCCCCAACTCAGGGTCGTGTCATCCCAGATGATCGCGGGCCGGTCCCTGAGTCGCGCGGCGTTCTTCGTCAGGAAATGCGCAAGGTTATGGCTGCGCACGGACCAGGGCAGTTTCGGATCACGGTTCCGGGTCATTTCACGCGCTCCAGAATCGACACGTAAGAGGCCACAGCCGCCCCACCCATGTTGAACACACCCGCCAGTTGCACATCGTCAAGCTGCATATCGCCAGCCTCGCCCATCAATTGCATCGACGCCATGACGTGTTGGGACACGCCCGTCGCCCCGATGGGATGCCCACGCGATTTGAGCCCGCCCGACGGATTTACCGGCAACCTGCCGTCCCGCGCAGTGGTGCCCTCACGGATCACGCGCCCGCCCTGGCCACGCTCGGCCAGACCCATGGCTTCGTATTCCAGCAATTCGGCGATGGTGAAACAGTCGTGGGTTTCGACCATGTCCAGATCGTCCAGCGTGAGACCGGCCTGTTCCAGCGACTTGCCCCATGCCGCTCGGGGGCCTGCGAATTCGGTGGGATCGCGACGCGACAAGGCCAGCACATCATTCACATGGTTATGCGCGCGAAACGCGATGGCGCGGCGCATCTCGGCGGCCACATCGGGATGCGCCACGATCAGCGCCGCCGCCCCGTCCGACACCAGCGAACAATCGGTCCGGCGCAACGGCCCGGCCACCAGCGGGTTCTTGTCGCTGACGGTATTGCAGAACTCTGCCGTAAAAGGCTTTTGCATATGCGCATAGGGGTTGCGCATTCCGTTTTCGTGGTTCTTGGCCGCAATCATCGCCAGTTCCTGCGAATGATCGCCATGCTGCTGGAAATAGCGGTTGGCGATCTGCCCGAAGACCCCGGCAAATCCGCCGTCGATATCGCCCTCCTCGGTGCGGTATGACGCGGTCAGCAGGATATCCCCAACTTCCGGCCCCGGCGTGGCGGTCATCTTTTCGCCGCCCACGACCAACGCAATCCTGCCCCGCCCGGCAGCGATGAAATCCAGCGCTGCATAGAGCGCCGCCGACCCGGTAGCACAGGCGTTTTCCAGATGCACCGCCGGAACATGCGCAAGCTCGGGCACCGCCATACCCACAAGCGCGCCCTCGAAGGCCTGTTTGGAAAACCCGTTATTATAGGCCCCCACGAAAATGCCATCCACATCTGCTGCGCCAATTCCTGCATGATCCAGCGCCTCGGGCACGACCACGCCCATCAGTTCGGTCAGGTCTTCCTCGGGCGCCTTGCCGAATTTCGTATGCGCCCAACCCACGATTTGCGGCTGATTGTCCATCTTCGATCCTCTCATAATCCAGGGCTTCGGCCCGGTTGAATTCCCTTACATAGCGCATGCTCCACCTGCGCCACTTCGCGCCGCAAGAGCGCGGCCAGTTTTTCCTGCCGCTCGGGCTGCATCCGCGTGTCGATCGCGGCAATCGACAACGCGCCCAGAACCTCTCCGGCGGGGCCATGCACGGCCATGCCGATGGCCCATGAATTGGGCAGGTACAGCCCCGGATTCAGTGCCCAGCCTCGCTCCTGCGCCCTGGCGACCGCGCCCGAGACGACCTCGGGTGTGTAGCCGGGATATCCTTCGGCCAGTTCCGGCATGATCCTGTTCAGCACTTCGCTGCGTTCACCATCGGGAAGTGCCGCAAGAATGGCCATCCCACCCGCTCCGACACCCAAAGGATGCCTGTCCCCGGTCCTGAGCGCCTGGCTGCGGATCGGATAGGTGCCCTCTTCGCGGTGAACGCAAATACCGTAGGAACCGCGCCGCAACGACAGATAGGCATTGTCCTCGCTCTCGGCGGCCAAGCGCAACAAGCTGTCGGTCGCAGCGCCCAGCAGATCCACCCGCCGCGCGGCCATCAACCCGAGCAGATAGGCCTCGGCGCCCAAAAAATAGGCACGGGTATCGGCATCCTGTTCGATCATACCGGAGCGCATCAGGGCAAGCATCAGCCGCCGCACGGTTGGCCGGCTGAGCCCCGTCGCCTCGGTCAATGCAACGATAGGCACCGGCGCACCCGCGCCCTGTCCGACCAGGACCAGCAAAGCCAGAGCCCGATCGACACTTTGCGCACCACCGCTGTCCTTTGTTACCGGCATATAGTCCACATTATGGATGCTTTGAGGTATTAATGACCACATGCTGCAATATATAGAAACAATGAACAAGAAGAAATATACCTGTTAATAACGACAAACAGCACGTCTCACCCGAAACCCGACCTTATATCCATATTGTGTAATACAAATTCCGTAATGCCTTCACAGCGATAACGAAAACGGATGACCGCCCCTATCGGCGCTGCCGACAGCCGCCAAGGCTCGCCCGGTTTCGCGCAGGATACCAGCACGCCACTCACGATCCGCCCCTCGACCAAATCCGATCATCCTGACCTCACGCGTCCGGAGTGCATCTGACCCGATGGACAGATGCGATTACTTGCCATGGGCAATACAAACAGTCTTGACTGTTTTTTTGATAGGGATACTCTTTTCGAAAACAATTTCAGCCACAGGGAGTTCGAAACATGGCACATGCGGACGATTACAAGAATCGAAGCTACGGCGAGATACCCGTGGGAACGGGCTTCAAGCCGGGGATCGTCGTGGTCGATTTTCAGATCGGCTTTACCGACGCGCAATATCCGCTTGGCGGCGCGCCCCTCGTGATGCGGGCGCTCGAAAACACCGCAAAACTGCTCAAGGTGGCGCGCGCCTGCGGCGTGCCGGTGGCCAATTGCAACACCGCCTACATGAACGAGCGGGAAATGCCCTATTGGAAAATCACCGCCGTGCGCGAAACCTTCCGCCGCGACCATCCCAGCGTGGCCTTCGACGAGCGCATCTACGATCCCGACTACGATCTCACGGTCTGCAAAAAGGGCCCGTCGATCTTTTTCGGGACCGACGTCAGCGACTATTTCACCAAGGAACGCGTCGATACCGTCATCGTGACGGGCTGCAACACGAGCGGCTGTATCCGTGCCTCCTCGATCGATTCATTCAGTCACCGTTACAGGACGCTGGTCCCCGAGGATTGCGTCGGCGACATCGAGGAACAGCCGCACCGCGACAACCTGCGCGACCTCGGTCGCCGCTACGTGGATGTCGTCGACCTCCAGACAACGCTCGACTACATCCAAAGCTGGCACCAGTCGCAAACCCGCAAAGCCAGCTGACGGTCGACCTGCCGGGCGCAATCGGGCCGGTGCCCTCCTGAACCGCCAGCAAAGACCACTCTCATATTCGACACATCCGCCGAAAAGGAACGATGAAACATGGCCGACCTCCTCGTCAAAAACGCCCGGATCGTTGACGGCACGCAACCCGAGCCAACCGATCCGGTCGATATCGTCATCGAAAACGGGCTGATCGCGGATGTCGGCCCCAAGCTGTCGGCCAAGGCAAACGGCGAACTCGACCTCAAGGGGCTGACCGTCATTCCCGGTCTTGTCGATTGCCATGTGCACGTGATGGCAAGCACGGCCAATCTGGGCCTGAACGCATCGCTTCCGTCTTCCCTGATCGCCGCCAAAAGCGCCCGGTTGATGAACGATATGCTGATGCGCGGCTTTACCACCGTTCGGGATCTTGGCGGTGCGGACCGTGGATTGCAGCAGGCAGTGGACGAGGGCTATTTCGTTGGGCCGAGGCTCGTCATCTGCGGCAAGGCCTTGTCCCAGACGGGCGGCCATACCGATTATCGCGGCCCCTACAACAACCACGATGTCGGCTGGTACAATGACCGCCTCGGAGCAATGGGCCGGATTTGCGACGGGGTCCCCGAAGTCCAGCGCGCCGCGCGTGAAGAAATCAAGAACGGCGCGCAATTCATCAAGGCGATGGCGGATGGCGGGGTGTCTTCGCCCTCGGACCCGATCGGATATCTGGTTTTCTCGGTCGACGAACTCAAGGCAATGGTCGAAATCGCGAAGGGTTTCGGCACCTATGCAACGGGACATCTCTATTGCGACGAAGCAATCGTCCGGGCGCTCGACTGCGGGTTCGAGTGTATCGAACACGGCAACCTGATTTCGGATGCCACCATCGAACGTGTCGCGCGTGACGGAATTTTCGTGGTTCCGACCAACATCACCTATGACCTCCTGGCGCGCTGCGGCGCCGATTTTGGCCTGCCGCCCGAATCCGTGGCCAAGGTTTCGGACGTGCGCGAGGCCGGGCTCGAACGGCTGGGCAAGATGCACAAGGCGGGGGTTATCATGGGCTATGGCTCGGACCTCCTGGGGGGGATGCAAACCGAACAATCGGGCGAATTCCCGCTGCGGGGCCGTTACATGCCTGCCGATGCGGTGATCCGCTCCGCCACGGTGGACGCCGCAAAGGTGCTGCGCATGGAAGGGCAGATCGGCACCATCGCGCCCGGTGCGTTTGCCGACCTGATCGCCGTGGACGGCAACCCGCTGGAAAACCTCGATCTGCTGACCGGCCAGGGCGCGCATATGCCGCTGATCATGAAAGGTGGCGAAGCGATCAAAAAAGCAGCGTCTCTCTGACATTTTGCGAAAGGAGCGATGACCATGCTCACGGATTACACGGCCCTCAGCTTCGACGTTTACGGAACCCTGATCGACTGGGAAAGCGGCATTCGGGAAAACCTGCGTCCCCTCACCGACCGGCTCGACCAAGAGATGAGCGCAGACGACGTGCTGGAACTGCATGCCAAATGCGAAAGCAGCCAGCAGGCCCAGACCCCCGCACGGCGGTACTCGGACCTCCTCGCCACGGTCTACCGGCGGTTTGCCGAGGTCTGCGGCCTTGCCGTGGATTGGGACGAATGCAAACGATACGGGGAAAGCGTCGGAAACTGGCCCGCCTTTCCCGACAGCGCCGATGCGCTGGCCTATCTCAAACAGCACTACAAGATGATCGTGCTGTCCAATGTCGATAACCAGAGTTTCGCCGGATCGGCAGAAAAGCTCAAAATCCAATGGGATGCGATCTGCACCGCCGAGGATGTCGGCGCCTACAAACCCGCGCAGGCGAATTTCGATTACCTCCTTCTGCGCCTCGATGAATTGGGCATCAGGAAGAGCGACCTGCTCCATACCGCCGAAAGCATGTTTCACGATCACGTCCCGGCGCGCACAAACGGATTGACCAACGCCTGGATATACCGGCGTCATTCCAAACAAGGGTTCGGGGCAACCATGGACCCCGGCCAACTGGCCGAAACGACATTCCGGTTCAACAGTCTCGCAGAGATGGCCGAAGCCCACCAGAAGGCTAGGACCTGAGCACCCGGAAAGAGGCAGACAAAACAGGCCTGCACCTTGAAAACCCAAAAAAACAACAGGGAGAAAGAAATGAAAAACCTAATCAGGATCACGGCCCTTGCAGGGCTGATGGCCGCACCGGCAGCGGCGGAAACCACATTCATCGCCAACAGCTTTTACGATGGGGCCGTGCCGATGTCCGGCGAAGGCTACCTGAAATGGGCCGAACTGGTCAAAGACCTGTCCGGCGGCGATCTCGCGCCCGAGGTCTATACCGGCACCGTCCTTCTGGCCCCCCGCGCGGCCCTTCAGGGGGTGCGGGACAACGTCGTTCAGGTGGCGCATCACGCCGCGATCTATACACCTTCCGAACTGCCGGTCGCAAATGCCGTGCAGGAACTCGGGTTCAACTATTCCGATCCGGTTCCGACGATCTTCGCCGTGGCCGACTTTTCGATGAACAATGCCACGCAACTGGCCGAATGGAAGGACAAGGGCGTCGTATATCTCGGGGCCTACACGACACCGCCCTATGTGCTGATGTGTTCCAGTCCTGTGCGCAACCTGACTGAAATCAAGGGCAAGCGTATCCGCACCGCCGGGTCCGCGGTTTCGGTCTGGGTGGAAGAGGTCGGCGGCATCCCCGTCAACGTACCGTCCAGCGAAATGTATACCGGGCTTGAGCGCGGCACGCTCGACTGTGCGACCAACGCCGCCAGCGACCTTGTCGACCGCTCGCTGATGGAAGTCGCCGAACACACGACGCTGGTTTCGACCGGAATGTATTGGTCGGGCCCGCAATGGGGCTACAATTCATCGTTCTGGGCTGGCCTGTCTCCCGAACAGCGCAGTGTCCTGATGGAAGCCTCCGCCCGGTCGATGGCCCGTATGGTCATCGCCTACAAGGAGAAGGTCGCGAATGGGCTTGAAACATCGCAGGCGGCTGGCGGCAACGTCTACGAGCCCGAGGACGACCTTGCGGCATCGCTGGTCAGCTTCCGTGAAAAATCGCTAAGCTCGGTTTACGATACGGCAAGGGATCAGTTCGGTCTCGACAACGCCGAAGACGTCATCGACGATTTCCGCAGCGCCATGACCAAGTGGGAAGACCTGCTTGACGGTGTCGATACCACGGATGAGGATGCCCTGACCGCGCTGGCGATGCAGGAGATTTTCTCGAAAATCGATCCGGCAACCTACGGCGTCGACTAAGCCCCTTTCGGGCGGGCGCGTCCCTTCCGGCGCGCCCGTCAAAAGCACATTCCTGACACAAGGATTGCGGCCATGTCGTTTCTCATCCAGACAATCCGCTGGCTGAATATCGGGGGGCTGACGTTGTCCGCCATCGCGATGCTGGTGATGATGCTGCACATCACCCTCGATGTCGGTATCCGCTATTTCTTCAATGGCCAGATCGTCGGCACTCTGGAAGTCGTCTCTTTCTACTACATGGTCGTGCTCGTGTTTCTGGCACTGGGCTATGTCGAAAACCGCAACGAAAACATCCGGGTCGATCTGTTTGCACAGATGATGCCGCGGAGCGCGCAACTTGCGCTCTATATCTTCGCCTGCCTTGCAGGGCTCGTGTTTTTCGGAATGCTGTTCTGGCAATCGCTCCATGACGCAATCGGCTCGACTCAGCGCAAGGAAGACGCGATGAGCAATTTCACCTTTTTCATCTGGCCCGCACGCTGGGCTTTACCGCTCGGTTTCGCCGGTGTGTTCCTGGCCACGGCCTCGAACCTGCTCAAGTCCATCGCCCGTCGGCAAGCCCTGTAACACATCCCGGAGACTGAAGAATGAGCAATCTGGACATCGGTATCTGGGGCACGGTTCTGGCGCTTGTGATGATCGCCCTGCGGGTTCCGGTGGGATTGGCGCTTGGGCTCGTTTCGATTGGCGGCATCGCCATGATGTTCAACATGAATGTCGCCTGGGGCATGATCTCGGCCACCCCGTTTGATTACGTGGGCCAATGGGAACTGTCGGCAGCGCCCATGTTCCTGCTGATGGGCTTTATCTGCTCCTCCACCGACATGACGCGCGGGCTGTTCATGTCGCTGCGGCTCTACCTTGCACGTCTTCCGGGAGGCCTTGCGATCACGTCGGTCGGGGCCTGCGCCTTCTTTGCCGCCGCCTCCGGCTCGTCAGTGGCGACCGCCTCGGCCATGTCGCGCATGGCCGTTCCCGAGATGCTGGACAATGGCTATGACCGGGGCCTTGCAACCGGTACGATCGCCGCCTCCGGCACGCTCGGCTCACTGATCCCGCCTTCGGTGCTGCTCATCCTCTTCGGCGTTTATGCACAGGTATCGGTGGGGCAATTGTTCATGGCCGGGTTCATCCCCGGCATCCTGTCGGCGCTGATCTACATCGCCATGATCGTGATCCGGGTGAAACTGAAACCCGAACTCGCCGGAACCGTGACCGTCGATCCCACCCCCGAGGAGCGTGCGGCGGCGCTGCGCGATGTCTGGCCGCTCCCGACACTCATCCTCGTCGTATTGGGCGGCATTTTCACCGGCATCTTCTCTCCGACCGAGGCAGGCGCCTTGGGCGCATTCGCCGCCGTGATCATCGCCCTCATGCGCCGCAAGCTGACCCGCAAGGCCATGGTCGAGGCGATGCGCCAGGCCGTGGTGTCCACGGCGTCGATCTTCATCATCCTGATCGGCTCGCTTTTCTTCACACGATTCCTGGCCTTGTCCGGCTTCCCCCGTGCATTCGCCGACGCCATCCTGTCGGTCAGCGACCAGGTCTGGTGGATTCTGTTCGCCGTCGCGGTCATCTACCTCGTTCTCGGAATGCTGATCGACAGTATCGGGCTGCTGCTGTTAACGCTTCCGATCCTCATTCCTCTGGTCAACGCGGCGGATATCAATCCGGTCTGGTTCGGGATCATCGTGATCAAGCTGCTCGAGATCGGGCTCATCACCCCGCCCATCGGGCTGAATGTCTACATGATCAACGGAGCCCTGAACAACAGGGTCACCTTGCCGGAAATATTCCGGGGCATCACCTGGTTCCTGGCCATGGATCTGCTGACGCTCATCATCCTGATCGCGTTCCCGATCCTGTCGCTGTGGTTGCCCTCCATCGCGTATTGAGTGGCCGGTCACCCTCATGATCCGATGCCGTGCCATCACGGGCGGAGAACATCGGAAACCTTGGCAACATGCCATGTATCGCGTAACCGGTGGTGGCCAGGCCCAGGCCACCAAAGACACAAGGCGTACAGGAAATGGTAAAACGTGAGAAACAGGCACGCAGCATCGCCACCCGGGAGAAACTGATCGAGACCACGCTCGATGTCATTTACGATGTCGGGTACAACAGGGCGTCCACACCGGAATTCTCCGAACGCGCCGGCGTATCGCGTGGCGCATTGCTGCATCATTTTCCGACACGCGCGGATATCATCGTTGCGGCGATGGAAAAGCTGCTGAGCGACGGCACCCGCGATATCCGCAACATCGCAGGCAAAGTCACGCAAAAACAACTGGGCACCGACGAGTTCGTCGATTTTCTCTGGAGCATGTTCTCGGGCCGGTTTTATTACCTCTCCATCGAATTCATCAACGAGGCCCGCACAGACGAGGAGCTGCGGCTGAAAATGATGCCGGTGGTTAAGAAGTTTCATGAGGCCCTCAATGAAATCTGGGCCGAATTTCAGACCCGTGAACACCCGTCCTCCTCTCATGAGGCGCAGGTTATTCTGAACCTGACCGTATGCCTGGTGCGCGGCATGGGCATTCAGACCGTCCTGAAAAACGATCCCGAATATTTCGCGACTTTGCTTGATGCATGGAAAACCATTTTACGGCAGTTGGTTAAAAAACCCTCCGAGGTCGGGAAAACGCCTCTGTTTGCAACACAAGAAACATCATAGCGGGCGGCAAAAGCCGATAAATCCTGAAATATTGAGATTTCTTATGCCCCCTATATCGTTTTAATATACCCCACCCCTCGTATCGCTCCAATCTTGTCGCTCTTCATCCTTACCGCTAACAAGACGAGAGATACTTGGGAGGATCTGCTATGACATCAATATTCCGTAAACTCACCACCGCCGGCGCAATCGCGATGCTGGCCGGAAGCGCGGCCGCACAAACCGAAATCAAGATCGGCTATGCCCTGGCACCCGACAGCCACTACGGCGTCGCCGCCGAGAAATTCGAAGAAGTCGTTCTGGCCGAAACCGGCGATGATTTCACGTTCCGCCACTTCCCCTCCTCGGGTCTGGGCGGCGAGCGCGAGGTGATCGAAGGCCTCCAGATCGGCACCGTCGAAGCCACTATCGTATCCTCGGGGACACTGGCCAACTTCGTGCCGGAAACCGGCGTGTTCGACATCCCCTTCCTGTTCCGCGATCTCGGCCATGCGCGCCGGGTGCTGGACGGCCCCATCGGGCAGGACATCCTGGCCAAGTTCGACGATGTCGGGCTGCACGCGCTGGCTTGGGGCGAGCAGGGCTTTCGCCACATCACCAACAACCGCAACCAGATTCAGGGCCCCGCCGACGTTCAGGGCCTGAAACTGCGCACCATGGAAAACCCAGTGCACCTTGCGGCCTTCGAGGCCATGGGCGCCGCCCCCACCCCGATGGCATGGCCCGAGGTGGTCTCATCGCTGCAACAGGGCGTGATCGACGGGCAGGAAAACCCGCTGTCGGTGATCGTGTCGGTCAAGCTGAACGAGGTTCAGGAATACCTGACGCTGTCGGGCCACGTCTATTCGCCCGCGATGCTGCTGGTATCCAAACCCTTCTGGGAAGGTCTGAACGACGATCAGAAAGCCTCTCTTGAAAAGGCCGCGACCGAAGCCGTGACCGCCATGCGTGCCTATGTTGACAATGTCGAAACCTCGGGCGTCGAAACACTCAAGGAACGCGGCATGAAAGTGGGCGAGTTGTCGGCCGAGCAAAAAGCCGAGTTCCAGGCCGCGATCCAGACGGCCTATGAAGGGTACTACGAGACCTACGGCAAGGAACTTGTCGACGCGATCGTCGCAACCGAGTAAGACAATCCAAAATCCGGATGTGGCCGGTGCCCAGCGGTGCCGGCCCATTTCTATAAAGGTCTCTGGTGCGGAAACTGGAACGCATAATCGTCGCGCTGAATGCCTGGGCGCTGATCGTCATGCTGTCGGCCATGGCTCTGGTCGTGGGCGCGAATGTCGCGCTCCGCTACCTGACAGCACATTCCCTGCCCTGGGCGGACGAGGCCGCGCGCTACCTGATGATCTGGATGACCTTCGGCGGGGCCGGTCTGGCGCTGCGCGTGGGCGGCCATGTGGCCATAACCAACCTGCACGATGTCTTTCCCACGCCGGGCCAGCGCCTGCTGCGCGGGGCGATCGTCCTGGCGCTGCTGGGCTTTTTCGTCTTCATGGTCTGGGTCGGCTGGACCTATGCGCAGCGCATGCAATATCAGGTCACACCGGCCATGCGCCTGCCATTTTTCTATGTCTACCTGGCGATGCCCGTGGGGTTCGGCTTGCTGATCCTGCACCTGCTCATGATCGCGAAACCCTTCATCATGGCGGGGGATTACAAGGGCCTGAAAGGCGACGCGGCACAGGGCGAAACCCTGCCCGGGGGTGCCAATGGCTGAAATCCTGTTTCCCGCGCTGTTCATCCTTCTGGCCCTTGGCCTGCCGGTGGCCTTCGCCATGGCCATTTCGGTCTTTCTCGCACTTAGCTTCGGCTCCAGCTATCCGCACCTCGTCGTCGTGAAGGAAATGTTCGCGGGGCTGGACAGCTTCCCGCTGCTGGCGGTGCCGTTCTTTATCCTTGCCTCGGAAATCATGACCGGCGGCGCAGTCACGCAGG
Organism: Roseovarius pacificus; assembly: GCF_900142665.1. Taxonomy (GTDB): domain Bacteria; phylum Pseudomonadota; class Alphaproteobacteria; order Rhodobacterales; family Rhodobacteraceae; genus Roseovarius; species Roseovarius pacificus. The sequence continues at coordinate 832,209 of NZ_FRBR01000001.1, forward strand.
CACTCTTGCGGCTGGCGCAATCGCTGGTCGGGCACCTTCGCGGCGGGCTCGGCCATGCCAATATCGTCAGTTCGGCCATGTTCGCGGGGATCTCCGGCAGTGCTCTGGCCGATGCCGCAGGCCCCGGCGCGATGATGATCCGCATGATGGAAAAGGGCGGCTATGACCGGGGCTATGCCGGGGCGCTGACCATCGCCAGCGCCGTGGTCGGGCCGATCATCCCGCCCTCGATCACCATGATCATCTACGCCATGCAGGATCAGAGCGTATCGGTCGGCTCGCTGTTCATGGCCGGTATCCTGCCGGGCCTCCTGATCACCGCGCTCGTGCTGACCGCCAACGCCCGGATGAGCCACCTGCGCGGCTATGCCAGCGGCACCGCCCGCCCGCCGCTGCCCGAGATCGCGCGCATCGCGCTTTACGCCGTCCCGGCGCTGTTCCTGATCGTGCTGATCGTGGGCGGTATCCGCTTCGGCGTCTTCACCCCGACCGAGGCATCGGTCATCGCGGTGTTCTACGCGCTGTTCGTGGGCATGTTCGTCTATCGCTCACTGCGGCTGCGCGACCTGCCCAGGATCGTACTCCAGGCGGCGCTGACCTCGGCGGCCGTGCTGCTGATCCTCGGCGCGGCGCGGGCCTTTGCCTGGGTGCTGATCATCGAAGGCATCCCGCAATTCCTGGCCGAAACCATCATTTCCTGGGATCTGTCGCCCATCGTCTTCCTGCTGGCCGTCAACCTGCTGTTGCTGGCCTTCGGGCTGTTCATGGACCCGCTGCCGGGGGTGATGATCCTCGTACCGATCCTCGCCCCGATCAGCCATTCACTGGGGATCGACCCGAACCATTTCGCCATCGTCGTCATCGTCAACCTCACCATGGGGCTGACGACGCCGCCGGTGGGCAGCCTGATATTCGTCGTCTCCTCGACGGTCGGCCTGCGCCCATCCACCCTGATCAAGGAAATGCCGCCGTTTTTCCTGGCGCAGCTGATGGCGCTTTTGCTGATCACCTTCCTGCCGTTCCTGTCCACATGGCTGCCCACGGCCAGCGGCTTCTGACGCACACCATTTGCCCCCCCCGCACCTTTGACGCTGGCACTCGCTGCCCGGATCGCCTAGATGCAATGACATGAAATTGACCCTGTCCGATCTGGGCGATCTGGCCAATCTGCCCGCCGACACCGTGATCGACGCCCGCTCCCCGTCGGAATACGCCGAGGACCACCTTCCCGGCGCGATCAACCTGCCCTCGCTCAGCGATGCCGAGCGGGCCGAGGTCGGCACGATCTACGTTCAGCAAGACCGTTTCCTGGCGCGCAAGATCGGCGCGGCCCATGTCGCGCGCAACGTGGCGGCCCATCTGGAAGGGCCATTGGCCGACAAACCCGGCGGCTGGCGGCCTCTGGTCTATTGCTGGCGCGGCGGGCAGCGCTCGGGCGCCTTCGCCACGATCCTGTCGCAGATCGGCTGGCGGGTGCGACTGCTGGACGGCGGATACCGATCCTACCGCCGGCTGGTGGCGCGGCTCTTGCACGATACGCCGCTCGCGCTGCGCCCGGTGCTGCTCGATGGCAATACCGGCACCGCCAAGACCCGCCTTCTGGGGCTTCTGGCAGACCGCGGCTGGCAGGTGATCGACCTCGAAGCACTGGCCAATCACCGCGGCTCAGCCCTCGGGGCACAGGACGGCGGACAGCCCTCGCAAAAACTGTTCGAAGGGCGGCTGGCACAGGTCATCGCCCGGCTCGACCCGGCCCGCCCCGTGGTGATCGAGGCTGAATCCAGCAAGGTGGGCGAACGCATCCTGCCCCCGTCCCTGTGGAAAGCCATGTGCGCCGCCCCCGTGGTCGAGGTCACCGCCCCCCTGCCCGAACGCGCCCGTTATCTGGCCCACGCCTATGCCGACATTGCTGGCGATACCGCCCAGCTGTCGCAACAGCTCGACCTTTTGCGCCCGCTGCGCGGCCACAAACAGGTGGATGAGTGGCACGCGATGGCCGAACAGGGCGCGTTAACCTCCCTGGCCGCCAGCCTTGTCGAAGTGCACTATGACCCCGGTTATGAGCGCGCGCGCAAACGTACCGCCCTCACCCCGCCGGACCGTGTGACACTGGAGCGGCTGGACGACGACGGCCTGCAAAGCGCCCTGCCCCGGCTCGAGGCCGCGCTGATCCGCGCCGCCACGCCCTAAACCAGCGTCAGCCCCGGCGGCTCATCGGTCACGCGGCCAATCCGCACCGCCGCGATGCCCTCGTCCCGCAATGCCGACAGGGCCGCATCCGCATCTTCCGGGGCCATGGCCGCCAAAAGCCCCCCGGCGGTTTGCGGATCGAACAGCGCCTCGTATTCCGGCGCTCCCCGATCTCCGCCCATCCCCATCAACGCCTCGGCATAGGCCGCATTCGCCGCATGCAAGGACGACCTCCGCCCGTCCGCCAACAACGCCCCGGCCCCGTCCAGCAACGGCACATCCGCCAGCACCAGTTCCGCCCCGCAGCCACTGGCCTTGCAGATCGCCAGCACATGACCCGCCAATCCGAAGCCGGTGACATCGGTCATCGCATGCGCACGGCCCAAGGCGCGGGCTTCCGCCGCAAGACTGCGATCCATGACACGCAGCGCCCCCATCACCACCTCACCATCGGCCCGCCCCGCCATCTCGGCGGCCAGTATGACACCGGTGCCGATGGGTTTCGTCAGGATCAGAACATCGCCGGGCCGCGCGCCCGCCACGCCAATCGGTGCCCCCTCGCACAGGCCCGTCACGGTAAACCCCAGCGTCATCTCTGCCCCTTGCGTGGTGTGCCCGCCGATAATCTCGGCACCCGCCCCGGCCATGACCTGCCCCGCCGCCTCCATGATCTCGGCCAGGGTGCGGCGTTGCAGGCGCTCGGACATGCGCGGCAGCACGATATTGACCAGCGCCGCCTGCGGCTCTGCCCCCATCGCCCACACATCGCCCAAGGCATGGTTCGCCGCGATCCGGGCCATACGCCACGGATCGAGGATGAAACCACGCAGATGATCCGTACTCAGCACCTGCCGCTGCCCGCCCAGGTCGAGAACCCCGGCATCGTCCCCCGGCAGGCCGATCACGTCGGGGCGCTCCACATGCGGCAGGCTCTCCAGCAGATCGCTCAGCGCGCCCGGCCCCACTTTGGCCCCACAGCCGCCACAGATCACCGGATGGTCGGAAACTTCGGCGCGCACGCCCTCGGCAACCTTCTGCGGCAAATCGGGCACGGGCATCTCGGGCAAACTGCGGAACTTCTCCATGAACCGCCGGTCGATCCAGTCCTTCCAGCGCCACATGCCCGGCAAGCGCAGGCCTATCCCGCCCTTGTCAGCCACGGCCTGCTTGCCGCCCAGCGACACCAGTTTCAGGAAATCGCGCTGCGGACGGTATGACCGCATGGCGCCGCCCGTCAGCCCCGCGCACAGGTTGTCATACAACACCGGCGCGGCGCGCACCGCATAAACCCCCGCCTTGGGCCGGGGCGCATGGGTCAGATGCGCGCAATCCCCGGCGGCGAAAATGTTTGAATCATCCACCACACGCAATGTTTCATCGACCTTGATGAACCCGTCCTGCAACGGCAGATCGGTCCGGGCCAGCCATCCCCATGGCCGCGCGCCCGCCGCGCCCACGACCAACCCGGCCTCGATCAGACCACCATCCGCCAGCACGGCACCCTGCGCCGTCACCTCGCTCGGGCTCATGTCCTCGCGCAACTCGACCCCGGCCTTTACCATTGCTCGGCACAGCGCCCTGCGCGTCCCGCTTCCGGTTCCCTGCAACCCTTTGGCGGCATCCAGCACCACGACCTGCGGCGCCCTGTCCGTGACCTGCGCCAGCCGGTGATGCATCGCCAGCGCCAGTTCCACACCGGCCACCCCAGCCCCGATCACCGCTATCTGCGGCGCGGTACGCCCCTGCGCCACGTCCTCCACGAACCCGGCCCAACGGGCGGCGAACGGCCCCAGCGGTTTGGCCGCGATGCCGTGGTCCGAAAATCCCGGCAGGTCCGCCATGTCCGAGGTGATGCCGATATCAATCGACAACAGGTCATAGGCGATCTCGCCCCGCCCCTCGACCGTGACGCGCTGCGCCACCCGGTCCAGCCCCACGGCGCGGCCCTGCACCAGCCGTGCCCCGGCAAACCGCGCCAGACGCACAAGGTCGATATCCAGCGCCTCGCGCGGGTAATGCCCGGCCACATACCCCGGCAACATGCCGGTATAGGGCGCGCGCGGGTTCGGGTCGATCAGCGTCAGCCGCGCACCGGGCAACGGCGCCATGCCCCAACGCCGCAACACCAGCGCATGAGCATGTCCGCCACCGATGAACACCACATCGCGGGTCAGGGGAATCCGGCTATCCATGCTTTGTCTTATCCGGTCCGCCGACATGGAACCAGAGACCGACACCTGAAAGTGACAGGCGTCCCCTCATACCGTCAGGCGAATATCTGCCCGGCATGCCGATCCAGATAAATCCGCAGCCACGGGGTAAAGCACTCCGGGGCCGCGGCAATTCGCTGGCGCAGTTCCTCCAGCGTGATCCACCCGGTCTCCATCACCTCGTCCGGGTTCGGCTGGCACACAATGCGCTCCTCCACCCGTGCCGTGAAAATATCGACCAGTTCATGCTCGACCAGCCCGCCCCCGACATCGGCGCGATACTCCACCTGATCGCGATAGGTCAGGCGCAGGCCTTCGATGCCCAGTTCCTGCCGCAGGCGGCGATGCGCGCAGGCTTCCGGCGTTTCGTCCCAATGCGGATGGGTGCAACAGGTGTTCGCCCACAGGCCCGGCGTGTGATACTTGCCCAACGCCCGGCGCTGGATCAGCAACGCATCCCCGCACAACACAAAAACCGACACCGCCTTGTGCCGCAAGCCGCGCCGATGGGTGTCCAGCTTGCCCACCGGGGTCAGCACGCCCGCCTCCCAGGCCGGGATCATATCGGTATCGTTGGGCCGTTGCATGGTTGGGGTCCCGATCCTGCCGTGTCATATCCTGCCGATTGCGGGGGCTTTTAATACGCCCTGCCCGCCAAGGCCAGCACCGCAAATACGCTGCGCTTTCCGGCCAAACCCCCAGTCGGGAATCGCAAAAAAGATAGACTATGATGCCCTCCTGGCGTACTTCAATATCAAGGCATATCCGACCGCAGAAGTTAAAGGGTTCTGAAACTGGCGATTAAACTGGAAATGTTGCGCTGCTTCCGTGCCGTGGCAGAGCAAGGAAGCCTTGCCGATGCAGCCGAGATTCTGGGCCGCACACCATCGGCTGTATCGATGATGCTGCGCCAGTTCGAAGATCATGTCGGCGCGCCCCTGTTCGAAAGCACCCGCAAATCCCGCCTGACCCCGTTGGGCGAACTGATCCACGCCGAGGCGCGGCGCGAACTGGTGCATTTCGACCGTACCGTCGCCGCAATCACCGGCATGGCGCGGGCCGAACTGGGCCATGTCAGGCTGGCCGTCACGCCCTCGGTGGCGCAGGTCATCATGCCTCCGATCCTGCGCGACTACATGGCCAAGCACCCCGGCGTGAATGTCGACCTGCGCGACGGGGATTCGGCCACCATCCAACGCGATCTGACCGCCGAACGTGCCGATATCGCGCTGGCCACACTTGGCCCGATCCCCGGTTTCACCCGGCACCTGATCCTGACCGACCGGTTCGGCGTGGTCTGCCGGGCCGATCACCCGCTGGCGCGCGACTGGTCCGATCTGGGATGGACCGATCTTGCGGATGTGGACTTTATCGCCAATGGGCTATGCGATCATATCCGCGACGAAAGCTTTACCCCGATCCGCAATGGCGCGCGACTGAACGTCGCCAACACGGCCTCGCTCCTCAGCCTCGTGCGCGCCGGGGTCGGCGTGACACTGCTTCCCGAACTGGCCGTTCAGCCCGGCCAGGACGATCTGTGCTTCCTGCCGCTGATCGACAGTAGCGCAAGGCGCGAAATCTGGATGCTGACCCCGCCGGACGAGATGATGACTCCCGCCGCACGGGCGCTGGTTTCCGCGATCCGTTCGGCCGATCTGCGCGATCCGCAATCATAACTTCAATTTAACTGAATTAGAATTCAGAACATTGCGTTTGCCTGAAATGGCATCCCGTGCCCTTCTGTCGTGCATCAAGCTTGAACCGCGACTCAGCACGGGGCGACACCATGACCGACACCAAATTGAACTACATCGCCGGCGACTGGATCGCCGGCGGCAGCGAAATCGAAAACCGCAATCCCTCCGACCTCGGCGACCTGATCGGTCGCTTCGCGCAGGCCACCCCGGATCAGCTCGACACCGCGCTCGACGCCGCCAGCTCCGCCCAGGCCGAATGGGCCCGGTACGGGATGGAACGCAAGCAGGCCGTGCTGATGAACATCGGCAACGAGTTGATGGCCCGCGCCGAAGAACTCGGAACATTGCTGAGCCGCGAAGAGGGCAAGCCCTTCGCCGAGGGCAAGGGCGAAGTCTACCGCGCCGGGCAGTTCTTTACCTACTACGCCCATGAATGCCTGCGCCAACTGGGGGAAAACGCCGATTCCGTGCGCCCCGATATCGAGGTCGATGTGCGCCGCGAACCCGTGGGCACCGTGGCCGTGATCAGCCCGTGGAACTTCCCCACCGCCACCGCAAGCTGGAAAATCGCGCCCGCGCTGGCCTATGGCAACGCCGTGCTCTGGAAACCCGCCAACCTGACACCCGCCTCCGCCGTGGCCCTGACCGAAATCATCGCCCGTCAGGACATCCCCAAGGGCCTTTTCCAACTGGTGATGGGGGCGGGCCGCGACGTGGGGCAACGCCTTGTCGAAAGCCCCAGGGTGGATGCCATTTCCTTCACCGGCTCGGTCCCGGTCGGCAAGGGCATCGCCGCCGCCGCCATTCAGAACCTGACAAGGGTACAAATGGAAATGGGATCGAAAAACGCGCTCGCCGTGATGGACGATGCCGATCTCGACCTGGCCGTCACCCTGGCGCTTGGCGGCGCATTCGGCGGCACGGGTCAGAAATGCACCGCCTCGTCGCGCCTGATCGTTCATGACACCGTCCACGACGCCTTTGTTGAAAAGCTCGTGGCGGGGGTGCAGGCGATGAAGGTCGGCCATGCGCTGGCCGAGGGCACCCAGATGGGCCCGGTGGTCAGCGAACAGCAGCTTCGCGAAAACCTCGACTATGTCGAACTGGGCAAATCCGAAGGCGCCGAACTGGCCTGTGGCGGTACCCGCCTGAACATGGAGACCGAAGGCTATTACATGTCCCCCGGCGTGTTCCTGAACACCACCAACGCCATGCGCATCAACCGCGAGGAAATGTTCGCACCGCTGGCCGCCGTCATCAGGGTCGGCAGCTATGACGAGGCGCTGGCCACGGTCAACGACACCAATTTCGGCCTGACCTCCGGGATCGTCACGCGCGACCTCGCCCGCGCCACCCATTTCCGCCGCAACGCGCAAACAGGGGTCGTCACCGTCAACCTGCCCACGGCGGGCACCGATTACCACGTCCCCTTCGGCGGGCGCGGCGACAGTTCCTACGGGCCGCGCGAACAGGGCATTCACGCCCGCGACTTCTACACCACGGTGAAAACCGCCTACATCGCCGCCGGACGGCCGGAGTAATCGACATGACCTACCGCATCGATTGCCTGCAATACGCCAACTGGTCCGAAAAGATCTTCCGCCAGATGTGCGAGGGGGGCGTCGATGCGGTGCATGTCACCATCGCCTATCACGAGACCTTTCGCGAAACCGTCCTCAACATCGAGAAATGGAACCGCTGGTTCGAACAATACCCCGACCTGATCTTTCACGGGGAATGGGCCAGCGACGTGGCCCGCGCCCGCGAAACCGGGCGCACCGCGATCTTCTTCGGCTTCCAGAACCCCAGCCCGATAGAAGACGATATCGGCCTTGTCGAAGTACTCCACAAACTCGGCGCACGCTTCATGCAACTGAGCTACAACAACCAGTCCCTGCTGGCCACGGGCTGTTACGAGGCCGAAGACCCCGGCATCACCCGCATGGGCCGTCAGGTGATCCGGGAAATGAACCGCGTCGGCCTTGTGGTTGACATGAGCCACTCCGCCGACCGCTCGACCATCGAAGCGGCGGATATTTCCGAACGTCCCATCGCCGTTACCCATGCCAACCTGCATTCCTGGCACCCCGCCCTGCGCAACAAGCGCGACGACGTGATCCGCGCCGTGGTGGAAAACGGCGGCATGATGGGCTTTTCGCTCTATCCCCACCACCTCAGGGGCAAGAGCGACTGCACCCTGCAATCCTTCTGCGAGATGATCGCCACCGCCGCCGAGCGCTTCGGCGCGGATCATTTCGGCATCGGGTCGGACCTCTGCCAGGATCACCCCGACAGTATCGTCGAATGGATGCGCACGGGCCGCTGGAGCAAGGATATCGACTATGGCGAAGGTTCGGCCAGCGCGCCGGGCTTCCCGCCCCAGCCTGCGTGGTTCCGCGACAACCGCGATTTCGGAAACATCGAACAGGGCCTGCGACGCGTCGGCTTCAGCGACGCGGAGATCGCCGGGCTGATGGGCGGCAACTGGCACCGTTTCTTTGACGAGAATTTCACCCCGGCCAAGGCACAGCCGGACACGTAAAGGGCGAAAGCGCCCACCACAGGCCATTCGCAGGGAGACAAGAGAATGTCCGACACCACCAACACCCCGGAGGCCCCCACACAGGGGTTGCATCACATCAACAAACCGCTTTTCGCCGCCACCGGCGGCTTCATCGCGATCTTCTGCCTGATCGCGCTTTACGACCTCGACCTGCTGTCGGCCATGGTCGATGGCAGCTTTGCCTTCTCGGCGAAATATTTCGGCCTGTACTGGCAGCTGCTTCTGCTCGCGACCTTCCTGATCGGGCTGGTGCTGGTGGTGCTGCCCGGCAGCAAGGCCATCATGGGCAACCTTGCCGCACCGGAATTCCCGGTCTTCCAGTGGGGTGCCATGATCATGTGCACCCTTCTGGCCGGGGGTGGCGTGTTCTGGGCCGCTGGCGAGCCGATGGCGCATTTCCTGTCCAGCCCTCCCTATTTCGGGGCCGAGTCCGCCACACCGCAGGCCGTGAACCCCGCGCTGGCGCAAAGCTTCATGCATTGGGGGTTCCTCGCCTGGGCGATCCTCGGCGCGCTGACCACCATCATGCTGATGCACTACCACTATGAAAAAGGCCTGCCGCTGTCGCCGCGCACGCTGCTCTATCCGGTGTTCGGCGACAAGGCCATCAACGGCCCCATCGGCCTGATCGCCGATGCGTCCTGCATCATCGCCGTGGTGGCGGGCACCGTGGGCCCCATCGGATTTCTCGGCCTTCAGGTCAGCTACGGCCTGAACGCCCTGTTCGGCATCCCCGACAGCTTCGGCACGCAGGCCGCGGTGATCCTCGGGCTGGTGGCGATCTACACGATCTCGGCCATGACCGGCCTGTCGAGGGGCATCCAGCTTCTCAGCCGGTTCAACGTGATCCTGGCCGCCGCATTGCTGCTGTTCATTCTCGTGGCAGGCCCGACCGCATTCATTCTCAAGGGCTTTTTCGGTGGCTTCGCGACCTACCTCACCGATTTCTTCGGCATGGCGCTCTATCGCGGCGATGCGGGCCTCTTCGGCGAACCCGGCTGGCTAAGCTGGTGGACCGTATTCTTCTGGGGCTGGTTCCTCGGTTACGGGCCGCTCATGGCGATGTTCATCGCACGCATTTCGCGCGGGCGCTCGATCCGTTCGATCGTGATCATGCTTTCGATCGTCGCGCCCATCGTCACCGCCTTCTGGTTCACCATCGTCGGCGGCACCGGCATCAACTACGAACTGACCACCCCCGGCTCGGTCTCGGCGGCCTTCGAGGGCTTCAACCTGCCCGCCGCGCTTCTGGCCATCACCCAGCAACTGCCGATGGGCTTTCTGGTGTCGGTGCTGTTCCTGATCCTGACCACGGTTTTCGTCGCCACGACGGGCGACTCGATGACCTACGTGATCTCGGTCGCCATGTCGAACGAAGACCTGCCCGCCCTGCCCGTTCGCCTGTTCTGGGGCGTGGCCATGGGCATCATGGCGCTGATCCTGATCTACACCGGCTCGGGCGGGGTCGGCAAACTGCAAAGCTTCATCGTCGTTACCGCCGTGCCGGTGTCGCTGGTGCTGCTGCCGTCGCTCTGGGATGCGCTGCGCATCACGCTGGCCAAAGGCCGCGAGGCCAGGAACTGACGTCAGGATCGGGGCGGCCTTTGCGGGCCGCCCCGTTTTGTTTCAAACTGAGAGGATGGGAGGAGCCCGATGGAACAGACCCAAAGCAAAACGATCCCGCCGCGCGCCCCCAATGTGGTGATGACGCTGGCCCGCCTCGGCTCGTTCCATCAATCCCGCCTCAGCTTCATGCGTATCCTCCTGCGCCGGATGGAGGCCGAACAATGGACGTTTGAGCGCCCCGTTTTCGACATCGACGCACAGGGCATGGGCCGTGCCGTCTATACCGCCCACGGCCCCGAGCGCAGCTATTCCCTGGTGGCTTTCGCCAACGACCTGCCCCCCGAAAAACGCTCGGACCGGGTGATCGCCACCGAATGGGACGCCACCTTCACCCTGTTTGACGGCATCCCCACCCCCGCCGATCTGGACCGCCTGCAAGACAACGTGCCACAGCAGGAGGCGGGCCGCGTCACCGAGTCCGAGCTTTCGATCAGCCGCGCCAACCGCTCGGTGCGGCTGTGGGACTACGTGGTCGGCAAACTGGCGGCGGGCGAACAGCCCGATCGAACCACCGTCGAGAAGGTGGGCTACCTGATGCGCACCACCGCCGTCTACGGCTCGGGCAAGTTCGGCGCGGCGGATCGCGAAGACACCGCCGAACGCCCGGAATTTCAGGCCCCTTTCCAGATCGAGATGCTGTCGGTCTACCTGACGCGCGCCTTCGTGATGGATCTCGTCGAACACATGGCCCGGATGCGCGCCCCGGACACCGCCGTGCCGCTCGATCCCGACCTGCGCCGCCGCTTCGGCATCGGCAATTCCACCGGCCTCGGCATGGCCCCCTTCCTGCTGACGCACCCGGCGCTTCTCAACAACTGGATAGCCGCGCGCGAAGAGGCCCTTGCGCGCATCCGCTCGCTGCCCGCCGCGCATATGTCCGAGGTCGATATCTTCCGCAACTTCGCCCTGCGCGCCCGCCTGCACATGCAGGACTGGTATTCGGAACACCCCGTTCAGATCGCCAGGATCGACGCCCTGCGCGCGGATACCGCCAGGCTTCTGGCCCATCTCGATACCGCCGAGCTCAGCGCCGATCATCCGTGGAACCGCCTCTGGCTCTGGGCCGAGGACGCGCTGTCGCTCGAAGGGCAGGAACTGCTGGCCTCCCTGCTGATGGAGCCCTATCCCCATCTGGTTGACGGCCTGTCCGCCTGCATGGCGGCGGACGAAGCCGCCACCTGGCGCATCGACGGGGCCATGAGCACCGACCGCCTGCGCACCCTGACCCGGGACATCTACCGCTGGGCGCTCGACACCGACTGGACGGCCCCCGAAGCACAGGCCCGCGTCTGGTATACCTCCGAGGAAAAGCTGGAGCCCCGCCTCGGCGACCGGCACACAGACCCCGTCGAACCCTACGAACAGCCGCTCTGCCCGGGCCGCGATGCCGCGCGCATGTATGGAGACCTGACAGCCACCGGCGAAACCACCGTCGCGGGTTTCCTGATGCGTCACCCCGAACACCGCCATATCGTGCGCCGCGCCCAGATCGCCGCCCGCCTGCCCTATGCCGAAATCCGCGACAACACCATCGCCGCGACGGTTCTGCCCATCGACATGCTGCGCATGAAGCTCGCCTTTTTCGGGGCCTGCCACTTCGATCCCCGCTCGGATCGCTGGGTGCGCATCAACATGTACCAGCACGCGCCGTTTCCACACGAGTTGGGCGCCCGCTCGGGCGACGACTGGGCCTATCCCTTCCTGACCGGAGCCGCGTCATGACCTGGTCCCTGAACGAAATCGAAACCCTGTCCCGCAAGGCCGCCCGTGGCGCGGGCCTGAGTTGGGGACTGGCCGAAGAGGCGGGCAAGGCCGCTCGCTGGCTCAGCGCCGCCGGGCTGCCGGGGCCACAGGTGCTGGCCGAGCTGCTGATCCGCAACGACGGCGCGGATTACGAAACGCTCTGCCCGCTCGAACACAGCGAAGGGCACTGGATCGCGACAGGCGGCACGCTCTGCCCGCTGATCTCCGGTGCGACGCTTTGCGACAGCGCGGCGCGGCTCGCCTCGGGCGACGACCTGCATCTGGGCCGCACCGCCTGCCCGGTATTGCTGCTGCCCTATCTCGCCGCCGCCGTCGGCATGACCGGGACGCGCCTGACCGTGACCTGGAACGATGTCAGCATCACGCTGGACGCCGAGACGCATATCGGCCCGCACGACCCCGAAGCGCTGAACGCTGCCGTGGTCGACTCGGTGCACATCGCCCGCGCCGAAACCGGCGAACTGACGGCGCCTCTGACGCCGGGCAACCGTGGCGAGATGCCCCCCGAAACCGCCCGGCAACTCACCGCCTTCGCCCGGCGCACCTATGCACCCGCCACCTCGGAAAGCCGCCTGTCCGGGGCGGGCGCCGGCCTCACCGACAACGACTGACCCGAACGCGCAGTCCCGAAATCGTGAACCCGTTCCGGCGGCAGGCGTGTTATCCTCATGCCTGCGCGGGTCTTCCGCCGCTGCCCAAGTCCCGCCATTTGCCCGGCCCGAGCCATTGCTCGACCGGCCAGAAACAGGAGGGACCAAATGGTCAGGACAATCGGAAATCCACTGTCATGGGCCGCCCAGGGCCTTTCCAATGCCGGCCACGCTGTGGGCGATGCGACATCCGCACTGGGAAGCGAGGTCATCGAACCGCCCGAAGTACGCCAGATCACCCGCGACGACCTGCGCGCGGCGCTGCGCAAGGGCTATGCCGATTTCGCCCGCTTCCGCAGCGACGTGATGTTTCTCGTGCTGATCTATCCCGTGATCGGCATCTGCCTTGCCGTTCTGGCCTTCCATCAGGCCCTGCTGCCGATGCTGTTCCCGCTCGGCGCGGGTTTCCTGCTGCTTGGGCCTATCGCCGCCATCGGCCTCTATGAAATGAGCCGTCAGGGCGAGCAGCGCGAGGATGTCGGCTGGACGGCGGCGCTCTCGGTGCTTCGGGCGCGCAATATCGGCCCGGTCTTCGTGATGGGGGTCTACCTGCTGGGACTGTTCCTGCTGTGGATGCTTGCCGCGGTACTGATTTACAACTGGACGCTCGGCCCCGGCGCCCCCGCCAGCGCCACCGATTTCGCAATCGAGGTGCTCACCACCGGCCCCGGCTGGCTGATGGTCGGGCTCGGCATGGGCGTGGGCTTCGTCTTTGCCGCGCTGGTGCTGGTCGCCAGCCTGACGACCCTTCCCATGCTCATCGACCAGCGCGTCGGCCTGCCTGTCGCCGTCATGACCTCGGTCGCGGTCATGCGCAGGAACCCCGCCACCGTCGCCACCTGGGGGCTGATCGTGGCCACCCTCATGCTCTTGGGAACGCTGCCGTTTTTCCTCGGGCTGATCGTCGTGCTGCCGGTTCTGGGGCACGCCACATGGTATCTCTACCGCGCGGCAGTGCCCCGCTGATCCGGCCCCGCACAGGGCCGCACGCTCAGGTTTCGAACTGCCAGAGCGCGGGGATGAAGCGATACTGATCCCCGTCGCGCTGCACATGGCCCACGCCGGGGAACGGGAAGTGATAGCCCAGAACGGCGATCCCGTCCTCGGCGGCCATATCCAGCAGCCGCTTGCGGGTCGCCACCGTCTGATCGCCATCGGCATCGAACCCGTTATACCAGTCGGGATGGGCGAAATTCGTATAGGCATGGCTCATGGAATCGCCCAGCGCGATCAATGATTTGTCGCCGCTGTCCACCCGCAGGCTCATGTGCCCCGGCGTATGGCCCGGCGTGTCGATCATCGTCAGGCCCGGCACCACCTCGTGCCCGTCCTGCACCAGCGTCCATTCCGCACCGTCCACATTGATCGAATTGACCGCCCCCAGCACGAATTGCTGGTCTTCGGCGGGAACGCGATCCACCAGCCCGTCCTGCATCCAGTAGCCATGTTCGGCCTCGCCGAGCAGGTATTCGGCATCGGGCAGAAGCGCCTCGTCGAAATCGTCGCGAATGCCCCAGATATGATCGGGATGCGCATGGGTGATCACCACATGGGTGATCCCGAACGGGTCGATCCCGGCGGCATCCAGATTGCTCATCAGCCGCCCCGTGGTTTCCATGAACCGGTTGCCCGAGCCGACATCGACCAGCACCTTCGCATCGCCGATCTCGACATACAGATGGTTGGTATGCGAATAGCCCAGTTCGGGCGACAGGAAATGCCGCTTCAGAAAGGCCTGCACCTCGGCGGGATCGGCATTCACCCCCAGGCCGCTGGTCGGCAGGCGGAAAAACCCGTCCGACACGATGGTGATGCGCGCATCCCCCACCGAAAAACGGAAATGCGGCGGATTCTCGCCCTGCGGCACGCCCAGTTCCGCCCGCACGGCAGCCGGCATTGCAAAAGCGGGCGCCGCGGCGGCCATCTTCAGAAGATCGCGACGCGTCGGTTTCAGCACAGTCATGAATAGCCTCCCTTGGTTTCCGCCCAAGGATAGGGCGCGCTGACATTTACGCAATACGTTTCGTGAATATGATTTCCACCGAAATCCCGCGCCAACGCCCCTTAATCGCCAGAATTGCGTCCTACCCACGCCCAGAACCCCACTGATGTTGCCTGCAAGTGATCTACCGCGTGAGGCAGAAAGTCCCGGACCATGAGTGCAACGAGCTTTTACAACGATCAGGCCCGGACCTCACGATACCTCGGCCGGACTCGTATGCTGTGTCTGATCGTGGGTCTCTACATCCTCGCGGTCAGCGCGATCGGTCTGGTGGCCGGACACCCCCTGTCCACCCGTGCCATGGCCGGCCTGACGACCGTGGGCCTTACCCTGACACCGTCTTTCCTGCTGATCCTGTTTCTCTGGCATTTTGTATACCTTGCAATTGTCGTCCGCCCCCGACGCCCCATTCAACGCTTTGTTGGCGATCTCCGGCTCAACATAACGGACGGCGACAAAGTCCTGAACGGCACCCTTGCCTTGATCGCGATAGTGTTCTTTTTCAGCACCTTCAATTTCGCCAAGGACAAGATCACCTATTTCCAGCCCTTCGTCTGGGACAGCTATTTTGCCGATCTCGACCGCATCCTGCATTTTGGCCGGGCCCCGCATGAATGGCTTTATCCGCTGTTCGGCACACCGCTGGCCACCACGGCCCTGAACGCCGCCTACCATTTCTGGTTTTTCCTGATGTATTTTCTGGTGTTCATGGCCTGCTATGACCGCCACTCGCGCGCCCGGAGCACCGCGTTCCTGTTCGCCGTGGTGATCTGCTTCGTCTTCGGGGGCAACATTCTGGCCACGCTCCTATCCTCGGCGGGGCCGGTCTATTACCGGGAAATGGGGTTCGGGACGGATTACGTGCCCCTGATGGACATGCTCTACCGCTTCAACGAGGTCAGCCCCGTCTGGTCGCTGCGCGTGCAGGAAAGACTGCTCGAAGCGCATCACATGGGTGGCGCGATCAAGGGAATCTCGGCCATGCCCAGCATGCATGTGGCCACGACCGTGCTCATGACATGCTACCTGTTCACATGGCGCCGCTGGGCCGGCTGGCTGATGGTGGGCTTTACCGCGATCATCATGATCGGGTCGGTTCACCTTGCATGGCATTACGCGGTGGACGGGTATCTGGCCATCCCCGTCGCGCTGGGGTCGTGGTGGCTGGGCCAGAAACTGACCCGCCTTGTGAACGCTCCGTCCGAGCCCGTCAAAACCACCTGACCCTACAGCCTTTCGTGCAACCGCGCGACACAGCGCGCCGGCATATCCATCATCGTCAGGCGCGGCACCACCACATGCCGTCCTGTATCCAATGGCCATTTGGTCTCGCCGATCAGGTATTCGGCATCCGGCAGAAGCACCTCGTCCAAGTTGTCGCGAACACCCCGGATATGATCGGGATAGGCATGGGCGATACCGGGCGGGTCGATCGCCGCCGCATCCAGGTTGCTTATCAGCCACCCGGTGGCCCCATGAAACCGCACATCGGTATCGTGCACGCACCTTTGCCGCGAAATCGACCCATTCACGCCGATGCCCGGTCAAGATCGCCTGCCATACGCACCCCGTGTGACTGTTCGATTCTATATGCGGAGTCCGTGAATGGAACTTCAGGTCAATATTGCTACGGCATGGCAGGGCGTTGTGGTCCGGGCGTTCTGGCTCAACCGCGTCCTGCTGGGCCTCGCAGTACTGCATTTCCTGGCCGCTTTCGCCGTTTCCCGGTTCCTGGGTCAGCCGTTCTACTCGGCCATGGTGCCCCTGCTGCTGACCCTCTTCAAGTCGATGGTGCCGGTCTTCATCCTGATGCTCGGGATCGGACGACTGACCTGGATCGCCACCGTGATCCGGCCCGCCTATCCGCTGCGCCGCTTGTTCACCGATATCAAATCCATCCTCCTGGATGCCGAACGGCTTCTGAGCGGGATAATCGCTCTCGTCATCATCGGCTTCGTTGTCGGCACGGCCTCCTTCCTCAAGGACATGATCCCGCTGATCCGGCCCTTTTCCTGGGACCCCGCCTTCGCCCAGCTCGACCGGGTCCTCCATGGGGGCCAGGACGTATGGCGCCTGCTTGCACCCGTTCTCGCCACCCCGTTCGTGACAAGCGCACTCAACGCCGCCTATCACGCCTGGCTTCCTATACTTTACTTCTTGGTCTTCATTGCCGCCTTCGGACGTACCGACGCGCCCGGTCACCGCATGTTCCTGCTGTCGATGGTCATGGCCTGGATCGTCGCGGCCAACCTGCTGGCAACAACCTTTTCGTCGGTCGGCCCGGTCTACTACGCCGCCTTCGGCTTCGGCGACACGTTCAAACAGCAAATGCAGATGCTACACAGCCTGAACGAGATCAGTCCCGTCTGGGCGCTGCGCGTGCAGGACATGTTGCTGGACGGATACCAGACGGGCGGTAGCGTGCGCGGCATCTCGGCCATGCCCTCGATGCATGTGACCACCGCCACTCTCATGGCCTTCTATGGCTTCACCTTGTCCCGCCCGGTCGGCTGGGCACTGACCGCTTTCGCCGTAACGATCTTCCTGGGGTCGGTTCATCTTGCATGGCACTATGCCGTCGATGGCTATCTGGCCATCGCGCTGGCCGCGATCTTCTGGCGCCTGTCGCGGCGGCTCGTCATCCGCGACACGGCCTGACCGTCAGGCGAAATCCCTCAACCGCGCGACATAGCGCGCCAGCGTGTCGATTTCGAGATTCACCCGATCCCCCACCGCAACGCCGCCCCAGGTGGTGGCCTCCTTGGTGTGCGGGATGAAGTTGATCCCGAAATCGCACCCGTCCACCTCGTTCACCGTCAGCGATGTCCCGTTCAGCGCGACCGATCCCTTGGGCGCGATGAACCGCGCCAGCGTCTTTGGCGCGCGCAGGGTCACGCGGGTGCTGTCGCCCTCGTCGCGAATGGCCACCACCTCGGCCACACCGTCGACATGGCCCGACACGATATGCCCGCCCAGCTCGTCGCCCACCTTCAGCGCGCGTTCAAGATTGATGCGGCGCTCCCCGGTCCAGGCATCGAGGTTGGTTTTCGAAACGGTCTCGGCGCTGATATCCACGTCGAACCAGTCCGCGCCCTTGTCCACCACCGTCAGACACACCCCGTCGCAGGCAATAGAGGCCCCGATCTCGACGCTGTCCATGTCATAGGCGGTGCCGATCCGCGCCCGCAGATCGCCGCGCTTGTCCAACCGGCGCACGCGCCCGACATCGGTGATGATCCCTGTAAACATGGCTGACCTCCGGTTGCTCCCTGTCCGAGTTAGCCCCGCCACGCCCCCGTGACAAGGTATCGCCGCGCCCCGGACGGGACTTATTTTTGCCGGGAATATACGCTAACGGTAAGCAACGGGTAACGGTTTGACGCGTAAGGTGCGATTTCAATGACAGGCAGCGGGCGGACATTTCTGTTTTTGCAAGGGCCGCACGGGCCCTTTTTCCATCGGCTCGGGCGGATGCTCACGCGCGCCGGGGCCACCGTCTGGCGCGTGGGTTTCAATGCCGGGGACCGGGTGTTCTGGCCCGACCGGCGCAGCTATATCGCCTTTCAGGACACACCACAAAACTGGCCCGCCACCTTCGCCCGGCTGCTGGCCGACAAGGGCGTCACCGACCTCGTGCTGTACGGCGATACCCGACCCATCCACGCGCAGGCCGTGGAAATCGCCCGCAACGCGGGCCTGCGCATCCATGTCTATGAGGAAGGGTATCTGCGCCCCTACTGGGTCACCTATGAACGGGGCGGCTCGAACGGGCATTCGCGCCTGATGGGCATGACCGTGCCGGACATGCGCGAGGCGCTGGAAAACTCCGATATGGACACCGCCCTGCCCCCGGCCAGTTGGGGCGACATGCGCCAGCACGTCTTTTACGGCGCGCTCTATCACGGCTTCGTCCTGCTGCCGAACCGCCGCTACCGCAATTTCCGCCCCCACCGCGCCCTCGGCGTCGGCAAGGAATTCCAGCTGTACCTGCGCCGCCTGCTGCTGATGCCAGCCCAGGCCCTCGAACGGCGCCTCGCCACCCTGCGCGTGCGCCATGGCGGGTTCCCCTACCACCTCGCACTGCTGCAACTCGAACACGACTCCTCGTTTCAGGCGCATTCGCCCTTTTCCACGATGACCGAATTCCTCGAATGCGTGATCGAAGGCTTCGCCGCCGGTGCGCCGCCGCATCACCACCTCGTGGTCAAGGCCCATCCGCTCGAAGACGGGCGCGCCCCCATCCGGCGCGAGCTGCGCCGCCTGTCGCGCGCCCACGGCGTGCCCGACCGGGTGCATTACGTGCGCGGGGGCAAGCTGGCGCAACTGCTGGACGAGGCGCGCAGCGCCGTCACCGTCAATTCCACCGCCGGTCAGCAGGTGCTGTGGCGCGGCATCCCCCTGCGCACCTTCGGGGCCGCCGTCTATGCCAAGCCCGAATTCGTGTCGCAAAAACCCCTGCCCGAATTCTTCGCCGGGGCCGAACGCCCCGACCGGCGCGCCTATACCGATTACCGCCGCTTCCTTCTGGAAACCAGCCAGGTCGCGGGCGGGTTTTACTCGGCGCGCGGACGGCGGCAATTGCTGCGTCAGGCCGTCGATATGATGCTGGCCGGCGAAGACCCCTACGATGCCCTGCGTTCGGGCACCGCGGCACCGCGGCAACAGTTGCACATCGTGAACTGAGCGCGCCTGCGCGAACCGCTGGATTTTTCGACCGGATTCCGTTAGGTTGCGGGAAAAATACCGAGGCAGAACAATAACAGGTCGAGGAGACCGAACAGTGAAACCCCAAAACAGCGGATGGGCCAAACCCATCGCAGCATTTGTCGTTGTATCCCTGGTTGCGTCCTGTGGGGTATTGCCGCGCGTCGGCCCGAGCAAACGTGAAATCTATGCCGGTTCCGTGCAACGGGAGGGCGATGCCTTTATCGTCACCGTGAACGACCGCGTCACGCGCGCCACGGCCGTGCAACCGGCGCTCGGCTTTTCCGAAACCTTCCGCAATGCCGGGCGTCTCGGATCGGACACCATCCGCCCCGGCGACGTGCTGGGGCTGACCATCTGGGAAAACGTGGATGACGGCCTGTTGGCCGGGGAAACCGCCAATCAGACCGTTCTGCAAGAGGTGCAGGTCGATGGCTCGGGCTTCATCTTCGTCCCCTATGCCGGGCGCATCCGTGCCGCCGACAACACGCCCGACGGTATCCGCCGGATCATCACCTCCAAGCTCGACGAACAAACCCCCGACCCCCAGGTCGAGGTCCGCCGCCTCGCCGGGGATGGCGCGACGGTTTCCATCGTCGGCTCCGTGAGCGGTCAGGGCGTCTACCCGATCGAACGGCCCACCCGCACGCTGTCGGCCATGCTGGCCGCCGCCGGGGGCATCGCAATCGAACCCGAAATCGCCCTGATCACCGTGATCCGCGGCAACCAGCGCAGCAAGGTCTGGTTCCAGGACCTGTACGAAGACCCCTCCTTCGATATCGCCCTGCGCGGCGGCGACCGCATCCTTGTCGAACAGGATACGCGCGCCTTCACCACGCTTGGCGCCACCGGCGCGCAGGCCCGCGTTCCGTTCAAGACCCAAACCCTCAGCGCGGTCGAGGCGCTGGCCCAGGTCGGCGGCCTCAACCCCAACGCCTCGGACCCCACGGGCGTTTTCGTGATGCGCAACGAACCGGCGGACATCGCCAATCAGGTGCTGGGCCGCAACGACCTTCAGGGCGCACAACGCATGGTCTATGTGCTGGACCTGACCAAGCCCAACGGCATGTTCATGGCGCGTGACTTCGCGATCCGCGACGATGACACGATCTACGTGACCGAAGCCCCCTTCGCCCAGTGGAGCAAGGTGATCTCGGCCCTGACCGGCACGCTTGGCGCGGTCAGTTCCGCCGCCACCTCGGCCGACGCCTTCAGCGGCAACTGATGCAGGCGCCTGTCGCGCCCGACCCCGCCGCGGAGCCCACCGGCCCGCGGCGGGTTTTCTATTTCAACGCCGGGTTCCTGCGCCAGCGCCGCCTGCGCCGCATCATGGACCTGGCCGGGTACAGCCTGCGCCTTGGCCGTCCCGGCGCGGACGACCTGATCGCCGTCTGGGGCCGCAGCCCCTATGCCCATCGCGGCGAACACATGGCCGAACGCAGCGGCGCGGGCCTGATCCGTCTCGAGGACGCGTTCCTGCGCTCCTTGCATCCGGGCCGCTCCGGAGAGCCACCGCTGGGCCTGCTGATCGACCGCACCGGCGTGCATTTCGACAGCTCCGCCCCCTCCGATCTGGAAACCCTGCTGGCCACCCATCCGCTGGACGACACACCGCTGATGGACCGTGCCCGCGCCGCCATCGCCCGCCTGCAAGAATCGCATCTGAGCAAGTACAACGCCTTCAACCCGGCCATGCCCTGCCCCGATCCGGGCTATGTTCTGGTGATCGACCAGACCCGCGGCGATGCCTCCGTCGCCCACGGCGCGGCGGATGCCAACAGCTTCCGCGAGATGCTGTATTACGCGCAGGAGGAACACCCCGGCGCACGTATCCTGATCAAGACCCACCCCGAAACCGTGGCGGGCCACCGGCAGGGCTATTTCACCGCCTCGGACGAAACCGAACGAGTGTCCCTGTTCAGCGATCCGGTCAGCCCCTGGGCGCTGCTCGACGGCGCGGTGGGGGTCTATACCGTCAGTTCGCAACTGGGGTTCGAGGCGATCTTTGCCGGGCACCGCCCCCGCGTCTTCGGCCAGCCCTTCTATGCCGGCTGGGGCCTGACCGAGGATCGCAATCCCAAACCCCTGCCGCGCCGGGGCCGCCAACTCAGCCGCGCACAGCTCTTCGCCGCCGCGATGATCCTTTACCCTACATGGTACGATCCCTACCGGGACAGGCTGTGCCAGATCGAACAGGTCATCGACACGCTCACCGCCCAAAGCCGCGCCTGGCGCGAGGATCGCACCGGCTGGGTCGCCTCGGGCATGCGCCTGTGGAAACGCAAACCGCTGCAAGGGGTCTTCGGCCAGTCCGGCAAACCCGTATGTTTTCGCGCCACCCCCCAAGCCGCAACCGACCTGGCCACCCGCACCGGCCGCCGCCGCATGATCTGGGCCAGCCATGCCACGCCGGACGACGACGCCACCCGTGTCGAAGACGGCTTCCTGCGCTCGCGCGGTCTGGGGGCCGAGCTGGTGCCGCCGCTGTCGCTGGTCTGCGACGATCTGGGCATCTACTACGATCCCACACGCCCCAGCCGCCTTGAACACCTGATCGCACAGCGCGCCGCCCTGCGCCCCGATCAGCACCGCCGCGCCACGGCCCTGATCGCCACGCTGACAGGGGCGGGGCTCAGCAAATACAACCTCGGCGGCGCCACCCCCGCGCTGCCTGACGGCCATCGCATCCTCGTCCCCGGTCAGGTCGAAAACGACGCCTCGATCCGCCTCGGCGCGGGCGAGATCGCGACCAATCTCGCGCTTCTGCAAAAGGTGCGCGCCGAACATCCCGGCGCTGTGATCCTCTACAAACCCCACCCCGATGTCGAAGCCGGGCTGCGCCCCGGCGCGATCCCGCCCGAGGCCCTGCACGGACTCGCCGACATGGTGCTGCCCGGCACCGATCCCGCGCATCTTTTAGGCGAGGTGCAGGAGGTCTGGACCATGACCTCGCTCATGGGGTTCGAGGCGCTCTTGCGCGGGCTGCCCGTCACCACCACCGGCGCGCCCTTCTATGCCGGCTGGGGCCTGACGCGCGATCTGGGGGACCCCCCGGCCCGCCGCGCCGCCCGTCCCACGCTGGCCGGTCTGGTCCATGCCACGCTGATCGACTACCCGCGCTACCGCGATCCGCTCACCGGACAGCCCTGCCCGGTCGAGATCGTGGCCGACCGTCTGGCCAAGGGCACCCTGCCCCGGCGCGGCCCCGCAAACCGGGCCTTGTCGAAACTTCAGGGGGTTTTCGCCAGCCAGTCCTGGCTCTGGCGCTGAGATCGGCCCCTTACTGCGGCTGCCCCAGCAGAACCAAGGACAGCTGCGGATAAAGCCCGATCACCGCCAGCCCCAGCAAGCACACCACCAGAAACGGCAAGGCACCGCGCGCCACCTTTTCGATGGACATGCGCGTCACGTTCGCCGCGACATAGAGGTTGATACCCACCGGCGGCGTGATCAGCCCGATGGCAAGGTTCACCATCACCAGCACCCCGAACCAGACAGGGTCCCACCCCAGTTCCCGCACCACCGGCAGGAAGATCGGCAGGGAAATGAACATCACCGTCACCGCATCCATGAACATGCCCGCGACAAGCAGGATCAGCATGATCACCAGAAGGATCACCATCTCGTTCCCGCTCAGCCCCAGCAGCGCGCCGGAATAAGTGCCGATCAGGTCCTCGACCGTCACCACCCAGCCGAACAGGCTGGCATAGGCCACGACCAGCATCACCGTGGCCGAGGATGCCGCCGCGTCCGTCAGGCTGTCGTAAAGGCCCCGTATCGTCAGCGTGCCATAGGCCAGCCACCCCACCGCCAGCGCATAGACCGTGGCCACCAGCGCCGCCTCGGTCGGGGTGAAAACGCCCGAATAGATACCGCCCAAAATCACCACCGGGGTCATCAGCCCCCAGAAACTGTCCTTGAACGAAATCCACAACCGAACCGGATAGGGTTTGTCGGCATGCGGCATCGGAAACAACGCATCCAGCGCCTCGGTCCCGCGCGCCTTGGCAAACGGCAGCGTCAGCAGCATCATCACGCCCATGAACAGGCCGGGCAGGATCGCCGCCAGAAACAGCCTGGAAATCGAGGTTTCGGCAATGACGCCATAGATCACCAGCCCGATCGACGGCGGGATCACGATGGACAGCGCCGCCCCGGCACAGACAAGCCCCGCCGCATAGGCGCGCGAATACCCGTCCTCTTCCATCCCCTTGATGATCATCGGCCCGATGGCCGCAACCGAGGCCGGGCCCGATCCGCTGACCGCCCCCCAGAACAGGCAGACCACCGTACCCACGACGCCCATGCCGCCGGGCGTGCTGCCCACCAGCACCCGGAAGAACCGGATCATGCGTTCGGCGATCCCGAGCGACCCCATGAGCGTCCCGGCCAGAATGAAGAACGGAATCGCCAGAAGCGAGAATTTCGACACCCCGGTCGCGATCAGATCGCCCGCCAGTTCCAGACCGAACCCGATCTGCCACATGGCATACATCGCCGACAGGCCCAGCGAAAAGGCCACCGGAACCCGAAGGGCGATCAGGATGAAAAACAGGATGATCATCTCGGTGCCCGCGGGCACGGACGGAAACAGGTCAAACATCGGGAATAACCTCATCGTCCGGCGCGCCGCGCATGACATCGACCGCATGTTGGAGATACCGGATCAGGATCAGCCCGAAACCGAACGGCACCGCGATCTGGTAATACCACGCCGGAATGCCCAACCCGTAAGAGCGCATGCCGTTGCTGATCAGGTTGGCCACGGACTGCCACGAAAACCACGCCGACAGCGCCAGAAGGCTCAGCGACAGCACCAGGGACAGCAGAAAGACCGCACGTTGCAGCACCGGCGGCAACAGGTCGTGCACCAGCGTCACCGCCAGATGCTCGCCCCGCCGCGCGGCCACCGCAGCGCCGAACACCGTCAGCAACAAAAACCCGTTGGTCAGAAGTTCCTCGGTCACGGCCAGCGAATAATTCGTGCCGTATCGCACGACGACATTGGCAAACCCGAGAAAGGTCATGGACAGGAAAAGCACCGCACAGATGATCTTTTCCGCCTCGCGCAGAATGAAAGACATCACCCCTCCCGCCAATTGATTGAAGCCGTGCAAAAAGACGCGCCCGGATGATCCGGGCGCGCCTGGTTCAGGTCAGGCTCAGTTGGTCGCCGCGATCGCATCCTCGAAGGCCTTGACGATCTCGTCGCCGACCTTGGCCGCCCATTCGTCATAGGCGGGTTTGGTCGCGGTCTTGAAGGCCGCCAGTTCCTCGGCGGAGGGCTGATAGACTTCCATGCCCTTTTCCTCCAGGAACGCGATCCCGCTTTCGGTGGCCTCGCGCGAGATTTCACGCTGGTAGGTCATCGCCTCCTGCGCTGCCGCGCGCAGCTTTTCCTGCGTTTCGGCATCGTAGCTGTTCCATTTCTGCTCGCTGATGCCGACAAAGATCGGGTCATAGGAATAATGCCAGGTCGTCAGGTACTTCTGCACCTCGTAAACCTGCTGCGGAATGATCACCGCACCGATGGGGTTTTCCTGCCCGTCCACGACACCCTGTTGCAGGGCCGTCATCGTCTCGCCCCACTGCATCTGCTGGGGGTTCGCGCCAAGCGCATTCATCACGTCGATAT
This sequence comes from Roseovarius pacificus, assembly GCF_900142665.1. GTDB lineage: Bacteria > Pseudomonadota > Alphaproteobacteria > Rhodobacterales > Rhodobacteraceae > Roseovarius > Roseovarius pacificus. The sequence continues at coordinate 857,250 of NZ_FRBR01000001.1, forward strand.
ACATCGGGCCGGCGACCCGCATGTTCAGGCCCTTCATGTCGTCGGGCGTTTTGATCGGGCGAATGTTGTTGGTGATCTCGCGGAACCCGTTCTCGCCCCATGCCAGAACGACAATTCCCTTTTCCCCGAGGATCTCGGCCAGAATCTCACCCGGCGCGCCCTGCGTGGTGGCATCGACCTGATCGTAGGTCGAATACATGTAAGGCAGCGAGAAAACCGCCATTTCAGGTACCAGGGGGGTCACGTTGATCGCCGAGGTCACCACAAGGTCCAGCGCGCCGCGCCCGACCATTTCCGCCTGGCGCATCTGGTCACCGCCCGAAAGCTGCGCGTTGGGGAACACACGCACGCTGATATCGCCGCCCGTGGCGTCCGAAATCAGTTCCGCGAATTTCTCGGCGCCCTTGTGCCATGTCGTCGTGTCGCCGGTATTATGCGACAGGCGCAGGGTTTCCGCAGCCGCACCGCCAACCATGAGACCGCCCGCCAGCATGCATGCCAGCGCGGATTTTCCGAAGTTCAAAATTGTCATGTAGTCCTCCCAAACTATCACCCCATGCCGGGTAAGATATGCACCGCAACAATCGGCACCCCGTGATCCATATAATGGAATATTATTTCCAACAAGAGAAATAAAACCTTGAAAAGTTTTCCTAAACCTCAAAGATATCAGGAAAATTGAAAAATCCACCAAACGCAGGGCACAAGGCTGGTCCACATAATGGAACACGACGGGATATCTCTCGACGCACCCAAGGCCGCCGGGGCCCAGACCGTGGACCGTGCGCTGGCCGTGCTCAGCGCCGTGGGCCGCCATTCGACCGACGGGGTCAGCCTTGCGGAACTGGTCGGGGAAACGGCGCTCAACAAACCCACCGTGCGGCGGCTTCTGCTGGCCCTGATGCGCGGCCGCATGGTCGAACAGAATGCCGGCACCCGCAGGTATTTCCTTGGCGAAGAGGCCTATATCCTCGGCACATTCGCGGCCCAGCGCCACGGAATTCTCGAACATTGCTCGCAATCCCTGACCCGTCTGGCCCGCGATACCGGCGATGCGGCCTTCGTCTCGGTCAGGCGCGGCCACTCGTCCCTGTGCCTGCACCGCGAAGAGGGCTCCTATCCCATTCGCACCCATGCGCTGACCACCGGCCAACTCCACCCCCTGGGGGTCGGCGCCGGCTCGCTGGCGATGCTGTCCGCCCTGCCCGACCCCGAGGTCGAGGCCGTGCTCGATGCCAACGCGGCCGTACTGGCCAGCGACTATCCCGAATTCTCTCAGGACGCGCTGCGCAAGCACATCGCCATAACCCGCGAAAACGGGTTCGCGCTCAATCCCGGCCTGATCTATCCCGATTCATGGGGTCTCGGCGTGGTGCTGCGCCGCTCGGACGGGGCCATCGCCGGAGCCCTGTCTCTGGCCGCTATCGAAAGCCGCATGCAGCCCGCGCGCCGCGCCGAACTGCTCGGCCAGTTGCAACGCCACGCCCGCACCATCGAAGACTCCCTTGCCCGGCTTTACGCCCCGCGCCTGGGAACGTGACCGGCCCGCCGTTCCGGCGATCAGTCCCGCAGCCAGCGATGCATCACGTCGCCACCCACCGCACGCGTCTCGGCCAGACGGAACCGATGCGCGGCCTCCAGCCGCTCCAGCCCCAGCGCGCCGATCCCCGGCAGGCCCTCGGCCCCGATGGCCAGCCCGGCGGTGAATCCCACCAGCTCGTCCACCAGCCCCGCCTGCAACAGCGATGCCGCCAATCCACCGCCGCCCTCGCAGAAAATCCGCGTCAGCCCGCAGTCGCCAAGGTTTTCCAGAACCGAGGCGATATCCAGTTGCTGCCCCACCAGATCGCAGGCGATCCGGCTCGCCCCGACACCGTCCCACGCCTCGGCCAGCACGTCATCGGGGTCCGGCCCGTGGCACAGCCATAGCGGCACCTCCTGCGCACTGCGCGCCAGTTGCGACATCAGCGGCAGGTCCAGCCGCCGCGACACGACCACCCGCACCGGCTGGCGCACCGCGCCATGTCCGCGCACCGTCAGCATCGGATCATCCGCCCGCGCCGTGCCCGCGCCTACCATCACCGCATCGTGACGCGCCCGCAGCCCATGCACCATGTGCCGCGCCGCCGGGCCGGTGATCCACTGGCTGTGCCCCGTCGCCGTGGCGATCCGCCCGTCGAACGAGGTGGCCAGTTTCAGCGTCAGATGCGGCCGCCCGCCGCTTTCGCGGCGCAGGAACCCGCCCAGATCGGCCATCGCCTGCTCGGCGCAGACACCTGTCGTCACCTCGATCCCCGCCGCGCGCAGCCGCTCGAACCCCTTGCCCGACACCCTTGGGTCGCTGTCCGGCACCGGCGCGACCACCCGCGCCACACCGGCCCCGATCAGGGCATCGGCGCAGGGCGGGGTCTCGCCGTGATGCGCACAGGGTTCAAGGCTGACATAAACCGTCGCGCCGCGCGCTGCCGCACCGGCCCGCGCCAGCGCCTGCGGCTCGGCATGGGGCCGCCCGCCCGGCGCGGTCCAGCCGCGCCCGACGATCCGCCCGTCCTTGACGATCACACAGCCCACCGCCGGGTTGGGCCAGCACTGGCCCTGCCCCCGCCGCCCCAGCGCCAGCGCCAGGGCCATGAAGCGGGCGTCGCCGGCGCCGCTCACTCGTCCGATTGCTTGGCTTCGGCGATCGCCTCGTCCGGGCGCAATTCGCTCACGAACTTGTCGAAATCGTCCGCCGCTTGGAAGTTCTTGTAGACGCTGGCAAAGCGCACATAGGCCACGGTGTCGATCCGCGCGAGGCTCTCCATCACGATCTCGCCCACGGTTTTCGACGGAATGTCCGTCTCGCCCATGCTTTCCAGCCGCCGCACGATGCCGGAAATCATCTGCTCGATCCGCTCCGGCTCGACCGGGCGTTTCTGCAAGGCGATCCGGATTGACCGCTCCAGCTTGTCACGGTCGAAATCCTCGCGCCGCCCATTGCTCTTGACCACCACCAGATCGCGCAACTGCACGCGCTCATAGGTGGTGAACCGCCCGCCGCAGGCCGGGCAGAAGCGCCGCCGCCTGATCGAAACATGATCCTCGGCGGGCCGTGAATCCTTTACCTGGGTATCGATATTTCCGCAAAACGGGCAGCGCATCGGCCGTTCCCCTTTTCTTCATCTGCCTCTCGGTCGTGGGTCTGAAAGCCCACTTATCCACAGGCACTATAGGACACCCTCTATCAATTGTGTAGGGGGGAAATGCAGCCCCCAGATCATGAGGCCACCGGCCTGAAAATCCGGCGAAAATCGTTCGATGCAGCACGCCCGACCCCATATATCCCGGCAGCCCCGAAACAGAACAACGCCAGGGGCGGGGTCGGGCGCGAACCGGATCGCAAGCGATCCGGGAAATCTCCGAAACCTAGTACACGTACTCCACCGTTCCCGCACGGCACCGCAAATGCGCGATCTCGCCAACACCGTCCCGGTGCACGACGATCCCGCCGAACAGCCCGTCGGGCGGCCCCGGCTCCACCGCGTCGATCTTGTCGATCCCGGCATAGACCTCATAGACCACATCATTGTTGCGCAGCCGCATCACCTCCCAGATGGTGCGCCCGATGCCCGGCCACGGCTCATGGTCGGCCCCCTCGCCAAACTGCAGGCTCAGCGCCAGTTCCGGCGCGCCGCCCTTGGGTCCGAACCGATAGTTCAGCCTCCGCTCGTTATGGCAGAGTTCCACCGCCTTGCCGCCCCCGGCGATATCGCAGCGCAGAAACAGCTCCTGCCCCACCGGGCAACCGGCCCGGACCGGCGCGGCCCACAGGCCCAGCACCGCGACAACTGCGCAAACCGCCCTCATGGCGGCCACTGCGGATTGTGGCTCTCCGAGATATGCGCGGCCACCTGCCGGCGATGCGGGGCATCGCGATGCTCAACCACGTAAATCCCCTGCCACTGGCCCAGCACGGGGCGGCCATGCGCCACCGGAATTTGCAGGCTGACCGGCAACAAGGCCGCCTTGATATGGGCCGGCATGTCATCGTGCCCTTCCAGCGTATGGGTCAGGTAAGACATCGACGGATCGTCGCCGCGCGGCACCAGACGGCTGAAATAGGCCATCAGATCGCGCCGCACATCCGGGTCGGCGTTTTCCTGTATCAGCAAACTGGCCGAGCTATGGCGGATGAACAGCGTCAGCAGCCCCTGCTGCACCTGCATCTGGCGCACCCAGCCAGTCACCTGATCGGTGATCTCATAGAGCGCCGCCCCCCGCGTCGGAATGGTGAAACTGGTTTGCATGACACTACGCTGCGCCAAAGCGCCCTCCGGCGCAAGGGGAACAACCCGGCCCGCCGCACGCCTCAGGCGAGGCGTGGCTTATCGCTCTTGCGTTGCGCCCGAAGCCGACCTTGCGGGCCGGGCCGGGCCCGCCCGGGGGGCGGTCGGGCGATGCCCGGCGGCGCGCAAAGCGCGCCTTGAGTCCGGGCAAGGGCAAGGTCCGGTATGTCCCGTATTGTTGCCATCGACACCATGTCCGACGATTGTTCGGATCGAGCGCATTGGAGCCTTTCTCCCAAGCGCGAAACAGCGGCCGCAGGCCGCCGCGCATCGCCGGGCCGCCCCCCGGCACGGCGATTTGTCTGATGTAAGCGCCACGCTCTGACCATTTCATGATTTGGCTACCATAAAGTGCCACTGCCCACAGGAAGGATCGCCGCACCGCGGCCCAGCGATACCCGGCTCTGCACCAGAAACGGTTAAGCGACCGCACAGACCGGGCGAAAAACCAGCCACACCCCACCCCCCCGCACGCCCTGTTCACGATTACCCACCGCGCGCCCTGTTTACCCGACCCTTCAAAAGCGCCCGCACCCCTGCCCCATCCGCCCGCCGGTTAACAACCCGCGCGCAGACTCCGCCCCCAAAACCCACCGAAACCGTCCATTGCGTCCATCATGGAGACACCTCCACCGGATCGCCCCGAGTTTCGTACAAAACCCGCGTACACTTCGTACGTTTTGTACGAAACGCGAACGAAAAAGGGCCGCGCCATGCGCGACCCTTTCAAACCGTCCGACGGCCCGGTTACTGATCCAGGAAACTCCGCAGCTTCCGGCTCCGGCTGGGGTGTTTCAGCTTGCGCAGCGCCTTGGCCTCGATCTGGCGGATACGTTCGCGGGTCACGCTGAACTGCTGGCCCACTTCCTCCAGCGTATGGTCGGTGTTCATCCCGATGCCAAAGCGCATCCGCAGCACCCGCTCCTCGCGCGGGGTCAGCGATGACAGAACCCGCGTCGTGGTTTCCTTGAGGTTGTCCTGAATGGCGCTGTCCAGCGGCAGGACCACGTTCTTGTCCTCGATGAAATCGCCAAGCTGGCTGTCTTCCTCGTCCCCGATGGGGGTCTCCAGCGAAATCGGTTCCTTGGCGATCTTCATCACCTTGCGAACCTTTTCCAGCGGCATTTGCAGCTTTTCGGCCAGTTCCTCGGGGGTGGGTTCGCGGCCGATCTCGTGCAGCATCTGGCGGCCCGTGCGCACCAGCTTGTTGATGGTCTCGATCATGTGCACCGGAATACGGATGGTGCGCGCCTGATCGGCAATCGAGCGGGTGATCGCCTGACGGATCCACCATGTCGCGTAGGTGCTGAACTTGTAGCCCCGGCGATACTCGAACTTGTCCACCGCCTTCATCAGGCCGATGTTACCTTCCTGAATGAGATCAAGGAATTGCAGGCCGCGGTTCGTGTATTTCTTGGCAATCGAAATCACCAGCCGCAGGTTGGCCTCGACCATTTCCTTCTTGGCCAGGCGGGCCTCTTTCTCGCCCTTCTGAACCTGCGCGACGATGCGACGGAATTCGCTGATATCGAGGCCCACATACTGGCCCACCTGCGCCATGTCGGCGCGCAGTTCGGCCACCTTTTCGGGGCTGCGCTCCATGAACATCTGCCAGCCGCGACCGGACTTTTGCGCCATATCCTCCAGCCAGTTGGGGTCCAGTTCGCGGCCCCGGTATTCGTCGATGAACTCGCGGCGGTTGATCCGGGCCTGATCGGCCAGCTTCACCATGGCGCTGTCGATCTGCATGATCCGGCGGTTGATGCCGTACAGCTGGTCGATCAGCGCCTCGATCCGGTTGTTGTGCAGGTGCAGCGAGTTCACCAGTTCCACGATTTCCGAGCGCAGCTTCTGATAGGTCGCTTCCTGCTTGTCGCTGAACGAGCCGTCCTCGTTCAGCGTGGCCGAAATGCGGCTGTCCTGCATTTCGCTCAGCATTTCATAATCGTCGGCGATCCGGTCCAGCGTTTCCAGAACGCGCGGCTTCAGCGCCGCCTCCATGGCCGCGAGGCTCATGTTGGCCTGTTCGTCGTCCTCGTCGTCGTCATCGTCCTTGGCGATGGGGTTGCCGTCGGCGTCCAGCTCGGGCTGGTCGTCGCCCTTGCCCTTGCTGCCCGGCGCGTTGGACACATTGGCCGCCTCGACAACCGGCTGCGCCTCGTCGTCCCCGTCCTCGCCCATCTGGTTGCCAAAGGTCGTCTCGAGGTCGATCACATCGCGCAGCAGGATGTCCTCGCCCAGAAGTTCGTCCCGCCAGATGGTGATCGCCTGGAAGGTCAGCGGGCTTTCGCACAGCCCCGCGATCATGGTGTTGCGCCCGGCCTCGATCCGCTTGGCGATGGCGATCTCGCCCTCGCGGCTCAGCAACTCGACGCTGCCCATCTCGCGCAGGTACATGCGCACCGGATCGTCGGTGCGATCCAGCTTCTCTTCCTTGCCCGAGCCGAGCGTCAGCTCGCCCCGGCGCCCCACTTCGGCAACCGCGGTGGATTTCTGCTCTTCCTCTTCGGCCTCGTCATCCTCGATGATGTTGATGCCCATCTCGCTGAGCATCGACATCACGTCCTCGATCTGCTCCGACGAGACCTGCTCGGGCGGCAGAACCTTGTTCAGCTGATCGTAAGTGATGAACCCCTTCTCACGCGCCTCCGCGATCATCTTCTTGACCGCAGCCTGGCTCATGTCCAGAGAAAGCTCTGTCTCCTGATCGTCGGGCTTCTGGTCTTCGTTATCCTTGGCGGCCATGAAGGTCTCCTGAGCAGTGGGCGGTCGGGCGATTCGCAATTCCGAATCAATACCGTCACAAAGTGATTCGCAAACCCGTTTACCCTGTTTTCTTTACCTATTCCTCACCAAACCGCAATCAACGCGTACGCTTGGTGTAACTGATCTTCTCCAAAAGTGCATCGAACTGCTCGCGCTCATCGCGATTGATTCGCGCTCCGTTCTCGGCAAGATCGTATTCAACACGGTCCTCGGTCTGGTTGCGCAGGGCGCGCTGGCGTTCCTCGGCAGCCTGCCCCAAACGCCATGTCACCGCCTCGTCGGCCAGACCGGCCAGATCCTCGGCCGCTTCACTCACTTCGGCACTCAATCCGCGCTCGGACGACAATTTGGCCAGTTCCGCAGCAATCGTCAAACGCGCCATCTCGGCATTGCCCGGGTGGCGTACGGGCGGCGCCAGCGCGACATGGGGCAGCCGCAGCAGGTTTTCAAGGGCCTCGGGGCCCATTGCCGCCTCGATCTGGGCGTGCAGTGTCTCGGCCCCCGCAACGGCATGGTGCAGGATCAACTCGCGCAAACGGTCATGCTCGGGGTCCGAGCAGACCATCACTTCAAGCGCGCTCTCGAATTCTTCGAACACCTCGGGCGTGCAGATCAACGAGGCCAGGATCGCCGCCTCGCGCAGACGCGTCTGCGCCGCCTCGTCCGCCGCCACCAGAAGCGAGGATTTGGTCGAAGGCATAGCCGTCGGGATCGGCTGCCACTTGCCCGCGCGTGCCCGCGTTCCGGGCTTGAAGCTATCCCGCCGCGGGTTGAACAACTGCCAGCGCAAATCCTTGATCGCCTGCCCGTAATGGCTGCGGATCGACGGATCGCGGATCAGCTTGATCTTTTCGCGCAGGGCCTTGTCCAGCGCCGCGCGCCGCTCGGGGCTGTCGAACACCCGGCCTTCGGTTTCGCGCTGCCACAGCAGTTGCACCATGGGCAACGCGCCATCCAACACCGCCTGCACCGCCGGGGCACCCTTGGCGCGCAACAGGTCGTCCGGGTCCTGCCCCTCGGGCATGATGGCAAACCGCAGCGATTTGCCGGCCTCCAGCAGCGGCAGCGCAAGGTCGATCACCCGATGCGCCGCACGCAGGCCCGCCGTGTCGCCGTCCAGTGCGATGATCGGCTCGTCGGCGATACGCCACATCATCTGCAACTGATGTTCCGTCACCGCCGTGCCAAGCGGCGCAACCGAGGCCCCGAATCCCGCCAGAGCCAGCGCGATCACGTCCATGTACCCCTCGGCCACGATCAGCGGCTGACCCTTGCCCGCCGCCTCGCGCGCGGGGCCGTGATGATAAAGCGTGCGGGATTTGTCGAACAGCTCGGTCTCGGGCGAGTTCAGGTATTTCGCATTGTCGTTCGGGTCCATCGCGCGGCCACCGAAGGCGATGCAGCGCCCGCGCGGATCGCGGATGGGAAACATGATGCGGTTGCGGAACGTATCATAGGGCCGCCCGCCCTTCTGGCTGGGCTTGGCCAACCCACAGGCCAGGATCAGATCGTCCTCGACCCCTTTGCCCTTCAGATGGTCCCACATGCCCTGCCACGCATCGGGGGCGAAACCGATCTCGAACCGCTCAAGGGCCGCCTCGTCCAGCCCCCGGCCTGCCAGATACTCGCGCGCGGCAGCCCCCGCGCCGGTTTTCAATTGCAGACGGAAATGACCCACGGCCATATCCATGACTTCGGCCAGTTGGGTGCGTCGGTCGGCCTTTTGCTGCGCCTGCGGATCGCGTTCGGGCATGGGCATGCCCGCCTCCTGCGCCAGAATGCGCACGGCCTCCATGAAATCCACATTTTCGGTTTCCCGCACAAAGCTGATCGCATCGCCCTTGGCGTGACATCCGAAGCAGTAATAATACCCCTTGCGGTCATCGACGTGGAAACTGGCGGTCTTTTCGTGATGGAACGGGCACGGCGCCCACAGATCGCCCTTGCCCTGATTGGATTTGCGCGTGTCCCACATGACCTTGCGGCCCACCACTTGGGCAAGCGAGGTACGCGTCCGCAGTTCGTCCAGAAATCCAGGGGGCAGGCTCATGTCTCAGTATATGGGCAAAGCCCAGCCTTTGAGCAAGGGACTACTGCGCCAGACATTGCTCTTTGTAGGATACTTCCACCTCATCGCTCAGAAGTTCCTCAGGCAGGGTGTAAACCCAATCCACGATGGGCTGCACCGCAGGCCTGTACCGCGCGTCGGCATCGCCGATCGTGCCGGTAACGGCCTTGACGGTGGCCTCCGCCGCCGCCCCGTCAGCACGGGACGTCACGGCCTTGCCGACAATATCGGCAGTCTTTTCGCACATGGCTTCCTTGTCCTGCGCCGCAACTGGCATGGCCATGAGCAAAGCGGCGGCAAAAGCGGCAAGACGTGTCATAAAATCCTCGAATCCGTATCACTTGATCCCTCAAGGTAATGCAGTGATCCGAAATTGAAAGGGCCGGACGCGGGGAATGCACCGCCCGGCTTCCCATCCAACACATATCCTATCGACCGGCACGGGCCGCCACGCTCTCCATCACGTCGCGCAGGTCATGCACCAGCGTGCGCGCCATGCCGCGGAACACCATGATCTCGAAAGCGTCTGCGGACAGCCGGGTGATCGCGGCCTGCATATGCCGCAACTCGCTGCGCGCCGTGGCGCCCGGCGCAAACGCACTCTCCCGCAAGTCGACCGGCACCAGCCGCGCCAGCACATCCACCGCCCCCGGCCCCTCCAGCCGCACGACGGCCCAGGCATCGGAGTGATCGACCACCGCCGCATGCTGCGCCAATTCCGGCGCAGGCTCCGGCCCGATCAGCAACAGCGTCTCGCGCCCAAACCACAGGATACGCACCCCATCCGACACGGTGCTGTGCCCCGGCGCAGGGGCCGCGATGCCACAGGCAACCTCCAACGCCCCGGACAGCGCCGCCGCCTGCCCCTTGTACGGCATCAGGCAGGTCATCGCGCCCGGCGCGGCTTCGGACAGGGTGACACCGCCGATGCTCAGCGGCAGCAGGCCGTCACACGGGGATTTCGCCCTCAGTTCAATCACGCAACCGCCCTCCGTCCGGGTCATACTGCACCGGGTCCTGCACCTCGCACAGGGTTTGCGACCCCTTCATGCGGTCCACCATGCGGATCACCTCGCCATGCCGGGCGCGCCCGTTTTTCAGAAACCCCAGCCCGATCATATGCCCGAAGGTCGGCGAAAACCCGACCGAGGTGACATAACCCTGATCGTTGGCGCTGACCGCCTCGGCGTCGCGCGCAAACAGATGCGCCCCGGCCACCAGTTCCCTGACCGCTCCGACGGGTTTCAGCCCCACCAGTTGCTCGCGCTCCGCGCCCAGCAATCCGGGGCGCGCGGCGGCGGCCTTGCCGATACTCTCCCTGGCACTGCTCACCATTCCGCCCATCCCGATATCGAACGCCGTGGTGCGCCCGTGAATTTCGGCATGGGTGATGAACCCTTTTTCCAGCCGCAACACGTTCAGCGCCTCCATCCCGTAAGGGCCGCCCCCCAAAGCCTCGGCCCGCTCCACCAGCAGGTCGAACAGCGCCGCGCCGTAACGCGCCGGCACCGCAATCTCATAGCCCTGCTCGCCCGAGAACGAGATACGAAACAGCCGCCCGGCAACACCGCCAAGGCCCACCGCCCCGCATGACATGAACGGCCACATCCCGCCCTCAATCGGCGCATCCAGCACCCCGTTCAGCACCTCGCGCGCCCTGGGCCCGGCCACCGCGAACTGCGCCCATTGCTCGGTGACCGAAGTGAAGCGCAGATCCCATTCCGGGTGCAGGCACTGATGCACGAACTCCAGATGCCGCATCACCTGCCCCGCCGCCGCGGTGGTGGTGGTCATCAGGAAATGATCCTCGCCAAGTCGCGCAGTGGTGCCGTCATCCATCACATGCCCGTCCTCGCGCAACATCAGCCCATAGCGCACCCGCCCGACCTTGAGCGTCGAAAACCGGTTGGCATAGACGAAATCCAGAAAACGCCCGGCATCCGGCCCCTGTATGTCGATCTTGCCAAGGGTCGAGACATCCGCCACCCCGACCGCCTGCCGCACCATCCGAACCTCGCGATCGCAGGACTGCCGCCAATGGGTTTCGCCCCCGGCCGGAAAATAGCCGGGCCGAAACCACAGCCCGGCTTCGATCATCTCCGCGCCGCGCTGTACGCTGGCCCCGTGCGAGGTGGTCAGCCGCTCCGGCGCAAAGCCACGCCCCCGCCCACCCGCACCAAGCGCGGCAATCGCCACCGGCGTATAGGGCGGGCGATAGGTGGTCGTGCCGGTTTCCGGGATACCCTGCCCAGTGGTGTCGGCCAGCACCGCCAAAGCTCCGATATTCGAGGTCTTGCCCTGATCCGGGGCCATGCCTTGCGTGGTGTAGCGCTTCATGTGCTCGACCGAGCGGAAGTTTTCGGCCGCCGCCAACTGCACATCCTTGACCGTCACGTCATTCTGGAAATCCAGCCACGCACGCCCCTTGCCCGGCACATGCCACAGCGGCTGAATGTCATAGGCCCCGTCCTCGGCACGCGGCACCGGAACCTCCGGCACGCTCAGGCCCATTTCCTCCAATGCCGCCCGCGCGGCCCGCGCACCGCTCTCCAGACAAGCCTGCGTCGAGAACACGCCATTGCACGCCCCGGCGGCGCGCAACCCCGGCACCGCACCCTCGCGCGGGACGAAGCCGGCGATTTGTGCGTTCCAGTCGGGCCGCCCGCCCATATGACAGGTCAAATGCACCGTCGGGTTCCAGCCGCCCGAGATGCCCAGACAATCCGCTTGTATCCTGTCCGTACCGCGCGGCCCGGTCAGCGTGATCGCCTCCAGCCCCTTGCGCCCCTGGGCGTCGCACACCTGCATTCCGGGATAGAACGGCACGTCGAACTCGCACTTGGCCCCGTGCCGCGCGTCAATCAGCGCGGCCACATGCACCCCCGCCGCCAGTAGGTCAGACGCCGTGCGATGCGCACCGTCGGTATTGCCGAACACCGCCACACGCTGGCCCGGTGCCACTCGCCAGCGATTGACATAGCCCCGCACGGCCCCCGCCGTCATGATACCGGGCCGGTCGTTATTGGCGAATGCCACAGGACGCTCCAGCGCGCCCGCCGCCAGCACCGCGCGCCGCGCCACGATCCGCCAGAAACACTCGCGCGGAGCACCGTCCCGTGCCGCCACATCGGGGGCCAGCCGCTCCAACGCGCCATAGGTGCCCTGATCGTAGGCCCCGATCACGCTGGTGCGCGGCATCAGGCGCACATTGTCCATCCCGGCCAGCTCCGCCCGGATATCCGCGGCCCAGACATGCCCCGGACGCCCGTCCACCTCGATCCGCTCCAGCGTCAGCCGCCCGCCGGGGCGCGTCTCCTCGTCGGCCAGGATCACGTCCGCCCCGGCGCGCGCCGCCACCAGTGCGGCCATCAGCCCGGCAGGCCCCGCCCCAATCACCAGAAGATCGCAATGCGCAAAGGCCTTTTCGTACCGCTCCGCCGCCGCCTCGCGCGACAGCGCGCCCAACCCGGCGGCGCGGCGGATCACCGGCTCGTAAACACGTTCCCAGAAGGCCCGGGGCCACATGAAGGTCTTGTAATAAAACCCCGCCCCCAGAAACGGCGCGGCAAGGTCATTGATGCCCATCACGTCGAAATCGACCGACGGCCACGCGTTCTGGCTGCGCGCCTCCAGCCCCTCGTACAGTTCCAGCGTGGTCGCGCGCAGGTTGGGTTCCTGCCCCGGCCCCTTGCCCACGGTGACAAGCGCGTTCGGCTCTTCGCTGCCGGTCGTGAACACGCCGCGCGGACGGTGATACTTGAACGAGCGCCCCACCACGCGCAACCCGTTGGCCATCAGCGCCGAGGCCAGCGTGTCGCCCTGAAATCCCCAGTATTCGCGCCCGTCGAAGCGGAATTTCAGCCGCCGCTCGCGGTTGATCAGGCCCTCGCCGCCGATCCTCATGCGCCCGTCCTCTTGGCATCCGTGGCCAGTTCGACCTCCAACACCTCATGGGTGGCCGTGTTGCGCATCACCACCAGCCACGCACCGCAGCCCATTTCGTGATGCCACAGGTCACGGGTCACGCCACACGGGTTTTCGCGATTGTGAATATAATCGTCCCACGCCGCCTCCCCGGCCTCCGGTTCGGGCCGGGTCAGGGCCACCGCCGCGCCCTGATAATAGAATTCGCGCCGGTCCCGCTCACCGCATAGCGGACAGGTGATCCTCATTGCGCCCTCCCCGGCTTTGTCTCGGTCAAAATACTCATATCCCGCCCTCTCGGACCTGCGCCGTCAGTGCAGGCTGTGCTGGCTGCCGGTGCCTTCTTCGTCCATCAGCCCCCGGCCCGTGCGGAACCGGTCCAGCCGGAACCGCGCCGCCGGGCCGTGGTGGCGATCCGTCGCCACCAGATGCGCCATGGAAAAGCCCGAGCCCGGCACCGCCTTGAACCCGCCATAGCACCAACCGCAATTCAGATAGAGCCCGCCGATCCCCGAATGGTCGATGATGGGCGAGCCATCCGGCGTCATGTCCATGATCCCGCCCCAGCTGCGCAGGACCTTCGCCTTGCCGATCATCGGCATCAGGGCCATGCCGGCCTCCATGACATGCTCGACCAAAGGCAGGTTCCCGCGCGCCGCGTACGAGGCATACATATCCAGATCGCCCCCGAACACCAGCCCGCCCTTGTCCGACTGACTGATATAGAAATGCCCCATGCCAAAGCTCACCACATGGTCGACCACCGGCTTCAGCCCCTCGGTGACGAACGCCTGCAAGACATGGCTTTCGATCGGCAGGCGCATCCCCGCCATCGCCGCCACCTGGCTCGATCGCCCGGCCACGATCACCGCGACCTTCTTTGCCCGGATCGCGCCGCGGCTGGTCTGCACCCCGGTCACGCGCCCGCCCTCGATGTCGATCCCCGTCACCTCGCAATTCTGGATCAGGTCGACGCCCCGGTCGCTGGCGCCGCGCGCATAGCCCCAGGCCACCGCGTCATGACGCGCCGTGCCCGCGCGCCTCTGCAGAATGCCGCCATGTATCGGAAACCGCGCCTGTTCATAGTCGAGATAGGGCAGGATCTTCTTCAACTGCGGCACGTCCAGCAACTCGGCATCGTCGCCCTGATTGCGGATCGCGTTGCCCCGCCGGATCGCCGCATCGCGCTGCGCATCGGAATGAAACAGCCCGATCTGCCCGCGCTGGCTGTGCATCACGTTATAGTTCAGGTCCGCCTCCAGCCCCTCCCACAGTTTCAGGGAATGGCTGTAGAACTCCGAATTGCCGGGCAGGAAGTAATTGGCGCGCACGATGGTGGTGTTGCGCCCCACGTTCCCGCCGCCCAGATATCCCTTTTCCAGAACGGCGACATTGGTGATCCCGTGTTCCCGCGCCAGGTAATAGGCCGTGGACAGCCCATGCCCGCCGCCGCCGATGATCACCACGTCATAGGCATCCCCGGGCTCTGCATCGCGCCATTGCGCCTGCCAGCCCTTGTTTCCGCTCAAGCCTTCCCTGAGAACGCGCAGACCTGAAAACCGCATCACCCACTCCCTGATCCTTCCCTGGAACTGAACCAAGAGCCCACTCAAAACGCAATGATCAAAACGGCGAATGGCCGGGGCAACGCCCCGGCCATTTCAGTATCGGATGACAAGATGTGCGCGCCGCGGCGCGCCAGCCTGACGCTACAGCCCGAGCGCGCGATAGCTGGCCGCAACCTTCTCGATCGACACCAGATAGGCCGCGGTACGCAGGTCGTCGCAATCCTCGCGCGAGTGCCAGATCTCGCGCATGGACTGGTAGGCCGTGCGCATCGTGTCGTCCAGCCCCGAACGCACCAGTTCCAGCTCACCCGCGCCGCGCAGGTATCTCTCCTTGAAATTGGGCGACATGGTCCAGGCATCGCCCAGATGATCGTCCAGCTTTTCCAGTTCGCGCACGATCAGTTCATGGCGTGCCTCTTCCTGGCGGCGGCCCATGCGGCCAAAGCGGATATGGCTCAGGTTCTTGACCCATTCGAAATACGATACCGTCACACCGCCCGCGTTGGCATACATGTCGGGGATGATCACAATCCCCTTGTTGCGCAGAATCTCATCTGCTCCGGCGGTCACCGGCCCGTTCGCCGCCTCGATGATCAGCGGGGCCTTGATGTTGTCGGCATTGCCAAGGTTGATCACCCCTTCCAGCGCGGCCGGGATCAGGATATCGCACTCTTCCTCCAGATATTTCGATCCGTCCCGGATGAACTGCCCGGACGGATATCCATCGACCCCGCCATGTTTGGCGATCCATTTGTGCAGTTCTTCGATATTCAGACCTTCGGGATCATAAAGGCCACCATCCCGTTCGATCACCGCGATGATTTTGCAACCGTCTTCTTCGCTCAGGAACTTGGCGGCGTGATACCCCACGTTGCCAAGGCCCTGTACGATCACACGCTTGCCATCGAGCGACCCGCTCAGACCGGCAACCTTGATATCCTCGGGGTGGCGGAAAAATTCACGCAGGGCATATTGCACGCCCCGGCCCGTGGCCTCGGTCCGGCCCTGAATGCCGCCCGCGTTCACCGGCTTGCCGGTCACGCAGGCCCGCGCGTTGATATCGGTGGTGTTCATGCGCCGGTACTGATCGGCGATCCATGCCATTTCACGTTCGCCCGTCCCCATATCGGGGGCCGGCACGTTCTGACTGGGGTGGATCAGGTCGCGCTTGGCCAGTTCATAGGCGAACCGGCGGGTAATCCGTTCAAGTTCGTACTCGTCCCATTCGCGCGGGTCCACGCACAAACCGCCCTTCGAGCCGCCAAACGGCGCCTCCACCAGTGCGCATTTGTAGGTCATCAGCGCGGCCAGAGCCTCGACCTCGTCCTGATTGACCTCGGTGGCGTAGCGGATACCGCCCTTGACCGGCTCCATATGTTCCGAATGAACACTGCGGTAGCCCACGAATGTATGCATCTCGCCGCGCAGGCGCACACCGAACCGCACCGTGTATGTCGCGTTGCAGACCCTGATCTTTTCCTCCATGCCGGGCGGCAGATCCATCAGCGCCACCGCGCGGTTGAACATCAGGTCCACGCTTTCGCGAAAGGTCGGTTCTTTAATGGCTGACATCACGGGTCTCCCTTATACCTCCGGAGTGTCTCCGGCCGCTGCGATCAATACACCGCAATCGTGGGAACATGGTTAATGCCTGCGACAATTTTGTCCACCCATACCGCCTGAAACTTGTGCAATTCGTTTTCACCCCCCAAAATCACCTTGACAACCATGACGCGAACTGTTGGTTTACCCCTGCCGGACCACAGCATTGTCGGAACTTCGCGAACAATGATCGGGACTCGGCAAGATTGCGTAAAATCTCCGTATAAACAATGCATTAGAGGCGGTTTTTCGCCTTATTTTCGCCATATAATTCATTAATACAGCCTGCCTCGGAGTCCGTTACAGGGGATGTTTTCCCCCGAAAGGTGTGAGCATGACAGGTTCGGCTAAGACGCATTTCAAACGTGCAATGATCGCTTCATGGAGCGCGCTGAAATTTCCCGAAAAATTCAATGCACGGGCCCGTGCGTTCGCCTCCGAAGACTCCGGCGCGATGGTCATTCTCGCGCTCTTCTTCTTTGTCATAATGCTGGCCGCTGCGGGCCTTGGTATCGACACGATGCGCCACGAAATGCAGCGCACGCACATTCAGGCGACGCTGGACAGCGCCGTGCTTGCGGGTGCGGGCGCTCCGGCCGGAGCGACAAATGAGGATATCAAGAACATCGTCGAAGATTACTTCGACGCCGCCGGATTGCAGGAATACCTGCACGAGATCGACCCCGACAAGGATATCGACGCCGGCATCAACAGCAAACGCGTGACGGCCTCCGCCTCGATGACGATGAACACGTTGCTGATGAAACTGTCGGGGATCGACACGCTGAACGCAGGGGGCGTCTCCACAGCCGCCATCGCATCGCCCAAGATGGAAATCGTTCTGGCGCTCGACGTGTCGGGCTCGATGGCCGGCACCCGCCTGACAAAACTGAAGGAAGCTGCCAAGGAATTCGTCAGCGACGTCCTGAACAAGTCGGACGAAGGCTCCACCACCATTTCCATCGTTCCCTACAGCTGGAACGTCACCCCGCCAAAGGAAATATTCGACGTGCTTGCAGTCGACAAGCAGCATGGCTACTCAACCTGTCTGGACTTCACCGACGATGAATTCAACAGTTCCTCGATCGACCCCGATCGCGCCTATGCCCAGACGATTTTCACCTCGGTCTATGGCGATTTCGGCGAGGTCGGCAATGGCAACGTGGAATACGGCAGCTCGAGCGCCTATAACCGCACGTGCTTTACCGACGACTATTTCCGCATCCTGCCTTACGCAAGCACCTATGCCCCGCTGGCGGCGAAGATCGACTCGCTCAAGGCCGCAGGCAGTACCTCGGCGGACATGGGCATGAAATGGGCCTCCGCGTTGATCGACCCGGCATTCCGCCCGGTGGTCGCCGACCTTCAGAAAGACCGCGCAGGAACCGACGAATACGGCAATCCCATCATCTACAACATCGTCAACCCCGATATCAACGACCTGCCCGCGCTCTACACGACGGGTCAGGTGCGCAAGATCATCATCCTGATGGGCGATGGCGCAAACGACTGGTCCTATCATCTGAATGACCCCAATGACCTGATCGACCCGGACGTGCCCAAGCATCACACCTGGAACGACTACCGCGGGCCGAACTCAAACCTCTATTTCGTCAAATACAACGAAAAGAAATTCGAACGCGCCAAACTGGTGGACCGGTACGACAGGATCCTCGAGTATTCGACCCGCGAGTCCGATTGCGGCACCGATGAATACGAGCGGAGCGGCTGGTGGGGCGGACAGACCTATGTCGGCACCTGGGAGTGTGACTACACCCGCGGCAGCGAAGAGTTGACCGGATACTACATCTACACGCCCAGAAAATCCAAAGACTACTACGAACCGGAGAACAACAACTATTACTCGAGCCTCGACGATCTTTACCCCTACATCATCGAACAAACTTCCCTGAAGTGGGAAGAAGCCTGGGGTATGATGTCACCGGATTACTATCGCCGTGTCAGCGGCGACAGCACCCCCGACGACCAGTTCTCGCGCTATGGCTCGGGCAGCATCAGCCCGTCCGACAAGGACAGCCGCATGAGCTCGATCTGTGCCGCGACCAAGGAAAAGGACAATGTCCTGATCTTCACCATCGCCTTTGAGATGGGCACTCAGAGCAGTGCCGCGGGCAAGCTCAGGAACTGCGCCTCGGAAGAAGACTATCACTATAACGCCAACACGGTGAACATCAAACAGGCCTTCGGCTCCATCGCCGCCAATGTCCAGAAGCTGAGGCTCACCCAGTGATCCGTTTCCTTCGCAGCAGGCTTGCGCGGTTCAGGCGCGACGACGAGGGCAACGCCTCGGTCGAGTTCGTGATCATCGTCCCTGTGTTCATCGCACTGCTGGTGTTTTCGATCGAACTCAGCCTGATCACGTTGCGCCACGCGCTTCTGGAACGCGGCCTCGATCTGACCGTGCGGCAAATCCGGCTGGGCTACGCCATCCCGCCCGATCACCCCACGATCAAGAACATGGTTTGCGATTTTTCCAGGCTGGGCGGAAACTGCAAGGAAAACCTGCGGCTTGAAATGAAGCCCGTGGACATCCGCGCCTATGCCAGCCTCGATCCGGTTCCCGATTGCACCGACGCCGCGGAACCGACCAGGCCCGTGCGAAAATTCGATCCCGGCCAGACCAACCAGCTCATGCTGTTGCGCGCCTGCCTGAAATACAGCCCGCTCATGCCCGAAGCGACGCTCGGCAGGGCATTGAAAAAAGACAGCAGCGGGCAGGCCGCCGTGGTGTCTATGGCCGCTTTCGTACAAGAGCCATGAGTAAAATGCCGATGTTCATTCACCTGAAAAATTATCTCGCCCGCTTTCGCGACGCCACCCACGGCACCGTGACCGTCGAGGCCGTGATCATCGTCCCGATCCTGTTCTGGGCCGTCGCGGCGACCTCCGAATTTTTCGAGATGTACCGCTACAAGAGCATCCGCGAAAAGGCGAGCTATACGGTCGTCGACATGATCTCGCGCGAACAAAGCAGCCTGACGCCGACCTATATCGACAACACCAAGACCCTGTTCGACGATTTCACCAACAGCACCACCCAGGACCAGATCCGCATATCGGTCATCATCTATAACAAGGACGATGACGAATACGCCATCGTCTGGTCACAGGTCCGCGGCACCGGGCCACTCAAGGAACTGACCACCGACGAGATCAGGACCAGGCACGACATCCTGCCGATCATGGGCAATGGCGAACACCTGATTCAGGTCGAATCCTATTCCAAATACCATCCTGCGCTGGCTGTCGGTTTTGACAAGGATATCGGCGTCGAGACCCGTGTTTTCACCAGCCCACGCTTCGCCGAACAGGTCAAATGCATCGGCTGCTGAGCCGATCGTCCCCCGGCCTCAGCGGTCTTCCAATATCAACGCCGACAGGATTTCGGCCATCGCCTTGGCCTGGTGGCCCGGCGTGACACCGCCCACCCCCACCCGGCGGCCCATGCGCCACCACAGGCCCGGCTCCCACCGCCTGCGCCCCGTGTCCGCCCCTGCCCGCAGGCGCAGCATGAACCCGTTTGACGGCTTGAAGGCGAACGCCCCGCGTTCGACCGCCTCCACATCGGCGACCCGCGCCAGCACCTCGCCCGACGAGCTGCGCACCTCACTGCGCGTCAGTTCCAGCCGGTGCGCCGTCGCCCGGCGCATCCTCTCCGCCAGCCACAGCGCCCCGATGCCCAGAACCAGCAGGAACGCCATCCATACCGGGTTTTCCGGCGGGCGCGCCAGCGCCACGTAAACCGCGACCACCCCCAGAACCAGTATCGCGCCCAGCCCCAGCACCCGCCGCGGGGCCGAGGCGGAAATCACCGCCAGCACCTCATCGCTCATCGTCGTCTCCTTTTGCAGGCCGCTTACCCCGAAACCGGAACCGATGCGAGAAAAAGCCGTCACCGACCCGCCATTTCACATTTCCGCACAGCCCCGGTTCGCCCCGCCACAGCCCTCCCTGTTGCGAACCCGGCGCCAGACGTTACCTGATAAAGTGAAAGGAGATGCGCCATGTCCATCAGACCCACGCTTGAAACCCGCCTCGCCCAACCCACGACGGAAGGTGCAGGCGTTCACCTGCACCGGGCTTTCGGCTTCCACCACCCGTCGGAACTGGACCCGTTCCTGTTGTTCGACGATTTCCGCAACGACGACCCGGCGAAGTTCGAACAGGGATTCCCGTGGCACCCCCATCGCGGGATCGAAACCATCACCTATGTCCTGTCCGGCACCGTCGATCACGGCGACAGCCTTGGCAACAGCGGCACATTGGGGGCGGGCGATGTGCAATGGATGACCGCCGGGTCGGGCATCCTGCATCAGGAAATGCCCAAGGGAAACGCACAGGGCCAGATGCACGGCTTCCAACTCTGGGCCAACCTGCCCTCGGCGCACAAGATGACCGCGCCGCGCTATCAGGATGTCAAATCCGGCGACATCCCCGAGATCACCGATGACGACGGCACCACCGTGCGCGTGATCGTGGGCGATTTCTGGGGCAGGCGCGGCCCCGTGGACGGGATCGCCGCCGATCCGCAATACCTGGATATCAGCGTGCCGCCGGGCGTGAAAAAGACCTTCCGGGTCGATACCTACCGCCGCGCCTTCGCCTATGTGTTCGAAGGGGCCGGCGCCTTTGCCGATGCCAGCCAGCCCTCGGGCGTGCTGCTGGAAAAGGAGGTCATGGGCGAAGAGGTCAACATCCGCGACATGTCCGGCAACCGCACGCTGATCCGCTTCGGCACCGGCGACGAGGTAACGGTGCAGGCCGGGGAACAGGGCATCCGTTTCCTTCTGA
Organism: Roseovarius pacificus; assembly: GCF_900142665.1. Lineage (GTDB taxonomy): Bacteria > Pseudomonadota > Alphaproteobacteria > Rhodobacterales > Rhodobacteraceae > Roseovarius > Roseovarius pacificus. The sequence continues at coordinate 878,315 of NZ_FRBR01000001.1, forward strand.
TCTCGGGCGCGCCCATTCAGGAACCCGTCGCATGGCACGGCCCCATCGTGATGAACACGACCGAGGAGTTGCAACAGGCCATGCGCGAGTTGCGCAACGGCACCTTCATCAAGCCCGCGCACTGACGAAGGTCTTCCCGTAAGGGAAAAGAAGCAACGGCAGGTTCGCGCCCGCCCTGGGGGGCGGGGTCGGGCGCGAACCGGATCGCAAGCGATCCGGGGATGGGATATATCCGAGCTATGTTATGCTCTTCAGGACCACAGGCCCTGCCCGTTCACTCCGCTCCGAACGCCGCCTGCAAATCCCGCGCGATTTCGGCCATCCGCTCATCCGCCAGTTGCGGCGGCAGGGAATATCCTTCGGGCCCGTCTTTCAGATATATCTGCGACGATACATCGTGCACATGATGCATCGGCACCACATGTGCATGGGCGTGCGGCACATGAATGCCGGTATAGAACATCGACACCCTCTCGACCCCGTAAAGCGCCTTCATCCGCCGCGCCAGCACCTGCGCGCAGGTGGTGATCCGCGTCGCCAGATCTTCGGGCAAATCCTCGAACCAGACATGATGCGCCTTGGGAATGACCAGCGCATGCCCCGCACGAATGGGGTGCAGGTCCAGAAAGGCCATGATGTGCTCGTCCTCGTACACCCGATGGGCGGGCAACTCACCCTTGGCGATCCGGCAAAACAGGCAGTCATCGGTCATGGCGGCAGGTCCTTTGCTGGCGATATCGGCACCATCACCGCCCCGCCGGAGAAAGGCAAGTGTGGTGATACGAGCGGGTACCCTGTTACTCCACTGTGCATATTTTACCAGATGCCCAGCCCAACATCCTGTGGGCGCGATAAAATCGCCAGAATTCCATCGAACAGGCGTATCTACTCATAAAGCGGCCCCGCATGATCCCGGTCGTGTAGCGCCACACATGCCGTCCCTGCACCTTATCTCCATGAAATGCGCAAGGTTCATCCGGGTCCGAAGGCACCCCTCCTCCCCAACACCAGTTGTCGTCCCTTCTGCGCGACCAGGGTTTGCCTTGGGCGTCGTATCTGAACACTGTGCCTTCGAAATCCAGACAGTCCACGGGTGGGGGCGGCAACAGCAGCCAGTGCAGGCCGTGTTCGGTTGTTCCGTTCTCCGGTTTTTCCGTCAGGATGCGAACCGGGAAAAACCGATGCACGCCGGGTTCGTGCGTTTCCAGAAACTCCCGCAGGATCGGCGCCAGAACGAACGGCCCCGTCGACATGCCTATCACCTCGGGAACCTTGCCCTTGGCCAACTTGCGGATCAGCAGAGCCTGACCCTCGGGGAACTCCTCGGGCGTGGCACGTCCCAACTGAAGACTTGTATGTAGCTCAAGAGGCATTTCCGGCAGCCAGGTCATTCCGACTGAACTACCGTCATTGACATTTACGGAAATCAGGTGCGCATAGTTCATCGGTCTCGATACGGGCATGTCCGGTCCTTACAAAGTCCATGGGCGAGCCACATCCGCGCCCTGCGAACACCTGAGCGCTGAGACCGTTCCAAAGATACAATCACGACAAAAACTATCGGAATAGAGTCTGGGGGCAACAGCAATCCGACCAAGTCACAACGATAAGGTTTTCCGGTACGTTACGGGCCATGCCGCGAAATGCGTTTCGCGTTTCGTACGAAACCCGCGTCCATTTCGTACGTTTCGACCTGCGCGCGCCCCGTTACCCCCGGTGTTTCGGTGTCCCGCACCGACGCGATACCGACGTCATACCGACATGATACCGAACCGGAATATCTTTGCGGGTCAGTCTGTTAACCGCGATTCGCCCAAAATCAGGCCGACACCGCCTTGCGCACCATGCTCCAGTAGATCTGTTCGACCTCCGGCAGGCTCAACCGCCCTTCCTCGCGATACCATGTATTGACCCCCGTCAGCATCGCGATCACCGCCATCGCCGCGATCTTCGGATCGGCCACATCAAAGACCCCGGCGGCCACGCCACGGCGCAGGATCGCTTCCAACTGGTTTTCGTACCTGCGCCTAAGCCCTTCGATTACCTCGAAATTTTCCGGCGTCAGGTTGCGCAACTCCATATAGGACACGAACACCGCTTCGGGCCGGTCATGGTGAAACCGGATATGAAACCGGGTGAATTGCTCCAGTGCCATCTGCGGAGTCTCGGGCACGGATTGAGCCGCCCACGCCCGCAGCAGATCGTCCATATGCCCTTTCATCAGGTCGAACAGAAGGCTCTGCTTGTCGGGCGTGTAATTATACAGCGCCCCCGCCTGCACCCCCACTTCACCGGCGATTTGTCTCATGGAAACAGCAGCATAACCGTTTTCAGCAAACAGCCGCAGCGCCGCCTCCCGCACACGCGGGCCGGTGATATCGGAATGTGATCCCTGGGTTCTGGCCATGATCCCAGAATTATCTGAACACCCGTTCAAATCAAAGCCCCCGCTTGCCCTTGAGGGCCAAACAGTGGCAAGAGGGAAACAACACCACGCTCCGAGGTTCCCCGCCGATGCGCTCCGATGCCCTTGTTTTCCTGGCCCTGACAGCGGTTTTCGCAACCGGATGCACTCAATTCCCCGCGCTTGAGGACACCGTCAGCGAAGAGGCCCGCAACGCCCCCTACATGACTCTGGAGCCCGTCGAAACCCTGCGCGCCGGTGTTCCCGGGAACAGGATCGAAGACACCGACACCGCCACGATGGAAGCCCGCATCGCTCGCCTGCGCACCCGTGCCGCCCGCCTCAGCGGCAGCGTGGTCGACAGCCAAACACGCTCCCGCATGTCCCGAGGCGTTGAATAACAACGCATTTCGCGCAAAACCCGCGTTGCAAGGCACTGTCGAACCCGTTACATCGCGCTTCGATAGCCGCCGACATGTGACGATTGGAGACCGACATGACAGACCCTCTGCGCCTTGGTATCGCCGGACTCGGCACTGTCGGAACCGGCGTCGTCAAGATCGTCCGCCAAAAGGCGGAACTGCTGGCCGCCCGCGCCGGACGCCCGGTTGCCATTACCGCCGTGTCCGCCCGCACCCGCGACAAGGATCGCGGCGTCAACCTGTCCGACTACGCATGGGAAGACGACCCCGTTGCACTGGCCACACGCGATGACGTGGACGTGTTCGTGGAACTGATGGGCGGCAGCGACGGACCCGCCAAGGCCGCAACCGAAGCCGCCATCGCCGCAGGCAAGGACGTGGTCACGGCCAACAAGGCCATGCTGGCGCATCACGGCCAAGCCCTTGCAAAAGCAGCAGAATCCGCCGGAAGCGTCTTGCGGTTCGAAGCCGCTGTGGCGGGTGGCATCCCGGTCATCAAGGCCCTGACCGAAGGGCTGGCCGGCAACGACATCACCCGCGTGATGGGCGTGATGAACGGCACCTGCAACTATATCCTGACCCGGATGCAGGCCACCGGACAGGGCTATAACGCCCTGTTCGAAGAGGCCGACAAGCTGGGCTATCTCGAAGCCGACCCCAATCTCGACGTGGGCGGTATCGACGCCGGGCACAAGCTGGCGCTTCTGTCTTCGATCGCCTTCGGTACGCAGGTGAATTTCGACGCCGTGGAACTGGAGGGCATCCAGTCCGTCACGCTGGAGGATATCAGCCACGCCGCCGACATGGGGTATCGCATCAAACTGCTGGGCGTCGCACAACTGACCGGGCGCGGGCTGGAACAGCGCATGTCGCCCTGTCTCGTCCCCGCCAGCAGCCCCCTTGGCCAGCTCGAAGGCGGCACCAACATGGTGGTTCTCGAAGGCGATATGGTCGAACAGATCGTGCTGCGCGGCCCCGGCGCGGGAGAAGGCCCAACCGCAAGTGCGGTAATGGCGGATGTGATGGACATCGCCCGCGGCATTCGCCTGTCCACGTTCGGCCAGCCCGCAACAGAACTTCAACAGGCGAAACCGGCGCGTGCAGCCACACCGGCCCCCTATTACCTGCGCATGTCGCTCGAAGACAAACCCGGTGCCCTGGCTAAGGTCGCCACCGTTCTGGGCGAAGCAGGCATCTCGATCAACCGGATGCGCCAGTATCGCCATGACGACACGACCGCACCGGTGCTGATCGTGACCCATAAAACCACCCGCACCGCACTCGACGGTGCGCTGGATGCAATGACAAAACTGGATGTGATCGCCTCGGCCCCCGTCGCCCTGCGGATCGAAACGGTTTGAACCCGCACTTGTGCCACACCGGTCCTGCCGCTAATGCTTGGCAGGCTTGAAAAGAACGAAAACACCAAGGAATTGCCATGACAGCCCCTGCCGATTTCAACGACCGCATGCTTTCTCTGGGCCTTGCCCGTGTATCCGAGGCAGCCGCCCTGGCCTGCGCCGACCTGATCGGTCGCGGCGACGAGAAAGCCGCCGACCAGGCGGCGGTGAACGCCATGCGCGAACAACTGAACATGCTGGCGATCAAGGGCGTCGTCGTCATCGGCGAAGGTGAACGCGACGAAGCGCCCATGCTGTATATCGGCGAAGAGGTCGGCACCGGCGACGGCCCCGGCGTGGATATCGCGCTCGATCCTCTGGAAGGCACGACGCTGACCGCCAAGGCCATGCCCAATGCGCTGACCGTCATCGCCATGGCCCCGCGCGGCACGCTGCTGCACGCGCCGGATGTTTACATGGACAAGCTGGCCATCGGGCCGGGTTACCCCAAGGATGTCGTCTCGCTCGACATGAGCCCGCGTGAGCGGGTCGAGGCACTGGCCAAGGCCAAGGGCTGCAAACCCTCCGACATCACGGTCTGCATTCTGGAACGTCCCCGCCATGAGGAGATGATTGCCGATGTGCGTGCGACCGGCGCCGCGATCTACATGATCTCGGACGGTGACGTAGCCGGTGTCATGCACTGTGCAGAGCCGGATCTGACCGGCATCGACATGTATATGGGTGCAGGCGGTGCCCCCGAGGGCGTTCTGGGCGCCAGCGCGCTGAAATGCATGGGCGGGCAGATGTGGGGCCGGTTGCTGTTCCGCAACGACGACGAAAAGGGACGCGCCGCCAAGGCGGGGATCACCGATCTGGATCGTGTCTATTCGCGCGATGAAATGGTGACCGCCGACGTTATCATCGCGGCAACAGGCGTGACCAACGGTTCGGTCGTGTCGGGTATCAAGCAGCGCGACACCTATGTGGAAACAGAAACCGTTCTGATGCGCTCGAAAACCGGATCGCTGCGCCGCATGATCTACCGCAACCCCATTCGCTGAGATCACGGGGCGGTGGTGGACGCCTATCTGGGGATCACCCAATCGCTGAGCGGTCGGCGCTGGATCGGCCCCGGCCCGGAGGTCGAGCGCCTGGCCGAGGCAATGGCCCAGTCCACCGCCCTGCCCCGTCCGCTGTGCCAGACACTGGCGCGGCTTGGCGTTCCCGAGGCCGAGGCGGAAACCTATCTCGCTCCGCAATTGCGCGACCTTTTGCCCGACCCGCACAGCCTGAAAGACATGGAAGTTGCGGCAACGCGTTTTCTGCAAGCCGCAACCACCCGGCAAAAGATAGCGATCTTTGCCGATTACGATGTGGATGGCGGCAGTTCGGCAGCGCTGCTGATCGACTGGCTGCGCCAGATGGGGCTGCAAGCCACACTGTATATTCCCGATCGCATTGACGAAGGGTACGGCCCCAACGAACCGGCCATGGCCGATCTGGCGGCCCGGCACGACCTGATCGTCTGCGTCGATTGCGGCACGCTCAGCCACGATGCCATCGCCGCCGCAAAGGGGGCGGACGTGATTGTTCTCGATCACCACCTGGGCGGCGAAACCCTGCCCGAGGCGCTGGCCGTGGTAAACCCCAATCGGCAAGACGAATCCGGCGATCTGGCGCATCTCTGCGCCGCCGCGGTGGTGTTCCTTATGCTGGTCGAGGCGGGCCGCCAGTTGCGCGAGGCCGGGCAGAAAGGCCCCGACCTGATGGCGATGCTGGATCTTGTCGCGCTGGCCACCGTGGCGGATGTCGCGCCGCTCAAGGGGGTCAACCGCGCCTTCGTGCGACAGGGCCTGCGGATCATGGCACACCGGGATCGTCCGGGCCTTGTCGCACTCGGCGACATCGCGCGTCTGGATACTGCACCGACGGCCTATCATCTCGGGTTTGTTCTGGGGCCGCGCATCAATGCCGGCGGACGGATTGGCAAGGCTGATCTGGGCGCCCGCCTGCTGGCCACCCGCGACCCGTCCGAGGCCCGTGCACTGGCTGAAAAACTGGATCAGCTCAACACCGACCGGCGCGAGGTCGAAGCCGCCGTGCGCGCCGCCGCACTGGAACAGGCCGAGGCACGCGGGCTGGAGGCCCCGCTGGTCTGGGCCGCAGGCGAAGGCTGGCATCCCGGTGTTGTGGGGATCGTCGCCTCGCGCCTCAAGGAACTGACCAACCGCCCCGCCATCGTGATCGGGCTGGACGGGGACGAGGGCAAGGGGTCGGGCCGGTCGGTCTCGGGCGTCGATCTGGGGGCTTCGATCCAACGGCTGGCGGCCGAAGGGCTCTTGATCAAAGGGGGCGGGCACCGCATGGCCGCGGGCCTGACCGTGGCGCGCGACCAACTGGACGCGGCGATGGAGCGGCTCTCAATATTGCTGAAACGTCAGGGGGCAGGCAGCACCGGCCCCGCCGACCTGCGAGTGGATGGGGTCCTGATGCCGGGCGCAGCCAGCGTCGATCTGGTCGAACAGATCGACAGCGCAGGCCCCTTCGGCGCAGGTGCGCCGGGGCCGCGCTATGTCTTTCCCGACATGAGCATCGGATTTGCCAAACGGGTGGGTGACTCGCACCTGAAACTGCGCTTTGGCGACGGGCTGTCCGGCCAGATCGACGCCATCGCCTTCGGCGCGTTCGACGGCCCGCTCGGACCCGCTCTGGAAAATCACGGCGGGGCGCGATTCCATTTGGCCGGTCGGCTGGACATCAACAGTTGGGGCGGCCGTCAAACCGTACAACTGCGCCTCGAAGACGCTGCTCCGGCCACGAGCTGAGCCCTGCAAATTCCATGTTTACAAGGGGTTTGCGAAACGGCCCTGATTAAAAGATCGCGGACATGCACTTTTTTGCAAAATGCCTCTTGCGTCGGGGCCGGGTTTTTTCTAGGTAACGCCTCACGCCACGGCATGGCCCGTTCGTCTATCGGTTAGGACGCCAGGTTTTCAACCTGGAAAGAGGGGTTCGATTCCCCTACGGGCTGCCACGTTACCCAGACAAGTAATTGAATTTACAGGGTAAACCGAGGCACCCTCAGATCGTCCCACCACTTTTCCCACCATCGGGAAAAAGTCTGTCTCCAATCTCGAACTTATCGCCCTTGGCTCGGAATGGTCCGAGTCAGCATCAAATCGAGAGGGAACGACATGAAGACGATTAACGACTGCCAGACGGATGCAACCATGCTGGCCGGGCTGCTGGAAGGTATCTCCAAAATGAACGATGATCCCGACATGGCCAACGCTGTTGCTGCAATGGCGTGGATCGCCCATGAAAGGGCGCAAGACTTGGTCCTCAATCTGGAAAAGCTGGAACAGCAGGACAGATCGCCCAAGGTTGTAGCGTAGGCCAAGGGGGGGCGGTGCCGGTCGATCAGACCCCCGCCCCCTATCGCGCTATATATGAGGCCCGATTAGGGGGGGTGGGGGCAAAATTCGCGCGCCGGAAAAGGTATAGTCCACCAGCGCTCGCGCGGCATTTCAATTTGAACGCCTTCTGAAATTTTCATTTCTAAATAACTATTGTCGAAATAATCTCGAGCATGCCGGTAATTGAAAATCTACCCCCAAACGTACGGGGGAAGATGGAACGCCACCCATACTATCCAACCCGTCACTTGCTAACTCGAGTAACTGTTCTCTCTGCTCTTTACCCAAGCCCTCAAACCAATCCGGGTTGAAGAATATATTTTCTATGTGCTTCACCACTAGTTGCAAGAATGCTGAAGCCTGCTGATCAGCTGGAAGTTCCGCTATTTGCCCTGCAATGACTTTACCAGGAGCGTTTTCAATGTTCCGCCACGAAATACAAAGCATTGCACTATTGTCACCAGCAAATGAAGAGACGAATATCTGTTCAAGTAGCGGATCTAAATACCCGTCCTGAAGCACATTTCCGTTAAAGTCTGTAAATGGTGACCAGGCACCTGCACACATGAATGGCAATGGTGCATCAAACTCCAAAATGAGTGAACCAATTATATCAGGTTGATTGTTGACGAGCGCAGATGTCAGCCATTTATGTGTGGCACTCGCGTCGCGACGGGCAGCTTCATTTCCAGTGTTGATATCGTCAAGCATCCTCTGGAAAATTACCTGTTCAATATGATGCTTTCCTTTGTCGCCTCCGCGAAGTGTCTCACGTAGATGCGCAGCAGCATCCTTCCCATAGAGTTCCCGACTAATTGTCCGATACGCTATTGCTAGGCATTGATTTGGTTGACCGACAAAAGGCTCGTTTTCAATGCAGGAGAATAATTCACGGTCATGCTTGCTGCAAAAGCCATGAAATACTGAAGCGTCTTTGATGCCGATCCTATTTATGGAAAGTTTACCAGCATTTTTGCTCAAGTCCTTGATGCTTGCAGTGTAGTGCAGCACATGACCGTTTACGGCAATCTTTGCCAAATTTGGACGGCGCGAAACCGTGTGAGCTTTGACCACAGGGCCCTCACAAGGCCCCAAGCCTGCATCGCATGCCAGACAACGCTTTCGGGAAAATGCTTTCTTGTTTTGGTCCACCGCAACCCAAGGGTTGTCTCTCTGCTGATTTTCTCGATCCCAATGGCATTTTTTTTGTTTCTTGCCAGAACCACACCAACAGAGTTTGTTGCGGTCTCTTCCCTTCATCTATCAATACCCATTCGTTTAATATGGCCCAATCTGAAATCCCGGAACCGTGAAGTACGAAGTGCGGCCAATAGAACAAATCGCGGCAGCTGAATACTTTAAATTGTACGCCACCTGACAACCCAAACCTACAGAAAATCATGCATTCTAGCCCGAGGAATAAATCTTCGGCTTGGGCCCAACCTTCGGACGTTCTGACTCCGGTCCGGCGCGCCACTCTGCTTCGATCTCAAACCGACGCCTTCGGTGTTTCAGCTTCGACCGCGTGTCGGCAATTGTTCGAAGGCCAAGGGCTGTCATTGGGCCTGGACGCAATACCACTTCGTACCCAAGCGCCTGGGCCCACTCGATGGCTGTTTGAGCGTTTGGCAGCCGTCGGCTGTCGTCCTTCTCGAACTTGGCAAGGTGGTCTTGCGCGATACCCCCAATTTCCTCGGTTTCCTTGATCGTCAGGCCCAACTGTTCCCGCCTGTGGCGCAGGTGGCCGCGCAGATCGTCAAAGGTCTCTACGGGTATGTCCCGGTGGTCCCTGTGCCCGTCTGGGTCAACCGCGGGGATATCACCGCCCGGTTTCAGAGTGGCGCATTGCTGGCACCCGTGCGCGGGGCATCTGCCGGTTACGGCCTCTTCGGAGGCGCTTTCAATGTGCCAGCCTGCCGCCTGAACCGTTCTCAAAAACTTGGCGTCAATCACTTTGGCCCCTCCTGTGCATGTGCCGGCGCCTCTGGGCGCGTATCTTGGGCGCATGGCAGATATTCATCCACTCCCCGCCCGATCGAAGCGCATTTCAGCAAAGGTTCGTGCCTGTGTGCATGCACGGGTCCGTGACGGCCTGTCCATTGCCGACGCGGCAAAGGCCGGTGGCATGTCCGCGAACGGCTTCCACAAGGCACTACAGCGGCCAGAGGTGAAGGAATACCAGCAGGAAGTGCAGCACAAGTTCGTGCTGGAAAGCGAAAGCAGCAGGGCGTTTTACAAAGCCCGAGCCTTCGAAGTTGCGCTCGATTTGATGAAGAACGCCCAGTCGGAAACAGTCCGCGCCCGAATGGTGGAATTCCTCGCCGGTGACGGCAAGGCGCCGCAAGTGGCGGTGCATGTCGATGCCCGCACCGTCAGCGGCGAATACGCTTTCGTCAGACCCGGCGGCAAAGTGGTCGAGATCCAAGACCCGAGCGAAACCGCCGAGGACGAAACGCCCGAACACAACACGCAGTAAGGCACCACGCCAGAGGCGCACAGGCGGAGCCTGCCGCACCCCAAACCCATACAAACACCCTTAGACCGCACTCAGCGTTCATATTTCGGACTGCACGGGGCAAATACCTGCAACATGCCCGCAGGAAACCCCGCATTGCAGCCGCTTTTGTTGGGCGTTCCAGAAAAGCCGATACCCTGCAAAACAAGGGAAAGGGCGTTTTAAAGTGGGAGCGGGAAAGGGGAAAAGGTGGAGTTCTTCACGCGCGGGAGCCACGGAAAACCCCTTTCATCGGCCAATCGGATATCTGTTTCAGGGCAAATGGACGCCTGATCTGTAATACAACGGCGTATTACATGGGCCGGTTTGTATTACATCAAGTATATACCGTAGGGTCTACCACAGCTCAGCGTCTGAGAGGTTTCATTCTGGACGATTTGAGGAGGATCTTGTAGAGGTCCTGATCGCGTGTATTGAATCGGAATTCGGTTTCCTTGAGGAAGGTGGGGAAGCTGGATCGTCGCAAGCCGTTGAACTTGGCATGGCGGCGCTTTGCGTAGCTCCAGAAGCTCTCGATGCCGTTGATGTGGACCCCGTTCTCAGCATAGACAGGATGCTCCCGATCCCAGTATTTGTTGATCCTGTGGTGGCGGGTGAAGCCGGCCTCGACCAGGCCGTCATAGGAGCGGAAACCATCGGTGACGACCTCGGCCGACAGCTCCACGCGCCCCTCGATGATCGCCAGGAGCGTTGCTTTCGAACAGTTTTTCACGATCTGGCAATGCACCCGGCCGCCACGCTCGAGAATGCCGAACACAGGCACCTTGCGCGGGTTGCCCCGCCCGCGATGGCCGCGTGTGCGGATCGGGCCGAAATAGCTTTCGTCCAGTTCGACCTGGCCTCGGAACGGACAATCCGCCTCGGCCAGCGCCGCCATGCGCAGGCGCAACAGGCGATAGAGTGCAAGGACGGTGTTGTGGTGAAGACCCGTCAGAACGGCGGCCTTGTCGGCGGTGATATCGAGCGCGAACAGGCGCAACAAATCGCGGAATTTGCGCTCCGAAATTCTCCCCCGAAACAGATATCGGTTTTTCTGAGCCATGAGAGCACCTTAGCATACTCTCAGAACACCTCAGATGTGGTAGACCCATACCGTATATACCGAGGGCCGGTTGCAAGAGGCGGCAGTATATACCCAGTTTGTTGACAGACTTGCCCGGCGGACCCGACTATTGAGGAGCGACCTTTTCAAATTGGAGGGCAAGCTATGTGGATAGCAGCGCTTATTGTTGCGATCATTTTCTATTATGTTCTGGCGATCTTTACGAAACAGTGGGGAAAGCAATTCATTGTCGCTGCGGTCTTGGGCTTGATCGTTGCAGCGTTCAGGTATTCATCGCACTTGGATATGTCACAAAGCATTGGCTTTGCACCTGCTTCACCGAAGCATTTTCGCAGTCCGAATTGTCTTTGCAAATCTGATCTTCGCCGCAATCGGCATGTTTCTGATGAAAAGAACGAAAGCTGATATATAGATTGGCTGATAGCGCGTGAGCGCCAGCCCCGTAAGGCCAGCGCCCGCTCTGTCACTTGTTTGGCAATACCGCTGTCAGGTTTGGGGCGCGCGGTCGGGCGTCGGAGAACCAGGCATCCACCATGAACCACGCGGAGCGTTCGGGGCGATGGCGGCCTCCATCAACTTGTTCAAATCAAAGAAGAATAGTTTGCCGTTCGCATCCGTTGCGTCATACGTGCCGGAACCGATGGTCACTTCCATCCGGTATCCCTGCTGACCCGCCGCAATCAGCCTGACATTGCCGCCGTCGATCAGTCTCTTCGGAATCACACCGCCAATTGTCGGAATGCCGCCAAGTGTCGGAGTGCCTTGATCAGATGCTTCCGCCCACACTTCGGGATCGAGCTCATACGACGTGCTGTCGAAAAGCGCGGCGCCGAGGTTTCCCATCGCGGACAGAGGGCCTCTTCCTTTATGTGGCGCGGTTCCCGTCAACGCCTTCTGCATGGCGGCCTCTACGTCGATTCCTGACACGCCGACGGGCAACAGCGTTTGATTTTTAAGGATCGTCTGCACACCGCCTGTTGCATGGCCACGCTTGTTCTTGCTGCCGCCGAGGGCCGCGTTGATACTCTGGCGCATCAGGTCTTCTTTACCGGCATCGTCCAGTTCTGCACCCCCTGCCCGGTTCGCATAGATCGCACGGGCCGCCATCATCGCATCGGCCTGCGCTTCGATACCGCCAGGAAGTCCCGCAAAGGCCGGTGCGAAGTCTCCATTGAACATATCGCGCACGGTGCTTTCGGTCGGGATGGAAACCGTTCCCTCTGACATGATCTTCTGCCCGCGCAGGATTTCCGTGGCGACAACAGGGTTCGCGCCGACCGCCATCATCTTGCCAGAGAACTGCGTCAGTCTGTCACCGTCGATTTCATCGAAGATACGGACAGCCGCCGGGCCCGCTCCATCGACAATGGCCGCAGACAGGGCCGCGCGAAGTTCTGGCGGCATGTCCTTGCTCAAGGCCGTGGCCAGAGCCTCGGATTCCTGCTTGTTGAGATAGGCTTGCGTGTCGGTATACCCGCCCGCAAACACTTCCTCATTCATGTAGCGGACGCGCTCAGACAGCGCCGTGGTGAACTGCGACGGATCATCCGCTGTAAGATCGGGCAGTTCCGGTGGCGGGTTGTTCTTGAATGCCTGCTGTGCGGCGGCAACGGGGTCTTCATTCCACGCCCGACGGCTGTTCTTGGCGATGGTATCCATCGCGTCGATCACCTTGATATCCAGATCTCCGGTGATCTTCTTGCCGCGCAGTTCCCGAACGCCTTCCTCCATCTGATCCGGCGTCAGTTTCAGGAACTCCGGCATCTGATCGCGGATGACCGTGAAAGCCAGTGCCTCTTGCGCCAGTTCCGGGTGCAGGGCCGTCATGGCAGGATCGTTCAGAATGGCCTCGTTATCAGCCGTCAGACCGCGCTTTGCGGATTCGATGATCAGGCCGAACTCTTCCTTCGCATCTGCCGCCTGCTGTTTCTTCTGGCGCTCGATCAGGCGTTCGCCGGCCTTCCTGCTGTCGATGAACACATTTGCCGACTGTTCCTCTGTCCACGCCACGCCGGGCAGTTTCTCACGGGCTTGCAGCACCCCGTCCAAGCGCGATTGTGCGGCTGTGATCTGCCCCTGATCGCCGGATGCAATGGCTTCCGCGTATTCGTCGGAATACCGCTCCACCAGCGCCCGAGAGGAATTGTTCGCCCGCTGCTGCGTGTCGCGGTGATACTCCGTCATGACGCCACGAACACGGCGGGTTGCCTCCGCCTCAAGTTCCTCACGGATATACGGCTTCAACTGCGACGGTGCAGCCTCAACGATCTGATCCACGTATTCCTTCGCAGCACCGGCAAAACCCTCTGCGTCTAGCGGGAATTGTTGCGATATTTCCAGAAGGTCAGTCGTTCCTTTTTCAAGGATTTCAGCCTGATAGGCCACTTTTGCCGCAGTGTTGTACGCTTGCAGAATTGGTCCCGAGAACGGGGAATACAGGCGCTGTTGCAGTTTCCCGTCACTGGTGCGGATCGTGATCGACGGCTTGCCTTGCGTGGAAATCGTGCCTGACGTGTCGGCTGAGATAGCCCGCTGCCCAAGGGATCGGTTGAACTTTGAAACATAGTCCGAACCGCTTGTGCCAAGAATGTCCTTTGCCCCGGACCCTTGCGATATCGGGCGACCAGTAAACCAAACGGATGCGGCCTCCTGCGGGCTTCCGTACTTTTCGACGTTTGCTCCAAATTCTGCATCAAATACCCTGTCCTGTGCCTCTCTGTCGTTCAAAAACTCCTGCGGCGTCATCCGCTTCCCGAGGTGCTTTTCCGTCCACGGCCCGATGTTGAAGTCCATGACTTGGTATCGGCCATAGGCGCGGTTACCCTTCGCGGTTTCCGGCCCGATCGCGCTGTAGTCACCGCTGCCCGCGCTTTCGATTGAGGCAATGGCATCGCGCCACGCCGCATTTCCTGCCTGACCCTGCGAAGAAACCGTGCCTGCCGCGCCCGGCTCGATATCCACATCGAACTGATCGGCGGCGGCCTGTTGCCCCGCTTCCATACCGCGGCGCTTCTGTTCCTCGATAGCTGCGGGCTCAAGGCGCTCATAGGCAAGATCCAAACCGTCTGCCAAAAGCGCGAAACCCGCCCCCCCGGTCGGTGCAACCTGAGTGAAGCGGGAAAGGGGATTGCGGCGAACAATCTTGTTCAGTTTTGCCATGTCATCCTCCAAGTTTAGTATGGTCGAAGAGCGACAGAATGGCCCTCATGAAGCCACCGAAACGGGATGCCCGCGCTTCGTGTATCGTGCCGAGTTCGGAGTTCATGTTCTCCTGCGCGACCGTATCGGCCTGCATCGCGCGGGTCCGGGCGTTCATCTGCTTTATGAGGGCTTTCACGTCAGCGGGGGGCTGGCGGCCTTCTATCGTTGGCGTTTTCGTTAGGTTATCGAGAAAGAAAGTCATTTCGCACCGCCTTTCTTGCCTTTGCGCGCGGCATTCTCGCGGGCTTGGCGGAAGCGGTTGCGAACCGTTTCAAAGGCAAACACGCGGCGCAATTGCAGGACCTGGTGTTCGTATTCCGTTTGCGGGGGCCAGGCGACTTTGCCGGGATCGAGCGCGGCTTCACGCATGGTTTCAGCAACCAATCTCGCGCCTTCCAATGCGATTTGAACTTCGTTTCGGATCAGGTCGATATCGGCCCATTCGATATGAGGATCATTTAGCGCCGTATCGACGCTGGCAAGAACTTCGGTGATGTAATCTTCCTGGGTGATGGTTGTATCGGTCATGGAGTTTCCTTTGGTGAGTGGATTTCAGAAAGTGGGCAGGTATTTTCGAGTTTCTCGCGTATTTCTCTACTTCTACTGTTGTCCCCTCTTGCTGGATGGTGAGGGTTTGAGCGAAGGGCATAGGACGACTAGCCCCAGCCGAAGCCGAGGTTAGTCCCTATGTCCTCGCGATCTTGCTGGCCGGAGCCGGGCCGTCGCTTGGGCCGATCTGGTGCCTGTTGCCTGACCCAAATCGTTGACCGCTACTTTCGACACCTTTGCAACTGTGCCGGAGATCACGCTTCGGTCGTTCGGACTGCGTTTTGCCTTCGATCTCGCCCCATGGTAGGCATTCTGCATCCAGCGCCACCGTCACATCCCCGCCAGGAGACTTGTCACCGACCGCTGGACCGACCCCGCGTTACTTCGCGTGCGCGGGGTCACTCGTTTTCAAGCTGCTTGTTGGGCCTCAATCCATTCGCTGATCTCCGAGACGCGCCAGCGCGTGGAGTTTCCGAACCTGATGGGGGCTGGTATCTGGCCCGACTTGGCGTAGCGCCAGACAGTCGCGATGCCGACGCCGAGCATGGCGGCGACTTCTTTATCCTTGAGAAGTTCGCGGGTAATATCATTCATGATCGCACCTTTCATGTCAGGTGCAATCCACTTTACTCAGGCAAAATCGCTCGTGATGTGGGTAAACAATTTACCCATAGCCTCGGGCAGTCAGTAGCCTCGGGCAGTCAGTGACTTATAATTGCGGAGATACTCTTCTCTAAAGTCATTGATTTGGTAGGTTACAACGGCCTTCGGCAAGTCCAGATCACTCGGGACAACCCAAGGGGCACGGATTTCGTTCGAGAGCGCCGAGGCGAAATCTAGATAAATCGAATGAGATATTGCCAAAAACTCAAGAAATTTTTCGCGGTCTTCCACCATATCAAGCCAAAAATCATTCCATGTCCATTCGTCTTGCGTGGTTAAGGCCTGATAGATGATTGCGGCCCAGAAATGCGACACGTCACGATACTGTCTTTCATACTTGCCGTTGTTTTCTTCATTTTTCTCGATGGTTGCCAACTTTGGGTTACGTTCTCTGGAAAGAGACGCGAGTCCCGACAGGAAATGTCTCGCTTTATTGAGCGATGGTTTGCCACCTGCCGTTGCCTGAACGCAAATATCCAAGCACATGGCACCTGCGGTCAGTCCTGCCTTAAGTTTCCGGTCTACAAGTTTTGAAAGATGCTCATAGGCTTCGGGAATCTCAATGTCATCTATTTGAACATCACCCATTACGTCTTCCATATGTCTAATGAAAAATAACTCTGTCTGATGGTATGAACGAGCCGAAACGAGATCATCCGGAAAGGCCATAATTCCGCATAGCAATACGGATGCCGCCGGGATGAAATTTCCCTTCTCATCCAAGATCGGCAGGACGCGTTCACTCATGCCCGCACCAGTTCCACAACTTCGCCAGAGGCGCCCGTTGCATAGCGGCCCCACGCGTCCATGAGTTCCCGCCGGCGCTCGAAAAGGTCGGATCTGAAATAGGCACCCTCGACACCGGCCACCGTATGAGCAAGCGCAGCCTCGGCAACCTGGCGATCAGCATGGGCAGACTCTCCGCACCAATCGCGGAAGGTTGAACGGAATCCGTGAACCGTCAGGCCTTCCTTGCCCATACGCGCCAACAGTGGGCGGAAGGCGTTGACGCTAAGGGGCTTCCCTCCGTCGCGGGGCGACGGGAACGGATAAACCGGATCGAGCCCCCTCACCTGCTCCAAAATCGCAATGGTGGGTTCGGACAGCGGCACACGATGTTCGCTCTCAGCCTTCATGCGCTCAGCGGGAATAATCCAAACCCGGTTTTCAAGGTCGATCTCATTCCATGTCGCACCGCGCGCCTCTCCGCTGCGAACCGCGGTCAAGATGATGAACTCAAAGCATCGGGCCGCTATCGCTTTCCGCTCAGCCAGTTCCCCCACGAATTCGGGAACCTGACGCCAAGGCAAGGCGGCGTGATGCTTCGGCTTCCGTGCGCCCTTGCCCAGAGCGCGCCGTAGCGCCCCGTCTACGGGGTTCGGGCCCGGATGCTGGCTCTTGCCAATCGCCCAATCGAAAATCGCTTCTATACGCTGCCGCAGTCGCTTGGCGGTAGGATGCTTCGTTGTCCAGATCGGCGCCAAGACCGACAAAACATCATCGCGGCCAATGTCTTCGATCTTTCGATGCCCTAGTTTCTTGAAAACACCGTTCGCTTCATACTCCAGCGAGGCGATCCACTGCTTGGCGTGTTTTTCACTTCTAAAGGTCGGCTTTAAAGATTCATGCAGTTCGCGCGCAGCCCGCTCAAACGTCATGATTTCTCTGTCACGGGAGGCGATTGGGTTTCGACCCGCCCGCGCCTCTGCGCGCAACGCTCTCGCCTTCTCACGGGCATCCGCAAGCCCCAAGGCAGACACGGCACCAAGGCCTATCTCCCGGCGCTTCGCCTCGCCCTTGACGGTCACACGCAAGATCCAGCTTTTGGCGCCGCCCTTGCTGACATGCAGATAGAGCCCCTGCCCGTCACCGTGCATTCCGGCATCTTTGATCGCTGAAACGGCTTTTGCGGTAAGTCTGCCCATCTGCTCATCCTCCCTTCCCACCACCTTTCCCACCATAAAATATGAGATTTGGCGGGAAGGATTGAGAGAACTTGATAACGGAGGGTAGTTAAAGTATCAAGTTTAAAGGGCTATTTGAGAGGCATGGAGATTGGCCGATAACATAGTGTGACGGACCTACGGGCTGCCATTTTCCAAAGCAGTGCAGAACCATATCCGGCTAAATCCGGGCTGTAATGCATGCATGTTCATCGATGATCCCGCTATGTGATCAGGCGGCGTGTGGGCCTCGCGGCAGCACCTCCTGCGCCCAGTTGTCCAAAGCCTGCTCTGATGCGTCAAGCTGCATGGCCAGCCCGCCGGAAAACTTCAGGAACGAAGCGTGGTTACCACGGTTCACGCCCAACAGGACCGGGATGCCATCGGCAAGGCAATGTGCGATCAGGTCTCGAAATCCGCGGCCATTGGCCTCGTGCTTGCCGAATTTGTTAGCGATCAGGAGATCCGGCCTGTGTGGAAGGCCGGCCTCGACCGCAGCCACCGCCTGCTCCAGCGCGGCCGGGTCCAGACGACACCCCCGCGCATTTGCCCCGAGCGACTGCGATATCCGGAATACTGCGCCATTCGGCAAAACCCTGACATCCATGTCGCAAAGCCGCGAGTCGGTGCAATCCGTATTGGTCTGAACAACCCCGGCAGCCCGGCGGCCCCTGGCAGCGCAAAGAGCCGCGAAATCACACAGAAGCCTGTCCGTCGCTCCGGGCTCGTCAGTCATCACATAGGCGAGACTCATACATAGTTTCCTTCCTGTATTGCCCCATGATTAACCTGTCACGAACATCTATGCCACCAATCGCGCCCAGCCAGCCCGACAGTTATCAACCATGCCGCGAAATCGATTCGCGCGACATCCCATAACGCTTGCCGCAACGCCGCAATTCACGCTTTCCCTGTCGCGCATCGACTTCTGTTTGCGCAAACAGAGTCACACTTCACGGCATACATCTGTATACTAAACTGAGCACACTATATTGAAATTCTTGAAAAATTCTCTTTGTTGAAATTTTTTTCACAAATTTACAAAGCAAAATTAAAACTTTTTTACATATAATACGCTGAAAACAATATAATTTTAAAGAATTGTCAAAAATATGCTAAACCCCGTTCACACACCGGTTTGCGATTGCCGTGAGGGAGAGACGCGGCAGTACGAACCAATATCAGGAGGGGGACATATGGCCAAAGCACCGATCCGGTCGGCTGGCGGCGATCTGTTGCAAGATGCGCCCAATGGCCTTGCAGCGGCTGCATGGCGGCTTGCCGGCTCTGACCGCTGCAATGCGGCGTTCAAAATCACCTCCGGCTGCGAAACAGACTGAGGAGGACCCCATGGACGGAACAGCCACATCGAAAACCACGGCCAACCTCGTGTTGCTTGGACCGCCCGGCGCGGGCAAGGGTACGCAGGCGCGCAAGCTGGAAGAGACGTTTGGCCTGATTCAGCTGTCCACCGGGGATCTTCTGCGCACCGCCGTGGCCGCGGGTACCGAGGCGGGCAAAAAGGCCAAAGCCGTCATGGAAGCGGGCGAACTGGTCAGCGATGACATCGTGATCGCTATCCTGCGGGATCGCATGGCCGAACCCGATTGCGCCAAGGGCGTGATCCTCGATGGGTTCCCCCGCACCACGGTTCAGGCCGAGGCACTGGATACCCTTATGCAGGATACCGGCCAGTCCATCACGGCGGCGATCAGCCTCGAGGTCCAAGACGATGCCATGGTTGACCGCATTTCGGGCCGCTACACCTGCGCCAAGTGTGGCGAAGGCTATCATGACAGGTTCAAACGCCCCGAAACCGAAGGGGTTTGCGACAGGTGCGGCGGTACGGAAATGACCCGCCGCGCTGATGACAACGCCGAAACCGTCGCTCAACGTCTCAAGGCGTATCACGCGCAAACCGCACCGCTGATTGCCTATTACAACGACAAGAATGTTCTGCATCGCATCGACGCCATGAGAGCCATTGATGCGATCACGAAGGAAATGAAATCGGTCGTGCAAATGGCGACCACCTGAGGGAGAGCGGGTGCGGGACTGTCCCGCACGCTCATGAGGAAACTGAAAAGGGAGGACGAAAAGTGTCCGACAACTCATCCAAGAACGCATATTGGTCCGCCAATTTGCGTCTCATCGTCTGGAGCCTGGTCATCTGGGCCCTGGTATCGTTTGGCTTCGGCATCCTGCTGCGCCCGATGCTGTCCGGCATCCCCGTAGGCGGCAGCGATCTGGGGTTCTGGTTCGCGCAACAAGGGTCGATCCTGGTCTTTCTTGGCCTGATCTTCTTCTACGCGTGGCGCATGAACAAACTCGATGCCGAACACGGCGTCGGTGAAGAGTAAGGAGCGCAGATCATGGATCAGTTTGTTATCAATCTGCTGTTCGTAGGCGCGTCCTTTGCGCTTTACATCGGCATCGCGATCTGGGCCCGTGCGGGCTCGACCTCGGAATTTTACGCCGCCGGGCGCGGCGTTCACCCCGTCACCAACGGTATGGCCACCGCGGCCGACTGGATGTCGGCGGCCTCGTTCATCTCGATGGCGGGCCTGATTGCCTTTACCGGCTATGACAACTCCAGCTTCCTGATGGGCTGGACCGGCGGCTACGTGCTTCTGGCGCTGCTGTTGGCCCCCTATCTGCGCAAGTTCGGCAAGTTCACCGTGTCCGAATTCATCGGCGATCGTTTCTACAGCCCGACCGCGCGCCTTGTGGCCGTGATCTGCCTGATCGTCGCCTCGGTGACCTACGTGATCGGCCAGATGACCGGCGTTGGCGTGGCCTTTGGCCGCTTTCTGGAAGTCTCCAACACCACCGGTCTGCTGATCGGCGCCTGTGTGGTCTTTGCCTACGCCGTGTTCGGCGGCATGAAGGGCGTGACCTATACACAGGTGGCGCAGTACTGCGTCCTGATCCTCGCCTACACGATCCCGGCGATCTTCATCTCGCTGCAACTGACGGGCAACCCGATCCCGGCGCTTGGCCTGTTCGGCGATCACGTCGCCAGCGGTGAGCCGCTTCTGGCCAAGCTGGACCAGATCATCAGCGAGTTGGGCTTTGCCGAATACACCACGCATCACGCCGACACGCTGAACATGGTTCTGTTCACCCTGTCGCTGATGATCGGCACCGCCGGCCTGCCGCACGTGATCATGCGTTTCTTCACCGTGCCCAAGGTGGCCGATGCACGCTGGTCGGCCGGTTGGGCACTGGTCTTTATCGCACTTCTTTACCTGACGGCCCCGGCCGTGGGTGCGATGGCCCGCCTGAACATCACCGAGTTGATGTGGCCCAACGGAACGGATAACGAGGCCGTATCCATCCAAATGATCGAGAACGAGCCCCAATACGACTGGATGGCCACCTGGCAAAAAACCGGCCTTCTGGACTGGGAAGACAAGAACGGCGACGGAAAAATCCAGTACTACAATGACGCATCCGAAGCCATGCAGGCAAAAGCGGCTGAAAACGGTTGGCAAGGCAACGAGTTGACCAACTTCAATCACGATATCCTGGTGCTTGCCAATCCCGAGATCGCCAACCTGCCCAGCTGGGTGATCGGTCTGGTGGCCGCTGGTGGCCTTGCCGCCGCTCTGTCCACCGCTGCCGGGCTGTTGCTGGCGATTTCCTCAGCGGTCAGCCATGACCTGATCAAGGGTCAGATCAACCCGAACATCTCCGAGAAAGGCGAGCTTCTGGCCGCCCGGATCGCGATGGCGGTTGCTATTGTCGTGGCCACCTATCTGGGGCTCAACCCGCCGGGCTTCGCGGCACAAACCGTGGCACTGGCCTTTGGTCTTGCGGCGGCGTCAATCTTCCCGGCACTGATGATGGGAATCTTCTCGACCAAGGTCAACAACCGCGGCGCTGTTGCGGGAATGCTGGCCGGTTTGATTGTCACGCTGGTCTATATCTTCCTGCACAAGGGCTGGTTCTTCATCCCCGACACCAACAGCTTCACGGATGCCGATCCGCTGTTGGGTACGATCCAATCGACCTCGTTCGGTGCGATCGGTGCGATGATCAACTTCGCTGTGGCCTATATCGTGGCCAACATGACCGAAGAGACCCCGCAGGAAATCAAGGATCTGGTGGAAAGCGTCCGCATACCGAAAGGCGCAGGTGCAGCCACCGCCGATCACTGATCACACAAAACCAGGGGGCGCGGCCACGCGCCCCCTGCCCTACGGAACTGTCCACCGCTAAGCTGGACATGTTCCCCGCCCCGCCACCCCATGCGGCGGGCGCGTTCCATAAAGGTTTTCGCGCAGCCACCACAGGAGGGCCCGCATGTCACAGGATCAATCCACCATACTGGACAGCCTGACACGCCACGCCCCCTTCGACATGCTACCGCCCGAAACACTCGCGGTGATGGCCGGTGAAATCGAGCATATCACGGCCCAACCCGGCGACATCCTGTTTCGCGAAGGTGAGCCTTTGAAAGGGCTCTACTTTGTCGAAAGCGGTCTGCTGGATATCGAATCCGCCAATGGCGACCTGATTTCGCAACGCGGCCCCGGTGACATCATGGGCGAACGCGGCCTTCTGCGCGATGGCAACGCCTTGCTCGGAGCCCGCGTGACGAAAACCGCCGACCTGCTGCTGATCCCACCCAAACGGTTCCTCGCACTGCTGGACGACAGCCCTGTTTTCGCCGAATGGTTTCGCCCGCGCCCCGCAACCACAGCAGAAGACAGCGGTGCGCAATCTACGGGCCTGACCGCGCTTCAGGTCTCGGACCTGATGGTGACGTCCCTGTTTTCGTGCGCCCCCGGTGACACGGTGCAGAGCATCGCCGGAACGATGCGTGACAAAGGGATTTCCTCGCTTCTGGTCATGGATGGCAAGGCGCTCATGGGCATCGTCACCGTGCATGACCTGACCAACAAGGTGCTGGCCGAAGGGCTGAACGGCGACATCCCCGTTTCGCAGGTCATGACCCCGAACCCCATCACCATCTCGCCCGATGCTCTCGGGCTGGATGCGCTGATGCTGCTGGCCAACCACAAGTTCAACCATCTGCCGGTGGCCAGGGGCAAGCGCGTGGTCGGAATGATCACCCGAACCGACCTGATCCGCCAGCAGGCCACCACGGCGAGCCATATCGCCGCCGATATCGTACAATGCGACAGCGCCGAAGGCATGGCGAAGGTGATAACACGCGTGCCCACCCTGCTGACCCAACTGGTCAGCGAGGGCATCAAGCATCAGGCGATTACCCGCCGGATCACCAACATCACCGATGCGATCACCCGCCGCCTGCTGCTTCTGGCCGAAAAGAAACTGGGCCCCCCGCCCGTGCCTTACCTGTGGCTGGCCTGTGGATCGCAAGGGCGGCAGGAACAGACGGGCGTCAGCGATCAGGACAACTGCCTGATCCTCGACGATGCGTTCCAACCCGAGCATGACACCTATTTCGCGCAGCTCGCACAATTCGTTTCGGACGGGCTGAATACCTGCGGATTCATCTACTGCCCCGGTGACATGATGGCCACCAACCCGCGCTGGCGACAGCCCCGCAAGGTCTGGCGCAACTATTTCCGCGGCTGGATCAACGAACCGGACACCGAGGCGCAGATGCTGGCCTCGGTCATGTTCGACCTGCGCCCGATCAGCGGTGAAGCCACACTTTTCGATGACTTGCAGCGCGAAGTACTGGATCAGGCCAAGGGCAATTCGATCTTCGTGGCGCACATGATTTCCAACTCGCTCAAACACACGCCGCCGCTCAGCCTGTTTCGTGGTTTCGCCCTGATCCGTTCGGGCGAGCACAAGAACACCATCGACCTCAAGCACTCCGGGGTCGTGCCGGTGGTCGATCTGGGGCGGATCTATTCATTGCAAGGTGGATTTGAGGTGGCCAACACCCGTGAGCGCCTCAAAACCGCAGCGGATCACGGTACCATTTCCACATCCGGCGCAATGGACCTGATCGACGCCTACGATATGATCGCCGAAACGCGCCTGCGCCATCAGGCCGAACAGATACGCAAGGACCAGAAGCCCGATAATTTCCTGCCACCCACGCAATTGTCGGAACTCGAACGCAACCACCTGCGCGAGGCCTTCATGGTGATCAAAACCATGCAATCCGCGCTTGGCCGCGCGTCCTGACGGAAAGGAAGGCGCATGTTTCTGGAATTGATCGCCACCTTTACCGCCGCCGTCGGCGCCGCCGGACTCGTCCTGTTGATCAACAAACTGACGGGGGGGCGGCTGCCCAAATGGGCCATGCCGGTTGCTGCCGGACTGACGATGATCGGCTACACGATCTGGTCGGAATACAGCTGGGCAAACCGCACAACCGCCGATCTGCCCCCCGGCATGGTGGTGGTCCAGCGGATCGAACAGCGCGCCATATGGAAACCCTGGACCTATCTCAAACCGCAGGTTACCGCCCTTGCGGTTCTGGATCGGGCCGGGATCAAAACCCGCCCCGACATGGCCCGGATCAAGCTGGTCGATCTTTATGTCTTTGCCCGCTGGCGTCAGCCCGCAATGGTGCCGCAACTGCTGGATTGCGCCAACCGGCAGCGCGCGGATGTCACCGATGCCGCGCTGGCTGACCCCACCGCCGCCGACTGGCGCGAAGTGACAGGCAGCGGCACATTGCTCGAGACAGCCTGCGCCGATGGACAACAGGACCAAACCGATGGCGGATAAATCGGTTCTCATCGTCGAGGACGAAGACAACTTCGCCCGCGCGCTTGACATCATCCTGACGCGCCATGGCTACACCACGCACCGTGTGTCGGATGGGGATGCCGCGTTGACAGCGCTGAACGACAATCCCCCCGCTGTGGTTCTTCTGGACGTGTTGTTGCCCAACCGCTCGGGCTTTGAAATCTGCCAGACAATCCGCCAGACACCGCATTTGCAAGACACCAGGATCGTGATGATGAGCGCCCGGAACGGACAGGCCGAACAACGCAAGGGCATGGCCATGGGGGCAGACGCCTTCCTGAACAAACCTTTTCCAACCTCGGACCTGCTGAGCCTGATCGACGAGTTGACGGGAAAGGATACGCATGCGTGAACGGCTGGGCCTCAGACTGCGATTTGCCTTGTTCTTTGCCGCGCTCGCCCTGGCGGGGGCGGCCCTGATCGCGGGCGGGCTCTGGCTGGGGCATTCGCGCTATGGCGGTCCGGTCGAAGGCTATGTCATCGCCGGGCTGATCGCCGCGTTCGGCCTGTTTGGCATCTCGGCCTGGATCGGTTTCCTGTTCGATGAAAATGTCGCCCGTCCGGTTCTGGCGCTGGCCTCCGATCTGCAAACCCGGGCGCGGGCCAAGGTGGATCAGGGGATCGATCAGAGCCAGGCCCGTCATCTGGGCGCGCTTGCCCCCGCCGCCGATGCCATCCATACCGCCCTTGCCGAAGCACGCCAGGCGCAGCGCGAGGCGGTAGAACATGAAACTGCCGCCATCAACCGTGAAAAGGCCTTGTTGGAGGCACTCTTGCGCGACCTGACCGAAGGCACGGTCGTACTGACATCCGACCGGCGCATCATGCTCTACAATCGTGTCGCTCAGGAATTGTTGGGAGATATCGGGCTGAACCGGCCAATCGACCGTTTTTTGTGTGGCGAGCCGCTGCTCCACGCGCTCGAGCGGCTGACGGCCAAACACGCGCGCGGCGATAGCAGTTCCGAACGATTCCTTTCGGCCACCGCCGATGGCCGCCGCTTTGTCATGGGGCGTGTGAGCCCGGTGCGCCACAAGGGTGAAACGGTCGGCCATGTGCTGACTTTCCACGACGCCACTGACGATCTGCGCAGCCATGCCGCGCAAGATCACCTGTTCAACACCCTTCTTGAAGAAATCCGCCGGCACGCCGCCGCAATCACCGCCCTGCTGGACGCCGCCGAGGTCGAGCCCGAAACGGCAAAAACTCAAGCCACAGGCCTGTCGCACGCCATGCGCGAGGAAATGAACCGCCTGTGTCAGTGCCTGCGCGACAGCAGTGAAAAATACCGCGCACAAATCCCCGCGCACTGGCCCATGGCCCAGGTGGCGGTGGACGATATCCTTGACACGCTGGCGGCACACGATCTGGTCCGCGCGATCCCCACGGGACATGCCGATTTCCTGTTGTGCGACGGCTTCGCAATCGCCGGTCTTCTGGCCCGCGTGATCGAGGGGCTGAGCGATGACGGCACCCGCAGCCACATCACCCTCAGCGCCGAGCCGCATGGAGCAGAAGTGTGGCTGACCCTTGGCTGGCAAGGGCCCGATATAACCGACGGCATGCTGGACAACTGGCTGCGCCGTCCTTTGTCGGAAGGCTATGGCGATTATTCCGGGCGAGACGTTCTGGCAAGCCATCGCACCGAAATCTGGAGCGATCCAAGCCGCGCCGAAAACCGCATTGTCCTGCCCCTGCCCAAAGCCGGGCCACCGATCCTGACACCCGATCAGCCGCGCCCCGAATTCTATGATTTCAATCTGCCTGCGCAGGACACAGGCAGCGATCTGGCGACGACCCCGCTCAGCGAGCTGCAATTCGTCGTGTTCGACACCGAGACAACCGGCCTCGCCCCCCGCGAAGGCGACGAGATCGTGCAAATCGCTGGCGTCCGGGTGGTGAATGGCCGGATTCTGAGCGGCGAAGCCTTCGATACATTCGTCAATCCCGGTCGCCCCATCCCACCCGCCTCAACCAGGATTCATGGTATCAGCGACGAAATGGTGCGGGGCGCGCCGGACATTGCCGAAGCCGGGCGCCGCTTTCACGCCTATTGCGAGGGGGCTGTTCTGGTCGCTCACAATGCGCCTTTCGACATGGCGTTTCTGCGCCTCAAGGAAGACCGTATCGGCCTGACCTTCGATCAGCCCACACTGTGCACCGTTCTTTTGTCCGCCGCCCTGTTCGATCACACCGGGCAACACACGCTGGATGCGCTGGCAGAACGCTTTGGGGTCACGATCCCACCCGAACACCGGCATACCGCGCTTGGCGATTCCTTCGCTACAGCCGAGGTCTTTGTGCATATGCTGGACGTCATGAAATCTGCCGGAATCGTGACTTTGGGCGACGCCATGGCCGAGGCCGGGCGGATGGTCAAAATCCGTCGCGCCCAGACCTATTAGCAGCCGAATCTTACGGCCTCACTTGTGACCTCCTGACCTGTCTGGGCCGGATATACCTGTTTCCTGCGCATAAATGACATGGCGCCCGCGACCGCCCTCCTTGGCGGCGTACAACGCCCGGTCGGCATCTTCCATCATGCGCTGCCCGGATGGAACGCGATAATCGCAGGACAGCGCGGCACCGATACTGGCCGACACGTGGCACGTCTCGTTCTGCAACGCGATCGGATGCTCAAGCCGTTTGATTAAACGCTGAGCGGTCTCACCAACGCGGTGATGATCGACCACACCAGGCAGAACCACCACGAATTCGTCGCCACCAATTCGCGCAATGATATCGGCTCTGCGCGTTTCCGCAGCCATTGCCCGCGCAACGGCCTGCAACACACGATCACCCGCTGCGTGGCCCAACCGATCGTTAACCGCCTTGAAGTAATCCAGATCCACATTCATCAGGGCGAAGTCCCGTTCGCTCTCTGTCAGGCGGGTCAGAACCGCGTCAAGTGCGCGGCGGTTCCTCAATCCGGTCAATGTATCGGTATAGGCCTGCTCCTCTGCCGCGATCATGGCTCCTTGCAGCCGATTGTTCAGGTTGCACGAGGCTTCCATCGCAACCGATTTGGCCTCGATCAGGTACAGCATTTCGATGGTCATATCCGTTGCGGCGAAATCCCTGCCGGTCAGGGCAAAGTCGTGCACCGCCTCCTGAAGTCCGATGCCGAAGGACAGGTTCAGCACGGCCCCCCCGCTCAACGGTCCGTCACCGTCGTCGGGCAAGGGAACCAGCATACCCTTCACCTCGGTCTGGCGCGGGTTGCACAGACGCAAATGCAACTTTGCTCCCGCCAGCGCGCGCAATGCCGCCATCGAACCATCGGTGTGCGGGCGGCGCAATTCGAACGCGTCCTGAAACTTCCGGTCGATCGGATCGCCGTTCTCGTAGAGCTTGGCCAATGTCGGCCCGGCATGCAAAATACGGCCGGACATGCCCAGAACCGCATGCATCGGGCACAACATATCCAGCAATAATATCAGGGTATTTCCGGTCGGGCCCAAAGTCATGGCGCCGCCTTTCCAAGGGTAAAGATCCGCCCTTCGCCATGCGCCGTCGCCAGAAGATGGATACCCAGCGTTTCCTGATGCCCCGCCGCCCCCATGTGTTCCAGCATGACCAGTGCCCCATAGTCATCGGCCAAAGCCCGCAACAACCCAAGCACCACATAGCCAAACGCCACATCCACCGCCTCCGGATTATGCACCTTGAGACAGAACCGATCCGCCCCATGATCAACGAGCGTCAATTCCGGCAACGCCAGTTCCGGTATGGCGAGCCGCGTTCTCTCGGGCAGATCGTCAAGCGAATGCAGAAATTCCTGGAATGTCGGACCGCCGAACCGCAACAAACGCCGGACCGCAGCCATGTTGGGATGAGACACCAGGTAGGTGCCGATATCCTCCAGCACCTCATCACGGGATTTTTTCAACCTGTCGGCAACCGCTCCCAACAAACGGGGCGTGACCTGCGCATCATAGCTCAACATCGCCTCGAACTCGCTAAATCCAAGATCGAGCCGCCTCATGATGTCCAGCCAGACATCACGCCCATATGTATCGCGCACGAACCGTTCCACCGCGCGATTGATCACCCCGTGCATGACACACCCCTTACAATCGACAGCAGCGTCGCTCACAAAGATTAACGTACCGCCAACAGATACAATTGCCGGGATTTTTATCGCCCGCCAACGGACCGCTTGCCGCCGGACAGTACCGTTGTTACAGTCCGGCCATCCGTTGGGGTGCCGCATGCGGCTGAGAGACCTCTGGTCAACCCATCGAACCTGATCCGGTCAGCACCGGCGGAGGGAACGGAGATTTGACAGGGCGCTCGCACCTGTCCCGCTCTTCCTTAGGCTGGCCGCAACGCGCACGAAAGGAGAGCCCCTTTGATACGCCTTCTCGCACTCGCGGCCAGTCTTCTGACGGCCGCACCAGCCATGGCCCAGGACAAGCTGACGCTGGTTCTGGACTGGTTCGTCAACCCCAATCACGGTCCGATCATCGTCGCACAGGAACAGGGCTATTTCGCGGATGAGAACCTAGAGGTCGAGGTGATCGCTCCCGCCGATCCGTCCGCGCCCCCCAAGATGGCCGCCGCTGGCAAGGCCGATCTGGCGATTTCCTACCAGCCGCAATTGCACCTTCAGGTCGCCGAGGGCCTGCCTCTCAAACGTGTGGGCACGCTCGTGGCCAGCCCTCTGAACTGCCTGCTGGTGCTTGAGGACGGCCCCATAAAGTCGGTCGCCGATCTCGAGGGCGGCAAGGTGGGCTATTCCGTCGCCGGCGTGGAAGAGGCCCTTCTGGGCGCCCTTCTGACCGATGCGGGCCTGACCATGGACGACATCGACCTGATCAACGTCAACTGGTCGCTGTCGCCCTCGCTGATGTCCGGACAGGTCGATGCCGTTTTAGGGGCCTACCGCAATTTCGAACTGAACCAGATGGAACTGGAAGGTATCGAAGGCCGTTGCATGTATCTGGAAGAAATGGGCGTGCCCGCCTATGACGAGTTGATCTATGTCGCCAATCCCGATCTGGCCGATATGGACGCCATTGCGCGTTTCCTGCGCGCAACCGGACGGGCCACCCAATATATCGTAAACCACCCCGAGGAAAGCTGGGAGGTTTTCTCGGGCACCTCGACCGACCTTCAGGACGATCTGAACGCCATGGCATGGGCCGATACGCTGACCCGCTTTGCCCTGCGCCCTGCGGCTCTGGATCACGGGCGGTACCGCGATTTCGGCGCCTTCCTGCAAAAGGCCGGCTTGATCGACACCGCCCCGCCGGTGAGCGCCCTCGCCCTGGACCCGAACGAACAATGACGGGCTATGGCGATACTTTCACGGCTTGGCGCACGGCGGCGGGCGATCACTGGTCCGCCTACACGCGTCATGCCTTTGTCGAAGGACTGCGCGACGGCTCCCTGCCGCCCACGGCCTTTCTGGATTATCTTGTACAGGATTACCTGTTCCTGATCCATTTCTCGCGCGCATGGGCCCTGGCGGTGACCAAGGCCGATACCGTGGATGAAATGCGTCTGGCCGCGGCCACGGTGAACGCGTTGATCAATGACGAACTCGCCCTGCATATCCGGACCTGCGCCGAAGCCGGGCTTTCGGAATCCGATCTGTTCACCGCGCAGGAAAAACCGCAGAACATCGCCTATACGCGCTATGTTCTGGATGCCGGGCACTCGGGCGATTTTCTGGATTTGCTGGCCGCCCTTGCGCCCTGCGTCATGGGGTATGGGGAAATCGGCACGCGGCTGGCCGCTGAAAAAACCTCGACCACCTACGCCGAGTGGATCGGCACCTATGCCGGCGAGGAATACCAACAGGTCTGCCGCGATGTAGGCAGCCTGATCGACACCGCCATCACCCGCCGCTTGGGCGATAGGCCACAAAACAGCCCCCGCTGGCCCCACCTGTGCCAGAGGTTCACAACGGCCACCCGGCTCGAGGTCGGGTTCTGGGACATGGGGCTTGAGACATGACATCTCCGGGCCTGCATGTCCGGGGCACCGCCCGGATCGGCGACACCCATGTGTTCGGCCCGCTCGACCTGACCGTCGCGGGCGGGGAATGGACCTGCCTCCTGGGCCCCTCCGGCGTGGGCAAGACGACCCTCTTGCGCCTGGTCGCAGGGCTGGATCGGGTGACCACGCTTGACGGGCAGATCGCCGCCTCGGACGGCAAACCCCTACAGGGCCGACTGGCACTGATGGCGCAAAGCGATCTGCTGATGCCGTGGCTCGATGTGATGGGAAATACCCTGCTGGGCGCGCGCCTGCGCGGGGAACGCCCCGACCGGCACCGCGCGACCGATGTATTGGCGCGCGTGGGGCTGAGCGATCACATACATAAAACGCCCGGCCAGTTGTCTGGCGGACAACGCCAGCGCGTGGCGCTCGCCCGAACCCTTATGGAGGATCGGGCCATCGTGCTGCTCGACGAACCCTTTTCCGCCCTCGATGCGCGCACCCGCTCGCAAATGCAGGATCTCGCCTGTGATCTGCTGGCAGGGCGCACCGTTCTCATGGTCACACATGACCCGACCGAGGCCGCCCGGCTGGGCGACACGATCCTGATCATGGAGCCCGGTGGTCTTTCGCCCTTCGCTCCGCCCCCCGGCGCGACGCCGCGCCCGATAGACGACCCCGCAACTCTCACCGCACAGGCCGATTTGCTGACCCGCCTGCGCAACAGTGCCGCCTGATCAAAGGATACCTGCCCATGCGCCCCACCGACCATCTGCGCGCCCTTGCCGCCGACGACTGGCAAGCCGCCACCCGGCACCCGTTCACCGACGCTCTGGCCGACGGCACATTGCCCGCCGACAGGATGCTGGCCTATCTGCAACAGGATCACCTGTTCATCGACGGTTTCGTGCGCCTCCTGGCCTCGGCCATCGCCAACGCTCCCAGCCTGCCCGATGCCATCCCGGCGGCCCAGTTTCTCGGCCTGATTTCGGGACCGGAGAACACCTATTTCCTGCGCGCAATCGACGCGCTTGGCGGCACCTGCGAGCCCCCCGCACCCGCAGCGCCCATCACCGCCGAGTTTCAGGCGCTGATGGCACAGGCGGCCCGTTCGGGCCGCTACGAGCAGATGCTTGCGGTGCTGGTGGTGGCGGAGTGGAGTTATCTCGACTGGGCCACACCCCATGCCGACAAGGCCGCCGATCTGCCCTTCTGGTTCGGGGAGTGGATCACGCTGCATTCCGGCGAGGGGTTCGAAGGCGTCGTCGCCTATCTGCGCAGTCAGCTTGATAGCGCCTGGCACACACTGGACGACGACGCAAAACATGCCGTCGAAACCACCTTCCGCCATGCCGTAACCCTTGAGCGCCGCTTCTTCGATGCGGCGCAGTCCGGTTTCCCATCCCCATGAAGAACTGGCTTTCAATCCTTGCTTCGACGGTTTTCGGTCTGGCCCTCTGGCAGGCGGTCGTCACGCTGACTGTGCCGCCCTCCTACATCCTGCCCGCCCCGTGGGACGTGGCCGAAACCCTCTGGACCGCACGGGGGCAGATCGCCCATCACTCGCTTTACACCATGGGCGAAGTGCTTCTTGGCCTTGTGCTTGGTGCGGCGCTTGGGGCGCTGTCGGCCATCGGTTTGGCCTCTTCGCCGCTGGCGCAGACCCTTTTGCGCCCGATGATGGTGTTTAGTCAGGCGATCCCTGTCTTCGTACTCGCCCCGATCCTGACGCTCTGGCTGGGATACGGCATCTGGCCCAAGGTGATCATGGCCTTGCTGATCATCTACTTCCCCGTCACATCGGCCTTTTTCGACGCTCTGATGCGCACGCCCGTGCCGTGGCTGGATCTGGCACAGGTGATGGGTGCAAATCGACGGCGGGTCATGTGGCACATCCGCATTCCAGCCGCCCTGCCCGGCCTCGCCTCTGGCCTGCGCCTGGCCGCCGTCTATGCCCCCATCGGCGTGATCATCAGCGAATGGGTCGGCGCATCGCAAGGGCTCGGCTACCTGATCCTGCTGGCCCTCGGGCGCGTCAAGGTGGACCTGATGTTCGCCACAACCATCGCCCTAGCCGTCTTTACCCTGCTGACCTACGCCGCGGTCGATCATTTCTGCCGCCACTGGCTCGACGCGCCGACGGAGTGATCTCCGATTGGTCAGGTTCCAATACGCCCGCCGGGTGCTCCTGCCCTGTCCACAAGCCCCCTTCTATCAACTGCCCCACCCATGTCGCGAGAGCGGGCGGGAGGACACCGACACAATACCGACGCGATACCGACGTTATACAGATGCCGGTTTCGGCTCAAAAATCGGTTGGCGCTCCCCCCTCGGCCTTGCGGCGCTCGACGAAGGATTCCAGCTCTTCCCGGATCGCCTCGTCCATTGGCGGCGCCACGAATTCGGCGATGATCTCCTGATAGATCTGATGGGCCCGTTGCGCCGTCCAGACGCCGCCCGCCGCCTCCCATGCCTCGTAATTGCGCCAGTCGCTCAGGAAGGGTTGATAGAACGCGGTGGTATAACGATCCTGGGTATGCTGGATGCCGAAGAAATGCCCCTGATCCCCCACCTCGCGCACCGCCTCGACCGCGATGTCGTCCGGGCCCGTCGCCATGATCGCAGAGTCCATATACCTCTGAATATGCTGTATTATTTCACAATCCATCACGAATTTCTCCGGGCTGGCGATCAGCCCGCCCTCCAGCCATCCGGCCGAATGATAGACCATATTGGCGCCCGCCTGCACCGCCGACCACAGGCTGTTCGAGGTTTCCCACATCGCCTGCCCATCCGGCACATTGGCCGCACAGACCCCGCTGGCACGCATCGGCAGCCCGTAAAACCGCGCCAGTTGCCCGGTCATTTGCGTGGCTCGCATATATTCCGGCGTCCCGAACGCCGGCGCACCCGATTTCATGTCCACATTGCTGGTGAACGTTCCGATCGCACAGCACGCACCGGGCCGGATCACCTGCGCCAGCACCACGGCACACAGGCTTTCGGCGAGGGATTGCGCCACCGCCCCGGCCATGGTCACCGGCGCCATCGCCCCGGCCAGTGTGAAGGGCGTCACGACCAATCCCTGATTGCGCCGCGCGATCCGCATCCAGCCATCCAGCATCGGGTAATCGTGCTTGAGCGGCGAGGTCGAGTTGATGTTGGTGTACATGTGAGGGCGGGCCTCGAACTCTTCCTCGTTCAAACCGCCCGCGATGCGCACCATCTCCATCACGTCCTCGACCCGCTCCTTGCCCAGACAATAGGCATGGGCGACCTTGTCGGTCAGTGTCAGCTTGTCATACAGAACGTCCAGATGCCGCACGCTGGCGTGAATATCCTGCGGCTCGACCGGATAACCGCCGACGAAGTGGATACAATTGAAAAACTGGCTGAGCTTGAGCAGGTCACGGCACATTTCCCGCGTACCCGTCACCTTGCGGCCTAATTTCATGTCCCAATAACTGGGGGGCGAGGACACGTTGCCGAAATTGATATGCCGCGCGCCCATCGTCAGTGTGTGGTCAGGGTTGCGCGGTGTGATCGTCCATTCGGACGGGGCCTTGCCGATCATCTCCATCACGAAATCGCGGCCCATACACACGTTTTCGCCATTGATCGTGCATCCGCCCGAACCGCGCAGGATCTCGACAGCCTCTTCATGAAGGAACTGGATGCCGATTTCTTCAAGGATTTGCATCGCGCCGTTATGAATGGCCTCCACGCCCTCATGGCTCAGAGGTTCGATCGGCCGGTCGATATTGATCGGCGGGTTCCACGGCATCTGTTCGATCACCGCTCCACCGCGCCGTTGTGCATTTCCTGCCCGTCCGCCGCTGCGCTTCCTGCGTTTTGGTGCTTCTGCCATGGGGCTCTCCGCTTGTGGTTCCACCTATGGAAACACTGAGCGCCCCTACAGGTTTGCCGCTTTGCGACCGATCCTGTCGTTTTTGTATAAGATGAAATAGCCGAGCGTCAGGCCAGGCACTTCCGGCGCGACCGTCCGGTCAGAAAAATGTAAAGCGCCAGACTGCTCACCACGATCACACCGCCAACCAGCATGGCCAGTGTTGGCTTTTCCCCGACACCCAACCAGACCCAAAGCGGCCCAAGAACGGTTTCCAACAGCATCAGCAAGCTGACATTGGACGCATGCGTGTAACGCGACGCCAGAGACAAAAGAAAGAACGACAAGGGCAACACCAGCATACCCGTCACGGCCATCGCCCAAACCTGCCCGTCCAACATCCGGGCAGGTCCCGTCACGATCAATCCGAACATCCCCGCCAGAAAAGCGCCGGCGCCGATCACCAGCAAGATCGGCAATTGCGGACGCGCCCGGAGAACGACAAAATTCAGAGCAAGCACAAGCGCCACCCCAAGGCCAAGCCCTGCCCCGATCAGCGCATGCAGGTTCAGGCGCACCTCGTCTCCTTCACCACCCGTGACGGCAATCAGGATTCCCGTGATCACCGCAGCAATTGTCAGCCATGTCGCCGCGCGCGTTGGTTCACCCGAAATCAACCACGCCAACACTGCGGCACAAACCGGCACTGTCGCCAGCCCGAACAACACCACCGCCACCGGCGCCACTGCAATAGCGAGGCAAAACAACAGCGAATTGAAAAACTGGCAGGCCACGATGATCGCGCCGGGTTTACTGAACAGGTGGCGCATATCGCCGCCCCGGTCACGCCCGAAACACGCCCAAAGCGCAATCATCACCGCCCCCATCAGCAGACCACGCCAGGCGGTCATCTGGAAGCCGTCCATTTGCGACAAACGCATGAACAGGGAATCCGGGGTCAGAACCAGGGTTCCGACCGCTGCCAGACCCAAACCATAATACGGGTGGTGTGTCACGCAACAATCCAGGCGGGCAGATGCCCGATATCGGGCAGAACGACATCTGCAAGCGCGGAAAGTTCATCGCGCCCGGCCATGCCGGTCAGAACGCCCACCGTCTGCATGCCCGCCGCGCGCCCCGCAACCAGATCATGAGCACTGTCGCCCACCATGACCACCCGCGCGGGCGCAAGCTGCATCTCGCGGGCGAACGCCAGCAACGGGTCAGGATCGGGCTTGGCCCCATGCCCGGAATCGAACCCGGCAATAAAATCGAAATGTCCCTCGATGCCTGCCGTCCGCAGGTGGCTGCGGGCGCCGAACTCGGTATCGTTCGTCATGACCCCCAGTTTGAGCCCCCGCGCCGACAAACCTTGCAGGAACGGTGTTAACGGCACCGCAGGAGCCAAGGGGGCATCGGTGGAGCTATGCATCAGAAAATGCTCGATCTCTTCCACGGATTGACCGGGCAAAACCCGCACCAGACGTTCCGCAGCCTCGCGATTGGTTTCGGCAATAATCGGGCTCGTCGGGTGAAACCGGGTCTCAAGCAGGTCGAATTCCAGCGCTTGCGCGATACGCTCCATCAGGTCCGGCTGATCTTGCGCCAGTTCCCGGATCGCCCCCGCCGCCCAGGTATTCCATGTTGCGCCGAAATCGAACAGCGTGCCGTCCTTGTCGAACAGAACACCGTCAACCCTCATTGACGAAATCTGAGTGTTCAAAGTCATGTCCAGTTCACCTGCTCTCCACCCGGCAATGCCATCCGGGCGCGCATCGGAATATCCGCCGCAATGCCCTGCGCCTCGCAAAAGGAGACGATCCAGGCATCGTCCATCAGGACAAAATCCAGGACCGAGCCAAGAAACTCGGGGTTCTGCGCGCCTTCGCGCATATCCGCTTCGGATACGCCGGTGGCCCCCATAAAGACGGGAAGCAATTCGTTATTTCCCGCCAGCCAGGTCAGACATTGCAATGCAACGGTTTGAGCGGTTTCCTGCGTAAGTGCCAAAAGCGTTAATTCCCGGAAAGGTTTTCTTAACCTCTGACAGGGATAGTCGAGCAAACAAAAAGAGCAAGTCCGAAAGGCGACATGCCATGTCAGGGAAAATCCTTGTGGTGGACGGTTTGGCGACGAACAGGATCGTCCTCAAGGTCAAGCTGGCCACAGCATATTACGAAGTGATCCAGGCCGCCAACGGGGCCGACGCCCTGTCGCTTGCTCAACGGGAACGCCCCGACCTGATCCTGCTGTCTGCCCAACTTCCCGACCAACGCGGATCGGATTTTCTGACGGCCCTGAAGGGGCGGCTGGGGCGGGAGACCCCTCCGGCCATCATGTTCCTGACAGAAGACAATTCACAAACACGGCTGGACGCACTCAAGGGGGGGGCGGCGGACATTCTGGTCAAACCGGTTGAAGAACAGGTCCTGCTGGCTCGCCTGCGCAGCTTGTTGCGTCAGCATCAGGCCGCACGCGACATGCGCATGCATCTGGAAGGCGCAAACGAATTCGGGTTTTCCGAAGCCTCCGGGCGCTTCAGGATACCTGGCCGGATCGGCCTGGTATCTGGCAGGAATACCGCTACCCTGCAATTTCAGAACGATTTGCGGGCAATGAGCCAACATCGGGTGATGTCTCTCGATCCCGAAGGCGCATTGTCCTCGCCCGGTCCGGGCGAGGGACCGGATGTTTATCTGCTTTGGGTCAGTGCCTCCAATGCCGATGAAATGCGCGGTCTGATCACCAAATTGCGCGCCGCGCCTCACAGCCGTCACCGCCCGGTCATGGTTGTACTTGCACCGGATGCCTCGGAGCAAATGGCCAGCGCACTGGACCTGGGAGCCGATGACGCCATGCAAGACATGCAGGATATGCGAGAACTGGCGTTGCGGATCGACCGGCAAGTAAACGAAATGCGCTGTGCGGAATCGATGCGCAAACACCTGCGGCACAGTCTGAAGGCCGCGATGGTCGATCCTCTGACCGGCCTCTATAATCGCCGGTACGCCCTGCCTTATCTCGACAAGCTGATCGACGCGGCCCATTGCGAAAATCGCAGCTACGCCGTGATGGTCGCCGATCTGGACTATTTCAAACTGGTCAATGATCGCTACGGGCATGCAGCAGGCGACGCAGTGCTCAATCATGTCGCGCGCATTCTGAAATCCTGCCTCCGACCAGATGACATGATCGCCCGCATCGGCGGTGAGGAATTTTTGATCGTCGTCCCAAACAGTTCCCCGGCAGCGGCGCGGGAACTGGCCAGCCACCTGTGCGACACGGTGCGTAAATGCCCTGTCCATACCGTGGCCGGAGCGCCTCCGGTAACGGTGACCGTCAGCATTGGCGTCATGCTGGGGCATCCTTTGCCAGATGGCGCCAAACCCAATGCG
Source organism: Roseovarius pacificus (assembly GCF_900142665.1). Classification (GTDB taxonomy): domain Bacteria; phylum Pseudomonadota; class Alphaproteobacteria; order Rhodobacterales; family Rhodobacteraceae; genus Roseovarius; species Roseovarius pacificus. The sequence continues at coordinate 915,724 of NZ_FRBR01000001.1, forward strand.
CATACCCTCCTGGACGAAGCGGACCGTGCGCTCTACCGCTCGAAATCAATCGGGCGCGACACGGTGACCTTCGGGCCGCGAACCGCGGCCTGATGGCACCGGATACACCTTGAAAAGGGTGTCAGCGGCGGCGGTTACTCTCGGTCAGACGATCCGCATACTCTGCACGTTCCTGCGGTGACATGGCTTCCAGACGATCCAGAAGCAGGGTCTCTCCCAGTTCAAGGCGATCCCGCATCAGATTGCGCATTTCCGACATACGGGACTGAACGACCGCACGCTCAAACGGATCGGCCCGCAGCGCCGTTATCAGCCCGTCCAACGCCTCGCGCTGTGCCGTCCGGCCCGGTCTGCCATCGCGATAGGCTGCACGCATTTGCCGGCCGATCTCACGCCGATCTTCATGGCTCAGCGCCCGTGTCATTGGCCCACCCGCCCTGTCAAAGCCCGGCACATGGTGCGGATGTTTACCTCCGCTCATGATCAAAACGCCACCGACCGCCCCGACCACAAGCAGGTTCAAGGCCAGAGATGCCACGAGAATCAAACGCATCCACCGCCCGCTGCCGACCTTGGTTTCGTTGCCGCTCACGCCCATCACAATGCTCCTTCATCAAGCTCGAACAGGGCGTCGGCAGATAGATCCACAAGGTACAATGCTTCGTCCGGCTCGTCATAGGTAGTGGCATAGGCGATCAATGCCGATGACTGGCTCATTCCGATCCATAGTCCCGTGACGACCGCTGCGGCGAGACCAGCTACAGCGGGCCAGCCGCCCAATCCCTGCACCAGTTGCCGGACAAACCCGCCCACGCGCACGCCGGATGCTCGGGCCACGGGAAATCCGGCCTGCACATCGGCCGCATCCGCCAGGATCCGGGCCATCAACTCGGATGAAGGCGCACGACAGTCCTTGCGGGCAGCTTCGAAATAGGTTTCCAGCACCCGGTCAGCATTATGTTTATCCGTCTCACGCATCGCCAAATCCCAGTTCTTCGCGTCGCCCGGCCAGATCCGCCACCAAACCTCTGCGGCCTCGGGCCAGCAGGCTTTCCACGGCCTCGACGCTGGTTTCCATGATTTCCGCGACCTCGGGATTGGCCAGCCCTTCAAGGTCGCGCAGAACAATTGCCTGTCTTTGCCGCGCGGGCAAATGACCAAGCGCCACCTGCAAAGCCTGCGCGCGTTCAGCCCCCTGCAACGTTTCCGCGGGGCCCTTGCGCTCATCCTGAGGCTCGGGCACGGACTCCAGAGATTCCCCCTGTATCCGGCGCAAACGGTCAACGCACAAATTGGCAACCACGCGGTACAGCCAGGTCGTGATACGCGCTTCGCCCCTGCGCCACTCAGGCGCGATTTTCCAAAGCCTCAACATCGCCTCCTGACTGACATCTTCGGCCTCGGCGTGATTGCCCAACAAACGATAGGCGTGGGCCATGACCTGCGGCGTCAATCGCATTGTCAGCGCGCGTGCCGCCGCCGCATCGCCACGAGCGAAACGCTCTAACAAGGCCTCATCCGGTATATCGCTCATCATGTCCAGCGGCATGTCCCTTGTCCTGCACCACAGTCTGAGCCGGTCCACCGCCGCCGACAATGGGAAAAAACCGGGATGGGGCGGCAGATCATACGCCACCCCGCCCCCGGAGCAAAAGATCACTGGTTACCCCGGCCCTTCTGTTGACCCTGACCGGGTTTCATTCCGTGACTATCGCCATAATAGTGATAGTGATAATGGATCTCCTGCCCATGACCATGATGCCCGCCTTTGTGCATGCCACCATGGCGACCCGCACCTTTCATGCCGCCGCACTGGCTCCGACCATGCATGCGGCCCTGCCTCCCTTCGCCGCTGCGTGCTTTGCGATACGCCTTGCGCTTGTCGCCCATGGCTTCGAACTCTTCTTTCGAAATCGCACCATCGCCATCCGTGTCGGCACGCTCCATCATCCGACCCATACGATCCCCGCGCATTTCATCAAGGCTCAGCATGCCATCGCCATCGCGATCCATACGCTCGATCATCTGAGTCGCACGGCGCGCCATGCGTTCGGCCATTTGAGCACGCATGCGTTCAGCCATTTCCTCGGCTGACAGTTTGCCATCGCCATCGGTGTCCGCTTCGCCAAAACGTGTCTCCGCACGCGTTGACATCTCTTCGGCGGTGATCTTGCCATCGCCATCCGTATCCAGTTCTTCGAAATTGAAGGCCGGGCCAGCGGGACCGTTGCCCGTGCCGTTTTGCTGGGCCATGACGAAACCCGAGGTTGCGGCCACAAAGGCCAGGGCAGCGCCAGTCATCAGGTACGTGCGTTTCATGAAAAATCTCCTTCACGTTTGTCTCGTTTCGAAACGTGCCCGCAGGCCATTTCACCCTGTCAAACGCGGGCCATGCTCAATTCCGTCGAAAAAAGTTGCGCATTGACTTCACGGATGCGTGAATGCCAGGGAAATTTGCGACATCGGGACGCAAGGACAACCTCCCGTCTTCATATCTTCGGGTAAATACCCCATCTTCTCAGGATTCGTTACCCGAGGGACGTTATGACTGATCAGACTATTAATCGAACCGAACGTGATTTGTGGCCCGCATTGCGCAAGGGTTTTCGCCGTAAATGCCCCAATTGCGGCAGCGGCCCGCTGCTGCAAAGTTATCTTAAAGTAAGAGAGACCTGTGCAGTCTGCCGCGAAGATCTGAGCCACCATCGTGCCGATGACGGCCCCGCCTATCTGACAATCCTCTTGGTCGGTCACCTGATGGCGCCGCTGCTCCATGTGTCCTTCGTGATGTGGCGCCCCGAGCCCCTGGTGCTGTTCACCATTTTCGCGGTTGGATGTGTCACACTCTCGCTATACCTTCTGCCACGATTGAAAGGGATGATCGTGGCGTTCCAGTGGGCCCGGCAGATGCACGGGTTCGGAAACACCGCTTGACCCTTTTCGCAATCTGAAATGGGTTATCATGAACGCTGTCGACAAATCCGCCATCCGAAATGCCTCCACGGTGATCGCTCTTCGCAACCGCATGGACGATCCCCATGTGCTTATGGGACAGCGCGGTTCCAAAGCAGCGTTCATGCCCAACAAGTTCGTCTTTCCCGGCGGAGCGGTCGATCCCGATGATGCAACCATCCCCCTGGCGCGTGCCCTGCCCGCACTGTGCGCCAAGCGCCTGACCGAAGACTGCAATGCGGATATCGGCCATGCCCTGGCCGCTGCCGCAATTCGCGAATTATGGGAGGAAACGGGCCTGATCCTGGGCGCTCCCGGCGAATGGCCGGCCAAAGCGCCACGGGACTGGGCCGGCTTTGCCGCGCAGGGTTTCATGCCCTCGGCCCACGCGTTGCAATTCGTGTTCCGTGCGATCACGCCGCCGGGGCGGCCCCGCCGGTTTGATGCGCGGTTTTTCCTGATCGACGCTGACGAGATCGCAAGCGACCTCGATGATTTCTCAGGCGCCTGTGACGAGCTTTCTCACCTGCAATGGATACCGTTGGCCCGCGCGCGGGAATTCGACCTTCCGTTTATCACCGAGGTCGTTCTCGCGGAAATCTCGGCGCGGGCCCAGGATACGTCGCCCCCCGCCTCTGTGCCATTCTTCCGCAACAACGATGAAGAAAGCCTGTTCTTGCGCCTGCAAGGCAAAAGCCCGCTCGACTGAGCAAAGGGGCGCCATTCAGCGTGGCTCACCCCAGCCACACCAGTGCAAGAATACTGACGCTCAACAAGGCGATTCCCACGATTTCGCGCATGGTCACGCGTTCGCGAAACACCAATACGGACGCCACCAACGAAAAGATCACCTCGATTTGCCCCACGGCAAACACCAGCGCGGCAGCCTGTAGCGTAAAGGCCGTGAACCAGCACAGGCTTCCGCCCATGCTCGTAAGTCCCACCCACACCGCCACCCGCCGCGCACGCCACACAGCAGCCAACTGCCCGGTCTCTCGCCAATGCAGCCACAACGCCAATCCCACAGCCTGGCTGCTGGTCACGACAGCCAGCGCGACACCTGCCCGCACCAACAAATCGGTGCTGGCAATTTCCAGCGTCGCACCGCGATAGCCTACCGCGGAAACCGCAAAGAGCCCCCCCGAAGCCAACCCGAGCACCGCAGCACGATTGACGATCCGCTGCAGACTCAATCCCGGCAGGCCAGCGTTGTCAGACAGGATAAGAACACCGATCAATCCCAGGACAATCGCGGCAAGAGCCAATAGGCTGATACGATCCCCCAGGATCACGAGACCGACCAATGCTGTCAGAACCACTTCGGTTTTCTTGAACGTAATTCCCACAGCGAAATTCCGGGCAGAAAACAAGGCAATGACACACCACGTCGCCACCACCTGCGTAACAGCCCCGGTTAGAGCATATATCCAGAACAGCGCCGACAGGCCTGGCACACCGCCCCCCTGCCAGATCATATAGCCGGTCATTCCTGCCACGACGAAGGGAGCAGAATAGGCAAATCGTGCAAATGTCGCCCCACCTGCGGAAAGCGCACCAAGGCTCAGTTGCTTTTGCAGCATGAAGCGCAGCGTCTGAAAGGCTGCCGCGGCAACGGAAAGAATAATCCAGGCGTCCATGAATTGGGCTATGCCCGGAAATCACTCCTTGCGCCAGAGCGGATGCGGCACCGGGTCTTTCGCACGCAGGAAATGCTTGCGAAAAATCTCGCCATAGGACCGGTAGAGATACCCGTCATTGCGGCCCAGATAATGGCTGCGATGCGCCGCGTAGAGCGCAGGCAGGCGATACCACGGAACCTTGGGATGCATGTGATGCACGACATGCAGATTGTTGTTCAGAAATATCAGCGCCAGCGGGCCGCGATCCTCGATGATCACCGTGCGGCCACGCGCCTTTTCGTGGGCACGGTGTTCCAGAAAGGTGCGGATTTTCAGGATCGAAAGCCCCGCGTACGTCGCCAGCAAATAGGCCCAGACCGGCATGACCGCGACACTGGCAATCCACCACACGACCAGCCCAACAGCCGGAAGATGCCACAGCCATGCAGCCAAGACCCCCGGCACCCCGGCGCGGATAGCGCGCCAGTCGTCTCGCATGAAGGCAACCTGCCCGACCACGGGACCGACCAGCAAACGCCCCACCAGCGTGTTGTTGAAGGCCAGAACCGCCCTGGCCCATCCCGGCAATGTCTGCCAGACAGCAGGGTCCATGTAGTTCGACTCGGGATCGTCATAGGGGTCTGTCAGATGTTCGTCATGGTGATGTGCCAGATGCGTGTCACGAAACCGCCGATACGGTACGAGCAGCGCAAGCGCCGGAAACACCAGAGCCTCGTTCAGGCGATTATTGCGAAACGGATGACCATGCAGCGCCTCATGGCACAACGATGAATGCAGCGCGATGCAAATGGCCGTAACGACGATCCCCAAGGGCAGCCACAGTGCGGCAAACCAGGTGGTTCCGGCGATCCATCCTGCATAACACACCGCCAGCAGGGCCAATGTCGGCCATTCGGCGAGCGCGCGGGCCTTCAACGCCTCAGACATGGTGGCGGCCCCAACTGATACGCGCCCAGACACGCTCGTACAGAATATACATCGTGAGGCCGATCACGGTATTGACGACCGCCATCGCGCCACCCACCGCGACCGAGCCGGTCAGGATCAGGCCGACCAACGCCATCACTGTCAACCCGATGATATTCCAGACGATTGCTTTCACAAGCGTGCGCTTGCGCGTTTCCATGAGGTCCTCCGATGTTTGATGCTGATCCTGTGGTATGACGAAATGGATCGGCCGAGGATTGCCAATCTGGTTAACATTTTTCTGCGTTGATGATATTTATCACCATATGATGCAAAATACCGACAAACGCCTGCGCGCCGATCTGTTCCGCACCCGCCTGAGCGAAGCCATCCGCGAGCGGGACACCAATCAAAGCGCGCTCGCCCGCGCCGTGGGCGTGGATCGCTCGACCATTTCGCAACTGCTCAAAGGAGAAGGCGCACGCCTGCCCAATGCGCAGGTCGTCGGTGAATGCGCCCGCGCACTCGGGGTGTCCGCAGACTGGCTTCTGGGCCTTACCGATCGCCCGGAAACCGCCGCCGACATCCTGCGCACCACCATGTCACTGACCGAAGCCCCCCGCGCCCTGGTGGATGAACAGATCTTCCAGTGGCACAAGGAGGCCGCCGGATACAAGATTCGCCATGTTCCGGCAGGCCTGTCGGATATGCTCAAGACCCGCGAAATGCTGGAATGGGAATACACTCCCCATCTGGGCCGCAGTACGCAACAGGCCATCGGAGCGTCCGAGGACCGGATGGACTGGATGCGCGGTACGCAGTCGGATTACGAAATCGCCATGCCGCTGTTCGAGGTCTACAGCCTTGCCCGTGGCGAGGGCTATTACGCCGGATTGCCCTACGAGCTGCGCAAGGCGCAGATCGAGCGCATGATTGATGTTACTCAGCAGCTGTATCCACGATTGCGCATCTATCTCTATGACGCCCGCCGGCTTTTTTCAGCGCCTGTCACGATCTTCGGCCCGCTGCTGGCCGTGGTCTATATCGGACAGAATTACATGGCCTTCCGGGATACCGAGCGCGTGCAGGCCCTGACCCAACATTTCGATCATCTGGTACGCGAAGCGCATGTCAGCGCCCGGCAACTGCCCGATCACTTGCACGAACTCTGGCAGGATGCGGCAGAGTCATCCATAAAACACAACTCTTGATGCAAGTCTTTGAGTCTATTCAGGCGGCCTTCGGCCCACTGATGAAGGCAACACATCGGTTTCACTGAAATCCCGTATTCACTTGGAAGCCCTGCATCTCCACTCCCCATCTGATCGGCACGTCGGTCTTACGCGTGACCAGAGTGTCCAATGATCACCGCGAGTCCACGCGAAAGCTCCGGCGTCAGCAGGCTTTCAACATACGCGGCAAAGGCTGCGCCACCACGGCTGAAATCAAACACTCCCGGCAACGGTGCCGACATCATCCATCCCGCAAAACATGATAGATCACTGGATCGGGCGCATGGGAATCCTGGCGATTCAGGTTTTCCGCGCGGTGCTTTAACACAACAGCCCCACACGTTGCGGCCGATGCACCGTGGTGACGGGAAAAGAGAACGGCCGGTTCCATCACGACGGCAGTGTACGTTCGTCCGAGATTATCTTGCCATCATTGGGCAGGCTGTCCGGCGCGACGATCCTGACCGCGCCCTTTATGCGCAGCCGTTCGGCCAGCCGTTCCTCGATCCCGTCTTGCAGCGTCGAATCCGCGTGTTCGACATAAAGCACCATACTGTCACGCTCGTTCTCACGGGTAATCACAAGGCGCATGCGTCCCACCCCCGGCAGGTCCTTGCGCATCGCCTCGATCTGTTCGGGGCGCACGAACATACCCTTGACCTTGGCGGCCTGATCCGCCCGGCCTTTCCAGCCGGCGATGCGTGGCTCTTCTCCCGGCAAAAGCGCCGACAGATCTCCGGTGGCGAAGCGGATCAGCGGATAATCCGGGTTGGGCCGCGTGACCAGCACCTCACCCACCTCTCCCCGGGGTACCGTATCGCCGCTGCCGGGGCGTGCGATTTCCAGGATGATCCTGTCACTGACCCGCATTCCCTCACCAGTGTCGTCCTCATAAGCGACGATGCCCAACTCGGCCGTGCCGTAAGCCTGCCGCACGGTAATGCCGCGCGCCTCGAAACCGGCCAGCAGCGAGGGCGTCAGCGCCGCGCCCGAAACCAGCGCCAGCCGGATCGGATTGGCAATCCCCGCCCCGTCGAGCTTGCCCAGAAGGATGTTCAGAAAATCGGGAATGCCGATATAGACCTCGGGCCGGTATTGTCCGATCGCCGCAATCTGATCGTCACCGGCCGACGGGCCGGCAGGAATGACCGCACATCCCAGCGACCGGGCACCGCTGTCGAACATGAAGCCAGCGGGCGTCATGTGATAAGAGAAGGTGTTGAGCACGATCATGCCCGGTCGCACCCCGAGCGCGCGCAGCGCATCGGCCGCGCCGAACCAGTCGTCACCGGCGCCTTCGGGCTCATAGATCGGTCCGGGCGAGGAAAACAGCCGCGCCATGCCGCCCGGCGCGGTCAGGTTCAACCCGCCGAAGGGCGGGGTCTGAGACTGTTTCGCCAGCAGATCGGATTTGCGCAGAACAGGCAGCTGCGCCAGGTCTTCCGGGGTGGGCACCCCGTCCGCCACCACCCCGAGCAGCCCCGTCCAGGCACCGCCGGCCTCGCGGATTCGGGCAAGCGTTTCGGCAAGGTTTGAAAAGGCGCGCGTATTGGTCATGACCGTCTCCTGCTTGCGATATGCCGACCGATCTCAGGCCAGCCAGCGTTTGCGACGGCTGTAATGCTTAACCGCACGGTAATCGGTATGCTCTCCGCCGCCGAGATAGAATTCCTGCACATCCGGGTTTTCCTTCAGTGTCGCGGCCTCGCCGGACATGACGATCTGGCCATTCTCGATCAGGTAGGCGCGATCGACGATTTCCAGCGTCGCGGTCGCGTTCTGCTCGACCAGCAGCACGGTCAGCTTGTGGCTTTCATTGATCTTGCTGATGATACCGAAGATCTCCTGCACCAGCAGCGGCGAAAGGCCCAGGCTCGGCTCGTCAAGCATGATGAGCCGGGGTTCGGTCATCAATGCGCGGCCGATGGCCAGCATCTGCTGTTCACCGCCCGACAGGTAGCCCGCCTTCGAGCGCCCCCGCTCCCGCAGGCGGGGGAAATAATCGTATACTTCCTCGCGCAGGTCTTCGAAAGACCGCCGTCCCGATCCGGCGCGATAGGCGGCGACAAGATTCTCGTCCGGCGTCAGGTGCCCGAAAACGCGCCGCCCCTCCAGCACGTGAACCAGCCCGGCCGCCACGCGGGCCGGGGCGCCGAGTGCAAGCAGATCGGTATCGCCAAAGCGGATCTCGCCCCGCGTGACCTGCCCCCGTTCGGGGCCCAGCAGGCCGCTGATCGCCTTGAGCGTGGTACTCTTGCCCGCCCCGTTGGATCCGAGAAGGGCGACCATCTCGCCCTCCCCGACTTCGAGGGACACGCCCTTGATCGCAAGAAACACCTTGTCGTAGATGACTTCGACATTGGAAAGGACGAGTCCCGGCATGATCACTTGCCCTCTTGGTAATCTGCGGCGCCGGCTTCGATCTCCTTGCGCACGATCTCCTGGAAGGCCGCGCCCCAGTCGCCGACGGGCACCCAGGCGTTGCCGTCCCATTGCCCGACACGGCCCGAGCCGCCGCCCTGGTGATCGCTTTCGGTGATCGTCACCGGCGGCATGAACCCGTCGGCATCGAAATCCGAGATCATCTCGAACCCGGCCTTGAGCTTCGGCCCGTCCAGCGGCGCGCCATGCGCCTCGAGCGCCAGCCGCGCGGCCTCGACCGAGACCGCCATGGTCGCCACGCCGATATTGTAATAGGTCGTCCCGACATTGGCCGTATCGCCCGCCCCCTTGCCGGCGTCGATAACCTTTTCCTGAATACGCTGGATGACCGGGCTTTCCATGCCCGTGGCCACTGCCTCGAAGCGCTTGACACCGGTCATCACGTCCGCACCCACATTGGCCACGTCGGTTTCGGCCAGCCAGACCACGGAATGGATGTTTTCCGGGGCGATGCCGTTGCGGATCGCCTCGCGCACCGAAACGGACTGGCCGCCCCCGGCGCCCCAGATGAACACCGCATCGGGACGATAGCGGCGCACCTCGGACCATGTGGCCGACTGTTCGTTACCGGGCGAAGCGTAGGGGAAGGCGCGCAGTTCGAAGTTCTTTTCGCTGGCCAGTTCCTCGAGAACCGGGATCGGCTCGCGGCCGAAGGGGCTGTCGATATGCACAATGGCGATTTTCTTGCCTTCGAGCCCGCCATTGTCCTCGATATACTGGGCCAGAACCGTCGCCTGCGACCAATAGGTCGCCATCATCGGAAAGACATAAGGAAAGACCGTGCCGTCCGACGCATCGCCCCGGCCGTGCAGCGCGGTGATCAGGACGACCTCGTCCTGAATCACCTGGTCGACCAGCGCGCGGCTGACCGGTGTCGAGAGGAAGTCGAACAGGATCGCACCTTCCTCGCGCGAGCGGTTATAGGCTTCGATGCCGCGCTGCGGCTGGTTGCCGGTATCGCGCACGATGGCCTCGAACATCGTGCCGTCAAGGCCGCCTTCCTCGTTGATCAGCGTCAGGTAATCCTGTTGCCCCTGGTTATACTCGCCCGTCACGAAGGTATAGACTGCGGTGAAATCCTGTAGCAGGGCGAATTTGATCGTGTCGTCCTGGGCCTGGGCCGTGCCCGCGCCACCCGCCAGGGCAAATGCCAGCGCGGCGGAACCCATCGTCTTCTTCAACCAGTTCATAAGGTTCTCCTCCCTTTGGTTGTTCCCCTGAACGGGGATCAGCTTCTGGAATGGCGGAATGGCCAGACCAGAAAATACTTGCGCGTGTTATCGTAAATCTTCGCCAGCCCCAGCGGCTCCCACAACAGGAAGCCGATGATCATCGCGCCGTAGAAGATCAGCGGCAGATGCGCCATCATGTTCTGCGAGATGTCGATCCACTGGGACGCGCCCAGCGTGGCGATCAGGTTGGTCAGCACGATCGGCACGATCAGCACGAACCCCGCCCCCAGATAGCCGCCCACCGCCGAGCCCAGCCCGCCCACCAGGACCATGGCGACCAGCTGGATCGAGACGTTGAAACTGAACTGTTCGGGCGTCACCGCGCGATAGTAGCAAAAGGCCAGCACCGCCCCGGTGACACCCCCCAGAAAGGACGAGGTCATGAAGGCCAGCAGCTTGTACCGGAACGGGTCCACCCCGATCACCGCCGCCGCGAAATCCTTGTCGCGGATCGCGATCAGCGCACGGCCGAAGCTGGTGCGCTTCACATTGAGGAAGAACACCGTCACCAGCAGCGTCCAGCCCAGGGCCAGGTAATAGCGCGAGGTCAGGTCCTGGATCGGCAGGCCGAGAAAGCGCACTTGCGGCGTACGCAGCGTCGCCTGCGCCCCGCCCGAGATTGCCGGCACGTTGACGATCACCCAGTCCACCAGGTACTGCATCGCCAGCGTGGCCATCACCAGATAAAGGCCCTTCACCCGCAGCGCCGCAGCGCCGAAGACGGTGCCGATCACCGCGGCGAACAATCCCGCCCCCAGCAGCGCCAGTTCAAAGGGTACGCCCGCCCGCACCATGTGGACCGAGGTATAGGCCCCCATCGCCATGACCGCCGCAAAGCCGAAATGCAGCTGCCCCGCAAGCCCCATCAGAAGCGACAGCGAAAGAGCCGCCGCCGTCCAGATCATCCAGGGCATCAGGTAGCTGCCCAGATAAAGCGTCGAGACCAGAAGCGGCGCAGCCAGCGCCAGCGCGGTCAGCGCCAGGACCTGCCAGCGATCTGCCGGGATCGGCCAGAGCGCGCGGTTCGTGGCATAGCGGGTGTGATAAACGCCGGATTGCCGGTAGAACATGGGTCAGATCCTCTCGATGTCTTCGCGGCCGAAAATGCCGTAGGGCCGGATCATGATGGTCAGAAGGATGATGAGTGACGTCACCACGTCGCGCGTCGATCCACCCGCGTAACTGTCCAGATACCCCGGCACCACCGATCCCAGGATGCCCACCAGCAAACCGCCCAGCAGTACGCCGACGATGGAATCGACGCCGCCCAGAATCACAACCGCGATCGCCGGGAACAGCAGCGCCGACAGGGTCCAATCCACCCCCTGCACCGCCCCCCACAACGTGCCCGCGCCCACCGCAGCGATGCCCGCGATCCCCCAGGACAGGCCGATCGCGCGCTCCACCGAAAGCCCCACGGCCCAACTGGCCAGATGGTCGTCCGAAACGGCGCGCATCTTGGTGCCCAGCCGGGTGCGGAAAAACAGCAGTGACGCCCCGATCAGCAGCAGCGCCACCACTCCGCCGACGATATACGCCCGGTTCAGGAACACGTCGCCGATGATGACCGGAGACAGGCTGATCCCGGCATTGAGCGATTTCGGCGCCGCGCCGAGAATGCCCGGCACCAGCCCGCGCAACAGGATCTCGATCCCCAGCGTCAGCATCACCACCATGATCACCGGCTGCCCCACCATGCGGCGCAGCAGAAAACGTTCGACCAGCAGCCCGAGGGCGAACATCGCCGCCGCGCCCAGCAGGACCGCCAGCCAGAGCGGCAGCCCGTAAGAGGTGAATATCCAGACCACGTAGGCCGCCGTCATCACCAGCGCGCCCTGCGCGAGGTTCGGCACCCCGGCCGATTTGTAGATCAGCACGAAGCCCAGGGCGACGAGCGAATACATCAGCCCCGTCAGCGCCCCGTTCAACAGCAGTTCCAGGAAATACGCCATGCTCAGCCCTCCCGTTCCGGCAGATCGGTGATTTCCAGATGCCGGGTCAGGGTGCCGGTCTGGCCGGTCTCGTATGTGATCCGCGCCTCGTAATCGAGGCTCCGCTCGCCCGCATAGACCGCATCGATGATCGCCTTGTAATGCTCGTCGATCACATTCCTGCGCAGCTTGCGCGTGCGCGTCACTTCGCCATCGTCGGGGTCGAACTCCTTGTGCAGGTTGACCATCCGGCGGATGAACAGGCTTTCGGGCACCGCGTTGTTGAGATGTGCGATCTCACCGGCGATCAGCGTCTGCACCTCGGGCCGCTGCGACAGTTCGGCATAGGAGGTATAGGGAACGCCCCGTTCCTGCGCCCATTGGCCGACTGCCGAGAAGTCGATGCAGACGATCGCGCTCAGGAACTCGCGCCCTGCCCCGATGATGCAGACATCGCGGATATTGGGCGAGAATTTCAGCCGGTTTTCCAGATAGGTGGGGATGAAGCGCGTCCCGTCGGCCTTGTGCACCACCTCCGAAAGCCGCCCGAGCACCACAAGCTGCCCGTCATCGGCAAATTCTCCCGCATCGCCGGTGCACAGCCAGCCATCGCGCAGCGTTTCGGCGGTGGCCTTCTCGTTCTGGAAATAGCCGTCGAACACGTTGTCGCCGCGGATCAGGATTTCGCCGGTGTCGTCGATCTTCAGTTCGATGCCGGGAAAAGGGCGCCCCACGGTGGTCAGGCTGATATCCTCGGCCGATTGCGCCACCGCCAGCGCACAGTTTTCGGTCTGGCCATAGAACTGTCGCAGGTTCAGCCCAAGCGCGCGGAAATAAAGGAACACGTCCTCGCCAATGGCCTCGCCCGCGGTATAGGGGCGTTCGACCTTGCGCAGGCCGAGCTGGTCGCGGATCGGCCCGTAGATCACCAGATCGCCCAGCCGGTACCACAGCTTTTGCAGGAGAGACGGGGATTTGCCCTCCATCTTGGCTTCTTCCAGTCGGATCGCAAAAGACATGAAGTGATCGTAGAGCCGCCGTTTCAGGCCGGTCGTCTCGGCAATGCCGACCTGGATACGGGTCAGCATTCCCGACCAAGCGCGCGGCGAAGCGAAATAAAGCGTCGGCGCGATCTCGCGCAGGTCGTGCAGCGCGGTTTCCTGGTTTTCGGGAATGTTGACGGTAAAGCGCAACTCCAGCGCCGCCGCGATGGAAAAGGCGAAATCTCCCACCCAGGCCATAGGCAGATAGGCCATGTGCTGCTCGCCCGTGCGAAAATAACCCGCTGCGGCGGCGTACCGCACCCCGGCCAGCACATGCCCGTGCTTGAGCGGAATCCCCTTGGGTGCGCCCGTGGTTCCCGAGGAATGCAGCAGCACCGCCGGATCATGCACATTCGGACGAGCCAGCAGATCGTCGCGCAGCGCCGGATCGCCGGCAAGCCGCGTGCGCCCGCGCTTGATCAGCGCCTCGATCGGCTGGGCGCCTTCCGGCGCAGCGGCGGTCAGGCCGCGCGGGTCGTCGTAATAGATCGCGCGCAGACCGTCCCATTGGCCGCGCACATTTTCGATCTTATCCACCTGCTCCTGATCTTCGGCCACTGCGGCGCAAATGTTCTCGCGCTGCATCTGTGCCAGAATCTCGCTGGGCTGGGCATCGGGATAGGCCGGCGAAGGGACCGCCCGCAGGCAGACCAGCGCCAGCATCGCGAAATAAAGCTGCGGACGATTGTCACCCACCACAAGCACCACATCGCCGTGCCCGATTCCCTCTTCCTCAAAACCGGCGGCCAGGGCCAGCACGACATCCAGATAGTCCGGCCAGGTCAGTTCGTGCCAGATTCCGCGGTCGCGTTCGCGCATGGCGATGCCATTGGGATAGTCTCGGGCGTTGCGTGCCAGAATCGCGATCAGGTGATCGTTCACCTTCCAGTTCGGGTGCAGCGCCGCCGTTGTTTCATCGGTCACGTGATCATGCCGCATCGCCGGTCCTCCCGATATAGGCCGCCACCACGGCGGGATCGGCGATCGCCTCTTTCGGCGGACCTTCCGCCAAAGACATACCGTCATTGAGCACCAGCGTGCGGTCGCAGATCGCAGTGATCACATCCATGTGGTGTTCGATGATCAGGACAGTCAGGCCAAGGCTTTCCTGCGCGTCGAGGACGAAGCGCACCATGTACTCCTTTTCCTCCTGGTTCATGCCCGCCATCGGTTCATCGAGCACCAGCATCCGCGGTTCGGCCGAAAGCGCACGCGCCAGCTCGACGCGTTTTTGCAGACCGAGGGGAATCACATCCACATGCTCGTCGCGCACGCTTTCGAGTTGCAGAAGGTCGATCACCTCTTCCACCTTGTCGCGGTGCTTGATCTCTTCGCGGCGCCCCCACCACGGATAGAACAGCGACGCCAGAGGGCTGGGATGCATGAAATTATGCCGCCCCATCAGGATGTTGTCGAGCACGCTCATGCCCCGGAACAGCGCCACGTTCTGGAAGGTTCTGGCAATACCGCCCGCCGCGATGCGATGCGGCTTCATACCGTTGATTTGCCGCCCCTCGAACAGGATGCGTCCTTCTTGGGGCGGATAGAAACCGGTGATGCAGTTGACCAGTGTCGTCTTGCCGGAGCCGTTCGGCCCGACCAGCCCGTAAATTTGGCCTTGCGCAACCGAGACGGACACACCCTTGAGCGCGTGAATCCCGCCGAACCAACGGCTCACGTTCTCGCATTGCAGTACGTTTTCGCTGGCACTCATGGCAACCGCAGGGGCCGTAATACCAGCCCTCCTCCCTTGGCGATCCGCATCAGCTCCTCCCAGACCACTGCGTTCAGGATGAGGCTAGCAAAGGACATGCTTTCTGATAAGCTGTAAATTATGGAAAGATCCGTTCTAAGAACTCGAACGCACCCCAATCTGGTCGATCACCTCGAAGCCTTCGTCACCGTCCATGAGGCGGGCAGTTTTTCGGCGGCGGCGCGGGTGCTGGGCCGTGCCGTCTCGTCGATCAGCTATTCGGTGGCGCAGCTCGAAACGCATTGTGGCTTCGAATTGCTCAGCCGCGGTTCCGGTCAGGTGAGCCTGACCGAACGCGGCCGCGCCGTTTTTGCCGAGGCACGCACCGTGGTGGACAATGCCCGGCGCTTCTCGGCCCATGCCCGGCTGCTGGAAAGCGGCGAGGAGACGCGCCTGCGTGTGCTCGTCGATGTGCTTTTTCCCCGCCAGCGCCTGAACGCCGCGCTTCTGGCCTTCGGCGCGCGACACTCGCGGGCGCGGATTCAGCTTTTCAATTCGTCGCTCAACTCCATGTGGACCGATCTGCGTCAGGGCGAGTATGATCTGGCCATGGCACTGACCGGCGCAATCCCTTCGGATATGGAGGCACGCGCCTTTGGCGAGGAACAACTCGCCCCCTATTGCGCCGCGACGCACCGCCTCGCTTCGGTGAAGGGCCCTGTGCCTGCCGGCGCCTTCCAGGCCGAGCGCCAGATTTACTATATTGGCGACCCGACAATCGACGTGGAACGCGTCGGCCGGGTGTTCTCGACCGACATCTGGACGGTAGATGATGTCGAACAGATCCGGCGGCTGGTGCTGGCCGGGGCGGGCTGGTGTTTCGGAGCGGATTTTACCTTCGAGGAGGAACTGGCCAAAGGCAAGGTGCGCCGAATCAACTGCGCAGACCCCAAGTTTCATCCGGTGCGCAATATCGGCGTGGTCTGGCCGCTCGAACGGCCACCGGGCATTCTCGGCAAATCCTTCATCGAGTTTTGCTGCAAACCATGAATGGCGCCCCCGGTCGATATCCCGCATCAGGACCTTGCATGAACGGTCGCGCGACAGATCGGGCTGTCACTCGATGACTGACCTGCGAACCTCCTTTGGTGTTATCCGTTCAGCCGTGCGGTTCATTCTTCGCGCTGCGGCGGAATGGCCAGAACATCGATCTGCGCTGTCCTGAACACCTGCTCCGTGACGCTGCCGAGAAGCATCTTCAACAGCCCGCTCCGGCCATGCGTCGACATCACGATCAGGTCCGCATCCTCTTCGTTGGCGGCCTTCAGGATTTCATGCGGCGCGGGCGAGGCTTCATAGCGCAGAACCTGCCGGGCCTGGCCGATGTCCACGGACGCGACAAAGCGGGAAAGCTCCAGTGCCGCGTCCCGCCGTTCGTCCGCCAGGTGTTTTTCCCGGTCCTCCTTCTGCATCACGTGCCCCATCACCAGCCGGAGCGCCGGCGCGTGGAACGTATGGAGCAGCGAATTCCGCGCCCCCGCACCGATCCCCAGCAACGAGAAACGTCGCAGCGCATCGCGCGAGCAGTCCGACAGGTCGGTCGTCTGCATAATGTGGCCATAGGGTCCGGCCGGCGGGGCGTTCACCATCAGGACGGGGCAATCCACCGACCGGATCACCCGCTCCGCCGTGGTGCCGATGAACACGTCGCGCAGCACCTGGCGCCGGTGCGGCCCGATGACGAGAAGATCGGGCGACATGTCCGCCACGGCTTCGAGGATGCCCAGGAAGGGCGAGGCCAGGACGACGCGCGTCCGACAGACCACGCCGTCCATCTCTTCCAGTGTCGCGGCCGTCTGGCGCAGCAGCGCCGCCGCCGCGTCCCGCTCCGCCTCGACGATCCGGCGTGGCTGATCGTCGTCAACCACGTGGACAAGCGCAAGGGTTGCGCCGAACTGTAGCGCAAGCAGGGTCGCGCGCCGCAGCGCCCGGTCGGATCTCTCGGAAAAGTCGGTGGCCACCAGGATCGTCTTCATCGCATCATGTCCTTTCGCGCCAAAATATTCAAAACCCTGCTTGAATCGTTCAATCTGCGCTATATTACGGTATCTCAAGGCAAACTTAGTGAAAAGACGCTCAGCATCTCCAGAGTGCTACATCGAACCGTCAGGGAGGTCGCCGTCCGGCGCCGGATCAGGGACGGAGAGCTTCGTACGATTTACAGGAGCATAAGAGTTGATGGAAGTTATCGTTCAGTCGCCGTTTGCTGAAATCGCAGCACTCCTGGTAATGGCGGCGGTGATCGGCTTCCTCGGGATTATCCTGCGCCAGCCGCTCATCGTCAGCTTCATCGCGGTCGGCCTGATCGCGGGGCCTTCGGCGCTGAACGTGGTGCACTCGGACGAGCAGATCAGCCTGCTGTCCGAACTGGGCATCGCCGTGCTGCTGTTTCTCGTGGGGATCAAACTGGACGTAAAGCTGATCCGGTCGCTCGGGGCAGTGTCCCTGTTGACGGGGCTCGGTCAGGTCGCCTTCACCTCGATCTTCGGCTACCTGATCGGGCTGATGCTCGGATTGGGGCATGTCACCAGCCTTTACATCGCCGTGGCACTGACCTTCTCCTCGACAATCATCATCGTGAAGCTCCTGTCCGACAAGCGCGAGATCGACAGCCTGCACGGACAGATCGCCCTCGGTTTCCTGATCGTGCAGGATCTCGTCGTGGTGCTGGCGATGATCGTACTTTCGGCAATCGGCATCGGTGCCGCGACCGAAGGCGGAGGGCATGGCGGCGGCTCGGTCACCACCGTGCTGACCTCGGGACTCGCCATGGTCGCGCTTGTTATCCTGTTCGTTCGCTACGTCGCCAACCCGCTGACCGAGCGGCTGGCGCGGGCGCCCGAGCTTCTGGTAATATTCGCCATCGCCATGGCGGCGATGTTTGCCGCCTTCGGCGACATCGTGGGACTTGGCAAGGAGGTGGGTGGCCTGCTGGCCGGTGTCGCACTCGCCTCGACGCCCTATCGTGAAACCATCGCGGCGCGTCTTGCCCCCTTGCGTGACTTCCTGTTGCTGTTCTTCTTCATCGCGCTTGGTTCCGCGCTCGATCTGTCGCTTTTGGGCGCCCATGTGGCGGGCGCCGTCGTCTTCTCGCTTTTCGTGCTCATCGGCAATCCCATGATCGTGCTGGCGATCATGGGTGCCATGGGCTACCGCAAACGCACGGGCTTCCTTGCCGGGCTGACCGTAGCGCAAATCAGCGAGTTTTCCCTGATCTTCATTGCGATGGGCGTATCGCTCGGTCATGTGCGGGAGGATGCGCTCGGTCTCGTTACCATGGTCGGCCTGGTAACGATCGCCGCCTCGACCTACATGATCACCTACTCGCACCAGCTTTATGCGTTGTTCGAGCCGTTGCTCGGTCTCTTCGAGCGCAAGGGAACCCCGCGCGAGCCGTCCGAAGCAGGGGCGCATCACGACGACCGCTACGAGGTGATCGTCTTTGGCCTGGGACGGTTCGGCACCGCCATAGGGATGCGCCTCAAGAAGCGTGGCATCAGGGTGTTGGGGGTCGATTTCAATCCTTTGGCGGTGCGGCGCTGGCGCGACCTCGGTCTGGACACCGAGTTCGGCGATGCGACCGACCCGGAATTCGTGGCCGAGCTGCCGCTGACACGCGCGGACTGGATCGTTTCAACCGTTCCGATCCACCCGACCGGCCTCAGCCATGAGGACACGCGTACCACGCTTATCCAACTGACGCGCACAAGCGGGTTTCGCGGGCGCGTTGCCGTCGCGTCGCATCATCCGAAGGATACCGAAACATTGTTCGCCTCCGGTGCGAACCTGGTACTGGAACCCTTTCAGGATGCGGCAGACCGCGCTGTCGAGCTTCTGTGCGGAGCACCCGAAGAAGAGCGGACCGAGATCCCGCATATAAAGACGGAAGAAACCCAGGCGTCGTAGCCGATGACCTCCACATGTACGATGCCGGATAAGCCACCGCCTGGGGACTGGAATTCGCAGCGGTCGATAACGGAACACATCGAATACTCGTAGAGTGAAGTGACACATGGACCGACGGGGGCACTACTCGGTTGGAACAGACCCTTGCGGATTTATCGAAAACACAAAGAGCAACCATGGCGTCCGGTGTTCAGCCGCTCTACGAACCTCCTGTTGCTTATAATTTCTGTCGATATTGTTCGTTCAGTTCGCTGAGCGCCATCGAGATATCGTACAATGCTTCAAATCAATGCTTCAAATCCCGCAAATCGCCTCAGTGAAAAAGTGTCTGCCAGGGCTTTTGCGGTTCTTCGGCCAATAGTCTGGCTGCGTCGAGTCCACGCTTTTCCGCGCTTGTCCGAACGGCGTCCTGGAGCACGTCGCTGCGCTTGAGGAGACGAACGAAACGCGCTTCATCAAGCACCAGAAGCGTCGAGGGCGCAATGGAACGAACCTCGGTCCGAGGCGTCTTTTTCATCAGGATCGCCATCTGGCCAAACATCTCCCCCCGCCCCAATCGCCAGGTCTGGCCTGCGGTTTCCAGTTCGACGGCTCCAGATGCAATAAAGAACACACTCTTTCCGACGGTATCTTTGCCGATGATGAGTTCTCCGGCATTCGCATAGCGTGTCCTGAATGCATGGCTCAGCCGTTTCAGGCTCTTGTCATCCAGGTTTGCGAAGAGAGGGAACTGCCGAACCAGTTCAATGCGCTGCAAGGCAATGTCGAGATGCGGACGTTCTTCCGCTGCGGCGCGGTGCGAGGCAAGGCGCTCCATGAGCTTGGTGTAGACTTCTGCCCCGATCAGGCCATCCTCTCGCATGGCGACGTATTCACGTTCTTCAAGTCGCAGCGCGGTCCGGCGGATGAAGCGCCGTTCGAGTTCTTCGGCATAACCGGGGTATTGCAGGCGGAGACCTTCGAGCGCGGTTTCAACCGCGTCAATCCGACGTGACAACAGTTCGTGGAGCAGATCGGACAGCCGCCGCCCATGAATACGACGGATGCGGCCATCAATGAAGGCTCCCAGGTCCCGCAAAACAAGGCGCTGTGAAAGCAGAAGCTCGAACCGGTCCGCGGTCATTCTGGCAAGCGGGCCCGACAGATGAAATCTGTTTTGCAAAAGACCCGCCGCCCGGAATCCCCGCCCATAGGCGACGCTACGTCTCGCGGCGCGATTATAGCCGCTGCGTCCTCCGGAACGTGCACCTTCGATCAGACGGTCGGCATCCGACAAAACCTGTTCCGCCATTTTCGCCGAGATCGTTCGCTCGCGAACCTTGGCGAGAATTGTATCGCGCTCGTGACCGGCCAGCGCTATCAGACCAAGCGTCACCCGGTCCCGGTCGAGAATATCGGTGCTGGCTTCCGCCTTTTTCACGGCTTCGTCCAGCCTTTCCCCAAAGCGTTTCGCTTCTGAGCGCACTATATCCCGGCTCAAATCGTAATTCTCAGTGGTGTGCGCCACATCCTCGCGCACAGTCTGAAGCGCCACGGCGACGACCTGACGCGACAGAGCCTCATCTATCGGCGACAGCCGGTCCAGCCCGAGGCGGCCGATCATCCAACGCAACGTCGTACCCTGCACAATCAGCGTGAAAAGCGTAAAGCCCGTAGCAAGGATACCGACCACCCGTTGAATTCCGTCGGGAACCCGAAAACTTTCGGTTACCGCAAGCGCCAGGGCGAGTGTCACCGCCCCTCTCAGCCCGCCCCAGAGGATCGCAACCCGATATGGTCTGTCGACCGAGGGAGAGAGCCGAAGGAAAGACAAGAGCGGCAAAAGACCGAACAGGATGACCGCCCGTGCCGTGATGGCCGCGAGGATAACTACGCCGACAAGAACGAAATCATCGACGCGTACCTCTTCCAGCATCCGAGGGATCAGGAGTGCGGCGAGAATAAAGATCAGCGCCCCCGCCCAATGGGCAAGAACATCCCACAGGTCCCGCAGGTTGGTCCACGCCTGGGGCGGCAAACGTCCGGGCCCGGCAAGATTCAGTGTCAAACCGGCAGCGACCACGGCAATCACGCCGGAGGCGCCAACGCTTTGTTCGGCCACGACATAGGCGAGATATGGGAGTGCGACCGAGATAGAGATAACCGCCAGTTCATGATTGCTGAACAACGCCATGATCCGAACTGAAATCTGTGCGATCACCCAGCCCGTGAACGCCCCTCCCGCGATCAGAAGCGGAAAACGGGCGAGCGCATCGGTGAGGCTCGGATCGGGCGTGCCCAGCATCACGAAGCCCATGAACAGACCAAAGAGCGCAATAGCCGCGGCGTCGTTCAGGAGGCTCTCACCTTCGATGATCCGGGCAAGCCGGCGCGGGGCCGAGATCGACCTGAAAATCGAAACCACCGCCGAAGGATCGGTCGTAGACACGATAGCACCGATCAGCAGGCAGGCAGCCAACGGCAACGTACTTGCCCAGGAGAGGGCATAGCCGATGCTGACAGTTGCCACGACCACAGCGACGACCGCCATCATCAGGATCGGCACCCAGTCGTCCAGCATCCGGCGCAGGTTCATGCCCAGGGTCGCCTGAAACAGAAGTGTCGGCAGAAAGACGTAGAGGAAGACATTCGAACGAATCGGAAGTCCGAGAATTGCCTCCGCCACGGGATTCAGCGCATCGGTCAGTTCTGTTTGAAGAAAGAAGATCGCACTGGCGCCGATACAGACGCCGAGAATGGCGAGGATAACGCTATAGGGGAGCTTCAGCCTGGCCGCCAACGGCTCCGCAGCCCCGATCACGAGGAAAAGCGATGCGATAATAGTTGTAACCAATACAATGCTCATAGCATTGAAATACCACAACGATCACCGAACGCAGTTGGAAAATGCCCTCATTCGCAGGCACGTGATACCGCAACGTCACAGCGATATATCCGCATAAGACAGACCTCGGGTATCTGTGCCCCGAGACAGGAAGACCGGAAAACCTCTGCAATCTGATAAAGCCGCACCCCGGTGGAAATGCCGTGCCTCAGTCGGGGGTGGATACCCCGCGTCTCTGGGCGGAACGCGCGCGCCAGGTGCGCAGGCCGGGAAGAACCACAAGGACCGCCGCCAGGATGAGCAGGACCATGGTCATCGGCCGTTCCCATATGAAACTGACACCGTCGTAAAGTTGCATGGACCGGGCAAAGTTGTCTTCCAGCATGCCACCGAGAATGAAACCGATCAGCAAAGGCGGCAGTGGAAAGTCGGCGAATTTCAGCATCGTCGCCATGATTCCGAACCCGACCAGAAGCAACAGTTCGGTCGAGTTGTTCTGCCCGATATAGGCCCCCATCAGCGTGAAAAAGAGGATGAAGGGGATCAGGAAATTGCGCGGCACCGCGAGTATCCGGGCAATGTAGGGGATAAGGGGCAGGTTCAGGACCAGCAGAACCAGATTCCCGAGATACATCGAGATGATGACCGACCAGAAAATCTCGGGTGAATCGACCATCAGACGCGGGCCCGGGGTCACGTTCAGGGCCAGCAGCGCCCCCAGAAGGATCGCCGTGGTGCCCGAACCGGGTATGCCCAGCGTCAACAGCGGCACGAACGAGCCGGTCGAGGCGGCATTGTTGGCGCTTTCGGGGGCGGCCAGCCCCTTGACGGACCCTTTGCCGAACAGCTTCTGCTCTTCGGCCGAGGCTATGTTTCGCTCGACCGCATAGCCCAGGAACGAGGCGATGGTCGCGCCCGCTCCGGGGAGCACGCCAATAAAGAACCCCTGAACCGACTGGCGGCCGATAACGGGCGCGATCTGGCGCCCTTCCTCCCGGGTGATACGCAGATTGGTGATCTTGCCGCCATCGCCCGAGCGTTTCGAACGGGCGGGATCGAGTACCAGATACAACGCCTCGGGAAGTGCGAACATGGCCATCGCCAGGGTGATGAAACCGATCCCCGATTGCAGTTCCATGATGCCCGCGGTGAAGCGCGGCGCATTGAAGAGTGCGGACGTGCCGACGGTTGCCAGCATCAGGCCCACGATCGTCATCAGCATGGCCTTGGCAACATTGCCGGTGCCCGCAAAGGCCGCGATGGCCGAAAGGCCCACGACCATCAGGGCGAAATATTCGGCCGAGTGGAACAGCAGCGCAACCGACGCCAGCATGGGGGCGAACACCATCAGGAGGACCGCGCCGATCGTCCCGCCCGCGAAACTGGCGATGGCCGCGATGGTCAGCGCCTTTCCGGCCTTGCCGTCGCGCGACATCGGATAACCATCGAAACTGGAGGCCACGGTCGATGCCACCCCCGGCGCGTTGATGAGGATGGACGAGGTCGAGCCGCCGAAAATCGCTCCGTAGTAGACCCCGGCCAGAAGGATCAGCGCCGCGGAAGGATCGCCGATGGTGATGGCCACCGGGATCATGATGGCGATGATCGACATGGGCCCGAGGCCCGGCAGCATGCCGATGAAGGTGCCGATCAGACAACCGCCCAGCACCATAAGGATGTTCGTCAGCGAAAATGCCGTCGACAGGCCGATAAGGAGTCCTTCAATCATCGCCTATGCTCCAAGTATTGCCGGAAGGGGACGCAGGAAGATACCGAGCACCTCCTGCACGAGATACCAGATCCCGACGCTTGCGATCCCCGAAGCAAGGATCATCAGAACCCAGCGGCGCTCCCCCAGGATCAGGCTGCCCAGCATGAGAAACAGGAACGTGGCGGCCAGAAACCCCAGCGGCAGGAGAAGCAGGGCATAGGCCGTCATCAGCGCCAGCAACCCGATGGCCTGCCCGTAATTGTATTCCGCCCACCGGGACAGATCGATATCGGACTCGTCCCTGGGCCGGTGCGGCGAGATCAGCACAAGGAGCGAGAAGAAGATGCCGCCAATCGCCAGCATCTTGGGAAAGGACGATGGCCAGACGGGATTCTGCACCATGAAGGGCGGAATCCGGGCATCCATAATGAACCATGCCGAATATCCGTAAAGCAGGCTGACGAGCATGAAGAAGAGAGCAATCGCACGATCAAGCGTCATGACCTCGATCCTTTCCAGACAGGGAAACCGGCCGCCACCGCTGGCAGCGACCGGATAAGAGACATTACTGGATAAAGCCCATGCTCTTCATCAACTCTTCCATCTCGGCTTCCTGATTCTGGAGATAGGCCGAGAAGTCGTCGCCAGCGTTATAGATATCGATCCAGCCATTGCGGTCGCGAACGTTTGCCCAGGCCTCGGTCGTGGTCATCTCCTTGAGGACCTCCGCATATTGCGCACGCTTTTCCTCGGGCAGGTTCGGAGCGCCGAAAAAGCCGCGCCAGTTGACGAATTCCATGTCGACGCCGAGTTCCGTGAAGGTCGGCGCGTCAGGGGCCGCATCCACGCGCTCGGGCGACGTGACGCCAAGAATGCGCACTTCACCGGCATCGGCCAGCGCAATGGCCTCGGACAGGCCGGTGGACAGAGCGGCAATCTCGCCGGACAGCAGCCCGGCCATGGCCTTTCCGCCCGCATCATAGGCCACGTAGCGCATATCCAGCGGATTGCTCCCCGCCGCCTGTAAAATCGCCGCAGGCACGAGGTGATCCATGCTGCCAGGGGCCGATCCGCCACCTATGGCAACATCACGAGGATTCTCCTGGAAGGCCGCATGCAGTTGATCCCATGTTTCGTGCGCGCTGTTCTTGCCGACAACAATGGCGGCGTAATCGCCGATCACGCTCGCGATGGGGGTCACGTCGCGAAAGCCCATGTCCACGGTCTGGTTCAGCGCCCGCACGATGATGGGGGTGGAGTGTACCATCAACGTACCCTCGTTGCTTTGCGCATTCTCCACAATGTAGTTCAGAGCCTTGCCACCGCCGCCACCGGACATGTTTTCGAAGGTCACGGTCCTGACCAGCCCGGAATTCTTGAGCGCTTCGCCGACACCGCGCGCGGTGCCATCCCAACCGCCGCCCGCGCCACCGGGAATAAGGAAATGGATCTTGTCCATCGCCTGCTCTTTTTCCTGGGCGGAGGCAACACCGGCGCCCACCGATATCATCGCCGCAAGGGCAAGTGCCCGGATCCTGACTACCTTCATCTTGTTTCCTCCCTGTCTCAGATCTTAATTCAACTATGCGCGAGGAAAAGTCGTTCGCGCAACCATAGTCTGAATTCTGCGCAGGCAAGAATGGAGGACGCGACTGTATCGGCCTGTTTCAATCTGAAGATCGGCTCCCGTTTTTATCGCCCGGCGTCCGATCGCTGCGGTGGCGCTCTGTGGGCCGCGGCGCATCGGCAGCACCGGGTTTCTTTGCACCGCCTGAAGAACAGACGCACATGCTCAGATCACCCCCAGCATCCGCATTGATTCAGCGACCCGCACGAAGCCCGCGATATTGGCGCCCAGCACGTAATCGCCCGGAGTGCCATATTCATCGGCGGTTTCGGCGCAGCGGTCATGGATGCTCTGCATAATCTGGGCCAGACGTTCTTCGGTCTGGGCAAAGCTCCAGCGGTCCCGGCTGGCATTCTGCTGCATTTCCAGCGCCGAGGTCGCAACGCCCCCGGCATTCGCCGCCTTGCCTGGTCCGAACAGGACACCAGCCTCGCGCAGAATACGAATGGCCTCGGGGGTGCACGGCATATTTGCGCCTTCCCCCACGGCCTGCACGCCGTTCTTGACGAGCGCTTTCGCGTCTTTGCCCGATAGTTCGTTCTGGGTGGCCGAGGGCATCGCCACATCGCAGGGCACATCCCAGACCGACCCTTTGCCCACGGGGACGAAATGCACGTCTTCGCCCCGGCGCTTTGCATATTCCGAAATGCGTTCGCGGCGGACGGTCTTGATTTCCTGAAGCAGTTCCAGGTCGATCCCCGCCTCGTCGATGACATAGCCGCTGGAATCCGAGCAGGCGATAACCTTGCCGCCGAAGGATTGCACCTTCTCGATGGTGTGGATCGCCACATTGCCCGCGCCCGACACCACCACGCGCTTGCCATCGAATCCGGTATTTCGGGTCTCGAGCATGGCCTTGGTGAAATAGGTGTTGCCGAAACCCGTGGCCTCGGTCCGGGCGCGCGATCCGCCATAGGCAATCGCCTTGCCGGTCAGCACACCGGCCTCGTAGCGGTTGGTCAGGCGCTTGTATTGCCCGAAGAGATAGCCGATCTCGCGCCCGCCGACGCCGATATCGCCCGCCGGCACGTCGGTCTGTTCGCCCAGGTGACGGTGAAGCTCGGTCATCAGGGACTGGCAGAAGCGCATGATCTCGCCGTCGGATTTGCCCTTGGGGTCGAAATCCGTGCCGCCCTTGCCACCGCCGATTGGCAAACCGGTCAGCGCGTTCTTGAATATCTGCTCGAACCCCAGGAATTTTATGATCCCCAGGTTGACCGAAGGGTGGAAACGCATCCCGCCCTTGTAGGGGCCGAGGGCAGAATTGAACTGGACACGAAACCCGCGATTGATCTGGACCTTGCCCTCGTCATCCACCCAGGGAATACGGAAGATGATCTGACGCTCGGGCTCGCAGATGCGCTCGATCAGTGCCTGTTCGAGATAGTCGGGATGCTTGGCAACGACGCGGCCAAGGCTTTCCAGCACCTCGTGTACCGCCTGATGGAATTCCGGTTCTCCGGCATTGCGGCGCATTACTTCGGCAAGGATCGGTTGCAGCTTTTCGTCGATATGGTTCATGTATTTCGTCGCAGTTCGGCTGAATTGTTCGCTAAGTGACTAATGTATGAGCAGCAATGCTGAATTGTGCCCAATATTAAGTCAGCTATTTGATCTTCAACCGCTGCGCAAGCCGTTCTCGGTCAGAATGAGGTCGAGAGGGGCAAGTGCGAGACTGCACCACTTGTCAGGCTGCATTCCATTGATAATTGCTCCCGGCAGTCTTGGCGAAAGGCTGGAGAGTTTAATACGCTTTCGAATGTGATCGGGATCGACGCCTGTAAGGCACGCGGACAGTGTCAGAAGAACCCGGTTTGCAGCGCCCTTCGCACCGCTCTCCCCCTGCGAACATGGCCAGATGCACACCGTTCAAGGACTTCAAAACCAGCCCCGAGATCATCCGCCGGTAAAGGCCAGAATCGCGCCCGATCCCGGCACTTGCGTCCATGATGGGCGCAACTTTCCCCAACACCCCCGAATTTCGTACAAAACCCGCGTACACTTCGTACGTTTTGTACGAAACGCCACCCCGCCCGATCGCCCCCAAAAACCACGCTCCACCTATCGTCGCAAACCTGGCGCTGGCCAATATTGACCGACAGGTGACTGATCTCTGGCTGAACAATCGCACCGGGCAGTTACACCTGCCGTTCCGACAACAAGAGCGCAGCATGACCCGCTTTAAACGCCTGAAAAATTTGCAGAAACTCGCCGCCGTCCACGCCTCGGCTTTCAACCGCTTCAATCAGGAACGCAGCCTCTCCAGCCGACAGATTTTCAAACTCAACCGCGCCGCCGCCCTCGCCAAATGACAGTGCCGTTGCGCGGTATAATGGCAGCCCTGAGCCCTGACTGAGACCGGTTAGAACCCGTCTGACAGCACGGCCCGGAGAGCAGAAACTTCACTCAAGACCCCATAGTTCCCTCTCAAATCCGCCCCGGTGAATCCGATGCGTCATTTCGGACATCAAAAGCCCCGATTCTGTGCCCTTTATGGTCCTCTTCTCAATGCCCAATATAGCTGAGTTTCAGGCCTCGAGCTCAGCATCCCAATACAGAAAGTCCAGCCAACTGTCGTGCAGGTAATTGGGCGGAAATTTGCGGCCCATATTGCGCAATTGCTCGGCCTCGGGCGCGCGTGGCGGCTTGTAAAGGCTCATCCCTGCCTGCCGCAGACTTTTCGATCCTTTGCGCAGATTGCACCTGCTGCAGGCCGCGACCACATTTTCCCAGCTCGTGATCCCGCCCCGTGCGCGGGGTATCACGTGATCGAAAGTCAAATCGCCCTTCGAGCCGCAGTACTGGCAGCGGAATTCGTCCCTCAGAAAAAGATTGAAGCGCGTGAATGCCACGCGCTTCTGGGGTTTGACGTAATCTTTCAGAACGATAACGCTTGGTATGCGTATTTCGGTACTTGGGCTTCGGACCGTACTTTCGTATTCGGCCACGATATCGACCCGATCCAGATAGACAGCCTTGACCGCATCCTGCCACGGCCAGAGCGATAACGGATAATAGGACAAGGGCCGATAATCGGCGTTCAACACCAAAGCCGGATGCTGTCGTAGCGCCGAGGGCTCCCTTACGAACTCCGTCCTGAAATCACCATCCATCTCGTTCAAAGCTCCCCGCCCGGATCACCTTTTGTCGGTTCCGGGGCGGGACACCCGCCCCTTCCATATAGCCACTATATATCGTGTTCGCAGACAGGCAAGCCCAACATATGCGGCACATTTAGCGCGGTGATAGCCTGCCCTCGTAACGGCGACATGACAGTTATCCACAGGCTGCGGGTCCTCTTGACCGATACGGCCCTGCCCCGCACACTCGGGCAAAGCTCAGGAGGTTCAATGACCGACGCCACCCTGCCCGCAGCACCGCCGCCAGAGGCCATATTGGAAGCCGCGCTTTACGCCGACGATCTGGATGCGGCGCAGCGGTTTTACAGCGATGTGATGGGGTTCGAGGAACTCGCCCGCGTCGAAGGGCGGCATGTATTCTTCCGTGTCGGGCAAACCGTTTTACTGATTTTCAACCCCGCGGCCACGGTACACGGATCGTCCAATGCCGCCCTCCCGGTTCCGGCGCATGGTGCGCAGGGCCCCGGCCATGTGTGCTTTGCCGCCAGCCGGTCCGACATCGCGGCATGGCATACCCGGCTCACAGCCGCAGGCCACCCTGTCGAGGCTGAATTCGACTGGCCGAACGGCGCGCATTCACTCTACTTTCGTGATCCGGCTGGGAATTCCATTGAATTCGCCGAACCACGCCTGTGGTTCTGAACACGGGCGAAACGCCGTTCAGGGCGCTCTCGTCAAAGCCCCAGCTTGTCGCGCATGAAGGCCAGCGCCACCTGCAGCCCGTCCGGAGCAATCCCGTGGGCCGTGCCTTTCATGATATGCGCATAGACATCCTGCCAGCCCGCGCCCTGCAACGCCTCGGCGGCCTGTGGCAGGGATTGCGGCGGCACCACATCATCGGCATCGCCATGAATCAGGATCACCGGCGGTTTGCTGATCGCTTCATCTTCCAGCAATTCGGGCCGCAGCAAACGGCCAGAAAAGGCTACGATGCCAGCCACCGGATCTTCGCGCCGGGGGGCGACATGCAGGGCCATCATCGTGCCCTGACTGAACCCGAACAGAACCACCTGCTCGGGCAGCACGTCCTCGTCCACCATCAGCGCATCCAGAAACGCGTTCAGATCGTCCGCCGCCGCCAACAGCCCGCGCTCGGACTCTTCCTCGGACGAACCGTCGATCCAAGGGATCGGAAACCACTGCAAACCCGTGGGCATCATCGGGATCGTTTCGGGCGCATCGGGGGCCACGAACAAAGTGTCGGGCAGATGCTCGCCCAGAACATCTGCAATCCCCAGCAGGTCCGCGCCATTCGCGCCATAGCCATGCAGGAACACCACGATTGACCGGGTGGTTCCCGAAATCGGCTCTTTCCGGCCAGCTTGCAATACCCGTGTCATCTGATCCCTTCCCTCTGTTTCTCATGCGCGTAGTAGGCCCATAACAGACGCGCGGCAACCGATCTCCATGGGGCCCAATCCTGTGCCATCTCGCGCAACGCACGTTCTTTCGGGCGCTCCGGCAAGTCGTAAAGCAGCCGCGCACCTTCCTGCAAAGCCAGATCGCCGGGCGCGAACACATCCGCACGACCAAGGCTGAACATCGCATAAATTTCCGCCGTCCAGACGCCGATACCGGGCACTTCGGTCAGGGTCGCGATCACCTCATGCGTAGGTGCATCCCGCAACCGGCGATAGTCGATCCGCGCTTCGGCAAGCGCACGGGCATAGCGGATTTTCTGACGGCTCAGACCGGCGGCGCGCAGATCGTCGTCCCCGGCCCAGATGATCTTGCGCGGTCCGGTCAGGCGCGCGGCCTTCATCCGCCGCCATATCGCGTCGGCCGCGGCCACGCTGACCTGCTGGCTGACAATCGCGCTCAACAACTGTGCAAACCCGTCGGGGCGACGGCGCAATGGCAAGGGCGAAGTCAGATCATGGGCATGCGCCATACGCGGGCAGATCGCGCGCAAATGGGCCGCGCCTTCCTCGACATCCTCAAGCGTTTCGATCACCCGTTCTGTCATAGTGCCGCCACCCAATCCAACGCCGCCTGCACGGTTTCGACGCATTCCGCATCCGGCTGCGCAGGCCGGTTCAGCATCGCGACCCGGATATCGAGTTCCCGCGCGGCCGTCAGCTTGGCGCGGGATGCCTCGCCCCCGGCATTCTTGACCACCAGCCAATCCACCTCCAGGCGGGCAAACGTCTCTCGCTCGCTTTCAACCTGAAACGGCGGGCGCCCCACAAGGAAATCCCCCTTGGGAAAGGGAAACGGCCCTTCTGGTGGATCGACCACGCGGCATATCAGATGACAGGCCGACAGGCCCGCAAACCGTTCAAGCGTTTGCCGACCCGTCGCCAGAAAGACGGTCGATCCCGGCGGGATATGCTGCCCGGCCTCATCCTCGTGATCCAGAAAAACCCAGTCGTCACCCGGCTCCGGCCGCCATTCGGGCCGCAAGACCTGACAATACGGCAAGTCCAACTCTGCGCACACTCGCGCGGTGCGGTGCGAAATGTCGGCGGCAAACGGATGCGTGGCATCCAGAACCGCAGTGATTCCAAGGTCTGCCAGACAGGCACGAAACCCCGCCTCACCACCGAAACCGCCCACCCGCGTGGGCAGGCCGAGGGGTTTCGGCATGCGCGTCGCGCCGGACAACGACGCCACCGCCGATATGCCCTGTCCGGCCAACGCTTGCGCGATCCGCTGTGCCTCGGTCGTGCCCGCCAACAACAACAGGGTCATACGCCGGCCCTCGCGATGATCGTCCCTGCGCGATTGATCACCACCGTATCGGCAGACACCTCTTCGGGCAGCATGTCCCGCACCCTCTCACGGGCCGCACTGGCCACCCAATCCGCCATCCTGTCACCAACAATTTCATAGGCTTGCAGCGCAGTGTTCATGTACCGCACCTCCGGCTCGCCCAAGGTTTCGGCCAGCCGCCCGAAATCCACCTGCGACCGCCCCGAATGCAAATCGCGCGCCCCTTGTGCCAGCTTGGTCATCTTGCCGATGCCCCCCCCGATGGTGATGCGCGGCACCGGGTGTTTCGCCAGGTATTTCAGCAACCCACCCGCAAAATCCCCCATGTCCAGCATCGCCACATCGGGCAGATCATAGAGTTCCTGCACGACTTTTTCGCTGGTCGCCCCGGTACATCCTGCCACATGATTCAAGCCGTTCGAACGCGCCACATCTATACCGCGATGGATCGAAGCGATCCATGCCGCACAGGAAAACGGGCGCACGATCCCGGTCGTTCCGAGAATCGACAGCCCGCCCTTTATGCCCAATCTCGGGTTCCATGTTTTCTGCGCCAGTGCCTGCCCGCCGGGAATGGACACGGTGATTTCGATATCCGGGCTTTCGCCCAATCGCTCAGCCATATCCTCTGCCGTGGCGGTCATCATCTGGCGGGGCACCGGGTTGATCGCAGGCTCTCCGGGCGGGATGGGCAACCCCGGCATCGTCACCCTGCCGACCCCATCGCCCGCGCGAAAAACCACCCCCCCTGCCGAAGCCGTTACCCGCGCGATGACCATCGCACCATGGGTCACATCCGGATCGTCGCCCGCATCCTTGACCACCCCAGCCTCGGCCCAGCCATCGCCTTGCCTGACATGGGCGATCTCGAACTCGGGAGTTTCCCCTTTCGGCAAAGTGATCCGCACTTTTGCAGGCACCGCTTCGCCCCAAAGCATCATCAGCGCCGCCCGCACGGCGGCGGTCGCGCAGGCGCCCGTGGTCCAGCCACGGCGCAGTTCTTTCGCCGGTGTCCTGCTCATCCTGCCGCAGACTATAGGGACGCCCCCTGCCCGCGCCAATTGCCATTTTCGCATCCATCCACCACGACGCATGTCGCGACTGGCCGGTGTCCGGGTCGTTTGCAACCTTTCCCGTCCCCGCCGTTCCGGGCATAAAGTAACGCATGAGCGATTCACTGCCCCTCCCCCACGGCGACTGGCCGGTTCTCGAGCCCGGATGGGTCTGGCTGTGCGGCGCAGGCCCCGGCGATCCTGGCCTGCTGACCCTGCATGCGATCAATGCGCTGCGCCGGGCCGACGTGGTGGTTTACGACGCACTGGTGCAGGAAGCGATCCTCGACTGGGCGCCGCAGGCCGAACACATCTATGCCGGAAAACGTGGCGGCAAACCCTCGGCGAAACAACGCGACATTTCCTTGCGGCTGGTCGACCTGGCAAGCGAAGGCAAACGCGTGTTGCGCCTCAAGGGGGGCGATCCGTTTGTGTTCGGGCGCGGTGGAGAAGAGGCGCAAACGCTGATCCAGCACGGCGTTCCCGTGCGCATCATCCCCGGTATCAGCGCGGGCATCGGCGGGCTGGCCTATGCGGGTATTCCCGTTACCCATCGCGACGTGAACCAGTCGGTCACCTTCGTCACCGGACACGATCAGTCAGGCGAAACACCCTCTTCTCTTGACTGGCAGGCCATTGCCAAGGGCAGCCAGGTGCTGGTGATCTACATGGGCATGAAACATGTCGAACGGATCGCAGGGGAATTGCTGAAAGCGGGCAGGCCCGGCAGCGAACCCTGTGCCGTGGTCTGCTCGGCCACCACCGGCGATCAGAAAGTGCTGGAAACCACATTGGCCACGATGCCCGCGGACATCGCCGCCAGTGGGCTGGAGCCGCCGGCAATCCTGTGCGTGGGGCGCTCGGTGCTGATGCGGCAGGTGCTGGACTGGCAGGCGTTGGCCGCTGGCAAATCCCCCCGCAATCTCGACCCGCTTGGCCGGGGGCGTCCGGCCGAAAGCGCATGAGGCGGTTTGCGGTCGCGAGGGGGCTCTGCCCCCGTCGCCGCAAGCGGCGACTCCCCCGGGATATTTTCGGCAAGAAGAAGATGGGCTGCAAATGACCCACGGCGTGATTCTGGCCGCACCGTCTTCGGGCAGCGGTAAAACGACCGTGACACTGGCGCTGCTCCGGCTGCTGGCACGGCAGGGTATAGCGGTGCGTGGGGCGAAATCCGGCCCCGACTATATCGACCCCAGGTTTCACGAGGCCGCCTGTGCCGCGCCATGTGTCAACCTCGATGCATGGGCGATGACGCCCGAGCGCCTGCGTAGTCTTGCGGCGGGCGAGGGGATGCTGATCATCGAGGGCGCGATGGGCCTGTTCGACGGTGCGCCTCCGGACGGGCGTGGCGCTGTGGCCGACCTGGCGCGGCATTTGGCGCTGCCCGTGGTATTGGTGGTGGATGCGGCGCGCATGGCGCAATCGGTGGCCCCTGTGGTGGCGGGGTTTACCGGGCATGATCCACAGGTGCGGGTGGCCGGTGTGATCCTGAACAATGTCGGGTCCGACCGGCACGAGGCGATGCTGCGCCGGGCACTGGCCCCGTTGAACCTGCCGGTACTGGCGGCCCTGCGGCGCGATCCTGCGCTGGCCTTGCCTTCGCGCCATCTTGGGCTGGTGCAGGCGGGGGAGCGTGACGATCTGGACGCCTTTCTGGACCGCGCAGCCGATGCGCTGGCCAGGACGCTGGACCGGGATAGGTTACTCGGCCTGGCCTCACCGCTGCCCGAGCCGGGGCAGGCCGGACGCATGGTGCCGCCTGCGCAAGTGATCGCCGTGGCGCGGGATGCGGCCTTTGCCTTTTCCTATCCGCATCTGCTGAACGATTGGCGGGCACAGGGCGCGGAGTTGCGGCTTTTCTCGCCGCTGGCCGACGATCCGGTGCCCGAGGCCGGTTTCGTTTACCTTCCCGGCGGCTATCCGGAACTGCATGCCGGTCGCCTCACCGCGTCCGCGCGGTTTCTGGGCAGCCTGCGTCACGCGGCGCAAACCACGCAAATCTACGGCGAGTGTGGCGGCTATATGGTGCTTGGGGACGGCCTGACCGATGCCGGGGGTATACGGCACCAAATGGCGGGACTGCTGCGGCTGGAAACCTCGTTCGCCACGCGCAGGCTGCATCTGGGATACCGGCACCTGACACCGCTGAGCGGACCCTTCGATACATGTTTCATGGCCCATGAGTTCCATTACGCGACAACGCTAAGCGCCTGTGGAGAAACGCTTTTTAAGGCCACGGATGCCGAAGGCGCACCCCTGCCCGACATAGGGTTGAGCAATGGAGCGGTCTGCGGGTCATTCGCGCATGTGATAGACGCCATACAGGCCTGAACTGGCACAGGCCCGCGTCCTTGCGCCCCCGCGTGAATGGGGATAGCAGGTAGTCCATGACTGACGCCACCCTCCCATATGAGCACAATCGCGCGCGCCGCAATGTCGTCGTTCTGACGTCGGCGCAGGCGTTTCTGGGGGCGCAGATGCCGATGCTGTTCGTGGTCGGTGGGCTGGCGGGGCAGACGCTGGCCAGCAATGTCTGTTTCGCCACATTGCCGATTTCGCTGATCGTGCTCGGCTCGATGCTGGCGGCCAATCCGTTGTCGTGGTTCATGCAGCGCGCGGGGCGCCGGGCGGGGTTCGTTCTGGGCGCGGGGGCTGGTGCGACGGGGGCGGCCATCGGGGCCTACGGGCTTTATCTGGCGTCCTTTCCCGTCTTCCTGCTGGGCAGCCTGATCACGGGTATCTATATGTCGGCGCAGGGGTTTTACCGCTTTGCCGCCGCCGATACGGCCAGCGACGATTTCCGGCCCAAGGCGATTTCCTATGTGATGGCCGGGGGGTTGGCCAGTGCGATCATCGGGCCGCAGCTGGTCAAGGTGACCAGCCAGTCGATGATCATTCCGTTCATGGGCACCTACCTTGCGGTGGTGGCGGTTAACCTGTTGGGGGCATTGCTTTTTTTCTTTCTCGATATCCCCAGGCCGCCGGTGCCGTCCGAGGATGCCCCCAAGGGGCGGACGCGGTGGGAGCTGATCACGACGCCGCGCATTCTGGTGGCGGTGATCTGCGCGATGGTGTCCTATGCGCTGATGAACCTGGTGATGACCTCCACGCCGCTGGCGGTGGTGGGCTGCGGGTTCGACGAGGGCAACGCGGCGGATATCGTGACCGGGCATGTGCTGGCGATGTATCTCCCGTCCTTTTTCACCGGCCACATGATCGCGCGGTTCGGCGTGGAAAAGGTGGTGGGCATCGGGCTGGTGATCCTTGCCGCCGCCGGGGCCGTGGCGCTGCAAGGCGTTGCTTTGGAAAACTTTTTCATCGCCCTGATCCTGTTGGGCGTGGGCTGGAATTTCGGATTCATCGGCGCGACGACCATGCTGGCCGGGGCGCATGAGCCGCATGAGCGCGGGCGTATGCAGGGGTTGAACGACCTGCTGGTCTTTGGCGGTGTGACGATGGCGTCGCTGTCTTCGGGCGGGTTGATGAACTGTTCGGGCGGGGATGCGCAGACCGGGTGGATGTCGGTCAACCTTGCGATGATCCCGTTCCTGGCGCTGGCGGGTGGTGCGCTGATCTGGCTGGCGATGCGCCCCGCCGACGACTGATCCCCACAGATAGACAATCCCCGGAGTTTCGTACGTTTTGTACGAAGTGTACGCGGGTTTTGTACGAAAATCGGGGGGTGCGCCGGAGTTTGTGTCCATGATGGGCGCAAACCGGCCTGCCAAAGCCCATGCCGGACCCTGCGCTCACCGGGGTAAGCCGCCGTTAACATCTTCATGTCAATGATCGGACATCGCCACAGGACACGCGGCAGATGCGTGCCCTGCGGCGCACCGCACAGGACGGACATGAAGCAATCGAAAGGCCAAACAATATGTTTCGGATATGCGCGCATCTGCACAGAGCCCCCGCTGCGACACGGGCGATAACGGATCGGGCGTGTCTGCCCCAAACACGCGATACCCCACCTGACATGTTGCGGCGCATGGCGTTGACTTCGTTCCGATATGCGGGCTGATATCGTCGCGACACGCCCGGCCACAGATGGATATCGGAAATGATCCGGCAATCCGGGCCCGGCACCGCGCTTCTTTTGATCGACGTTCAGAAGGGGGGTCATGTGTCCGACCACTGGGGCGGTCCGACCGGGCGGATGAACAATCCGGCCTGTCAGGCGCGGCTGGTGTCTCTGCTCAGGGCGTTCAGGGCGGCGGGGCGCGTGGTGGCCTTCACCCGGCATGACAGCCTGGAGCCCGGCAGCCCGCTGAAACTCTCGCTGGAGACCGAACCGGACGACATTGTCGTACGCAAGGATGTCAATTCGGCTTTCCCGGGCGGCCTGACGGGGCCTCCCCCCTGCGGCAAATTGAACCTTCGCGCCCCGACATCGGAAAAGTCGCCGGTGCGAGCGGCTCAATTTGACTTGTATCAAATCGCGCAATCGCCAGCCGGGCATAGTTGCGTCGGGTATCAGGACGTAACGTATGTGTGTAAACGCCGGGAAAGACAAGGAAAGCGCCCAGCCGCCGGGCTGTCCCGTGTCGCGCCCCGTTCCGGCCAAACCGGCGCAGCGCCCCGAGCGGGTATCGTTGTTGTCCTACCTGCTGCGGTTTCGCCGGGATATCCTGTCGGCGCAGCCGGCGCGGCTGTACCGGGCGTGGATGGCCGAGTTTCGCACGCCGTTCTTCACGTCCTTCCTGTGCAACGATCCCGATCTGGTCAATCTGGTGCTGACGGAGCGCCCCGGCGATTTTCCGAAATCGGGACGGCTGTTCGAGGCGTTGCAGCCCCTGTTGGGGCATTCGATCTTCATCACCAACGGCAAGGAATGGGAGCGCCAGCGGCGGATCATCGACCCGGCCTTCGAAAGCGGGCGCATCCGCGAGGTGTTTCCGGCGATGTGGGATGCCGCGGTGGCGGCGGTCGGGCGGCTGGAGCCGCTGGCGGACGGGCGGCCCATCGACATCGAGCCGCAGACCTCGCATGTGGCGCTGGACGTGATCTTTCGGGCGCTGTTCTCGATCCCGGTCGAGGACCGCACGGCAAGCGCAGTGTT
The DNA here is from genome assembly GCF_900142665.1 of Roseovarius pacificus. GTDB lineage: Bacteria > Pseudomonadota > Alphaproteobacteria > Rhodobacterales > Rhodobacteraceae > Roseovarius > Roseovarius pacificus. Next base: position 952,886 of record NZ_FRBR01000001.1, read on the forward strand.
CGACGCGTTCCGCGCGCATCAGGCCTCGCGTCCGATGATCAATACCGGGTCGTTATTGCCGTTGCCGCGATGGGTGCCGCGCTGGCGGGCGCGCAAGACCAAAGCCACGGCCCGCATCATTCGCGGGCTGATCCGGCAACTGGTGGATGAACGGCAGGCCGATCTGGACGCGGGCCGCGCGCCCGACGATCTGGCCACACGGATCATGACCACGGCGGACCCGCAGGACGGCAGCACCTTCAGCCCCGAAGAAATGGCCGATCAGGTGGGCATTTTCCTGTTGGCGGGGCATGAGACCTCGGCGGCGGCGCTGGCCTGGGCGCTGTATCTGATGGCGCTGTTCCCCGACTGGCAGGCGCGCGTGGCGCAGGAGGCCGAGGCGGTGATCGACCCCGGCAGGATCTATTTCTCAACCGCGTCGAAGCTGAAACTGGCGCGCGCGGTGTTTCGCGAGACGATGCGCCTCTATCCGCCGGTGCCGATGTACCTGCGCGAGGCGGCCCGCGCCGAACGGTTCCGCGCCCGCGACGTGCCCCGGGGGGCGCAGATCATCGTCAGCCCCTGGCATTTGCACCGGCACGAGCGCATCTGGCGCGATCCCGACGGGTTCGACCCGACACGGTGGGACACGCCTGAGGGGCGCGAGAGTTCGCGCCGGGCCTATATCCCGTTTTCGGCCGGGGCGCGGGTGTGCCCCGGCTCGGCCTTTGCCATGACCGAGGGGCAACTGATCCTCGCGATGATCCTGCGCCATTACCGTGTGGCGCTTGCCCCCGGACATACCCCGGTTCCCGTCGCGCAACTGACCGTGCGCGGGCGTGACGGAATCCGGCTGACCCTCACCCCGCGCAAGACGGAGACCCCATGACATCCCCCAGCACCCCCCGACCGCCCGCCGCATGGCCCTACTGGATCACGCTGAGTTTCGTGCCGCTCGCGATCCTCGCGATCGTGAAAGGCGGCTGGTGGATCGCGCTGATCCCGCTCTGGGGCTGGGTGGCGATGCCGCTGTTCGACACGCTCCTCGGGCGGGATCTGAGCAACCCGGACCCGGACACGCCCGATACCGAGCTGTTCTGGTTCCGGCTGCTGACATGGATCTGGTTTCCGATCGAGGCGGTGCTGGTGTTCGGGGCGATCTGGTATCTGACCCATGTCGCCCAGTATCCGGCGCACGAGAAATTCGCCGTCATGTTCGGCATCGGCGTGACCACCGGGACGGTGGGGATCGTCTATGCGCACGAATTGTTCCACAAGGCCAACAAGGGCGAGCGGTGGCTGGGCGATCTGCTGATGGCGATGGTGCTCTATTCGCATTTCCGCACCGAGCATCTTCTGGTGCATCACCCCTGGGTCGGCACCCCGCGCGATACGGTGACCGCGCGCTATAACGAGGGGTTCCTGCGGTTTTTCCCGCGTGTCCTGTGGCAGGGGCCGGGCTCGGCGCTGCGGGCGGAAAAGGCGATGCTGAAACGCGCCGGGCTGTCGCCATGGCATCGGCGCAATCCGCTGTGGCGCTATGGGGCGTTGCAGCTTGGCGTGCTGGGTCTGGCCTTCGTGCTGGGCGGCTGGATGGGGGTGGGCCTGTTCGCGTTCCAGGCCTTTGTCGCGATCTGGCAGCTTGAGCTGACCAATTACGTCGAGCATTACGGGCTGACGCGCCGCCATCTGGGGGACAGGAAATACGAACCCGTCGGCCCGCATCATTCGTGGGATTCGACCCATCGGGTGTCGAACCTGCTGCTGATCAACCTGCAACGGCATGCCGATCATCACCTGCATCCGATGCGGCGGTTTCCGCTGTTGCAATCCTATGCGCCCGAGACCGTGCCGCAATTGCCCACCGGCTATCCGCCGATGACGGCGCTGGCGATGGTGCCGCCGGTGTGGCGGCGGCTGATGAACCCGAAGGTGCGCAACTGGCGGCGGCGGCATTACCCCGACATCACCGACTGGACCCCCTACAAGGCGGGCACCCTGCCCGAGCCGCGCGGCGCGGGGTGACCTGACGCGAAAATGAGTCACCAGCGCGGAAAACGACAGCCTCCTGTCGAATACGCGCTGGATTTCCCCGGCCAGACTGGCAGTGTGGGCGCGTCATGCGTTTGCTCATTTCCTTTGCCGCCCTGTTCCTGTCGATCATCCTGCTGCAACTCTCGACCGGAGGGGTTGCGCCGCTGGATGCGATTTCGGGGCTGGCGCTGGATTTCACGACCGAGCAGATCGGTTTCCTGGGCTCGGCGCATTTCCTGGGGTTCTTCATCGGCTGCTGGTGGGCGCCGCGCCTGATGGGCAGCGTCGGGCATTCGCGCGCCTTTGCCGCGATGACGGCGGCGGGCGCGATCGGGCTCTTGATGCATATGCTGATCGTCGATCCCTATGCCTGGGCGCTGATGCGTGTCGCCTCGGGGCTGTGCATCGCGGGCTGTTACACGGTGATCGAGGCGTGGTTGCAGGCCAAGGTCACCAACACCACGCGCGGGCGCACCATGGGGGCCTACCGGGTGGCCGATATGGGCGCGTCGCTGGTGGCGCAGATGTTCATCTCGGTTCTGGAGCCGGCCTCTTACGTGTCCTACAACCTGCTGGCGCTCTTGTGCTGTGCATCGCTGTTGCCGCTGACGCTGACCCGCGTGCGCCCGCCCGAAACGCCGGAGGCCCCGCGCCTGCGGCCCGGTCTGGCGATCGCCTGTTCGCCGCTGGCGGCGCTCGGTGTGGTGGTGGCGGCGCTGTCGAGCGCGACCTTCCGGATGGTCGGGCCGGTCTATGGCCAGCAGGTGGGGCTGGCGGTGGACCAGATCGCATGGTTTCTGGCGGCCTTCGTTCTGGGCGGGGCGCTGGCGCAATATCCCGCCGGGTGGCTGGCGGACCGCTATGACCGGCGATGGGTGCTGATCGGGTTGTCCATTGCCGCCATCGTCAGTTGCGCGGTCACCGCGATGACCCATAACCTGACCTCGAATGGCGTGTTCCTGACGGCGTTTTTCTTCGGGCTGACGACATTCCCGATCTTCTCGGTCTCGGCGGCGCATGCCCATGATTTCGCCGAGTCCGATCAGCGGGTGGAGTTGTCGGCGGCGCTGATGTTCTTCTATGCCATCGGGGCCATTGCCGCGCCGCTCTTCGCGTCGAGCCTGATCGAACATTTCGGCCCTGCGGCGATGTTCGTGATGATCGCCGTGGGGCATCTGGTGCTGATCCTGTTCGGCCTTGCCCGCATGCGCGCCCGCAGCGCCGACAGGCCGCGCACGCCTTATATCTGGTCGCCGCGCACCAGTTTCCTGATCGGCCGCCTGACCGGACGCAGCCGCGACAGCGACGACGATACGTAGCGCCCCACGGGAGGGCGGGCCGAGGGGTGTTGGGGCAACAGCGGGGTTGGGAGATCGCGGCGGGACGTTGCGGTTGGGGCCCGGTACAGCCTTCTCCCACGCGCGAAACAGCGCCGAAGGCGCCGCGCATCGCCGGGCCGCCTGTCGCACCAAAGGTGCGCCGACTATGATTGGCACGCCTTTGGCGTGACGGCACGGCGATTTGGCTGATGCAAGGACCACGCACCGATCTTTGCAGGATTTGGCGACCATAAAGTGCCTACAACCAAAGAAAGGTTCGCCGCACCGCGGCCCTCTGATGCGCCGCTTTGTCCCCGACTTTACCAAAGCGTCAGGCGTGCGAGCGGCCTACCGATGGCCCGGTCCCTTCCGGTCCTGTTCGGGCCGGGGATGGCGATGCGCACCCACTCGGGCAACCTGTTGGCCACTCATCGCTGCGATGCCGCCTCTTCCGCCTCGGCGGCGGCCTCTTCGGCCTGTTCGACATACCATTCCTGCGCGGCCTCGACCGCCACCGGCGAGGCGGTGGGCAAGACCCCCAGATAGCTGCCGGTTTCATCCACCGGCACCGCGGGCCGGCGCGTCATGCGCCATGCGGCATAGCCGGTGATGGCCGCGAACACCAAAGCCAGAAACAGCCAGAACCCCTGCGGCCCGGCCATTTCCATCATCTGGCCGGTGACCATCGGCCCGGCAATCGCCCCGACGCCGTAGATGAACAACAGCCCGCTCGAGGCGGCGGCCATGTCCTCGGCCTCGAGGTAATCGTTGGCATAGGCGATCAGCAGGGCGTAGAGCGGATTCGCCACGCCGCCGGTGACGAAGGCCAGCCCCATCAGCACCCCGAACCCGGCGTCGACGACATAGCCCGTCGCCGTGGTCATCGACCCGATCGCCGCCAGCCCGAGGATCAGCACCCGCCGCCCCACCCGGTCCGACAACCAGCCCACCGGGAACTGCCAGATCATCGACCCGGTAAAGATCATCGCCACGAAGGCGGTGATCTGCGCCACGCTGAGGCCCGCCGCCGCCCCGTAGACCGAGGCCATGCCGAATTGTGCCGCGAACACCCCGCCCAGCAACAGCGTGCCGACACAGGCCAGCGGCGAGTTGTCGTAAAGCGCGCGCAGGCTCATGCGTTTGGTGGTTTCAAAGGCCGGAGTCGGCGTGACCGAGAGCAGGATCGGCGCAAAGCTGAGCGACACGAGGATCGAGGGAATCACGAACAGGAAATAGCCCGACGCCTCGCCCAGGTTCATCAGCCCCTGCGCGGCGATCAGCCCCACCATCTGCGCCACCATGTAGACCGACAGGACCTGCCCCCGCGTCTGGTTGGTGGCGGCGTTGTTCAGCCAGCTTTCCGCGGTGACGTAGACGCCCGAGAGGCAAAAGCCCAGAAGCACGCGGATCGCCGTCCAGCTGAACGGGTCGGTCAGGATCGGAAAGGCGATCAGCCCCGCCGAAATGAACGAGGCCAGCGCCGCGAACACCCGCACATGCCCCACCCGGCGGATCAGTTCGGGGGCGAGGCGGCTGCCCACCAGAAAGCCGAGGAAATAGCCCGAGGTCACGACCGACAGTTCCAGCGTGCCGAACCCTTCCATGGCGCCGCGCACCCCCATCAGGGTGGCCTGCATCCCGTTGCCGATCATGATCAGCGTCATGCCCAGCAAAAGCGCCCAGACGGCCATCAATACCTGAAACATCGCATTCCCCTCGATACGCCGATTGGCCGTGTCGCGTTCTGTCCGGCCCCAGAATGCCGCCCGTGCGCGACACGGTCGAACGCGGGAGCGACAGAAACGCGATAAATTTGCCGGGGGCGGAGGGCTGCGGCCTCTGGCCCTTTGGCGTTCGGGGCATTAAACGGGGGCGACGCGACAGCACATGCAGACGACAAGGCGGGACCACAGACCATGGCACGGCACCTGATCACCTCGGCCATTCCCTATATCAACGGGATCAAACACCTGGGCAATCTGGTGGGCAGCCAGTTGCCCGCCGACCTGTTCGCCCGCTATCAGCGCGGGCGCGGCAACGAGGTGCTGTTCCTGTGCTCCACCGACGAACACGGCACCCCCGCCGAACTGGCCGCCGCCAAGGCCGGGGAGCCCGTGGCCGAATACTGCGCGCGGATGCACAAGGTGCAGGCCGATCTGGCCGAGGGGTTCCGCCTGAGCTTCGATCATTTCGGGCGCTCCTCGAGCCCGCAGAACCACAGGCTGACGCAGCATCTGGCGGGGAAACTCTATGAGGCCGGGCTGATCGAGGAAGTGACCGAGAAACAGGTGTATTCCAATGCCGACGGGCGATTCCTGCCGGACCGCTATATCGAGGGCACCTGCCCCAATTGCGGTTACGACAAGGCCCGTGGCGATCAGTGCGAGAACTGCACCAAGCAGCTCGACCCGACCGACCTGATCGCGCCGCGCAGCGCGATTTCCGGCTCGACCGATCTCGAGGTGCGCGAAACCAAGCATCTCTACCTGCGCCAGAGCCAGATGCGCGACACGCTGAACGCCTGGATCGACTCCAAGACCGACTGGCCGGTGCTGACCACCTCGATTGCGAAGAAATGGCTGAACGACGGCGACGGGTTGCAGGATCGCGGCATCACACGCGACCTCGATTGGGGCATCCCCGTGAAACGCGGCGACGAGGACTGGCCCGGCATGGAGGGCAAGGTGTTCTACGTGTGGTTCGACGCGCCCATCGAATACATCGCCTGCGCCGCCGAATGGGCCGAGGCGCACAGCCTCGACGATGCCGCCTGGGAACGCTGGTGGCGCACCGGAAAGGGCGCCGACGATGTGCGCTATACCCAGTTCATGGGCAAGGACAACGTGCCGTTCCACACGCTCAGCTTCCCGGCCACGATGATGGGCTCGGGCGAGGACTGGAAACTGGTGGATTACATCAAGTCGTTCAACTACCTCAATTACGATGGCGGGCAGTTCTCCACCAGCCAGGGGCGCGGCGTGTTCATGGATCAGGCGCTGGATATCCTGCCCGCCGATTACTGGCGCTGGTGGCTGCTGAGCCATGCGCCCGAAAGCTCGGACTCGGAATTCACCTGGGAGAATTTCCAGCAATCGGTGAACAAGGACCTGGCCGACGTTCTGGGCAATTTCGTCTCGCGTGTGACCAAGTTCTGCCGCTCGAAATTCGGCGAGGCGGTGCCGGCGGGCGGCGAGATGCGCGCGCGCGAACGCGCGCTGATCGACGATCTGGGCGACCGGGTGCGCGCCTATCAGGACCACATGGAAGCCATGGAGGTGCGCAAATCCGCCGCCGCCCTGCGCGCGATCTGGGTCGAGGGCAACGAATACCTGCAAGAGGCCGCCCCCTGGGCCACCTTCAAGGAAGACCCCGAACAGGCCGCCGCGCAGATCCGGCTGGCGCTGAACCTGATCCGGCTCTACGCGGTGCTCTCGGCGCCGTTCATCCCCGATGCCTCGGCGGCGATGCTGGAGGCCATGCAGACCAGCGACGACAGCTGGCCCGACGACGTGGCGCAGGCGCTCGCCCATCTCGAAGCGGGCCACGCCTTCAACGTGCCAGACGTGCTGTTCGCCAAGATCACCGACGATCAGCGCGACGACTGGGGCGCGCGTTTCTCGGGCACGCGGGACTGATCCGGCAACGCCTGCCGCAACCGGCGGAGGCATGTGAGCCAGGAAAAAGCGGGGAGTTCGCTTTTCTTCTTGCCGAAAATATCCCGGGGAGTTTGAGGGGCAGCGCCCCTCATTCCAACCGACAGGCATCGCGCAAGCCAAAGATATCTGCGCGAGGTCAAGGCGAAAGAAAGTAGCGTATCAGTTCGAATTTTTCTGCTGCCGCTTTTTATACGGGCCACGTTTCTTTGGGGCCGGCGCACGCGCCTCAATCAGAGAAACGAGCCACTCCATATCGTGCAACGAATCATCCGCGCCAGCAGCCGTCGCGGTTTGCGGCGCAATCCACGGCTATCGCATTTGCCGTAAGGATATGCGGACATGTCGCGATGACTTTAGCGTACAGTGCAGTATGCTGAAGATCTCTTTGAGCTGATACCGACATCATCCTCGGGCTGTTTCAGCATGCCGCGGGCCGCAGCTATTGCTCCTTCGGGCGGGGCCGGGCAAAAGACTCGTGCGACTTCATTGGGAGCACTGCCGAAGGTCGACAACGAATGTGGTCCTCGGACAGGAACGGATGAACGGAAGGCAGTACAACCTCACCTCAGCAAGGAAGACCGATGACGCAGCTCACCACGCCCCATGCCCGAAGCCCTGAAGAGTGCCTTGAGGCGCTTGGCGTCTCTCCTGTGGGTTTGAGCGAGGCAGAAGTTGCGCGACGCCGGGCCGAAACCGGACCGAACCAGTTGCCGGCGGCAAAGAAACACGGGCCGATTCTGCGCTTTCTGCTGCAATTTCACAACGTTCTGATCTATGTCCTGCTCGGCGCCGCGCTGGTGACGGCAACATTGCAGCATTGGGTCGATACCGGCGTGATCCTTGCAGTGGTGCTCGTGAATGCGGTGATCGGCTTTATTCAGGAAGGTCGCGCCGAACAGGCGATGGACGCGATACGCGGCATGCTCGCCCCGCGGAGCACGGTGTTGCGCGATGGCCAGCGCCAAAGCTGCGACGCCACCGAGCTGGTGGAGGGCGATATCGTTCTGCTGGAGGCAGGCGACCGGGTTCCTGCGGATCTGCGTCTGCTCGAAGCCCGCGGGCTGAAGGCAGAGGAGGCGGTGCTGACCGGGGAATCGGTGCCTGTCGACAAAAGCGTCACCGCCGTGCCTGCCGACGCGGCACTTGGGGATCGCCATTCCATGCTGTTCAGCGGCACGCTGATCGCTACAGGGACGACACGCGGCGTCGTCACGGCCACGGGTGTGCGCACCGAAATCGGCCGGATCAGCGGATTGTTGTCCGAGGTCGAGGTACTGACCACACCGCTCGTGTATCAGATGGATGTGTTTGCGCGCTGGCTCTCGGTGTTCATCCTGCTTCTTGCGGGCACCCTTCTGGCATATGGGTATTTCGTCGGGCATCTGGAATTCTCCGGCCTCTTCATGGCGGTGGTCGGTCTATCCGTGGCGGCCATCCCCGAGGGACTCCCGGCGGTGCTGACGATCACCCTCGCCGTCGGGGTACGCGCGATGGCGAGCCGCAACGCCATCGTTCGCCGCCTGCCCGCAATCGAGACGCTGGGTTCGGTCTCGGTGATCTGCTCAGACAAGACCGGGACGCTGACCCGCAACGAGATGACGGTGAGTTCGCTCGTGGCGGCCGACGGGCATGTCTACTCGGTCGATGGCAACGGCTATGCCCCGGCCGGCGCCGTGCGCTGGCGCGAAGCGGATGCCGATCCGGCCGAGCATGCCGTGCTCGGGGAATTCGCCGGGGCAGCGGGGCTGTGCAATGATGCGGTACTGCGCAATACGGACCCTGGCTGGACCGTCGAGGGCGACCCGATGGAAGGAGCGTTGGTCGCGCTCGCGGGCAAGATCACGGGGGACGGCGCCGAGCCTTTCGCGGACTGGACCAGACTCGACGCGATCCCCTTCGATGCCGCGCATCGTTACATGGCCGTGCTGCACCGGGCGCCCGACGGGCGGCGGCAACTGCATGTCAAAGGCGCGCCCGAGGCCGTTCTAGCGCTTTGCGTTGCGCAGCGTGTCCCCGGCGGGGGCAGAACTGCACTCGATCCGAACTACTGGACCAACATGATCGAGGCCCTCGCAGGCGAGGGACAGCGGGTACTCGCGGTGGCGGTCGGCGAAGCGCCGGACGAGATTGTGACAGAAGGAACGGAGCTGCGGATGCAGGACCTGCCCGGTCAACTCACATTGATCGGGTTGATCGGGTTGATCGACCCGCCGCGCCCCGAGGCGATTGCCGCGGTGGCCGAATGCCATGCGGCCGGGATCGACGTGAAGATGATCACCGGGGATCATGCCGCAACCGCCCGGGCGATCGGCGAGATGATCGGACTCGACAATCATTCCCGTGTTCTGACCGGCGCCGATATCGAGACGATGAGCGATGCTGAGCTCGCTGAGGCCGCAGTCTCGACCGACATCTTCGCGCGCACGTCGCCGGAGCACAAGCTGCGCCTCGTGACGGCGCTGCAATCGCGGGGCCTTACCGTGGCGATGACCGGCGATGGTGTGAACGACGCCCCTGCCCTCAAGCGCGCCGATGCCGGGATCGCGATGGGCCGCAAGGGGAGTGAAGCGGCGAAGGAGGCCGCCGAGCTGGTGCTCGCAGATGACAATTTCGCGTCGATCGCCGCCGCTGTGCGCGAGGGGCGCACTGTCTACGACAACATCAAGAAAGTAGTGAGCTGGACCCTGCCGACGAATGCCGGTGAGGCGATGACCATCATTCTGGCGCTTTTTACCGGGATGGCCCTGCCGATCACGGCGGTGCAAATTCTCTGGATCAATCTGATCACCGCGGTGACTCTCGGCATTGCGCTTGCCTTCGAACCCTCGGAACAGGGCACGATGCGCCGCCCGCCGCGGCCACGGGGTGAGGCGCTGCTTACGCCCGGACTGATCTGGCATATCGTGCTGGTCTCGACACTGATCCTCATCGCGGTGTTCGGGGTTTATGCCTACGCCGTCGATCAAGGCCATTCGCAGATGCTGGCGCAGACCATGGCGATGAACACGCTGGTCGTGCTCGAGATTTTCCACCTCTTCTTCATCCGCAACATCTATAGCACCTCCCTGACCTGGACAGCGGTACGTGGAACGCCGGTGGTATGGGCATGCGTTCTGGGCGTGACGGGGGCTCAACTTGGGATCACCTATATCCCGCTCCTGCAAACGATCTTCGGGACGGTGGCGGTTCCTTTGTTCGACGGAGCGCTGATTATCGGGATCGGAGCCGTATTCTTTGCCCTGATCGAGGCCGAAAAGCAGATGCGGCTTGCGTTTCGGGCCCGGGCATCGACGGACTGAGCCCCTCCCGCCGTCAGGATTTCGGCATCCTGCAAAGCTGCTGCGCGGTGCTTTGTCTTCGCCGTCCTCTGCTTGTGCCGCGGGCTCCACGGACTGCGCCGGCGGTCGTCCCGGCCGGGCCGGTCGTCATCGTGGCCGCGACAGCCAAAAGGAGAACCGGCATGGTCACCGTCGGAATCTTCAGGTGTCTGACGACGGATGACTTGGTGCGGACGGCGGGACTCGAACCCGCACGATCATACGATCGAGAGATTTTCTTACCGGCTACGGCTTTCGCCGCCGACGCAACCGCGCCGTTTGTGGTCTGGACTATCCCTTCACCATAACCAGAAACCTGGCGTTAGGTGCTGCCCGTCTAGTCTCTACACCTTCCCCGGCCGGGGCTTGGCTCGGGATTGGCATGGGTCAAATTTGACCTTTAGCTTTCCCCGAATTTGAGCAGTTCTACTCCCGGCGTTTCCGCAGGGGCACTCAACATGGCTTAAGTCTCTTGTGTCTACCGATTCCACCACGTCCGCATTCTTGTATCTATGTCCCACAGCAGGTGACCGATGGCCAGCACCTACTGATACATCCGTCGTTCAGAAATCCTGTGTGGCCCTCAGACTTCTACTTTAAAATCGCTCCTCCGGCCTTTCCCCGTGATCCCCTTGAAACTGCACCGCATGTTTCCCGCTCAGAATGCCAATTCTCCAAACACAGGGGTTTCGTGTCTCCTGTGTCTGCCATTCCACCACGCGGGCCAGTGAGGCGGCACAATATCGGCTTCGCGCGGGGTGTAAAGGCGGCTTACAAGTCTTTTTCCGCGGCTTCCAGCGCGGGAAGGAGGTGGCGTTCCTGCAACCACGGGTTCAGCATCAGCGCCCGGCGCAATTCCAATGCGGCCTCGGGTTTGCGATCCAGCGCCATCAGCGTCAGCGCCCGGCCCGTCATCGCCGCGACATGGCGCGGCTGGCGGGCCAGCGCATGGTCGAGATCGGGCAGCGCGGCCTCGTAATCCTGTCGGATGAAGTTGACGAAAGCACGCTGGTTGTAGCCTTCGGCGTAGTCCGGGCAATAGGCGATCAGGGCATCGAAGGCCTTGAGCGCGCCGGTGAAATCATGGGCTTCGCGCCGGGTCATGCCTTCGTCCAGCCAGTCCTGCGCCTGGGAGTCGGGCGCGTCGGCCCACAGCGCCCACATCCGGTTGGCGACCTGTTGCGCCTGACGTTCGGTTTCGGCGGCCTGCACCTCGGCGAACAGATCGGACAGGGCCGCGCCGTGATCGGGCGGATCGGGGCATTCCCCCGCAAGGGCGGGTGAGGCCAGCATCAGTGCAAGAAGCGCGTGTCGCATGGCCCCACAGGATGGGGCATTTCACTCAGCGGTCAAATAACATCCGAGAGAGCGTTTTCCTTGACCGCCTGCATCGCCACATAGGTCGAGGTGTTGGCCACATGCGGCAGGGTCGAGATTTTCTCGGCCAGAACAAGGCGATAGTCGGTCATGTCCTGGGTGCGCACCTTCATCAGGTAGTCGAAATTCCCGGCGATCAGGTGGACCTGTTCGATCTCGGGGATCTTGCGCACGGCGGCGTTGAATTCGGCCAGCGCGGCTTCGCGGGTGTCGTGCAGGCGCACCTCGACGAAGCTGACGTGATCCATGCCGAGGCGGATTGGATCGAACAGCGCGCGATAGCCGGTGATCACCCCGTCCTTTTCCAGCCGCCGCAGGCGGGCCTGCGTGGGCGATTTGGACAATCCGATCTCACGCGCAAGGTCGGTGATGCTGATACGCCCGTCCGCCGCCAGAACCCGCAGAATCGCCCGGTCGAAGCGGTCAAGCCCGGAGTGATCGTTTGTCATTTCAAACCCTCGAATTTCTTTTCGGTTTGGCCTGTCGTGGGGCATCATTCGGGAAAACCGACTTATCACCCGATGATATGATAGGTCAATCACCTTGGGGAAATTGCCATGCCTTACGACACCGATATCCGGCGCATCATCGATGCGGCCACCTATGCCGACGAGGCCGAAACCATCGACCGGCTGACAGGGGTCGCCGATCTGAGCGACAGCGACCGCGCCCGCATCGTCGCGCGTGGCGCGCAACTGGTGCGGGATATCCGCGGCCAGTCCAGCCCCGGCCTGATGGAGGTGTTCCTGGCCGAATACGGGTTGTCCACCGAGGAGGGCATCGCCCTGATGTGCCTGGCCGAGGCGCTGTTGCGGGTGCCGGACGCCGAAACCATCGACGCGCTGATCGAGGACAAGATCGCCCCTTCGGACTGGGGCAAGCATATGGGGCATTCGACCTCGCCGCTGGTCAATGCCTCGACCTGGGCGCTGATGCTGACGGGCAAGGTTCTCAAGGACGAAGAGCCCGGCGTGGTGGGTCATCTGCGCGGCGCGATCCGCCGCTTGGGCGAGCCGGTCATCCGCACCGCCACGGGCCGCGCGATGAAGGAAATGGGCCGTCAGTTCGTTCTGGGCGAAACCATCCAGTCGGCGATGAAGCGCGCCTCGGACATGGAAAAGAAGGGGTATTCCTATTCCTACGACATGCTGGGCGAGGCCGCGCGCACCGATGGCGACGCGACGCGCTATCACCTGGCCTATTCCCGTGCGATCACCGCCATTGCCGATGCCTGCACCAATGCCGATATCCGCGACAATCCGGGCATTTCGGTCAAGCTGTCGGCGCTGCATCCGCGCTATGAGGTGGCCCAGCGCGAACAGGTGATGGATGTTCTGGTGCCGCGGCTGCGTTCGCTGGCGCTGCTGGCAAAATCGGCCCGGATGGGGCTCAATATCGACGCCGAGGAGGCCGACCGCCTGTCGCTGTCGCTCGACGTGATCGAAACCGTGCTGAGCGAGCCCGCGCTGGCGGGCTGGGACGGGTTCGGGGTGGTGGTGCAGGCCTATGGCCAGCGCGCCAGCCATGTGCTGGATTACCTGCACGATCTGGCCACCCGACTGGACCGCAGGATCATGGTGCGGCTGGTCAAGGGCGCCTATTGGGATACCGAGATCAAGCTGGCGCAGGTCGAGGGAATCGACGGCTTCCCGGTGTTCACGTCAAAGGCGGCGACCGACATTTCCTACATCGCCAATGCGCGCAAGCTGCTGAACATGACGGACCGGATCTATCCGCAATTCGCCACGCATAACGCCCATACGGCGGCGGCGATTCTGGACATGGCAACGGACAAATCCACCTTCGAGTTCCAGCGCCTGCACGGCATGGGCGAGGCGCTGCATGACATCATCCTCAAATCCGAGGGCACGCGTTGCCGCATCTATGCCCCGGTGGGCGCGCATCGTGACCTGCTGGCCTATCTGGTGCGCCGCCTGCTGGAGAACGGGGCGAATTCCAGCTTCGTCAACCAGATCGTCGATGAGGACGTGCCCCCCGAGGTGGTGGCCAGCGATCCGTTCGAGACGATCCGCGACAGCGCCCCGACGCTGACCACCGGGCCGGACCTGTTCCAGCCCGAGCGCAAGAACTCGAAAGGGTTCGATCTGGCGCATCAGCCGACGCTGGACGCCATCGACGCGGCGCGCACCCCCTATGCCACGCACCAATGGCAGGTCGCGCCCATTCTGGCGGGCACATCCGCGCCGAAAGACCCCGAGCCGGTCACCAACCCCGCCGACCCCGCCGACAGCCCCGGCACCGTCGCCTGGGCCAGCGCGGCGGATGTGGACACCGCACTGGAAGCCGCAAAACCGTGGGGCGTACCTGCCTCCGAGCGGGCGGCGGTGCTGAACAAGGTGGCCGATCTTTACGAGGAGAACTTTGGCGAGCTGTTCGCGATCATCCATCGCGAGGCGGGCAAGATGGTGTTCGACGCCGTGGCCGAGCTGCGCGAGGCGGTGGATTTCCTGCGCTATTACGCCGCCAACGCCCCCGAGGCCACGCCGGTAGGCACCTTCACCTGCATCAGCCCGTGGAACTTTCCGCTGGCGATTTTCACCGGCCAGATCAGCGCGGCGCTGGCGGCGGGCAATGCGGTGATCTCGAAACCCGCGGAACAGACGCCGCTGATTTCGCATCTGGCGGTGCAACTGATGCACAGGGCGGGCGTGCCGAAAGAGGCGCTGCAACTGCTGCCCGGCGCGGGGGATGTGGGGGCGGCGCTGACCTCGGACTCGCGGGTGGACGGCGTGGCCTTTACCGGCTCGACCGACACGGCGCTGAAAATCCGCGCCGCGATGGCCGCGAACATGGCCCCCGGTGCACCGCTCATTGCCGAAACCGGCGGGCTGAACGCGATGATCGTCGATTCCACCGCCCTGCCCGAGCAGGCCGTGCAGGCGATCATCGAATCCGCCTTCCAGTCGGCCGGTCAGCGGTGTTCGGCGCTGCGCTGTCTTTACGTACAGGAGGATATCGCCGGGCCGTTCATCGAAATGCTGACCGGCGCGATGGACGCACTGAGCATCGGCACGCCCTGGTCCCTGTCCACCGATGTCGGCCCGGTGATCGACGAAGAGGCCCGTCAGGGCATCGCCGATCACATCCAGACCGCGCGCGCCGAAGGCCGCCTGATGCACGAGTTGAAAACCCCCAATGCGGGCACCTTCATCGCCCCGAGCCTGATCCGGGTGAACGGGATCGGCGATATGGAGCGTGAAATCTTCGGGCCGGTCCTGCATCTGGCCACCTTCAGATCGGAGAACCTGGACGATGTGATCGACGCGATCAACGCCACCGGCTATGGGCTGACCTTCGGGCTGCAAACCCGGATCGACGACCGTGTGCAGCACGTGACCGACCGTATCCATGCGGGCAACATGTATGTGAACCGCAACCAGATCGGCGCGATCGTCGGCAGCCAGCCCTTTGGCGGCGAGGGTCTGTCGGGCACCGGGCCCAAGGCGGGCGGGCCGCATTACCTGGCGCGGTTCTGCCGCCATGACGCGCCCCGGCAGGGCGAAGACTGGCCGCGCGACATGCCCAAGGACGACCTGCAAGGCGCGCTGGACCGGGCCAACGCCCATATGGCGGAACGGCGTCAGGACATCGTCCTGCCCGGACCGACAGGGGAATCCAACCGCCTGACCACCCACACGCGCGAGGCGCTCCTGTGCCTCGGGCCGGGGGCGCAAACCGCCGCCGCGCAGGCCCGTGCGGTGGAGGATCTGGGCGGGATCGCGGTGCAGGCCACCGGCCATGTGGCGCCCGAGATGCTGAAAACCATGGGCGGGCTGTCGGGCGCCTTGTGGTGGGGCGACGAAAGCACCGCGCGCGCCTATGGCCAGGCCCTGAGCGAGCGCGCCGGGCCGATCATCCCGCTGATCACCGGCCTGCCCGATACCGGCCACGCGCTGCATGAACGACATGTCTGCGTCGATACCACCGCCGCGGGCGGCAATGCGGCGCTTCTGGGCGGCATGGCCTGAGCCGCCCGCCCATATCCACGGCAAAACGCCCGCCCGATCCGGCGGGCGTTTTCGTATCCGTGCGGTTGCGCTTGACCTCTCTCACCGGCCACGCCACTTTCGGCGCATGTTCCCGATCCGCGATCACAACCCCTCGACCCGGACGCCCTATGTCACCTATGCGCTGATCGCGATCAACGTGGCGGTGTTCCTCAGCTACTGGCCGTTCATCGCCGACCCGAGGCAATTGCAGATCTTCTTCTACGACTGGGCCATGACGCCCGCACTGGTCAGCGAACACGGCGCATGGAGCACGCTGTTCACCTCGATGTTCCTGCATGGCGGATGGATGCATCTGGCGGGCAACATGCTGTTCCTGTGGATCTTCGGCGACAACCTGGAAGAGGAGATGGGCCATGTCGGCTATCTGCTGTTCTATATCGCCTCGGGCGTGGGGGCGGCGGCGGCGCATCTGATCTCGGCCCCCTACAGCCAGGTGCCCACGGTGGGGGCCTCGGGGGCGATTGCCGGGGTGATGGGCGGCTATCTGCTGCTATACCCCAAGGCGCGGGTGGACGTGCTTCTGATCTTCGTCTTCTTCGTCCAGATCGTCCCGGTTCCGGCCTGGCTGATGCTGGGCATCTGGTTCGGCCTGCAATTGTTCAGCGGCATCGGCGCCGATCCGATGGGCGGCGGGGTGGCCTATTGGGCGCATGCCGGGGGCTTCGTGATCGGCCTGATCCTGACCCTGCCCCTGTTCCTCAAACACGGCGGCCCGGCCTACTGGAACCGCACCCATGGCCACCCGCCACATCCCGAAGCCCGCTATACCTACCGGCGCAGCGACATCCCCCGCGTAAGGAAAAAGAAATGACGACCCCTCTCAAGGCCACCTGTCACTGCGGCGCGGTCGAGCTGCGCGTCACCCTCGAAGGCGGGTTCGAAGCCGCCCGACGCTGCGATTGCTCGTTCTGCCGACGGCGCGGCGCGGCGGCCGTCACCGCCCCGCTCGACCAGCTGGAGATCGTAAAGGGCGCGGACAAGCTGACGCTTTACCAATGGGGGACCAACACCGCGCGGCATTATTTCTGCTCGGTCTGCGGTATCTATACCCACCACCAGCGCCGCTCGGACCCAACACAATACGGCATCAACCTCGGCTGTATCGAGGGCGTCAACCCGCGCGATCACGAACCGATCGGCTGGGTGGACGGGGTCCATCACCCGTCCGACCGATAACCCTTCTCCTGCTCATAAATATCCCAGGGGGTCCGGGGGACAGCGTCCCCCGGGGCCTGCGTGGCCCGAACGCGAATGCCCCTGCGCGCCAGCGGCGCACATCCGGCTTACGCGCCGCGGATCACCCTGGAGAACTTGTCGAAAATCGCCTCGTTGGCACAGATCACGTCGCCGCTGTCCAGAATGCCTGCGCCATCGGTCAGCGGCTCGGCAAATCCGCCCGCTTCCTGGACGATGATCAGACCGGCGGCCAGATCCCAGGCGTTCAGGCGGCGTTCCCAGAACCCGTCATAGCGGCCCGCGGCCACATAGGCCATGTCCAGCGCCGCCGAACCCCAGCGCCGCACCCCGGCACAGGCGGGCATCAGCCGCGCCAGATCCTGAAGCGTTAGGGGCAGATCCGAGCGACCGCCGAACGGCACGCCGGTGGCAAAGATCGATTCGATCATCCGGCCCCGGCCCGACACGCGCAGGCGGCTTTCGTTCAGCCATGCGCCTTCGCCCTTTTCGGCAAAGAACATTTCGTCCTTGGCGGCGTCGTAGATCACGCCGGCGACGACCTTGCCCTTGTGTTCCAGGGCGATGGAGATCGCCCAATGCGGCAGGCCGTGCAGGAAATTGGTGGTGCCGTCCAGCGGATCGACGATCCAGCGGCGGGTGGGGTCTTCGCCGTCCTCGGCGCCGCCTTCTTCGGCCAGCCAGCCATAGGTGGGGCGGGCGCCCATCAACTCGTCCTTGAGGATCTGCTCGGCGGCGATGTCGGCGCGGCTGACGAAATCGCCCGCGCCCTTCATCGAGACCTGAAGCTGTTCGACCTCGCGGAAGTCCTTGACCAGCGACCGGCCCGCCTTGCGCGCGGCCTTGATCATGATGTTGAGGTTGGCACTGCCCGGCATCGCATCCGCTCCTTTGCGTTCAAGCCGCGCGTATACGCGCCCCGCGCCTTGCTTACAAGGGGCCTTGCCTGCCCAGTTCTCCGCGTTGCAGGCGCACCGGGATTTCCCGCGCGAGCCGCACCAGATGGGCGACATAGGGCTTGTCGGCATCGTCCTCGCGGATCGCGGCATAGAGCCGTTTGGTCAGGCCGTTTTCGGTGATCGGGCGGGTCACGAAATCGCTGCTGGTCCTGACTTCGCGCACGACCCAGTCGGGCAGGACGGCAACTCCGCGATTCGAGGCCACCAGAAGCAGGATCACCGCCGTCAGTTCCACCTGCCGAACGGCGCGGGGTTCCACCTTGGCCGGGCTCAGCAATTCGGTGAACACGTCCAGCCGCGAGCGGTCCACCGGGTAGGTGATCAGCGTTTCGTCGCGGAAATCGTCGGCCTCGACAAAAGTCTTCTGCGCCAGCGGGTGCTGGCTGGAGGCGACAAAAACCGGCTCGTAATCGAACAGCGGCTTGAATTCGATCCCCTGCAACTCCTCGGGGTCGGAGGACACGACCAGATCGACCTCTTCCTTGCGCAGGGCGGGCAGCGCATCGAAGGCGAGGCCGGGGCGGATATCCACATCGACCTCGGGCCAGGCCTTGCGGAAGCGTTCGAGCACCGGGAACAGCCATTCGAAACAGGCGTGGCATTCGATGGCGATATGCATCCGCCCCGCGCTGCCCTGCCGCAACCCGCCGAACTCGCCTTCCAGCGCCTCGATCTCGGGCAGCACCTTTTCGGCCACGCGCAGCAGGCGTTGCCCCGCTGCCGACAGTTTGAGAGGTTTCGAGCGGCGCACGAAGAGTTCGACCCCGGCCTGATCCTCCAACCCCTTGATTTGATGGCTCAATGCGGACTGGGTGATATGCAGCATATCCGCCGCACGGGCGATGCCGCCCGCCTGATGGATGGCCCGGATCGTTCGCAGGTGCCGCAATTCGATATGCATTATATTAGCGCGCCTCACATAAACCATGAATATTATGAAGTTGTCTCACAATGCTGCACCTGCAACAAGAGGCCAACGCATATTTCCGCAGGATGCACAAAAATGAAAAAACCGAATGTTTCCTTCGAATTTTTCCCGCCCAAATCGCTGGAGGCGTCGTTTCGCCTGTGGGATACGATTCACACGCTGGCCCCGCTCGGCCCGCGCTTCGTGTCGGTGACCTATGGCGCGGGCGGCACCACCCGCGAGTTGACGCGCGAGGCGGTGGGTACGCTGCACAAGGCCACGGGCCTGAACGTGGCCGCGCACCTGACCTGTGTCGATGCGACCCGCGAGGAAACGCTGGCCATTGCCGATGGTTTCCACAAGGCCGGTGTGAGCGAGATCGTCGCGCTGCGGGGCGATCCGCCCAAGGGGTCGAACGGGTTTACCCCCAACCCCGAGGGATTCGCCAATTCCTGCGAGTTGATCGAGGCGCTGGCCGACACCGGCAAGTTCACCATCCGCGTGGGCGCCTATCCCGAAAAGCACCCCGAGGCGGCGGACCGGCAGGCCGATATCGACTGGCTCAAGCGCAAGATCGACGCCGGCGCGAACGAGGCGATCACACAGTTCTTCTTCGAGGCCGAGACGTTTTTCCGCTTCCGCGACGACTGCGTGAAGGCCGGGATCGACGCCCCGATCATTCCCGGTGTGCTGCCGATCGAGAACTGGGCCGGGGTGCGCAAGTTCGCGCAGGCCTGCGGCACGGCGATTCCGGCATGGCTGGACGATACGTTCGACAAGGCGATCCGCGACGACCGGCAGGACCTGCTGGCCACCGCGCTGGCGACGGAACTGTGCAGCGAGCTGATCGAAGGCGGCGCCGAAGACCTGCATTTCTATACGCTGAACCGCCCGGAACTGACCCGCGACGTGTGCCACGCGCTTGGCGTGACGCCCAAGGTCGAGCTGCGCGACGTGGCGTAACGCTGGCGGCCATTCCCTTTCGGCGTCCGCGCGCATAACGTGGCCGCCGAAAACACACGAATGGGAATGGATATGGCGAAACTGGCCGAAACACTCGACGATATGCCAGGCATGGACGATCTGCTGTCGCGGTCGGGGCTGGAATTCATGCAAGACATGATCGCGGGACGCCTGCCCGGCCCGCCCATCGGCGCAGCACTCGGGTTTGCGCCGATCTCGGTCGAGGAGGGGCGCGTGGTGTTCGAAGGCGCACCGCAGTTCACTGTCACCAACCCGATGAGCGCGGTGCATGGCGGCTGGTACGGGGCGATCCTGGACAGTTGCATGGGCTGCGCGGTGATGACCACGGTGCCGCGCGGATCGGTTTACACGACGCTGGAATACAAGGTGAATATCACCCGCGCGATCCCGCTTGGCACCCGTGTGCGGGCCATCGGCACGGTCGATCACGCGGGCCGCTCGACGGGTGTGGCCTCGGGCGAAATTCGCGGGATCGGGGATGACAGGCTCTATGCGACATCCTCAACCACTTGTCTGATCATGAAAATGGCCTGAGGCGGGGGCGTCCTCCATCGCCCGGTCCTGCATGCTGAAGCGTTCGGCATCGCGCCCGTTGACCGTTTCGTGCAGGCGTTCGGACGGGTCGCGCCCGACCCGGCGCCGTTCGCGCATCAGGAAAATCTTGCCCCAGCCCCGCCATGTGCCGACCGATGGGGCCTCGGGGTCCGTCAGGAAGCGGGCATGCCAGCCTTCCGGCAATGTCAGGCCGCATTCCTCGATCCGCTCCAGCATCCAGACCAGCGGGATATTGGCCAGCGGCCGGGCCGGGTGAAAGCCGCTCAGGTGGCCGCCCACATCGCCATGCGTGCCCCGGAACCAGACCTGTTCGACCCGTCCCGTCCAGTCCGGCGAGGTCTTCCACAGGACGGGGTCGAAAACCGCGCGGGTCTCGTGCAGGGCCAGGGCGTGAAAGCCATGCCTGACGGTCGGCGCCAGCTCGTGGCTGTGAAAGGCGTGCGCCTCTTCGCTCCAGCGCCACAGGACCGGCAGGCGCAGGCCGAGCGCCTTGACCGTGTCCCAGCATCCGACCATCTCGACCGGGGTTTCCTCGTGACAGAAGCGGCGGGTGAAGGCGCGCGCCGCGGCGCTGCCGGGCGGCGACTGGTAGTGGCGATAGGCGGTGAGGATATTGCGCTCGGTCGCGTTTTCGGCGCGCAGGAGGCCGACCTGGTCGATCACCCCGGCGAGCGAGCGCACCGCATAGCCCCCGCGCGAATAGCCGATCAGGTAAATCCGGTCGCCCGCGCGATAACGGCTGGCCAGATAGCCATAGGCGCGGCGAATCTGCCGGTTGATGCCACGCCCCATCATCACGTCCAGCGTGCTGCCCCAGTCCTGCCATTGCAGCCCGGCCTCGTAATAGACCGTCAGGTTGGGCCCGCTGACTTCGGACAGAAGTTTATAGGTCAGCCCGGCATTGCTTTCGCTGCCGTCGTCCAGCGAGGACATGGTGCCGTCAAGGATCAGAACATGGCTGACCTGCCCGCGCCTGTGGGCAAGTCCGGTCTGCCCCCGGCGCAGGCCGGGACGCAGGAACCCGACAAGTCGTTCAATCCACCGGCGCCACGGCATCGTTCAGCATCTTCCATACACGGTGCGGCGTGAACGGCATATCGGCCTGCCGCACCCCGCGATCCCACAGCGCATCGGCCACCGCATTGGCGGTGGCGGCCATCGCACCGACGGTTCCCGCCTCACCGCAGCCTTTCATGCCCATGGCATTGGCCGTCGACGGCACGGGTTCTGTCGCGAAACGGATCATGGGGACATCATCGGCCCTCGGCATCGCGTAGTCCATGAAACTCGCCGTGAGGAGCTGACCGTCCCCGTCATGCACCACATGCTCCACCAGCGCCTGCCCCACGCCCTGAACGGTGCCGCCATGCACCTGACCGGCGACCAGCAAGGGGTTGATCAGGTTGCCGAAATCGTCGACCACGGTGTAGCGTTCCAGCGTGACCTTGCCGGTTTCGGGATCGACTTCGACCTCGGCCACATGCGCGCCGTTGGGAAAGGAGCGCGCGGGCAGCGTGGCGGTTTCCTCATGCACCAACAGATCGGTGCGCCCGTCCGCACGGGCCATCTCCGCCGCTTCGATCAGGGTGGGCGTCAGGTTCGAGCCGCCGGCGCGGAAGGTTTCATCGTCAAAGCCGACCTCGCCTTCCTCGACGCCCATCTTGTCGGCCAGGTAGGGGATGAAGGCCGCGATCATCTTCGACACGGTCGCAAGCGTGGCGTTGTTCTGCGTGGTCACCGATCGCGAGCCGCCCGTGCCGCCGCCGGTGGCGATGCGGTCGCTGTCGCCCTGCACCACGGCGATGCGATCCACCGGGATGCCCGTCTGATCCGACAGGAATTGCGCATAGACCGTTTCATGCCCCTGCCCGTTGGATTGTGTCCCCACATAGATCGACACGCTGCCATCCTCGTTGAATTCGACCTTCGCCGTCTCCGAAGGATTCCCCAGAATACTTTCGATATAGTAACACAGGCCCATCCCGCGCAGCCGCCCGCGCGCTGCACTTTCGGCCTTGCGCGCGGCGAAACCGGCGCGGTCACTCTCGGCCTCGACCCGGTCCAGAACGCGCGCGAAATCGCCCACGTCATAGGTTTCCCCCGTCGAGGAGACATAGGGAAAGGCGGATTTGGGAATGAAATTGCGGCGGTGCAGATCCCATGTATCGACACCCAGTTCGCGCGCCGCGCGGTCCATGATGCGTTCGAGCGCATAGATCGCCTCGGGGCGGCCCGCGCCGCGATAGGCATCGACCTGCGTGGTGTTGGTAAAGAAGCCTTCGACATGCAGGAACGTGTCCTGCACGTCATAGACGCCCATCAGCACCTTCGAGAACAGGTCGGTCTGGATGCCCTGCCCCATGGTGCTGCAATAGGCGCCCAGATCGACGCGGCTGTCCACGCGGTAGGCGGTGATCTTGAGGTCGGCGTCGAAGGCCAGCGTCAGGTCGTGATCCAGCCCGCGGCCGGAATTGTCGCTGAGCATCGTTTCGGTCCGGTCGGCCATCCAGCGCACGGGTCGGCCCAGAACCCGCGCGGCATGGGCCACCAGATAGGTTTCGGGATAATCCATCGCCTTGGTGCCGAAGCCGCCGCCGACATCGGGATTGGTCACGCGGATATCGTCGGGCTGCATCCCCAGAACGCGGGCCAGATTGCCCTTGGTGCCCCAGACCCCCTGCCCGTTCACCGCGACGTGCAGGCGGTTGCCCGTGGTTTCGGCATAACAGCCGCGCGGCTCCATCGGGTTGGCGATGATCCGGTTATCGTGCAGGGGCATGCGCACCACATGGGCGGCCTTTTCGATTGCCGCCGTGACGGCCTGTTCATCGCCCATGGCCCAGTCGAACGCGCGGTTGTCGGGCGCGTCGTCATGCAGGGCCTGCCCGCCCGGCCCGATCTCCATATGCGCGGGCAGGTCGTCATAATCGAATTCGATCATCTCGGCGGCATCGCGGGCCTCTTGCAGGGTGTCGGCCACGATCATCGCCACGGGCTCGCCGACGAAACGCACACGGCCCTCGGCCAGAATGGGGCGGCGGGGGGCGGCGGATTTCGACCCGTCGCGATTGGTCACGGTGTTGATCGCCATGCCTTCGCTCACGCCCGCACCGGCCAGATCGTCGGCGGTCAGCACCAGATGCACGCCGGGGGCCTCGCGGGCCTCTTCGACATCCAGCGTCGTGATCCGTCCATGCGCCACGGATGAGCGGAGGACATAGGCGAACAGCGCCCCTTGGGGGCTAATGTCGTCCACATAGCGGCCATGTCCTGTCAGAAACCGCTGGTCTTCGAATCGCGTGACGGGTTGGCTTTTGCCGAACTTGTCCATGATTTGCCCTTTCGCACGTGCCTGGGGCCGAACGTAACGGCCCTCACGCTCATGTCCAGAGCCACTCAGCCCAAATCTGCCACCGTCACCGGATCGCCCAATCCGTAACCGTTGAACCGGGTGGTCAGGCTGCGCGAATAGGCGCCCATGCCGTCGAACAGCACATAATCGCCCTCGGCCAGATCGGAAGGCAGCGGCAGCGGATCGGGCAGCCGGTCGATGCTGTCGCAGGTGGGGCCGAACACGATGCGCGGTTGATCCTTGCCGGTGCGCGGCATTCCATCGGGGGCCAGAACGCGAATCCGCCCCGGCGCACCGATATCGCGCGCCTCGGTCAGGCCGCCATAGATCCCGTCATTCAGAAACACCGCCCCGGTATCGCGCAGCGCCTTGACACGGGTGCCAAGGGTAAAGGCATCGGCCACCATCGCGCGGCCCGGCTCGCACACCAGATCGGGGGCATGATCGGGGAAATGGCGGTCCACCTCAGCGCGGATATGGGTGAATATCGCCTCGAGGTCGGGGGCCTGCCCGGCGCGGTGCGAGGCGAAACCGCCACCCACGTTCAGCCGCGCGATCCGCACACCGGCCATCCGCGCCACCTCGGCGGCCTCGGCGATATACGCGCCCCATGCGGACGGGTCGGCGCATTGGGTGCCGGGGTGAAAGGTGATCGCCGGGACAAAGCCGCGCGCGGCCACCTCTTGCAGCAATTGCGCCGCGCGGTCGGGGCCGAGGCCGAATTTCTCACCGAAATCATAAGCCGCGCCCGCCACCGGCAGGGCCAGCCGCACGGCGATCTCGGTGCCCTTGGGCAAGACCGACAGCTTGTCCAGCTCGCGCCAGCAATCGACCGAGGCCGACGCCACGCCAAGCGCGCGCGCCACGGTGACCTCTTCGACCGAGCGCACGGGGTTGTTGTAGTGCAAAACCGCATCGGGGCAGACGGCGCGCACGGCGTACATCTCGCGCGGGCTGGCCACGTCGAAGGCGCGAATGCCCGCCGCCACCAGATTTGTCAGCACCTCTTCGCCCGCGTTGGCCTTGACCGCATATGTCACCAGCCCGTCGAACCCGGCCTGAAACCGTTGCGCGGTGGCCTGAAGGGCGGCGGGGCTGAAATACAGCATCGCGGTGTCGGGGGCATGCCGGGCGATATGCGCCGCGGGATCGGGCCAGTTCGGGGTTTCGCGCATCTGAATATCCTGTCGGGCTGCTCGTTTTTTTTCAGGATGCGGGCAAAAGGCGTCGATTCCACGCGTCACTTCGCATAAAGTGACTCTTATTGACGTCATTATGCCGAAACAACGATGCAAACAGACGAAACAGACCGCGCCCTGATCGACCTTCTGGCCGAAAACGCCCGCACACCCGTGGCCACGCTGGCCCGCAAGCTGAACCTTGCCCGTACCACCGTGCAGGCGCGGCTGGAGCGGCTGGAAAACTCGGGCGTGATCCAGGGCTACACCCTGCGGCTGAGCGACAGCCAGCGCACGCCGCTGCGCGCGACGGCGCTTGTCAGTATCGAGCCGCGCAGCGCGCCCGCCGTTCTGGCGCGGCTGCGCTCGCTGCCGGACGTGAAGACGGTGCATACCACCTCGGGGCGGTTCGACCTGATCGTCGGGATCGAGGCCGAAACTACCGAGGCGCTGGACGACACGCTGGACCGCATCGGCGAAACCCGCGGGGTGAAGGGCTCGGAAAGCCTGATCCAACTGTCCACGAAACTGGATCGCCGCAGGTAGGCGGCGGATTACCTCCAGGTCATCCAGTCAGGCCCACGGCAAGTGCAAAATTTGAGGTACTCTGGTAGTTCCCGAAAAAGTTGACTCGCCGTACCGGCCATGATTATCGCCCAGCACACTGAAATCCGCGAGCCGAAGCCGGGTCGTCAACAGATTGCCTTATGGCGTAGGAATACATATGAAAAGAGCTTTGGTATTTTTCTGTTTCAGCTTTATTGGCAGCGTCGTTCACGCCGACGATATGGCTTTGAAGGTTTTCAAATCCGTTTGCTTATCTGATTTTTCGGACGTCTCAAACATCGAAAAGTCCATGCAAAAACTGGTTCCGGGTATGACCCTCAAAAGCGGCTCAACCGAAACGAGAAAGAGCGGGTCGGTCACATTTGACAACGGAGAGATGATTATGCTGGATTACGATAGTTCCGAAGATTTCTGTATGGTCAGCGCGACGCTAAAGGAATATACGAAGCTGTCCAAGAACCGGTTTGAAAAACTCCTCAATGGACATCCGAACCCCAAGAGGAAACCCCGGACAATTGAAAGCAACGACCACACAATTCTGTCGTTTCCATACGTCCTGAATGAGAAGCCTGTCGAATATACTGCTGGCTATGGACACAAACCACTTGTGACGAGAGACGGAAGCAGACTTTATATGGTTAATTATGCTTTCCGCCATAAAGCAAGTTTCTGATATATTGCCGGGCCGCGAAAAAGATCAGGAAAGCCTGATCCAACTGTCCACGAAACTGGATCGGCGCAGGTAGGCGGCGGCGTTACCGGCGCAGCCAGCCGCGCGCACGGAAGATCCAATAGAGCGCCAGACCGATCCCGACGATCCCGGCGGTGACGATCCAGAACGCCCTCGGATCGTTTTCCCCCGGTATGCCGCCCACGTTGATGCCCAACAGCCCGGTCAGCAGGCCGAGCGGCAGGAAGATCGCCGCCACCACCGACAGGATCAGCATCTGGTGGTTCATCACCTCCGAGCGATGCTCCATGATCTGGTCCTGCACCACCTGCGCACGGTCGCGGATGGCGTCGAGCTCCTCGGACAGGCGGGTGACGCGTTCGACCGCCTCGCGCAGCCGACTGCGGTCGGCATGGGTGATCCAGGGCAGGTCCTCGATCTCGAAGGTGCTGAGCGCATCGCGCTGCGGGGCGATATGGCGGCGCAGCTTGATCGCCATGCGCCGCACATCCGCCAGATCGGCGCGCGACACCGCCCACGGCCCCTGATCGACCTGATCCTCGATATCGTCGATCCGCTCGTTCAGCCCGGCGATCACCGGCTCGGCCCGGTCGGCCAGCCGCAAAGCCAGCCGCGCCACCAGATCGCCGGTGCGCACCGGCCCCTGCCCGCGCATCGCCGAGTCCCACACATCGCCCACGGCCATCAGCCGCCTGAGCTGCGCCGACACCACGGCATCCCCGGTGATCCACAGTCGGACCGAAACCATGTCCTCGACCTCGTCGCCGGGGTTCAGGTTGACGCCCCGCAGGTTCAGCAGCGCGCCATCGCCATGCACGGTGCAGCGCGGGCGCGTGTCCTGCGCGGTCAGGGCCGAGACCACCAGCGGATCGAGCCCCGATTGATGCAGCCAATCCCCCGCGCCCTCCTGCGACAGGGCCACCCGCGTCCAGAACAGCACACCGCCCTGTGCCGGGGCGATCCCCGGCGCTGTGGCATGGCCCTGTCCTGTCTCGTCGATCTCGATGGATTGCACCGCCTGCATACCGTCCCCCGTCTACCGTCGCCCGACGATCCGACAGCCTGCGCGCAAGGTCAATCGCGCAGCGTCAATAATTTCCCGCACCAGCCTTTTCCTTGGGCATTGCATTCGCTAGAGACATCCCGACCCGAGACTTTCCGCAGGACACATCGCAATGGCCATGGACAAGACCTTTAACGCAGCCGAGGCCGAGGGCCGCATTTACGACGCCTGGGAACAGGCCGGGGCCTTCAGGGCCGGCGCGAATGCCAAACCGGGCGCCGATCCCTATTGCATCATGATCCCGCCGCCCAACGTGACCGGCAGCCTGCATATGGGTCATGCCTTCAACAACACCTTGCAGGATATCCTGATCCGCTGGCACCGCATGCGCGGCTTCGACACGCTGTGGCAGCCGGGGCAGGACCATGCGGGCATCGCCACGCAGATGGTGGTGGAGCGCAAACTGGCCGAGGACGGCAACCAGTCGCGCCGCGAACTGGGCCGCGAGAAGTTCCTTGAAAAGGTGTGGGAATGGAAAACCCATTCCGGCGGCACGATCATCAATCAGCTCAAGCGCCTCGGGGCGTCCTGCGACTGGTCGCGCAATGCCTTTACCATGTCCGGCGCGCCGGGTGCGCCCGCGGGCGAAGAGGGCAATTTCCATGACGCCGTGATCAAGGTGTTCGTGGACATGTATAACAAGGGCCTGATCTATCGCGGCAAGCGTCTGGTCAACTGGGACCCGCATTTCGAAACCGCGATTTCCGATCTGGAAGTCGAGAATATCGAAAAGCCCGGCCATATGTGGCATTTCAAATACCCGCTGGCAGGGGGCGAGACCTATACCTATGTCGAAAAGGACGAGGACGGGAATGTCGTGCTGGAGGAAGAGCGCGACTATATTTCCATCGCCACCACGCGGCCCGAAACCATGCTGGGCGACGGGGCGGTCGCGGTTCACCCATCGGATGAACGATACGCGCCAATCGTCGGGAAACTCTGTGAAATTCCCGTTGGCCCCAAGGAGCATCGCCGCCTGATCCCGATCATCACCGATGAATACCCCGACCCGGATTTCGGCTCGGGCGCGGTCAAGATCACCGGCGCGCATGATTTCAACGACTACGAGGTCGCCAGGCGCGGCGGCATCCCGATGTACCGCCTGATGGACACCAAGGGCCATATGCGCGCCGACGGCGATGATTACGCCACCTGTGCCACCCGCGCGCAGGAGATCGCCAACGGGGCGGGCTTCACCGAGGCCGAGGCCGATACGCTGAACCTCGTGCCCGACGATCTGCGCGGGTTAGACCGGTTCGAGGCGCGACAGAAGGTGGTGGATCAGATCACCTCCGAAGGTCTGGCGGTGATGGTTGAAAATGATCAAGGCGAAGCGGTGCCGCTTGTGGATAACAAGCCGATCATGCAGCCTTTTGGCGACCGCTCGAAGGTGGTGATCGAGCCGATGCTGACCGATCAGTGGTTCGTGGACACCGCGAAAATCGTCGGTCCGGCGATCGAGGCCGTGCGTTCGGGCGAGACCACGATCATGCCGGAAAGCGACCGCAAGGTGTATTTCCACTGGCTGGAGAATATCGAACCGTGGTGCATTTCCCGCCAGTTGTGGTGGGGGCATCAGATTCCGGTCTGGTATGGTGTAGGTCGCAAGCAATTTTGCGCAGCATCAGAGAACGAAGCTATCGCAGTAGCCAAAAAATTCTATTCAAAGCAATATCCCAATTGCGATATCGACGTGAAAATTGCGGAAACTGGAAAAGCTACTTATCGGGACGCGTCTGGACGTGAATTGGCATTCCCAATGGAAGCTAGCTTTGGAATGGTAGACTCTGGTCTGACAATTTCACCAAGCATTGTAGAAATCGACATAGCCCGTGACCCCGACGTCCTCGACACATGGTTCTCGTCGGGCCTCTGGCCCATCGGCACGCTCGGCTGGCCCGAACAGACGCCGGAACTGGAAAAATACTTTCCCACCAACGTGTTGATCACCGGGTTCGACATCATCTTTTTCTGGGTCGCCCGGATGATGATGATGCAATACGCCGTGGTCGGCCAGAAGCCGTTCAGCCATGTTTACGTCCATGCCCTTGTCCGCGACGAGAAGGGCAAGAAGATGTCGAAATCGCTCGGCAATGTTCTGGACCCGCTGGAACTGATCGACGACTACGGCGCGGATGCCGTGCGCTTTACCCTGACGGCGATGGCCGCGATGGGCCGCGACCTGAAGCTTTCCACGCAACGTATTGCGGGCTATCGCAATTTCGGCACCAAGCTGTGGAACGCCGCGCGCTTTGCCGAGATGAACGGCGCGGTCGGAAGCAGCGGCGAGATCCCGCAGCCCACCGCCACGGTGAACAAATGGATCGTCGGCGAAACCGCCAAGGTACGTGAAACGGTGGACGAGGCACTGGAAAACTTTCGTTTCAACGATGCGGCCAACGCGCTTTATGCCTTTGTCTGGGGCAAGGTCTGTGACTGGTACGTGGAACTGTCCAAGCCCCTGCTGCTGGATGGCGACGAGACCACCAAGGCGGAAACGCAGGCCACCATGGCCTGGGTGATCGACCAGTGCCTGATCCTGCTGCACCCGATCATGCCCTATGTCACCGAGGAACTCTGGGGCACACTGGGCGAGCGTCAGAAAATGCTGATCCATGCCGACTGGCCCGGCTATCGTGCCGCCGATCTGGTGGACGCCGATGCCGACCGCGAGATGAACTGGGTGATCTCGGTGATCGAACAGGTCCGCTCGGCCCGCGCGCAGGTGCATGTGCCTGCCGGTCTTTATGTGCCGGTGTTGTGCACCGATCTGGGCGAGGCCGAACAGCGCGCCTGGGATCGCAACGAGGTGATGATCAAGCGTATCGCCCGGATCGAAAGCCTGACCCATGTCGATGCCCTGCCCAAGGGCAGCATCACCGTGGCGGTCGAGGGTGGGCATCTGGGCCTGCCGGTGGCCGACATCATCGACGTGGCCGAGGAAAAGGCGCGGCTCGAAAAGACCCTTGGCAAGCTGGAGAAGGAACTGGGCGGGCTGCGGGGCCGGTTGAACAACCCCAAGTTCGTCGCCAGCGCCCCTGAAGAGGTGGTCGAGGAGGCCCGCGAAAACCTTGCCCTGCGCGAGGAAGAAGAGGGCAAGCTGCGCACCGCGCTGGAGCGTCTGGCCGAACTGGGCTGACGAGCGCGCGCACCGACGCGATACCGACGTTATACCGACGCGATACCGGGGGCCGTTTCCGGCCCCCGGACACACCGCTTGCACATCGGCGCGCAATCGCTTTAGCTGCGCGCCATGACTGCACCACGCTATACCGACCTCGTTCAATCCCTGCCCGCCACCGTGCCGTTCGTCGGCCCCGAGGAGCAGGAGCGCGCCCGCGGCGCCCCCTTCCGTGCCCGCCTGGGCGCGAATGAAAGCCTGTTCGGCCCTTCTCCCGCCGCGGTGAAGGCCATGCAGGCCGAGGTGCTGGAGATCTGGAAATATGGCGATCCGGGCAGCCATGACCTGCGTCACGAGTTGGCCCGGCACATGCGGGCACGTCCCGAAAATATCCTTGTGGGAGAAGGGATTGACGGGCTGTTGGGCAATCTGGTGCGGCTGCTGATCGGTCCCGGCGATGCGGTCGTGACCTCGGACGGGGCCTACCCGACATTCAACTATCATGTGACCGGGTTCGGCGGCGCGCTGTACAAGGTGCCCTACAGGGACGACCACGAAGACCCCGCCGCGCTGTTTCGCAAGGCGAAAGAGGTGAACGCCAGGCTGGTCTACCTTGCCAACCCCGACAACCCGATGGGCACATGGCACAGCGGTGAAACCATCATGGCCGCGCTGGACGATCTGCCCGAAAGCTGTTTGTTAGTTCTGGACGAGGCCTATGTCGAATTCGCCCCCCAAGGCACCGCCGCCCCGATTGAGGCCGACGATCCGCGCATCATCAGAATGCGCACCTTTTCAAAGGCTTATGGCATGGCGGGGGCGAGGATCGGCTATGCCATCGGCGCGCCCGACCTGATCCGCAGCTTCGACAAGATCCGCAACCATTTCGGGATGAACCGGGTGGCGCAGGCGGGGGCACTGGCGGCGCTGCAAGACGCTGCATGGCTCACGCATGTGCAGGAACAGGTGGCCGGGGCCCGCGACCGGATCACCGGACTCGCCGCTGACAACGGGCTCAGCGCCCTGCCCTCGGCCACGAATTTCGTAGCTGTCGATTGCGGCGGCGACGGGGCTTTTGCCAGCCGTGTGCTGGACGAGCTGGTGGCGCGAGGCGTGTTCGTGCGCAAACCCTTTGTCCCCCCGCAGGATCGCTGTATTCGGATCAGTTGCGGGCGGGTTCAGGACCTCGACGTTCTGGCCGAAACCTTGCCCGAGGCTTTGGCCGCGGCCCGCTCATAACCCGCGATCACGTGAAATTTGGCTGACAGCTGCGGTGGTCGCGGTAAACTGTCGGCATGAAACGTGGCGTCCTGTCAAAAGCCCCGAATTACACGACCGCCGCATTGGTGATGGGGTTCGTGAATTTGATGTGGATTTTCATGGTCTTATGGGCCAGTTTTGGGCTGCCTGCCGTATTGGCGGCGGGGTATGGGCTGAACTGGCTGATTTCCCTGCTGGCGCGGCGCAATCGCCGCTCAGGCCCCGGCGATCACCTCGGTCGCAGCCTCTAGCGCCCCCGTCCCGTGCGGGATGTCGAGCGCCGTCAGCCCGGCCTGCACCACCCCCAACATGCCCAGAACCATATGCGCATTCACATGCCCCATATGCCCGATGCGGAAGAACCCGTGCCAAGCGGGATCGTCAGGGTCGGCCATGCCCAGACCGATCCCGAGGGTTACGCCCGCCTTGTCCTGCACCCACTGGCGCAATTCGGTGCCATGCGGGGCACCGATGCGCAACGAGGTTACCGCGCGGCTGCGATGGGTCCGATCCGCCACGTTCAGCGCCAGCGGCCCGCCCTGCCCCCAGGTCTCGCACGCGGCCCAGATGGCCTGCGCCAGACGATCATGACGGGCCCAGACGGCCTCGAGCCCTTCGGCATGGATCATGTCCAGCGCGGCGCGCAGCCCATAGAGGTGATGGGTGGGCGCGGTGCCCCCGAAAAACTGGTAGAAATAGTCCGGGTTGGCGCGCGGCGCCCAATCCCAATAGCTGCTGACCCGGTCCAGCCCGGCCTGAACCTGCGCGGCTTTGTCGTTGAAAAACACGAAGCCCAGTCCGGGCGGCACCATCAGGCCCTTCTGGCTGCCCGCGACCATCACATCGACGCCCCAGTCATCCATTTCGAACCGGTCGCAGGCCAGCGAGGCGATGCAATCGGCCATCAACAACGCGGGATGCCCGGCGGCATCCATCGCGGCGCGGATCGCGGCGATGTCGTTCAGGATCGAGGTGGACGTATCCACATGCGTGACCAGGACCGCCTTGGTTTTGTGTGATTTATCGGCGCGCAAGGCCTGTTCCAGCCGCTCGGGATCGACCGGGGATTGCTTGCCGAAATCCAGCATTTCAACCTCAGCGCCAAGCCGTGCGGCGATTTCGCTCCAGCCGTGGCCGAACCGGCCCGTCGCGGGAACCAGAACGCGATCACCGGGCGCAAGCACATTGGCCAGGGCCGCCTCCCATGCGCCATGGCCGTTGCTGATATAGATCACGGCGTGCGCTTCGGTTCGCGCGACGCGACACAGATCGCGCATCAGGTCGGGCATCATCTCGATCAATTCGCCCTCGTAGATATTGGGCGCGGCACGGTGCATCGCCTGCAAAACCGCGTCGGGCATGACAGAGGGGCCGGGAATGGCCAGATAGGGGCGTCCGTTATTCAACGTCATTTCACAACCTCCTGAAAGCGCCGGGAGACATTACGCCGATCCCCCGCGCCGTCAATCGCTTGCCATGCCGGGCCCGCCCCCCTAAATGGGAGCAACGCCGGGCCCGGCCCCGACAAAACGGAGCGCACCTATCCCATGAAACTGTTCAAACGGATCACCGACTGGGAGCGGGCGCTGCGCAATTCCTACGATGTGGACCTGTCCACGCCCGAAAACCGGCGTCGTGCGCATATCTACAACCTGTGGTTCGATCACGCGGTGCTGCGCAAGGTGTGGACCAATTTCTATCCGGTCGCGCCGGGGGTGTACCGTTCGAACCAGCCCACGCATGAACGGTTCGAGCGCCTCAAGCAGATGGGCATCAAGACGGTGCTGAACCTGCGCGGAGCCGCCGGGGCGGCGCATTACCTGGTGGAAGAGGAAAGCTGCCGACGCCTCGGCCTGACACTGGTCAGCGTCAACCTGATGGCCCGCCAGGCCGCACCGCGCCATGACATCCTGCGCCTGATCCGGGCCTTCCGCGAGATCGAGAAACCCTTTGTCATGCATTGCAAATCCGGTGCGGACCGTGCCGGATTCGCCTCGGCCATCTATTTGATGGAGATCGAGGGCCGCCCGGTTGCGGAGGCGCGCAAGATGCTGGGGGTCAAGTATATCCATTTCAAATGGTCCCGCACCGGGGTGCTGGATTACATTCTGGATCGCTACGAGGCGCGGCAGGCTGAAACCGGCATCGGGTTCGAGGACTGGATCGCCACCGAATACGACGCCGCCAGGATGCAGGCGGATTATCTGGCCAATAACAAGCCGATTTTCTGATCCTCAGTAGCGGCGCGCCAGCCGCTCGGGGCTGACCCCGGAAAAATACCTCAGCAGCAAAGACAGGTTGCGCACCCCGCGCCGCATCCAGCCATCGCGCCGGTACTTTTCGGCGCTCGTCGTGACCGTTGCGGGCATGACGTGCAGGCGGCCAAGGGCACGGGCCATGGCCACGTCCTCCATCAGGGGAATGTCGCGATATCCGCCGACCGAGTCATAATCCTGCCGCGATATCAGCAGCCCCTGATCGCCGTAAGGCAGGTGAAACCGCCGCGTCCGCAGGTTGGCCCAACCGGCGACCAGCAAGGGCGCGATCCCCTTGGCGTCAAAGCGCAACCGGAAACAGGCCGGCCTTCCCCCGGCGATCTGCGCCTGCACGGTGTCCGGCCAGTCCGGCGGCAGGATCGTATCGGCGTGCAGGAACAACAGCCATTCGCCCTTGGCTTCCTGTGCCCCGCGCCGCAACTGCCCGCCACGCGAGGGTGCGCCCTGCACAAGGATCGCGCCCGCCTCCTCGGCGATGGTCAGGGTCGCGTCCTGCGACCCGCCGTCCGACATCACCAGTTCGCGGATCAGTCCCGCCTGTATGCCCTGGGCCAGTGCGGGCAGGCTGCGCGCCAGATCGTCGGCGGCATTCAGGGTCGGGATGATGACCGATAGTTTCGCCCGCATGACCGCCCCCTGTTGTGTCGCGCGTCATGACCTATATTACGAACCGAAGCGCGACGGGAGAGCCAATGACACGCAAGATCATCGAAATCGCCGGAGCCGAGGCGCGCAGCTTCCTGCAGGGGCTGGTCACCAACGATATCGGCAAGCTGGATCAGGGGCTGGTTTATGCCGCCGTGTTGACGCCGCAGGGCAAGTATCTGGCGGATTTCTTTCTGGTGCCGCGGGGCGATGCGATCCTGCTGGATGTCGATGCGTCGCTGGCGCAGTCGTTGATGCAACGGCTGAGCATGTACAAGCTGCGCGCCGATGTCACCCTGTCGGAAACCGATCTGACCGTGCAGCGTGGGACCGGCCCCGCCCCCGACGGCGCCATGCCGGACCCGCGCCACCCAGATCTGGGCTGGCGGCTCTATGGCGAGGAACCGGGCGATGACGGAACCGACTGGGACGCGATCCGCGTGGCCCATTGCATCCCCGAAACCGGGATCGAACTGACGCCCGACACCTTTATCCTGGAAGCCGGGCTCGACAGGCTGAACGGCGTCGATTTCCGCAAGGGCTGCTATGTGGGGCAAGAGGTCACCGCCCGGATGAAACACAAGACCGAACTGCGCAAGGGGCTGGTCACGGTGCAGATTGACGGCACCGCCCCTGTGGGCACCGAGATCACGGCAGATGGCAAGCCGGCGGGCACGCTGTTCACCCAGTCCGGCGGACGGGCGATCGCCTATTTGCGGTTTGACCGTGCGAAAGGGCCGATGCAGGCCAACGGTACGACAGTTACCTACGCCCCATGAGCCTTGAGGCGCGGATCGAGGCGGCGCTTGGGCAACCGGTTCTGCGCATCGTACCCGTTCATGGCGGCGATCTGTCCGATGTCCGGCGCGCCGATCTGGACGATGGCCGCAGCGTCATCGCCAAATCCGGTCCGCGTGTCGCCACCGAAGGGCGAATGCTGAGCGCCTTGCGCGCGGCAGCGACCCCTGTGCCCGAGCTTCTGCATGCCGAAGACGGGCTGATCGTTCTGCAATACCTCGAGGAAACCACACCGACCGCCACTGACTGGGCCGATCTGGGCACTGCCCTGCGGGCATTGCATGACAGACCGGGCGAGAGATACGGCTGGCCCGAGGATTATGCATTCGGGGACGCGCCCATCCCCAACGATACCGCAGATGACTGGCCGACATTCTGGGCCGAACGCCGCCTGCTTGCCTTTGGCGATCACCTGCCTGCCGATCTCCGCCAGCGGATCGAGCGGCTGGCTGTCCGGTTGCCCGGGCATCTGCCCCATCGACCGCCGCCCGCCCTGCTGCATGGCGATCTCTGGGCCGGGAATGTGATGTTCACCGCCGCGCGGCCCTGTCTGATCGACCCGGCCTGTTATTACGGGGATGCCGAGGTGGATCTGGCCATGCTATCGCTTTTCGGCGCGCCTCCGCCGGAATTCCATGCCGCCTACGGCCCCCTTGCGCCCGGCCATGAAAAACGCCGGCCGCTGTATCAGCTTTGGCCGGCGTTGGTGCATCTTCGGTTGTTCGGAGCAGGCTATCGCAGCATGGTCAGCCGCCTGCTGGATACGCTTGGGGCCTGAATCTCAGGCGCGTTCGGCGTAATCCATGGTTTCGGTGTTAACGATGATATCCTCGTCCTGCCCGACGAAGGGCGGCACCATGACCTTGATCCCGTTGTCCAGAATGGCGGGTTTGAAGCTGTTGGCAGCGGTCTGGCCTTTGACCACCGGCTCGGTTTCGACGACGCGGCAGGTCACTTTCTGCGGCAGGGTCGCGTTCAAGGCTTCGCTTTCGTAATATTCGATCTGAACGGTCATACCGTCCTGAAGGAACGGACGGCGCTCGCCAAGGATATCGGCGGGCAGTTCGATCTGTTCAAAGGTCTCGTTGTCCATGAACACCAGCATGCCGTCGGTTTCGTAAAGAAACTGCTGGTCTTTCTGTTCCAGGCGCACGCGTTCGACCTTGTCGGCGCTGCGGAAGCGTTCGTTCAGTTTCGAGCCGTTGCGCAGGTTGCGCAGCTCGACCTGAGCGAATGCGCCGCCCTTGCCGGGCTTGACGTGATCGACCTTGACCGCGCTCCAGAGACCGCCGTTATGTTCCAGCACGTTGCCCGGTCTGATTTCGTTTCCGTTGATCTTTGGCATAAGACAAAACCATGTCAAAAGGTTGATGAAGGATCATCCATCCCTATATCTGGGGAGGCAATGGGTGGCAAGACGACGATATATCGTGCTGCATGTGCAGAAAGCTATGCGCCAGACGCATAGAAGTTATGCATATTCGCTCTATCCGAATCGATCAAACTCCGCCATAACCATCGCCAAGCCAAAAAGACAAGACCAATAAAAACAAGGACGAAACATGACTGATTTCGTTGACGGCACGGCATTCAATGCCGAGCAGGGCAATCGTGCTCGCAAATTGTTTGCCGCTGTGGTTCTGGCAGCGCTGGACGATGCCATTGCCGATGACAAGAAATACGGAAACGGCCCCGAGCAAATCGCCCGGTGGGCCCGGTCCCGTGATGGCCGCGAAGTGCTGTCCTGCGCCGGAATCGACCCGAACGAGCGTGTCGTTTCGGGCCTGATGGAATTCGTCGGCAAGGGCGTGCGTACATCGGTCGCCCTGTCGCGCGAAGAAAGCGAACGCCGCAATGCCGCCGCACAGGCCGAAGCCGCCTGATCCAATTGCCTTGCAAGGCTGAACAAGCCCCGCCACGATGGCGGGGCTTTTCTTTTCCGCCCTGTCCCCGCGAGGCGCAACAAGCCTTCCCTCATGCCGGTTCGGGCGATATGAGCGCATTGAACCAATTGAGCGGGGCGGCGCATGGCCAAGGCGATCATGATTCAGGGCGCGGGCTCGAACGTGGGCAAGTCGATGCTGGTGGCGGGCCTCGCGCGCGCCTTTGCCAATCGTGGCCTGTCGGTCGCTCCGTTCAAACCGCAAAACATGTCGAACAATGCCGCCGTGACACAGGACGGGGGCGAAATTGGCCGCGCGCAAGCGCTTCAGGCCCTGGCATCCCGCCGCGCCCCGGTGACCGATATGAATCCGGTGCTTCTGAAGCCCGAAACCGAGACCGGCGCGCAGATTGTCGTGCAGGGGCGGCGGGTGGCGACGCTACGCGCGCGCGACTATTCGTCAACCAAGCCAAGCCTGATGCCCCCGGTTCTGGAAAGTTTCCAGCGGCTTAGCGCGACTGCCGATCTGGTGCTGGTCGAGGGGGCGGGCAGCCCTGCCGAGATCAACCTGCGCAGGAATGACATCGCGAACATGGGCTTTGCGCAGGCGGCTGGTGTGCCCGTGGTGCTGATCGGCGATATCGACCGGGGCGGAGTCATTGCCCAGATCGTCGGCACGCAGGCCGTCCTGGCACCCGAGGACGCCTCGCAGATCAAGGCCTTCGCGATCAACAAGTTTCGCGGCGATGTGCGCCTGTTCGACGATGGGCTCAACGAGATCGTGCAGCGCACCGGCTGGCCCTCGCTCGGGGTTCTGCCCTGGTTCGACGGGGCGTGGCGCCTGCCCGCCGAGGATGTCATGGACATCGCATCGACACGGGGCGGAACCTTCAGGGTGGCCGTTCCCCGGCTGGGACGCATCGCCAACTTCGACGATCTCGATCCGCTGTCCTCGGAACCCGATGTCAGTGTCGAGATCATCGAACCGGGCCGCCCCCTGCCCGGCGATGTTGATCTGGTGCTGATTCCCGGCAGCAAATCCACCATCGCCGATCTGGCTTTTTTCAGGGCGCAAGGCTGGGATATCGACCTGCAAGCCCATATCCGGCGCGGCGGTCATGTTCTGGGCATCTGCGGCGGCTATCAGATGCTGGGCCGTGAAATCGCGGACCCCGACGGCATCGAAGGGTCCGCGGCCACCGTTCCCGGCCTGGGACATCTGGATGTCGTCACCGTCATGAAGCCCGAGAAACGCCTGGCCCTGACCGAGGCCACATACCGCCCCACCGGCGATCACGTTCAGGGATACGAAATCCACCTTGGCGAAACCTCGGGCCCGGATTGCGAGCGCGCCTGGCTGGATATCGCGGACCGGGCCGAAGGCGCGGCCTCGGTTTCGGGGCGGGTACGCGGCTGTTACCTGCATGGACTGTTCAGTTCAGACAGGTTTCGCGCGGCATTCCTGAACGATCTGGGAGGGACATCCACATTGACATATGACAGTGACGTGGACATGACGCTGGATGCCCTGGGCCGTCATGTGGAAACTCATCTGGATCTCGATCTGCTGCTGAGTCTGGCCCGGACTGTCAGTTAGTCCAGTTCATGGCTGCTGAGGGCGCGATGAATCTCGCGGCGCACCAGCTTGCGCACGTTGCGGGTGATCCGCTCGCCCAAGGCCCCCTGCAATTCCTGACGGACGATTTCGCTGACCATGTCGCGCAGGGCCTCTTCGTCCAGATAGGCATCGGCGCGATCATCCTGCCAAAGCGGTGTTTCGTCGTCCTGAGTATCCTGTGGCTCCGCATCGTCTTCGGCGTGATCCGAACGTTCCGGTTCGGATTCATCCAGCAGTTCTTCGGGATGGGCCAGTTCGGGTTCAGCGGCTACTTCGGCCTCAGTCTCCCCCGAAGGCCCGGCTTCGGAGTCATCCTCGTCCTCAGTCGGTTCGGGGACATAATCCTCCCACGCCATGGGCGAGACGGCACTGCCCGAATACTCATCGCCCGAGTCGCCATCCGGCTCCCACTGATCATCGCGGGCGGCGACCGCGGCCTCCACCTCGGCGATGCGGTCTTCCAGAGCCGCAGAGGCGGGTTTGTCATCTGTGTCGGCAACGGCGTCGTCATGCGTGATGTCTTCCGCCACCTCGGCGGCCGGTTGATCCGGATCGGCAGGCGCCTCGTCGTCAGCGCGTTGCGACGTGTCATCGTCCTGACCGGACTCATCCGCGTCATCGGGCGCGTCGACCTGTGTATCCTCATCATGCGCGTTGTGACGGAACTGCCAGACATCTTCGGCAACCAGCACATCGGTCCCGGCA
Source organism: Roseovarius pacificus (assembly GCF_900142665.1). GTDB lineage: Bacteria > Pseudomonadota > Alphaproteobacteria > Rhodobacterales > Rhodobacteraceae > Roseovarius > Roseovarius pacificus. The sequence continues at coordinate 992,354 of NZ_FRBR01000001.1, forward strand.
GGGCCCGATTCGCCAGCCTCCGCCGCGGTTTCGTCGTCATCGGTGTGATCGACCCGCAAGGACGGCGTCAGAACCAGGCGGTGCTCAGTATCGGGTGTGTCCGCCTGGGTTTCCTGCGCGTCCGCAGTCACCTCATCGCTGCGGTCGGCTGTCGAAACCAACCGGCGAATAGATGACAGGACATCCTCGATTTCCGCATTGCTGACGGGGTCAGACATGTTTTCGCACCACTCTTGCCTCGCCCCAGTGTAGCCCCGAGGACAAATCCGCACAACAGATCAGGGCGTATTTTAGTTTTCGCCCAACGCGCGCAGCACCCGGTCCAGCTTGCGGCCTTGCGGGCTGATATCCGCGGGAGCCGATTTCACCATGTTGTAGTAAGCCGCCGGATCGTATGTCTGGACCGCAAGGTTCATGTCCTTGGCCGTCAATTGCCCCATGGCCGCCAGAACGGAGTAGGCCGCAGTATAAACGTCGATCTCTGCCGAGATCTGATTGGCCCGCGCATCCAGCAATTCCTGTTCGGCGTTCAGCACGTCAAGCGTAGTACGGGCGCCAAGCGTTGCTTCTTCGCGAACCCCGCGGAACGCCACGGTGGCCGCACGTACCTGCTCGGTGCTGGATTCGCGACCGGCCCGCGCGGCCTGCAGATTGGCATAGGCATTCCCGACCTCCTGCTGCACGCGGAACAGCGCGACGTGCAGAGCCCCCCGGTTCGCATCGCGCCGGGCCATCGCCTGCCGGCGCAGCGCGCTCAGGCGACCGCCCTGATAGATCGGGCCACTCACGCCCACGCCGACGCTGCCCGTCCGGGTGTAGTCGGAATCACCGACTTCCTCGCTCAACCCGGCACGCGCCGTAAAACTTACCGAGGGCCGCATCGCCGCAGCCGCGGCCTCGATGGTCAACTCCGCCGCGGCAACATCATGCTGGACCTTCAGGACATCGGGGTGATTGCGTGCCGCGACCAGCTTGGACTGGTCGATGTCACCGCCGAGAGACGGCAGTGCCCCCGGTGCCTGCAGATCACCGGGCCTGCGCCCGACAGCCGCCACGTATTCCTCGATCGCCTGCGCCAGATCGCCCTGCGCCGCGGCCAGCCCGCTACGGGCCGAAGCCAGGCGCGCCTCGGCCTGCGCCACGTCGGTGCGTGTGACTTCACCGACCTCGAAACGGTCGCGGGCCGCACGCAATTCCTGCTCCAGCAAACGAAGATTGTTCTGGCGTAGCGAAACAAACGCGTTGTTCCGACGCACATTCATGTGGGCAAAGACGCCGCGCAACAGAACCTGCTGTTCGATGCTGCGCAGGGTCTGGCGTGTGGCCAGCACGGTTTCCTTGGCTGCCTCGATCTGGAACCCCGTGCGGCCGAAATCATACAGCAACCAGTCTGCCGTGATGCCAAGCGACGCATTGGTTTGCGCAACCGGCTGACGGTTACCCGAAACCTTGCTGCGGCCGAAATCGCGCGTCATATCGACCGACCAGTTGATGATCGGGCGCAACTGCGACAACGTGACAGCCACATCCTCGTCCGCCGCACGCAAAAGCGCGCGATTCTGCTCGAGCAGGCCGCTGTTCTGATAGGTACTGACCAAGGTATCGGCCAGTGTTTCCGACCAGGCGGCAACCGGCGCGGCAAGGCTCACTGCCACCGCAAGCACCGGGCCCGCTATTCTTTTCATAGTTGCTTGCCTCAATGTATTCTCCTGACGATCAAACCTGTCGCATCCCTGCCTGTGAACGCAGCCTAGAGAGTGAATGCCGCGTGGCGTTCAAACCCCGGCAAAACCGGCGCACCCGCGTTGAACGCGAAGCGCCATGTCATGTCTCCATCGATCTTGTATCCGATGCGGACCACACCCAGGGCCCCTTCCATGAAAAGACAGGCGATACGACCGCCGTCTTTCAACTGGTCGAGCAATGCATCGGGCAGATGCTCGACCGCGCCCTGCAAAACGATCACGTCATAGGGCCCGTGTTCGGCGGCTCCCTGAGCGAGCGGGCCCTCGTGCAGCACGACATTATCGGCCCCGTTTTCCGCCAGAAGACCCTGCGCCTCAGCGGCCATGTCGGCGTTTTCTTCGACGGCGACGACCGCCTCGGCCATCCGGGCCATGACAGCAGAGGAATACCCAAGAGCGCAGCCGATATCCAGAACCAGCTCATCGCCCTGGATGTCCAGAGCATCCAGCATCTTGGCCAGTGTGCGCGGTTCGATCACCACACGCCCGCCGCCCAGATCGATATTCTCACCGATATAGGCCGCTTCGCGCAGGTTGCGCGGCACGAACGCCTCGCGCGGGACCGACATCATCGCGTCGATGATCGGAAACTTGGTTACGTCGGACGGGCGGATCTGGGTATCGACCATAACGGTACGCCGCGCGGAATAGTCTGTCATCGGCCAGGCTCTCGTCTTCTGGGAATGTCGCAATATATTTTGACATATCCTCCGGCGGGGAACAACGCAAATACGTACGACATTCCGCAATGCGGCTCTTGCACAGCACGCAGCGATCGGATAACCGACGTGAACCACCCAAGACGGCGAGTTGGCGGAGTGGTGACGCAGCGGATTGCAAATCCGTGTACACCGGTTCGATTCCGGTACTCGCCTCCATTTCTCGGTAGTAACACGGCCCTAAATTCGATCGGCTGCAGAGTATCTCTCAGAAGCTGAGCGTTGCGGTCACCGCGCGTTTCCAGGCGCTGTATTTGCGATCCCGCTCGGTGGGGTCCATGTCGGCGGTGAACTGGCGCTCCAGAACCCAGGTCCGGGCGAATTCCTCCGGCCCCGGATACAGCCCGATCTTCATGCCCGCCAGCCATGCCGCGCCGAGTGCGGTGGTTTCCAGAACCTCGGGGCGGTCCACCGGCGCGTCGATGATGTCGGACAGGAACTGCATCGCCCAGTCCGAGGCGCTCATGCCGCCATCCACCCGCAATGTCGCCACCTCGCCGCTACCCGCCTGCGCCGCCCAGTCGGCGCGCATCGCGTCCAGCAGATCGCGGGTTTGATAGCCCACGCTTTCCAGCGCGGCGCGGGCAAACTCCTCGGGGCGCGAATTTCGGGTCAGACCGAACACCGCGCCACGGCATTCGGCGTTCCAGTACGGCGCGCCGAGCCCGGTGAAGGCAGGGACCAGCACCACGTTCTGCGCCGGATCGGCGCGTTCGGCCAGGGGTTGCGTCTCCGAGGCCTCGCGGATGATCTTCAGCCCGTCGCGCAGCCATTGCACCACGGCCCCGGCGACGAAAATCGACCCTTCGAGCGCATAGGTCGGCTTGCCGTCCAGTTGATAGGCGATGGTCGTCAGAAGGCGGTTTTGCGACGCGACCGGCGTATCGCCGGTGTTCAGCAGCGCAAAACACCCCGTGCCATAGGTCGACTTCATCATGCCCGGACGAAAACAGGCCTGCCCCACGGTGGCCGCCTGCTGATCCCCCGCAACACCGCGAATCGGAATTTCACGCCCGAACAGATCGGCGCGGGCCATTCCGTAATCGTCGGCGCTGTCACGCACCTCGGGCAACATCTGTCGGGGGATGTCCAGCAGATCGCAGATGGTCGAACTCCACCGCCCCTTGCGAATGTCATACAGCAATGTGCGCGCGGCATTGGTGGCATCGGTGGCATGCACCGCACCACCGGTCAGCTTCCAGATCAGGAAGGTATCGACTGTGCCGAACAACAGATCCCCGGCTTCGGCACGCGCCCGTGCGCCATCGACATTGTCCAGAATCCATTTCAGCTTGGTCCCCGAGAAATAAGGGTCCAGCAACAGGCCGGTGCGGTCGCTGACCATCGCCTCGTGGCCCGCATCGCGCAATTCGCGACAAAAATCGGCGGTTCGGCGATCCTGCCAGACGATGGCGTTGCAGACCGGCACGCCGGTCGCGCGATCCCAGACGACGGTCGTCTCGCGCTGGTTGGTGATTCCGATGGCGCTGATATCCGCCACGGTCAGCCCCGCGCGTTCGATGACCTCGCGGCAGGTCCCCGCCGTCGTGGACCACAGATCGTTGGGGTCGTGTTCGACCCAGCCGGAATCGGGAAAGTGCTGGCGAAATTCTTCCTGTGCGGTCGCGACCAGCCGCATATCGCGATCAAAAAGGATCGCCCGGCTGGACGTGGTGCCCTGATCAATGGCTAGGATATGGGTCATCGGTCTGGTCCTGCGCGTTTATCGTGTTCGGGATAAGAGAAAGCGACCGCCACGGGCGCGGCGATCGCAGTTTAGCCGTGCCAGCCATCCGTGCAACACCATCGGCAACCGCATGGCGACCGGGCAGGGCATCCGGGGCCGGCTGGAACTCCGGCCCCGGAGCGTATGTTTACTGCCAGCTGGCGATCAGTTCGTCATAGCTGACGGTGACCGGTTCTTCTTCCTCGTTGTCCAGCCTGGGCTTGGGCGAGCCGGGTTGCGACAGCCAGTATTCGGCGTCCTGCTCGTCGTTCATCGCCGGGCCGATATCGCCCTGAATGCCCGCGCGTTCCAGACGCTCCATCACGCTTTCCATGTCGCCGCACAGGCTGTCCAGCGCTTCCTGGGCCGTCTTCGCGCCCGACATGGCGTCGCCGATATTCTGCCACCACAGCTGTGCCAGCTTGGGATAGTCGGGCACGTTGGTGCCGGTGGGCGACCACTGGGTACGCGCCGGGCTGCGGTAGAATTCCACCAGACCGCCCAGTTTTGGTGCCCGTTCGGTAAAGCTGTCATGCTGGATCGAGCTTTCGCGCACGAAGGTCAGGCCGACATGGCTTTTCTTCACGTCGACCGTCTTGGAGGTCACGAACTGCGCATAAAGCCACGCCGCCTTGGCACGGTCCTCGGGCGTGGATTTCATCAGCGTCCAACTGCCCACGTCCTGATAGCCGACCTTCATGCCGTCTTCCCAGTATGCCCCGTGCGGGCTGGGGGCGAGACGCCATTTCGGGGTGCCATCCTCATTCATCACCGCGGGGCTGTCCACAAGCGGCGCGACAAAGGTCGTATAAAGGAACATCTGCTGCGCGATATTACCCTGCCCCGGTACCGGCCCGGCCTCGGAGAAGGTCATCCCCATGGCCGAGGGAGGGGAATAGTTCTGCAGCCAGTCAACGGCCTTTTCCACCGCGTAAACGGCGGCCGGGCTGTTGGCTGCACCGCCGCGTGCCATACAGGCCCCCACCGGCTGACTATTGTCGTTGACGCGAATGCCCCATTCATCGACCGGCAGACCGTTGGGTTCGCCCTTGTCGCCCATACCGGCCATGGACATCCATGCGTCGGTATAGCGCCAGCCAAGGCTGGGGTCTTTCTTGCCGTAATCCATGTTGCCAAAGATTTTGTCGTCAATGCCCATATGGCTCAGGTCGCGACCGGTAAAGAACTCGGCAATATCCTCATAGGCCGACCAGTTCACCGGTACACCCAGATCATAGCCGTATTCCGCGTTGAAATCGGCTTTGTTCTTTTCGTCGTTGAACCAGTCGTAGCGGAACCAGTAAAGGTTCGCGAATTGCTGGTCGGGCAACTGATACAGTTTGCCATCGGGCGCGGTCGTGAACTGGGTGCCGATGAAATCGTCCAGATCAAGGCCGGGGTTGGTCACGTCCGCGCCTTCGCTCGCCATCCAGTCGGTCAGGTTGCGCACCTGCTGATAGCGCCAATGCGTGCCGATCAGGTCGCTGTCGTTGACATAGGCGTCATAGATATTCTGGCCCGACTGCATTTGCGTTTGCAGTTTCTCGACCACGTCGCCCTCGCCGATCAGGTCATGGGTGATCCGAATGCCCGTGATCGCACTAAAGGCCGGGGCCAGAACCTTGGCTTCGTATTCATGTGTGGTGATGGTTTCCGACACGACACGAATATCCATACCCGCAAACGGCTGGGCCGCGTCGATGAACCATTGCATCTCCGCTTCCTGCTCTTCGCGGCTGAGGGCCGACTGATCGCCGATTTCGTCGTCAAGGAACGCGCGCGCCTCGTCCATCCCGGCAAACGCCGGGGCAGACAGCAGCGACAGGGCAAGCCCCAGGGCTGTTGTTGATTTCAAACTCAGGGTCATTGGTTTCTATCCTCCCGTGTTTCGAACCAATTGTCGTCATTTCTGTCCGGGGAACTTCGTGTCGTGCGCCGGATGTCCCCGGCCCCCATGCGCACGCCCTGCCCTAGACCCAGCGGAACACCGCCGCGGCATAAAGCAGGCAAACCAGCATCGCGTAGGGCTGATGCGCCCCCACGATCGCCAACCAGGCCAGATTGATGAAGGCCGAGCCCAAGAGCGTGATGAACAACCTGTCACCGCGCGTCGTTTCGATCCCCAGAACGCCGTGCCGGGGTGTTTCGGGATACCTGACCGCCAACACCGTGAAGGTGATCAACAATGCCGCAATTACTCCAAAGAATGCGGCGGTCGGCCATGTCCATGCCATCCATTCCATTTAGAATACCTCCTTCCGATACAGCACCGTCATCCTCGGGCCCGACCCGAGGATCTCCTGGCCATCAAGCCATCCGGTCGAGTTTAACGATGATGAAGGTCTGGTTGGCCGGAAATCTCCTGCCAAAAATCGACCCAATCGGGATTGGCTTGCTCGACCAGTTCGATTTTCCAGTCGCGGCTCCAGCGCTTCAAAGCCTTTTCGCGCCGAATCGCTGCGGCAGGTTCGACGTGATGCTCGTACCAGATCAGACGTGTGAGATTGTAGCGGTCGGTAAATCCGGAAATTGCGTGGGTGCGATGTTCCCAGACACGCCGCACAAGATCGTTTGTGACCCCGATGTAAAGCGTCCCGTGGCGTTTGTTCGTCACGATATAAACGTACATGTCTTTGGGCATTGGTCGCCTCAAACTGCGTGAGGCGCTCCTCCACGGAGATCCTCGGGTCAGGCCCGAGGATGACATGCCTGGGGTTAATGAATGGTTCCATCAAACCCTCCCCAGGGCAAAGCCCTTGGCGATGTAGTTGCGCACGAAGTAGATCACCAACGCACCAGGCACGATGGTCAGCACCCCGGCGGCGGCCAGCACGCCCCAGTCGATTCCCGACGCGCCGATCGTGCGGGTCATCGTGGCGGCGATGGGCTTGGCGTCGACGCTGGTCAGCGTGCGGCTCAGCAGCAATTCCACCCATGAGAACATGAAGCAGAAGAACGCCGCCACGCCGATGCCGCTGGCGATCAAAGGCATGAATATCTTCACGAAGAACCGGCCAAAGCCGTACCCGTCGATATAGGCCGTTTCGTCGATTTCCTTGGGCACGCCACGCATGAACCCTTCCAGAATCCACACCGCCAGAGGCACGTTGAACAGGCAATGCGCCAGGGCCACCGCGATATGCGTGTCGAACAGGCCCACCGAGGAATACAGCTGAAAAAACGGCAGAGCGAACACTGCGGGCGGGGCCATCCGGTTGGTCAGCAGCCAGAAGAACAGGTGCTTGTCGCCCATGAAGTGATAGCGGCTGAAGGCATAGGCCGCCGGCAGCGCCACGGCGACCGAGATCACCGTGTTCATCACCACGTAGATCAGCGAATTGACATAGCCCATGTACCAGCTGGCGTCGGTCAGGATGGTGGCATAGTTCGCCAGCGTCAGGTTCTGCGGCCAGAGCGTGAAGGCCCCGAGGATCTCGGAGTTGGTCTTCAGGCTCATGTTCAGCAGCCAGTAGATCGGCAACATGAGGAACACCAGATACAGCGTCATCACCAGGGCACTGCCGTTCACCCTGATCCGGCTGGCCTTGCGGGTGGCGCCGGTGTTTACGGTCAGGTCGGCCATGTCAGTTGCCCTCCCGTTTGTCGAGATTGGTCATCACCGTGTAGAACACCCAGGAGATCAGCAGGATCACCAGGAAATACATGATCGAGAACGCCGCCGCCGGGCCCAGATCGAACTGACCAAGCGCCATTTTCACAAGGTCGATCGACAGGAAGGTGGTGGCATTGCCCGGCCCTCCGCCGGTCACCACGAACGGCTCGGTATAGATCATGAAACTGTCCATGAACCGCAGCAGGATCGCGATCATCAGTACACCCGCCATCTTGGGCAGTTCGATATAACGGAACACTTTCCAGCGGCTTGCCTGGTCGATTTTGGCCGCCTGATAATAGGCGTCGGGGATGGATTGCAGCCCGGCATAGGCCAGCAGCGCCACCAGCGACGTCCAGTGCCACACATCCATGACGATCACCGTCACCCATGCGTCGATCACGTTCTGGGTGTAGTTGTATTCGATCCCGAGCGCGTCCAGCGTATAGCCCAGCAGGCCGATATCCACCCGCCCGAAAATCTGCCAGATCGTGCCGACCACGTTCCACGGCACCAGCAGCGGCAGCGACATCACCACCAGACAGAAGCTGGTCCAGAATCCACGCTTGGGCATGTTCAGCGCCACGAAGATGCCCAGGGGCACCTCGATCGCCAGAATGATCGCCGAAAACGCCATCTGGCGGGCCAGCGCATCCCACATGCGTTCCTCCGCCAGCATCTCGCGAAACCATTCGAGCCCCGCCCAGAAGAACTGATTGTTGCCGAAACTGTCCTGAACCGAATAGTTGACAACTGTCATCAGCGGGATCACCGCCGAAAAGGCCACCAGCACCAGAACCGGCAGGACAAGGAACCACGCCTTGTGATTGACCGTCTTTTCCTGCATCATGCGGCCTCCCCCTGAACGCGCCAGTCATTGGCGTAGACATTGATATGCGCGGGATCGAACACGACACGGGTCTTGTCGGCGCCGATCTCTTCGCCCTCGCCCGCGATGATGTTGATGTCGTTCCCAAAGAAATCGGCCCGCACGATCTTGTGGCGGCCCACATCCTCGACCCGGCGGATATTCACCGGCAGGCCCTCGCTGTCCGAGAGGCGCGCGAATTCGGGGCGCACACCGATTTCCACCTTGCCCTCCAGCGGGCCATAGCCCTGCCCCAGATCAAGCGAGGAGCCGTTGACATAGGCCTGCCGTCCGTCAACCCTGGCCGGGATCACGTTCATTCCCGGCGAGCCGATGAAATAGCCCACGAAGGTATGTTCGGGCCGCTCGAACAGTTCTTCGGGCGTGCCGATCTGCACCACACGCCCGTCATACATGACCACCACCTTGTCGGCGAAGGTCAGCGCCTCGGTCTGGTCGTGGGTGACATAGATCATCGTATGTCCGAATTCGTGATGCAGCGATTTCAGCTGTGTGCGCAGCTCCCACTTCATGTGCGGGTCGATCACGGTCAGCGGTTCGTCGAACAACAGGGCGTTCACGTCCTTGCGCACCATGCCGCGGCCAAGGCTGATCTTCTGCTTGGCATCTGCCGTCAGCCCGCGCGCCTTGCGGTCCAGTTCGGCCTCCATGCCGATCATGCGCGCCACATCCTGCACACGTTCGGCGACATAGGCCTCGTCCCGCCCCCGGTTGCGCAACGGAAAAGCCAGATTATCCCGCACGGTCATGGTGTCATAGACGACCGGAAACTGGAAAACCTGCGCGATGTTGCGCTCTGCCGTGGGCGCATCGGTGACATCCTGACCGTCGAACAGGATACGCCCCTGGCTGGGATTCAGCAGCCCCGAGATGATGTTGAGCAATGTGGATTTCCCGCAGCCCGACGAGCCGAGCAGGGCATAGGCCGCGCCATCCTCCCAGTCGTGGTTGAGTTCCTTCAGCGCATAATCCGCCTCGCCCGTCGGGTTGGGCAGGTAGGAATGCGCCAGATTGTCCAAAGTGATCTTTGCCATTCGCCCTCCTCCTCAGGCCGCCAGCGCATAGGCGGCGGACGCGACCAGCGCACCGTCCTCGCCAAAGATGTAGACATGGCTGGGGTCCAGATAGACATCCAGATCGGTCCCCAGTGCCAGATCGTGCACGCCATGAACCAGCCCCACCCACCGTTCGCCGTGATGATCGAGATGCACGAAGGTTTCGGACCCGGTCAGTTCCGTCACCGTCAGCCGGGCGGTGAATTTCATGGCATCCGCCGTATGCCGCCCGATTTCCAGATGGTTGGGCCGAAATCCGGCGTTGTAGCGGCCATCGGGCAGATCGGCCAACTTGCCGGTGGCGGGGGTCGTCTGACCGTCCCCGAACAACAGCTTTCCACCGGTCTTACTGACTTGCAGGAAATTCATCGGCGGGTCACTGAAAACCCGTGCCGTCGTGGCGTCCACGGGTTGACGATACACCTCCGGCGTGGGGCCGAACTGCGTGACGCACCCTTCCCACAGCGTAGCGGTGTTGCCGCCCAGCAAAAGCGCCTCTTCCGGCTCGGTCGTGGCGTAGACGAAAATCGCGCCGGACTCTTCGAAAATCTTCGGAATCTCGACGCGCAATTCCTCGCGCAGCTTGTAATCCAGATTGGCCAGCGGTTCATCCAGCAGCACCAGCCCGGCCCCCTTGACCAACGCCCGCGCCAATGCGCAACGCTGCTGCTGACCGCCCGACAATTCCAACGGCTTGCGCGCCAGCATCGGCGTCAGTTGCATCAGGTCAGCGGTTTTCTGAACCTCCGCGTCGATCTCGGCGGCGGGCCGGCCAAGCAGGCGCAGGGGCGAGGCGATATTGTCGTAAACGCTCATCGACGGGTAGTTGATGAACTGCTGATACACCATCGCCACGTTGCGATCATGTACCTTCTGGCCGGTCACGTCCTGATCGTTCCACAGGATACGGCCCGCATTTGGCGCATCCAGCCCCGCCATCAGCCGCATCAAGGAGGTCTTGCCAGACAAGGTCGGCCCCAGAAGCACGTTCATCGTGCCCTTTTCCAAGGTCAGGTCGGTCGGATAGATATGTGTCTGCCCGCTCACCGCCTTGGATACGCCCTCCAGTTTCAATGTCATGCGCCCTGCTCCTCTTTCATACCCGACCGGGCCACCAGCAGATCGACCTGCCCGGCATCGTCCGATGTCATCCACTCTTCCAGTGCAGCGATCTGTCCGGCCGTCATCCGAAGCCCCAGCCGGGTGCGGCGCCAGACCACATCTTCGGCACAGCGGGCATATTCATGGCGCATCATCCACGCCACCTCGCGCCCTGTCAGGGTTCCACCGAAATCCGGCCCCAGATCCTCGACGCATGTCGCATCGCCCAGCAGCTGCGCCGCCTCGGTGCCATAGGCACGCACCAGCCGCCCGGCCCAGTAGGAATCGAGAAACGGATATTTCGTCCGGAGGTCGTCGATCAGGCGTTGCACGCCATCCACCTCGAAATCCCCTCCGGGCAAGGCAACCCCGGCCGTCCAGTTGCCGCCCGCATCCTCGAAAAACGGCGTGATCCGCGCCATCGCCGCCTCGGCCAGTTTGCGATAGGTGGTGATCTTGCCGCCAAACACGTTCAACAGAGGCGCGCCGCCCTCGTCATTCAGTTTCAGCACGTAGTCGCGCGTTGCCGCCGTGGCCGATTTCGCCCCGTCATCGTAGAGGGGCCGCACCCCCGAATATGTCCATACGATATCGTCGCGCGTGACCGGCTGGCGGAAATATTCCGAGGCGAAACTGCACAGGTACTCGGCCTCTTCGGGCGTGCATTCCGGCTTGGCCGAGACATCCTCATGTTCGACATCGGTCGTTCCGATCAGGGTGAAATCGGTCTCGTACGGAATGGCGAAGATGATCCGCCCGTCCTTGCCCTGAAAGAAATAGCACTTGTCATGATCGAACAGGCGGCGCGTCACGATATGGCTGCCCCGCACCAGCCGGACACCCTCGCTGGGGTTCTGGTTCAACGTGTTGACGATGACGTCCTTGACCCACGGACCACCCGCATTGATCAATGCCCGCGCCCTGGTCTGGCGTGTTTCACCGGTGTCTCGGTCCTCGGTCGTGACCACCCAGTGATCCTTCTCCCGCCGGGCGCCGGTTACCTTCGTGCGTGTACGGATCACGGCCCCGCGCCCCTCGGCGTCACGGGCGTTCAGCACCACCAGACGGCTGTCCTCGATCCAGCAGTCGGAATATTCATAGGCACGCGCGAACTTGTCTTTCAGAACCCGCCCCGCCGGATCGTCACGCAAATCCACGGTGCGCGTTCCGGGCAGGATATCGCGCCCGCCCAGATGGTCATACAGGAACAGTCCCAGCCGGATCAGCCACGCAGGCCGACGCCCCTTCATCCAGGGCATCACCGTGTTCAGAAGTTTCGAGGTGGGCGTTTCCCCTTCGAACCTCATATCGCGATGATAGGGCAGCACGAAGCGCATCGGCCAACTGATATGCGGCATGGCGCGCAGCAGGGTTTCGCGTTCGATCAGCGCCTCGCGCACCAGCCGCATCTCGAAATACTCGAGGTAACGCAGCCCGCCATGAAACAGCTTGGTCGAGGCCGAGGAGGTGGCCGAGGCCAGATCGTTCATCTCGACCAGTTCGACACTCAGCCCACGACCGGCAGCGTCGCGTGCGATGCCGCATCCATTGATGCCGCCACCGATCACGAACAGATCGACACTGTCATTGCCTCGGGCTGATGGCACCGGAGCCTCCCTGATCTCAATGCCGCATGTGAGCGCAAACGAACCATAATCAAGGCAATTAAGTCAATTGCGAATGTTCGTTTACTTTCGATTTTGAGGAAAACATATGATTCAACGGCGTTTTATTTGCAACCATCGCCAAACAAACCATTAATTATCGCGCAAATCGAGCCAGAGTCCCGCCGAATCACATGCGAACCTTGAAACGCGGATAAAAACGAACATAATCGAAAACACCAAACGGAGAGCCAACAGACGTGTCGCAATCCTTTCGTCAACCCGACATTCTCGAAATCGCCCGCACCGAGGGCAAGGTCATGGTCGAAGATCTGGCCGAACGCTTCGACGTGACCGTGCAGACCATCCGCCGCGACCTGACCGAACTGGCCAACGCCGGCAAGCTGGAGCGCGTGCATGGCGGCGCGATCCTGCCCTCGGGTGTCACCAACATCATTTACGACGAGCGCCGCCGCCTGAACGAAGACGCCAAACAGGCCATTGCACGGGCTTGCGCGGCGGCGATTGCCGACAGTTCCTCGGTATTTCTGGATATCGGCACCACGACCGAGGCCGTGGCCCACGAGTTGCTGGACCATTCAAACCTGATGGTCGTGACCAACAACATGAACGTGGCCAATATCCTTTTGGCGAACAAGACCTGCGAAATCGTCGTGGCGGGTGGCAGCCTGCGCCGGTCCGATAACGGGCTGGTGGGCAATCTGACCGCCCGCACCATCGAGAATTTCAAGTTCGACACCGCGATCCTCGGCTGTTCGGCGCTGGACGAGGATGGCGACCTGCTGGATTTCGACATTCAGGAGGTGGTCGTCGGCCAGACCCTTCTGAAACGCTCGCGCGAGGTATTCCTTGTGGCCGATCATTCGAAATTCCAGCGCAGCGCGCCGGTACGGATCGGATCACTTCGGGATATCGACCGGATTTTCACCGACCTTCCCCTGCCCGGCGCCCTGGCCGAAAGTTGCCGCTCCTGGGGCACCGACATGGTGGTGACGGGCTAAACCCGCTCAGGCGCCATAGATCGTTGCCCAGCGCTCGATCAGCTTTTGCTGCAACTGCTTGGCGCGCCTGTTCCAACTGGCCGCCCCTGGTGGCCGCCCCGCTGCCCGGCTGTCGATCTGCTGGCGTCTGTCGGTATCCGCGCAAAAGATCGCAAAGGCCAGTTCGGTGCCGTCCGGCGCGGTCATGTAGCCCGCCAGGGAACTGACGAAATACAAGGTGCCGGTCTTGGCCGTCACCTTGACGGGATGCTCCCGGTCGATCCCGCCATTATCATCGCGCAGTGCAATGTCCTTCAGGATCGGCTTGAGCTGACCGTCGCCATGGACCCGCACCAGAGCCTGTGCAAGCGCCCCCGCACTCAGGCGCGATTGCTCGCCCAACCCGGAATGGTCCACCAGCCCCGCCCCTTGCATGCCAAGTTCGGTCCGGGCCCAACGGCTCATTTCCTGCGCCGACGCGGCCAGCGGAGCCACCCGCCCAAGGCGTGCCGCCGTCGCGGTCAGGCCGACCAGCTCCGCCGTCAGGTTGTTCGAGTATTTCAGCATGTCCCGCAGAACGTCGCGCAACGGCGCACTTCGATGGACAACGACGGCCTCGCCTTCGGGCGCATCGCGCAGCGCAGCGCCCGGCGCCAGCACGATCCCCTGCGACCGGGCGAACACGGCGAACACCTCAGCGGCATAGGCCTCGGGTTTGCGCACCGGCAGCCAGCGCGCGCCCGCATTGCCCAGCGCGGCCTTTGCAACCGTCCAGGCATCGTGATCGCCACCGTCCTCATAGGTATAAATGGGGGCGTTGCGCCCGGCTATGGCCATTCGGGCAATGGTCACCGCCGGGCGGTAGCGTGCCGAGCGCGCATCCATGCTGACGCTATATTCGCTGCCGCCCCGTTTCCATTCGAAATGAACCCGGTTGAAATTCAGGTTCAGCCCGGAAACAGAAGGGTTATACCCCACATGCTCGGGCTGGCTGGAGTCTATCACGCGCTCAAAGGGCAATGCGCCGCCCCACACCCTGAACGCACCCTGCACCTCGTGCACACCCTTGTCCTTGAGATCGGCGGCCATCTGCGCCAGGGCATCGGTATCCAGCGTCGGATCGCCCCCGCCCGCCAGAACCAGATCGCCCTTCAGAACACCGTTCTCGACCGGACCCGTGGCAATCAGCCGTGTGGCGAACCGATACTCTGCGCCAAGGATGCTCAACGCATAAAGCGCGGTCACCGCCTTGGTCACGCTGGCCGGTGGCACCCCGCCGGTTTCACCGCGCCCTTCCAGCACCAACCCCGTTTTCACATCCATCACGGAAAAGGTGACCTGCCCGTCCAGACGCGCCGCCTCGATCAGGGCCTCGGCCCCCGGCGGGGACCCGCGATACAGCCCCTCGGGGCGCGGGCGCGGACGAAGCGATACTGCCGGCGCCCCGGCCCATACCGCTCCCGCCACCGCGCTCAGCGCCGAGCCCAGAAAAATCCGCCGCGATAAAACTTTGCTCATGATGCGAAAATAAGCGCAGTCCGTGCATGCGCACAATCGCTTTTCTGCATTACGCCTGCGTCATCCGCGCCCGGATTTCGGCCAATCGCCGCGCGCGCGTAGCCCGGTCGAGGAAACGGCGCGCATCGGAACATTGACAAAGCACCATGCCGGAGGGTCGCTGTGGCCCAGCGTATGACTGAGCGCCGCTGGCAAACGAACATCGGAATAAACCCTTGCCGCCTTGGACATGCGCGCGGAAATGCGCTGGCCGGGCCGGGCCAGAACCCCCATGGGAACACGCTCGATGATATCGCGCCAATCTTGCCACTGATCGAATTGCGCAAGGTTGTCGGCCCCCATCAGCCACACGAAGCGCACACCGGGCCGCACCGCCTGCAAGGCGCGCAGCGTCTGCGCGGTATACCGCGTGCCCAGTTGCGCCTCGGCATCGGTGACGTAAATGCGCGGATGATCCACCAGTGCCCGGCAGGCCGCCATACGGCGCGCCAGCGGCGCGGGGCCATGAGGTTTCAGCGGATTGCCGGGGCTGACCAGCCACCACAACTGGTCCAGCCCGAACCGCTTGAGCGCCTCGCGGCTGATATGCACATGCCCCTCATGAGGCGGATCGAACGACCCGCCCAGCAACCCGACCACCTGACCGGGGCGGACATATGGCAACGCGATTTTCATCATGCTTCCATCACCTTGGCATCTGGCCGGTGTCAACCACCAAGCCGTCATTGACAGGCAAAAATAGTTTACTTAAGTAAACCATCATGAGTTACGATCCCGTCGCCCGCATCCGCCGTTTCAACCGCGCCGTGACCCGTGAAACCGGGGTTCTGGATACATCGTTTCTTGGCCGGGGCCGCCCGTTGGGCCTTGCCCGCGTGATCCACGCTATCGGGCGCAACGGGGCGGATCTGGAAGCGATTCGCGATACTCTGGGATTGGAAAAGGCCCTGCTCAGCCGCTACCTGAAATCGCTTCAGGACGAGGGGCTTGTCACACTGATCCGGGATACGGAGGACGGCCGCCGCCGGATCGCCGCCCTGACCGACACCGGGCTGGCCGAACTGGAGGCCTACAACGCCCTGTCCGACACCCGCGCCAATGACCTGCTGGATCGCCACCCGCATCCCGAAACCCTGCTGGCGGCGATGGATCTGGTGGCCTCGGCCCTTGGGCGTGATCGCATCACCTTTCAGCTTGCCGATCCCCGCAGCCCCGATGCACTCTATTGCCTTGGCGAATACTATGCCGAACTGGGCCGCCGCTTTGAAACCGGGTTCGACGTCACCCTAAGTTGCGACCCCGAAGCGACCGATATGCTCGCCCCGCGCGGCGCGTTCCTTCTGGCACTGTCGGATGGGCTGCCGCTCGGCTGCGTCGGGCTGAAAGGCACCGACAAGGGCTATGCCGAAATCAAGCGCCTCTGGGTCGCGCCCTCGGCCCGTGGCATGAAACTGGCCCGCCGCCTGATGGACAGGATCGAGGCCACCGCCCGCACCCTTGGCATCGCCGCCCTGCGGCTCGATACCAACTCGGCCCTGCCCGAGGCCGTGGCGCTTTATCAATCCTCCGGCTGGACCGAGATCGACCGCTTCAACGACGATCCCTACCCCGACCATTTCTTCGAAAAAACGCTGACCGCCGCGCAGCGTTGAGTGATTGCCCCCGCGCCGCGCCTCAGCTATCACAGCCGGCAACACACGATCACCCATCAGGAGCGGACGACAGATGGCAGCCTATCAATACGTCTATCACATGCAGGGCGTCTCCAAGACCTACCCCGGCGGCAAGAAATGCTTCGAGAATATCCATCTCAGCTTTCTGCCCGGCGTGAAGATCGGCGTCGTCGGCGTGAACGGCGCCGGTAAATCCACCCTGATGAAGATCATGGCCGGGCTCGACACCGATTTCACGGGCGAGGCATGGGCCGCCGAGGGCGCCAGGGTCGGCTACCTCCCGCAGGAGCCGGAACTGGACCCCAACCTGACCGTGCGTGAAAACGTCATGCTGGGCGTGGCCGAAAAAAAGGCCAAGCTGGACCGCTTCAACGAACTGGCGATGAACTATTCGGACGAAACCGCCGACGAGATGGCCCAGTTGCAGGACGAGATCGACAGCCAGAACCTGTGGGATCTCGACGCGCAGATCGACGTTTCGCTCGAGGCCCTGCGCTGTCCGCCCGACGATGCCGACGTCACCACCCTGTCGGGCGGCGAAAAACGCCGCGTCGCCCTGTGCAAGCTGCTGCTCGAAGCGCCCGACATGCTGCTTCTGGACGAACCGACCAACCACCTCGATGCCGAAACCATCGCCTGGCTGCAACAGCACCTGATCGACTACAAGGGCACCATCCTGATCGTCACCCACGACCGGTATTTCCTTGACGATATCACCGGCTGGATTCTGGAGCTCGACCGCGGCCGCGGCATCCCCTACGAGGGCAATTATTCAAGCTGGCTGGAACAGAAAGCCAAGCGGCTGGAACAAGAGGCGCGCGAGGACAAATCGCGCCAGAAAACGCTGGAACGCGAACTGGAATGGATGCGTCAGGGCCAGAAGGCCCGTCAGGCCAAATCCAAGGCCCGGATCAACGCCTATAACGACCTCGCCAACCAGTCCGAGCGCGAAAAACTCGCGCGCGCCCAGATCGTCATCCCCAACGGCCCGCGCCTTGGATCGAAGGTGATCGAGGTGAACGGACTTAAAAAGCACATGGGCGACAAGCTGCTGATCGAGGATCTGACCTTCTCGCTGCCGCCGGGCGGCATCGTCGGCGTGATCGGCCCCAACGGTGCGGGTAAATCCACGCTGTTCAAGGTGCTGACCGGGCAGGAAGCCCCCGACGAAGGCACGGTCGAATACGGCGACACGGTTGAACTCAGCTATGTCGATCAGTCCCGCGACGACCTGAAAGACAACGAAACCGTGTGGGAGGCCATCACCGGCGGCGCCGAAATCATCCAGTTGGGCGATGCGCAGATGAATTCCCGCGCCTATTGCTCGGCCTTCAACTTCAAGGGCGGCGACCAGCAGAAAAAGGTCTCGCTCCTGTCGGGCGGCGAACGCAACCGCGTCCACATGGCCCGCCTGCTGAAATCGGGCGGCAACGTGTTGCTGCTCGACGAACCGACCAACGACCTCGACGTCGAAACGCTCCGCGCGCTCGAAGACGCGCTCGTGGATTTCGCCGGCTGCGCCGTGGTCATCAGCCACGACCGTTTCTTTCTGGACCGCATCTGCACCCATATCCTCGCCTTCGAAGGCGAGGCGCATGTGGAATGGTTCGAAGGCAACTTCGAGGACTACGAGGAAGACAAAAAGCGCCGTCTGGGCCCCGATGCGCTTGAACCCAAACGGATCAAGCACAAGAAATTCGCTCGCTGATCACCGTAGGGTGCGCATTCACTGCGCACCACACACCCAAGACAAACGGTACACATGAATGCGCACCCTACGCGGCCCGGCGCCCGGCCAGAATATCGCGGTGCACCGAGGAATAGGGCCAATCCTGCGCCCGCTCGACAAACCCGTGCTTCACCGGATTCAAAAGGCAATAGGAAACCGCTGCCGCGTAATCCTGCGGGCCGCGAATATGATGTTCCCAATACCGGCGCTGCCAGACGCCGCGTTCGCGGCGGCGGATATGGCTGGGCCGCCTGAGCCCCTCCGGCGCCTGCCGGGAAAACCGGGCCTTGATCACGCGCCACCGGGTCGCAAAATCATGGTCTTCCGGCGGCCATGGTCTTCCGGCGGCAAGGTCCAAACCGCGTGCAAATGATCGGGCAACACCACCCAGGCGTCGATATAAAACGGATGATCCAACCGCGTGGCACACACCGCCTGTCGCAGAACCTCAACCTGATCCACCAATAATGACGTACCGCGCTCCGCAAGGGTCACGGTGAAAAACACGGTGGCGCCGGGCACCTTGGGACGTCTGTAATTCGGCATGTTTCCGTGCTGAACCGACCAACGTTAAAATGACGCTAACGTAGGGTGCGCATTCACTGCGCACCGGAATAATTACGGTCAGTTGGAAACAGCGGTGCGCATGAATGCGCACCCTACCCTGATCGAATTCCCTTGCCACAGCCCCCGATCCCTGTCATACGCGCCCCTGCTACGTTATTCTTTTTCGACCTACTGTCTCCCTTCACACGGCGTTCAGTCATTCGATCCAGACGACAACGCCGGGCTGCCGCACTTCCGCGGGCAGCATCTATTATCAGGAGACTTCACATGGCCAATGGCACCGTGAAATGGTTCAACACCACCAAAGGCTTCGGCTTCATCGCACCTGAAACGGGCGGCAAGGACGTATTCGTTCACATCAGCGCCGTCGAGCGTTCGGGCCTGACCGGCCTGGCCGACGACCAGAAAGTGACGTACGACGTCGAAGCAGGCCGTGATGGCCGCGAAAGCGCCGTCAACCTCGAACTGGCCTGAGGGCCGCGCGTCACCATCGTGGCGCAACACGACTTCGCACGGGGCGGGCCAGGGGCCTGCCCCGTTTGCCTTTGGCAGTCGTCACTCCACTACAGCAATCCCTTGCGCCGCATCGAGGCCTCGTAATCCGGGTCCAGCGTCGGCATGTCCTCGGGCGGCTCGGGCTCCTTGTATCCGACGCGTTCGCGCAGATACTCGTCCAGCTTTACCTCGCCCGCGATCTTCATCTGCGCCCACGTGGCCAACAGGCGGTTGATCCGGCCCTGATACCCCTGCCCCATCGCGCGATAGAACCGCGCGACCGACCGGTCGAGATAAAGCGTCACCTTCTCCTTTTTCTCCTCGACATCCAGATCGGCCTCGAGCGTGTGCCAGGCTTCGGGAATCTCTTCCTCGATCACCGACGATATCCAGCCATCGCGGTGCAAATGGATCAGGTTCTTCATCAGCCCCTCGCGGGCGATGCGTTCGGTCTTGGTCATGCGGGTCATCAAAGAGCTCCTTTCGCGCCCCGAGCCTGCCGTGGAGGGGGTTAACATCACGTCAGCCGACCGTGCGGTCGCACCGACGGGATACCGACGTTGTACCGACGCCATACCGACAGGAATTTCCGGCCTTTCACCGGGTTTTGATTTTTCCCCGTCAGGATGGCAAACTATACGTCGCCGTGTGTATTCCAGAGGGTGTATTCCAGAGGACCAGAAATGATCGACCGCCGCTTTTTCATCGGGGCCGGACTGGCCGCAGCAAGCCTGCCCGCCTCCGCCCATGCCTTTGAAGTCGAAGATAAATTCAAACCCACCAAGGTACGTATCTCGGAACAATACGCGCCCGGACAGCTTCTGATTCTGCCGCGCGCGCATTTCCTCTATCTCGTCACCACCCCCCGCGAGGCGCTGCGCTATGGCGTCGGCGTCGGCAAGGCCGGCCTCCAGTTCACCGGCACAGCCACCATCGACGTCAAGAAAAAATGGCCCACCTGGCGCCCCACCGAGGAAATGATCCAGCGCGAGCCGCAGACCTACGGCCGCTTCAAGGACAATGATTATGTCCAGCCGGGTGGGCCGGAAAATCCGCTTGGCGCGCGGGCGCTTTACCTGTTTCAGAACGGTCGGGATACCTATTTCCGTATCCACGGCACCAACGCGCCACGCTCGATCGGACGGTCGGTGTCCAACGGCTGCATTCGCATGCTGAACGAACACGTGAAAGACTTGTACGAACGAGTTCCGGTGGGAACTGTTGTCACCGTTATCTGAGCGAAGTGACGCATGACAACGCGCGGCGGCCACGACCGGCCCCGCGCGATTTTTTCTTGCGTGGCGAGATTTACAGCCCCATATAAACGGCGCGACGTTACCTCTATCGACCATCTGCTCCGTCACGACCGGCTCAGTCACTCGATCTTGCTCTGACATAGCCGGGTTGCCGCAACACCGTGGGCAACACAAACCAAAGGAGAAAACGGATGGCCACAGGCACCGTCAAATGGTTTAACACAACGAAAGGCTACGGCTTCATCGCGCCCGATGGCGGCGGCAAGGACGTATTCGTTCACATCTCTGCCGTTGAACGCGCAGGCCTCACCGGCTTGGCCGACAACCAGAAAGTGACCTTCGACATCGAACCCGGCCGCGATGGCCGCGAGTCGGCGTCGAATATCGCACTGGCCTGATCCTGGGTGGCCAACACGCCATAATCTGATCTTTGCGGGCCCCTGGCGGGGCCCGTTTTCATTGGATATTCTGCACCAGTTCCACGACCTTCGGTCCAAGAGCCGCGACAATTTTCTTGACGCCTTCGGCATTGGGATGAATACCGTCGGGCTGAAAATAGTCCTGCACTTCAGCCGGGCCGGCATCCCCGAGTCCTGCAAAGAAATCCTCAAAATAAAGCGTCTCGTAGGTTTCCGCCAAATCCGGGTAAATGCGGTCGAACGCAGCCTTGTAGTCTGGCCCGTAATTGCCCGGCGCCTTCATGCCCACCAATAAGACCTCGATCCCATGAGCCTGCGCCGCAGCCAGAATACGATCCAGATTGTCACGCGACACAGCCGGATCGATTCCGCGCAGCATGTCATTGCCGCCAAGGGTAACGATCATTGCGTCCACATCCGGCGTCAGGCTCCAGTCGACGCGGGCCGCGCCTCCGGCGGTTGTATCGCCCGAGACACCGCCATTGACGATGCGCACCTTATGACCATTGTCTTCAAGCCATTTGTCCAGTTGCGGAACGAGGCCCTGTTGATCCAACAAACCATAGCCCTGGGTCAGGCTGTCACCGAAAGCCAGTATGGTGGCCTCCCCGGCCCAGGCCGGGACTGCGGCGAAAAGAAACGCCGCAATCACCTTGCCACGCAACACCGCGACCCCATATGACAGAAATTCCTTTGTAATCAGGTGCAAGCCCATGACCGATCCCGTTCTTTCGCTCAAGGATGCCACGCTGTCGCTTCAGGGCAACGCGGGGCTTGTACGGATACTCCACGGGATCACACTGGATGTCCAGAAGGGGGAAACCGTAGGTCTTGTCGGACCGTCCGGATCGGGCAAATCTTCGCTGTTGATGTTGATGGGTGGGCTGGAACGTGCCAGTTCGGGACAGGTGCAAGCCCTCGGGCATGACCTGTCGGCAATGAACGAAGATCAACTGGCTGCCCTGCGCCGCGATCATTTCGGAGTTGTGTTCCAGTCCTTCCACCTGATCCCCACCATGACCGCTCTTGAAAATGTCGCAACCCCGCTGGAACTGGCCGGACATGCGGATGCCTTCGAGCGCGCCGCGCGCGAGCTTGAGGCCGTGGGGCTGGCTGAGCGCGCCGATCACTATCCTTCGCAACTCTCGGGCGGCGAACAACAGCGCGTCGCCCTTGCCCGCGCCGCTGCGCCGCGCCCCGATATCATGCTCGCCGACGAACCGACGGGAAATCTGGATGGCCAGACAGGCGCAGCGATCATAGGGCTTTTGTTCGATCTCAGCGCGCGCAAGGGGTCCACCCTGATCATGGTAACCCATTCTCCCGAACTGGCGGAACGCTGTGACCGGGTGATCGAACTGGTGGACGGACGACTGACCGACACGGCACAGGTGCCCGCATGAGCCTGTCCACTGCTGCGCGTCTCGCCCGCCGGGAACTGCGCGGTGGCTTGCAAGGGTTTCGGATTTTTCTGGCCTGCGTAATCCTTGGCGTCGCAGCCATCGCCGCCGTTGGCACCGTGCGCGAAAGCATCGCCAACGGGCTGGCCCGCGAAGGCGCGACCCTGTTGGGAGGCGATGCCGAGATCGAATTCACCTATCGCTTCGCCACGCAGGCCGAACGCGACTGGATGGAGACCACCGCCACCACCGTGTCCGAGATCGTCGATTTCCGCTCGATGGCGGTCTCCCCCGACGGCGAACGCGGACTAACGCAGATCAAGGCCGTTGACGGGGCCTATCCCCTGTTGGGCGAGGTCGTACTTGACCCGGCCATTCCCCTCTCCGACGCGTTGAACGGAAGGGACGGTTTGCCCGGCGCGGTCATGCATCCTTTGTTGAGCGGCAAGCTGGGCCTCGCTCCGGGCGACCGCTTTCGCCTCGGCACGGCCGAGTTCGTCCTGAGCGCCGAAATCGTGATCGAACCGGACAATGCCACGTCCGGCTTTGGTCTGGGGCCACGGACCATCCTGCGCCGTGCCGATCTTGAGGGTGCGGGGCTGCTTGGACCGGGAACGCTCTATTCCACGCATTATCGCATAGCTTTACCGCCCGGCACCGATCTGGTCGCCCTCCAGCACGAGGCGGAAACCACCTTTGCCGAAGCGGGGTTGCGTTGGCGGGATGCACGAAACGGTGCGCCAGGCGTTGCAGAGTTCGTCGACCGCCTTGGGGCGTTTCTGGTGCTTGTCGGTCTATCGGGGCTGGCCGTGGGAGGAGTGGGCATATCGGCCGCGTTGCGGGCCTATCTGGCCACCAAAACCGAAACCATCGCCACCTTGCGCACCATCGGCGCAGACCGCCAGACGGTATTCCTGACATACTTTCTGCAGGTCGCGGTGCTGGCCCTGATCGGGATCGCCTGCGGTCTGGCGCTCGGGGTGGGGGTGCCGATCCTGCTGTCACCGATCATCGAGGCGCGCCTGCCCGTACCGGCCCTTTTTGCCCCTTACCCCGCACCGATGGCCGAGGCCGCGCTCTATAGCGCGCTGACGGTACTGATCTTTACACTCTGGCCGCTGGCGCGCGCGCAGGATATTCGCGCCGCCGCCCTGTTTCGCGACGCCTTGGGTCAGGGGCGCAAATTGCCCCGCTGGCCTTATCTCGTCGCAACGCTTGCACTGATCGCCGCCCTGGTCGGCGCTGCGATGTGGCTTTCGGGTAATGCAAGACTGACCCTTGCCACCACCGGCGGAATCATGGGCGCGCTGTTCCTGCTGGTGCTGGCGGCCTTTGCGATTGTCCTGATCGCACGCCGCGCCAGGCGTTTGGCCCGTGGACGGCCTGCACTGGCCTGGGCTCTGGCCGCCATCGGCGGGCCGGGTACCACAGCGGGGCCGGTCATGCTTTCGCTCGGGTTGGGATTGTCGGTTCTGGCAGCGGTCGGACAGATCGACCAAAACCTGCGCAACGCGATTTCACGTGACCTACCCGAACGCGCACCGTCCTATTTCTTCGTCGATATCCAGAAAGATCAGATGCCCGCCTTCATGGACCGGCTGGAGAACGATCCCGCCGTCTCGCGCATCGACAATGCCCCGATGCTGCGCGGCGTGATCAGCCGCATCAACGGGCGTCCTGCCATCGAAGTCGCACCGGGCCATTGGGTCGTCGAAGGAGACCGGGGGATAAGCTATGCCGACGCCCTTCCCGAGCGCACCCGCATCATCGCCGGGACGTGGTGGGGTGAGGGGTACACCGGCCCGCCACAGATCAGCTTTGCCGCCGAAGAGGCCGAAGAGATGGGCCTGAAAATCGGTGACGAAATCACGGTGAACATTCTGGGCCGCGACATGACGGCCAAACTGACATCGCTGCGCGAAGTCGATTTCTCGACCGCCGGAATGGGGTTCGTCATGGTGATGAATGCCGCCGCGCTCGAGGCGGCGCCGCATACATTCATCGCGACCGTCTACGCCGATCCCGATGCCGAGAAGGCGATCCTGCGCGACTTGTCAGACCGGATGCCCAATATCACCGCGATCAACGTGCGCGATGCAGTTGACCGCGTGTCGGGCTTGCTGGCAGGATTGGCGTCGGCCACGGCTTGGGGCGCGGCTGCCACTTTGCTGACCGGATTCCTGGTCCTGATCGGCGCTGCCGCGGCCGATCAGACAGCCCGCACCCGCGAGGCGGCGATACTCAAGACACTTGGCGCCTCGCGCGGCCGCATCCTGTTGAGTCTCGCGCTGCGGGCCGCGATCCTTGGCGCGGTGGCTGGGCTGGTTGCCTTGGGGGCCGGAATCGCCGGAGGATGGGCCGTCAGTTATTTCGTGATGGAAACCGATTTCGAAATTGCGTGGCTGTCGGCATTGGGAATTGTCTCGGGCGGCGCGCTGATCAGCCTTCTGGCCGGGCTTGCCTTTGCCTGGCGCCCCATGCAGGCCCGTCCCGCCCGTGTTTTGCGCGCACGGGAATAACCGCATTGCCATTCGCGCAGCACGGTGGCACTCAAAAGCCGTTCCAGCACCAGAATCCGAGGCCCGAACAATGATCGATTTCCTGCCTGTCGCCCTGACCGCCCCTCTGAGCAAAGCGCAAAAAGTCAGTCTGATCAATCTGGTCCGTCGCACTGCCCGTGCCGAGATCATGCCCCGGTTTCGCAATCTGTCGCATGCGGATATCTCGGCCAAGTCCGACCCCCATGACCTTGTGACCGAGGCCGACACTGCCGCCGAAGCCATGCTGACGCGTGGTATTCAACGCATGTTTCCCCACGCGTTGATCGTCGGCGAAGAAGGCGCGGCCAAATCACCCGACCTGCGCAACAAAATCGCCGAGGCCGAAATGGCGGTGATCCTCGATCCGCTGGACGGCACCTGGAACTTTGCCCATGGCCTGCCACTTTTCGGAATCATCCTGTCGATCACCCGCTTTGGGCATCCGGTGTTCGGCCTGCTCTATGACCCGGTGATGGACGACTGGATCTTCGCCGATTCCGAAACACCTGCACATCTGTCGCGCAATGTGGGAGCCGACCGACCGCTCAGCGTCTCGCGCGGCGGTGATCTGGAGAAAATGTCGGGATATATCCACCTCTATCTCCTGCCCGAGGAAAAACAGGCCGAAATGGCCGCCTGCCTGCCAGACTTCTCACGCACGGTAATGCTGCGCTGTTCCTGCCACGAATACCGGACCCTGGCGCAGGGCGGGATGGATTTCATGCTGTCGGGCATTCCCAATCCCTGGGACCATGCCGCGGGGGTCCTGATCTGCCAGCAGGCCGGAGGAATCGTGCGAATGCTGGACGGACAGGATTATAATGCGGGAATCACCGAAGGTTACATCCTTGCCGCTCCGAACGAAGCCGCCTGGGATGTTTTGAAAACCCGGTTTTCATTCCTTCTTGACACTCAGACCGACAATGGCTGAAACCGCTATCGCGATCCGTTAACAACCGTGATTACCCTGACGCGAAACGGGCATGACTTAACATCGCTATACGCGTACCATGCCAAAGCGCGGAGGCAATCGAATGACGAGAATGGACCCGGCGAACCCTTGTAAGGACACAAGGCAGACACTGCCCGACGAAACACGTGATGCGGCAATCAGCCGTTTGTACGACGTGGCCCTTGCGCCGGACCGCTACGAGGCGCTTCTGGATCTATGGGAAGATGCCGTTCGCCCGCTGCGCGGCCAAGCCGATCTGGATGCCCCGCGCCTTCTGGAAGATCCGTTGATTGCCGGGCATTTCGAACGTGCAAGCGCCTTTCTGGATCGTGTCGAAACAGTCGGTTCCGCCAGCGAGCTACGAGACATATTACGTCCCTTTGGTCGCATGTCGGCCTTTTTGCTGGACGCCTCGCTGACTGTCTGCGCCGGGAATGCCGCCGCATTGACGGTATCGGGCCTGAAGGAGGGCGCGACGCTCAGCGATCTGCGGGTGATGCCCGAAGACATCGACGCAATCAGCAAAGCCGCACGCAATGTTCTGCAAAGCCCACAGCAGGATGCGGTGGTCTTGCGTGTGCGTTCGGTCGAGAAAAATCACTACGTCATCCTGCGTCTTCAGCTGTGCAAACTGGCGGATGGAACGCCCCTCGTTCTGGCGGCTTCGAATGATATTTATTTCTCGGAAGACAGCCAGGAAATACTGCAGCGGGCCTTCAATCTGACCAACGCCGAGGCAGGCGTTCTTCTGGGGCTGGTCAAGTGCGGATCGGTTAGCGATATCGCCGAAAAACGGGGCAGATCGGTGGACACGATCCGCGCACAGATCAAGGCCATCATGTCCAAGACCGAAGCGCATTCGCAGGTCGAACTGGTTCGGCTGGCTCTGTCAGTGGTGGACATGGCCGGTATGACCCTGGAAAACATGCCCGGCCCCCGGCAGGTCAGCCGTGGCTACGCGACACTGGAACCAAGCGTTTTCCATTCGCTGCGTACACCGGACGGACGGCAGTTGGATTACCTCAGGCTCGGCGATCAGACAGGCCGCCCAATCCTGTTCCTGCCTCTGGATTATGGGTTGGTGCGGTGGCCTGCATCCGCGGAAGCAGAAGCCAGACGTCTCGGGCTTCGCATTATCGTACCGGTTCGGGCCGGCTTTGGCGCCTCCGATCCCCTGCCCCGCAGCACCGACTATGACGACACGGCCACCACCGACTGCCTGCAAATTCTCGATGCCGAAAACGTCGATCGCTGTCCGATCATCAGCCTCGGGGGCGATTCATTCTACGCCATGCAGTTGGCCCTCCGGTCGCCGGAAACGATTACCGGGCTGATCTGCTGTGCCGGCACACTCCCGATGACCCGGCGCGAACAGTATGAACGTATGGAGAAATGGCATCGTTTCATTATCGCAGGGGCAAAATATACGCCGCACCTGCTACCTTTCATGGTCAAGGCGGGGTTTCTTCTGGCCCGGCGGATCGGCAAGCAGGGGTTTGTCCATGCGGTCTATGGCAAATGCCCCGCCGATGTCGAAACGTTCGAATCGCCCGAAGTCTTCGAAGCCATGGTCACCGGCTCGGAGGTCGCCCTGTCCGAAACGCACTCTGCTCACGATGCCTTTGTCCGCATGCTGACAGGCCGGTTTCTGGAAGACTGGAGCGCCGACGTTGAGGCCCTGCGCGGGCAGCTACCCGTTATCTTCTTGAATGGCCTGCAGGACCCGCAAGTTCCCCCGGCAACACTCGACGAATTCCGCGCAACATACGACTGGATCGAATATCATGTCTACGAGGATGCCGGGCAGTTGATCTTTTTCCGGCATTGGCGGGACGTGCTGGACAAGGTGCAACAACTGCTATCCTGAAATATTACCTCGAAATTCGGATTTTACCCAATTCGGGGTATGACCGGACCACTCGCCACGCCTTAGGATTTTACCAGTTGGTTTGCGGATGTGTGTCATGGTCGACTTCATTCTGAACAGTCTCAAATACCATCGCCTGTTGTCTTCAGATGATAAGGCGATGTGTTGTGCGGAGTCGTGATATGACCACGGAAACGCCAGAGCAGTCAGAATTCGGTCACGGGTATCGCGCAGCCCAAGCTATCAACGGGTTACGATTTCATTTTATCAGCTAACCCTTTTCACAAAGCCCTTTTCAGCAGCAAAAAAGGGGCGGCCGGATGGCCGCCCCTCCTTCACTCCAAACCAACTCCGTTATTCGGCGGCCTCGGCATAGTCCTCCATCGGGGGACAGGTACAAACCAGATGCCGGTCACCATAGACATTGTCCACGCGGTTGACCGGCGGCCAATATTTATCCACCCGGAAAGCCCCCGGTGGGAAACAGCCCTGTTCACGGCTGTAGGGGCGTTCCCATTCGCCGACCAGATCTTCGACGGTATGCGGCGCATTCTTGAGCGGGTTGTTCTCGCTGTCGCTACGACCGTCCTCGATATCGCGTATCTCGTCACGGATCGCCAGCATCGCGTCACAGAACCGGTCCAATTCAGCTTTGGTTTCGGATTCGGTGGGCTCCACCATCAGCGTTCCCGCCACCGGAAAGCTCATGGTCGGTGCGTGAAACCCGCAATCCACCAGCCGTTTGGCGATATCGTCCACGGTCACGCCCGCGCTTTTCTCGAACGGCCGGGTGTCCAGAATACACTCATGCGCGACATGACCTGTGGGCCCTTTGTAGAGAACGTCGTAGGCCCCCTCCAGACGCTTGGCGATGTAGTTGGCATTCAGGATCGCCACGCGCGTCGCCTGGGTCAGCCCCTTGCCGCCCATCATCAGACAATACGCCCATGAAATCGGCAACAGCGACGGAGACCCGAACGGCGCCGCCGAAACCGGCCCCTGCTCGCCGCCGGTCGCCGGATGGCCCGGCAGATGCGGAACCAGATGCGCCTTGACCCCGATGGGCCCCATTCCGGGGCCGCCGCCGCCATGCGGAATACAGAACGTCTTGTGCAGATTCAGGTGGCTCACGTCGCCGCCCACGTCGCCGGGTCGTGCCAACCCAACCATAGCGTTCATGTTGGCCCCGTCGATATAGACCTGCCCGCCATGGCTATGCGTGATCTCGCAGACGTCACGCACGGTTTCCTCGAACACGCCATGGGTCGAGGGATAGGTGATCATGCAGCCCGCCAGATTTTCGGAGTGCTTTTCGGCCTTTGCGCGGAAATCCTCGACGTCGATATCGCCATTCGCCGCCGATTTCACCGCAACCACGTCCCAGCCCACCATATGGGCGCTGGCCGGGTTGGTGCCATGCGCACTCATCGGGATCAGGCAAATCTTGCGATGCCCCTCACCATTGGCACGGTGATAGGCCGAGATCGTCAG
Organism: Roseovarius pacificus; assembly: GCF_900142665.1. GTDB lineage: Bacteria > Pseudomonadota > Alphaproteobacteria > Rhodobacterales > Rhodobacteraceae > Roseovarius > Roseovarius pacificus. Next base: position 1,021,714 of record NZ_FRBR01000001.1, read on the forward strand.
CAACCCTGCATATTCCCCCTGCGCGCCCGAATTGGGCTGCATCGAAATCGCCGCATAGCCGGTGATATCGCACAGCTTTGCGCTGAGATCGTCGATCATCTCGGTATAGCCCTGCGCCTGATCGGCGGGCACGAAGGGATGCAATAGCGAAAACTCGCGCCAGCTCACCGGCATCATCTCGGCGGCCGAGTTCAGCTTCATCGTACAAGATCCAAGCGGGATCATCGCCCGATCCAGCGCCAGGTCGCGATCGGCCAGACGGCGCATATAGCGCATCATCTCGGTTTCGGCGCGGTTCATGTGGAAAATCGGATGGGTCAGGTAATCCGAACTGCGCAGCAGCGCATCGGGCATCCGGTAATCCGAGGTGAACTCGCGATCTTCCATAATGATCCCGAAGGCACGCCAGACGGCCTCGACGGTGGCGGTGCGGGTGCGTTCATCCAGCGTGATGCCGATTTTGGTATCCCCCACGCGGCGCAGGTTCACACCTTCGCGTACGGCGGCCTGCAACACCCCGCGCTGCAACAGGCCGACATCGACGGTGATCGTGTCGAAAAACGTATCCGGCTCCACCTCGAACCCTGCGGCCTCCAACCCCTTGGCCAGACGCAAGGTCTTGCGATGAATGCGCTGCGCGATGGCCTTGAGGCCCTTGGGCCCGTGGAATACCGCATACATCGACGCCATGACCGCCAGCAACGCCTGCGCGGTGCAGACATTCGACGTGGCCTTTTCGCGGCGGATATGCTGTTCACGGGTTTGCAGGGCCAGCCGATAGGCGCGGTTGCCGTGGCTGTCCACGCTGACCCCGACGATACGGCCCGGCAAGGCGCGCTTATAATCGTCCTTCGTGGCGATATAGGCGGCGTGCGGGCCGCCATAGCCCATCGGCACACCGAAACGCTGCGTCGAACCAACGGCGATGTCGGCCCCCATGGCGCCCGGTTCCTTCAGCAGGGTCAGGGCCAGCGGATCGGCAATGACGATCCCGATTGCCTTGTGTTCATGTAGAGCCGCCATTTCATCGGTGAAATCACGCAAGTGGCCATAGGTGCCGGGATACTGGAAAATCGCCCCGAACACCTTGTCGGCTTCCAGATCCTCAGGCGCTCCGACGATCACCTCGATATCCAGCGGCGCGGCGCGGGTTTGCATCACCGCGATGTTCTGGGGGTGGCAGTTTTCATCGACAAAGAACGCCTTAACCCTGGTCTTGGCCACGCGCTGCGCCATGGTCATCGCCTCGGCAGCGGCGGTTGCCTCATCCAGAAGCGACGCATTGGCGATCTCCAGCCCGGTCAGGTCGCTGACCATGGTCTGGAAGTTCAACAGCGCCTCAAGCCGCCCCTGGCTGATTTCGGGCTGATAAGGCGTATAGGCCGTGTACCACGCCGGGTTTTCAAGGATGTTCCGCTGAATCGCGGGCGGCGTGACCGTGCCGTGATACCCCTGCCCGATCAACGAGGTCAGCACCTTGTTCTTACCTGCGACCTTGCGCATGTGGTGCAGCAATTCACGTTCCGATTTGGGCTTGCCGAAGTCCAGGGGTGCATCTTGCCGGATGGATTTCGGAACCGTATCGTCAATCAGCGCGTCCAGACTGTCAACGCCAAGCACCTCGAGCATCTGCGCCATTTCCTCGGGCGAGGGCCCGATATGGCGGCGATTGGCGAAATCATAGGGCAGGTAATCGGTGGGTTTGAAAGGCATGGAATGTCCTCGTCCTGACGAAAGAGCGCCCCGCAGACGCGGACAGCCCTTTGAAATTCGCACCCGACCCACCCAACGGACAGGCCGGGCAAAGTGATTTAACCGATGAAGTCCTTGTAGGCGTCTTCATCCATGTAGTCGTCCATCTGGCCGTCATCGGACGGTTTCACCTTGAAGAACCACGCATCCCCCAACGGGTCTTCGTTCACCTTGCCGGGCTCGTCGACCAGGGCTTCGTTGATCTCGGTGATTTCGCCGTCGATGGGGGCCATGATATCGCTGGCGGCCTTGACGCTTTCGATGACGACGACCTCGTCACCCTTGGTCACCTGCGTTCCGACTTCGGGCAGTTCGACGAACACCACATCGCCCAGTTGTTCACTGGCATGTTCGGTGATTCCAACGACCACGACATCGCCATCGCTGCGCAGCCATTCATGTTCTTCGGTGAATTTCATCTTTGTCTTCCTTGTTGGTCTGATGTGGTTTTCAACGTTTGAAATTGGCCGGGACGAACGGCAAATCGGCCACCGTGGCCGGCATCCGCTTGCCGCGCACCTCACCGTACAACGGGGTGCCCGTCTCCGACAATTCATGCGGCACGTACCCCATGGACATCGGCGCACCCAAAGTCGGCCCGAAAGCGCCCGATGTCACGATGCCGACAGGATCCCCCCCCTCGGTCGCGGCAAAAAGCGGGGTTCCCTCACGCATCGGCGCGCGCCCCTCGGGGCGCAGCCCGACGCGGTTGCGCGGCGCGCCGCTCTCAAGCTGGCCCAGAATCACGTCGGCCCCGGGAAAGCCCCCGGCACGATCCCCGCCCGCGCGGCGCACCTTCTGGATGGCCCATGCCAGACCGGCTTCGACCGGCGTCGTCGTGGTGTCGATGTCATGGCCATAAAGGCACAGCCCTCCTTCCAGACGCAGACTGTCGCGCGCACCGAGACCGATAGGTTCAACCGTCTCATGCGCCAGCAGCGCGCGGGCGAAGGCTTCGGCCTGGTCGGCAACGACCGAAATCTCGTACCCGTCCTCACCCGTATATCCCGAGCGTGAAATCCACATCTCGCCATAGGCGCTGTCCATCACAGCCACATCCATGAAGCGCATGGCCTGCACGCCGGGCACTATCTCTTCCAGAACCGCCTCGGCCTGCGGCCCCTGAAGCGCCAGCAGAGCGCGGTCGGTGATTTCCTCGACCGCGCAATCGGGCAACCCCGCACGCATATGCGCGATATCGTCGGCCTTGCAGGCAGCATTGACCACGACAAACAGATGATCACCGCGATTGGTCATCATCAGGTCGTCCAGAATGCCGCCCTGATCGTTGGTGAAAAATCCATAGCGCTGCCGGTTCTCGGCCAGTCCCAGCAAACTGACGGGCACCAGCCCCTCCATCGCCTGCGCAACGGCCTTGTATCCGTCCTCGGCACGCACGATGACCTGCCCCATGTGGCTGACATCGAACAGTCCGGCCGCCGCGCGGGTATGCTGATGTTCCTTCATCACGCCAAGGCCATATTGCACGGGCATATCGTATCCCGCGAACGGGACCATCTTGGCCCCCAACTCCACATGAAGCGCATGCAAAGGGGTCTTGCTCAGGGCGTCGCTCATTCGGTTTCTCCCAAACAGCGCCAGCTTGATCTGTGATATCAATCCGGCATCGGTTCCGCGCACCCGTTCCGGCCACGCCACGATGCCCCCTCTGTCCTTTGGCCTGAGATCGCTATCCCTTCGGCGTCCCGGTCAGATCCGGGAACTCTCCAGAGTTTTTCAAATCCGATCGGTCCTTGTCGCCTGAGAGTTTCCGGGGCGGTTGCTCCTTCGGCACCGGGCTTACCGGTTCTCCCGATCAGATAGTGAGTACGGTAGTATACCGGCTTCGTGACTTCAAGCGGGATTCATGCACCGTGGCGATACGAATACATCCAGAAGCTGGACGTTCTCACACACCAGCGCATTCAGCGGAATTTCGTCGAGATGAGCGTAAAAGGCTTCGGCCGCATCCGCGATGGCCAGTTTCAGGCGGCAGAAATCGACCAGCGGGCAGGTATTGTCCACATCGGCAAAACACTCGGCAATCGGAACATTCGCCTCGAGTTGGCGAAACACGTCGCCGATCACGATCTCATTCATCGGCCGCGCCAGGGTGATCCCCCCGCTGCGCCCGCGTTGCGTATGTAGAAAACCCAGTTGCGCCAATCGGTTGATGACCTGCGCCAGGTGGCTTTCCGAGGTATTGCAACAGGCCGCAATTTCAGACTTGGTAACCAGACGGTCGGCATTGGCACCGCAGAACATGAGAACACGAATGGCGATGTTGGTACGTTTGGTAATACGCATGAGACTAGGGTCCGCTTGCTTGAACTTCAGCCATCGTGACGGCAAAACAGCCTTGAATACATGACTTAGATCAAGGGAGCCGCAAAATAACATACATGCAACATGCATATTTCTTTGGTTACGGGAGCCTCGTGAACCGCGACACCCATACCTTTGCCGAGACCCATTGCGCCACCTTGCGCGGATGGCGGCGGGTCTGGCGGCATACCATGTTGCGCCCGGTCGCGTTCCTGACGGTGGTGCCCGATGACCAAAGCGAGATCGACGGGCTGATCGCGCCGGTGCCCGGACAGGATTGGGCGGCACTGGACGAACGTGAACGTGCCTATGACCGGGTTCCCGCCGCCCATCAGATACGCCATGCCCTGCCCCATGATCCGCAGATCGCCGTCTATACCATCCCTTCCGGCCGTCACGGCACACCGACTGAATCCCATCCTGCATTGCTCAGCTATATCGACGTGGTGGTTCAGGGATACCTGCGCGAATTCGGCGAGCAGGGGGCCATTCGGTTCTTCGACACCACCGATGGCTGGGACACTCCGGTTCTGGATGACCGCGCCGATCCCGTCTATCCGCGTCACCGGCGGCTGACCCGTGACGAACGCGGCTTTGTGGACGATCAGTTACACACCCGAGGCATCCGCATCCTGCACCGCTGACAGCCACCTGCAGGCTGGACCGCACAGTACCCTTGGGGCATGGTAAATCCCAACCGGGGGCGCGCAGTATGAAAATCAAGACAGCATCCAAAACCATCCTCATGCTCCTGCGGCTCAGCAGGCTGCTATGGGTGCGCGTCGCATTGATGGCGTTGCTGGCCGTTGTCGCATCGACCACTGCCATTCTGCTTGAAAACATGATCCCCGCCTCGCTGAGCCGGAGCTTCACTCCCGAAGCGGTCATGCCGATCCTGACGATCCTGGCCTCCAGCATGCTGGCGGTCAGCACCTTTTCCCTGAACGTCATGGTCTCGGCCCATAATGCGGCGGCGTCGCAGGCCACTCCGCGCGTGCATCGTATCCTTCTGGCCGACACGACGACCCAAACCGTCCTGGCCACCTTCATCGGCGCATTCGTCTATGCCCTGACCTCGATCATCCTGTTCAAGGCGCAATTGCACGGCCCCGGCGCCGCCGTAACGGTCCTGGCGTTCACGGTGGCGGTCGTCGTGCTGGTGATCCTTGCCATGTTGCGTTGGATCGACCACCTGAGCGACCTTGGCAGCATGGATACCAGCGTGCGCGCAACCGAGGCAGCAGCACGCGACAGCCTCTTGCAGACACGCAGGGCCCCGGCCCTGTGCGCGCAGCCGCTGACATCTGAAACCATCATCCCGGAGGATGCCGAGCCCGTCGATGCGCCCTGTTCGGGGTTCCTACAATTCATCGACCTGCCCCGGCTGAGCTCTGCTCTGGGGGATGGCGAAGCGCGGATATATTTCCATGTCGCACCGGGAAGCCTCCTCCTTCAGGGGCGTCCTGTCGCCTATGCCTCGGGCCTGACCGAAGCGCAGCGCGAAACAGTGCAAAACTGCCTCACCATTTCCGATACGCGCACCTTTGAACAGGATGCCACCTACGGCCTTCTCGTTCTGTCGGAAATCGCATCGCGCGCACTGTCCCCCGGTATCAACGATCCCGGCACCGCAATCGACGTCATTGCCCGGCAACAACGCCTGCTATGGGATTGGAACAATACTCCGGTCAATCAGGACCCGCCGCAATTCGACCGCATCTTCATTCCCGACACGTCACCCTCAGACCTGATCGAAAAAGCCTTTGGCAGCATTGCCCGCGACGGTGCGGGTATGCTCGAGGTGGTCAACCGCCTGCTCGACGCGCTTAACGCCTTGAGCAACTGTACGAACACGGATCTGGCGCAGGCCGCGCATGACATGGCCGGGCGCGCCCGTGCCTATGCGGACAAGGCCCTGGCCCTGCCCGTGGAACGGGCAAGCCTGCGTGAGGACAGCTGAGGCGAGGCCGCCGCTTACTCCGGCGTCAGCCCCGCGCCTTGATCGTCTGCAAAAGCGGCAGGACCTGCCCCATGTCCGGCCCGTGGCTTTGCCCGGTCAGCGCCTTGCGCAACGGCATGAACAGACCCTTGCCCTTGCGCCCCGTCGCCTCTTTGACCTTTGCCGTCCAGTCCAACCACGTGCTGTCGTCAAACGGCCCTTCGGGCAGCAATTCCATGGCCTGAGCAATGAACTCGCGGTCCTCGTCCTCGATCACGGGCTCGGCTCCGTCACGGAACATCACCCACCACCCCGGCAGATCCTTGAGCGTGGTGATGTTTTCACGGGTGACCGTCCAGAACCGCTCGGCCAGGTCGGTGGGGACGCCGATGCGCGCGATTTCGTCCCTGACCTCGTCATAGCTGCGCTCATGCAGCAGGCGGGCGGTCAGTGGAAACAGGTCATTGACGTCGAATTTGGTTGGGGCCGCGCCGAAACGGGTGATGTCGAACCCGTCGATCAACTCGTCCATGCTGGTGCGCAACTCGACCGGATCGGCAGACCCGAGCCGCGCCATCAGGCTGAGCAGCGCCATGGGCTCCACCCCCTGCGCCCGCAGGTCGCGCAGGCTGAGCGTGCCAAGGCGTTTCGACAGAGATTCCCCCTGCGGCCCGGTCAGCAGCGAATGATGCGCGAATTCGGGCACGGTGCCGCCAAGCGCCTCGATGATCTGAATCTGGGTGGCGGTGTTGGTCACGTGGTCACTGCCCCGCACGACATGGGTCACGCCCATCTCGGTATCGTCCACGACCGAGGCCAGCGTATAGAGAACCTGCCCGTCGCCCCGGATCAGGACCGGATCGCTGACGCTGGCCGCGTCGATCGAGATATCGTCAAGGATTCCATCCTTCCACTCGATCCGCTCCTGATCCAGCTTGAAGCGCCACACACCATCGCCGCGCTCGGCCCGCAGCGCATTCTTTTCCTCGTCGGACAAGGCCAATGCCGCGCGGTCATAGACAGGCGGTTTTCCCATGTTGAGCTGCTTCTTGCGCTTGAGATCCAGTTCGGTGGGCGTCTCGAACGCCTCATAGAACCGCCCCAGTTCGCGCAGCTTGTCGGCGGCCTCGGCATAGCGGTCCAGCCGCTCGGACTGTCGCTCGACCCGATCCCAGTGCAGGCCCAACCACTCGAGGTCCTGCTTGATCGCATCGACATATTCCTCTTTCGAGCGCTCCGGGTCGGTATCGTCGATGCGCAGGATGAAGGTGCCGCCGGCCTTGCGGGCGATGAGATAGTTCATCAGAGCGGTGCGCAGATTGCCCACATGGATGTATCCGGTGGGCGACGGGGCGAAACGAGTGGTGGTCATGGGTCTCTCCTGGTTCGCCTGCGCCATGTCACAGCCGCACGCGTTTGTCCAGATTTTGCACCGGCGCCACGATACACCGGACACGTCTTCCGGCTGGCCGGACAACGGCGCACAAACACGCGTGCCACCTCACAATCCCGTTACGACAGACAGTTTCAGGACCGTTTGCACTAAAATTGGTCCAAACATGATCAGACACAGGAGGCTTACCATGACCGATACAAGATTCACCCGCCGCGGCCTCATCGCCTCGGCAGCAGCACTGCCCATCGCCGCCGCCGGAGCCCGCATGGCGAATGCCGCCGCCCCGATGCTGGGGATGGGCGCTTCGCGGTTCAACCGTGTGACTCTGGGCGGTTTCGAGGTGACGACCATTCTGGCGGGCACGCGCACCGTACCTGACCCGCAAACCATTTTCGGCATGAATGTCGGCCCCGAGGAATTTGCCAGCGCGTCGGACGCGGCGCGCATCCCGACCGATGCGGCGCAGTTCTTTTTCACGCCCACCATCGTGAACACCGGCAGCGAGCTGGTCCTTTTCGATACCGGGCTGAGCGCCGACGCCACCACGGCGGCCCTGGCCGAGGCCGGCTACACCCCGGATCAGATCGACGTGGTGGTGATCACCCATATGCATGGCGACCATATTGGCGGGTTGATGACCGGAGAGACGGCGACGTTTCCCAATGCGCGCTACGTCACTGGCGCGGTCGAATACGATGCATGGTCTGCCATGGATAACAATGACTTCGATACCAAAGTTAAACCTTTACATGAACAAATGAGCATGATCGCTGACGGCGACAGCGTGGCCCCCGGCATCACCGGGATGGAAGCCTTCGGGCACACGCCGGGACACATGACCTATATGATCGAAAGCGACGGGGAGCAACTGCTGGTGGCGGCGGATTTCGCCAACCATTATGTCTGGTCTCTGGGGTACCCGGACTGGGAGGTGAAGTTCGATATGGACAAGGCCGCCGCCGCCACGACACGGCGCAGGATTCTGGACATGCTGGCCTCGGACGGGATTCCGTTCATCGGGTATCACATGCCATGGCCGGGACTGGGATATGTCGAGGCGAATGGGGACGGATTTCGCTATGTTCCCGCCAGTTATCAGTTGATGATGGAACGCTGAGCGAATGGGTTTATTGTTTCTATACAAATACTTATATCATGGAAATGAACACCCCTGACCCCAGCCTCGACGAGATACACCACATGGCCCGCGACACGGTTGCGGGCCTGCCTGCGCCGTTCCGATCCGCCGCGCAGGAGGTGGCGCTGCGGGTGGCGGAATGGCCTGCGCGGGACATGCTGGAGGAGCTGGGGCTGCATGACCCGCTGACCCTGACGGGGCTCTATGAGGGCATCCCGGTGACCCAGAAATCCTATATGGATCAGCCGCTTGCACCCGATACCGTCTGGCTGTTCCGGCAGCCGATCCTGGCCGAATGGCGCGATCGGGGGGATATCGGGATCGCCAGGTTGGTGGCCCATGTCACCATTCACGAATTCGCCCATCACTTCGGCTGGTCAGATGCCGATATCGCCAGCATCGACCGCTGGTGGGAGTGAGCAGCGTTTTGTACAAAACGTACAAAATGGACATGGGTTTTGTACGAAATACCGGCCATTCTTTCAGATTTGCGTCCATCATGGACGCATCCGCATAACCTGCGAAAAAAGGTCGCCGCGTTTACCCCGGCTTAACCCGATTACGGTTCACTGGCCGCAACACGCGAGAGACAACCAGCCAGAGACCGATGCAACCACGCGCCCCTCAGACAGACCCGCCCTCCCGACAGGCCGGCATGGATGACGATATGATCGGGATCTCCGACCCGTCATTCCAGCGGGGGCAGGTCGACGCGCCATTCGATGCGCACGGGCACCGGGGCGGCGCCCTCCGCCACGTTCGGCCCGGACGTATAGCCCGTCAGGCGCAGGACTTCGCCCGTCACGACGCCCGAACCGGTATCGCCCTCCATCGTGAACTCGGACAATTCGCCCGTGCCGCCATCGGCCCCCATGGCCAGCGGCGCGTCGTAGCCCCGATCGTCGAACAGTTCGGCAGACAAAAGCCTCATGTCCCCCATATGCTTTTGCAGCGTGACCTGAAGCATCGGACGATCCGGTTCGCCATCCTCGTCCACCGCCATCCCCAGGACGTTGATCGTCAGGAACTGGCCCATGATCATCTTCTGCCCGGCAGAGCCACGCTCTTTTTCGGTGTCGTAGGGAATCACCAGATCGAGCGTGTCACCGCCAATCTGCGCGGTCATGGTGCCCATGGCGATGTAGCGATCGGCCAGATCGGCGGCGGAGAGGGGCGTGGCATGCGCGACTGCGACCGGCGCGGGAAAGAAACGGGCCATTGGAAATCTGCCTCGGGTCGTGTCAATGGCGGGAGCGTAACGCTGGCTGACCTTCCGGCAAAACGGTCAGTCGCCGCTGTCGTCCCGCCAGCGATTGACGATGGGATAACGCCGGTCGAGCCAGAAGGCGCGTTTGGACAGGCGCGTGCCGGGGGCGGACTGAAAGCGTTTGTATTCCGAGATATAAAGCAGGTGTTCCACCCGTTTGGCATCGGCCCGGTCATAGCCGGCAGCGACGCAATCGGCGATGGAGCCGTCCCGATCGACGAGAATGTCGAGAATGCCATCCAGCACCTCATAGGGGGGCAGGCTGTCTTCGTCGCGCTGATCGGGGGCCAGTTCGGCGCTTGGCGGCCGGTCGATGATGCGCTGCGGGATGACCTGCCCCGCCGGCCCTTCCATCCAGTCGCGGTGATTGGCGTTGCGCCAGCGGCAAGTCTCGAACACGCGGGTTTTATACATGTCTTTCAGCGGGTTATACCCGCCCGACATATCGCCGTAGATGGTGGCGTAACCCACCGCGACCTCGGATTTGTTGCCCGTGGTCAAGAGCATCTCGCCGAACTTGTTGGAGATCGCCATGAGCAGCAGCCCGCGCAGGCGGGACTGGATGTTTTCCTCGGTCACGTCGGGTTTCGTACCCTCAAACAGCGGCGCAAGCGTGTCGGTGATCGCCTGCCGCCCCTGCGCGATGGGCACGAAATCGTACCGGCAGCCAAGGTTTTCGGCCAGCGCCCTGGCGTCTTCCAGAGAGGCGTCCGACGTGTATTCCGAGGGCAGCATCACGCAGCGCAGGTTGTCCGCGCCCAGCGCATCGGCGGCAACCGTGGCCACCAGCGCCGAATCGATCCCGCCGGAGAGGCCCAGCAGAACCTTGGAAAACCCCGCCTTGCGCAGATAATCGCGCAGGGCCAGCACCATGGCATGGTAATCCTGTTCGGTGGTCTCGGGGATCGGGGCCAGATCGCCCGCCTCGAAACGCCAGCCGCCGTCGGTGCGGATCAGGTCGAGATGCGCGATGTCTTCCTGCATCAGGGGCATTTGCAGGGCCAGTGCGCCCCCCGGATTGAGCGCGAACGTGCCCCCGTCGAACACCTGATCGTCCTGCCCGCCGACGAGATTGAGATAGATCAGCGGCAGGCCGGTTTCGACCACGCGGGCGACCATCAGTTGATGCCGGTACGAAACCTTGCTGTGGTAATAGGGCGAGCCGTTGGGGACCAGCAGGATCTCGGCCCCGGTTTCGGCCAGGGTTTCGGCAACATCCTCGAACCAACTGTCCTCGCAGATCGGGCTGCCGATGCGCAGACCGTCCACGGCATAGGGGCCGGTCACGTCGCCCGAGGCGTAGATGCGCTTTTCGTCGAATACGGTTTCGTTGGGCAGGTGGTGCTTGAACACCCGCGCGGCGATCCTGCCGCCCTGAAGGATGTAATAGGCGTTATAAAGCTCCACCCCTTCCAGCGCCGGGCCGCCGATGGCCAGCGCGGGCCCGTCGGCGCAGTCGCGCGCCAGCGCCTCGATTTCGGCGATGGCATCGGCCTGAAAGGCGGGCTTCATCACCAGGTCCTGGGTGTTGTAGCCGGTGATGAACATCTCGGGCAGGGCCACCAGATTGGCGCCGGCGGCGCGGCCCTCGGCCCAGGCCCTGCGCGCCAGCGCGGCGTTGCCTTTCAGATCGCCCATCGTGGGATTCAATTGCGCCAGGGTCAGGCGAAACCGGTCGGCCATGAGGTGCCTCTTGTTTGAATTTCAAGCCAGATTTAGCAGATCGTTGCGCGAGGGAAAGCCGATTTGGGCAAAACCCGTTGTCACTGCGGCGAGGCTCCACTAGATTTCACAGGCACCCGCAAAGGCGCGGGCAAGCCGGGGATCAGGGGCAGACATGAACGTTTCACTGGGCAGAATCATCCTTGTCGCCATCATGCTGGGCGGGGCCGCGCAGGCCCAGGACGACGAGGTCCGCACCAAGCAATACGACGATGGCGGCATTTACGAGGGCACGTTCCGCAACGGCCTGCAGCACGGCACCGGCACCTATACCCTGCCCAACGGGTACGAATATTCCGGTCAATGGGTCGATGGCGAGATTCGCGGCGAGGGCGTGGCGCGTTTCCCCAACGGATCGGTCTATGAGGGCGAGTTCGCCAAGGGCAAGCCCGAGGGCGTGGGCCGCATCGTTTTCGCCGATGGCGGTACCTATGAGGGCGAGTGGGTGGATGGCAAGATCACCGGCCAGGGCGTGGCCGTCTATGCCAACGGCGTGCGCTACGAGGGCGGGTTCCGCAACGCGATGCATCACGGCAAGGGCCGGATGGAAAGCCCCGGCGGCTATGTCTACGAGGGCGACTGGGTGAACGGCGTCAAGGAGGGCATGGCGAGCATCACCTATCCCGACGGCGCGGTCTATGAGGGCGAGGTGCTGCGCGGGGCGCGCCACGGTCAGGGCAAGCTGACCATGCCGGACGGGCTGATTTACGAGGGGCTCTGGAAAGAGGGCCAGATCGACGGCGAGGGCCGGCTGACCCAGCCCAATGGCGATGTCTACGAAGGTCAGCTCGTGGCCGGGCGCCGGGAAGGACAGGGCAAGGTCACCTATGAAAACGGCGATGTCTACGAAGGCCAGTTCACGGACGACCGCCGCCACGGGCAAGGCACGTTCACCGGCACCGATGGCTATCATTACGAAGGGTCGTGGGACGCCGGCAAGATTTCCGGTCAGGGCAAGGTGACTTATCCCGACGGCTCGGTTTACGAGGGGGAATTCCGCGACGACCTGGCCAATGGGCAGGGCGCGATCACCTATCCCGATGGCTCGACCTATGAGGGCGAATGGACCGGCGGCGTGATCGACGGACAGGGCAAGGCCACCTACCCCAACGGCGTGGTCTATGAAGGCGAGTTCGTGAATGCCCGCAACGAGGGCTTTGGCGTGATGACCTATGCCGATGGCTATCGCTACGAAGGGCAATGGCAGGACGGTCAGCGTCACGGCATGGGCACGGCGACCTATCCCGATGGCACGGTCTACGAGGGCCAGTTCCGGGAGGGTCAGCGCCATGGGCAGGGCAAGATCACCATGCCCGACGGGTTCGTCTATGACGGCGCGTGGGAAAACGGCGAAATCTCGGGGCAAGGCGTGGCCACCTACACCAATGGCGATGTCTACGAGGGCACCTTCCTGAACGGCAAGCGGCAGGGCGAGGGCACCATGCGCTATGCCACCGGGGAAGAGGCCAGCGGCACATGGGACAACGGCGCGCTGGCCGATCAGACCGAGGAGACCGCCCCGGCAGGGGACGACGGTGCAGCGGAAGATGCCACCCTCCCCGAGGACAGCCCGCAAGGCGAAAGCGGCGGCAGCGCGGCGGAATAGCCGCGCGCGGCCCTGTTCGCGCCCCCCGAACGATCCCGAATGGCCGGTATCCCAGCCCGAGGCGAAATTCGGGGGTTTTCAAGCGCGCGGCGCATTCCTATACTGCGCGCCATGACGAAGCAGACCCATATCGCGATTGTGCAAGCGCCCCGCCCCGCGGGTTGCGTTTCGGCTCTGCTACTCCTAAGCCGCCTCTGAGCGTGCCGTTCCGGCGCGACCGCTCAGAGGATGTGCCTGCTTTCGCGCCAATGGCTTAGGACAAAAAACGAGTTCCGACATGACTGATCAAACCAAAGACGTATCGCCCGAGGCGAACAAGGACCGCGTCGTCATTTTCGACACCACGTTGCGCGATGGCGAACAATCCCCCGGCGCGACCATGACTCACGAAGAGAAGCTGGAAATCGCCAGCCTGCTGGACGACATGGGCGTCGATATCATCGAGGCCGGGTTCCCCATCGCCTCCGAAGGCGATTTCCGCGCCGTTTCCGAGATTGCACAGCAATCGAAGGACGCCACGATCTGCGGGCTGGCGCGCGCCAATCTCAAGGATATCGACCGCTGCTGGGAGGCGATCAAACACGCCAATTCGCCGCGCATCCATACCTTTATCGGCACCTCGCCGCTGCATCGCGCCATTCCCAACCTGACGCAGGACGAAATGGCCGAGCGCATCCATGAAACGGTGACCCATGCGCGCAACCTCTGCGACAATGTGCAATGGTCGCCGATGGATGCGACGCGCACCGAGTGGGAGTACCTGAAACGGGTGGTCGAGATCGCCATCAAGGCGGGCGCCACCACGATCAACATCCCCGATACGGTGGGCTATACCGCCCCGGTCGAAAGCGCCGATCTGATCCGCCGCCTGATCGACGAGGTGCCCGGCGGCGACGAGGTGGTGTTCGCCACCCATTGCCATAACGATCTGGGCATGGCCACGGCCAACGCGCTGGCCGCCGTTGCGGGGGGTGCGCGCCAGATCGAATGCACGATCAACGGGTTGGGCGAGCGTGCGGGCAACACCGCGCTGGAAGAGGTGGTGATGGCCCTGAAGGTGCGGGGCGACATCATGCCGTTCTATACCGGGGTCGACAGCCGCAAGATCATGAATATCTCGCGCCGCGTGGCGACGGTGTCGGGCTTTCCGGTGCAGTACAACAAGGCGATCGTCGGCAAGAACGCCTTTGCCCATGAATCGGGCATCCATCAGGACGGGATGCTGAAAAACGCCGAAACCTTCGAGATCATGCGCCCAGAGGATGTGGGCCTGACCGAGACCAATATCGTCATGGGCAAGCATTCGGGCCGTGCCGCGCTGCGCTCGAAGCTGAAGGACCTGGGGTACGATCTGGCCGACAACCAGTTGAACGACATGTTCGTGCGGTTCAAGGATCTGGCCGACCGCAAGAAGGAAGTCTACGACGAAGACCTGATCGCGCTGATGCGCGCGGGCGAGGACGAGGCCAGCGACCGGCTGGTCGTGAAATCGCTGCGCGTGGTCTGCGGCACCGGCGGCCCCGCCGAGGCCGAACTGGTCATGACCATCGACGGTGTGGAAAAGACCGCAAAGCAATCGGGCGACGGCCCGGTGGACGCCACCTTCAGGGCGGTGCGCGAGTTGCACCCCAATGACGCGCATCTGTCGCTCTATCAGGTGCATGCGGTGACCGAAGGCACCGACGCGCAGGCCACGGTTTCGGTGCGTCTGGAGGAAGAGGGCAACATCGCCACCGGCCAGTCGGCGGATACCGATACGGTGGTCGCCTCGGCCAGGGCCTATGTGAACGCGCTGAACCGGCTGCTGGTGCGCCGTGGCCGCGTGGGCGAAAACCAGAAGGAAATCAGCTATAAGGACGTGAGCTGATCGCTTTCAAGCGGTGATGAAAACGCCCCGGCCCGCGAATGCGCGGCCGGGGTTTTTCTTTGTTCTGCGCCGTGTATTGGGGGCTCTGCCCCCGCCGCCCTTTGGGCGACTCCCCCGGGATATTTTGAGCAAGAAGAAGCAGCCAGGAACCGAATGCTTCTTAGCTAAAATCCTCCCGGAGGTCCGGGCGGGGGCCGGCCCGGTTCAGGAGGTCAGGCGGCCTCGGTTTC
This sequence comes from Roseovarius pacificus, assembly GCF_900142665.1. Taxonomy (GTDB): domain Bacteria; phylum Pseudomonadota; class Alphaproteobacteria; order Rhodobacterales; family Rhodobacteraceae; genus Roseovarius; species Roseovarius pacificus. Next base: position 1,036,956 of record NZ_FRBR01000001.1, read on the forward strand.
CGGGTTGTCGGCCCATTCCCAGGGGCGAGTGAACTGGCCGAGGACGTGGCCGAGTTGTTCTTCGTCGACCTCGCCGGTTTTTTCCAGTTGCGCGACGAGGCCGCGTTTCCTGGAATCGATCACGTGGCTGACACGGGCGGCGACGCCCGCCTCGTCCAGCGCGGCGTTGTAGATGCGGGTGATCGCCAGTTTGCGCAGGTCGGGTTTGAAGACCTTGCCCACCGCCGTCTTGGGCAGCTCGTCGAGGATTTCGACATGTTTGGGGATGGCCGCGCGCTCATGCACATGGGTCTTGCAATGGGTCATCAGGTCCTCGGCGGTGGCGGTGCCGCCCTCGACCAGTTCCACGTAAACGCAGGGCAGTTCACCGGAATAGGCGTCCGGCTGACCGATGGCGCCCGCGATGGCGACATCGTGATGCGCCATCAGCGCCTCTTCGATATCGGCGGGGTCGATGTTATGGCCGCCGCGGATGATCAGATCCTTGGCGCGGCCCGTGATCCAGAGATAGCCGTCGGGGTCGATCCGGCCCAGATCGCCGGTGCGCAGGTAGTTCTCGTGGAAATAGAGATCGGCGTTCTTGGCGGTTTCGGTATAGGTGTTGCCGGCATAGACGCCGGGATTGGAGATGCAGATTTCGCCCACCTCGTCCACGACGCATTCGACCGGCGCGCCGCTTTCGTCGGTCTTGTAGATGCGCACATCGGTATAGGGGAACGGCACCCCGACCGAGCCGACCTTTTTCTCGCCCTCGGGCGGGTTGCAGGACACGAGGCAGGTGGCCTCGGTCAGGCCGTAGCCTTCGATGACGGTCATGCCGGTGGCCGATTCGAAGCGGTTGAACAGTTCCAGCGGCATCGGGGCCGAGCCGGAAAAGGCGTTTTTCACCGTCGAGATATCGGCATTCACCTTGCGCTGCATCAGCGCCGACACGGCGGTGGGCACGGTGATGACGAAGGTGGTTTTCCAGCGTTCCAGCAGTTTCCAGAAATTGTCGATCACGCCGTCGCCGCGATAGCCCGCGGGCGTGGGAAACACCACATGCGCCCCGGATTTGATCATCGCCATCAGGATGACGTGGCAGGCGAAGACGTGAAACAGCGGCAGCGGGCACATCACGCTGTCATGTTCGGTGAACAGAAGCCGATGCCCCAGCCAGCCGTTATAGACCATGCCGGAATAGCGGTGCTGCGCCACCTTGGGCATGCCAGTGGTGCCGCCGGTGTGGAAATAGGCCGCCACACGATCCTGCCCGCCGTCCTCAAAACCGAGCGTGATCGGGTATTTGCTCATTTCCTTGTTGAAGCATTTGACATCGGCGTGGTGATTGCCGGGATTTTTGGGGCGGATCAGCGGGACGATCCAGCTTTTGGGCGGGCTGAGGTAACGGTTGAGGTCGATTTCCAGGACCGTGTGGACATGCGGGGCGTGGCGCACGGCCTCGGCGGTTTTCTGGGCGATGTCGGTTTTCGGGAACGCCTTGAGCGTGACCACGACGCGGGCGTCGGTTTCGCGCAGGATCGCGCCGATCTGTTCGGGTTCGAGCAGCGGGTTGATCGGGTTGACGATCCCGGCGATGGCCGCGCCAATGGTGACGATGGCGGTTTCCAGTGCATTGGGCAGGACCAGCGCGACAACGTCGGTTTCGCGAATCCTGAGATCGCGGAACATGTTGGCGGCGCGGCACACCTGTTCGTGGAACTGTTGCCAGGTCAGGGTGTGCGACGGATCGGTCGCCCCCGACAGCAGTTGATAGCTGATCGCGGGGCGGTCGGGGAAGGCCTCGACCGTGTCGCGCAGCATCTGGTAGAGCGTGGCGGGACGGCCGCGCGCCTCCCACGGCATTTCGTTCTGAATATCAAGCGCATCCTGCCGCGAGGCAAATGTCATTGCAGTCTCCTCCCGAAGAACGGCCCAAGGACGGGCCGTATCGTTCCCTGCCGATCACCATGGTCAGCTTTGGCGCGTCACGCAAGTTTGACGCTGCGTTTCGCACCAAATGCCACTCGAGGGAGAACTGCAACGGGGGATCAGCCCGGATCGGACAGGCAATCGGTCATCGCATCCGCCATATCGCGCAGGAGTGCCGGGTAGAGCCCCGGCCCCACCGGATGATCGAGGCCCAGCGGATCGAGTTGCCCGATGCGCAGATCGTCGGCGAAGACGTTTTCGAGGATCGCGGTGTTGAACTGCGGTTCGGCAAAGGCGCAGACGACATTTTCCTCGTCGACAAGGGCGCGCAGTTCGGCCAGGCGCGCCGGGCCGGGATCGGAGGCGTCGCTGAGCGAAACCGCCCCTGCCGCGGGGAGGCCGAAACGGGTTTCGAAATACTGGTAGGCGTCATGGAACACCAGGAAGGGGCGATCCCCGAGCGGCGCCAGTTGCGTGGCGATATCGCTGCTCAGCGCGGCGAGTTCGGCCTTGGCCTCTTCGGCATTGGCGGTGTAGAGCGCGGCATTTTCGGGGTCGAGTACGGACAGTTCCGCCGCGATCAGGCCCAGCCAGCGTTCGCCGTTCTGCGGATCGAGCCAGGCGTGCGGGTCGGTGCCGTCATGATCGTGGGCATGATCGTCATGGTCGTGGTCGTCATGCCCATCGTGATCGTCATGCCCATCGTGATCATGGTCGCTGTGTGCGTGGTCGTCATGCCCGTCGTGGTCATGATCGTGGTCGTGGTCGTCGTGCCCATCGTGGTCGTGATCGTCATGATCGTGCTCGTCATGCGCATGATCATCATGACCGTGACCGTGATCGTGATCGTGGGCCTCGAAGCGCGCGCCGGTGCGGGTGGGTAATGTGTGCGTTTCGGGGTTGTCCAGCAAGGTGATCACCGCCGCATCCCCGGCCAGCGTTTCGATCGCGTGCTCCATCCACGGGGTCAGGTCTGCCCCCAACCAGATCACCAGATCGGCCTGTTCCAGTGCGCGGGCTTCGGACGGGCGCATGGCGTAGCCGTGGGGCGACATGCCCGGGCGCACGATCACGTCGGCCTCCCCTGCCCCTTGCATGACGCGCGCCACGAGCGACTGGACCGGCGTGATGTCTGTGGCCACGCGCGGGGCCTCGGCCATGGCGGGCAGGCCACAGGACAGCAGGGCAACGAGGGAAAGGGATGGCAGGCGCATCGGAAGCTCCATGTAATAGTATAACATTCGGGCGCTTGATATATGTAACCATATAACATATCAAGCCGGAAATTCCGGGAGGCCCTCCGCATGGACGCGATAGGATTCGAACGCCACGATCATAGCAGTTGCATCCGCGCCGGTCTGGACGCGGTCGAGCAAAGCTGCGCCGAGCGCGGATTGCAGCTGACGCCGGTGCGCCGCCGGGTTCTGGAATTGCTGCTGGAAGGGCATCGCGCCATGGGCGCTTATGAAATTCTGGACATCCTGCGCAAAGAAGGCATGGGATCGCAGCCGCCGGTGGCCTATCGCGCGCTGGATTTCCTTGTGAGCCACGGCTTTGCCCACAAGATCGAGCGGCTGAACGCCTTTATCGCCTGCATGCATCCGGGCGAGGATCATACCCCCGCCTTTCTGATCTGCCGGGCCTGCGATGCGGTGGCCGAAGCCCATGCCGACCCTGCCCGCGGATTTCTGGGGCAAGCGGTGCGCGAGACCGGCTTTGTCGTCGAGCAGGCGGTGGTTGAGGCCGTGGGACTGTGCCCCCGCTGCGCCGGAACCCGCGCATGAGCCTGATCAGGACCGAAGGGCTGGGTGTGCAGATCGGCGGCACGCGCATTCTGGAGCATGTGGATTTCGCCATCGAGCGCGGCGAGATCGTCACCATCGTCGGCCCCAACGGGTCGGGGAAATCGACGCTGCTGCGCGCCATCATCGGCGCGGTCAAGCCGACCGAGGGCCGTGTCGGCCGCGCGCCGGGGCTGAAAATCGGGTATGTGCCGCAAAAGCTGCATATCGACCCGACCCTGCCGATGACGGTGGGGCGATTCCTGAACCTGCCGCAGCGCCATCCGCGCGCGGCCATTCGTAGTGCATTGGAGCGGGCCGGGCTGCCCGATCTGGCGGGGCGTCAGATGACCAACCTGTCGGGCGGTCAGTTCCAGCGGGTTCTGCTGGCGCGGGCGTTGATGAACACGCCCGACCTGCTGATTCTGGACGAAGCCACGCAGGGGCTGGATCAGCCGGGATCGGCGGCGTTCTATCAGCGGATCGAGGAGGTGCGCCAATCCATGGGCTGCGCGGTGCTGATGGTGAGCCACGATCTGCATGTGGTGATGAGCGCCAGCGACAGGGTGATCTGCCTGAACCGGCATATCTGCTGCGAGGGCCAGCCCGAGCACGTCGCGCAGGCCGAGGAATACCGCGCGCTGTTCGGCAGCGGAACCCATGGCGCGCTGGCGCTGTATCGGCATACGCACGATCATGCGCATGACGATGGCGAAGGTTGCACCCATTCCCACGACCACGACCGAGACCACGAGGCGGCGCAATGATGATGCTGGACGATTTCATGATGCGCGCGGCGCTGGCAGGGCTTGGCGTGGCGCTGGCTGCCGCGCCGCTGGGGTGTTTCGTGGTGTGGCGGCGGATGGCCTATTTCGGGGATGCCACCGCCCATGCGTCGATCCTCGGCGTGGCGCTGGCACTGGGCTTTGGCGTGTCGGTCTTTGCCGGGGCGCTGGTGGTGGCGCTGATCATGGCGGCGACGGTGTCCACCCTGTCGGGACGGGGCTATGCGATGGACACGCTGCTGGGGGTTCTGGCGCATTCGGCGCTGGCCTTCGGGCTGGTGGCGGTGTCGTTCCTGCAAGGGGTGCGGATCGACCTGATGGGATATCTGTTCGGGGATATCCTGGCGGTCGGGAAAACCGATCTGGCGGTGATCTGGGGCGGTGCGATCATCGTGGTGGGGCTGTTGGTATGGCGCTGGCAGGCGCTGTTGACGGCCACGCTGAACCCCGATCTGGCGCAGGCCAGCGGAATCGACCCGCGGCACGAGCAACTGGGCCTGACACTGGCGCTGGCCCTGGTGGTGGCGGTGGCGATCAAGGTGGTGGGCGTGTTGCTGATTGCGGCGATGCTGATCGTGCCCGCCGCCGCCGCACGCCCAATGGCCCACACGCCCGAGCGCATGGCGCTGATCGCCACGGTTCTGGCGGCGGGGGCGGCCATGGGCGGCTTGCCGGTGTCCTTTGCACTGGACACGCCGACGGGGCCGACCATCGTGTGCATCGCGGCGTTTATCTTTGCCCTGACCACCGGAGCCGCGGCCATCGGACGGGCCAGCGCGCGCGGGTGATCCGAGCTGACGGGAAGCTGGTGCGAAACCGGATAACGCCGGTCAATTTTCGTCTTGACTATTTTTGTCGGAAATAGGTAGGGGTACCCTATCAATTTCGTCAGAATAGAAGGATGAGTCTGACATGACAGTTTCAGCCCCCCGCAGCCTAATCGCGGCGCTTGCCCTTTCGGCCATGGCCGCACCGGCCCTTGCGCAGGAGGTCAACGTCTATTCCAGCCGTCACTACGATTCCGACGATGCGCTGTTCGACGAATTCACCAGCCGCACCGGGATCACCGTGAACCGGATCGAGGCCAACGCGGACGAGCTGATCGCGCGCATTCAGGCCGAGGGCGACAACAGCCCCGCCGACGTGCTGCTGACCGTGGATGTGGGCCGCGTGGGCCGCGCCGAGGAGGCAGGCATCCTGCAGGCGTTTTCCTCGGACGTGATCGAATCCCGCGTGCCGCCGCATCTGCGCGACCCCGAGAACCAGTGGTTCGGCGTGTCGCAGCGCGCGCGCATCATTTTCTACGCCAAGGACCGCGTGGAAAACCCGCCGCGCACCTATGAAGACCTGGCCGCCCCCGAGTGGAAGGGCAAGATCTGCATCCGTTCGTCCTCGAACGTCTACAACCAGTCTCTGCTGGCCTCGCTGATCGACGCGAATGGCGAAGACGCCGCCAGGGAATGGGCTGCCGGTGTGGTCGGTAACATGGCGCGCGCACCGCAGGGCGGCGACACCGACCAGCTGCGCGGCATCGTCTCGGGCGAGTGCGACGTGGCGGTGGCCAACCACTATTATTTCCTGCGCGGGTTCGAACAGAATGTCGATGGCCTGACCGACGGCATCGACAACATCGGTTTCGTCTGGCCCAACCAGAGCGGCCGGGGCGCGCATGTGAACCTGTCCACGGCGGCCAAGACGGCCAATGCGCCCAATGCGGAAGAAGCCGACAAGCTGCTCGAGTTCTTCACCTCCGAATTCGCGCAACAGCACTTTGCCGGGCAGAACAACGAATACCCCGCCGTCAGCGGCGTGGCGCTGGATGAAGACACCGCCCGTCTGGGCATGTTCATCCCCGACACCACCACCAGAACGGCGGTGTTCGGCGACAACGCGAAAACCGCGCAAACGATTTTCAACGAGGTAGGCTGGGACTGATCCCTCCCCACCCACAAGGTGACCCAACTGCCCCGCACTTCGGTGCGGGGTTTTTTCGTTTTTCCGACACGAAAGCCGCCCCGAAACAGGGGCGGCCAGGGCCGGACGGACCGGCGGGGAGACTTGCGATCAGCGCTTGAGCAGAACGTCCAGCGGCACCGGTTCGCTGATGGTCCAGCTGTCGGTGACCGCCGGTTTGGCGGCGGTGATTTCGACGATCTGCATTTGCGCATAGTTCTGGTGGTGCAGTTCGGGCGTGAAGGTGCGCGGGCCGAAGGCCGTCGGCTCGTCGCGCATCTTTTCAAGCTCGGCGGTCACGGCGGCGCCGTCGACACTGCCCGCACGTTCGACCGCCTTGGCCCAGAGGTCGATCAGGATATAGCCGGGATAGGCATAGGAACTGGCCGGGCGTGCGCCGGTGGCGGCCTCATACGCCTTGTTGAAGGCTTCGACCTCGGGGCGCGGATCGTCGCCATAGATCGAGCCCTGCACCGGCACGACAAAGCCCGACAGGTCGGGCGTGGCATCGAGCCAGTAGGACCCATCGACCGCCGAGCCGTTCAGGATCAGCGAGTCGATTCCGGCCGCCCGAAGCTGACGCACGGCGGAGGCCGCGCCGGGGATGACCGAGCACAGCATGATCACGTCGGGCTGTTCCGGCAGGCTCTTGATGCGGGTAATCTGGCTGGCGATCGAGGCGTCGTCGTTCTTGAAGGTGTCGCGCCCGACGATTTCGGCGCCGTCGAGGCGCGGGAACATCCAGTCGAAGCCCCGGCAGATACCCTTGTTGTATTCGATGATGGTATCGAGCAGCACATAGGCGCTGCGCGCCTCGCGTCTGGCGTGGCTCCATTCGGCCATCGTGGCCCCCTGCACCGCGGCCAGGACCGAGCCCGAGAAACTGTTGGGCCCGACGCCCTGAATACCGGCCTTCACGTCCTCGGCGCACAGGAAGAACGAATTCATGCCCTCGCTTTCGGCGGCCAGAGCGGCGGGTGCGCCGAAATCGTAGTCGCAGCTGACCACCATCATGTCTGCGCCGCCGTCGATCAGTTGCAGCCCCGCCTTGGCCGACTGGGCGCGGTCGGTCTTGGTGTCGGCCTCGATCCACTTGATCTGCTGGCCGAGCAGACCGCCATTCGCGTTGATCTCGTCGATGCGGATGCGCGCGGCGGTGGCGGCGGGGGTGTCATAGGCTTCGAGCCAGCCGGATTTCGCGGTGGCGAAGCCGATGGTGATGTCTTCGGCGACGGCGGGCAGGCCCGGCACTGCCAGGACGGCAGCGAATAGCAGGTGTTTCATTGGGTTCTCCTTGGTTGGACTTAGTTGGTTTTGATTTGATTGCGCGGGGCCGGTTTGGGCCACGCGGGCCGGGCAAGGCGGAATTCCCGCCCGCCCGTCAGCCCCGAAGGGCGCAGGATCAGCACGAGGATCATCACCACGCCGATGGCGATTTCCTGTGTGCCGCCCGGCAGGGCGAAGGTGGCCGCGCCGATGCCGACCCCCTGTTCGCCACGCACCAGAAGTTCGATGAGGATCGACAGGGCCAGCACCCCGGTGACGGCACCCGACAGGCTGCCGATACCGCCCACCACCAGCATCGCGAGCGAGATGAAGGTGATCCCGAGGTAGAAATTGTCGGGGTTGAGGACGCCGATGTAATGCCCCAGAAGCGCCCCGGACACGCCGGTGAAAAAGCCCGAGATCACCAGCGACAACAGCCGGTGGCGATACATGTCGATCCCCGAGGCACGCGCGGCGATCTCATCCTCGCGGGTGGCGCGCAGGGCGAGGCCCGATCCGGAATTGGCATAGACATTGGCCACGACGATGGCGGCCACGGCCCAGGCCAGCGCGACCCACTGATCGACATAGCGCTCCAGCCCCACCACCGAGGAGGTCGCGCCGGTCACACCCTCCCAGTTCGAATAAACGGTGTTGACGATGGCCAGAAAGGCGAAGCTCGCGATCGAGGCGGCGATGCCCGTCAGGCGCAGGATCGCCGCGCCGGACAGCAGCGCCACCAGCGCCGCGAGCCCGCCCGAGGCCAGCGCGGCGGGCAGCATCGGCCATTCGGCCCCGGCCAGCCATGCCGGGAGATCGGGCAGGAACAGCGCCTTCATCTGCGGCTTGAGCGTGAGCCATGCCGAGCAATAGGCCCCGATAGCCATATAGCCCGCATGGCCAAAGCTGATCACGCCGGAATTGCCGGCGAAAATCCACAAGCCCACCACCAGCACCACCCGGATCAGGGTTTCGGCGGCCATGCGCGCCAGGGCCTTGTCGCCGAACAGCGTGACCGCGACGACCAGCGCCAGCAGGATGGCCGAGAGAATCAATGGCGTGGAATAGGCCAGCAGGCGGGTACGGGCGTGTTTGTTCATCATCGGTCAGACCCTCGGTTTGGCGGAATTCGGAACGAACAGCCCCTGCGGACGCACCAGCAGGCTGACGATCACCAGCGTGTAGAGAAACGCATCGCGGAACGGGCGCGCATCGAGCGGCAGGAACGCCTGCAACAGGACTGAGGCCGCACCGATCAGGAACCCGGCGGCCACCGCCCCCGGCAGCGATCCCAGCCCGCCGATCACGGTGGCGATAAAGGCCACCAGCATGATGTGCCCGCCCATGCGCACGTCGGCCACGCCGGTCTGGGTGACCATGATCAGCGCCACGGCAGCGGCGAGCGCGCCGGACAGGGCAAAGGCCCCGGTGATCACCACGTTGGCGCGCACGCCCAGCAGGCGGGCCATGGTGAAGTTTTCCGCCGCGGCGCGCATTTCCAGCCCGATACGGGTTTTCCGGAGCAGCGCCGCCAGCCCTGTCACCACCGCCAGCGTCGTCAGGATCACGATCAGTTGCAGCAGCGGCACGCTGGCCCCGGCGATGTCGATCGGGGTGTTCAGCTCCGGCCAGAGGCTGATCGCCTTGGGCCGCCCGCCATACACCGCCAGCAGGGCGTTCTGGATGATGAAGCCGAGGGCGAAGGACGAGATCATCATCGCCACCGGGCTGGCCTTGCGCATGTGGCGGAACACCACGTATTCCGACGCCATCGCCACCAGCGCACCGATCGTCAGGATCAGCGGAATCAGCAGCAGCGCCGGGGCCTTGCCCAGAAACATCACCGCAGCCGCATCGGTGGACGGCACGATCAGGGCGAAGACGCAGAAGGCGATGTATTCGCCATGTGCGAAGTTCACGAGGTTCATCACGCCGAAGATCAGGGCGATACCGAGCGCGGCCATCGCATAGATCCCACCAAGCGCGGCGGCGTCGAAGAAAAGCTGTGCGAGGGATGTCATTGCGCGGCCTCCGTTTCAGGTTTTCCGAAATAGGCCTCGGTCAGGGCTTCTCGGTCGGCGAAATCGGCAGCGTCGCCGCCGCCCACCACCGCGCCGCCGCGCATCAGAATCATCCTCCCGCCGACGCGGGCCGCGCGAAGCGAACTTTGTTCGACGATCAGCAGGGTCAGGCCGCGTTCCTCCTGCAACCCGATCAGGGTGTCATAGACCTGATCCACCACCTTGGGGGCCAGCCCCAACGAGGGCTCGTCGACCATCATCAGCTTGGGGTTGGTCATCAGCGCGCGCCCGATGGCCAGCATCTGTTGCTGCCCGCCCGAAAGCGCCCCCGCCGAGGCATGGCGGCGGTCGCCGAGGATCGGGAACGCCTCGTAGATCTCCTCGATATCCGATTGCACGGCATCGAGGTCGCGGCGCAGGCCGGTGCCCACGCACAGGTTTTCCTGAACCGTCAGGCTGCCGAAGATGTCGCGCCCCTCGGGGACCATCGACAGGCCAAGCCGGGCGATGCTTTCCGGGGTGCGCCCGGTCAGAAGCGCGCCGTCCATTTCGATCCGGCCGTGGCTTGTGGCCACCGATCCGCAGATCGCCCCCAGCAGCGAGGATTTCCCCGCCCCGTTCGGCCCCGAGATGAACACCCGCTCGCCCTCGGAGACGGTCAGGGACACATCGTTGAGCGCGGGCACCTTGCCATAGCGCACGGATAGGTCGAATACGCCGAGCTTGGACATTACGCAGCCTCCTGATCGGCGCCGAAATAGGCATCGCGCACGGCGCGGCTGGCGGTGATCACGCCCCGGTCGCCCTCTTCGATGATCTGCCCGGCATCCAGCACATAGACATGGTCCGAGACCGACAGGACCAGCCCGACATTGTGTTCGATCAGCAGAACGCCGGTGCCCAGGTCGCTGGCCACGCGGTTGATCAGCGCGGCCAGATCGGCGGCTTCGGTTTCGGACATTCCGGCGGCGGGTTCGTCGAGCAGCAGGAACTGCGGGGCGAACATCAGCGCGCGGGCGATGCCCACGCGCCGCTCGTCGGTATAGGGCAGACCGGCGGCGGGGACCTCGGCCAGATGGGGCACGCCCATCCAGTCCAGCAGGCGCATCGCCTCGACCTCGGAGGCATGGCGCGAATGGCCCAGCCCCACGCCCGTCACCGCGAGGTTGTCGAGCACGTCGAACCCGGTGAACAGCCGCCCGGCCTGAAAGGTGCGGGCAATGCCCGCACGCCGCAGGTCATGTGCCGACAGCACACCGACATCGCGCCGGCCCAGTGTCACCTGCCCCCCGGTCGGGGCCTGAAACCCGGTCAGCACGTTGACCATGGTGGTCTTGCCCGCGCCGTTGGGGCCGATCAGCCCGTGAACGGCCCCCGGTGTGATCGAGAGGGTGACATCGGTCAGCGCCCTGAAGCCGCCGAAGGCCACCGTCACCCCGGACGCGTCCAGAGAGACCTGTCGGATATCGGTCTGCTGTGCCACGGCCCTATGCCTCGGCCAGGGCTTTTTCGGGCGCGGCGCCGCTGGCGTCCTGCGCGACGGTCAGCACATATGTGCCGGTCTCGTGCAGGGTGACGCTCCAGCCCGGTTCGACGGCGATGGTGGTGGTCACCTCTTCGATCACCGCGGGCCCTTGCAGGGTATCCCCCGCGCCAAGCACCGAGCCGTCATAGACCGGCGTGGCGCGGGCCGCGCCATCGGCATCCCAGACCATGTCGCGCCGGCCTTTCAGGGCCGCCTCGGCCCCCTTGCCCGGCGCGATCTTCATGCGCGAGGGCTTGGCCACATGGCCGTTGATGGTGCTTTCGACATTCACCACCTCGACGGCGTTGTGCGGCTCGTCATAGGTGTAAAGCTCCTTGTGGCGGGCGTGGAAGGCCTCCTTGATCTTTTCAAGCGAGGTTTCGGTCACCTCGAAGGGGCTGATTTCGACCGTGCATTCATGCACCTGCCCGACATAGCGCATGTCCAGCGAGCGGCGGATCGAGATATCGCTTTCGGCGAACCCGTCGCCTTTCAGGTCGGCGCGACCGCGCTCTTCGAGCCCGTTGAACAGACCGTCGAGGCGTTTGGCCGCCTCGGCCCCCTCAAGGCGCAGCGGCGCAGGAGCCATGTAGTTGTAGCGCACATCCGAGATGATCTGGCCATACGCGCACAGCCCCGAGGCCAGCTTGGAGATCAGCACCTTGGAAATACCCATCTCACGCGCCAGCGCGGTGATATGCGCGCCGGTGGCCCCGCCCGCGCCCATCAGCACGAAGTCGCGCGGATCGTAGCCGCGTTCGACCGACACGCGGCGGATACCGTTGACCATGTTGTTGTTGACGATGGTGAACATGCCATAGGCGGCCTTTTCCACCGAGATTCCCAGCGGATCGGCCAATTTGGCCTTGATCGCGGCGCGGGCCTTGTCCACGTCCAGCGGCAGGCGGCCCCCCACCAGACCGTCGGAATTGAGATAGCCGAGCGTCAGGTTGGCGTCGGTGGTGGTGGGATTTTCTCCCCCCTGCCCGTAACAGGCCGGGCCGGGCTCGGAGCCCGCCGATTGCGGCCCCATCTGCATCAGGCCCATTTCGTCGATCCAGCCGATCGAGCCGCCGCCCGCGCCCAGTGTTTCCACCTGGATCATCGGGATGCCGATGCGATAGCGCAGGAAGTCGATGTTCTTGTTGACGTTGGCCTGCCCATCCTTCGTGAGCGTGATGTCAAAGGACGTGCCGCCCATATCGACGGTGATGATATTCTTGTCGCCCCAGGGTTCGGCCACGTCCAGCGCTGCCTGCGGGGCTGAGGCCGGGCCGGAATTGATGGCATAGACCGACTGATCCGACACCACCTTGCCCAGCGCCAGACCGCCATTCGACTGGAAGTAACGCACCGGATGTTTTGAGCCCAGTTCGCGGAAATAGGCGTCGATCGCTTCGACATAGCGTTGCAGGATCGGGGCCAGATAGGCGTTGACCACCGCCGTCGAGGTCCGGGTGTATTCGCGCACCTGCGGATAAAGCTGGCTGCCGATGGTCAGGCGCACACCGGGCATCATTTCGCGCACGATCTCGGCGGCGCGGTTTTCGTGTTCGGGGTGCAGCACCGACCAGACGAAGGAGATCGCGACCGATTCGACACCCTCGGCGATGAAATATTTGCACGCCTCGCGCACCTGATCCTCGTTCAGGGCGGTGCGCACCGAGCCGTCGGACAGCACGCGTTCCTCGATGCCCTTGCGCAGGTGGCGCGGCACCAGCATCGTGGCGGGCGGATAGTCGGGATCGTAGCGATACCCGTCTTCCTTGTGGCCAAGGCGGATTTCGATGGAATCCTCGTGGCCGCTGGTGGCGATCAGGCCGGTTTTGGCCCCGTTATGGGTGATCAGCGCGTTGAGGCCGACGGTTGTCCCGTTGATGCACAGATCGGCGTTCGACACGATCTCCTGTGCCGAAATGCCGGTTTCGTCGGCGATCAGCGCCAGACCGTTCATGATGGCCTTGGTGGGCTCGTTCGGGGTGGAGAGAACCTTGAAGATCTGAACCCCGCCGTCCTTGTCGGCCAGAATGAAATCGGTGAACGTGCCGCCGGCATCTATGCCAAGACGATATTTGCTACGCATGGTCTTTTCCTTTCCTGTCGTGGGCTTACGCGGCTGAGCGCGCTTTGGCGGTGGCGGCTTCGTCGACGGTCAGAGCCTCCGCATCGGCGATGATCACGCCGTAATCCAGTTTCGCGCCTTCGATGCTGACCAGGCCGTTGCGGATGTCTTCGACCACCTTGCGCGGATCGCGCTCGAACGGGTTGCCGAAGCCGCCGCCGCCGGGATTCTTGTTGGCGGCGCGTTCGCCGGGGTTGATGGTTTCGATCACGTTGTCGGTGATGACCTCGGTCTGGCCGTTGCGGGTGACTTCGAGCCGGCCGACCTTGGGGGCGATCATGGTGGATTTCGCCCCGCCCGCGCCCATTGCCGGGATGCGGCGGCCTTCGCCGAAGGTGACCAGCGTCATCGGCTGATCCAGTGGTTCCACCTCCCAGCAGGCGCCCGATCCGCCGCGGAACTTTCCGGCCCCGCCGCTGTCGGTCATCATGGAATAACGGTGGATGATGATCGGGTAGGAATGTTCCAGCATCTCGATATCGCCCGAGGTCAGCGCACCGAAACAGCATTCCGGCCCGCGCACATGCCAGCCGTCCTGGCTGGCCGTGGCCCCTGCCCCCGAGATGATAGAGGCCAGAACCATCGTGACGTATTCCTCGTCATGGCGGGTGTCCCAGCCGGCGATGTTGCAGCCATTGGCATGGCCCCAACTGGCCGACACCTTGTCGGGCGCGGCCTGTTCGAATGCCAGGCGCACGGCATCGGTGAGGGTTTCCATCGGCGTCGTGGTACAATTGGCGTGCGGCGCGGGGGGCTTGGCGTTGCACAGGGTGCCGCGCGGGCCCATATCGACCGTCACATTCCGGTACAGCCCTTCGTTATAGGGCGGCGGAAGCTGGGCGAACATCATCAGGCCGAGATAAACCCCGGAATAGCTGTTGCCCTCGTAAGAATTGATGAAATAGGGAATTTGCGGCGGGCTTTCGATCTCGATATGGCAGCTTTCGCCCTTGATCGTGACGGTTGCGGTGATGTCGAAATCGCCGAACCCGTGGCCTGCATCCTCGAGCACGGCGGTGCCGCTGTAGGTGCCGTCGGGCACCTTGGCGATCAGGCTGTCCATATGCTTGTTGGCCATGTCCAGCAGCACCTCGATGCAATCCTGCACCGTTTCCTTGCCGTATTTGTCCAGAAGCGCCGTCAGGTTGCGCGCCCCCACCTGACAGGCCCCGATCAGGGCGTTGAAGTCGCCTTCCTGATCGCGGCGGGCGCGCATGTTGGTCAGGAGCATGTTCAGGATGTCGTTGCGCGGCTCGCCCCTGTCCCAGATCTTGATCGGTGGAATGCGCAGGCCCTCGGCAAAGATTTCCTTGGCCTCGGGATTGTAGCCTGCGGGAACCGGGCCGCCGATGTCGGTCAGGTGGCCCTTGCACACCGTCCAGAACACCAGTTCGCCCTCGTAGAACACGGGGTAATACATGCAGGTGTCGATGATGTGGCTGCCCGCATAATCGGGGTCGTTGTGCAGGATCAGGTCGCCTTCGTTGATGTCGCCATCGAAAAACCCGTCGACCGCCTTCATCGCCGGAATGAGCGAGCCGAGGTGAATCGGAATGTCCTGCCCTTGCAGGATCATCTCGGGCGTGTGGTTGAACAGCGCCGTGGAATAATCATGCGCGAGATTAAAAACCGAGCTGCGTGCGGTTTTTTCAAGCGCCAGCGTCATCTCGCGCTGTGTGGTTTCCAGCACGCCGCGCACCACGGAAAGCGTGATCGGATCGACATTTTTCTGTGACATATGAGTTGTCCTTTGCATGGGGTGCAAAAAGCCCGCTGACTCTGGACAAGACGCTTGTTTTCTTGCCGAAGCCGGCGCGCTCCTCCTGCACGTCGAATTCATGACACGCAGCATTGCGCGGCCCGGCGCACCGGTCTTGACGCCCGGCGCAGAACAATTTGACGCCACGCGCAGAACGGTTTGACGCTGAGCGCAAGAATGCTTGACCCTCAGTGCAGGCCCGTGAAATTTCCTTTGTGTTTGAGGGATGTGGTTGTAATTTTCCTAAATGGAGGCAGAGAGATGACCGCAGCGTTCAAGTTCTCGACCGGACAATCCGCGTTTCAGGACCGATCCAGCCAGTGGAACGCGGTGATCTCGGACGCCTATTTTCCGCTGGAATTGCAGTTTCAGAACCCGTTCCAGTTCAACGGGCGGCTCAGCCGCATGTCGCTTGGGCATGTCGGGTTGTCGCGGCTCACCTCGGACCCGGTGAATTACGAACGGCGGCCGACGCATATTCGCGAGGCGCGGGAAGAGGATTACCTGGTCACCCTGCCGCGTGCGAGTTCGGTGGAATTCCGGCAGTTGGGCAAGGACGTGCGCTGCGATCCCGGTGGGCTGATCATCGAGCGCGGCGACGAACCCTATCGCTTCATGTATCAAAAACCCAATGATCTCTATGTGTTGAAGGTCAGCCGCCGGGCGCTGTCGGAGCGTGTGCGCAACCCAGACAGGTTTTGCGCGCAGGTGATAGATGCGACCTCGGGGACCGCCGGGTTGTTTGCGGCGATGGTCAATCAGGCGCAGAGCCGGATCGACCAGCTTGGCGGTCCGGCGGCGGAAACCGTGGGGCGGCAATTGCTGGAACTGCTGGGGCTGGCGCTGGACGAAGCGACGGGAGGAACGCCCGGCGATGTGTCGAGCGTGCGCGCGGCGCATCTGGCGCGGGTCGAGCGATTTATCCGCGACCACCTGAAAGACCCGGCGCTGTCGCCTGATCTGATCGCACAAGGTTGTGGAATTTCAAAGCGTTACCTGCATGACCTGTTCAAGGATGTGAACGGCACCGTCAGCCAGCAGATCCGCGACCAGCGGCTGACGGTGGCGCGTGACCGTCTGGCGGCGTCGCGCGGAATGACCATTGCCGAGGTCGCCTATCGCTTCGGATTTGCCGATCAGGCGCAGTTTTCGCGGCTGTTCAAGGCCCGGTTCGGGATCACCCCGTCCGAATTTCAGCGCGACCCTGCGATCCGCTGACCTTTCGTACAAAACGTACGTTTTACCCCATTGTTTCGTACGAAACCCGGTGCGCTCAGGCTCCGGTGAGCGCGGCGATGGCCAGCAACAGGCCGTTGATCCGGTTTCCCGGCCCGTCCGAGCGGGAATTGAGCAACACCGGCACCCGTGCCCCCATCACCAGCGATCCGGTTTCGGCCTGCCCGTGGAACTTCCACGATTTGGCGACGGCATTCGCCGCGTCGATGGTGGAAAACAGCAGCAGGTCGGCCACCCCGGCGGCGGGCCTGTCGTGCAGGGCCTTGATCCGTGCAGCCTGTGGTGACACCGCCACATCATAGCCGAACGGCCCGCCGACGACGAACCCCGCCAGGGGTTCCTGCGCAAGGGCCTGGGCGTCTCGCGTGGCGGGCAGCGTATCCGAGGCTTTCTCGGTGGCGCAGACGGCGGCGACATGCACCGGGTCGATCCCCAGCCCGCGAAACAGCGGGGCGGTGTTGAGGATGATCGCGCGTTTCTGCTCCAGCGTGGGGGCCGGCAGGATGCCGTTATCGGTGGCCGCGATCAGGCGCGGCAGCGAGGGCATGTGCGCCACGGTGACATTCGACAGGACACCCGAGCCACGCAAGCCGGTGTCGCGGTCCACGACAGCCCGCAGGTAGCTGGTGCTGTCGGTTTCCCCCTTCATCAGGATATCGGCCTGCCCGCTGCGCACTGCGCCGACGGCGGCGCGGGCGCAGTCGGCGGGGCTGTGCGCGTCGATCGCATCGAGATGCCGGCCTGTGCCCGAGGGGGCTGAGGCGCGGATCGCGGCGGCATCGCCGGTCAGGATAGCGTGGGAGACGAAACCGTCTTCGATCATGCAGGTGACGGCGAGCAGTACGTTGGGGTCTTCACCACCCGCGATGGCGATGCGGACCGGACCATGAGCGCGGGCGATGTCGCGCAGGTCGTCAAAGCTACGGGCGGGCATCAGGCCACCTGCCGGGGCGGCGTGACGGGCCATGTGAGCGGCGCCTCCTGCCCCGCCAGCACCCGCGCCGCGCCCTGCGCCAGCGCGAGACATTCGTCAGACCCCGGATAGACATGCAGCGGCGCAAGCGCACGGGTGCGGGCGCGCAGTGTATCGGCGACGCGGGCGCTGTGGGCTAGGCCGCCGGTCAGAACGATGGCGTCGAGATCGAAACCGGCCACGGCGGCCATGGCGCCGATGGCCTTGCCCACCTGATAGAGCATTGCGTCATGGATCAGGCGGGCGCGCTGGTTGCCGTCTTCGATCATCTTTTCGACGCGGCGCATGTCCCTTGTGCCGAGATAACCATAGACGCCGCCCTGCCCGTAGAGGCGTTTCAGAAGCGCCTCTTTGGAATACTTGCCCGAGTAGCACAGGTCGATCAGCGGCAGGGGCGGCAGGCCGCCCGCACGTTCGGGGGTGAAGGGGGAGATTTCCATTCGGTTGGAACTGTCCACCAACCGCCCGCCCAGAAGCGCCGCGATGGAAAACCCCGCGCCCAGATGGGCGACGACGGCGCATATCTCGTCAAAGGGTTTGTCCAGATCGGCGGCCAGACGCCGCCCGCAGGCCCGGATGTTCAGCGCATGCACGAAGGAAAAGCGCGGCAGGTCTTCGACGCCGGACAGGCGCGCGACGGGGGGCAGTTCATCGACGCTGACCGGATCGACCACGTAGGACGGCACGTCATGGGCCTGCGCGATGCGATGGGCGAGCGGCGCGCCGAGATTGCTGGCGTGGTGATAGACCGGGCGATGCAGGGCGAAATCGACCAGCGCGTCATTCACCGCGATCACACCCGAGGGCACCGGCGTCAGCATCCCGCCGCGCCCGGCGCAGGCCACGAGGCGGCGCGCGCCAAGATGGCGATCAAGGAACCCGGCCACGTGACCGGCCCGGAAGTCAAGCTGATCGGCGATGGAGGAAAACCGGGCCATGACGGTATCGTCATGGTCCAGCACCTCTTCGGCCAGCGGCGTGACCTGCGCGCCGTTCACGGCGAAAAGCGCGCAGCGGGTCGTGGTGGTGCCGGGGTTGATCGACAGGATGGCGGGATCGGTCATCGGGTCTTGCCGTTCGTTTCGGGCTGCATGGCGCGGCTATGCGGAGCGTGGGATCAGGCCGCCTGCGCGGTTCTGGTGATCGCGGCCTCGACTGAGGCCTCGATGATGTCCAGCGCCTCATCCACCTGATCCATTGGCGTGGTCAGCGGCGGCAGGAGGCGGATCACGTTGCCCCGCGTACCACAGGGCAGCAGGATCAGGCCGCGCTGTTCGGCCTCGGCCACGATGGCCTGCGTCAGCGCGGCGTCGGGGGCGCGGCTGTCGCGATCCGTGACCAGCTCAAACGCGATCATCGCGCCAAGGCCGCGCACGTCGCCGATGGGCTCCATCCCCTGCCGGTCGGCCAGCGCGGTCAGGCGGGCGGTGATCCGGTCTCCGATCTCGTCGGCGCGGGCGCAGAGGTTTTCATCGGCGATCACGTCGAGAACGGCATTGGCCGCGGCCACCGCCAGCGGATTGCCCGCATAGGTGCCGCCGATGCCGCCCACGGGAGCGGCATCAACGATATCGGCCCGGCCGGTCACGGCGGACAAGGGGAAGCCCCCGGCAAGGCCCTTGGCCATGGTCACCAGATCGGCGGCGACCCCGGCATGTTCGAAGGCGAAGAGCTTGCCGGTGCGGGCCATGCCGGCCTGTACCTCGTCGGCAATCAGGACGATGCCGTGATCGTGGCAAATCCTGCGCAGGGCGCGCAGGAAATCGGGCGGCGCGATGTTGAAACCGCCTTCGCCCTGCACGGGTTCGATGATGATGGCGGCCACGCGATCGGGGTCGATGGTGCTGCGAAAAAGCTGATCGAGCTGCGCGAGGCTCTGGGCCGGGGTGACGCCGTGATAGGCGTTAGGGAAGGTCGCGTGACAGACCTCGGGCGGCATCGCGCCAAAGGCTTTCTTGTAGGGCGCGACCTTGCCGCACAGGGCCATGCCCATCAGCGTCCGGCCATGAAACGCGCCGGAAAAGGCGATGACCCCGGAGCGCCCGGTATGGGCGCGGGCCATCTTGACGGCGTTCTCCACGGCTTCGGCGCCGGTGGTCACCAGCATGGATTTCTTGTCGAAATCACCGGGGGTTGCGGCGTTCAGGCGCTCGGCCAGGCGCAGGTATCCCTCGTAGGGGGCGACGTGGAAACAGGTGTGGGTGAAGGCCTGTGCCTGCTCGGCGACGGCCGCCATCAGGCGGGGGTGGCGGTGCCCGGTGTTGTTGACCGCGATCCCGGCGGCAAAGTCGATGTAGCGTTTGCCGTCCACATCCCAGAGTTCGGCGTTTTCGGCACGGGCGGCATAGATGCCCCGCGTGGCGACCCCGTTGGCCACGGCGGATGCGCGGCGCGATTTCAGATCCTGTGCAATGGGCATGGCAACCTCCTGTTGATTTCAGGAATTGAGGTTAGCTTTGCTCATTTTATTGAGCAAGTGATTTCTTGACCCGACGACAGGAAGCCGCGACAAATACGGGGTGTGAACCAGCGGTGAGACCTGATGGACGATTTCGATGTCGGCGCGAGATTACGTGAATTACGCAGTATTTACGGGCTAACCCAGCGGCAACTGGCCGAGGCGGCGGACGTCCCGCACGGCCAGATTTCGATGATCGAAACCAACAAGAGCAGCCCCTCCGTGGCTTCCTTGCGCAAGATATTGGGCGGAATTGGCATAGGAATGTCAGAATTTTTTGAGCCGGACGAGGGCGAATCGGACAAGGTATTCTTTGCGCCGTCCGATCTGCGCGACCTGACCTCGCGGCTGTATTCCGAGCGTGCCGACCTGCATGGCAAGGTCACGCTGCGGCAGGTGGGCGATGCGCGGGCGCACAACCTGCAAATCCTGCACGAAACCTACGAGCCTGGCGCGGATACCGGCGAGGCCATGCTGGAACATGCCGCCACCGAGGGCGGCGTCGTGATTTCGGGCGAGATCGAGGTGACGGTGGGCGCGGCGGTTTCGATTCTCAAGGCGGGGGATGCGTATCTGTTCAACTCGCGCGAGCCGCACAGGTTTCGCAATATCGGCGACCGGCCCGCCGTTGTGATCTCGGCCTGCACCCCGCCCTATCTGTAGGTTCGGAACCGCTTCGGGTTGAGCATTCCGGCACAGTTCTTTATCCAGAGAGTTCGCAGGCGCCACCCGGAGACCCCGCATGTCAGCCACCCTGAAACTTGCCGTGGGCAGCCTGATCGTCGGTGCGCTGGTGCTGGCGCTGAAGGCGCTGGCGTGGTGGCTGACGGGATCGGTCGCGCTGTTGTCGGACGCCCTGGAAAGCACGGTGAACGTGGCCACGGCGATTGCCGCGCTGGTGGCGATTCAGGTGGCGGCCAAACCGGCGGATGCGACCCACCCGTTCGGGCATCACAAGGCCGAATTCTTCAGCGCCGTTCTGGAAGGCGTGATGATCGTCATCGCCGCGCTGCTGATCCTGAAAGAGGCCTATCACGGATTCACCGCGCCGCGCAGCATCACCGCCCCGGTCGAGGGGCTGTTGCTGAACGGCGGCGCGACGGTGCTGAACGGGATCTGGGCATGGGTGCTGGTGACGCGGGGCCGCGCGCTGCGCTCGCCCGCGCTGGTGGCCGACGGGCGGCACCTGTTCACCGATGTGCTGACCTCGGGCGGGGTGGCGTTGGGCATCGTGCTGGCGCTGGTCACGGGCTGGTGGGTGCTGGACCCGCTGATGGCCACGCTGGTGGCGGTCAATATCCTGTGGTCGGGCTGGAAGGTGATCACCCAATCGCTGAGCGGGCTGATGGACGAGGCGGTGCCGGACGAGGACCTGACCCGCATCCGCGAGGTGATTTCCGAACATGGCGGAGGGGCCGTGGAGGCGCATGACCTGCGCACGCGCCATGCCGGGCGCGCCACCTTTATCGAGTTTCACCTGGTGGTTCCCGGAGAAATGAGCGTGTTCGACGCACATGAAATCTGCGACCGGCTGGAGGCGGCGCTGCACCACGCCATTGACGGAGCACAGGTCACGATCCATGTGGAACCCGAGCACAAGTGCAAACACAGCGGGATTGTCGTGCTGGATTGACGGCGCGGGGCGCGGGAAAGGGACCATCATGGCGCATGACCATCACGGAGGCCACGACCACCACGGCCATGCCCATCTGGACCCGGCCAGCGGCGACCGGCGTGTGAGCCTTGCGATCTGGGCCAACGGATTGCTGACCGTGGCGCAGATCGTCGGCGGCATCCTGTCGGGCAGTCTGGCGCTGGTGGCGGACGCCATGCACAACCTGTCGGACATGGCGGCGCTGGTGATCGCCTTTGCCGCGCGCAAGATTTCACGCAAGCCTGCGGACCGGGCGATGACCTTCGGCTATGGCCGGATCGAGATCGTGGCGGCGCTGATCAACTACACCACGCTGATCCTTGTCGGGGTCTACCTGATCTACGAGGGGGCGATGCGCCTGATCGAGCCGCCCGAGGTGGCGGGCTGGACGGTGGTGATACTGGCCGGTGTGGCGCTGATCGTGGATACGCTGACGGCGGGGCTGACCTATGCGATGCAAAAGGACAGTGTGAACATCCGGGCGCTGTTCCTGCACAACCTGTCGGATGCGCTGGCCTCGGTCGCGGTGATGGTGGGGGGCGCGCTGATCCTGCTCTATGACTGGCGGATCGTCGATCCGCTGATCACCATCGGCATCGCGGGATATATCCTGTACCTGGCCCTGACCGAGATCGGCGGGCCGATCCGCATGCTGATGCTGGGCAGCCCGGCGGGTATCGACAATGACGAGGTGATCGCGGCGATCCGTGGCATCGCAGGGGTGCAGGACCTGCACCATGTGCATTTCTGGCAGATGCAGGAACACAGCACGTCGCTGGACAGCCATATCGTTCTGACTGCCGACGCCTGGCCCCGGCAGGAGGCCCTGAAGGCGGAAATCAAGGCGATGCTGGATCAGCGGTTCGGGATCGGTCATTCGACGCTGGAATTCGAGCACGCCGCCCATGCCCATGATCACGCGGCGCTTTATGGCTGCGGCAAGGCGGCGGCCGATCTGTAAGCGGGAGCACGCAGGACGCCTGCTATTCCGCGTCCACCGCATCGCGAAAAATCCCGGCGATTTCCGTCAGTTGCAGCGCCAGCGGATTGGTCTTGCGCCAGATCATGCCCACGGTGCGCATGGGCCGGGGGCGCGGCAGCCGGGCCACGGACACATCGGCCGAGCGGGTTTCGATCGGCACCGCCATTTCGGGAATCAAGGTAACGCCGATGCCCGCGCCGACCATCTGCACGAGGGTGGACAGCGAACTGGCCTCCATCAGATCCCGCGGCACGGAGGGCGCCATGTTGCAAAACGACAGCGCCTGATCGCGAAAACAATGCCCCTCTTCCAGCAGTAGCAATTTCATCTCGCTCAGGTGTTCGGGCTTGGGCACGGGTTTGTGCGCCTCGCCCGCGGGCCGGACCAGCACGAAATCCTCGTCGAACAGCGCCACCTCGGTCAGCGTGGGTTCGGAGACCGGCAGGGCAACGATGGCGGTGTCCAGCTGCCCGTCGGCCAGATCTTCGATCAGGCGTTGGGTCACGGCCTCGCGCGGGCGGATTTCGAGCTCGGGGTAAAGCGCGGTCAGGCTCTGGACCAGCCGGGGCAGAAGATAGGGCGCGACGGTGGGAATCACCCCGATCCGAAGACGCCCGACCAGCCGGCTCTGGGCGGCGCGGGCCAGATCGCCCAGTTCATCGACGCTGCGCAGGATGTCGCGCACACGTTCGACAAAGACCTCGCCAAGCCCCGTCAAGCGGATTTCCCGCGCCCCGCGTTCAACCAGCGAGGTACCCAGGATTTCCTCCAACTCCTTGATCTGAACCGAGAGTGCGGGCTGCGAGATTGCACAGGTTTCCGCGGCACGCCCGAAATGGCCGTGCCGGGCCAGCGCCTCGAAATAGCGCAGGTGTTTCATTGACAGGCTCTTCATAACAAAACCTTATCACTTCAATTAAAAATTCCAAATTCATCTTATCGCAATTCTTTGATACCAAGCAAGGTATCAAGCGAATCCGTCATGGAAATGTGCTTGAACCTTTTTCCACGGCGCGCATGCTGCAAGCACGCGCGTCAAGCCACGAAACCGAAGCAAAGACACGGAGACACTCATGGACGGCAATGACATGAACACTGCGGGCAAATGCCCGATCATGCACGGCGGCAATACTGCGGCCGGGAAATCCAACATGGATTGGTGGCCCAATGCCCTGAACCTGGACATCCTGCACCAGCACGACAGCAAGACCAACCCGATGGGGAAGGATTTCAACTATCGTGAAGCGGTCAAAGGGCTCGATTTCGACGCGCTGAAGAAAGACATGCACGCGCTGATGACCGACAGCCAGGAATGGTGGCCGGCGGACTGGGGCCATTATGGCGGCCTGATGATCCGCATGTCGTGGCACGCTGCGGGATCGTACCGCACGGCGGACGGCCGCGGCGGCGGCGGTACCGGCAACCAGCGCTTTGCACCGCTGAACTCGTGGCCCGACAACGTGAGCCTCGATAAGGCGCGCCGCCTGCTGTGGCCGATCAAGAAGAAATACGGCAACAAGGTCAGCTGGGCCGACCTGATCATTCTGGCGGGGACCATCGCCTATGAGAACATGGGCCTGAAAACCTACGGCTTCGCCTTTGGCCGCGAGGATATCTGGCACCCCGAGATCGACACCTACTGGGGCTCGGAAAAGGAATGGCTTGCCCCCAGCGACGAGCGCTATGAAAACGTGGACGATCCTTCGTCGATGGAAAACCCGCTGGCCGCCGTGCAGATGGGCCTGATCTATGTGAACCCCGAAGGGGTGAACGGCACGCCGGACCCGATGAAAACCGCCGCGCAGGTGCGCGAAACCTTTGCCCGGATGGCGATGGACGACGAGGAAACCGCAGCGCTGACCGCAGGCGGCCACACCGTCGGCAAGACCCACGGCAATGGCGACGCCTCCCTGCTGGGCCCCGATCCCGAGGCCGCAGGCCCCGAGATGCAGGGCATGGGCTGGGACAACCCCAAGATGGAAGGCAAGGCCGCCAACGCCGTGACCTCGGGCCTCGAAGGGGCATGGACGACCCACCCGACGCAATGGGACATGGGCTTTTTCGACCTGCTGTTCGGGTATGAGTGGGAGTTGCGCAAATCCCCCGCAGGTGCCTGGCAGTGGGAGCCGATCGACATCAAGGAAGAGGACATGCCGGTGGACGCGACCGATCCGTCGATCCGTCACAACCCGATGATGACCGATGCCGACATGGCGATGAAGGTGGACCCGATCTACAACGAAATCTGCCAGAAGTTCATGGCCGATCCCGAGTATTTCAGTGAAACCTTCGCCCGCGCCTGGTTCAAGCTGACGCACCGCGACATGGGGCCGAAAGCCCGCTATATCGGCCCGGACGCACCGCAGGAAGATCTGATCTGGCAAGATCCGGTTCCGGCCGGGCGCTATGACTATGACGTGAACGCGGCCAAGGCCAGAATCGCGGCTTCGGGTCTGTCGCTGTCGGACATGGTTTCGACCGCATGGGACAGCGCCCGCACGTTCCGCGGGTCGGACATGCGCGGCGGCGCCAATGGTGCGCGCATCCGCCTTGCCCCGCAAAAGGACTGGGAAGGCAACGAGCCCGAGCGCCTGGCGCGTGTGCTGTCGGTGCTGGAGCCGATCGCGGCGGAAACCGGGGCGAGCGTAGCCGACATGATCGTGCTGGCCGGGAACCTGGGTGTCGAGCAGGCCGCCAAGGCCGCCGGTTTCGACATCGAGGTGCCCTTTGCGCCGGGCCGTGGCGACGCGACCGACGAGATGACCGACGCGGCATCCTTCGACGTGCTGGAGCCGCTGGCCGATGGCTATCGCAACTGGCTGAAGAAGGACTATATCGTCAGCCCCGAGGAACTGATGCTGGACCGCACGCAGCTGATGGGCCTGACCGCCAATGAAATGACGGTTCTGGTCGGCGGCATGCGCGTCATGGGCACCAACCACGGCGGCACCAAGCACGGTGTCCTGACCGACAAGGAAGGCGCATTGACGACCGACTTCTTCGTGAACCTGACCGATATGGCGAATACGTGGAAGAAGGCCGAGGACGGCGCCTACGAGATCCGCGACCGCAAGACCGACGCGGTCAAGTGGACGGCCACCCGCATGGACCTGGTGTTCGGATCGAACTCGATCCTGCGCTCCTATGCCGAGGTCTATGCCCAGGACGACAACAAGGAGAAATTCGTCAAGGATTTCGTTGCCGCCTGGACCAAGGTCATGAACGCCGATCGTTTCGATCTGGCCTGATACGATCCTGACGGCTCCGCCCGGCCATGATGCGCCGGGCGGGGCTGCTCGCGGCCCTGCCGGGCCTTGCGTGCACAGCACGCCCCTCCCCCGACACCCCATTGAAGCGACCGTCACGCCACTGCGAGACAGGCCTTTGATAAAACGCGCCCAAAAATCAGGCGATACGCCCATTTTTTACCCACAACGCCGGTCCGACCGGGCCATGCGGCAGGGTTCGGGGTGGATTGCGTGGACAGTCCGCGCCCCTTCCCGGTTGCTTGAAACAGGTAACCGGGGTGACGCATGGACAAGACAGCGGTCTTTGACGAGATGTGGGGCCAGGACGAGCGCCTGCGCGATCCATATGTGGGGTTTCAGGAGTGGTTTCAGGGCGAAGACGTGGCACGCCTGCGCGCCAAGCAACGCGAAGCCGACACGCTGTTTCGCCTGACCGGGATCACCTTCAACGTCTATGGGCGCGCCGAAGCCGAAGAACGGCTGATCCCCTTCGATATCATCCCGCGCATCATCTCGGGACCGGAATGGGCACGGCTGTCGCGCGGAATCGAACAGCGGGTCCGCGCGATCAACGCCTTCATCCACGACATCTATCACAAGCAGGAAATCGTGAAGGCCGGGCGCATCCCGCAAGAGATGATCAGCCGCAACGACGCCTTCCTGCCGCAGATGATCGGGGTCGCGCCGCCCGGCGGCATCTATACCCATATCGTTGGAATCGATCTGGTGCGCACCGGGCCGGGTGAGTTCTATGTGCTGGAGGACAATGCGCGCACGCCCTCTGGCGTCAGCTATATGCTGGAAAACCGCGAAACTATGCTCCAAATGTTTCCCGAGCTGTTTTCGCGCAATCGCGTGCAGCCGGTTCAGACCTATCCCACCGATTTGCGCCAGTCGCTGGCTGCCTGCGCCCCGGCCTGCACCGAAGGCAAGCCGGTGGTGGCCGTCCTGACGCCGGGCATCTACAACTCGGCCTATTTCGAACATGCCTTTCTGGCCGACCAGATGGGTGTCGAACTGGTCGAGGGGCATGACCTGCGCGTGGTGGACGGGCGCGTCGCGATGCGCACGACGCGGGGCTACACCCCCATCGACGTGCTGTATCGCCGGGTGGATGATGATTTCCTCGATCCGCTGAACTTCAACCCCGACAGCCAGCTGGGGGTGCCGGGCATCATGGATGTCTACCGCGCGGGCAATATCACCATCGCCAACGCCCCCGGCACGGGCATTGCCGACGACAAGGCGATCTATTCCTACATGCCCGAGATCGTGGAGTTCTACACCGGCGAGCGCCCCTTGCTGCGCAACGTGCCCACCTTCCGGTGTTCGGAAGCCGACGATCTGGCCTATGTGCTGGACAATCTGGCCGATCTGGTCGTCAAGGAGGTGCATGGCTCGGGCGGGTACGGGATGCTGATCGGTCCCACCGCCTCGAAAAAGGAACTTGCCGCGTTCCGCGCCAAGCTCAAGGCGCGTCCGGGCAATTATATCGCGCAGCCCACGCTCAGCCTGTCCACCGTTCCGATTTTCTCCCGGCAGGGGCTGGCCCCGCGCCATGTCGATTTGCGGCCCTTCGTTCTGGCCAGTCCGAAGGGCATTCGTGTCACCCCCGGCGGGCTGACGCGGGTGGCGCTGAAGAAAGGCTCCTTGGTGGTGAACTCGTCCCAGGGCGGGGGCACCAAGGATACCTGGGTGCTGGAGGACTGAGCGCAGATGCTGGGAAAAACCGCAAATGGCCTGTTCTGGATGTACCGCTATCTCGAACGCGCCGAAAACACCGCCCGCCTGATCGAGACCGGCCAGCGCATCGCGCTGACCCGGCTGAACGACCGGGACGAGGAATGGGGCCCTGTCCTGCAATCGGCGGGAACGCTGACGGCGTTCCGGGCTCAGGACGAAGACCTGAACCAGGAAACGGCGATCAACTGGATGCTGCGGGCGCGCGGCAACCCGTCGTCGGTCCTGTCCTGCATCGAGGCCGCCCGCCAGAACGCCCGGCTGGTGCGGGCCGCCGTGACCGGCGAAGTCTGGGAGGCGGTCAATGCCGCCTATATGGACGCGCGCGACCTGCTGGCGCGCCGGGTCAGGGAGCGCGACCTGCCGCAGGTGTTGCGCGCGATCCGGCAAAGCACCTCGCTTGTGCGGGGGATGACCCATGGCACAATGCTGCGCAATGAAATCTACGATTTCGCCCGGCTGGGCACGTTTCTGGAGCGCGCCGACAACACCGCGCGCATCCTAGACGTGAAATATTACGTGCTGCTGCCCTCGGCGGGTTCGGTGGGCACCTCGATCGACAATGTGCAGTGGGAAACGATCCTGCGCTCGCTGTCGGCGCATGGCGGGTTTCGCATGGAATACGGGGCCGGCGCGGGGCCGCTGGAAATCACGCAATTCCTGATCCTGGACAAGCGCATGCCGCGCAGCCTTGCCTTTTGCGTGGACAAACTGTGCGACAACCTGCGCTATCTGCACAAGGGCGACCGCACGCTCATGCCCTCGCTGAAACAGGTGAACCACTTGCAGGCGATGTACCTGTCGCACGATGTCAACGCGATTTTCGATTTCGGGCTGCACGAGTTCATCGGCCAGATTCTGGACCATCTGGGCCAGGTCGCGCGCCAGATCGAAATCGACTACAGGTTTTACGAGTGATCCCATGCGGCTGAAAATCCAACATGCCACCGAATACCGTTTCGACCAGCCGGTCAGCTATGGGCTGCAACAATTGCGCAAGACGCCCAAGACCTCGCCGCAACAGCATATCATATCCTGGCAGACCCGCGTCGAGAACGGGCAGAAGGAACTGAGCTTTGAAGACCATTTCCACAACACCGTCGAACTGATCAGTTTCGCCCGCAACGCCACGGCCCTGTCGGTGATCAGCGAAGGCGAGGTCGAGCTGACCGATACCAGCGGCGTCATCGGCCCGCACCGCGGCCCGGCGCCCTTGTGGCTGTTTCGCCGCCAAACCGGATTGACCCAGGCGAAAAGCGGGGTGCGCGCCTTTCTGCGCGATGTCGGGGCCGATGGCGGGCTGGAGGGGCTGCACGATCTGGCGAGTGCGATCCGCTCAAGCGTGCGCTATGAAATCGGAGCCTCGCACCCCGGCTGGAGCGCCGAGGACGTGCTGGAGGCCGGGGCGGGCGTATGTCAGGATCACACTCATGTCTTTCTGTCTTGTGCCCGCGAACTGGGTGTTCCGGCGCGCTATGTTTCGGGATACCTGATGCTGGACGACCGCACCGTGCAAGACGCGATGCATGCGTGGGCCGAAGCGCATGTCGAGGGTCTGGGCTGGGTCGGGTTCGATATTTCCAACGGGATTTCCCCCGATGCCCGCTATGTCCGGGTTGCGACGGGGCTGGACTATGGCGATGCCTCTCCGGTATCCGGCCTGCGCGTGGGCGGCGACGGCGAATTGCTGGACGTTCGCATCGACGTAGCGCAGCAATAGGGACAGCGACATGACATATTGTGTGGGGATGGTTCTGGACAAGGGGCTGTTATTCATGTCCGACACCCGGACGAATGCCGGGTTGGACAATATCTCGACCTTCCGGAAGATGACCGTCTGGGAAACCCCCGGCGAATGCGTGATCACGCTGATGGCGGCGGGCAACCTGGCCACGACGCAGGCCGTGGTCAGCCTGCTGGACGAGCGCAGCAAATCCCCGGAAGAACGCAAGCCCTCGCTGCTGACGGCGCCGTCGTTGTTTCAGGCGGTGCGCATGGTGGCCGAAACCCTGCGCGAAGTGATCGAGCAACAGGGCAGCGGCGGATTGCGCGCCGACAGCACGTTCAACGCCACGCTGATCGTCGGCGGCCAGATCGCGGGCAGCCCCCCGCGCCTGTTCATGATCTATCCCGAGGGCAATTTCATCGAAGCGGGCCGCGACACCCCGTTTTTCCAGATCGGCGA
This sequence comes from Roseovarius pacificus, assembly GCF_900142665.1. Classification (GTDB taxonomy): domain Bacteria; phylum Pseudomonadota; class Alphaproteobacteria; order Rhodobacterales; family Rhodobacteraceae; genus Roseovarius; species Roseovarius pacificus. Next base: position 1,066,555 of record NZ_FRBR01000001.1, read on the forward strand.
AACCAAATACGGCCGCCCCATTCTGGTGCGCGCCTACGATCCGGCGATGAGCTTTGAAGAGGCGATGAAGCTGCTGATCGTCAGTTTCGATTCCACGCTCAAGGCGAACCTGACCGTGGGGGCGCCGTTCGATTATCATTTCTACGAAACCGACAGCCTCAAACGCGGTGCGCAGGGCCGGATCGAGCAGGACAACCCTTATTTCCAGGCCGTGTCGAAGGGATGGGGGGATGCCCTCAAGGAGGCGCTGGACAGCCTGCCCGCGTTTTCCCCCGCACGGCGATAGCGCGCGGAACACACGCCGGACCTGAAACCGGCCCGCCGCCCGCCATCGGGCCGGGGTGGCCACGGGCGGGGTTGTCCCGCCCGCGTCACCATCACTCTTTGCTGCCGTAGCCGCCCGCCGTGGGCGTGACCACCGTCACGCAATCGCCCGGCGCGACGCGGTTCTGATCGGCGGCGCGCAGGGGCTCCAGCGTGCCATCGGCGCGCTGAATTTCGGTTTTGCCGACACGGCCAGCCCCGCCGCCCGCGATGCCTTGCGGCGGACGCCCGCGATGCGAGGACAGGATCGCCATTTCCATGTCTTCGAGGAAGCGGATGCGTCGGGTGGTGCCGTCGCCTGCCGCGAAACGCCCCTGCCCGCCCGATCCGGGATCGATGCGGAAATCCTCCAGCAACACGGGATAGCGCAGTTCCAGCACCTCGGGGTCGGTGAGGCGCGAGTTGGTCATGTGGACATGCACCGCATCCGTCCCGGCAAAGCCGGTGCCATCGTTGAGCACGCCCGCCGGGCTGCCCGAACACAGCGTTTCGTAATACTGGTGCCGGTCGTTGCCGAAGGTCAGATTGTTCATCGTGCCCTGGCTGTTGGCAATCGCCCCCAGAGCCCCGAACAGCGCGTTGGTGACATGCTGCGAGGTTTCCACATTGCCCGCGACCACCGCCGCCGGATAGCGCGGCGAGAGCATGCAGCCATCGGGGATCACGATTTTCACCGGGCGCAGACAGCCCGCGTTCATCGGGATCGGGGATTCCACCATGACGCGGAACACATAGAGCACCGCCGCGCGTGTCACCGGCTCGGGGGCGTTGAAGTTGTTGGCCTGCACCTCGGAGGTGCCGGTGAAATCCACCGTCGCCTCGCCCGCGTCGCGATCCACGGTGATCTTCACGCGGATCACCTGCCCGGTGTCGGTTTCGTATTCATAGGCCCCGTCCGACAGGCGCCCGATCACGCGGGCGACCTCGGCGGCGGCGTTGTCCTGCACATGGCCCATATAGGCCTGCACGACCTCCAGCCCGAACTGCCCGATCATCGCCTTCAGCTCGGCCACGCCACGGGCGTTCGCCGCGACCTGCGCCTTAAGGTCAGCGATGTTCTGTTCGGGATTGCGCGCGGGATAGGGGTGATCGGTCAGCAGGTCGTGCAGCGCGTCCTCGCGGAAGCGCCCGCCCTCGACCAGCTTGAAATTGTCGATCAGCACGCCCTCTTCGTCCACTGTGGTGGCCAGCGGCGTCATCGAGCCGGGCGCGACCCCGCCCACATCCGCATGGTGCCCGCGCGAGGCGGCCCAGAACAGGATGTCATCGCCAGAGTCGCCGAAGACAGGGGTCACGACGGTGATATCGGGCAGGTGCGTGCCGCCGTTATAGGGCGCGTTCAGGGCGAACACGTCACCGGGGCGCACCTTGCCCTTGTTCAGCCGGATGATGGTTTCGACCGAGCGATCCATCGAGCCCAGATGCACCGGCATATGCGGCGCATTGGCGACAAGCGCCCCGTCGGCATCGAACACCGCGCAGGAGAAATCCAGCCGCTCCTTGATGTTCACCGAACGCGCGGTTTTCTGAAGCGCCACGCCCATTTGCTCGGCGATGTTCATGAAGAGGTTGTTGAACACCTCCAGCAGGATCGGGTCGGCCTCGGTGCCCATCGCCTTGTCGCGCTGCGCGGCTTCGGCGCGGGTCATCAGGACGTGATCGTGCGGCGTGACCCCGGCCCGCCAGCCGGGTTCGACGACGATGGTCTGGTTGGGTTCGATGATCAGGGCGGGCCCGTCCACGCTGCGCCCCGGCGTCAGGGCCTCGCGCATGACGACGCGGGCCTGATGGGTCTTGCCGCCGGAATAAAGCGGCACCTCGGCCACGGAGGCGGCCTCGCCCGTGTCGGGATCGGCATGGGGTTCGGGATCGGCCGAAGGATCGGCAGCCTGCCCTTCGATCTCGGCGGATTCGATCACCAGCCGGGCGTCGGGCGCGGTAAAGCCGAACTCGGCCTCATGCGCGGTTTCGAACGCGGCGCGCGCGGCCTGCACGTCGCCCTCCCAGACCACTGGCAGGGCCGTGTCGGTGCCCGCGTAACGCAGATGCAGGCGCGGGATCAGGGTAACGCCCGCCTCCGGGACGCCCTGCGCCGCCAGCGCGGCGTGCACATCCGCCGACAGATCGGCGAGCGCGGTTTCGACCTCGGGCTTGCCATCTTCGGACAGCTCGGTTTCAAGGCCGCGCTGGCGCGCCTCGGTCACGCGGGCCAGCCCGATGCCATAGGCCGACAACAGGCCCGACAGCGGATGCACCAGAACCTTGGTCATGCCCAGGGAATCGGCCACGAGGCAGGCATGCTGCCCCCCGGCCCCGCCAAAGGCGTTGAGCAAATAGCGCGTCACGTCATAGCCGCGCTGCACGCTGATCTTCTTGATCGCGTTGGCCATGTTTTCCACGGCGATGCGCAGGAAACCCTCGGCGACCTCTTCGGGGCTCTTGCCCTCGGCCCTTGCGATGTCGGCGAATTTCGCCGCGACGGTATCGTAATCCAGACGCTGATCCTGATCGGGGCCGAAGATCGGCGGAAAGTAATCGGGGTTGAGCTTGCCCAGCATCACGTTGGCATCCGTCACCGTCAGCGGCCCGCCCCGGCGGTAACAGGCCGGGCCGGGATCGGCCCCGGCGCTGTCCGGCCCGACGCGAAACCGCCCCGGATCGGCATGCAGGACGGACCCGCCCCCGGCGGCAACGGTGTGAACCCGCAGCATGGGCGCGCGCATGCGTACCCCCGCCACCTGCGTTTCAAAGGCGCGTTCGAAATTGCCGTCGAAATGCGCCACATCGGTCGAGGTGCCGCCCATGTCGAAACCGATCACACGATCCTCGCCCGCGATCTGGCCGGTGCGCGCCATGCCCACGACGCCCCCCGCGGGCCCGGACAGGATCGCATCGCGCCCCTTGAACCGGTCCGCCGCGGTCAGCCCGCCCGAGGACATCATGAATTGCAGCGTCGGGCCGTCCTGATCGGGGGGCGTAGCGCCCAGCGCCTGCGCCACCTTTTCGACATAGCGCGACAGGATCGGCGTGAGATAGGCATCGACGACAGTGGTGTCGCCCCGGCCCACCAGCTTGATCAGCGGCGAGACCTCGTGACTGACGGAGACCTGCCCGAACCCGGCGGCGCGGGCGGCCTCGGCCAGGTGCTGTTCATGGTCGGGGGCGGTCCAGGCGTGCATCAGGACAATGGCCACGGCGTCGATCCCGTCGGCCTTGGCCTGCTCCAGAACCTTGCGCGCGCCGGTCAGGTCGAGATCGCGCTCGACCGTGCCGTCGGTGCGCACGCGCTCATCCACTTCGGCAACGCGTTCATACAGCATTTCGGGCAGGACGATATCCTTGGCGAAGATATCGGGACGATCCTGATAGCCGATTCGCAACGCATCGCGGAAGCCTTTGGTGATCAGCAGAAGCGTGCGATCCCCCTTGCGCTCCAGCAGGGCGTTGGTGGCCACGGTGGTACCCATGCGCACGGTGCCGATCCGCTCGGGCGGGATGGCGCCCGGAGCGGCGCCGAGAAAGCGGCGAATCCCTTCTATTGCTGCGTCATCGTAGACGCCGGGGTTCTCGGAAAGCAGCTTCATCGCCGACAATTCGCCAGCCGGGTCACGCCCGATCACATCGGTAAAAGTACCCCCCCGGTCGATCCAGAAATCCCAGCGGCCTGACATGGCGTCGCTCATCCCCGCGCTCCTCTTGAAACAGTATTCAATCACAAATCGTTGACAAATTGTCAGCGTCTGGTCAAGCTTTCCAAATCCGGGCCAAGGGCGGCGCGCCCGGTTTCGTCAGATCGCCGCCCCTCAGACGACAGGGAAAAACAACATGACCATCAGCCTTTTCCGCAGCCTGCCCGGCGCCATTGCCGCCGCCGCTCTTGCGCTGCCTGCCGCCGCCGCGAACTGGGATATGCCAACCCCTTATGGCGACAGCGTTTTCCACACCCAGAACATCCAGCAATTTGCTGAAGACGTGGCCGCCGCCACCGAGGGCGAAGTCGAGATCACGGTGCATTCCGCCGGCTCGCTTTATGCCCATCCCGAGATCAAGGATTCCGTCCGCCGGGGCCTGGCCCCGATCGGTGAGGTCCTGATGTCGCGGCTGGCCAACGAAGACCCGGTCTTTGCCGTCGATTCGATTCCGTTCCTGGCTTCCAGCTATGACGAGGCACGCGCCCTCTGGACCGCATCGCGTCCGCTGGTCGAGGAAAAACTGGCCGCTCAGGGGCTGACGCTTCTGTTCGCCGTGCCGTGGCCGGGCCAGAGCATCTATACCGAGGCCCCGGTGAACTCGACCGCCGATCTGCAAGGTGCAGCCTTCCGGGCCTATAACGCGGCGACCGAACGGCTGGCGCAGTTGATGGGCGCGGTTCCCACACAGCTTGAGACCGGCGACATTCCCACCGCCTTCGCCACCGGCCGGGTGGCCGCGATGATCACGTCGCCCTCAACCGGCGTGTCCAGCCAGGCATGGGATTTCACCTCGCATTACACCGATACGCAGGCTTGGCTGCCCAAGAACATGGTGATCGTGAACTCCGGCGTTTTCGACGCCCTGCCCGACGATCAGCGTCAGGCGATTCTGGATGCCGCCGCCGAGGCCGAGACCCGCGGCTGGGAAATGTCGGCCGAGGAAACCGCAGCCAAGATGGCAACGCTCGAGGAGAACGGCATGACCGTTTCGGCACCGTCCGAGACCCTGTCGGCCGAACTGGCCGAGATCGGCGCGACCATGACTCAGGAATGGCTTGAAAATGCGGGGGACGAGGGCCAGCAGGTCATCGACGCCTATAACGCGGCCAAGTGATCCGTCAGGCGGGGCGCGATAACCGCCCCGCCTCTTTTCTCATTCCCTTATTAGCCGGAGGGCCGGGATGCGCCGGATGCTCGACCGCCTTTATGCTGCCGCGCTATGGCTGGCGGCCATCACCTTTGCACTGATTGCGGTGCTTGTGCTGTTGCAGGTTCTTGGGCGGCTGACAGACCGCGCCGCGCGCCTGATGGACCTGCCACCGCCCGGCCTGACTATTCCGTCGCTCGCGGAATTCGGGGCCTTCCTGTTCACCGGCGCTGTTTTTCTGGGCCTTGCCGGAACCTTGCAGGCGGGCAGCCATGTGCGGGTGAAACTGTTGATCCAGTCCCTGCCCGACACGCTGGCGCGCTGGATGGGCGTTCTGGTCTGCGCACTGGCCGCCGGGCTGGCGGCTTTTGCCACATGGTCCAGCGCGTTGCAGGCCCTGGACAGCCTCAAATTCGGTTCGGTCAGCTATGGGGTCATCCCGATCCCGCTGGCCATTCCCCAGGGGATCATGACCGCTGGCCTTGCGCTGTTCTGCATTGCGCTGATCGACGCGATGGTGACGCTGGCGCGCGGCGGCATCCCTGCCTATCAGGCCGCCGAGGCCACCACGCAGGAGGCCGAATAATGGAGATCGCAACGCTTGCGCCGCTTCTGGTGATTGTCCTGTTCGGTGCGCTGGCCGCCGGGCTGTGGGTGGGCTTTGCCCTGATCGCGGTGGGGCTGGTCGCCATGCTGGCCGCCGCACCCGCGCCGCCCTCTCTGGTGTTCGCCACCAAGGTCTGGGGCGGGCTGTCCGTCTGGGATCTGACGGCGCTGCCGATGTTCATCTGGATGGGCGAAATCCTTGTGCGTTCGCGCCTGTCATCGGACATGTTTTCGGGGCTTGCGCCCTTTACCTCGCGCCTGCCGGGGCGGCTCTTGCATGTGAACGTGCTGGGCTGTGCGCTGTTTGCCGCCGTATCCGGATCGTCGGCGGCCACCACCGCCACCATCGGGCGCATGTCCCTGCCCGAGCTGAAAGCGCGCGGCTATGACGACCGCATGGCCATCGGCACGCTGGCCGGGTCGGGCACGTTCGGCTTTCTGATTCCGCCGTCGATCATCCTGATCGTCTATGGCGCGGCGACCGAGCAATCCATCGCGCGGCTGTTTCTGGCCGGAGTCCTGCCGGGGCTGATGCTGGCGGCGCTGTTCGGCGGCTATATCATGCTGTGGTCGATGCTGAACCGCGACCGCATGCCCGAGGCCGAACCGCCCGCCGACCGGCGCGAGGCACTGGCCGCCGCCGCCCGGCTGCTGCCGGTCGTCGGCCTGATCCTAGCGGTGATCGGCTCGATCTACCTTGGCGTCGCCAGCCCGACCGAGGCCGCCGTGATCGGCGTGACCGGCGCGCTGATCCTTGCGGGACTGACCGGCGCGCTGTCGCTGGCGGGGTTCTTCGATTCGCTGCGCGCGGCCACGATCACCACCTGCATGATCGCCTTTATCCTGGCCGGGGCCTCGTTCCTGACCGTCGCCATGGGCTATACCGGCATCCCCCGCGAACTGGCCCGCGCCATTGGCGACATGGGCCTGTCATCCTATGCGTTGCTGGCGATGCTGACGGTGTTCTTTATCGTCATGGGCATGTTCCTTGACGGGATCTCGATCGTGGTGCTGACCGTTTCGATCATCCTGCCGATGGTGATCGCCGCCGGGATCGACCCGATCTGGTTCGGCATCTTCCTTGTCCTCGTGGTGGAAATGAGCCAGATCACCCCGCCCGTCGGGTTCAACCTGTTCGTCATCCAGACGATCACCGGACGCGACATATTCGCCGTCGCGCGCTATGCCGCGCCGTTTTTCTGCCTGCTGGTGGTGGCCGTGGCGATCCTGTCGCTGTTCCCGCAGATCGCCCTGTGGCTGCCCGGAACGATGTTGTCGCGATGAGTGAGAGCGAGAGGAAACCCCCCGGCGTCGGGCCGGTCGTCAGTTCGGCGCATCTGGCCGCATCGGGCCTGCCCGAACTGTCCGAGGTCGAATATGCGCTGACCATGGCCAACAACGCCTTTCAGCGCTGGATCACCCGCTGCATGGACGCTGCCGGCGCACCCGGCATGTCGCCGCTGGAGGTGCTGATCCTGCATCTCGTCAACCATCGCGACCGGGCCAAGACACTGGCCGATATCCGGCTGGTGCTGCATATCGAAGACGCGCATCTGGTCAGCTACGCCGTGCGCAAGCTGTCCGAGCGCAAGCTGGTGACGACCGCCCGCAAGGGCAAGGAGAAATCCGTCGAGATCACCGCGAGGGGCGCGGCGCTCTGCACCCGCTACGCCGAGGTGCGCGAGGCGCTTCTGGTGGACCTGGCGCGCGAAACCGGCTTCCGCCCCGAAGACATGTCGCGGCTGGCGGCACTGCTGCGCGCGGTTTCAGGCAGTTACGATCACGCCGCGCGTGCGGCGACCACGCTGTGAGGGCGCTGGCCACCCTGGCCAGGCACGGGCGCTGGCTGTTGATCGCGGGGCTGGTGGCGGGCGTCTCGCTGCCGGGCCTGGCCGGATACCTGGCCCCGGCCATCGTGCCGTTCATCGCGGTGATGCTGTGCATCACGACCCTGCGTGAAGGGCCCCGCGCCGCCCTGCCGCGCGCGGGCAAAGCCCCGCGCGCCCTGACCACCACGCTGATCCTGCAATGCGCCGCGCCGTTCGTGGCCGGTGGGCTTCTCTGGGCTTGCGGTTTGCTGGACTCCCCTCTGGCCACGGGCGTCGTACTGGCCCTTGCCGGCGCCCCCATCACAGGGACGCCCGGCCTTGCCGTGATGTCCGGCGCCGATGGCGGTGCCGCCCTGCGCATGTTGATCATGGGCACGGCGTTGTTGCCCCTGACGGCGGTGCCGGTGTTTGTCGTCCTGCCGGTCTTTCCCGACCCGTGGGCGGTGATCTCGGGCGCATTGCGGCTCCTGGCGATCATCGGCATATCCGCAGGGGTCGCGCTGGTTCTGCGCGCCCGCATCCCCGCCCTGACCCGGCCCGAAACGCGCCCGGCGCTCGACGGGATCATGGTGCTGGCTATGGCGCTGATCGTGATCGCCCTGATGTCCGCCGTGGCCCCCGCCGCCCGCGACACCCCCGGCCAGCTGGCGGCGGCATTCGCGCTCGCCTGGGGGCTTTACCTTGTGCAGACCTTCGCCGCATGGCGCACCGCCCGCAGCGCCCTGCCCCGGCCCGAAGCCCTGTCCGTGGCCATCGCCGCAGGCAATCGCAACCTCGCACTGTTCCTTGCCGCCGTACCGCCCGAAACGGCGGCCCCCCTGATGGTCTTCGTGGGCTGCTACCAGATCCCGATGTACCTGACCCCGATGCTTTTGCCACGCCTCACGGATGCCCGCCGCTGAAAATGCAGGCGGCCCGCCAGAGCCCCGGCACAGCGACACTGCCGGATAACGGGTGTCTTTGTTTTGGAAGACGTGGTGCCCGGGTGAAGCGCCGGCTATGAAAATCGAAACCGAACCCACAGCCTTACGCCTGACAATGTCGTCGTGTCTGAGGATTCAACGGATCGCCGCAACATGGAGCCATGCGGCGATATAGACCGATTGTCCGATATTTGGACACTTCGGGCGTCTTTCAGTTGTTATGAAGAGTTCATCAATCGAAATTGATCGATTCGCGCGCTTTATCTTGTTGAGGAGCCAAGATCAAAGCGAGAGCATATATCCGAATCGACCTCTGACGGCTGATCTTTACGGGAGGAAAGCATGGAGAGCTTCGTCAGGAAAAGGGAATGGGAGAGTTTCATGGGCATGGGGCAGATGCCTGTGGGGATGCGCCCCGATGTCATCGAAAGCTGGAAGCGTTCGGCCCAGCATCCGATTTCAGGCAGAACCAGTGCGCCTGTCCTGAACGACGAGGGCCTGGAACACCGCCGTGTCCTGTCGCGGCGCCTGAGCAAGGCGGCGCAGGGCGCGATAAACCGCTCACGGCAACTGCTGATCGACACCAACGACATTCTGCTTCTGAGCGACAGCACCGGCGTGTTGATCGATGGCGCGGGCGATCCACACACGCTGGCCCGTGCGCAGGAAACGCATCTCCATCCCGGAGGACGCTGGTCGGAGGACGAAATCGGAACCAACGCCATCGGCACCGCGCTCCATCTCGGCCGATCCACCCTGATTCAGGATGCGGAACACTTTTGCGAGGCGATCCAGTGCTGGAACTGCGCGGCGACGCCCGTCATCGAACCGGGAACGGGGCGCATCCTCGGCGTGGTGGACATTTCATGGCCCGCAGGAATCGGACAACCCAACGCCGTCGCCCTTTCGGCAGCCCTGGCATTGCAGGTCGAGACGGAATTGACCCGCATGCTCTCCCGTGAACACGAGGTCCTGCTGGAAAAGCTGCATATTCGTCGGCTCCGGCGTGGCAACGATCCGATGCTCATCCTGGACCGCGCGGGGGCAAACGTCTTTTCCACCGAGGAATTCGCCCGTTTCTGCGACGATGACGATGCCCTGCACGAATTGCGGGAGAGGATTCCCGATCTCATCGACCTGTCGCCCGAACAGATCGGGCAAACCCTGACCGACTGCATGGAGGGAACCGATCTGGAAGTGATCGCCGACCACGGGGAGGCCATCGGCATTCTGCTCTCACTCCGCCGCCCGCAAAGGCGGACGGGCAAGGGCATCGGTACGGGGCTGCGCCAGATCGGCAGCGCGGGCACCATTTCCGCGGCCCTGTGCACACAAGCCCAGAGACTGGCGGAAACGCAAATGCCCGTGCTGATCGAAGGCGAGACCGGCACCGGCAAGACGTTCCTGGCCAGGGCGATCCATCGCGCAAGCGCGCAAGGGGACGGGCCATTCGACCTGATCGACTGCGTCCAGTTGACAGAGGAAACGCTTCGCAAGGATCTCGCGGCGGGCGCCATCGGAACGAACGGCGGCGTTTTGTGTCTCAACAGTCCGGGCGCCACCGCCAAACCCGTGCAGAAACTCCTGTTCACTCTGGTCGAACAGGCGATGAACTGCGGGACGAGGATCGTCGCGTTGTCGGCCCGCTCGCTCTATGACGCGATGTGTGCCGGCGATTTCCGCAGCGATCTCTATTTCCGGATCGCCGGCGCACGCCTTCATATCCCGCCGTTGCGCGAACGGGACGAAGAGATCGAGCCGCTTCTGCGCCAGATCGCCCAGATCCACGCGGCCGAAGCCAGACGACGGGAATTGCGATTTACCTCGGGGGCGATGACCGCCCTGAAACGATACAACTGGCCGGGCAACCTGATCGAGATGCGCAATCTGGTGGCGTCGCTCGACGCCCTGTCCCCTACAGGGCTGATCGACGAACGCAGCCTGCCACCGGAATTCCAGAAACCTGCCCCACGAACCCGCGCCGAAACGTTGCGCGATATCGAACGGGCCGAGATTCAAGGCGCGATAGAGGCCGAGAACGGCAACCTTTCGCGAGTCGCACGCCGCCTGGGCATCGCGCGTTCCACGCTTTACCTCAAGCTGGACAGCTACGGAATTTCCCGACAGCGCAAACCCTGACTTCGCGTCCGCGGCATGTCCGTCGGGCCGGACGAAAACCGGACATCCCAGGACCGGGCGGCATGTGCATCCTCCCTCTTACGGTCGCGCCCATTCCGGGCCGGCCATCGCAAAGGGAGGAGTTTTTCGTGCCACTGGACAAGAAAAACAGCCGTTCCGTGCAGGTGCTTGGCATCGACGCGGGCGGCACGATGACCGACACGTTCTTCGTCGACGCCGACGGGGAATTCGTGGTCGGAAAGGCGCAATCGACGCCGGACAACGAAGCCCGCGGGCTGATCGAATCGAGCCGCGAAGGGCTGGAGCACTGGGGCCTGTCGCTGGAGGAGGCCCTGGGGTCGATCCAGACCGGGGTCTATTCCGGCACCGCCATGCTGAACCGGGTGGTGCAGCGCAAGGGGCTGAAGACAGGGCTTATCGTCAATGCGGGGATGGAGGATTTTCACCGCATGGGCCGGGCCATTCAGGCCTATCTGGGCTTTGCCTACGAAGACCGCATCCATCTCAACACCCACTACTATGACGATCCGCTGGTGCCGCGCCACCTGACGCGCGGCGTAATGGAGCGGGTCGACATGTTCGGGAGCGTGGTCATCCCGCTGCGTGAGGAGACGGCACGCACAGCTGCGCGGGAACTGATCGCGCAGGATGTCGAGGGCATCGTGATCTCGCTCCTGCACAGCTACAAAAACCCCGGACACGAGCGCCGGGTGCGCGATATCGTGTCCGAGGAAATCGAGAAGGCGGGCAAGAACATCCCGATTTTCGCCTCGACCGATTACTACCCGGTGCGCAAGGAAACGCACCGCACCAACACCACCGTGCTGGAGGCTTTCGCCGCTGAACCGTCTCGTCAGACGCTCAGGAAGATTTCGACGGAATTCAAGGAAAACGGCTCGAAATTCGACTTCCGGGTGATGGCCACGCATGGCGGCACAATCAGTTGGAAGGCCAAGGAACTGGCGCGCACCATCGTCTCCGGCCCGATCGGCGGCGTAATCGGCGCAAAATACCTGGGCGAAGTGCTGGGATACAAGAATATCGCCTGCTCGGATATCGGCGGTACATCCTTCGACGTGGCGCTGATCACGCAGGGCGAACTGGCGATCCAGAACGATCCGGACATGGCCCGCCTCGTGCTGTCGCTACCGCTGGTCGGGCTCGACTCGGTGGGCGCCGGTGCGGGGTCTTTCATTCGGCTCGATCCCTATACCAAGGCGATCAAGCTCGGGCCGGATTCGGCGGGCTACCGCGTGGGGGTCTGTTGGGCCGAGAGCGGAATCGACACGGTCACGATCTCCGATTGCCACGTCATCCTTGGCTATCTCAATCCCGACAATTTCCTTGGCGGCCAGGTCAAGCTCGACCGGCAGCGCGCCTATGACGCCATGAAGGAACAGGTCGCGGACCCGCTCGGGTTGACCGTCGAGGAAGCGGCCGCCGGGGTAATCGAACTGCTCGACAGCGACCTGCGGGACTATCTGAGATCGATGATATCGGGCAAGGGCTACAGCCCGTCCTCCTTCACCTGCTTCTCGTATGGCGGGGCCGGTCCCGTGCATACCTACGGCTATACCGAAGGACTGGGCTTCGAGGACGTGATCGTGCCGGCCTGGGCCGCGGGCTTCTCTGCTTTCGGCTGCGCGGCAGCGGATTTCGAATACCGCTACGACAAGTCGCTGGACGTGAACATCGCCGAAGAGGCCTCGGACGACGCCAAGGAGATCGAGGCGAAAATCCTCGACGAGGCCTGGCACGAACTGGCCGAGCGGGTGCTCGAAGAGTTCGAACTCAATGGCTACAGCCGCGACCAGGTGCAGTTGCAGCCCGGCTACCGGATGCAGTATCGCGGCCAGCTCAACGACCTCGAAATCGAAAGCCCTATCGCCTCGGCGACGAGCGCGGCGGACTGGGACAAGCTGGTCGAGACCTTCAACGACACCTATGGCCGTGTCTACGCCGCCTCGGCACGTTCGCCCGAACTGGGCTATTCGGTCACCGGCGCGATCATGCGTGGCACCGTGCCGATCCCCAAGCCTAGGATTCCCAAAGAGGACGAAGGCAGCCCGACGCCGCCCGAAGACGCCCGGCTCGGCACACGGCAATTCTACCGCAAGGGCAAATGGGTCGACGCGCAGCTTTTCCAGATGGAAAGCCTGTTGCCCGGCAACCGGATCACCGGCCCCGCAATCATCGAATCCGACGCCACGACCTTCGTCGTGCCGGGCGGGTTTGAAACCTGGCTCGACGGTCACCGGCTGTTCCACCTGAAAGAAGTGTAACGGCCAAGGGAGGAGAAAAACCATGAACATGCAAAGTGAAATCAAGGGGATTGTCCGTGGCGGACAAACGCTCAAGCAGCACCGCGACGAAATCCTCGGCAAGACGAAACAAACCGGCCACTATGCCGGTCTCACGAAACGGGCACTGCACGACGAAAGCCCGATCCTTTACAACAAGCTTTTCTCTCGGCTTCGCGCCGGGGTGGTGGACGCGCGGGAAACCGCGAAGAAGATCGCCGCCTCACCGATCGTCGAACAGGAAGGGGAGCTGTGTTTCACCCTCTACAACGCGGCGGGCGATGCGATCCTGACCTCTACGGGCATCATCATCCACGTGGGGACGATGGGCGCCGCGATCAAATACATGATCGAGAACGACTGGGAGAGCAATCCCGGCATCAAGGACAAGGATATCTTCTGCAACAACGACAGCCTGATCGGCAATGTCCATCCTTGCGATATCCACACCATCGTGCCGATCTTCCACCAGGGTGAACTGATTGGCTGGGTCGGTGGCGTCACCCACGTGATCGACACCGGCGCCGTGGGCCCGGGCTCCATGACCACGGGACAGGTGCAGCGTTTCGGTGACGGCTATTCGGTAACCTGCCGCAAGATCGGCGAAAATGACACGCTGATGCGCGACTGGCTGCACGAAAGCCAGCGGTCGGTGCGCACCACGCGCTACTGGATGCTCGACGAGCGCACGCGAGTCGCCGGTTGCCACATGATCCGCAAGCTGGTGCAGGACGTGATCGCCGAAGAAGGGATCGAAGCCTACTGGAAGTTCGCCTACGAATCGATCGAACACGGCCGGATCGGGCTTCAGAACCGGATCAAGGCGATGACCATTCCCGGCACCTATCGCCAGGTCGGTTTCGTGGATGTGCCCTATAACCATGACGACGTGCGCGTGCCTTCCGATTTTGCCAAGGTCGATACGATCATGCACACGCCGTCCGAAATGACGATCCGGCCGGACGGCACATGGCGGCTCGATTTCGAGGGCTCCAGCCGGTGGGGCTGGCACACCTACAATGCCCATTCGGTAAGCTTCACCTCCGGCATCTGGGTGATGATGACGCAAACACTCATCCCCACCGAGATGATCAACGACGGCGCCGCCTACGGCACCGAGTTCCGCCTGCCGAAAGGCACCTGGATGAACCCCGACGACCGGCGTGTCGCCTTCGCCTACAGCTGGCACTTCCTTGTCAGTTCGTGGACGGCGCTTTGGCGCGGGCTTTCCCGTTCCTATTTCGGTCGCGGTTATCTGGAAGAGGTCAACGCCGGCAACGCCAATACTTCGAACTGGTTGCAGGGCGGCGGTTTCAACCAGTACGACGAAATCCATGCCGTGAACTCGTTCGAGTGCGCAGCCAACGGGGTGGGCGCGTCGGCCATCGCCGACGGGATCAGCCATGCCGCCGCCATCTGGAACCCAGAAGGCGATATGGGCGACATGGAAATCTGGGAACTGGCCGAGCCGCTGGTCTATCTCGGGCGCCAGATCAAGGCCAACTCGGGCGGTGCGGGTAAGTATCGCGGCGGCTGCGGTTTTGAAAGCCTGCGCATGGTCTGGAATGCCAAGGACTGGACGATGTTCTTCATGGGCAACGGCCATATCTCTTCGGATTGGGGCCTGATGGGCGGTTATCCGGCGGCATCGGGTTATCGCTTCGCGGCGCATGATACCGGGCTGAAGGAAAAGATCGCGAACGGCGATCCGATCCCCTTTGGCGGTGACAGCGATCCGCAGAATCCGGTCTATGAGACCATGCTCGACGGCGCGCGGATCAAGCGCGACAAGCAAGCCATCACCACCGAAGAGATGTTCGAGGACTACGATCTCTACCTGAACTACATGCGCGGCGGTCCGGGCTTCGGCGATCCCCTGGATCGCGAACCGCAGACCGTGGCCGACGACGTGAACGGCGGATACCTGTTGGAACGCTTCGCGGCACTGGTCTACGGGGTCGCGCTGGAGAAAGGAGCGGACGGACAGTTCACCGCGGACGAGGCCGCAACCGAGGCGCTGCGGGCGAATATCCGCAAAGAGCGACTCGCCAAGGCCCAGCCCACGCGCACGTGGATGGCGAAAGAACGCGAACGTATCCTCGCCAAGGACGCCGGAACCCAGGTTCAGCAGATGTACGCCGCGAGCTTCAAGCTGGGGCCGAAATGGGCGGAGGGCTTCCGCGAGTTCTGGGATCTGCCCGAGGACTGGCAACTCAACGAGGCGGATCTTCCGATTCCTTCCTACGGGCGTGAGTACTCGATGGATCTTGCCGATCTTCCCGATGTGAAAACCGTCAAGTTCGTCGAGGAATGACCCCAGGGGCGCCGCAACGGTCCCCCCAATGCGGCGCCCTGCAAAATTCAGGAGAAAACCAATGGCTTACACGAAAGCGAAAATCAAAGATCTGGTCGACGGCAAGATCGACCGCGACACGCTGCACACGATGCTGTCCACGCCCAAGGATGCGGACCGCTTCGTCAAATACATCGAAATCCTCCAGGAACAGGTGCCGTGGGACGACCGGATCGTCCTGCCGCTGGGGCCGAAGCTCTATATCGTGCAACGCGCATCCGACAAGAAATGGGTGGTCAAATCCCATGCCGGTCACGAATTCTGCGACTGGCGCGAGAACTGGAAACTCCATGCCGTGATGCGCGTGCGCGAAAGCGCCGAGGAGATGGAGGAACTCTATCCCCGCCTGATGGCGCCGAGTTCGGACTGGCAGGTGATCCGCGAGTATTACTGCCCGAAATCGGGCGACCTGCTGGACGTGGAGGCGCCGACGCCCTGGTACCCGGTGATCCATGATTTCGAACCGGATATCGACGCCTTCTATACCGAATGGCTGGGATTGGAGATTCCCGAGCGCGCGGCCTGATTTCGCATCGAACATCCGGTCCCGTAACGAGGCCGTGCGCTTTCCGGCGCGCGGCCTCTCCTGTCTCCGGCGGTGTTCCGGAACGCATCTTCTGCAAGCCCAAAAGCGTCCGAAAACCGGACAGGCGGACACTGCCTTCATGCGCTAGACTCCCGTTCGGGACCATACGCGGCGCCCCGGAGACAAAGGGAGACACCCCCATGAAAGCACTGGTTTACAACGGACCCGGCGAGAAAGACTGGGTTGAAAAGGACAAGCCCGAAATCGAGAAGCCCACGGATGTGATCGTCAAGGTGACCAAGACCACGATCTGCGGCACCGACCTGCACATTCTCAAGGGGGACGTACCTGCCGTAACGCCCGGTCGCACGCTCGGCCATGAAGGCGTCGGCGTGGTCGAGGCGGTTGGCCCGGCGGTGCAGAATTTCAAGCCGGGCGATCCAGTTCTGATCTCCTGCGTCACGTCCTGCGGCAAATGCGCGAACTGCAAACGCCAGCTCTATGCCCATTGCGCGGATGGCGGCTGGATTCTCGGCCACCTGATCGACGGAACCCAGGCCGAATACGTGCGCATCCCTCACGGCGACAACTCGCTCTACCCGATCCCGGAAGGGGCCGACGAGGAGGCATTGGTGATGCTTTCCGACATCATGCCAACCGGGCTTGAGATCGGAGTGCAATACGGCAAGGTCAAACCGGGCGACACCATCGCGATCATCGGCGCGGGGCCGGTCGGCATGTCGGTGCTTCTGACCGCTCAATTCTATTCACCGGGCCGTATCGTCATGATCGACATGGACCCGGCGCGGCTTGAACTTGCCAGGCAATTCGGCGCCACGGACACGATTCAGGTCGGCACCGACGACCCGGTCGAAAACATCATGGCGATGACCGATGGTGTGGGTGTCGATGTCGCGATCGAGGCAGTCGGCGTGCCCGCAACCTTCGATATCTGCCAGAAAATCATCTCGGCCGGCGGCAACATCGCCAACGTCGGGGTGCACGGCACGCCGGTGGAATTGCATATCGAGGAACTCTGGATCAAGAACATCAATATTTCCATGGGCCTGGTCAGCACCAACACCACGCCGATGCTGCTGAAGACACTGAATTCCGGCAAGGTAAACCCGGCAAAGCTGGTGACGCACAGGTTCAAGCTCGACAAGATTCTCGACGCCTACGAGGTCTTCGGCAATGCCGCGCGTGAAAAGGCGATGAAGATCATTCTCAACGCCTGACCCATAGCCGCAAGACGAGCCGGGGAAAATCTCCGCCGGCTCGTCTCGATGCGCATGCGAACGCGCGCCCCGGTCGGGAAACGAACGCAGCGCGCGCCCTCATCCCGGCCAAATCGACAGCCTCGGCCGTACATTCAATGAGTACTGTCGAAGCGCATGATCGAAAACCGGGTATTGGGCGGCCTGGGTTCCATCGGGTGCCACCCATTTGAACGACCTCTGGTTCTCCAGATCGGCTCCCGGCTGGTAAACTGTGAGACCAGATCGGAATGGACGATGACCTGGCCAGTGTGGACCTTCGCCGCAAAACGGCCATCGGCAGTCTCATCGCAGGATATGCGAACACCACTGGTAACATGTGGTCAATTGGGATTGTCCGGCGAGATCGCGGCTATTTTTCCGTAAGGCACTTGCAGGATTAACGGTCGTTAATGCCTGCCGCAGCGCAGCATGAGATCCTTGTGCCAGCTGCACCCACCGGGCCCGAAAAGGATTCGGACGAATGGAACATAAACATTCGGGACGAAAAGCATGCGGCTTTGGTCACAGGAGGCATTCAGGAATTGGGAACAGCAGCGCCCCATAGTCTTGCGGACTTGGGCATGAACGTCGCCGTGATGCATTTGGGCGGTGGTGACAGCGCCGATGCGTTCGACACCGAAACCGGTATGCCTGTCTTTGAATGGGGTGTCGCCGATTGAGACACGTGCAAAGATGGCGTGGCCCGGGTCGGGGAATCACTCGGCGCTATCGGCATTGCGGTGGTCGGAGCAATCCTCAGGACAGGTTAAACCGCCCAATATGGACGGCAAGTCAGAGCGCTTGCCCCCAACGCAAGCCCGCAACGGGCACCTATGGTTTTCAGCGTCAGGAGCAACAGCATGGAAGGCGACAACATGAAAGAAAGTCGAAGCGGAGATCGTATCGACCGATTTGCCAGGCTGGAGGACATTGCCCGCAGCGCAGGGCCTATTACCATGGGAATCGTGTATCCGACCGACGCGACCAGCCTGAGCGGCGCATTGGCGGCGGCAGAGGCAGGGCTTATCCATCCTGTTCTGATCGGCCCATCGGAAGATATCCGCAAGGTTGCACTGGACGCGGGTTTCGACATCGAAAAACTGCCGGTGGAGGAAGCAAAGACACCATTAGAGGCCGCGAAGAAAGCGGTCGACCTCGCACGCGAGGGCAAGGTCGATGCGCTGATGAAGGGGGCTCTGCATACCGATGATCTGATGCATCCCGTTGTCGCCAATACCGCGATGCGGACAGATCGGCGGATCAGCCATGTCTTTGCAATGGATGTACCGAGTTACGAGCGGCTTTTGTTCATCTCGGACGCCGCGATCAACGTGCGCCCCAACCTTGGCGAATTGCGTGATATCACCTGCAACGCGATCGACCTTGCACATGCACTGGGCACGGAGCGCCCGAAAGTCGCGCTTCTGTCCTGTACCGAGAATGTGTCGGAAAAGATCGAATCCACTGTCTTTGCGGCGGCAATTTGCAAGATGGCCGACCGGGGGACGATTACCGGTGCCGATATTGACGGGCCATTGGCCATGGATAATGCAGTTTCGCCCGAGGCGGCGAAGATCAAGGGAATCACATCGTCGGTGGCGGGTCACGCGGACATCCTGATCGTGCCTGATCTGATCTCGGGCAATATTCTGGCCAAGGATCTGGACTATCTCGCCGGGGCCGATGCAGCGGGAATCGTGATGGGCGCAGCAGTGCCGATCGCGCTGACCAGCCGGGCAGATGGTGAAGTCGAGCGCCGTGCGTCGGCTGCCCTGGCATGCCTTGTGGCAGCCTGGAAGAAACGCGGGAGGAATACCCCATGAGCGATCGGATTGTCGTTACGTTCAACGCGGGCTCATCCAGCCTGCGCTGTGGTGTATACCATGTGCGAGAGACCGGGCCCGAGCCGTTTCTGTCGTTGAGTATCCGCGGGCTGCCTCGGCGCATGATTTTGCAGACCATGGACCACACGAACAATACATCCGACGAAACCGAAATCGACGAACCGGGCGACAGACCTCACGAAACGGCCTTCTCCGTGGTGATGGCGCAGTTGCAGGAGCGGGTGGATTTAACGCGTATCAAGGCGTTTTCCCATAGGGTCGTTCATGGCGGTCAGGAATTCGATACTCCTGTCAGGGTCACACTGGAGAATCTGGATCGTCTGGACACGCTGTCACCCCTTGCCCCCAGTCATCAGCCGCACAATCTGCGGCCGATCCGCGAGCTGGCCAAGCGCCACCCTGATATCCCGCAGATCGCCTGTTTCGACACTGCATTTCACCGTCATCAACCGACGTTGGCACAGCTCTATGCGCTGCCGCGCGATCTGTGCGAGGATGGCATCATCCGGTTCGGATTTCACGGACTGTCTTACGAATACATCGCCGAAAAGCTTGCAGAAGATTACCCGCAGCTGGCCAAAGGCCGCGTCATCGTCGCTCATCTGGGCCATGGGGTCAGCCTGTGCGCCATGCAAGCGTGCCGCAGCATCGCCACGACTATGGGCCTGACCGCCCTTGATGGCATGCCGATGGGGCAAAGGTGCGGCGCGCTCGATCCCGGTGTGGTGCTGCATCTGATCCTCGACAGGAAATATGCCGCAGAGGAGGTGAAAGATATGCTGTACGAATACTCGGGCCTTCTGGGTGTATCGGGCATCAGCGGGGAAATGAACGATCTGCTCGACTCGGACGCGCCAGCCGCAGCAGAAGCGGTTTCGCTCTTCGTCTACCGGTTCCAGCGCGAGGTGGGATCGCTGACCGCCGCTCTGGGTGGGCTTGACGGTCTGGTCCTCACCGGTGGTATGAGCGAGCATATTCCCGCACTGCGGGAGTTGCTTTGCAGATCGCTGGAATGGCAGGGCGGAACCCTCGACGCGACCGCAAACAAGAACGGTGGGCCGCAAATTTCCACCGGCGAGAGTTCCTTTCAAATCCTGAACCTGCCGACGAATGAGGAACTGATCCTGGCAAAATCGGCCGTCGGCCCGCTGTGATATGCATCGCTGCGTGTCGATAATCAGGGCATTTGCCCTTTGGGTGCCGCTGCACCCCGGCTCGGTTTGCCCGCCGCCAGAGGGCAAACACCCGATCTGCGCCCGCCGCGCATAACCGGGGAGGACCACATTCTGGCTATAGCAAGTCGGTGACGTATTCGCCCATGTGCCCTGCCAACTTCTGGGCAGCGTCACTCTGGCTACTCCAATCGTCGGTGACCTCACCGAGATACGCCCGTCGCGCATGCTCCAGTGTCATGGCATCCGGGCCCGAGAGCCGCGGAATCGCCCACGTGGCGGCGGCGTCCTTCGTGATGAATTTCCCCGTACTGGCCGTGTGCCACATCCGCGCAAGCGTCAGCAGAACATTCCGCTCGTCTCCATGCAATCCATTCAGCAAATCCGGAAGTGCATCGCGCATGGCCTGACGGACATGCTCCGGCGAAACTTCTGTCAGCAGTTCATCCCCTGGTGGTCCGAGCAAGGGAATGGCCTCCTCACGGGCCTGTGCTATAACCAGTGAATACTCGGGATCACGTTCGGGTATCGGGCTTTCACCGGCCTCGAAAGCGTCCCGCAACCATTCTCCATAGACGAATTCGGCCCGCGCCGGGTAATCGCCGCGAACAAGTTCAGACTGGCAAAACACCACGACCTCAAGGCAACGGGGGCCTCCGGGTACGGCAGGGTGGCGTCCGGAAAGACGCAGCAAGTCCATCAACAGACCATTGCGCTGGCTTTCGGTCAGCTCGGAGTCAACCACTACCAGCAGATCAATGTCGCTCTGCGGCTGGAGTCCGCCGGACACTGCCGATCCGTGCAGATATACACCGAGCAGCGCATCGCCGAAAATGCGGTGCAGAATTGCCGACGCCGACCGTATCTGTTCGTTTTGATAAGGTGCCGTCTGCATGATGTACCTCTAACAGACATAGCTTATCGTCGGAAGGTAGCTTTGTTCCTGCGGCGTCCGGGTTGACGTGTTCCAAAATCCGGCGCGGAAATCTATGGCGCTTGCAGGTGACTGACGATGTCCGCATTGCTTCCGGCTACGCCCATGCTGAAACGCGTTCAGCCGGTACTGGATTAGCGTGACAATACCGTTGCAGGAATTCATCGTCATCGTCGTCCCCATTCGGGGATCATGTATTGAGCGATGTCTGGATCAGATCATCAACCGGGCGCACCGTTGTTATCTCCGGGCAATTCGAGAAGACGATTTCGCAACGCCTCCATGAAGCGCCCGGCGGCCGCCCCATCAATTACGCGATGGTCGTATGACAACGAAAGAGGAAGCATGAGGCGCGGGAGAACCTTGTCGCCGTCTTGCACCATGGGGCGCATTTGCGCCCGTGCCACGCCGAGTATGGCAACCTCAGGGGCGTTTATGATCGGCGCGAAACCGGTGCCGCCAAGCTTGCCAAGACTGGTCACCGTAAAGCTTGCGCCCTCGATGTCATCATTCCTCAACTTTCCATTGCGAGCACGTTCCGCAAGCGCCCCGATACCGCTTGCAATACTTTCCAGGCCCATGTCCTGGACATTGTGCAAGACCGGCACAAGCAATCCGGCCTCCGTATCCACCGCAATTCCGATATTGCGATATACCTTGCGATAGAGTGTCTTGCCGTCCGCCGCGAGCGAAGCATTGAAATCCGGAAATGCGCCCAAGGTATCCGAAACGGCTTCGACTATTACGGCCAACAGCGACAGGCGCGGCGTATCCACGCCACCCGCGCTGTTGGCGTCGTCGAGGTATGCATCCAGATCGGTGATATCGACGTCGTCGAAATGGGTGACATGTGGCACCTCCAGCCAACTGGCGGTAAGCCGCCGGGCCATGACCTGATGCAAGCCGTCTATCGAGTGCTCTTCGACATCGCCAAACAGCGTATAGTCATAGGTTTGCACCGACGGCATAACGCGATTGTCAGACTCTGCTTGTGACATCTTATTTCCCTCTCCGGCATCAACTCATCTGTTCTGGCTCGAACCCGGAGATGAAGGCCTCAACCTCATCATCCGGCACATCCTCGTCCGCCATGACACCGATCAGTTCGCCCACGGGCAGTGTCGCGCCTTCCTCGGCCACCTTGCGCCGCAGAACGCCCCCGACAGGGGCCTCCAGCGCGTTGGTGATCTTGTCGGTTTCGATATCGGCGACTTCGTCACCCTTTGATAGCCTGTCGCCCTCAGCGACCGACCATTTCGCCACCTTGCCTTCTTTCATCGTCAGCCCGAATTTCGGCATCGTCAGTGCCCTGATCATGTCTCCAGCCATCATTTACCTCCCGTGACGGATTTTACGGCCTCGACGATTTTCTCGGGGCTCGGGATATGGGCCTGCTCCAGATTCGGAGCAAAGGGCACATGATTGTGTTGTGGCGTCACCCGACGGATCGGCGCCTTGAGCGTGTGAAACCCCTGTTCCGATATGATTGCCGAAATGTCCGAAGCCAGCCCGCAACGTGGCAGGGATTCGTCCACGATCACCAGACGTCCGGTCTTCTTGACCGATTTCAGAATGGCATCGCTGTCCAGCGGCGATGCCGTGCGCGGGTCAAGCAATTCGCATTCAACGCCGTCTTGCGCCAGCTCTTCGGCGGCCTTCTCAGCGAATTGCACCATGCGCCCCAGGGCCACGACCGTGGCATCCTTACCTTCGCGCACGACACGCGCCTCGCCGAACGGAACGGTGTATTCCCCGTCCGGCACCTCGCCCTTGTCACCCGACATCGCCTGATGTTCGAAGAAGATCACCGGATCGTCATCGCGGATCGCCGAAATCATCAGGCCCTTGGCCTCGTATGGTGTTGACGGAACAACGACCTTGAGGCCTGGCACATGCGTGAAGATTGGATAGTAGCAATCGCTGTGCTGACTGGCAGCCCCGGTACCCGCGCCGTACAGGGTGCGGATCACACAGGGCGTCTTGGTCTTGCCGCCGAACATATAACGGAACTTGGCCATCTGGTTGAATAGCGCGTCCCCCGCAACACCGAAGAAGGTAACGAACATCAACTGCGCCACCGGGCGCAGGCCGGTGACCGCCGCCCCCGCCGCCGCTCCGATAAAGGCGCTTTCGCTGATCGGTGTGTCAAACACCCTGTCGGGACCAAATTCGGTGTAAAGCCCCGCTGTGGCCCCCAGAACACCGCCCCAGGCATCCTGCTGACCGCCGGCTCCTTTGCCGCCGGCAATATCCTCACCCAGCAGGATGACGTTCTCATCGCGCTTCATCTCGTTGCGCATGGCAGCGTTCAGCGCCTCGCGAAAGGTTATCACTGGCATATCGTTTCTCCTCCGAATGGATTTCAGTATGAGACGTAGACGTCAGTCGTCAGCGTCGACAGATCGGGCGCAGGGGCCTCACGCGCTTCATCGACGGCTTCGTCGATCAGACTGGCGACTTCGTCGTCGATCCGGTTCAGGGCGTCCTCGGACAGGATCTCGCCCTGAAGAACGCGCGCCCGGAAAAGATTCAGGGGGTCCAGATACTTGCGTTCATCCCGCACTTCGTTCTTGGGGCGATAGGTCGTCGCGTCCCCCTCGAAATGGCCGTAATAGCGTAGAAAATCGATATGGATGAACCTTGGCCCACCCCCGTCGCGAATGGCCTTGATCGCCTCTCCTGCCGCGTGGGTGACGGCAAAAAAATCCCGCCCATCCACCTTTTCCCCCCGGATACCGAAGCCAGCAGCGCGCTGCACGGGATCTCCGCCGCCGATCGACCAGCTACTTGCGGTCGATTCCGCATAACCGTTGTCTTCAAGGACGAAGAGAACCGGAAGATCATAAACGCGAGCGAAGTTCATCGCTTCAAGTGTCATGCCCTGATTGAACGCCCCATCGCCAAAAAAGGACACTGCGACGCCGCCGGTCTTCTTGACTTTGGCGGTCAGGGCAGCCCCGCAGGACAGCGATGTGCCGCCTCCCACGATGCCGTTGGCCCCCAGCATGCCGATGCTGACATCGGCAATATGCATGGACCCGCCCTTGGCATTGCACAACCCGCCCTTGCGTCCATAGATTTCCTTCATCATCGCCTTGACATCGCAGCCAACCGCGATCGAATGACCATGCCCGCGATGGGTGCTGGCGACGGTGTCCGTCTCATCCGCATGCAGATGTCGGATCACGCCTGCGGCGGATGCTTCCTCGCCCGCATATAGATGAACGAAGCCCGGAATTTGTCCGGTCGCGAATTCATCATGCAAACGATCCTCGAACATCCGGATCGTGCGCATGCAGCGATAGGCATCCAGCAACTGTTCTTGATCGAGATCCATTTTCTTTCCTCCTCAGGTTTTCTTCAGCAGATGTCAGCCATTCCTTTCGGCCAGGAAGTCACAGGCGCGCAGGGCCTCGTCTCCGCAAGCGGATGGCGGCCCGCCTCCCTCCCGATTGCGCCGCCGATCATCCTGGAAACGTCCTTGCGGGTGGCGCCTGCCTCGCGCATTGCGCTGACGTGATGGGCAATGCACCCGCAGCAGCCCACCGCAATGGCAATGCCCAAAGCAATCAATTCCCCGGGCCTGACAGAGAGTTCTCCCCTTGTGGCACCGGTCCGCACAAGCACGGTGAAACGGTCTGCCGGGCCCGGCACGTCGCACCCCGGATCAGAGAGTTCTGCATATTGGCATTCGGCGATTTTCGGATAGCCCGCCATGATAGCGACCCTTCATACATCAGGCGCAATTCTACGGGTTGCGTGGGTGGCGTTCATTAACCACTGTTAAGAGCCTTGAAATTGGGCGAACGCAGTCTGCTTACGGTCGGCAAGGAAGATCCCACTTCACAATCCGGCATGGGCCATTGCCAGAACGATGTGCGCCGCATCTCCGGCCAAAGCGCGGTGTCCGCAGATCGTCAGATGGAAAAATGTCCGCAAAAGACAGCCTGATCGCCCCCACAATCCGGACCTCCACTTGCCGCGCAGGACGGAGGCTATGTGGGGCGCACGCTTTGCGCGTGTCTGTATCCAAAAGCGGATAAACCCCGAAAACTACGGTGCCACCGAGTGTTCAATTCCTGAATGACGCCAGCCACCAGTGCAACTCACCTGTCATCCGACATCTATCGTCTCATCGTGCAAATCGGGTCGAGCCAAGGAGGCGAGATTTCATTACATGTCTCATGCAGCGCGGCCGCGGGCATTAACTGCGGTTGATGCGGTGCCGCCATCTCAGCAAGACAAGCGCGATCTGGCCTGCAACAAGCGGGGCAAGCCCCCCGGTCGCGGCCAACACCCACGCGGGTGCCGAGGCCGGCACTTCCAGCCCCAGCAGGCCAGACAGCGGCGGAAAGAAGACGGCCAGCGCCAGGAAACCGCCGGACACGCCGATCGCCCCCCAGACGAAGGGATTCTGCACCACATTGTTGCGCAGCATCGCGCTATCGACAGATCGCATATTGAAGACATGCCAGAGCCGCGCCGTGGCATAGCTCAGAAAGGCCACGGTCACGGCCTGGCCGGTCGGCATGCCATACACCGTCAGCGCCAAGGCAAAGACAGCAAGTACACTGCCGCCGATGAGCGCCGCGAAACCGCTGATTGCCCACCATTGGCCCCGCCCCAGGATCGGCTCGGTCGGGTCGCGGGGCGGCTTGTCCATGACCGAAGGTTCATCGTCGCCGATCCCCAGGGCGAGCGCGGGAAACACATCCAGCACCATGTTCAGGAACAGGATCTGCAACGGCAGAAGCGGCAAGGGCGCTCCGAAAAGCACCGCTCCCGAGACCGCCAGTATCTGTCCCAGATTGCCCGACAGCAGGAAGATCACAAATTTACGGATGTTCAGAAAGATCGTCCGCCCCTGCCGGATCGCCATCACGATCGTCGCCAGCCGGTCATCGCGCAGCACGATGTCGGCGGCCTCGCGGGCGACATCGGTGCCGCGCAGACCCATGGCCACACCGATATTGGCCTTTTTCAACGCGGGCGCGTCGTTCACGCCATCTCCGATCATCGCAACGATATCACCAGAGTTTTGAAATGCTGTGATCAACTGCATCTTGTGGCCAGGATCGACACGGGCGAAAGCATTGATCTGCTCGATCCGCGCCTCGTCGGTCTCTTCGAGTTGCGTACCTTCCAGTACCTCTGCCTCATCCGAATCGAGGATCCGCAACTCACACCCGATATTGCGCGCGGTGGCCACCTGATCCCCCGTTGCCATGACGACGCGAACCCCGGCAGAGCGGCAGGCCGCGATGGTTTCCGCCACATCCGCACGCGGCGGATCGTAAAAGCCGATAAGCCCCAGGAGTTCCAAATCGTCATATGGCGCCGCCTCGGTGCTGTCCGTACTCTTGCGGGCAACGGCCAGAATGCGCAGCCCGGCGCCGGCCATATCCTCGTTGCGGCGCAGCCAGGCTTCGCGCGCGTCGTCATCCATCGGCTCGGTCACCTCGCCCTGCACCTGCCCTGTAGCCCTGGCGATCACCGCCTCAGGTGCGCCTTTGACGGCAACAAGATACCCCGCCTCACTTTCATGGAAGGTCGCCATCATTCTGGTATCCGAGGAAAAGCTCTCCTCACGCGCCTCCGGCATCTCTTTCAGCAGGGCGGTGCGGTCCATGTCCGCATCGCGACCCGCGAACAAAAGCGCGACTTCCATCGGATCGCCATCTGCGTCATCCCCATCCCCGGCCATCTCGACGTTGTTGCACAGCACACCGACCAGCAAGGCTTCCATCAGTGCCGGTGCGTCGGCCGGATCGATCTTTTTGCCGTCGCGTTTGAACGTCCCATCTTCGTCAGAGCCGATCGTGATGTCGCCTTCGGCCAGAGCGACGCATCGCACGGTCATCCGGTTCTCGGTCAGCGTTCCCGTCTTGTCCGTCAGGATCACCGTGGTCGCACCCAAGGTCTCCACAGCCGACAGTTGCCGCACCAATGCCTGCCGCTTCGCCATCCGCCACATGCCCCGGCCAAGAGCGATGGTGGCAACGACGGGCAAACCCTCTGGCACCGCCGCAATCGCCAGAACAATCCCCGTCTCGATCATCAGCGCCGTGTCTTCGCCTGCCGCAATGCCCGTCAGGGCGACGACAGCACCAACACCTGCCACCAGCCAGATCAGGCGTTTGCCCAGCCCTTCCAGCCGCTGCTGCAAGGGGGCGATATCTTTTTCCGCCTGTTCCACCATTTCCGAAATCCGTCCGATCTCGGTCCTCGGTCCAGTGGCCACAACCACGCCGCGCCCTTCGCCACGGCTGATCCCGGTCCCACGAAAGGCCATGTTGCTCCGCTCCGCAAGAGGCACCTCATCGCCTTCCAGCGGTTCAGTCCGTTTGCCGACCGGCTCGGATTCGCCGGTCAACGCGGATTCATTGGCTTGCAGGGTTTCGGCCTGGATCAACCGCATGTCGGCGGTCACTACTTCGCCCTCGCGCAACAAGACGATATCGCCGGGAACCAGGTCGCTCGCTTCGACTTTTTCTTCCACGCCACCACGAAGAACCCGCGTCGTCATCTGGCCCATCTTTTGCAGGGCTTCCATTGACCGCACGGCAGACAATTCGGTGAGAAAGCCGATCCCGCCGTTGATGATCAGCGCCGCAGCGATCGCGATTGCCTCGACCATCTGACCAAAAACCGCCGCCACACCCGACGCCAGCAGGAGCAGGATTACGACAAGACTCCTGAACTGGTTGAGGAGAATCGCCCAAAGGCTTTTGCGCTGCGTGGCCATGAGGCGGTTCGGACCGTATTTCCGATGTCTCTCATGGACGTCTTCGGCGGAAAGGCCCTGATCGGGAGCTACGCCTTCGGCGGCGAGCACATCCTCCACGCGCTTGCCATACAGGGGCGTTCCGACCTGCCTCGCCTCCTTTACCTCCGGTCCGTTCGCCATGCACTGCCCCTGACGTCCTCACGATACAATAGCGGATCGCATTTCCCCCATATACCACCATTAACGCGCGTTAATGACCCGAAGTTTCCCATATGCTGAACTTTACGCGGTGTACCACGGACTGCCCTTGTTCGCCTGATTGAAATGCAAAGACCGGAGATCGAGCATGAGACGTCTCGATGAGATCGACAGGGCATCGGAGAAAGGCGGGGATGCTTTCCGCACCGAACTCAACAGGTTGCACCGGTCGGCCATATCGGCGAACCAGAGGATATCGTGGCGGGGATCGCCAATCTCGCCTCCGACGATGCGAAATTCGTCACCGGCAGCGAACTGGTGATCGATGGCGGCTATACTGCGCAATAGCGCCGCCGTCGCATTACTCCGGCGTTACACCGGGCCAAACGCTCGCCTCCCGCCGTTTACATCGGCTGATTTACGCCTTGCTGAAAGTCTCTGCAATTCCACGCACCAGGTCAGGATCCGGAGCTTTAGGGAATGAACGTAGACAGGATCATGCAAACCAAGATCACGAAGGTCACGTCACAAACATGGGTCTGCGCCGCGGCGGCGCTGATGGAGGCCGCCGACATAGGGCTGTTGCCGGTGTGCAAAGACGGTCGGCTCGTCGGGGTCGTCACCGACCGTGATATCGTGCTTCGGTTGATGTCCGGAAGTAGCGTCAGGGCCGATATGCCCATCGGCAGTATCATGTCCGAACCCGTGGTGACTTGCCGCCAGACCGACAGCATCGAACATGTGGCGGGGGTCATGGGCGATCATCAGTTTCGCCGGTTGATTGTCCTCGACAATGACGGAGGACTCGCCGGCATCGTATCGGTCGGCGACATCGCACGCGATGCCAGCGAAATCATCGCCGGCGAAGCTCTGGGAGAAATCGTCGAGATCCGGTGACACGCGTCAGGCGGGCTGTTTCAGTATGATCTCCGACCGGAGGAGTTCAAGATTCACATTGGCCATGCGGCAGATCGCATCGAGATTAATGATCTCGACCTTTGTCCGCCCGCTCGCCCTGACCAGACCGCTGCGGGCAAAGCGGCGCAACGTGCGGCAGACATGCACGTTTGACAGGCCAGTGAACTGTCCGATCTGCGTTTGGGTCATGGGGATACTGAAAATGGCCTCCTGTGTCTTTCCGGTCGCTTCCATCCTGAGAAAAAACTCCAACAAGGCATAGCAAACCCGTTGTTCAGCGGTGCCATGCCCAAGGCGCAGCAGCAGTTCAGCAGTCCTCGACTGTGAAACTACGATGTTTGCGGCAAGATGGCTGCGCAGCACGGCAGCTTCGGGCTGGGCACCGTTGACCATCTCTTCGGTAAATTTCAGATACCGCACGTCGTTCAACGCTTCCGCGCTGTATGGCAATGTCGTTGCACGGCTCGACCCGACCAAGGCGAAATCGTCATCCATCAGTACGTCAATTATCTGGGTTTCACCATCATCAAGGGATTTTGTCAGCGCCACCCAACCTTCAACGATCAGGAGAAAGAAACTTACCCTGTCACCCTCACGCGCGATAGTATCACCCGGCTTCGCCCGTTTCTCGCGCAGGTCGGAGCACAATCCCGTCAGAACGTCGCGCATATCCCGAACTTGCATATCGCCTCCTCCCTGTCTGGTAGCGGTAGATGCATCTGCGCTAAGAAACTACCGCAGCCCTTCCCGCAAAGCGCATGCGGAAAGTTTGACCGCGGATAACAGAGCCCTCTTGAATCAGAGTCCGATTAGGCTTCTGTCTTGCGCATTCTACCCATAGTCCCTGCAACGGATCAACTTTGGGCTGTGTCGGCACGACTTATGGAACAGCATACATAACCGGCCCCGTATTGGGGTGATCGGCATCCATGTTTGGATGCCGTTCCACAGACAAACTGCCGTTTGTCGCTTGCGGTTGAATTGCGGTTGAATTGCGGAACAGTTTTCACCGAAAATCGCCGGATTTCTGAAGAAACCCAACAAAACCCGGATTTTAAACCTTGAAAATGGTGCCCGGGGGCGGAATCAAACCACCGACACGAGGATTTTCAACCCTCAGTCTATTTGCCATTTTTTCTTATATATTCAAATAGGTAAGGCCCCCGTTAGGGGGCCATTTTGCCATGCTTTTGCCATGCTTTTTATGTGCTATTTCCCTGCCATGGCAATAAAACAGCACATCCCCCACGCTCAAAGGGCCATTTTCTCAAGCACGGCTGCGGCATCATCCGGGAACAGGTGACCGTATTCGCGCATGGTAAATGCCGGATCGTGATGCCCCATGTAGACTTGTAATTGCTTAAGGTTCGCCCCGGCTGCGATCAGGCGCGAGGCGTAGGCGTGGCGGATGGCATGGAAGCCCCAATTCTCAACCGGCGTTAGCCGGGAATCCTCACCACCCGCCGTAAGTTCGTTCGCACGGGCAATCCACTTTTTCAGCATCCGGTTATGAAGGTTCCCGATGCTGCGGGGAGTCCCCTCTTCTGAGGCGAAGGCCAGTTCATGCGGGGCCTTCTCAAGGTGCTTTTCCATGACGACCCTCAAAGCTGCGCTTAGCGGAATGTCGCGCCGCCCCGCCAAACTCTTGGGCCGCTTGATCCGCCCGTTTTCATCCGCCGTCTGCCGGATGCGAACCACCCCCTTCGTCGCGTCGAAGTCGCAGGCCGGAAATGCGCGGGCCTCTGAAATCCGCGCGCCGGTTTCGGCAAGGAAGTAGGCCAAAGGACGATACGTGACCCACGCCCGCCGCGTCCCGGCGTGGCGGTCTTCTGCAAGGCTGTCAGCGGCCCTCAGGAGCGTGTATACTTGATCTGGGGTGTATACCTCTTCCGCCTTGTCCTGCTCCTCTGCCCGGACGCTGGCGGGCTTCTCAAGCACCATTTCAGGGACAGGCACGGAACGGACCTCTTCCCGCACTGCGTATTTCAGAATCTGGCGGGTGAGTTTTAGCGCCTTGTTCGTCCGATCATAGGTCGCACCCTTCGCATACATCGCCTCCACGAGATACTTGAGCGCATGCCGATCAACGCCATTCGCAGTCGCGCCACCCTTGAATTCAAGGTGAGGCAAAATGTGCTCTTCTAGAAGAGACTCGTATCCTCGAATAGTGATCGGCTCGCGGGCATCGCGGTCAATTCGGGGCGTCTTAAGATCGGTGATGAAATCCGCCGCCAGATCACGAAAAGCACGGGAGCCGAGTTGCTTGACTTCCAGCGCCGTTAGCTCTTGCGTCTCGTGTAGCTGCGCCATTTCGGCGGCATGACTCTTTGCATCGCGCTTCATGTCGAATGATTTTTCGCGCCACTTTTCGCCCTCTTTCCACTTTGAAAGGTACTTCTTTTTCTTCTTACCGCCCTTAGTCGGCACTAACTTTTCGGTTACATACGCCATTTTGCCACTACCTGATTCCTCTTGTCGGCTTATTGGTAGCGCGCCACGGAAAGAACAGCAAGCCCGGTTCCTTCCGAATCGGCCCCAACCGTTCTGCTTCACAGATTTGACTTTTTGTCAATATTAATTTATCACATCCTCATAAATCGAAGAAAATTCCCAGAAATTGAGGAAGAGCAACCAGTGTATATTACGCAGCATTTGTACGCCCGAGAAACGGGCAGAGTCGTGGAGACCGCATGCGCGCGGCTGAAAACCGTGCCCCACATTAACGGCGGGCGGGGCGTGCATCATTACCATGTCGCCGCCGCCCTGCCGACATTGCGCCCGCGCGAGTATGACAGCATCCCCGCGCTAGTTCTCTGCGCTACTCCACCAGAGGACTCGTTGTATGTCGGTGGCCCCGAGGCCCTGCCGATGGCGCGGGCGCTGATCGAATGGTTGCCAGAAGAGCCGCGCGAACGATTCCGCGCGGTGCAAAATAGTTTCGTGGTCGCACTGGCGAATAGCAACGTATGCGCCGCGCCGGTGGTGGAGAATATCGAGACCCTGCGCGTCCTGATCGTTTTGCAGCCCGATATTTTGCGGTGGATTTTCAGGTGCGGAGACGTGCCGGACATGGACCGCCTCGCGCCTGCCTTCGCTATCGTCAACAACAGCAGTGAGGCCCTTGCAGCATGACAGACCACGCTAATTTTTTGAGTATTGTCGAACATTCCGAGACCGTCGCGGCCCGGTGGGCGGAGCTTGTCCAGAAGGCCGTCACAGATGCCCGCGAAAGGGGTGTCACGCTAGAGCCTGCTGACTGTCTCGACATTCGCGAGCTACGACTCGCCGCCATGGGGAATCCGCTTGATGAAGATAACTACCAGAGCGAGCTAATGGGCCTCCCCGCGCTGTCCGATGCCGCGATGCGAAAGGCGATCAAGGAAGGCGATCAGGAGGCCCGCGCAGCCGCCGTTGCCGACATCAACAGAGGTAAGGATACCGTCCACCCGGACAGGCAGGTGAATGATGCCGCGCGCCGTATCAGTCGCGCCAGAGAATTGGGCATCGCTACGCCGCCGCCGGAACAGGATTCGCGCAGTCGCTCCGAAAGGTTGGAGGCTCTTAAAGGTATCGCCAGTCCGGCGGAACGGCTGGCAACGGCGCGGCGTTGGGGGCTGGTAGCATGAACAACGTTGATCGCATCATAAACACCATTCGGCGCGAATACCCCCACGCGGTGAAAGGGGGCACTTTCAGAGGCCTTTTCCGTGCGAATGACGGGGGTCTAGTAGAGGCCCCAGCCGGTCCGCCCGTGCAGGCCGGACCCGCCGGGGGCTTTGTATTCGTGCCGGATTCTACGGTCCTTTCAGCCGCCGAATACAGCGCCATTTGCGCGGCGCTGGACGGTGCCGTTCTGTCAACCGCAGACCGTAAGCGCAACGCGCTGCGGGCGCGGGCTATCGATTCCCATGGATGACAGTATCTTTGACGATCCGGGATCAGTGGTGACCTTCGTCGGCGGAGGTGACGCGACTAACTATGACCCCGAGCTAGCCCTTGCGCATCTAAGCAAGGCCGAACGCAAAAAGGCTGTCGCCAAGCGAAAAGCCCATGCCGAAAAGATCAGGCGCTGGCAGGAGGCGCGCAGCGACTGGACGCCCGAAATGGTCGCCGCTGAAAATGAAGAACTTGAGCGCCAAAAGCAGGCGATCCTTGAGGCCCGTCATGCAGCTTAGCCGAATGGAAACAGCCATTGAACGTATGCACCGCCGCGCGGCGTTGTGGCACGCGGCGCGGCTGGCCTGCGGCACGTGGGGCGAATTTCGGGCCGCTTGGCCTTCGATCCAGCGCGCCGTTGATGCGCAACTCGCGCGAGAGTTCGGGGCCTAGCCCAAAATACCGCCCCGAACCGGCGGCGGGGGTCTCCGCCATATGGTCCCCGCCGCCGGATCATCCCAAAATTTACAGGATAACAAATATGGATACTCACCAAGAAAAGCTACTTTGTGCCGAGTTGTGCATGCTTATTGGCAACGCCACGACCCGACTCCGCCGGTTCCAGACAGATGGATATACCGTTTCATTTTCGGAATTCGCCGCGCGTGCTTGTGACGATGACCCCCGGCTTGCGCGACGGGTGTTGCTGCGCGCGGGCTGGGTGCCGGATGGTGACGGCGATTGGATCATTGGCAAGGGTGTGCACCCTCTTGAAAAGGCGATTCAGTGGGATGTGCTGGAAGCCACATGCGAGTCGATTCTGGATGATTACCGCCCGATCCCGGACGAAAAAGCGGCCTGAGAAAAAATTTTCCGTTTCTGGGCCAATTTTCAAGATGTGCGATTTTCATTTTTTGTCAGCGAACGTGACAGGAAAAATGCCTTTCTGGGCGAAGGCGTTAGCCCGTCTTACGGATGTGCTATTTCCCAAACCTGCAAAACGAAATTCAGCTTGAAGCCTAATTTGTTAATAAAATCAAAGTGTTGCATGAAAATTTGTTATTGCGCAGTGCACTTGGGCGCTCTAGGTCTGGTCCATCGAAGGTAAGTAGGGAGACGAAAAAATGACAGTTATCAACATGCCGAATAAGGAAGATCAGGTCATCATTTTGGCGCACCGTCTGGCGGACATGTCGCTGGAAGAGCCGGGACCGCGTCAGCGTATGCAGATGTTGGAGGTGATTGAAGAACTGGCGGCGCATCTGGTGCAGGAGTCGCGGCTGGTGAATGCCGCTCTTGAGGGTGGCGCATGACGCCGCTGGATACGACGATTAACGATCTTGCCGGGGCGCTTCAGAAGGCCACGGCCATGCCCGCCGGGCTGAATCGCGATGTTATCATATGCAAGTTTGCATATGTCATCGGGGATTTGTGCCGCATCAAATTGATACCGCAGATTTCAGAACAAGATGAGTACGATTTGGACCTGAGCGCGGAACGGATCGTCAACGACATTTTAGCGAGGGACGGCATGTTTGAAGCTGCATAGCCCGCGTTAGCGGGCGGCTGGGCCGCTTAGGCGGGCTGATACATATGGGGTGCGGATTTTGTTTTGTTTTGCCGTTGCCCGTCGCCGCCTCGATGCGGCCCGGAGAAACGATTCTGAAGGAGAGAGAAAATGAAATGAGGCTGAATGGAGTGAATATCAGTGCCAGAGACAGACAAAGAAGTAATTGAACAGAATCCGTATTCGCTGGCAGGCGACAACATACCCGCTGCGGAAACAGAGGACTCGAATGTGGTTCCTCTTAAGCGAGATGATCGCCCGCACGACCGCTTGCCGGTGAGTAGTTTTTTCAACCGCCCACCGCTGCGGAGTCCCTATCACACCGAGCGGGCCAAGTGCGCACGTCAGCGCGCAGCGAATGAAGTTTCGGGGGAGTTGGAACAGGCGCAGAAGGTGCTTGTCGACGCCGGTTTGAAACGAGCGAGTCCGGATTATGCAGACGCCGCAGATCACAACGCGATCACGCTGGCCTATGCACTGCGCTATGCCGAATGCGGCCTAACCGTGATCGACTCGCATGCGATTGATCCACAAACTGGCGAAGGGACCGGAAAGCAGGCAGGAGTCGCCACCGCTAAGATTCCGCGCGGCGCGAAGTGGCATGTTCGCGCAAGCGGTGATCCGGCGGAAATCGTTTCGTTCTGGACGGGTGACGGAGAATACCCACCAACCAAGAAAGGGGAAGTCTATGATTACGCAACGGTGCAAGCGCCGCGTAATGTTTCTATTTGCTTTCCTGAGGGATGCGGCCTTTTCGTTCTCGATATCGACGGCGAAGCAGGCAAGCAGGCACTTTCAGACCTAGAGGCGGAACACGGCGAATTGCCCCGCACCGCAAAGAGTGTCAGCGGGTCCGGCGGCTGGCATTTCATCTTCCGTACGTCGCGCCCTATCCGTAACACGGCATCCCAGATCGCGGCTGGTGTAGATATTCGGGGCGAAGGCGGGCAGATCATCGCCGCCCCGTCGATCCACAAGAGCGGGAATTTCTATCAGTGGGCCGAAGGGTGCGCCCCTTGGGACGGCATCACGGATGCGCCGGAATGGCTTGAAGAACTGGCATTTACGGCATCAAAGAAGAACGCCAATACCAAGGTCAAGAAGGGTACGAAGAAGAAGGCAGGGCGGCGCTCCGCTACGACCAAGGCCCGCGATAGCGAGGCGCGCGGATTGGAAGCCATCCTTGCCACCATCGGCGACCACGACGAGGGCGAGGGCTTCGACTCGCCTATCAATCGGGCGGCGTTGTCGTGGTTCAGTACGCGTGAAACGGATGCGGACACGGCGGAGCTTTTCGACGCTTTGCGAGCGCGGATTGATCAAGCCGAACGCGACCCCGACCGGGACCGCAGCAAATACGACACCGACGAATACCTGGCCACGCGGATCGAAAAGGCGCGCGAGCATATCGCCGAAGAGCGGGCGAAGCAGGAAGCCGCACCGTTCGACATGGCAGCGCCGCTTGGCGATAGCCTTGATGAAGCCCTTGCCAACCTCGACCGGGGATTCAAGTACGTGAACATCGGCGGCGAAGGACGGTTTCTGCGCGTTCTGGTGCCCGGCGAGAAGCCTAAGCTTGAAGTTTGGAATACCACTGCCCTGTCGAACTGGTACGCTAACCGTAAGGTTGTCATCACCACCACCGATGCCAAGGGCAACGAAGTTGAAGAGGAAATCAACCCGGTACCGGTGTTCTTCAACCGCGCGCGTCGGTGGTCGGACACGGCATTTGCGCCGCCGCCTGCCAGCATTCAACCGAACGTCTATAACCTGTTCCGGGGCTTTACGATGCAGCCGGAACCCGGTGACTGCGCCATGCTTAAGGATTTCATCCGGGACATTATCTGCGGCGGTGACGCGGAGGTGTTCAAGTGGGTCTGGCACTGGTTGGCGCACATGGTCCAGCGTCCCGGCGAGAAGCCCAAAACGTCGCTGGTGTACTGGGGCGAAGGTGGCACAGGTAAGGGGACCTTTGGGCGGCTCCTGCGTGCGCTGGTTCACCCCTACGGCACGACATTTGGAAGCCAGTATGATGTAGTGGGCCGATGGTCCGGGCAGCGGCATGCGCTGAATATCGTTGGCGTATCAGAAGAGGCCGTCTTCTCTGGAAACCGTGAGACGGTGAACCAGCTCAAGCACAAGATCGACGCTGAAGAAACCACGGTCGAGGTAAAGCAGATTCAGCCCATCGAGATGCCGTCATTCATGCGATACTGTTTCGACAGTAACCACCCCGACGCGATGCACACCGAAGGCAACGGATCGGAACGCCGGTACTGCGTCCTGCACGTCTCAAATGCCCGCAAGGGTGACCTTGCCTACTTCAAGGCCCTGCGGGAACAGATCGACGGTGACGGAATCAAGGCACTGTTCCGTGAGCTTATGACCTATGACCCGGCTGACGCCGGGATGCAGTGGAGCGACGTTTTCACCGCGCCCGTTACGTCCGACCGCACCGACATGGAACGCGAGACGATGCGCCCTGTCTATCGGGCCTTCGCGCGGATGGTTGAAGACGGTGAGTTCGTCCATAAGGATGGGTCCGAGACGTTCCGTTTCGACCTGACGGAAGGGCAGACCCGGATTCCCAAGGCGATGCTGCGGGCCTTTGTCGAGAGGCATGGGGATAGCCGTCAGGCTGGCGAGACCGACCCGGAACGCGTGTTTGAGCGCCTCTTTGGGGTCCCGCTGGAATCGCGCCGTTCGCGCTGCAAGTGCTACTACCGCCGCGCGCAGGACCATGGCATCGACGAATGGGAAGTGAGCGATATCAACGCGCATGCTTACTTCTTGGTGCCGCCTGTAGACAAGAAGAGGCCGGGACAGATTGCAGACCATGCCGACCTTCTGGGCAAGGGTGATCCGGAAACCGAACGGGTTTAGTCGCTGGACCGGCTGGGTTTCGGGGGTGGTGGTTCGGCAACACGGATAGGGGCGGCGTCAGCCGCCCTTTTCGGTTCTTGAGGCCGTTAGGCCTCAATTTTGTTCCATGTTCCAACGCCTGTTCCAGCGGGCGCGCGTGTAAGTTGTTGATATTTAAGGTATTGTTCCAATGTTCCAATGTTCCAGCGATTTTCACAACTCGCCAGAAGTTAATTCACACCACCGCAAAGGGCGCGCGGTAGGGTGGCGGTAGCCTATTACCTTGCTTCCATTATTTTCTCTGGAACAATTGGAACAATGGAACAAGTAAACAAAAACAACGCCTTAGGAGGAAATCGACTGGAACAGCGTTGGAACAGGCCGGAACACCCCCACCCGCATGGCAGGTGCCCGCGTTAGCGGGTTGGGTAAGATCATGCGTTCGGGATGCGTTCGGGGACAGACGATATCGCGCATGACAGTGTCTTCCCATCGTCAATATGGAGTGATCTAATGCACACGATGGAAGTAGACCCGATTTTTATAGCAGAGCGGTGCAAGTATATCCGCACTATGTTTGAGTGGACCCAAGAAAATCTTGCGGATGCCGCTGGCTTGACCACCAGAACAATCGAGAAAGTTGAAAGCGGGCGACACAATCCCAGCCTTCAGACCCTGAGAAGTATCGCCCGCGCGCTCAATTTCGACATGAGAGTTTTTGACAAGCCAACACCAGAACAGGAAAATCGATTCACTGAAGAACTGAAGCGTTCATTGCGCAAGGTCGCCCTTGTTCCAACTTCGCCGATAAAAACCGCAAACGACTTTTATTGCCGAAACCAAGAGTGGGAAGGGTTTATGTTTGACGCTTCGGCTGTTGAAGCGAGCGATGCGCTGCAATTGACTGCGGAAATTTCGGACTGGATTACGGAACTTGATGGAATTTGGGACCTAAGCACCGCTGCGCAGAAACTCGAATACTCGACTAGCATTGCATCCCTATGTCGCGAGTTGGAGGGACTGGGGTACGTGACGCAGTTTGGGAGTCTTCGCCAGCAGCATATGCATTACAAGGATTTGGTCACTTCGGTGTTGTTGCTAACATTTTTGCCGAAAGGAACACATGACCGCGCCATGTACGCTTTCGTGACCTTGGAAGACCCATGGGAATTGCCTGAACAGGACCGACCGAAGATTTAAAGTGCACTAGACCGCCCGCACTGCGTCAATTCTATCGTTAGTGCGGGCAGCCTATATCTAGGTGAGTTAGCGTAATACTTCTACTGCCTGTTGTGGCGCTGGCCCCGTAGCGCTATTATGATTGATGATCCTTCTTTCTACGGGTGACGACATGGTCAAGGGCGACAAAGGCGGCAGCAGTTCCAGCGCCAATAGCAATTCCGGCAACCGTTCCGGCGGCGGTAGCTCCGGTGGTGGCAAGCCCGCTTGGACAGGCAGCGGCGTAAGCAAAGGCGGAGCCTCCAGCCAAACAAATTCCGGTGGGAACCGCTCTAAATAATGCCACCTCACTCCGCCGTAAGCGTGTGCTTTTCTGGGCATTCTGCGTTTCGTTGATTGTGATGGCGTCTAGCAATTCTTGGGCCTGTAGCTCGCAAAGCTCTGCCCAATCCTCACTTGTCTTAATGAAGCACTCTGCATCATCGAACTGACGGCTTTTTGGGGTGAGGATACCGCTTTCAACCCTCAGCGACAAAAGCACTGAAGAAAACAGATAGACAGCAATAAACAGACATGTCGCCAGCGCGCACCCGCTGACCAACAAAGGCAAGGCCAAGCTATCACCATGCTTGAAGAGATACCCGGCAAGCGCGATGAATGATGGCAGCGCAGCGGTTAACCAATACTTGGCCTTGGCGTCTATTTCCCGAAAGCTGGTTTCATGGAATTCCACCAGCCTCTGAAACTCAGCCTTTAGTTCACCGATCCGCTGAATTCGTTCTTCAACTGTCATGTATACCTTGTGGCCTGTTGATCAGACACGGTCAAGAAAACCCCTTACAGCCGCCGTCTGCGCATTTACGCACAACACCCCGAAAAGTGTAACATTTGTATATACAAATGATATACGCAGAAATCGCCACAGAAACGCATTGTTTCCCGCTAACCTATTGATTCGACTCGCGAATCATGTCTTCGCGCTATACAAAATGGTGTATCAAATGACAGGCCGTTTTGTATAAGGAGGCAATCGCATGAAAATCGTAAGCTACACCCGAGTTTCCACAGCGCGGCAGGGGGCCTCTGGGTTGGGCCTTGCGGGCCAGACAACCGCTATCGAAGCCTACGCAGCCGCTAACGCGGCCATCACTGTAGGGGCATTCACCGAAGTAGAATCCGGGCGAAATAACGACCGTCCAGAACTGGCAAAGGCTATGAAACTGGCGCGGGTGACCGGGGCGGTGCTGGTCATAGCTCGACTCGACAGGCTAAGTAGAAGCGCCGCTTTTCTCCTTAGTTTACAGGAGTCTGGTGTTGATTTCGTATGCTGTGACAACCCCCACGCCACGCCCCTTACCATCGGTGTTTTAGCCCTTGTCGCGCAGACCGAGGCAGAGGCGATCAGCGCACGTATCAAAGCAGCACTAGCCGCGACAAAGGCAAAGGGAACCAAGCTAGGCAACCCCAACGGAGCCGCAGCCCTGCGCCGCGCAGGCAAGGGCAACACAGCGTCTGTGAAGGCCATTAAGGACCGCGCTAACGCGCGCGCTACTGACCTAGCCGACACACTGCTAGACCTCACTGAAAGCGGCTTTACAACGCTTCAACAGCAGGCAAATGAACTGAATCACCGGGGTATCAAGACAGCACGCGGCGGGCGCTGGCATGCATCCAGCGTGGCCAACCTGCGCAAGCGACTGAATAATGTGGCATAGCAGGTACGGCAGGCTGGTGATGCCCCCGTTAGGGGGCAAAGAACCAATCATTTTCAACAACAATTTGCTTGACGAATCATCATTTTATCGTGTAAAATCAATGCGATAGGGGGCTCCAAAGGGGGGTAACCCCGTACCCCATCGCGCGGCGTAGTAGCCGCGAGCGCGTTGTAGTGCAACTTGTTATGCACTTTTCATACAACCTGCCTGCAACTTCCAGCCGTTTTGTACAACTTTAGGGGTCCCACCCGCGACCCCCACCCCCCACCATTTGAATCGCAAATCGCCCTCCAAAAATGAAATCTTTGGGCGAAATATAGTTGCAGTGCATTTCGCGCGGTACGGGAAATCCCGTAACCCAAAACAGCCGATAGCTGCGCCACCCACCGCCTGACCGTTCCCGGTTTGTTCTTAGGCGTTTTCGCGCATCCGTGGTATTCTAGACCTACTCCAGTCAGTGCGCATTTTGCGCCAACTCCGGCGAAGTTTGCGGGCGATTTGCCTGCCACTGGTCACCCGCAAACTTCGCCACCCTTTCCAACATGCAGGCAAGAAGGAAGACCTATGGCAGAGACACACGAGCTACGCCTAAAAATAGACGCCGGTGCCGCAGAGTCCGGCGCAAAGAAATTCCGGGGCGCTATCGCCAGCGTCCGCAAAGCGGTGAATGACCTAGAGCGCGACACAAGCGGGGCTTTCACCAGCCTCAAGAGCCTCCCAAAAGTTGACGTGTCCGGGCTGAAAGCAGCCACGGCAGAGGCAAATCGCCTGTCAAAAGCCACCGCCGCCAGCGGGAACGCCAGCGACCGCGCCGCCGAAAACATCCGCAAGCTGGCCCTCCAATCTGCGAACGCTCTTCGAGTCAGTTCTGACCAAGCGAGCCGCCTTCGCGATAGACTCCTGAGTGTCGGCGATACCGCCGGTCTCGCCAAGCTGGAAGCCGGACTCGCCCGCCTTCGCACATCCTTGACGAATGCCACCAGCGGCCTAGACGTCCAAGAGTCGCGCAGTCAGTACAGTACGCTGGCCAGCGAGCTAAACCGGACCGCACGTGAAAGCGAAAGACTCCGGGCTGAGACCATTTCAGCAGCGCAGGCACAAGAGACCGCCGCTAACGCGGCCCGCACCCGCACAGAAGCATTGCAGCGCTTGCGTGCCGCCCACGACCCCCTTTTCGCGAATTCACAGCGCTATGAGCAAAGTTTGCGTGAGATTCAGCAGCTAGAAGACGCGGGCGTAATGAGCGCCCAGCGTGCCGCGCAGGCACGCGAACAGGCTAGTCAGACGCTTATGGCCGCGTCAGCGGCGAATACCCGATACGCCAAGACCGCCACCGTATCCAGCATGCACACAGCCAACATGGCCGCGCAGTTCAATGACATCGGCGTGATGCTAGCCGCCGGTCAGTCGCCCCTATTGCTCGCCGTTCAACAGGGCACGCAGGTATCGCAGGTTCTGAACATGATGGGCAATCGCGCATCAATTCTGGCCACGCTGAAAAGCGGATTCCTGTCCATGGTCAGCCCCGTGTCTCTGGTAACCGTGGGAGTCATCGCCCTAGGTGCGGCCATTATCCAGCATATCGGTAGCGCGATCCCCCCGACCGTGACTTTCAAGGACGCGATGGAAGACCTGAATGAATCCATCAGCAATGCCAGCAACGCCGCATCAAAAACAGATAGCTACGCCGCCCTTCGCGATGAATATGGCGCTGTGACAACCGAGGTGCTGCGCCTAATCGAAGTGCAAAAACAGCTTGCCCAAATCGACGCCCTTTCCGATCTTCGCGCCGCCCGAGATTCACTATCCGGCGAAAGCTTCGAAATCGGGTGGCTGAAATCACTTGCTGGATATGCCGACACCGCAGCGGGGCGCGCGCGCAGACTCCGGGACGAACTAGACCTAACAAAGGAAGCTGCAACCACATTGGAATCCTTGTGGTCCCGGTCGCGTGCGACGAACAACGCTGAGGAACTTGCCGACCTTTATGCGCAGATGCGCGAAACCATCATCGATTCCGTTGGCGGCGTCGAAAACCTCACCGGCGCGCAAGGGGAGCACGTTCGCAAGCTGACAGAAGCTGAGGATGCCGCGCGCCGCACGTCTGGTGCAATCGGCGGGGCCGTGGACCAGACGTATGCATGGGCCGGGGCAATGGCGGGCGTCCGAATGGAAATCGCCGCCATTCTTTCCAGTCTCGCCAGTATCGGTGGCGGTGTCCTTTCCAACGCGGCCCGGGCCTCAGAATTGACGGCCCTGAATGCGGGCAAAAACGTGCGAGCCGCCGCCGTGGAGCGCGAACGCTTCATGTTCAATCAAAAAATGGCCGCGAAAGAGATGCAGGCCAATGCAACCGGCGGAGTCGCGGGATGGGCGCAGAAACAGCTAATCGACGCAGAACGGCATCAGTTCAACGAGGGGCTTAGGTTGGATGCCCAGCTTGATGCGGCGAGGGAAGCGGCACGTAAGGCGGCGAAATCATCCAGCAAGGGTGGGGGCGGGTCCCGCAAGGCCGCGCTGACCGAGGAACAGAAGGCCACCGAAGAGCTAACCAAGAGCCTCAAAGATCGCCTCAATAGCTTGCAGGAAGAGCGAATTGAACTCGATCTAGTCGCGTCCGGTCAGTTCGAGACCGCCGAAGGCGCGCGCGCTATGGCTGAAGCGATGGTCGCAGGAGGGGGCGCGGTAGACAAAACTACGGCGGCAATG
Source organism: Roseovarius pacificus (assembly GCF_900142665.1). GTDB lineage: Bacteria > Pseudomonadota > Alphaproteobacteria > Rhodobacterales > Rhodobacteraceae > Roseovarius > Roseovarius pacificus. The sequence continues at coordinate 1,109,354 of NZ_FRBR01000001.1, forward strand.
ATCCGCCAGATCGACGCCGCCGCCAAGCTGAATGAAGAACTGAAAAGAGTCAGCGAAGACCCCGTCAAGAAATGGCGGGAGTCCGTGCCCACTTGGAAGGACGCCGCCACCGAAATCGAGATGGGGGCAATCAATCACGTGCGCGATGCCCTTTCAGAGATGATCCAGACAGGCAAGTTCGATATTGAATCCTTGGGCGAGGCCATTCTTGGTACCGTCGCCGATATCGTCGCTGACAAGGCGACAAAAGAGCTGCACACCCTGCTTGGCGGGGCAGACCGCGAAAACGGCGGACTTTTCGGGGGCCTGTTCGGTGGCTTCAAGTCTATCGGCGATCCTGAGACCCCCAATATCACCGGCGGGGAAGGTGCAGGCGTGGCACAGGGCGGCGCGCAGGCGGCGCAGGCCATATCCAGCGGTATGATTCAAGCAGGTCAGCAAGTATCGCAGCAGATCAACGCAGCCATGACTCAGGGCGGACAGCAAGCCGGTCAGCAGGCCCGTATGGGCCATGTGCAGGGCGGACAGTCGGCGGCGAATGCCACCCGCGCCGCAGGCATGCAGCACGGTCAGCAAGTCCGATCCGCCACAATGACCAGCGGTCAGCAGCACGCGACAAAAGTTAAAACGGCTATTGAAACCGGGGGCCAGCAACACGCCCAGATGATCCGTGGCGCGTCCGCCAGTGGTGGCGGTGGTGGTGGACTCCTGTCCGGCCTCTTCGGTGGCGACGGAATTGGCGGCATTTTGTCCATGGCGGTAGGGGCCTTCGCCGAAGGGGGCATGTCAAACAGCCCAGTCGGCATGGCGACTGCGCCGATCAGCGCCTTCCGGCACGCGCCCCACTTCTCAGCAGGTACGCCGAACACGTCTGGTATCCCTGCGATTCTGCACGACAATGAGGCCGTAGTAAATTTGACCAAGGGCCGGAAGATACCTGTAGAACTGAACGGCGACCCCGCTACGGGCGCAGGCGGCGGCGTGGTCAATAACTTTAACTGGAACGTCACCAGCCCCGACGCGGACAGCTTCCGTAGGTCGCAAAAGCAACTTGCATCCGATGCATTCAGCGCCAGCCGCCGCGCAGCAGCGGCAAACGAATAGGAGGCCAAACAAAATGGCATATAAATCACCACCAGCGCCGCACCCTCTGGGCATGCATCGCCCAACTATCGAAGAGCGGCGGCGCGAGCTTGGGCTAACGCCCTCAGGGTTCAAGGAAGGCGGGGGCGATCTAGCCGGAGCGGAAAAGGAAGCAATGGAACGGGAACTGCTAATGCGGGCTGACGCGAATTTGCCCGAGGGACTCGGCGGTGCCGGGGCATCAACGGACGATGACCCCCGCTAACGCGGGCAATTAGAAAAATCGAATATAGGTCATTGTGAGTCCCACCAGCGCTATCAACGTCCCGATGACCCATTTCCACTCACGCCCGAGAAACCCGACCACTACGTGCGCAGCGCGTGACGTCCAGTGCCGATGCGTGAATCCTCCGATGATAACGACTCCACTATCGTGATCATTCCTATAGGGCACATACGTACCCTTCCACCACGATCTAATCCGTCCCCGCATGCCTCACCTTACAGTCATTCGGCAACGTAACGCGCTACCGCCTCAAGTGCTTCTAGCTTGTCCGCCAGTAGATCGTCACCCCCGCTAACGCGGGGGATTTCCCGCATTAGCGGATAAACTGAGTCGCGCAGTCCACCCTTGCCATTCGTTTTTTGCCATGCTTTTGCCATGCTAAGGATGTGTGAAAAGCAAAAAATGCATACAAAATGGCACATAACGCCAAATTCAGCTTCAAGCCGAATTTCACCGTAACTACCTTGTTTTCAATGGGTTTTTCTGGGTTTTTGATGGTGCCCGGGGGCGGAATCGAACCACCGACACGAGGATTTTCAATCCACTGCTCTACCCCTGAGCTACCCGGGCACGGGGAACGCGTTTGCGTTCGGGTGGGCGTGTCTTAGGCGAGCGCGGGCGGGGTGTCCAGAGGGATCATTCAATTTTTTCAGTGCGGCTTGGCGCGTTGCCGCTCAACCTCGTCGAGGGCGCGTTCGATATCCTCGGGGTCGCGCGACGGCACGGCATATTCACCGCCCAGCCACTTGCCCAGATCGACATCGGCGCAGCGTTTGGAACAGAACGGACGAAAGCGCGGATCGGTCTCTTTTTCGCAGATCGGACAGCTCATCGGATCACCTCGCTCAGGGGAATGCGGTCGCGTTTGCGCTGTAGCTCGAAATGGCCCAGCGGCGTCCAGCCGACAAGGGCGGTCTCGACGATATCGGCGCGAAACGCCGCGCGCAGGGTGGTTTCGAACTGGCGGCGGTCCTTCTTGGCCATCGGGGCCGGGTCCATCACGACCTGCCCGCCAAGACCCCGCAGGCGCAATTGGCGCGGCAGGTCCCTGGCGGCGGCCAGGTTCGCCTTGAGCCCCGCCGCGGGCGAGGTATCGCCGCCCGTGTTCACATCCACCGCCACCAGTGCCCGTGTCGGCTCGACACTCATCGAGGCCCCTCCCCCCAGCGGTGCATCCGCCACGCGAAGCGCGTCGATCTGATCCAGCACGCCGTGATCGGCAAAGGACCCGGGCGCGGTATCCACCTGCGCCGGGGCGCTCCATCCCTGCCAGGCCAGCGCATGGGGGCCGTCGCCCTCGGTCAGTTTCTCGGGCCCGGTCCCGTCGGCGTCGCCCGTGACGGCCTGCGCCAGATCCTGCATGGTGCGGATATCTTCGGCAATCTCATCGTCTGCGGCCTCGGCACAGGACGAGCGCAGGATCAGCCCCATGTCCGAGTCGCCCATTTCCTCATGGGCAATGGCCAGCAGCACATCGCGCCGGTCATCGTCGCGGATGCTGCGCGACATGTTCAGCCCCGGCGCATCCGGGGTCACGATGGCATAACGGCTTTTGAACAGCACCTTCGCGGTCACCGGCAGCGCCTTGCCTGGTTCGGGGTATCCCGTCACCTGCACCAGGATCGGTTGGCCGGGGCGCAACCCCTTGATTTGCCGCAGAAACGCCGGACCATCGGGGGTGCGCAGGAACATGCCGCCCTGCCCTTTGACCGGACGGTCGGCGATGCCGCGATAGATCGCGCCGGGGCGCGGGGCGTCGCTGTCCAGAAACAGATCCTCCAGACGGCCATCGACCATCAGCGCGGCGGCTTCGGCCCCGTCCAGATGGTCCAGTGCGATCAATCGTCCCTTCATGCGTCCCCCTGATACACCGGATAGCCCGCGGCCTGCAAAAGCCCTGCGGTTTCACAGAGCGGCAGGCCCACCACCGCGGTGAACGAGCCCTGAATCCAGGGGATCAGCGCCCCTGCCGGCCCCTGAATACCATATCCGCCCGCCTTGCCCTGCCAGTCGCCGGTGGCGAGATAGGCGTTCAGTTCCTCGTCCGACAGCCGTTTCATCCTGACCGTCGTGACCACGTCACGCTCCCACAGCCGGTCGCCCCGGCGCACGGCCACCGCCGTGATCACCGTATGACGACGGCCCGACATGGCCAGCAGGAATTGCGCGGCCTCGCCCGCATCGGCGGGTTTGCCGAGGATGCGGCGGCCCAGTGCCACGGTGGTATCCGCCGACAGCACCACGTCATCGCTGTCCGCCCTCACCGCAAGCGCCTTTTCCCGCGCCATCCGGGCGCAATAGGGGCGCGGCAATTCGTTTTTCAATGGGGTTTCGTCTATGTCGGGCGGGCGGATGTCATCCGCCACCACCCCGATCTGCGCCAGCAGATCCCGCCTGCGCGGGCTGCCCGATCCGAGGATCAAACGCATTTTCGTCATAGCATTCCGCATCCTGTCCGAAAACCGGCATCCGCCCGAGGGATGCGGATATCGCGCTTACTTGAAGCGATAGTTGATCCGACCCTTGGTCAGATCGTAAGGGGTCATTTCCACCTGAACCCGGTCGCCAGCCAGAACACGGATGCGGTTCTTGCGCATCTTGCCTGCCGTGTGTGCGATGATTTCATGGCCGTTATCCAGCTCGACCCGAAACGTCGCATTCGGCAGGAGTTCCTTCACGACACCGGGAAATTCGAGCGTATCTTCCTTGGCCATGGTCTCTCCTTCGTTGCACGGCCCACCAATTCGTGAGCCGCGCCTTAAATGGGACCATTTGCCGTGTTTTTCAAGCGTATAATCAGCGCAGGCGGGTTGTTGTGGCTTTCTCGACGCGGCCGGGCTGTTCGTCCCAGTGGCTGCGGTTCAGCACCACGCCGTCCGCGCGCACCCGTTCGACCAGATGCGGATCGGCCTGCGCAAAGGTCCATCCGGGGCGGTTCAGCTGCCCTTCGGCAATCACGCCGGTGGGCGGGAACCCGGTATCGGGCGGGCCGAACACGCCCCCCATGCCGGTGTTTTCATCCACCGCCGGGCACCACGCCGCATCCCCCACGTTCGAGGCCATCGCCACAACGCATTGATTTTCCAGCGCCCGCGCCATCGCTCCGATCCGCACCCGCCAATAGCCCGCCAACGCCTCGGTGGCCGAGGGCACGAGGATCACGTCGGCCTCCGCCAGCGCCCGGCCAAGCAGCGGGAACTCGCTGTCATAGCAGATCAGGATACCGATCCTGCCCAGCGCCGTGTCGAACAGGGTCAGCGGCCCGCCGGGAATCACGTCCCATTCCTCACGTTCGAAGCGGGTCATGATCTGCTTGTCCTGCACCCCGCAGCCGCCCTGCGGCGTGAACAGGCGCGCGCGGTTGACCGGGCGCTCGCCCAGCGCCGCGTCGAACACCGGGGCCGAGGCGGCGCAGATATGCACCCCGAATTTCGCCGCCAGTTCGGAATGCAACTCATCCACCTGTGGCAGCCAGCGGGCCACCGCATGCAGGGCGCGCTCCAGATCGCCCGCCGCCTCGGGGCCGTCCAGCATGGCCAGTTCCATCGCGCCGTATTCGGGGAACAGCAACAGATCGGCCCCCTGCCCTGCGGCATCGGCCACCCAGTCGCGCAGCTTGTCGGCATAGGCCTGCCAGCCTTGCACGGGGTCCAGCGGATAGGCGGCGGTGGCGATCTTCATCAATGGCATCCCTTACGTCCCGAAAGAACAGCTACCCCGCCAAACGCGCCCTGTAAACGCCCCCGGAAAACCGCCCATGAAAAAGGCCCCGCCCGATCGGGGGCAGGGCCGCATCATTCAGGTAGCAATGGCCGATCAGGCCATGGTGCCGTCCTGCGGAATGCGCAGCTTCTGACCGGGGTAAATCTTGTCCGGGTCGCTCAGCATCGGGCGGTTGGCCTCGAAAATCTTCTGATACTCCGCCCCGTTGCCCAGGGTCTTTTCGGCAATTGCCCACAGGGTGTCGCCCTTCTGGACCTCGTGGAACACCGGATCGGCGCCCCCGGCATTGTCCTCGACCGCGGCAATCCCTTCGAGGTTGCCCACCGCCATGATGATTTTTTCCTTGGCGTCCTGGCTGGCCGCCTGTCCGGACACCTTGACCACGTCACCGTCCACGGTGATGTCCAGCCCTTCGGTATCCAGCCCCAGATCGCTGACTTCCTGCTGCACCTTCTCGGCGCTCGGCTCGTCCCCGCCAAACAGCGACTTGCCGGTGTCCTTCATGAAACTCCAGAGGCCCATTCGTACTCTCCCGTTGCGAAATGATAGGCCCATCATTGCCGCACCGCCCGCAGGCGCAAGGGGGAAACTCGCCTAAGCCGCCTCACCGTCGGTGAATTGCAGACGCGCCAGCCGCGCATAAAGCCCGCCCTCGGCCACCAGCGCCTCGTGGGTGCCCTGCGCCACGATGCGCCCGGCCTCCATCACAATGATCCGGTCGGCCTTTTTCACCGTCGCCAGCCGATGCGCCACGATGATCGTGGTACGGGTGCGCGCCATCTTCTCGACCGCCGTCTGCACCGCACGTTCGCTTTCGGCGTCCAGCGCACTTGTCGCCTCGTCCAGCAACAGCACCGGCGCATCGCGCAGAATGGCCCGTGCAATGGCGATGCGCTGTTTCTGGCCGCCCGACAACATCACGCCACGCTCGCCCACATAGGTGTCATAGCCCTCGGGCAGCGCGGTGATGAAATCATGCGCGGCGGCAGCCTTCGCCGCCTCTTCGACTTCGGCGTCGGAGGCGTCCAGCCGCCCGAAACGGATGTTCTCCCGCGCCGAGGTGGCAAAGATCACCGGGTCCTGCGGCACCAGCGCCAGCTCCTGCCGGAAATCGCTGCGCGCCATGTCGCTCAACGCGATTCCGTCCAGCGTGATGCGCCCCCCGACGGGGTCGTAAAACCGCTGGATCATCTGGATCACGCTGGTCTTGCCCGCCCCGGACGGCCCCACCAGCGCGATGGTTTCCCCCGGTGCGACATTCAGGTCGAAATCGTTCAACGCCGGAATATCGGGCCGCGCGGGATAGGCGAACTGCACGTTCTCGAACGCGATTTCGCCGCGCACCGGGCGCGGCAGCGCCACCGGACTGGCAGGGTCCTGCACCTTGTCCTCGGCGCGCAGCAATTCGACAAGGCGCTCGGTCGCGCCCGCCGCGCGCTGCAACTCGCCCCAGATTTCCGACAGGGCCGCCACGGCCCCCGCCACCATGACCGAATAGATCACGAACTGCACCAGCGTCCCGGCCGTCATCGTGCCCGCGCGCACATCGTTCGCGCCGATCCACAACACGCCGACGATCCCGGTAAACACGAGGAAAATCACGATCACCGTCATCGCGGCGCGGGTGGTGATCCGGCGGCGCGCCGAATCGAAACTCTGCTCGGTCACCCCGGCAAAGGCCGCGCGGCTGGCCGTTTCATGGGTAAAGGCCTGCACCGTCTGCACCGATTGCAGCGCCTCCGAGGCATTGCCCGAACTGTTGGCGATCCAGTCCTGGTTTTCCCGGCTCAGCTTGCGCAGCTTGCGCCCCATGGTCAGGATCGGCACGATCACCAGCGGCACCAGCAGCAGAACCATGCCCGTCAGCTTGGCCGAGGTCAGCAGCATCAGCCCCAGACCGCCCACGAAAATCAGCAGGTTGCGCAGCGCGATCGACACGGACGAGCCGATCACCGACAGGATCAGCGTGGTATCGGTGGTGATCCGGCTCAGCACCTCGCCGGTCATGATTCCCTCGAAAAACGCCGGGCTCATGCCGATCACGCGGTCGAACACCGCCTTGCGGATATCGGCCACCACCCGCTCGCCCAGCCGCGTCACCAGCGCATAACGCAGCCCCGTGCCAATCGCCAGAAGCGCGGCGATGCCAAGGGCCGCCATGAAATACTGATCCAGCACCGCGCCGTCTTCGGCCCCGAAATTATCGACCACCCGGCGCACCGCCATCGGCAGGATCAGCGACACCGTCGCCGTCAGCGTCAGCGCCAGCAGCGCGGCCAGCACCAGCAGGCGATAGGGCTTCAGAAAGGGCCACAACTCGGCCAGCGCGCCCACTTCCTTCGACTTGTCGCGTTCGATCATATCTGCGCCGTTCGAGGCTCTGCGCACCATGGTGTGTTTCCTTCGGCCTGTTCGGTCACGGTTCTTGGCCGCGCAGACGCGCCGGGTCAAGTGCGCAGATTAGCCGCAGGCAGGGTGAAAGCGCCTGTTTTTCGTCGTGATCGGGGAAATTCAGGTTGGAGCGGGCAGCGGGAATCGAACCCGCACCAAGAGCTTGGAAGGCTCGTGTGATACCATTTCACCATGCCCGCTCAACTGCGCGACGGGATACGTCATGGCGCATCGGGGGTCAAGCGGATCGTCGCGGCCTGTTGGGCGACGGACCGCGTTTGCGGTCGATCCGGCATTTTGGGTTCGTACAAAACCACGGGTGGTTTCGTACAAACGGTACGCGGTCGCCTTGTTAACCACGGCGATATACCGATCCGACACCGACGCGATACCGACGTATTACCGATGCGATACCGAACGCCGTTTTGTCTTGTTAACCAGTGGCTTGCCCTGATTCGCGTCCCTCACCCCATTTTGCGCCCCGGCGGGTCGAACGGCAGGAACTCGACCGCGCTCTGCTTGACCGGCGCAGGGTAGAGTTTCATCAGGTCCAGAACTTCCGGCGGCATCCCCACGGTGATCGCCAGGCCCAGCTCGCCCGCCTCTTCCGGGGTCAGCGCATAGTCATGGGTCCACGTCCCCGAGGCCAGCTTATGCGCCAGCGCCTCGGCCTTGTCGCGCTCCATCCGCGGGGTCATGATCTCGACCGCACCGCGCGTCACCTGCCGGATCGCCTTGTCGCTGACATCGGCCAGCACCATCGCCACATCCGACACATGCTCGACCGGCTTGGCATCCCGCGCGGCAATGATCGACGCGGCGGAAATCCCCATGATCTGCGGGTCGATCGGCCCCAGCATGGAAAACTCGCCCATCACGATTTCATCCGCCGCGAGGGCGATCAGGGTGCCCCCCGACATCGCATAAATCGGAACGAAAACAGTGACTTTCGCCGGGTGCGCCTCGACCGCGCGGGCAATCTGCATGGCCGCGATCACCAGCCCGCCGGGGGTGTGCAGCACCAGGTCGATGGGCGTATCCTTGGGCGTCGCCTTGATCGCGGAAATGATGGATTGCGCATCCTCGAGGTCGATCATCCGCGACACGTTCATGCCGAAGAAATTGCGCTTTTCCTGCCGGTGAATCATGGTGATGACGCGGCTTTTGCGCTTGCGCTCGATGCTGCGGATCGCCTGTTCGCGGCGAAACCCGAACACCCGCCCCGCCAGCAGCGGTTGCAGGATCATGACCATGAAAACAATGAAGAATAATGTGGAAAGACTGAAATCCATGGGACCTCCGGAGACGCTTGCACAGGCATCCTCGCAGGTCGGGCTGAGGTTGTGAATTGAAAAATCCCCGCCAATCGGGCAATGATCGCTCAGAGCAGGGAAAACCATCGGCGATGCGGCGAAAACGAAACAAACTCCGCCAGATCGTCAAGGAAAACAGGGCAGACAGGATGAAACAGGCATTGGTTATCGGGTGTGTGGCTCTTCTGGCCGGTTGCGGAGGAGGAGGCGACAAACGCCTGCCGCCCGGCGCCGTCCCCATCGCCTCGGGGCCGATCAGCAACGCCTGCATGGCGTCCGACCGCAAGGCGCGCTCGCACCGCCTGTGCGGCTGCATTCAGGCGGCAGCGGATCAGACCCTCAGCCGCTCGGAACAACGCCGCGCGGTCACCTTCTATTCCGACCCGCATCGCGCACAGGAAATCCGCCAGTCCGACCGCCCTGCGGATGAACGTTTCTGGCTGGCCTACAAGGCTTATGGCGAATATGCCGAGCGGTTATGCCGTTGAAAATCCGATGAATTTCAGGCCTTTAGCCGATATCCCCGCCCGAACATGACCCAGGCCACCATCAAGATCGCCAGCGTCGCGGCGAGACCGATCGCCAGGCCCAGAACGGGCGAGCTGTCGGACACCCCGATCATCCCATAGCGCACCCCGTCGATCATATAGAAGATCGGATTGAAATGGGTGATCTCGTTGAGCACCGGCGGTAGCGCCTGAACCGAATAGAACGTGCCGGACAGGAACGCCAAAGGCGTGACCACGAAGTTCGTGATCGCTGCCATCTGGTCGAATTTATTGGCAAAAATACCGGCAACCATGCCCAACCCCGAGAGGAACCCCGCCCCCAGCAAGACAAAGACCAGCGCCCAAAGCGGATGCGCGGGAAGCATCCCGCGAAAGACGAACAGGCCAGCCGCGATGGCCACGGCCACCAACAGGCCGCGCCCGACCCCACCCGCCATATAGCCGATCACCATCTCTCCGGGGCTGATCGGCGGCATCAGGGTATCGACGATATTGCCCTGCACCTTCGAGATCACGATGGAGGACGAGGTATTGGCAAAGGCATTCTGGATCACCGTCATCATCATGATGCCCGGCGCAATGAAGGTGGTGAAATCCACGCCCATCACGTCGCCCCTCCGGGGGCCGATCGCGATCGAGAAAATCACCATGAACAACCCTGCCGTGACCAGCGGCGCCAGCAGGGTCTGGGTCCAGACCGCCAGGAACCTCTGAACCTCGCGAGATGCCAGTGTATAAAGCCCCAGCCAGTTGACCCGGCCAAAGCGTCGCGTGCCCATTTCCGTGCTGCCTGCCATGCTGTCCTCTTATGTATCGGGTGGACGATTCGATGCCTTGTAACTTACCGGTGAGTGATTAGAATAGGGCCGATATCGGATTTTGCAGGGCGGCGCGGGCAACCGGCCGCCTTTTGAGATAGGAAAAGCACCATGTCCTGGAGCGACGAACGCGTCGAATTGCTGAAAAAACTATGGGGCGAAGGGCAATCCGCCAGCCAGATCGCCAAGGAACTGGGCGGCGTGACCCGCAACGCGGTGATCGGCAAGGTGCATCGCCTCGGCCTGTCCAACCGCAACGGCTCCGGCGGCGGGGCCGCTTCGGAAAGCGCGGCCAAGGCCAAACCCGCCCCCAAGGCCGAGGCCAAGGCGAAACCCGCCGCCAAACCGGCCCCCAAGCCCGATCCCAAACCCGCAGCCGAGGAAAAACCCGCAGCCGCCCCGGTTTCACGCGTCAAACAGATCATTCCGGCCGGTCAACCCTTGCCGCCACAGCCTTCGGCAAACGAAATCGACCCCGAGGCCCTGGCAAAGGTGAGCGAGATCGAAAAAAAGGCCAAGAAACTGACGCTTATGGAGCTGACCGAGCGGACCTGCAAATGGCCCGTGGGCGACCCGGCAACCGAGGATTTCTGGTTCTGCGGCCTGCCCGTTCAATCCGGCAAACCCTATTGCGAGGCCCATGTCGGCGTGGCCTTCCAGCCCATGAGCAGCCGCCGCGACCGCAAACGCTAGGTCGGGATAACCTGCGACTTGATGGCCGGGCGCGTTCAACACGGACGCGCCCGATTTCTGTCTACTCGAACAATTTCAAAAGGCCCTTGGCCGCCTCGTTCTCCAGTTTCTTCTGGAAGGCATCTTCAAGCGACTGGCCCTCATCCACCGTGACCCCCAGTTCTTTTTCGATGGTCCGGTTGATTTCCTTCTGGGCTTTTTCTTCCATCTTCTTGCGCTCTTCGCGCACCTTCTGCTCCAGCTTTTCCTTTTCTGCCTCCAGGTTCAGGTCGATGGCCTTTTCGAGATCGGGGGTAATGCGCGGGCTGGCCCACGGGCCGCGAATACGCACCGGAATCGCCAGCCCCTTGCGGTTCTCGCCCTCCAGCAGCGTGGGCGTGAACAGATAGTCGATGTCGCGTGCCCCCAGTCCGATACGGCCCTCACCCTGGGCGCGGGCAAGGGGCAAGCTTAGCAGCAGATCGGTGTTATACAGGTTGCCCTTGTTCATTGTGAAACTGGCGCTCAGGCTGTCGAATACGGTGGTGCCGCCGCTCAGGTCTCCCGACCGCATCAGCCGGTCCAGGTCGATTCCCGAGATCACACCGCGCGCCGTTTTGATCGCACCGTCCCCGCTGAGGCTGTTCATGATCGCGTGCAGGGATTGGCCCACCCCAAGAAAGCTGACCTCGGCATCGCCGGTGGTGGAGAACCGTGAAATATCGACCGCATCGGTGAGGAAGGTTTTCATGTCGATCCCCCCCGCCTTGATCTTGCCGCCCACCGACAGGCCGGAACGGTTGTTCATCACGAACTCCCCGGTGATCAGCCCGCCATACGCCTGCAATTCCCGCAGTTCGAACACTGCGCGCGAACGGTCCAGCGTCATCAGGCTGCGGGTTTTACCCAGTTTGAAATCCCCGAGGTTCACGCTGTCGGCCAGCAACGCCACCTCGGCATCGGCCAGGGCCAGTGCACTGACGTCAATCGGGGCTTTCGACCAGCCATCCGTGGGCACGTTGCCGCCACCGGCAGCCCCTGCCCCGCCGCCTCCTCCGCTCCCGTCCGAGGACGCGGCCAGAGCCGAGAAATCCAGCGCCCCGGCACGCAGTTGCGCGTTCACCCGCGGCTTGGCCCCACCCAGATAGATATCGGCCGCCCCGGTCAGGCTGTTGTTGTCCAGCGCGATGCCCGTGTCACGCAACGACAGGCGCATTTCCTCGGTCAGGGTCAGATCGGTTTCAAGCGTTGTCGCGCGCCCGAACCCCTGGGGAATATCGACACCCGACACCCCGAGCGCAGCCAGAAAACGCGCGGTATTCTCCAGATCGGCGCTCAGGCGCCCACCTATCTGCGGCTGCATCCCGGCCCGGCCCACGAAGGACAGTTTGCCACCCGGCGCCGAAACATCGGCCCGAATATCCGAAACCCCGCCGGCGATGAAATTGCCAACCTTTTCGAGCTGTCCTGAAATCGCGACAGCCTGGCCAGCCGGGCTGAGTGACGCCTCAAGCGTCGCGGCGCCGTCGTAATCGGGCCAGCGCAGATCGAAATCCATATCCGCCATGTCGATCCGCTCGCCCGTCCCGTGATCGACATAGGACAGCGCCGCATCGGTGATCAACGCCCGGTCGAGCGTCAGCGACAACCGCTCGGATCGCGCGGGCTGCCCATCGCCGGCCTGCCCCGAGGACGCAACGCCCTCGACCCCCAACTCCCAGTTCACACGGCCATTTGCGGCACGCTCCAGCAGGATCTGAGGCTTGACCGCCTCAAGCCCGGTAATGCGAATGTCGCCACCGAACAGTGCCGTCGGTTCGACCCCGATTTTCAGGCTGTCGGCCTTCAGCATCGGCCCAGCATCGGACCAGTCGGCATTGGCCACCGTGACCGCCCCGGTACTGACCCCCAGAACCGGGTAGAAACTGACGGTCGTATCGCCCGTCATGGTGACCTTGCGACCGGTCGCATTGCTGATCTGTTCCGCCGCGATGCGCGCGATCCGGTCACCGGGCAACATGAACAACGACACAACCGCGACCAGAGCCAAAACGATTACAAGCCCGATCAGGCGCAACAGCCACCGCATACCAGTTCTCCTTCGCTACCTTCGTGAAATGTAAGACCGCACCGGGTTGCCAACAACTGCTTTTCCCTTCCCGCACGGCCCACACTGGATTATACGCCCGTGCATGAGCACCAATCCCCCCGACCTGCGGCCCGATCTGGCCCGCGCCCGCGTGACCGAAACCGCCCGTCAGGGCCAGCCCACCATCGGCATGGTCAGCCTTGGCTGTCCCAAGGCCCTGGTGGACAGCGAACGCATCCTGACCCGCCTGCGGGCGGAAGGGTACGGGATTTCGTCCGCCTATTCCGGGGCCGACGCGGTGATCGTCAACACCTGCGGGTTTCTGGATTCCGCCAAGGCCGAGTCGCTGGAGGCCATCGGCGAAGCTCTGAACGAAAACGGGCGGGTGATCGTGACCGGCTGTCTCGGGGCAGAGCCCGACTACATCACCGGCGCGCACCCCAGGGTGCTGGCGGTCACGGGACCGCACCAGTACGAACAAGTGCTGGACGCCGTGCATGCCGCCGTGCCGCCCGCACCCGATCCTTTTGTCGATCTGTTGCCCGCGTCGGGCGTCAAACTGACCCCGCGGCATTACAGCTATCTCAAGATTTCCGAGGGCTGCAATCACAAGTGCAGGTTCTGCATCATCCCCGACATGCGCGGCAAGCTGGCCAGCCGCCCGGCCCATGCGGTGTTGCGCGAGGCCGAAAAGCTGGTCGAGAACGGCGTGCGCGAACTGCTGGTCATCAGCCAGGACACAAGCGCCTATGGCGTGGATATCAAACACGCAGAAACGAATGGCCATCGTGCGCATATCACCGATCTGGCCCGAGATCTGGGTGGCCTCGGGGCATGGGTGCGGCTGCACTACGTCTATCCCTATCCACATGTGCGCCAGTTGATTTCCCTGATGGCCGAGGGACTGGTGCTGCCCTATCTGGATATCCCGTTTCAACACGCGCACCCCGATACGCTGAAACGCATGGCGCGTCCTGCCGCTGCGGCCCGGACACTTGACGAGATCGCGGCATGGCGCCGGGATTGCCCGGAGATCACCCTGCGTTCCACCTTCATCGTTGGCTATCCCGGCGAAACCGAGGATGAATTCCAGACCCTGCTGGACTGGCTGGACGAGGCGCAACTGGATCGTGTGGGGTGTTTCAAGTACGAAAACGTGGATGGGGCACGTTCGAACGACTTGCCCCATCATGTGCCCGAAGACATCAAGCAGGATCGGTGGGAACGCTTCATGCAAAAGGCGCAGGCCATTTCCGAAGCGAAACTTGCCGCCAGGGTCGGTACCCACCAGCAGGTGATCGTTGACGATATCGACGCCGACGGCATTGCCACCTGCCGCACCAAGGGCGATGCGCCGGAAATAGACGGCTGCCTTTTCATCGACGAAGGCACCGAAGCGCTCAGCGTGGGGGATCTGGTTACTGTCGAGGTTGACGAAGCCGGCGAGTATGACCTGTGGGGTCGCTTGATTGCACCGGGTTGAGACTGGGACCGACATCTCCTGCGTCTTTTCGAAAAATTCTATGATATTATCCTGATGTTTACTTTTGTCTGACAGACAGGAGGCATGATCGACTTGTCCTATCCCGACTACACCCGTGCCGAACGCATCGCCGATGGCGTCGTGCATGTTGCCGGCATCGTTGCCGCGCTGATCGGAATCGCGGTTCTGTTCGCCCTGTGGGCTTTTCAGATGGATGGACCGACGCTGGCAGCAACGGTTCTGTACTGCACCGCCCTTGTCATGATGCTTACGGCCTCGGCGACGTATCATATGGCGGCGCACACTTCGGCCCGGCCAATTTTACGGCGGCTGGATCATGCTGCAATCTTCGTCAAGATCGCAGGCACCTTCACACCTCTCGGTGTCGTCCTTGGAACGGCATTCGGATATGTCGTTCTGACTGTGGTCTGGGCCTGCGCCCTGATCGGGGCCGGGATGAAATTGATGACCGCACCGGGCAAGATGACAACCGGGTGGGTGCCCTACATGGCGCTTGGATGGGCCGGGCTCGCCCTGTTTATTCCGCTCGTGCCGGTTCTGCCGGTGCTGAGCCTGACAATGATCGTGGCCGGGGGTCTGCTGTATACGGGTGGCGTGGCGTTTTATTGCCGGGAAGACCTGCGGTTTTCCAATGCCATATGGCATATCTTCATCGTGATCGCCTCGGCCTGCTTCTTTGTCGGGATCACCGCCGCCGTGGCGCAAGGCAGCTAGGCTCGCTCCATGCGATACTGCGTGGCATCAACCGGCACACAGGCGAATTCGTACCAACCCGCTTAACAGAATCCCAGACACGGGTTAGGCTGATCCCCGACCCATCGACCATGGCCAAAAAGGGATGCTCGCCATGATCCACGTAAGCACCACCTGCCCCGATCTCGACGCGGCGCGGATGCTGGCCAGTTCTGCGCTCGAGGCGCGTCTGGCGGCCTGTGCAAACATCACGCCGGGACTGATCAGCCTGTTTCACTGGCAAGGCGCAATCGAAGAAGAACAAGAAGTCCTGCTGACGCTCAAGACCCGTGCGGACCTGCGCCAGCCCCTGACCCGAATGCTGGAAGCGGATCACCCATACGACCTGCCCGTCATAACATGGGAAGATGTCGGCAGCACCTCTGACGCCGCCGCATGGTTGTCCGAGGAAACGGGCGGCGACTGACGCCCGCCCGACGGCGCAAGCCGACAGTCTGCCCCTAGGCTTTCAGCTCAGCCGCCAGCCGGTTGAGGATGTCGGCATTCGGACAATGATCAGGCGCGCGGGCGGCCGAAGCGGCGTTCGACGCCAGCCATGCTTCGCATGTTTCGACATGCTGACATTTGCGGCACCGCGTCACGAGGGCCGAATATTCCTGCACATTCAGGCATCCATTGGCCATGGCCTCGGACAAATTGACATACGCGGCCCGCGCAACCGAACGTGTCAGCCAGAAATGCAGCGTCGGATCGCCAAGGCGGGCTACGTGTGCAGTCATGTGCAGTCCAACTCTTCTTCGATCTTCAAAAGCGCCAGCCGTGCCCGGTTGCAGCATCGTGCCGGTATATGACGAGGTCCGGGAGTGCGGCGTAACCACGATTGACATCCGTCAGGCCAGCTACAGGCGCGGCAGCGACCGACCATGCCAGCCCATTCCTGCGTGCTGATTCGCCCTTCGCGAAACGCCCTGGCCAGATCGACCTGGGTGGCTTTCGCCATATCCTGCAACAACCAATAGTGACGGCATTGCGACCCGATCGGTTTCATCTCATATCCGTTTCCCGGCTTTCAGCGCCGCGAACAAATCACTGTTGCGACACATCCCCGGCGGGGCATCGGCCCCCTCATCGTTCAAAGCAAGCCAGTGAACACAATCTTCAGGCCCCGCGCATCCCGTACAGTTCAGGACCGCATCGCTGATCCCGTCAAAGTCGATTTTGCCTTCCATGACCTTTTCTTCCAGATCGACCCCGAGTGCGTTGGCCATCCGATCAACCAGTTCCGCATGGCGTTTCAGCGTAATGGATGTGGACATTCGGACGCTCCCTTTTCTTGCGCCCTCATAGTATGGGCACAAGCCCAAGCGTAAATCACACCGCCTGCCGGAACCTTGACCTGAGTCAATCGCCGAACCTGTCCAGGTAGGCTCGCACACAGTCCTGCACGTGCCGGAAGCGATCCCCGCCCAGATGTTTTCCGCCATACCACCGCGTAACCACGATTACATGATCCCGAATATTCGCGCGTTCCAGCATGCGTAAAATGACCATGCCAGCCCCGGATTCGCCATCATCGCCTTTCAACGGCGTCCCGTCCGACATCAGAGCCGCCCAGGTATTATGCGTGGCCTTGGCGAACTTCTTGTCCCGCTTGAGGGCTTTCAGAAATCCCTCGATTTCCGCGCGATCCGCGACAGGGCCACCCGATACCGCGTATTTGGACCCGCGGTCGCTGATCACACCTGTCAGTTGGTTCATCGCAATTGGGCATCGACGCGGCGCACGGTTTCGATACGCTGCGCATTGGGCGGGTGAGTTCCAAGGAACCGGTCGCCCGGATCGGGGATACGGCTAAAGAAGGCTGCACCGCGCACCGGATCATAACCTGCGGCCCTTGTAATCACCGTTCCCAGTGCATCGGCCTCAAGTTCGAATTCCTTCGAATAGCTGCGCGCGCCCACCGATGCCCCCAGATCCGCAGCCGTGCGGACGGCATCCGCGCTGGCCCCACCGAGTGTCGCCAACCCGCCCAGCAAAACGGCCCCGGCCATGGCGTTCTGCTGTTGGCGTGGAATATGCCCGGCAATGTGGTGCGCTGCCTCGTGCCCCATGACAAAGGCCAGTTCGTCACGGTTGCGCACTTCCGCAATCATGGGAAGCGTGAAGGCGATGATCGGACGCCCTGATTTGTCGAGCGTCTGATAGGCGTTCACTGGCTGGTTGGGGCGGTCATCCACCACGATGCGAAAATCACAATTCGTCCCCGCTGCGGTCCGGCTGCGGCACACATTCTCGGCCACCGGCTCGACCGAGTTCACGACCGACACGAACTGATCCACCTTCGCGCGCGTCGGCATCGAGGACGCTGTCGGGGGGGATGTCGGCGCGGGGCGCGACGGGGCGCCGGTTTCGGTCGCAGGCACACAACCAGCGAGGCCGATCAGGCAAAGAATGGCGATCAGGCGCATGGGTAAGCTCCAAATTTCCTTTGGCCCGGAATCTAGCAGGTTTTCAGGCCGCTGGAAGCCCCCACCCCAGGAAGCATACGGCGGTTGCAAAGTGCCGCCAACAGGTTAGGCTGGACCCATGTTTTCGATTGAACATGAATTCGACGCCACCGTGGTGACGCTTGTGGATGACGGCAATACACCGTTGCAGGAGGATGTCGTCATAAATGCCTTTGAAGAATGCGTCACGGTCGAACAATACGATCCGCGCACGGATACCGTCAGCAAAATCACCCTGTCTATGGCACAGCTGCGCGATCTGAGGGCGGCGCTGAACCTGCCCGAGGGCGTCTACACCATCGGCCCTGACGGCAAGTCATCGTAACGCTCATAATCCTCAAGCCTCATCAATCCTGAACACTTTGTCTCGGGATTTCTGGCCCTGTGTCAGCGTCAAGCGGGATTTCGGAAGCCCGAGGGCCTTCGCCAATAATTTCTGAACGGCTGTATTGGCCTTGCCGTCCTCTGGCGGAACCGTGACATAGATGCGAATATCGCCTTCGGGGGCGATGACGATACGATTGCGCGACGCCTTGGGGGTAACGCGCACGGCGATGAGTGCACCGGGCAAAGCAAGATGGCTGAGCATCGGATCCGACATGGCCCCTGCATACGTGATCCGATCGTTACACACCAGATGGCACATGCGGGCTTGACCCCATGCGCCCCCGCCCCGACATGTAGGGCTCAGGATCAAACAGCGACAGGATCAACATGCCAGCCCCCAATCCAGATGCCTTGGACTTTCTTCTGACACGACGCTCACGCCCGGCCAAAACGCTTTCCGCTCCGGTCCCCACGCGCGAAGAGTTGCTGCCGATTCTGGCGGCAGCGGCCCGCAGCCCCGATCACGGCAAGCTGGAACCGTGGCGCTTTATCGTTCTGGAACGTCCGGCACTGGACCGGCTGGCCGAACTGGCCGGTGCGCACGGACTTTCCCTGGGCCGGGACGAGGCCGACATCACGAAAGGGCGCAAGCAGTTCGAAGACAGCCATCTGGCCGTGGCGGTGATCGAAGTTCAGAAGCCGTCGGACAAGATTCCGTCGCTCGAGCAGACCTATTCGGCCGGAGCGGTTTGCCTTGCCCTGCTCAATGCCGCACTGGCCTCGGGATGGGGCGCGAACTGGCTGAGTGGCTGGCCCGCGCATGATCGCGGTTTTGTGGAAACGGGTCTTGGGTTGGGCATGGACGAGCGCGTGGCCGGGTTCATTCATATCGGCACAGAAACCGCCGCGCCGCCCGAACGGCCCCGCCCCAATCTCGACCAGATTGTCGAATGGGTGTCAGAATGATTTTCACATCCTTTTTCAAAGCCCTGTCCCAAATCGGCGACCCTCGTTTCCGCAAGGTTCTGTGGCGGGGCATCGGATTGACGCTGCTGCTTCTGGCCGGGATTACCGCGCTCCTGGTCTGGGGCGTGGGCTGGATGGTTGGCGATAGTGTCACCCTGCCGCTTTTGGGCGAGGTGCAATGGGTCGACAACGTGATCAGCTGGGCCTTTGTGGCGTTGATGTTCGTCATGTCGGTCTTCCTGATGGTGCCCGTGGCATCGGCCTTTGTGTCCATGTTCCTGGATGAGGTCGCCGAGGCCGTCGAAGACCGGCACTATCCAAACCTTCCAAAGGTCGCTGGCGTGCCGCTGCGCGATGGCATCATCGACGGTCTGTCGGCCATGAGCGTTCTGGTCGTGGCGAACATTCTGGCACTGCTGTTGACACTGGTATTCCCCATGGCCGGTTTGCCGGTGTTCTATGCGGTCAACGGGTTTCTTCTGGGGCGGGAATATTTCACCGTGGCCGCGATGCGGCGTTTGGGCCGGGCCGGCGCCACGCAGATGCGCAAGAAGCATGGCCTGACGATCTGGATGGCGGGAGTGCTTATGGCCTTACCGCTGACCGTGCCGATCCTCAACCTCGTGGTGCCGATCCTTGGGGCAGCCACGTTCACCCATCTGTTTCACCGAATACAGGCGCGTGCGGCAAGATGATTGGATCACAGGCTCAAACTGAATGCGCGTGTTACTCGGTTTCGCTGTACCACATGCTGTTTCCGGGCCCGAGCCGGTGAAACAGGTCGATGTCACGCACCGAGATCACGCCAGAGATGATCGTTCCGCCAATGATCACCCAAAGAACCGTTGCAATCCCCGTGGTGATCCATGCCTTTTTCCTGAGATGATGCTTTTGCGGTGAGCCCGCATGCGTGCCGGGCACGATTTCCCCCAGATCGCCCTGTGTTTCGATACGGATCGGGATCACGATCAGAAAGGTCATGAACCAGATCACCATGAACAGAACGATGGCCGAAGCGATGCTCATCAGACTTGCTCCAACTCCACGAGCGTGCCCTGAAAATCCTTGGGATGCAGGAACAGAACCGGCTTGCCATGCGCTCCGATCTTGGGCTCACCTGAACCTAGGACACGTGCACCGCTTGCCTTGAGCGCATCACGCGCTTCGATGATGTCTTCGACCTCGAAGCACATGTGGTGAATACCGCCCGATGGATTCTTTTCCAGAAAACCATTGATCGGGCTGTCCTCTCCCAAGGGATAAAGCAGTTCGATCTTGGTGTTTGGCAGTTCGATGAAGATGACGGTCACGCCATGATCGGGCTCATCCTGAGGGTCCCCGACTTTTGCACCAAGCGCGTTGCGATACTGGTCGGCCGCAGCCTGCAGGTCTGGCACGGCAATGGCGACATGGTTCAGGCGTCCGATCATGGTTAATTCCCTTTGGTTTGGTTGCGCCCGTTATGGAGGTACGCGTCCGCCGAGGCAAGCGACAGGGGGACGCAACCACGGAATTAACCGCTCATTAGCCAAGGCTGGCCTAGCCTCTGCAAAGAACCTGTAGCCTGAGGATCATGACATGGATAAGTTCGAGACGTTTTCACCCTTCCCTGCCCCGACAAATACGCGCCCCTTGCTGGGGCTGACGATTCTTCTGGTCGAGGACAGCCGCTTTGCTTCCGAGGCCATGCGCCTGATGTGCCTGCGCAGCGGCGCGCGCCTGCGGCGGGCGGATTGCCTGTATGCGGCGCGCCGCCATCTGAAAGTCTATCGCCCATCGGGCGTGATCGTTGATATCGGCCTGCCCGACGGATCGGGGCTGGAGTTGATCGAGGAGCTGAGCACAACCAGCCCCCGTGTGGGAATACTGTTGGGCCTGAGCGGCGATCCCGATGCCGCGGACAAGGCCACAGCGGCCGGGGCGGACGGGTGCCTCGTCAAACCGTTGCACAACCTGGCGGGTTTCCAACAGAAAATCCTTGCCGCCCTTCCCACCGAGCGTCAGCTTGCCGGGCCTCGCGCCCTGACCGACGAGGTCATCGAACCCGACCGGACGGCCTATTGCGATGATATGAGCCGCGCGGCAAACCTGCTGAATGTTCCCGGCGACGAGGGCATTCTTGATTACGTGGCACAGTTCCTTGGCGGCATTGCCCGGTCTGCCGGGGACGACCAACTGGCCGATGCAGCGCGCAACCTGGCCCATAGTCGACGCAACGGCACACCGAGCGATTTACTGGCCGCCACCGCACGGGTTGGGACCCTTGTGCAGGATCGGATGCAAAAACGCGCTGCGATCTAGGTATTCGAAGCCGGAACCAACGCCTGTGCGGTCAGATCGCTCAGGCGGCTATTCTGACCTCCGGCAGCATCGAAATTGTCCGGTGCCAGCCAGGTCGCGTAGGCCGTGCGCAACGCGGGCCATTCGCTGTCGATCACCGCGAACCACGCCGTATCGCGGTTGCGCCCTTTGACAACGGTGGCTTGCCGGAAGGTCCCCTCATAGGTAAATCCGAACCTTTGCGCCGCCCGCCGAGAGGGCGCGTTGAGCGCATCGCATTTCCATTCGAATCGCCGATACCCCGCGTCGAACGCCCATTGCATCATCAGGAAAATTGCCTCGGTCGCGGCGCGGGTACGCTGAAGGCATGGTGCCATGGCGATATAACCGACCTCAATCGACCCCGAAGCGGGCTTGATCCGCAGGAAAGACGCGAACCCGCCCCAAACCCCTGTATTGCGGTCAAAGATCGCGTAAAACAGAATATCGTCGCGGGCGGTCGCGGCCTGCATCCAGTCGGCAAACGCCTCGGGCGTCGCAAAGGGACCGTCGGGCATGTAATCCCATACCCAGTCATGCCCGACAAAGGCGTCATACAACGCTTCGGTGTGCGTCGTGGCGGAAAGCCGTTCGAGCAAGGCAAAACGCCCCTCCAACCGATCAGGGCCGGGGCATGGCGGCGTTTTCCAGTTTCCGACTGGCGGGCCAAGGGGGCGGTCTGTCATGAAAGGCTCCGGAGCAATGTCGGCGCAGCATAGGAACCGGAGCAACGCATGAAAAGGGCGCATCGTTCAGATGCGCCCCTGATCATGATCAATCCTGCTGTTCGATGACCCGCAGGCTGAGATCCATCAACTGGTCGCTGGTGGGCTCAGAGGGGGCATTCATCATCAGGTCTTCGGCCCGCTGATTCATCGGGAACATGATGACTTCGCGGATGTTGATTTCATCGGCCAGCAGCATGACGATCCGGTCGATCCCCGCAGCGCAGCCGCCGTGGGGCGGTGCGCCATACTGGAACGCGTTGACCAGACCGCCAAAGCGTTTGTGGACCTCGGCCTCGTCGTAACCGGCCAGTTCGAACGCCTTGATCATGATGTCCAGCTTGTGATTCCGGATCGCGCCCGAGACCAGCTCATACCCGTTGCAGGCAAGGTCATACTGGAAGCCCAGAACGTCGAGCGGATCGCCGTCAAGTGCATCCCGCCCGCCCTGAGGCATCGAGAACGGGTTGTGCGAGAAATCCACCGCACCGGTTTCGTCGTCTTTCTCGTACATCGGGAAATCGACGACCCAGCAAAAGGCGTAGCGATCTTTTTCCGTCAGGCCCAGTTCCTCACCGATGACGTTGCGGGCACGACCGGCCACCGCCTCGAAGGACGAGGGCTTGCCGCCAAGGAAAAATGCGGCGTCGCCCTTGCCGAGGCCAAGTTGCAGGCGAATGGCTTCGGTGCGTTCGGGGCCGATATTCTTGGCCAGGGGGCCAGCGGCCTCCACCCCGTTTTCGCCATCGCGCCAGAAGATATAGCCCATACCCGGCAATCCCTCTTTCTGGGCATAAGCATTCATGCGGTCGCAGAACTTGCGGCTGCCGCCGGTGGGCGCGGGGATGGCGCGAATTTCGGTGCCGTCCTGCTCCAGCAGCTTGGCGAAGATGGCAAAGCCCGATCCGCGGAAATGCTCGGATACGTCCTGCATCTTGATCGGGTTGCGCAGGTCGGGCTTGTCGCTGCCGTACCACAGCGCCGCGTCACGATAGGAAATATGCGGCCAGTGCTTGTCGACCTTGTGGCCACCGCCGAATTCCTCGAACACGCCTTCGATCACCGGCTGAATGGTGTCGAACACGTCCTGTTGTTCGACAAAGCTCATTTCCAAGTCGAGCTGATAGAAATCGGTGGGCGAGCGGTCGGCGCGCGGGTCTTCGTCGCGGAAGCACGGCGCGATCTGGAAATACTTGTCGAAACCCGACACCATGATCAACTGCTTGAACAGTTGCGGGGCCTGCGGCAGGGCGTAGAACTTGCCGGGATGCAGGCGTGAGGGCACCAGAAAGTCGCGCGCGCCCTCGGGCGAGGATGCGGTGATGATCGGCGTCTGGTATTCGCGAAACCCCTTGTCCCACATACGGCGGCGGATCGAGGCGATCACGTCCGAGCGCAGGGTCATGTTGCGCTGCATCTCTTCGCGGCGCAGATCGAGGTAACGATAGCGCAGGCGGGTTTCCTCGGGGTATTCCTGATCGCCGAAAACCATGAGGGGCAGTTCGTTTGCACTGCCCAAAACCTCGATATCGCGGATGAACACCTCGATCTCGCCGGTGGGGATCTTGGGGTTGATCAGGCTGTCGGCGCGCGCCTTCACGTTGCCGTCGATACGGATGCACCATTCCGAGCGGACCTTTTCCACCTCGGCAAAGACCGGGCTGTCGGGATCGCACAGAACCTGGGTGATGCCGTAGTGGTCGCGCAGGTCGATGAACAGAACCCCGCCGTGATCCCGGATGCGATGCACCCAGCCAGACAGGCGAACGGTGTCGCCCACGTTGGATTTGTCGAGTTCGGCGCAGGTATGGCTGCGATATGCGTGCATGACGTCCTCTCTGGCCCCGGTGGGCTGCGTGGCTTGGTTCGGGCCGATACACCTTGGCAGAAGACCAAAGTCAAGGGGCGGGCGGGCGCGCATCCGGCATGCGGTGCGTAAAATCGTTTGCAGACAGGGTTTTCTTGGGCAAAAATATGGACATCGGGCAGAAAAGCCGGGGCAACCCGGACAACCGTCGGCAGGTTTCGTATCTCCGTATGACCGCGCCAGATGCAGGCGCATTTGCATGGGGGTGGAAGGAAATGTGGACGAAAGCGCTGGACAGGTTGCTGGAGCACCTGTTCCGAAACGGTGATCTGAAGATCGTGTTTCCCGACGGGACAGCACGGCGATATGGCGACGGAACCGGGCAATCCGTGTCTGTTACGCTGCTTGATGACAGCCTGCCCCGCCGGATCATCCTGTCGCCGGACATGGCTGTAGGCGAAGCCTATATGGATGGCCGGCTAACCATCGAGGACGACGACCTTTATGGTTTTTTGGCGCTCGCCATTGGCAACATCGCAGCCAACGGGCAACCGTGGTTCCGCAAGCCGCTGGTCATGGGCCGCCATCTGCTGCGCCGCCTGGAACAGTTCAACCCGATGAGCCGCGCACAAGCCAATGTCGCGCATCACTATGATCTGTCCGGCGAATTATACGATCTGTTTCTGGACCGTGATCGGCAATACTCCTGCGCCTATTTCCGAAATCCCGACATGACGCTCGAAGAGGCGCAAGAGGCCAAGAAACACCACATCGCCGGCAAGCTGCTGATCGAACCGGGCATGCGGGTTCTGGATATCGGCTGTGGCTGGGGCGGTATGGGGCTTACGCTGGCGCGCGACTATGGCGCCGAGGTTCTGGGCGTGACCCTGTCAAAGGAACAGCATGCCATGGCCAATGCCCGCGCCGAAAAGGCGGGGCTGGCGGATCGCGCAAAGTTCGAATTGCTGGACTATCGCAAAGTCGATGGACAGTTCGACAGGATCGTTTCGGTCGGCATGTTCGAACATGTGGGCATTCCGCATTATACCGAGTATTTCCGCAACGTGTCGGAGCGTCTGGCTCCCGATGGCATCGCCCTGATCCATACCATCGGGCGGGCCGAGCCACCGGGCACGACCAGCCCCTGGATCACCAAGTATATCTTTCCAGGCGGCTATGTTCCGTCGATGTCCGAAGCCATGAAAGCCATCGAGAAACAGCCGCTGTATACGACGGATGTGGAAATCTGGCGGCTTCACTACGCAGAAACCCTGCGCCATTGGTACGACCGCTTCACCGCCAATATCGACAAGGCCCGCGCGCTTTATGACGAACGGTTCTGCCGGATGTGGCGCTATTACCTTGTGGCCTGCGAACTGACGTTCCGGCTGAACCGGCAAGTGGTGTTCCAGTTTCAGCTTTCACCCAAGCAAGACGCGGTGCCGTTGACGCGGGATTACCTGTACCCGGACGACGGGAAAAACACGCTGCGGCACGCGGCCGAGTGAGTGCACTTCAACCCCGCCCCGACACAAGACGGCTAGCGAAACGGGCTTTCCACAACGCCTCTTCGTATTCCAAAGCGGCGGTGCTGTCATAGACCACGCCCCCTCCCACGTTCAGCGTTGCGCATTCACCGTCCAGCATCAGGGTACGAATGGCCACATTGAATTCGGAGCGCCCGTCCGGCGCGGCCCAGCCGATGGAACCGCAATAGATATCGCGCGGTGACGGTTCCAGTTCGGCCAGGATTTCCATGGCGCGCAATTTCGGCGCGCCGGTGATCGACCCACAGGGAAACAGCGCACGGAAAATATCGGACATACCCTTGCCCGCCTGCATCTGCCCGACAACCAGCGAGGTCATCTGATGCACGGTTTCATAGCTTTCGACCTTGAACAGTTCGGGTACGCGCACGCTGCCGGGGGTACAAATCCGGCTGATATCGTTGCGCAACAGATCGACGATCATCAGGTTTTCAGCGCGGTTCTTTTCGTCCGTGGCCAGAAAGGTGCGGTACTGGGCATCCTCCACCGGATCGTCGCTGCGCGGCTGCGTGCCCTTCATGGGCCGCGTTTCGATCTGCCCCTGCGCATCGGTGCGAAAGAACAGTTCGGGCGAGCGTGACAGGATCGCGGGCAGGCCTTTTGCCTGGATCAATGCGCCGAAACGCACGGGCTGAACCCTGCTGAGCGCAGCATAGAGCGCCTGCGCCCCGCCCCTGGCGCGCATACGCAGCGGGAATGTCAGGTTCGCCTGATAGATATCCCCTGCCCCGATATAGTCATGCACGGTCTGAAAGGCGGCAGCGTAGTCCTGTTCTCTCCAGTCCGGGAGAAGGTCGTTCAGGGTCACGTCAGTCAACGGCAAATCGCCCGCCTCGTTCGGTGGGGTGTCATAGACCCCAAAGCGCAACAGCGGCAGGCGGCATCCCTTGGGCATCAGCGCCTCGAGACGCGGCTCAAGCGCGTAGCCAAGCTCATAACTTGCGAACCCGGCCAACCACTTCCCCGCATCGCGCGCCGCATCCAGGGCCAGCAACGCGGCAGGCACATCCGCGATCCGGGACGCCTCGATGATCTGCCGCGGGCGGGCGAAGACCGCCGCATTCCCATCCGGTCCATGATCAAAGCGAATCTGCACTGCGTCTTTCCTCGGGCTCTGGTGGCGCGTATGTAGAACCTACAGGTGGAAAACACACCCTCAAAAGCGGCCTTTCGACCTTGTTTTGCGATCCCCCTTGCAAGCGGTCGCGTGATGGATATAACGCCAACAATTTGCGCACGCCCCATTGTGACGGTGCGCCCGCTCAGCTGCCCGAGGATCACCATGCCGAAAAGAACTGACATCTCGTCCATCATGATCATCGGGGCGGGCCCGATCATTATTGGCCAGGCCTGCGAATTCGACTATTCCGGCGCACAAGCCTGCAAGGCCCTGCGCGAAGAAGGCTACCGGGTGATCCTGGTCAATTCCAACCCCGCAACGATCATGACCGATCCGGGGCTGGCCGACGCCACCTATATCGAGCCGATCACCCCCGAAGTCGTGGCCAAGATCATCGAAAAGGAACGCCCCGACGCGCTCCTGCCCACGATGGGCGGGCAGACCGGCCTGAACACCGCACTGGCAGTGGCGGATATGGGCGTGCTGGACAAGTTCGGCGTCGAACTGATCGGCGCCAACCGCGAGGCCATCGAAATGGCCGAGGACCGCAAGCTGTTCCGAGAGGCGATGGACCGGCTGGGCATCGAAAACCCGCGTGCCACCATCGCCAACAACATGGACGAATGCATGGCCGCACTCGAAGACATCGGCCTGCCCGCTATCATCCGCCCCGCTTTTACCCTTGGCGGCACCGGGGGCGGCGTGGCTTATAATCGCGACGATTACGAACATTACTGCAAGACCGGGCTGGATGCTTCGCCGGTCAGTCAGATCCTGATCGACGAATCCCTTCTGGGCTGGAAGGAATACGAAATGGAGGTCGTCCGCGACAAGGCGGACAACGCGATCATCGTGTGTTCCATCGAAAACGTCGATCCGATGGGCGTGCATACCGGCGATTCGATCACCGTGGCCCCTGCCCTGACGCTGACCGACAAGGAATACCAGATCATGCGCAACGGCAGCATCGCCGTTCTGCGCGAGATCGGTGTCGAAACCGGCGGCTCCAATGTGCAGTGGGCAATTAACCCCGAAAATGGCCGCATGGTGGTGATCGAGATGAACCCGCGCGTGTCGCGCTCGTCCGCGCTGGCCTCCAAGGCCACCGGCTTTCCGATTGCCAAAATCGCCGCAAAACTTGCCGTGGGTTATACGCTCGACGAGTTGGACAACGATATCACCAAGGTCACACCGGCCAGCTTCGAGCCGACCATCGACTATGTGGTCACCAAGATACCGCGCTTCGCCTTCGAAAAGTTCCCGGGCTCGCAACCCAACCTGACCACCGCCATGAAATCCGTGGGCGAGGCGATGGCGATCGGCCGCACGATCCACGAGTCCCTGCAAAAGGCTCTGACCAGCATGGAAACGGGGCTGACCGGTTTCGACGAGGTCGCTATCGAGGGCGCGCCGGACAAGGCCGCCGTCATCAAGGCAATCAGCCAGCAAACCCCGGATCGCATGCGCACCATCGCGCAGGCCATGCGCGAAGGCCTGAGCGACGATGAAATACAGGCCGCAACAGCCTTTGACCCATGGTTTCTGGCCCGCATCCGCGAAATCGTCGAGGCCGAGGCCGACATCCGCGAAACCGGCCTGCCGCAGGACGAAGAAGGCCTGCGCCGTCTGAAAATGATGGGGTTCAGCGATGCGCGTCTGGCCAAACTGACCGGCTTTACCGAGGCCGACGTCCGCAGCCGGCGCGTGGCCGCCGGTGTGACCGCGGTATTCAAGCGCATCGACACCTGCGCCGCCGAGTTCGAGGCGCAAACGCCCTATATGTATTCCACCTACGAGGCCCCGATGATGGGCGAAGTGGAATGCGAGGCGCGTCCATCGGATCGCAAGAAAGTGGTCATTCTGGGTGGTGGCCCTAACCGGATCGGCCAGGGGATCGAGTTCGACTATTGCTGCTGTCACGCCTGTTTCGCGCTGAGCGACGCCGGGTACGAAACGATCATGGTCAACTGCAACCCGGAAACGGTTTCGACCGACTATGACACAAGCGACAGGCTGTATTTCGAACCGCTGACGTTCGAGCATGTGATGGAAATCCTGCGGGTCGAGCAAGAAAACGGCACCCTGCATGGTGTGATCGTGCAGTTCGGCGGCCAGACCCCGCTGAAACTGGCCAACGCACTCGAAGCCGAGGGCATTCCGATCCTGGGCACCTCGCCGGACGCTATCGACCTGGCCGAAGACCGCGAGCGGTTTCAGGCACTGGTCAACCAGTTGAAGCTGAAGCAGCCCAAGAACGGCATCGCCAGCACCGATGCTCAGGCCCTTGAAATTGCGGAAGGTATCGGCTTCCCGCTCGTAATCCGCCCGTCTTATGTTCTGGGGGGCCGCGCAATGGAAATCGTGCGCGACACGGCCCATCTTGAACGCTACATCGCCGAGGCGGTCGTCGTTTCGGGTGACAGCCCGGTGTTGCTGGACAGCTACCTGTCGGGTGCTATCGAATGCGACGTGGATGCCCTGTGCGACGGCGAAACCGTGCATGTCGCCGGGATCATGCAGCATATCGAGGAGGCCGGCGTTCACTCGGGCGACAGCGCCTGTTCCCTGCCCCCTTATTCCCTAAAATCCGACACCATCGCCGAAATCAAACGCCAAACCGAGGCACTGGCCCTTGCTCTGAACGTGCGCGGATTGATGAACGTCCAGTTTGCCGTGAAGGATGACGAGATTTACCTGATCGAGGTGAATCCCCGCGCCAGCCGGACGGTTCCCTTCGTGGCCAAGGCGACGGATTCGGCCATTGCCTCGATCGCCGCACGCCTGATGGCCGGTGAGCCGATGGCGAACTTCCCGCATCGCGGCCCCTATCCGGCCGACGCCAGGCCCGGCACGTTGCCAATGGCCGACCAGATGACACTGGCCGATCCGGCAATGCCATGGTTTTCGGTCAAGGAAGCAGTGTTACCCTTTGCCCGCTTCCCCGGCGTGGATACCATCCTCGGCCCCGAGATGCGTTCGACCGGCGAGGTGATGGGGTGGGATGTCTCCTTCCCGCGGGCCTTCCTCAAGGCGCAATTGGGGGCTGGCAGCGATCTGCCGTCAGGTGGCAAGGTGTTCTTTTCAATCAAGGATGCGGACAAGACTCCACAACTGGTGGACACAGCGCGCCTGCTTGTCGATATGGGCTTCGAACTGGTCGCGACACGTGGCACCGGCGGTTTCCTGGCCGAGCATGACATCGCCTGCGAGATGGTGAACAAGGTTTACGAGGGGCGCCCCAATATCGTTGATATGCTGAAGGACGGTCAGATCGCGCTGGTCATGAACACCACCGAAGGCACACAAGCGGTAGAAGACAGCCGCGAGATTCGCTCGGTGGCGCTGTATGACCGCATTCCCTATTTCACCACTGCCGCCGGTGCACACGCCGCGGCACAGGCGATCAAGGCCCGCGATGAAGGTGAGTTGACGGTCATGCCACTGCAAGGAATCGCCTGAGACCGCACCAACGCAACATTCAAGCCTTTGATATTTTTGGATTAACCTCCAGAAACGTCGCTCAAAGCGAAATCTATGCTGTGGATGCCAAGCTGCCATGCATAAACCGCATGGATTTTAAACAGCTTTTTGATTGCAAGGTGCGATTTTTCGACTATGTGCGGAATATGGACGTGAGACACGCCCGACTCAACCGCAACCTCGATTCATCAGGAGGCTGACATGACCCGCGACGAACTGAACCGCGAATTGCGTATGCACAGTGCTTCCTGGCCGGCGGTACTCATCGTGTACGGCATCATCGTGGCGACGATGGTGTTCAGCGCGATGTCCATCACCTGATCCAAGGCATGTATTGGCCAGGGGCCTTTTTCCGGCTCCGGGCACGCATTTCAGAATAGATACGGCGGATGGCGTTCCCTCCATCCGCCGTTTTCCTTTATGATTGTCTGCCCTCAGATATTCGTACCCTGCACCTTGGCATCGTCGGGATCAATCTCAGACGATGCCGCCTCGCCCACGTTGTCGACACCGCGTTCTTCCAGAAGGGTCGTCAGCCAGTCGGGGTCCATCTCGGGAACCGAACTGAGCAACAGATCCGTATAGGGGTGATGCGGAGGCTTGAACATTTCGTCCTTTGGCCCCTGCTCGACCACCTTACCGTGCTGCATGACCACCACCTCGTCAGCGATGGAGCGCACTGTCGCCAGATCGTGGGTGATGAACATGTAGGCAAGATTCAACTCCTTTTGCAGGCGATCCAGAAGGCGCAGAATACCCTCGGCCACCAGTTGATCGAGGGCCGATGTCACCTCGTCACAGATGATGAAAGTCGGGTTTGCCGCCAAAGCCCGTGCAATACCGATCCGCTGCTTCTGACCACCGGACAGCTCGGGCGGATAGCGGTTGTAGAACTTGGACGGTTCCAGTTCGATGAGGTCCAGCAACTCATCGACACGACTTTTCAGTTCGCTCCCCCGCAAGCCCTGATAGAATGCCGCCGGGCGCCCAATGATCTCTGAAATCCGCACCTTGGGATTTAGTGCCGTATCGGCCATCTGATAGATCATCTGGCACTGGCGCAACTGATCCTTGGTTCGGTTCCGATAATCCGGCGGGAAAGGTTCGCCCTTGAACAGAACCTCGCCCTTGCTCGGTGGCAACAACCCGGTGATCACCCGTGCCGTTGTCGATTTACCCGAGCCGGATTCCCCCACGACGGCGACGGTCATGCCCTCGTAGACATCGAAACTGACATCATCGAGAACTTTCGCGCCTCCCGTATAGGACGCATCGACATTGCGCACCGAAATCAAAGGCACGCCATCCTTGGGCCGGCTTTTCTGAGGTCGCTTGAAGCTGCGGACCGCCCAGAGACTTTTGGTATAGTCCTCCTGCGGGTTGTCCAGCATCTCCTTTGTCGTGGCCTCTTCGACCTCTTCGCCCTTGAGCAGCACCTTGATCGTGTCGGCCATCTGGGCCACGACCGCTAGGTCATGGGTGATATAGATCGCCGCCGTATTGAACTGATCCACGATATCGCGGATCGCGGCCAGCACTTCGATCTGGGTGGTCACGTCGAGGGCGGTCGTGGGTTCATCGAAGATGATCAGGTCAGGACGGCACGACATGGCCATGGCCGTCATCGCACGCTGCAACTGCCCACCCGACACCTGGTGCGGATAGCGAAACCCGATTTCCTCGGGATTCGGCAGGCGCAGGCGATTATACAGGTCAATCGCGTCTTCCTGGGCCTCCAACCGCTTTTTCAACCGGTATTGAAGCGGTGCTTCGGTGTGCTGGTCGATGATCTTGTGCGCCGGATTGAACGAGGCCGCCGCCGACTGCGCCACATAAGCGATGCGGTTGCCGCGCAAGCTGCGCTTTTCCGCCTCGGTCGCGGTTGTCAGTTCCATACCGTCGAACTCAATCGACCCGCCTGATATCCGCGTGCCGTCGCGGGCGTACCCCATGGCGGCAGCGCCGATGGTGGACTTGCCCGCACCCGATTCACCGATCAGGCCCAGAACCTCGCCGCGATGAAGGGTCAGATCGACACCCTTGATGATGTCGACCCATTGTTCATCGGAATAGCCCTGAATTTGCAGATCCTTGATCTCGAGCAGGACTTCTTTTGATTTTACCATCTTATTTCTCCTTCAGGCCCGAGGAACGGAACAGCATCCAGTCCACCACGAAATTGACCGAGACAGTCAACAGCGCAATGGCCGCCGCCGGGATCAGTGGCGTGATGTCACCGAACGAGATCAGGGTTGCGTTCTCCCGCACCATAGACCCCCAGTCCGCCGTCGGCGGCTGGATACCGAGGCCCAGGAAGGACAGGCCCGCAACCAGCAGGAACACGAAGCAGAACTCCAACCCGAATTCGGCGATCAAGGGCGCGGTGGAGTTGGGCAGTACTTCTCGGCGTACCAGATACCACTTGTTTTCTCCACGTAGCCGAGCGGCTTCAATGTAATCCATTACGGCAACATTCCCAGCTACCGCTCGTGTCAGTCGATACACCCTTGGTGCATAAATAATTGCGACGACGAGTATAAGCACCACATAGGACGCGTCGAATAACGAAGCCATCCCAACTGCGAAGCCAAGTACGACAACGGTACCGGTAAGCGAGCCAAACAACCACCCGGCCACACCTTGAGCAGCAGCGGCAAGTACGAGCATCCCAATGAGGAAACCGATAAATGCCATCATAGCAGAACTCATGACAAATTCTGCAAGCTCCTGATTTCCGTTAAACAAGTCCAGCCACTCCTGACTGTCTTTGAGAGCACTAAACACTGATACCATCAGGAGAGAAAAAATCAGCGACGGGATTGACATAATAACATCGGCAACACGCGACAAAACCTGATCGAGCAATCCTCCATTCACTGCCGCCAACAGACCTGCCATCGCCCCAAGAATGAATGCTAGCAATGTCCCCATAAGCGCCAGTGAAACAGAGTTGCGTGCGCCGTATATGATCCTACTGAAGATATCACGGCCCAACTGATCGGCTCCAAGCAACATATTCCCATCCGCAGGGGCAAAAGCCGATGCTATTACTTCAGCCTCACCATATGGCGCAATATAGGGGGCAAAGATGCCCGCAATCGCATAAGTAAAGATGACGAACATTCCAAAAGATGCAGTCAAGGGCGCGGTGCGCAACTCTTTTGCGATCTCTGTTGTCATCGCTATCATGAGAACTGCCAGAATAAACAAGGCAATGGCGATTTCCTTGAGCGGCCATCCCATTATCGCAGACACAATGAATAGTACGACCGGGATCAAGAATCCGCTATAGAGCAGAGGCGGTGCCGCGGCGAAGGAACTACCCACATTGCTTTCTGCCAGCTGGATAAGAAACTCACGAAAGGCGTAAGACACCATTGCAGTCAGGCCAAGAAGCCCAGTGCACACGGCAACCGCTTTGAGCATACCTACACCTCCGACGATACCCAGTACAAAAGACACCAGCGTCAGAGAGAACAGCAACAGGAACCAAGTGCGCTTGTTGAAATAGGCCGCCAGACACGAGGCGATCAGGAGAAGGGTATAGTAGACGATTACGAAAAGGTTCATTGATCTGCCCCCCTCACTTAGGATGCCGCAGACGCGGATTGGTCAGGATAGCCCCGACATCTGCCGCGAGATTCAGCAGGATGAAGGTCGCCGCGAAGATCAGGCAGCACGCCTGCACAACGGGGAAGTCGCGCTTGGACACCGCATCGACCAGTGCCTGGCCGATCCCCGGATAGACGAACACCACCTCGACCAGCACAACACCGGTAATCAGGTAGGCAAGGTTCAGCGCCACGACGTTGATGATCGGCGCCCATGCATTCGGCAATGCGTGCTTGACGATCACTTTCCATGGCGGCGCGCCTTTCAACCGCGCCATTTCAATATAGGGAGATGCCAGCAGGTTGATGATCGCAGCCCGTGTCATACGCATCATGTGCGCCGTCACCACCAGAACCAGCGTCAAGGCCGGCAGGAACGTACGGTAGAGAAGGTCTCCGAGACTCATCCCCTCGCTCAGGCTGGAGATTGCGGGAAACATGCCCCACTTGACCGAGAAGTAGAGGATCAGAATATACCCGAGAAAAAACTCGGGGGACGAGATCGAAGTCAGTGTCAGCACATTGGCCACCCTGTCGAACACCGAATTGCGCAACAGCGCCACGATGATGCCAAGGACAATCGCGAACGGCACGGCGATCACCGCGGCATAAGCCGCTAGGAACAGCGTATTCATGAACCGCTCGCCAATCAGCGTGGTCACACGTTCCCCGGTCACGACCGACGAACCGAAATCAAATGTCACCGCGCCGCTCAACCATTCGAGATAGCGCACGATCGCCGGTTTGTTCAGGCCCATCTGCTCGCGCAATGCGGCAAGGTTTTCTTCGGTCGCACCCTGACCCAGAACCGCCTGAGCGATATCGCCCGGCAGCAATTCGACCATGAAGAAGATAATGATCGAGATCACGAAAAGAATGATCAGTCCGAGACCGAGCCGTCTTCCTATCAGCCCTAGAATGTCTCCCATCTGTCCCTCCTGCTGTTGTGCCTGCGTCTTGGGAATCTTCTGGTTCCCGGCGCATGGCCGAACAGATTAGTTCTTGTTTCCCTGCCCCGGTTTTGATCTGCATTTACTTTGTCCGGGGCGGTTTTTGGCCGGGTGAGCGAGGCTGGGACGCCCGTTACACACCCGGCAGCGAGCAGGCCCGGCGCTTTCGCACCGGGCCGTCCTGTCGTTTAGCTACCGAACCACCAACGGCTGCAAGCGCGCGCGCCGTCCATCTGCCAGCTCGGCGCCAGATCGGGGCCGTGCTGCACATTCTTGCGGCGGGCATAGACGAAATTCGAGAAGAACGGGATCAGCGTGCCGCCATCGTCACGAGCCAGCATCGCCATTTCACGATACATCTCGGCACGAAGGTCGTTGTCCAGCTCACCCTTTGCCTGAAGCAACAGTTCGTTGAAACGTTCGTTCTGCCAGTGGCTTTCGTTCCAGGCCGCATCGTCCTTGTAAGCCAGCGAGTACATCACGTCCGGGGTCGGACGCGCGCCCCACTGTACCACGCACCACGGATCTTTCAGCCACACATCCGAATAGTATCCGTCGCTTGGCGAACGATTGACCCTGATGTCGATCCCGGATGCCTTGGCCTGCTCGGAGAACAGAACGCACATATCGACCGCCCCCGAAAAGACCGAGTCAGCCACCTTGAGTTCGACAGACAGCCCCTCGGCCCCGGCCTTCTTCAGCAGTGACTTGGCCTGATCCGGATCGTATTCGCGCTGCGGGATATCCTCGGGCCAATAAGGCATCGCGGGCGAATGGTGGAAATCATTGCCTGCCGTCGCAGTGTTGAACGTGATTTTCTCGATCACTTCCTGACGGTTCATGGACAGCTTGATGGCATTGCGCACATCGACATTGTCGAACGGCGCCTGATCGCAGAACATCGGCATCGTGATCGCCGCCGCCGACGGTACATTGTCGATCTCGATATTCGGATCGCGCTGTAACAGGGCCAATGTCTTGAGCTCGATCTGGGTAATGCCATCGACATCACCGGTCACAAGCGCAGTCTGGCGCGCATTCGGATCGTTGAGAACGGTAATCGTGACCTCGTCGAAATACGCACCCTCCAGATGCCAGTCGTCGTGGCGCACCAGATGGTAATTCACACCGAACTCGGTTTCGACCAGCTTGTACGGGCCGCACCCGTCGCCTGACTGCCAGTTCAGCGTGCCATCCTCGTTGGCAGGACAGATCGCAAAGTGGTAGTCCGTCATCAGCCAAGGCAGATCCGCATTCCCCGAGCCCAGCTTGATGGTGATCGAATGATCGCCGTTATCGGTAACGTCCTCGACATCCGTCAATAGCGCCTTCGCCGCCGATGTGGAACTTTCACCCCGGTGATGGTTCAGCGAGGCGACGACATCCGCGGCCGTTACCTTTTTACCGCTATGGAACGTCGCTCTGTCGTTCAGTTTGAACGTCCATTCCCTGGCATCCGGCGTGGCCGACCATTCAGATGCAACATCCGGCCCGAGGGAGCCATCGGACTCGATCAGGGTCAGATAGCTGCGGAACGTGTGGATCAGCATGATTGTCGAATAGGTCACATAAGTGCCCGGATCATGGCTGTCCGACGTATTGCCGTCATGTGCCCCAAGACGAAAATGACCGCCCTGCGTGGGGGCGGCGTTGGCTTGTGTGGTCCACAGGCCCGTTGCTGCCGAGGCAGACAGACCTGCTGCCATCGAATAGTTCATGAAGGACCGGCGTGATACCTTTCCCTCACGGGCGGCATCTGCAAGCCGGTCAATAAGACCCTGATCTTTTACGGTTTTCATGTCGTCTCCCTAGATGGCTTCTGAGCGCCTCGCTCATGCTGCGTACCGGTACCGCGGCAAGGCGCACTTATTTGCTTTTTCTTACCCGTCATACAGCGGGCCAACTGGTTACTTTCTTCTGATCTTACCCCCTTGTTCTTTGCTTCATACCTGCAGAAGGGAAAGGTCCGGCGCCCTGTCGGCGCCGAACCTGAATTATTCCACGATCAGCTTGCGAACCACCAACGGCTGGGTGCCCGCGCACCATCCAGTTCCCAACTGGCCGCCAGACTATCGCCGCGCATCACGTTGCTGCGGCGCGCGTAGACGAAGTTGTTGAACATCGGAATGATCGTGCCGCCATCATCGCGGGCAAGCATCGCCATCTCGCGATACATTTCCGCCCGCAGGTCGTTGTCCAGCTCGGACTTGGCCTGAAGCAGCAGTTCGTTAAAGCGCTCATTCTGCCAACGGCTTTCGTTCCACGCCGCGTCAGATTTGTAAGCCAGTGTATACATCACGTCAGGCGTCGGGCGCGCGCCCCAGGATACGGCGCAAAACGGCTTTTTCAGCCAGACATCCGAATAATAGCCATCGTTCGGCTCACGCACGACCCTCACATTGATCCCTGCCGCCTTGGCCTGCTCGGCATAGAGCACACACATATCCACCGCACCCGAAAACAGACTGTCAGCCGTGGAAACGTTGACGGTAATCCCCTCGGCACCGGCCTTCTTCAGAAGTGATCTGGCCTGATCCGGATCGTATTCCCGCTGCGGGATATCCTCGGGCCAATAGGGTTGTGCCGGCGAATGATGGAAATCGTTACCTTTGGTCGCGGCGCCGAAAGCGATTTTCTCGATAATCTCATCGCGGTTCATCGACAGTTTCAGCGCATTCCGGACATCCACATTATCAAATGGCGTGGTATCGCAGAACATCGGCATGGTGATCGCCGCCGCCGAAGGAACGTTCTCGATCTCGATATTCGGGTCCCGCTGCAACAATGCCGATGTCTTGAGGTCGATCAACGAAACCGCATCCACATCACCCGTCACCAGTGCGGTCTGGCGCGCATTCGGATCGTTCAGGACCAGCATTTCAAGCGCGTCGAAATAGGCGCCTTCCAGATGCCATCCGTCGTGGCGGCTCAGCGAGAAGCCAACACCCCATTCCCCCTTGTCGATCTTATAGGGGCCCGAGCCATCACCGGATTCCCAGTTTGCACTGCCATCCTCGTTGGCCGGACAAACGGCAAGGTGGTAGTCGGTCATCAGCCACGGCAGGTCGGCGATGCCGCTTTCCAGCGTGACGATCACCGCATGATCACCATCGGCCGCAATATCGGTCACCGATGCCAACAACGCCTTGGCCGCGGATGTCGACTTGTCACCGCGATGGTGATTCAGCGATGCAATAACGTCCTCGGACGTCACTGGCTTGCCACTGTGGAATACGGCATTCGGATTGATCTCGAACGTCCAGACCGATGCGTCTTCATTGGCCGACCAGCTGCTGGCAAGGTCCGGCCCCAGAGAACCGTCAGACTCGATCTGCGTCAGGTAGCTGCGGTACTGGTGAGCAAGATAAATCTGCTGACGCGACACATATTGCCCCGGATCGTGCGTGTCCGAAGAATTGCCGTCATGCACACCGAAACGGAAGGTGCCACCACGCTGAGGCGCCGCATTGGCAGCGCTTCCCCAAAGACCGGTCGCCGCCGATGCGGTTACCCCTGCGGCCATCGAATAATGCATGAAGGACCGCCGGGAAATGCGCCCTTCACGGGCGGCATCCGCCAAGCGGTCCATCAATGGCTGATCGCTAACATGTTTCATATTTTCTCCCTGGATTTGCCGGGTTAGGGCCGGTCTGTGTAGCTGTATTATACAGCTTCACTCCGGATTGACATATCGGGTAGCCCAATAACGACATGTACCAAACAAAACACGAAATCCGCCCCGCTTCTACCCTCTAGGTGCTGGTTTCAAATTTTTTTTTATGTTTATCCGATAGATAAAGAAACTATGCAGCATAATGCGCCGACAAAACCCGCACTCCAGCGCAAGCAACTATTCCAAAAGCGACATCAAGACGCCCTGATCAGAAGATCAAATCCGATGGCTTGCCTGTAATTCAGCTCGATTCCCGGCGCGTCCGAAGACGGGAAAAGTAATCAAGGCGCTTCTTCAATTCGCGCTCGAAACCACGCTCGACAGGCTGATACAGAACAGGCCGTTTCACCCCTTCCGGAAAGTAATTCTGACCCGAAAAACCATCTTCGGCATCATGGTCATAGGCGTAGCCTGCGCCATATCCCTGCTCTTTCATCAGCTTCGTCGGCGCGTTCAGAATATGCCGGGGCGGTGGCTCGCTTCCGGTCTTCTTCGCCTCGCGCATGGCCGCCTTGAAAGCCGCATAGCCCGCATTCGACTTGGGAGCGAGCGCAAGGTAGATCACCGCCTGCGCCAGGGCCAGTTCGCCTTCGGGGCTTCCAAGGCGTTCGTAGGTTTCCCAGGCATGCAGGCAAATGGTTTGCGCGTGGCTGTCGGCAAGGCCGATATCCTCGACCGCCATGCGCGTGATACGCCGCGCCAGATAACGCGGGTCCTCCCCCCCGGCCAGCATCCGCGCATACCAGTACAAAGCTGCATCCGGGTCGGAGCCGCGCACCGATTTGTG
This sequence comes from Roseovarius pacificus, assembly GCF_900142665.1. GTDB lineage: Bacteria > Pseudomonadota > Alphaproteobacteria > Rhodobacterales > Rhodobacteraceae > Roseovarius > Roseovarius pacificus. The sequence goes on from NZ_FRBR01000001.1 coordinate 1,148,254, forward strand.
CAGGGCCGAAATCAGATTGTAATGCTCATCCCCGCCCTTGTCATATTTCGCCGCCCGCCGCATCAGCCGCGCCCCAAGGGCCTGTGCATCCAGTTTGCCGTCCACCTTCCAGGCAGTGACCTGTTCGATCAGGTTCAACAATGCACGCCCGTCGCCATCGGCCATTTCCAACAGCGCCTCACGCGCCGGACCGTCCAATGGCAACGGCTTACCCAGCTCCCCCTCGGCCCGCTGCGCCAGCCGCTCCAGATCGGCCAGGTTCAACCGTTCCAACACCAATACCTGCGCACGGCTCAGAAGGGCGGCGTTCAACTCGAAGCTGGGGTTTTCCGTAGTCGCCCCCACCAAAAGGATCGTTCCATCCTCCATATGGGGCAGAAAACTGTCCTGCTGGGCCTTGTTGAAGCGATGGATCTCATCCACGAACAGCAACGTCCCCTGCCCGTTCGCGCGGCGATGTCGGGCCTCCTCAAACACCTTTTTCAATTCGGCAACGCCGCTGAAAATGGCGCTGATCTGTACGAAATGCAGATCGGTTTCATCGGCCAGAAGCCGGGCGATGGTGGTCTTGCCCACCCCCGGCGGCCCCCAGAACACCAGTGACGACAGGCTCCCCGAACCGAGCATGACCCCAAGCGGGGCCTCAGCCCCGAGCACCTGTTCCTGTCCGATGACGTCGGACAGGCTACGCGGGCGCAAACGATCGGCCAGCGGGCGGGGGGCGCTGTCGGGGGGCGTTTCGCCGGGGGTGTCGAAAAGATCGGCCATGGATTACAGCCTGAACCGCATGACCAAACGCTGCCCGGCGCGTTGTATCTCGAGGGTCAACCACCCCTCCGCCCCGGCCAGAAGCGCCTGCGCCACATCGGTATCGGAACACTCGGCCCCGTTGATCGTGCGCAAGATATCGCCCGGTCGCAGCCCGACGCGCGCGCCGATCTGGCCCGGATCGTCCACCACAACCCCCTTGGCGGCGAGCGGCAGGTCGTGTTCTGCCACGACCACCGGATTGATGGTCGAGAGCACCATCCCCGGAATGGCCGATCTGCGACCTGTTTCCACCTGTGCCCGTGGCGGCTCGTTCGGCGGGGCGGTCAGGGCCAGCGTGATGTCCTCGGCCTGCCCGTCGCGAATACGCGTGATGGTGGTCTCCGCCCCCAGACCCGCCACCGACATCCGGAAAATCATTTCCGCGGGGGTATTTACCGGCTGACCGTCCACCGCGGTGATCACGTCGCCCGCAGCCACCCCCGCCGCGGCAAAGCCGCTTTGCGGATGCACCTCGGAAATCACCAGTCCGCCGGGCCGGTCCAGCCCCAGCCCTTCGGCCATGTCCGCCGTGACGGGCTGACCGCCAAGGCCCGCCCAAGGCCGTTGAAATTCGGTTTCGCCTGCGCGGGCCTGCGCCACGAACTGCGCCACGAGCGCGGATGGGATGGCAAAACCGATTCCGTTGGATCCTCCCGATCTGCTGAGGATTTGCGTATTTATTCCAATGAGTTGACCATTCACATCCACCAGTGCCCCGCCCGAGTTTCCGGGATTGATCGGCGCGTCGGTCTGAATGAAGTATCCCCGCCCGTTACCGGTGGCGGTGCCGGATCGCGCCAATCCCGAGACGATACCGCTGCTGACGGTCTGGCCCACACCGAACGGGTTGCCAATGGCCAACACCAGTTCGCCCACCTCGACGCTGTCGCTGTTGCGCAGGGGCAGCGCGGGCATGTCGGGGGCGTTTTCCAACTGAAGGATGGCCAGATCGCTTTCTTCGTCGGACAGGAGGACGCTTGCGGAGAACTCGCGTCGGTCGTTCAGGGCCACGCGGATGTCCGTGGCCTCGCCCACAACGTGGTAATTGGACACGACAATACCGTCCGCCGACAGGATGACACCGGAGCCGAGCGAGTTCTGAACACGTTGCTGCGGAACATCGAAGTTCCTGAAAAGGTTCTGAAAAAACGGATCGCGGCTGAACGGACTGGAGCGCACGTTGACGATCCGGCGCGCGTAGATGTTGACCACGGCCGGAGCGGTGCGCTTGACCACAGGCGCGAACCCGAGGGAAATTTCGGCCTGGCTGGTCGGCACGCGGGTTTCGGCCCGGACGGGGCCGGCAAGGCAGATCAGAACAATGCAAAACGCCCGGATCACGTGTCTTCCTCCAAACCTGTGTGCCTGAAACATATGCGAAGAGGGGCCGGGCAATGCAACCGCCGCGTTCTCTTCGGGGCGAAAATCGCCGTCCCGAAAGGCAAAGGCCCCCGCCGATCCGGCGAGGGCCTTGAAAAGAAACCGTTTGGTTTCAATGCTTTATTCTTCGTCTGTGGCCGCTTCTTCTGCTGCGGTGCGGGCGCGGTCAGCGGCGCCTTTGGCATCGACGTCGCGATCGACGAATTCGATGATGGCCATCGGGGCCATGTCGCCATAGCGGAAGCCGGCCTTGAGGACGCGGACGTAACCGCCCTGACGATCCTTGTAGCGCGGGCCCAGAACGTCGAACAGTTTCGCGACGTATTGGTCCTGCTTGAGCTGGGCGGCGGCCTGACGGCGGGCGTGCATATCCCCACGTTTTCCGAGGGTTACCAGCTTTTCGACGATACGGCGCAGTTCCTTGGCCTTGGGCAGGGTCGTCTTGATCTGCTCATGCTCGATCAGCGATCCGGCCATGTTGGCCCACAGGGCCTTGCGGTGTTCGTGGGTACGGTTGAGGCGGCGGTAGCCTTTTGCGTGACGCATTTTCAGTCTCCTAAACGTGTTTTGCTTTGTCTGGCCGGCGATGCGTGTCACCGACTCTCCTTGGGGCGGATGCCCGAGTGAATTTCGTACGTTTCGTACAAGGTGTACGCGGGTTTTGTACGAAACCCGGGGATGTTACCGGGCGGTGTGTCCATCAGGGACGCATCGCCCGGCAAAAACCTCAGAACTGGTCTTCGTATTTCTTGGCCAGGTCTTCGATATTGTCCGGCGGCCAGTCCTCGACATCCATGCCGAGGTGCAGGCCCATGCCCGACAGAACCTCTTTGATCTCGTTGAGCGACTTGCGGCCGAAGTTCGGCGTGCGCAGCATTTCTGCTTCGGTCTTCTGGATGAGATCGCCGATGTAGACGATGTTGTCGTTCTTGAGGCAGTTCGCGGAGCGCACCGACAGTTCCAGCTCGTCCACTTTCTTGAGCAGGAGCGGGTTGAACTCCAGCCCCTCGTCCTCAGACTCGCGACCGGCGGACTCGGGCTCTTCGAAGTTGACGAAGATCGACAGTTGATCCTGAAGGATACGGGCGGCAAAGGCCACGGCATCGTCCGGGGTGATCGAGCCGTCGGTTTCGACCTTCATGGTCAGCTTGTCGTAATCCAGCACCTGGCCCTCACGGGTGGGCTGCACATCGTAGCTGACTTTCTTGACCGGCGAATAGATGGCGTCGATCGGGATCAGGCCGATGGGCGCATCTTCGGGCTTGTTCTTGTCGGCGGCGACATAGCCCTTGCCGGTGTTGACGGTCAGTTCCATGAACAGGTCCGCGCCTTCGTCGAGGTGACAGATGACGTGTTCCTTGTTCAGGATTTCGATGCCCGCGCTGTCCGAGATGTCGGCGGCGGTCACGACGGCCGGACCCTTGACCGAAATCGACAGGCGCTTGGGCCCTTCGACTTCCATGCGCAGGGCGACGCCCTTGAGGTTCAGCACGATGTCGGTGACATCTTCGCGCACACCGGCAACCGAGCTGAATTCATGCAGCACGTTGTCGATCTGAACGCTGGTGATGGCCGCGCCCTGAAGCGAGGACAACAGAACGCGGCGCAGCGCGTTGCCAAGTGTCAGGCCAAAGCCACGCTCCAGCGGTTCGGCGATGACGGTCGCCTGACGCAGCGGGTCATTGCCCGGCTTGACGTCGAGCTGAGTCGGCTTGATCAGTTCTGCCCAATTCTTATGGATCATGCGGTCCCTCCATTCCTGTCCCGGCTCCATGTCCAAAAGCACGGGACGCCCGAGGTTCAAATGACGGAGTGGGGCCGCGACAAAGGCGCAGCCCCACCCATTGAAATTACTTAGACCCGGCGGCGTTTCGGCGGGCGGCAGCCGTTGTGAGCGATCGGCGTCACGTCACGGATCGACGTGATGTTGAAGCCCACGGCAGCCAGCGCGCGCAGCGCCGATTCACGGCCCGAACCGGGGCCCTGAACTTCGACCTCGAGGGTCTTCATGCCGTGTTCCTGAGCCTTGCGGCCCGCATCCTCGGCGGCCATCTGGGCGGCATAGGGGGTCGACTTGCGCGAGCCCTTGAAGCCCATGGTGCCAGCCGACGACCACGAGATCGCGTTGCCCTGGACGTCCGAGATCAGGATCTTGGTGTTGTTGAACGAAGAGTTCACATGAGCAACGCCGGTGGCGATGTTCTTGGAAACCTTTTTCTTGGTGCGACGGGTATCACGTGCCATTGGTTCAGCCCTCCCTTACTTCTTCTTGCCGGCGATGGGTTTCGCCGGGCCCTTGCGGGTGCGGGCATTGGTGTGCGTGCGCTGACCGCGAACCGGCAGGTTGCGGCGGTGACGCAGGCCGCGGTAGCAACCGAGGTCCATCAGGCGCTTGATGTTCATCTGCGTTTCACGGCGCAGGTCGCCTTCGACGGTGTAGTTGGCGTCGATATGTTCGCGCAGCGCCAGAGCTTCGGCATCCGAAAGCTCGTTGATGCGGCGGGTCTGGTCGATGCCGGTTGCTTCGCAGATGGCTTTGGCCGAAGAATGGCCGATACCGGTGATGTAGGTGAGGGCGATAGGCACCCGCTTGGAAGTCGGGAGGTTAACGCCGGCGATACGTGCCACGTGTCATGTCCTTTCGTTGCGGTTCCGTAGTTCCAGAACCTTTTTTCACAACGTAAGCCCGAGGCAGGATGCATCGGGCCGCAGCTGAATTCAGGTGATCGGCCCTGACAGGGCCAGCCCCACGTCAGAATCGATTCCGCGTGGGATGGTGCTGGTTAGGGGCAATTTCGGGGGGCGTCAACCCCCCTGCCCTCATTTGTCCAGCGCGCCCGCGATTGCGGCCTTGACCTCGTCGATCTCGCCCAGGCCGTCGATGGTGCTGAGCTGGCCCCTGGCGTAGTAATATCCGATCAGCGGCGAGGTCTTCTTGTAGTATTCCATCAGCCGTTGTTTGAGGCTTTCCTCGTTGTCGTCGGCGCGGCGCTTGAATTCGGTGCCGCCGCATTTGACGCATTTGCCGTCCGCCGGGATCGGCTTGGTGATGTCGTTATAGACCTCACCGCAATTGGCGCAGGTCGAGCGCGCGGTGATGCGGCTGACCAGGGCCTCGTCATCCACCTGCATCTCGATCACGGCATCGAGGGTTTCGCCCTGTTCCTCCAGCAACGCGGCCAGCGCATCGGCCTGCGGCAGCGTGCGCGGGAACCCGTCGAAGATGAAACCGCCCTTCTTGTCGCCTTGCAGCTTTTCGCGGATCAGGCCGATCACGATCTCGTCGGTGACGAGTTCGCCGCGGGCCATGACCTCGGCCACCCTGTTGCCCATCTCGGTGCCGCTGTCCTTGGCTTCGCGCAGCATGTCGCCGGTCGAAAGCTGGATCATGTCACGGCCTTCGACGAGGATGTGAGCCTGAGTTCCCTTGCCGGCGCCCGGCGGTCCAAGAAGGATGATATTCATTTGCGGCCTGTCCCTTTCCTGCGAGCGCGCTTCTTGCCTTTGCCCTTGCCGCTCAGCTGCGATTTCTCGATCAGCCCTTCGTATTGATGGGCCAGCAGGTGGCTTTGGACCTGCTGAATCGTGTCCATCGTCACCGAGACCACGATCAGAACAGATGTGCCGCCGAAATAGAAGGGGATGGCGAACTGACTGCGCAGAATTTCCGGCAGCAGGCAGACCAGCGCGAGATAGGCCGAGCCGAGAACCAGAATGCGCGTCACGACATAGTCGAGATATTCGGCGGTTTTCTTGCCCGGCCGCACGCCGGGAACGAAACCGTTCTGGTTCTTCAGGTTGTCGGCCACCTCATCGGTCTTGAAGGCGACGTTATAGGTATAGAAATACGCGAAGAACACGATCATCAGGGTGAAGAACAGCAGGTACAGCGGCTGTCCGGGGCCGAAATAGGCCATGATCGTGGACATGACCGGGCTGGTCTGGTTGCCCGAGAAGGTGCTGATCGTGGTCGGCAGCAGCAGAAGCGAACTGGCGAAGATGGCCGGGATCACGCCCGCGGGGTTCACCTTGACCGGCAGGTGCGAGGAGCCGCCGTCATAGACCTTCATGCCGACCTGGCGGCGGGGGTACTGGATGTGGATCTTGCGCAGCGAGCGTTCCATGAACACCACGAAGGCGATCACGGCGACGACCATGACGATGACGCCGACGATCACCGCCGGGCTGATCGCGCCCGAACGGCCCTGGCTGAAGAACTGTGCGAGGGCGGCGGGCACCTCGGCGATGATGCCGACGAAGATGATCAGCGAAATGCCGTTGCCCACGCCGCGCGCGGTGATCTGCTCGCCCAGCCACATCAGGAACATCGTGCCGCCCACGAGGGTGATCATGCAGCTTGCGATGAAGAAGAAACCGGGGTTGGTGACCAGATCGCCCGATTGCAGGCTGACGGCCAGGCCGTAGGATTGCAGCGTCGCCAGCCCCACCGTGCCGTAGCGGGTGTACTGGTTGATCTTCTTGCGGCCCTGTTCGCCCTCTTTCTTGAGCTGCTCCAGCGCGGGCACCATGGCCGCCAGAAGCTGCACGATGATCGAGGCCGAGATATAGGGCATGATCCCGAGCGCGAAGATGCCCATGCGGCCGAGGGCACCACCGGTGAACATCGACAGCATCCCGCCGATCGACGCGGCCGCGCCTTCCATGAATTCACGCAGCTCCGCGCCGTCGATGCCCGGCACCGGGATATAGGTGCCAAGACGGTAGACGATCAGGAGCGCCAGGGTGAAGAAGATGCGTTTGCGAAGATCAGTGGCCTTGCCAAGCGCCGACCAGCTGGTGTTGGCGGCCATTTGTTCTGCTGCAGATACCATGCGCGGTCTCTTTCAAGTGACAACGCCGCCACAAGCCGTTTTCCGGCCCAGGCGGCGTTTTCGGGAAAACTTAAGGGTATGTAAGCGGCACGCTGGCCGCTCACAACCTCTTATTCAGCCGCCTGCGCGGTTGTGACCGTCAGAGAGCCACCCGCCTTTTCGACAGCTTCGACGGCCGATTTCGACGCGCCGGTGACTTCGAGCGTCAGCTTGGCGCTGATTTCGCCCTTGGCCAGAACGCGCACACCGTCCAGCTTGCGGCGCACCAGGCCGCTTTCGACCAGCGCGTCCTCGGTGATCGCCTTCTTGGCGTCCAGCTTGCCGTCGTCGACGAATTTCTGGATCAGGCCCAGGTTCACCACGGCGAATTTCTTGCGGTTGGGTTTGGTGAAGCCGCGCTTGGGGAGGCGCTGGTAGATCGGCATCTGCCCGCCTTCAAAGCCCTTGATGGCCACACCCGAACGGGATTTCTGACCCTTGATACCGCGGCCTGCGGTTTTGCCCATGCCCGAGCCGGGGCCACGGCCAACGCGTTTCTTGCGCTTGGTCGCGCCGGGATTGTCGCGCAGTTCGTTGAGTTTCATATCGCTTCTCCTGAAGCCGGATGTGACCCCCGAAGCGTCATGGGGCCAACCACGGCATGTCTTGATCTGTGAATCGTGGCGCGTGAGGCCACCCGCGGGCGTATACGGGGTGTTGGGGGGCGATGCAAGGGGGCAGAGGCGACGAAGTGCGGGCTGCGGACCCGGCCTGCCCGCGCGGCCATTTCCGACCAGGCCCGGCGCACCGGCAGGAGCGGCGATGTCCAACCCGTACAACTGGCCCTCGCAACCGGAGTGTGCATGCGTCTGAATTTTCCGTAGCAGGTTCCCCCTATGGCGGCCCGCCCTTCTGCAAAATACGAAAACGCCCCGGCCATTTCCGACCGGGACGTTTTGAACGCGGCGCCGGAAACTGTAAAAGTTTCCGAACCGTTTTCTTTAAAAGAAAACGGGCTCAGCCCTTTTCTTCGATGATCTGAACCAGATGCGGGATCTTGTTGACCATGCCGCGCACCGAAGGGGTATCTTCGAGTTCGCGGGTCTTGTGCATCTTGTTCAGGCCCAGGCCGATCAGCGTCTGGCGCTGTTTTTCCGGGCGGCGGATCGGCGAGCCGATCTGCTTGACTACGATGGTCTTTGCCATGGGTCGCTCTCCTTACGCTTCCGCTGCTTCCTTGGCAGGTGCGTCGTCCTTTTTCAGGATGTCGGCGACCTTCTTGCCACGGCGCTGTGCCACCATGCGGGGGCTGGCCTGGAATTGCAGCGCGTTCAGCGTTGCGCGGATCATGTTATAGGGGTTCTGCGAGCCGATCGACTTGGCGACGACGTCCTGAACGCCCAGCATTTCGAACACGGCACGCATCGGACCACCGGCGATGATCCCGGTCCCGGTCGGGGCCGTGCGCATCACCACCTTGCCGGCGCCGTGACGGCCATAGCCATCGTGGTGCAGGGTGCGGCCTTCGCGCAGGGGCACGCGGATCATCTGGCGCTTGGCCTGTTCGGTGGCCTTGCGGATCGCCTCGGGCACCTCTTTGGCCTTGCCCTTGCCAAAGCCGACGCGGCCTTTCTGGTCGCCTACGACCACGAGCGCCGCGAAGCCAAAGCGCTTACCGCCCTTGACGGTTTTCGACACACGGTTGATCGCGACGAGGCGATCGGCGAATTCCGGCGCTTCGTCGCGATCGCGACCTCCACGACGGTTGTCATCTCTTGCCATTTGGCATCCTTTCAATGCGGCACCCTGCGGCGCCTGTTCCTTGGTCAATCCTGGTGAGCGACGCCACACGGACGCACCCCCGGATCATCGAGGCGCCCCGAACACCGTCCGGGGCGCCTGCGCTTAGATTTTCAGGCCGCCTTCACGCGCGGCGTCGGCCAGGGCCTTGATGCGGCCGTGGAACAGGAAACCGCCACGGTCGAACTGAGCCTCGGTGACGCCTGCCTTCTTGGCACGCTCGGCGATGGTCGCGCCGATCTTGGTCGCGGCTTCGACGTTGTTCTTGCCGACCAGACCCAGATCCTTTTCCAGGGTCGAGGCCGAGGCCAGCGTCACGCCGTTGACATCGTCGATCAGCTGAACGCTGATGTTCTTGCTGGAGCGGTGAACCGACAGGCGCGGACGCCCGACGTTGACCTTGCGAAGTTTGTTCCGAACGCGCATGCGGCGTTTCTGAAACAGTTGTCTTTTGCTGTTTGCCATCTGTCGCGTCCTTACTTCTTCTTGCCTTCCTTCTGGAAGATGTACTCGCCCTTGTAGCGGATGCCCTTGCCCTTGTAGGGCTCGGGGCGGCGCCAGTCGCGGATATTGGCCGCGACCTGTCCAACGAGTTGCTTGTCATGGCCTTCGACCACCAGTTCGGTGGGCTTGGGCGCGGTGACGGTCACACCTTCCGGAACTTCGAAATCGACATCGTGGCTGAGGCCAAGGTTCAGCTTCAGGGTGTTGCCCTGCATCTGCGCCCGGTAACCGACGCCCTGAATTTCCAGCTCCTTGCGGAACACTTCCTTGGCGCCATGCGCCATGTTGGCGATCACGGTGCGGGTCATGCCCCACTGCTGGCGCGCGCGCTTGGATTTGCCGCGCGGCGTGACAGTGACGGTGCCGTCTTCGACGGTCAGGGTGACGTCATCGGTGGCCGTGAAGCTTTTGGTGGCTTTCGGCCCCTTGATTTCGATGGTCTGGCCCGAGAGGTTGGCGGTGACGCCATCGGGCAGAGCCACGGGTTGTTTTCCGATACGAGACATGTCCGAGCTCCTTAGAATACGGTGCAGAGCACTTCACCACCGACGTTGGCGGCACGCGCAGCTGCATCCGACATCACACCCTTGGGGGTGGAGACAATCGACACGCCCAGGCCCTGACGGACCGAAGGGATGTCCTTGACGCTCGCATAGACGCGACGACCGGGCTTGGACACCCGCTTCATCTCGCGAATGGCGGGGGCGCCTTCGAAGTATTTCAGGCTGATTTCCACGGCCGGATGACCGTTTGCGTCGGTCGTCTTTTCGTAGCCACGAATGTAGCCTTCGTCAGCCAGCACATCCAGAACCCAGCAACGCAGCTTGGACGCCGGGGAGGAAACGGTGGACTTGCCACGCATAGCCGCGTTGCGGATACGGGTGAGCATATCGCCGATAGGATCGTTCATTTTGCGTCCTCCTTACCAGCTCGATTTCACCATGCCGGGAGCCTGACCGTTCGAGCCAAGCTCGCGCAGGGCGATCCGCGACACTTTGAGTTTACGATAATAAGCGTGTGGACGGCCCGTCAGCTGGCAACGGTTGTGCAGCCGGGTTGCCGAGCTGTTGCGCGGCAGTTCCGCCAGCTTCAGGGAGGCGCGGAAACGCTCTTCCATCGGCTTGCTTTCATCACTGATGATCTCTTTGAGAGCGGCCCGCTTGGCGGCGTATTTCTCGACCAGGCGCTGACGCTTCTTCTCGCGTTCGATCATTGCTTTTTTAGCCATATCTCTTTCCTTCCGCGATCAGCTGTTGAAGGGCATGTTGAAATGCTTCAACAGCGCCTTGGCTTCAGCGTCGGTCTTCGCCGTGGTGGCGATAACGATGTCCATGCCCCAGACTTCATCGACCTTGTCGAATTCGATCTCGGGGAACACGATGTGCTCCTTGAGGCCCATGGCATAGTTGCCGCGGCCATCGAAGGATTTGCCCGACACGCCGCGGAAGTCGCGGATGCGGGGCATTGCGATCGTGATCAGACGATCCAGGAAATCGTACATGCGGTCACCGCGCAGGGTGACCTTGGCGCCCATCGGCATGCCTTCGCGGACACGGAACCCGGCGATCGAGTTCTTGGCGTTGGTCACCAGGGCCTTCTGGCCGGCGATCATGGTCAGGTCTTCCTGGGCCGACTTGGCCTTTTTGGAATCCTTCACCGCCTCGGCGCCGCAGCCGATGTTCAGGACGATCTTGTCCAGGCGCGGGATCTGCATGTCGTTGCTGTAGCCGAACTCTTCTTTCAGAGCGGCGCGGATCGTTTCGCGGAACTGCGTGCGCAGGCGCGGGGTGTAGTTTGCACTATCAAGCATCGATCACGTCCCCCGTGGTCTTGGCGAAACGCACTTTCTTGTCGCCTTCGGTCCTGAAGCCGACACGGGTGGGTTTGCCGTTCTTGTCGAGGATCGCCAGGTTGCTGAGATCGATCGGCATGGGCTGCGGAATGCGGCCGCCCTGGCTCTGCTGGCTTTGCTTGGTGTGACGGATGGCCATGTTGATGCCATCGACCACGGCCTTGCCGGTCTTCGGGCTGACGGAGGCGATGGTGCCTTCCTTGCCCTTGTCCTTGCCGGCCAGCACGACGACCTTGTCGCCTTTTTTCAGTTTAGCAGCCATCCTACAGCACCTCCGGGGCGAGCGAGATGATTTTCATGAACTTCTTGGCGCGCAGTTCACGCACCACCGGCCCGAAGATACGGGTGCCGACGGGTTCATTGTTGTTGTTCAGAATGACGGCCGCGTTGCGGTCAAAACGGATGGCGGTGCCATCTTCGCGGCGGACTTCCTTGGCGGTGCGCACGACGACGGCCTTGCGGACGTCCCCTTTTTTCACGCGACCGCGCGGGATGGCCTCTTTCACGGATACGACGATGATGTCACCCACCGACGCGTATTTCCGCTTGGAGCCACCCAGGACCTTGATGCACTGAACCCGGCGCGCGCCGGAGTTGTCAGCAACATCCAGATTGGTCTGCATCTGGATCATTTGGTTTCTCCCGACCTTTGGGGGGCGTTATTGCCTGTTCCCCAGGGTTTCGCTCAAACCGGAAGGTTTGCAGGCTTACGCCTCCAGAACCTCCCAGCGTTTCGTTTTCGATTTCGGCGCGCATTCGATGATGCGAACGGAATCGCCGACCTTGAAAGCGTTCTTTTCATCGTGAGCCCGGTACTTCTTGGACTTACGGATGGTTTTCTTCAGAACGGGGTGCGTGAAGCGGCGTTCGACCGAAACGGTCACGGTCTGGTCGTTGGCGTCGCTGGTCACGGTGCCTTGAAGGATACGTTTGGGCATAACTCAAGGCCTCCCTTATTCTGCTGTGGCCGCGTCTGCGGCCTTTTCGTTGAGAATCGTTTTGACACGCGCAGCGTCACGGCGGGCCTGCTTCATGCGTGCCGAGTTCTCGAGCTGCCCGGTGGCAGCCTGAAAGCGCAGGTTGAACTGCTCTTTCTTCAGGGCGACCAGATCCTCGCGGAGCTGATCGGGGGTCTTGTTTCTCAGTTCACTGGCGTTCATCGCCGGTTCCTTTCTCAAAACACCAGCAGGCCCCTGACGGATGGTTCAGGGTAACCCGAGACCTGGTGGATGAATTACAAACACACGAATCCCCCCGCATCGCGGGGTGACGTGGATTGCGGCTCTATAAGGGAGGCGGGGGGATAGGGCAAGGGTTAGTTCTGAATTTTGCCGTAATCCCGCGATGCGCGATGGATGCGCGCGCCCCGGATGTTCAGGCCGGCGGCGCCACGCGGCAGGCGCGGCGCCGCATCCCGATTGATCTTGCCGGGTCGCTTATTCTCCTTCGGCCTCACCCGCCGAGACGTATTTCGAGGCATAGCGTTCCTCGCCCAGACGATCCAGCAGGCTCAGTTGCAGTTCCAGCCATTCCTTGTGACCCACTTCCTCGATGGCGATGCTTTCGAACAGGGCCTTGGAGGCCAGATCGTCGGCCTCATACGCGGCTTTCGCGGCGCGGGTGTAGAACGTGATCGCATCCTTTTCGTCGGCCAGGTCGCTTTCGAACATGTTGCGCAGCGACTGGGAAACCCTGGGCGTCGCGGCGAACCCCATCTCCGGCTCGCCGTCCAGGGCGAAGATACGTGCGAGGAAACGATCCGCATGGCCGTTTTCCTCTTCGAACTCCCCGCGCATCTGCGCGGCCAGCTTGTCCAGCCCCCAATCGTCCAGCAAATGGGCATGCAGTTGGTATTGGTGCGCCGCGGTCAATTCCATCTGCAAAGCGGTGTTCAGGTTTTTCAGTGTGGTTTCATTCGACATGACGAACGCTCCTTTCAATCTGCCTTCAAAGCTACTCATCGAATGGCTGAATTAAACCCCAACCGCGTGATTTTTCCTTTGACGCAGCGCAAAAGGCCACGCGCCCAAGCCGCTTGCGGCCTTGGGAACGACGTTCATTTGCCAGCAGACCCGTAGCGTCCGACACCTGTGTGCCAGCCCCGTTCACAACGGTCATGCGATGATCGTGGCTTTGGCGGCGCTCACGCCCAGGCGTAGTTGAAGCTGACTGAAATCCGGTCGTCTTCGGACATGTTCATCGGAACCTCGTGGCGCAGCCAGCTTTCCCAGAGCAGCACCTCGCCCATGGAGGGGGCTTCGTAGATGAAGGTCTGCAACTCGCGCCGGGCGGTTTTCCTGCGCGCGGGCGCGGCCATCATCCGGGCCGAGCGGGGGTCTTCCAGCTTCAGCGCCGAGGCACCGTCGGGCATGGACACATAGGTGGTGCCCGAGATCACCGAATGCGGGTGCAGGTGCGAGGAATGCGTGCCGCCCTCGGGCAGGATGTTGATCCACAGGTCTTCGAGTTTGAGGTCGCGCCCGTCGAGATCGAATTCCAGATCCTCTGCAAAAGCCGCGACATGGGCGTCGAGCGATTTCACCAGATCGGAAAAGATCGGAAAGCGCCAGGGCAGATCGGTCAGCGACGCATAGGACGTGTAGCCGGGATAGCCTTCGGTTTCGCACCATTCCTGGCCCGCCTCGTCATCCTCGGCAATGGAATAACAGGATGCTTCGAGCTCGGCCGGGTCGATGGCGGGGCCATGCTCGGACAGCTTTGCGCGGTAAAGGCGGGTCACGAAGAGGGAATCAATCTGTGCCATGGCGGTGGTTTAGCCCAGATGCGCGGCGCGTGCGAGATTGAACTGCGCGATGCGCGCGATATAGAGTGCGCCAACCCCGCCGGCCCGGCCCGGCGGGCAATCTGGCCCGGAGGTGCCGCATGACGCATTGGATCGCCCGCCTGCGCGCCCGGCGCAAAGCCCGCTTTTTCGCGCGGTATCAATCGGCGATTTCCGATATCCGGCTGGCGCTGCAACAGGAGGCGACCCAATCCACCGCGCGGTATGTACGTGAGCACATGTACCGGGTGCAGTCGGTCGATACCTGGCAGGCCGTGCATGACGTGGCCATCGACCATGTCCGCCTGAACGGACTGGTTCTGGAATTTGGCGTCTACAAGGCGCGCACCACGGCCCATATCGCGGGGCGGCGCGACTGGCAGGTGCACGGGTTCGATTCCTTCGACGGGCTGCCCGAGCCGTGGCGCGACGGGTACCCGCGGGCAATATTCGCCCTGCCCGCCCTGCCCGAAGTTCCCGCCAACGTGACATTGCACAAGGGGCTGTTCGCCGACACGCTGCCGGGATTTCTGGCCGCCCTGCCCGCGCCGCCCGACCCCGTGGCTTATCTGCATGTGGACAGCGACCTGTACAGTTCCGCCAAATGCATTTTCGAGCATCTGGCGGACCGGATCGTGCCGGGCACGGTGATCGTGTTCGACGAGTATTTCAATTACAGCGGATGGGAAGACGGCGAGTTCCGTGCCTTTCAGGAATTCATCGCCGCTCGGGGCGTCGGGTATGATTACCTGTGCTACAACCACGAACATCAGCAGGTCGCCGTTCAGATCACCTGAGCCGCGCCGCTTGGCCGCCCCATACACGGCAAAACCCCCGGCGCTTTCGCACCGGGGGTTTTCTTTTTCCGGCGTGGGGTCGCCCCCGTCCGCTTACCAGTCTTCGCGAACCACGACGCGGGTCTTAACCGGCAGCTTCATCGCGGCGAGGCGCAGGGCCTCCATGGCGATTTCCTCGTTGACGCCGTCGATCTCGAACATCACACGGCCGGGCTTGACCTTGCAGGCCCAACGGTCGACCGAACCCTTACCTTTACCCATCCGAACCTCGATCGGCTTCGCGGTGACGGGGGTGTCGGGGAAGATCCGGATCCAGACGCGGCCCTGACGTTTCATGTGACGCGTCATGGCACGACGGGCGGCTTCGATCTGGCGCGCGGTCACACGCTCGGGCTGGGTGGCCTTGAGGCCGTAGGACCCGAAGTTCAGATCAGACCCGCCTTTGGCCAGGCCCTTGATGCGGCCCTTGTGCTGCTTGCGGAACTTTGTACGCTTTGGTTGAAGCATCGTTCAGTCCTCCTTAGCGACGGCCGCCGGCGCCACGGGGCGCGGGACCATCCTGGAGCTCCTGGGCTTTGCGGTCACGGGCACTGGGATCGTGCTCCATGATCTCGCCCTTGAAGATCCACACCTTGATACCGATGATGCCATAGGGCGTTTCGGCTTCCTTGTGGGCATAGTCGATGTCGGCGCGCAGGGTATGCAGGGGCACGCGGCCCTCGCGGTACCATTCGGTCCGGGCGATTTCAGCGCCACCCAGACGACCGGCCACGTTCACACGGATGCCGAGGGCCCCCATGCGCATCGCGTTCTGCACGGCCCGCTTCATCGCGCGGCGGAACGACACGCGGCGTTCCAGCTGCTGAGCGATCGACTCGGCGACCAGCGGTGCGTCCAGTTCCGGCTTGCGGACTTCGACGATGTTGAGGTGCAGTTCGCTGTCGGTCATGGCCGACAGTTTCTTGCGCAGGGTTTCGATATCGGCGCCTTTCTTGCCGATGATCACACCCGGACGGGCGGTGTGGATCGTGACGCGGCACTTCTTGTGCGGACGTTCGATGATCACACGGCTGACGCCGGCCTGCTTGCACTCTTTCTCGATGAACTCGCGGATCTTGACGTCTTCCAGCAGAAGATCGCCGTAATCCTTGGTATCGGCATACCAGCGGCTGTCCCAGGTACGGTTCACCTGAAGGCGCATGCCAATCGGATTGACTTTGTTACCCATTAGGCTTGCTCCTCAATTTGACGCACCTTGATGGTCAGTTCCGAGAACGGCTTGCGCAGGGCGCCAAACCGGCCACGGGCACGCGGGCGGCCGCGCTTCATCACAAGGTTCTTACCGACATAGGCCTCGGCCACGATCAGTTCGTCAACGTCGAGGTTGTGGTTGTTCTCGGCGTTGGCGATGGCCGACTGGAGGCACTTGCGCACATCCTCGGCGATCCGCTTCTGGCTGAAGGTCAGGTCGTTCAGAGCCTTGTCGACCTTCTTGCCACGGATCATCGCCGCGACGAGGTTCAGTTTCTGCGGGCTGGTGCGAAGCATGCGCAGTTTTGCCATTGCTTCGTTGTCTGCCACGCGGCGGGGGTTCTTTTCCTTGCCCATGACTTACTTCCGCTTCGCTTTCTTGTCGGCGGCGTGACCATAGTAGGTACGCGTCGGCGAATATTCACCGAACTTCTGACCGATCATGTCCTCGGATACGTTCACAGGCACATGCTTGTGACCGTTGTAAACGCCGAACGTCAGGCCCACGAACTGGGGCAGGATGGTCGAACGGCGCGACCAGATCTTGATGACTTCGTTACGGCCGCCTTCGCGTGCTGCCTCGGCCTTTTTCAGGACGTAGGCATCAACGAACGGGCCCTTCCATACAGAACGTGCCATGTCTTAGCGGCCCTTCTTCTTGGCGTGACGCGAGCGCAGGATAAGCTTCTGCGACGCCTTGTTCTTGTTGCGGGTGCGCATGCCCTTGGTGGGCTTGCCCCAGGGCGTGACCGGGTGGCGACCACCCGAGGTCCGGCCCTCACCACCACCATGGGGGTGGTCGATCGGGTTCATGACGACACCGCGAACCGACGGACGGATGCCCTTGTGGCGCATGCGCCCGGCCTTGCCGTAGTTCTGGTTGCTGTTGTCGGGGTTCGACACGGCACCGACGGTGGCCTTGCATTCCTGACGCACCATGCGCAGCTCGCCCGAGCTCAGGCGGATCTGTGCATAGCCGCCGTCACGACCGACGAACTGGGCATAGGTGCCCGCGGCGCGTGCGATCTGGCCGCCCTTGCCGGGCTTCAGTTCGATGTTGTGAACGATGGTACCGATCGGCATGCCCGAGAACGGCATGCAGTTGCCCGGCTTGATGTCCACCTTGGCGCCGGCCAGAACCTTGTCGCCCACAGCCAGACGCTGCGGCGCCAGGATATAGGCCTGTTCACCATCTTCATATTTGATCAGCGCGATGAAGGCGGTCCGGTTCGGGTCATACTCGATCCGCTCGACGGTGGCCGCCACATCGAATTTGTTGCGCTTGAAATCGACGATCCGGTAGAGGCGTTTCGCCCCGCCCCCGCGACGACGCGAGGTAATCCGCCCGGTGTTGTTCCGGCCGCCCGACTTCGTCAGACCCTCGGTGAGGGATTTGACGGGGCGTCCTTTCCACAGCTCCGAACGGTCGATCAGCACCAGCCCGCGCTGGCCCGGCGTCGTCGGCTTATACGACTTGAGTGCCATGCTTTCTGTCTTCCGTTTGCTAACGGCGGGGCCTGAATGCCAGGGTGTCCGCCTATGTTTAAGCCCCCCGAAGGTGGCCGGTTTATAGGGCCCCGAAGGTCCCCGATGGAGCGGTGCGCAGTGACTGCGCACCCTGCGCTGCCGGTGTCCTGTGCGCCCTGCGGGCCCACCGATCCGACAAAAACACGCAGCCCCGGACGAATCCGGGGCCATGCCGATAGGGTCTGTTAGTGGAGCGCGCGCAGCCGGTCAAGGGGGGAACGCCAAGAAATACAAGGTTTCCATGCCAGCCAGGGCCGCGCCGGAGCCGCAAAAGAAAACCCGGCCGCTTTCACAGCCGGGTTCCCGTTTTTTGCGTAGGGTGCGCGGTCTTCGCGCACCGCCCCGATCAGAGACCGGTGCTGACGTCGATCGTGTTGCCCTCTTCGAGGGTCACATAGGCTTTCTTCACATCGTTCCGGCGGCCAAGCTGGCCACGGAAGCGTTTCTGCTTGCCCTTGGTGATCGTGGTGTTCACGGCCTTGACCTTGACCCCGAAGAGCGCCTCGACGGCCTCTTTGATCTGGGGTTTGTTGGCGTCCATGTGCACCTCGAAGACGACAGCGCCGTTTTCCGACGCCATGGTGGCCTTCTCGGTGATGACCGGCTTGCGGATCACGTCGTAGTGTTCGGGTTTCGCGCTCATTTCAGACGAGCCTCCAGTGCTTCGACACCCGCCTTGGTGAGCACCAGCGTGTCACGCTTGAGGATGTCATAGACGTTTGCGCCCATCGACGGCAGCACATCGAGACCCTCGATGTTGGCCGCGGCCTTGGCGAATGCGGCATTCACCTCGGCCCCGTCGATGATCAGCGCGCGCTTCCAGCCCAGATCCTTGACCTGCCTGGCCAGGGATTTGGTCTTGCCGTCCGATTCAGCCGAGTCGATCACGACCAGCTCACCGGCCTTGGCCTTGGCGCTGAGGGCATGCTTGAGGCCCAGCTGACGCACCTTCTTGGGCAGGTCATGCGCATGGCTGCGCGGGGTCGGGCCCTTGTAGATGCCACCCTTGCGGAAGATCGGCGCGTTGCGGTCGCCGTGGCGTGCGCCACCGGTGCCCTTCTGGCGGTAAATCTTCTTGGTGGAATACGAGGTTTCCGACCGGGTCTTGACCTTATGGGTGCCCTGCTGCGCCTTGTTGCGCTGCCAGCGGACCACGCGGTGCAGGATGTCGGCACGCGGCTCCAGGCCGAAGATGTCTTCGCCCAGATCGACCGAGCCGGCCTTCCCGCCGTCCAGTTTGATCACATCGAGTTTCATGCGTCGCTGTCCTTCTTCTCGGCCTCGGCCTCGGCGGCTGCCTCTTCGGCGGCCTGCTCGGCGGCGGCGGCTTCTGCTGCTGCGGCTTCCTCGGCAGCGGCCTGAGCGGCGGCTTCCTCGGCGGCTTTGGCGGCCTCGTCAGCGGCCGATTTCAGCGCGGCGGGCAGGATCGCGTTCTCGGGGAAGGGTTTCTTCACCGCGTCCTTGATCGTGACCCAGCCCCCCTTGGAGCCCGGAACGGCGCCCTTGACCATGATCAGGCCCCGGTCGGCGTCGGTGCGCACGACCTGGAGGTTCTGCGTGGTCACGCGGGCGGCGCCCATGTGGCCGGCCATTTTCTTGCCCTTGAACACGCGGCCCGGGTCCTGACACTGACCGGTCGAACCGTGCGAGCGGTGGCTGATCGACACACCGTGGCTGGCCCGCAGACCGCCGAAGTTGTGACGTTTCATGGCACCGGCAAAGCCCTTACCGATCGAGGTGCCCGAGACATCCACGAACTGACCTTCGAAATAGTGGTCAGCAGTGATTTCCTCGCCCACGGCGATCATGTTTTCAGGCGCGACACGGAATTCCGCGACCTTGCGCTTGGGCTCGACCTTGGCAGCCGAGAAATGCCCGCGCATGGCCTGGCTGACCCGCTTGGCCTTGGCCGAACCGGCGCCCAGCTGAACAGCGGCATAGCCGTGCTGCTCGGGGGTGCGTTGTGCGACAACCTGAAGCTTGTCCAGTTGCAGGACGGTCACAGGAACCTGACGGCCGTCTTCCATGAACAGCCGGGTCATGCCGACTTTCTTTGCGATAACGCCAGAGCGCAACATTACCTTGCCCTCCTCAAACCGAAATCTGCACGTCGACGCCGGCGGCGAGGTCGAGCTTCATCAGCGCGTCCACGGTCTGCGGCGTCGGGTCGACGATGTCGAGCAGACGCTTGTGCGTGCGGATCTCGAACTGGTCGCGCGATTTCTTGTTCACGTGGGGACCACGCAGAACGGTGAATTTTTCGATCTTGTTCGGCAGCGGGATCGGGCCCCGCACGTCGGCACCCGTCCGTTTGGCGGTGTTGACGATTTCCTGCGTGCTGGCATCCAGCACACGGTAATCGAATGCCTTCAGCCGAATGCGAATGTTTTGACTTTGCATCAGTCTGGCCTTTCACGGCGTTGGAGTTGATAGGAGGAGGGCCAGATCATTCCGGCCCCCCTCGTCGAACCCTTGCCCCGGGCCGAAGCCCGGAGCCTTTAGGATCAGTCGATGATTTTGGAGACGACGCCGGCGCCGACGGTGCGGCCGCCTTCGCGGATGGCGAAGCGCAGGCCGTCTTCCATGGCAATCGGGG
>NZ_FRBR01000019.1 GCF_900142665.1 Roseovarius pacificus
CAAAGTCCGTCTGCTCAAGATCGCCTCCCGTTTTTGATCTTGAATCAAACGGAGGCTGATTTGGGAATCCCCTAAATGCAGACGCCGCCTAGGGTCAGGACCCTAGAGGTTTTCGGCCTGCGGCATGCCCAGAACGTGATAGCCGCCATCGACATGGATCACCTCGCCCGAGGTGAAGGCCCCGGCATCGGAGGCCAGGTACACCGCCGTGCCGCCGATCGATTCCAGTGTCGCGTTCGAGCGCAGCGGCGCGTTGACATCGGTATGCTTGTAGGTCTTGCGCGCACCGCCGATGGCCGCCCCGGCAAGGGTTTTCATCGGACCGGGCGAAATGGCGTTCACGCGGATACCGTCGGGGCCCAGATCGTTGGCCAGATAGCGCGTGGCCGATTCCAGCGCCGCCTTGGCCACGCCCATCACGTTGTAGTTCGGCACAACCTTGTTCGAGCCCTGATAGGTCATCGTCAGCAGCGTGCCCCCGTTTTCCTTCATCATCGGATAGGCGCGGCGCGCCACGTCGATGAAGGAATAGGCAGAGATTTCAAGGCTGTGCTTGAAGTTCTTGCGGCTGGTATTGATGAACCGCCCGGTCAGTTCCGATTTGTCGGAATAGGCGATGGCGTGCACCAGGAAATCAATCGTCGGCCAGGTTTGCGCCAGTTGCGCGAAGGCCGCATCAAGCGAGTCGTCGTCCGTCACGTCGACATCCAGCAACAGTTTCGAGCCAAGGCTTTCGGCCAGCGGCTGAACCCGCTTGCCGAAGGCGTCACCCTGATAGGTAAAGGCCAGTTCGGCCCCGGCCTCGTGCATCGCCTTGGCGATGCCCCACGCGATGGAGCGGTCATTGGCCACCCCCATGATCAGGCCACGCTTGCCTTGCATCGAATTGCTCATGTCAATTTATCCATGGTATTTGCTGAGTAGCATTGATCCGTTGGTGCCGCCAAAACCAAAGCTGTTGGTCATCACCGTATCCAGCCCGGCATTGTCGACGCGGGCGGTGGCGATTTCGCCGTCGCGAATGGCCGGGTCCAGCGTTTCGACATTGATCGACGGGATGATGAAATCGTTGTCCAGCGCCAGCAGGCAATAGATCGCCTCTTGCGCGCCGGTGGCGCCCTGGCTGTGGCCGGTCATCGACTTGGTGGAACTGATCGGCGGGGTGTTACCCTCGCCGAAGATGCGGCGCACGGCCTCGACCTCGCCCACGTCGCCCACGGGCGTCGAGGTGCCATGCGCGTTGATGTAGCCGACCTTGCGATCCTCGGGCAGCGTGGACAGCGCGAGGCGCATGGCGCGCTCGCCGCCCTCGCCCGAGGGCGCGACCATGTCGTGCCCGTCGGAGGTGGCGGCATAGCCGGTCACCTCGGCATAGATTTTCGCACCGCGGGCCAGCGCGTGATCCAGCTCTTCCAGCACGACGATGCCGCCGCCGCCGGAAATCACGAACCCGTCGCGGTTGGCGTCGAAAGCGCGGCTGGCCTTGTCGGGGGTGTCGTTAAATTTGCTGGACATCGCGCCCATCGCGTCGAACAGGCAGGACAGGGTCCAGTCCAGTTCCTCGCCGCCGCCGGCGAACATCACGTCCTGCTTGCCCATCATGATCTGCTCGGCGGCGTTGCCGATGCAGTGCAGCGAGGTCGAACAGGCCGAGGTGATCGAATAGTTGATGCCCTTGATCCTGTAGGCCGTGCTGAGGTTGGCCGAAATCGTGGACGACATGCATTTGGGCACGGCGAAAGGCCCGATGCGTTTCGGGCTGCCCTTTTCCAGCACCGTCTGGTGCGCGGCCAGCATGGCCGAGGTGGACGGCCCGCCCGACCCGGCGACAAGCCCGGTGCGCGGATTGACGACATCGCTCTCCTCGAGCCCCGCATCGGCGATGGCCTGCCCCATGGCGATATGGGCATAGGCCGCGCCCGGCCCCATGAAGCGCAGGGTGCGTTTGTCGACATGCTCGGCCACGTCGATCCTGAGCGTTCCGGCCACCTGCGAGCGGAAGCCGTGCTCCTTCATTTCCTCACAGCCCGTGATACCGGATGTCCCGGCCCTGAGCGACGCAAGAACCTCTTCGGCGGAATTGCCAATGCTGGAGACGACCCCCAGACCTGTGACGACGACGCGACGCATGTTGCGCACTCCTTGCTTTCCCGTTTGGCTTCAGCTTTCCGACAGCGCGACCTTCATGTCCTTGACCTGATAGATCAATTCTCCATCGGCCTCGACACGTCCGTCGGCCACGCCCATGGTGAGGCGCCGAGTTTGCACGGCTTTCGTGAAATCCACGTAATAGGTCAGCATCTTGCGGTCGGGGCGGACCATGCCGGTCAGCTTGACCTCGCCGACACCGAGCGCATAGCCGCGCCCCTGCCAGCCGCGCCAGCCCAGGTTGAAGCCGGTCAGTTGCCACAGCCCGTCGAGCCCCAGGCAGCCCGGCATGATCGGGTTGCCGGGAAAGTGGCATTTGAAAAACCACAGGTCGGGGGTGATGTCGAACTCGGCCACCACATGGCCCTTGCCGTGCGGGCCGCCATCGCCGGAAATGTCGGTGATGCGGTCCATCATCAGCATCGGCGGTTCGGGAAGTTGAGCGTTGCCGGGGCCGAACAATTCGCCCCGTGCGCATTTCAGCAGGTCGTCGCGGTCGAAACTGCTTGGATAGTCGGCCATGCAGGCGGCCCCTTTCGTGAATATTCAAAACTGGTTGGCAACCCTGTATCACCCCCCCAAACCCCCTTGCAAGCATGTCGGACCGCGCCCGCGCCGGAGCGGCAATATGAAATTTGTTTGAAATCATGTGCCTCTGCACACTATATTAGCAGGTAGCACCTGAATTGAGGCCAAAATGCACGCGCACGGACAAAACCGAGAAACCGACTGGCTGACCAGGGCCGGGCTGCGCCCGACCCGTCAGCGTGTCGCTCTGGCCGAAATGCTGGTGGGAGACGGGCAGCATCGCCACGTCACCGCCGAAAGCCTGTTCGCCGAGGCGCACAAGCGCGGCGACAGCGTATCGCTGGCCACGGTTTACAACACGCTGCGCGCCTTTTGCGAGGCCGGGCTGATTCAGGAAGTGACGGTCGACGGATCGAAAAGCTATTTCGACACCAACACCCACGATCACCCGCATTTCTTCTGGGAAGACGAGAACCGGCTGAGCGACGCCCCCGCCGAGGAGCTGGAAATCACCCGCCTGCCCGAAGCGCCCGAGGGGGCCGAGATCGCATCCGTGGATGTGGTGATCCGCCTGCGCCGCAAGGGCTGAGGCCATGTGCCGCGCCATTCAGGGGGCCTGACACGCGGCGCGGCCCCGACCATCCCCGACAAAGGAAGTGCCCATGCGCGCGATAGCCTATGACCGGTTCGGCCCGGCCTCAGATGTCCTGACCCTGACCCGGATCGAGCCGCCCGCCCCCGCCGCGGGCGAGGTTCTGGTGCGGCTGGCATGGTCGGGCGTGAACCCGTCCGACGCCAAGGCCCGCGCCGGAATTCGCCCCGGTGTGACAAAACCGCCCTTCCCGCAGATCGTCCCCCATTCCGATGGCGCGGGCGTGATCGAAGCCGTCGGCGCGGGGGTGGATGCCGCCCGTATCGGCGAACGGGTCTGGATCTGGAACGGGCAATGGCAGCGCGCCTGTGGCACCGCCGCCGAATATATCGCCCTGCCCCAGGCGCAGGCCGTGCCCCTGCCGGACGGCGTGGACCTTGCCACCGGCGCGGTCCTCGGTATTCCGGGGCTGACCGCCTGCCAGACGGTGTTTGGCGGGGGCGACGTGGCCGGGCAGACCCTGTTGATTTCCGGCGGTGCGGGCGCGGTGGGGCATATTGCGGTGCAACTGGCCCGGTGGGGCGGCGCGACGGTGATCGCCACCTGCTCGAAAGGGGCGGAGGCGCGGGTGCGCGCCGCGGGGGCCGATCATGTGCTGGAGTATCGCGATCCCGACCTGACGGCCCGGATCATGGAGATCACCGGCGGGCGCGGTGTCGATCGGGCGGTCGAGGTGGAATTCGGCGAAAACATCGCGGTCCTGCCCGAGATCGTGGCCCCTCTGGGAACGATTGCGGTCTACGGATCGGGCAAGCAGATGGCCCCGACCCTGCCCTTTGGCGCCTATCTGTTCAAGGCGCTGAAAATCGACATCACGCTGATCTACATCCTGCCCGACGCCGCGCGGGACGCCGCCATTGCGACATTGCACAAGACCCTGCAAGACGGCGCGTTGCGCCCGGAAATCGGTGCGCGCTATGCGCTGGCCGACTGCGCCGAAGCGCATGAGGCGGTAATGACGCCGGGACGCACCGGGGCGGTTTTGCTGGAGATCGGTTAAAGAATTGAACGCGCGGGGCGGTGCGCATGAATGCGCACCCTACGGGGGTCACTCTGGCGGCGATATTCCCGACAACCCGGCCTGCGTGATCTGCTTGCGCGAGGCTTGCAACCCCGCGCCGAAGCCTTCGGCATCGCCGTAATCGACGAATTGCGCGTAATAGGCGTGATGCGCCCCGACGCGGGCGGCGTGTTTGATGGGGCACCAATAGGCCTCGGTCCGGCCCGCGACCTCCTGAACATAGCCGATCAGCCCGTTGCAATAGCCGCAATAGATGCAGTTCAGCTTTTGCAGCCCGTTGAGATAGGCCAGGTGGTGGCGGTCGATGCGGATGAAATCGGCGCGCTTCACCCGTGCGATCCCGTAGACGGGAAAACAGATGCGCTGATAGAGCGTGACGAACAGATCGAGCAGCACGAAGGGCAGGATCAGGCTGTAGATCACCGGGGCGGTCAGAACCACCATCGGCCGCGTCTGGCGCAGGAATGTGCCAAGGCGCACGCGAAATTCGCGGTGATGGCGGCGAATCTCGGATTCGAACACCACGCGGTCATTTTCCAGCCGATAGCGAAACTGGGCGCGGCGGCGGGTGAATTCCTGTTCCAGCTCGTCCTGAAGAACGCGGATACGGGCAAGCAGCTTTTCGGTGGCTGTGGGCATGGGCAGGCTCCGGCGGTTGACCGGGCCAGCCTACTGCCTGCGGCGCAAAAGAAAAGCGCGCGCGGGAAACCCCGGCGCGCGCTTGAACATCGCTTGCGAAAGCGTAATGGCTTACGCGATTTCGACCAGTTCGATGGCGAAGGTCAGGTCCTTGCCGGCCAGCGGGTGGTTGGCGTCGAGCGTCACCTGGTCTTCGGTCACTTCGACCACCGTCACCGGCATCACCTGGCCTTGCGGGGTCTGCACCTGCAATTGCGTGCCCAGATCCAGCGGAATGTCGGCGGGGATGTCGGCGCGGGGCACGGCCTGCTGGGCGTTGGGATCGGGCTGGCCATAGGCTTCGTCCGCGGGAACCTCGACGGTTTTCCTGTCGCCGACGGTCATGCCGGGCATCGCCTTGTCGAGGCCGGGGATGATCTGGCCCGAGCCGACGGTGAATTCCAGCGGGTCGCGGCCTTCGCTGCTGTCGAAGGTGGCGCCGTCTGCCAGCGTACCGGTATAGTGAATGCGGACGGTATCGCCCTCTTTGACTTGCGTCATGCGTTTTCCAATCTGTTTTGAAGGGGGATGAGTTTGCAAGGCCGCGCGCAGCGCGGGTGCTTGATGCGTATCGGGACCAAACGTAGTGATTCACGCGCGCGATTGCAAACCATCTGCCGCCCTGCCCCGCACGGGCGCGCGACGGGGCTTTCGGCGGGGGGCGATCCGTGCAAGGGTCACGCCAGACAGCCGGAGGGGATCATGCCGATCACGACCTGTATTTTCGACGCCTATGGAACCCTGTTCGACGTGGCCGCCGCCGCGCGGATCGCCGCCGAAGAACCGGGGCGCGCGCGTTTCGCCGAACACTGGCCGCAGATTGCCGAGCACTGGCGGCAGAAACAGCTGCAATATACGTGGCTGCGCGCGGTGATGGGCCAGCACACCGATTTCTGGACCGTCACGCAGGACGGGCTGGACTGGGCGCTGGAGGCCAGCGGGATGGAGGGCGACCCGGACCTGCGCGAGCGCCTGTTGCAGCTTTACTGGGAACTGGCCGCTTTTCCCGAGGTGCCGAAGATGCTGCATGCGCTGAAGGCGCAGGGCAAGGCCACCGCGATCCTGTCGAACGGATCGCCCGCAATGCTGGAGGGGGCGGTTGCCTCGGCCGGGGTGGGCGATGTGCTGGACGATGTGCTGTCGGTGGAAAGCGTGGGCGTCTTCAAGCCCGCCAGCGTGGTCTACGATCTGGTGGGCGAGCGGTTCGGCTGCGCGCCGGACGAGGTGTTGTTCGTGTCCTCGAACGGCTGGGACGCCGCAGCGGCGGCGGGCTATGGGTTCACCACGGCCTGGGTCAATCGCGCGGGCGATCCGGTGGACCGCCTGCCCGCGCGCCCGCATCACGTGTTGCGCGACCTGACCGGCATTCCGGCACTTGCAGAGGGATAGACCATGCCACGTTTCACCACATCCGACGGGCTGAGCCTGTATTACGAGGATCAGGGCGCAGGCCGTCCGGTCCTGTGCCTTGCGGGGCTGACGCGCAATGCCCGCGATTTCGATTTCGTCGCGCCGCATCTGGGGGATCTGCGCCTGTTGCGGCTGGATTATCGCGGGCGGGGGCAATCGGATCATGACCCAGAGTTCATGAATTATTCGATCCTGCGCGAGGCACAGGACGTGATCGAATTGCTGGATCATCTGGGGCTGGACCGGGTGACGATCCTTGGCACCTCGCGCGGGGGGCTGATTGCCATGGCGCTGGCGGCGGGTCATGGCGACAGGCTGCAAGGCGTCGTGCTGAACGATATCGGCCCCGAGGTCACGCCCAACGGGCTGGAGCGGATCATGGACTATGTCGGCAAGCCGCCCAATGCCCCGACGCTGGACGAGGCCGCACAGGCGCTGAAGGCTGTCAGTGAGGCGCAGTTTCCCGGTGTGCCGTTGACGCGCTGGCGCGCGCAGGCCGGGGCGATGTTCGAGGAACAGCCGGGCGGCGGTCTGGCGTTGCGATACGATCCCAAACTGCGCGATGCGCTGATCGGTCAGGCGGGCGTGGGCGAGGCCCCGGACCTGTGGCTGTTGTTCGATGCACTGAAGGAGGTGCCGCTGGCGGTGATCCGGGGGGCAAACTCGGACCTGCTGAGCGCTGAAACGGTGGAGCGGATGGCGGAGCGGCATCCGGGGCTGATTTGCGCCACGGTGCCCGACCGCGGCCATGTGCCGTTTCTGGACGAGCCCGAGGCGCTGAAGGCGATCCGCGACTTGCTGGAGGTATCGCAATGAGTGACATTACCATGATCCGCGCGGCGGCAGAGCGGCTGAAGGGCCATGCCCGGCGCACGCCGCTGTTGTCCTCGCCCTTTCTGGACGAGATCGCGGGCCGCCGGGTGCTGGTGAAGCCCGAATGCCTGCAACATACCGGCAGCTTCAAGTATCGCGGCGGGCGCTCGGCGGTGTCGGCGCTGGACCCGGAGGTCCGGGCGCGCGGCGTGATCGCCTTTTCCAGCGGCAACCATGCGCAGGGCGTGGCGCTGGCGGCGCGGGAATTCGGCGTGCCTGCGGTGATCATCATGCCCGCCGATGCGCCACAGATGAAGATCGACAACACCCGTGCGCTCGGGGCCGAGGTGGTGCTGTATGACCGGGTGGGCGGCGAAAACCGCGAGAAGATCGGCGACCGGCTGACCGCCGAGCGCGGGCTGACCCTGATCCGGCCCTATGACGAGCCGCAGGTGATCGCCGGGCAAGGCACCTGCGGGCTGGAGATTGCCGAACAGGCCCGCGCCGAAGGGGTGGAGCGCGCCGATGTGCTGATCTGTTGCGGCGGTGGCGGGCTGACCTCGGGGATCGCGCTGGCGCTGGAGGCCGAGGCGCCGGGGCTGCGTGCGCGCCCCTGCGAACCGGAAGAGTTCGACGATGCCGCGCGCTCGCTGGCGGCGGGGCGGATCGTGTCCAATGCGCGCGCCTCGGGCGGGATATGCGACGCCATCGTGACGCCGCAGCCGGGGCAGTTGACCTTTCCGATCATGAAGCGGCTGTGCGGCCCCGGCCTGATCGTGAGCGAGGACGAGGCGTTGCGCGCCATGAAGCTGGCCTTCGAGCGACTCAAGCTGGTGGCGGAACCGGGTGGTGCTGTGGCGCTGGCCGCCGCGCTGTTCCGGCGCGACCAGATCGAGGGCGATACGGTGATCTGCACCATCTCGGGCGGGAATGTCGATGCGCCCATGTTCATCCGCGCCCTGCAAAGCGACGGGGGGTGAGCGGTGCACCTGACATTTGCACCGTTGAGTGAAGGGCGCACCAGCAGGGGAGCGCCCGGCCCCGAGGGTGGGCGCGGTCACATCCGCGCCGGCGTCGCGTCGAAGCGCCAACGCCGACGTTTTATGGAACGCTGGTATCCTTCGCGCCCGCCCTTGGGGGCGGGGTCGGGCGCGACCCGGATCGCAGGCGATCCGGGAAAGAGGTTCGGAGGCTGAGCGGTGCGGGTTATCGAAGACAACCCGATCGTCCCACTCATTGACACCGCGTTGGCAGGGCATGACGATAGGCTTGTCATCCTGCCCGCAACCACACCCTGAAAGCTGACCCATGACCGAGTTCACGATTGCCAGTTTCAACGTCAAGAACCTGATCGGCCCGGACCGGGAATATTACCGCTTCCAGACCTACACGCCCGAGGAATACGCGTGGAAAGAGGACTGGATGGCGGATCAGCTTTTGTCGATGAATGCCGATATCGTGGGGTTTCAGGAAATTTTCGAGCAGGACGCCCTGCGCGCGGTGATCGGGGAAACCAATCAGCGCGCGACCGCATTGAACGCGGCCACGGTGCCCGATCGGTCAAAGCGCTATCACCGCAAGGTGATTTTCCGCAAGCTCAGGATCGAGCCCTATGACGACGCCGCGCTGGCCTTTGCGCCCAATGCCGCCGATCAGGGCATTCCCGGCGAGAGGCGGCCCGGCGTGGCGATCCTGTCGCGGTTCGGCTTCGACGGCCCGCCCGAGATCATACAGGATCTGGACGAACCGCTGGTCATTCCGTTCCAGCCCCTGCGCGGGTTGCCGCGCGAGGATGCGGGGCAGTATACGGTCCGTCGCCTGTCGCGCCCGATCCTCAGGGCGCGCATTCCGGTGGGCGGGCGGGTGATCACCGTGTTCAACTGCCACCTGAAATCCAAGCTGGGCGAATATATCAGGCCCGATGGCGCGGCCTATGCCCCCGAGGAGGACCTGACGCGCTATGACCCGGTGGGACGTGCGATGGGCAGTTTGCGCGCCGCCCTGCGCCGCATGGCCGAAGCCTGGGTGCTGCGCCGCGAGATCGTGGCGGAAATCCACAAGGGCAACCCGGTGATGGTGCTGGGCGATTTCAACGACGGCGAA
Source organism: Roseovarius pacificus (assembly GCF_900142665.1). GTDB lineage: Bacteria > Pseudomonadota > Alphaproteobacteria > Rhodobacterales > Rhodobacteraceae > Roseovarius > Roseovarius pacificus. The sequence continues at coordinate 9,354 of NZ_FRBR01000019.1, forward strand.
CATGCGGTGAGTTCGGAAATCGTGACCGGCGAAACGCCGTTCAGGAATTACGCCTGGATGCTGCGCCATGACGCCGAAAGCGGCAAGGATCGCTATTCGGAAGAGGAAAACGAGCAGATCACCGAGGATGTCGAGCGCGTGCGCCTGCATTCGGCGGAGCGTCTGTTCGTGCGCAAATCACTGCGCGACATGGTTTATACCTCGGCCTTCGGCGGGGTGTTCGAATCCATCGACCAGATCTACATGAGCCGCGATTTCCACCCCGATCATCCGGGGCGGATCGGCGAGATGACCTATTTCAGCGCCTTCAACGATCACCTGACAGATGGCTCGCACCCCGAAGCGCCCTATAACAAGCTGGCCTCGGACCACGGGCAGATCATGGCGCATATCCGGCTGGATCGGGGATAAGCCACCGGCCTGAAGCGATGAACCTGAAGAGCACGCCATTGACCGAAAGAGAGCAACGGCAGGGTCGGGCGCGGCCCCGAGGGTGGGCGCGGTGACATCCGCGTCAGCGTCGCGTCGAAGCGCCAACGCCATACCTCGCTGAAACAGTGATGTAATTCGCGCCCGCCCTGGGGGGCGGGGTCGGGCGCGACCCGGATCGCAGGCGATCCGGGGGTCGTCTGAGGCATACTCGCTTTTCAAAGTCGGGGATTGGGCAATCCTTGTTAACGCGCGCCCCATGTATCGCTGAGCCTGTAGCCTTCGGGCCATGGGTCGGATGGGTCGAGCATGTGCTGGTGAATGCCGGTGATCCAGCCGCGCCCCGATATCTCGGGGCGGATGGCGGGGGTGCCGCCCACGGTGGTTTCCTCCAGAATGCGCCCGGAAAAGGTGGAGCCGATCAGCGACTGCGCGCTCAGCCGGTCGCCGGTTTTCATCACGCCACGGGCCTGCAACACCGCCATGCGCGCCGACAGCGCCGTGCCGGTGGGCGAGCGATCGACCTTGCCGGGCTGAATGGCCACGGCGGCCCCGGTTTCCAGCCCGTTTTCGCCCTGGGTCAGCGGCCCGGCGAACAGGCAGAACGAGATATGCCGCCAGTCGGGATTTTCCGGGTGGGCAAAGCCGAGCTGTTCATTGGCCGCGTTGGTGATGCGCACACCCATGGTGGCGATGTCATGCGCCTCGTCCGCTGTCAGGGACAGGCCCAGCGCGGCGGCATCGACGATCACGAAACTGTCACCGCCATAGGCGGTATCGACAGTCAGGCGGCCCAGCCCCGCGACCTCGAGCGTCTGGTCGAGTTTGGCGGCGAAGGACGGAACGTTGGTGACGAAGATGCGCTCGGCCTTGCCATTGCGGCATTCGGCGCGCACCCGGACAAGCCCGCCGGGCGCCTCAATCGTCAGGTGGGTTTCGGGTTCGCGCATCGGGATCAGCCCGCCATCCAGAAGAACCGTGGCCACGCAGATCGCGTTGGAGCCCGACATCGGCGGGGTGTCTTCGGGTTCCATGATGATCCATGCGGCCTGTGCCTCGGGGTGTTTGGGCGGCACGAGCAGGTTCACATGGCGGAAGACGCCGCCGCGCGGTTCGTTCAGGACGAAATTGCGCAGGGTCCGGTCGCGGGCGATCCAGCGGCTTTGCTCCCATATGGTGTCGCCCGGCGGCGGCAGGACTCCGCCGACGATCACATCGCCCACCTCGCCCTCGGCATGGGCGGATATCACATGGATGGTTTTGGTTGAGCGCATGGTGTGGATCGTCCTTGTTCCGCCCGGTCATGTCCCCACATTAGGCGGCGTTCGGGGCGCTGCCAATCGCGCCGTACCGGTTGCGCTGCCGCCCTGCCCGGCAGGCCGGTGCCCCTTATCATCCCGCGCCACCGCCTGTCTTGCGCCAGATCATTTACGACATGCGGGGCGTTGCTTTACCCTATGGGGCGACCCAAGCGGCGAAAGGAGGACGTCATGCGCACTCAGGTAGCCATCGTGGGCGGGGGGCCGGCGGGCCTGCTGCTGGCGCAGTTGTTGCAGACGCAGGGAATCGAAACCATCGTTCTGGAGCGCTACGAGCGCGACGACGTGCTGTCGCGCATCCGCGCCGCCGTGCTGGAGCGCGGGCTGACCGACCTGCTGCACGAGGCCGGTGTCGGCGCGCCGCTGGAAGACGGCGGGCTGGTGCATGACGGCATCCGCATCGCGGGCGGCGGACATGATTTTCGCATCGACCTGAAGGCCCTGACCGGCAGTTCGGTAACGATCTACGGACAAGAGCGCGTCACGCAGGACCTATACGCGGCGCGCGATGCGATGGGGCTGAGCACGCTGCACGGATGCGCGGGCATGAAGCCGCACGATATCGACAGCGACCAGCCTTACCTGACCTTCCTGCACGGCGGGCAGATGAACCGGCTGGATTGCGATTTCATCGCCGGGTGCGACGGGTTCCACGGCCCCTGCCGCAAGGAACTACCCGACGACACGGCGCAGGCCTTCGAGCAGACTTTTCCCTTCGGCTGGCTCGGGGTGACGTCGGACGCGCCGCCGGTGGTGGAGGAATTCCTCTATGCCGGGTCGGAACGGGGATTCGCCCTGTGTTCGCTACAGGACGGCGAACGCGGGCGTTATTACTTGCAGGTGCCGCTTTCGGACAGCCCCGAGGAGTGGGAGGACGAGCGCATCTGGGAGGAACTTGCGCGCCGCCTGCCCGCGGATGTGGCCAACGCCCTGCCCGGCGGCGCGTTGAGCGGGCGCGATATCGCGCCGCTCCGATCGTTCGTGTCCGAGCCGATGCACTGGGGGCGTATGTTCCTGTGTGGGGATGCAGCGCATATCGTGCCGCCCACCGGGGCCAAGGGCCTGAACACGGCGGCCAGTGACGTGCAGTATCTCTATCACGCGCTGACCCGGCATTACCGCGACGGGGACGATGCGGGGCTCAAGGCCTATTCGCAAACCGCGCTGGCGCGCACTTGGAAGACCCAGCGCTTCAGCTGGTGGATGACCAACCTGTTGCACCGCTTCCCGGCTCAGACCGCGTTCGACCTGAAGATGCAACGCGCCGACCTGGCCTATCTGGCCGGCAGCGAGGCGGCACAGACCACGCTGGCCGAAAACTATGTCGGGTTGTCGTATTAGGCATCGGCCAGGGAGGATCGGCGTTCCGGCCATTGATCAGGGGAAGCAATGGCGGAGCCGCTGGCAGGCCCTCGTTCAAACCTTGTCTTGCGGGGTCGATCGCCTCGCCCTCTCCCGCCCCCCCGGTTGACGGCGGCGCGGGGGCGGGGTTCAAGGGGGGAAGCGAAGGACAAGGAGGGGCAGCACATGCCGATGGCCGATCTGGGGGACATCACCCTGCATTACCGCGAAGACGGCACACCGGACGGTGCGCCGCTGGTGTTTGCCAATTCACTGGGCACGGACCTGAGCCTTTGGGACAAGGTTCTGCCGCTTCTGCCCGAGGGGTTGCGCATCATCCGCTATGACATGCGCGGGCACGGGCAAAGCGATTGCCCGCCTGCGCCTTATACGATGGGCGCTTTGGTGCGCGATGCCGAAGGGCTGCTGGACCATCTGGAGGTGCGCGATTGCGTCTTCGTGGGGCTGTCCATCGGCGGGATGGTGGCGCAGGGGCTGGCCGTCAAGCGGCTGGATCAGGTGCGCGCGATGGTGCTGTCGAACACCGCCGCCAAAATCGGCCAGCCCGCCATGTGGGAAGAGCGCATCGCCGCCGTGCGGGAAGGCGGGGTTGCCGCGCTGGCGGAGGCCACGCTGGAGCGGTGGTGCTCCAAACACTTCCGCGAGGACGAAGCGCGCCTTGCCCCGGTGCGCGAGATGCTGCTGCGCACGCCGCCCGAGGGCTATGTCGGGTGCAGCGCGGCGATTGCGGGCACCGATTTCTACACGCCCACCAGCGGGCTGCGCCTGCCGACGCTGGGCATTGCCGGGTCCGAGGACGGATCGACCCCGCCCGATCTGGTGCGCGAAACCGTCGATCTGATTCACGGCTCGAAATTCCACCTGATCCGGCAGGCGGGGCACCTGCCCTGCATCGACCACCCCGAAGCCTTTGCGCAGGTTCTTGGCGAGTTCCTGAAGGAGGTGGGGCATGTCTGACTTCCTGCTGATCCACGGGTCATGCCACGGCGCATGGTGCTGGCGCGACGTGATCCCGGCGCTCGAGGCATTGGGGCACAGGGCGCGCGCCATCGACCTGCCGGGGCATGGCGACACCCCCTGCCCCATCGAGGACATCACGCTGGATTCGTATGCCGATGCGATCCTGGCGGCCATCGACGCGCCCGCCATCGTGGTGGGCCATTCCATGGCCGGTTTTCCGATTTCGGCAGCGGCCGAGAAAGACCCCGCCAGGATCGCGCGGCTGGTGTATCTCTGCGCCTATGCGCCACGCGACGGTGTCTCACTGGTGGATATGCGGCTGGAGGCCCCGCGCCAGCCCCTGCTGGCGGCCATCGAAAAAACGCCCGACGGGCTGGGGTTTACCTTTCGCGAGGGCAAGCTCTTCGAGGCGCTCTATCACGATTGTCCCGAGGGCACCGAGGCCTATGCCCGCGAGCGCCTGTGCGTGCAGGCGATCAGGCCGCAGGCCACGCCGATCCGGCTGGGGACGAATTATGCCAGCGTGCCGAAATCCTATATCCGCTGCGCCGAGGATCACGCGATCCCGCCGGAATACCAGCAGACCATGACCGAGGGCTGGCCGCCCGAGGACGTGAGCGAGATGCCCACCAGCCATTCGCCGTTCTTCGCCGCCCCCAAGGATTTGGCGCGGCGGCTGGACCGGATCGCGCGCGGCCCCGCCTGAACGGGCCGTTTTCGCCCTCAAAGGTCGCAATTCCGCTTGCACGTGGACGCCGCCGCCCCGACCCTGTCCGTCAGGAATCGACAGGGGGACGACATGCAAACCATCAAGGCCGCCGTGTGCCACGAATTCGGCAAACCGCTGGTGATCGAGGAGGTCCGGTTGCGCGCCCCGCAGATGAGCGAGATCGAGGTCACGCTGGAGGCGGTGGCGATCTGCCATTCGGATATTTCCTATGCCGACGGGGCATGGGGCGGCAGCCTGCCGGCGGTCTATGGCCACGAGGCTGCGGGGCGCATCAGCGCCGTGGGGGCGGGCGTGGCGGGCCTGAGCGAAGGCGATCCGGTGATCGTCACCCTGATCCGCGCCTGCGGGGCCTGCCCAAGCTGTGGCGCAGGCAGGCCGACGGGATGCGAAACGCCTTTTGACGGCGATCATGGCGCGCTAAGGACCGATGCGGGCGGAAAGCTGCATCAGGCGATGGCCTGCGGGGCGTTTGCCGAAAAGGTGGTGGTGCATCAGTCACAGGTGGTGAAAATCCCCGGCGACATGGCGATGGACGCGGCCAGCCTGCTGGCCTGCGGGGTGATCACCGGCATCGGTGCGGTGGTGAATGCCGCGCAGTTGCGGGCCGGACAGGACGTAGTGGTGATCGGCGCGGGGGGCGTTGGCCTCAACGCCATTCAGGGCGCGCGCATCGCGGGGGCGCGCCGCATCGTCGCCGTGGACATGAGCGCCGAGAAACTGGCCGATGCCCGCGCCTTTGGCGCGACCGATGGGGTTCTGGCCTCGGAAAGCGCGCCGTGGGAGGCCGCCAAACAGGCCATGGGCCGGGGCGCCGATGCGGTTCTGGTCACGGTGGGCGCGGCCCCGGTCTACGATCAGGCGCCGAATTACCTGGCGAGCGGGGGCAAGGTGATCATGGTGGGCATGCCCGCCAGCGGGGCGGTTTCGGGTTATGAGGCCGGGAACCTGGCGGCTGCGGGGCAGTCCATGGTGGGGTCGAAAATGGGCGATGTGGTGATCGGGCGCGATATTCCGTGGATGATCGACCTCTATCGGCAAGGCCGCCTGAAGCTGGACGAGCTGATCTCGAACCGCTGGCGGCTGGATCAGATCAACGAGGCGATTGCCGACACGAAATCGGGCAATGCGCGGCGCAACGTCATCCTGTTCGGCTGAGCGCGCATCGCCCGTGGGGGGCCATGATCAGGCGACAGCCTATCCAACCGCCTTGCGCGCCAGCGCGATCACCACCAGCGCCACGCCGTTCGAAATCAGCTCGATCGCCAGATAGACGCCCAGAACCACAGCCGCCGATTGCGGGAAGTTCGAAAAGATCAGGAGCGCCAGTACGATCGACAGCGCCCCCGAGAGGGCCAGCACCCAGCGAAACGCCCGCATTTCCGCCCGGAAGGCCAGGATGAGCCGGAACAGCCCGGCCACCATCAGCACCACCGCCACCGCATAGGTCAGCGACAACAGCCCCTCAAGCGGGTTGGCCACGAGGCTGAGCCCCAGAACCAGCATCAGGATACCCAGAAGCAACGCAAGGATGCGCGCGCCCCAGCCCTGATCGCGAAACGCGGAAAATATGGCGATCAGCCCGACCAGCATGAAGGACCACGCCGCCAGAAGCTCTGCCGTAAGGGAGGCGGCCAGCGGGTTCGCCAGAGCCAGAATTCCCCCCGCGACCGACAGGATGCCGGCAATCATCCACCAAATCCAATGTCCCATGATCTGTTCCTTCCAATGAATTTTCTACAACGAGTTCATAACATCCACTCTACCGGCAACAGGCCGATCACGACGATTGCGATCTGCTGAAACCATGTTGCGCCGGGCTCTTCCTGATAGACGGTGCTCTCTCCGTCGGTTCTGCGCTCTTGCCAGATCATCTTGTGTTCCGGGGTGAGGGCGGGCCGGTAGCTGACGGTTTCGACCGGCCCGTCGAATATCGCATGGACCTGACGCGCCATCGCGGGGCTGTCGATGAGGAAGCCCATCTCGCAGTTCAGCATGGCCGAGCGGGGATCGAAATTGAACGAGCCGATGAATACCCTCTTGCCGTCCACGGCAAAGGTCTTGGCGTGCAGGCTGGCCCCCGACAGGCCCATCGGCAGGGTGTGAAGATCCGCCCCGGAGGTGCCGCCGCGCAGCTTGAGTTCGTAAAGACGCGCGCCCGCCTCGAGCAATTCGCGCCGGTATTTGCTGTAACCCGCGTGCACCAGAAGAACGTCGGTCGTGTTCATGGCGTTGGTCAGGATACGCACATCGCGGCCTGACCGGGCGATATCCGAAAACAATCCGGTGCCCGCCGCACCCGGAATGAAATAGGCCGACACCAGATCGAGCCGCGTTTCGATATCGCCCAGAATGGCGCCGAGGCGGGTGATCATCAACTGATCGCGCGTGGCGATGCCCTGCCCCTTTACCGGGCTGTCAGCCACCAGTTGCACGGTCGTCCAGTCCAGCCGTTTCCGGCCGGCCGCGTATTCGGTGGCGGTATCGACAGCGTCCTGCAACAGGGTGCCGGCAGTGTCGCGGGCGCGCACCTCCCGCACCCGCGCCTCGAACGCCGCGATATCGCCGGGGGTGCGAACGATCCGCTCGAGCTCGAACACCGACAGGCTGTTCCAGTACTCGTCGAAGACCGCCGCCGTGACCGGCACGATGGCCCCCGCCGCCAGAACATCCAGATCGACAAAGAACGTATCCTCGCCCACCGCGAAATACTCGTCCCCGATATTGCGCCCGCCGACGATCGCCACGGCCCCGTCAACGATCAGGGATTTGTTGTGCATACGCCGGTTCATGCGAAAGAAATCGAAGACGTAGCCCAGCAATTTCGGCTGGCGCACGGTGGAAGGGTTGAACAGGCGGATCTGGAAATTCTCCTGCGCGTTCAGGGCGGCCATGTAGCTATCGAGCCCCGGCCCCCCGTTATCGTCCAGCAAGAGCCGCACGCGCACCCCGCGCTCCGCCGCATGTTGCAGCGCCTCGAGCAACAGGATGCCCGAGGTGTCGTCATGCCAGATGTAGTATTGCACGTCGATGGAGCGCTCGGCGGCGGCGATCAGGGCCAGCCGGCTGGCCAGCGCATCGCGCCCGTTTTCCAGCGGAAGCACCCCGGTCAGCCCCGGTCGGGCGGCCTGCCCCTCGGCAACGCGGGCACCAAGCGAGGTTTCCGCGCTGGCCGGGAGAGACTGTGCAACGGCACGGTTGGAAATGTCGGGTAAGGGAAATGCAAGCTGGGCTATCAGGACAGCCACCGTCAGGAGAAACGCGACCTGGAACACTCGTTTAACAAACCGTTTCATAAGAGCGATCTTACGCCCTTTGCGTGCGCCTTGCACAGAAAAATTCAACCCAGAGGCAGATTTGCTGAAGGGCCGTTCCCACGCGGGAAACAGGGAGGTCTTTTCCGAACGGGGCAAGCCCGCCAATCACACCGCCATGCCGGGCGTATGGCGCTAAGATGCCGAAGGTGTTTTCGTTTCAATTCGGGTACTTGCCCCGGTTTCACGACAGCGGATGCGGACAGGGCGTTTTATCCCTTGCCCGCCTCTGCCCGACGCGGCACCGTGTCGGGCACAATGCGGAGGGCCGTCATGAAGCTGCAAGATCTGGATATCATCGTCACCGCACCTCCTGCGCCGGGCTGGGGCGGGCGGTATTGGATACTGGTCAAGCTGACCACAGATACCGGGATCACCGGCTGGGGGGAATGTTACGCCGCCTCGGTCGGACCGGTTGCGATGCGCGCCGTGATCGAGGACGTGTTTGCCCGCCACATGCAGGGCGAAAACCCCGAGAACATCGAGCTCATGTTTCGCCGCGCCTATTCCTCGGGCTTTACAGCGCGGCCCGACCTGACGGTGATGGGCGCGTTTTCGGGGCTGGAGATCGCCTGTTGGGACATTCTGGGCAAGGCGCGCGAGCGACCTGTCTGGGCCTTGCTGGGCGGGCGCGTCAACGACCGTATCCGCGCCTATACCTACCTTTACCCCCTGCCCCATCACGATCAGGATTTCTGGGTCTCGCCCGATCAGGCCGCCGAAGCCGCCGCGGATTGCGTGGCGCGTGGCTATACCGCCGTCAAGTTCGACCCCGCCGGTCCTTATACGATCCATGGCGGCCACATGCCCGCGATGAGCGATATCTCGGTCTCGGCCGCGTTCTGCAAGGCCATCCGCGAGGCGGTGGGCGACCGGGCCGACCTGTTGTTCGGCACGCATGGGCAGTTCACCGCCGCCGGAGCGATCCGACTGGGCCGCGCCATCGCCCCCTATGACCCCCTGTGGTACGAAGAGCCCATCCCGCCGGACAATCCCGCGCAAATGGCCGAGGTCGCGCGGGCCGTGGGCATTCCCGTCGCCACCGGCGAGCGGCTGTGCACCAAGGCCGAGTTCGCCCCGGTTCTGCGACAGGGCGCGGCCAGCATCCTGCAACCGGCCCTGGGGCGGGCTGGCGGCATCTGGGAAGTCAAGAAAATCGCCGCCATGGCAGAGGTTTACAGCGCCCAGATGGCCCCGCACCTCTATGCCGGGCCGGTGGAATGGGCCGCCAATATCCATCTGGCAGCGTCGATCCCCAACCTGCTGATGGCCGAAACCATCGAGACCCCGTTCCACGATGCCCTGATAAAAGGCGGTTTGCGGGTCGAAAACGGCTTTGTGACCCCGCCCGAAGCCCCCGGACTGGGCATTGATCTTGACGAGGCGCTGGCGCGTGCCCACCCTTACGAGGGCAGCGGGCTTCATCTTGAGATGCAGGGAGCCCCTTGCGACTATGTGAACGGCAACGCGTTCGAGGGCGGTGCCCCCGGTCAGGGATGGTGATCTCGCCTTTTGTGTAACGGCATGTTAAGCCCAACAGAACAGAGAGCAGGACCGCACCGTGACGACACAAGAGCCAATCACAAGCCCCGCCGAAATGAAGCAGAACGCCAAGGACGCGGCAGCCTTTCTGAAGACCATGGCGCATGAAGGCAGGCTGATGGCCCTGTGTCATCTGGGGTCGGGCGAAAAATCGGTGGGAGAACTGGAAGCGCTGTTGCAGATGCGTCAGGCCGCCGTCAGCCAGATTCTGGCGCGCCTGCGTGAAGAGGGCCGCGTCAAGACACGGCGCGAGGGCAAGGCGATCTATTACAGCCTGGCCGATGACAAGACCCGCGAACTGATCGACCTGCTCTATCGTCAGTTCTGCGGCTGATCCTAAGGCAGACTGCCCAGCCACATCCAGACGGTCAGGATCGAAAGCCCCGTGGCGATCAGAACCGCCGAGGCCGCAACGCGCCGCGCACAGCCGTACATATTGGCAAAGATATAGGCGTTGATCCCCGGCGCCATGGCCGCCGTCAGCGTCGCCGAGCGCAGCGCATCCGTGGGCAATGACTGCGCCGCCCCCAGCCCGCGCGTGATCAGCGGGTGCATCAGCAGGCCAACCGCGCAGACATAGAGCACAAGGCGCAGGTCGCCTTCGGGGCGATAGCGCCCCAAAACCCCGCCAAGGCCGAAAAGCGCCGCAGGCAGCGCTGCGCGCACCATCAGGTCCAGCCCGTCATCGAGCGGCCCCGGCAGCGGCAGGCCGGTCAGGTTGACCACGAACCCCGCCGCGATCCCGAGGATCAGCGCGTTCGAGAACATCGCGCGCAGCACCTTGGACACCAGCGCCGGGCCGGTATGGCCGCGGGCGCGGACGATCTCCATCACCGAAATCCCGACCCCGTAGCAAAACGGCGAATGCACCGCGATGATGGCATAGTTGGCCTGAAGCGCATCCATGCCATAGGCGCGCTCGGTGATCGGCAGGCCCAGAAGAACCGAGTTGGAAAACAGGCAGCAAAAGCCGATGGCGACGGATTCTTCCCACTCGCGCCCAAAGATCAGCCGCGCCCCGAACAGGCCCAGAAGGAACCCCGCCAGCGCGCCGGTATAGAAACTGATCAGCAGGCGCCAGTCGAAATGCTGGCCCAGGTCCAGCCGGGCGATGGCGGTGAACAGCAGGCAGGGGATGGCGAAATTCTGGGTGAATTTCATCAGCCCGTCGACGCCCGCATCCGAAAACCAGCCGCGCACGACGGCCAGATAGCCGAACCCGATCACCACGAAGACCGGCAGGATGACATCCAGAAGCGCCTGCATCGCGCTCAGACCTTGTAGGTCAGCGTCATGCCGTCATAGGCGGGAATGACATGATCGGGGGTTTCATCGGCCACGGTCTGGTAATCGAGGTCGATATGCATGTTGGTCAGCACCGCATGGCGCGGGGCCACGCGGGCGATCCATTCCAGCGATTGTTCCAGATGCGAATGGGTCGGGTGCGGCGTGCGGCGCAGCGCATCCAGTATCCAGCATTCCAGCCCCTCCAGCACCGGCCAGACATCGTCGGGGATGTGGGCCACGTCCGGCAGATAGGCAAGATCGCCGATGCGAAACCCGAGCGCCTCGATCGCGCCGTGGTTGACCTCGAACGGGGTCAGGGTGACGGGGCCGCCCGCGCCGTCGATGGTCACGTCGCCGTTGATCGTGTGCATGTCGAGGATGGGGGGATAGGGGCTGTCCTCGGGCTGGATGAAGGCATAGCCGAAACGCGCATAAAGCGCGTTCTGCGTATCGCCATCGGCCCAGACCGGCAGGCGTTGCTTCATGTTGAAAACGATCATGCGAAGATCGTCGATGCCATGCACGTGATCGGCGTGGCTGTGGGTGTAAACCACCGCGTCCAGTTCTCCCACCCCGGCCCCCAGAAGCTGCGCACGCAGATCGGGCGAGGTGTCGATCAGCACACGGGTGATCCCGCCCGGCCCTTCCTGTTCGATCAGCATCGAGCAGCGGCGGCGGGTATTGCGGGGATTCGTCGGATCACACTCGCCCCAGTGCCCGCCAAGGCGGGGCACCCCGCCGGACGAGCCGCAACCGAGGATGGTAAAGCGGCGTTCGGCCATCAGGCGGCCGCCCTGTATTGCGCGGCCTTGCAGAACAGCCGGTCGAAATTGGCCTGGGTCTGCGCGGCGAATTCGGGCCACTCCATGCCGAACACCTCGGCCCCGACCTGAGCGGTGTGGACGGTATAGGCCGGTTCGTTGCGCTTGCCCCGATAGGGCGGCGGCGCGAGATAGGGCGCATCGGTTTCCACGAGGATGCGATCCACCGGGGCGGTGGCGAAAATCTCGCGCAGGTCGCCGGATTTCGGGAAGGCCGCGATGCCCGACATCGACAGGTAAAACCCGAGGTCGAGCGCCGCGCGGGCCAGTTCGGCACCAGAGGAAAAACAGTGCATGACGCAGGAATAGGCGCCTTTGGCGTGCTCCTCGGCCAGAATGCGGGCCATGTCGTCATCGGCGCTGCGGGCGTGGATGATCAGCGGCAAGCCGGTTTCGCGGGCCGCCGCGATATGAATGCGCAGGCTTTGGCGCTGCACCTCGGCGCTGTCGGCGGTGTAATGGTAATCGAGCCCGGTTTCACCGATGCCGACGAACTTGGGATGTTCGGCCAGTTTGACCAGCTCTTCCACTGTGGCCAGGGGTTCGTCCGCGGCGCTCATCGGATGGGTGCCAGCGGCGTAGAAGACGGGCGCGTAGGTTTCGGCAATGGCGCGCACCTGTGGCTCCAGCCGAAGTTTGGTGCAGATCGTGACCATGCGGGTGACACCGGCCTCGAGCGCGCGCGCGATCACCTGATCGCGTTCTTCGTCGAAATCCGGGAAATCGAGGTGGCAATGGCTGTCGGTGATCTGGATCGTGTCGCTCATCTGTGCCCTTTGCGCGGGCCGCTCAGCCCGCCGCCGTTTGCTGAATCTTGAACACGGTATCTAGGACCAGCGAAGCGGGGTCAAGGTTGACCGCCCGCCCGTGACGTGCCCGCGCGCCGATGGACTGCGCACATTCGGCCCAGGCCCGCCCGCGACGGGCATCGGGGGCCAGCCGCGCGATCAGGTCGGCCTCGCCCGGCACGGCCTCGGGCGGGGGGCCGAGCGCGCCGCCGCGCGCCATGCGCGCGAGGAACAGATCGGTCAGGCCCAGCAGCAGGTCGAGCTTGTCCCCGGCCCCGCGCGTTGCCGCCACCTCGGCCAGTTTCAGGGCGCGGGGGCGGTCCAGCCGGGGCATGCTGGCGACGATGCCGACGATCTCGTGATACATCTTCACGCCGCCCAGATTGATCAGGCGCACCGCCTCGCCCACCGACCCGGCGGAGAGTTCCGCCAGCGCACCGGCATCCGTGCCCGGATCGACACCCGCCTGCGCCAGAGCCTGCGCCATGTCCTGCGTGTTCAGCGGGCCGAGCCGCAATTCGCGGCAGCGTGAGCGGATCGTGGGCAACAGGCGCGAGGGCTGATGGCTGACCAGCAGCAATACCGTGCGCGCGGGCGGCTCCTCCAGCATTTTCAGCAGGGCGTTGGCGGCCTGTGTGTTCATTTCGTCGGCGGCATCGACGATCACCACGCGACGCCCGCCTTCGGCGGCGCTGAGATGGATGAAACTGGCGAGGCCGCGAATTTCGCTGACACGAATATCCTGCGAGAAACGCCCCTCTTCAAAGGCTTTTTCCCGATCGCGGTCGGACGTGCCCGCGCCCCAGCGGCGCACAAGGTAAAGCCCCGGATCGGAGCCCGCCAGAATACGCCGCGCCACCGGATGATCGGCGGAAATGTCCAGACTGTCGGGCGCTGGCGGCGCCTCGCCGAACAGGCCGCCATCGCCGCCCTCGGGCGTGGCCAGCAGGAAGCGCGCGATAGACCACGCCAGCGTCGCCTTGCCCACGCCGCGCGGCCCGGTGATCAGCCAGCCATGATGGAGGCGCCCCGCGTTATAGGCATCGAGAAAGGCGCGTTCCGCTGCGCCCTGCCCGATCAGACGCGGCGTTTCACGCGGATGCGGCGCGCCTTCGACGCGATCCGGCTGGGGGGCGGTATCGTCGCTCATGGCAGACGGGCCCCGACCACGTCGCGCATATCGGCGAACACGTCCTCGACCGGACGATTGCCGTCGATGGTGACGAACCGTTCGGAAAATTCGCGCGCAAGCTCCAGAAACCCCTGCCGCAGCCTGCGCTGCATGTCGCCGCCGAAGGATTCGAACCGATCCTCACCATCGCCGCGCGCAAGGGCGCGCGACAGGCCGATCTTCGGGTCCATGTCGATCAGGACGGTCAGGTCGGGATCCTGCCCGATGACGAGGTCATGCAGCTGATCGACCAGCCCGCGCAGATCGGCCCGCGCCAGCCCCTGATAGAGCCGCGTGCTGTCGGCGAAACGGTCGCAGATCACCACCTGCCCGGCGGCCAGCGCCGGGTTGACCGTGCGCTCCAGATGATCGCGGCGCGCGGCGGTGAACAGCAAAAGTTCGGTCTCGGGCGACCAGCGGTCGGTGTCGCCTTCCAGAACCAGTTTGCGGATATCCTCGGCGCCGGGGCTGCCGCCCGGTTCGCGCGTCAGCACCACATCGCGCCCCATGGCGCGCAGGTGATCGGCCAGCAGACGGGCCTGGGTGGATTTGCCCGACCCGTCGATACCTTCGAAACTGACGAAATAGCCGCTTTTGCTCAAAGTGCGCCCTCGGGCCCCTGTTTCAGCCGCGTCAGCAACAGGCCCGACACGGTGCGCAGCCGCGCCATGAAACCGCCGCGCGGCACGTCCTGCGCAGCGACCAGCGGCACGCGGGTTTCGGGCAGGCCCTCGGGGGCGAAAACCAGTTCGCCCAGTTCGTCGCCCTTGGCGATGGGCGCGCGTACCGGCCCCTGATAGACCACCTCGGCCTTGAGGTCGTCCCCGCCCAGAACCGGCAACAGCGTGTTGATGTCCTCGGCCGGGGTCAGGCCGACGCTGGTCACATCGCCCATCCAGACATCCGCGCGGGCCACCTCGGTTCCCGCGTCCAGAATGGATTTCTCGACGAACTGGCGGAAGGCCCAGTTGACGATCGCCTGCGCCTCTTCGGCGCGGATCTGTGCGCTGTCCAGTCCCGAAATCACGAACACCACGCGGCGCTCGCCCTGTTTGGCCGACCCGGCAAGCCCATAGCCCGCTTCCTGCGTGTGGCCGGTCTTCAGACCGTCCGCACCGATCCCCAGCCGCAGCAGAGGATTGCGGTTCTGGATGTTTTGCGGCGCGCGTCCGTCAAAGGCGAATTCGGTTTCGGCGAACATCGGGTAGAATTCCGGAAAATCCTCGATGATCCGGCGGGACAGCAGGGCAAGGTCGCGCATGCTCATCCGGTGGCCGGCAGCGGGCCAGCCGTTGGAATTGGTGAATGTCGAGTTGGTCATGCCCATCTGCTGGGCGCGCTGCGTCATGTAGCGGGCGAACCCCGCCTCGGTTCCGTCGGGGCTGAGCGCTTCGGCCAGAACGGCGCAGGCATCGTTGCCCGACAACACGATGATCCCGCGCAACAGATCCTCGACCCGCACCCGGTCGGTCGTATCGAGGAACATGGTCGAGCCGCCATAACTCATCGCGTGGCGCGACACCGGCAGGTGTTCGTCCAGCGACAGACGCCCATCGCGGATCGCCTCGAAGGTGACGTACAGTGTCATCAGCTTGGACATCGACGCAGGCGGCAGCGGTTCATCAGCGTTGCGGGCCAGCAGGACCGTGCCGGTGGTCACGTCCATGACATACGCGGCCTTGGCACGGGTATCGAAGGCCTGTGCGGACCATGGGAAAACCGGCGCCAGCAGAAGGGCCAGTGCGACCGGAACAAGCAATCTGAACATGCGGGTCATGACAGTCCTTGTTTAGTTGGTGACGGGATAGGCATCGTCGAAGCCGACGCCCTTGATCTTGTTCAGCAAGGTACTGCGCTCGGACGTGCTGGTGGCCGGGCCGACGACGACCCTCCAGAAGGTCTTGCCCTGAGAGCTCTGTTTCTTGACCGTCGGCACCATGCCGTTCTGGCGCATGGCCGTCGCGGTGTTCTCGGCGTTTTCTTCGACACTGAAGATGCCGATCTGGATATAGGGCTTGTCCAGGGACGAGGCGCGCGGCGTCGGCGCGGGTGCCGGTTGCGGCGCGGGCACCGCCGCGGCTGCGGTTTCAGTTGCGCTGCCATCCGGCGCGGCCTCGATCGCGGCAGACGCCCCGGCGACCGGATCGAGCGCGGTGGTTTCGACCGCTGCCGGGGCCTCCACGGCCCCGGACGCAGGCGCTGCCGCCTCGGGATCGGACGACTCGGCCTCTTCCCGGCGCAGCGCCGTCACGTTGAGCTGGACCGGAGCCCCGGCCAGCATGCCGAGCGCCGCAGCCGCATCCGAGGACACCTGAAGGATCGGCCCCGGATTCTGGCGCTCGCGCCGGAACAGCGCGCCGATCACGAATTTCGAATTGGACGTATTGCGGATGATGACCCGCTCGGGTTCCTTGACATCGGGATGCGCCACCCAGACCCCGCCAAGCGAGGGACGCCCGTCCCAAAGCCCCATATCGGTGGCCTGAAACACCTCGGGGGCCTCGACATCGCGCTCCACCAGTTTGACCGACGATTCCGCCGCTGTGGCGCTGGCCTCGGCTTTCGGTTTGGCCTTGAACGGGTTGATTTGCCCCATATCCTGACATCCCGACACCGTCAGCGCCGAAACCGCCAGAATAGCCGTGCCGCGCCAGCGTTGCCTGCCGACCTTGATAAACTGCACCATTACGAGCCCCTTGCCTGTGACGCGCGTCTCAGCGCGCTGCCAACCGGTTGATCCGGCGTTGTTGCGTGTGCATGGCCGCAAGGCCATCGCGACGCAGTCTAACGCCTTGCCCGGCTCAAGAAAAGCTTCCAGGCACATGTCGGCGGAATTCCCCAGATTTCAGTGTCTTCCAGAATCGCGAAAGGCCCTGTAGGAGGGGCGAACCGGAGGAGTGGCAGAGTGGTCGAATGCACCGGTCTTGAAAACCGGCGTGCGTGAAAGCGTACCGTGGGTTCGAATCCCACCTCCTCCGCCACCTAAATCTATTTTTCCTTATAATTTCAGTGCACTAACCGATTTCAGGTGGGGTGTTTCCCACATTTTTGCCCACGTATTGTTTCGGATGGCAGCGGAATTTGTGAGCGAGTTGGTTTCTTGCATTCAAGTTGCATAACTAAAAGCGTGATTATTTGAGACGGTCAATTTTTTGGAGTCGAATCGCTACATATCAAGTGCCTGAGAAAAGTTTTATTTTTCTTCGATGCCTTACCCAACGTTCTTGGAGTCGAAGTCTCTTTTTATAACGGTCGATTGCTTTTACAATTTTTGTCTGAAAAGTTTCGGGCAATTCAATATACTCGAGCTTACTACACAAAATATCTTTGGCTTCAATTTCAGGAAACAAATCCCCACAGAGCTTAAGGGCTGTATGTGAGCGCGCATGTCGCTCCAAATCTGATTCTAAGTCTGCAAAATCACTTCTGCTTAGACGTATCAAGGTTTGTCGGGATTCGAGCATTCTACCCAGTTCGTCATGTATCTCCGGGTAACTTGCCAAAAATTTGCTCGCGAACCCATTGAGCCCGAAATCGAAATACTCTTTGGGTTGTGAGTTTGCGCCAAAAGAAAAAAGCATTTCATTTTCTCTTAAGCCATAACTTCTCGCGTATACGCCGTTCAATAGTCGGATCATTTCGATGTTCTTTTGGCCGCTTTCGGTATTCAGCCTGAGAGCGTTCGGATCATTTGCTTTCAATAACAATTCAGGCACGCCGCAAGCACTAAGAATGTGACGTGGCACACCTCCAATTTTTGCCGCAGTCTCGAAAGGTATGACTACCGTCTCGTGGTCGCCACTTTCTTCAGCATTTCTAAGGACCCTATGCATTTGAAAATCGCAACGTTCTGGTTTCGAGCGCAAAATTTCCAGAAAATTCGGAAAAGAAGCACTATCCCGACGTATGCAGTTTTGACGCCATCGCGAAGGAAGAAAGTTGACCCAATGCCTAAAGCAAACAACAAATTTCAAGGGATAGGGTTCCAGCACCCTCGAAAGGGTTCGTGTTTGAGCCATTGAAAAGGTAGAGATTTCTTCATGGGAAATAATTACTTTTTGTATTCCCATTTCTTCCGCAATCCGAAGGTCATTCTTCAAGCTATCGGCATCAAACGATTGGGGGTCTTTTACCAAAATCCTCTTTTCAAGGGGTAGTGCTAAGATGCGATGGCGCGCTAAATCAGAAGCATGATTGTCAAGCCATTTTTGAACAGACGTAGTTCCTGTTTTATGCATCCCAGCATGGATTATTAATTCCAAGCTTCGGCGTCCTATTTAGATTTCAGTCTTGCGCAAGCGCAATAATCTGTATGGTTTACAAATTCCGACAATCGAATCTCGAACGAGATTGCGTTAAGGTTTGCTATTGACGACGGAATTAGTTCTTAGACAGTCAAGCGAAACCATTCAATAGCCCGGTAGAAAATTTTCCTCGCTGACGGCTGAAGTTCAGAATTTTAACTCACCTCCAGTGCCTTTAGCGGGTCACCCCCCCCAAACGTCAGTGTCCAGCGTTTCACGTATCAGGCGATTAACAAACCCGCGCAATGCAACGGCGTCTTGACTGCGCTCCCCGTGTTTCCAGTTTGGATGTGCCTTACCGGTTTTTGCCCCACCCCGTGCCCCGTGCATGCGACAGACAGCCCAGCCGCGCACCGCTGGATTGCGACAAGGCAGGCCGGTGCGTTTTGATGTCGCGGTACACCGAGGCGCACGGTGCATGGGGTAAACGTCAGAATTTGACATGTGCCCTCCCCCTTTTCATTGGCGGGTCAGTTAACTTCTACTACCTTTCGCAAACAAGACAAAAACAAAGCCGATGCAAACCGCCCACCATGGGTGCTCAAACTTTGCCCAATTCCACATAGAGGATGGAATGCTCCAAGCTGCCTCTAAACCGGCAAACAGTGCAGCTAAGGGCACAAGCCATATCTCCCCCCACTCAATCGGCCCATTGAGAAAAAAATCCATTGCCCGCCAGAAGAAGGCAAACGCTGCCATTATCACCCCCCATAAGAACGATGCGAAAATCCATAGGGGTGAGGTCACAAACAATAGAAATATTGCGGCTATTGTTTCCCAAAACAAAATCTATCTCTCCACGTTTCCGACAACTGCTTGTCCACCCTCGTTAACAGTAACACGCTCAACCCTGACTGTCTGTTTTCCCTTTGAGCGATACCGCTTGAGCGTATCCATTTGAGCCGCGAAGGTCCGGGCCAACTTGTTCAAAGCCCGCTCGGCTGAGTCTTGTTGCGGTAGGTTCTCTACATGGTTCAAACGGCGCGCCATCATCATTGTCGCTTGATGGATTGCCGCCATTTGCGTTGTCAAAAGCACCTCGGCTGCATCCTTGGGCTTCATGGCATCCACAAAGCCCAGCGCAAAATCGGTTGCCTCAGCGTCGATGCGCTTGCCATGTGAGCCAAGCACCGACAACTGCCCAACGATGGAATTTGCAACGCTCGTGTGTTCGGCTGCGTCCAGAATGCGCATGTAGTCGCCAGAAATTTCTATTCCGAGGGTGTTATCCTCTTTCCATTCAAGCGCCGCCCTGGGCGGCTTGCGCTGGGGGATATCCAACGCGTCGGATTCTTGCTTTTCAGTCTTTTTCGTCATGTCTTTTCCTCTTGGTTTCCCAGCGCCGATTGACGCCACACCAGAGCCGCCCGCGCGGCCCGTGCCGTTCCCATTCTGTCAGGTTGCGCCACGCCTCCAGCGACACCACGCGCCCGGTATAGGTGAGCGGCCTTCCCCCTGCGGATGCGCCGTAGGGAAAGGCTGTTTTTGGCGGTTTTGCGCTGGGCGGCGTTTTGGGAATTTCAGCCTGCACCCCTGCTACACCCGCTACATTCGCTACACGCGGGGTTTGCGGTTCTGCCGGGGGCGCGGAATTGGAGCGGGGCATTTCAGCCCCGTCCAGATGTTTCAGCGCGGCTTGCACATCAAACCACATCGCCGCCCCCTCGCACGATACGCCATGCCAGCTTGCGCGTCGCCCCGCGAATAACGGTGTTCGGTTCGAGCGGCACAAGCCATCCGTGCTTTTCCAATATTGTCAAAGCCGCCGTTGCCGTTTTGCTATCGCGTAAAGCGTTCGGCCCATATTGCAGCACCTCGCGCGGCATGATGTCCGCCTCCGGCCAGCTTTCCAGAAGCCATTTGCGCAACCGCTCGGCCCGGTCGATTTCAGCCGATACATTTGCCGCATCTGCCAGCCGTGCCGCTTCGGTCAGGTAGAACTGCGCCAGCGTGATTGCATCGGCCATATCCTGCGCGGACACTTCAGCCGCTTGCAAATCCCGCCAGAGCGTCAAAACCCCTGCAATGCGTGCGGCCTGTTCCGCCGCCTTCGATGCCGTGCCGGTGATGTGTTCGAGATTGCCGCCCTTGCCCTGCGCCATCTCGATAGCATCCGCAAACTGTATCAAGAGCGCCCGCGCATCGCCGCCCAGCGCAAGGGTGCGTGGCTGCAATTCACGGGTTTCCGCGTCCATCGGCATAGGCGTTTCAAGGATTGTGCGCAGCCGGTCCGAAAACGCCGCCAATGCGCCATTGTCTGGCCTTACCTGCGCATGCAACCGCGTTCCTATGTTGCTTTGCGGTTCACAAATCAGGAAGCGGGGCAGAAAACCGCTATCCGCCGCCAACGGGTCAGCCATGAACGCCCGCGCCACACCCGGTTGCGCCATCAGATGCACCGCCAGCCGCCGCCCATAAAGCGCATATGCCCCGTCACCGGCCCGCGTGCGCCGTATGGGGTTGCCCTGCCACAAATCGTTTAGGGCGGTCAGCGTCTTTTGCCGGTTGTCGCTGTTCATGGCATGTCCGCCAAGGAATTGCCCGCCTTCATCCGAGAAGATGCCAAGCGACGGTTGCCCGGTTGCAAAGAGCCGGGTCAGCCCTTCAAAGGTCGGCTCCGTCACCACGCGGTCAGGGCAAGGCGGTGCGGACGGTTCCGCCCCCAAGCCGTCCAGGTCAGCGCGCGCCGCCGTCTTATTCTCGCCTTTGCCCTTTTTGATTTCGCCCAAAATGCGCTTGCGCTCCTCGCTATAAATCGCATGGGCGTTTTGCCATGCCAGCACATCATCGCGCTGGGCTTTGGCTTGTTCCTTTTCGTGTTCCCGCAAAGCGTCCATCAAAGGTGCATCGCAACTTGATTTGCGCTCTCCACTTGCGGCGATGGTGAGGCAGTAGAGCGAAAGGGGGCGCGGCCCGCCAAGCGTTTCCACATTGGCAATGCCCTGCACGGCCAAGGATGCCACCGCCAGCGCCGATTGCGCAGGTATCGCAACAGGTGCAAGGGCCATGCCCTGCACGGCCTCTACGGCCCCTTGCAGCGGCCCTAGTGCATTAACGGGGTAAGGCCCGCCCTGCGGGATTTCCCGTAGCAAAGGTTGCGGGCCTTCGGATTTGAACGGGATAGGTTCGGGGGCACTCATGCGGCTTCCCCTTTCATTGTCAGAATGTCATTCCAGTCGCGGCCATCCGGTGCGGGCAAGAGCGACACCTGCCAGCCCAGCGCGTGCGCGCGTTCGGCCAAGGCATGTGCCGCCGCCTTTCCGGGGGCATCGCCATCGGGGGCAATCGTCAACCGATGCGGCTTAGGGGGCAGATGCAGCCCTCGCATGCCTGACGTGGACAATGCCGCCCAAACGGTCGCTGGCTTGCCCAGAAGGCCACAGGCAAGGCTCAGGGCGGTTTCGATGCCCTCCGCCACCACAAGCGGCCCGTGCGCCTCTGTCAGCCTTACAGCGCCGCCAGAGACACGCCCCAGCATCAGCTTGTCAGGCTCCACGACAGCTTTGCCCCTGCCATCGGTCTCAAGGTAGGTGCGATGCACTGCGAAGCCTTCACCGCCGTCCACGCGCGCCAGCATCGCGGGAAACCGCTTTGCGGTCGGGTGCCAACATTCCGGCAGGAAACGCAGGGTTTCAGGAAGGGGGCAGGATATGCCCCGCCCCCTCAGATAGGTTTCCGCCAGCGTGCCGCCGATAGGGTGCGCATCTTGCCAGAGCCGGTGCGCTTGCTTGGCTCGTTTTTCAGCCTCGGCCCGGTCCTGGGCTTGGCGCGCTTGGCTTTCCAGCAGATCGGGCGCGGCATAGTCACCGGGGGCAAGCCCAGCCGCCGCCAGAATATCCCGAAACGTGCAGCCGGATTTCTTGCAATGTGCCAAGAGCCGCCCGCCATCGCCATCGGCCAGCGTCAAGGCGTTCTGCCCCTTGCGGCCCTCGGCCTGACATACCGGGCAAGGCGCGCAGCCATAGCGGCGATACCATTTGCCATGAAGGGCATGGGTAATCTGTTTTGCGTCCATCATCCGCACGCCCCCCAGATTAAAGTCGCCATTGCGTGCGCTTGCGCTTCTGTCAGCCCATGTGCGCGCATCAGGAAAGCGATTTGCAGCCTGTTCATGCTGCACCCCCTTTCCAGCCCAGCGACACACCAGAGCGCAGCACATAGCGCGCATGCGTGCCGGGAAACTCGCCTTCATGCGGTTCAGTGATGGTTTCGATTTCCACGCCCAGCGCCCGCAAATCGTGGACATAAGCAGCCCAACGTGGCGCGGGGTTGTGAATCGGCGTGCAGCCCTCAGCCCCTGCCTTGCGCAATTGTTCGAGCGCCCAAGGGTCACGGCCTGACACCACGATGCAGAAAGCCCTGCCTGCGCTGGGCGATATGCAATAGGCGGTGCCGCTGCTATGGCGTTTGCTGCGCTTGCCTGTTATGTTTCGGGTGTTCGTCGCATTCGCAAACGATACATCCTGCGCCGTGCCAGCCTGCCCGCTGCACGGCGCTACTCTTTTGCCCCTCATGGTTCATGCTGCGTCGGTTGTGCGGCTTTCAAGCCATGCGGCAATATCGGCTTTACGCCAGCCGACAGCGCGCTTGCCCAGCCTTATCGGCTTGGGAAACTCACCTTCGGCCATCATGGCGTAAAGTGTTGAGCGAGAAAGCCCTGTGATGCGTTCCACATCAGGGCGGCGAAGAATGGCGTCAGTCATGAAAACTGCCCCTTTGTTCTGGCGAGCAAATCTGTTTCGACTTGCTTTGCGCCGGTCTTTCGTGCTCAAAGGGGGTTAGGAAAAGTCCGAGAAAAGCTTATCCTAACCCCGCTCCGTAGGTCTGCGCCAACAGTCCTGCGGAGCGCCTTGTTTCTGAACACTTCCAAACAAGGCTAATATGTTTCTGAATGCGTGATGCCTAAGCGTCAAGTCCGGCCCCGTATCAAGGCGAGGCCGATTTGTGCTGCGTAAGTAATTCCTATTTTTTAGATGCAGCAATTCTTAAGGTATCGAACGCGTTCCAGTTAACGCCTATGCACAATAACTTGGGATACGATTCGCGCTCAACATTTTTGTTGGGTAAATCCGGAGAAACTTCTGCCAGTGCTACCCAATAGGGATGCTCCTCGAGGTTTCCCGTCTATATGTGGTAGAAGATTCAGCGCCACGAAATGAAGCTATGGCAATGAGCCAGCTCAGTTGGGAAGCCTCACAGCAAAATGGTTGCAATTAATGGTCAAACCAAAATGCAAGAGAACACTAGGCACTACGAGGGCATCGCAAGGAAGTTTGTATGAGCATCTAAACCGTACTCTGACGAATGAGAGCTCTCAACAATCCTCAAAAAATCCTGCTTTTCTAAAAAACTAGATTCTGCAACTGTCCGGATTCTGTAGCTGTATCGCTCGACAAGAATTTGATAAATATCAGAGCTCGTTGTGTCGTAGTTTGCTGTATGTATCAGTGCATGCTCGAAAAGAATCACAGGGCGGCTTGACTTAATCGTTTCCTTTGCGCCCAAGAAAACATCCTTCTCTCCACCCTCCACATCAATCTTGATAAAATCAATATTCAATTTCTTAGGAATAAGCTCGTCAAGTTGACGAATTGGCACCTCGATGCGCACTGGCTTTTTCTTGTTCGGGTGCGATTGTGGCCTCAGCCCGCTCCATGCCTCATCTTCCGCAACATGATAAAATGCGGCGAGGCCATTTCTGTTTCCTAATGCGCAAGCATGCACTTCGACAGTTGGAAACCTAGCCTTAAGTGCCTCTGCGAGATGAGGTAAAGCTTCAAATGCGAAGTGCTTTCCAGATGGCGAGCCTTCGGTAAAACGACGCAGGAAAAAACCGTGATTTGCACCTACATCAACACAGTTTGACTTCGGATTTAGGTACTCTTCAAGAATCTTGTCGATCGCTATCTCGTCACGCTTAACACGTGCTGACCAGCCAGCGGATTTTCTATACGATGGCAATAGCCTTGCCAAGCTACGCGCAGGCTTCTCAAACTTGGTACCAATAATTAAAGATTTAATCTGTTTTTTCATTTGCATCTCTATAGGCTTCCCCTGAATTGGCCTCATCATCCGGACATAGGGCTATCGTTTCTAAGGCATATTTAATTTGAGTTTCATGCTGCCAATTTCTAATCTCAACTGTGCAAGTATGCCTTCTTCGGCGATTTGCACTCAAGGAAAGAATCAGATCACACGGAGTTGGAGGCGATCTTACTGTTGCAGATGGCCGTCATGCCCGAAGCTACCGCAACGGAATGTTTAAGAAAATATGAGTAGGACGCTTTAACACGCCATAGCCTTGATCAATTGTTGCGCTTCAACTCAAAAGTAACAACCTCACCGCCGCGCGCTTCCAAATACCTCGCCCAGCTTTCCATCATCTTGCGCCGTTTATCGAACATGTCAGAGCGAGCATAAGCGGCCTCGGCTTTATCCTTCACCATATGGGCAAGGGCGGCTTCTGAAACTTCATTTGGGAAATTCGTTTGCTCTTGCGCCCAAGTCTTAAATGAAGTGCGAAAACCGTGAACATGCACATCAAAGCCCTGTTCTTTCACCAGCTTTGAAAGCGTCATGTCGGATAGCGGCTTATCCCGCGCGGACGGAAACACCAGCCCGGATGCGCCGCGCAATGCCTCAGCCTCTTTCAGGATTTCCAGCGCGCGGCCTGACAGTGGCACGCGATGCGCCTTTTTCGCCTTCATGCGGCTGGCCGGGATTTCCCATGTAGCAGATGTAGCGGATGTAGCGGCATCCCCGCCGTGAAATTCAATTTCCTCCCAGAGCGCGCCGCGCACCTCGCCAGAGCGGGTTGCAGTCAGGATAAGAAACTCCAACGCCAGCTTTGTTGCGGGCCATGCGTTCGATGCCTGCACTGCCGCGATGCACTCGGACACCTCGGCATAAGGAAGCGCCTTGCGATGGTTCTTTGTGGTTTCGTGCTTGGGCAATGCCTGCCCGATATTTTCGGCAGGGTTGTCTTGCCGCCAGCCTTGCGCAATCGCCCATTTCATAACAACGCCAATCCGTTGGCGCACCCGTCGCGCGGTTTCGGGCTTTTCCAGCCATATCGGTTGCAGCACCGCCAGCACATCCGCCGTAGTCACGTCGCCAACCCTAACCGGCCCTATCTTTGGAAAGGCGTAGGATTCCAGCGTAGTGATAAACTGCGCCGCGTGCTTCTTGTTGCGCCATGTCGGCTTGCGGATTTCGTGAACCTTGCGCGCGGCCTCGGCAAACGTCAGCACCGCTTGCGCCTCGCGCTTGGCCTGCAACGGGTCGCCACCGGCCCGCGCCAGCTTCTTGTTTTCCAGCGCCAATTCGCGGGCTTCGGCTAGGGAAACGTATCCCACGCCACCCAAGCCTACATCCCTTCGCTTGCCGCGAATGGTGATACGCTGCACCCATGACTTTGAGCCATTCGGCTGCACCAGAAGAAACAAGCCATTGCCATCGGAATATTTGCCCGGTTCGACTACCTGGCGCACAAACACGGCAGACAGCGCCTTTTCCGGGTGCCGTTTGCTGATTTTGTCCATATTCGCCATTGTCCGCCCCGTGCATAGCCTGAATAGCTTCCCTCATTTCTTCCCACACTTTTTGTGGGAAGTAAACGGAAACTATCGGAACAACATGGAAGGCAGGACGCCAATAAGCACCTGAAATTACGAATACTATCGGTATATTTCGGAATATCCCGGAAAGTGTATTGGCGGACACCTCCTCCGCCACCCACACCCGTCTCATTTTGCCCCTTCGGTTTCGCCCCTATTTTCCGGGCGTTTTCCGAAGGTTACCTGAGGTTTTTCATATCAGAGACGCACCGCATCGCCAAGATTTGCGGGCAATGCGGTTCGAGTCTCAGTAGGCCATTTGAGGAGATTCGGCGGTGTCAGAGCAACCTGACTTGAGGCTGGTTACCTGCCGCTCTACCTTGCCTCCATTGAAAAACGCAATCCGTTCAAATACTTCAACACCATTCCTGAGGTTATCCGCCTGACAGTGATGATGTACGTGCGAGTTCCGCTATCGCTGAGAAATGTCGAGGACCTGCTCCACGAACGCGGTATAGACGTCAGCCATGAATCCATCCGGTTTTGGTTGAACGGGTTTGGCCCGGAATCCGCCTCGGAGATCCGGCGGTGCCGTATTCAGAGAATGCGGGCCTGGTCGAACCGGCAATGGCATCTGGACGAGGTGTTCGTGAAAATCAACGGCGAGACCCACTACATGTGGCGCGCAGTCGATCACGAAGGCGAAGTGCTGGACGCCTTTGTTTCAAAGCAACGCGATCGCAAAGCGGCATTGAAATTCCTCAGGAAATTGATGAGACGCTATGGTCGGCCCGAACACGTCGTGACTGACAAGCTCCGCTCCTATGGTGCCGCCATGAAGGCAATCGGCAATGCCGACCGCCAGATGACGGGGCGCTGGTTGAACAATCGTGCCGAGAATTCGCATCAACCATTCCGGCGACGAGAACGTGCCATGACCCGCTTCCGGCACATGCGAAGTCTGCAGAAATTCGCCGCCGTCCATTCTTCGGTTTTCAACCATTTCAACTCGGAACGAAGCCTCTACTCAAGATCAAATTTCAAACTGAACCGCGCCACTGCTCTCGCCGCGTGGCGCGGTCTTTGCATGACATAAGGGGCAGCGTCCCTGCCCTAGCTGAGACTAGGTCGAATTGGTCTGACACCACCAAATAAGCCGTTCACCAATATGCACGGCGCATAATTTGGCCATATGTACAAGGTCAGATACGACCTGCTGACACAGTCAAAACCGACATTTTGATTCTGACACCCAATCAGAGGGTCAATGTTTCGAAAACGGTGCGCCGATGGCCTTCGATGGCGATGGGGCGATGCGTTTCCCTCCCCACATAGACATGAACAAAAAACCCTTCGGCAGCGGCTTCTTCTTCGTCATTGCGAAACAACCCGATTTCAAATCGGACCGAGGAGGTGCCAATCCTGGAAATTCGCAACCCGGCGTGAACGATGTCCGGAAACTGCATTTCAGCGTAGTATTTGCAGCCTGTTTCCACAACCAACCCGAAAGTCTCACTCTTGCGCGGTTCAAGCAATCCCTGCTCGATCAGCCAGCCGTTCACCGCCGTGTCAAACAGCGAATAATGCACCACATTATTCATGTGACCATAGACGTCGTTATCCATCCAGCGGGTCGGCAGCTGGCGAAAGGCGGGAAATTCGGCCCGTTTCGGGCGCGGCGCCGGCATCACCAGGCCGCCTGATAGATGGCTAGCGCATCCGCCTCGACAACTTCGCGCGGGTTATTGACCAGTAGCCGCGTTTGCAGCATCGCACCCTCCGCCATCTTCCCAAGCGCCGTTTCGGGAATGTTCACGTCCCGCAGACGGGTTGGCATGCCAAGGTCCCGAGACAAATCCGCCAAGGCATCGATGAAGGCCGAACAACGCGCCTGAGCTCCTTCGATTGCGGCCAGTTCGGGGAAAGCATCCGCGGCGATCTCGGCGTAAAGTGCATAAGCGTCAGGCGCATTGAAGCGCAGCACATGCGGCAAGACCAGCGCGTTGGACAACCCGTGCGGAACATGAAAGGTGCCACCGATCGGATAGGCCAGCGCATGCACGGCTGCCACGGGGGAGTTGGCAAAAGCCTGACCGGCAAGCATCGATCCCAGAAGCATCGAGCCCCGCGCCTCGACATTGCCGGGGTCTGAAACGACAGTCCGGATATTGGCCCCCAGCAACCGAAGTGCTTCGCGCGCCAGCACCCGGCTGAGAGGATTGTTGTTCGCGTTGGCCGAGGCATAAGCTTCGATCGCATGTACCATCGCGTCCACCCCGGTTGCCGCGGTTATCGACGCGGGCAGGCCAAGTGTCAGGTCCGCATCCAGAACCGCAACGTCGGGAAGGATGACCGGTGAAGATACCCCACGCTTTTCCTCTTCGCCCACAGTGATAATCGACACCGGCGTAACCTCGGAGCCAGTTCCAGCCGTTGTCGGCACCAGAACCAGCGGAAGGCGCGGGCCCTTGGCCTGACCTACGCCCCAGGCCTCATCCAGATCCTCGCCGGAGCCCAACAACAGGGAGGCCACCTTTGCCACATCCAGCGAAGATCCACCGCCAAACCCGACAACGCCTGTAACGCCAGCCTTTCTGCCAGCTTCCACGGCCGCCTCAAGCGTCGCCCGGGACGGATCGGCCTCAACCTGATCGAATATAGTGACCTCGTGACCGTTTGCTTCAAGAGAAGCCAGTCCCGCTTGGCACAGCCCCAGTTTGCGCAATCCCGGGTCCGTAACGAACAAAACCGTCTCGCCCAGCAATTTCCCTGCAACACCTGACAGATCAGAGGATGCACCAGGCTGAAAAACGATGGATTTTGTAGTGTTGAAAACAAATGGCTGCATACTCAGGTCTCCACTTTTTCCTTTTTCTGCACATATGCTTCGCACAGCCGAAAACGCATGATCTTGCCCGAGCCAGTGCGAGGTATTTCGGAAACCAACAAGACATCTGCGGGTAACTTATAAGAGGACAGAGTGCGGGCGCAGAATTCACGCACATCAGCCAGCAGGGGCATTTCGTTTTCGGGGACGATGAAGGCAACCGGCACTTCACCCAAGGTTTCGTGGGGCACTCCGACCACGGCGCAGTCGCGTATACCGTCCAGCTTTTGCACAGTTTCCTCGACCTCTGCCGGTGCAATGTTCTGACCACCCCGAATAATAAGTTCCTTCAGACGCCCGGTGATCGTCAGAAAGCCTGACGCATCCATCCGGGCAAGATCGCCAGTGCGATACCACCCCCCTTTCAGCGCGCCTTCCGTCACCTCGGGTTTGTCGTGATAGCCTTTCATGACGTTCGGGCCCCGTACGATCAGTTCGCCTTCTTCTCCAAACGGAACATCGTGGTCGTCCATATCCACCAGCCGCACGGACAGGCCCGGCAAGGGCAGTCCACAGGACCCGGGCACGCGCTTGGAGCCGGGCCAGTTCATGGTGACCATGGTTGACGTCTCGGTGATGCCGTAACCATCCAGAAGCTCCACTCCGAATTCGGTTTCGAAAGCCTCATTCAGTGATGCCGCCATGATCGCCCCGGCCGACACACAGCGCTTCACACTATGGAACGGGTTGCGCCCCTGCTCTTTCGCGGCCAGCATGAGGTAATGAAACATTGTAGGGACCGCCGGCATCTTGGTGAATTCACCTTGTTCCAGAAGGTCCATCGCCTCGTCTGTCGAGAACCGCTCCATGATGAATTCGCTCGCGCCATTGGCAAGAACTGACAGAACGCAGAAATTGAGCGCGTATGAATGGAACAGCGGCAAAGGCGACAGAATTCTATCTTCCGGACCCACCTCAAAGATAGAAGCCCAGCACGCCGCATTCACCCAGAGCATCGATCGCGTCGACAGCATCACACCTTTGGGCTGTCCCGTCGTCCCGGACGTGTAGACGATCATCGACACGGAATCGATATCATCGACCGGCACGACGGACGCAGCCGGAGTTGCACAGAGATACGCAAGATCGGCTGCTCTGTCGCCCGCGGTTTCGTCAACGCCATTCAGGATCACCCTGTCTGGACGAATACCAGCGTGAAGACTGGCAACTGCTTCGGCCATGACCGGCGCGGTTATCATGATAGTGATCCCCGCATCTTCGACCCGATAGGCCATCTCGCGGTTCTTCGCGTCAAAAGCAATCGGAACCGCAACGCCCCCGGCACGGATCGCAGCCAGTACGCTCACGACCCAATCAACGGAGTTGGGCAGCCAAACCCCGACCGATCCGCCGGGCGTCAGCCCCTGTTCAAGATAATGACCCGCGAGATTGGTCACCTCGCTCGCCAGCGTCGCATAGGTCACGCTGCGGTGCCGGTCCTCGAAAGCAATCTTTTCAGGATACGCCCGAGCCTGTTTATCCAGAAGATCAGCTATCGGCGCTATCAGATCTGTACGGATCACGTTTTTCCTCCCTTTTTTGCGCGGTCCTCAGGCCATACTGAACCCGCCGTTTGAACTGATCACCTGACCAGTGATCCACGACGCCTGATCCGATGCCAGGAAGGTGACCAGCGGCGCGATGTCTTCTGGCGTACCGATCCGTCGCAACGGGTAAGCCTTGACGATTTTCTCCATGTTCTTTGCCAAAAACTCCGCATCCGAATGTGCGGTCTGCACCAATCCGAGTGAAACCGAATTTACACAGACATTGTTCCGCCCCAGTTCACGGGCCAGCGACTTGCCAAGTGCTACGGTTCCCGCCCGCGAGGCTGCGGCCATCGACAGGTTCGCTTCACCGATACGGGAGCTATCGCCGATCAGGCTGATAATCCGGCCCCAGTTGTTGTCGATCATGTAAGGTGCAACGGCGTGACAGCAGTGGATCGCACCATACAGGCAGACATCGATCTGCGCTTTCCAATCCTCGGGCGTCGACTCGATGAACTTGCCGTATTTCACATAGCCCGCATTGTTGACGAGGATATCGACCTTTCCGTGATCCGCGACAATCTCGGCAACCATAGCCTTTACGGCATCATAGTCGCTGATGTCCGCTTTGTAGGCCTTGGCTGTGCCACCCACTGCCTCGATTTCTTTCACAACCGACGCTGCCTCGCCCTCGGACTTGCGGTAGTTGACGGCCACGATCGCCCCCTCGGCCGCAAGCGTTTTACATATTTCGCCCCCGGTATCGCGTCCGCCGCCGGTTACCAGCGCCACGCGGCCCTTCAGATTGAAGTCCATGGGTCAGTCCTTTCCTTGTTTTTCGGCTATCAGCCTGAACAGTTTGTTAGGTGTCATCGGGAGTTCCTGCACCTCGATCCCAAGATGCGCGACCGCATCGGATATCGCATTCGCGATAGCCGCCGGGGCACCGATTGTGCCCCCCTCTCCCATCCCCCTGAAACCACCGGGGTTTTCGGGAAGTTCGGTTTCAAGGTGATGCACATCCAGTGCCGGAACTTCGGCTGCGGTTGCGATCAGGTAATCCGCCAGGGTTGCAGACAACAATTGCCCTGTGTCGTCATAATGCAGCTCTTCCAGAAGCGCGGCGCCGATACCCTGCACAACACCGCCATGCACCTGCCCATCAACGACCAGCGGATTAATCATCCGTCCGCAATCCTCGGCGACGATGAACCGGGTCACCCGAATGGCCAACGTTTCCGAGTCGATCTCGACTTCGGCGACATGCGTGGCGGCAGTCGTCGTACCAAGGTATGGGTCGAAATTTTCCTGCGCCTCAAGTGGCTTGCGGGCCTCCATCGGGAGCGCCTTCATGTCGGAATATACAGCTTGAGCAAGCTCAGGAAACGTGATCCTGTGATTTGTTTCAGGCACAAATATCTCGCCATCGCCAGTCTCGACCGTGTCCGGGTCTACATCGAAAAGTGCCCCTGCCGCTTCCTTGACCCTTTTCAGCAAACTGCGGGTGGATACGATGGCCGCCCCACCGCCTATGACCGCAGAGCGGCTGGCGTAAGTCCCCGTCCCGTGGGGGGTCAGCGCCGTATCGCCTTGCTTGACCGTCACATCGGAAGGTCTGACGCCCAGTTCCTCGGCCACAATCTGCGCCAATGTCGTTTCAAGACTCTGCCCATGTGAAGCGGTTGCAAAGGTCGCGGTCACGGCCCCGGTTGCATCGACCCGAACCGAAGCGGTTTCGTTTCCGGTATTGATCGGCATGCCCGGTGCCACAGCGATCCGCGATCCGATCCCGGTAAGTTCGGCATAGGTCCCGAAACCGAGGCCCAGCCATTTACCCCTTTTTCGGGCCTCGGCCTGCCGCTTGCGGAAGTCTGCGACATCGACGGATGACGCGGCGTCCTCCAGACACTCCAGAAAACCCGACCGATCCCATCTGATGCCGGATCCGATCCGAAAGGGAAATTCCTCGGGCCCAACAAGGTTGCGCCGCCGAATCTCGTCCGCCTCAAGTCCCAGCGTGGCCGCCGCCATATCCACCAGCCGCTCCATTGCGAAAACCGCTGCCGGACGGCCAACGCCGCGATAAGGCCCGGTTGGCGGTTTCGGCGTGCAAACCCCGCGCACACGACCGCGATAATGCGGCGTACGGTAAGGCCCCGGCAGAAAGCTGACAACCTGCACGGGCTCCAGGGCAGCAGTCCACGGGACGATGGAATAGGCTCCGATATCGCCGATCACCTCGGCATCCAACGCAATGAAGGTTCCGTCCTTGTCGAAAGCGAGTGTCGCCTCGACGATTTCATCGAAGGCCTGACTTGTTGATGTCAGATCCTCAAGCCTGTCCGATACATATTTGACAGGCCGCTCCAAATCGCGGGCCAACATGGCGACAATAGCTTCCTCGGGATAGACTGATCCTTTGCCCCCGAAACTGCCGCCAACATCGGGTGAAACCACCTGAAACCTGTTGCCGGGAATGTTCAAAAGCCGGGCCAGTTCGTCACGAACGACGCCCGGCGTATTGCTCGATGTATGCAAGACCAGTTGGTCGCGTCCCGAATCGTATTGCGCGACATAGCTACGGGTTTCCATGGCCAGCGGCGCCTTGCGACGCATGCGAAATCTTGCTGAAACCTTGTGCTGTGCTTTTGCGATCTCTCCCGGAGCATCGCCTGTTTCGAAAACCCGCTCCAGCACCTTGTTTCCAGGCACGTTGTCATGCAACGCCACGGCATCCGGTTCCAGCGCCGCGACCGGATCGGCTGTTGCACCCAGTGGATCCAGATCAACCATGACCAATGCCGCGGCATCTTCTGCCAGATAGCGGTCCTGCGCCACGATCACCGCGACGGCCTCGCCAACGTAGCGGACAACATCCCGGGCGATCACCGGACAAACCGTTGCGTGATAGTCCTTCATCGCCGACGGAGCGCTGAGTTCGGGAAGCTCAGGGAAATCAGCGGCGGTGAAAACACCGATCACACCGGGCGCTGCCGCGGCATCATCAGTATCGACTGAAACAATCCGGGCATGTGCCTGATCGGATCGAACAAAAGCGACATGCACCATCCGGTCGGCCTTGATATCCGCCGAATAGAGCCCGCGACCAGTGAGCAACCGGGGATCTTCGAACCGCTCGACCTTCTTGCCGATGTATTTCGGTCGAACCGTCTGAGACTGATCTGCCGGGGGAGCATCAGTCATACGCGTCCTCCCCCATCTTAAGGCGCCGGACCTGCTCGTCGTCATGCCCACAGATAACCATTGCTCCTGCGGCCTCGAATTCGCGGATACGTGCATAGGACGCCAGCAGGGCCTCCGGGTCGCCGGCATTCTTCGGGATTTCGTCATTATCGAGATTCCTGCGAAGGCTGACCGCATCCGAAACACACAGCACCTTGCCTGTCTTTTCCAACTCGGCCAGCAGCCCTATCAATCCCGGCGTATGCCCCGGTAAGTGGACACAGATTAGACGACCGTCGCCCATCACGTCGTGGCCTTCGCCGACCGTTTTCATTGGCATCGAGTGATCCCATTCCCGGGGAAGATACCCCTGTGTCGGTGCATCGGGCGCCTTCGCTGCCGCCAGTTCGGCCTCGTGAACGACGAAACGGGCTTCGGTAAAGAATTCGTTGCATCCACAGTGATCCGGGTGGAAATGCGAATTGACGACCACGTCGATATCGCTCGGCTGAAGACCCATGGCGGACAGGCTGTCGACTACGTTTTGCGAATGCGCCCCAATAGGCGTCATCACGCCCGCAAGCTTACCCCATCGTGCCTCGGCATCTTCGGAAACCGAAGGATGACAACCGGTATCGAACAGGACATTACCCTCGGGATGCCGGAACAGGATGGCAATGACGGGCAGTTCGATGGTCTCGGTTTTGTCCGCATCAGGCACGTAAATCCGCCGCCGCATCTGCAAGCGTCCACCGTCAAGCACATGCATCTTCATGCCGTCACCCCATCTCTTTCATTCACCAGTTCCCGCACGGCCCGAACAATATGCTCGTACCCAGTGCATCGGCACAGATTGCCCGAAAGCGCATCACGAATATCGTCATCGGTACGCAACTCCTCGGTTTCGAGTATCTCGGACACCGTCATCAAAAAACCCGGCGTGCAGAAGCCGCATTGCAGGGCGTGATGCTTGCGAAATGCCTCCTGAATCCGATGCATCCGCCGCGGAGAGCCAAGCCCTTCGACCGTGGTCACTTCAGCCCCGTCAAGCTGCCCGGCAAACAGAAGGCAGGATCGCGCCGTCACGCCGTTCAACTTTATGGTGCAGGCTCCACAGACGCCGTGTTCACACCCGACATGTGTCCCCGTCAGGCCAAGTTTCTCTCGCAGGAAATCGCTGGCCAGCATGCGCGGCTCAGCACGGGTCGTCATTGTCTCTCCGTTCACCGTCAGGGTGATATCGATCGCGGTCATGTCTTGCCCTTCGCTCGCTCGGCTGCCCGGATCAGCACCCGCCGCGCCAGAACCGGCGCGAGAGACCGCCGATAACCGGCCGACGCATGCATGTCGTCATTTGGTTCGAGGTCCACGGCGCAGTCGGCCACGATGCCGGCGATATCGTCGAGAGTCGCACCGGTCAGAGCCACTTCGACCTCTGTCGCGCGCAGCGGCGTGTCCCCCAGCCCCCCCAAAGCCAGACGGGCCGATCCGATGCACGGACCATCCATGGCAACCACTGCCCCGCAAGCGACAACTGCGAAATCCCCCGCACGTTGCGACACCTCGTCAAATGCCATCCCCGCCCCGTCCGGCAGGGAAGGCAAAACGACGCCCGTCAACAGTTCGTCTTCCTCAAGGTCCGTCATCAACGGGGAAAAAAAGAACTCCTCTGTGCCGCATGTCCTGACACCGGACTTGCCTGTAATCTCGATCGCTCCATCGAGAAGACTGACGAGAAGGGGCCATTCGGCGCTGGGGTCGGCATGACTCAGCGATCCGCCGATAGTACCTCGGTTGCGAATGGCCACATGTGCGACATGCCGCATCGCCTCGCCAATGATCGGGAAGGCTGTGCCCAGCATCGTGTCCCGCGCCGCCTGCGCATGCCGCACCAAGGCCCCGATGCGAACACCGCCATCTACGGCAGTCACCTGTCCGAGGTCTGCGATACCGTTGATATCGACCAGCCGCTCGGGCTGCACGAGACGAAAGTTCATCATCGGTACAAGACTCTGGCCACCCGCGATGATCTTGGCATCCTCATGATCGAGCGCGGCAATGGCTTCGTCCACAGTTCCAGGACGAAGGTATTCGAAAGACGCCGGCTTCATGTCAGCGCCCCTCGAATTTGGGATCGCGTTTCTCCGCGAAGGAAGTACGCCCCTCCGCGTAGTCGCGACTTGCCGCCGCAGCGTCGATCAACCCGTCGGCCACGTCGGCGTCGAAGGTACCGAGACTCAGACCGTTCAGAATGTACTTTGCCCCGCCCTGCGTCAGCGGCGCCATTCGGCGTAGATCGCGGGCATAAGCCAGCGCCTCTGCCATAGGATCCGCACAGACCCGGTCGACAAACCCGATCCTCAGTGCGTGTTCCGCCCCGAACCGTTGACCTGAATACAAGATACGCTTGGCTTCGGTCAGCCCGACCAGCGACAGCAATTTGCGCGTCGCCTGAACGCCGTAGACGATTGACAGCCGTGCGGCGGGAATACCGAATTTGGCTTCGGAATGAGCAAACCTGAAATCTGCCGACATCGCCAGATGGGCACCGCCCCCAAGGGTGTAACCGAGGTTCACGGCGATCACCGGCTTGGAGGCATGCGCGATTCCCGCACAACCGTAGTCGACCGCGACCTCGTAGTCCTTGGCTTTGGCCAGATCGTCGCGAACTGTGGCAAATTCTGCGATATCGGCCCCCGCCGAGAAATCCTCCCCCGCCCCGGTCAAAACGATCGAGCGCACACCCCGGTCATCCGAAAGCCGGGCAAACAGATCACCGAACTCGCGCCACATGGCGTAGGTCACCGAATTGCGCAGCGCCGGACGATTGATCGTCACCACAGCCACGCCATCGTCGATCTCGCATAGAATATCGCTCATGCGTCGGTTGCCTCATCATCCGCAACGGCGTCACGGAACTTGTCAAAGAACTGACGGGCCAACTTCTGCGCGGTGGCATCCAGTAACCGGGAGCCGATCTGCGCCAGTTTGCCTCCGACATCGGCACTGGCGGAATAATGCAAGACAGTCTCCTCCGGCCCGGCCTCTTCAAGGCGGACATGGGCCGATCCTTTGGCAAAGCCGGCAACCCCGCCTTTCCCCTCACCCGACAGAACATAGCTCTCAGGCGCATTGATCTCGCTCAACGTGACGTCGCCTGCAAAGCGCGCCTTTACCGGCCCGACCTTCAGGGTGACCTTGGCAGTCATATGATCCGGCGCATCCTGTGTCAGCTCTTCACATCCAGGGATGCATTGGCGCAGAATTTCGGGATCGTTGAGTGCGGCCCATGCAGTTTCACGACCGCAAGGCAAGATGACACTGTCTTCAAGTTTCATGACTTCACCGAGTATATTGCGCCAGCACCCGAAGGCGCTGGCGCGATTTCATTCTGGGTTACTTGACCAGTGGGCATTCACTTTCCGACAAAGGCCGGAAAGCCTGATCACCCGGAATGCTCTGCACCAGCTTGTACACATCCCACTCGCTGGTGGATTCCTCGGGGGTCTTCACCTGATACACATACATGTCATGCACCATTCGACCGTCTTCCCGAATTTTTCCGCCTTTGGCAAAAAAATCGTCGATCGGCATTTCGCGCATCTTGGCCATGACGGCCTGTGCTTCGGTGGTGCCAGCGGCTTCGACCGCTTTCAGGTAGTGCAGCGTCGAGGAATAATCGCCCGCATCCCCCATATGCGGCATGACCCCCATCTTTTCCCTGAACCGTTCGGCAAAGGCGCGACTTTCGTCGTCCTGATCCCAATAGAAAGCGTTGGTCAGGATCATCCCCTGCGCGGCCTCAAGCCCCAGTGCCTTCACATCGGTCAACCAGACCAACAAACCAGCAGTCAGTTTGCCGGTATCGGCCAACCCGAATTCGCGCGCGGATTTTACCGCGTTGATGAAGGTGGTGCCAGAGCCGGCAATGGCCACGACATCCGCCGGTGAAGCCTGAGCCTGCAACATGAACGCCGAATGGTCGGACGTTTCGATCGGATAACGAACGCTCCCAACAACTTCGCCACCCGCCTTTGCCACGATAGCAGATGCGTCAGCTTCGAGGGCGTGGCCGAATGCATAGTCGGCAGTCAGAAAGTACCAGCTTTTCTTGCCTTCGCCGACCAGTTCATTCGCCGTCCCGTTGGCGAGAGCATAAGTGTCATAGGCATAGTGAATCGAGTTCGGCGTGCAACCTGCACCCGACAGGCGGGACGACCCCGATCCGGTCACGATCGCGATGCCATTTTTGTCGGCAGCGATCTGCGCGACCGAGAGTGCGATACCTGAGTTGATCAGGTTGCCAATCAGAGTGACACCTTCGCTCTCGTACCATTCCTGAGCAGTCGCCGCGGCGATCTCGGGCTTGTTCTGATGGTCAGCGAAGATCACTTCGATCGGCTTCCCCAACACCTCACCACCAAAATCCTCGACCGCCATCTGGACTGCGGTAACAGCGCCCTTGCCGGACTCATGACTGAACTGACCGCTGATATCCGTCAGCACACCTATCTTGACCTGATCATCAGATGCCCACACGGGCGCGGCCGCTAAAATCCCAGCGGCAACCGATCCGACGAACCGAGACGTGATTCGTTTCTTCATTTGCTCCTCCCTTATGCTGCGTCGCAGCATTTTTAGTTGCTTTATCGAACTATTTAACTCGCCATACTTTGATACAAAGCAAGTTAAATGGCTATATTTTGATTCATTTCTTCCATTGTTTAAAATCATATACTTGCACTATTAGACTTAAAAGGGTAACGTCGTCAAGTTAAATGAGGAGAGTTCCCGTCGAACCCGGAACGTTTTGGCGAGAAACAGGGAGAGAGAATGGAGACCGAAAAGGCCATCCTGAAGACGCGCGGGCTAACGCGATCGTTTAGCGGGTTCGTTGCCGTCAATGATGTTAATTTCGCGGTGAAAGAAGGTTCGATCCACGCCCTGATCGGTCCAAACGGAGCCGGCAAAAGCACCCTGTTCAATCTGCTAACCCGGTTCTTGTCTCCGAGCTCCGGGCAGATTTTCTACGACGGATCGGAAATCACACACGCCAGTCCAGCGAATCTCGCGAGGCAGGGTCTGGTCAGGTCTTTCCAGATATCGTCCGTTTTCCCTCATCTGTCGGTACTGGAAAATGTCCGGATCGCTCTACAGTCTCGACATGGAGAAACCATGGACTTCTGGCTCTCCGACCGCCGCCTGAAGAAATACGACGATGAAGTCATGGCGCTTCTGGCGGACATTGGTCTGGAGACCTACGCAAAGCGCATTGCTGTCGAATTGCCGTATGGGCGCAAGCGGGCGCTGGAGTTGGCGACGACACTGGCTATGAACCCGCGCGTTATTCTTCTGGACGAACCGATGGCTGGCATGGGGCAGGAAGACATACAAAGGACCGCCGCGCTTATTCAAAAGGTTGCCAAGGGCCGAACCGTTCTGATGGTCGAGCATAATCTGTCCGTCGTCGCAGACATTTCCGACATGATCACCGTTCTGAGGCGCGGCGAGATCATCGCCGAAGGGACTTATGACATCGTATCCGCCAATCCCGAAGTCCGGCAGGCGTATATCGGAGGGAGCCATGACTGACCTGAGGCTCGACGTCGAAGACCTGCACAGCTGGTATGGCGAAAGCCACATCCTGCATGGCGCTTCGTTTCACGTGAACCGCGGCGAGGTCGTCACCCTTCTGGGGCGGAACGGCGCAGGCAAAACAACAATGATGCGGGCGCTCATGGGCGTCGTGCGTCAACGCAAGGGCAAGATTATTCTGGATGGGAACGATCTCCTGTCAACGCCACCGCACCGTGTTGCAAAACTCGGCCTGGGATATGTTCCGGAAGAGCGCGGCATCTTTTCATCGCTCAATGTGGCAGAAAATCTTGTCCTGCCTCCGGTCGTCAAACCCGGCGGGATGAGCATCTCCGACATCTACAAATTGTTCCCCAATCTGAAGGGACGAGATGGAACCATTGGCACGCGGCTGTCAGGTGGTGAACAACAGATGCTGGCCATCGCCCGCATACTTCGGACCGGCGCGGATTTCATCCTGCTCGACGAACCGACCGAGGGCCTTGCTCCGGTTATCGTCGATGACATCGCACATGCGCTCAAGACGCTAAAATCCATGGGTCTCACGATCATTCTGGTGGAGCAGAATACACGCTTCGCCACAGGCTGTGCCGACCGGCACTACGTAATGGAACAGGGCCGCATTGTCGACGAATTCAGCAACGACATGCTGGACGCGGACATGTCGAAGATCGACGCCTACCTCGGCGTCTGAAAGGGAGGAAGAAATGCCGGAACTCTTCGGCGTACCCGTGGTCGTTTTGCTCGGGCAGATCATGCTCGGGCTGATTAACGGATCGTTTTATGCGGTGCTGAGCCTTGGGCTCGCCATCATTTTCGGAATGCTCAACGTCATCAATTTCGCGCATGGCGCACTCTACATGATGGGAGCCTTCATTACGTGGATTCTGCTATCGACGGTTGGTATCAACTATTGGGCCGCGCTGATCGTTGCCCCGCTTGTCGTTGGACTGTTCGGCGTTGTGGTCGAAAGACTGGCATTGCGGCATCTCTACAAGGTCGACCATCTCTATTCGCTGCTTTTCACCTTTGGCCTGGCTCTCGCTCTCGAAGGGTTGTTTCGCTACATCTATGGCTCGGCCGGGAAACCCTACCCGGTGCCAGAGCAATTGACTGGCGTGTTCAAACTGGGGTTCATGATCCTGCCCATCTACCGCGCTTGGGTCATTATTGCCGCGCTCCTGGTCTGTCTCCTGGTTTGGCTGGTGATCGAAAAGACACGCCTTGGTGCCTGGCTGCGCGCGGCAACCGAAAACCCGTCTCTCGTGACAGCCTTCGGCATCAACGTCCCGTTGATGGTGACCCTGACTTATGGCTTTTGCGTGGGGCTCGCCGGGTTTGCCGGCGTGCTGGCGGCGCCGATCTATCAGGTATCGCCCGGCATGGGGTCCAGCCTGATCATAGTGGTCTTCGCGGTTGTAGTGATCGGCGGGCTCGGTTCTGTCGGCGGATCGATCCTGACCGGGCTCTCGCTTGGCGTCATCGAAGGGTTGACCAAAACCTTCTATCCCTCTGCATCGACCATCGTGATCTTCGTGGTCATGGCGATCGTTCTCATCATCCGGCCGGCGGGCCTTTTCGGACGGGAGGCGTAGATGACCACCCTTTTACACAAAACCCTGTCATTCGCGAACAACCGCGCAGTCCGTTGGCTTGCCCTTCTGGTCCTTGCCACCGCGCTGCTGGTCGCGCCCTTCACCGTCTACCCGCTGTTCTTGATGAACGTCTTTTGCTTCGTGCTGTTTGCCTCGGCTCTGAATCTCGTACTGGGTTACGCTGGTCTGCTTTCGCTTGGCCACGCGGCGTTCTTCGGCGGAGCGGCCTATGTGACAGCCCACACCGCCAAGGCGTGGGACTGGCCATTCGAAATCGCTGTTCTGGCAGGAATGTGCTTTGCCGCTATCCTGGGCCTCTTCATGGGCCTGATCGGAATCAAGCGCTATGGTATATATTTCGCCATGATCACTCTGGCGCTGGCCCAGATGATCTATTTCCTCGCCGTCCAGATGCCCTTTACGAACGGCGAAGACGGGATTCAGGCGATCCCGCGCGGTACATTACTCGGCCTAATAGATTTGAGTGACATTCGCGCGATGTATTTCGTCGTCCTTGGTTTTGTCATCCTCGGTATGCTGTTGATCTGGCGATGCATCCATTCGCCTTTCGGACATATCCTAGCGGCTATCCGCGAGAACGAACCGCGCGCTGTGTCGCTTGGACTTGACGTTGCCCGCTATAAACTGATCGCCTTCGTTCTTTCTGCCACATTGTCCGGACTGGCCGGCTCTCTCAAAGTGCTGTCGTTCCAGTTGGCTGCCCTGAACAACGTCTCCTGGCACCTGTCCGGAGAAGTCGTCCTGATGACGCTGATCGGTGGGCTGGGGACTTTCGTCGGCCCGATCATCGGATCGACCTTCGTCGTGGCGCTCGAACATTTCCTCGCCACCAGCGGCCTGCCCGTCTCGCTCGTCATAGGCATAATCTTCATGGCCTGCGTCATGCTTTTTCGGCGCGGTGTCTGGGGAGAAACCAAGGCCCGGATTGCCGCAATGATTGAGAAACCAGACTCTGACCGGCACTGAAGATCAGGGCACGCTCAAATCATAACGAAGGAAGTAATCCGTTTCATTCGCCTTGAGCGGTTCCTTGCATTCGCTGCACACGACCTGCGGGGTGAAATCGTTCCCGCAGGTTCGATGCCGAAGCCGAAGGGGGGCAGCATCCGGATTGAGCCAACGATCACCCCAGGCCATCATCACGATCATTGGCTTGTATAGCGCACGCCCCATATCCGTGAACCTGTACTCGCAGCGCCGTGAGCCAGAGCCGTATGGCACCCGATCAAAGACACCGGCATCGACCAGCCGCGCCAGACGGTCGGCAAGCACATTGCTCGCAATCCCTAGCTTTTCGCGCATTTCGTCATATCGACGAACACCAAAATAGGCCTCGCGCAAAACCAGGAAGCTCCACTTGTCGCCGATGATCTGAAGGGATCGCGCCACCGAACAGGGCCGGACACGTTCCAGTACCTTGGGGTCGGAACTGCGCCTGGTACGCGGACGTTCCGACACAGGAGAGTATCCGGCACCAGGACCGTCCCGGAAATGAACGGTATGGGTTTCGACCGGCTCAAGACACTCCGAACAAACGGTCATCGGGTGCATTTCAGCACCGCAAGTCGTGTGGATCATCTGAAGCGGCGGTTTTGCATCTCCGCTCAACCAGCGGTCCCCGAACTCCATCAGAGAAAGCATGATCTGGAACAGGTCCTTGCCACGTTCGGTGAAAAAGTATTGTCGGCCCGCCTCACCTTCTTTTTTCCCAACGACAAGGATTTCGTTCTCGATCAGCGCATTCAGCCGGTTCGTCAAGGTCTGACGCGGAATGCCGAGACGCTGTTGAAA
This sequence comes from Roseovarius pacificus, assembly GCF_900142665.1. GTDB lineage: Bacteria > Pseudomonadota > Alphaproteobacteria > Rhodobacterales > Rhodobacteraceae > Roseovarius > Roseovarius pacificus. The sequence continues at coordinate 51,496 of NZ_FRBR01000019.1, forward strand.
ACGATCGAACCGGCGAATACCAAAAAATGCCTCCCGGATGATCAGAAACGACCAACTGTCGATCACAAGTTCTACGGTGCCACGGACCGAGCAATTTCGCTCGAGTTCGCGAGGCCGCGAAAACTCTTGTTGCACATGATTGGAAACGCTCACGATTTACTTGTGCCCTTTCGCAGTTTCCGCCGAACCCCGGGCGGGTCATTGATCGTCACTGCCAAACCGTGACCCTCTGTTAATATGTGACTTGCCGGTATCAGAGCAACCCATCTGGCGGTGTCAGAGCGATCTGACTTGAGGCCGCTTACCCGCTGCCCGACCCCGCCCTCACGGGGCACTGTCATTTGTGGACGGCTCCTGTTTGCAAGGGATTTCTTGAACGGGCATTGTCAGATTAAACTGATTTGCTAGAGTTTCGGGCAGGAATTTCAGCGGCCTTATTGCCTCGGCGCTTAGTGATAATCAAGCGAACAAGGGATTTGTGCCGAAGCAATAAAGCTCCGGACAGGAAAGATTGATCAAGCGGTTTGTTCTGACAGTGCCAGTTGCAGTGCGTCACCTGCCGCAAAGTGCAGCGGGATAAACGCCTCGCCCGAACCGGCACCAGCCCGCTTCCGATCGCGGACAAAGCGCTGAACCG